>JACJWA010000005.1 GCA_020637395.1 Calditrichota bacterium | reverse complement strand
ATGGCTCAGCCCAACCACCATCAACAACGCCATGGCCACAAAAAGTGCCTTGAGCTTCATGTCCTTACTCCTTATCAAGATATTGTCAAACTGTCTTCAGATCGAAATCATCCAGAAATTACTTGGCCGTCTTGACAGACTTCGTCGAAACCGGGGCCTTCGTGATCACAGCGGCCGGAACAACGATACCGTCGGTCAACGGAGCGGGACCGTCAACACCATCATAGGAATAGGTCCAAGCCGCAGCGTGCTTGTTGACGATATTGTAGTACTGGCCCGGGGTGATCGAGACCAGCGTGCCGGCCCATGCTAACGTCGTCGTGTTGTACCACGCGAAGTTGCCGCCAACAGTCTGGCTCACGCGATCCGAACCACCAAAGTTGCCACCAACGAAACCGTCTTCAAGCAGGTTCAGGTTAGCACGGTCCACGTTACGCGAATCACGCCAGGAGACCGCCGTTGCAGCCTGCGTCGCCGGGGGAACCGGAGCGCCGATCGCAACCGTACCATAGTCACCTGTGTTGTCCACGTCACCAGCCAGAACCAACGTACGGGCAGCACCCGTCTTGTTGACGTACTGGTAGCCACGGCCCGGAATCATCGTGCCGGTTCCGCTCGTCTCGAGCGTTCCCGTCCACGATCCACCCGTTGCCGAGTTGCGCCAGCCGAATTGGCCGTTGTCAACACGGTTGATACGGTCGGCACCACCGAACGTACCCGGGTTGGCCTGCGAACCGACGATGGACGACGGCTTTGTGGATTCGTTGCCGTACTGCGGAATACCGCCGGTCACCACCCAAAACTTGAACGGGAGACCGAACGAAAGCGTGGAGACGACTCCAGGCGTACCCGAACCCGAAACGTTCAGCTTCACGTAGCCGACGTCGTTCGAGATTTCGGATTCCTGAGCAAACGCGGTTGCCGCGAAGACCAGGCACACGATCACAAGCAAAGCTTTCTTCATCTTTTCCTCCTTAACTTCAGGGAATGCCTTGTGCAATTCCCCATCTTTCACCACACACTCATCAAGTCCGGATTTCACTCCAAACTTAAACAAAATCTTACACTTGGTTGATTCAGTCCGGAATACCTCAGGGCCTTACCAGACTAAATATAGTTTCAAACCTCTGTCAAGATCCGCCCTCCGAAGGATTCGGAGGCATGTCAATCGGCGCTGAACCCCTGCCCTTGCATTTCGCACACCTCGCTATCATTCTCTAACTACATGATAGCTCAGCACTTCAAACAGGTCACTTCGCCGTGCCGATGCACACTGCATCAGACAACGGATATTAGTCAAAAGAGTGCCGGATGTCAAGAGTTTTTCGACATCCTGCAAGAAAACTCATGTTGACCGACTAAAACGGAAGGTCTTCTTCCATGGAGCCCCCAGAGTGGGTCGGCTCTGATGATGAAGAGCCTGATTCTCCAAAGCTTTCACTCCCGCCTGAGCGCGGAGTCAAATTCCGGACGAAGTTGGCCAGTATTTCATAGGATGTTCGCTTCTGACCCTCCTTGTCCTCCCAGTTCCGAATTGAGATCTTGCCCTCCACATAAGCCAGAAACCCCTTCTTGAACTGTTCAGACACCCGCTCCGCCGATTGGCCGAACACCACAATATTGTGCCACGTGGTTTCCGTCTGCCAATTTCCGCTCTGATCCTTGCGGTTCTCGTCGGTTGCCAATGAAAACCGGGCCACGGCCGTCCCGCTCGGCGTATAGCGCATTTCGGGGTCCCGACCCAGCCGCCCGATCAGCGTCACTCGATTGACCACAAATCTACTCCCGATCTGTTTGATTTCTATTTCGAAAAACCCGTCAGCAAAACTCGAACTTCAATGAGAACAGCACGGCCTGCCTTAACCAACTGTCTGAGAGGCGGATTCAGAGGCTTTCCTCTGAAACAGCACCCACAGCAGCGCGCCGACTCCCGCACCGATCGCATCCGCCAGAAAGTCCCCGGCCTCCGCGGTGCGTGTTGCCGTCTGCGTCTGCAAAAGTTCAATCAAAGCGCCGAGACCAAGGCAAATTCCCACCGAAAGCATCACACTTCGTGAACGCCCCGCCTCCGTTTCCAATGTGCCCGCCCACACGATGGACCCCAGCAGAAAGGCAATGCCGTGCAAGACCTTATCAGACAACGAGGCCGTCAGCAAATTCACATTGTGCAGCGGAGACACCGCCAGACCGATGACTCCCGCCGACCAAACCGTGGCCGCGGCCTCCCAAAATCGCTGCATGCTGTGCAAACCGTCCGCCCGCTTATCCCTCATAGCCGCCGTCACTGAGATCCTGAAGCGCAAACGGCAGAAACTCCACCACGTCGGACGGCAGCAAGGATACCTCTCCGATCTCCGCCACTGCTTCATCCGCGGCAAGTCCCAGAATGAACGCGCCGCCCCACGCCGCCTGCACGCCTGGGACGCCTTGCGCAAGCAACGAGCCCACTAACCCCGTCAGGACATCTCCACTCCCGCCTGTAGCCAATCCCGGATTGCCCGTTGAGTTGACATAAGCTCGTCCATCCGGAGCAACGGTGACCGACGATGAGCTCTTGATGTGCAATACTATCTTGTGCCGGGCAGACAGCTCGCGCGCCGCCGCGATCCGCGCGCCGATACTTTCAGAACCCCGTGCAGAAAGCCTTACAAACTCACCCGGATGCGGTGTCAGGACTGCGCCCGCTGGCACGTCGCCCAACAAGCCGTGAGCTGCAATCAGATTCAACGCGTCCGCATCAAGCACCAACGGTTTGCCTGACGCAAAGAGCAGCCGCAAGATTTCAACTGTCTCAGGATCCGTGCCCCACCCCGGTCCCGCCGCAATCGCGTCCGCCCAGTCTATCAGCTCGCGCACTCGTGCCGTAGCCCCTACAGAAAGAGTTCCGCCAGCGGTCTCCGCAAGGCCAATCACCTGCGCTTCCGGCTGCGTGATAACATCTCCGCGAATGCTCTCCGGCACTCCAACCTTTAGCAGCCCGACTCCCGAGCGCAACGCGGCCTGAGCCGCCAATCGTGCCGCACCGCTCATCCCCCTTGACCCCGCCAAGAGCAGAAGCCTGCCAAAACTCCCCTTGTGGCTCTCCAACGGACGCGCCGCAAACAGCGCCGCCGCGTCTGCCGCTTCGGGCAGATACCACTTGGCAGCGATCATGTCCTCTTCCGAAACCGGCAAAGAGATAGGAGCAATCTTCACTTCCCCCGCACAGCTCCGGCCCCCTTCCAGATAAAGCCCCGGCTTGCCGCACTGAAACGTCACCGTAGTCGCCGCGTGAATCACCGCACCCGCAGCGTCCCCGGAGCTGGCATCCAGCCCACTCGGCACGTCCACGGCCAAGACCGGAACCTCCGACTCGTTGATCGCCGTGATCACCTCCCGGAACACACCTTCCGGCGTGCGAACTGACCCCGTCCCGAAAATCGCATCCACCACCAGGTCATACCACTGAAACTCAAGATCGTCCGCACTCTCAAGCTCATAGAGCGGCACGTCCAATGTGCGGCAAATCTCATAGTTCAGCCGGGCATCGCCAGTCAACGAATCTGCATTGGACAGAAGAAAAACCTCTACGTCCGCGCCGCGCAAGAAAAGCTGGCGAGCCAGAGCAAACCCGTCCCCGCCATTGTTGCCCGGTCCGCAGAATATTGCAACCGACAAATCCTCCGGCGAACCGTATTCTTCGGCAATGTGAGTCAGCAGGGCCGCCGCCGCATTCTCCATCAGAACAATGCCGGGAATGCCCAATTCTGTGATGGCGCGCCGATCCAGCGCGCGCATCTCTTCAGAAGTATAGAGGGGAAGCATGGGAATTTCGAGTAAACAGATGTTCCCTAATCTACGATTCTCAGAACGGATTCTCAAGTGCCCCGTCGTGCCGCACGGTTTGCCCAGAAAAAAGAAAGCCGGAAGAGTTTTCCTCTTCCGGCCCGTATTCCTTGAGTTCGCTTCCCGGCGGCTTACCGCATCGTCTGCCCGGGCACTGCGACCGCCCGCGTCCTTTCGCCCCATCGCTTCCAGAGTATTCCGGATGCCAGCAGAAGGATCAGAGAGGTCAAGAGACTGCCCTCCAGACCCATTGTCCCTCCGGTCAGCCAAGTGTTTCCTTGCAGGCTGATGATGTCCGAATTCCAAATGTCCACACCAGTCACCGGCAAACCCAACAACGGGCCTTGCAGGTAATTCCACCCGAAATGAACTCCAATCGGCCACCAGAGACTCTTGCTCACTTCGAACACAATCCCCAGCATCGCCGCGAATGCAAATAAGTTCGTCAACACCAGCAACGCGTTAGGTTTGAACAGGGTCCAGTGAATCAACACCATCATGAACGATGAAATGATCACGCCCGCAGCCGTGCCGAAATGGGATTTCACCATCTGTTGCACGTACCCGTGAACCAGGACCTCTTGAAACACCGTGTTCAGGAACAGCGCCGTCATCAGCCAGAACAGCTCATTCATGGGAGCCAGGTCACGCGCAAACTTCAGATCGCTGATCGCCGCCAGCACGGCCAACACCACGACACACAGCAGACCTCCTGCTATCGTGCCGGCCGTTAGTCCGCTGATCAGATGCCGGGGCACAAACCCCAAATCGGCGATTTGCCGCCGATCCGCGTAGCGGGTCATTGCTATTGCGGCCAGCAGCATCGTCACCATTGCAATCAGCTCCACACCGGCGCGGACGGCAAGGCTTTCCAGCGTCTGATATTCCGTCTCCGGATACAAAATATACGGAAGCAGAAACGGAAGATAGAGGGCCAGGAACACACCCACAAACAGCACGAGCCTCCAACCCACCGCAAACAAACGGCTTAGGAAGCTCGTGCCCCTGTCGTGTGTCCACTGTTGCGCAGTGGAACTCAAAAAGACCTACTTCAGTAGCAGCAGTTTGGTAATTCTTTCAGCAGTCGGAGTCTTCAAGACTGCAAAATAGGTGCCGGAAGCCAGATTTGCCCCGTCAAACGCAACGCGATGCACACCCGCGTTCAAAACACCGTCCTGCAGAACCGCGACTTCCTGTCCAGCCAAATTGTGCACCACCACGCGCGCTTCAGTGCGCTGCGGCAGCGAGAAGTCAATCGTCGTCGTCGGGTTAAACGGATTCGGGAATGCCGAAATCACAAAGTCCGTCGGCAGCAGTTCCGGTTCGTCACCCAAATCCGAGCAGATCATCACCCACGGCGTCCACGTGATCGAATCGCAGAATTCGAAATCGCACACGCGGCACATCAGCGTGTTCTGATTCAGCGTGATGAAGCGGTGGCTATAGGTCGGGCTGTTCGTGCCGACGTTGTTGCCATTGTGTACCCACTGATAGTCCAGAGTCTGACCGTCCGGATCTTCCGCCAACACCGAGAAATCAATCGTGCGGTTGAAGCACACGGTGTCGAGCGTGTCCGGCAGCGGAGAGGCCGCCGTGATCACCGGAGGATTGTTCACCTGACCCGGCTCGCGAATCGTCACACGCACCATCACGTCCGCTTCGTTCAACAGACGGTTCTCGGCCCAGCCGCCCGCGTTCTCCCACGAGCGACGCGAGATGCCTTGTCCAGAGGTCGAGTCAATACCAAACGTCACCTGCGATCCCGCCACAGTGTACCAGGCCGCGAAGAACTCGCCGTCGGCGATAATCACTGCTGAATCGGGAACCGTCGCGCTGGCCCAAGCATTCGGAGTCGCGCCCACAATGTCCGTGGACCACAGAATCGTTCCCGGACCGCCGTTCGCACCGTCGTCATCCAAAATCTGCAGCTGGAAGTCGCCGCCCAATTCGCCGACAAACGCGCGCACGCTGATCACTTCGCACGGATACACCGGCGGAACAAAGCCCATACCCATACCACCTTCGCCGCCTGCCCAGCTCCACGTACGCTCGGCCAAACCGTCGTCATAAAGCAATTCGCCCGGCAGCGTCACCGCGTGAATCTCCGTGCGCACCGTGTTGTTCGCCGTGAACAAATCGCCTGTCAAAGTAACCGTACCCACCAGACGGAACACGCCGTCCGAAGAAGGCGACCACAGACCCGGAAACTCGATGTCCTGCGTTCCCGCCGGAGCAATCGTCGTTCCGGTGTAGTCGTCATCCACGATCAGCGTATTGTTGGTCTGACGCACCGCATAGTTGGCCGTGTAGGACGCTTCCTGCTGATTGCCCGCGTTGCGCACGCGCATCCACGCATCCAGCGTCTCGCCCGTCAGAATAAACACGCCCTGCGAACCCGGATTCTGCACACCCGCCATCGCCAAATCGTGCACCTGGAAGGTGATCGTCTCGGGATAGTAGAACTTGATCGCCGTCGAGTTCGCCGGATACGCGCCGAAGAAGTTCGAGATACCAATACCGCCCGTCAAATTCTCGATACCGATCGCGATGTTGTTGTTCGAAACGTCGCCCGTCGTGCTCGTGCCGTACTGGAACGTGATCGAAGAGTCCGCACCCGAGAGAATCATCTGGAAGTTGTGATTGCCCAGGTTGCCGCCCTGTGCCCACGCCGTGACATTCTCCCACGAGATGATCAGCGTGTCCACGTTGTTCGTCCACCAGAAACATTCGCTGGGATCGGAGGGACCAAAGAACCAGTCCGCCGCATACGGCGCAATCACGTCATTCGGAGCCGCCGAGTTCGGAAGCTGCGGAATCGGCTGAGCGAGCTGACCGGCCGTCGAAAACTTCATCCAGCCGTTCGAACCGATCGAAAACGTGCTGACATCATACCAGTAGTATCGGAATGTCCAGCCAATATTGAACGGCCCGACAAAATTGTCGTCCGCCAAACCGCTGACCGGCGTGCCGATCGTGGAAATGTCAATCCATCCGAAGTCCGGACCGTCCGGCTCGTTCGAATCCTTCGCAATGTACCCGAATTGATCCGGACCCCACTGCGTGTCCAAACTGTTCGGTGTGCGAACGTCCCACACGTCCGCCGGGTTGGAACCGCTCTTCGCAAAGCCTACACTCAGGCCTGCCACGAGCAGAGAAAACAGAAACCAATGCTTCATCAGAATGCTCCTTTCAAGACTGCGGGACGCCGGGACCACCGGAGTCGTCTATAAGTATTTCGAAATCCTACTCTATTTCCTGTTCAGAATCTTCAGGGAAAATCATCACCACTGCCGCAGCCGTGGTCTTCGTGTGCGTCAATGAAACCGACACCCGCATCGGATACGCGGAATAGGGGCCGTGAATCCTCACTCGCGGACCTTTGCCCGGAACTGTCAGAACTTCCACATCTTTGAACGCCAGATACTCACCGATGCCCGTCCCCAACGCCTTCGCCACAGCTTCCTTGGTCGCCCAGCGCGCCGCCAAACACTCTTCAGGTTTCGCGCGCTTCAAACACTCCGTGCGCTCCGCTTCCGTGAAGATTCGCTCCAGGAACGCGGTGTCCTCCAAATGCGACGCGATGCGCTCGACTTCAACGAGATCAATGCCCAGCGACGGAAGGATGGGTTCAGGCGGAATCTTTTCAGGCATTATCGCGCGGCCGTTCCAAATCCCGGCCACTCTTCTTGCGACGCGACCACGGCATAGGTCTGAATTGCCTCCGTCTCGCCCAGCGCGTCCACGTGAACATAGTTCGTTGAAATCGTCGAGCCGACAAATGCGGCGTTGTCCCAAGCGGCTTCCTGACCCGCAAACGAGAAGATCCAATACTCCGTGGCTTCTGGAACCGCCGACCAACGCAACCGCACATCGTTGCTTGTTCCAACCCTTACAATCGAGAGATCCTCGATTTGGTTAAGGCGATGAAACGTGTGGGGTCCAATATCGGGAAACGTGCCGTCCGGGTCCGGTCCTTCCGCCGGATTGCCCGCATTGATCAGCGGCGACAAGAAGTGATGACTGAACTCGCCATCATGCCCGTTCGGACTAAACAGCGGCACCGCCGTGAGATTCCCAAACGTATCCACGGAATCCCCGTTCGCATTCACGCCCACCAAGTCACCAAAATCCGGCGGAGGCTGTGGCACATTCAATCCCGGATAAAACGAACAGTAGCGAATGTCGTCCACACCTCCCTGCAAAATCGTCAACGGATTGTTGTGCGCGAAACAGCATTGATCGAAAACCGTCGTACCCAGAAAATTTCCCACACTGGCGACGTTTCCCACATTTTCGGCAAACAGACAATGCGTAAACGTGTTCGTTCCCCCGGCGGTCAGTTGAAACACTCCGTACGACCCGTGTGTCCCGTTGTGGTTCGACGTGTTTCGGACAAACACGCAGCGCTCAAACGTCGTGTTGGCATCGTCGTGCATCAATCCCGCGCCGCCCAATAACGCTGAGTTGCTGTCAAACACGCACTCGCGAAACAATAGCGTCGTGCTGTCCGAATAGATCGCGCCGCCCCAGATGTTCGCCTCATTTCTCAGGAACAGGCAACGCTCGAAGAGCACGTCAGAATCATACAAACACAACGCGCCACCGTCCAGCGCCCAGTTGTGTTCAAATCGCGTGTCGAAAACTTCAAGCCCGGCGCTGATCGCGCGAATTCCGCCGCCGCAGCCGCCCCCGTTGCCGCCGTTCTCGATGACGCACTCTTCTAACCGGTAGTTGAAGTAGGCCACCACAACCGAGTGCCCACGGCAATTGCGAATCGTTGTCCGGCGCACCGTCATCGGAGTTCCCGCCAGCCGCAGCGATCCGTCATAGGTATCGCCGTGTTCAATGACCGTGTACTCCAACTGACAGGGGTTACCCGTTTCGTTATAGAGCCTGAGCCCGTCCCACCGCACCGGATACTGAATGGTATCCTGTGTGAAAAAGATCGAATCTTCCGGCGTGCCCACGCAATTCAGAACGCCAAAGACCTCAAGCGCCCAATTCCCGGTAAACTCAATTCTTGTTCCGGGTTCAATGGTTAGCGCTGCGCTGACCGGAACAGAGGTGTATCCCACGACGACATACGGGCTTCTGGCCGCGGTCCAAGTTCCCGAAACTTCCCCGCTGACAATCACATCGCCGCGAACAGACCCCACCACAAGTGTCATCGCGATCAACAGGAGTCGGACTCTCATGCCACCTCCTTCAGAAACTTCTCCGCAACACGCTCGAGCGGTACCTACGACTCAAACAGCGAGGTCTGATCCTCGTCAATCTCCATCAGGTTCAAAACCTGCAAGAGCTGGCTGATGTCGTCTATCTCGTAGTCCGCGCCGCTCTCCACCGTGTTCTTGGTGTCGCCGTAGCGCGCAAAAACCGTCACGATGCCCAACTGCTTGGCCCCCACCATATCCCGGTCCGGCCAATCCCCGATCATCACGACTTCCTTCGCCGAAAGCCCCATCAGGGCCAGCGCGCGCTCAAACGGAATCGGCGACGGCTTGCGATGTCCCGTGTCATCAAACGTGACCACCGGGTCAAACATATGATGCAAATCGAGCTGAGCGAGCCTGAGCCACGCTCCCAGCCGCGGCGCATCGGAAATCACGGCGAGCTTCAACCCGCGCTGAAGCAGCGCCGCCAACGTCGAGCGCACATGCGGGTACGTCACCAGATAGTTGTTCCGCGCCCGGCGATAGGCAACGACCCCCGCAGCCAGCCACTTGTATTCAACCATCCGGTACTGCTCTTCCAGAAAGATGTTGAATATCTCCTGGTGCTCGATCCCCACCCGGTCGTAAATCTCATAGATCTTCTGCACCGCTTCCTCGCGAGGCATCGGCAGACCGCTGTCAATCATCGCGGTCACGCCGGCTTCAATCGAGGCCCGCTTCATCCGCATGAAGTCGAGCAGGGTGTTATCGAGGTCGAAGAGAATCCCGCGAATCATCGGAAAATTTGGGCTGAAGATAGTGCACGCAATCTCAAATCTATTGACATTCTTGCGAATATGCAAGCAACCCATGGGACTTTTGAACATGTCATCCTAATTGCTTTACCCTGTTGTGCACGACGGTTATTGATGGCTAAGTTATTGTGTTTTATTGGAAAGGCGTGCAAACGATGCGACCCGTGTTTGGTACTTTGCAATGGCCGTTGCATCTTGCACTTTTGTGGCTTTTTGCCGCGACTGTGCAGGCCGACAGCACGCACTCCGCCATGCCCCAGCCCATTGGCTACGTGAGCGATTTCGCCAAAGTCATCGCACCGGCAGATGAAAGGCGTCTGGCGGCTATCAGCGAAGAGCTGGAACGCAAAACCGATGTAATCGTCCGCGTGGTGACCGTTCCCTCACTGGATGGACTGGACATCGAAGACTTCTCCCGCTTCCTGCTGGAGTCCTGGATGGACTCCGGTCAAGCCACCAAGACGATCCTGATTGTGGACGCCGTCGCCGATAAGCGGATGCGAGTCTCTCTGGGAGACGGACTCAATCGAATGGTCACTCCCGCCGTCTCCGAAACTGTCCAGCGACAGGTTATGATGCCGCTTCTGAGCCGGGGACATCGCGGTGAAGCCTTTGTCCTGGCGATTACGGAGTTCTCCGTCGCAATTGGAAGATCACAGCACGTGGCGCTCTACTCCGTGCCCGGCTACACCAGAGTCTATCCGGCCTCTTTTTCTGCCCGGCCGCCCGTGCATAGCAGCACTAATGAGCTTTTGCTCTTCATCCCACTCCTGATCTTCATGGTCAGCATGGCCCGACTGGAAACAAAAATGGCGCGGGCCACCGTCGTTTTTGAAGACGTGTTCCGCGCCAATCTGCTGCGCCGCCGGTCGAAGAGCACTGCTCCTCGCCCGCGAGGCACCCCCTAAGTCCGCCGAGCCTTACTTGAAAAGCAGGTCGTTCATCTTTTCCCTCCGCAAAAAGTAGAGGATCCAGAATCCCGCGGCAAGGAACGTTCCTCCCCAGCCAAAACTGACCGCCAGCATCGTTCCCGCTATGCCCAGCGCAAGAAAGATGACCTGCCGCTGCACGCAGCTCCGTGTGTGTTTCAGTGTTTCCATTTCCATATCCGGTGTTTGTATCTTGGGACTCAATGTGTCCTGAAAACTCTCGCCCGCGTCAAGTACCCTCCGAATGTACGGATCTGCCTGCGCGTAGCGCTCCACAAGGGCTCTGGTTTCCGGCGAGGCGTCTCCTGCGAGGTAGCCCGGAACCAAATCGAGCACGATCTCCCGAGTGATGTCTGCTTGCATGGTTATGAATGCTCTTCTAAATTTTTCGCCCGCCACTCCGCGAGCTTGAGTCTTGCGCGATGAACACGTACCTTACAGGCGGCGACAGACACTCCGAGTGCCGCCGAAATCTCGTCGTAGCCGAGCCCTTGCGCCCGCAAAAGAATCGCGTCGCGGTCCAACTCCGGGAAGGTTCTGAGATGAAGCAGCGTCGCCAGAAGCTCGTCCCGATGCTCGGTCTGGTCTTCAAACAATGGAGCCAGACTCAGTGTGTCGGGATCCAGATCTTCCGATCTGCCGCGCCGCCTCAAATGGTCAATGGTTAGCTTGTGAGCAATTGAAAACAGAAACGAGCGGACCGTCGGCTGACGTTTCGGATCATAAACCAGCAGGGCACGCGCAAACGTCTCGGCGGCAATGTCCTTCGCCGCGTCGGCGTCCAGCGTCAGACTGTAAGCAAAGCGATACAAGTCCGGCGCGTATTTCTGGTATATAGCTTCGAAATGCTGCATGTCGTCCGTTCACTCATAATACGGAATTGCACGCCGGAAGTTACATGCTTGTCCCAAAATTCTCCGCAATTGGTGAGACTGTGCTTATAGAGGTTAGTTCTTGAAGGCTTTACGACTCGCTGCATATCTTTTCGTAGCCATTCTGATGGCCGGCTTCGCGCTGGCTTTCGGGGTTTATCAAAGCTACTCCGAGCTTGCTCAACTGAATCTCGAGGCGAAATCCCGCTTTTCCTCCTGGGAGGCCGCCGGATCGCCTGCGGATGACTTGCTCTCGGAGCTTACGGATATGACAAACCCATACGATTCACGCGCAAGGACGATTGCCGAACACGCGCGGGACGAACTGGCGGAAAACTCTGCAGGAAGCAGTCCGGATGCGGCGATCCACCGCCACTTGCTGCGTGCCAAAGCAATCCGTGATGTGGCTGGCATCGCGTCTGAGTATCCTCAACTCATTCAGTCCGACCTGTTCAAAGAGTGGCGCGGCTCCTATGAGGCACAACGGCTGGTTTCCGAATCGGCGCTGCAGGGCTACAACGATGCGGCGGGAAAATACAATCGCGTTCTGGATTCATTCTCCGGCAA
This sequence comes from Calditrichota bacterium, assembly GCA_020637395.1. Classification (GTDB taxonomy): domain Bacteria; phylum Electryoneota; class RPQS01; order RPQS01; family RPQS01; genus JABWCQ01. Next base: position 34,226 of record JACJWA010000005.1, on the reverse strand, counting down.
AGTCATTTCCCTGCTCTTCACCGTCCCACCAAAACCTGCCATTCCTGGATAGGCGGGTCGGTTCCACTTCAAAATAAGAACCGCGCCTTGTGAGAGGCGCGGTTTTTTCGTTTCTTAATAGTCTTTGCCGGACCACGCAGGGACTGCGCGGTCTGCACGCTCAGGGCATGGGCGGAGCCTGCGGAGATGTCGTTTCGTCGCTCCGTTTGGGACCTTCTAAGTCTATGATATTGGTTGATATAGTTGAAATCTGGCCGTTCGCCGGATTCTCAATCATCAGGCGGTACCAGTCCTCCTCATCCGGAGCACTTTCCGCGAATACCAACCAGTGTGGCCGTCGTTCATCGTATCTCATTGTTTTCCTCATCCGGGTTCTTCCCCTCTTAAACTCACTAATGGCAACTAAAGTGCCAGCAGCGTAACCACAATTAAAACAACTTGATACCGGAAGACAAACTCGAAGAGGTTCGCCTGGCCAACGAAATCGTTGGAGTCGTGCAAGAGTACGTCGCATTAAAGCGACGGGGTCAGAACTATTTTGGCCTCTGTCCGTTTCACGAGGAAAACACCCCCAGTTTCGCGGTCAATCCCGGGCGGCAAACATTCCATTGCTACGGCTGTAACCGCCGGGGCAATGTCTTCGGGTTTGTCATGGAGCTCGAACGCGTCTCGTTCATCGAGGCCGTCAAGATGCTCGCCGAACGTGCGCACATCGAGCTTCCGGCCTATTCGCGGCGCGAAGGCGACGGACCGACGGAAAGTGAACTCATCGTCGAAGCCAATCAACTGGCCCGCGACTACTTCCATACGCAGCTCCTGAATCAAACCAGCGATGGCGCTAAACATGCCATGCAGTATCTGCTGCAGCGCGGATTTGATGAAGAGATTATTCGCGCCTACATGATCGGCTACGCTCCGGATGGCTGGGACGGATTGGCCAGGAAAGCCGCGGACAGCACGCAATCCGTGGAGACCTTTGTCAAAGCCGGACTTTTGAAGGTCGGACAGCAGGCTGGACGTCCTTACGATGCGTTTCGCGATAGAGTGATGTTTCCCATTCGCAATCTGTCCGGGCGTGTCATTGCTTTCGGAGGACGCAGACTGAGCGAACCCGAGCCCGGCGAACCTGCCGCGAAATACATCAACTCACCTGAAACCGCCGCCTATGTCAAGGGGCGCGAGCTGTTCGGATTGTGGGAGGCGCGTAACGAAATTCGCCGTCAGGAACGCGTCATCCTTGTGGAAGGTTACACGGATGCGATCTCGCTTGCCGCGGCGGGTATTCGCTGTGTCTGCGCAAGCTTGGGCACCGCGCTGACCGAGCAGCAGGCCAGACTGTTGTTGCGGTTTGCGCGAAATGTGTTTATTGTCTATGATGGAGATGACCCGGGGCTGACCGCCGCGCGCAGAGCCGCCGACGTGCTGCTCTCCTGCGGAGCCGAACCGCAGATCGTCGAGATTCCCGGCGGTGACGACCCGGATTCCTTTGTGCGTGCGCACGGTTCCGAAGCCGTGTGGGAATTGGTCAATCACTCCAAACCCGTCGTCAAGTTTCATGTGGACCGCAGACGCGCTCAAGACGCGACGCTCGCGCAAATTGCGCGGGAATTGGTGCAAACCGCCGCGCTGATTCCTTCGACCATCGAACGCGAAACCTTTGTGCAGCAGATCGCCGCGAACACCGGACTCTCCACGGAAACTCTTCTTGCTGAACTGTCTCAGATGCGCAAGCCCGTTCCGCGCGACACCGCCGTGCGCACCGCTCCGGCCTGGCCGCCCAAAGGGGTGGAAACTCTTCTGACCAAAGCACTGATTCGCTCGCACGAGATTCGCGATTCGGTGTTCAAAGAGTGGTCCCCGCAGGACGTGAAGGATCCTCGGCTGAAACGCATTCTCGACACCTTGCAAGAAGCACAGGCTGTGCATCGCTATCCTGACGTGACCACACTTTTGAATTCGTTTCCTGAGCCGCCGGAACGCGACTTCGTGGCCGCCTGCGAATCCGAAGACGACCTCGAAGACGAAAAACGCGTTGAGATTGACCGCAGAACCGCTTTGGATTGCCTGAAAGCCTTGACGATTGAAACCGTGCGGCAGCAGATTGACGACGTCAAACAGCGCATCCGGCTCGAACCCGACAACGCAACCCTGCCGCGCACGCTGATGGATCTCATCGCCCGCGAAAAAGAACTGCGCGGCACATCACACTAACTTCCCATGAACAGCAAATACCACGGAACTACAATTCTCGCCGTGCGCCGTAACGGTCAGTGCGCCATCTGCGGCGACGGACAACTGACTCTCGATGACACCATCATCAAGAGCAAGGGCCGCAAGGTGCGCAAAATCTTCGAAGATCAGGTCCTCGTCGGATACGCCGGCGGAGCCGCCGACGCGCTCGCACTGCTGGACATCTTTGAAGGCAAACTGAAACAGCACAACGGCAATCTGACCATGAGTGCGCTCGACATGGCCAAAGAGTGGCGCATGGACCGCAACCTGCGGCGCCTCGAGGCGGACATGGTCGTGATGGACAAGACCAAGATGTATCTGGTCTCGGGACTCGGCGAAGTCATCGAACCCGACGATGACTTGATTGCACTCGGTTCAGGTGGTTCTTTCGCTCTGTCCGCCGCGCGCGCGCTCTATCAGCACACGGAGATGTCCGCAAAAGACATCGCCTGCGCCGCGCTCGAGATCGCATCGCAGATCTGCGTCTTCACCAACTCCAATCTCACGATTGAGGTCTTGGGCGAATAACCATGACTCCCAAGAACAATCCGCTGCAGATTCCGCAGCTTTCTCCGCGTGAGATTGTCAAAGAGCTTGACAATTACATCGTCGGGCAGGCCGCCGCCAAGAAAGCCGTCGCCATCGCGTTGCGCAACCGTTGGAGGCGGCAGCAGGTGGAAGGGGAACTGCGCGATGAAATCTATCCGAACAATATCATTCTGATCGGTCCGACCGGCGTCGGCAAAACCGAACTCGCGCGCAGGCTCGCGAACCTGGCCGGTGCGCCGTTCATCAAAGTCGAAGCTTCAAAGTACACCGAAGTCGGCTATGTCGGACGCGATGTGGAATCCATGGTGCGTGATCTCACGGATCTGGCCGTCGCACGCGTGCGCGCCGAATACATGGATTCCGCTCACGGCAAACTCGACGCGCTGATCGAAGAAAGATTGCTCGATCTCTTGCTGCCGCCGCCCTTCGGTGAAGCCGATGAAACCGACGAGCACGCCAAAGAAACTTCGCGCGAAGAACGCGCCGCGAAACTTGAAGCCTACAAGAAGCGCCGCGCCGAACTGCGCGAAGAGCTCCGCGCCGGAAAGCTCGACGAGGAAACCGTTGAGATCGAAGTCAGCGAATCCTCCATGCCCCTGATGCAGATCTTCTCCGCGCAGGGCATCGAGGAAATGGGCTTCAATCTCCCTGAAGCCATGGGCGAAGGCGCCACACGCCGAAAACTGATCGAAGCCACGATTCCCGAAGCGCGTGAGCTGCTCTTCGAAGAAGAGTTCGACCGCGAGATAGACATGGACCGCGTCGTTCGCGAAGCCATTCGCCGCACCGAGGCACTCGGTATCGTCTTCTTTGATGAGATTGACAAAATTGTCTCCGCATCCGACGGCGAAGGCGGTCCCGATGTCTCGCGCTCCGGTGTGCAGCGCGACATTCTGCCCGTCGTTGAAGGTACCACCGTCACCACCAAGTACGGCCCGGTGAAAACGGATCATGTCTTGTTTATCGCAGCGGGTGCCTTCTCGAACGTCAAACCTTCCGATTTGATTCCCGAGCTTCAGGGCCGTTTCCCGATTCGCGTGGAAATGGATCGCTTGGGCGAAGAAGAGTTCTACCGGATTCTCACCGAGCCGCGCAACGCGCTGATCAAACAATATCAGGCGCTGCTTGCCACGGAAGGCGTCAAGCTCGAGTTCACCCGCGACGCCCTGCGCGAATTGGCCAAAACCGCCTGCGACGTCAACGAGCGCACGGAAGATATCGGCGCGCGCAGACTGCACACCATCCTGACCACGCTTTTGGAAGACGTGCTCTTCGATGCCGCCGACATGACCAAGAAGGACGTGCGCATCACCAAGGGCTTCGTGCAGTCCCGGCTGAAAGACATTGTCGAGGACGAAGACCTGTCGCGGTTCATTCTCTAACCCGGCACGGAAATCGCCTTATCTAAGGACGACTATTGCGAAACAGCTTGTTTGGGAATAACTTACCGGTTGTGACCCTGCGCAAGCTTTGCGTTTCTTGCAAACATTGCGAATTTTTCAAACTACAAATAATCGAGTGAGGTCCCGGTTATGAAGACACCGCGCATGGCAACACATCTGTTCTGGATGCTCTGTCTGTGCTTCGTTGCGTCTGCCTACGCGAGTACCAACGCGGACATGGTGCACAAGACAGTACTCAATGCATCACTATCACGAACAGTGATGAGTTATGACTTCGATCAGGAAGCCGTCGCTGCGCAGGCCTTTGCGGCGCAAGAGCTCGGCGAGTTCTCCGGCACGGGTTCGCTCCTCGCGATTGCCCCGACCGGCGCTCCCGTCGCCAACCTGCTTCAAGTCGAACTCGGCGAGGCGGTCAGCTCCGCCATGAATCTCGGAGACGTCCCCTGGAGTGAGCAGGAGCTCGTGCTCGTGGGCGAACCCGCCATTGTTCACGGGATGCGCATCGTCGGCGTGTCGGTTTCCCCGGTCCTGATGACCAGCGAAGGACTGCGCGCCGTCCGGCATGTCGAATACGAAGTGGTTACTTCCGGCGGCATCGGCATCAATGAAGTGCGCAATCCGCAGCCGCTGCACTGGGCCTTCGAACCCGTGCTGCGGCACTCGATTGACAATCTCGATGATCTGCATCCGCACGTGTCGCTTGACGCTCCCGCGCGTATGCTGATTCTCGGCTCGACCAAGCTTCTGGGCACCGATCTCGCCGGACAGGCACGCTATGAAGACTGGCTGGACCTCAAGCGCCGCAAGGGCTATCAGGTGCAGATCGTCACGCTGGCCGATGTGTATGCGCAATTCAACGATTCCACCAAGGCAGGTGTGCGGAATTTCATTTCAGCCACCTATCACGATGAGTCCCTGCCGTCACTTGTGTACGGCATCGTAATCGGTGACTACAACACCAGCAACACCTCTTTCCCGACGGAGTTGATCGTCAATCCGGAACACAACAACGAATCTTCCGTCGGTGACAACTATCTCTTTGCCGTGGACGGCGATGACTATATTGCCGACGTGTTCCATGGCCGTATCTCCGGTCAGTCCGTCGCCGAGTATCTTGCCTATTTCCGCAAGGCCGTGGACTATGAATTCTCGCCCTTCACCGGCGACCCGCAGTGGTTCAAAAGCCTGACCTGCGTGGCCGGAAACTACTCCGACGGTTCCGGCACATTCCCCGTTACTCCGGTCTGGAATATGAACTGGGCGCGCGAATACGTCATGCGCGACGGCTGCATCACCGATGCGGACACGTTCTATTACCATGACAATTCCGAAAGCGCGACCGAGTGGACGGAAGAAATCGTTCAGGACATCAATCTGGGTGTGTGCGCCGTCTGGTATCGCGGTTGGGCGGGATCGCAGGCCTGGCAATATCCCGTCCTGAGAATTCAGGACATTCAAAACATCAATGTCGGCGGCAGATTCCCCGCGGTCTGGGGAATCGTCTGCGGAAGCGGAAACTTCGCCTATCCCGGCGGCCCGAGCCTCGGTGAAGAATTCACCACCGGACTCGGAACTCCCTCCGCACCCAACGGAGCGATTGTCTTCTTTGGTGCGAGCGACTTGCACACGAACACCAAGCACAACAACGCGATGCTCGCCGCGATGGCGCAGGGCATGCTCGTAGATGGTATGCGCGCCAACGGGCCGTTGGCTCTGGCTGGAAAACTTGAAGTCTATCGGCAGTATCCTCTGGAACGCGCGCCCGGTGATCAGGTGCATTTCTATGGCTTCCATGTGTTCAACATTCTCGGGGATCCCGAAGTCCCGCTCTATTTCTGTGAGCCGGGCAACTTGACCGCGGCCGTCGTCGGCTCGGTCACGCAGGGTCAAAATGTCGTCACCGTAAATGTCACCGACTCGGATGCACAGCCCGTCGCTGACGCGATTGTGGCGATTCGTGACGCCGGAACTCACAGCACGTCATGGACGCAGTTGACCGATGAATCGGGTCAGGCGCAGGTGCCCGTGAATCTGGGCAGCGCTGCAACTGCTCAGATTACCGTCTGGCGCCCCGAATACATCATGCGCCATTTCGATCAGGCGGTCTCGCAGATAGCACGCGATCCGCACATTGTCGAAGGTCAATTCTCCGCGGGTGCTGACGGCGAACCGAATCCCGGCGAGACTTTTGACGTCGCGTTTCTGGTCGAAAACCACGGTACCGAGGCCGCTACATGGACCATCACGGTTGCGTCCGCGGATGAGTTCTCGTCCGTGGTCAACGGCAATGCGTCCACCGGATCAATTGCTCCGGGAAACAGCGGGACCAGCTCTGCCGTCACGATTGACGTGGCCGACCACGCTCCCAGCGGCACGCAGCCCGTTCTGGAAGTGACGTTCAACGATGGTTCCGCCAGCGTCACGCGTCTGTTCAGCTTCGATGTTGCCGCACCCGATCCGAAAATTCTTGAGCTCGAAATTCACGACGATGACGGAGTATTGACACCGGGCGAGACGGCTCCAATCTTTGTGCGCATCAAGAACACCAGCGAAACCGCCGCCGCCGCGCTCACGGCCACCGTGCATAGCCATGACAATGCGATTAGTTTCCCCGACAACACTCTGGACTGGGGCGCCGTGAATCCGGGTGAAGAGGTGACGAGCTCGTCCTTCTTCACCGCCGCACTTCCCGGCGACGTCGCACGCGGTCGGCAAATCCTCTTGCGCTTCGACTTCTCGTGGAACGGCGTTCCGTTTGCCACCAAGGTTGCCTATCTAACTGCCGGACCCGTCGCACCGACCGTTCCCACCGGACCGGATGGCTACGGCTACTACGCCTACGAAGACATTGACGCGGGCTTCTCATCCACTCCGACCTATTCCTGGACCGAACTCGATCCGGCCTTCGGCGGTGTGGGCGGAACGGAAGTCATCGTGTACGACGACACCAAAGAGACTCTGAACCTGACCACGCCGTTCTCCTACTACGGCGAGAGCTACAACACAATCACCGTTTGTTCGAATGGCTGGCTGGCCTTCGGCACCGCGTCGCTGGCGGAATTCCGCAACTGGGAAATTCCTTCGCCAATCGGTCCGCCCTCGATGGTCTGTGTGTTCTGGGACGATCTTATCTCGTATCTCGATGAGTTCGAACCCAACGACAATATGGCGCACAAGATCTTCCTGCGCGAAGAATCCGGACGCGCGATTGTGCAATGGAGAACCTGCAACCGTGCCGGTCTCAATCAGAGCGTGCCCAATGCCGACTCCTGCATCTTCCAGGCAATCCTCGAATATCCGCAGGGCGGCGGCGACGGTTCGATTCTGTTCCTTTACAAGGAGATTGCCAACACCGACGCGGGCAACAATTTTGGTACCGTCGGTATTCAGGATTCTTATCACCTGAACGGACTCGGACTTACGTTTGCCAATAGCTATCTGCCGTCGGTCGCACCGCTGGCCGCGGGCCGCGCGATTCGTTTTACAACTACTCCGCCGGATGCTTATCTCGGGGCTGAAGAACCTTCTGTCGGGATTCCGCAGAGCTTCGCCTTTCATGCGGCCTATCCCAATCCGTTCAATCCTTCGACCGAGTTGAGTTTCGACCTGCCGCATGGCGGACAAACCATGCTGAAGATCTACGACACACTTGGCCGCGAAGTCGCGACGCTTGTGGATGCCAACCTGAACGCCGGAACGCACGTCGCGCGTTTTGACGCCGCCGCGCTGGGTTCGGGCGTCTATTTCGCCCGCCTCGTGTCCGGCGCAAACACCGCAGTGCAAAAAGTCGTGCTGCTGAAGTAAGCGCAAGTCACTCCCAAATCAAAAGCGGGCCGCTCCAATGAGCGGCCCGCTTTTTTTCATGTCAAAACTTGATTCGTCAGTCGCTTTGGCCTTTGGGCAGACTCTCGATGTGCAGCGACTGCGTCGGAAATGCGAACTCAATCCCCAGCGACTCGAACTGGCGCTTGATCGCGATCAACAGAGCATGCTGAATCTCCAAGTACTTCCGGTAATCGGTTTCCAACGTGTAGCACTGCACGAGAATATTCAAACTGAAGTCCGCGAACTGCGTGAAATACACATACTGCTCCTCCGTCTCCAGTCCGGGATGCTCCGCAATGATCTTCCGCACATGCTCGATTCCCGCTTCTATCTTGTCAATTGAAGTGTCATACGTCACGCCAATCGTGAACTTGATCCTTCTGCGTTCTCGGCGCGAAAAATTTTCAATTGGTTTGGTTGTCAAATCCTGATTCGGAACTGTGATCAGGCTGCGCTCAAAGGTCCGCACACGCGTGACGCGCAAGCTCACATCCTCCACGGTACCCTCGATATTCCCCACCTTCACCCATTCGCCGATGGCAAACGGCTTGTCCACGAAAATCACAAGACTGCCAAAGAAATTCGCCAGCGTGTCCTTCGCGGCAAAGGCCAGTGCGGCACCGCCGATTCCGATTCCCGCGAGCAGCGAAGCCACCGAGTACCCGATATTCTGCAGCGCAACCAAAACCGCAAGAATCCACATCGTGACCACAATCGTCTTGCGGCCCAGCGGCAAGATTCCGGCAAGCTGCGGATTCGTCTCGCGTGTCTTCTCTTCCGCCGAGCGAATAAATCCGCTGATCAACCGCACCACCAGCCAGAACCCGACAAAGACCGTCGCCGACTTCATGAAGGAGAAGAAGAAACGATCTATGTCCACAGGTTCGGTCGGCAGCGGAAGAACAGTGAGCGCAACCCACAGCCCAAGGAGGAAGCACAACCATCCAATCGGCCTGCGCACCGCCGCAATGATGATGTCATCGAAATCGCTGTCCGTGCGCTCCGCAAGCTTCATCAGGCGCTTGAGAATGAACATCGCGATCTTTTTCAGCACCCAGCCGCCAACCAGCGCGCCTGCGGCAAGCAACCACTCTTCCCCGGTGATCTGCCGGAATTGCTCAAGCAATGTCGGATGTATTACGGTCATTTCTCCTGCATCTCCAAACTCTCTATGATCTGACGGCAGCGAGCGGTCCACGTATAGTCTCCCGCCACCTTCTGATAAGCATGGTCCGGCAAGCGCAAGTCGTCACAGACTTCAAGACCCTTGCGCAAGGCCGCGTTCATCGCGTCTTGATTATCCGCTTCAAACAGCAGCGCGTCCCGCTCGTGCTCCAATACTTCCAGCACCGTCGGAAAATCCGGACCCACAATCACTCTGCGCGCCGCCATATACTCAAACAGCTTCATCGGCGAGCACACGCGAATCGTCGGCACGCGCCATGTCCACATCATCAGCAAAACATCCGCCGCGCCGAGCCACATCGGCACATCCCGGTGCGCCACGCGACCTGCAAAGCGCAGATTGGAGAGCGCAAGCCTGGCCGCTTCCGCTTTCCAATGCGCAAGCTCTTCTTCCGTCCCGCCCACGATGCAAAAATCCGCTTCAGGCAGGCAACGCGCCGACTCCAAAATCATCTCGATGCCGCGATCGCTCTTCAACGAGCCCGTGTAAACGATCAACCGCCTCTCCAAGTCCAGCCCAAGTGCCTTGCGCGTGGCACTGCGATCCGGTGGATTGCCGAATACGTCAAGATCCACGCCGTCATGCGCTGCGAACAACTTCGCTCGCGCCACTCCATAGCCTTCCCACACATCCGCCAGCGCGTGCGAGATCGTCACGATCTTGCGCAGCTCAGGCTTCTTCGACATCTTGACAATCAGACTGCGCAGCAAATGATCGAGAAACTTCGAGCGATCATGCACGCGCTCTTCATGCGCTTCCCACACAAACGGCACGCCCGCGCGCGGCAAAAATCCCACCGACCACGGATTGCGGCTATAGATCAGGTCTTGTGGGTACTTGCGCAAGGCCGAAAGAGTTCCCTTCACACTGCCCAGAACCTCGAGACGCCCGAACAGTTTCCACCGCCGAACAAACACCACTTTGAAGCCCAGCGAGTCGCCAAACAGCTCGCGCGCGCGTGCGAGCGCAGCGTCCCTGGTCGCAAACTCCTCGCGCTTCGGAATGAACAGAGTCACTTCATGCCCCAATGACGCAAACGCCCGGCACATCTGCACGACCTGAACAACATTCGCTTCCACCGAGGGAAACGCGCGGCTATGAACGTAACCGATTCGCAAGGGTTGTGACTTTCCGTTTGTTTGAGGCCAAGGTACGCAATTCAACCGCGATTCGCAAACAGCACCAAAATGAAAGCGGGACGCCGCCGGGCGTCCCGCTTCCCTTCCAAACTTTGAGTTTACTTCAGCAGAATCATCTTCGCGCTGTGCGAGAAGTCGCCTGCCTGCAAACGATAAATGTACATTCCGGACGGCAGACCTGCCGCGTCAAACTGCACTGTGTGAGCGCCGCTCTGCTGAATACCGTCCACCAGTCGCGCCACTTCCTGGCCCGCAATATTGAAGATGGACAAACGCGCATGCGTCGTCTGCTTCAAACTGTAGCCAATGGTTGTCGTCGGGTTAAACGGATTCGGGTAATTCTGCTTTAGCGCATATTCCAACGGCAGTAGCTCGCCCGTGGGTTCGTCGCCGATTGCCGTCGAGACGTCCAACGTCACGGGAATCTCGATTTCCTGATCCAGCACGGCGCTCGACACAAACAAGGAAACCGTGTGGACGTCCGTTCGGAAGCCCGCGAAGTTCGCATTCAGCGTGACTTCACGCGACTCGCCGCCGTTCACCGTCGCCTGCGCCGGTGCAATCGTCGCCCAGTCGTCATTGAACTTCACCTGATACACGCCAAGCTTGTCGCCCGATGTGTTCTGAAGAATGCCGCCGAACGTCACCATCAGGTCGTCGTAGCCCGAAACCACCGTGCAGCCGCCCGCCGTGTACTCCGCGCCTTCCAGCGACGCCACCGTCTGACGATCAAACGTTGTCGGATGAATGCGCGTCACACGCGTCTGATTCGTTCCGCCGTCACGGCTGAAGACATACAGCTTGTAGCCTTCCGGATCCTGCGGCCACCAGGCCAGACCCGTGATCGCCAGCTCATTCGGACCGTCATTGACAATCTGCGTGAACACATTGCCGTCGCGGTCTATCGAATAGATATTCTGCGTGAAGTCCGCCACCCAGAACCGCTCCAGAGCCGGATCATACGCAATCGCGCGCGTCGGATTCAATGGACTCGGAATCTGAGCCATCACGTTGCCATTAAGGTCAATGCCCGTGATCGTTCCCGTGCCGTCTTCCGACCCATAAAGATAGTTGCCGTCCCAGGCCATATCGTACCAGCCGAACGGCGACACCGAAGGCTGCGGAATGGCCGGCGTGATCTCATTGCCGTCGCGATCGAAACGATAAATCCAGTTCGTTCCCGTCGGACTTGCGCCGCCCGAGACAAACCAATAGTCACCCACAAACTCGCAACCCAGCATCTGGAAGTCGCCCGTCAGATCAGAAATGTTGATCATCTGCAAGGCGTCCCAGTTTTCCACAACCTGTCCGCCAATCGTGTGTTCCATGCGGATCACATAGTCCAGCGGACCGTTGCCGTCGTTGATCACGTCAAACGACGCCGAAGACTGCGCCGGGTAAGCAATCGTCAGAGTCTGCGAAGAAACATCCATCTCCGGATGCAGCATGCTGAAATTCACAGTCTCCGTACTGTCCAACTCGACCAGAATTTCAGACACGGTCGCGTCGTTGAATCCGTCCTTGTGCGCACGCACCGTATATTCACCGATCAGCACGTTCTCGATCATGTATTCGCCGTTCGCGTCGGTGAAATCGTTATAGCTGAATCCATCCACCGAAACACGAACATCCTGCATCGGCTGGCCGTTCGCGGCATCCGTCACCGTTCCGACCAACGTGCCGAACAGCGCGCGCGCATCCGTCGTAATCAAAATCGCGCGGCCATCCACAATCGTCGCACAACCGGGCGAATAGGTCGTCCGATAGGCCAACTGCAAACCAACCTGCTGCGACTCATCCTGAATACCCACGCTCGATCCGGAAATCTCCGTGCCGAAGGCGCCGCTCGTGTTCATCGTCACGTCGTTGTATTGAATCAGAATGCGGCCATTGCCGTCCAAAGTCGGAGTTTCGGTCTGACCATACAAAATGACTTCGAAATTCTGAGCCGCGGTCCAGCCGCTGCCCGACGTGCCCTTCCACTGAATAATCACGCGGTCTTCCACGGTGTCATGGTAGTACCACACACCCTGACCGCTACCGTTGGTCTTCATGTCATCCCAGAGCGGCGCAATCATCGCGCGGGCCGAGCTCTGCGCCGGAATCGGATAGTTGCGGAAGTGATCCGCCCAGCTCTGATTGCCGAACGCAATCCAGCCATTGGCGTTGATCGTAATCGTGTCGTACTCGACACCATAATACTGGAACGTGAACGGCAGCGCGCGCGCCGTGCAGAACACGGACGTGATCACCGTCTTTTCGCCCGGATCATCCAGATTCAGGTCAATACCCAATCCCGAGCTGATGTCCACATAGTTATACGTCGGATGCAATTCGTAGCTCGCATCCGTGTTGTCATAGGCAAAGTACCCGTAGCCATCCGGGCCGCACGGATCATTCGACGACGCCGTGCCGACCGCCGCATTGAAATGCACCGTGTCCGCAAAACCGCCGTTGCCCGTCAATACGAGCGTCATCGGCGCCTGATGTCCCGGGAACGTCAGCGAGTTGGCCGTCAGCACAAACGGACTGGCCGTATTGACGCCCGTGCCGCCCACCGCGATATTCGGATACGTCGCAGTCTCTGTGTCCACCGACACAAACGGACTTCCCGAAATCAGCTCCGCCGTCACGCCCGTCAGAGGCAGCACGCCGCTGTTGCGCACTGTCACGGTCAAGTTGCGCGTCTGTCCCGGAGTGAATGCCGCCGAGAACGCGTGCGACGAATAGTTGATCCGTGACGCCTGAACCATGACATCCACCAGACTGACCGTCGGCGTGCCCGATGATGTAATCGCCAGCCGCAGCGGAACGCTTTCGTTGTGCTGCAAGTCATGGCTGAACTGAACCCGATAGGCCGTCACGCCCATTGCGGATTGACCGGGAGCCAGATCCGGGAACGTGGACGAGCCGGTCATCACCGTCGCATTGCTGTTCGTCGTCGTCATCGTCGCCGAAATACCCGTCACCGTCTGCGACGTGCCCGAATTCCGCAGCACCACCGCCAAATCCACCGTTTCGCCCGGATTGATAATACCGTCGCTATTGCCCGACGTGCCGCCGGCGTTGTCGTCGTCCACCGTCATCGAAAGGTAGGCGATGTTTTCGCTCGCCGCCGCAACCGCAACCGTCGCCATATAAGGCTTCATGTTGCGCTTCGTGGCCGTCAGAAGCAAATTGCCCGGAGTGTCCACAGAAATCGGCAGCACCACGTCGCCGTTGGCGTCCGTGATCGCGCGCACGTAGCACTCCGTGCCTTTCCATGCCGTCACCAGCGCGTCCGCAACCGGAGCGCCTGTCGCGTCTTCGCCCAGATGAAACGACAGCGACCGCGCGCCCGAACTGATCGAGCCCGGATGCGTCGCGTCCACCAGCATCGGCGTGTCCGTCCAAATCGAAAGCCCCGGATCACCCATCAGGTTGAACCAGCGCTGGAAATTGTTCGACTGACTTGAACCCGCGCCAAATGTCGGCACCAGCCAATGCTTCGCCGAGTTCACGCAATGCCCAAGATGCTCAATCCCCATGTTGGCAATCGCGTGGCACAAGCCACCCGTCACGCACAGGTTTTCCGGCGGATGCGTTCCCGCCGTCGCCACACCCAATCCGCACACCGCACCCTTCGGCGTACCTTGCGAACCGGCCAGAGCCCAAGACTCGGACACCGCCAAACCGGATTCAAACGAACCCGTCGCGCAGGTTACCGTCAAAGAAATCGGCAGCTTCGCACCGTTGTTGCACTGTCCGGCGACATTGGTACCCATACCGCCGATCCAGCTTCCGCGCCACAGGAAGATGCCGCGGCCCGCATTGATCTGCTGAGTAATCGTCGCGTCGTTCACCGCATCCGAATTGTGCGTCAACAGATACACACTGTCAATTGCCGTGTTGCGAATCAGAATATCCTGGAACCACTGAAACGTGGTGTAGTTCGACGTCAATTCCCGAGCAATACCCGCATACAAAAACGCCTTGCGGAACCACGTCGGATCGTCCATGTATGGCGTGCGCTCGTAGGCCACGGTCTTCGAATAGAGCGTCGCGAAATCGCTGCCCGACGACGCACAGAAACGGCCCACGCCGATGTCTTCCAGATCGTCGCCCGTGTTGCCCAGCGCATAGCCGTGGTCATAGTCTCCTGAACCCGAAACCGGCATTCCGAAGCCCGACTGCGGATCACCCATCAGCGCCACAAACTCCACACGGTCCTCGTCTTCGATATTCGGATCCTGGAAGTTCGTGCGAATGATGTTCATGATCGCCGTGGCCGACCAGTTGCCCGTCTGCTTGTGCAAATCCACAAGGTGACCGGAGCGCGTCTTCCACAACACGAGGCTGTCCACCCACTGATTCGCCGTCGAAGTATCCTTCGAGAAAATCATATAGGTACCCGGCTTGGTCGTCGCGTCGTCCAGCGCGTGATCGTCCAAATTCTCGATCAACTGCTGATACATCGGCACGAACGACTTGGTCGGACGGCGAACGCGCGACAGCTCGTTCACCGACGGCAGGTCGTTCGGAACCACTTCCACCTGAACATTGCGGTACACTCGCGCCTGACGCGTCACCGGATTCACCTGCACCGGATAAATGCGCACCGTCACCACGCGGAAATCACGCATGATCATCGGGTCCGACATTTCCGCAATCACCGGCGGATACCAGGCATCCGAGCCGTAGATCATCGGATTGCGCATGTCGCCGCGGAACTCGTTGCCTTCTTCCACATACGGCACGCAGTTGAAATCCTCGATCACATCGTACTCCGCCGCCGAGACCACGAGGTCCGCTCCGCCCGTCTCAGGAATCCGGTAGAACCGCGTCACGTGCGGCAGTGCCGGAGCCCCTTCCTCGGTCAAGAGACCTTCCCCGTCTATTCCGACGAAATCATACGTCTCGAAATCCTTCACCAGCGTCCTGCGCTCGAGGCCCGAGCCATCATAGGCAATCGAAGTGTACTCCGGACCGGTCTTGCTGACCGTCAGCGCCGCCCCTTTGCCTTGATACGTCGAATAAATTGGTGCCGTATCCGCCTGTTCTGCAATTGCCGTACAGGCGAAAGCAAGTACGATGAGCGCGCGAGTGAACAGTCCTGAAATACTTGCCATGAACTTCCTCCAAGTCGTCCATTGAGTAACGAAACGCCCGAGACCCCGGGCCTGTCTTATCCACGTTAAAGTAGCGAAACCTCATCGGTCGTGCAAGTTCAACACCTGCACGAATTTCAAAGAAAAGCGAGGCATCCCTGCCCCGCTTCTCAATCACCTGCACCCAAAAGCTGTTTCTTATGGAGTTAGAGAGAACCGCCTCACCGGATGTATCGCTGACTTTTGTCCCCTGCCTCTCTTTTGTTCTAACTTCAGCCTACTCTCCGTAGGCCTTCAGCCGGGCATCCCAAGCTGCGGATTGGCCCTTTAGATACTTGTCGAACCATTCCAGCATCATTTGCCGATGCTCAACCAGATTGCTGTACTTTACGTTGATATTGTGCGTCTCATCCTTGAATCGGGCATAGACCGCATCCTGCCCCAACAGCTTCAAGCTGACAAACATCTGATCCGACTCAATCCACGGCACATTGTCGTCAATCCCGCCGTGCAGAATCAACAGCGGAGTCTTGATCTTGTCCGCATTGTAGATCGGAGACTTATCCACGAAAATGTCCTTGCGAGTCCACGGGTAGCTCCCCGGCGCCGCGATGTCGCTGTACCAATACCCCCACATTCCGCCGCCAAAATAGTTTGTGATATTCGAGATGCCGTACATGTCTATCGCCGTCGTGAACATCCCGGTCTTGGTCACAAGATCCAGCGTGATAAACCCGCCGTAACTTCCTCCGTAACAGCCCATGTGCGATCCGTCGAGATACGGATGCGCGGCCAGCACTTTCTCAGTCCCTTCAATCACATCCTGCGTCGCTTCGGTGCCCCAGTCGTTTGCATGATAATCCGCAAACTCCTGCCCCCGGCCAAATGCCCCCACCGTGTTCAGCACATACACCACATAGCCATTTGCCAGCCAGAACTGATAGGTGTAGCTGAACCGAACGTCGCGCGGCGAAACGCCTGCATAATAATACACGATCAACGGCCACGTCTTGTCTGCTGAGAAATTGGCCGGTTTGTAGATCCAGCCGTCAATCTGAATGCCCAGACGATTCGTGAAGTTCCACTCCTCCATCGTCCCGAACTCCCAATCTTGAACAATCTTCGCATTGGGATCAAACAGCACCCGCTCGCGGTTTGCCGCCATGTCCAAAACCGCAATCGCCATAGGTGAATTGAAGTCCGACACCACATAGGCCGCGCGCGAGCCGTTCGCTGCGAAAGCAGGCTCATCTATGAAGTCGTAGGAGCTCTTGAACGGACGATACTTAATGGACTTCCCGTCCACGGTGCTCCTTGCCAACTGCGTGTGACCGCCCAGAGCAACATACATATAGAGATTCCGGTCACGAGGATTAAGCACAATTCCCGGTTGACTCCCCTGATCCAACAATGAAAAATCCTGCTGGCCGGTCAGATTCTTGTGCTCTCCCGTGCGCAAGTCCAAGGTAAAGGCCACGAGCTGCGTCGCATTGTGAAAGACCGTGTCCTCCGGCGCGGCGTCGTGCGATCCCGCCGAATAGGCGATGCGGTTTTCATCTATCCAACACAGATTCTGCGGAGCTTCAATCGTGGAACGATCATACACCTTGCGGCTTTCCCCCGACACCAGACTCAGAGTCCAAAACTCCTGCCGCACATATGGCCTGCCCTGCTTCGGCTCGGCCTTCACCAACACCACTTGTTTGCCCGAAGGAGATAGACTCCACTTGTCCAACTCAAATTTCCCGGTCGTCGTCAATGGCCGCGTCACACTTGCAACAAGGTCCGCGACGAACAACTCGCGGCGGTCGTTATACGTGTACACGCGATCTTCCAACTCGCGGAAGAGATCGTAGCCGGTCTTGTTTTCCGGCTTCTCCTTGCTCACCGAGTAAACAATGCTCTTTCCGTCCGCCGATACCTGAAAGCGATCCATATTTTTCACCGCGGAAAGCAGGCGCTCCGATGTGCGCGACGCAAGCTTCATCACCCAAACTTCCGAACCGTTGTCGGTGTTCAGCAGGTAATAGAGCGACTTGCCGTCCGGAGAAAATTCCAGCCCCGACGGTCCGCCCTCGCGTCCGAAAACATGATAAGGCTTAGACGCGTCCACATCCCAGAGTTCCACCCAACTCTGCTTGTCATTCTCGTCGCCTTCGCGAATGCTCCGCCTGAAAGCAAGATACTTCCCGTCCGGCGACATCACCAACCCGGCCAGAGATTCCAGTTCCGACTCGCGCTCGAAGTGCGCCGGACGAAACGAAAGATCTGTTCCCGCAGACAGCAGAGCCGTGGAAGCGGAATCCGTTTTCAGTTTCGCCGAAAGCGTCCAAGCTCCGCTGTCCGTGGCTTGCGACACCGTCGAAATCAGCAGCGTCAGGCGTGTGCGATCCAGAGTGAGGTCGTGCGAAACCTTGTAGACACCACTGTCCGCAGTCGCCGCTTTCGCAAGCTCTTTTCCGTTTCCAAACACGGCGAACGGGCGCGTGCCCGTCACATCAAGCGTGGCTTTTGTATAGCTATCCGCCGTCACATACGACGCCGCCAGTCCATAGGTTCGCAGCGCTTCCGAATGAAAACTCAGCTCAGCGCCGGAGTGTTCGCGCCATATGTTTGCGCTCAGATCAAGCGTGGTCCCGTCCACCGAAACTTGTCCCAACAAATCCGCAGTCTTGATCGTCGAATCTTCAAATGCCACGGGCGGCAGTGGCACGGCAGGAGCTGTTTTCCAGTCGGAAATCGTCCACTCGGCGGCTTGCGCGGCAAGAGCAAAGATGAAAATACAAAGCAGTCGCAACATGATTCTATCTCTCAATTGAAGAAAAATCTACTGACATAGATCGCCGCAATCAGTCCGGCGGCGTCACCGATCAGGCAGGCCGCCAGCGTGTGCCGCGTCTTGCGGATCGCCACGGAACCGAAATACACCGCAAGCACATAAAACGTCGTTTCGGTCGAGCCCATCATCACGGAGAGCGTGTTTCCCAACGGAGAATCCGGGCCGTAGGTTTCGAGTCCCTCGGACAACACTCCCAGCGCCCCCGATCCGGACAGCGGACGCACCAATGCCATCGGCAAGACTTCCGGCGGAATGCCCAGCGGCTCCAATATGAAACTTAATCCGTTCACTGCAAAGTCCAACGCTCCTGATGAGCGGAAAATTGCAATCGCACACAGGATCGCGACAAGGTACGGAATAATCCGCACGCCGACGTTGAACCCTTCCTTCGCACCTTCGACAAACTCTTCATAGAGCTTGACCTTCTTGAATGCCGCGGCGCCGACAATCAGCAGGAACAGCAGCGGAATTGCCCAGTCCGACGCAACTTGTGCCGCCCAGAGAATCCACTCTTTCATGCGGCCTCCTCGCGATCCGGCAGGCGATAGGCTTTGCGCTTCTCCAAGAGCTTCGCCACCGTCACACCCACCACAGTCGAGCAAATCGTGGCCACGAGCGTCGCTCCGATGATCCCCGCCGGATTCTCAGATCCCGCAGAGGCACGCATGGCGATCACCGTCGCCGGAATGATCGTTACCGAGGTGGTATTGATCGTGAGGAATGTGGCCATGGCGTTGGTCGCCGTCTCGCCATACTTGCTGAGAGACTTGAGGTCCTGCATCGCCTTGAGGCCCAAAGCCGTCGCCGAATTCCCCAGACCCAGCATGTTCGCCGCAATATTCGAGAGCATCGAACCCATGGCCGGATGCTCGGGAGGCACATCGGGAAAGAGTCGTTTGGTCAGCGGTTTGAGTAACCGCGCCAGCGCCTGCACCAATCCTGCTGACTCAGCCAACTTCATAAAACCCAGCCACAAAGCCATGATTCCGATCAACCCGATCGAAAGCTCGACCGAGGTCTTCGCCGCATCAATTACCGACTTCGTGACCTCCGCCATTCGACCTGTCACCATGGCAGTCAGGATTCCCGAGACCACCAGAAATAGCCAAACTAGTTGCACACCGGCTCCTAAGTTTTCTGTTGATAGGAGATTACGAAAACCCTGCGCAAGATGCAACGCAACCCGCGCACCCCGTCAAATTGCCACGTTTTTCATTGGTGCAATGAGAGATTTGTGAAACTTCGCGCAAGTCAAAGCGTTGAAAAAACAAGGAGTCGAGGGACCCGCGAAAATTGACATTTCCCGTCTGGAATTGTATATTTATTGGTTAAAAATTTGCAAATGCGATAAAGTCAGTCTTATTCGAAAGAACGCCCGTGTTTGACCTGCCGCTGAAGGGAAGTTGTCCCGACGTGTCCGCCTCCGGTTCCGCCTTGAATGTTCTGGGTGAATTCTCGCCGCAGTCGTTTCGCCATAAGCGAGTGCGCGAGTGCAAAATCGGCTCGGTCACCATCGGCGGCGATCATCCCGTCGCGATTCAGTCCATGACCCTGACTGACACGCGCGACGCCCGGGCCACGCTCGAGCAGATTCACCGGCTCGAAGAGGCTGGCTGCGAAATCATTCGCGTCGCCGTGCCCGATGACGAAGCCGCTGCCGCGCTGCCCGAAATCAAGAAGAACATGCGCGTGCCGCTGGTCGCGGATATTCATTTTCATTACAAGCTCGCGCTGAAAGCCATTGACGCGGGCGTGGACAAAATCCGCATCAATCCCGGCAATCTCGGCGGCGAGGGCCGCGTCAAGGTGGTCACGCAGGCCGCCGTGGATGCAGGCATCGCCATGCGCGTCGGCGTGAACACCGGGTCGCTGGAAAAAGATATCATTGACAAGTACCAGGGCCCGACTCCGATGGGCATGGTCGAGTCCGCGCTGCGCCATGTCGCGTGGTTGGAAGAGCTCGGCTTCACCAATCTGACCGTGTCGCTCAAAGCTTCGAACGTGCCGCGCATGATCGAAGCCTACACGTTGTTCCGCGAGCGCAGCGACTATCCGCTTCACCTTGGAGTCACCGAAGCAGGCCCGAAGTTCACCGGCTCGATCAAGAGCGCGCTGGGCATCGGCTATCTTCTGCATAACGGCATCGGCGAAACCCTGCGCGTGTCGCTCACCGCTGATCCTGTCGAAGAAGTAAAAGTCGCGTGGGAAATTCTGAAATCGCTTGGACTGCGCACCAAGGGCGTGAACCTCGTGGCCTGCCCGTCGTGCGGCCGCTGCGAAGTGGATTTGCTTGATCTGACCGCGCGCGTCGAGAAAGCCGTCGAAAAAATTGACAAGCCTTTGCACATCGCCGTCATGGGCTGCGTCGTCAACGGCCCCGGCGAAGCCCGCGAAGCAGATCTCGCCGTCGTCGGCGGCAAAGGCAAAGGCCTCTTGATGAAAGACGGCAAAGTCGTCGCCACGCTTCCCGAAGAAGAACTCATCCCCGCACTTCTGCGCGAAGCTGATGCATATGATGTCTCGCAAAGACCAGCGGGCAAAGCAAGATTCGTGGCGAGTGCGTAGCAAACTGAAGATAGTCTGAAAGATTCCGGCGGGGAACCGCTGCGTGCTTGTCAAGCACTGCGCTAAATCCCCGCTCGGTGAGAATACATTCCGGCAGGGTCTGGAGACCCTGCTCGGGAAATGTGAGAACCTTTAACCTTTTGACCCCCCTTTTGTCCCGCATAGGAATGGGGGAAAGCAGAATGAGCAGCTTAGTCGAAAACATCCAGGTTGAGCCTCGCAAGGGGCCGAAGTACAATTTCTTTGACGTCGAAGTCGTGCGCGTCGCAGCGGTCACGCCGACCGTCAAGTTGTTCGATTTGCGCGTGCCGAACCGCGACGCCTACACCTTCAAGGCCGGGCAGTTTATTCAATTGGACTTTCCGCAGATTCCTGCCAAGGTCACGCGCCGCAGCTATTCGATTGCCTCGGCTCCCGAAGGCACCAACGAGTTGCAGCTCTGCGTGGGCCGCGTGCCCGACGGCTTGGCTACGCGCATTCTCTTTGAAGATATTCAGCCCGGCATGCATCTGAAAGGCTCCGAAGCCATCGGACACTTCGTCCTGCCGCCCGTGGTCGAAAAAGAAATCTGCTTCATCTCCACCGGTGTGGGCATCGCGCCGTTTCGCTCGATGCTTCTGGACGGCTACAAACGCGGCACGATTCAGGCTCCCGTGAGTCTGTTCTTCGGCAACCGTCACGAAAGCGATATTCTCTACCGCGAAGATTTCGAAAAAATGGCCGCCGAGCACGACCTCAAGTTCTTTCCCGTGCTCTCGCGCGAACATGACTGGCAGGGTCCCAAAGGGCACGTCCACGTACACTACATGGAGCACTTCAAGGATCGCCGCCCTGCTACCTTCTATCTCTGTGGCTGGCGCAACATGCTGAACGAAGCGCGCGGCTTCCTGTCCGAAATGGGCTACGACCGCAACGACATCAAAATCGAATTGTACGATTAGGCAGCGTGGACGCTGCACCCAATGCCGCTGGCGCATTGCTCATTAGTTTGAATGCCATTGCGGGTCCGGAGACTCACAACGGCAAGTGCTGGCTTGATGGATTTGGTCCAGGTTCATACCTCAAACCTTTTCCCTCATACCTTCTCCGATTCATATTTCATACTTCATACTTCATATTTTCTGATAGGATTCCCATGCCCACCATCGAAACCACCACCGACCTCGACCTCGAACTCGCGCAAAAGGTCAAAAAACTGCTCGATATGTTCCGCCCGATCTTCCAGTCCGAAGGCGGCGACGCGCAATTGCTCTCCCTGAAAGACGGCGTGGCCACGATTTCCATGGGCGGCGGCTGCGATGGCTGCGGCGGTTCGCTCTCGGCCATGGAAGGCGGAGTCATCCGCACCCTGATGGAAAAAGTGGACGGACTGAAAGACGTCGTCATCGCGTCCTAAGCGCGCTCTCGTCGTCCAGTTGCTCCCGCTCTAACAAAGGATTTTTGATTTGGAAAAAGTTCTCGACCGGATCTGGCTGTTCTTCTCCTCCGTCAAACTCACCATCGTGCTGCTGCTCGTCCTGGGCATCGCCATGGGCTACGGCACGTGGATCGAGACGGTCTATTCCAACGGTGCCGCGCGCATTCTTGTGTACCGCACCTGGTGGTTTGACACTCTGACCATTCTGCTCGCTCTGAACCTGATCGGCTGCACCCTGCGCCGCGCGCCGTACTATGTGCATCAGATTCCGTGGCTCTCGACCCACGTCGCACTCTTGCTCATCATGGCCGCGTCCCTGATTACCAACCGCTTCGGCATGCAGGGCCAAATGGTCATCCTCGAAGGCTCCACCGAAAACACCTTCGGGCTCGAACAGCTCGATTTTGAGAACTGGGACACCATGGTCGGCGAAGAGCGCACACTGCCCTTCGGCGTGCATTGCGTGGCGTTTGATCAGGTCATGTATCCCGGCACCGGAATGACCTCACTCTTCAAATCCCACGTCATCGTGGACGATCCCGGCAATCCCGAAACCATTGAGTGGGATGTGATTCTCAATCATCCGCTCGTCTATAAAGGCTACAAAATCAGTCAGGCCTCGTGGATTGACCTGCAGGACGGAAGACAGGCCACCGTCCTCGGAGTCTCCTATGACCCCGGGATTCCCTACATGTATGCCGGCGGTATTCTGCTCGTCCTTTCGATGACCGGCATCATCTTCCTGAAACCCTGGTTGAGAAGAAAATTCCCGCCCAAACCGCGCGACGGTCACCTGCCGCTTGCGGAAGAGACGGAAATGACCGCTGAGTTGTTGGATGAAACCTCGAACCGCAAAGAGGGAGCCCTCGTATGAAAAAATTTGTGCTGATCCTGCTGACCTTGATGTTCACGCTGACGTGGGCGAATGCATCTGACGACTTCAACTGGACCCTCGCCGGACACATTGTGGTTCAGGACGGCGGACGCCTGAAGCCGCTCGACACCTTCGCCCGCGAAACCGTCAGTGACGTCATCGGCAAGGATCGCTACGAAGGGCAGCATCCCGTCGAAACCTATTTCCGCTGGATGTCCAATGGCGAAAGCTGGGTGGACATGCCGCTGATCTATCTTCCCAAGGGCGACTTGCGCAAAGAGCTTGAGCTGAACGATCATCAGGGCAGCCGTTTCTCGATTGCCGAACTGCGCGGACGTCCGCGACTGATGCAGATCGTCATGGAAGCACAGCAGGCCAACAAGGCCGGCGAGAAGCTCACCTTCACGCAGTCCAAGGCAAACGAGGTTCTGCACAAGATCAACACCTTGTCGCTGGTCTTCAGCCACGAGCTGCCCTCGTTCGCTCCGCCGCTTTCCGGCGACGCCAAAACCACGACGTGGGCTTCGATGCCCGAAGTGCTGACCGCCATTGAGCGCGATTCGATGAGTTCAAACGGCGTCGCACCGGAATTCGCGTCACTCGGACTTTCCTTTGCCGGAATGTATAACGCCATCTTGGACAATCGCGCGGATGTGTTTAACAGCTCTGCGGAGCTGTTCGTCGAAACGCAGAAGACAATGCTCGCCAGTCAGCCTGAGATCGAGTCCACGCTGAGCTGGGAACTCCTGTACAACAAGTTGAATCCCTTCTTCTGGGCGCGCCTGCTGCTCTTGGCTGCTGCGATTGTCTTTGCCCTGAGCTACAAAGAGCGCTTCGCCAACCTCCGCTCGACCGCCGTGCTGGGCATGTTCAGCGGTTTGGTGTTCTTCTCCGCCGGAATGATCATGCGCTGGATCATCGGCGGACGCGCACCGTGGTCCAACATGTACGAATCGCTCATGGCCATAGGCTGGACCATGGTCATTGTTGCATTGATCTATGAATTGGTCAAGCGCGACCGCATCTTCGGACTCTCCGGATCTCTAATGGGCGGGATCGTGCTGTGGCTTGCGCACTACGCGAGCCTCGATCGCGGCATCAATCCGCTCGTGCCCGCTCTGCAAAGCTATTGGCTCGTCTATCACGTGATCACGATTCTCACCAGCTACGCCTGTCTGGCCATCGCCATGGTCATCGGACACATCGTGCTGATCAGCGCGGTCAAGCAAGGCGGCAAAATCACTCCGTCACTCTCCCGCATGGCCGCTGCGAATTTGCATGTCATGCAGGTCGGCTGCGTGATTCTGATCTTCGGAATTCTGCTCGGAGCCGTCTGGGCTGATTCAAGTTGGGGAAGATTCTGGGGCTGGGATCCCAAGGAAACCTGGGCGCTCATCACCTGGTTCGTCTATATTGCCTTCCTGCATGGCCGTAGCGCGGGATGGCTTAATTGGAAGGGTCTGGCCTTCGTCTCCGTCGCCGCTTTCCCCGTCGTCGTGATGACCTACTACGGCGTGAATTTCTATCTATCCGGTCTGCACAGCTACGGAGCAGGTTCGTCTCCCGGCATTCCCTCGGAAGCCTTCGGCTATCTCTTCCTCGAAATCGGATTCCTGTCGTGGGTGGCCATGAAACTCAAAGGAAAATGGGGCAATCCCACGCCTAAGCAACCCCCGTCGCAAAAAATGTCCGCGCCGTCGCTGCATGAACCTGCAGGAGCAAGCTCGTGAGTATTATTGATCGAGAGCAATATCCGCTGCTCGCACGCATAGAGTCCCCGGAAGACCTGCGCAAACTCAGTCTGGACGAACTGGAACTGACGTGCGCCGAACTGCGCCGCTATCTCTGGGAAACCATTAATGCCGTCGGCGGACACCTCGCCGCGTCGTTGGGAGTCGTCGAGCTCTCCGCCGCGCTGCACTACGTGTACAACACTCCCGAAGACCGCATCGTCTGGGACGTCGGCCATCAAGGCTATATTCACAAGATTCTCACGGGTCGCCGCGACAAACTCGCCAGCATTCGCAGCCTCGGCGGAATCTCCGGATTTCTCAAGCGCAGCGAAAGCGAATACGACAGCTTCGGTGCCGGACACGCGTCCACCTCGCTCTCCGCGGCTTACGGTATGGCCGTCGCCCGCGACATGAAAAAAGAATCGCACAGCGTCGTGGCCGTGATCGGCGACGGCGGCATGACCGGCGGATTGGCCTTCGAAGCATTGAACAACGCCGGACATTCCGGACGCGACTTCACCATCATCCTGAATGACAACGGTATGTCCATTTCGCCCAACGTCGGCGCCGTGCCGAAGTTCCTGGCCAAAATGGAAACCAATCCTTTGCTCGGACGCATCAAGGACGAGCTTTGGGAAATGATGGGCAAGTCTCCCGTCGGAAAAGACACTATGCGCGGTTTCGCAGGACGTTTCGAAGCGTCGCTGAAAACGCTCGTCTCTCCCGGCATGCTCTTCGAAGAGTTCGGCTTCCAATATTTCGGTCCGTTTGACGGACACAACGTGCGCGAAGCCGTCGAGATTCTGAAGAACGTCAAGAGCTCGCACAAGCATCCCGCGATTGTGCACTTCCTGACTCGCAAAGGCAAAGGCTACGACGTCGCCGAAGCGGATTCCGTCACCTGGCATGCGGTCAAGGCTCCGGCTAAAGTCGAACCCAAGCCCGAAGCAACTCCGGAACCTTCGCGTGAAGCCTACATGGATATTTTCGGCAAGGCGATGATTCAGGAAGCCAAGCGCGATTCCCGCGTGTGCGCCATCACCGCCGCCATGAAAGAAGGTACCGGGCTCGTCGAGTTCTCAAAAGAGTGCCCTGAGCAGTTCTTCGACGTCGGAATCGCCGAAGGACACGCCGTGACCTTTGCCGCCGGAATGGCCGCCGAAGGCATGCGCCCCGTCGCTGCGATTTACTCGTCCTTCCTGCAGCGCGCCTATGATCATGTTCTGCATGACTGCGGCACCCAGCATCTGCCCGTCGTCTTCGGCATGGATCGCGGCGGATTGGTCGGCGAAGACGGTCCCACGCATCATGGCTGCTACGATCTCGGATATCTTTCCACGATTCCCGGCATGGTCGTCTGCGCGCCGCGCGACGGTCAGGAGCTGCGCAATCTGCTCCACACGGGCCTGCATTGGAATGAAGGTCCCTTCGGGATTCGCTATCCGCGTGACAAAGCACCCGATCACATCAACTGGGAAGAACCGCCCGCGCTGATCAAAGTCGGCAGTTGGGAAGTCCTGCGCGAAGGCAAGAAAGTCGCCGTGCTCGCCGTGGGGACCATGGTTGAGGCGGCGCGCAAAGTCATTCTCGCCGAAGAGCTCAATGTGACGCTCGTCAACTGCCGCTTCGTCAAGCCGATGGACGAAGTCCTGCTCGAACAATTGCTCGACACGCACGACGCGCTGCTGACGCTCGAAGAAGGCACGGGCTTCGGCGGATTCGGATCGCAAGTCGCCATGTATCTCAAGTCCAACGGCCATAATCACCTCTTCCACGCCCTGCATTTGCCGGACAACTTTGTTGAGCACGGCGGACGCTCGCAGATTCTCGACATCGCGGGTCTGTCACCGCGCCACATCTCAGAAGCAATTTCCGGTCTCGTGCGCGCCGAAGTTCCGGCGGGGCCCGAGGTGACGATTCCGGCAGGGTCTGGAGACCCTTCTCGGGGAGTGAATCTATGAGCATGAAAGTTCTGGTTGATCCGCGTGCGGGTTTTTGCGGCGGCGTGCGCCGTGTCGTGAAAATGGCCGAAAAAGTTATGAGCGATACCGGGCTTCCTTTGGTTTCGCTCGGAGACATCATTCACAACGAAGTTGAGATCTCGCGACTCGAAAGAAGCGGACTTTCCTCCACGGATCACAGCGGCATGGCCGCGCCTGACGGCCCCCGTCAAGTCCTGATTCGCGCGCACGGCGAACCGCCCGAAACTTACGCCAAAGCCAAAGAACTCGGCGTGGAGTTGATTGACGGCACCTGCCCCGTCGTGACGCGCTCGCAGAATATCGCGCGCAAGCACTACGAAGCCGGTGCGCAAGTTGTGATTATCGGCAAGCCCTATCACCCCGAGACCATCGGCATCAAGGGACACTGCGACAACGAAGCCTTTGTGGTTTACGAGCGCGACGATGTCAAACAACTCGATCCGAAAAAGAAAGTTTTCGTCCTCGCGCAAACCACGGTGGCCAAAGAGTGGTTCGAAGAGCGCATCGGCTGGATCAAAGAATACGCAAACGACGTTGAAGTGCAGGTCGAAAACACACTCTGCCGCTTCGTCGTGGGCCGCGACCGTGATCTCGAGCAATTCGCCAAGCAGGTGGATGTGATCCTGATGGTCGGCGGCACGAAGAGCTCCAACACCAAAGCTCTCTACGGCGTCTGCAAGCGCATGAACGACCGCGCGCATCTGATCGTCGAAGAGAACGATATTGACTTCTCCTGGTTCCGCGACGGCGACACCATCGGCGTCACGGGCTCGGCCTCCACGCCGCATTGGCTCCTCGAAAAAGTCCGCGACGTGATCGGCGAAAAAACCGGAGCCGGCATCCTGCGCGACACCGCCGACTGGGAAGCCCGGCAGCAGGAACAGGAGCTCGCCGAAATGGAGAAAGACGACTGCGATTGTGAGTGAGCGAGCCATTTAGCGCGCTCACCTTCCTTTATTGTTCAGCTTATTCCGTCCGGAGTTCTTATGAGCAAGACGTCTTGGAGTATTCTCTTCCTGTGCACTGCGGCTCTGTTCTTTCTATCCTGCGATAGCGACGACGACAACTCCGTGGGAAACCCCGACTATCGCTACAACACCGTCTTTCGCTGCACGGGTCCGCTCACCGCGGATTGCGCGGGCGACGTTCCGATCACGGAGTTTACGCAGGTTCGGATTTTCTATGACACAGAGCGCGACGGTCCCGACGTGCACGACGACTGCCCCACACCGCCCGGCTATGTGAACATTCCCGAGGCCTGGTTCGCGAACTTCGCGGACTTCTATTTTGACGGCGCGTCGTTTGTCAGTCCCGTGTTCAAGTCCGGCGGCGGATTGATGTCCTTCTACCTGCGCGCCTACACCGGCGAGAACGGGCGAGTCGTCTGGACCAGCCCGATGTTCTCCTTGATTGCGCACACCGGTCCACCCGACACCGTGGATCTGCCCGCGAGCGAGTGGACCTGCGAACTTGCCGAGACCGATCCGCCGCAATGCTTTATCATTCCCGGCTCGCTCGAGTTCGTCGTCGGCTATAACACCGACGAGCCGTTTTGCATTGAGACCTGTGACGGCGCTCAAACTTCCGTGCTGTTCTCGCGCGCCGACTCCGTGCATTCCGACGAGCTTCCCATTATGCTGATTTCCGGAAGCTGCGATGACACACCTGATGGCCACGTGGACTTTCTTCCCGCCGCCTGGCAGCAGGAACGCTACGGAGATTTCTGGTCGCTGCGGTTTTTCACAGGACGCTGTTACGGCAAGGCAACCATCTCGTGGCTCGACAGCGTCCCCTGCGCCAACGTGGACGAACTCTCCGTCACGCGCACCGAGTCCAATTCGGTCGTCGCGTGGCACACGTCCTTCGAAGAAGCTTGCACAGGTTTCGAAGTCTGGTTCATGGGACTTCCCGATCAATACTCCGCTCCCACGCTGCTCGGTGAAGTCAGCGCCTCGGGCAATGCAGCCGACTATAGCTTCAATGCGCCGAGATTGCAAGCAGGGTATTCGTTCCAATTTACCATCGTCGCCGTGGACAATGACGGCAACAAGTATCCCGCAAAACGCGTCGTGTCCGCAAGCTGACTTGTTCCGCAATATGCTTGAGTTTTTTTTGAAAATATGGTGGTGACGTGATCCCACATGGAAAATGACGGGCTTACTCTGAATTGCGAGGATTCCGATGCACATTTTACTCTTGGTCGTATTGTTCTGTTCTGCTCTGTTCGCCGATGAGCTTCCCTTTGTCCCGCGCTCCGGAGTCGTGGAGTTCGGTCCCGAGCAATTTCACGGTGAAAACTCACCGCTCGATCTCGATGGTAACGAAGTCCAAATGAATCAGGATGTGACCGCCGCGCGTCAAAATGAAATCACCATGGCCTCATGGATTCTCAATCCGCGCTTGGTCATGGGCGGATCGAATGACTATCGCAACGGCGACGCGTCCGGCGGTTTCTATGTCAGCACCGACGGCGGCGACTCGTTCTACGATGCCCTCGTCACGCGCGGACCCGTGGGAGTCTTTGAAGCCTCGGGCGATCCGGTCGCGGCAATTGATCGCACCGGACGGCTCTACGCAAACTACATCACCTTCGACCGCACGACGGATGACAGCGGGCTCTACGTGCAAACCTCGACGGACAGCGGCATCACCTGGTCCGCTCCCGTCGCTATCGTCGCGCACATTGATGCGCCCGGCGCGGATTTCGAAGACAAGCCCTACGCCTGCTGCGATCTCTCACCGACGTCTCCCTACGAGAACACGCACTACGTCTCGTGGACAAGATTTCAAGCATCGGGCGGTTCGCCGATCTTTGTCTCCCGCTCCACCGACGGAGGAGCAACCTATTCCGCGCCAACGCGCATCTCGACTTCGAGTTCCTGTCAATTCTCCTGCCCGGGAACCGGACCGAACGGCGAAGTCTACGTCGCGTTCTTTGACTACTCCACAGGCCGCGTGCGCGTGGATCGCTCGCTCGACGGCGGCGTGACATGGGGAACAGATGTCTCTGTATCCACTTTCAATGATCTCTGGGGTGAGCCCAATCCCTGCGGAACCTTCCGTACTCCGTGCTATCCGGTGGTCGCGTGTGACATTTCCGGCGGTCCGCGCAACGGCTGGGTCTATGTGTCGTGGGTGACCTACAACGGTACCGATCCCGACGTGATGATGAGCCGTTCGACGGATCAGGGGCTCACATGGAGCGCGCCCGTGCGCGTGGACGACGGCCCCAATGAAACGTGGCAGTGGTGGCAGTGGATGAGCGTGCATCCTGAAACCGGCGCACTCGGCTTTGCATGGCTCGATCGCCGCGATGATCCTGCCGGATGTTTGTACAAGCCCTATGCAACCGTCTCCACCGACGGCGGCACGACGTTCGCCGCAAGCTTTCCGATTTCCGATGTGCAGTGCGATCCGACCGTCACGAACTTCCTCGGAGACTACAACGGCGCGGCCTTCCGCCACAACAACAGCTTCTACTACGGCTGGGTGGACACGCGCAATGATCCGGGCGACGCCTACGCCAATTGGTTCAGCCTCGAGGTTCCCGTACCTCAAGGATTGGTGGTCTCCGTCTCCGGCGACGATGCGCGTCTCGACTGGCGTCCCGTGGACGGTGCCGCCTACAACGTCTATCGCACCGACGACCCGCTCGGCACCTTTGAAACCTTTGTCGGCACCACCAGCGACACCTTTATGATTGACACGTCGGCCTTCGTCACGCAAGACAAGCGCTACTATGTCGTGAAGGCCGTTTTGGAATAAGCATGCAAGCACTACCCATACTGACCGAGACCGACACCGTCTCCCCGCGCAAACCCGAGTGGCTGAAAATCAAAATCGGCCACACCAAGCAGTTTCATGGAGTCCGGGAACTTATTCACGGCTCCAAGCTGTTTACCGTGTGCGAAGAGGCCGCCTGCCCGAATATGGCCGAGTGCTGGTCGCGCGGCACCGCCACCATCATGATCATGGGCGATATCTGCACGCGCTCGTGCGGCTTCTGCAACGTGAAAACCGGACGGCCCCTGCCGCTCGATCCCGATGAGCCGCGCCGCGTGGCCGAAGCCTTGAAAGAATTCGACCTGAAATACATCGTGATCACCTCCGTGGATCGCGACGAGCTCGACGATTGCGGCGCGGGGCATATCGCCGAAACGATTCGCCTGTGCAAAGAGATTTCTCCCCTGACGCGGCTCGAGGTGCTGGTCCCTGATTTCAAAGGCAAGCCCGAATGCGTCGCGACGGTGTGCGAAGCGGGTCCCGCAGTCTATGCGCACAACATGGAAACCGTCTTCCGCCTGCATGCGCAGGTGCGTCCGCAAGCCAAGTACTGGCGGAGTCTGGAAACTCTGGCGCGCGCCAAGCGTCACGGCATGATCGTCAAGTCCGGTATCATGGTCGGTCTCGGCGAAACACCCAAAGACGTCAAGGAAGTCATGCGCGATCTGGCCGAAACCGGCTGCGATCTCCTGACTATCGGCCAATACATGCAGCCGTCGCGCCGGCATCTGCCCGTCATCGAGTACATTCATCCCGAGCAGTTCCGCGAATACAAGGAACTCGGCGAAGCGCTCGGCCTGAAGCACGTCGAAAGCGGTCCGCTCGTCCGCAGTTCCTACAAAGCGGAAACCCAGGAACAACTTCTGCGCGAAGGCAAACTCGCCGCCGTGTAGTTTCTTCAGATTTCATATTTCATAATTCATAATTCTCACAAGGAGAAAACATGATCACTCTGACCGGAACGGCCACCACCAAAGTCAAGGCCATCATGGAGCAGGAACAAAAGTCCGATTGGAATCTGCGCATGGGCGTGCGCGGCGGCGGCTGCAGCGGCATGAACTATGTCCTCGGATTCGACAACCAACTGTCCGAGGATGATCAGGTCTTCGAACAGGACGGCATCAAGCTCGTCTGCGACATGAAGAGCTATCTCTACTTGAACGGCACCGAGATTGACTATGAAGACGGCCTGAACGGTTCGGGCTTCGTGTTCAAGAATCCCAACGCCAAGCGCTCCTGCGGCTGCGGCAACTCATTCAGCGCATAGTCCCCGAGCAGGACGTCCACGTCCTGCCGGAACGGTGATGCGCGTCGGATTCCGGCGGGGTCTGGAGACCCCGCTCGGGAGCATTTCAAAGCGGGCCGCTGCAAGGCCCGCTTTCACATTTTTCCAGCATGCCCCCAAAACTCTCCCATGACATTCAACTCACCGACGAGAACCTCTGGTTTCTTGAACGCTACCTGAATGTCTTCGATTTTCTGGAACTTTTTCCGCTTGATGCCGTCTCAAACTCAGATGGTGCTCCCGGCATTCCCATAAGACTCCATACGGATCTCGGATTCGTCATCGAATCCGACGTGGACCGCTCGAAAATGCAGCTCCGCAACCGCTCCAAACTTCACGGCTGGACGCGGTTCACATCCGAGCACAATTTGCAAGCCGGTGACACAATTCGCATCGAGAAGACCGCCGACCGCGACTTCTCTCTTTCCCTCATTCGCAAAACTTAGTTCTGATTGTGGATATCATTCGCTTCCCGCTCGAAGACCTGCTCGGCGACGGCATCATCCGCGAGTCCGACTTCCGCGCAAGCCTCGCCAAGCTTGACCTCACTCCCTATCGGGATCAGCCTGTCATGGTCCCCTGGATTCACAAACAGGAAATCCCCATCTGGGTTTACCTTATGGCCGTTGCCAAACTCGCCCCGGTCGTCGCCGTCCTGTCCTTCGGCGAACCCTGTTCACCCATTGCACTCGTTCAGAATAAACGAGTCGGGTCAGCAAACTTCGAGGATTCTTGACAATCCGTTTGCATTTTCATATCTTTGTATTTTATGAAATAGGCCATATCGAATGGCCACAATTTTCGGGGGAGTAGCTTCAGGATGAACAAAGAGTTGCGCAATGGGAACTGGTACTGAAAGCATTTGGCAGCTACTCGTCGTAGCTTCGCCCTTCGCAAAGTTCATCCTGATGATCCTTGGGGTGATGTCCTTACTTTCATGGACGGTCATCCTGGACAAGTTCCTGATGTGGGTGCGGGTCCGCAAGGACTCCAAGGGATTTGAAGGCGTTAGCTGGAAGAATTTTGATCCGCGCAACATGTTCGGTGAGGCGCGACGCTATCATTCCGCCTTCCCGGCCCGCGCCTATATCTACGCGCATCGCGAACTCTTCGAGCGCGGCATTCCGGATGATCTGGACGGCGAAATGGTCGCCCGAGAATATGCCCGTGCCGCCGCGCATCACCTGAATCGCGCCGAACGCTTCCTGCCCTTCCTCGCCACTTGTTCCGCCGCCGCGCCGTTCCTGGGACTCCTCGGAACCGTGTGGGGAATCATCTCGGCCTTCCAGCGCATCGGAATCTGGGGCAATGCCTCCATCGCCGTCGTCGCGCCGGGCATCGCCGAAGCGTTGGTCGCCACGGCCCTCGGTCTCTTCGTCGCAATTCCCGCGCTGATTGCCTATAACTTTTTTTCCAACTGGCTGCGCAAAGAAGCCGAGCGCGCCGAAGCCTTCGGGGACGATCTCGCCTTCGCGGTGGATCGTCAGTTCGTGCGCCGCAATGCCGTCACCGGACGCGTGGGAGTGGCCTAAGCCATGGCCGGCGCCGGGGGATTGCCGCAGGAAGAGCGCGCGTCGCGCAAGCGCAAGCAGTTGACCAAAATCAACTATCGGCCGCTCGCGGATATCAATATCACTGCGCTCGTGGACGTCACACTCGTGCTGCTGATCATCTTCATGGTCGCGGCACCCATGCTCAAGAACTCCGTGGATGTCGCCGTTCCGCAGGCGTCCACCGCCGAATCCAAAAGCGACGAAGGCATCACCATCACCGTCAAGAAGGACGGTTCGATTCTGATTGATCAGAGCAAAGTGGATGAGTCGAGCTTTGACGTCGCCTTCGAGCAAACTTACGGCAGTTCCAAGGAACCGGTCTTTCTGCAGGCCGACAAAGAAGTGCCGTATTCAAAAGTTCTGCATGTCATTGACGTGTTGCGTCAGGTCGGCGTCACGGACTTGGGACTCATCGCCGATCCGCTGCAATCCGCAACCGGCCGTCGAGGGTAGCGTGTGGAGCGCTGGCACGATATGAGAGTCCGGCAGGGTCTGGAGACCCTGCTCGGGGAACGTGAAGATGCGTAAGTCATTCATCGGCTCAATAGTCCTGCACTTGCTCTTCGTCGGAGCGATGATTGTGGTCAGCTATGCCAAAGTCGAAGAGCCGAAGCCGCTGCCCGAGGTCACCAAGGTCAAGCTGATCCGCCCCAAGCAGCCGCCCGTGCAGCAGATCGCAGCTCCCGACCGCGAGTTCAAAGTCCCCGAGACTGCGCCGCCGTTGGTTCAGCCCGAGAAAAAGCCGAAGAAGCCGCAGCCCAAAGAAGAGAAAAA
>JACJWA010000004.1 GCA_020637395.1 Calditrichota bacterium | reverse complement strand
GTCCGAAAGAGAGTGATCAAAGTCTGCGTCGTCCCAGTTGCTTGTGTTGTGACATTGCTGGCAAGTATGACTGAAAGCCGGGAGATCATGCTCCGGATTGTCCGCGCCAAAGTAGTCGCCCGCATGGCAACTGAAACAGGCAGACGGCGTGCCCGTGAAACCTGTTGCGTGACACTGCTGGCAATTTGCGGTCACATGCGCTCCCGTCAACTGAAAATCGGAGAGCGTGTGGTCATAAGTCGCAATAGACCACTCCGTCGTCACATGACACTGCGCGCAGTCCGGCGAAAAGCTGCTGCCGACATGGTCAGGATCTTCCGCGCCTTGGTAATCCGTTAAGTGACACGCGGCGCACTGCGACGGAAGCCCGTCATATTGTCCGCTCGAATGACATGCCAGACACGCTGCCTCGATATGGGATCCCGTCAGCGGGAAACTCGTGAGATCGTGATCGAAGTCCGCGTCCTGCCATTGAACCGTTGTATGGCAAACTTCGCAGTTTGTCCCAAATCCCGCCAGACTGTGAACCGGGCTGCCCGTGCCTTGATAGTCGGAAGAGTGACAGGCCAAGCACGCCGTCTCGAGGCCCGCAAACACTCCGCCGACATGGCATTGCGCGCAGTTTGCCGCGACATGCGAGCCGGTCAACGGGAATCCTGTCTGAACGTGGTCGAACTCCGCATCGTCCCATGCAGAAGTGTTGTGACACTCTGCACAGGTTGTTGGATATTGTCCCGCGTGCGGAGGATCGTCTGCCTCTGCGTAATCCGCTTCATGACAAGATAGGCACTCGCTCGACGTCGCGGCGTAGGATGGGCCTGAATGACATTCCGCGCAGGAAGGTCCGATATGTGCGCCCACCAAAGCGAATCCGGTCGCCGAGTGATCATATTCAGCAGACCAATTGGTGGTCGTATGGCACTCCGCGCACGCCGTTCCAAATCCCGCCGCCGCATGGTCCGGGTTCTCTGCCGCCGCAACATCCGCCGCGTGACAGCTCACACACGCCGTTTCAAGCCCGTCAAACACGCCGCCTGCATGGCAGGCCGCGCAGTTCGCTTGCGCGTGCGCTCCGGTCAATGGGAAGTCATTGGCAGAGTGATCAAACTGCGCGTTTTCCCATGCCGTCGGTGCGTGACACATATCACAGTTGATCGGGTAGCCCGCCAGACTATGATTCGGAGCCACTGAGGTCTCAAAGTCTTCGAGGTGGCAGCTGATGCATTCCGGCAACGTGTTTTCATACGGCCCGGACGTGTGGCACTGCGCGCAAGTGGGTTCGAGATGCGCGCCAACCAGGTCGAAACCGGTTTCGCTATGATTGAAGGTCCCGGCGCTCCACTCGCTCGTGCTGTGGCACTCGGTGCAATTGGACGAAAACCCGGCATCGCCATGATTCGGATCCGTGGCGGACATAAAGTCTTCTTCATGGCAGGCGATACACTCTTGCGGAGTACCGGAATAGGTCCCTCCGACGTGGCACTCAAGACACGCCACCGCGAGGTGTGCGCCGGTCAACGGAAACTCGCTCAACTCATGATTGAAATCGGCATTGTCCCACTCCACCGTGGAGTGACACTGTTCACAATTCTGCGAGTAGCTGCCGCCGACGTGATCGGGGTTCGCTGCCCCATTGAAGTCCGCCAAGTGGCACTCGATACAATTGTCCGGTGTTCCGCTGAATCCCTCGCCGTGACAGCTCAGACACTCTGCGGTGAGATGCGCGCCCGTTAACTGGAATGAAGCAAGCGCATGATCAAAGGTGGCGTCATGCCAGCCCGTTGGCGTGTGGCAGCCTGCACAATCCGTTTCAAAAACGGAAGAAGAGTGATCGGGATCCGCGGCACCGGCGAGATCTGCCTGATGACACTCCGCACATAGCATGGTCGTTTCGCTGTACGGACCGGCCGTGTGACACGCCGCACAGGACGGCCCCACATGCGCTCCGACCAGCGGAAACTCAGTTTGCGAATGGTCAAAGCTGCCGTCACTCCACGTCTCTACTCCGTGACACTCCGAGCACGTGGTGCCAAATCCTGCCGCGCCGTGATCAGGATCCATGGAGTT
This sequence comes from Calditrichota bacterium, assembly GCA_020637395.1. Lineage (GTDB taxonomy): Bacteria > Electryoneota > RPQS01 > RPQS01 > RPQS01 > JABWCQ01. The sequence continues at coordinate 50,365 of JACJWA010000004.1, read as the reverse complement.
CTCGAAGTCCTGCTGGTGGCACGCCACGCATTCCATCGGCAATGGGCTGTAATTTCCACCCGTGTGACAGGCAGAGCAGTGGGCTGTCGCATGCGCGCCCAGGAGCGGGAAATCCGTGTGCTCGTGAGTGAAGCGGTCGTCCTCCCAGTCATTCGTGTTGTGACACTGAGAACAGTCGTGCGGGAAGTTCTCTTCGACATGGTCATCGGCATCATTGTAGTCTTCCTGATGACAGGACCAGCAGTCCGTCGGCGTGCCCTCGAATTGTCCATTCACATGACACTCTCCGCAATTTTGATTGCGGTGCGCTCCGGTCAGCGGGAATTGAGTATTGTCGTGATTGAAGTCTCCATCATCCCAATCGGATGTGTTGTGGCACAGCGCGCAATCGTGCGGATAGTTGTCTTGAACATGATCATCGGCATCATTGTAGTCTTCCTGATGACATGACCAGCAATCCGTGGGTGTGCCCTCGTAGCCGCTTGCGTGACACTCCAGACAATTTGCCTGCACATGCGCGCCCGTCAGTGGGAACTGCGTGTTGCTGTGATTGAAGTTCGTCTCGTCCCAATCGGATGTGTTGTGACACATCGCGCAATCGTGCGGGAACTGCTGCTGGACGTGGTCATCCGCATCATTGTAATCCGCTTCGTGACAGGACCAACAATCCGTGGGTGTGCCCTCGTAGCCACTCGCGTGACACTCGAGACAGTTAGTCTGTAGATGCGCACCCGTCAGTGGGAACTGCGTGTTGCTGTGATTGAAACTCGTCTCGTCCCAATCGGATGTGTTGTGACACATCGCGCAGTCGTGCGGGAACTGCTGCTGGACGTGGTCATCCGCGTCGTTGTAATCCGCTTCGTGGCACGACCAACAGTCCGTCGGCGTGCCCGTGTAGCCGCTTGCGTGACACTCCAGACAGTTCGTCTGTAGATGCGCGCCCGTCAGCGGGAACTGCGTGTTGCTGTGATTGAAGCTCGTCTCGTCCCAATCGGATGTGTTGTGGCACATCGCGCAATCGTGCGGGAACTGCTGCTGGACGTGGTCTTCTGCGTCGTTGTAATCCGCTTCGTGGCACGACCAACAGTCCGTCGGCGTACCCTCGTAGCCGCCGGCATGGCACTCGAGACAGTTTGTCTGTAGATGCGCGCCGGTCAGTGGGAACTGCGTATTGTTGTGATCGAAACTCGTATCATCCCAATCGGACGTGTTGTGGCACATCGCGCAGTCGTGAGGATATTGCTGTTGGACGTGGTCTTCGGCGTCGTTGTAATCCGCTTCGTGGCACGACCAACAGTCCGTCGGCGTACCCTCGTAGCCGCTTGCGTGACACTCCAGACAGTTCGTCTGTAGATGCGCACCCGTCAACGGGAACTGCGTATTGTTATGATCGAACGTCGCGCCGGTCCAAGTCTCCGTCGTATGGCAGACGGCACAGTTCTGCGGATACTGCTCGGTGACATGATTGGGATCAGTCACACCATTGTAGTCTTCCTCGTGGCACGACCAGCAGTCTATGGGCGTACCCTGAAACACGCCGCCTACGTGGCAATCGAGGCAATTGGTTTGAACGTGCGCACCCGTCAAGGGGAACTGGGTCGCATCGTGCGAAAAGCTGGCTTCCTGCCAATCGCTCGTGTTGTGGCATTGCGCGCAGTCCTGCGGATAGCCTTGCGCGAGGTGATTCTCTGCTTCGTTGTACTGCGCTTCATGACAAGACCAGCAGTCCGTCGGAGTCTCCGCGTATCCACTCGCGTGACATTCCAGACAATTGGTCTGAACATGCGCGCCAGTCAACGGGAACGCCGTCAGATCATGATTCCCGAACGTCGCATTGGCCCATTCCGCCGTCGAGTGACAGGACTCGCAATTCGTCGGAAAGAGCTCGGGCGTGTGCACCGGATCCGTAACGCCGTTGTAATCTTCTTCGTGGCACTCAACACATGCGGACGGCGTGCCGGTATATTGTCCGCCGACGTGGCATTGCGCACAGTCCGTCTGCACGTGCGCACCAGTCAGCGGGAAAGCTGTCTCGTTGTGCCTCGCAAACTGCGCAGGCTGCCAGGCATTTATCGTGTGACACTCCTGGCAGGCCGTCGGAAAAGCCGGAGCTTCGTGGTGCGGGTTTTCAGTCTGATCGTAATCCGCCTGATGGCACTCAGAGCAAGTGGACGACGTGTTGGCAAAACCGCCCGCATGACATGAGAGGCAGTTGCTGATCGCATGGCCGCCCGTCAACGGGAATTGTTCCGGATGCGAGAAGACGGCGCCCTTCCACTCCGCCTGAGTCACCGAATGGCATTGCTGACAGTCCAAGGGAAATCCGGCAACTTCATGGTCAGGCTCCGTGGTCGCCGCAAACTGCTCCTGGTGACAGCCGCCGCAGGTGACCGGAAGCGCCACGTACTGTCCGTTCGCGTGACACGCCTGACAATCCAAATCGCGGTGCAGTCCCACCAACGGAAAGCGCGTGGCATCATGCATCTGCTCAAACGAGGAGCGATCTATCCATTCCCTTGGTGTGTGACACTTGGAGCAGTCGTTGTCAAACTGTCCGCGATGCACGTCTGTGTGACACTCCAGGCACTGCGTCTCCGCGTCGGCGAACACCAACGACGCGTGACACTCGATGCAACGCACGCCCGCGTGACGCCCCACGAGTGGGAATTGGGTCAACGAGTCGTGATTGAAGAAGCTCTCGGCTCGTAACTCCTTCCATCCGGTCGTCGTGTGACAGGTTTGACAATCGAGAGACAATTGTCCGTGCGGACTCTGCTGCGCGGGAAGCGTGCGGGCGAACAGCAGCACAAGACACCCGACAAGCAGCCATAGCTTGCGGGAGTGCGGATGTGATTCTGCTCGTCTTGATTTCATTCTTGTTCTTGCGGCGTTCCGGCGTGACAGTCTGAGCAGGCACTGCTCAGCGGTTTGTATCGCACATGTGACGTGCCGTCCGGGTTCTCGGCCCGCGGATGACACTTGGAGCACGCAACCTTGGCGTGCGCTCCGTCCAAAGCCCACTTCGCGTCGCGGTTGTGATCAAACAGAAGCTGCTTCCAATCCGCCGGCGTGTGACATGGCTTGCAAGACAGCTCCTGCACCCCTTCGCTCAGAAACTGTCCGGCATGCGGATCTTTGTGACAAAGCGCGCATTCTTGCGCCAGCGGCGACATGCGCATCAGCTCGACGTCCGTGCCGGGATTCTCGATGATGTGACAGCCCATGCACTCCGTGGATTCATGCTTTCCGATCAGAGGGAACTTCGTCTTGGCGTGGTCAAAGGTGACTTTGTGCCAGGTTTCTGTGTTGTGGCAGAACTCACAGCCGCTTTCACCGATAAACTTGTCCAACTGCCCGCGATGAATATCCTCGTGGCACCCCTTGCAACTCTGGTCGGCAAAATCAAATTGCGCGTATGAGTTTCCTTTGGTGTCCATTATCTGCGCGTGACAGACAAAACAGGGGACTGCAAGATGGCTGCCGGTCAGCGGATATCTGCTCTGTTCGTGATCCTGAATAGAATAGCGCGCGGGCAGGAAACCCTCAACCGTGTGGCAGGCTTCGCAGGCGCTTCCTCCCGCTCGATCTGTAAACTGACCTTTGTGTGTGTCTTTGTGGCAATCGGCGCACGCCGCATGAGCCACGGGGTCGGTATTTTTTCCACTGATGTGGCACTTCGCGCACGCGACAGCGATGTGCTTACCTGCCAAAGGATAGCCTGTCTTGGCGTGATCGAAATTCCGATCGGCAATCTGGTCAAAGCCCGACGTGTTATGACAACTCGCACAATCCGCACCAAACCGGTTCTCGTGCACATCGCGGTGGCAGGGAGTGCAGTTTTCGAACTTCAACCCCTTGTATTTGGCATAGATTCCGGAGTTCTCGCGCTTCTCAATCTTGCCTTTTGCACCGAGTGCCGGGGTTCCAATCGCTTCATGGCACTTTGCACATTGTGCTTCAAAATGCTTTCCCGTGAGCGGGTAACTTGTGCTATCGTGCGAAAAGTTCTGCGCCGGTTTCCAGGCTTCCTGAGTGTGGCACTGCGCGCAGTTTGTCCCAAGTTGACCGACGTGCTCATCCGCGTGACAATCTAGACAGGCGGTTCCAAGTCCCAGATAGGTTCGCTCTCGACTCAAGTTCTTGTCCGACAGAATCTGTTTGTCCGCAATCAGCGCCTCGATGTGACACTGGCGGCAGCCAGCTCGCGAATGTGCGCCAATCAATTCCCAGCCGGTCGCCGCATGATCGAACTTTTCCTTGCCGTCCTTCCAATGCACAATCTCGAAATCGCGTCCGAAGTGCTCGGGATGGCACTTCGCGCAGGCAGAGGTTTTCACCTCCGTCGAGCTGTGATACCCTTTCGAGGCTGTGATCCGCTGCTCGATCGCCGTGTGGCACGTCAGGCAGAGCTTGCTGTTGACTTCTTTGCGCAGCTCGTGGCATTGCGTGCAGTTGTTCAGCCCTTCGAGACCGGCATGATGCTTGGACAGGTCACCGGGCGAGAGTTGCGCAAAAGCCTGCACGCCCCAAAGCAGAATGCAGACTTCAAACAGCCGCCGGATTGCTGAGATCACGGATGACCGTCCGGTTTGTTCAACTTCGGGAGCGCTGCTTTTGCATAGACGGCAAGCGTATCCTGGGGATGCGCCTCGATCAGTTTCTCCCAAGCGGCGCGCGCCGCGGAGAAGCTTCCCGCATTCGCCTGAATCGCGCCGAGATTGTATAGTGCGCCGGCATGGCTGGGATCACGCTCCAGCATGCGATTCAATTGCGCCAGCGCGCTGTCCGTCATCATCAGCCCCGAATACGCCCGGCAAAGGTCCAACCTCACAAGCCAGCCCGCTTCGGACGTATCCTGTTCAAGGAACACATTGTAAAATTCAATGGCCTTCCGATATTGGCCGTCCTGCAAATAGAGATTCGCAAGTTCAAGAGCAATGGGACCATGGCCGGGGTGATGCTCCCACATGTCTTCCATGGACTCCAGAGGCGTCTGGCTCTTGCTTTCTGTTTCAGATTGAAGCTTCTCAAACGTCGGCTTGCCCGCTTCCTGCGGTGCAAAATACACCCACAAAAGCAGCGCCGGCACGGCCAGGAGCGCAATCAGGAATGCGATCTTCGCGGGTCTCCGTGCACGGACATTGCCCGTTTCACTCCCCATTAAGCTTCTCCGTATTTGCGTTCAAAGGAAATCCCGATGGACTTCAGGAACTCCGTCGGGAGTTCGCCGCCAATCATGACAAACACCTGATCATTCTGCAGCGTGACTTCCGTCCCGGACTGATCCAGCTTCACTGTGTCAGGCCGAATCTCGGTCACGTTGGAATTCAAGAGCAGAGTCACGCGGCGCTCCTCAGCGGCCAGCTCAAGTCTCGTGCGGTTCCCCTCTTTGATCCGGAAGATCTTGTCGCCCCTGTAGGAGAGATAGACCTTGTTCCCCGGCTGTCCGCTGAGCGCAACGGCCGCTTCCACCGCACTATCCCCTCCCCCGACCACCAGAATGTGCTTGTGGTGATACTTCTCGGGTTCCAGCAGACGATAGGTCACCTTATCGCACTTCTCCCCCGGACATCCAATCTTGCGCGGCGTGCCGCGGCGGCCAATTGCAAGCAGCACTTTGCGAGCTTCGTAGCTGTCTTTTGAGGTCGTGATCTTGTAGTGCTTCTGATGCTGTTCGATCCCGCTGACTTTCTCTCCGCCGCGAATGTCCAGTTCGTTCTTTTTGACAATGGACGTAAGGAGTTCGAGCAAGGGTTCCTTTTCTATCTCCCGAAGCTTGACAGTGCCGTGAAGCGGCAGCTCCATCGGTTGAGTCATCACCAGCTTCTGTCGAGGATAGGTATAAATCGTTCCGCCCAGATCTTCCTGATCCACCGTAACAAATCGCAGCCCGTCCTTTTTAGCCTGCAGCGATGCGGAAATTCCCGCCGGCCCCGCGCCGACGATGAACAGATCAAGCATTTCGCCCGCCTTGTCCGAAGCAACTTGCTTGGTAACCGCTTCGACGGCTTGCCTGCCCTGCGCCACCGCGTTGCGGATCAACCCCATTCCGCCCAATTCCCCGGCGATGAAAATTCCCGGAACGTTGGTCTCGAAGTTGCCCTTCACATGCGGAATGTCCACGCCGCGCTTTTCGGTGCCAAACACCAGAGTAATTGCATCCACCGGACAAGCCGCCTGACATTGCCCGTGGCCAATGCAGCGCGCCGGGTTGACCAGTGCGGCCTTCCCATCTATCATCTGCAAGATGCCTTGCTCGGGGCAGGCCTTTGTACAGGATCCCGAGCCGATGCAAAGATTCGGATCAATCACCGGATGCAGCGACACCGGCTGATCCAGCCCCGCCTCGAGAGCCTTAGCCAATGTGTTCGCGGCGCGGACGCTGCTGCGTCGCGAATTCCAAACATAAATTGCGGGCAACCCGACTACAAGAGCGCCCGTCACCACATAGATCAGCGTTTCCAGGCTCATCGGCTAAAAGATCCAGGTGTAGCCCAGCGCCACGGCAACTCCGACGTGCACGATCATGATGATAATCATGATTACCGCAAAGGGCTTGTGAAACACGTGCCAGTGATGCAGCAGACGACGAGCCGTAGATAGAAACTGAATGCGACGCCCCAGTTTGGCGCGTTTGCGTGCAAGCTTCGTCAAGGTGCGCACGTGATGCCCGGAGGCGCCAAGACTACGGAGCTTCTGCCTCAGCGCCATATACCTCAGCGGTTCGCCGAGGTCGCGCTTGAACCAGCGCCACAGTCCCACTGCCTGCGCTGACTGCTCCTCGGATTGAAAGAACTCTTCCACGACATTGAAGAGCTGCTCGTTGCCCATCACTTCCTGCTTAATCTGCTCCTGCAGGTCGTCTTCAAGCTCGCGCAGCTGCGCGGCCGACAATTCATCGCCGGACATGCTGCGGGGAATCTGAACATAGAGATAGCGGCCCAATACGCCGCTGACCGCCACAGCAATCATGGACCAGAACGACACCGCGACGATTCCCCCGAACTTGAAGGTCGTGTGGAAGATGACCAGAATCGGCCCCGTGATCCCCATCCAAATATGGTAATTCAACCAATGTCTGATGTTTCCAAAGTTGTGCAGTCGCGACCAGCGTTTGCGCACGGAGTAAAGCAGCAAGATCATCATTAGTGCGCTGCCCACGATTCCCGCTCCGTGGCTGACGAATCCCCCGGGCTTCCAGTCCAGATGCAGCTCGTGACGGGGCCGGTCCTGGCGGCCCAGCGCATAGTATTCCCATCCCGTCCACGAGAGATAGAGGCTGACCAGAATGGTCGCCGTGTAAAGAAAAACCAGAATGATGCGATGCAGAGTCATCTATTTGCCATAGCAAGTGATTTGTCAAAATAGGAAGCTGAAGTGAATCAAGCAAGTAACGGACCGAAAATAATCAAGTGGAATAATACAGTATCAAGAGAGATCGGGGATATCAAATAGGACATTGGACGTCTTATTATCGCGCTACGATGTTTCACTTCTGCGACATCGCTGAGTCTCGATCATCAGCTGCGGACGCAATAGGGCGGCCATAGCTTGCGGCTCACTTTCCGCGTGTTTGGCTTGCGCGTATTGACTCAGAGTCCACAATCCCATTCGTGCACAGGATAGCTTCACAAGCCTGCACCGCGTCTTACCGCCAACATGAAGGGGTTGGCGCTTTTTTCTTGAATCGCGTCCACAGCCAGCGGATCAGTTGAGTCCCACAAAACACCAAGGGGTTACCGTCTATGGTAAACTCTCCCTTACTAAGATCAACGGGACTAAAGGCTGCAACTATCGTCTTGACAGGCACGAACCGCAGTCGCAAACTTCCTGCAAAGGCAACGCGCGCCTTGTTGCCGACTTTGCATGAGCTGTTCAATCTTCCACACAAGGATTGGCACATCAGTTGTAATTAAGTCATCTTCATAGAGAAGTGTCACAAGTCACTTGCAATTCTTCGCAATTGCACCAAATTTGAGAAGGCGTATGTTTGATCCGGCCGCTATTGGAAATATTTTCCTACTTCTGAGCCAGAATCGCATTCAGAACTTCTAGTCAAGACATTATAACAATTACCATAGCGTGAGTCTAAAGGAATGAGTCAAACTCCGAAGTGGACGTCAGTCCCAACAAACTTTGAGACTTCTGTTGCACAAGCGACCACAGGTGTGATTCGCCGGATCGGCTTGATCGCACTATCATTTGCGCTGATCATGACGATGCTGCCATTTTCCGCTTTTGCGAAATCGGCAGGCCGTGTGTCACTTGATCTGGCTGATCTGTCAATTGAAGAACTCATGAATATCGAAATTACGTCGGTGTCAAAGAAGGCGGAAAAGCTCTCCGATGCTGCTGCAGCGGTTTTTGTTTTGACTTCTGAAGATATCGTGCGCTCCGGCTTTTCGACTATTCCAGAGGTACTCAGACTTGTGCCCGGCCTGCAGGTTGCGCGTATTGATATCAGCGACTGGGCAATTTCCTCTCGCGGCTTTAACGGTCAGTACGCAAGCAAGTTACTCGTAATGATTGACGGTCGCAGCGTCTACTCGCCGTCGTTCTCGGGCGTTTATTGGGATCAACTGTGTGTTCCTTTGCAGGACATTGCGCGAATTGAAGTGATTCGCGGTCCCGGCGCGACGCTCTGGGGTGCGAATGCGGTGAATGGCGTGATCAATATCATCACCAAAGATTCTCGCGATACGCAAGGCGGATATGTACAGGCAGGGGCAGGAACCAGCGAAAAGTTCTCAAGTGTCGCAAGATTCGGCGGATCGCTCGGGTCGCGGACGTTCTATCGCGCATATGGCAGCGGCTTTGACAGAACTCAAGAAGCTGATGCTACGTACAATACTACGGAAGACTATTGGAAAGATGCTCGATTTGGCCTTCGTCTTGACCATGAAATGTCAGAGTCTGACAAACTGCAGTTCAGTGCCGATTGGTTTGATTCGAAAAACCGGCAGGCGGTCTATCACGCCCTCATAACACCGCCCTATCTTGAATACGGTGACTCTGAAGGACATTTTAAGACTGGCTACGCTGTCGCCAAATTCTCGCATAATTTCGGCCCAACATCGGACTTCAGTATTCAGTCCTACTATGATTTCGTGGACGGCGAGGCGTTCTTCTACACAGAGAAAAGGAACACCTTTGATATCGAGACAAAGCACCGCTGGCAACCTGTCGCAAGAAACGAAATCATCTGGGGCCTGGGATATCGCAATAGTAAAGACGATATGCCCGTCTTTATGTCTCCGGAAAAATACAGCTATGATCTCTTCAGCGCATTTGCGCAGGACGAACTTACACTGGTGCCCAATCATCTGAGACTCATCGTCGGCTCCAAGTTTGAACACAACACCTATACGCACTGGGAAATCCAGCCGAATGTCCGCGGTATCTGGACACCGAACGACAACCACTCGTTCTGGGCGGCTGTGTCACGCGCGGCAAGAACTCCCTCCCGCGGCGAGCGCGCCGGTCAAGTCGATCTTGTTTCAATTCCGCCGATGACTGCCCAGAATCCGTCGCCTCTTACCATGCTGGCGGGATTCCAGGGAAGCACATCGTTTGGATCCGAGTATCTTACGGCGCATGAGATTGGCTGGAAATCACGTGTCACTTCAACTCTTAATGTTTCGGCAGATCTGTTTCATAACAAGTACTCTGACTTGAGAACTGCAACCTATGGAACACCTGAACAGAGACTCAACGAACCCGTTCCTTACGTCTATGTTCCCGTAATCGTTGGAAACAGTTTGACTAATGAAAGCTATGGCTGTGAAGCGCTTGCAGAGGTTAAGCTCAGACACTCATGGCGAGTTATTGGAACGTACTCATACTTGCTGGAAAAGGTGATTGGTCAGGAAGACTTGGGTCCCATCGGCACGGAGCACATCTACCCAAAGCATCAGGCTGTGTTGCGAAACTCAATTGATCTGAAGTTTAACTTCACCGTGGACGGAGACGTACGTTACGTTGGCAAGCTCGCCAATTCTGCAATTGACGAATATGTAACAGCCGATGTCAGGATTGGCTATTCACCTGTTCAGGGACTCGACGTCTTCATAGTCGGACAGAATCTATTTGAAAGGTATCACAAAGAGTTCGACATGTCCATCGCCTTCCAGGCTTTGCCCGCGGAGGTCGAGCGTACAGTCTATTTCGGAACGAGCTGGAGCTTTTGATCACGTATTAAATCATTGGTCAAACGTTTGAGATGATCGAAAGCTCCCTTATGAGGCCGCGTCACGGCACGCCCGCGCGCATTCCCGGACTCGTCGCACTGTTTCTGGCGATTCTCGCTTATGTCGTTCCAGCACACGTAGCCGAACGAACCTCTGAATATCAGCTTAAGGCTGCGTTCATCTACAACTTCGCGAACTTCACAACTTGGCCTGATAGTACCTTCGAAGGCGAGCATTCGCCTCTGGTTGTAGCCATCCTTGGAGACGATCCATTTGGAAGTGACTTGGATGTCGCAGAATCGAAGGTGACCACAAGTGGGCGCGTCCTAGAGGTTGAACGCGTTAACTCACTGGCCGCTTTGCCTTCCTGCCACATCCTCTACATAAGCCGGTCGTTTTCCCACAGCATGTCTTCAATCGCTGATTTCGCCAAGGACCGTGCGATTCTGACCATCACAGACGTCGTGGATGCCTGCGACAACGGCATCATGATCTGTTTTTTTAGTGAAGATAACAAAATCAGATTCCATGTCAATCTTGATGCCGTCGAAGACTCCAAGCTCCGAGTGGATCCGCGAGTTCTGAAGTTGGGCAGGGCGGTCACAGGGGGCAAGCGATGAGATTCGATGATCTTTTCAAATGCCCAGTCTGCATGGTCCGCAGTTGGTTTGCAAACGTCTCGATTCAGTACAAGATCACTGCGCTGATTGTGACCGTCACCCTGATCGCGGTCTCCATGACGTATGCAACGTTCATGGTTTATGACAACCGAGTCGCCAAGGATCAGTTGGTCGTGAAAATGACCGTTCTTGCAGATGTTATCGGTGACAACTGCGTCGCGTCGCTATCGTTCATGGACTCCGAAGACGCCGTCAGAATTCTTACGTCGCTGGGAGCCGAACCGAACATAGAGGAAGCCGCGCTGTGGGACAAGGATGGAGAACTCTTTGCCCTGTTCAGCCGGAACACAGGCGAAGAACTGCCTACGCTGCGACGGGCAGGCTCACTATACACCAAGACCCATCTTATTGTCGTGAGGCCGGTTCGATTGAATCACGAGAATATTGGCTGGATCATGCTGCGCACGAACCTTTCGCATCTGATTGAACGGCGCCGGCAATACAGCGCAATTGCAATCGTACTGGCGTTTATCGCACTCGCTACTGCGACCCTGTTGGCGGCGCGTTACCAAAGGGTTATCTCCAATCCTATTCTCTCGCTTGCGGAGACAACCCGGAGTGTCACGGAAGATCGCGACTATTCTGTTCGCGCCAACAAAATCGGAAACGATGAGGTCGGCGCGCTGATTGATGCCTTCAACAACATGCTGAGCGAAATCCAGCGCAGAGATCAAGATCTTCGCGGCGCTCAGAAAGCCTTGCGGGAACGTGCCATCGAGCTTCAGCTGGAGTTGACCGAACGTCAGCGAGCTGAGCTCGAAGCTGCGCAGATGAGACGCTTCCTCCAAAATGTAATAGACTCGATGCCGTCAATGCTCATCGCAGTTGATGCTGATGGAATCGTCACTCAATGGAACCTCGAGGCGGAGAAGCTCACGAAAATCAGCAGACACGATGCGCTGAACCGCAAGATCGAAGATGTGTTTCCCTTCTTCGCTGACTCCGCTGATGCAATCAAAGCAGCAATTGCAACGGATCGTGTCCAGAAACGCGAACGGGTTGTTGGGTTGGAAGGCGATCAATCCCGCACGCGGGACGTCGTCATCTACCCACTTCGAACGAATGACGCATACGGTGCGGTGATTCGTGTGGATGACGTAACGGACCGTGTTCGCATGGAAGAATTGATGACCCAGACTGAGAAAATGATGTCCATTGGCGGACTCGCTGCGGGTATGGCTCACGAGATTAATAATCCGCTCGGTATCATTCTTCAAGGCGCGCAAAACATCAAGCGCCGGCTGTCAGTAACTCTTCCGAAGAATCAAGAAGTCGCGGACCGCATTAATTTCAGTCTCGGGACGCTCGCTGAGTATCTGACTGAGCGCGGCATTCTCGACTTTCTCGATGACATTGACGACGCCGGAAAGCGGGCTGCCTCAATTGTGACCAACATGTTGAATTTCAGCCGGAAATCTGAAGCTGACCGTTCAACTTCACGAATCGAGGACTTGTTGGACACAGCGGTGCAGTTGGCGGCAAACGATTATGATCTCAAGAAGAAATACGACTTCCGCGGTATTCAGATTGTGCGCGAATACGACGACAATGTGCCCGGTATTCCGTGCATCGCGACGAAACTCGAGCAGGTTTTTCTGAATTTGCTTAAGAATGCAGCTCACGCGTTAGGCGAGTCACATCAAGGAGATTTGCCGAACATCACTCTTAGAACTCGCCTAGTTCAAGATCATGTGAGAGTGGAGATAGAAGACAACGGTCCCGGCATGCCAGAGTCCGTAAGGCGCCGGATTTTTGAGCCCTTCTTTACGACGAAGGAAGTTGGAACGGGAACCGGACTTGGGCTGTCAGTATCATACTTCATTGTTGTTGACAACCATCGCGGCACAATAGAAGTCGAGTCTGCCCCAGGTCAAGGTGCAAAGTTCGTAGTATCTCTTCCGACGTCCGTCGTGTAGGCGTGACATGAAGACTATCAGAACAGTCGAGGACAATTCTGGAAAATGAATGACCAGCCAAAGAAGATTCTCACTATTGACGACGAACGCGCAGTTCGCAGTTCACTTCGCGCCTACCTTGAAGACTGCGGATTCGCCGTAGCTGAGGCAAGCAATAGCTACGAGGGAATTGAGCTGCTCAAAGTGTCTCCGCCTGATCTTGTGCTCTGCGACTTGCGGATGCCCGAGGTTGATGGCCTTGAAGTCGTCAAGTACGTATCACAACATCTCCCTGAACTGCCCATCATAATCGTTTCCGGTACAGGCGTTATCGGCGACGCCGTTGAGGCCGTGCGCCTCGGAGCGTGGGACTACGTCTTGAAGCCAATTGAAGATATGGCGCTGCTCGAACACATAGTCCTAAAGGCACTTGATCGCGCGCGACTTGTTGCTGAAAACAGGAGGTATAAGGAACACCTCGTCGAAGAAGTTCGCCGACAAACTGCGGAAATCAGAGATCAAGCTGACGAGCTTGAGAAAATTAACGCAGCTCTAAGACAAGAGAATGAGGAGCGGGAAAAGGCAGAACGGATCATTGCAGAGAGCGAGCAGCGCTATCGCGAGCTGGTTGACAATCTTCAGGAAGGAATCGGTTCGGTGGATTCGAATGAAGTATTCTTGTTCTGCAATCCAGCGATGGCCAAGATCTTTGATATGACGCCGGACGAATTGGTGGGACACTCGCTGCTTGAGTTTCTCCCTGAGCCATCTCAGACTATGGTTCGAACACAAACGCAAGAGAGGTCGCAAGGCCGAACAGGAACATATGAGATCGAGATTGGGACGACAAAGGGAAACACAAGATTTGCGGTCGTCCACGCTAGACCGTTGTTCGACGCGCGGGGGAAGTACCTGGGGGCCTCGGCTCTGATTCAGGATATTACTGAGCAAAAGAAGCTCGAACTTCACCTGCGCCGGGCGCAAAAGCTAGAGACGATTGGCACGCTGGCTGGCGGAATTGCGCATGATTTTAACAACATCCTGACTCCAATTCTCGGGTACGCCGAACTGGCCATTGCGGATTGGGGCAATAGGGATCGCCGCAGTGACAGCGTGCAGCAAATCATCACGGCGGCCTTACGCGCGAGAGATTTGGTCAGGCAAATTTTGCTGTTCAGCAGACAGAGTGAGAGTTCCAAAGAACCTACAGAGCTCCATATGGTTGTAGATGAGGCTATCAAACTCCTTCGGTCCACTCTTCCCGCGCAAATCGAAATCATTGAGCAATTGGATCGTGAGTCTGGCCTTGCCATGGCAGATGCGACACAAATACACCAGATGGTGATGAACCTCTGCACCAACGCATTCCATGCAATGGAAGAAAAGGGCGGCGAACTGGCGGTGAGCCTTTCTAGAATTGAGGTTGACCATGAAATGGTGGTATCGTCACCGGGTCTCAAGCCGGGGCCCTATCTGCGTCTGACGGTCAGCGATAGCGGCTGCGGAATGAGTAGAGCTCTGCAAGAAAAGGTTTTCGAACCCTTTTTCACGACCAAAGAGGCTGGAAGAGGCACTGGTTTGGGATTGTCGCTCGTGCACGGAATTGTCGCCGATCATTCAGGTCATATCACACTCATCAGTGAATTGGGGAAAGGAACGACTTTCCACGTGTATTTGCCACAGATTGAGAAGTCTGACCGGCAAGTTCGCGTAGCCGAACCGCACACGCTGTCGGGTGCCGAGCGAATTCTTCTCGTAGATGATGAGGATCAGATTGCTTCGATGGCAGACAAAATCCTCAGCAGACTGGGCTACAGCGTGACTTCTTTCACCAACAGCCAAGAGGCGTTTGAGAGGTTTGAAGCACGGCCGGAAGACTTTGATTTGCTAATCACAGACCTGAACATGCCAAGGATATCAGGTATCACACTGGTTCAAAAGGTACATGAACTGCGTCCCGATCTTCCAGTCATTGCCATTAGTGGTTTTAGTGACAAGATTTCTGAAGCAAACTGCTCAAAGTTTGGAATCAGCCACTATGTTATGAAACCCGTAGTTACGAAGGAGCTTGTGGGCGTGATTCGAGAACTCATGGACAATAGGCTGATAGAACCTTGAAGCGGGCATAAATGTGCCAACGATGCGGCAAAAGAATTTATGAATCTACTTAGACACGGCGCCGACCATCCAGTAGTTATTATGAAAAGCCCTCAGGATTGCTCCTGAGGGCTTCATTGTTAGCGGGGCTGACGGGAGTCGAACCCTTGACCTCCGGCGTGACAGGCAGGAACAGGCGCAGACTAGCTTTTTGCTTGACTCAGCCGTGGTTTCAAGTGACACCAAGTGAGAGTGTATTCATCGGTGCACTCGCCACAAAGTGAA
The DNA here is from genome assembly GCA_020637395.1 of Calditrichota bacterium. Classification (GTDB taxonomy): domain Bacteria; phylum Electryoneota; class RPQS01; order RPQS01; family RPQS01; genus JABWCQ01. The sequence goes on along the minus strand of JACJWA010000004.1, from coordinate 35,221 downwards.
ACCAAATGACGGCCACGGGTGGGACCACCTCGGCTTGTGCGCCGCAAATCACGGAAGAGATCTTGGCTGGTTCCTGCCTTGTGCGCCCCGAAACGAGTGACAATCCACAAACAGAACGATTCGATCAATCAGTGGACAGTCACAACCGACTGCACCGTTTCAAGTCCGTCCATGGCGAGCGGTCGCCCTGCGCGATCATAGAATACCGCAGACGCCAATGGTGCGCTGACAACGGATTGGCCGACGGCGACAGGCTCAAAAACAAGAACGCAAATGAGACCATTCGGGTAGATACTGGCCTCTGTGTTGATTCGCGAGAACGCAATGTGAACCGAAGTGTCGTCATGCACAAATTCAACGGCCTCGGAACCGAACACGGCGGCATCGGTCGTTGAGTAGCCACCAAATCTGAGGATTAGTGGATCATACTCAACTTCGAGGCTGACGGCAAAAACGGAGTCTTCGATGTATTCAGCTCTGAGTTCCAGCGTCGCTGCTTCCGACATGCCGATCGTCGCTTCCGCCGGAGTCAGCATCACTCTGGCTGCCATATCGATGGGAGTGCTGGGATCGTCCTTGTCGCACGCTGCGATTCCAAGGACAAACAGCATCAGAAGTGTTGTTGTGAAGTGTATCTGTTTCATGTTATCTCAAGAGCATCATTTTATGAGTCGCCGAGTGTGAACCGGCAACAAGTTTGAAGAAATAGACTCCGCTTGCCGCGTCATCGAGACCAATCATCAGTTCATGCGCACCCGCGGTAAAGGATTTTTCCACGAATGGTGTGGCAACAACTCGTCCCAGAATGTCCGTAATGGTGACCGTGACAGCCTCCGTCTCGGGCAGCGTGAAGGCAATTCGGGTGCTGCCGTTAAATGGATTGGGATAGTTCTGCGACACGCCGAACGAAGTGGGAATTGTGGGCTCGATATCCAACACACTCTCAAGCAGCGCGCGCAGCTCCGCAGCCGCTTCAGAGTTTCCTGACACGGAAGAATAGAGCATCTCAAACGCGGCACGATGTTCCCAGAACAGCGCAGCGTCATCAGGAGAAATCTCGAAAGACTGTGCCGACGCGGAGTGTGTGTACAGCCAGTTGATGCCGATTGCCACGATGTCACGCTCGTTGACCGTTCCATCGCCGTTCGCGTCCGCATAACTTGCCGCGACAGTGGACCACAGCAACGTTGGAGCAGGCGCCCACGCAAACGTTTGCATTTGCCGTGCCTGCCCTGTCTCGCCGAAGTACACGCCAACTGGGAGAATGTCCAGAGCGTTCACTTCGCCGTTGTTGTCGGTGTCCCCGGGATAGACAAAGTCATTCGTCAATTGGAACTCGATATTGAGATCCCGCGCTGAAACAAACGACGTGATGCCGGGGATTCTGCGCCCGACGTCCACGAATACATCCGAGTTGAGATTGTTCAAGAACGCTTGATCCGAATAGACCTTGTTCGGATCTGCAATCACATAGTCCGAAATCAACTCGTGCAGAATGGTGGCGCGCTGAGCGATGACCGTCGCAGCTGCTGCGCCGTGAACAAGCATGTCCACATATCCAAGATATACGGCTCGCAACGAGTCATTCGACAGCAAGACGCGCGTCAACGGCCGGTGATCCACGTTGTCTACTGCGGTGAGACTTTGCTCCCACACATTCCAGCCATTCGTGTATACTCCGAAAGACTCGTTGAGGTCCCACGGCAGCATCTGAATCTGCCCCGAAGCCGGATCCTCATAGAAATAGAAGTTGCGGCTCGAACCCGTGTAGCTGTCGAAATTCGAGATCACCATGTTGAACGCCAATTCGCGCAGGCATCCGTCTATGTTCAGAATCGGACTCAGCGAGCTCACGATCCGGTCAGCGGGGACATTGTTCAACGTATCAATCATCGCGACGAACCGCGTCCAGTCGTTGATGTCCTCGTTTTCCTTCAGTTCGTATTCCGCATAGTAGTTCGCCTGATCTGAGCCGCGGTACTCCAACGTTCCGCCGTCGTCAGCAGCTTTGTAAAGATTGCCGGAATTGCTGGTGAAGTGTTCCGCAAGAAACACCTTGTCAACCTCTTCGACTATGATATAGAAACCAAGCGGCTCGCCGTTCACCGTCACATCGGCGTACGCGGTGCGGGGGGCCGGCACGAGGTCCCGAGCCAACTTGTAGGCCAACGCTTCGCGCACGAAACTCGGATCGCTTACGCCATTGTGTACATTTATCTTCTTGTAGCGGTAGAGCTTTTGATCGTCAACATACTCTCCAAACTTGAATTGCAGCGATTTCTTAGGCGTGTTGCCGGAAAGTTCATACGAGGAATTGCCTTTGTAGCGCACGCCGATACTGTCCAAAACCAATCCGTCGAATGTCAGCGTCGCCGGCATATACTGCTTGTCAAGAACTTCAAAGTTGTATTCCAGCGATTCCTGCCACGCCTCGGTGAAGAAATCGAGGTTGACCTCGTGAATGAGAGAATCGCCGAACAGAAGCTCTTCCTCCTCCCCTCCGGGTCCGTCATTGACATTGGGCGCGGAAAAAGTGGTATACATGTAGCGAAAATCGCCTGTGCCGTCGGGATAGCGGCCATAGCTGACGTCCGAGTCTTGTATACCGAAGGCGACGTCGTCCACGATGTTGGAATCGGCGTCTGAAAGAACAATCATCTCGCCTGAAGCAGAGAGTTTGAAATTCGCGTGCAGGCCCTCTTGATCGCCATCGTCATCGGCCCATACAATCAAGAATTCGTTTGCTCCGAGCACAGTGTCAGGGAACGCCCACTGATGTAAATCGGCCTCGGTGTCCGACAGATAGAGTCCGCCGAGCGATATCTCGGTAGCACCGTAGTTATACAGCTCGATCCAATCTTCATGCTCTCCGTTTTGATCAACGGCTCCCGTGTCATTCGACGCCAGGAACTCGTTGATTGCGATCATCGGCGTTTCGCCGGGGAGTTCGTCCGTATTCATTGCGCCGGGCGTCGCGAGCATGAACTGAAATCCACCCAACCCATCCGGAAAACGGCCACGGGAAATGTCCGTTGTCTGTTCGCCAAAGCTTAAGCTGTCAACGATCGTGCCGTTTGCGAGAGACAACACCAACGCTTCGCCGCCGGCGGACAACTTGAAGTCCGCATGAATCCCTTGCTGATCCAAGTCTTCATCAGCCCAAATCAGCAAGAACGCATTGGGCGGAAGGACTGTATCCGGCAGAGCCCATTTCTGCAAATTGGCTAAGTCGTCCGACAGATAAAAGCCCGACAACCCCTGGCTGACGTCCGTGACGTTGTAGAGCTCAATCCAGTCATCATACTCGCCGCCCGGATCGGCGATTGTGTTTTCGTTCGAGGCCATGAACTCGTTGATCGCGACAGTTTGCGAAGACGCCGTTCCGACCAGCACAAGAAGTGCGACGGCCAGAATCCATCGCACTCCGGGGAGTGAGTTGTTGTATTGCATGAGTGAGATTTGGTTGCGGCAGCTTGATTACTGCTTGGGTACAACCGTGCGGAAGCCAATGAAGTAGTATAAATAGTCCGGCACTGAGAAGGTCCGGTTAGATGAGCGAAGAAATTCGGCGTTGCTCCCCCAGCTTCCGCCACGCAGAACATGATAGTCGCCGCCTGATGGACCTGCAGGGTCGGTCACGGCATCCGGACCGTAGGGACCGTACCAGTCATGGCACCATTCGTAGAGATTTCCCGACATGTCGTACAGTCCGTATCCGTTGGGCACTCTTGTTCCGACAGGTTGTGATCCAAAAGCGGATGAGCTTGCGCCAAGTTCATAGGAATTCGAATACCACACGGCGAAGTCTCCTATTTCAGCGCTGTCTATTGGGGTTGCAGGGTATGGGTCAAGGTCTTTTCCCCAGTAGAAGTCGTGCGATTCGCCACCCATGCAAGCGTATTCCCACTCTGCTTCGGTCGGCAGCCGATATCCGTTCCTTGAGAAATCCGCGACCACGCCTTCCAGCTCACTCAGGTTTCCGGGAGTACCGACGATGCTTGTGTACGTGTACACCGAATCCAAGCCGTCGCGCCGGCTAAGCGCGTTGCAAAACAGCACGGCGTCTCCCCAATAAACGTGATACGCAGGGTAGATGTCACCAACGCCGTAAGGAGCAAACCATGTTGGAGTTGCATAGCCGGGATAGCTTGCCGACATTGTTACATCGTAGAGGCCCTGTGTGGTTTCGACGGTGTCGATCCAGAAACTCTTTGTTAGTGTTACGGTATGTTCAGGGATTTCATCTTCAAATCCGGCTGAAGACCCGAGGACAAAACTCCGTCCTTCCGATTCGATGAGCACTTTGCCGGCCGGCACAAATTGCTCGGGTTCGGGGGTATCATCTTTATCGCTGTCGCAAGCGATTATAAAAAGCGCAGCGACGGCGAGAATCGCCAGGACTCTTGAAAACTTTGGAAACATGGTACGAAAGGTTTGTTGTATGACGCGGAATTGGGACTATCGGTTTGAGATGACGACATAGTAAGCCGTGTCCTGACCGTTGACTTCGTCTGTGAGAGTCAGCGTCGTCGTCATAATCGTGGATAGCAATGTGCCGCTTTCGAGTGGGTCGTCCGAGTTGTTCAATCGGTAAACTGTGTAGCTGACCGCGGATTCGACCGGCGACCAACGTAGCAGGACATCTGAACCCACGACCGCTATACTGAGATCAACAGGTGGACAGATTCCGAGATCGCCGATGCCGGGATAGCACATGCCGTATCGAAGACAACGAACCAGCTCGCCGGAGTAGGTGTATTCCCATTGTACAGTTCCTGCGGCATCTACTTCGACGATGTGCCCCGTCGTGGATTCGGCTGCCAACGTATTGCCATTGGGAAGGCGCTGGCAAGATCCAAGGTGATTGGAGTAGAACCAGGGGGCCGTGAAAGTCCATGAGGCTGATGCAGGCTCATATGCCGTGCCCGGTGTCCACGGATAACCCGACCCGGGGGTGAATTGTGGCAGTTCGATTTCCGTGACGATGGAAGTGCCTTGGCCTTCACGGTTGTTAAAGATCAGAACGTGGCCTGCCCCGGGCAAGCCCGGCGGAATCCACACCGAACAATGTACGACATTGAAAACCTGCGTGCCCGGTGCGTCGTAATTGGCTGGCCGTCCCCAACGATACAAAAGGTCGCCGCCGCGACCACTGTTGCCTCCGCTGTGAGTCGCGGCCTCTGCGGTGGTCGTACTGTGATCAATGACGTAGAATTCGTCAAGAGTATGTGACGAAATCACGATTTGATCCAATACTTCGTTGTAGCTTATCCCGTTGATGTGCATCCAGTCGCCACCGCCGGGTCCACCGCCTGTATATGTGTTAATATCCAATAGCTCAGGATGATCAGCTATTACTCCGTAATTGTCTTTGGTCGGATCGTGATCCTGAATCATGTGATCCCATGCATGCCATTCCCAAACTATGTTGCCGCCGTTTGCTCCCGAGGGTTCAACCTCAACAATGTGATCCGGCCAGATTATGGCGCTACGATTGAGCCCCGCTTGGACGGCCTGCGCGGAACTTCTGTATTCCCATGCAATCATCAGCACATTGCCGCTCGGCATAGGTTCTATGTCGTGGTGTGCTCTGTGTTCACTGTTCGAATAGAGAAACTCCCACACGAGAGTGTTGTTCCAGTCGTATTCCTGCACGTAGCCTTGTCCCCCACCTCCATTAAACGTCGGATTGTTGTGATTGGCGGTGCGGAGAATATGGCCGTCATCCAAAAGGTATTGACTGTAGCCACCCGTCCGACTGGACGTCCAGCTATGTACCAAAGTACCGCTTTCGTCAATCAGGCGAGTCGAGGTTGTGTTATTCGGGCCGAAAAGGGTGAAGCCTGGGTAGGAGTCGGCGAGTGTTGTTGCCGAGAACAGTAATATGGTCAGGATTGCTTTGGGAAAGGTGTGCATAAGTATCCGTTCTTGAATCACTGGTGGTCATGTGCGCACGAGATGTGCAATCGCGCAGGGGATTAATATGTATTGCAATTGTTAGACCTTTGCAAAATTTCTTTGTAAACAGCTACATAGGATTTGGCATATTTCCGTTCTGTAACCTGTGTTCATAAGCTGCGCTTGTCGTGCGCAGTGGCACTCTGTATTGCCGCCATCCGACAAAGTGCCGGAGTTCCGCGAATAAATCTCCTGCTCAGCTTCCGCATCTTTGAAACCACTATCCTTCGAGTTGCAAGATCGCAAAATCAAAAGGGTTTACCATCTCTGGTAAACCCTTCATTTTTAGCGGGGCCGACGGGACTCGAACCCGCGACCTCCGGCGTGACAGGCCAGCGTTCTAACCAACTGAACTACGACCCCGGCTAAAATCCTAACTATGTTCCTATCTCGTGGGCGATGAGGGATTCGAACCCCCGACATCCTGCGTGTAAAGCAGGCGCTCTGGACCAGCTGAGCTAATCGCCCCTGGCCAAAGCACCGTCGCTCTTGTCACGAGCCATGATCCCCCACGGAATCACGATGCAATATGCAGCCGTCAATAAGATCGGCGACAACGTCAAACTCAAAAATCCGTCGTGGGGCGGCTGTCCCATCAAGACATATCCCACCAGCAACATCACCACCCCCGCACCCAAAATCAAGTAGTTCTTGCGGGTGAACGGAACGGAAAACCGCGGAGCCTTGAGCTCCTTGCTCTTGCCGGACTTCTCCGGCGCGGCGACGGTCTGTGCTTTCCGGGCGATGATCCACTCCTTCGTGTTTAGACTTGCAAAAATAATGTTTTCGCAAATCGGAGTCAAGCCGCTTGACTATCACCGGCCCTGCGCCATATTCTCGTTCAGATTGTTTTTTATGTACTTACAAAAGCGGGACTGGTCTCCCAGTCCCGCATTGCCTCCAAATGTCCTCCATGGGCCTTATGCCAGGGCCCGGAAACTCTGAAGCGACTTCATGTAGTTTGCCCGCTCGAAGGCCGCCGGATCGGCAACGGACCGCTGGCTCATCGAGCCGCGCAGCACTTCCAGCGACTCGTACCCATGATCCTGCATCCAGACCTCGATTTCGTCCACCAGCCGCGCCAGACGATGGATTCCCCACTGATAGAGCGCAGAACACATCATCACGACATCCGCGCCGGCCATCAGGAGCTTGATCGCGTCTTCGTGCGTATGGACGCCGGAGGTCGCCGCCAAGCCGCACTTCAAATTGCCGTGCAGAATGGCCAGCCAACGCAACGGCAGACGAATGTCCGACGACGTCGAAAGCTCAACGTGAGGCTTCACCTCAAGCTCTTCGATGTCAAGGTCCGGTTGATAGAAACGATTGAACAACACCAATCCATCCGCGCCAGCTTCATCACAGCGCTTGGCCATAGACGCAAACGCGGAGAAGTACGGCGACAGCTTCAGCGCCACCGGAATCTTGACTTCCGACTTCACGGCTTTCAAAATCTCGATGTAGTTGTTCTCCACATCGGCGCCCGTGATCGTGAAGTCCGTGGCAAGATAGTAGATGTTCAGTTCAAGCGCATCCGCTCCGGCCTGCTCGATCAGCTTTGCATGATGCGCCCACGATCCCGGAGCGCGCCCATTCAAACTGGCAATGATCGGAACGTCGCAAGATTGCTTGCACTGCGCAACCAGATTCAAGTATTCGTCCGGTCCCACCAGGAAGCGGTCCGGTTCCGGGAAATAGCTCAGCGCTTCGCCGAAGCTCTCGCTGCCCTGCTCCATAGCCAGGTGCAGGCTCAGAGCTTCCTGCTCTATCTGTTCTTCAAACAGCGACGGAAGCACGATGGCCGACGCGCCGGCGTCTTCCAACCGCTTGACGCCCGGTAAATTTTGCGCCAATGGGGATGCAGAGGACATCACCGGATGCTTGAGAGTCAACCCAAGGTAGCTTGTAGATAGTTTCACTTGGCAGCTCCTTCCGCGGCCGGATTGTTCTTGGTCGAAACTCCGGCCATCTGTTGATAGAGTTCCCAACGCTTCTTCACATCGGCCTCAGCATGTGCCATCAGCTGCTCCGCTTCTGCAGGATTGCTGTGAGTCAACATCTTGAAGCGTGTCTCACTATAAGCCCAGTCCCGTACCCGCGTCTTTGGCGGTTTCGAGTCCAGTTGGAACGGCACTTCGCCCAGATCCACGCGACGCGGGTCATAGCGGAACAGCGGCCAGGCGGCGCTGTCCACGACCTTCTTGTGCTGGCCCAGGCCTTGACCCATGTCAATGCCGTGGGCGATACAGTGCGAATACGCGATGACCAGAGACGCGCCTTCATAGTTCTCTGCTTCCTGAATGGCGCGCAGAGTCTGCAAGTCATTGGCTCCAAAGGCCACCTGCGCCACGTACACATTCCCGTAGTTAATCGCCATCATCGCCAGGTCCTTGCGCGGAACGGGTTTGCCGCTGTACGCGAATTTCGCAACGGCCCCGAGCGGCGTTGCTTTCGAACACTGTCCGCCTGTGTTGGAATACACTCCGGTGTCCAGCACCAGAATGTTGATGTTGCGGCCCATCGAAAGCACGTGATCCAGGCCACCGTAGCCGATGTCATAGGCCCAACCGTCACCGCCAACGATCCACACGGCGTGTTTCACGAGCTTGTCCGCCAGAGTTTCAAGCTGACGCGCTTCCGGTTTCTTTATCGTGCGCAGCTTCTCACGAAGCTCGACAACGCGCATGCGCTGCTCGTTGATTTCGCGCTCCGTGTTTTGCGGCGCGCCGAGCAGCTCATCCACCATGCCGCCAATCTCAAGACGAAGTTTCCACACAAGTTCACGCGCGAACTCCGTCTGCTTGTCCAGAGTCACACGGAAGCCCAAACCAAACTCGGCATTGTCTTCAAACAGAGAATTCGCCCACGCCGGACCGTGGCCCTCCGCGTTCACGGAGTACGGTGTTGTCGGCAGATTGGCGCCATAAATCGAAGAGCAGCCCGTTGCGTTTGCCAAAAGCATACGGTCGCCGTACAACTGCGTCAGCAGTTTGATATACGGAGTTTCGCCGCATCCGGAACAGGCACCTGAGAACTCAAACAGCGGTTCAAGCAATTGCGCGCCCTTCACTGTGTTCAATCGAATCTCTTCACGCGGCACGCTCGGCAGACTCAGGAAGTACTCCCAATTCGTGCGCTCGCGCTCGCGAACGTCCGGCAGCGGAGTCAGATTGATCGCCTTGTTCTTCGGCTCGCGCTTGTTCTTTGCCGGACAGACATCCGTACAAAGCCCGCAGCCCGTACAGTCTTCCGGTGCAACTTGCAAGGTGTAAAGCAGGTTTTCACCGGGAAGATCCGTTCCGCCATAAGGCACTGTCTGGAACTCCGCCGGGCGTTTTCCGTTGACCTGATCTCCGGCCACCACTTTCGAACGAATGGCGGCGTGCGGACAAACCATCACACACTTGTTGCACTGAATGCACCACTCCTTATCCCAGATCGGCACTTCCAGAGCAATCGCGCGCTTCTCCCAAATCGAAGTTGAAAGCGGGAACGTGCCGTCCGGCGGAAACGCCGAAACGGGGAGATCGTCGCCGCTGCCTTCGATAATCTTCGCCAACACATTCTTGACAAAATCGGGTGCTTTGTCGGAGACTACGGGCGGACGCTGATAGGTCGCCGTGACCGAACCGGGAACAGGAACTTCGTGAAGCTTCGCCAGCGTGCTGTCCACGGCGGCGTAGTTCATCTGAACGATCTTCTCGCCCTTCTTCTCGTAGGTCTTCTTGATCGTCTTCTTGATTGCTTCAATCGCTTCCTCGCGAGGCAGTACTCCTGAAATCGCGAAGAAGCACGTCTGCATGATCGTGTTGATGCGTCCGCCCATGCCGGTATCCGCCGCCACGCTGTAGGCGTCAATGCAGTATACCTTGATCTTCTTCTTCAGGATGTCCGACTGCACTTCCTTCGGAAATGATTCCCAGACTTTTTCCGGCGGAATCGCCGTGTTCAGCAGGAAGGTCGCTCCGGGCTGTGCGTCGCTCAGCATGTCGTACTTGTCCAGGAAACCCGGCTGGTGACAGGCGATAAACTTCGGGCTCTTGATCAGATAGGACGAGCGAATTTCGCGCGGACCGAAACGCAAATGTGAGACGGTGATCGCGCCGGATTTCTTTGAGTCATACACAAAGTAGCCTTGCGCAAACAGCGGAGTCTCGTCGCCGATGATCTTGATCGAATTCTTGTTCGCGCCGACCGTGCCGTCCGCACCTAGGCCGTAGAACCGCGCGCGGAACACGTCATCCGGCTCGATTGAAAGTTCCTTATCATACGACAGACTGGTCCTGCTCACATCGTCTTCGATACCCACCGTGAAGTGCTGCTTCGGAGATTTCTCAGAGAGATTGTCGAACACCGCCTTGACCATCGTGGGCGTGAACTCTTTTGAAGACAATCCGTAGCGGCCGCCCACCACGCGCGGACGCACCGCGTTGGCGTCGTTCGCCTGAGCTTCGGCCAATGCGCACACGACATCCGTGTAAAGCGGTTCGCCCGTTGCGCCGGGCTCCTTCGTGCGATCCAGCACAGCAAGCGACTTCACGGACTTGGGCAACGCGCCGATGAAATGCGCCGCCGAGAACGGACGATAGAGCCGGACCTTCAAAAGGCCGACCTTCTCGCCTTTCGCATTCAGGTATTCCACCGTTTCCTGAACCGTGTCTGCTCCCGAACCCATAACCACAATCACGCGCTCGGCATCTGGCGCGCCGTGATACTCGAACAGTTTGTAGCTGCGCCCAACTTGCTTGGCAAACCGGTCCATGACCTTCTGCACAATGTCCGGACAAGCGGCGTAGTACGGATTGCACGCTTCGCGCGCTTGGAAAAAGACGTCGGGATTCTGCGCCGTTCCGCGAATCACCGGGTGATTCGGAGACAGAGCGCGGGCGCGATGCGCAAACAGAAGATTGTCGTCAATCAGCGCGCGCAAATCGTCGTCCTCAAGCTGCAAGAGCTTCTGCACTTCGTGGCTCGTGCGAAATCCGTCAAAGAAGTGCACGAACGGAATGCGACTCTCAAGCGTCGCAGCCGTGGCGATCAGCGCCTGATCGTGCGCTTCCTGCACATTGGCCGACGCCAGCATCGCCCACCCGGTCGGGCGAACCGTCATCACATCGCTGTGATCGCCGAAGATCGAAAGCGCGTGCGTGGCAATTGTGCGCGCCGTAACGTGAAACACCGTGCTGGTTAATTCACCCGCGATCTTGTACATGTTCGGGATCATCAACAGCAGGCCCTGCGAGGCCGTGAATGTCGTCGTCAAAGCTCCGCTCTGCAAAGCGCCGTGCACGGCTCCCGCCGCGCCGCCCTCGCTCTGCATTTCGATCACAGTCGGCACCGTTCCCCAAATGTTCTTCATGCCGCGCGCCGACCATTCGTCCGCCAATTCGCCCATACTGGACGACGGAGTGATGGGATAGATCGCGCAGACTTCTGCAAGACGGTGGGCAACTAAGGCACACGCTTCGTTGCCGTCCACCGTCACGTAGTTCTTATTCATTTCGATAGCTCACAGAGTGGCCGCAGCGAAAGTGCTGCGGCCAGGGTTAATTTCGGATTAGTCTGCCTTGGAGATGCAGTCCACCGGGCAGACCGACTGGCACTGCGGTTCCGGGAAGTGCCCTTCGCACTCCACACACACAGCCGGGTCAATCACGAAGATGTCCGGACCTTCCGTGATCGCCTTGACCGGGCAAACCGGTTCGCACGCGCCGCAATTGATGCAGGATTCGTCAATCTTCAGTGCCATGATGGGTTCCTTTCAGAGGTATGTCAAGTATTACGTTCAACAAAAATTAAGGCAGCATCGTCTTCGGAAGATTCAAGCTGCCGATGTACTCGGTCAAAATGCGCGGATAGATTCCCAAGAACGTGATCGCAATCGTCACGATCAGCACTGCCAGTCTCGGTCCGCCGCGCGAGCCAATCACCGCGCCTTCCGGAACTTCGCCGTAGTATGCGGCCTTCACAAGGAAGAGGTAATAGTAAAGCGAAACGACACTGTTCAAGATCGCCAGGACCACAAACCAAACATGGCCCGCCGTCGCCGCGCTGCTAAACAGAAGCCACTTGCCGAAGAATCCCGCAAGCGGCGGAACTCCGGCGAGTGAGAACAGCGCCACCAACAGCGCCATCGCCATCAGAGCGTTGCGGCGATACAGTCCCTGGAAACTCGCCATCTGCGGGTCTTCTCCTTCACGCTCAAGCTCAAGCACGACCGAGAAGACCACGAGATTCATCAAGAGGTAGATCACCGAATAGAATACGACGGCTTCCGGTGCGCTCGCGCCGAAGCCGATCATGCCTAACATCAGATAACCCGCCTGGGCGATGCTGGAATAGGCAAACAGGCGCTTCACGGACTTCTGGCGGAAGGCAACGAAGTTGCCAAAGGTCATTGAAGCCAGGGCCAATAGTCCGATCACAGTCTCAAACTCGGGCAAGTATGGCTTGACCAGATAGACCAATCTGAAGAGCACCGCAATGCCCGCGAGCTTCGAAACTGAAGCAAGGAACATCGCCACGGGTGAGGCCGAACTTTCGTAAGCATCCGGCGCCCAGGCGTGGAATGGAAATGCCGCGAGCTTGAACAGAAACGAACTCAGCACCAGCACCAATCCCGGCAGAAGCAGCGCGCTTCTGGCGGACGAACTGGCCAATTGACTCGCTACTGTTCCGAAGTTCAGACTGCCCGTTGCGCCATAGATGTAGCTTACTCCGAACAATCCAATCGCACTCGCGGACGCGCCGATGATCAGATACTTGACTGAGCTCTCGATGGATTCCGTGCGCTGGCGGCGCATGCCGACCAGGGTGTACATCGAGTAGGACAGCAATTCCATAGCCACGTAAAGCACGAGGAAACTGAACGCACTCGCCAGAAGCATCATGCCCAGCCCCGCCGCGAAAAACAGGAAGTAGTATTCCGTGCGCTGCTGCTTGGGAATGGACCTGAGCGGCCAGCCGAAGATCGCGTTGGCAAACAATCCAACCGCCATCAAGAACTTAAAGAACTGCGAGTAGGGATCAAGCCTGTAGCTATTGGAGAACAACTCGCCCTGCTGGGACATCGCGGCCCATGCCGCCACCGCCACCAGCGCCGCTAAAATCAGCGTCGCGGCGCGCGCGGATTTCTCGCTCAGGCTGTTGCTCAAGGTCAAGACGAACATCAGCAGCAGCGCGCCAAGCATGGCAAACTCGGGAAGCATTTGCATCATCATTTCAACAGCTCCCGCGCATAAGGTGCGATGACGTCAGACAGCAAACGCGGTGCCACGCCAAACAGAATAATCAATCCGGCCAAGAGCACGCGCGGCGAACCGGAGAAAACTCCCACGTCGTGCACCTGCGGCGTCTTTCCGCCTTCCGGGCCAAAGAACACACTTTGCAATACCCGCAGCATATAAAACGCTCCGAAGACCAGACTTGGCACGGCAATCAGTGTCAACACCGGGAAGCGCTCGAATGCTCCCAGGAAGATCATGAACTCCGCCGGGAATCCGGCCAGTCCGGGCAATCCCACGCCGGCCAATCCCGCCATGATGAAGCAGGTCGCCACCCACGGCGCCTTGCGCGCCAATCCGCCATAGTCGTAGATGTTGCGCGTGTGCGTCTGCTCATAGAAGAAGCCCACCGCAGAGAAGAAGAGCGCCGTCATGATGCCGTGCGAGAACATCTGATAGACCGCGCCGTTGATCGCCATCGTCGTTCCCGCCGCCAGACCAAACATCACCAATCCCATGTGCGACACAGACGAATAGCCGATCATATATTTCAGGTCCGTCTGCTGTGCCGCAACGAGCGCGCCGTACACCACGCCGCAGGCCGCAAAGAAGCCCGCCACCGGAGCCCACGTCTGTGCTCCATGCGGGAACATCTCAATGCCGTACCGCAAAACGCCATAGGCGCCAAGCTTCATCAGCACACCTGCGTGCAGCATGGATACTGCGGTCGGTGCCGCCACGTGACCGTCCGGCGACCAATTGTGCAGCGGAAAAACCGCCGCCAACGTTCCGAATCCCAAGAACATCAGCGGATAAACGAGATCCTGAAACTCATTGCTGAAGCCCGTGTCGCGCAGCGTGATGAAGTCAAACGTGTGCACCGAGCTTGTGAAATAGACCATGATCAGCCCGATGAACACCAGACCGCTGCCCGCAAGGAGCATGATGGTCAGCTTCAGGGCCGCGTATTCCCGGTTCGTCGAGCCCCAAATGCCGATCAAGAGATACATCGGCAGCACGGCGACTTCGAAGAAGATGAAGAATAGCAGGAAGTCCAAACAGATGAAACTGCCAAACACACCGGCCACCAGCAACAGAAACAGGATGAAGTATTCCTTCACGCGGAAGCTGATACTCCACGACGTCACGACGCCCGTCAACAGCACGATGGCATTCAGGAGCACGAGCGTCGCGCCGACGCCGTCTACCGCTACATGATACGTCGAATTCAGGCCCGGTACCCACGGAAGCTGCTCGGTGAATTGAAATCCTGCCTGCACCCGGTCGTAGGCGACAAACATCCACACGGAGAAGAACGCGGCCACCAGTGACACCGCAAGCGAAATCCAGCGTACGACGTTGTCGCGACCTTCGGGGACCATGAACAACAGCAGCACGCCGACTACAGGACAAAGAAGAATGATTGAGAGAATCGGAAGTTCCATAGTATGATCACCGATTCATTAAAATGATGACGACCGCCGCCACAACCGCAAAGGAGACGCCCACATATTGCTGGACTTCTCCGGTCATGACACGGGCCAAGGTTCTTGCGATTGCCATGCTGCCCGTTCCGATTCCGTCCAGCGCGCCTTTGACGAATCTGAGTTCGATGCGATTCAGAAAGGCCGTGAACGGAAGATAAATGTTGTGAACCAACTTGTCGTATGCCGTGTCCAGATACCATTTTTCACGCAGGACATTGGCCAGCCCGACCCAATTTGCCATCGGATCTTCCGATTTCTTCCAGTAGAAAACGCGCGCCGAGTAGTACAGTCCGGCAAGCGCGCACAGCGTGGAGACGATGGTCGTGATCAGCACCGCGTTGCCATGCTCGCCATGCGGCACATGGAACCAGTGCTCCACTTTCCACATCCACAAATTGCCCGCGACCAATGCGCCGACCGTCAGCACCGCCAGCGGAAGTTTCATCCAGCCGCCGACGTGCAGATGATGACCAAGATGATCGTCTGCGGGAACTTTCAGCATCAGGAAGATCACGCGCGCCGTATAATACGAGGTCACCAGCACACCGAACATCGCCGCGACATAGAGCACCCAATCACCTTCCACGAACAGATGCTCCAGAATCGCATCCTTGCTGTAGAAGCCCGCGAACGGGAAGATTCCCATGAGCGCGAGCGAACCCGCGCCCAGGGCAATCATGGGAAGCTTCAGCTTTGCGCCTCCAGCACGCGCAATCTCCGTAATCGAGTTGGAATGCGCGGCGTGAATAAACGCACCCGCCGTCAAGAACAACAGCGCCTTGAAAAACGCGTGCGTGAACAAATGCATCATTCCGGCCACCACGGCACCGGAGCCGATACCCACGACCATATAGCCCAACTGGCTGATTGTTGAGTAAGCGAAGACGCGCTTAATATCGCTCTGCACAATCGCCACCATGCCGCTCATCAGAGCGGTCAGCATGGCAAGCATGGCCAACCCGTGCCACACGGTCTGCACGGATTCGCTGCCCAGCACCACGATGAACGACGTGCGCGCCAGCAGATACACACCGGCGGCGACCATCGTCGCGGCGTGAATCAACGCGCTGACCGGTGTCGGGCCTTCCATGGCGTCCGGCAGCCAGCCGTAGAGCGGAAACTGCGCGCTCTTGCCGATCACCGCAAGGAACAGCGCGAGCGAGATCCAAACTCCATAGTCATATCCCGCAAGACCCATCTTCCATCCTGATGCCATGTTGGAATCGGCCAGAGACCCAAAGTCCAGCGCGCCCAGACCCGTCGCGGCCAGAAGCAGCGCGGCAAAGAAGCCCAAGTCACCCAGTCGCGTGACGACAAAGGCCTTGCGCGCGGCGGTCGCTGCCGATGGAAGATGATTCCAGAATCCGATCAATAAATACGAGCCCAATCCCACAAGCTCCCAGCACATGAAGGACTGCAGGAGGTTCGGCGCAATCGTGAACCCCATCATCGCAAAGCAGAAGAGCGAAATGAACGCGAAGAACTTCGACTGATTCGCGTCCTCTTCCATGTACGAGACCGAGTACCACTGCACGAGGAATCCCACTACAGCCACAACCCACAACATTACTAAAGAGAGCGGGTCGAGCAAGATTCCTATCGAGAATCCGGCTGGCTCTTTCAAGAGCCAGTCCCACGTCGCCTGAATCTTGTAGCCGGGTTCGCCCACTCCAAACAACAGCAGGCTTGCAAGCACCAGACTGACCAGGCCGCCCGACAGCGAAATGATTTTCGCCAGCATCGGACGCCGCATCGCCAGCGCGGCGATCAACACGAAAGATGCGATCGGCGCGAGGACGGTGGCGATGCCAAATTGAATTTGCGTAGCTTCTGTAAACATATTTAGCCGCGCAGGTGATCCACTTGCTCCACGTTAATGGAGCGATAATGACGATAGACTGCAAAGACGATGGCCAGAAACAGCGTCGCTTCCGCCGCCGCCAGACCAATCACAAACAGCGTCATAATCTGACCGGTCACCGTGCCGGGAAACAGAAAATGATTAAATGCCATAAAATTGATGCTCGCGGAGTTGAGCATCAGTTCGATTGAAATCATAAGTCCGACGAGGTTGCGGCGCTCGATCACGCCGAACACTCCGAGCAGGAACAGCAGGGCGGCCAAAACCAGGTACGAGGTGAGGGACATCATGCGTGCACCTCCTCGGGGCGCTTGGTCTCAACAGCTTGAGCCTGCGGCGCCTGTTTGTCTTCCGGCAGATCCCGCGCAATCACAATCGCTCCGATGATCGCCACGGTCAGCAGCACGGACATAATCTCGAAGGGAAACACGAAGTCCGTCAGGAGCACTCTGCCGATTTGCTGCACCGTCGGCACACTGTAGGCCCGTTCACCCACTGCGTTCACGGACATCGCGGCGGACATCAGCGGAACGGCCACGATTCCCGTGATGATCACGGACACAATCAGTTTCAGCACGTTGCGCTGTCCGCGCTTCAGATAGAACGGCGGCGACAGCATTAAGATAAACAAAATCGAAATGGCCACCGCGCCGAGATAGACCAGAATCTGAATCACGGAAATCAGCTCTCCGCCCAGCGGAATGAACAACACCGCCGTACCCGCAAGCGTCAGAGCCAGACCCAGCGCCGCGTGAAACAGATTTCGGGCAATCGCCGCAACGACTCCGCCAAAGAGCGCAGCCACCATGCCCATGATGAACAAATACTCGTTCATGATTTGCCTCCCGTCTTGCCCTTGCGAGTCGGGAAATTTTCGTTCGTCACCGTGTTGTCGTGCAGAATTTCGCGGCGCAGCATCGAAGGCGTATAGACCGCCATGTCGCCGATCGGCGTATGTTCGAGCGCCGCAGTCGGACAGGCTTCGACGCATAGACCGCAATAGCAGCACAGCGCGTCGTCTATCACGAAGTCCACGGGTTCATTCTTGTTTTGCTCGTTCTTGCGCGTCGTGAGCACCGGAATTGCCCCCGTCGGGCAAATCCTCTGGCACGCCAAACAGCCGATGCACTTGTGCTCCGACGCCACGCTTTCCGCTATCAGATGCACCGGTCCGCGATAGCGCGGAGAAACCGGCACGGGCTCATGCGGATATTGAATCGTCACTCTGCGGCGGAAGATCGCGCGAAACGTCACACCCAATCCGCTCAACAGACTCATCAGACCCGGGAAGAAACCGCGTTCACGATCACTCATTACAGCCCTCCCCTGTACAGCACGGTCGAAATCAAGAGATTGAGAATCGCCAACGGCAGCAGCACCCGCCAATTGAAATTCATCAATTGATCCGAGCGAAGTCTGGGATACGTCCAGCGCAGCCACATTACGATGAAGATCATCACATAGGTCTTCAGGAAGAACCACAGCCATCCAGGAAGGAACGGACCGTTCCAGCCGCCCAGGAAGAACAGCGTGATGATCGCCGACAACACAAACACCTGCGTGTATTCGGCCAGGAAGAACAGCGCGAAGCGCATTCCCGTGAACTCGGTGTGGTATCCCGCGACGAGCTCCGATTCGGCTTCCGGCAGGTCGAACGGCGTGCGATTGGATTCCGCCACGCCGCAGATCAGGTAGATCACAAACGCAATCGGCTGAAACACGATGAAGGGCACGGGACTCTGCGCTGCGACCACATCGCTCAGTTTCAGCGACCCCGCCATCAGAATCACCGTGAGCACTGCCAGAAGCATCGGAATCTCATAGCTGACGTTTTGCGCCACGGCGCGCATCGCCCCCAACAGCGAATATTTGTTGTTGGAGGACCAACCCGCCATCAGGATGCCCAAAAATGCGATATTCGCAATCGCGAACAGGTAAATCGCGCCGACATTCAGATCGCTCGCGCCGACGCCTTCGGCAATCGGAATCGCGGCCACCAAGAGCGGTGCGGGAAGAAACGCAATGATCGGCGCCAGCAGGAACGCAATGCGATCCACCGACGTCGGCGTAATCATCTCTTTGCCCAACAGTTTCAGGGCGTCGGCCATGGTCTGCAGAAGTCCAATCGGCCCGACTTCCATCGGACCCATGCGATTCTGAATGACCGCCGACACTTTGCGCTCGAGCCACACCAGGAACAGCGCGTTCAACGCCACAAACGTCACGACTATTCCAAACGCGAGCACCAAGCGGAGGAGAATTTCAGGTAAGCTCACCGGTCAATCTCCGGAATTACGACGTCAAGACTGCCGAGAATTGAAATCACGTCCGCGACACGCGTGCCTGGAATCAATTGCTCGACCACTTGCAGATTTGCATACGACGGCACACGAACTTTCAAACGGTAAGGATTGGAGCTGCCGTCCGCAACCAGATACCAGCCAATGACGCCGCGAGGTCCTTCCGTCACAGAGTAGTACTCGCCTTCCGCGACCTTGAAGATACGCGGGACCTTCGCGCGCACCGGACCTTCTTCGAGTTTGGAAAGCGCCTGTTCGATCAAGTTCAGACTCTGAACGATTTCATTCATGCGCACGTGCGAGCGAGCAAAGCAATCCCCGCGCGCATCTGACTCCACTTTCCAGTCCAACTCGTTGTAGAGATCGCAATACGGCTCATCCTTGCGCGCGTCATAGGCAATACCCGACCCGCGCAGCACCGGACCGCCGACGCCAAACTCCAGCGCCTGCTCTTTGGAAATCTTTCCGACGCCTTGTGTGCGCATCAGGAAAATCTCATTTTCGATGACCAATGTCTCGTATTCCAACAGGCGTTTGCGCTCAAACTTGACAAACTCCGAAATCTCTTTTACAAATTCCGGATACACGTCGTTGCGCACGCCGCCGAACACAATATAGGACGTCATCATGCGCTGGCCGGAAACGCGTTCGAAGAATGTGAGAATCTGTTCTCTGTCCTCAAAGCAGTAAAGAAACGGCGTGATCGCGCCCAAGTCGAGAAGATACGTCCCCAGCCACACCAAATGACTGGCCACACGGCCCAGCTCGGCCATGATCAGACGAATCGCTTCCGCGCGCGGTGTGCTTTCGACTCCCGCCGCGCGTTCGAGCAGCTTCGCATAGCCCCAATTGTAGTTTAACGGCGAAAGATAGTCCATGCGGTCCGTGTAGGGCAGGAACTGCACGTACTGCTTCTTTTCCGCGAGCTTCTCCGTGCCGCGATGGCTGTAGCCCAGATGGCAGCGGCCGCCCAGCACCGTCTCGCCTTCGACATGCAGCAGAATACGCAACACGCCGTGCGTGGAAGGATGCTGAGGACCCAGATTCAAGAAGAAATCGTCCCGGCGGCCTTCCGCTTGCCCGCGCTTCATCGCTTCCTGCACGTCCACCTCCGGAATCTCCACCGTGTCATCGGGAACGACGATTGGAGCGCCATGGAAGTCCTTGCGCAGCGGATGGAAGTTCGTGTAGTGCGGCAAAATCAGCGGACGCGGATGCGGATGATCCGTGAACGTGATTCCAAACATGTCGTTGATTTCGCGCTCGTACCAATCGGTTCCGCCAAACACATTGCTCAGGGTCGGCAGCGTCGCGGAGTCGCGATCCGTCCTGACTCTGAGCTTGACCCGCGGACCCGCGCCGTAGGGCTTGAAAAGATAAAGCACTTCAAGCTCCGGCTGACGGTCCACACCGAGTCCAGCCTCCAGCGCAAAGTGCTCACTCTTCAAAAGACGCGCAACATCATGCAGCGCCTGCGGAGTCACCACGACATCCACATCCATGCCGTGCTTATCATAGTCTACCGCCGCTGCTTCCGACGCGCCCGCTTTCTTCAGGCGCTCAATCAACTCCAAGTAACGACTCGGCTGCTCCGAAACCGGAGCATCCGATTCAGGCTCGAGTGGCATTGGTTGTTCCTGACTTAATACGTTCCTGCAACTCGAGAATTGCGTGGATCAGAGCTTCGGGTCGAGGCGGACAGCCCGGGACAAACACGTCCACCGGCACCACCTTCTCCACTCCCTCCAAGACTGCGTAATTCTCTTCCTGATCAAATGGACCGCCGCAAATCGCGCACGACCCCAAAGCAATCACCCACTTCGGCGACGGCATCTGATCGTACAGCCGCTTGATAATCGGCGCCATCTTCAGATTCACCGTTCCCGCGACAATCATCAGGTCCGCCTGACGAGGCGAATTGCGAAACACGCCCGCGCCAAAGCGATCCGTGTCATACCGACTCGCAGACGCCGCCATCATTTCGATCGCGCAGCACGCGATGCCGAAGGTCAGCGGCCAGAGCGAATTTGCCCGCGCCAAATCCAACGCCTTCTGCAACGGCAGAAAACGCACGATTGGCGGAATACTTTCTGTATCGTGCTCGTCCCCTGCCGGAAGCTCCGGCTGAACGGGCTCGCGTTGTTCTTCACTCATAGTTTACGTCCACTCCAGCACTTTCTTTTTCAGCGCATACACCAGAGAGAGGCTCAAGATCACCAGAAAGGCCACGACCTCGATCACCGGCAGCCAACTGTCCCACGACCGCAGCACGGCCACACACGGAACGATGAACGCCGTTTCCACATCAAACGCCATGAACACGAGAGCGTAGATATAGTAGTGCGCACGCACCTGAACCCACGCCTCGCCAATGATCGGCTGACCGCTCTCATAGGTCTCGGAACGATAGCGTCCCTTGCTGCGCGGTGCAATCAAATACGGCAACCCGACCAAGAACCCGCCGAACAACAGCGTGCCGATGGCCATGCTGACCGGAATAATGTTTTGTATCTGGTCCATCAGCTGGCTCTCGTTGCCTGCTTCGGGGGAAGGTTCATCAAGTACTCGTGCATTGCGTTGGCAGCTTTGCGGCCCGCACCCATCGCCAAGATCACCGTTGCCGCGCCGCTCACGATGTCACCACCCGCATAAACGCCCGGCATGCTCGTCGCGCAGGTCTCCGGATCTACGTTGATCGTGCCCCACTTCGAGAGCTTGATCTCGGGCGTCGCCTTCGTCAAAATCGGATTCGGCGCATTGCCGACCGCCACGATCACCACGTCGCACTCCAGTTCAAACTCGCTGCCCGGAATCGGCTCCGGCCTTCTGCGTCCCGACGCGTCCGGTTCGCCCAACTGCATTCTGATGCAGCGAATCGCTTTCACTCGATAGTGCTCGTCGCCAATAATCTCGATTGGATTGCACAGCAGATTGAACTCGATGCCTTCGGCTTCGGCATGATGCACTTCTTCTCGGCGCGCCGGAAGCTCGTCATGCGAGCGGCGATACACCAGAGACACCTTCTCTTTGTTCAGTCGCTTCGCCACGCGCGCCGAGTCCATCGCCGTGTTGCCGCCGCCCACCACCACGGTGTGCTTGGCATGCAAGACCGGCGTGTCAAAATCCGGGAACTTGTCCGCACCAAGCAGGTTGATGCGTGTCAGGAATTCGTTGGAACTGAACACGCCGATCAAGTTTTCACCCGGAATGTTCAGCATTTTGGGTAAACCCGCGCCAGTTCCCACGAACACCGCGTCGTAACCCGATGCAAACAACTCTTCCAAAGTCACCGTCACGCCGATCACGACGTTATAGACGAACTTCACACCAAGGCGCTCGATATAGTCAATCTCAGACTGCACGATGTCGCGCGGCAGACGAAAAGTTGGAATTCCGTAGGCCAGCACACCCGCCGGACGATGCAGCGCCTCAAACACCGTCACATCGTGTCCGAGCTTCACCAAGTCTCCGGCAACGGTCAGTCCCGCGGGACCGGACCCGGCAATCGCCACCTTGCGGCCCGTCGGCTCGACCGAGGTCCGCTCCGTCACCTGCTTGTGCATGCGCTCCCAGTCCGCGACAAATCTCTCGAGATTGCCAACGGCAACCGGCTCATGCTTGATGCCTTCGATGCAGCGCGATTCGCACTGTTCTTCCTGCGGACAAACCCGTCCGCACACCGCCGGCAGAGCATTCGTGGAGCGCAGCGTATTCGCCGCTTCCTGAAACTCGCCCGCGCGCACTTCGCGCAGAAACTTCGGAATATTGATATTGACCGGACAGCCTGCCACGCACTTCGGATTTTTGCAATCCAAACAGCGGCTGGCCTCCGCCATCGCCTGCTCTTCAGTATATCCCACCGGGACTTCTTTGAAGTCCTGAATGCGCTCTTCCGCCGTGCGCTCCGGCATCTTCACCCGCGGCGGATGAGCTTTTAGATTACGCTTCTGTTCGGACATGATTGATCGCTTGAGTTAGATGACATGCATGCAAGTGCTCGACCGCTTCATGCTCTTCTTCCGTGTAAGAGCGGTTGCGCAGCGTCAGTTCGTGAAAGTCCACGCCGTGGATGTCAAACTCCGGTCCCTCGACGCACGCAAACCGCGTCTCGCCGTGGACCGTCACCCGGCACGCTCCGCACATTCCCGTTCCGTCCACCATGATCGGATTCAACGAAGCAAGCCCCGGAATCTCCCAGCGCTTCAAGACTTTCGCGACTGCGTTCATCATCGGCACCGGACCGACCGCGATTCCAAACTTGTAACCTGCGCCCTGATCGCACCACTGATCCAGCACATCCGAGACGAAACCCTTCGTGCCTTCCGTGCCATCGTCGGTGCAAATGCGCAGCTCGTCACATACTTCGGCGAATTCCTCAGTCAGGATCAACAATTCTTTCGAGCGCGCGCCGATAATCGCATTCACCGTGTTGCCGTGAGACTTGGCGGCCTTGGCAATCGGAAGCAAAGGCGCCGCGCCGACACCTCCGCCAATCACGATCAGCTTGCCCCAATCGTCCACATGCGTTTGCAATCCCAACGGGCCGACCACATCCAGAATGTGATCCCCCGCCGTGTAATCGCCAAACTCTTCCGTCGTCTTGCCTGCTACTTGCACGATCAAGCGAATACGTCCCTGTTCAGGGTCCGTTTCCACCACCGTCAGCGGAATGCGTTCGCCATGTTCATGCAGACGTAGAATCACAAATTGTCCCGCCCGATGCTTCTTGGCAATCAGCGGGGCGTCCACCCAATACTCGTGAATTCGGTCCGCGAGCTTGCGGTGAAGATGAATCAGATATCCCTGTTCCATAATTATGCGTTTTGTACGGACAGCTCGTTGCGGGGAACCGGTATCACACCCTCCACAGACTCCCAACCTGTGTTGAAAGCCAATAGATTCTTCTCCACCGTTCCCGCAGGAGCATTTTGTTCTATGGTATGAATCATATTATCGCGCGGAATCACGTTCGTCAGGCGACAGAAAATCCCCAGAGACACCGCACTGGTGAACACCGGTTTCTCGACGGCCTGCTTTGTGATCTGAATAATCGGTATCGGGTACACCATCTGCGGACCCTGCCCGACATTCTTAACCAGATTGGGGTCCACGACCACTACCGTATCGTCCCGCAACTGAGTCGCAAACAGCTTCCACGCGCCCTGCGCAAGGCAGAGGAAAAAGTCAATGCTCGTCAGTCGCGGGTAGCCCAACGGTTCCTTGTCTATCAAGACGTCCACAGTCGTTGGACCGCCGCGCACTTGCGCCGTGTAGGTCGGACTCTGCAGAGCGTTTAATCCCATATTATGAGCCGCCAGCGCGACCCATTCGCCGGCCAGAATGTTGCCCTGCCCGCCGACTCCGGCAAATCGGATCTCAGACCTCAAAAGGACTCGCTCCTCCGGTCGCTTCCGGCTTTGGTTTCATGGACTCCGCCTCCGCGATCTTGCGCGACGCTTCGCGGACACGGTCCTGTGCAAACTTCTGCAGCTTCGCGTACTGCTCGGTGTACTCAGGCTTCTCCGTGTCTTTGTGCAACACGCCGATCGGATACTTGCCTTCGCGCTCTTCCGCGGTCAGCTTTTCCCACTTGCTGAGCATCACCGCGTTCGACGCAATGTGCTGCACCAATTCCGCAGGATCCGGATGCTTGTTGCGGCGGCCAAACTGCGTATGACAATTTGACATCACCTCAATCACGGCAAACCCTTTGTGCGACAAACCGCCCTTGATCAAACGCTCGAGATAGATCGCATTCGCCACGTGACCGCGTGCCACATACGTCGCTCCTGCCGCGATACACAACTTGCAAAGATCGAATCCCGGATCAATATTCCCGTAGGGCGACGTCGCGGCTTTCGAACCACCCGGCGTCGTCGGAGAAAACTGACCGCCCGTCATGCCGTAGATCTCGTTATTGACGATCACCAGCGTGATATTGATGTTGCGGCGGCAGCTGTGAATCAGATGATTGCCGCCAATCGCCGCCGAATCACCGTCACCCGCCATCACCACCACATTACGCTCCGGCGCCGCCATTTTCAGCCCGGTCGCAAATGTCATCGCGCGGCCGTGCGTCGTATGCAGCGTGTTCATGTTCACGTAGCCCGGTGCACGCGATGTGCAGCCGATGCCCGACACAAACCCGGTCGTGTCCTGATCCCAGCCCATGGATTCCATGCTGCGAATCAAGGTCTTCAGCACAATGCCAATGCCGCACCCCGGACACCAGATGTGCGGCATCAATTCGGGACGAAGCCATTCCGCGTAACTAAAGGCCACGATGCACCTCGCGAATCTTCTCTAATACGTCTTTCGGCTCGATCGGAACTCCGCCCACACGATTTACACCGTGCAGACTCACGTCGCGGCGCATCGCCGCGCGCTCCACTTCCATTCTGAGCATGCCCATGTTCATCTCCGGCACAATCACCGCTTTCACATTGTCCACCAACGCTCGGATGGTGTCCTTCGGAAACGGCCAGAAAGTTATGATGCGCATCAAGCCGACCTTGATGCCTTCCTTGCGCGCTTCGTCCACGGCCACTTTTGAAGCGCGGCCCGGCGATCCAAACGTGATAATCGCAATCTCCGCATCGTCCAGCATATACGACTCGTTGCGCTCAATATCCTTCTGCTTCAGCAGAATCTTGTTCACAAGATGCTCGATGCTCTCTTGGACAATCTCCGGAACTGTCGTCGCGAATCCCGCTTTGTTGTGCGTCAATCCGGTGACGTGTATGTGCTTGCCCTGATAGAAATCGAAGAACGGGCGAAAACTGTTTTCCGCGTACTTCTCCTGATACCAGTTGCGCGGTTGCACGGGATCCAGCTCACTATCCGTCGGAATCTCAAAACTCTCTGTCGTGTGTGCAATCACTTCGTCAATCAACAGAATGACCGGTGTGCGATACACCTCAGAAAGATGAAATGCCCGTACTGTCTCGCGATACACTTCCACGGGATAGCCCGGCGTCAGCGCGATAATCGTGTGGTCACCGTGCGTGCCCCAGCGGGCCTGCATGATGTCGCCCTGAGCGGGTGCCGTCGGCGTGCCCGTCGAAGGTCCGCCGCGCTGCACATCCACGACCACACACGGAGTTTCCGTCATGATCGCATAGCCCAGATTCTCCTGTTTAAGAGAGAAACCCGGACCCGATGTCGCTGTCATTGCTTTCGAGCCGCCCAGCGATCCGCCCACCACGGCGCCCATCGCGGCGATCTCGTCTTCCATCTGTAAAAACACGCCGCCCAGCTGAGGCAGTCGCAAGGACAAGAGAGCCGCTATCTCCGATGACGGAGTAATCGGATAGCCCGCATAAAAGTTGCAGCCCGCGCGGACCGCCGCTTCGGCGATTATCTCGTTTCCCGCCCAGAATACTCTGTCACGAACGTTCACGCGTCACCCCCAGCCTTCTTCTTGTCCGCAAACACCGTGATCGCAAAGTCCGGACATTCCGCTTCACAAATTCCGCAGCCGTTGCACGCTTCCATATCCGTCACCTTCGCCACAACACCTTCCCAGCGGTCCGGCGACTCTTCCATCGAAAGCGTCTTCGTCGGGCAAAGGTCCACACAAATGCGGCACCCCTTGCACCACGGCTCGTTTATCACCAGCCGGAACATCCCATTCGCGGAGGTACTCTCCACGATACTCATGCGCTCTCCTTCATCATCAAACCTGTTTTGGCCTCTTAGCTGCCCGTTGCACGCGACCAGACTCTAATTCGTGATTTTTCGTGCAATTTGAGAATGTCATCAATGTACTCACCCCCATTGGCAGTTGCAACCGATGTGTGCGTAAGTTACAGAGAATGCGTGCAGTCGGTTATCATTGAAAAGTATCGAGTATCTTGAGCCTTAGAATTGGACTCGATGCGGAAGATTCCTAATTTCGCGAGGCATTGTGCGTTTTTTTAACCAGTTCGCACATCCCTGACCCGCATTTTCAAGGGTTTGTACAAAAACGCATGGAGGACATCTTTTGTGGATTTTGAGCACCGATTCTTGCCTTTTGCGTACCTGTTTTTCGCTCCTCTGTGACTCAGTCACTTGACTTTTCCAGCTTTCGTGACGATTTTTCATATGTGAACTTTTTCACAGACTGGCCTTCTTCTTGCTCCGTGGTTCCTGAGTACCCGAGCCGGTCTGAAGCAGATTATCCAAACTATGACGATTCACCCTGTATGTCAGTCGGCCTTAAGTGCCGATCCTGCATCAGCGATTCTCCCGCAACGATGACTTCCCGTTGCGGGATTTTTTTGTCATACTTGACCAATATTGAGATTTAACTACTTACGTATTCAAGCGGCATTTATCGTGCTGCACGAATTCTCGAACCACATATGATGAAACAAAAACTGCTACCCATCCTGATCTTGGCAATTCCCCTCCTCCTTTGGGTCGCGGGATGCTCGGATGAGGATGACTCAACATCGCCTGCCGGCCCAAGTCTGTCCGCCGACAACTGCTTCGGCTGTCACACCAGCCAGGAAAAGCTGATCGCGACCGCTATCCCGGACAGCGGGGAAGCTCCCGAAGATCCGGGCGAAGGCTGAGGCGGCGCAGTCTCTCCGTTGGAGGGATGGCAAAAGGTTTTGATGGCCGGAAATGGACTGGATCAGCATCTTCAAAGTCCACACGCCTTTGATTGTATCTATTGTCACGGTGGTCAGGACGGTGTCTTGGGCAAGGATGAGGCGCACTCCGGAATGGTCGCTGATCCGTCGTGGGGTGAAAACAATGTTTGCGCCCGCTGTCATGACGGCATCGCACACAACTTCGCCACGTCGAGTTTGCATGCCACAATGAAGGGCTATCACACGCTCTTCGAAGCACGCACGGGACGTACGATCTATGCGACGGAAATGGCCGGAGAGAAGTTTGAGGCACAATGCAACAAGTGCCATGCAACCTGCGGTGAGTGCCATATCAGCCGTCCCAAGTCGGTCGGCGGCGGCTTCATGAACGGACATTTCATCAAGCGCACGCCGGACATGGGCAACCAGTGCACCGCCTGTCACGGCAGCCGCGTCGGGGATGAGTTCCAAGGACGAAACGAAGGCTACCGCGCCGATGTTCACTATGTCCCTAATGCCATGCAGTGCACGGCCTGCCACGATGCGGACGAAATGCACGGCGACGGCACCGCCTATCCGTATCGCTACGCGGTCCAGAACGGTGTGAAGTGCGAAGATTGCCACAATATTCAGATTGAGTCCAACGTCTATCACGACACGCACGGCTCGAACTTCGCCTGTCAGGTCTGCCATTCGCAGGATTACAAGAACTGCACGACCTGCCATGCCGGAGACGGCATTCAGCAGCCCAGTTGGATGCAGTTCAAGATCGGACGCAATCCGCTCTACAATGACCGCCCGAAGGAATACGTAGTCCTGCGCCACATTCCTGTGGCCGAGGAAACTTTTGCGTCGTGGGGAGTCAGCACGCCGAACTATTCGAGCCTGCCTACGTTCAAATACGCCACGCCGCACAATATTCTGCGCTGGACGGATCGCACGCAAGTGCCCGATGGCGAGTCCTGCTTCTATGCCTGTCACAGTACCGCAAACTCACCCGAAGGCTGGTTCCTGAGACAGGTGGACCTGGACAACTTGACTTCACAGAATGAACGCGCCGCAAATCAACACCTAATCCTCCCGGACGGTCCTCCGCCCTGGGAATAGTCCGAGATATCAACCCCCAAATACCTGAGGTGAAATTATGACTCGCTTTTTCCGTTACCTGCTTCCAGTTGTCCTTATGGGCAGCCTGATGCTGTTTGTTGGCTGCTCTGATGACGATGACAGCGGCCCGACCGGACCATCCGGCCCGACGCTGCAAGAAGGAATGGCAGACGTGGGTGACACGTATCTGACCGGCGGTACCAAGAACATTACCGCCGATGCGCTCTTCGCCGACATCACTGCCGGCGTGAACTTGTTCATGATTGATTTCCGCAGCGCGACCGACTACGCGACGGCCGGACACATCGCAAACACCGTCAACTGGACCATCGGCAATCTGCCTGACAACCTGTCGCAGATTCCCAGCGGCGCCAAAGTGATCTGCGTGTGCTACACGGGTCAAACCGCAAGCTGGGCATGCTCCTTCCTGCGCATGAAGGGCTATGATGCCTACAATGTGAAGTGGGGAATGTGCGGATGGACGTCTGATCCTGCCGTGAATCTGAACAAGTGGAATAACGTCGTTCCCAATGGCGGTACGCTTGAGACCACCAACAATCCGCTCACGACACAGTATGATCTGCCGACTTTCACCTGCAATGCAGGTACCGTGGACGGCGGCATCACCGAAGAATGCAATGAACAGTTCGACGCCGGCTTGAAGTACATTCCGGCCAATGACGTCTATGCCGCGATCAACGACAGCGATCCGAACAACGATCCGTTCCTGCTCTGCTACTGGACGGAAGCTCCCTACAATCTCGGCCACATTCCCGGCTCCTATCGCTTTGAGCCCGGCTCGCTGGGACGCGAAGAAAACCTGATGTACCTCCCGCCGGACAAGCAGATTGTGGTCTATTGCTACACCGGACAGACCTCCGCTCAGGTGTGCACGTACCTCAGAATGCTCGGCTACAACGCCTACTCGATGTCCTTCGGCATGAACGCCGTGACTGACCGCGCGGACATCCTCGGCGCCAATGACTATCATGCCCCCACGACCGACTACCCGGTTGTGACCGGCAACTAACCCTTCGATTCTGGAAGGAATGACGGGCTCTGGAGTTCCAGAGCCCGTTTCATTTTGAACTTGACACAACAAGTTAGAGTCGTCCAACATCGAGTCTGTGTGTCTTAGTCACTTGACATTCGGCCTTGACGTGCCGATATTATTACTGAACGAAGCAGCTGTTCGTCCTTGACACAAACCAAGAGGTGCGATTTCTCAGAATCTCTTTGGATCGTGGATTTTCGTAACACGCAGCCTTGTGGCAAGAAGTCCGTTTCTTAAGATTGCATCGGAACTCCCATGCTTGACCCAATGAAACAAGCATGAACCGCGGTTGAGCTACCGCCCCTTTGAATCAAGATTCTGGCTGCGACGCTTCGAAAATCAGAAAGAAAAACTCACGGTACCGTATCAAGTACAGAGCGGGCTCAGGTAAACCTGAGCCCGCTTCGTTTTGTCTATCCGGTGCGCAGTCTATTGCGCCGAGTAGTCCTTGCCCGGAACCGGATTCTCAATTGAGAGTCCCGGTCCAAAGCTATGAACCGGCACAGAGGCTGTATCGGCCTTTCTTTGACCCGCCAATTCCGGGCTGTCCGAAATCGGTCCTGCATAGACATCCATCGGCATCACAGGAAGCGCGTCAATCTTTAGCTGAGCAAATGCATCACGATACACATCCTGCACCGGACGTTCGCCCAGACCGTTCGCCAGCAACACGGGAACCAGATAGTCCGGGACATAGGTTACACCGTAGAAATACTGGTCGCCCAGCGCTGCAACGTCCGTGAAAGTTGTAGCAGAAGTGTTCGCGAAGATGTTCGCGATGCTGTACAGGTTTTCCGAAGACGTGGATTTGAATACCGTGTAGTAGTATCCGCCGTTGTCTTCCCACCACAGTTGAACTGCTCCGGAAACCTCCTTGATCACCAGAGAGTCAATCGGATTCAGCGCCATCGGCTCCACATGAATCGTGTAGGGACCGGAGTTGCTCGAGAAGCCGCTGACCTGAATGAAATAGGTCACTCCGGCCTGCGCCGTGAACTCTACCGTGCTTTGCAGCGTTCCGGCGCCGCTGCACGCGGCGTCATCGTCGCACACCACCATAATATCGCCGGGGCACGCTCCGCCGCGGCGCACTTTCAATCCCGTATCGTAGCCCGACCCGCAGAGCGAAACCGCCAGACCCTGAGTGCTGCCCAAAGTCAGGGTATACACATCTTCAGGCGAGGCTTCCGGGAAATAGCAGTCGCCATTTGCGTAATCGTCATTGGAACACGACGTGTTTCCCGTGGCGACATACGGAACCGTCGCTATGATGCCGCCCGGGCAAACATCATTTGGGGAAACATAGCTGCCTACGCTTTGAACGGTCATGTCGTAGTCGCCAAAGCTCGAGGTTGTGAACCCGCGAACCAGAATGTAGTAGTCCGTGTTGGCGAGCGCGCCGAACGTCAATTGACTCTGCAAGTTGCACGCATCGTCGTTGCACGCCACCAGAGTATTGCCCGGACAGCTGCCGCCCGACATCACTTGGATTCGCGTGTCATAGGTGCTGCCGCAGAGACTGATTTCCACGTTCTCGCACGTTGGAATGTTCAGCCGGTACACAACATCGCGCGACTCGAAGCCGACCGACCCGCAGCCTGCCGTGGGATAGTCCACGTTCGCGCACGCGGTGCTTCCGCTGTCATTGTAGGGCAGTGAATTGATCAACGGCGCGCCTGAGCAATCATCGTTCGCCGGACCTCCCAACGGAGTCCCGGTCACAGTCAGCGTGCAATATCCCTTGTGGAATCCAAATCCACCTACGATAATGTAGTAGTCCACTCCCGCGGTGGCGTCAAACTGAACCTGACTCTGAAAACCGCAGAAGTCGTCGTTGCAAGCAATTTCGGAGGTTCCCGGGCACGCGCCGCCGGTTAACACAGCCAATCTTGTATCGAACGTCGCATAACCCAGGCAAGTGGTCGCCGTGATCGTCTGACACTCTGCCACGTTCAGTCTATAGATCACGTCGTTCGAATTGCCCATCACGCAGGCGCTGAAGTCGTTGGACGCCATACAGGTGACCACCTGATCGGTGTACGGAAGCGTCGAGATCACCGATGGACTCGAGCAGTTGTCGTTTACCGGAGGTGTGTCGAGAAGCGTACGCGAAATGTTGATCGTATAGTTGCCTGTGGCTCCATTGTATCCGAAGACCCGCACATAGTAGTACCCTACTCCATAGTTCGGGAAGGTTGCCGAGCTCTGCAGGCCACAGTCGTCGTCAGTGCAGTCAATCGCCATGTCACCCGGGCAGCTGCCGCCAAAGCGGACTTCAAGGTACGTGTCATAGCTGGATCCACACAGACTCACCGTGATGTCTGCCGCGCACGAATCATCGAGATAGAAGTAGTACCACACGTCCGGCGTCGTGGCCCAAGCACATGCGCCGCCGCTGGCGGTCGCATCCGTGGTGGAACCGCTGCCAACATATGGCAACGTTACAAACGTGCCCGGACACTCATCGTTCGGCGACGTGACGCGGTACGAGCCGTTCAAGGTCGTCGCACCCGTGCCGTTCGGATCCAACCAGTTGGACAAGCGCGTCGCATTCGTTCCGCCGCCCGCCCAGGACACGCTGAACTTTCCGTAGTAGTCATTGATGTTGTTCGAGCAGGTCGCCTGTCCGCCATGAAGCTGACCGGTGATCCGGCTGTTCTGATCAAACAGCGGCGAACCCGACGAGCCGGGTTCGGTCGTCCCGTCGTCCCATGCCGCGATGCGCCAATGCGACCCATCGCCAGGCGACGTCGGATTGTTGTAGCTCGTGGTCGTCGGCGCGTTGTTGTCAATCGTCCATTTCTTCACGTCGCCGCGCGGATGATGAATACACACGGAACTCGTCGAAGGAACGTCGTTGCGATTCCAGCCATTATAAAACGCATTGTAGCCGACCGGAGGGTGTGAAGAGAGCTCAAGCAACTCAAAATCCGAGAACGAGTAGTTCGAGCGCAGCGTCGCATTGGCAACCGTCTGCGCCGTGGATCCGTCCGAACTCGGCGAGCACTGCGGGCTTTCATAATTGAAGACAAACACCCAGGAGCTGCTGAATCCGCAATGGTTCGCGGTCAGAAAATAGGCCGGCCAGTTGGCGACGTTCGCGCGAATCATCGAACCTGAGCAGATTCGCGAACCGCCCGAAGTGATCATGCACACGCCGCGCTTCTCGTCCTGCCAGGCAGAAGCTTCGGGGCAGATCACGTTGTTGTTGCACGATCCTGAGTCGCCGAAATTGTCCAACGCGTCCGCGCGGCCAAAGTAGTTCTTGTACGCGTGACAAACCGTCGAGATCGAAAGTACCGATTCGCCCATGACGTTGGCGGGCTCGTAGAGTTCAACCGTGATGGCGTCGCCCTTCAGGTGACGAATCACGTTGGTTCCGTCCACCCAGTTGTTGAAGCTTGTCAGCGCGCCGAGCACATCATCCGCTCGATCGTTGTAAACAAACAGCTCTGCGCCCTTCGGCAAGAACCACTCGTCAAACAGCAGTGCCAACGAATAGGCCGTCTGCGATTCGATTCTCAGCCGCCAGACACGCCCGCCGTCCGGCGCGTTGGTCCAGATTCCGCTGTTGGACAGATTAAGGTTGACCGGAAGCTGAATCGCGAACCGATTCTGCTCGTCCTTGGGCAATCCTTCGTCTTCCGCCTGAAACGCCGAGTTGTCCTGCAGCGGCATCACGACATTCGGGGCCGCCGGCAGATATGACGATGCCGGAGACAGGCCGCGCGGCGTGCCGCCCGCCTGAATCTGAGCAAAACTCGTCGCCCAACACAGCAGCATACAAATTCCAATCATGAAGGCTTTCATTCTCATCTCCTGCACAGATTTCTTGAAAAAACATGTTTCCACTTTACCAATATGCATCAAGCAAAGCGATTAGGCAAGACTTTCTGGCAAAGCATAACAAGATTCTAATAGTTTCTTAAACCCAACAAAAACACAGGGCCGCTCGCGCGGCCCTGTATTACATATCGACAAAGGTGGCTATTCGCCGACATCCGATTCGGGAGGCAGCATGAATTGCGGCTGACCCGGATACTTCGCATAACGCTGCATCACCTGAAGCTCATAGGGCAATTCCTCGACCGGCTGCTCAAGCACGCTGCCGCCAAGCCCAAGCATCATCGCGACGCGTCCCAGCGGCGTAGCCGGAGCAAACAACCTGTTGAAATTGATCAGCCCCGGACGGGGAAACTCCACCAGTTCGACTTTCTCGCGCTTCGAGATGGAAGCTTGTTCGCGAGCGTAGTCCACGGCGGCTTCAAGCCCGCCGATCTCGTCCACGAGCTTGTGTTCAATCGCCGCCGGGCCGCTCCACACGCGCCCCTGTGCAACTGACTCAATCTCTTCGCGAGACAACCCGCGATCCTCCGCCACCATGCCCACGAAATCATCGTAGTGGCCAAGTATGATCTTCTCCACGCGCACGCGCTCGTCATCGTATATCGGACGGTCGGGAATTTCAACTCCGAGAAGCGGCAGCACAATCCCCGAGCCGATATCCGCATGCCGTCCCACCTGCACCTTGTCAAACGTCAGACCGGTTTTGTCGGTCAGACCTTCGTTCCACAACCAGCCCGCAATCACGCCGATGGATCCCGTGATCGTGAACGGTGACGTAAACACGCGATCCGCAGGAGCGCTGATCCAGTAGCCGCCGGATGCCGCAACTCTGCCCTGTGAAACAATCATAGGCTTCTGTTCCGACACCGTGCGCATTTGCTCAGCGACCCAATCAGACGCCAATCCATCACCGCCCGGCGAATCCACACGCAGTACGACCGCAGAATAGGTATCATCTTTGGCCAACTTGCGCAAGAGCCGCGACGTGTAGCGCGCGCGAATCCCTGTGTCAAGATCACAAACTCCCAACGCATAGACCACCGCAATCTTGGGATATTCTCCCCAACTCTGATCCGCAAACTCCCGCTCCGAAAGCTCGTCGCGCTCGATGAAGCTCTTCTTCTCTCCGCTCCAGCGCTCCACCAAATCCGTTGCATCGTCCCATCGCCCAATGTCATCCACCAGTCTGAAGAGCAAGGCTTCATGCGCGGTCAAAAACCCCAATGAATCCATTGCCAGAGTCAGCGAATCCACAGTCAGGCCGCGGCCTTCGGCAAGCTCCTTGATCCAATGCGTATGCACATCATTTAGCAAAGCAAGTCGCTGCTCGCGATCCTTTTCGGACATGTCTTTGCGCGCCAAGGTCTCAAACGCGGACTTGTATTCAAAGTAGCGCCACTCCTCTACTCCAAGTCCCAACTTCTCCAACATGCCCTTGTGATACGTGTGGCCCATCACCCAACCCAGCATGTCCACCATGCCCTGTGGATCCATCCACACATTGTCCGCCTGTGCTGCGAGATACATGTGCAGCAGATTCGGGCGATCCACATACATGTAAACCCGCTTCCCGGTCGCGCGAAACTCCTTGAGTTTCTCGCCCAACTCCCAGGCCAGTGAGAGTGACGAAGAAAATCCCGACATATTCAGCGCGATGCCGCTGACCGAGACATCGTTCTTTGCGGTTTCGATCCACTCCAGAGTCTCAATCAGACTATGCCTGCCCGGATCGAACCAGCGCGACTTCTGATAGGTCATACTGCCGCGCATGCTGACCGCGACCACGTTGCGATCTTTGTCAATCCA
>JACJWA010000003.1 GCA_020637395.1 Calditrichota bacterium | reverse complement strand
GAGTACTCGCTGCAGACGGTGAACATGGACGGTTCGATCGAGTCGTGGGGTCTGGTTGTGACGGCGACGCCGTCTTCGGACGCTGCGTTGATCACGGAGTACGCTCTGCATCAGAACTACCCGAACCCGTTCAACCCGTCCACGAACCTGGTTTATGATGTTGTTTCTGACAACAACGTGAACCTGACGGTTTACAACGCGATGGGTCAGGAAGTTGCGACGTTGGTGAACGGTCTGCAGTCGGCTGGCCGCCACACCGTTTCGTTCGACGCTTCGAACCTGACGTCGGGTCTGTACTTCTACACGGTGAAGATCGGCAACGAGTTCACCGCGACGAAGAAGATGCTGTTGGTCAAGTAAGTGCGTGACACGCACGTCTTGTGCTGAGGCACAGGAGCTTGTCTAAGGACATGGCAGTGGGCCTCCCGAAAGGGAGGCCCACTGTGCTTTCGGGGGGAGTGGGTCAGGGGAAGTCTCTGCAGGTACGAAAAACTATTCACACCTTCATAGGATTGCATTTCTCTAATTCCGAGTGTATATTACGGTTTACGCAAAGTAAACCCTATCAATGGTAAGTTGGGTCAAGAACTGGATAAAGGCCCATCTTTGACCACAATAGTTATGGAAAGGAACCGGATGAACACGAGACGATGGACTATGATCATTGCTCTGGCCAGCATCGCGCTGTTGCACAGCGCGGCTTCGGCACAGGGATTTAACATGGCCTTCAACCAGCTGCCTCCTGCGTCTCCGCTGACCACGACGTGTGAAGGCAACACCCCGCTCCCGGACGGTACAGTGGTGAAGATTTTTCAGGATGTGGACAATGACGGCCCGGACGCGGAAGATCCGCAGCCGGTCGTTTGTACGGACCCGCCGGACTGTATTACACCATTTGATGCCGTGAATTTCAATGAGTTCTTGGTCAATGGCGACGCGCTGTTTATCGGAACCGGGTATTTCGGTACGGAAGTGTCCCTGACCTGTGCTTCGACCGTACCGGCCAATCCGCATTACTACCTGCGGATTTATGAAGTGGACGGCATCACGCCGCTGTGGACCAGCACAGTGGCCACAGCAGTGATTGGCTACCAGGAAGTGAACTTCACAGATGAAGATTGGACGTGCGGCGCGGGTGGTCCGCAGTGCACGGTGATTGACGAAACTGAGTGAGAATTTTGGGAAAGCGGGAACTCCGGGACTTTTTATGGAGTTCTCACCTCATATTGGATAGAAGAAAAAAGAAATAGAACCGAAAAGCGAAATCGTTCGACTATGCGAAATTTGACCATCCTGATGACCGTGCTTCTGACGGCTGTGCTGGGCGGGCTTTTCACCACCGGGTGCTCGGTTGCCCCGGCGGAGGGAAAGCTGCAGATCATGTACAGCGGCAACATTCGGGGCAATGTCGCCCCGTGTGGGTGAAAGCAGAAAAAAGGTGGGGTGGCCCGGTGGGCTGCCTTTGTACAAAGACATCAAGATCCCGCGGCCAATTGGCTGACCGTTGACGCTGGCAATTTCGTGGACCGTGCAGGCGCGAAGGGCGGCTGCTCGAGCAAGTGCCAGTTCATGGTCAACAGCTATGAGGATCTTCATTACGACATTCTGAACATTGCCCGTCAGGAAGTTTCGATGGGGTACGAGACTTTGGTGGCCCTGCGTGATACGACGAAGGACACGAAGTATGTTTCGGCGAACCTGATTGAGACGAAGACCGGCAAGCCGCTGTTTGATCCGTACGTGATCAGAGACTTCGGCAACATGCGCGTGGGCGTGATGGGTCTTCTGCGTGACGCGGATTTCCCGGTGACGTCTTCGCTGGTGGATTCCACGGTGATGCGCGTGACGAACACTCGCGACGCGGCCAAGCAGTACTTACCGGAGCTGTTCCGCAAGACCGACGCGGTTGTGCTGTTATGCGAACTGCCGACGGACGATATTGATTCGCTCGTGGCGGACTTCCCGGACCTGGACATGGTGATTTCGACTGGCGCGTTGCGCACGGGCGAGACGGCCACGGTTCTGGGCAAGAAGACGCACGTTCTGGGAACCGGTTCGTCGGGCTACAACGGACACTATGCGACGCTGGAGTTCCAGCCGTCGTGGGGTGACTCCGTGGGCTTTGCGGATTTCAAGGACGCGCTGCTCGAGGCCTATGACGTACCGGGTGAATGGGCGGACCGTTTGGCTTCCTTTGAAAACAAGCCCCCGACTCCTGGCAACGTGCAGCCAGCAAACAGCGGTATCAAGGTCGCTCCGAATCAGGACCCGACAAAGGTACCAACGAATCAGGCGCCTGCGACGAACGACGATCACTCTGGCCATTCACATGGGTAAGGGTCTCTCCCGTTGAGAAAAGAGCGGCGAGAGGCCGCTCTTTTCATTACATCAACTGGAGAAGACTGATGGTACGCTCCGACTACGGGTTTCGGATCAAGCACATTCTTGCCTTTTCGTTCTTTGTCCTAACATCCTCAGCCCTTTTATTTACAGGCTGTTCTGTTACGCCGGCGGAAGGCAAGCTGCAGGTCATGTTCACCGGGAACATTCGCGGAAATGTGTCGCCATGCGGCTGCAAGATCAGCAAAGGCGGGGTCGGGCGTCTGGAGGCTCTTGTGCAGCGAAACACGGATCCTTCTGCCAATTGGCTGATGGTGGACGCGGGCAACTTCGTGGATCGTGCAGGGGCGAAAGGAGGATGTTCCGAGAAATGCCAGTTCCTTGTTTCGAGCTATGAAGGGCTGCATTACGATGTTTTGAACATCGCGCGCTCTGAGATCGCCATGGGCTACGAGACGCTTGTGGCGATGCGGGACACCGTGGACGACGTGGAGTTCGTTGCGGCGAACCTTTTGGATGTGAAAGCCAATCGCCCGATGTTCGAACCGTATATCATCAAGGACTATGGAAACATGAAGGTCGGCGTCATCGGGCTGCTTCGTGACGCGGATTTTCCCGAGACGTCAAATCTGCTTGATCCAACGGAGATGCGCGTGACGAGCACATTTGAAGCTGCGGATCGTTTCATTCCTGAGGTCGCAAAGAAGAGCAATGCCATTGTACTGCTCTGCGAGCTTTCGACGGATGACCTCGATTCATTGATCAAGGTGCATCCTGAGATTGACCTTGTCGTTTCGACCGGTGCGTTGCGCTCTGGTGAGACGTCCACAATGTTCGGCAAGACGAGAGTCTTGGGTACGGGCTCTTC
This sequence comes from Calditrichota bacterium, assembly GCA_020637395.1. GTDB lineage: Bacteria > Electryoneota > RPQS01 > RPQS01 > RPQS01 > JABWCQ01. Next base: position 149,073 of record JACJWA010000003.1, on the reverse strand, counting down.
CGGCTACAACGGACACTATGCCATGCTTGAGTTCAATCCCGCGTGGGGCGATTCAACAGCCTTCTCGGATTACAAAGACGCTCTCACAGATTCATACGAGTCTGAGAGCGAACTAAACAAGGATCTGCTGGCGTTCGAGGTTCGTACGGGTACGGGCAAGAGGGGCAAGGCAGAGAAAGAGAAACTTGAGGCGGAGTCGTTCGAAGTATCACCTGCCTCGACGTCAAACAGATCACCTGTCAATTCACACGGATAATAAAAGAGCTACATGAATCAACAAATCATGCGCTTGTCGGCCGGACAGACTGCGAAAGCCATTTTGGGGTTTTGCATCTTACTCGGGATGTCGCAGGGCATTGAAGCAAGTAAGCGCGAGCCTGTATCGAAGTCCGAGAAAGCACGAGTTATTTACTCGGGGCTGTTCAAGGGGCACGTCGAACCGTGCGGGTGAGGCTCGCGTAAAGGCGGGTTGGCCCGGAGGGCTACCTTTATTCAGAACAGCAGGTCGGACAGTTTGGCGACGGTGACGGTGGAAGCGGGAAATTTTGCGACCTTGGCGAATGACGAAGAGTACTCGAAACGCAATGATTTGCTGTTCGGGTTCTACAAAGAGCAGAGCTACGACGCAATCACGCTGGGCACGCAGGAACTGAATTCGCCGCTGTCGGTGTGGAAGCAGGCGAGCGAAGCCGGACTGCCGATTGTGTGCGCGAACTTGTTTGAAGGGAAGAGATCGAAGAAGCCGATCTTTGAGCCTTACAAATGGTACGAGCGCGACGGAGTGCGGATTGCGGTGATCGGACTGTTGACGGAGCGGGCCTATTTGAAGGGCGCATGTCCTGACTCGGCAAATCTCCGGTTGAAGTCTCCGTATGAGATGAAGAAGCTGATGCGCACGGTGATGAAGCGTTCGGACTATATTGCGATCATCGGGGATTTCATGCTCCAGGAAGCGGAATCCCTTGCTGCGGCATATCCCGAAACCAATCTGATTGTTTCTTCGTGTGCCGGCGTGGCGACGTTCTCGAAAGTGGGCTCGACAGTTATTGCGCCGTGCGGAGCGAAGGGCTACTTTGGAGAGTATGTTGAGACGGCAGTTGCGCCTTCGGACTCGGTGGGTTATGACAAGGTGCGCGAGACGTTGGACACCAAGATTCCGGCGGACACGCTGTATGAGCGGCGCGTGGCGGAATCGGGAATTCGTCCGCGCAAGTGAGCATGATGCGATTCCACAACTTAACCTGATGACAGACGGAAACATGATGTTGCGAAAAGCAATTTGGCTAATTCTGATCGTTTGCGTTGCGCAAGGAGCTTACGCGCGCGACGTGATCAAGGGCCGGGACGTCTATTTTGACACGGAAGAGACGGAAGCGCGGGATGCCGTGATGGGCAATCCGTTTAGCGTGCTGGTTCTGTTTTTGAATATGACGCCTGTTTTGGACAGCAAAGGCGAGCCGCACGACCACAACCACCTGATTCAGGTGATTGTGGACGGTGGGAACGGGATTCAGGACCCTCCGAAGGCGGACGGGACGCCGGGCGGGGACGACTCGCTGGCCTGGGGGAACTTCAATCAGGTGTACATTGGAGGCCACACCTACCCGCCGGAAATGGTGGGGAAGACAGGCCTGTTCGGGACGGTGAAGTACTTTATTCCGTACACGGATGACGGGGTATATTATTTGCGATTGTGGGAAGGGGCGGATGCGAAAAAAGCACCGTACTACCAGGATTCAAGTGAGTACTCATCAACCATCGGAGACCAGGGTGGCGGCATGCTGCGAGTGTCCTCGCGGATCTATAAGAATCCCGAAGACATTGACTGGAAGTTTGGTCCGTCCAAGCCACGGACAACCAAATAGCATACCGTTTTCAACTCTCTATCGAGGTTGTTATAGGGTTTGCCATCCGTTTTTCGGGGGGCAGACCCTTTTGCATTCTGCGGGGAGGTGGGCAAGATGCTGACCCTGCTGCGGACTTTGGGGCTGCTTTTTCCGGGGGTGCTGCTGGCCGGCTGGGTGCAGATTGGCTTTCTGACGGCGGACATGCCGGAGGAGGTCGTGCTCAGGATGGACGGGAAGTCAGACAGGCGGGTGGAACTGCGCCGGACGACGGACGCCGGGCGGACGTGCTGGCTGAGCGAACCCGTCTCTCTGGAAAGAGCGACATCTCAGCGCTGTGCTGTGACGTGGGAACGAGGCGGCCAGAGCCTTCAGCGGGAGTTTGACCTGCCGATGGATGTTCCGACGCAGCTTCTGCTGGTGGATGAATCGTCATCGCCGGGGAAATCCGCAGAGCCACTTCCGCCTCGTGTCGAGCTTTCAATTAGCCCAAATCCGTTCAATTCAATTGCTTCGGTCTGGCTCACGCTTCCCGGGTCGGGAACCGCCAAGCTCACAGTCTTCGATATTCTGGGTCGCGAAGTTCAATCGCTCTGGGATGGGCCGCTCGCCGCCGGTCGTCACAGACTTCACGTGGATGGCTCGACCTGGGCCAGCGGCACGTATTTCCTCTCCTACAGCCTTCCTGAAGGCACCTCCGGGGTCCGGCGCTTCCAGCTGCTGAAGTAGCCAACTCCCTCTCTCAACATCCATTTCTTATTGCAGGTTACGGTCAGGCTCCGTAGATTATGGAGCTTATGCCACTGCTCATCGGGATAGCCGGCGGATCCGCCAGCGGGAAGACCACGATTGCTCATGGTCTGGCGCGTCTGCTTGGGCCTGATCGTGCGCTCTATTTGTTGCAGGACAGCTATTACCGGGAATTGCGGAACAAGAGTCTGGCGGAGCGGGCGGCGCACAATTTTGATCATCCGCATGCCTTTGAGACGAAGCTCTTGTGCAGGCACTTGGATCGGCTGCTGGAGGGTGACGCCGTGGATGTTCCGCAGTATGACTACTCGACGCATTTGCGCAAGCCGATGGCTACACATCAGAAGCCGCGCGAGATCATTTTGCTCGACGGTATTTTGGTGCTGCATGAGCCTGAGCTGCGCGAGCGCATGAGTTTGAAAGTGTTTGTGGAGTGTCCGGCGGAGGTTCGCCTGGCGCGGCGCATCGAGCGCGACGTGAAGACGCGTGGCCGCAAAGAGCCGGATGTGATCCGGCAATTCACGGAGCAGGTTGAGCCGATGCATCAGCAGTTTGTGGAGCCATCGAAAACGCACGCGGACATTGTGATTCTGCACGGCGAAGAGATCGCCGCCGCGGTGGAGAGAGTGGCGCAACAAATCTTGACCAAAGCGCCGTAACGAACGAAGCGTGCTGCTTGACATTACAGCCAATTAGAACGACCGTACTATTCGCCCCCCTTGCATCATTTTCCTCATAATACCGGCTGGATTGAAGTGATTTGCGGACCGATGTTCTCGGGGAAGACCGAGGAGTTGATCCGCAGATTGGTGCGCGCGCAGATTGCGAAGCTGCGCGTGGAGATTTTCAAGCCGATCATAGACGTCCGTTACTCGAAGGATGAGATCGTCAGTCATTCACGGTTGACGATTCCGTCGCAATTGGTCAAGTCGCCTTGGGAGATTTTTGATCTGGCGCAGGACGCGGATGTGATCGGCATTGACGAAGCGCAGTTCTTGGGCAAGGAATTGCTCGACGTCGTGCAGAAGCTCGCGGATCAGGGCAAGCGCGTGATCTGCGCGGGTCTCGACACGGACTATCGCGGCGAGCCGTTTGAGCCGATTCCGCAACTGCTCGCCATTGCAGAGTATATTGATAAGACGCTCGCGATTTGCATGCGCTGCGGCAACCCTGCGAAGCATACGCAGCGCGTGGTGGCTTCGCGCGAGCGAGTGCTTGTCGGCGCGACGGAAGCTTACGAACCGCGCTGCCGGAACTGTTTTGTACCTCCCGATCCTGCGCAAGAAACCTCCGCGCAGGAGCAACTCCCTCTCTCCTCACAGCAAGGATAATTCTTGGAACGACTTCAATCCTTGATCGCCATTCCGATTCTGCTCGGGCTGGCCTGGCTGCTTTCCTCCAATCGCAAAAACTTTCCGTGGCGCGTGGTGCTCTGGGGCACCGGACTTCAGATTGTGTTTGCGATCATCATTCTCTGGACTCCGTGGGGCCGCGATTTGTTCAGCGCGCTGGGCGAAGGCGTGACGAAGTTTTTGGGCTACACGCTTGAAGGCTCGAGCTTTCTGTTTGGAAACATGGTCAAACAGGAGTATCAGGAGACCTTCGGGTTTCAGTTTGCGTTTGCGATCTTACCGACGATCATCTTCTTCGGCTCCTTCATGGGACTGTTGTATCACTTCGGAATTGTGCAGCGCGTAGTGAAGGCGCTGGCCTGGGTGATGACGCGCACGATGGGCACATCCGGCGCGGAGTCACTCTCAGCGGCGGGAAACATATTCTTGGGTCAGACGGAATCGCCGCTGTTGATTCGTCCGTTTCTGAAGACTGTGACGCGCAGCGAGATGAACGCGATCATGGTCGGAGGATTCGCGACGGTGGCGGGCGGCGTGATGGCGGGATATATTTTGTTGGGAGTGCCGGCGAAGCATTTGCTGGCCGCGTCGGTGATGGCCGCTCCGGGCGCGCTGATCTTTGCGAAGATTTTCTTGCCGGAGCGCGAGCAGCCGGATACGTCCGGCAAACTGCACATGCCCGAGATGCCGAGACAGGCGAATGTGATTGACGCAGCGGCGAGCGGTGCACGCGACGGATTGGGACTGGCGGTGAATGTCGGCGCGATGCTTCTGGCGTTTATCGCGCTGATCGCGGTGGTGAATGCGCTATTGGGTCTGGTGGCCGGATGGTTTGCGGGAGTGGGCATGCCGTGGTTTCCGGAAAGTCTACGCGAAATTTTTTCTTATGTGCTGTGGCCGATCGGATTTATTCTCGGAGTTCCGATTGCGGAGTGTAAGGACTTTGCGTATCTGATCGGCACAAAGATTTCCGTGAATGAGTTTGTGGCGTATGTGGAGATGTCGAATCTGATGAAGGAAGGCGTGCTGTCGCCGCGCACGATCATGCTGGCGTCGTATGCATTGTGCGGATTCGCAAACTTTTCTTCAATTGGCATCCAGATTGGCGGCATCGGGAGTTTGGCTCCGGAGCGGAGAAAAGATCTTGCCGAGTTGGGGCTGAAGGCGATGATCGCGGGGGCGATGGTGAGCTTACAAACGGCGGCGATTGCCGGAGTGCTTTCGGCGGAATAGAGAAAGAAAGTCCGCGTCGGAGACGCGGACTTTTTGCTTAGGACTTTTCGGGGTGCCGCTTGGGCTTATGTTTGTCGGGCGGAACGGCGAGAATTTCTTTGGCGCGTTCGATGGCAATGTCGAAGGACTCCGGCAGATTCTCTTCGCCGAAGACCGCAATCAGTCCGGCCTTTTCGAGCGCGTCGCGCGGCTGCTTGTTAAGTCCGCTGATCAACACGGCGGTGCCGCGTCGCTTGGAGACATTGAACACATCAACGAGCGCCTGCATGCCGGTGCTGTCAATCACGGGGACCTTGCGCATGCGGATGATGCGCACACGGGGCGGCTTGGAGATTGTGATCATCGCTTCGCGGAACTTGTACACGGCCCCGAAGAAGAACGGGCCGTTGATTTCGTAAACCTGCACATCCTTGGGAATGGCGGAGCGATCGAGGATGTCGAGTTCTTCCTGAGGTGTGGGCTCCTGCATTTCGTGGGTGATGAGTTCCACTTCGGTTGCACCGGACATGCGCTTCATGAAGAGGAAGACAGCCATCACCATTCCGACTTGAATGGCGATGGTAAGATCGAGGATGACCGTCAGCGACAGCGTGGTGATCAGCACGGCGATGTCGCTCTTGGGTCCGTGCAAAGTGGCCACAAACGAGCGCCACTCGAACATATTGTAGGCGACGGCGACGAGAATCGCGGCGAGGGCTGCGAGCGGAATCAGTTTTGCGAGTCCGCCGAAGACCAACATGAGCAGCAAAAGCATAACGGCATGCACGATCCCTGAAACAGGCGTGCGTCCACCGCTGCGCACGTTGGTGGCGGTGCGCGCAATGGCTCCGGTGACGGGCAGGCCGCCGAAGATAGCGCTTCCGATATTGGCGACGCCCTGCGCAATGAGTTCCATGTTGGAGCGATGCTTTCCGCCGATCATGCCGTCGGCGACGACGGCTGAGAGCAGCGATTCAATGGCCACAAGCACGGCAATGGTGATCGCGGGGGGAACGAGTCTGCGGACTTCGGCAAAGGACAGATCGGGGACCTGCGGCATCGGGAGCATGGAGGGGATGTCACCGAAGCGCGAGCCGATGGTTTCGACGGGAAGTTTCAAGAAGTACGCGGCGGCGGTCGCACCGATCAGGACGACCAAAGAACCCGGGATGGACTTCGAAACGCGCGACCAGAACATCAGCACAACGACGGACGCGAGTCCGATGGCTGCGGCGGGGAGATTGATGGTGCCTGTGGCTCGCGCGAGGAAGTAGAGTTTCTCGAAGAAGTTCGCGGTTTGACCTTCGAGCGTCAGTCCAAGGAAGTCAGGAATCTGCGAGATGAAGATGATCAGGGCGATTCCGCAGGTGAAGCCCATGACGACGGGCAGCGGAATGAACTTGATCACGGTGCCGAGTTTGAATCGTCCAAAGACGATCAGCAATATGCCCGCGAGGAAGGTGGAGACGATCAGGCCGTCGAGCCCGTATTCCGCGATGATGCCGAAGACGATGACAACGAAGGCTCCGGCGGGTCCGCCGATTTGGACGCGGCTGCCACCGAGGAGCGAGATGAAAAAGCCTCCGATCACACCCGCGAAGAGACCTCGTTCGGGTGAGACGCCGGAGGCGATGGCGAAGGCAATACAGAGCGGCAGAGCGACGATGCCGACGATGATTCCGGCGACCAGGTCTTTCAGAAACTGGTCGCGGCTGTAGTTCTGGAGTGTGGTGAAGAGCTTGGGTTTAAACATGAAGCAAGAAGATACGAGAATGCGCGGGAGAGTGCAATACATCGCAGGTCTTGCCTGCGTGTTATTGCTCATTGTCACACAATGGACCGGTTGCCGGCACGGGTCGTCCACGACGATTCCGCCGTTTCGCGAGACGAGGGTGGAGAAGTCCGACCTGTCCGTGGAAGACGGGGACACATTTCTGTGGAAGACGCAGCGGGTGCGCATGTTAGGGATAGACTGCGCGGAAACCAGCTCGCCCCATCATCACGGGGATCAGGAGCCGTGGGGCTCGCGGGCGAAGCGGTTTTTGGAGGAGCAGATTTCCGGGGCGCGCACGCTTTCGATCATTCGGATTGAAGAGCCGGATCGCTACGGGCGATGGCTTGCCTATTTGCTGGCGGATGGAGAGAACGTGAATGCGCGGGTGATTCGCGAGGGGTTGGCCTACGAAACGGTGTCGCATTATGGGAAACAGGGTTTGAACCAATACGCCGAGGAATGTTTGGCCGCGGCGCGCACAGCACCGCGCCCGGAGTTTGAGAATCCGGCGGAGTTCAGAAAACGCAATCGAAAGAATTGAGAATATGCAGAAGCGCTCTTTGAACATTCCGGCGATGGCCGATGCACTGCCGGGGACGGCGGATATTGCGATTATTCTGGGAAGCGGGCTGGGGCCGTTTGCAGATACTTTGGCGGACGCGACGAGCGTGAAGACGAACGACTTGCCGGGCTATCCGGTTTCGACGGTTGCGGGTCACGCGGGGAAGATCGTATTCGGGAAACTCGGTCAGGCTCGAGTGATGGCGTTTCAAGGGCGCATTCACATGTACGAAGGCTATTCACCGGAACAGGTTTCGATTCCGGTGAGACTGGCGCATGCCAAGGGCGCGCGGCAACTGATTGTGACGAATGCCTGCGGCGGAATCTCGAAGCGATTTCGCGCGGGAGACCTGATGGTAATCGAAGATCACATCAATTTGCAGTTTCGCAATCCGCTGCGCGGGCCGCAGGTTTCAGGTGATTCGCGTTGGCCGGACATGTGCGATTGTTATTCGGAAGAACTCAAGCAATTGGCGGAACGCGCGGCTCGGGAGCAAGGGATTCGCGTGCAGCGGGGAACTTTGGCGGCGGTATTGGGTCCAACTTATGAGACCCCGGCGGAGATTCAAATGCTTGCGCGCATGGGCGCGGACGGAGTGTGCATGTCCACGGTTCCGGAAGTGATCACGGCCGCCGCGATAGGCATGCAGGTGTTGGGGCTTTCGTGCGTGACGAATGCCGCGGCAGGTGTGACGGGGGAGAGGTTGTCGCATGAGGAGGTGCAGGCCGTCGCAGCGCAAGCTGCCGCGGACTTTGGGAAGCTTGTGTCGCGGATCATGTATGTCCTGCAGGATGGGGGATGGGGGATGGGGGATGGAAGATAACCGGCAGCAAGCAACCGAGCGGTTGGACCTCAGAACAGAAACACGCGACCTCGCATTGCGGATCATGCGGCTCTATTCTTCATTGCCCAAGGGCAACGTGGCGCAGACGCTCGGTAAACAACTTCTGCGTTCCGGCACGTCGGTGGGAGCGCACTACAGGGAAGCGTGCCGCGCCAAGTCCAATGCAGATTTCGTTTCAAAGATCGAGGGCGCATTACAGGAGCTCGACGAAACACAGTACTGGATTGAGTTGCTTGAAGCTGGAGAAATTGTCGCTGCAAGCAAACTCAAGAAGCTCAATGAAGATATTGACAGACTGATCAGCATTCTTGTTTCCGTTAGCAGAAAAGTGAAGTAAAGATCCAAGAAGTGAAGCGCTTCAATTTCCATCCTTCATCCCCCATCCCCCATCCGATGCATGTCGCAACGATATGCGTATTGGCGTTCCTGGCTTCCCTCGCCCAAACCACTTACGCTCCTGAGGATTGGGTGTCTTATCGGGATTGCCGGGGGGCGCGGGGGTTGGATGCGAGTGAGTTTGAGCTGTTTGTGGCGACGGGCGGCGGAGTGTTGACCTATCAGCTCAATCGGGGGAAGTGGGAACCGCCGCAGGTGATGGGGTACGGTTCTTTCGAAGCGATCCCGATTGAGGACGCGCTGCTCGTGTTGTATGATGAGTTGTACAACACGGTGTGGGTGGCGACGCGCGACAAGATGTTGAAATGGCAGCGCGGGTTTGGCCGCTGGGAGGTTACGGACCAGAATCCGTGGCTTTTGGGCGAGCGTCCGGTGAACATTGGAGTCGGCGAAGGATCACTCTATGTCGAGACGATTCCCGAGCATATCTTTGATCAGCTGTTCTATGCACAGCCTCCCTTGCCGGATCCGGAGTGGATTGCGTATGTGAAGCGCTACAGCGGCGGCCGCAACTCCGGGCGGCTCAGTCTGGACATGACTCGCGACGGCTCTGACGCTGAAAAGATTCGTTGGCGGGGATTGCGTACCCGAGTTCCGATTTCGAATGCAGCCTATCCTCCGGGAGTGACTGGACAACAACCGGCGGGGCTTCCGTATGTTTTTCCGCCGAAGCCCTATACATGGCACAATGACGGCACGCTGTACGATCCACAGGGTCGCGCGTTTCTGGTGACGGATTGGCTGGTGGATACGTGGGGCGGATTTTGGAGCACGCACTGGGGAGCGGGAGTGCTGCGCGTGGACTTGCGGACTCAGACGGCGGAGCAGTATCTGACGGGACCCGCGGGGAATGATATGGCGGCCTTGTTGTTCCTGGATCACGAACTCTGGACGGGCGGCGCGAATGACGGAGACTTCATGGGCATCTCCGTGCTGCACGACTATGGCAGCGAGTGGAGTTTCTTTGAGCGGCGAGACAACGCGCAGATTCGCTCCACGATGGTTTCGGACCTGGCTTTTGCGGATGAGCGGGTGTGGCTGGCCGCGACGGACGGGTTGTTAAGCTTTACACCTCGCAAGAAGATTTGGAAGCGCTATGATGTGCAAGACGGACTTCACGCGCAACAGGTGACGGCCTTGGCGGCGCGGGACGGCGAGCTGTGGGTGGGAACTGTGGACGGTGTGGCCGTGATGGAGATGACGGGAAACAAGATTGTACGGATTTCGTCAGAGGGATTTAAGCTTTCCGGCGTGCATGATCTGGTGATTGCGGATTCGCTCGTGTATGTGGGAACGAATGGGGGACTGACGCAGATTCATCGGCGCACGCATGAGGTGACGCGCCTTCCTCTCGATCCCGGGCTGATTCACGGGCCTGTGCTGGGACTTTCGTTTTACGGAGGCGAGCTCTGGTTGGTGACGGCACAAGGAGTGATGCGACGGGATGCAGCGAGGGAGACGAAGTCATGGCTTTCGGAAGTTCATCTGAGTGAAGCCATTCCGACGTGCATTGAGGCCTCCGATCCATATGTATGGGTGGGGACGGAGTCGGGGTTCTTCCGGTTTCAGCCTGAGCGAGAGGCGTGGGAAAGGTACACGCACCGCGACGGGTTGGTGAACGATTTGGTGCGAGTCATCAAAGAAGACAGAGGGGACCTTTGGGTTGGAACCGCAGGGGGGTTGACGAGGTATTATTGGAGTAGGCCCGGAGCAACAAAGTAACAAAGACCATGGAGCAGCAGCTATGTTCGGTCCGGTAAGGGAAGGCGTCTTCTATTTCAATCGCAAGGAATTCGAGCGGGGTCTCGGAGTGAAAGTGTGGTATCTTGGTGAGGGGATCAAGCGGGGTTGGCAGGTGACGCCGTGGCGCGAGGGGCGTGCCTCGGGGATGACCTTTCCGCTCAGTCCGGATGTCTGGGACTATCTCTACAGCGAGGAAGAGCTTTCGGCGGGGCTTCCGCGCCGCACCGGGGAACATGTGCGTGAACATATGGGGTTTACAAAGTAGGGGGGAGTAGGTCTGCAACTCTGACGGCAGCCAATGCGAAATGCGATGGTGTACGCCCGAGGGTCTTGCAGGACCCTCGGGCGTATTCTTCTTTCACCGTGAAGACCAAGTCAGTTGGGGAGTGTGGACAAACTCCAAATCTGCGCAAATGATTGCGGATTCAAAATCGCAGGCGGTAATTTGAATAGTTGACTAAGTTTAGAATGCCTGGTGGGGCGAAGCGCCAGAGGGCCTCTTTCGGAGGACTTAGAAATGGTCAGAGTTTGGTAAGAGCGGCAAAGTATTTGCTGATTCTTCAACAACCCACATACTTAGCGAGTATGTTGCGAGCCTGAAACAGACAAGTGTATGAGATTGCTCCTCTTGCTATTCAGGGCGGGGTTACCTAAATTGAAAGTGCACAGAGTTTGCCAGAGGCCGCACGCGGCCGAGAATTGAGGAAGATATGCAGAACAAGTTCTCCTTGCGCGTACAACAGGTGATTCAATACTCCCGGGAGGAAGCACTTCGCTTGGGCCATGATTTTATTGGCACCGAGCATTTGCTGTTGGGGATCATTCGTCTGGGCGATGGGCTTGCGGTTCAGATCCTGCACAACCTTGGTTGTGATTTGGATGAGCTTCGCGAGTCGGTCGAGGAGATGGTGGATACGACGCGCGGCACGATGAAGATCGGAAATATTCCGTTCACGAAGCGCGCGGAGAAAGTGCTTAAGCTCTCGTACATCGAAGGCAAGAGTTACTCATCGGATATCATCGGCACGGAGCATTTGCTGTTGGCGCTGTTGAAGGAAGAGGATTCGATGGCGGCGCAGGTACTGCACGGTTTCAATGTGACGTATGAGAACGTGAAGGGCGAATTGGACAATCTTCTGCGCGGCAGCGGCCAGCAGGCGCCGCAGGCACCTCAAGAGAAGACCAAGACTCCGAACCTCGATCATTTTTCGCGTGATCTGACGAAGCTTGCGCGTGAGAATAAGCTGGATCCGATCATCGGGCGCGAGATGGAGATCGAGCGCGTGGCGCAGATTCTGTCAAGGCGCAAGAAAAACAATCCTGTTTTGATTGGCGAGCCCGGTGTGGGCAAGACGGCGATTGCGGAAGGGCTTGCGCTGCGCATCGTGCAGCAGCGCGTGTCGCCGATTTTGTTTGGCAAGCGCGTTGTGGCTTTGGATTTGGGTTCGATTGTCGCGGGGACGAAATACCGCGGACAGTTCGAAGAACGCATCAAGTCCATCATGCAGGAGATTGAGAAGAGCCCGGACATTATTCTGTTCATTGACGAGCTTCATACGATTGTCGGCGCGGGCAGCGCGTCGGGATCTCTGGATGCTTCGAACATGTTCAAGCCGGCGCTGGCGCGCGGCGAATTGCAGTGCATCGGCGCGACGACCTTGAATGAGTATCGTCAGTCCATTGAAAAGGACGGCGCACTGGAGCGCAGATTCCAGAAGGTGATGGTGGATCCGCCGTCGGTGGAGGATACGATTCAGATTCTGCTCGGCTTGCGCGAAAAATACGAAGAGCATCACGGCGTGAAGTTCACGGATGAGGCGGTGGAATCGGCGGTGCATTTGTCCGATCGCTATATCATGGACCGCTTCCTGCCGGACAAGGCGATTGACGTGATTGACGAAACGGGTTCGTCCGTGCGCATTTCGCACATCGTGATTCCGGACAAGATTCTGGAAATCGAGAAGCAGATTGATAACGTCAAGCACGAGAAGGAAGATCTGGTCAAGCGACAGGAGTACGAAAAGGCCGCGATGCTGCGCGACAAGAAGATCAAGCTTGAGACGATGCTGCGGGAAGAAAAAGAGCGCTGGGAGCGCAGCGAAGCTCGTCCGACTTTGGTAGTGACGCCGGAGGAGATTGCCAACACGGTGTCGCGCATGACGGGTATTCCGGTCAATCGCGTGGCGGCGGGAGAAGGCGAGCGGCTTCTGAAGATTACGGAATCGTTGTCGAAGAAGATTGTGGGGCAGAATGAAGCTCTGGAAGTGATCGCGAAGGCTTTGCGCCGCGCGCGCTCGGGGCTCAAGAGCCCGACGCGTCCGATCGGCAGCTTCATGTTCCTCGGTTCGCCTGGCGTCGGCAAGACCGAGCTTGCGCATGCGTTGGCGGATTATCTGTTCAACGATCCCGAAGCGCTGATTCGCATTGACATGAGCGAATACAGCGAGAAATTCAATGTGTCGCGTTTGATCGGCGCGCCTCCGGGCTATGTGGGCTATGATGAAGGCGGACAGTTGACCGAAAAGGTTCGCCGGAAACCGTATAGCGTGGTGCTGCTGGACGAAGTCGAGAAGGCGCATCCGGAAGTGTTCAACGTGCTTTTGCAAGTGTTGGATCACGGCGAACTGACGGATGGCACCGGCCAGAAGGTGGACTTCCGCAATACGATCTTGATTCTGACGTCGAACTTGGGCACGCGCGAGGCGGCGAAGTCCATGGAGTTTGGTTTCGGCGGCGCGAAGGTTGAGTCGCACGACAAGATGTCGGGCAAGATGATGGAAGAAGTCAAGCTGATGTTCCGTCCGGAGTTCTTGAATCGTCTGGATGAGATCATCGTCTTCAACATGCTGTCGCGCGAAGCGATTGACATCATTTTGACGAAGTACATTGACGAACTCAACAAGCGTTTGGTGGATCGGTCGCTGACGGTAACTCTGACGGCGAAGGCCCGCGACTACTTAACTGACAAGGGCTACAAGCCTGAGATCGGCGCGCGCCTGATGCGCCGCACGGTTGAGAAGTATGTCGAGGATCCGCTGGCCGAAGAGATTCTGCGAGAGCGATTCCACGAAGGCTCGACGATTCAGATCACGATGAAGGGCGACGAGCTGACGTTCCGCGAATTCAAGGAAAAGGTTCCCGAGGAATCCGCGGACGGCGAATAGACTCGCGCCTTGACGATTGACCGGATGCCGCCCGGCGCCGGTTTGTGAAGTTTCTTTCGGGGGCGATCATTCTGATCGCCCCGTTTTCCTTCCTCCACTTCTTTTCTCATGAACAAACGAGCACACCCATGAACATCTTGCGACTTTCTCTTTTGCTGTTTCTCAGCACAGCTTCCTTTGCACAGATCACGGACTTTTTGCGCGTCGAAGGCCGCGACGTTGTGGATGAACAGAATCAGGTGGTCGAGCTGCGAGGCATCAATATGGACGCGGAGTTTTGGGCATGGGATTGGGACACGACCCGGCACAACACGTACGCGGACGCCGCGGATATCCGGTTTCTCGATTCGCTGGGCGCGAATGTGATTCGGCTGTGTTTGAACTACAACTACTTTGCGAGCAGCGACGGATTCAATTTCATTGATAACTATCTGAGTTGGTGCGACACGTCGGGGATCTATATGCTGCTCGATATGCACGTGGTACCGGAAGGAAACGGCATCTTCACGAATCCGGCTGCGGAGCAACAGTTGGTGGACATCTGGCAGAGCATCGCCGCGCGTTATCGCGATGAACCGGCGGTGTTGGGATATGACTTGATGAATGAGCCGTGGCCAAACGACGCGGCAGTGTGGTACGCGTTTGCGGGAAGACTGGTGGACAGCATACGTACCGTGGACACCACGCACATCATCATGGTGGAGAACACGCTCTCGGGTGAGACTTTTCAACTGATAGACGATCCAAACATCTTGTACTCCTATCACGATTATTCTCCGTTCGCGGTCACGCACGCGGCGGCGACGTGGGTGGGAGAGACTCCGGTGACGGATCAGTATGAGTATCCGGGTGAAGTGTTGACGAGTTCGAATTGGTTGGGCTACTCGGAGGATCAACCGACATGGACGACGTCGTCGCCGAATTGGCGCTATTGGGACAGCGGTAACTTGATTGCGCCCTCCGGTGCGGACTACGCGTATGTGAAGCCGAATGTGTACGGAAATGTGGAGAATGTCTATTATGATGACTTGGGTTCCACAAAGAACGGCGCGAGTTTCTCCGTTTTCAACGGCGGAATAGAAGAAGCGTCCTCCACCAACTCAAGCGAACCTTCGATGTGGTTTTTCTTGTCGAGCGGAACACACAGCGGAAGCTGGTCCACGACGGCGCACAGCGGACTGCGCAGCTTGAGCATCAGCGGAACGAATCCGAATGGCTGGGCGGTGTGGGGACAGAGCGCATGGATATTGACCGCGCCGTTCATACCGGTGGTGCCGGGAGATACGCTGCGCGCAACGGGCTGGATTCATGCGGCGAATTTGGGCGGTGGTGGTGTGAGTCTCGGCTTCGACTATATCAGTGCGGTGACGGAGCACTATGATCGTGCGCATTTGCTCGACGATATTCAGTATCTCTTGAATTGGTCAGAGGCGAGCAACAAGCCGATTTGGTGCGGAGAGTTTGGCTGCATGTCGGCGGCGCCGAATGGTTCGCAGGAACGACTCGTGCGCGACAAAATCAGTGTGATGAACGAGGCGGGACTGGGTTGGGCGATGTGGAGTTATCGCGCGTATGAACCGCCGTCGTTCACGCTCTTCTATGGAGATTCGGTGGATGTTCCGTTGACGAATGTGATTGCGCTGGGCTTTGCGGGGCGAATTCACTTCGGGATTCAGGACTTGACGATCTGGTCGGACGGGCAGAGCAATCATCTGCGCTGGAGCCCGATTGAAGGAGCGGTCGGCTATGTGATCTACGCTTCACCGGTCTATTCAGAAAATCTCCAAGATTATACCATCATTGGAACGACGACTGCATCTCCGTATGTGATTCCCACAGCGATGATCGCGCAGGAGCACTTTGTGGTGATTCCGCAGTACTAAGCGACTGAGCAGTCAGTAGCGATCATGAACAGAGCGGCCCGGAGGGCCGCTCTGTTTTCGTGAAGGCCATTTGCGACAATTCGTCAGAATAGTGATTTCTGCCGGAGAAAGAGGAGCAATGGGACCAGTAAGCGACAAACTCACATATAGACTTTGGCCCGGTCATTGAATGGTCGGGCAATTTCAGCAATGTAGATAGTATGTGTCAACTTTAATCGGAATTGGAAGATGCTATGACATGCTGTATCTTATGGTAGTTCCTTCCTCAAACAGATGCTATTGGACAGGTGACCCCCATGAACAGAATGCTATTGTTTCTGGCGTCGGCGCTGCTCTGCTTCACGTTATCTTCTTTTGCTGTTCCCACGACGCTGAATGACTTTTTCCTGCCCGGTTCGCAGCCGAATCAATCGGGGACGTTTCGCAATCCGAATCAATGCGACAATTGTCACAGCGGGTTTGGATTGGACATCGAACAGGACTTCAATTGGCGCGGCGGCATGATGGCTCAAGCGATGCGGGATCCGCTGTTCTTGGCGACGATGGCGATTGCCAATCAGGATGCTCCCGATGCGGGTGATTTGTGCATTCGCTGCCATTCACCGGTCGGATGGTTGAGCGGCCGCTCGACTCCGACGGATGGCTCGGGGCTGACCGGAATTGATTTCGACGGAGTGCAGTGTCACTTCTGTCATAAGATGGTGAAGCCCACGCCGCTTGGCGTGAATCCTTATCCGGGTGACGCGACATACACGGCAACGACCTACGGCCCGGATCAGACGTATCTGGCGACGTTGGGCGCGAACATTCCGCCTGCTTCAGCGAATGGGATGTATGTCGTGAGCAATGTGGATGCGCGCCGGGGACCGATTGCGGATGCGGGGTCGCCGCACGGATTTTTGTATTCACCGATGCACAAGTCTTCGGACATTTGCGCGACGTGCCACGACGTGAGCAATCCGGTGTTCACGAAGAATGTGAACGGGCAGTACATTCCGAATTCGTTTGACTCGCCATCGCCGAGTTTTGATTTGCGCACGATGTTTCCGGTCGAGCGCACGTACAGCGAATGGAGCGTGAGCGATTACAATACGACCGGCGGAGTGTTCGCGCCCGAGTTTGGCACGGATGACGGAGTTGTGCGCACGTGTCAAGATTGTCACATGCGTTCCTATGATGGCGAGGCATGCGATCAGGGAGCGATTCGGCAGAACATGGGCCGTCACGATTTGACGGGGGGCAACACGATTGTGTCACGCTGGATCAAGACACTAAATCCGGGCGCCACGGAGAATGTGATGCTGGATTCGGCGGTGGCGCGGGCGCGGCGAACGCTTGCGCTTTCCGCGACGCTGGAGCTTGCGGCGGAGGTTTCGGACGGAAATGTCTTGGCAACCGTCACCGTGACGAATGAAACAGGACACAAGCTTCCTTCCGGGTATCCGGAAGGGCGCAGGATGTGGCTGAATGTGAAGGGGTTTGACGCGTCGAATGTTCTTCTCTACGAGTCCGGCGCGTATGACGCGGGAACTGGAGTGCTGACGCACGACGCGGAGGCGAAGATTTATGAAATTAAGCCGGGAATCTCGCCGGGGCTGGCGGGTGTGGTGGGTTATCCGGCAGGTCCGTCATTTCATTTTGTGCTGAATGACACGGTGTATTCGGACAATCGTATTCCGCCGCGCGGCGTGACGAACGCGGAGCTGACGACGATTCAGTCTCCGGTCGTCAATCATGTCTATGCGGACGGACAATACTGGGATGAAACGGAATATGTGCTGCCGCTCGAGACGGACAGCATCGCGGTGACGCTCTACTATCAGACGACGAGCAAGGAGTATATCGAGTTTCTGCGGGACAATAACTTTACGGATTCGTGGGGAGATTCGATCTATGCGTTGTGGGATACGACGGGCAAGTCCGCGCCGGAGATAATGGAACAGGACTATCTGCGCGTGATTCATCCGCTCGCAGCTGTGGATGATTTGACGATTGTGTTTGTGTCTGAAGGCGGCGGTCAGCTTGACTTCCTACTCTACTGGACTCCGATCAGCGGCGCGGCGAGCTACACTGTTTACAGTATGTCGTCGCCGGACGATCTGACTGGAACCTTGATCGGCACGGTGTCGGCTCCGCCGTATGCTCTTATCGAATCAAACGCAATTGAAGACGTGCGGTACTATCGGGTGAGGGCGGTGGAGTGAGGGGAAAGTATGAAGTATGGAATATGAAGTATGAGATATGAAGGCGGAGTGAGTAATAGGTAGGAAACCGGGGCAAGCTTTGACTTTCGTCGAGAGTTCGAGGGGCGAGAAGCCGCGTCCTTGCCTTGTAGCGCCCAGTTTGCTGGGCAAAGTCCCCCGGGAGTGCCAGTTACAATCCAAGCGCATTGTCATCCTGAACGAAGTGAAGGATCTTGCAAATGCGGGGAGCCATGCCATGCGTGATCGAGCAAGTCATGCTGGCGCATGGTTCTTGGCAGTTTGACCTCCTTTGTCCCCCCGGAAGACCGGGGGGAGACTAAAAACACTTGCATATACAAATATAAGTCCGTATATTGGTCACATGGCATCGGACAAGGCTACATATTGCCGCTGTTTGTACTATTCGGCGAATGCGCTGGCGCGAATTCTGACCAAGATGGCCGAGGAAGAGTTTGCGCCAGTTGGACTTGCGCCGTCCTATGGGTTTCTTCTGATGAACGTCAACGCGCATCCGGGGATTCAGCCGGCGGAGGTGGCCGACCATATGATGCTTGCGGCCTCAACCGTGACGAGGTTCGTGGAAAAGATGGAGGATGAGGGCTTCCTAAAGCGGGAACGCGAGGGCAAGGCGATTCATATCTATCCCACGGCCAAGAGCAGGCGGCTTGATCCGAAGATCAAGGAGTGCTGGCGAAGCCTGTTCGCGCGCTACTCGGAACTTTTGGGAAAGGACGAGAGTCAGAAGCTCACGCAGGACATCTTTTCGGCGGCGATTACACTCGAACCGTAAAAAATTTCGCAAATACTTGTATATACAACTATCAAGAACACGGAGTACGACATGAAGATCGGAATTTTGGGCACAGGCATGGTGGGACAGGTGCTGGCAGGGAAGCTTGCGGAACTGGGGCACGACGTGATGATCGGCACGCGCAATGTGGCGGATGCCCAGGCGCGAACCGGGACGAACAATTGGGGACAGCCGGAATTCGGCGAATGGTACAAGGCGCACGGTCACATTAAGCTCGGGACGTTTGCCGAGGCGGCGGCGCACGGCGAGTGGGTGATGAATGCAACGACGGGACACGGATCGCTTCCGGCACTGCGCTCGGCGGGGGAACAGAACTTGAACGGAAAGATTCTTGTGGACATCGCCAATCCGCTGGATTTCTCGCAGGGCATGCCGCCGTCGCTTTTGGTCTGCAACACGGACTCGCTGGGTGAACAGATTCAGCGCGAGTTTCCGAAAGCCAAGGTGGTGAAGGCGCTGAATATGGTGAATGCGTACGTGATGGTTGCGCCAAACAGTTTGGGCGGCGGTGATCACACTCTGGTCATCAGCGGAAACGAGGAGGGAGCCAAGGCGGACGTGACGAAGTTTCTGAAAGAGCAGTTCGGCTGGAAAGACATTCTGGATCTGGGAGACATTTCGACCTGCCGCGCAACCGAGATGTATCTGGCGATGTGGATTCGCCTATTCGGCAAGCTGCAAACGCCGATGGTGACGATCAAAGTGGTGCGGTAGGGAATGCCTCTGGAACTTGAGGTTCTGGCTTGGAGTAGAAACTCTGGACGGGGTGAAACAGTCCAATTTCCGTCTTGTCAGCGAGTTAAAATCTGACAGATTTAGGCGACATTAACCCCAGTTTTCACAGGCAGTACCGGTTCTCATGGCACCTCATGTGAGCCGCAACCTCCGAAAGACGATCCAGCGATGACACTCCCGGCACATACCTTTGCCAAGGCCCTTGCCTGCCAGACAACCTTCCTGCAGTGGCCCTCGGGTCAGGCGTACTATCCGCTAAAGATTGTGGCGGAGGCGAAGCTTCCGACGCGCTCTGGGGAGTTTCGGATCGTGGCGTTCTCACCGATGCCGGATGGCAAGGAGCACATCGCGATGGTGCGGGGTGATCTGCGTGGGGCGGAATCCGTTCCGGTGCGGGTGCATTCGGAATGCTTGACGGGGGATGTGATGGGCTCCTATAGGTGCGACTGCCGCGACCAGTTGGAAGCGGCGCTCGAACACATGGCGACGCAGGAGCGGGGCATCGTGCTCTATCTCAGGCAGGAAGGGCGCGGGATTGGGCTGGTGAACAAGCTGCGCGCGTATGTCCTGCAGGAGCAGGGGCTCGACACGGTGGACGCGAACCATGCTTTGGGTTTTGACGATGACGAACGCGACTACCGCGTCGCCGCCGAGATGCTGAAAGCGCTGGGCGTGAAGAGCGTCAAACTTCTGTCCAACAATCCCAAGAAAGTTGCTGGGCTTGAGCAGTACGGCATGCCCGTCACGGAGCGCGTGCAACATCAGCTTCCGTCAAACCGGCACAATCACAACTATCTCAAGACCAAGGCCAGAAAGTCCGGGCATTTGCTGGAGGTATAGCGGCGGGGGGCAAGCCTCAGGAAGCGGCAGACCGATGGGTCTGCCGCTTTTTGTTGCTGGTGGAAAGCGATGTCTGAGTTTTGCAGCTCATCGAAAACTCTTGACTCCACACGGTTTTCAATGTATATTGCAAGTACTCCGTCAAACGTCCACAAAACGGAAGGCGGATGGAGCCTCGAAGCAGCTTTGGCCTTGTCGCGACGGATTGGTTCGCCCCCTCGTTTCGATAGTTGGTATGCAGGTGTTTCCGGCTTCCTTGACTGATGGAAGTGTCTGAAAATCAAATTATTGAATCGGGGCGAACGAGGAAAGGGAGTCGGGAGATGCCGAAGAGGCTGTACGTTGGCAACCTGCCATTCAACGCAACTGAAGAAGCAGTTCGGGAGGCCTTCAGCGCACACGGTGAAGTCCTCAATGTGGCGATGATCATGGACCGCGAGACGGGTCGTCCGCGAGGTTTTGGCTTTGTCGAGATGGATGACGCCGGCGCGGATGCGGCGGTGGTCGCCATGAACGGAGCAAGTTTCGGGGGCCGCACGCTGCGTGTCAATGAAGCTCAACCGCGTCCGGAAGGCGGCGGTGGCGGATTCCGCGAGCGCCGTCCGCGCCGTGATTCGGAAGACATGTAATCAGGGATTTTTGTCCAGCAGAAATGAGAGACCCACACACGGAGTGTGTGGGTTCTTTTTTGTGAAGAATTGAACAAAGTCTTGCACGACACACTTATTCTCGGCGCAGGTCCGGCGGGGCTCGCCGCCGGGTACTATCTCACGCAGGCGGGGCATAGGGTCACTCTGCTGGAAGCGGCGAGCGAACCCGGAGGATACGGGCGCACTCTGGCGCATGGTCCGTTCCGCTACGATACCGGAGCGCACCGTTTCCATGACAAGGACGCGGAGATCACGCGGGATGTTCTGGCTCTGATGGGAGAGGAACTCTTGAGGGTTCACGCTCCGAGTCAGATTAGCTGGAACGGGAAGTTTCTCGATTTTCCGCTGTCGCCGGTGGATGTGGCGCGGAAACTTGGTCCACTGAGAATGGCAAGCGCGGGTGTGGACCTGCTTGGGGCAAGACTGCGGACACGGGAGGACGGTGCAACAAGTTTTGCGGACAGCTCCTACCGGAAGTACGGGAAGACTATCGCGGACGCATTTCTGATAGGATATTCTGAAAAGCTGTGGGGAGTTTCGGCGGATCGTCTCGCGCCAGAAGTGAGCGGGGGTAGGCTAAAGGGATTGCGCGCGCGGACGATGCTGTTTGAACTGCTGCGCTCGAAGCGGGACACGACGGAACATTTGGACGGGAGCTTCTACTATCCGCGGCAGGGCTACGGGAGAATTGCGGAGCGACTGGCTGAGGAGATTGGTCGAGCAAATGTTCGAGTCAACACGCGAATCACTGCTCTGAAGCACGACACGGCGCGCATCACGCAGGTCGTGCTCGAAAGCGGCGAGAGTCTCACACCAGAGCGAATCGTCAACACGCTTTCGCCGTCGGTGACACTCAAGCTCTTGGATCCAGCGCCACCGCAAGAGCTTCTCGAGTTGTCCCGGAAGCTGAAGTTTCGCGATCTGATGCTTGTGGCGATTCTGCTGGACCGCCCGCACGTCACGCGCAACGCTTCGATCTATTTCCCGTCACCCGATGTTCCGTTCACGCGGCTCTATGAACCGAAGAATCGCTCGGCAGAGCTTGCGCCTGCGAAGCAGACTTGCGTGGTGATCGAGATTCCGTGCTTTGCTTCGGACAAGATATGGAATCGGAACGACGAGAAAGTGAGTTCAGACACGGTGAAGCAGCTTGCAGAGACGCGGCTGATAGATGCGAAAGACGTGATCGAATGCCGTGTGCATCGGCTGCACACGGCCTATCCGATTCTTGAGCTGGGCACGGCGGAAACGGTTGCGGAGCTAAATGAGTATCTCAATAGGTTTGTGAATCTCTACACGGTGGGACGCGCGGGCCGCTTCGAATACACTCACGTGCATGATTTGCTGCGGCAGGGGAAGGACTTGGCGAAGCTGCTCAGGGCTGAGACGTCAGAGGCGCGCGTGTTTGACAGCGTGTGAGTTCGATATCGGCGCGGAAGATGAGGAAGGGATTGCGTGGGAAGAGTTCAGCGGTGTGGTAGGTCGAATCGCAGTCGCAGGTCCGGTCGAGGAAGTCATAGAATTTTGCGCGCAGCGGAGCCGAGTGGCTGTAGGTTGCCGCGACAAACCAGAACGCGCCGGAGTCGGGAAGCGCATCTTCAAAGGAAGACGTGTCCCGCAGGACGACGACGGGATGGTCATATAGAGTGTTGAGATAGTACTCAAGCGGCATCGGCGCGTGCAGCGGATGAATGAGGAACGCATCTTCCGGTTTGACCTGCGGCGCAAGCCACGCAACAGCCTGCCGCCACGGGTCCTTGTCGAATTCGGTGAAATAGTGATAGAGCGGAAGCCCGCTGGCCAGAAAGAAGAGACCGACTGCAACATACTGCAGCGGTTTTCTTGTTTCAGCAGTAATCCACCCGAGCAGAAGCAGCACGGCGGCAACGACGGTGATGGTGTAGCGCATCCAAAGAATGGGAGCGATTTGGGACACGAGCCACGGCAGCGCGAAGAAGCCGAAGAGAATTGCGCCGACCGTGATGAATCCGGTGCGGTATGGGGCCATCCTCTTGCGATATAGGAACACTCCTCCAAGCAGCACGAGGGAGCACGCCGCCGCGAGTTTGTTCCACGCGAAGTAGCTTTGCATGTAGATCCACGGTGCGGTCAGACCGGGCCGATAGATCCATGCAGCCACACTCCATTTGTTCCGGATCTTGCCAAGTAACGCATAGGCAAATGTTGCGAGCTCAGGCAGATAGGCAATAGCTATGATCAGCGCGGGTTTGACGAACCGTTTCCATTCCGGACGTGGCGCAAGCTTCAAGACCATCGCGCAATGAAGAGCGAGCAGGAAAGGGCCGTAGGGATGCGTGTAGAGCGAGAGCAGCGTGAATGTGATCGTGCCGATGGTGTTGATACGTGACTCTTTCTCGATCAGCCGCAGCAAGTACCAGATGGCCATGAGTGACGTCCAGAACCAGAGCGCGTAGGGCCGCGCCTCTTGCGCGTAGTAGATCAGGAACGGATTTACGGCGGCAAACGCGGTGGCCCAGAGTGCGGCACGATGTGAGAAGATTCGTCGGCCCAGCAGATACATCGCGTGCAGTCCGAGCACTCCGAAGATCACGGACGGCACGCGCATCGCAACCTCTCCGACGCCGAAGACTTTGCTCCAGATCCAGAGCAGAAGAGTGTAAACGGGACCTTGCGTATCCGCATCCCAGTCGAACAGGAAACTCAGCGGGCCGCCCTTAACGCGATGCCAGGTGATTGCCTCGTCGAGCCAGAAGCTCTCGGAGGCGAGCCCATAGAGTCTAAGGAGAAGCGCGCCGATCAGCACAATGCCGAGGGCGCGCTTTTCATTTGTTGAAAGGGACGTTGTGTTTGTATTTGACATCTAGAATCCGCGCAGATTACCGCCGCGATCACGTTCGATCTTGACGTCGCGCAATTGCGGGGATTTGAGTCCGATGCGCAAGTAGTATCCGGGGCTGTAGCCAACCGGCGACCAGGTGAACGCGGCTTCCCAGCAATGCAAGTCACGGATGATCGAGACGCTGGCATTTTGTGAAATGCGGCGTTCAAGATCGAAGTAGTGACTGATGTCGAAGCTCCAGCGCGGAGTGAGCTGGCTGTTCAGAGTTGTGGATAGTGTGGACGTGCGGGAGTCGCTGACGTAATTGCGCGCGTGCCGGATATCAAAGGTCATCGAGAACGGCATGTCGGCGAAGGTTTCGATCTCAGGCTCTTGTGCTTTGTCGTCCTCGGGAAGCGGCGGCAGGAGATCTTCAATCTCTTCAGGAACTCCGGCCATTGCGGGAGTGACGGGCGCTCCGACGTTCATTGAGTCTTTCGACAATTCCTGCTTCTTGTTGCTGCGAAAACTGAAAAGGTCCCTTACGGTTTCCGCGCTGAGGGAGACATTCATCGAGCCGCTCGCGCTGAGCAGATTGAGCGGTGAAAGGAGGTCCGCTCCAGCTCGATCCCAGAAGAAGCTTTCGATGGCGCGGCCATTTCTGAACTCATAGAAGGAGTGGACAGTTGAGAAGTCCAACCCAAGATTTTGAAACGGTCCGATCAGTCTTCCCGGAATGGCTGTGCGGAAGGAGCTCGCGAGATCGCTCCACTTGAGGGAGTCTTTCTTGAAATCAATGCCGGACGAGAAGTTTGCGCTGAGCAGATCGTACTTCTTTTCGGTCCCGGCTTCGGGGTCACCGTGCTTCATTTGAAAGAGATTTCCCAATCCGAAGGACATCGCCTGCGACAGACCTTTGGGTGTGTCGGTGATGCCGCCGCCCTGATCGCGCGCGCGGAAGCGGTCATAGGTGTATTCGCGTCCGTCCGGCAGGCGCACAGTGTTGAAGTAGCCCCAAGTCTTGTCTGAAAAGTCGGGGCGATAGCTGAAGCCGACGGTCGGAGTCATGACATGTCTGAACTGCGCGGGAATTCCGAAGGGATGCCGCGCGAGACCATAGAGCTTGGTGGAGGCGGAGCTTCCCACGTTGAAAGTCGTGCGCGCAAAGAAGCCGTAGTCCTCTTCACGATCAAACAGAGAATCCGCCGCTTCGTAGCGCGGCACTCTGCGCGTCCACGCATGCTGCCAGTTCACACTTGGATTGAGATTGAGATAGCGAAGCAGTCTGGCGGTTGCAGAGAATGTTCCTTGATGCGAGATGCCGTCACGATGCGTGACTCCAAGGCTGTCGTCACCGAGAATCGTGGAGGGTGGAGTGTCGGGCGACGCACTTGCCGCGGCGGGACGCAGGAATTCTTCGCGGAACGTCAGGCTGCGCGCAAGCTCGCTGGAATAGGTGGCGCCATAGGTCCAGGTGAAGGTGCGATACCACGGCGGGGAGCTCTCTTTGGGCGCGCTGGCGAAGCGGATGCCTTTAGGAGCTTTGGCCGCGGGAAAGATTCTGCCTTGCTTGTGAGTGAAGCGCAGTCCGGGGAGGGTGGAGAACCAGGTTTGCTGCTGAATGTTTTGCGTGAAGCTTGAGTTCAGACTCATGGTCCACGGCGAGTTGTTCCACGACTTGGCGAGCGTCGCGTTGGAACGCACGCTTTGAGTCAATTGATCCTGAATCGTGCCGACATCGGTGCGGTAGCTTGCGTCGGACACATAGGCGCCGCTGGCATTGACCTGCGTGTTTTGATCGATGGTATGATTGTGGTTTGCGGCAAGCTGCCAGCGGCGATTTCGCGAGGCGCCGCGGCGCTGCGTGTCAAAATCGAAATTGGCATTGCCCTTCAGTTTGTAGCGTTTGGCGTACCGGTAGGTCGCGCCGCCCAGAACGCCGAACTCTTCGTAGTAGTCCATCGTGCCGAGCAAATCCATGTAATCCGACGCGGCCCAATAATAGCCGATGTTGCGCAGGAATCTCCCTTGTCCGGCGGATTCTCCGAAGACCGGCGTGATGAATCCGGAGGTGCGTCCGCGTTGGACGGGAAAGATGCCGTAGGGCAGCGCGAGCACGGGAACATCTTTGAAATAGAGATAGACGGGCCGTGCGACGACGCGTTTGCCAACTTGAATTTTGAGCACGTCAGCGCCAAAATGAAAATGCGGCGTGTCGAGTTCGCAGGTGGTGAACTCGCCATGCCGCACGGTGAGGACGTCGTCGGAGATGCGCTTGAATTGATCTCCGTAGTATCGTCCGTCCTGATAAGATGTTCGTCCGCCTTTGACGCGACCGATCCGGCTCTTCAGATTATAGGCAATCTCGTTTCCGGTAAACTCTTCCGTACCTTGTTTGAAGTGCGGAGGTTCGAGCTTGTAAATCGAATCCACCTCGGTGCGCGTGCTGTCGGTGAAGACGGTGTCATCGCGCGCTGTGGCGACCATGGTTTGCTCGTCCCAGAAAAGCAGAATGCGTCCGGCTGTGAGCTCCATGTCCTTGTATTCGATTCGCGCATTGCCTTCGAGGATGGAAGTGCGCGTCAGGATGTCGAAGTCAATGGCGTCCGCGCTGTAAACGATGACGGTGTCCAGGCCGTCTCTGGACGCGACCGTATCCGCACGAGCGGTCGTGTCAGCGAGGGAGTCTTGCGCGTGAGCAAGTCCGCCAACGAACAGGCACAACAGAAACCAGAGAGCCACTATTACTTATCGCTCTGAGAGCTCAGCAGTGAAGTTACAGCGCCAGACTTCGCCGGGCTGAAGCTTGAGCACCCAGTTGAAGAACAGCGCGCAGGATTGGAAGACGCGTTCGAAGCCGCCTTCGGAGAGCGAGACGCTTTCAACGGGAGCGCGCCAGAGTTTCGCGGGCACGCTGCACTCCACATTCGCGGCGACGCCTTCGTGCTCATCCGCCAGAAAGACGCGCGACACGTCGGCATGTTCGGCGACTTCGGCAAGCGGTCGGCGCAGAATATCGGTGCCTGGCAGCGAGAAGTAATGCTGTCCCGAATTAGGAGCCATGAGTGCGAAGTTCCACTCGATTCCGAAGGGTCCGTGAATCTCCTGCGCGGAGAGATTGCTAACGGCATAGCTGACGTCCATGATCGGGCGGCCCGACTGCACGCGGATGGTCTTGGCAATGCGGACGGGCAGCGAGCCCAGTTTGCCGGTGCGTTCGAGGGTGATTCCGTCGGTGAAGACCTCAGCGAGTCTGTATTCACCATTCAGAAAATCGGCGTAATCTGCAAGAGTGCCAGCGCGGAACTGTTGAATCGTACCGTTGAAGCCATGGAAGTGATCGAGCAACGAACGACGCGGCCACTGGTCCACGGTGACCAAATGCTCGAGTCCCTCTTCCTTCTTGAGAATCAGGTCGTGGATGGATTCCGCGGAGGCTTCGTCGTCGTCATGGGCGACGGTGGCGCGTGCCACGTCCATGTGATAAGGTTCTTCGTAGCGGGTCAGTGTGTTGAGCAGGTTGTAGCCGCGTTCTCGGTGATCCCATTCGAAAAGCGAGCCGCCCTCGTGCGGCTTGAGGTAGGCGTTCATCACGGCGTTCTCGATCAGAATCTCGGTTCTGCCGTCCATGTCATGATCCACGGGCGAGACTTCGACCCACTTGCGCCCGCGATGCTGAAGATTGTCCAGCGCATATTCGGCTTGTAGCAGCTCTTTCCAAACGGCGTGGCGAAGATGCGGAAGATAGAGACCTCCGAAGACGCCGTGCCAGTACGGGCAGTTGCATTGTCCGCGCAACACCTGTGTCTGATATTCGGGCGAGGTCTTGCGATTGGACAGGGAATAGAACTTTCGCGAAACTCGCAGCATTTTTTTCTGCATGTAGTTCGCTTCGGGATACTTGCGCATAAAGCCGCGCCAGAAGCCTCCCTTGACAAACGGACGCAGCTGCGGCCAGTCATCGCGCTCTTTCAGTTCATGCACAAAGTGAACGTACTTCTTGCGCGCAGACGTTGGAAGCGACCACTCTCCCATTTCGAAATAGGAGCCTGTGGGAAGATAGGTTCGGCCTTTAGGCTGAATGCGGTCGCGGGCTTCGGCCATCGTAAGCAATTCCACGTCGTGGGAATGACTGGTCAGCGCTTCGAAGAAACTGCGCAGCCAGCCGTCTTCATAGATGGGTTTGTAGGTGCGCGGCCAGAGCCCGAATTTCTCGCCGTCGTCGCCCATCAAGAAGAGCGAGTCGGGTCTGCCGTCAGCCTGCTGAAAAATGTAGTCGAAGGTTGCTTCCGGTTCGCGGAACGGAATCGCATAGCGAAGAGCTTGATGATTGGGGAACATCGCCAGCGGCCCGTTGTGCGAATCGGTCATGAAGTAGCCGTTCAGCTCTTCGGGCAGATGTCCGGCGGCCAGAAAGAGATCGTCGTCCATCGAGATGTACTCGACTCCGGCTTCGACGAGCAGGGCCGCAAAGCCCGGTTCCCAGACGCGTTCAGGGAGCCACGCGCCGCGCGGCTTGGTACCGAATCGGCGGAGCAGATACTCATTCATGCGCGCAAAGTGTTCCAGCGCGTCGTCGCGGGGGATCGCGGCCAGCACGGGTTCATAGAAAGCGCCGCCGATCAGCTCAAGCTGTCCACGGTCGTGAAGCTTGCCGACCAGATCAAGATACTCAGGCAGATTTTTTTCGCACCACTCCAGCAAACAGCCGGAGGTATGGAGACTCATGCGAATCTGCGGAAAGTCGAGCAGCGTTTCGAGAAACGGCTTATAGCTCTTCTGGTAAGCTTCTGCGATGACGTGATCGAAGTTGCCGACGGGCTGATGATTGTGAAGTTCGAGACTAAGATAAACTTTCGACACAGGTAAGGAAGGGTTATTGAAGGGGGGAAAAGCTAATTGGGGAACATGGTGATGGTGCGGCTGATCACGACTTCGGGATTTCCGCTTTCGGTCGTGGAGTCAATTCGTGCCATGAGAAAATCGGCAAGGTCTTCGACGGACGGGTTGTAGCCTTCGCATTCAACGTGATAGAAAATGCGCACGTCTTCGGAGATGGGTTTCCAGACTTTGACGGAGTTGTTTCCATCGCGGCAGCCCTGGTCATTGACATTCGAGTCTCCCTCGTAGGTCCACTTGACGTGTGCGCAGGCCTGCATCTGACCATCGGAGCGCGATCCGTCGCGCGCGTTGACATAGAGAATCCAAACTGCACCGATGTCTTCGGGCTCGTCGTCTTTCTTGCATCCGGTGAAGAGCAAGGTAAAAAGCAGCAATGTGACGGAGAAACGCAGCAACATATGACCTCCGCTAAGCGGATTGTTCAAACCAGAGCGCGGCCGCACCGAGCATTCCGGCAAAGTAGCCGAGTTGTCCGGGCAGGATGTGCAGAGTTTCGGTATGCGGAGGCAGCGCGCGCACCGAGAGGTAGTGGCGAAAGCGTTCGAAGAAATAGTCGGCGGAGTGAATTGTGCCGCCGCCCAAAATGATGGCCTCGGGATTCAGGATATGAAGCCAGGTCGCGGCGGCTTCCGCGAGCCGCATGGCGAGTGTGTCATGAATCTCGCGGGCGCGCTCATCGCCTTGCTGGACAAGCTCCGTGATACGGCGGGGAGTGGGAAACTCTCCGGTCTTGAATTTTTCATCCACGAGCTGATCAAAGGCCGCGCGTCCGACATAGGCCTCAAGTACTCCTTCACGACCCAGTACGGCGGGTCCGTTGGGAGAAATGATCGTAAAGCCCATTTCACCTGCGGCACCGCGCGCACCGCGATAGAGCTTTCCGTCTATGAAGACTGCACCGCCGAGTCCGGTTCCCATCGCGGCGGCGACAAAGTGTTTGAATTTGCGCGCCGCTCCCCACCGATGCTCGCCGATGGCAAAATTGTTGACGTCATTATCCATCACGACGGGCAACTGGAGAGCTTCGGAAATGGAGTCGCGAATCGGCTGACCGATCCAGTCCGGAAAATTGGGAGCCCAGAGCACGGTATGCAGAGACTCATCCACGACGCCGGGAGCGCCAATTCCCGCGCCCTCAGGCGAGGCTCCGTGTTTGTCACAGAGCGACTTCACAGCAGAAGCCAGGGTCTGCACCACGGCACCCAGCTCGCGAGGTCTGGGAGTCGGCGTTGTTTCCTTGTCAATCAGCTCACCGGATTCTGTGACCAGACCGATCTTGAGATTTGTCCCTCCGATATCAATGCCGAGGGCGAGGCGCTGTGTGGTCATTCAGGTAGTGAGCTTGTCGTAATGAATAGTCTTGTGGCGTTGTCGGTGCCCAATTCCAGTCGGCAGAAATGCGGTCCGTCGCCGGGTTCAAGAGTAAACTCTGCGGAGATGGCTCCGCTTGCGGTAGGCAGATAGACGATGCACTCGAAGGATTGTGTCAGGCCGCGTGCCGCAATCCACGCGCGCTGTTCCGCCAGATCATAGTCCACAAAGAGTTCGCCTTCGCAAAAAGGCACTCTCGCGCGAGTTCTGCCCCATCCGTTTGGTAGACGCGGATCAAAAACGATTTTCCCGACGGACCGATTGGGTCGAATTCCCAGATAGCTTTCGACAATCGTTTCAAGTTCACCGGCGGCCGCTCGATACTGCGAAGCACGATCCGTTTCTCCCGGCAGCAGCACTGGATGCCGAGGATCGAAAAGCGTCTCGAAGGCACGCTGCCAATGGTCGGACCGGCGGAAGCGAATCTGTCTGTCGAAGTTCCAGCGAAGACTTGCCATCTCCAATTCCCACGGCAAATCAGACCGCTCTAACCAGATCTTGGAATCTTCATTCAGCCACGAGAGCGTGCCGCGCGCTGCCGCAGCAAAGACTTCGAGCGTGTCCGGCTGTTGAATAAAAGGATTCTGTCCCTCTCCGTCTCCCCATGTGACCTTTCGCACATCCGGATCAATGAAACGGTCCACGAAGAGCAACGAGTCGGGAGTAGAAACGGATTCTTTCCACTCGACATCCTCGGCATTCATCCGCAGCGACCGAAGCGCATCCTTGGACGCTTCGCGGCTGTTTCTGCGGTAGGAGCTGCGGTCACCAGATGATTTTGGAGCCAGACAAGTTTCCGCGAACAACCAGACTGCGGCTTCGCGGTAGCGGTCTTCGATTGTGGTGCCAAACACCACCTGCCGCGGTTCCGAATCGAGCCGATTGAGGGCGTCATCCATCAGCGGTTGATACGCCGTCATGTCTTGCGCGGGCACGGTTCCCCAACGGTACACGGTCTCGAAGGCTTTCAGGCCATACTCCAAGACCCAAACCTGCTCTTCGGGAACGCGCAGCAGATCGAAATACTCGGGCACTGCATCCGCATGGACATACCATTGCGCGGGAGTCAAATCGGACCAGAACTCGAAGCGTTCGGTGGATTTCATATCCGGCTTCATGGGGGGCGGGATCAAAGAGCTCAGGAGCGCCAGCGCGCGATTGACTGAATCTGACTCTGTGATGAAGTCAACTCCACGGTTCGACTGCTTGTCTGTCCGTGGACCAACCAGAATCTTGAACTTCCGGGAGTCTTCCGAGGGAAACGCAATCGTCACGCGCATGCCTTCTTCATAGACGGGCGTGATCTCGCCGTCGGTTTGAATCTCCCACGTCTCCCCCCAGGGCAGCAGCAAAGTGGCCCCGGACTTGGTAATCTCCCAGGGAGTGCGGTCCGCAGCAATTCCGCGGATCTTGCCAACTGGTCCGGGGATTTCGAGCGTGGCTTCAAGCGTCCGTCCGCTTGGTCCGGAGACTTCACATTCCAAAGATCTGCCGCCGTCCCGCGCAGTCATCGTCTGCTTAAGACCAAGCGCCGGTTCTACCAATTCCACACCATCAAGGAGTCTGTGTTGAGCCTGGAATTGCAGCGCCACGACATCGTTTTCGAATCTCCAGCCGAGCCGCAGGTCGCGAAAGTCCGGTATGGTGAGCGTCAGGGCTCCATCCACGCCGGGAATAGGAGGACGAATGACGAACGACCAGCCGGAAAACGACACAAACACGTCACCCGAATCCGGAAGAGTAATGCTTAGTGGTTGTTCGTTATTTATATAGGGGTTGAGCTTCGGCAATCGAGGCTCACCGCATCCGCACAGGAGAAAGACAAGGAAAACCAGTGATCCATGATGCAGATGCTGTTTTTGCATAGGTTTAGAAGATACAAAAGCAGGCAAAGAGGTGCAAGTGGACGCGCAGAATCCTGTCTGCAGAATTCGGTCGCAACTCGTCACTCGGATGCTTATATTTTCAGGAGTTGGCGGAACCGCAATTCTGCTGAGTCCGTACAATGGAAACGATTGGGAGGCCCGAGGCCTCTCGCCCATGAATTGACCAGAGAGAACCATGTCCAAGACTCCCCCCAATGCAGATAAGATCCGTGAAGAAGTTGGTGATTTCCTGCGCGAACGCTACGGCGAAACCGTGTCGGTCGCGGATTATGATTTGAATGGACCGCATGAAGGAACCACGACAAAACCTGAAGGCGGAGTGGATGCCATAAATTTCACGCTTCGTCCAACCGAGCTTGAAGCCTACTTGCGGCAGTATGTGGTGCATCAGGAAGAGGCGATAGAGGTGCTGGCGACGAAGATCTGCACGCACTTTCACCGGCGGAAATGGGAGAACGAGAATCCGTCAAACGAGCCGAACGTCGGACGCATCAAGTCGAATATTCTGATGATCGGACCGACGGGTGTGGGCAAGACCTACATTGTGAAGCTGATTGCCGACAAGATCGGCGTGCCGTTCGTGAAAGGCGACGCGACAAAGTTCTCGGAGACGGGTTACGTGGGGGGCGACGTGGATGATCTGATTCGGGACTTGGTGCGCGAAGCGGACGGCGATATTGCGTTGGCGGAGTATGGCATTATCTACGTGGATGAGATTGACAAGATCGCGGCGTCGGGGAATACGGTGGGACCTGATGTGTCGCGCACGGGTGTGCAGCGGGCGCTTCTAAAGCTGATGGAAGACACCGAGGTGGATCTGCGCACGCCTCATGATCTGGCCAGTCAGATGGAAGCGGTGATGGAAACACAGCGCCGAGGCAAGGCCGTGCGCAAGAAGGTTTCGACGCGCAATATGCTGTTCATCATGTCCGGGGCATTTTCGGGGCTTTCGGAGATCATTCGCCGCAGGCTGTCCAAGGGAACGATGGGCTTCCACCGGGAAGGCGAGATTCCGACAGCCAACGAAGAGCTTCTGAAGCGCGTGACGACGACGGACCTGATGCAATATGGATTTGAGTCGGAGTTTGTGGGCCGCTTGCCGGTGGTGGCGCAGTTGACGGAGCTTGACGAGACTGCTCTCTACGACGTGCTGCGCAATCCGCATTCGGCGGTGATTCAGGGCAAGACGCGCGACTTTGCGGCGTATGGGATCAAACTGAGTTTTGAGGATGCGGCGCTAAGAGAGATTGCGCGCAGAGCACACTCGTTGGGCATTGGCGCGCGCGGACTGACCTCTGTTGTGGAGCGCGCGCTGATCAAGTTCGAGAAGCTGTTGCCCTCTTCGACCCTGCGGTCTCTGCATGTGACGGTAGAGTTGATTGAAAACCCGGAGAAGGTTGCTTCTGATTTGTTGGTGACGGATGCGATCAACACGTTCCAGCGGAGTTTTCTGGAAAAGCACGGGCTTGTGCTAGAGCTTCCGGCGGAGTCGCACCGTTGGATTCGCGAAAACATTCAGGAAGAGCCGATTCAGATTGTGTACCGGCTGCAGCAGATGTTTTCGAACTACGAATACGGCCTGAAGCTTGCGAACCGGCAGAGCCTTGAGGTGTCGCCGGAAGTGCTGGCCAATCCTGAGCAGTTCCTGGACGCGATGATCAAGCGCGCGTACGCCGAGCGGGGCGAGGGGTAGGCTCTGTTTTCTTGCTGTCTCGGCTTGCGGCTGATGGACCGGAGTACTATCATGGTCATGGGTTCCGAGTTTTCATAGAAAGGGTGTCGCGTGAAATCGTTGCCGGTCCTGGATTCAGCAAGGATTGCCCAGTCCGACCTCAGAGCTTGGCCATTGGAGTATCTTCGGCATCTGCACCTTGAGATGGGCCAGCAGTGCAATGTTCGGTGCTCGATGTGCTACCAAACGGACTTTGCGCCGTCGAGCCGACTTGCCGATGTGGCTTGGAAGGAGAATCTGAGATCCGCCTATCCGCTCATAGACACTCTTGTGCTGCAAGGCGGAGAACCGACCGTGCTGCCGAATTGCCGTGAGCTTGTCGAGATGGTCATACGGGACTACCCGAACATTCATTTGGAAACGGTGACCAACGGCGTACTTTGGAAAGGCCTCTGGGAAGAGGCTTTTCTTGCTCAGGGGAGAGTGGTCAATTTCAGTTTGAACGCGATTGACCCGGAGTTGTACAGTCGTGTCGTTCAATTTGGTCGGCAGTCGGAGGTGATTTCGAACATTGATCGGATAGTCCGCCGCCGACGGGAGCAGAACTCAAAGATGGTCCTGAGACTCAGCACGGTGGTGCTGCAAGAGACCATTCACGAGCTTCCTGTGTTCGTCCAATGGGCCGCGGATCACGGCGCGGACGAGGTCATCTTCCACATTGATCCTGTTCTGTCGGCCCGGCACGAGGACACCAAGTTCGTGCAGAACCACATCTCGGCAGCCTATGAGACGGCAGAGCGCAATCCACAAGTCAAGCTGTACGCGTTGAACGAGTTTGATTGGTACTATGCGCAGAAGAAGAACATCGCGCCGGTTCGCGAAAGAAGCTTGTTCGCGAGGCCTTCGAGCCCTTGTTCGGTCGCGTTTGACAGTTTGTTTGTGGCCTATTCAGGAATCGCGAGAGTGTGCTGCAAGTCATGGTATCCTTTGGGAAATCTGTGTGAGCAGACGGTGGAGGAGGTGTGGAAGAGTCGGCAAACGGTGCTGTTCAGGCAGCGGATGTTAGAGCTGGATTTCCGTGATTGCCCGGTCGCCTGCGATCTGAATGCGGCACCGGTGGACCACCGGGTAGCGATTGCGCGTAAAGCCTATTGGTCGCTCCGTCGAGAGCCCCGCAAAGCTTATCGAAAGGCGCTCCGTAGCCTTGGACTCACGACCGCTCAGTTAGACCTTCCAGTCCAGAAGAGTTGAGTAGCAGAGGAAATTTGTTGCTGAAAACACCGGATTGCATCCGGTGTTTTCTTTATGTAACTTAGTCCCTTAATGAAGTATGTACGGCGAGAAGACGACATAAATGTCGGATTTCATTAGGCCGAACGGCCCGGAGTCTGGTGTCTGAGCCGCAGGCACCTCTGGCGGAACGCCTTCGCCCCCGGACTTTCGCAGAGTACGTGGGTCAGGAGCACCTCTTGGGCGAGGGAGCCCTCCTCTCGCGGTTGGTTTCGAGCGGCAGCATTCCCAGCCTGATTTTTTGGGGCGATCCTGGGACGGGGAAGACGACGCTGGCGCGGCTTCTGGCCACGACGTTGAACTACATTTTTGTGCCGATTTCGGCGGTGGCCACGGGAGTGCCGGAGCTTCGGAAGCACCTCGAGGCGTCGAGCCTCAGGCGCAAGGCCGGTCAGCGGACCCTTTTGTTTGTGGATGAGATTCACCGCTGGTCGAAGTCCCAGCAGGATGCTCTTTTGCACGCGGTCGAGGATGGGACGGTGACGCTCCTGGGGGCTACGACGGAGAATCCGTCGTTTGAGGTGATTGCGCCGCTTCTGTCGCGGGCGAGAGTGCTCAGGCTGGAGCCTTTGAATGCCGAGCAGTTGACTGTGCTGCTCAGGCGGGCTTTGGAACAGGACGAGTTTTTGCGCGACCAAGGGGTGGAAGTTGAGGCGGAAGCTGAGGCCGCCCTGTTAACCTTATCGGGCGGGGATGCCCGCGCGCTGTATAATGCGCTTGAACTTGCGGCGCAGATTGCTCCGCAGGAAGAGAACCGTCGGGTGGTGAGCCGGAAGCTGGTGGAGACTGCGGTGCTGCGGCGTCTGCCGCGCTACGATAAGGCCGGCGATCAGCACTACGACACAATCTCGGCGTTCATCAAGAGCGTGCGCGCAAGCGATCCGGACGCGGCGATCTACTACTTGGCCCGCATGCTTGTGGCCGGAGAAGACCCGCTGTTCGTGGCGCGGCGTTTGATTATTCTGGCCAGCGAAGACATCGGGAATGCAAACCCGAACGGGTTGGTGCTGGCGACGTCGTGTTATCAGGCGGTGCATGCGACCGGAATGCCGGAAGCGCGGATCATTTTGTCGCAGTGCACGGCGTACCTGGCCTGTTCGCCGAAATCGAACGCGTCATATGTCGCGATAGACAAGGCGTTGGAAGCGGTGCGCTCGGAGCAGATTCCGGAAGCGGTTCCGCTGCATTTGCGCAATCCGGTGACGGGACTTATGAAGCGTGAAGGATATGGAGCGGGCTATGTGTATCCTCACGACAATCCGGAGCACTTTGTAGAGATCGAGAATTTGCCGACAGCTTATCAGCATATGCGTTTTTACGAGCCGACGGAACAGGGTCGCGAGGCAGAGCTGGCCGAGCGACTTTCCCGCTGGTGGAAGAAGCGCCGCAAGCCATAGATAACACCCATGCAACTCACGGACATTTTAGGACAGTTTTCCTTTTTCAGCAATGCGTCCACGGCATTGCAGCGCGAGATATTGGCTCAGAGTCAACTGGCCACTCTCGACAGTGGAGTGATGGTCTATCGCGAGGGCGAAGCGTGCACGCGCATCGCATTTGTGGGCGAAGGCAGTGTCCGCGTGTATAAGCGGAACGAGGGTGGCCGCGAGATCACGCTCTATCATGTGCGCTCGACGGAGAGCTGCATCTTGACGACGTCGTGCGCGTTGACGGGCCAGCGCTATCCGGCAACGGCGGCGGTGGAGCCGGAACATCCGGTGACGGCGGCGGTGATCTCGCCCGAGTATTTTCAGAATCTGGTCAACACTCAGCAGGTGGTCCGGGACTATGTGTTTGAGATGATGAGCCGCCGGATTGTGGACATGATGAGTTTGATCGAAGAGATTACATTTGGCAAGATGGATCATCGGATTGCACATTTTCTGCTGGAGAAGTTCACGGGCGAGGGGACGTATCTGCGGAGTATTCACATCACGCACGAGCAGATTGCGGACGAGCTGGGAACGGCGCGCGAGGTGGTGTCGCGGTTACTGAAGGAGTTTGAGCGTTCCGGCGCGGTGGAACTGGGGCGCGGGCGCGTCAGAATGGTGAATGAGCCGTTGCTGAGGACGTTTGCGGGCGAATCTCCGTGAGTTATGTGAGTTTATTACGGTAAGAGTGGCGGCGACTGCGTAAACTTGCGCAGTCGCCTTTTATTTAACCGTCAAGGAGGGGCTATGAAGGCCAACGTCGGTGGTGCAGACAGAGTGATTCGGATCGTTGTGGGTTTGGCGGTGATTGGCTGGGGGATCTACGCGAAGAATTGGTGGGGCGCGCTGGGACTGATTCCCTTGCTGACGGGACTATTCCGGTTCTGTGGCTTGTATCCTATCTGCGGGATGAATACTTGCGCGGTGAAGGAACCGGCGAAGTAGCTAAAAGTTTCCCGTAGCTGGACCTTTCGGGGTCCGGCTAATCTGACGGCTCCTCTTCTCCCCAGGGGGCCGTCTTTTTTTGCCTCGAGCGCGCTCATTGCACAGGCATGCGCAAGCAATGAAATCAAAAGACGCAGATTTTGCGCTTGATGTTTATAAGAGGAATATCATTATAATATTGATAATGATATATTTGAGAATCCTGTAATGCATAGCATGCCATTTGCATAACTAAGAGCAGTGTCTTGGTGGGCACGACAGACCCGGGAGAACCCAAGCAGGAGGTCTGTATGCATCGGATTGCTCTCATTTTTCTTCTGGCGGTCGGGATTGGGCTGGCACAAGCAGCGCCATCCACGACCAAAGCTCTGAACAACGTCAAACCGATTGACGGTTCAGAACAGCCGACCTTTCAGAACATCCCGGATCCATCCATGTATGGACCGCGGCGGGATGCGCTGGACGATCCGGTTGGTGTGATCTACCAAGCCGGCACTACATGGTATGACTACCAGCACAATGGTTCAAGCGGCAAGATGGTGGACGTGGACGATCTGGGATTCGTGCACGTGACGTGGACCAACGGTCTGAACTCCACATCATCCTCAAGACATGTTTACTACAATGTCTGGGATCCTTCGACGGAAGCATTTACGATTTCGAACGGTCAGGTGAACTCGGCCTCGCGCGGCGGCTATGTCTGCGGTCAGGTGCTGCCCGGAGGGTTTTTCTTCCCTGCCTTTCATCAGGAGATTCTGGCGGGACAGCCGCATGCGGCAAGCTCAATTGATCTGATAGAGCGCGCGGGAGCTTACACGACTTTTGAGATTCCCTACATCTATGAAGGGAATCAAGCGATGCAGGTCATCTGGCCGAAGATTGCCATCGCACTGGACTCCACCCTGCATGTGGTTTCAACGGAGAGCCCGCTAAGCAATCAGGCGGGCGATCCGCAATCTATCTACTACTCGCGCGGCACTCCGGTCTTTGACGGACCGTTCGGAGTCGAGATCTTGTGGGATGACTTGGGCGGAGCGGCATTTCAGGAGATAGATACCTGCATGGTGATTTCACCGGATATCGCCTGCTCGCGCCAGTCGAACCGTGTGGTGATTGCCTGGTCGGACACGCGCGATGACCTGACCGATCCGAATGTGGATCCCACGCAGTACAACAACGACATCAAGTACATCATTTCGGAAGACGGCGGCGACAACTGGAGCGAGCCGGTCAACGTGACGCACTTCATCTATCCGGATGAAGATTGTGCGTCGGGGGACACTCTGGTTTGCGACGCCGACACGTTCCGGTCCTACACGGACTGCTCGGTGATCTTTGACGAAGACGATGACATTCACATCGCGTTCATGACGGTGCACTACTACTCGCTCGAAGGCACGATTTCGCGGTATGCGTCGCAGATTTGGCACTGGAGCAGTGATTCGGGTTATGTGTCGCCGATCTTCGCGGTGGATGCCTCGTATGGCGACACGAATTGGGCGGATGATTTGGGCGACTGGCAGTATGTCTTGCAGCGCCCGAACCTCGCGATTGATACGGAGACGGACGAACTGTACTGCTGCTTTGTTTTGGCCGATGAAAACAACTGGTCGGCAGGCGGCATTCCGATGCAGGACGTGTGGGTGTCGAAGTCCGGCGACGACGGAGTGTCGTGGACCTACGCGACCAACATGACCAATACGAACACGGGTCAGTTTGTGCCGCCGGGAGAAAGCGCGCATGAACGCGACGCGACGCTCTCGGAGACCGTCACGACGTATGACGGGGATCGCTATCTGCACATGAGCTATGTGTTCGATCTGGATGCGGGCGGCGCGGTGGGCGACAATCCGACGGGAACGCCGACTCTCAATCCGATGAACTATCAGCGAATTCGCGTGTCGGATATTCAGTCGGACTCGCTGTGGGACAATCAGTGGCCCGTGCTGCACGTGGACTCGACGGACATGCCACCGGAAGTCGCGAGCTTCGCGGACGAGCGCCCCTCGCTTCCGAACAAGTTTACGCTGCATCAGAACTACCCGAATCCGTTCAACCCGAGCACCACAATTCAGTTTGATTTGGCTCAGGCGGCGCGCGTGACCTTGAAGGTGTTTAATGTGTTGGGCGAAGAGGTTGCGGTGCTTTTGAGTGACGCGTCGCGCAGTGCAGGTGTGCAGTTAGTAAACTTTGACGCGTCCGGAATGGCTTCGGGAGTCTATCTCTATCAGATAGAGTCACAAGGACTGACGCAGACGCGCAAGATGGTTTTGATGAAATAGACCGATGGCAGGGACCGGGCAGCCAGGCTGCCTGAAAGAGATTCGTGCCGCGAATCTCGAGGGAAGCAAAGTCGTGTGCGACGCAGGTGCCGCTGCGCACACGGAATGAACGAAATGGTGTGGCTGGTGTTGGCCACACCATTTTTTCATTGAAATGAACACAACGTAACTTGATTATCAAATAGTAATGAATATTTAATTTGGAGGCTTGATGAACTTAGTTTACTGAAGAGATGCAAGCAAATACTGAAGTTAGCGCTGCAAGTACGCGGTTGCGAGCTTGACAAACGGGTTGTAGAGACCCATCTTGTAAGAGGTTGGCCTACGGCCTGCCGTTGAAACTGCCGCGAAACTTTGCCGGGGAGGCAAATAGACCGTTCGCCTATCAGACTCGCTAAAGGAGGTTCGGATGAAGAATCCGAAATACGTCATCCGCCTGAAGCAGGTGGCCGAGCTCTCCCACGAGGAACGAGACGAACTGCAAGCAGTTACGGACAAGTTCGTTTTTCGCAGCAATGACTACTACCAGGAGTTGATCAACTGGGAGGATCCGGACGATCCGATCAGGCAACTGATCATGCCCAACCTCCGGGAGCTGGATGATTGGGGCAAGCTGGATGCATCGGGGGAAGAATCCTTCACGAAGGTGCCGGGACTTGAGCACAAGTACCCTTCGACGGCGTTGCTGTTGTGCAGTGATGTGTGCGCGGGCTATTGCCGCTACTGTTTTCGCAAGCGGCTGTTCATGACCGAAAATGAGGAAGTGGTCAAGGATGTTCGCCCGGGAGTGGAGTACATTCGACAGCACCCGGAGATCACGAATGTGCTGTTGACCGGCGGCGATCCACTGATACTCGCGACGGTGCGCTTGGAAGAGATTTTCGAGCAGTTGTATGCGATTCCGCACGTGCGGATTGTGCGCATTGGATCAAAGTTGCCGGCCTTTAATCCGTACCGGATTCTGAAAGATTCGAAGCTCACGGATTTGTTGGGCCGCTACCGCACGATGGGCCGTCAAGTGTACATCATGGCGCACTTTGATCATCCGCGCGAACTGACGGAGGTGGCGGTGGAGGGGTTGCGCGCGATGCTGGACGCGGGAGCGAAGGTGGTCAATCAGAATCCGATCATTCGCGGAGTGAACGACTCGGTGGATACGCTGCGGGAATTGTGGGACAGGCTCTCGTACAACGGAATTCCGCCGTACTACATTTTTCAGTGTCGTCCGACGCTGGGGAATGCGCCCTATACGACGCCGATCGAGCACAATCTGGCGCTGGTGGAGGCGGCGCGCCAGAAGTCCTCGGGGCTGGCCAAGCGGGTGCGGTTTGTGATGTCTCATGCGACGGGAAAGATTGAAGTGGTTGCCATGACGGAGAAATTGATTATCTTCCGGTATCACAGCGCGGCGCATCCCGGCGATGAGGGGCGCGTGATGATTTTCGAACGCAATCCGGAGGCGGCATGGCTGGAGGACTATACGGAGTTGGTGAATACACACGTCGTGACGAACGAAGCGGCGGCGGAATTGGCCGCATGAACGGAACTTGTGGGGTAGTTTGGGTGGGACAGGCGGCACTCTGGTGCTGCCTATTTTTTTGTTTTGCGGAACTTCAGGCCGCGACAGCCGTGAAGATTGCCGAAGGTCTGGACGAACCGGTGGGTATTGCAAGTGCGCCGGGTGATTCGACCAGATTGTTCATCGTGGAGCGCAAAGGCAAGATCAGGGTTCTCGACCTGAACACCCATCGCCTGATGGAAGAACCGTTGCTGGACTTGGGAAATGAGATTGAAACGGGGTTCGGCGAGCAGGGGCTTTTGGGGCTTGCCTTTCCGGAAGACTGGCAGGAAACGAAGAGGTACTTTGTCAACTACACGCGTAAGGAAGACGGTGCGACGGTGGTGGCGAGATGCCTGTTGCGGAAGGAGCTTCGGGCGGGAAGTGGAGCCTTAGACGAACTGCTGCTGATCGTTCCGCAGCCGTATGTGAATCACAACGGTGGCGGAATTCAGTTCGGGCCGGACGGATATTTGTATATCGGCATGGGCGACGGCGGCAGCGCGGGCGATCCGCGCAACAACGCGCAGAATCCCGAGTCGCATTTGGGCAAGATGCTCAGGCTTGATGTGAACACACAGGATGCGGAGCCCGAGCAATTCCTGCTTGGTGTGCGCAATCCCTGGCGATTCGATTTTGATCCGGAGACGAATGATCTTTTCATTGCTGATGTGGGCCAGGACTCGTACGAAGAAGTACACGTCATTCCGGGACGTCGGCCCCGCAACAACAATCTTGGCTGGAACAAGATGGAGGGGACGCACTGTTTTCCGCCGGGAAGAAGTTGCGATCAAGACTTGTATGACCGCCCGGTTTGGGAGTACTCGCATCGTGAGGGCTGTTCGATCACGGGCGGCGTTGTGGTGCGGGACAAGTCGGTGCCGGAACTGTTCGGATGTTACCTTTGCGCGGACTATTGCTCGGGGAGACTCTGGTGTTTTCGCTCTGTGGGCGGGGGCATCGCGGGGCTGCGCGAGATTTCAGGGGAGCTTTTGGGGTCGCGCAAAGCCGCAGAGAATATCTCGTCGTTTGGGCGCGATGCACGGGGCCGAGTTTATGTCTGTCGTCATCTGGCAGGCGAGCTGTTTCGGATTGAAAGCGGGGTCTATGGTCCTCCCGAGCGCTGAATCGGCGAAGCAGGTTTCGCAGATGGGGCATAAACTCCGAAATTACAATCACTCTTTAGAGGGGCGAGCGTCTCGGAAAATCCTCTCAAAGCTTTCGTTTTTAAGGATTTGTTTGTAAATTCAAGATTCGAGTAGTCCACTTCGGGAGATTTTCGATTGACTGGCACACGGCATTACACTTTTCTCTTGATGGCGTTCCTGTTCGGTGCGACGACGCTTCGTGCTGAAATTCCCCGTCTGCTCAGCTATCAGGGGGTGCTGACAAACGAGCAGGGCGCGGTCGTGCCGGACGACTCGTATCCGATGACGTTTCTGCTGTATGATTCGTTGGTCGGCGGGTCGGCGCGATGGCTCGAGAATCGGCCTGTGCAAACGACAAACGGGGTTTTTGAAATCTACTTGGGCGAAGTCACGCCGCTGACGCTGCCGTTTGATCGTCCGTACTATCTTGAATCAGTGTTTGGCGGAGTGGCGCATTCACCGCGCACGCGGTTGTCGCCTGCACCGTACAGTTTGCGCGCGGCAGAGATTGAAAACGATGTTGCCGTGCGCGAGATCAATGGGCTTCAGGACCAAGTGACGATTGCTCCGGGCGCGGGGACGCAGATTCAAGTGTTCCGCGATACGCTGCAAATCAGTTTGTTGGCGACGCGCCTTGGTACGGACGTGTCGGGCGCCACGACTGACATCGGCGCGGAGTGGACGAA
Source organism: Calditrichota bacterium (assembly GCA_020637395.1). Taxonomy (GTDB): domain Bacteria; phylum Electryoneota; class RPQS01; order RPQS01; family RPQS01; genus JABWCQ01. Next base: position 106,339 of record JACJWA010000003.1, on the reverse strand, counting down.
CTATGCGGAGTGTTCGGCGACGGTGCATGCGACAGGCCCGGGACTCGTGGTGGTCGAGTCGGTGGTGCAGATTCAGGTATCGCATACGAACGGCACGCCGGATCGCATACAGATTTGTCATGCGAGAACTCAGGGCGAGCCGGGTCCGGCGGTGGCCTACTACAGTGTGCATCATGTGCCTGCGGAATACCCGACTTTCGCGAATAGCGACGTGACGCTGCCGGTGCGCACGGTGTTTGAAGTGCAGGGAGCTGAGGATCTGACGTTTTTTCTGAACGGCCGCGCGACGCAGGGCGTGGGCGGGGACCGTTTTTGGTATGCGAGTTTGACGGCGACATTCTTTCCGCAGGACGAGGTGGACGAACTTCCCAGCCTCGACGGCAGGCCGCCGCATGTTGAGAAGCCGTCGCGATGAAATGGTTGATCCTTGCACTGGTTTTGACGGCGACGGCGGCGAACTGCGGATTGCCCGTGACCGTGCTTGGAAGTGGCGCGCAGCATGCGGCATCGCCGACGGGTTCAACGATTCAGGGGACATTGGGCCAAATGTGCGGTGCGAGAGTTTCGGCTCCGTTGTCTGTGCTTCACGCGGGATTTTGGCCCGCGGCGCGCGCGGAGCACGGACTTGCGGCGCAGGACGAAACTGTCGAGCTTCCCAAAAGCTTTGAGTTCTTTCCGGCATATCCCAATCCGTTTAATCCTGTCACACAATTGCGATTTTCTCTGCCGCGCGCCGCGCACGCGAACTTGATCTTGTTTGATGTTACAGGCAGACAGGTTGCGACGCTTGCAGACGGCGAGTTCAATGCGGGACAGCATGAGCTATTCTGGAATGCGGAAGCTTTTGCCAGCGGAACCTACTTTGCCCGCCTTGAAACAGCGGATATTACTCACACACAAAAACTGATTCTGATCAAATAAATGAATACCTCGCATCTTCGCGGTTCAATTGTGCCCGTGCCGACTCCGTTCAAGAACGGACAGGTGGACGAAAGCGCGTTGCAGAGTTTAATCAACTGGCAAATCGAGAACGGCGCGCACGGAATTTCCGTGACGGGAACCACGGGCGAGCCGAGCTCGCTCTCGTCGTCCGAGAGAATGCGCGTGCATCAGGTGGCAAAAGAAGCGATTGCGGGCCGCGCGCCGTTCATGCCGGGTACGGGCTGCAACAACTTTGAAGAAGCGGTGAACTACTCGCGCAATGCCGAAAAAATCGGCGCGGACGCGCTCTTGCTGATTGCGCCGTACTACAACCGTCCGTCGCAGGAAGGATTGTTCAGATACTTTACGGGGATTTCTTCGCAAGTCGGGATTCCGGTGATCTTGTACAATATTCCGGGACGCACGGCGGTGAACATCGAACCTGATACGGTCGCGCGTGTGGTGGAGAAGTGCCCGAACGTGGTGGGTGTGAAGGAATCGAACAAGGATTTTGAGCACATCAATCGGCTGCTGCACAAGATGGGCCGCGAGTTTCTGGTGTATTCGGGAATTGAGCTGTTGTGCTTTCCGATTCTGGCGATTGGCGGCGCGGGATTTTTGAGCGCGACGGCGAACTTGTTGCCGAGCGAGACGGCGAATGTCTATAATCTTGTGCAAGAAGGCAAATGGGAAGCGGCACGCGAGCTGCACTACCACATGCTGCCGCTGAATGACGCCGTGTTTTTTGAAATCAATCCCGTGCCGATTAAAACCGGGCTGGGATGGATGGGCAAAATCAATTTTGAAGTACGACTGCCGCTGTGCGAAATGAGCGCTGCCAATCAGGAGCGCTTGCGCAAAGTGATGCAGCAATACAATATGTTATGAGACGAAAATGGCAGAGCGCATGCGAAGCGCACTGTCTCCCGCTATCCAGCGGGCGTCCACGCTTGCTGGGGCGAGTGGGTGAAGTGTTTACCCCTCCAGAGCACGAGCCTGCTCGCCCCGTGCACTTTCTTTGAAGCAGCAAGGATTTAGCACGACGTGCGATTCCCTGCCGAAATCTGTTTTCCTGTTTCCTATTTCACATTTCAAATTTCTCTCCCGTGAAACTCGCTCGCTGGGCCGCGAACGGCCAACTCCATGACGGTGCCCTTGTGAAGGGCGTCTTGTTGTCCAAAGATGGTACTGAACACAACCCTGACGAAGTCGTTTGGCTGCCGCCGAACTGGCCGCAAAAGGTGATTGGTATCGCGCTGAATTTTTCCGATCATGCAGCGGAATTGAATTTGCCGAAGCCTGATCTGCCCGCGATATTCTTGAAGCCGCAGACGTCGCTCGTCGGTCACAAGGCCAATGTGCTGATGCCGCCGAAGAGCGAGTACATGCACTACGAAGTCGAACTCGTGGCGATTATCGGTCGGAAGTGCCGCAACGTGAAGGCGAAAGACGCGCTGAACTACGTGATGGGCTATACGATCGGCAACGACGTGACGATTCGCGATCATATCGGCCCGTATTTTCGTCCGCCGCTGATCGGCAAGGGCTGGGACACGTTCGGGCCGATTGGGCCGTACATTGTGACTGCTGACGAATTCGGTTCGCCGCATGAGGTCGGGCTGAGGACGTTTGTCAACGGCGAACTGAGACAGCAGGGCACGACGAAAGATCTGCTGTTCTCGCTCGAAGAGATGATCGAGTATTGCTCGATGATCATGACGCTCGAAGAAGGTGATCAAATTTGGACGGGCACGCCGAAGGGTTTGTCGCATGTCTATCCGGGCGACGTGATGCGGCTTGAGATTGACGGCATCGGCGCGCTGGAAAACACCGTCGTGCAGGGCAATCAGGTGCTCTCGCCGATACTCGGCAAGTAGCGCAAGCCCGTGGTCATCCTGAAGCCGCTGCGGCTGAAGGATCTCTCCGGAATCAGTTTCTGACTTCATATTTCATACTTCAGACTTCTCCGAATGCATTCCATCCATCATTACATCAACAACGAATTCGTTTCGTCGCAGGGCGGCGAGACATTTGACATACTCACGCCGTTGACGAATGAAGTCATCGGGAAATGCGCCTCCGGTCAACCCGGGGACATTGACAAAGCCGCGCGCGCGGCACGCAGTGCCTTTGACAGCGGCGTGTGGTCAAAGATGAAAGTCAAAGACCGCGCGAAGAAAATTCGCACGATCGGCGATTTGATCTTGAAACACGCGAGCACGGTGGCAGAACTTGAGATCGAAGACACAGGAATTCCGCGCGCGCAGATTACAAAGGGCGCGATTCCCCGCGCGGCGGATAATTTTTATTTCTTTGCCGATCAGCTCGAAGCTCTGCGCGGCGATTCTTACACAGTCAATGACGAATGGCTGAACTATGTCATCTACCGTCCAGTGGGTGTGGCGGGATTGATTACGCCGTGGAATACGCCGTTCATGCTCGAATCGTGGAAGGTTGCGCCCGCGCTGGCGAGTGGCTGCACGGTGGTGTTGAAGCCTGCCGAGTGGTCGCCGCTGTCGGCCTCGCAGATGTGCAAGATTATTCAGGAAGCCGATTTGCCGCCGGGAGTGTTTAACTGCGTGCATGGCTACGGCGAATCGGCAGGCGCGCCGCTGGTGGCACATCCGATGGTGAATTTGATTTCGTTTACGGGTGAAACCACGACGGGTCAGATCATCATCAAGAACGGCGCGGATACCTTGAAAAGGTATTCCATGGAATTAGGTGGAAAATCACCGAATATCGTGTTCGCCGACGTGGATATGGAGCGCGCGATTGACGGCGCGCTGTGGCAGGTGTATTCGCTGAATGGCGAGCGCTGCACGGCGGCATCGAGATTGTTGCTGGAAGAGACGATTCACGATACGTTTGTCGAAAAACTTGCGGAACGTGTGCGTAAAATCAGAGTTGGCGATCCGAATGACATGGCCACTGAAGTGGGGCCGCTGATACACAAAGAACATTGGGAGCGCGTGCGCGGGTTTATGGATGTGGCCCGCGAAGATGGCGCAACGATTCTCGTCGGTGGAGATAACCCGGCGAATCTTCCATCCCCCATCCCCCATCCCCCATCCATCGCCAAAGGAAACTATTTTGCACCGACGCTGATCACGAACGCGACGAACAACATGCGCATCGCGCAGGAAGAGGTGTTCGGTCCGGTGCTGACCGTGATGAAATTCAAGGACGAAGCCGATGCGATTCGTCAGGCGAATGATATCAAGTACGGACTCGCGGGCTATGTGTGGACGCGCGATCTCGAACGCGCGCACAGAGTCGCGGCGTCGCTCGAATGCGGCATGGTGTGGGTGAACGCGCAGAATGTTCGTGATCTCAGGCTGCCGTTCGGCGGCTCGAAGTGGAGCGGCATCGGCAGAGAAGGCGGCGAACTTTCCTTCAAAGAATTCTTCATGGAAGCGAAAAGTGTACACGTGCCGCTGAAAGCCGCGCATGTGCCGCGGATGGGGGGGTGAGGGGAGTGCGAAAAGACTTGGATGCCTTTGTCACGTACTTCAAAATGTACCTGCACGACATTGAATCTTTGTGCTTGCCATCATATGCAAGCACACTGACCTACAAAAAAGTCCTGTACGTAAGCGTGCTCGACGCTCTTAGCGCTTCTGTCTTTCCAAGAGAAAAGAGTAATCGCGAGAGGTTTATTAAGCTTATCTCGAAGTTCTGTGATTGGCCCGAGTCAGAGAACATTAGTTTTCCGCATCTTCAAAGGCTCGTTCAGTTACTGCCAGAACCTAGATACGCCAAACTTCACGAGTACGTCAAAAGCAAAAGGTTTGATCCATGTTCACATATTACGGAAGACCCAAATTTCAAAGACATCGACATGCAATGTAAACTGTCGAACATTGGAATAGATGAAAAGCTGTTCGAAAGAGTCTCAATACGTGATTTGATGCACTCTTCACTCTTCTGGCAACTTAGAAATGGTCTCATTCATGAATTCCGTAAGCGAGGGCACGGACTAGAGGATGCGGAATCATCCGATCCAATGGTTTATCCAAATGGAGTCGTCATGCCACACTACCATAGTGTCGACGAAAGGGGTGATTTTGAATTGGTGTACCCACTTGGGTTTTTCAAACGGATTTCAGAAAGTGCGCTCAAGAATGTTGAAAGCCACTTTAAGAAAATAGCGCATAACCCATATGATTCGTTTAAGTTTGGCCCTTATTATTTACAAGACTTGAACTAACCCCCATGCCCACCCCCCGCATCCCCATACCTATGCCTGAGATTGAGGCCTTTTGCAAGAAGTGGAAGATCACGGAGTTTTCGCTTTTTGGGTCTGTGCTGCGCGATGATTTCGGCCCCGACAGCGACGTGGACGCGTTAATCTGGCTAACACCTTTTACCTCACAGTAAGAATCTTACAAACTAAACATATCTCGGAGAACAGAACATGCCTGCACGCAAAGGCGCGGATTTTCTCAAACGATTGAAAGCACAGCCGCCGGAAGTTTATCATCGCGGCGAACGCATCGCGGACTTCACGACGCATCCTGAGTTCAAGGGACATGCGAAGAGTCTGGCGGATATCTATGATTTGCAGTGGAAGCATCAGGACATCATGCTGTGCAAGGATGAGGAAACGGGCGAGCTGATCAGCCGCACGTATCAGATTCCGCGCACCGCCGAAGATATTCGCAAGCTGTCGCAGACGATGCTCAAGATTTCCGAGTTCACGTGCGGCATGATGGGCCGCTCGCCGGACTATCTGAATCGCGCGATGGCGTCGTATGCGGGCGGCTGGAAATTTCTGGCGGAGCAGGATCCGCGCTTTGGCGAGAATGCGAAGAATTTGCACAAGGAGCTCTCGCGCAACGATCTGTGCATGACGCATACGCTGATCAATCCGCAGGCGAATCGCTCGGTGTCGGTCGCGGCGCAGAAGGATCCGTACATGGGCGCGCGCATCAAGGAAGAGCGCGCGGACGGATTCGTGATTCGCGGGGCGCGCATGCTGGCGACGGCTCCGGTGTCGGACGAAATCATGGTGTTTCCGAGCACGCTTCTGACAAGCAATCCGGAAGACGCGCCGTATGCCTTCGGGTTCTGCATTCCGTCGAGCACTCCCGGTTTGAAATTTCAGTGCCGCGAAACGGTGAGCTACAACCCAAACGGATACGATCACCCGCTCGGCGCGCGATTCGAAGAGCAGGACGCGGTGGTCGTGTTCGACGATGTCTTCGTGCCGTGGGAAAAAGTGCTGCTCTACAAAAACGTGGACGTGTGCAACAAGGCCTATGCGGCCAGCGGCGCGGTGGTGCACATGTCGCATCAGGTGCTTTGCAAGAACATCGCGAAGAGCGAGTTTCTGCTGGGCCTGGCGTCCTTGATGGTGGACTCGATCGGGATCGAGCAGTTTCAGCACGTACACGAAAAGCTTGCCGATCTGTGGGTGACCAACGAAACGATGAAGGCGTTCCTGCGCGCCGCGGAAGCCGATTGCCATGTGGACGAATACGGCGTGATGCGTCCCGCGTGGGATCCGCTGGATGCCGCAAGAAATCTCTTCCCGCGCACCTATCCGCGCCTGGTGCAGATCATTCAGCAGCTCGGTGCGAGCGGCCTGGTCGCAATGCCGACGCAGGCCGATCTCGACGGTCCGATGAAGGAAGAGATCAAGAAGTACTATCAGGGCGCGCGCGTGGATGCCTATGAGCGCATTCCGCTGTTCCGTTTGGCCTGGGATGCGTCGGTGTCGGCGTTCGGAACGCGTCAATCGCTGTATGAGTATTTCTTCTTCGGCGATCCGGTACGGATGTCCGGCGCGCTGATCAAGAATCATCCGCGCAAGGAAGCCATGGACAAGGTGCGCCACTTCCTTGAGAGAATGCGCGACGACGCCGAAGCGGACGCCGGGTCAAAGTAAGCAAGCGAGAAACGACATGACCGATTTCTCCGCGCCGTTTGAGCCGCGCGCGTTTTTCGACACGATTGGAATGTTTGCGACGGGCGTCTGCGTCATCACCACGGAAGGCGAGACCGGCCCGCACGGCATGACGGCGAATGCCGTCACGTCGCTGTCTCTGGATCCGATGCTCGTGATCTTTTGCGCGGCGAAACGCGCGCAGATCTCAGAGTATCTCACTCGTCCGGAAGCGTGCTTCACGATCAACGTGCTGCGCGACGAGCAGCTGGCGATTTCCAATCATTTCGCGGGCCGCTCGAAAGAGGGTGAGCAGCCGTCATTTCGATTTGTGGAGTGGGACGGCGGGCCGCGCATCGAAGGCGTGCTCGCCGCGCTCGGCTGCAAAGTCGAAAACGTTGTTGAAGGCGGCGATCATCACATTGTCATTGGGCGAGTGGTGTCGCTTCACAAAGGTATCGAACCGCATCGTCCGCTGCTCTACTACAAGAGCAGATACTACGACCTTGAAGGTCAACTCAATCAGCCGGCTCCGGAACGCGAAGATCTTGCGGGACCGGGGCCGCAGCTTTTCTGGGATCCCTGGGAAGGCTGACGCAAGGGGTCGCACTCCCGCGGCCAACATCTCTCGTTACTGTTTCACAATCAAGATAGGATCCGATCATTAGCACTGAATTTATTGTCAAGCCGCGCGAACGCAAGAGCCTGCATAATTACGAGGGCCAAACGCTGCGCGAAATCAACAATCAAACCGATCTGCTTCGCATACTCAAACCCTATATTCAGCCTTCCGTTGGAATTTCAGTTTGGCAGACGGTGAACACGCTGGTCCCCTTGCTGGCCAGCTACTACTTGATGTATCTGAGTCTCAGCTATTCGTATTGGCTGACGCTCGGGTTGGCGGTGCTGACCGCGCTTTTCACGGTTAGGCTCTTCATCATTCAACACGACTGCGGACACATGTCGTTTTTCCCGAGTCGAAAATGGAATGACAGCTTGGGATACGTATGCAGTTTGTTCACGATGGTGCCGTATTACTATTGGAAGCGGCAGCACGCGATCCATCACTCCACGAATGGCAATTTGGATCATCGCGGCATCGGCGACATGGACGTGTTCACCGTGGATGAATACTTGAAGCTCTCGAAATGGGAGCGCCTTCGCTATCGCGCGTACCGCAATCCGATCGTGTTTCTCTTGTTTGGTCCGCTTGTGTTGTTCTTCTATATCAATCGCCACTGGACCGACCCCGTGCAGTACAGTCAACGCGACAAGCGCAATGTTTTGATCACGAATTTGACAATTGCGGCTTCGTTCGCGCTGGTGGGTTTCGGAATTGGCTGGATCGCGCTGCTGAAGATCGTCGCACCGGTGCTCTATATCGCGGCGGGCGCGGGCATCTGGCTGTTTTACATTCAGCATCAGTTTGAACACACCTATTGGAAGCCCGATCAGGAATGGAACTTCGTGCGCGCGGCGATGCAGGGCAGTTCGTTCTACAAGCTGCCGAAGGTGCTGCAGTGGTTCACGGGCAACATCGGCTTCCATCACATTCATCACCTCTCGCCGGGAATTCCGAACTATCGTTTGGAGAAGATCTATGTCGAGAATCCCGAGTTTCGCGAGGTGTACGAAGTGACGCTCGCTTCGGCGGTGAAGACGATTTTCCTTTCGGTCTGGGACATTCAGCAGCAGCGATTGATCAGCTTCCGTGAGCTTCGACGGAAATACACGGCACAACCCGCGTAACGTCTCTTTTCAGATTTCATACTTCACATTTCATATTTTCCGCCCATGACTCCCAACATTCTTCGCACGGCGCATGCCGAGTTTCGCGTGACCGATTTGGAGCGCGCCAAGACATTTTACGTGGACGCGCTCGGATTTTCCATTTTGCATCAGGATTCCGAGCGGCTTTATCTCGGCAACATCGAGGAGCGCGATCCGTATTCATTGGTTTTGAGAAAATCCGCGCAGCCCGGGCTTGGGCATTTGGCCTTCAAGGTCGAGCGCGAAAGTGATCTCGACGGTTTGGCGTGGATCGCGGGCGAAGACGGACTCACGCACAAGTGGCTTGAGCAGGATTCGAAATACAAGATGGGCCGCACGTTGGCGATTCAGGATCCGCACGGGATTCCGCTGCATTTTTATTATGAAGCGGAGCGGCGCGATTGGAGTTTGCAGAAATATTCCGAGCATCGCGGCGCGCGAATTCAGCGCATTGACCATTTCAATTGTCAGGTGCACGACGTGCGGCGCGCGTATGAATGGTACACGAAACGGTTGGGATTTCATTGCAGCGAATACACGGCGGCGAACGACGTGCCGAAGGTGCCGGGCGAATATTCACCGGCGAATCCGAGTTTCAGTTGGCGCTGCGTGGAGACGGATGATTTGTGGGCGACGTGGCTGCACCGCAAGCCGAACGTGCACGATATTGCGATGATGAACGGCATCGGGCCGCGTCTGCATCACGTCGGATTTTGGGCGTATGACAGGTTGTCGATTTTGGATGCGTGCGATATTTTGGCGAGCATGGGTATGGTGGACCGCATCGAGCGCGGGCCGGGCCGTCACGGATTATCGAACGCGTTCTTCCTCTATTTGCGCGACTTCGACAACAACCGCATCGAGATTTACACGGGTGATTACTTGATCACGGATTGGGACGTCCCGCCCGTGCGCTGGAGCATCAACGACAAACGCCGCGCCACGTTCTGGGGACACCTTCCGCCCAAGAGTTGGTTCGACGAAGCCAGCTTGGTAGAAGACATCGTAACCGGCGACCTCATGCCAACGAGCGAACCGAAGTTTTTTGGTAGACCGAGTTTTGTGGTGTAAAAAGGAGGCATTGTACAATTCATGCACATCTTACTAGTACACATTAGCGACATCCATTTTGGGGATAACGACAATCCGTTGTTGGACCGAATCCCAGAAATGGCATCTGCGATTGTATCGCAAAGCGCAGATGTTAAAGGGATCGCGTTCTGCATATCCGGTGACATTGCATACTCTGGCCAAGAAACTCAATATGAGACCGCTTCGCAATTCCTAAATGACCTCTTATCTGAAATCGAGAAAAACAAGCAGGTCCCATATTGTATAATTGTTTGCCCTGGAAACCATGATTGTTCATTTGGGGATGAAAGTGACGAAGTAAGAAACCTGATCATTGCGAAGATACAAAGCTCGCCCACGAATTCTGTTTCTGACGCTCTTATCCGACAGTGCGTGACTGTTCAAAAAGAGTTCGTAGCGTTTCAAGAGAGGATCGTGCATGGTGTAGAGATTGTCAGTACTCATGAGCTTATTAAGACATTCGTCTGGAACATTGCGGACAAACGAATTTCATTTCGATGCATGAACAGCTCTTGGATGTCACAACTTCACGAAGAAGCGGCCACACTAATATACCCCTTTGAAAGCATCTTGGAGAAGTCGCCTGACCCCGAAAAACTTCCTGTACTCACGGTCGGACTATTTCATCACCACTCCTCGTGGCTGAATCCGGAGAATCGTAGAAAGGTAGATAGGTATCTGCGAGACACTTGCGACCTTGTGTTAACCGGGCACGAGCATGAGGATCGCTCTTTTGCAAGTCTGGAAAGTACTGGTGGATCAACTGGATACTCTGAAAGCGGTGCCGCACAAAGTTCACATTCAAAAGAAAGTATCTTTTCAATCATTCGCATAAACCTTGAGGCGTGTGACCATGCAAGAGCATCTGCAAAATGGGATGGCAAACAGTACGTGCTTGGCGGGCAACTTTCCGATACGAAACCGGTAAGTTTCCTGAATTCTCAGAGGAGACTTGGGAATATGTTGCTTCTTGACGATGAATTTCAAGAGTACTTGTCAGATCCTGGGGCGCAATACACTCACCCACACAAACGACCATTGAGATTGTCAGACTTGTACGTAGCACCAATGTTGCAAGAGATTAAGATTCTCGACGAAGGAGCACGCCCGATTGAGCCCGTGTATCTAAGTGCCGCCGAGGTTATTAAGCTTAACACAAATTTCTTGCCAGCGATCGTTACAGGATCTGATCAATGTGGAAAAACTGCTCTGCTCAGATCAATCTATGTTGAAGCTTTCGAAAAGGGACTCCTACCGATACTAATTGATGGACAGGACATCTCATCGACACAAGAGACTGAGCTTGAAAAACAAATTGCGAAAAGTGCGAAAGCACAGTACAAGAACATTGAGGATAATTTAGGATTACTCCAACAGAGAGACAAAATTGTCTTGTTAGTTGATGATTTTGATAAGTCACGACTAAAAGGTAAGGCAAGAGCAAAGAGTCTTTCGTCATTGATCAAAAGGAGTCACCGTGTCATTATATCGGGCCATGAGACCTTTCGAATAGAGGAGTTTCTGTCGGCAAGTTCAGACGACTCTAACAGTATTAGAAGGGCGCATCACTTTAGGATACTTGAGTTTAACTTTAAGCTTCGAAGCGACTTGATTTCTCGGTGGATTACGCTTGGTAGGGAAGACACCATAGATGACGAAGAGTTCGTGCGGGAGCACGAAAAGGCGAAGCGATCAATGGACCGACTTGCTGCCCGTTCGGTCGTGCCTTCATATCCTGTTTTCTTATATGCAGTAATGCAGATGCAGGAGGCTTCAGGAGGTCCAAACCTGAAACTAAGCGCGTATGCGCAGTACTTTGACGTGCTGCTGTTCGAGGCGCTAAAGGGTGTAATAAACAATCCGGAAGACATTGATGCAGCTGGCAATTATCTTGGCGAGCTAGCTCGTCGAATGTACGACACCAACGTTGAAGCAATGTCCATCAGTGAGTTGCATGAGTTTCATGTTGCACACAATGTTAACTTCCAAGTTGATTTCATATTTGAATCTCAAATATCTCGATTGTCTCGTGCACACATATTGCGAGAAGAAAAGGGAAGGTTTCAATTTAAATATAGTTATGAGTTTTACTTCTATTTGGCAAAGCAGCTAGCATCTACTTTGTCTGAAGAAAAAACACGATCACTGATTGAAGAAATGTGTGCCAACATGCACCAGAGGCATCATTCATATATACTCCTCTTCTTGACATATCATACGAAAGACCCGTTCGTTCTTGACAGAATTATTAATGCAGTACAATCAGTGTTTTCTGACAAAGCTCCGATCAATCTGCAGACAGATGCGCAGGAGATAAACAGATTACTGACGTCCGCATCTCTCCAGATTGCAGAAGAAATTAAGATCGAAAGATTCAGAGAAGAAGAGCTTGAAAAAGAGGAAAGAGAGCACAAGGATAGCCAGATTGTAGAAAACGAGATGGCAAATTCGTCTCTTGATATGGACGCGCTGAGTTTTCCGGGGAAACTTAACTTAACTTTCAAGTCCGTGGAATTGCTTGGGCAGATTGTTAACAACTACTATGGTTCGTTGCCAGGCAGCATCAAGGTTCAACTTTCGGACGAAGCATTTAATGTTGTTCGCCGAGCCATCTCTGCTTTTGTTGATATTGTTGAAGCAGAACTATCTTCGTTCCTAGCATGGACGAAAGGGTGGGTTCAACAACAAGATAAGGAAATTGCTGACGAAGATCTGGAACATGAAGCACGAAAGATTATTTTCTTTTTTACATCACTGGGGGCAACTGGTTGCATTGCCAAGGTTGCAGCCGCGATTGGGAATGAAAAACTCGAAAAAACCTTTGCTGAAATTGTAAATAGTCAAAATTGCAATGCTGCAAGACTTATCGACATTGCAATTAAACTGAGACATTACAAACATTTCCCCGACAGAGAGATAAGCGCGCTTTTGAGTAATGCGGGGAGCAATCTTCTTGTTAAGACAATTGTCCAGCAACTTGTAAGGCACTACTTGTACATGATGCCAATTGACTATAAGACCAGGCAACAAATAAGTGAATTGGTGGGAATCAAGGTGTCAAGTCAACGCGAAATCGGTGAGCACAAAACTGAGAATCGAATTATTGATCAACCACTCTAGGCAAGGTATAGATTCCGAAACATGGTGTGAAGAGCGTTATTTAAGACGCTCGGCAGCCAATTGAATCCTAACTCATTTGCCCCTTTTCCCCCCATGCATCCTACACACGGTGAAATTCTGAAGAACCCTTATAAGGGTCCGATTCGTCCGCACATTAAGAGTATCGAAGAGTATATCAAACTCTACGAGCGGTCGGTGCGCGAGCCTGAACAGTTTTGGGCGGAACAGGCGCAGTCGCTCTATTGGTATCATCCGTGGACGAAGGTGCTCGAAGAAGAATTCGAGCAAGGCGAGGTGACGTGGTTTCAAGGCGCGATGCTGAACGTCGCGTTCAACTGCCTCGACCGCCATCTGCCCGAGAAGGCCGACGACACGGCCATCATCTGGGAAGCGGACGATCCCGCCGAAAGCCGGCACATCACCTACCGCGAATTGAAGTGGGAAGCCGCGCGGTTGGGAAATGTTCTGAAGCGAGCAGGCGTGCGCAAAGGCGACCGCGTAATTATTTATTTGCCGATGATTCCCGAACTCGCATTCTCGATGCTCGCCTGCGCGCGAATCGGCGCGGTGCACTCCGTCGTGTTCGCGGGATTCAGCGCACACTCGCTACGTGATTGAATCATCGACTCGCAAGCGTCGGTCATCATCACCGCCAACGAAGGACGGCGCGGCGGGAAAACGATTCCTCTAAAAGCGATCGTCGATGACGCCGTCGAAGGCATGGAAGGCGTCAAGCACGTCTTTGTCGCCGAACGCACGGGCGCGGAAGTGAAAATGAAACCGGGCCGCGATCATTGGCTCTCGGAATCTCTCGCGGGCGAACGCGGAACGTGCCCGAGCGAATGGATGTCGGCAGAAGATCCGCTGTTCATTCTCTACACGTCAGGTTCGACGGGCAAACCGAAAGGCGTGATGCACACGCAAGGCGGATATTTGCTCTACGCGAGTCTTTCGCACAAAATTGTCTTCGACTATCATCCGGGCGACGTGTACGCCTGTGTCGCCGACGCAGGTTGGATTACGGGACATAGCTATGTGATCTATGGACCGCTGGCGAATGGCGCGACCACGGTGATGTTTGAATCGACTCCGGTCTATCCGAATCCGGGAAGATATTGGGAGATGGTCGAACGGCATCGCATCAACAGTTTTTATACGGCGCCGACGGCGCTGCGCGCGCTGATCAAAGAGGGCGACGAGTGGGTGAAGAAATACGACCGCTCGAGTTTGCGAATCTTAGGAACGGTCGGGGAGCCGATCAATCCCGAAGCGTGGAAGTGGTATTTTCATGTCGTCGGCGAAGGCAATTGTCCGGTCGTCGACACGTGGTGGCAAACGGAAACCGGCGGCATCATGATCACGCCGCTGCCTGGAACGACGGATTTGAAGCCGGGTTCGGCGACGCTGCCGTTTTTTGGAGTGGATCCGCTGTTGGTGGATGAAAAGGGGCACGAAATTCACGGCAACGGAGTGGAGGGGCATCTTTGCATTCGCAGGCCGTGGCCGGGAATGGCGCGCACGGTGTGGGGTGATCACAAGCGATTTCGGCAGACATATTTTTCGCACTATCGCGGACTCTATTTCACGGGCGACGGATGCAGACGCGATGAAGACGGCTATTATTGGATCACGGGCCGCGTGGATGACGTGATCAACGTCGCAGGACACAGGCTCGGCACGGCGGAAATTGAAAGTTCGCTGATTGCCAATCATCTTGTGTCGGAAGCGGCGGTGGTGGGTGTGCCGCACGACTTGAAGGGCACGGCGATTTTTGCGTATGTGGTGCCGAGTTCCGAAGGCGAATCCGCGTCACATGCGGAGATGCTCGGCGCGTTGAAAGAGCATGTGCGCAACGACATAAGTCCGATCGCAATGCCCGAGCAGGTGTGCATTGTGCCCGGATTGCCAAAGACGCGCTCGGGAAAAATCATGCGCCGTATTTTGCGCAAGATTGCCGAAGGAGAATACAAGGAGCTGGGAAATCTGACGACGCTCACCGATCCCGCGATTGTGGAGCAGTTGATCAAGGCGCATCGAGAGCTTAAGGCGTGAGGGAACGAAAGAAATCGAAAATCGGAATGAGTACCGTTGTGTTTTCACGAAGAGGTTGCGACGCGCACGACGTTAGACTGCTATGAACGATGTTTAGTTGCTGCACGGCATTCGTGAGATAGACTCACGTTTTGGGATGTATGAAGTGACGCTATGGGAAGTAGCGTCATTTTTTGTTATATTGTGAGTTAGGATGTTTGCAACTTCCGTCCGAGATTTACCACGCGGGAGGATAGATATGGAAAATACAGACGACACAAAAACAGCAGCGGGACATGGTTTTGGAACAGCGCCCGTGTTTCTTGCCGCGATCAGCACGATTCTCGGCGCGATACTCTTCTTGAGGTTCGGTTTCGCGGTTGGGCACGTAGGGTTGTTGGGAGCAGTAGCGATTGTTCTGATCGGCCACGCGATTACGATTCCGACAGGACTAGCGGTGGCCGAGATTGCGACGAACTTGAAAGTCGAAGGCGGCGGCGAGTACTACATTGTCAGTCGGTCGTTTGGAACAACGGTCGGCGGCGCAATTGGGATTTCGCTGTATTTCTCGCAGGCCGTGTCAGTCGCATTTTATCTGATTGCATTTGCGGAGGCGTTCAGACCGCTCTTTCCGATCATTGAAGCGTCGGCGGGGTTCACGCCTGACGTGCGCTTGATTTCCGTCCCGGCGGCGATTCTTTTGATCATTTTGATGATCAAGAAGGGCGCGAACATCGGAGTTTCCGCACTTTGGACCGTGGTCGGAATTTTGGCGGTCGCGCTCGGTGTTTTTTTCTTGGGTTCACCGACTGCGAACGCGCCGATGGAAGTTCCGCTTTTGGCGCGGATTGAAGATCCGCACGAGTTCTTTTTAGTCTTCGCAATTATTTTTCCGGCTTTCACGGGAATGACCGCAGGTGTCGGACTATCAGGAGATTTGAAGAATCCGCGCCGTTCGATTCCATTGGGAACGATGGCCGCGACGGTTGTTGGATTGGTTGTCTATCTTGCGATCATTGTGAAACTCGCGACGAGTGCGTCTCCCGAGGAGCTCGCCGGGGACCAGTTTGTGATGAGCAAAATCGCTCTCTGGGGTCCGATTATTCCGATAGGACTTGCTGCGGCGACGATTTCTTCGGCGATAGGATCTATTCTTGTCGCGCCGCGCACATTGCAGGCATTGGCCGGGGATAAGTTATTGCCGGTGGGGTCGTGGAACGCGCTTCTGGCGGAGGGGCGGGGCAAGCAGAACGAGCCCGTCAACGCGACGGTGATCACGTCGGTGATCGTGTTGGCGTTTGTGTCGCTGGGAAGCGTGGATTTCGTGGCGCAGATCATCAGTATGTTCTTTATGATTACTTATGGAACACTGTGTTTGATTAGTTTTCTTGAGCACTTCGCCGGGAATCCGTCTTATCGTCCGACGTTTCGGACACGCTGGTATTTCTCGCTTCTGGGTGCGGTGGCGTCATTTGTGATGATGTTTCAGATGAACGCGGGCTATGCCGCGCTGGCCGCGATTGCGATGGTGTTGATTTATGTCGGACTCAAGCGAACGCGAGCGGGCGAGCGCGATCTCTCTGCCGTGTTGAAAGGAGTGCTGTTCCAGCTTACGCGCCAATTGCAAGTCACGATTCAGAAGGGCGAGGCGGAAGTGGACATGAACAGTTGGCGACCTTCGTTCATCGCGATTTCGCGGCACTCGTTGAAGCGAGTTTCGACGTTTGATCTATTGCGTTGGATTTCACACTGGCACGGCTTCGGAACGTATATCCACTACACGGAAGGCAAGTTGACGATAGAGAGTTCAAAGCAAGCGGCGCAGATTCAGAAAAGACTGATCAGTCAGTCGCAGGCGAGCCGTGCGTCAGTGTATGTGGATACGATTATCTCGTCGGATTTCAAGACGGCGGTCGAGCAGATAGTTCAGATTCCGGGGGTTTCCGGAATGGACAACAACAGCATCCTGTTTGAGTTTGACCGTGAGCATCCGGAGGATATGGGAGACATCATTGAAAGCAGTCGGTCGGCGGCTATTGTAGGATACAATGTGTGCGTTCTCAGGACCTCCGACCGGCATTTCGGATATCGGAGAAGCATCCACGTTTGGTTGACGGAAGGGGATCTGCGCAATGCGGCGCTGATGATTATTCTGGCTTACATCATCGCCGGTCATGACGATTGGTACGGTTGTGAGATTAAGTTGTTCGCCGCGTACAAAGAGGAGAATATTGAGCGGCAAGTTAAGAAGCTTAGCCATTTCGTGACGGAGGGAAGGATTCCGATTTCGATCAAGAACGTCCATCGTTTGCAGATCAGCGAAATGGATTCTTTGAACAGCGTTGTAGCCAAACACTCTGAGGGAGCGGATCTGATCGTAGCGGGACTCTCGTTGAAGAAGATGATTCGTGACAAGGGGAAGTTCTTGTCGAGTTTCAGCGGCGATCAGGACATACTTTTCGTGCGAGCAGGAGAAGACATATTGATTGCGCCCGACGAAGACAAGACTGAAAGGCTGTCGGAGATGGAAAGGGAGAAGTCGGAAGGGGGGCCGGAGTCAGGCGACGAAAGTTCGAGGGAGTCGAACGACGAGTGGAGTCCGGCAAAGCCGTGAAAAGCCGAGGATTCGGCCAAGATCGCGCGGTTCCCTCGGTTTCTGGATCTCGATTTTCGACAGGGCCACGGTTTGGAGACTGTGCAGACTCTGAAATTCGCGCAAGACGTGCATGGTCAAGCTGAATCTCAGAATTTTTTAAGAAATTAATTCTTATGTGTTTATTGTTTAGTAATGGGGTGGCACATGCGTTGCTCAAATAGGAAACGAATGGCTTGTCCGTTCGCCCGGGTCCCATGCCGGGTACGATCTGGTCTCGGACGACTTCCTGGCGCGGCACCAAAGGGAAATCGTCCTCCCGAATTTGAGAAAGGAAGCGGGCCTCACGAAGACCCACGTCATACGCGCGGTTTTCTTCCCAGTCTCCCAGCTTCTTTTGTGACGCAGAGCACTCCTCCTTGGCATTTGGATCGGGCCTTGTGAGGCCCTTCCTTTCTCAATCTTGGCATACATCGGGCGCTTGATATGGCCCGGATTCAGTTACCGAGGGCTTGGCACGGTTTCTTCGCTCCTGCTTGCGGCCCCTGCACGGCTCACACAGACTTTGCTTCAGGGTTCTCGGTGACTGAATCTGGACCATCGGTGTCCATGGAGTGCGCGGAATGCGCATTCCGGCCAAAGAAACAAACAACACCGCCCTCGAAGCGGTGTTTTTTGTTGGATAGACCCACATCAAATATATGGGGAACAAATATTTGGGATCGTTCGAGAGATTCCTAAGTGGGACAATGCGGAGTTGACAATCGGAGTAGTGATCGGTATATTATGAATTCATAAGGGGCTTTCGAATGCGGAAAGGGTGGACTTGACCGCGATGGATCATCGCGACGAGCCACGCATCGCGGTCACTTAGTACGTTTGCTGGCCTCCTCTCGTGGATTACCCACCCGGGTAACCTTTCAACATTTCCATCCCCTCCCGTCGCGGAAGCCTACCGGGGTCTCTGTGATGGACACCTGCCTCACGCAAAAGTCGAACAGCTTAGAGTTGAACCACACACGTTACCCACGGGTTTCGCACTCCCGAAAGTTACGAGGATATTTCTTTGTACGATAAATTGACTCCCCCGACGACTGGTGAGAAGATCACGGTCTCCGAGGGCCGGCTTGTTGTTCCTAATCATCCTATCATTCCATTTATTGAAGGTGACGGCACCGGTCCTGATATTTGGCGCGCCTCGCAACGCGTGTTTGACGCCGCAATTGAAAAGGCTTTTGGCGGCAAGAAGAAAGTAGTCTGGTTTGAAGTCTATGCGGGTGAGAAGTCGCTTGAGGTTTATGGGGAAAACGTCTGGCTTCCGGACGATACGCTGAAGGCGATCAAGGAATATATCGTAGCGATCAAAGGTCCGTTGACGACTCCGGTCGGCGGCGGAATTCGCTCATTGAATGTGACGCTAAGGCAGGTACTTGATCTTTATGCCTGTGTGCGTCCCGTAAGATGGTTTGAAGGCGTTCCGGCTCCGGTGAAAGATCCGGGCAAGCTGAACGTCGTGATCTTCCGTGAGAATACGGAAGACGTGTACGCAGGTATCGAGTGGAAATCCGGCTCGGCGGAAGCGGCGCGGATTATCGAGTTCATTAAGGGATTGGGCAAGACGATTCGCCACGACTCGGGCATCGGTATCAAGCCGATTTCGAAGTATGGCAGCGAGCGAATCATTCGCAAGGCGATTCAATACGCGATTGACCGCGGCCGCAAGATGGTGACGATGGTGCATAAGGGCAACATCATGAAATTCACCGAAGGCGCGTTCCGCGAATGGGGTTACGAACTGGCCGCGAAAGAATTCGCGGACAAGGTTGTGACCGAAAAGGATCTTTGGGAGAAGTTCGACGGTAAGATGCCGGAAGGCAAGATTCTGTTGAACGACCGTATCGCCGACGCGATGTTCCAGCAGTTGCTGCTGCGTCCCGACGAATACGACGTGATTGCGACGCCGAACCTGAACGGCGATTATTTAAGCGACGCATGCGCGGCGCAGGTCGGCGGCTTGGGTCTGGCTCCGGGCGGAAACATCAGCGACGCCTATGCGGTGTTCGAAGCCACGCACGGCACGGCTCCCAAGTATGCAGATAAAGACGTCATCAATCCCGGCAGCGTGATTCTCTCCGGTGTGATGATGTTTGAATATCTGGGTTGGGACGCGGTTGGCAAGCTGATTATCAAGGGTATCGAGGGCGCGATCGGCAAGAAGCGCGTGACCTACGACCTCGAGCGTCAGATGCCCGGCGCAACGAAACTCAAGACCTCGGAATTCGCAAGCGAAATCATCGCGAATATGTGATGATTCCCCGAGCAGGGTCTCCAGACCCTGCCGGAATCCGGAAGTAAGGAGGGCCCCATGAAGCTTGGATTGCTTTTCCTCCTGATTAGTTCTTTGGCTATGGCTCAGACGGGGACGATCTCGGGCCGGGTTGTGGATGTGAACGGCCAGGGTATTCTGGGTGCCGCAGTCAAGATCGTTGAGAGTGACGGATGGGCCGCCGTTCTCAATCTGGACGGCACTTTTGAATTTTCCGACGTCCCGTATGGCAGCTACAGCCTGAGAGTTGTTTCTGTCGGATACAATTTGGTGCTCGTGAATGGGATTGAAGTGCCGAGCACAAACAAGCGCAGTCTGACTGTCGTTCTCGAGGAAGAATTGCTACGCGAGTTTGCTCCGGGTTTCAGCGATTCAGCAGACTGGTTTGAGCGCCGTAGATACGAAGACTCGTTACGGTCTTTGGGGGCAATACTGTTCTGTGGAACCCCCGATCCGCTTCCTGATCGCTACGGAATCATTCGAGGGTTGCTCCTTACCGACGAGTCTGAAACAGTTCAGCTGGAAACAGTTGAGATTGACAAGAAGCCATTTGTCGTTTCAACAGACGGCAAATTGTGGACAGTTGGGAACATACCACCGGGGATCCACGACGTCGCTTTGATGGCAAAGGGATGTAGGAGCTTGCAAATAGACTCTTTTGAAGTTGTCGCGGGAACTGTTTCTTGGACTCCCCGACGCTTTGAAAAGAAGTAGTTCAAGGAGGGCCCCATGAAGCTTGGATTGATTTGCCTCCTGATGTGCAGTTCTTTATATGCGGGTGTGCCGACGGGTACGCTGGGCGGAATGGTGGTGGATGCGGAGGGCAATGCGCTGCATTGGACGCGCATCGAGCTGCTGGAAGCCGGGCGGGACACGGTGGTTGAAGAGCTGTTCGGTTGTTTCATCTTCCCGTTTGTGAGGCCCGGCGACTATTCGCTGGCTCTGCATCGCCTGGGCTTTGCCGAGGACACTTTGCGGAACATCCACGTGACCGCAGATTCCACGACGTTTGTGAAGATTGTCATGGATGTGAAACCGGTGCAGATGGAGACGCAACTGGTGCTGCGCGACAAGTCGCAGACGAAAGTCTCCGTGACGGACGGCTGAGGGGGTTTTGGCGGACAGTTAGTCCGCGGCGAGCATATGTACTATTTGATTTCACCGCGGTACAAGCGGTTGATCAACAATCCGGTGCGGATTTGGTGAGTTCCGGCAGGGTTCCTTGCTGAGGACAGGCTGGAGACCAATCTATGGATTAGTCCAAGACGTTCCGGCAGGGTCTGGAGACCCTGCTCGGGAATCGAGGGTCTATGGACCCTGCTCGGGGAAAACATAGAGAAGATTTGAAGAACTTGGGGAGCCGTGAAGACGGAGTTCCCCATCCATATAGACGAAGCAAACCTCCCAAAAGTTGCATGACCTGCCCGCGCAGGGAGTCAGCGAAGAGGAATTTCACATGAAGCGTTGTCTGACCACATTTCTACACATTCTTGCATTGCTGTCATTGACGTCGCTGGCGTTCGCCGGTCCGGGAAAGATTTCCGGAACGATTGTGGACGAGAGCGGCGACGGCGTGTTTGGCGCGGCCGTCCAGCTCGTTGAGACGCAGCAGGGTGCAACCGTGCTTGATCCCGAAGGCAGCTATGTCATATTGGGTGTCGCGCCGGGAATCTACACCGTACGCATCAGCAGCGTCGGCCATCAGACCAAGGAGTTTCAGGAAGTCTCGGTTTCCTCGGATCTGACGACGACGATCAATGCCACTCTTGCGCTCGAAGTGATCGGCATGAAGGACGTGGACATTGTCGTCAAGAAGAATCCGACGGTGATTTTGGACGAGACGGAAAACGTCAGCCGCATCAAGGGCAAGGACCTGCAGAACTACAGCGGCGGCCAGGTGGCGACGATCATTGCCAAGCAGCCGGGCTTCAAGGTGGACCCGGACGGCGGTCTGCACGTGCGCGGCGGACGCGACACCGAAGCCAAGTACTTGGTGGACGGCATCTCGACGGGCGGCGCTCTTTACAACAACTCGTCGCGCAACATCAATACGAGCGCGCTGAATGTCGAAGAGATCGAGATTCTGACGGGCGGCGACGCCTCGACGGGCGGTTACCAATCCGCGCTGATCCGCGTGACGACGCCTGAAGGCAAGATGGACAAGTACAATGGAACGGTCGAGTACCGCACGGATCGCATGTTCCAGAACTACAGTTTTGATACGGACCAATACGACTATTCGTTCAGCGGTCCGGTGCCGTTTGCCAAGAAGCTGTTCAACATGTCCGAGAACAAGCTCACGTTTTTTACGTCGGGCGCGGCGAAACTGTCGAACACCTATACTCCGTACGCCGTTTCGCGGGAAGATAACGACTATCTCGGACTGGGCTTTGATATTCCGGAACGTCAATCGAACGACTATTCGACGTTCTGGAAGCTGACGTATCGCATGGATCCGACGCGGAAGTTCAATCTTTCGTATTCGCGCGATCATTCGTTGTGGGACATCTATCCTTCGGGCGAAGCGGCGATTGCGGGCAATTACGGCTGGCAGTACAAGTATGCGCCGGAAAACCGCCCGTATGTCCGCGACGTTCGCGAAACCTACAACTTGCAGTTCCAGCATAACGTCTCGCAGAATACATTTTATGAAGTGTCGTTGGGCCGATTCCAGGAGAAGACGCGCATCACTCCGCGCGGCAAGAATCCGGACCAGTTCACGCAGCAGGACGACATTGAAGACGGACGATTGTTGGCGAACAGCGCCGGCGGCGCGGACGTCAACAGCAACGGCATCCCTGACGGCTATCGTGACGCAAACGGCGATGGCGAGTACAACGGCGAAGGTGAAGGATACGACGACGTCAACGGCAACGGTCGCTGGGATCGCGGCGAGGATTGGGTGGATCTGAACGGCAACGGCGTGTATGACGCAGCGGAGCCGTGGGTGGATCGTCCGAATTCGCAGGGCCTGAACAATCCGGGCGTCTATGACCCGTGGGATCCGTTTGTGGACCTGAACGGCAACGGTCGCTGGGATGACGCGGAGCCGCAGCTTGCAGAGCAGGACTGGAACGGCAACGGCGTCTGGGACGGCGAGCGCTTCCAGGATGCCAACGGCAATGGCAGCTATGACGGATACGGTGAAGGCTACGACGACCGCAATGGCAACGGCAGCATTGATCGCCAATCGAATTTTGCGGACGAAGACGATACCGGAGAAGGCTTGCTGGACGGCGACTACGCCTGGGACACGGGCGAGCCGTTTATTGATTTGCCCGATGAAGACGGATTCTATAACGGCGAATGGGACGAAGGTGAAGTGTGGCTCGACCTTCCGAGCAGCAACGGCAATCCGTTCTCCGCTCCGACGCGCAATGGCCGCTACGATCCTCCGGGCAACGGATTTGACGAGTTCGAGCTTTTCTGCTATCCGGCGGACTTGGGCTACGGTATGGATCCGCGCCTTCCGGTGGTGTACACCTGGGCGAACATTCTCGTTGAGTTTCCCGCGGGCGAGCCGGAGTGGCTGAATCTCGGATATGACGACAACTTCGTGCCGCTCTACTATCATTACATTGAAGGGCGCTCGACGTGGATCAACCGGACAAGGGATGACACGGAAACGCCGGTGTACGACGCCCGGAATGGCCGCGCCGACGAAGGCGAGACGTTCTATGACTACAACAACAATGGCCAGTATGATCCTCTGCCGGACGATTTCCTGAATCCGGGTCAGTGGGACATTTCGGCGTTTTGGCAGGATCGCCATGAAACTGAGTACTCCGGTAAGTTCAACATCACGAGCCAGGTCAACAAGTTCCACGAGCTGAAGTCAGGGCTTGAGTTGAAGTACCGCGAAGTGCAAATGCAGTCCATTCAGAATCCCGACGAGCCGTATGACAACGAGGATTTCCCGCTGCCATCGGACGCTCCGTACTTTGGAATCGGCGGAACGCGCGACTTCTATGATCACAAGCCGTGGGAAGGCGCGGTCTACTTCCAGGACAAGATGGAGTTTGAAGGATTGATCGTACGCGCGGGAATTCGTTCGGACTTCATCATTCAAGGCGACGGTCTTTTGGAAGACCTTCAGCGGAAGGTGGATGCGGGCCAGCCGGGCGCATTGTTGGCCGACCGCGGACGCTACGTGATTGCACCGCGTCTCGGTATTTCGCATCCGGTGTCGTTGACGTCAAAGCTCTACTTCAACTACGGCCACTACTATCAGACGCCGTCGTTCCAATACTTCTATCGTTCCGCCACGGCGAACATCTCACCGAACACGGAAGTGGGTAACCCGAACCTCGAATATGAGAAGACGGTGTCTTACGAAGTCGGTGTGAGCACGGAGTTCACATCGAACTGGGTGATTGACGTGGCGGGTTACTACCGCGACGTGTACAACCAGATTGGAACGGTCGAAGAGCGTATTGGACCGATCACGCTGAATCGCTACTTCAATTTGGGTTACGCCCGTGCGCGCGGCTTCGAGTTCTCGGTGGACAAGAAGTTCTCGAACATGTGGGCCTTGACCGCGAACTACGACTTCTCCTTTGCCTACGGCAAGGAATCGGCGGCGGCGGAAGGTCTCTTGAGCCGTTTGAATGGTGTTCCGGAGAATCGCAACGAGCATCCGCTGGATTGGGACGAGACGCATCGCGTTTCAGCGTTCTTGACGTTGATGGTGGCCAAGGGACAGAATCCCGAAGTCCTGGGAATGAAACTTCCGTCGAATTGGCTTTCCACGGTTGAGTTCTCATATGGTTCGGGTCTTCCGTACACGCCGTCCACCTACATTGTGCAGAAGCAGTCGAATCTGATCTTGGCAAATTCCGCGCGTCAGCCCGCGACGTCCACGACGGACCTGCGGTTTGACAAGTTCTGGGAACTGCGAAAGGGGATGAAGTTCTCGACGGGATTTGAGATTTCCAATTTATTCAATCGCAAGAACGTCCGGGACATTTACTCGGAGACGGGAAACGCCTACGATTCGTCGCACGAGCTGAATCAGAACGAGGACGACGACGGGAATCTGGGCAAGGACTACGACCACAATCCGCGAAATTACTTCCCGCCGCGTCAGGTGGTGCTTCACTTGAAGCTTGATTTCTAAGCGGATTTCACACGAAACTGTATCCCGGAGTCAGATAGATATGAATTCCAAGAGATATCGCGCAGGACTTGCGGTGCTGACCGCTCTGCTGATCGTGTTCGGGTGTTCGGACCCCGTGTCCAATCCGCCCAAACCGGAAAGTCCGTTTCGCGAAGGCGATACGCTGCGCTCACCCACTACGAACCTAACGATCAGCGCCAACGGCGGAGTGCCGTGGATCATCGTTGAGGATTATGTGATCCCCGAGGGCGTGACGGTGACGGTCGAGCCCGGTGCGGAGATCATGGTGGCCGGTTTGAACTGGATAGACGTCCAGGGAAAGATTGTTGCCGAAGCGAGTTCGGCCTCTCCGATCATTTTCACAAGTGCGCACACGGAGCCTGATTTGGGCCAGTGGCGCGGCATAAAGTTGCGCAATGCGTCCGAAGGGTCGGTGTTCCGCTATTGCGTGTTCAGCTATGGTGCCTATTTTGATTCGGACACATTGGGCGATCGCGGGCGTGACGCGCAGAATTTCCGCGGCATGCTGGCGATTTGGGACAGCAGTCCGACGATTGAACACTGTGTCGTGACGAATAACCAGAACAACGCCATCGCGATCAAGGGCTCTGCATCGCTGCCGCGCATTCGTTACAACGTCTTGACGGGCAACGACGCTTCGGCGGTTCGCGCTGATCAGACCGTGACACAGATTGAGCAACTCGATGTTCGCTACAACAATGTTGCCGAGAATAGCGCGCCGGGGTTCATTCTGTCGAATGACAATCCGGACACGAGCACGGGCACGTTGCGCGTGTTTGGCGATTTGACCGAGGTGAACTCAAATCTCGACTCTTGCGACTCACGTTTCAATATTGATTTGCCGCCGCTGTTTGTTGATCCCGCGGAAGAACTGCAGACCCGATTTGCAGATTACGGTCTGGAATCGTGTTCTCCCTGTGTCAATGCCGGTCCGCTGGACGGGGATTTCGATTCGGATGGCACTCCTGCGGACATGGGATCGCAGCCGTACTCTCAGCAGACTTTTGAGTTGCGCGGCAGATTGGAAGACGATCTGGCGAGCGCGACCTACCGCATGTCCTGCGACGTGGTGGTTCCGCCCGGCGTGACGGTCACGGTACCGGCGGGCACGCGAATTGAGGCGACTGGCAAGTTCAACATGGAAATCTATGGCCGCCTGCTTGTACAGGGCACGGCGGGATCTCCGGTGGAGATTTGCCCGTGTCAGACCATCGGACAGGATATCGTTGGCGGTATCATTTTCTTTGACCGCGGCGACGACCCCTCGGTGATTCAGCACATGGTCGTTCGCGATTTCGACGAAGTGCTGGTGAACAAATCCGGCGTAAGGTTTGAGAACGTGGAGTTCATCAACGGATTCCAGGGCGGAGTCGAAGTGGAAACGGGCACGACGAACCTGGAAGACGCAGTGATGATTCAGTCGTGCAGTTTCACGAATGTTGGCACGCAGGCAATCGAGGTGCTTGCGTCATCGGCAAAGGTCAGCAACTCGTGGATCAACGGCTCGCGCGGCCGCGGCCTGACGCTTGAGGGCGTGCACGACGGTGTTGAGATCATGAACACGATTATTGAAGCTTGCTCGACCAGCGGTGTTTCGCTGACGGACTTCTGCGATCCGCTGATGGTGAACAACACCATTGTGGGCAGCGGCTATCACGGGGTTCACATGCAGAACAACTGCAATCCCGAGATGTTGAACAACATCATTACGGGTTGCGGGCGCTACGGCGTTTATGCGCAGTTCTCGTCATTCCCGCAGTTGAACTACAATGACGTTTACAACAACGGATTGCGCGACGTGGTTCCGGCCAACTATAGCCCCGCGACTCTGGACGTTGGCGAGAGCATCAGCGCAAACCCGCAGTTTGCCGGATCGGACTATCGCCTTGCTCCGGGATCGCCGTGCATCAACGCGGGCCATCCGGACGCGCAGTACAATGATGCGGACCAAACTCGTAACGACATGGGAGCGTGGGGTGGTCCGGGCGGCACAGGGATAGGCGCTGGGCTGCGTTCCGGTGGTTTGGCGTCCCGCTACTAAATACATTTGGAAATCTGATCGCGTCGGCGTCTGATCGTCGTCGCAAGCCATCACGATAGAGGTTCTTGCACATGCGCTGGAAAACCTACTCCTCATTACTGTCGCTGATTTTTCTGCTGGGTGCGCTTGCGTCCCGGAGCGAAGCAGCGCTTTCACCGTACGACGTGAATCGTCCTCGCGGCCCCGTGCGCAATACGCTCGACGTGGCCGACCCTGAAGACGAGAACCGCGTTCACAATGCGGGCAAGATGTGGATGAACATCACGAACTACGGATACTTCGGCAACGATGGTCCTTCGCAGGATGATGCGTTGGAAGATCCTTGTCCGCCTCCGGGGACATGGGCACCGCAATGCGAGTTTCCCGGCGGTTCCGGTCAGCAGTACCTCTTTCAGGGAGGATTGTGGATCGGCGCACTGATTGAAGAAGAAGGCTTCTTCACGACGCGCGTGTCCGTGGGAACGGACGGTTGGCAGAACCCGTCCATCAATGAGTTCCATGCAGGCGAACGCGGCGGCAACGGAATCATCGAGCGCTCGAACCGCCCCGGCTTCACCAACTGCTTTGGCGAGCAGGTGTTTGATTCGTTCGCGGTGTCCGATCAGGATTTCCTCGCGGTGATGACGGACACGCTGACGGACGATTTCTTCGTGCGCAACGATCCGACCGATGGACCTCACCGTCCGCTCGGTATCAAGATCAGCCAGACGTCGTATTCGTTCAGCCAGGCGTTTGCCGAGGACTTCATTCTGATTGACTACGAAATCGAGAACATCGCGTCGAACTTTTTGAAGAACGTGTATGTCGGTCTGTATGTGGACTCCGATTGCGGCGTGGCCGGCGACCTGGACGAACACACGGACGACGTGTGCGGATTTATTCGCGAAGTTGAAGAAGTCAGTGCGCAGAACGACACGACGGCGGTGCGGATTGACGTGGCCTGGATTGCCGACAATGACGGCTATGAGAACACCGCATTCGGCGGCCCGCTTTACATTCCTCATGTGACGGGAACGCGCGTGATTCGCGCACCGAATCCGCGTCTCTTTACGTCGTTCAACTGGTACAACCCGAACGGCAACGTGCAGCTCGACTACGGCCCGGCATGGGAAGCGTATGCCAACCGCGACAGTATGGGCATGGGCTGGACGGCGCAGTATGGTATTCCTGAAGGCGACGCGCACAAGTATCAGTTGATGGGAAACTGCGAGTTTGACTTCTGGCAGACCTCGGTGCTTGATCACTTTAACGGGCTGGTTCCCGGCGATACGAACTGCTTTGGGCCGAACAATCCGCAGGCTTGGTCCACACTGGGCCTGCCGGATGCGGTCACGGCGCGCGACATCGCGGACGGATACGACACTCGCTATCTGTTGTCCTGGGGTCCGTTGGGCATCTATGACTTTACGGACGGTGCGGGCAATGACATCTATCGTCTGAATCCCGGCGAGAAGTTCAAGATGACGATTGCCTATGTGGGCGGCGAGTTCTTCCACAACCCGAACGATCCGCAATCTATTCCCGGCATTCCGGACACGTCGAAGTATGACTTCACGGACCTGAAACTCAACGCGCGTTGGGCGAAGGACGTGTACGATAACCGTATGTTTGACACGCCGATTTTCGACTGGGGTCTGGACGGTGACCCGACCATCGTGGATGAAGACGGTTCGCAGGGCGACGGCTTGCTGGACACAGGCGACGGCTACTACGGCGAAGACGTCGGAACTGACGGTCTCTTTGGCGTGCTGCCGATTGGCGTGGACAGCGTTCGCGTGGTGTACTTCCGGGGTTCAGCGACTCTGGGTCAGAATGCGGAGATCGAAGTCGGCTGGTACACGGGTCCGGATGCCGACTTGACCGAGCGCAACGGACGCCACGATGCAATCGTGAATACGGCTCTGAACAGCCGTCCGCTGAATCCGTGCGACAACGAAGACGAATTGGTTCCGCCGGATCTGGTCTATGCTTTCCCTGCGACGCATCCTTTGCAACTTGGGCGCTGGGACATGGGTTGGATGTCGGCCAATGAGATATTGGACTTTGGCGACGGTATTCCGGACTTCACGGGTCCGCCGCCGCCGCCGATTCCGGCGCTTTTAGACTGCGTGCCGAACACGTTCAATGCTTCTCAGCATTCTGGTGGTGTCGTGCGCACCGGAGATTGCTTTATCGGTGGTCTCGGATATGTGTTCGAAGGCAACGACGTTCTGATTCGCTGGTCGAAGAGCTCATCCGAAAACCCGAGCTATCGCGATCCGTTCAGCCGCGAGCAGGATTTCGAAGGCTATCGTATTCACGTGGCCACGGTCAATCTTGAGAACAACTACGAACTGCTGGCGCAGTATGATCGCAAAGACTTTGCGTATTTCGCGGTTGGAACCGATTCGATGATGACGGTTCCGGTCACGGATTCGACGGGTCTGCCGCGTGACTCTGTGATTCGCGGCATTACGGGAATGCTAAAGGCGGTAGGCAACAACACAGGCTTCGGCGAAATTGAGAGCCCGTATGAAGGCGTCTATCAGTTCAGGATTCCGGCAACGAAGCTTGCGCCGCGCTACTACGCGGTGACCTCGTTTGACTTTGGCGATCCGAAATCGGGTCTGACGTCGCTGACGACGCGCGCCACGGCAAACGCCGTGCTGCTGGCGCCGGCGGGATCACCGGAGCGCGAAGTGACGGTGGTGCCGAATCCGTATCGCGCCTATCAGGATTACACATCGGCGGCGCGCGGGCAGTCGTGGGAGAATCAGAATGACGGCACGCGAGACTTCTTCCCGCAGACGGACCGCCGCATTGAATTCATGAATCTTCCCGAGCGCTGTCTGATTCGTATCTTCACGACGGCGGGCGACCTGGTTCAGGTTGTGCCTCACAACGTGGACGGTGACCGCAGCTCGTGGGCGAGTTTGAATTCAGAGAAGTGGGACTTGAACTCCCGCAATAACCAGCAGGTTGTGTCGGGCCTCTATCTATTCTCGGTGGAAGACCTGTCGGATCATTCGTATTCGACGGGCAAGTTCGTGATTATCCGTTAATCGTTTTCCGAATCGTGCTCCATAGACGGAAGGAAGTGAACATGAAGCGTTGGCGAATACTCGGAGTGCTGCTGATCTGTCTGATGGCCCCCTCATTTGTGTGGGCACAGGCGAAGGTAGGCACCGCCGGCGTACAGTTTTTGAAAATCAGCCCGTCGGTTCGGGCGGTGGGCATGGGCGAGGCATTTGTCGCCGTGGCCAACGACGCGAACGCGATTTGGCATAATCCCGGCGCGTTGGCTCGTCTGGAGCGTCCACAGGGCGCCATCAGCTGGATTGACTATGTGGCCGGACTGCAATATGGCTACCTGGGTCTGACTCAGCCGGTCGAGAGGTTCAACGGTGCAGTAGCCGTGTCTATGAGCTATCTGACGACGGACGAGATCAAGGAGACGACTCCGGATCGTCCGGACGGCACAGGCCGGACATTCACGGCGGGCGACTTTGCCGGTGGAATCTCCTATAGCCAGATGCTCACCGACAAGTTCTCCGTGGGCGGCACGCTGAAGATTGTCAGCGAAATGCTTGCGGACAAATCGGCGACGGGCTGGGCCGCGGACATCGGGACGTTCTACGACACCGGTTGGAAGAGCGTGCGCATCGCGATGTTGACCTCGAATTTCGGGCCGGACATGAAGTTTGTGGAAGAGGAGTTTCCTCTGCCGATGAACTTCACGTTTGGTGCTTCGATGTACGCGATCAATACGAACGACCGCGACTACTGGAACGGTCAGGATTCGCTGGGCACACATGCGCTCTTGGTGTCCTTGGCCTGGTCTCATCCGAATGACAACCTTGAGGTGTACAACCTTGGTCTGGAGTACGGATTCCATAACACGGTGTTCCTGCGCGCGGGCAAGAAATTGAACGGCTGGACGAGGAAGTCGTGGGATGAGTATCGTACGACGGTGAACGCGGGCGAAGATGCGTCAGCCGACAATCCGTACTACGAGTATCCGCTGTTCAGCCGGAACGGCACCTTCATCGGCAACGGCGCATCTCTGGGCGCAGGGTTGAACCTTGAAAAGGCGGGCCTGACCATGGACTATGCCTATACGGGCATCTCATTCCTCGGAGACATCCACCGGTTCTCGCTTGGGTACCGCTTCAACAAGCGGTTCCTGTAAACCGCGGAGACAATGAACATGTCAAACATGCGAAATATCTTACTGTTCACCGCGCTGGTCATTTTGGCTGTGGTCGGCTGTGATCGGTACGTAGACAAGGATGCGGATCCGAATCAGGCTCCGCACGTGCGATTTGTTAACTTTCCCGAAGACAGCTCGCAGTTCAGCTATGCGCCGGTCATCCACTGGACAGGCTGGGACGACGATGGCGAAATCCTCGGGTTTGAGCTCTACGACATCGCATCAGACGAAGGAATTGCCGCATATCGCGGAGGGGACGCAACCTGGCAGACCTACCTTGCAGGGATTCCCGATACCTGGTGGGTCTATACAGAGTCGGCAAGCGCCCAGATCTATCTGATGACAGAAGTCGGCGAGGTCACCGAACACATTTTCCTCGTGCGGTCGGTGGACAACGCGAACTCTCGATCCGGGATCGCGTGGCGAACGTTTTTCAGAACGAACGAACGTCCCAACACTCCTAAAATGCGCTGGGCTCTTGAGTCTGACCCGACGTACTTCGAAGAATACACGATTGAAGACACCTTGTTGGTCGGCGACACGCTGACGGCAACCTACACGGGTATTCAGATCTTGTGGCAGGGCAGCGATCCTGATTCGCGTATTGGCAACGTCATTCAACTGGGCTACAGCTATGCGCTGGTGAAATTGCCCAATGATACTGTAGCGCTTCCTGTGTATGACGACAGCAATCATGTCGCGGGCTACCGCGCGGGTTGGAGTGATTGGACCGTGAATGCGCAGATCGCGCTTTCGGGTCTCGAAACAGGCGACTATACATTCTTCCTGCGCTCAATTGACGACGGGTTCGCGATTTCGGATACGGCGGAATTGCATTTCACGGCGATCAAGCCGACGTTTGCGCGCCGTATCATGATTGTTGATGAGAACAAGGTTCCGTCTGCGATCGAATTGCAGCGCGGCGGCGTCAACGCGGATACGCTATTGGCTTTTTACAAAGGGCCGGATGGTGTAAGCGGAGTGGTTGCCGAAGCGGTTGATCTGGCCAATCAGTTGATTCCTTACGTGAATATTCCGGGACAACCGGAGATTGAACCGTTTGTCTATGACGACATCTTCTGGTATGACAATCGTCTGGGGAACTCGATTCCCTACGAGTTGATCAGTCAATTCGATTTGGTTTGGATTATTGACGACGACAACACATCGCCGCGCAACGACGACCCGGATGTCATCAATTACGTTAAGGTGCTCGGGAACTACTTGGATGTGGGTGGAAGCGTGTGGATGACGGGCCGCCGTCTCTTCAACAAGTCCATGTCCATTCCAACGGGCGGCGCTCCGGTGGACTTCCTGTCGCACTACTTCAATCTGTTCACGGTTCGCAGCCGCGACGTGTACAGCGGCTCGGTCGCTCCGACGCTGGTGGGTCTTGCGGACTTCCAGGGTGCGGTGGCCAGCGACGTGCAGTATCCTGATCTCGAGACGGATACAGTCTTCACGACGCAGCTTCGCTACGGACCGACGGATGTGGTCTACCCACCGGAAATCGAGACGTTTGGCCGATCTGCGGTGCAGCAGAGTTTTGACTTCTCGACCACGATCTACAACTACAAGTCCACGACCAGCGATACGTCCATCGTGTCCAATACGGTTGAAAATTTCGACTGCAACGTGGACACGCTGTCGGATTCGACGGTGGTGGTATTGATTCCGCAAAATGAATCTTTGCCGCTTTTGGCCGCCACGCGCATTCATAACGTGACGCGCGGTGTGGACGCGGACTTCATTCAGGTTCGCAATCTGTCAGCGAACCAGTTCCTGCCGCGTTGGAGGATTTTCGCTTCCATTCCGGCTTCGGCGGGTGAGTGGGAGAATTCGGATGTGTTGGAAGTGAGCTATGTGTTCATTCCCCTGTCGAGCGAGCACGACGAGCCGGTGGCGACCAACTTCGTGAAGTACTCCGGAAACATTGAGATCGAGATTACGGAGAACGGATTCATCACGCGGATTCAAGCGACGCCGCGTTTCCGTACGTCGCTGTTCTGTTTCCCGCTGGTGTACATGAAGAATCAGCCGTTCCAACATCCGTTGCTGGGTGAAGTGCCGTCGGTTTCGATGCTGATCGCCAACCAGATCCTCTATTTCAATCAGAATCTGGATGTGAACTTCAACTTCAACTAAGGTTCACAGAAGAGAGAGACATACAAGAGAGCCGCGGGCATGATCGCCGCGGCTCTTCTTCAATACGACATGAGTGACGCAATTTCTCGCCGCTGGCTGATCATCTGGTCCGTGCTGATGCTCGGCGTGTCCTTCTATGTCCCTGCGGGAACGTGGACGATAGATGATGCGGTCAAGGCAGCCTCTGTGCGCTACGGCGAGGGCGCGTGGCACACCGCCATTCCGGACGGTGAGATTCGCGGCAAGCTCAGTGATCCGCGCGCAAATCCGATTCTCGTCCCGCCGTTTGCTGAACCGGCAGAGCACGAAGTGCGTGTGGGCTTCTCGCCCTACGCCCGGCTGTTCGCGGGCATCGAATCGCTGCTGAGCCGCCGCGCGCTGATCGTTGTGTCGGTTTTGATTTCCCTGGGTGCCGCGTGGTTCCTGTCAGCATACGGAATGCAGTGGGTTTTCCTGCTCTTGCCGCTGACGTTTTATGGATTGGTGCCCTGGGAACACGGATTGGCCATGCTGCTCTCCTTGCCGGCGATTGCTCAGGTGTTCTTGCGTGAACGCGGATCAGCACAATTTGCTATGCTCTCGGGACTCTTGCTTGCCACGGCAATTGCGCTGCGCATGGAATACGTCTTGCTGGTACCGCTGTTGGCTCTGGCGCTCTGGCGCGCTGAGCGCAAGCGGGAGATGCTGTTGCTGAAGGCGGCAGTCACCGTGGGGCTTGTGGTGTTGATTTCTTTGTGCGGCCCGGCGGAATTCTTCCGGCAATCCGCATTGAATCATGCGCTTCCCGGCTGGGCAAGTCTCGGCGGCTACCTGAAGTCGCGGATAGACGCGATCTGGGACCTGATCTTCGCGATGGGACCGGACCTTGTCCAGACGATTGCGATGTTCGTCGTGCTGGTCATGGCATTTGTGCTCATAGGTCTGCGGGATGCCTCGCGCGTGATGCGTGCCGCAGGATGGACCGGAGCATTTCTTTTTCTGTTGTTTGCATTGCGCGTGACGTGGCAGCCACACTCGCCCGCGTTATCACTTTTGAGCAGCGGTTCATTGCTCTTTGCGATGCCCTGGATTGCGCTGCTTGTGATTTCACGCGGGGCCTGGAAAACAAAAGCGATGGCCTATGCCATCGCGGGAGTGGTTTTGGGTCTCTTGCTGGTGCCGGTATCCTCCGGCGTTCATTGGGGACCTCGCCTGCTGTTGTTTGCGGTGCCTTTGCTTTTGATCGCGTTTCATCAAGCGGACCTTCCGAAATCCCGCGCCATGGGAGTAGTGATTCTCTTGATGGCCGTTCAAACCGCAAGCTCGGGTGCGCTGGCCTTTGCAAGGCTTTCAGAGACTCAACAGCACGCGGAGCGGCTTGAGCAATACTCAGGCAACCCGATGATTGCCACGACGCGCGCGTTGGCGATTGATCTGTATCCGCTGTGGGACAAGATCGAATTCTTCTCCGCGAGCACGGGCGATGAGCTGAAGCAGATTCTGGTGGAGTTCTATACTCAGCGCCGTGACAGCGCGTGGCTGCATCTTGAAGCCACGGACAGCTTGTACGTGCAAACCTTTCCGCAGAACAAACCGGTGTGGCCGCATAAGATGGCGATTGTGAACGCGGGAAATCTCTATCGGACGCAGTGGCGGCTCTATCAATTGGTAATGAATCGCGGCGACCGTGCGTGGATTCCGCTTTTGGAAGCAGAAGCCGCGCGCCTGATGCAGACCGGTGAAACCAAGCGCGCGCTGTTTGTGCAGGAGGACGCGCTGGCGCTGGACACATCGCGCGCCGAAGCGCATTCCAATCTTGGACTGCTGCTTGCGCGGATGGGAAAGACTGAAGAAGCTCGAGCGGCGGTCGCTCGTGCGCTGGCGATGGATTCTACTTTATCTCAGGCCGCGGAACTTTCACGCCAGTTAGAGCAAGTTCAAGCTGACGTTTCAGAGTGACGGCGGGATCGTAGGACGGATCAAGTTCCAGAGCGTGCGCCAGGGCTTCGACGCCCTGATCATATTCCATGGATTGTCCATGGGCGACGGCAAGGTGATAGTAGCCTGAGGCGGTGGGCAGAACGGCGATGCTCTCTTTCAAGGGAACCTGCGCGCCCCACGAATCACCCCAGCGGAGTTTGTGCTTGCCGAGTTCGAGCAGCAGTTTCGCAAGATTTTCTTTCGCGTCGGACATCGCAGGGTCAAGCGCAATCGCGCGGCGATAGGCGTCCAGAGCTGAGACGGTGTCCTTGACGGCTTCACACGCGCTGCCGAGATTGTTGAAGGCGGGAGCATAGTCCGGGAAATCGCGCAGCAGTTTGAGATACGTGAAGCGAGCCTCATTTTCGTGCTTCGCGCGCTGTTGTGCGACGCCGAGATTCAGAGTGGCAAGTTTTCGCAATTCCGGATTGTTCGCGGCCTCGCGAAAACAGACTTGCGCGGAATCATAGTTTGCCAGAGCAAGATACGCGTTCCCTTCCATATAGCGCGCGGAAGACTCGGGAGCTTCGTGTGCGCGATAGGGATTGCTGAGAGTGAGCAGCAGCACGACCACGGCGGCCATTGCAGAAATCGCGAGCCGCGCTCCTCGAAGCTTGAGCATCGCAGCCACACCCGCTCCAGCGAGCACAGTGAGCCACGGAACGACCGGCATTCTGAAGCGGCTGGCGATGAAGAAGAGAATCACACTCAGCGCATAGACCAGCACAAGACTCCAGAGCAAGCGACTCTCAGACCTCTGCGCGGCCCAAAGACCCGTGACTGCAAAGGGAAGCAGAAGCGCGAAGTTCAGCAGAATCAGAATCAGCAGTCCGGGTGTTTGCGCCGCAAAGTAGCTGATGTGTTTGTTGTTGGAAACTTCAAAGCGATTGAAAAACAGGCTCGACTTTCGTACCATGAGTTTGAGTGCGTCGAGCGGATGTTCGCTCACATAGTTGCGCCCTTTCTCATAGTAGAAATCTGACAACGCGCCCGGGGCAAGGTCTCTCCCGCTTGTGCGGTCCGCAAGCTCTTTAGCCTGCTCCATGGTCCAGAAGCGATCCGCGCCGGGAAGCGTAGAGGTGATGCCATCCGCGGACGGATTGTTTCCGATCCAGAAGTTCACTCCGCCCTGAGTCGCGATGAGAACGGGTTCACCTCCGAGCGAGAAGTTCGCAATGGTGACCGGAAGTATTGGCAGAAGCAAAGCGGCCAACGCAGCAGCACCGGAGCGCGTGAGACTTTGCCGCCTCAACGCAAACAGCAGCGCGACGGGCGCAACGAGCAGGAAATTGGGTCGTGTGATCGCGGCGAGTCCCCAGATAACTCCGGCCAGCGCGGCATGTCGCGGAGTTTGCGACTTGGAGAGCGCGAGCACGCTTTGTGCGCAGAGTGCCCCCAGCAAGACTTCAAGGCTTGTGGAAAGAGTTTCGCCGCTGAAGAAAATCAGCATGCCGTTGACGGCGAAGAACAGGCTTGCGATGCGCGCGGCGAGAGTTCCAAAGTAGTCGCGCGCGGTGGAATAGACGACTGCGAGCGCCGCGGTTTGCAGTAAAATGTTCAGAATGCGCGCCCAGAGCAGATCATTGGCGACGGGCTTGTAGGTCCAGCCGAGCAGAATGGGGTAGAGCGGCGCGCGAAAAAGCGGCCACGGACCATAGGCACCGTGCGCGACACGCTCGGCGGCCTGATGATACCACAGGGGATCCACAGCCGGAGCCAGAAAGGTCGGGCTGCCCATGGCATGCAATAGATGCCAGACGCGCAGCGCGACGGCCAGCGCGGCGATCAGCCAGAACCACGGATCTCTGAACATTGCTTTCATGGCTCGAATATAGGAATCTTTGCGACGATATGCCATTTTGTCTCAAAACAAAGCTCAGGCAGGGGACCCTTATGCGAACGATCATCACCGTACTTGTGCTGTGCCTCGGCACGGTCATCGGAAGTGCTGCGGAGCTCTCTCCGCTCCTGCCGCAGTTCCTGTCCGACACACAGCAAGGCGAAAAAATTTCCGTTCTGGTGTTTTTGGAAAACAGATTGACCATGGACGAGGTGTATCCCGAAGCACGCGCGCTGCCGATGGGTCCGCGCCGGGAGTATGTGGTCAACGTGCTGCAAGAGCGTTTCGCGCAAATGAGCCCGAATGTCATGGAGTATTTGAGCGCGGAGCAGAAAAGCGGCAACGTCTCGCTGCTGCGGCCGCTGTGGATTGTCAATGCCATTCGCTTGACCGCGTCCGCAACGGTGATTGAAGCTCTGGCCAAAGACTTTCCGGAGATTCGTTACATCACGCATGATCCCGTCTATGACAATACTCTGGACAATGGCTGGGGCGTGATTGAAACGCAGGCGCCGGAAGTCTGGGCGCAATTCAGAGCGCGCGGTGAAGGTGTATTGGTCGGACACAAGGACTCGGGAGTGAATTTTGACGGTTGCGCGAAGTTTGACGGACGCATCTGGTTCAATCCCGGCGAAGACCTGAACGGCAACGGATCGTTGGACGTCGAAGAACAGAACGGCATAGATGACGACGGCAACGGCTACGTGGACGATTTCTATGGTTGGAATTTCGACGACAACACCAATGATGTGAGCAGCGGCGAAGGTTCCTGCCACGGCACGCGCACGGCCTCGGTGATTTGCTCGAATGTAGGAGTCTCGGCGAGCGATACGATTGCCATGGCGCCCGGCGCGAAGCTGTTGGTGATGCGCGGCTATCTGACGCAGGGATCAGTTTTCGAAGGCAGTCAATATGCGATTCTGATGGGCGTGCAGGTAATTTCCGCGAGCTTGAGTTTCAAGCAGAGCGAATGCGACAACAGCCAGATTCGCGAATGCCCGAACTACGTGGCGCATCGCTGGGTATCGGAGATGGAGCTTGCGGCGGGGATAGTACACTCGAACTCCACGGGCAATGACAGCACGAGCAATCCGCGGCCCTTGTCGTGCGCGGCGCCCTCAAATTGCCCTCCGCCTTCGATGACCGCCAGTCATTATCAGCAGGGCGGAGTCAGTTCGGTGGTAGCGGTCGCGGGATACAACGCCAACGGTACATTCTATACTCCCAGCGGCGTTGGGCCGTCGGGCTGGTCCCGCGAAGACATCTGCGTGCATCCGCGCAGTCCGTGGTGCGGGCCGGAAGATTCGCCGAGTGAGTATCCCGACGAGTTTGAGGACTATCCCTATCACAATGGCAATCACGGACTCTTGAAGCCGGACATTGCGGCGCCGACGAGCGTGCAGTCCATTTCCTGCGTCTGCAATCAAGGAACAATCGGCGGCACGAGCGGCGCAACACCGCACGTCGGCGGTGCGCTTGCCCTGATATACTCGGCATTTCCGGGAATCACTCCCGAAGAAGTCTATCAAGTGTTGGTAAACGGTGCGCTGGATGCAGGTGATGCGGGTGCGGACACAACATGGGGTTTTGGAAAACTGCGCATGCTGCCTGCGATTGGAAACGGCATGGGTGCAATGGGTTCCGTGGCGGGAACGGTGACCGTGAATCCGGGTGGCCAGGCACTCGCGAATGTCCGGCTCCGCGTCGAAGGTGCGAGCGATGTGTACACGGATGCGCAGGGCGAGTACTCGCTTTTCCTGAGGCCGGGTACCTACATTGGTTCGTATGAGAAGTTCGGCTACGGCACAGTCGAGCGCCAGATCAACATCGTTGCCGGACAGGTGGACGATGGAGACTTGACGATGTCCATCACGGCAGGCACGACCGCGATCTTCAACGTTCGCGATCCCGAAGGAGTGGTTGTGCCGGATATTCAGGTGCGGCATCCTCTGAGCGGACAGAGCGTGTTCACGGACGCCACGGGATACACGAGTTTTCCGGTGATGCACACAGGCGTGCAGGAATTCGTGATTGGCGAGAATGTCGAGATCTATGCGACGCAAAGCATCACACCAACCTTGACTCCCGCTCTGGACACAATCTATGTGGATCTTGACTATTCAGGTCTTGTGGGTCCGACCGGTCCGGATGCCTATGGCTACTATGCTTATGACGATCTGGATTTCGGCGGCCCTGAGTTCGACTGGGTGGAACTGACAGAAGGCCTTGGCCAGAATCTGAATCTCACGGGCGATAATTGTGTCACGTTTTCGCTGCCATTCAACCTTGTATTCTACGGCGCGGCGGAAAGTGTGATCTCAGTTTGCGCAAACGGTCATGTTGCTGTCGGTACGACGGGGTCAAGCGACTGGAGCCGTTGGCCGATTCCCGTGGCTGGTGCACCGGACAACTACATCGCCGTGTTCTATCAGGACTATCGCCCGGAGAACGGCGGAGGAGTGTGGTACTACTATGATGCGGCGAATGGTCGCGCGATCATTCAGTGGGACGATGTGCCTGAGTATTTTGATTCGGGCCGCGCGACATTCCAGGTTCATCTCTATGACCCGGCAGTGAATGGCAGCGACGACGGCAACAGCGTGATAGACATTTTGTACAGCGAGTACACGGGCCGGCTTGAAGCCTCCGTCGGTATCGAGAACGCGGACGGTACGGTCGGACTGCAATACGGATATCAGCTCTTCTATGGTCCGGGTGCCGCTCCGGTGCGCGCGGGTCGCTCGATTCGCTTCACAACGGACTACATCACATCGGCGGACGATTCTGGCGCACCGCTGCCGGAGCAATTTGTGCTTCATCAGAACTACCCGAATCCGTTCAACTCGAGCACGACGTTCCGGTTTGACGTTCCGCAGACCAGTCGGGTGGCTCTGCGGCTGTACGACATCACAGGCCGCGAAGTGGCCACAGTTATGGATGAGCTTCGCGCGGCAGGACCTCAGACGATCCAGTTTGACGCAACGGGACTGGCCACAGGCATCTATTTCGCGCGCTTGGAGGCCGAGGGCCATGCGCTCGACACTCGGAAGATCCTGTTCCTGAAGTAGCTGGAGTTCTTCCAAAAAGTCAGAAGCCCGATGCGAAAGCATCGGGCTTCTTGTATTTCGAGGCCGTTCTCACAGGGAGCGGCTTACTCGCGATGTTATGCCGCGGAGCTCTCCACGCGCAGGTCGGCAATGGTCTTCCTGAGCTGATCCAGGGCGAAGGGCTTTTCCAGCAGCGCGTCAGGGCGCGGCGAAGCGGTGTTCAGGGCGGCCTTGTAGTGCATCCAGCCCGTGATTAGAATAATCGGGACGGTTGGATCGTCTTCCTTGATGTCCTTTAGCAACAACAGCCCGTTGCGGTTTGGCATGTGGATGTCGGAGATTACCAGCACCGGATGATGCTGGCGAAAGGCGGAAAACGCCTGGTCGCCGTCCTCAGCCGTAATTGGTTCATATCCCAGATCGGTCACGCATTGAGCCAGCATGTCAAGCATGCCCCGGTCGTCATCAACCACCAAGCATTTTTGCATCTTGTCAGGGGGGTGGAAAGTTCAAGGTATTCGAAACATACGGAGTGAGAGTGCGCAAAGGATGTGCCGTTTGTGAGGGAAACCAAAAGAGAGGCAAAGAGGACACAAGTCGGCGGCGGTGCCTCCTTGACAATGATTAACGAGGCTACAGAAGCGGGGGATTACGGGGAATTGGTCGAAGCGGTTTTGGTCATGCAACACCCTGTGGATATGTGGATAAATCGAGTATTTTCATTATTTTTCGAGATTCGAATGCTGGGAAAAATTGCCGGTTTGTGAAACATGACACATGGTTGCAACGAACATAAGGTATTGACTATCTAAGTAATTGCGGACGCCCATATGGAGTCCAGAACAGAAAAATGCCTTGCATTTCGGTTTAGATTGTTCTATATTTGCGCAAGTTCCGCAACAGGAAACCAAGGAGAAACAGTACATGACTCTTCGTAAAGTCTTTTTGACCGCCCTTGTTTTGGCGGTCGTGGCCGTTCCCATGACGTCGTACGCGACGGTCACCCGCTTGATCGGCCTCGGTGGTTCAGAGACCAACTACATCGTTCGCGATGCCTACAATCCGACGGTGTGGCCGCAGTTGATCAAGCACTACGGCATGCAGGCGGGTTTGGAAGCGTACGGCGGTTCAGCTCCCTACGGTCTGCACAAGGCCTATGTGAACTTCGATTTCGGTTCGGAAGCTTCCGTTCTGCAACTCGCAGTGGACAACCTGAATCACCGCAACTACGGCATGCTGGCCGGCGCTCAGTTGGCCGGGTTGGACGCGGTGGACGGTGGCTACAACAAGCTGAACGTGACCTACGGTCGTCCGATGGGCGCCGTGCTGGTCGGCCTCGGTTTGCACTATGCCGGTAAAACCTACGTGACGGATTCCGACGGCGGCGACATTGACGATTCGTACGGCGAATTCGGCTTGCTGCTCGGCTTGACGGCTTTGGAAGACAAGCTCGACGTGTCGTTGGGCTTCCGCTCGGGTTCCTACACCGTGGACCACGGCGGCAGCACGCTGGCCGAAGCTGATGGCGCGAGCGACATCATGTTGGCTGGCCGCTACTGGCACATGGCCAATGACGAGTACACGATTGTTCCGAGCCTCGCAATTGGCATGCACACGGACAACGCCAAGCTTGGCGATGCCTCGCATGAATACAGCACCTCGACGTTCCGCC
This sequence comes from Calditrichota bacterium, assembly GCA_020637395.1. Lineage (GTDB taxonomy): Bacteria > Electryoneota > RPQS01 > RPQS01 > RPQS01 > JABWCQ01. The sequence continues at coordinate 64,569 of JACJWA010000003.1, read as the reverse complement.
TGGGTCTGGGCAACAACTGGACGCCGAAGGAAAACCTGCTCGTGATTTCCGAAATTGGACTGCGCAGCATGGGTGAGACGTTCAAGCCGGACGGCGGCGACGAAACGACTGATTCCCAGAGTGACTTGTTCTGGCGCGTGGGCGTTGAGTCCATGCTCTTCCAGTGGCTGTGGGGCCGTTTTGGTGCCGAGCGCGATTGGCGCGGCGTGACCGAAGAGTCCGAGCTGGGCAAGCCGGAGTATTCGTCGAGCGTGACTGACCTGTACGTCGGCGCGACGATGCGCTGGAATCGTTTCCAGGGTGATGTGACTCTTCATCCGTCGTTCTTCGGCTATGGTCCGAACTTCCTGTCGGGCTACGACGACATGATCTTCACGCGCGCGTCGCTGAAGATCAATTTCGACAAGGAATAAGACAAGCACTTTCGCAGAAATGCGAGCGGGGCAGCTAGTGTGGCTGCCCCGTTTTTTTGTTGGATAGAGTTTCGCACGGCATTTGCTCTGAAAGGGACGAATACCTGTAAGGAGTTGAAATGCGACGTACTTTTCTTGCAATGTGCATGCTGCCGTTGCTGATTGTCATCACCGCCTGTGACGAAGAGCCGACCGAGCCGAAGGACGGCAATCCGACGTTGACTATTCTGAACCCCGGTGCGGGCACAGAACTGAGCGGCATGGTGCGGGTAGAGGTTTTCGGGCATGATGTGAACAACGACGCGTTGGATCGAGTGGTGTATTTCGTGGATGAAGTGGCGATGTACACGGATCCGAATCCTGCGGCCAGCAGTCCTTCGAGTGTTTGGGAATGGAACAGCGAAACGATTGCCGACGGCGACTACGATTTGCGGGTGGTGGGATATGATCGCCTGGGCAGATCGTCATCCGCGGAGCAAGACCTGACGGTAACCAATGCGGACGCCGCCTCCGGCGTCGTGCGCAGCACGGAACAAGGAACCATTACAACACGCTACGGTGCGAGCATTCATGTTCCGGAAGGTGCGGTGCCGCTTTCTGAACATGGCCAGACTGCGGCCATGGTCTTTTCGATTTCCCGGGACACAACAGCCTCTGCGGCCCCCCCTCCGGGTCAAACGCGCGTGTCCAACTACTATCGCTGCACTCCGGGCGGATTTGTGTTCAACTATCCCGTCGAGGTCACTGTGCCTCTTCTGGACGGCGCTGACGTTGCCAACAAGGAAGTCAGTCTGTACCGTATCAATCCGACGACAAGCCAACTGGAGTGTTTTGCGGGCCTTTACGACGAGTTTTCCGGAACGATCACGGCGCAGACCTATGAACTCTCGGTTTGGTTTGCAGCGGTTCGCACGACGCCCGGGGGGTATTCCGGCGGATGGGGATGCATTGACTTGGAAAATGGTTCTGCGGACATCACATCGTTGTGCGTGGAGAGTTACACCTTGGCTTATCCGGCACAGGATCAATCCTACATCCCCGAACTTGGCTTGCACGCCATGAGTGGTTCCAGTCTTCTCGGGATGCGTGAGTCTATACAGCTTTATGTGCCGCAAGGCCTCTACACAATCTGTATGCAGCAGCGCGCGAACGATGGCACGTGGCGTTATCAAATGCGTACGATCACGGTGACCCAAGGATCCGGAAGGGTGTGGGACGGAGGAGGAAGCTGCGCGGCGAACTGGAACGGATTCATAACGGACGGTTCGATTGCGGCACCCGCGGCGGGCCGCTGTCATTGCGAACCGGACGCTTCAGTTCCGGTGGGAACAGGAGAAGTGCAAATTACCTTGCAGTGGTTCAACACGGAGTCCATTGACCTGGATCTCTGGGTGTACGAACCTTCGGGCGAGCGCTGCTACTTTGGTCACTCGCAGACCGCAACGGGCGGAGAATTGGACCGCGATAATCTCTGCGGCAACTACGAGAACGGAACGCCGGAGAATATTTTTTGGCAAACGGCACCGGTGGGCGACTACACGGTGTGGGTGGATTGGTGGTCGGATTGCGGCAATGAGATTTCGCAACAGACGTTTAATGTCCGCGTGGTGAATCGCACGTCGGTGGAGACCTTTGACCGCACGCTGGGCAGAGACCAGACCTTGGAGGTCGTGCAGTTCAGAGTGCTTCCGGGAGGAGCAATACAGTTGGCGCCGCCTGGCGGATTGTTCGTATCGGATCCGCCCCCGCATCTTGCCAAGGAAGCCTCGCACGTGTCCCGATAGGACAGGAAGACATAGAAAAACGAAACCCCCGACCGGTGTCAAAGTCGGGGGTTTCTTGTTAGCCAGGCAAAGCGATCATGGGTCCCGCGTCAGATCGCGCATGGCCGTGGCTGTTATCTACAACATGAGACAGCATCAACCGGCCACAGGTTGCAGACCCTGAGCAGAAATTCTTGAGAGGCGCGCGTCGCGATGGGCTTGCAGATTCATGAAGGGATCAGATGAAGCTGTTATGAAGCGGGGTATAACACCGATAGGGCCGAAGTACAGATCGGGTCGAGAGATGCGGCGCAATCGCCACATTCCACTTTCGAATAATCTTAAGACTATGTTTTGAATTGACTTTAGGGGGTTGCGAGGCTACATTTCAGTCGCACCGTCCGAAGTGGTTTGGCGTTGCGGAATATCCGTCGAGAGTTTGTGCAAGAACCCCGCAACGAAGGCGTCATCCTTTCGGTGCGGGGTTCAGCACAACTGGAGGGGCTTGCAAAATGCAATGCCCGGCCTCCAGAGGAAGCCAGGCATTCGGGTGGCGTCTCCCAGATTCGAACTGGGGACACACGGATTTTCAGTCCGTTGCTCTACCAACTGAGCTAAGACGCCGCGAGGGAAACGCTAATTTACTGATCGTTAAGGCAATAGTCAAGCCGGATCAGCGGGTGTGGAGAGACAAGTGAAGTTTGATAAACTTACACAAAGAAACAGCTGTCTGATATAGCTACTATATTTAGCACAAATGTCAGATTAACAAAGGTGTAGGAAACGAGAAACGACCCTCCAACTTCAACGTAAGTTGAGGTTTCGATTGCAGAAGCAGTATTGCAGAGCTAAGTTGAATATTGTCTCAGGTGAATCGCAGATTCCTTCTTTGACTGTTGAAAATCAAAGAGTTGTATAGAAGTAGTTTCTGCCGGTCTGTTTGAATTCCCAGAGGCAATCAATTAGAGATAGAAACGTGAACATAGGAGACGATCGGAGGAGCATGTGAAGATCTTGTACAGTATGTTTATGGTCGCGGCGCTGGCGACAGCGAGCGTGGCGATGGCAGGGGACCGAGGAAGTCCCGGCCGACTGGATGACTGTTCGGCTGATGAAGAGACTTCAATTTCGACAAGCAATGGCGCGACGATTGATATCGCCATTGATGACACCGAAGGCAATTGCGGGCGCCGGCCTACGGATGAGTTCATCCTTCAATTGTTTGTGAATGAGGACGGCCTCTACACATTCGATCTGGAGGAGCTTGATGATGACGGGTATATCTACATCCTTACCGGCTGCTGCGACGGAGACCAACTCTTTCCGCGCGGCCTTGTGGAGAACTACGATCGCATCCGTTGCATGTGGCTTGAAGAAGGCACGTACTACGTGGTGATCGAAGGGTACGGAGACTTCGTGCTTAGTATCACCTCCTGTGAGGCCCCGTGCCTGTCTGTGCCGTTCCAGGAAGGTTTCTCGTATGAAGGCAATCAGGCCATCTACGTGGAAACCGTGGACGCAGAGTCCAGCGAACCGAACTATTTCGGACCATGGGTGACGGAAGGCACACCTTGCCAGGACATTTCCGCGAATCCGGACCGCAATCAAGTCGGTTTTGGGTTCTACAATTGGTACAACCAGGACTTCGGCTGGTCGCACTACATTGACTTCTCGAACTTCGAGTGCGAAGATTACACGATTGACTCAGCGTATGTCGTGATCTGCGCGTATGAGAACGATTTCTGCGACGAGTACGGTCCTGCGAGCGAAGCGTCGTACTGCCAGTTCGACGAAGTGTTCATCAATGACAATCCGGCGGGCATTTTGAATCCGTACACGACTCCGGGTTCGAATCTCTCGGTGTCCGAGACACGTTTCTTTGTGGCACCGGAAGCGCTTCAACAGGGCGTTGTGGGCGTCTTCTTGGACATAGACGCGATGTCGGATCAGTGCGCCTGGGCAACAGAGGTGTGGTCATCGAAGCTGGTTGTGTATATGACTTGTGGTCAGCTTCCGCCGGAACCGGTGGGCTATGACTTAGGCGATTTGCCTCCGTTCACCGACGGGCAGGAGCCGTGCTATCCGACGAACACGCCGGAGAGCGGTGGTCCAGCCAACGCGGTGTTTGCACCGGAAGATCAGGTGGCCTGGCTGGGCGAATGCGTGTCGCATGAGCTGTTCCCGCACGTCGTGAACTTCGATGATTGCGATGATGGAATCGAATTCGTGCCCACGAATCGTCCGAACGGCGCCTGGATGCCGGGGGACTATGTGTGCGTGGACGTGACGATTTCAACGGGTCCTGCCTATGTTCAAGGCACGCCTCTGTTCGTGTGGGGCTGGAAAGACGGAAACCTCGACTGCGATTTTGACGACATCTACGAACCGGTCAACAATGATGACACGGTTGTGATTGACGAGTGCTTGATTGAAGGTGAGCCGGTGTTCCCGTCTGGTCCGAACGCGACTTTGACCGAGAGATTCTGCTTCCCGGATCCGGGCATTCTGGATATCGGTCGTTACGATGGTCGTTTCCGTTTCCGCTTGACGTCGTGCGGTGGTCAGGTTCCGTCGCGCGAAGGCGAGCTGATTGACTGCATCACGGCGCTCACGTTTGTGGATGAAGTGTTGGGCGAAACGGAAGATTACATTCTGGAAGACTTCCAGTTGCCGGTTGAGCTGATGTCCTTCACGGCGAATGGTGCGGATGGCCGCGTGGTGCTGTCGTGGACGACGGCCAGCGAGACGGACAACGACATGTTCGAAGTGAATCGCTGGAACGGAACAGCCTGGCAGCGCGCTGGCGCTCGTGTGGACGCCGCGGGCACGAGCCCGAGTCAGCATTTCTATCAGTTCGTGGATTCCGACGTCGAGCCGGGAGTTACGTATCGCTACAATCTGGTGGCGATAGATATTGACGGCAATCGTATGACCGTCGGCGAAGTCGAGAGTCTGGTGGAGCCGCATTCCTCAGTTGTGAGCGAATTCGCGCTGCATCAGAACTTCCCGAACCCGTTCAACCCGAGCACGCAGATCAGCTATGATCTTGCGGACGCAACAAACGTGAATCTGGCGGTCTTTGACCTGCTGGGTCGTCAGGTTGCGACGCTGGTGAATGGCGCGCAGAATGCGGGCCGCTACACAGTGAACTTCGATGCGTCGAGTCTGCCGAGTGGTATGTACTTCTACAGGCTTGAGACGAAGAACTTCACGGACATGAAGAAGATGATGCTGCTCAAGTAAGAGCAACCGATCGTTCTCACAAAAGACCCCCGGCGGCTGCTCCCCGCCGGGGGTTTTGACTTTCCTCATTTCCGATTGTACATTGTCAGGGACAACCCACCGGAGGAAACATGAAGAGCATGATTTGGGGCACGTTGCTGGTTTCCCTTTTGCTTGCGGGCTGCGACCGGGAGAAGGACAGCGGATTTGGCAGACTGGAGCAGCCGGTGATGATTGCGGATTCGAACCTTGAAGGAGCAATTCGCGCGGCGGTCTTGAAGCCGGACGGAGAGCTCACCGTTGGGGATGTGGAGGGGCTAAGAAGACTAACCGCACAGGGCAAAGCAATTGTGAGTTTGGAAGGCATCGAAGCACTTCGCTCCCTGGACTTTCTGAATCTTCGCATCAATCTGATCCAAGATATCACGCCGCTCGCTTCGATGTTTGAATTGGACACGATCTATCTGGACTACAATCAGATTGAATCGTGGGACGCCTTTGTGCCGCTGTCCGGTTTGAAAGAGCTTTCGATCTCGTACAATGAGGCTCCCGACCTCACGCCGCTTTCAGGTCACGGTCAGCTCGCCTATCTCGATGCGGCGGGGAACGGAGTCACGAGTGGAGAGCCGTTGCGCGACTGCCAGGAACTTCTGGGGCTTAACCTTGACGACAGTGAGATAGACGACATCGAGTTTGTGCGGGACTTGCCGCAGCTTGAGTATCTCTCCGTCGCGAGAACAGGTGTCTCGGACCTTGCGCCTTTGTCGCGGACTCCCAATCTTCGCGAGTTGGACATACATGCGACACAAGTGACGTCGCTGAGTGTGCTGAGTCAGGCAATCTATCTGGAATATCTTTCAGCCTGGCAATGTGACATTTCGAGCGCGGAGCCGCTGCGCTATCTGACGGGGCTGACAACTTTGGACTTGTCCCAATGCTCACTGACGAGCGTTGAACCGCTGAGTCAGCTTACGAATCTGACGTATCTGTCGGTAGGCGATAATGAGCTTTCAAATGTTTCGTCGCTCGGCGGACTGGCGAACCTCACGATACTGAGTATCGCGGACAATCAGGTTCACGACATTGCCGCTCTATCGGGGATGTCGGAGATCAGATATCTCTATCTTCAGAATAATCAGATCGCGAATCTTGAACCGCTCTATCGCAATGATGGTCTGAATGATGGAGACTTTGTGAATGCGCAGAGCAATCCGTTGTCGGACAGTTCAAGATTTTATTGGATTCCGCTTTTGGAAGCACGCGACGTAACAATCTTCCAGTAGCGGACAAAGAACACTTTGCAAGCAAAGCAAGCGGGGCGCCCACATGGGCGCCCCGCTTTTCGACTGACTTGAAGTCAGGGATTAGTTACAGTTGGCCGTGACTACAAAGGTCTTGTAGTTCGCGAAGCCGACCGGAGCAGTCCACTCATGAGCACCAGCCGCAAAGAAGACCGTCGCTTCGACCGTGTAGTCCGCATCAGAGCCGCCATCCGGATCGCCGTCGGCATTCGGATTGGTGGTGCTGTAGATCTTGTACACGGCGTCTTGCGGGGCATTGAAGAAGAGCTTGGCTCCTCCGTTGCCTGGCGCAAGGTAGATGGTCAGGTCCGTGACCGGATTGCACGGCGGCGGGTTGGTGGCCAAGCAGAAGGCAAGGTCCTGCGCACCCGAGGCCAGTGGATTGGTGTTGGTCTGCGCCCAGTGCTGGTTGTTGTCCGTGCCGTCACCCACGTTCCAGTAGTGGAGACAGTTCGGAGTCGCAATCGAGTTGCTCTCAATCGAAATCCAGCCGTTGGCCAGGAAGCAACAAGTCGGCAGATCAAACGAGTAGTAGTACACGTTGGTCAATCCGACGCCCGTGATGTTCCACTGGAAGCCGGTCGCGGTGCGGAAGAGCGACGTGGTATAGTCGCAGGTCGCCACCGAGCTCGGACGTCCGGCGCTGTCCGGGTAGATACGCACACGGAAGCCCATCGGGTCTTCGTTGTCGCACGGAATGAAGCCGCCGCTGAAGCCCAAGTGAATGGACCACCACTCGACCTTGCAGATCGAATCGGTCACGGTGAAGCGTTCCCACTTGCGGTAGGTGCCCAAACCGTTGGTGTTGATGTCCGAGATTACGCCGACCGTGCCGTAGATACCGACCTGGTCCATGGCGATGCCGTCGAGATTGTACTCATCGAGGCACTCACGCGGAGCGGCTTCGAGGATTTCGCAAGCTTCGCACGCCACCGAGAACTGATAGCGCGAACCGCAAGCATAGCCTTCGAAGGCGTCCGGACCAATCACGATGTAATAGGTACCAGCTTCGACACAGGCATTGGTCGTGTTGACGGAGCACGGATCGGCATTGCTGAAGCCGAGCGTGATCGGCGCCGCGCAGTTGGACGACAGAATCCAGATGTTGTTACCGAATTCCGCGGTTGCGGTGACGGTGATGCGGGTCGTGTCGTTCACGGTGATGACGTACCAATCGAGGTCACGGCCATTGGTCGTGTCGTTGATGACGTAGGTACCGGAGGTGCCGCACTTGGTCTGGCCGCAGGAAACCGGCTCAAACGACGGGACGTCCATGTTGCAACCGTCATTAGTACCGTCAAAGAAGTCGGTGCATTCGACTTCGGCTTCGTTGTCCACGCACGTGACGATACACGGCGGGCAGCAGATCACTTCGACTGTGTAGTCGCCCACGGCGGTCTCTTCCCAGCCTTCGACGACAAGGTAGTAGGTACCGGCCGTAAGCTGCGTACACGGGATAGCCGAGGTTTCACCCACGGCGCCGCATCCGTCGTCGTCCTGCTCAACAATCGTTCCGCCGCAGCATTCCGTGGTCAGGAAGATGTAGGAATCCCACACGGGCGACGTCGTGCACATCGAGAAGGAATAGAGGCCGTCGGTCGGAATGATGATTTCCCAGATCTGATCCGGGCTCAGAGAGTCGGACTGGTTCGGCGCGCCGACGATCCAGCAGTCATTGGTCGCACCGACGGTGCTGCCGCTGAAAGACGTACCGAGTTCGCAGTCCACCGTAACGGTTCCCGCGACTTCGCAGGTCGTGTCAATCACGCAAGGCTCGCAGGTGTACCAGGTCTGATAGTCCGCGCCGCACTCCACGTCAAAGCCAGGCTGCGGAGCAAAGAAGAGCCAGTATACACCCGGTTCGAGGCAGCCGGAGACGGAGAGAGTTTCGCACGCCGCAACATTGAACGGTCCGCCGCCAACGCTGAAGCTATCACACAGGAATCCGGCAGGGCCAGGCAAGAGGAGATAACTCACGAGCGGGAATTCCGAAACCATGTACCACGTCAGGCGCATGGTGTCCGGCAACAATATTTGGAACCAATCGGTGTCACGGAAGCCGGATGTGTCAAACAGGAAGGTACCAGAGGTGGCGCAAATCGTGTCGCCGCAAAAAACAGTCTGAAACGCGGTGGGCGAGCTGTTGCAGCCGCCGTTATAGACGTCGTCGTAGTTCGGTCCGCAAAGCGGTTCGCCTTCGGGCGTGCCGTTGGCCGGGCAAACGAGTTCGCACGCCGAGCACGCGGTGATGTCGAGGCTATAGGGACCGGAGTCGGTGCCATAGCCGTCAATCACGATCAGGATCTGCTGGCCGGAGGTCAACGGAATGCAAGTCAGCTCGGAGCCGAAGTTATTGACACACACGCCGCCGTCGTCGTTACCACAGATCAGATCGGTCGGTGCGGGTTCGGTCGGGCAGGTGAAGTTCCAGAGGGTGATTCCGGTGTCGTACTGGTTGCCGCTGGCGCTGCCTTCGCAGAGTGAGAAGGTATAGTCGCCGGTGGCCGGAGCCGTCCACTTGTAGTAGACGTCAGGTCCGAGCGTGGACTGCGTGAAGAAGTCACCTTGCCAGCACGCGAAGTTCACGAAACCGGTGGTATCCAGGTCGTTGGTCGCGCCGACGGTCGTGCCAGTCGCCACGGCCACGCCCAGAGCAGAGCCCAAGTCGGGCACGCCAGTGCAGTTATCCGAGCCCTGATCGAGGGACGGAGTATGCGGGCGGCGGGAATCAGAAGCACGAGCCTCCATGGAGGCAAGCTTCTCCGCTTCGGAAGCGGTGCGAATGGCGGGCGACATGAGTGCCTCATCCAGCGGCGTCAGGGCACGGCGCTCAAAGGTCTTCGTGCTCGTGCCGGTGCTCGACTTGTGCAGCGTCGCGGCCGGTGAAGCAGTTTCATTCAGAACGGGCACCGTGAGACCGGGGGTCTTTTCGATGTCCACTGCGGTAGCCTTGTTCACGCTTGGACGCACGGCCACTGCCGCAGCGATACAGGCGCAGACGAAGATACCAGTCCACAACCATCTGTTTTTCATCATGTTCATGCTCTCCTCATGAGGTGATTTGACGGGGACGGAGTAGGTGTCCGAGTCCCCTTCGACTTAGGTGCTTGTTACATAAAATCTTATGGCAAGACAAATTGCCAGTTTAGCTTTAGAATATAAGCACAACACGAGGGAAAATCACGCATTTCAAGTTAGATTCCGAATCTCATATGATGCTGCTTGATCCGAACAGTGAATGCGTAAGAGAATAATTAATAGATACCTGACTGCGTGGACACTGGTGCGGGTTTCCAGTCAACGACACTGGGGCGGAGGTGCCTCTCGTGCGAACAATTTTTCCCAACCGCGAGTTTGAGGAATGGGCGGCGGATTCGTATATTGAGTTAACCTGCAGATATGAACCAAGGAGTGTAGCGTGAGACTGCTTATCGCGATGTTGTTGACGTCAATGATTGGATTTGCCCAAGGGCTGCCGCCTTTGGCAGGGTTCTACCTCGAGTCGGGAGTATTGACGGACGAGGGTCTGAACAAGGGCACGCCGCTTCCGGACGGGACGGACATTTTCATCTACTGGGATGTGGATTCGGATGGCCCGGATGCGGAAGACCCGTTGCCTCCAGTCGGTGATAAGGGCGGCATGGCCAATTGGAGTTCGTTTTCGATCAACAGTGCGGACATCGGCGGGAAGCCCGGACAATTTTTGTCCGACCCGCTGTTCACGACGGTAGGATACATCACAGATCCGCCGCGCTACTACTTGCGGGTCTGTCTTCCGGACCGGCAGATTGTCAGCAATGTGTTTGTGCTGAAATCTGAAACTGCGGAGTTTGATGTGACGGACTGGACGGTCGTGAAAGAGAAGTGTATTCCCCGGCAAGACAAGCCGGAGAAGCTGAAGCAGATAGAACACGAGTGATTGAAGCTCAACAAGAAGCCCCGCCGATTGGCGGGGCTTCTTGCATTTAGGACGAGAACTCGCTTAGAATCTCTCTGTCACGCTCTTTCCTTGCAGGAAGAGCTGCAAATAGTCGCGGCCACCGGCCTTGCTGTCCGTGCCGCTCTGATTGAAGCCGCCGAACGGCTGCACGGCGACGAGCGCACCCGTGCACTTGCGATTGAGATAGAGATTTCCGCAATGCGCATGCACGCGCACTTTTTCAAGATGCTCGCGGCGCTTGCCAAAATAGCCGCCGGTCAAACCGAACTGCGTGTTGTTGAAGACATCGAGTCCCTCTTCGAACGACTTCACCTTGCACACGGCGAGCACCGGGCCGAAGATTTCTTCCTGCATGATGCGCGCGGTGGGAGCCACGTCCGCGATGATGGTCGGCTCAATGAAATAGCCCGGTGACCCCGCCTTGCCGCCGCCTAACACAAGCCGGCCTTCCTGCTTGCCGATTTCGATGTATTCGAGAATCTTGTTGTACGCACCCTCTTCGCTGACCGGGCCGTGCCAGTTGGCAAGATCTTTCGTCGGACCGCACTTGATTTGCTTTGCGCGCGTAACGACCATCTCGAGCAATTTGTCGTACACTTTTTCGTGAATAATCAAACGTGAGCAGGCGCTGCACTTCTGCCCCTGGAAACCAAAGGCCGCAGTGACAATCTGCTCAGCCGCAAACTCGAGATCGGCGTCGTCGTCCACCAGAATCGCATCCTTGCCGCCCATCTCAAGCACCGTGCGCTTGAGCCAAAGTTGTCCCGGATGCACCACCGAGGCGCGCTGGAAAATTCTCTGACCGACTTCCATGGAACCCGTGAACGCGATGAAGCGCGTGAGCTTGTGATCCACCATCGTATCACCAATCGCGCCGCCCGGCCCTGGCAGATAGTTCACGATTCCCGCAGGCAATCCGGCTTCTTCCAGAATTTCCATGAAACGGTAGGCAATCACAGGAGTGATAGACGCGGGCTTCAAGACCACCGTGTTGCCAGTCACGAGCGACGCGGAGGTCATACCGGCCATAATCGCACCGGGGAAATTCCAAGGCGGAATCACCGCGCCGACGCCCAGCGGAATGTAGTAGAGATTGTTCTCTTCGCCGTTATAATCCAGCACCGGCTGACGCTCGTTCAGGCGCATCATTTCGCGGCCATAAAACTCGAGAAAGTCAATCGCTTCGGCCGTGTCGCCGTCTGCTTCCATCCAGTTCTTGCCGATTTCCAGAACCATCGTTGCGCTGAATTCGTGTTTGCGGCGGCGCAGGATGGCGGCGGCACGCAACAGAATCCGCGCGCGGGCATCAGGGTCAAAGTTCTTCCAGGTTTGGAAGGTCTTGTGCGCGCCTTCGATGGCCTTTAGCGCAAGCTCTTTGGTGCCTTTGGACACATAAGCCAGCACCTGATCCGGCTGCGCGGGATTGGTGGATTTGATGGTGTCGTCGGTGAAGATTTTTTCGCCATTGACAATCAGCGGAATCTTCTCGCCGAAACGGCTTTCAACCAGTTTCAGAGCAGCTTCAAAGGCGGCCTTATTCGCCGGATCATTGAAATTTGTAAAGGGTTCATTCTTGAACGGGACGAGCATATTCGGAGGACCTCTTTTCTCTCTGAGGAATCAAATTTTGCTGGGTGGGCGGCGAGTCCGGTCGAGCCGGACAGGACCCATAAAGTAGCAAAAATCTTCGTGATCGTCAATCTGTTAAATACCTGTTAAAACGGCTCTTATCATTTACGTGTCGAGAAAGCAATCTGACCTGCCTCTGCCTTGGGGAAAGGCGGGCCGTCCCAGTCAGCTGATCATGCTGTGGGCGGTCGGATTGAACCGGCGTCAAGCAGGCTCAAATTATATGCGCAAAACTGGGCAAAGTAGACTGCCACGGAGCAAAACCTGCCTGATCTGAACCAGCAAGGAGGCCGATCTCAACCAACTCCCATGTGAAACTGTCAAGTCCTGTGTGCGAAAGAACTTTCGCAGTCGTTCGCGACAGGCGCAGGGCATCGGGCTTCATCAGTGTGTCGCGCACAATTCTGCTGCAGGGAATTGCGAGAGCAGGCAAGTTCATAGTTAGCTCAGCACGATAGAGTTTCCCTGACCCGAATTGCATCGCAAAAGTGGAATAATGGTGCGCATGTCCTTGCACGTTAAATCTGGGACGGACTCTCGATGATGATCTCGAAAGACGATTCGTGTCGCGAATCATAGAGACTGGTCGGCACAGTTTTCTGGTTCCAAACTTGCACCCATGGGTCACAGATGGGAGGCGACGATCGCTGTTAGATCAAACCAATCGCACCGAAACGTGAGCATAACTGCGCAATGAACGACACAGGCAGAAGCAAAATTCAGATCATTCTGACTCTGAGTCTGGCGTGCGCATTTGTTGCCGCCTTTTCAATCCACGTGCTCTACGAGATGCACGTCAGGGATTTCAGCAACAGTCTGATGTTTTCAGTCGAGACGCAGGCGCATTTGCTGGGTGCCGTGGGCAAGTATGAGTCTGAGAGTTCCGATCGCGAAGACAGGGAACGTCTTCGCGACTCGTTTCTTCGCGCCTTGAAGCAACTGAGTTCAGAGTCTGGCGCAGCGATTCATGCCGAAGGCAGCCGCGAGTTGCACCTGGCCCGGCTCGAAGGGGACTCTATCGCCCTTCTGCTATTAAGATCCGCAAGCCTGAACGACACGGCAACTCACTACGTTCCGTGGAGTGCCGACCGTGCAGAACCGATGAAGCGGGCACTTCAGGGCGAGAGCGGAGTCTTGCAGGGAATAGATTGCCACGGAGTTGAGGTCCTCGCGGCCTACAAGGGGCTTCCTTCGTTGGGATTGGGAGTGGTCGAGAAGATAGACATGTCGGAAGTCATGGCGCCATTCTACAGAGCGGCGCTGTACGCGACTTTTCTCTCTTTGATCGTGGTGCTTGGCGGCGCGCTGCTGATTTCACGAATCACACGACCGCTGATCGAACGCTACCGCAAATACTCCGAAGAACTGGAACTCGAGGCTGCGGACAGGCAGAGAGCGCTCGTGGATCTCGCGGCGTCCGAGCGGCGCTTCAAAGATATTGCGGAATCCAGCGGAGACTGGTTTTGGGAAGTGGACCACCATGGGGTGTATACGTACTGTTCGGAGCGTGTGGCGGATGTGCTTGGATACTCAGCGGAAGAGGTCATCGGCAAGACTCCGTTCGAGTTCATGCCGCCGGATGAAGCGGACAGAATTGCGGAAATCTTTCAGCACATCCTCGCGGAGAGACTTCCGATCAGGGATCTCGAGAATCGGAACTTGCACGAACTCGGCACTGAAGTCACTGTTGTGACGAACGCGCGGCCGTTCTTCGATGAGCATGGGAATCTGCTGGGCTATCGGGGGACGGACCGAGACGTGACTGCACTGAAGCGCACGGAACTAAGCCTGCGAGAAAAGTCGCGCGAGATAGAGAACTCTCGCAATGTTCTGCTTCAGATTATTGAATCCATTCCGTCGCGGGTTTTCTGGAAGAGCGCGGACTTGACGTATTTAGGCTGCAACAGCAGGTTTGCGTTGGATGCGGGGCGGGAGTTGCCGAAGGACTTGCTGGGCAAGTCGGACTACGAAATGGGGTGGAAGGATCAGGCAGACCTGTATCGCGAAGACGACTTGCGTGTGATCCAATCAGGCGAATCCAAATTGAACATTGTCGAACCGCAAACGACGCCATCCGGTTCAACGATCTGGCTCCAGACGAGCAAAGTGCCGTTGAAGTCAGCAGAGGGCGTCGCTTGGGGAGTGTTGGGAGTCTATGATGACATCACTCAGCAGAAAGAGGCGGAAGCGGCGCAAAAGTCCAGTGAAGCGCAACTTCTGAATGCCATGAAGATGTCCAAGTCCGGCCACTGGAAGATGGACTTGCTGACGGGAGATTTTACGTTCAGCGATGAGTTTTACGCGCTGTACCGGACGAGTGCCGAAGAGATGGGCGGCTATGTCATGTCCGCGCAGAAGTATGCCGAGAAGTTCGTGCACCCCGATGACATGTCGGTCGTGGAGCGCGAGGCAAAAGGAGCAATCGAAACCAAAGATCCTAATTACTTCAGACGTCTGGAGCACCGGGCGATTTTCGCGGATGGTACGGAGGCTTACGTAGCAGTGCGATTTGAAGTGGACATGGATAAGGACGGGCGCCCGATACGAACCTATGGTACGAACCAGGACATCACGGATCGGAAGAAGACAGAGAACGAGCTTCGGGTGTTCAAGACGATCACGGACATGGCCTCACATGGAGCGGCCATTGCGACACCGGATGGAAGAGTCGCGTATGTCAATCAGGCGTTGGCGGACACGTTCAGGCTGAGCGCTTCCGATCTTGAAGGGCGGCACTTCACCAGTCTGACCGAGTTGTTTGAGATCGAAACGCTCGAGAGAATTCTGGGCAAACTATTGTCCGGTGAAAGTGTTTTGGCCGAGGAAGTAGATGCACGGCGGTCGGACGGCGAAGCGCTGCCTCTATTGATCAGCGGCGCTATGATTCCTGACGAGTATGGAAAGCCGCGGTTCTTCACCGTGTCTGTAATTGACATATCAAGATTGAAGCAAGGTGAGTTGGACAGGAAACGGTTGGAGGGTCAGCTTCGTCAGTCGCAGAAAATGGAGACGATCGGAACTTTGGCGGGCGGGATCGCGCACGACATGAACAACATTCTCGTGCCGATTACGATGTACTCCGAGATTCTGCTTGAGGACTATCAGAAAGACGAACAGGCGCGGCCCGGCCTGGAGCAGATTCGAAACGCGGCGCGGCGTGCGCGCGATCTGGTCAAGAGAATCCTGACCTTCAGCCGGCACGAATCCGCCGAGCAGGAAGTGACTCAAGTCGAAAACGTCGTCGCGGAGTCGCTCGAGTTCTTGGAATCCACGATTCCCAAGACGATTGATCTGAGAATGAACCTTAGAGCAGGGTCAAGTTTGGTGAAAGCCAGTCCCGTGGAGATACAGCAGGCGCTGTTGAACTTGGTGGTGAACGCGGTTCATGCCACGGAGAACACACGGTCACCTCAAATCTCGATTACCTTGACGTCGGAGGAGATCACCGGAAAAGTGTGCGCTGCTTGCGGCAAAGAGTTTGAAGGGGGCTTTTTGACGCTGTCCGTGACCGACAACGGCTGCGGAATAACTCCGGAAGGCATGGCCAGATTGTTCGAGCCGTTTTATACGACCAAAGAGGTTGGGCAGGGGACGGGTCTGGGGCTTTCGGTCGTGATGGGGATCGTGAAGTCGCATTACGGGCACATCACCGTGGAGTCCGTTCCCGGCAGCGGAAGTGTCTTTACGATATATCTTCCGTTGGCGGAAGAGGCATGCGCGCTCCAGGTGAGTTCGATGGAAGGAGCAGCCAATCTCCACAGCAATGCACAACTTCTGTTGGTGGATGATGGCTTGGCGGTCAGCGGGGCGTACGCCACCTATCTGAAGCGTGCGGGGTTCCTCGTGGATGCTGTGAACTCGGCCGAGGAGGCTCTGGAGTTAGTTACCCAGGGAGTGAAGTCGTACGACTTGATCATGGCGGACTACATGATGCCGAAGATCTCGGGATTGCAGCTCTGCGGAAAAGTGCGTGAAGCGGGATATGACAACGCCTTCATAATCATGTCGGGGAACACATCTAACATTGATGCAAACGCATGTTCCTGTGCCAAAGTGACAAGCATAGCGTCCAAGCCCATGTCCTTGGAGCAGCTCTTGGATCACATCGGACTTGCGTTAGATAGAAATGAGAACAATGTCCGAAAGTGAGGACAAAATGCCGACCATCCTGATCGTGGATGATGACGAGGCGGTACGCCTCGCACTACAGACTCTGCTGCACCGCAAAGGCTTTGAGGTCGTAAGCTTGGAGAGCGGCGTAGGTGTTGCCTCGATTCTCAGAGAGCGCCGGATAGATTTGGTCATCACGGATATCATCATGCCGGACAAAGAAGGTCTCGAGACCATCATGGAGATCCGACAGGTTGCGCCGGACTGCAAGATCATCGCAGTTTCAGGCGGCGGCCGGGTTGGTCCGAATGACTATTTGTCAGCGGCCAAGATGTTTGGGGCCAACGTCGTCTTTCCCAAGCCGTGGGACAACACCGTGCTTCTAAGTACGATTGCCAAACTGCTTGCCTTGGAACCGGAAACGCAGTAGCAGGCCATCTTTCGACGGCCAGTGCGTAGAACCGAGCAAGAGAAAAAGCCAGCAACCTATTAGGATTGCTGGCTTTTTCGTGTGCACCCACAGGGACTCGAACCCCGAACTAATTGATTAAGAGTAAATGGGAAGTGTTCGTTTTATATGATGTTACAAGGCGATGACGACAGATTTGGGACAACATCACGGTGGCCGCAACCGAACATGAACATCGTCAATTTTCGATTTCAAGACCAATTGTCCAAAACAACGTCCCACCACCTGACACACCCGCCGCTCCGATACTCTGTCTTCGTCCCGCGAACGGCGACCGCCAGGAACGTTCTGCGGCGATCCGCTCGGCTTAAGAATTTCCCCGCTAACGCGTCCGCAAGAATCTGCTTGTCCAACGTCAAATCCGCGACCACGCGCTTCAACCGGCTGTTCTCGACTTCCAACTCCCTTAGCATCCGTATGATCTGCTCCGGCCTGTCCTTAGCTCTTGCCATCCCAGCCTCCTGCTGCCCCAACCTACCATTATATGCTAACTTTCAAACTGGTACAGTCTTCCGCGCTAAAACACCCATCCCGATTGCTTCCGGTTGCGGCACACGAGCTTTGTGATGAGAAGTGCTGGCCCACAAACGCATCGTAGTTAATCGCTGGGCGCGAAATCTAACCCCTTTTATATGCAGTATTCTCAAGAGAACCTGCCCTACAATTCCTCTGCGCGAAAAGCCTGCTAACTAAAATCATGATTCCTCAAGATTAGCATCGAAGTAATAAAGTCACACATTGACTAAGACGGGTTGATAAATGTGAAAATTTTCACAATATTTAGGACGTTATACTTAAAATAAGTAGTAACAAAATGTTGAAAAAAATGAACGCTGTTCAATCAGGGCATATCAGTGAACACTGTTCAGTTTCCTTAATGAAAGACAAATCTTGAGTATGCAGAGACTATCAAATCTACCCGATCCGCCTAATTCCGATGAGAAGTGGAAAGGGGTTCAATTGGTGATGCGCAAGCACGGACAGAGTCCCCACGCGCTAATCGAAACGTTACACGCAGTGCAGCACGCCTTTGGCTATCTGGACCGGGATTCCTTGACCTATGTTTCCGACGCGCTGGGTGTGCCGCTAAGCAAAGTCTATGGAGTCGCGACCTTTTACCAGTATTTCACGCTAAAGAAGCCCGGCACACACAACTGCGTCGTCTGCACGGGGACGGCCTGCTACATAAAAGGAGTACCCAAGCTGGTTGAAGCGCTCAAAGAACGCTACGGCATGGCATTGGACGAAGTCTCCGCAGACGGAAGCTTGACTTTGCAATCCGCTTGCTGCATTGGCACATGCGGACTTGCTCCCATTGCCAGTGTGGACGGAGAAGAACTCGGCCGGTTGTCCGCTGAAGAGTTACTGGATAAACTCGAGGAGGTGATCCATGGTGACGCTTGATCATCTTTCCGATATCCGTCGCAAAGTAAGTGAGGCCGAAGAACAGCGGAACCATCGCATTCATGTTTGCGTGGCCGCGGGTTGCATTGCCGCAGGCAGCCGCAAACTTCTGCGGGCCTTCCAAGAAGAAATCACGTCACGCGGTCTAAACGACTCTTGTCTGGTCAAAGGCGTCGGCTGCATCGGCCCTTGTGCGGGCAGCCCGGCCGTCGCTATCGAGCCTGAGGGGATCGTCTATTGCTCCGTCAAGCCCGAGGATGTGCCGGAAATCATGGACAGCCTTGCCAAGCAACCCGTCGCGCGCCTTCAAATGAGTAGAGACCTGCCGTTTTTCACGCGGCAAAAGAAGATTGTGCTCGAGAATTCCGGCAGGATTGACCCTGAACAGATTGACGATTACATTGCCGCAAAAGGTTATCACGCGCTCTACAAGGTGATCTCAACGATGAGCCCGGCAGAAGTGATCAGTGAGGTGATTAAAAGCGGGTTGCGCGGTCGTGGCGGGGCGGGCTATCCGACTGGCCTAAAGTGGACTACAGTCGCCAAGACTGGTCAGCAGCAGAAATATGTAGTCTGCAATGCCGACGAAGGCGATCCCGGCGCATTCATGGATCGAAGTGTGCTCGAAAGTGATCCTCATCGCGTGTTAGAAGGGATGGCCATCGCGGGCTATGCGGTGGGTGCAAACAAAGGATATATTTATATTCGCGCTGAATACCCATTGGCATACGAGCGGTTGCGCAAAGCCATCAAACAGGCCGAAGAATACACTTTTCTCGGCCAAAGCATCATGGGCACAACCTATGGCTTCCATGTTGAACTGCGGCTGGGCGCGGGCGCATATGTCTGCGGCGAAGAAACAGCCTTGATCGCGTCCATTGAAGGCGGGCGCGGAACACCACGTCCTCGACCTCCCTATCCTGCGGAACGCGGCCTGTTCGGAAAATCAACACTTATTAACAATGTTGAAACATACGCGAATATTTCTTCCATTATTCGCAACGGAGGAGATTGGTTTGCGTCCATCGGCACCCAAAACAGCAAGGGCACTAAAGTTTTTGCGCTTGCTGGAAACGTGAAAAACGTCGGGCTGATCGAAGTGCCTATGGGTGAAACGCTGCGCGAAATCATCTATGAGATTGGCGGCGGCATGGAAGGACAAAACAAACTGAAGGCCGTGCAAACCGGCGGCCCAACGGGAGGCTGTATTCCGGAAAGCGAACTGGATACCCCCGTGGATTACGAATCACTCGCCAGCCTCGGATCCATTATGGGCTCCGGCGGCATGGTGGTCATTGACGATAGCGTAAGCATCGTGGACATCGCGCGCTACTTCATGGAGTTCTCGGTTTCGGAATCCTGTGGGAAGTGCGTGCCCTGTCGCGTCGGAACAACTCAAATGCACGAGCTGCATGCCAAGATCAATCGCGGCGAAGGCACTAAGCGCGATCTTGAACTGCTGGAAGAACTGTGCGAAGTGGTCAAGCATACCAGCCTCTGCGGGCTGGGACAGTCAGCGCCGAATCCTGTACTCAGCACGCTGCGTTTCTTCAGAAGCGAGTATGAGGCTCAACTTACCGATCACGAAGTACTTGCCGCTGAAGGAGTCGCGAAATGACTGAAATACAATCTGTACAGATTATCACACTAACGATAGACGGGAAGCCCGTCGGCGCGAGCGGCGGAGAAACGATTCTCGACGTTGCCAAACAGAATCAGGTTTTCATTCCGACGCTCTGCCATCTTGAAGGCCTAATCCCTTACGGCGCATGCAGACTTTGTCTTGTCGAAATCAAAGGCAATAACAAACTCGTGCCCGCGTGCATTACAAAAGTCGCGGAGGGGATGGAAGTCATCACCAACAATGAGCGTTTACAGCGTTTCCGGCGTTGGATCCTTGAGTTGTTGTTCACAGAGCGCAACCACGTTTGTTCCGTTTGTGTCGCAAATGGCTTTTGCGAACTTCAGAGTCTTGCTGAAGTGCTCGGCATGGATCACGTGCGATTGCCCTATCTCCATCCGAAATTCGTCGTGGATGCGACGCACGACCGCTTTGTGTCGGATAATAACCGCTGTATCCTTTGCGGCCGCTGCGTTCGCGTTTGCAGCGATATAGAAGGCGCACACACGTTAGACATCATGGGACGCGGAATCAAGGCGCGCATCGTCAGCGATTTGGACGACGATTGGGGCAACTCTCCCACGTGCACACGCTGCAGCAAGTGTGTACAGGTTTGCCCAACAGGAGCAATCAAAGAGAAAGGCAGGCGCAGCGTCGGGGAGAAGTTCAAGCATCGGGACGTGATTGCGCACTTGGCTGAGATGCGGGAGGCAGCGCGTGAAGAAGATTAAACTTGCAACCGTCTGGCTCGACGGATGTTCTGGTTGTCACATGTCGTTTCTGGACACGGACGAACGAATTCTCGGGTTGCTTGAGCATGTTGAAATCGTTTATAGTCCCCTTGTGGACATCAAAACGTTCCCCGAGAACGTAGACATCACGCTGATTGAAGGTTCCGTCAGCACAAATGAAGACGTTGTGAAAATCAAGAAGGTCCGGGCGCACACGAAGACTCTCGTGGCACTCGGTGATTGCGCCGTCACGGGAAATGTGCCTGCTATGCGCAATCCGTTCGGAGTGGAAGCGACCATTGACCGCGCCTATTTTCATTTGGTGCAGCATAACCCCCTTACACCATCGGAGTATCTGCCCCGCCTTTTGGACAAGGTGGTACCCGTGCACGACGTGGTGAAAGTGGATTTTCACGTGCCTGGCTGTCCGCCGCCTGCCGACACGATCTACTATGCGCTGACGGAACTGGTTCGCGGACGTATGCCGGATATCAAACTGATGACGAGATTTGGAAAGTAGCACAACATGACTCAAACCATAACAATAGATCCTATTACCCGGATTGAAGGGCACGCCAAGATTACGTTGCATTTGAACGACAGCGGGACAGTCGAGCGTGCGCTGTTTCACACAACGCAGTTTCGCGGTTTTGAGAAATTCTGTGAAGGGCGTCCATATTACGAGATGCCATCTTTGATGGCACGCTCGTGCGGTATCTGTCCCGTAGCGCATCTCGTCGCGGGCGCCAAGGCGTGTGACCAAATCCTCGCGGTAAAGATTCCTGACACTGCGGGCGACTTACGCCGCATCATGAACTTTGCACAGATTATTCAGTCCCATGCACTCTGTATGTTCTACCTTTCGGCGCCTGATTTCATATTCGGATTCGATGCTAACCCTGCCACGCGAAATATTGCGGGCCTTGCCGCGAAGAACCCGCAGTTGGCCCGTGATGGCATTCGCCTGCGTCAATTCGGTCAACAGACCATCGAACTCCTGGGCGGAAAACGCATTCATCCAGCATGGATCGTGGCCGGCGGAGTGAGCGAACCCCTGAAGCCCGATCATCGAGATCGGATTCAAGTACAGTTGCCCGAGGTCAAAGACATTGCGATGCGGGCCCTGGCGACGTTCAAACCGATTCTCAGAAAATACGAAAGCGAAATGGAAACTTTCGGGAATTTTCCGTCGCTGTTCATGGGGCTGGTGGATGAGCAGGGGAATATTCAGCACTATGACGGCAAACTGAGAGTCGTTGACTCAGCTGGAAACGTGATTACACAAGGGTGGGATCCCGCTCGTTACCAAGAGCTGATTGCCGAAGCGGTGGAGCCGTGGACGTTCATGAAATTTCCATACTACAAGCCGATGGGCTATCCGAATGGCATGTACCGCGTAGGGCCGCTTGCGCGATTGAATGTTATTGCCCGTTGCGGCACGCCACTGGCCGACGCGGAACTTGATGAGTTTAGGTCCAAGTACGGTTACCCGGCGTCGAGTTCCTATCACAATCACCTCGCACGATTGATTGAAGTCCTTTATTCAATTGAACGGCTCGAACAGAAACTTTCTGACGACTCAATCCTTGATACTCATGTGCGCGCAGGAGCTGCGCCGAACGCACGTGACGGCATTGGTGTCGCGGAAGCTCCGCGCGGAACGATCATCCACCACTATCATGTCGATCAAGACGGCGTGGTGGAATGGGCGAACATGATAATCGCCACCGGCCACAATAACCTCGCAATGAATCGCAGCATTCTGCAAGTCGCCCGCAGTTATGTAAACGGTGACAAATTGACTGAAGGAATGCTAAACCGTGTTGAAGCCGTGATACGCGCCTACGATCCGTGTTTAAGCTGTTCAACTCACGCGGTCGGTCAGATGCCGCTTCACATCGAACTCTATGACGGCAACTCTGAACTTCGAGATACGTTAGTCCGCGACAGTGCATAGAACACTAATCATAGGAATCGGTAACGCGCTGCGCGGCGACGACGGTGTCGCACAGCGTGTAATTGAACTTATTTCACATCAACACATGCACGCCGATCTCGAATGTGTAACTCAGTTAACTATAGAACACTCGCAAAAACTGAGGAATTACGAGACTGTGCTTTTCATTGATGCGTCTATTTTGCTGCCGCCAGGTGAATGGACTATTGAGTCACTCGCGCCTCACGGAATGTGTAGTGCGCAAGCGAGCCACCATTGCACTCCTGCCGACGTGATTGAGCTGGCCGCGTTGCTATTCGATGCATCGCCGGACGCCTATCTTTTGAGCATCGGCGCGAGCAAGTTTGATGAAAGAGATTCGCTCGGTGAACCGCTTCAAGCGGCATTACCCAACATCGTCGCGGATGTCAAGTCCTTTGACACGCGCCTTTCAAGAAAGAACTGAAACTACAAACCATGACAACAGAAAGCAATATCTTACTCGTCGCCGCAGCCACGCTCGGGGTGACACACACACTTCTTGGCCCAGACCATTATGTTCCATTTCTTGCGCTTGGCCGCGCTCGCGGTTGGAACTTCAAGCGCACCCTGCTTGTGACCGCACTATGCGGAATTGGACACGTCCTGAGCTCCGTTGTGATCGGCTTGGCAGGACTTTATCTTGGCACAAAAGTGCTTACGTTGGAGGCCATAGAAACACTTCGCGGGGAACTTGCGGCTTGGCTATTGCTTGGCTTTGGACTCGCTTACATGCTGTGGGGACTTCGCCATGCTTACAAATCACGATATTCGCACGAATCCCGGTTAGGTAATTCAACGGGAACGTGGGTGCTTTTCATCATTTTCGTGCTTGGTCCCTGTGAACCGTTGATCCCGCTTTTGATGTTTCCTGCCTCCACTGTTAGTGCTGCGTCCCTCATCTCAGTGAGCGCCACCTTTATGTTTTTCACCGTAGGTACGATGGTCGGCTCAGTAGCCGTCACTTGGAGCGGACTATCATTTATCTCCGTCCACTCCTCAAAAAACTACTCACATGCTCTCGCTGGAGGCGCTATAGTCTCGTGCGCAGCATTGATGCTCTTAGCTGGTATCTGAACTTTGGCCGCTGCTCCTGAACACCTTGCCGCAATCAATCTCGAATCGCAGTGCGCACACTACGAAGTTAACGTACGCGGCGTAGTGCAAGGCGTTGGTTTTCGGCCTTTCGTTTATCGGCTTGCGGCCGAGAATTGCCTCAACGGCGAAGTATGGAATCACTCCTGTGGCGTCACGGTACATGTGCAGGGTGCCTTGAAGGACCTAAATATCTTCGTTCGGCGCCTGAAGCAAGATTTGCCAGCTCCAGCAAGGATAGATGAACTCCTCGTTACGGAACACGCGCCAAGAGAATACTCAAGTTTCACAATTCGTAAAAGTGAAAAAACGGGATCTTCCTTTGCCCACATTCCGCCGGATTTAGCACTCTGCAATGATTGCCGCCGCGAGTTTGAGAGTCACAACGACAGGCGACATGCTTATCCATTTATCAATTGCACACAATGCGGACCGCGGTTCACGATCATTAAGTCAGTACCTTATGATCGCCCCGCGACGACGATGGCCTCATTCCCTTTGTGTGAACAATGCTCTGAAGAATACCACACTCCAACTGACCGACGATTTCATGCGCAGCCAGTCGCGTGTCCCGAATGCGGTCCCCAATTAAGTTTCCTGCGGCGCAAGAACGGCAAGTGGCAGGCGGAGTCGCAAGCAGCGGATCCCGTACATGACGCCGCACAGATCCTGAGAAACGGCGGCCTTTTGCTTGTCAAGGGTCTTGGCGGATACCATCTCAGCTGCGACGCATGCAATGAAGCGGCCGTAAGGACGCTGCGCCTCAGAAAGCGGAGAAACGACAAACCGTTTGCAGTGTTACTTTCCGATATGCAACTCGTGGAACGCTGGTGCGAAGTATCGCCAAACGAGAGCAAAAGTCTGCGTTCGCCGCAGGCCCCGATCGTATTGCTTCAACGAAGGCCAGAATGTCCCGTCGCACCGTCTGTCGCACCAGACACAAGGATGCTGGGGGTGATGCTTCCCTATTCACCTTTGCACCTTGCGCTGATGAATAGTGTGCAACGCCCGCTTGTGATGACCAGCGCAAATGTATCTGACGATCCAATTGAATACAGAGATTCACTGGAGAGCACGAGACTCTCCACAATCGCTGACGGCGTCCTGATGCATAACCGAGAAATTCAGATCTTTGCCGATGACTCTGTTGTACGCGTGGTTAAGAATCGTGCCCGAGTGTGGCGACGCTCCCGCGGCTATGTGCCTCGACGTGTCCATGTTCAGCCGCCTTTCCAAGTCCCGGTACTTGGTTTCGGCGCTGATCTCAAGAATGCGTTCGCTATCGGCAAGGACGACTCCGCGATACTATCACAGTATCTTGGAAACCTCGAATCTGATTCGTGCAACGATGCAGCTCGTACCGCGCTAGATCACATGCTGACGCTCTTTGACGTGCATGTAGAGCAAACAGTATGTGATTTGCACCCGGAGTACATTTCGACTAGACTCGCGGAAAAGTGGAGCAGGACGCACAATATTCCACTCTGCAGGGTCCAGCATCACCATGCACATCTCGCAGCATGTTTGGCCGAACATAACGAAGTGGAGCCTGCGCTGGGCATTATATTAGATGGAACAGGGTATGGAACAGACGGAACGATTTGGGGCGGAGAGCTTCTCTACGGGAACAATTCCTTCTTCAATCGAATGGGGCGGCTAGCACTCGTCCCCATGCTGGGCGGCGACTTGGCCGCGCGTGAACCATGGCGCATGGCGCTGGCTTGGCTGAATGCTGCATTTGGAGCTGACGTTTATGAATTAGATGCGGTGATCATCAAGGACATCAAGAACAAATACGGCGACCACTCACTCCAACTGTTATTAGACCATGCGCTTATCAATAAGTGCGCCGAGACAAGCAGTATGGGTCGCCTCTTCGACGCAACAGCAGCTTTGATTGGTTTTGGAGTCCGACATCAGTACGAGGGGCAGGCGGCAATGTGGCTTGAAGGAATCATGCATCGTGAGTTTCAAGGGCTTTATAGTATTGGCATCGAGATAAACAACGGGATGATCGAAATGAATCCACGTCAAATGTTCAGGGAACTCTTGCGGGATCTTCGACAAGGTGTCTCCCCCCAAACAATGTCGCGACGGTTTCACGACTCAATCGTCGAAGCATGGAGCGAAATGACGATCCAAGGAGTTGACTTGCTAAAGATAGATACAGTTGCATTGACCGGAGGATGCTTCCAGAATGCATTTCTCCTCGATGAGTTGAGCACGAAGCTGGAGCACAAGGGTCTGCGGGTGCTTCTCCCGGAAAGCGTCCCTTGCAACGATGGCGCGATTGCATTGGGTCAGATATGTATTGCCAACGCACAGGAGTAGCTTCATGTGTCTCGCTGTACCGATGCGACTCATCAAAAAAAGTGACAATTACGCTACCGCGGAGAGTTCAGGCATTACATTGAACGTGGATTTGTCGCTTGTTCCGGACGCGTCCATTGGTGACTATCTTTTGGTTCATGCAGGATTCGCCCTTGCCATTATTGACGAAGACGAAGCACGTGATACACTTGACATTTTGCGCGCGCTTGAAGGAGAGTAGGTGACTCCTCTGGCGAAACTCCGCAGCCCAGTAGTGATTGAACAAGTCATGGCGCGCATTCACGCAATTGGATTAACTTCGCCATTGCGCATCATGGAGGTTTGCGGCGGGCACACGGCAGCAATCTACCGCTTCGGACTTCATCACTTGTTGCATCAGAACATTAAGCTGCTGTCCGGACCCGGGTGTCCGGTTTGTGTTACTCCAGTGAGTTATGTTGATCATGCAATTGCGCTCTCTGAAAAAGAAGGCATAGTGCTTGCCTCTTTTGGTGACCTGCTAAGAGTTCCGGGCACTCGCGGATCGCTCAGTGACGCCCGCGCGTCCGGCGCGCACATTCTGATTTGCTATTCTTCGGCAACAGCGCTAGACTATGCAATACAGCATCCGGATTGTACCGTGATCTTTTTGGGGATCGGATTTGAAACCACAGCCTGTACGATCGCCGCGACGTTGTGCCGCGCCATAGACACTAATGTAAAGAACTTTAGAGTTATGTCTGCGATGAAGACAATGCCCGCCGCGCTAAACGCGCTCTTGAGTTCGCCTGAAACTTCTGTCGACGGATTAATCCTTCCCGGCCACGTCTCAACGATCACCGGCACCGCGCCGTTTGATTTTATCGCCACGCAGTTGAACATCCCCTGTGCCGTGTCGGGCTTTGAACCCGTAGACATACTGAACAGCGTCGCCGACATCGCGGAGCAGAAATGCGATGGCCGTGCCGAGGTACGCAACTGTTATCGTCGTGCCGTTGAAACGAACGGCAATTCCTGCGCACAGCAGGCCATGCGCAGAGTCCTGGAACCGTGTGCGGCAACTTGGCGCGGCCTTGGCAGGATTCCGGACAGCGGCCTGAAGATTCAAGAACAATACTCCGAATGGGATGCCGCGGAGATACAAGTTGCGGCGGTTGAGAGCATGGAACATCATGGATGCCGCTGCGGCGATGTACTTCGGGGATCTATTCATCCGAAAGAATGCCGACTCTTTGGTAAGGGATGCACACCGGATCATCCTGTCGGCGCATGTATGGTCTCTTCCGAAGGCGCCTGCGCAGCGGTGTTTAACTTTCACACCGATTATGCTGACTGACAAAGTGATCACATTAGACCACGGTGCGGGCGGGACCCAAATGCGGAGACTGATCGAAGACACAATTGTGCCACGGCTCTCTAATCCTTCGCTTAATGCAATGTTGGATTCTGCATTACTCGGTGTACACGAAAGCGGAATCGCGTTTACTACAGACTCCTATGTTGTCCATCCGATCGAGTTCCCCGGCGGCGACATAGGAACGCTTGCCGTCTCCGGCACTGTCAACGATCTTCTTGTTGTCGGCGCGACTCCCGCATTTCTCTCCCTTGGAATGATCGTCGAGGAAGGACTCCCGCTGAAGACCCTGGAGCGGATTGTCAATTCCATTTCCGACACGGCAAAGCGCGCACATGTGGAAATCGTCACTGGCGACACAAAGGTCGTGCCGCGCGGCAGCTGTGACAAGCTATTCATCAACACGTCAGGAATCGGCCTCGTGCCGCTCGGGAATGGCTTGTCCACCGAGGCCATGTGCGTTGGCGATAAAGTGATCGTGTCCGGGACCCTTGGAGATCATGCTCTTGCCATACATGGCGCACGCAGTGATCCAGAGTTTATGCATAATATTCAGAGCGATTGCACACCGCTCGTTGAACTTGTGACATCCGTTCTAACGAAGCACACAGGTGTAAAATGGATGCGGGATGCCACACGAGGGGGCGTTGCGGCAGCATTCGACGAATTGTCCCGCTCTATTCCATTCTTGATTGAAGTGGACGAAGCGAGCGTTCCCGTTCGGGACGACGTGCGGTCGCTGTGCGAACTGCTCGGCTTTGATCCGCTGCATTTGGCGAACGAAGGAAAAGTAGTGATGGTCGTCGCATCTGTCCAAGCAAGTGAATTACTGTCCACGTTGCGATCAACACATGACGGCCGTGACGCGCAGATTGTCGGCGAACTCTGCGGCACGTCCGAACCAGGCGTAGTCATTAAGACTTCCGGCGGTGGACGACGACGCCTGCGCAGACCAAGCGGCGAGCTGTTGCCGAGAATATGTTAACACGATGCATGAACTTTATCTGGCGGAATGCATTGTCAAACAAGCACGCGCGGCGTTGCCGCAACGCGTTCACTCCATCAATGTGAGCGAAGTGAAGGTCCGAATCGGCGAACTTGATGCGGTCGTAACAGATACACTTGTGTTCATGTATGACGCCATCAAGTCAGAGTCTGGCTTTGCGAATTCGCGGTTGGTGATTGAGACTGAAGCTATATTCTGCATATGCAATGAATGTGCAAAGAGTTTTGAACTCGCCGAGCCGTTATTTATGTGTCCACACTGTTTGTCTACCAGCGTAAGGGTTGTAAGAGGTCGTGGTGTGACATTGACAGAAATCACAATTCAAGAGAAAGAAACCGCAGAATGAAAATACCTGTTGTAAGTAACGTGCTGGAAGAAAGCGATGCGCTTGCGAAGAAAAACCGAGCAACTTTCGATGTCCATAATCTGTTTGTCGTTAATATCATGTCTTCACCCGGGGCCGGCAAGACAACACTATTAGTCCGAACAATAGCGGAGCTCAAGCAAAAGGGCTATCGCTGCGCTGTCATTGAAGGAGACATCACATCAACCATTGACAGTGAACGATTCTCGCCCTTAGAGATCTCCGTCGTGCAAGCAAACACAGCGCCTTTTGGCGGCGACTGTCACGTTGGTTCTCATCTTGTGCATGCGGCGCTGCAAATGCTGCCATTGGCCGAGTTAGACTTCATTTTCATCGAGAATATCGGCAACCTGGTTTGTCCCGCTGAATTCTACCTTGGCGAACATAAGAAGGTGGTTGTTTTGTCTCTTCCGGAAGGCGAAGACAAACCCATGAAGTACCCCCTGATGTTTCGTGAATGCCAGCTCTGTCTCGTGAGCAAGACTGACCTGCTGCCGTTTCTGGACACGGACATTGCCACACTGAGAAGAAACCTTGATCTTGTGAACGGAGATTTGGAAGTAATCGAGATTTCCGCAAAGGTCGGCATTGGATTGGAGAATTGGTTGAGTTGGCTGGTTAACGGAAAGTCCGCACAACACTTGGCAATCTCGCAAAATAAGTCGAACGCGGGTATAACTTCAACATCCTGAAAATTGCAGGCAATTGTCGATCACTCGATCTTGTGGTCAGAGTCTAACTCTCGCCATTTTTGTCTCTTTCGATTCTGGGACTCCGATTGTAAGCCTTCAGCCCAAATGGCAGAGGATGCGCTATTGTTTTAAGGTGCAGGTTTGGCGTGTAAGTTGCGGAGCTTCTGAGAGTTTGGTTGTGATGTTGTATTGACCTGGCGACGGGTCTTTTTTGTTTGGGTTTGGAGCCGTTTACGGCGGCGTTGGATGGCTTCGGCGCGACCGAAGTAGACGATGGCGGTGTGCAAAATGTTGATCGAATTGTGGTCGTGTTCGGCGTTGTACCAGTCGCGGAACCGGTTCAGTGCCTCTTGCAGCTCCGACGGCATCGTATAGACCACGAGATTCTGACGTTCATTCGCCGTACGGTTGAGACGTTTGATCCTTCACTGCGTTCAGGACAAGCTTTCCCTTCGTCTGCGGATGGTTGCGCGCTGAGGTGATGTGGTGGATGCAGGTTCTCCGGACGGCACAGCGCCGCCACCGTTTGCTCCCCGCGCAGTCCGGCCAGCACCACGCGGATCTTGTCTTTCGCACTGTACATCTTGCGCGTCCGCTGCTTCACCGTCTTGATCAGCTGCGCCGCGCTCTCGGGTTTCTCGACCGTCTTCTTCGCTATTCCTCTGGGCATAAAAATCTTCCTTTCCGATGCACACATGATCGCACCTTCCGGGAAGCTCCGCAACCCCAAATCGGGTCGCCACCACTAAGTTCAGTCGGGTCACCCGACTGAACTTACACCCCTAAATCACACCGTAATACTCCCGACCCTTTTGTGCCAAATGCGCTGACGGAAAACAGTCTTAGTTGACACTGGCTGCTAAAATCTGGACTTACGATTGAACACTTGCGCAAGTCCGAAAAACAAAAAAAGCCCTGCAAAACAATGTTTTAGCAGGGCTTTAGTTGGTGCACCCACAGGGACTCGAACCCCGAACCAATTGATTAAGAGTGAATTGGCGGAGTTTGTTTTATATAGTGATACAAGAGGATGAAGACAGATTTGGGACAGTTCGAGATGAACGTGTCTCTCTATGTAGTCGGGTTTGGTGCCCTTGTGTAGGCAACGTCGGCGTAAGAAGAAAACTGTGAACAGGCCCGTTTACTTACCTCTTAGGGCACGCGGGAAGAGGATGTTGTTCTCCTTGTGGATGTGCCAATGTAAATCACGCTCAAGCTCCTCCAGCCCAGCGAATAGTCCACGAAATGTGTTGCATGCGTCAGCCGGCGGAGTGTAGTCATTGGTCAATTCTCTAAGTTTCAACAGCGCTTGGCCAGCCGATTCGTGCTCCTGCTCCATAACGCTGATCGGCCCAAAGAGCTGTGCGGCAGCTTCGGCAGGCAGGGAGCCTTGCTCAATTCTCTTGACCGCAGGGAAAAGGATGTTCTCCTCCTTGTACATGTGGGAATCTAATTCAGCATACAGTCCGGAAAAAGTCTGAAGAACGTCGAGCATTTCCGGATGATGCTCACCATGAACGCGGTAGACCTTTTCAGCCATTTCGCCAAGATGCGGAAGCGCATTCTTCAGATAGTCATGGTGCTGCGCAAGAATGTTATCGACAAGTGCCGATAACTTTGCATTCGACCAATCTGGCTCCGAATTAGTGTCTTCCCGACTATCTTGGTCGGCCAGTTCTGCTTTGATAGTTTGTGGGTCAATGTTTTTTTCCGCGCAAACCACATTGAGGGACCGACCTCCACCGCAACAGAAATCTATTTTGTGTCTTTGAAATATTCGAGCTCTACTTGGCTTTTCAACGACGAGCTGCCCGACGGGAGTTTCAAGCAAATTTTCCATCCTGTTTTTCACCTATTTTGTTTTAGTTTTTAGCACTTGATCTCGGCATTCCGTCGCGCGTAAAACCACCAGTTAACCAATAAACAACTGCCATAGTAGACGGCGAAACCGTACAGTGCATATTCCGGATGCCCTGCTTGGATTTGTGCGCCAAATACTTTCGGAATAATGAATGCACCGTAGGCGGCAACGGCCGAAGTCCACCCCAGCACGGGGCCTGCCTGATGAGGCTCGAAGATCATCGGTATCATTCGGAACGTAGATCCGTTTCCTATGCCCGTTGTGACGAACAACAACAAGAAGAGAATCAGGAACGGAAAGAAATAGACTTCAGGGTTTGGCGCGTCATTCGCAGCCTTCACGTTGTAAGCTACACCCAGCGCAGCAGCGATCATGACGATCGTGTCCCAATGTGTGACACGCGCGCCTCCAAATTTGTCTGACAACCAACCTCCCACCGGACGAATTAGCGATCCGACAAGTGGCCCGAGCCAAGCGTACGCAAATGGATTCGGCGCGTTGGGATTGATAGAGCCATCGGGCAGGTAACCAAAGACGTCCTGTATCAACTTCGGAAATGCCGCAGAGTATCCAATAAATGATCCAAACGTCATCACATAGAGCCAAGTCATTACCCAATTATGCTTCTCACCGAAGATTGCATACTGCTTTTTCAGGTTTGTACGAATCTTCTCAGGCGACAAATAGCGAATAAGCGCAAGTGTCAGTAGTATCGTGATGGGAAGAACGATCCACATATTCACTTTCAGAGAAATCAGCAAATACAAGCCGACAGCCGCGGACGCGAAACCCAGAGCGGTGAGATACAGCATTTTGCCAATCGCTGTGGGCGCTGAACCGACATTGTGCGTCGCCATGTTGTTCATTAAGAACCAGGCAAGAATCGTAAGAACCAGCAGAATCGGCACCCACACAAATCCACTGTTTTGAATCCACACCGAAGCACCGGTTGTGGGCATACTGTAGGCACCGCCGCCAAAAGCACCAAACATTCCAAACGTCATTGTGAAGGGCAACAGTACTTGCATTACGCTGACGCCGAGATTTCCAAGACCTGCATTTAATCCCAGTGCCGTTCCCTGTACCCGTTTGGGGAAGAAGATGCTGATGTTAGACATTGAAGATGCAAATGCACCGCCTCCGATGCCGGAGAGCGCGGAGAGAATCACGAACGTCGAATAGGATGTGCCCGGCTCGCGCAGTGCAAGTCCCAGCCCGATTGCAGGAAGGATCAACAAAGCTGTCGTAGCGACGATGACGTTTCTTCCACCGCTCAGTGCAACGAAAAACGAGTTAGGAATGCGCAGCGTCGCACCTGTGAGACCGGCTATGGATATCAAGGTGTAGAGCATCGCCTTATTCTTTGCCGGATCGGGATCGAACACGAACCCAAGTTCCTGCATCTTCGTTGTGACAATCGACCAATACATCCAAACGGCGAAGCCGCACAGCAAACAAGGAATTGATATCCAGAGATTGCGGTTCGCGATGCGCTTGCCTTCTGATTCCCAGAAGACGTTGTCTTCAACATTCCAATTTGTAAGGGAGTGTCCCATGTGCGTAGTCCGGTTAGTTTGAAGGAACTGCCGTGGTTATTGGCAGAGAGTGATGATCCTCAATCTGCCGCATCAATACGGGCTGTTTTTCGCGCATCATTCGTTGAATAACTCGGTGCATCCACCACAAACACCAGGCGCTAAAAGCTGCAAAGAACATCCAACACGTTGTCCAGATACCCGTTCCTTTCAATAAGTATCCGAAAATAATCGGACAGAAGAACCCACCTAATCCACCGACGACGCCGACAATTCCTCCGACTACGCCAACATCGTCGGGGAAATAGTCCGGAATGTGTTTATATACGGCGGCCTTACCGATGCCCATCATGATTCCCACGATAAACACGAGTACCGTGAAGATCCAGATGTTCGCTTGAAAGTAGAGATGCGTTACGCCTTTGGCGAGTAATTCCTTCTTCTTTACTTTGTCGCCGACTTGTACGACCGGTTCTTGCCAAAATGTGCCCGCCGGAATCACATAGGTTGCTTGATCAAGGTGTTCTCGCCAACCTTGCGGCTTAGGCCTAAGATTGTAAGGTGTTCCGTCCACGGAAATAGCGGAATCTGAGACTTCGGTGACTGTTCCCCCTTTCGCCGCGATTACGCCTTGTCCCGGTGACTGGATGTCCATTTTGGGAATGATCAAGAGACCGCAGCATATCACACACACCCCGAGTACCCAATACATGACTTTGCGTGCGCCAAATCTGTCGGACATCCATCCTCCCAGCGCGCGAATTACGCCGGAGGGCAAACTAAAGATTGCAGCCAACAAACCTGCCGTCGCAATTGTCACTGAATAGACGCTGACATAGTACGGGATCAGCCACTGTGCAAGTGCGACAAATCCGCCAAACACCAAAAAGTAGTAGGCACCGAATCTCCAAACTCTCATGTGTTTTAGCGGTTCAAGGCGCTGCCTAAGAGTGTATCCCTGACTGTGCCCGGCAAGTTTCGTGTGTGAAAAGAGGATAAACAATACGGCCATAGCGACAAGTCCTCCAGCGTACATTCTCGGGAGCATTCGCCAACCCTCGAGATTCGTGCCGCCATCCGTAAGCCAACGCAATACAAATGGAGCTCCCATGCTTGTCAGCGCCGCTCCTGCGTTTCCTGCTCCGAAAATACCTAACGCCGTGCCTTGTCTCTCTTTTTTGAACCACACAGACGTATAAGCAATTCCGACCGCGAACGAGGCTCCGGTCAATCCAAAGCCGAGTCCTGCCAACATGAATTGTGTGAAGTTGTTGGCATAGCTCACCAAGAACATGGGAACGGCGGCCAGGAGCATTAGCACGCTGTAGACGACACGACCGCCATATTTATCCGTGAGAATTCCGACAGGCAGCCGGGTGATTGATCCCGTCAAGACGGGTATGCCAATCAACCATCCCATCTGAGCCTTGTCCCAATGAAACACTCCATTGTCCACCAGGTAGGTAATCAACACACCGTTCATCATCCACGCCGCGAAACAGACTGTGAACGCGAGCGTATTGAGGATCAGTACTTGAATTGCCTTACTATTTTCTTGCATGGCGATCCCTCAAATTTCGAGATGCTAATTTCTCGCTTCATGTGATTCGGCTTGAATTGCGAATCCGTGCAGCAGGTTGCTCAGGCCATAGAAGCCCGCAACCGTCGCGAGAATGATCAAGAATATGTGCAGTTTGTATTGGTTTAGATTGTGAACAAATAGCTTCCATGGATTGCCGTGCGAGCGATTAAGAGGATTTGTACCATCCAAGTATTCCTGAGCATCGGGGATTCCATCTTCATCGAGATCGCTTTGGAAACCGTAAGCTTCGGCAAGTTGCTCGGGGTGCGCCCGTAACTCGAGGAATTTCGTTTTGCCGATTTTCCTGATGATATTGTTACCAAACGCGTTTAGAATTGGGCTTTCGACGGGCATGCCGGGTGCGAAGGCGCCGCGAGCGGCATTTAGTCTGTTCAGCTCGACGGGAGTGAGACTTCCGATTTGGCCCCGCGAAGCGCCTTCGGGTCCATCACCATTGACGTGGCACATGGCGCAGTTTATAGGACGGCCCGAATTCTCCTGTGAAAAACGCTGGAACTCCGGATAAGCGAAGCAGTTCCCAATGAAAACCAGCGCCACAATAAAAACAAACTTGACCATAGCTATTATCCCTTAATGGCGTGATAAATGCTTTCGCCAAACAGAGTCATGATAATCAAATACGCCGCAATCGCCGATGCAATCCAGCGCATAAATTTGTGACTCGCACCTTTGAATATCCAGGGCGCCGCAAATAGCCCGAGATTCGCCGTAGTCATGACGACAATAATGATCCAGAAGGGAAGCAGCTCCATTGGGTAATAGACGAAGTAGAAATACCATTCAGGCTTGATACCGTCCGGAGTGGATCCGAGAGCGTTGTAGGGTTCGAGCAGCGGGTATGGAAAGAGTGAATCGAAGGGCAAACAAAGTGCGAGCACAAAGACGACGAGAAACGCGATTCCCCACTCTTTGAAGTCCTTCAGAATGAAAAACGGGAAAAACTTCTCTTTGCGGACGGGCTTCTCCTCGATTCCTGGACTCATTCCGTGAAGTTGAACTGACAACAAATGCAGCCCGATCACTCCAAGTACGAGCAGCGGAAGAATTACAACATGCAACGCGAAGAAGCGACTCAGTGTCGCCTGACCGATTGCAGGCGCACCCTGAATCGTCACGCGTACATCCTCAGCGAGGTGAGAGAGAGCCGCCGGCAAATACTGTCCCACCTGATCGATTGAGGCTAATCCAACCTTGGTCGCATTTACTGCGATTTGATTCCAAGGAAGAAGATAGCCGGTGAATCCGAATCCGAAAGTAACAAGCAGCAACAGGACACCCGCGATCCATGTAATCTCACGCGGCTTTGCAAACGCCTTCATTGCGAGCGACGTTAGCATGTGAGTGATGACACAGAAGATCATGAACGACGCTGACCACGCGTGAAGATTTCTGACGAGTGCACCCATCGTGACAAAATGGGTGATGTACTCCACGGACTCGTGCGCTTCACTGACCGTTGGTTCGTAATAAAACAGGAGCATCAGCCCTGTCACTACTTGGATGATGAAAAAGAAGAGCGCCAATCCCCCGACGTAGTATCCCCACGACATGCGATGAACGGGAACATCCTTCTCCGTCACCATGTGCTTAAAGCTTAACTTCTCAATGGGAAGCCGTGAGGAAAGAAAATCAAATGTGGACGCGACAAACGATCTCTTCATCATGCCTCCGCCGAGAGTGATCTTACGATGTAGAGGGAATAGTATTCAGCCATTTGCGGATCAATTCGGCCGGTCCGGGAACCACGCGAACTTTCCGTCGCGATCTCCGCACCCTGTTCGTCGCGAACAATCCACGCGATGCGGTCGAGCGGAGCTTTCGCCGGAGCGCCTTCATTTGGCAATCCAGTCTTTACGTCGAAATACGAGACATGGCACGGACACAGTATCTTGCCATTTGCGTCAACCTGATTTCCGACGGTGCAGCCGAGATGCGTGCATTTGGCAGAGAGCAGCATCGGCCAACCGTCTTCTGATCTAAAAGCAAGGCCGGGTCGCATTGCATAGTCAATGAAATACTTTCCCGTCGATCCATTCAGGTCGGAAAGCTTGGAGACGTAGATTTCATTGCTGCGCAAGCGCTCTAATTCGAGTTGTTTCTCTTCGGCAGTTAACTGCAACCGCCGCAGCCGAGTTTCAAGTAGATCTGCTTCCTCGTCATGATGCAAACCGGGCATTTGAAAAAAACGACCAAGTTTGTCAAGCACTCCGACGGAGAGCAGCAATCCGGCGGCGCTCAACCCGAGAGAGGCTTTGATAAAGTGTCTGCGGGAGTTCTGGTCCGCCCGGGCGACAACAGCACTCGCATTGCGGCGCGGGTTTGTCCATACTACTTTTTGCGGCGATCGCATCAAGTAGTGTATGGGAACCGTGATCATATGAATCAACCGAGTAAACGGGAAAATAAAGACAATTAACCACGCACCGACAATATGCGCCTGAATAATTACGGGCATGTCGCGAATGACCGAGATGTCGGGGCCGAGTGTTATGAGGCTCCAAATGTACGGGGCTAAGGTGCCGGTGGACCAGCTTGCACCCCACCGGAAACCACCGGCGATCATTAACCCCAAAGCGATTTGCCCAAGCAAGAGCAATGCAACTATGAAATCGGCAAGCTTTGTTGTCTTCTGCAACCGTGCTGTAGTAGCGCGACGAAATATGAGTACTATCAAACCGACAAGGCAAATAAGGCTTGCGGCCATGCCAAGAGTCTCCGCTATGGTAAGCAGCGAAGGAATTGCCATCAGCCGTTGCCACACACCCGGAACAAGAAAAGCGACAAAATGACCCAAGAATACTGTCAATATTCCGATGTGCCAAGGAGCGGAACCCCAAAGCATTTTCTTGCCTTCAAGAAATTGAGAAGACAGCGTCGTGATTCCATAGCGATCATATTTGAATCGCCGGACGGTTCCGACGATACAGACGATCGTGGCCGCGTACGGCAGGCCAACGAACAGGAACAGCTCAAGCATAGACGGCCTCCTTTCCTGCCTCGGTCTCAACGATTTCGCAAGCCGCTTTGAGTAGATGCGCGAATGGATTGTTTTTCGAAGCCAGAAACTCCGCCATTTTCATCAGCCCGGGTAAAATTACGTATGTCGAAAGTTCTTTGCGGTCGACCACAGAAGCGCATGGTAGAAACCCAATTACTGTGCTCATGTGGTCGGCAGACTCGCCTGTGGAAACATACGCAGTCTTGCGATACATGTCGAGCAGCCCGACCATCAAGTGCGACCTCTTGAAACTTTCCACTCCAAAGAGGTGGACACTTAAGGCGGGTGACGTAACCGGATTCAAATCAAAGGTCTTCGAATACAGCTCTTGAAGATCAGTGATCGAGAGCGATTCTATTTCCTTAAGAAAAGCTTTGATGTGCCGGGTTGCGTGTTTTGAGTCCACGGCTTCCGCGAGAGCCTGGGCAAGCTCCAGATAGTTGACTTGAGGATGGCTGAGCAGTACAGCAAGTTGCTCGAAATTGTTACCGACGATAAATCGAGACATACTATTTCCTCCCCGCGCCGGCTTGCTTGATGTAGCCGCAACTGCCTTTGCAATCCTGAACGTCGCAGAGCGAACCGATTGCTTCCTCTCGTTGCAGTGGCGGAAGGACGTACCGCTTGTGCACAGTCGGGATAGCAGTCAGACTGTAGATTTCTTCCGCTTCTTCGGGTGTCGTGCCAGCTTCGCGCATGATTCTGCGAACATTGTCATCGTCCACATCTCCGACATCCTGCATACGTTTGTAGTATCTGACGGCCATTAGTTTTCTGAGGGCGGCCGTAACCACTGCTTCGTTTCCAGCACTGAAGAGGCGAGCCATGTATTTGATCGAAAGTCTTGCTTTGTCCAAAGAGCTAAACAACGTTTGATCCGCATGATCATACGGTTGATCGCCGTCTTTTCCCATAACCGGCAAGAGCGGCGGGACATAGAAGAGCATCGGCATAGTTCGATACTCGATGTGTAACGGAAGAGCAAGTTTCCACTTAACGACGTATTTGTACACGGGAGATTTGCGCGCAGCTTCAAGAAACTCATCGCTGATTCCATTTGCGCGCGCACTTGCGATGACATTTTCATCATTAGGGTCGCAGATTACGTCACGCTGCGCCTCGACCAACAACGGATCAGCCGTTTTCATTGCTGTTTCGATACGATCTGCGTCGTATAGAAGAACGCCAAGATAGCGAATTCGGCCCACGCAGGAATGGAAGCAAGCGGGAGCCTGTCCGGTTTCAAGACGTGGGTAACACAGAATGCACTTCTCAGATTTTCCTGTTACCCAATTATAGTAGATCTTCTTGTACGGGCAAGCTGAGACGCAGGCGCGCCAGCCGCGGCAAACGTCCTGATTGATCAGCACGATTCCATCTTCGCCGCGTTTGTAAAGTGCGCCTGATGGACAAGATGCCACACAACTCGGGTTGGCGCAGTGATTACAAATTCGCGGCAGATACATGAACGCGACTCGCTGAATCTCGAACAGTTGCTGCCGTTCCTCTGGAGTAAGTCCGTCGTAGTTTACATCATTCGCGGCGTAGACGGGAGAGCCTGACAGATCGTCATCCCAATTCGGACCAGCCTCGATCTTCATTTCTTCACCGGTAATCTGAGATACCGGTCTGGCTGTCGGCTGATCGTCGCCCTCTGGAGCGTCAAAGAGATTCTCGTACTCGTACGTCCACGGTTCGTAGTAATCTTCAAGTCCCGGTTGATTTGGGTTGTAGAAGAGCTTCAGCAGCCCGCTCAATTTGGACTGCGATTTCAACTGAAGCGATTTACTTCCGTTTAGTTTCCAGCCGCCTTTATAGCGCTCCTGATCTTCCCAACGGTGCGGAAAACCCGTTCCCGGCTTCGTTTCGACGTTGTTCCACCACATGTATTCTGCGCCCGGTCGGTCAGTCCAGATGTTCTTACATGCGATGCTGCACGTATGACATCCGATACATTTGTCGAGGTGAAACACCATTGAGACTTGTGCTCTAATGTCCATTGTTCACCTCTAATAGTCTATTTTATCGAGTTTCTTGACTGCCACAAAAGTATCCCGATTCACTCCGGGAGGACCCCAGTAATTGAAGGCATATGTAAATTGTCCATATCCGCCGATCATAAAGAGTGGCTTCAGCCGCGCGCGCGTAAGGCTGTTGTGACCACCAGCTCGGCGGTTTCCGCGTTCGGGCGACTTTGGAATACCGATTGTACGTTCCGGAGAGTGGTAAATAAAACACATGCCTCGAGGGATTCGCGCGCTGACGTTCGCGCATGTGCACACCACTCCGTGATCATTGAAGATTTCAACCCAATCATTGTCATCTACGCCAAGAAGCAATGCGTCCTTATCATTGATCCAAATTGGATCGTGCCCTCGGCTGAGCGTGCGCATTCTAAGAGTATCGCCGTAAGTTGAGTGGATGGACCATTTCCCGTGGGGGGTCAAATAGTTCAGCACCAGTGTTCCACCGGCCGGTTTTGACATTTTCAAATCACCGAGAATTTCTCGCGCCGGACGAGGTTTGTACGTGGGAAGGTTTTCTCCGTATGCGATATACGTTTCATGGTCGAGATAGTAGTGCTGTCTTCCACTAAGCGTGCGCCACGGAATATCTCCTTCCACATTTTGACAGTACGCCGAATAGGTCCTGTTGTCGCTAGTAACACCCGTCCAAAATGGTGTGGTAAGAATTCTCCGAGGTTGGGCTGAGATGTCTTCAAACGTAATGCGAACTGAGCGAGTCTTTTCGGCAGCATGCGAGTGATCTATTCCAGTTTTGACCGCCTCAGCTTTGTAGGCACGGAAAGCCAGCTCGCCGTTTGTCTCGGGTGCGAAATTCAAAATCGCTTCGCAAACCAGAACATCTTCACGTAATGAGGGGTACTCTTTGCCGCCCCATTTTTCTGTAGGGTTATTTTCCATGTAGGAATCGTACATGTCCGCGACTTCAAACTGAAGACCGTGCATGCCGAGCCCGTTTCTGAAATTTGGCCCAAGACTTACAAATTTGTTAAAGACATTCTTGTAGTCGCGTTTGACAACTTTCATGGCGGGCATCGTTTTGCCAGGGATCGCTTCGCACTCGCCTTTTGACCAATCCTTGACCGTCGGTTGTGCAATTTCAGCCGGTGTGTCGTGCGCGAGTGGCGCAGTCACGACATCATCGACGGGATCCGGGAGGTGTTTCTCTGCCAGTTTCGATGTTGCACGCGCGATCTCGCGGAATATATCCCAGTCGCTTTTGGATTCCCAACAAGGAGGAACGGCGGCCTGCAACGGATGAATGAAACTGTGCATGTCCGTCGAGTTGAGATCATTCTTCTCATAGTACGTTGCCGCCGGCAAAATGATGTCCGAATAGAGTGCAGATGAGTCCATTCGGTAGTTGAGGTCAACTACCAAGTCCATTTTGCCGAGTTCGACCTTATCGTGCCATGTCACATCCTCGACGAGTTCCTTCGCGCGCTCCGTAGCGATGAGATTCGTGTGTGTCCCGAGATAGTGCTTTAGGAAATACTCATGTCCTTTCGCTGAAGACATCAACGCATTGCCCCGCCAGATATAGAAGATTCTCGGGAAACACTTCGGAGAGTCGGGATCCTCGACTGCAAACTTGAGTTTCTTAGATTTCAAACGGTCAACGACATTCTTGATAATTGACGCTTCATCTTCGGCACCGTTTTGCCGCGCTTCACGAGCCACTTCAATCGAGGATTGATCGAATTGGGGATACGAAGGAAGCCACCCCGCGCGCACTGCCTGAATTTGCCGGTCAATTGTGTGACCGGAAGCCATTGAGTGCGAACGATCCGCGACAGGGCAGACTTCGTCCATCTTTCCGTCGTAGCGCCATTGATCCGAGTGGACATAGTGGAAGGATGGCGTGTTTTGTAAACGAGGAGGTGCGGACCAATCGGTACCGAACGCGATCGGCGCCCACGATGTCTGCGGAACAAGTTTCTCCTGTCCAACATAGTGGTTGAGTCCGCCGCCATTTTTCCCGACACAGCCGCATAACATGAGGCTCGAGATA
Organism: Calditrichota bacterium; assembly: GCA_020637395.1. Lineage (GTDB taxonomy): Bacteria > Electryoneota > RPQS01 > RPQS01 > RPQS01 > JABWCQ01. The sequence continues at coordinate 23,138 of JACJWA010000003.1, read as the reverse complement.
ATCGATCTGTAAATCAGATTATTATGGTACCAATGGTTCACACCAGCGCCTATGATAACGCTGCAGCGGCCATTTGTCTTTTCAGCAGTGGTCGCCCAGTTGCGAGCGAAGCGAAGTACGACATCACCGGACACGCCCGTAAATTTTTCTTGCCATGCCGGCGTATAGCAATGATCGGGCTCGTCGTATGGAATCGGCTTGGTCGAGTTGCGGCTTACACCGTAACTTGCGATCAACAATTCAAAAGCTGTTGTCACATAGATATCGCCCTGCGACGACTGAATCTTGCGGACAGGAACCTTGGACTCGATCCGTCCTTCGCCCTTTTCGGAAGAGAACTCAGGAATACTTACCGTGACCAGTTCGTCTTTGCCTGCATCCAACGTCAAAATCGGATCAAACTCTTCACCCGTGCGCTCGTCTTCGAGTTTTAGATTCCATTGACCCTTCTTGTCTTGCCAGCGATGTCCGATGGTTCCTTGCGGAAGACGAAGCTCGCCGTTCTTGGAATCTATCATCAAGAATTTCCAATCAGGCTTGTCGATCCTAGTGATTGTATCGACTTGAGACACACGCAGGTATTGGCCAGGCTTAAAGCTTCCGTCAGCTTGTTTGTGCAACTGTACGAGAATCGGACCGTCGGTAAAACGTTTCTGGTAGTCCGTGAAGTAAGGAACACTTCGTTCGACATAATTCTCGCGTAAAATCGTATGCCCCACGGACATCCAGAACGCAGAATCCTGTCCCTGATGAATCGGCACCCACTCGTCCGAGACTTTGGAAACCATCGAGAAATCCGGCGAAAAGACGACGACTTTTGCTCCGCGGTGCCGAGCTTCAACAAGAAAATGCGCGTCGGGAGTTCGCGTCATCAAGACATTTGATCCAACGACAGCAATAAATCCCGATTTGAACCAATCCGCACTTTCTGCGACGTCCGTCTGCTCGCCCCAAATCTCAGGAGAAGCTGGAGGCAAATCGCAGTACCAATCATAGAACGAAAGTGAAACGCCGCCCATGAGCTGCATGAAGCGCGCTCCGGCGGCGTAACTTACCATCGACATTGCGGGAATCGGCGAGAAGCCAGCGATGCGGTCTGGGCCGTGCTTCTGCACCGTGTGAATATTTGCCGCAGAGAGAATCTCAAGCGCTTCGTCCCAGCTAAACCGCCGCAATCCGCCTTTGCCACGTGCGGAATGATAGCGAGCGCGGGATTCCGGATTTGAAACAATAGAGTCCCATGCCGCAACCGGGTTGTCGGGGAAATTGCGTTTTGCGTCGCGCCACAAATCAATCAGGGCGCCGCGAACGTAGGGATACTTCACCCGAATGGGACTATAGATATACCAAGAGTACGAGATGCCGCGTTGACAGCCGCGAGGTTCGTAGGGAGGAATATCCTTGTCGATTATTGGATAGTCAAGAGCTTGCATTTCCCACGTGACAATGCCGTTCTTGACGTAAATATTCCAACTGCAACCGCCCGTGCAATTAACACCATGTGTGCTGCGAATAATCTTATCATACGACCAGCGGTTTCTATAGAGGTCTTCCCATTCCCGCTGCTTGGGGTCGAAGAGATCTGTAATCCAGCTCATGCCATGCCTCGTTGACGCGAAAAGTTGTTGCGCGAGCGCTTTCTGTAAAGTCCGACCACAACCAAGAATCCAATGACTCCGAGCGAAGCGCCAAGAACAGGCACATTCTTCTCAGCACTTGATTTAGGCATCGACTCCGGTGAAGTGAGGTACTCTGCAAGGTGCACGGCCTCTTGCGCTGTAATCGGATGATTTTGATAGGTTCCAGACATTACCTTGTACTGAGTCTGTTGTATTGCCGATATCATTGCGACCTTGCTCAACCGGGTATGCAGTGACGTAAGGTCAGGACCAAATGTGCCGCCCTGTGCGCCTGTCGTGTGACAAGTGATGCAAGCGATGCCTCCATTCGCTAACGAGGTAGTGCCCTCGAATAGCTTTTGCCCTTCGCTTTTTGACGCAGGTTCGAGTTTCGCTGCTACAGCTTTTGCGGCCAGTTCTTGCGCGATGTGTACGCGCTCCTGCGCCCTTGAATCGTGAAGCAAGTCTACAAACTGATCGATGTCCTCCTGTGTCAGGGGGCCAACTCGCGGTTCCATCAGTTTTATTTTTGCGGAGAGGTCCGATTTGGGCCACGCGCGAGTCGGAAGGAGATCCGGTCCCGTCAGTTTTCCGCCCCCGATTGTGTGACATCCCGCGCACTTTTGAGCATAGCTTTGGGCCGCCACGTCGACCTGAACGGTTGTGTCCGCTGATAGGGTCAAATCAGCGGTTGTCGTTACGGAAACCGAGTCTTGTGCGACTGAGTTTCTCATGGAGAGAAACAAGAATAGTGCGGACAGAAGAACGATGTGCTTCATGAATTCACCGCGCAAAGTGCGATTTGGACATGATTATGTTCACTCGGGATTGTGTGAACTACTACATCGTCGCCTACCCTAATAACGCCGCCCCGTTTCACGATTGCGAATATACCCTCGCGAGGCATTACGCAATCACCGGCACGATAGTAGATCGCACACTTTTGATGGCACTCTTTCCCGATTTGCGTGATTTCTAGTTCGGATTCCCCAATTGATACTCGCGTACCGATAGTAAGATTGGGGATATCGATAAATTCGGTTGTGATATTCTCGGCAAAAGCACCCGGGCGAACGGGCACTCCTTTGGCCCGCATTTTCTGGACGCTTTCCATGGCGAGCAAGCTGACTTGCCTGTGCCACTCTCCGGCATGAATGTCGCCTTCAAGACCCCAGTTTTCTATCAGGCGCACTTCTTCGCGATTTGATTTGGGAATGCCACGGCGAATACTCGTCGAAATCGCGACTACTCTGCCGGAAGTTGTGGTTGTTGAATGATCGTGTTGCGACGCGGGCATTGCGTTATCCTCCAATTTCGATCATGCTGAGGTCATTTAGTTGCTCGAGTTCCGAAGGATCGGGATGACCTTTCGGTTTACTGAGCACTGCATCTGCGATCAGACGCCGGATGACTTCATCGGACTGATTTGCCCGAAGGCTCTCGCGAAGGTGAACTTGCGCAGGGAAAAAGAGGCAAGCCTTAAGCGCTCCGTCGGCAGTTAAGCGCAGCCGCGAGCAGGTCGAGCAAAAGCTATTCGACATCGATGCGATGAAACTCACTTTTCCGAGAAATCCAGGGATCATGAAGTCCTCCGCCACACGGTTGCTTATGAATGTATCCGGAAGAGCCCGAAGATCATATCTCGCTTCGAGTCGCGAGCGCATTTCGTTGTATGTTACAACGCCGAAAGGATCCCAGCGATTCCCTTTGAACGGCATGTATTCAATGAATCGGACATTTACCGGTTTCGTGCGAGCAAGTTCGACGAAATCGGTCATCTCGTGTTCGTTAATACCAGCCATTACTACCATATTGAGCTTGACTTGTTGGTAGTCACACTCGAGAGCGGAATTCAATGATTTGAGTACGCTGGTAAGTAGGTCGCGGCGGGCGATTCGGATGAAGTTTTCCCGATTCAGGCTGTCGAGACTGATATTTACGCTTGACAATCCGGCACGTTTCAGGTCCTGAGCGTACTTTGAAAAGAGCACACCGTTCGTCGTAAGACATACTTTCTCGATTCCGGGAACTTCGACAAGCCGTGAAACGAGTAATGGGAGATCTTTGCGTGTTGTAGGCTCTCCCCCGGTCAGCCGGATCTTCTTGACACCCATTTCTGCCATTAAGCGGGCGACGCGCACAATCTCTTCGGTCTCCAGAAGTAGACCGGAGGGTTTCCAGTCTACACCTTCAACCGGCATGCAGTAGGTGCATCGAAGGTTGCAGCGATCGGTGACGGAAATCCTCAAGTAGTCGTGTATCCTGCCGAAGCGGTCGATCAGTTGGGACACAGGTTTATTTCCGGCTAACAGTTCCAAGTTTGTACTTTATGATTTTGAATTCGGTATGTCTGAATTTGCTGACTTAAGGCTGATACTGGCAAGCGTTCCAATCGTTGTGGATTCGAGAAGATTTCGAACCACAGATCGCGAATTCTCCCAAAGCTGTTCGAACGGGCACTGCGTGGTTTTGCCGCATTCACCGTAGGCCAGAACACACGAGCTAAGTTTCTTCTCTGTGTCGAACATTTCTGATATCATAAGAAGCGTGATCGTGTCCGGTGCCTGAGTAAGAGTGTATCCACCGTTGGGGCCGCGAATTGAAGAAACTAACCCCTGCGATTTCAGCACTCCGAGGACTTTGCTGAGATAGGGCAGAGGGATACCCTCCTGAGTTGCGACCACATTTGCCAACCAGCGGCTGTTCTTGGGCTGACAGGCCAGCCAGGTGAGTGCTCGAACCGCATATGCCGCTGAATGTGAAAACAACATAAAAGAGTATTGTATCTTTTTATCCGAATATATATTATATTGGTGGGCGTGTCAATGCTTTGGAGTAAAAAATCCAAAATAGATAAATATATATTTTCTTTTTTATTAGTTGAATGTTTCGTACCTCGAATAGCCTACTAAGAAGCCACGGTGCTTCATTTCTAACCTCCTCCACATGTGTTCTAATGATGCGAAATTATTCTAATGTTCAACAATTGGGGGATTGCAAGGAATTGCTATATTGGTAGGAGATATGACCACGTCTGAGCAAAAATATGGGGTCGTCGCCGCGATTCTGGCGGGTGGAATGAGTTCCCGAATGGGCACGCCGAAATCCGGGGTGCGGTTGTCGACCGGCCTTTCAGTACTTGAAACCGTGTGGGGAGTTTTGAGCCGCATGAATATTCCGAAAGCGATAGTCGGTCATGCGCACGGTATTGATTTGGCTTCTTTGGGAAACCCAATTGTTGTTCCCGATGTCGTTGAGCAGCGCGGACCGGTCGGGGCACTGCTCGGACTCTTGCAAAGCGGGCTCGGCACTCATTACCTCGTTGTCGGATGCGATCAAATTTTGCTGACTCCTGACTTGCTTCAAAAACTTTTGTTACAGATTGACAGTCGCCCAGCGGTATTAGGACTTCACAACGATCACTTCAGTCCATTACCTGCACTTATTCCGGAAACGGTGATCGGACGCGTTGAGGAATTGCTGCAGAACGAAAAGGCCGCAATGCGCGACCTTCTTGTTGGAGCAGACGCAAGGATAAAGACAATTAGCGAATCAGAACTTGAACTGCTTCGAAGCGTGAACACTCCGCAAGATCTGGCTGAATTGGATCATCTACAAAAAAATAACTCGATAGATCAAGAAACATGATCGACGTATCAAAGAAATCGCCAACTCTTCGAATTGCGGTTGCGGAATCCACTATTCGAATTTCGCCGGCGACGGTTGAACGCATACTCGCGCGGTCAGTACCCAAAGGAGATCCACTCGAAGTTGCCCGTGTCGCGGGAATTATGGCCGCGAAACGAACGCAGGACATTATTCCGTTTTGTCATCCGGTTCCCATCGAGTTTATTGGGATAGAGCACAAGATCGTTGAATCACGAGTCACCTTGACTGCGACGGTGAAAGGGATTTACCGTACGGGCATGGAGATGGAAGCCATGACAGCGGCAGCAGTTGCCGCATTGACCGTGTATGACATGCTCAAAATGCTCGACGACGAAATGGAAATCGAATCCGTAAAGTTGATTGAAAAGCGCGGGGGTAAATCAGATTTTAAGACAAAAGTCGCTACTCCGCTGCATGCTGCGGTCTTGGTTTTGTCTGACTCGGTTTCGGCCGGCAAGAAATCAGATGCATCAGGGCTGCTCATCAAGGACGTGCTCACGAACTCGGGAATTATCGTCGACAGTTATGAGATTTTGCCCGACGACCGAGTAGCCATCATTGATAAGTTGAGAGACTACTGTGATAAGTCGCGACTTGACCTTGTGGTAACGACGGGCGGCACCGGTTTTAGTCCAAGAGACACAACTCCAGAGGCAATGTTGGAAGTCATTGAGCGCAGCATTCCCGGAATACCGGAAGCGATGCGTGCCTACGGCCAGCAGCGCACGCCTTATGCCATGCTTTCCCGCTCGTCGGCCGGGATACGGGGCAATACACTGATTCTGAATCTTCCGGGATCGAAGCGCGGAGTCCAGGAATCACTCGATGCACTGTTCCCTGCTTTGCTGCATGCGTTTCCGATGATGCGGAGCGGTGGGCATGAGAATCCAAAGTTGAAGAACAGCGATGATTAGCTTAGCCGAAGCGAAAGGAATAATTCTTAATTCTTGCAAGAACAGCGGGCACGAAGTCAGGCTGCTGGCGGACGCGCTGAACTACCACCTCGCAGAAGAGCTAACCGCAAAGTTTCCCATTCCACGGTTTGACAACAGCGCGGTCGACGGATTTGCAGTTCAATCACGGGATACGATCGCCGCGACGACAAATACACCCGCGAAGCTTCAGATTGCTGGAACCGTGCATACAGGCGAAGCGACAACATTCAGTCTTAAGAGTGGGCAAGCAGCGCGTATTTTTACGGGTGCATCAATTCCGAATGGTGCTGACTCTGTCGTCATGCTTGAAGATACTACAAGCGAAAGCGATACTGTCAACATCACTGAGCCAATCGCGATCAGCCGAAACATTCGATTTTCGGGTGAAGAGTTCAAGGAAGGAGCCGTTTGTATTCCCGAGCGAACCCGAATGACTCCGCCTGCCATCGCTCTTGCATCTTCGCTTGGCGTCACTCAAGTCAGAGTATTCAGAAAACCCAGCGTTGCACTTGTAATAACAGGTTCTGAACTTGTGCAACCGGGCGAGGAGCTTGGATCCTCTCAAATTTACGATTCGAATCGGCTTGGTTTGATGACAGTACTTGCCGAAATGGGAATTTCTGTCTCGTGCGCTTTCAGTTGTAAAGACAACTTGGGTGAAACTCAAAATGCCTTGAGTGAAGCGCTAAACAATGCCGATGTGGTTATCACGTCCGGTGGCGCATCAGTCGGAGATGTTGATTACGTAAAGCCTGCCCTGACAAGCCTCGGGGGTGAAATTGATATAGAAAGTATTTCGATCAAGCCAGGAAAGCCGACTGTCCATGCAAAGGTCGGAACAAAGCATGTGTTTGGATTACCTGGAAATCCAGTTGCGGCTCTTGTGGTGTTTGCACTACTTGTACGGCCAGCGTTACAGGTAATGTCGGGTGGAGTCTACTCCGAACCCAAACTGATTTCGGCTAGACTGGGCGCGACTGTCAAGAAACGTACTCCTCGAACCGAATTCGTCAGAGCGACGCTCTCGACCGAATATGGAGAATTGAAGGCGAAACCGTGCCACGGCCAACAATCCCATATGCTTGGAGGGTTGGTCAACGCAGACTGTTTGATTGTTTGCGATGGTGAACCTGGAACCATTCGCGGGGATGACATAGTTAAGGTGATTTTGTTGCCTTGGACTTAAGACTTTGTTAGTAAGTTCCCTCGCAAATATTTGATGATTGAGTCCAACACTTTACATTATCTTTTGCTACCGTCGATAATCTTCCTTGTTGCGGCTGTCTATTCCTCCGTCGGGCACGGAGGAGCTTCAGGCTACCTTGCCGTAATGAGCTTCTTCGCGTTTTCGCCGGAACAGATGTCAAGTTCAGCTCTGCTGCTGAATGTTATGGTTGCAACACTTGCATTTGCAATGTACCGCAGGGGTGGGCACAGACTCCCGGCTTTCTCGTGGCCAATCATACTTTTTGCCGTTCCGTTTGCGTTTATCGGGGGAATGCTTCGAGTTGACGCGCATATCTATAAGCTGCTGTTGGCGGCGGTGTTGGTATTTGCTGCGGCACGGATTGGTGTTGTGAGAAACAGTGGTCAATTAGATGCACTGAGAACACCACATACATGGAGTGTGGTTGGAAGCGGAAGCGCGATTGGGCTATTGTCCGGAATTGTTGGTGTGGGCGGAGGCATCTTTCTGAGTCCGTTGGCTCTACTGATGCGCTGGGCGACTGTAAAACCTGTTGCGACTTTGTCTGCACTGTTCATTCTGGTTAACTCACTTGCTGGATTGGCTGGCCGCGCCATGTCAAATAAGCTGACGCTCGCGCCCGCAGCGGGAGTTATTGTGGGGGCCTTTCTTGGTGGATTGCTCGGTTCCTATGTCGGAGCAAACCGAGTAAGTCCTAATTGGCTGCGACGACTTCTTGCAATCGTGTTGCTTATGGCTTCAATAAAGCTTATACTTGCAACGCTAAGGGCTTGGCATTCGTTCTAATGGCGAGCGGGTCAACTTCAATACCTTGAAAAAGGTTTTGTAGTTGGCTTAGTCACAAAAACATGATTAATGATCGTAGCTTACATTGAGTGTTATTTTGAACAATAGTAGATCTTTTGTGATAGGTAAAAGGATAGGGAAATGATATTTTCCCGACAGACCGGTTATGCAATACGTGCCTTGGTGCACCTTGCACAGAACATGAATAATGGCGCTGTTTTGGCGAGCGCGATCGCAAAGACTGAAAATTTACCGGCACCTTTTCTATCGAAGTTGCTTCGCGATCTATCGTCAAACGGCTTCGTCAACTCGAGCAAAGGGCCGGGAGGCGGATTCACGCTTCTGCGCAAGCCTGATGAGATAGCGCTCTATGATGTGTTTATTCTCTTCGACGGACTGACTCTTGCGCAAGACTGTATACTTGGCCACGGCGTCTGCAGCGACGAAACGGCGTGCTGCGTGCATCAACTGTGGAAAACCAAGAAAGCAGAGGTCGAGTCTTTCCTGAAACTGACCACAATTGCGGATCTTGTTAAAATGCGTGAGAAGAAACTCTGGATTCCGCAGCCTTAGCAAAGCAGTTCGCTTTTTGCGAGTTCAGTTTCATTCGTTCTAAGCCAATGCTCTGGGAGTTCTTCATGAGTAGACTCGACTTTAGGGAGAACTGTCAGTTTGGTTTGCACGTGATCTGATTCTGTCGACCATGATGAAATGCTTTGAATCAAAGTAAAAGTGACCCAAAGCCCTTGGCCTGAAATCCAGGGGCTTTCGACTTCTGGTGCTAAAGCGGGTAATGACTTTTCGGGAAATGATCCCTGAAATGCAAAAGGGACGATGTTTTGTTGTGAAATATTTCTCAAACGTTGTGTGTGCTAATCACAGTCTCGTATATGTAACATTTATAATTGTTTGTATTAAAGTAGGGGAAAGCTGCCTGTAGCGGACGATTTTGCACTTTCGTACATTTGTGGTGCTGAAAGTTCATTGTGAACGGCCAGCTCCTGGAAGCAGGATGAATTCCCAAACTTAACTGTGTGCATGTGGTATTAGATTGCCGCCTGCAGCACAACGATTCGGAGGAATCACAGTAATGGCTACTAAGTCATTCAACGCGTTCGAAATGGCACAAGCGCAATTCGATCAAACGGCAAAGCAGCTCGGTCTCGATCAGGCAACCTGCGAGCTATTGCGCCAACCGCTTCGAGAGTACTCATTTGCTATACCCGTGAGAATGGACAACGGCACGACACAGGTCTTCCGCGGTTTCAGAGTCCAGCACAACGACGCACGCGGCCCGGGTAAGGGCGGCATTCGATTTCACCCTATGGAAACGCTTGATACGGTTCGCGCGTTGTCAATGTGGATGACCTGGAAGTGCAGCGTCGTAGACATCCCCTTGGGCGGCAGCAAAGGCGGCGTAATCTGCGATCCGCACAATCTCAGCGGCCGTGAGCAAGAACAAATTTGCCGTGGATGGGTCCGGCAACTCGCGCAAGACATTGGACCGGATCGAGATGTTCCGGCTCCTGATGTGATGACTAATGCCCAGCACATGCTCTGGATGCTTGACGAGTACGAAACGATTCGAGGAGCGAGATTCCCGGGGTTGATCACGGGCAAGCCAGTCGGTATGGGCGGATCATTGGGGCGCACTGAAGCCACCGGATATGGTGTGGTCTTCACGGTGCGGGAAGCACTGCGAGAGATGAATATCAAGCCCGCAGACACGATAGCAAGTGTTCAGGGATTTGGAAACGTGGCACAGTACGCGATCCAACTTTATACGCAACTTGGCGGCAAAGTTATCGCCATCTCCTATTGGGACCAAAAGGAACAGACTCCGCGCACCCTGCGTAAGAAAGACGGAATAGATCTGGGCGCATTGCTGCAGATCACAGACCGTTTTGGCGGAGTCGACAAAGATAAGGCTACGGACCTCGGCTATGAGGTCCTTCCGGGTGAAGCTTGGATTGAGCAAGAGGTCGATATTCTCTTCCCCTCCGCAATGGAGAATCAGATAACTGCTTCAAACGTCAACAAGATTTCAAAGAGAGTTAAGATCATCGCCGAAGGCGCGAATGGGCCGACCACTCCCGATGCGGACATCGAGATCCACAAGCGCGGCATTTTCATGCTTCCCGATCTATTGGCCAATGCGGGAGGAGTGACGTGTAGCTACTTTGAGCAAGTGCAGAGCAACATAAATTACTTCTGGGAGAAGGATGAAGTACTCGGCAAACTGGACACTAAGATGACGTCCGCATATTTGCGTGTCAGCGAACTTGCGAGAAAGAAGAAGCTGTATATGCGTGACGCCGCCTACACGATTGCCGTGGACCGCGTTGCGAAAGCGTGCCGTGACAGAGGTTGGGTGTAAACGAACGGACTGAAACAATTCCTATATAACAAACGAAATGGAACCGGAGATATTCCGGTTCCATTTCTACTTTTTGTGTCACATGAAACTCACTCCCTTTACGCATACACATGAGCAGATTCTTGATCTGATTCCAGAGTACTCTCGGGATATTGGATTTCACCGGACTCCTATTACACGGATTGGCTCTGGTGAAATCGGAGGGAAAGCGCACGGGCTTCTGGCCGCCAGAGCCCTTATCGACAGGCTTGATCTCGCGGGCGAACTCGAAGGTGTTTCCGTATCGATTCCCCGCATGGTCGTTCTCACAACCGAAGTCTTCGACTTGTTCATGGAGCGAAACGAACTGCAAGAGCTTGTCAAATCGGAAACGTCAGATGTCCGAATTGCAGATGCATTCCAGCGGGGCGATTTTCCAACCGAGTGCGTTGGCGATTTGATGACTCTTGCGCAAAGTCTGACAACTCCGATAGCAGTAAGGTCTTCAAGCAGGCTTGAGGATGCACTTTACCGTCCCTTTGCCGGCGTGTACGGGACAAAGATGGTGCCGAACAATCAATTCAGTCCGTCAGAACGCTTTATGCGTCTACTTGAAGCGATCAAATATGTTTATGCGTCAACATATTTCCGAGAAGCAAGAATCTACAGACAAAACTGCACTGATGACACGACGGATGAGAAGATGGCTGTCATTCTGCAAGAAGTTGTCGGAAAGCGACACGGCAAAAGATTCTATCCCGAAGTTTCAGGAGTAGCGAGGTGTTTTAACTTTTACGCTATGAATTGGGTGCGTCCTGAAGATGGCGTTATCGACTTGGCCCTTGGACTTGGCAAAACCGTTGTGGACGGTGAAGCGGCGTGGACTTATTCCCCGCATCTGCCTCACGTCGGGCCGCCCTTCAATACAATCTCCGACATGCTCAAACATTCTCAGGTGGCGTTCTGGGCAGTGAATATGGAGAAACCGACCGTCTATGATCCTGTAAATGAAGCCGAATACTTGATTCGCTGCGAATTGCCGGATGCCGAAGCTGACGGAAGTCTCAAATTCCTCGCTTCGACGTTTGATGCGGAGTCAGGGCGAATTCGGAGCGGAATCAGCACGCGCGGACCGAGGTTGCTAAACTTCACCCCAATATTGACTCACGACAGAGTTCCGCTGAATCAACTTCTTAAGCTGTTGCTGAAGGAATGCGAGACAGCGCTCGGCAGTCCCGTGGAGATCGAGTTTGCGATGTCCTTGGATCTCGAGGATGGACTGCCGGCGAGCTTCGGGTTTTTGCAAGTCCGGCCAATTGTCATCGACTCCGTAAACGTCGAGTTTGGTGATGAGGATTTCGAAGCGACAAATGTCTTGTTGGCTTCAGACAATGCTTTGGGTAACGGAATTATCGATACTATTGAAGATATTATTCTCGTCCGGCGGGATTTGTTTGACTGGAAGCACACGCCGGCTATCGCCAACGAAATCGAATACTTGAATGCGCGGTTGATTCGTGAGAATAGGAATAGTATCTTAGTAGGCTATGGCCGCTGGGGTACGACAGACGAATGGCGCGGGATTCCCGTGCACGTAGGGCAGATCTCTTCAGCGAGAGTGATAGTTGAAGCAACGCTGCCAGGTATGGTGGTTTCTCCCAGCCAGGGCTCGCACTTTTTTCACAACTTGACAAGTTTTCGAGTTTTCTATTTCTCCATGCCTCACGAAAACTCTCTGCGCGATATCGCATGGGATGTCTTGGATGCTTGTGACGTCATCGAAGAAACCAATTTTGTTCTATTACTGAGAGCAAGATCACCATTCAAGACTATGGTTGACGGCAAAACAAGACGCGGAATAATACTATATGAATGAGAACGGGCCGAACATTGACAAGCTTTTACACGACCTCTCGGAACGTGCAAAAGAGCTTAATTGCCTCTACCAAATTGAAGAGTTGCTAAAGGACTATGGGCGCGAGCTTGACGACGTACTATCCAAGGTCGCTGAAGCTATTCCGACAGGATGGCAATTCTCCGATGTTTGCTGCTGCAAACTGGATTACGGCGACCATGCGTATTGCTCGAGCAATTTTGCCCACTCGCCCTGGTCGCAGACTGCGGAGATCGTCGTGCAAGGATTGGTCGTAGGGAGAATTCATGTTCATTATCTCGAAAATAGGCCACAGGCGGACTCTGGTCCATTTTTGAAAGAAGAAGTAAAGCTCATCCAGACAATATCGGAGCGTATTGCTGGCTTCATTCAGCACCAAAAGCTAAACCAAATTCTGAGAGAAGTAGAACGGGCTCGAGATACGGTATCTCCGACACCTTCATCGGACTGGCGAATTGTCATCGACATGCTAGCCGGAACTAACACGGTTCTTTACAACCGCATTGCTCGAAAACTGCTGATTACACTTTGCAGGCAGGGAACACCCGAAGCCATAGAGCTGCAGCGAATCTTCAGTTCGGATCGAAGCCTGTCGCAACCGGGCACAGAGGAAGGCGAAAACCAACCTCGCCGCATTGAGAGTAGTATTGGATTGGAGGCAAACAGTGAATCTATTTTCAGAATCGCGTCCGAACATATGCCGTCCGCGACAATCTTAAATCTTGTCCAAGACTGGATGAAAGAAGACCGCGCGGGATTTCTACTGAAAGCAGTCTCTGACCCGTCCATTAGTTTGGGTGACGTCATCAGCGCCGTGCGTAGATTTGTCCTGCTTTCGCCCTCCGGCATCGATCTGCCGGATTTCACGAAGAAAAGCATTCGCGTCGCATTACTCAGAAGAATTTTTTCCGATGATTTGGATTACATAAGGATCGCCAAGGAGTTCGTTAATCTCTACGACTTTCATGAATTGCTCTCGCGCGTTGTTTATCCGTCCGGAAGTCATGGCAGGCTGGGCGGCAAGAGCGCAGGGTTGTTTCTAGCAGAAAGTATCCTCAAGAAGCATGCGGAAGAATTCCCCGAGCTTGCCGCGCTCCGGGTTCCAAAAACCTGGTATATAGCCTCCGATGCTCAATCAGTATTTGTCCATTACAACAATCTCGAAGAGGTTGTGGAACAGAAGTACAAAGATATTGCTCAAGTCAGACAAGAGTATGCGCATGTCATCCAGTTGTTCAAAAACTCGCAGTTTCCGCCCGACATGTTGCAGGGGCTCTCGATGGCACTTGATGATTTTGGAGACAAGCCTCTGGTTGTAAGAAGTTCGAGTCTACTTGAAGACCGGTTTGGCGCGGCATTTTCGGGCAAATACAAAAGCCTCTTTCTTGCAAATCAAGGAACAAAGGCGCAACGGCTCAGCGCGCTCACGGACGCAATCGCAGAGGTTTATTCATCTACCTTCGGGCCGGATCCAATCGAGTATCGTATCGAGCGCGGACTTGTAGATTTTCACGAAGAAATGAGTGTGATGATCCAGGAGGTGGTTGGAACTCATGTTGGAAAGTTCTTTTTGCCTTCCTGGGCGGGCGTTGCATTCAGCAACAATGAGTTTCGATGGTCGCCGCGAATCAGACGCGAAGATGGCCTGGTCCGCATGGTGCCTGGACTCGGGACTCGTGCCGTTGACCGACTAAGTGACGACTATCCTGTGCTCGCTGCACCCGGTCAGCCGGGGATGCGCGTGAATGTCTCTCCAGAGGAAATTGCGCGCTATTCTCCTTCAAAGATTGACGTCATTAATCTTGAAGAGAACTGTTTCGAGACGACTTCCGTGCAGGAATTTCTTGAATGCTGCGGTGACGAGCTGCCTGACGTCGCAAACATGGTATCGATACTGGACGGCAACGAAATTCGCAGGTATTCGATCGCCGATATGGACGTCAATTACCAGGAGGTAATCGTGACGTTCCGCACGCTCTTTGAAGACACCGCCTTTCTCAATCAAATGCACCGCATTCTCTCGATCTTGCAGGAAACCATTCAGTCACCTGTAGACATTGAATTCGCGTCTGACGGCTCGAATCTTCATCTATTGCAATGCAGGCCGCAAAGTGCAGGGCAAGAGAGTGCTCCGGCCGTTATTCCGCGCGACTTCCCGGATGTCGCGTGCGTTTTTTCGGCAAACAAATACATTTCCAACGGCACCGTGCCGGACGTCACTCACATTGTGTATGTTGATCCGGAAGGATACGCATCCCTTGAAGGTATTGACGAATTGCGTGCAGTTGGCCGCGCGGTGGGAGAGCTTAACAAGCTATTGCCGAAGCGCCAGTTTGTTCTGATGGGTCCGGGTCGATGGGGCAGCAGAGGTGATATCAAACTTGGAGTAAACGTTACATACTCCGATATCAACAATTCGGCCGTGTTGATTGAAATTGCTCGACGCATCGGGAACTACGTGCCGGATCTTTCATTTGGAACGCACTTCTTTCAGGATTTGGTTGAAGCGGGTATTCGTTATCTGCCTCTTTATCCTGACGACCCTGACGTGCGATTTAATCTCCACATGCTGCAGAACTCTCCTAATATTTTGAAGGATCTGATTCCTGCATTTGCATATCTCGAGAAAGTAATTCGCGTCATTGATGTACCTGCTTGTACGGGCGGAAAGGTATTGAAGGTCTTCATGAACGCCGATTCGAACGAAGCAGTTGGAATACTTTCGCAACCTTCTGCGCTGCCTGTTGCCAAATCTGTCGAGGGACTTGTATTGGGGAAGACGGAGAAAGGAGAGCATTGGCAATGGCGGTCTGAAATGGTGGAGAGACTTGCGAGATCCATGAATGCCGAGGAATTTGGTGTCAAGGCGCTTTACATAATCGGAAGCACGAAAAATGGCACGGCGGGACCTGGCAGCGATATTGACCTTTTGATACATTTCGGGGGAACGAGTGAACAAAAAGAAACCCTTCACCAATGGTTAAAGGGCTGGAGTTTGTGCCTCGACGAAATTAACTACCTGAAGACCGGTTATCGAAGCACGGGACTATTGGATGTTCACCTAATCACAGACGACGACATTAGGAGGCAAACTAGTTACGCAGTCAAAATTAATGCTGTGACTGATTCCGCTCGCGAGATTCCGTTAGGTTCCAATTAGTCAGAGTTATATCAGAATTCGCTCAGCCGACTCAAGTTCGTCGATTTTGAATCGGATAAGGGAGAGTTCCGGTCCATCATGCGCTGCGTTCATACAAAGTGTACGACCAATCTTCTGGTGCCACGTTCCTGTCAATCTCGTCGATTCGTGCACATGTCCGTGTAATGTTAGCATTGGCTGTCGTTTTTCGATTAATCGCCTGATCGCAATACTCCCAACGTGCAAATCGAGTGGAACTCCGTCAAATGATTGGCCATCCAACGCTGCGCGATCAAGTTGTGTATCATAAGGCGGTGAATGGAACATTAGAATTGCGTTTGTCAGGTCGACGTTTTCTGTCAGCTTGTCTAGATCGCCTGCAATTGTTGACCACTTTCTTTCGGTTTCGCTTAAGTCAACGCTAGTTTCACCTTCATCCGGTGGCGTGCAGCCTGGATCAACGAAGCGCGATACATCGTACCGTTCCCAGTCCTTTAGTTGAAAAGGGGTCGGAGGAATGTAGTTGTAGCCTATAACGACGTATCGGTCAGTATTTGCACGCTTGCCATGGCAATAGATACAAAGTCCTTGACTTTCAAGTTCCAGCAATTCAGGTTCAGCGGCTCGGGGGTCGTCGTTTCCTAAGATCAAATAGATCAGAGGAAAATGTTCACGTAGGTGTTCTTGCAGACGCTTTAGTTGTGGCTTTAGGTATCCCGCGAGAAACCCTTGCGAGTTCATTCGATGCGGAAAAAGGTCGCCACAAACGAAGACGTTTTTCGGTAGTACTTGCTTGATTGATTCGAAAAGACGGTCATACCGCCTCGTGCTGCCATGTAAGTCTGAAACGAAGAGTGATATCATATTGGTACAGTAACGTCGTTTGTTCCTAGCAATATAGCAGGCTACGCACGAATTGCAATTCGTTGCTGGCGAGGCATTCAGTTTAAAATGTTTATAACCTCAGGTGATTTCACAGAGCGATTTGATGGAGAATCTTCGGAATCCCCAGTGTGGTCGTCACGCAGTCCGAGAACATTCAACTCAACTGGAATAAATGCGCTGACATGTTAAGGTCTTTTTGAGTGTAAATGCCAAGAATTTAGATATTTGGGAATGTGCTTTTGTATTTCACGGAAGGTGGTTTTTGAGTTCAGTAGGCGCCAGCCAATTGATTGGCAATCAGAGGTGGCTCCTCACAAAACAACGTCTTAGAAAGCGCCAGAGACAGATTCGAGACAGGCACTACATCTTGTGGTGCCTGTGTTAATAAGTGGAAAGACAGACTTATAGTCTTATGCCTGATTCCCTGGCATAAGAGATCAAGAAAGAAAAGGCCTCGCATAGTGCGGGGCCTTCTTGTTGATCAACCATTCAGGAGAATCTCATGCGCGTGAAAGTATTGTGCTTAGGCCGCTCAGCCAAAGAAATCAACGTCAGCGACGGCACGACGGTTGAGCAAGCCATCGCTGAGGCAGGTTTCCCGAAGGACGCGAGCTATACCCGGCATCTGAATGGCAGTCCGTGTTTCGACTCGGATGTCGTTGTGGACGGTGCTGTACTGACGCTTGTGCCGCAGGTCAAAGGGGGCATCTAGGAGGTGCTTCAGACTACCTGTCCTACGTAGTCTCAAGTATTCAGAGAGGGCCGTGATCCATGTGGTCATGGCCATCTCTTTCCTCCGGAGGAACGATTATGATTGAACAACAGATTCGAACGCTGTGCGACTTCTATGCGCAGAAGTGGCATACGCCGATTACGCTGATAACCAAGGAAGCTGATATTGCGAATTGGCATGAAGTCGGGATTGCCGTGTTTGTCAATGCAGAGAAGGATTCGCAATTCTGCAAGGACATGTTCGGCGATCCGCTGGTGATGGAATCAATTCTAATCGGCAAGGTGTCACCAACGTGGTTGGTCTTGTTCGGTGCGCCGCGTTTAGATATCACATCGAACATTCTCGACGCGCATCTATCACGAATGTGTCGTGCATTTCGAAACGGCCAACGAGAAGCATTGATTGAAACAACGCTTTCAGTTGCTGCCGAACGAAAGCAGGAACTTGCCAGATCACTACGTGATGACCGGTATGAATTAGAAAGACTCTCATTGCAAGTGATGTCGTTGTCACGCAAGATCGAAGGCGACAACGAGATTCTGAAACTCTTCAGCCGTGCGCCAGAATTGATCAAAGCGAAGGCAACACGGACTTTCGTCGAGATGATGAAGCTGGTGCCGAGTTGTTACGAGTCTATCAAGCTCGAAGACTCGTCGGTCATCGCAACGACGTATTCAATTGTCTTGGAACATGACGGCGGGCGATACGACTTTGAACCGTACACTGTCGAAGTTCGTCTTGATACTGGTAAGGTGCTGATCAGTGGCGGAACAGAGATGAACGGTTACGTCCATCCGCATGTCACAAATGATCCTAGTAACATCTGCTGGGGTAACATTGGGCATCTCGTGCCACGTCTTGCTGGAGAACTTGATTTGCATGGATTGCTTCAGTTGGTTCATCAGTTCTTGCATTCTTACAACAGCAGTGATCCTTTTCAGAAGATCGAGAAGTGGGATCCGAACTGGGTTGAAGATGAAGACGATGAACCTTATTGCAGTTGGTGCGATGATTACGGACATGACATAAGCGACTGCGAATCATGTTGGTGGTGCGAACATTGTCAGCAATACGACGACCACGATGAAGACGATTGCCCAAACCGCCCACAAGAAGACAACGAAGAGGAGGATGCCGATGCAGAACTTGCAGAGGATACAGCGACAGCCGGTTGATTCGGGGATTAAGATTCAAATGGAAGCAACTGCCATGCAGAAACTGTGGCTTTGGACAGACATGGCGAAGGGTGAAGTCTCTTGTCTTGGTCTCGTGGATGAAGTCGTAAATGCTGATTCCAAGCGCATCACTGCGCTGGTCGTCGCAGACTTCTTTCTCGTCAAGCAGAACTGTTCATACGATGAAACGGACATGGACATTGCTGACGTAGCAAGATTGATCACTGAACTTGAATCCAAGGGCGTTGACTCGCGCAAGCTGCGATGCTGGGCGCATTCCCACGGTGGAATGCAGGTGTTCTGGTCAGGGCAGGATGAAACGTGTATTGCAGGACTAGCCAATGGTGAATGGCTTCTATCTCTCGTTGTCAATAAACGTCGAGATGCCATCATGCGTCTTGACCAATATCATCCCAGCCACATGTATCTTGCTGATGTCGTATGGGAGACTAAGTTTCCACTTGTAGATGGTCTTGCTGAATCGTGCATGTCAGAGTTCAAATCCAAAGTGCAGGAGGCAGCCTTTGTTCCACGTAATCGGGACTACGGACCTGCGAGCCTGCGGGATGCTAAGGAGCGAGGCGCACTTACCATGGACGAATTGAACGATGAGCTTGATTGGCTGGGATTGGACCGCGATGAACTTGAACCCTTTTAGGAGACAACATGACCGATATGCGATTTCTAAGACAGCAAGATGTTGTCGATGCAGAGAAACTTGCGAACTTGCAAGTTACGCTGATAGGTCTCGGGAGCATAGGCTCGGTCACGGGATTGTATCTCGCCAAGATGGGCGTTTGCAATTTGACATGCTTCGACGCCGACATCGTGGATGTACACAATGTCAGCAATCAGGCCTATGGGATGTCTGATGTTGGACTGCTGAAGGCGGATGCGTTCTCGGAATTGGTTGAATTGCAAATCGGCACCCTGCCAAACAGTATTGGCATTCAGTACGATGGTCGGCAGCTATCAGGCGTTGTCATCAGCGCAG
Organism: Calditrichota bacterium; assembly: GCA_020637395.1. Classification (GTDB taxonomy): domain Bacteria; phylum Electryoneota; class RPQS01; order RPQS01; family RPQS01; genus JABWCQ01. Next base: position 3,746 of record JACJWA010000003.1, on the reverse strand, counting down.
TGGATTCTATGAAGTCACGCGAGGCCATTTGGAAAGCAATTCGTGATCAAGCTGGCGTTCAGTTGTACATTGACGCTCGCATGGGACTGGAGACGCTGGTCGTGCACACAGTTCGACCACTGATTCGAGAAGATCGAGTGCGGTACTCGCAGACCATTGTTCCCGACGATCAAGCCCTTCAAGAACCTTGCACCGCACGAACGATTTGCTACACGCCCTTAACTGCGGCCTCGATTGTCTGCAATCTTGTGAAGCGGATTGTGAATCAGGAACTGGTTCCGAGTCAGGTGACTTTGGATCTGGCAACGTACACTCTGATGGGCTTGCCTTAGATCCTGAATATCAAGTCCGAAAGGCAGGGCTTCACCTGTCTTTTTAGTTCGAGCAACGCTAACATTTACAATTGTTTTGGCATTCCTGCTACTTCATGTTGCTATTTCACATCGTAACTCATAAATTTGTGACTAACGCACGTAGAATGCGCGAAAGCGAGGTTAAATTTGGTTTCGTTTTGTAAACAAAGGCAATGCACGAGACTCGAAGCTTCGCTGACAAAGTCTGCAAACACAAGATCCGCGTAGCCTATACTGCGCAATTTGTGTCACACGCACACTTGTTCAATCTAACTGTGAGCTAATCAAAAGGCTATTGACACATATGAAACGGAACATTATCTTGCACTCAGGTCTTGGGAATCTGACGGAACAACTTAGCTCGGAGGCCTTGATCATGACGCGAATTCTATCTGCATTCAATCTTCTGAAGCGGATGGGGTTCGCGGTTTTGTTGTTGGGGGGGGCGGCAATTGCTCAACCACCACAGACTATTTGGAGTCTCACAATTGGTAATGGTGGCGACTTCCAAATTTCAGATGCAAACATTACAGGGACAGGAAACGTTGTTTTTGTGGGAAGTTATTCAAGTGATATTTCGGGTGACAGATTCATCCTCGCCGGTTCTGTTTCAGCGGTCGGTGATTGTCTGTGGACGGTAGTTCTAGATACATTTGTAGGCGCAAGAGCAGAAGCAATTATTCCGCTGGTACAAGGAGGTTTTCAAATTGCAGGTACGCAGATTGACTCAATCGAAGAGTGGCAGGCAGATGCACTATTTTGCGAACTAGGCCCAAACGGCGAACTCTTGGCGTCAACCAGAGTGGGGAGTAATCGCACTGAGGAAATAAGTTCCGCAGTCCAGGATGACAATGAATATCTGATTGGATGCGGATTTCGTGATCCAGCTGGCACTGATCTTGGTGATGATCTTTATCTTGCCAAAGTGGATTCAAATTTTGGACTTCTCTGGGAAAGGGGGTATAGGCCCTCTGAAGACGCATATACACATGGTACCAGCATAGTCAACGTACGAACAGGAGGTTATGCAGCGCTAGGTTTTACTCAGACCAATGAACCCAATTCCAGTCAATTATATCTCGTTCGTGTTGACATTAACGGTGATACAATGTGGACGCGAATGTTGGGGGATCCGAATGTCGTTGACGAGAGCGTTACGATAGACGAAAAGCCAAATGGCGGTTTCCTTATATCAGGAAACACTTCTGAGCCAGGGTTTTCTTTTTGTGCAATTCGGCTTATAAGTGTTGACACCGTTGGCGAGGTTGAGTGGGAACAAGTGCTACCCCTGCCCTGCTTCCGGCGACCAATAGTAAGAGACATTTGCCTTGCCCAAGGGGGGGGGTGGTTGATTGCTGGGGGCATTCTAACGCCAGATTTAGTGACACATGAATTTCTCATAGCTGGCATAGATGATCAGGGTGAGAACTTCTGGTCCACAACATTTGATCCGTCAGGCGACGGCATCGCAACAAGAGTAGTTGATGCGCAAAGTGATGGATACTTTGTGTTAGGATCTGTGCTTCATGGGAGCCCACTTCGGCATGCGATACAAGTTCTTCGTATTTCAAGTGAAGCCCAGGTTGTGAGCTCACTGCGTTTCCCACTGAACTATTCGACTTTACAGGGCTTTCCAAATCCTTTCAATGCGTTAACAACGATTAACTTCGTTGTTACTGGAAGGCGAGAGCCAGTCACGCTTGATATTGTTGATCTTATGGGTCGACGTACTGCAACACTGTTAAACGAAGTGGTCTTTGATCGGGGAACGTACGAGGTTTCCTTTGATGGAACAGGGCAGCCATCAGGGGCCTATTTCTGCCGTCTTAGAACTAATAACAAAACAAGCATTCTTAAATTGGTATTAATCAAGTAATTTCTCACAACGCGTGTAAACAACAACACATATAGGGAACGCGACGATGAAACGATCTCTGGCACTCATTCTCTTGCTATCTGTGTCATCATACGCAATAGGTGGCACTTTAATCTATGCAACTAGAAAACTTGGTCTTCAATCAGTAAACACGACTAGTACTGACTCACAGATACGCCTTCAATCCTACCGATCAGCCTTGTCTTCCTATTACCCAGAAGTAGACGTAATGGATCTCGAAATATCTGATGAATTTTTCGATCAAACTTCTGGAACAACTACAACCAGACTAGCTCAATATTATCGCGGCCTCCAAGTAAAAAACGCATACGCTACTATTGCAATTTCTAAGTATGGCACAGCGGATTATGCAACCATGCACTACTTCGATGAGATAGATCTTCCAAACTACTCATTCCTCTCTCGCATTGATGACACGGATTATCTTGACAGTACAGCGAAGTCTTTTTGGTCAGAAGTGTCAGAAGATACATTGGTCAAAGTAATGCCACTTCTGTTGCCAGTTGAAACTGAAGCGCCCGGCGAGTTTGTGTATCATTACACGTTAGCAGTGAGCACCCCGCTTAACGGTCCTGAACGATATTATGACTGGAACACGGGGGAGTTGTTGCTCGTAGCTGGTAGGATGACTGACGTATACTGGAACCTTGACATTATTCACAGAATATTCAACGAGACCAATGGAGAATTTGCTGACGTATCAGAGGACTGCCCGGGCATTGGGCTTGTCGCAGATAATTTCCAGTTTTGCTACGATCCTGTAGACGGTGATTGTTTCTTTGATGATGACGGGAATCTAACTATTTGGGAGTACGCCGGGAATGAGCTTTTGCAAATTTATCGAACAGGCATTGACCACGCTGACCACACTTACGATTACGGGAATATGTGGCGAAACATTGGAACATTCTTTTGTCATCCCAATAATCCGCATTGTGACCTTCCGTTGACGTTTGAAAGTGGCTGGATGCAGGGAAATGACGAAGATCCTGCAGCGCTCTACAACCTTAACGAAATAAGCCGATATTTTGGAAGCAGGTTTGGATTTCTTCGGTTTACGAATGTCATAACGAGTGAAGATGATTTGACAGATGCGATAGCTTGGGCAGCAACTGAGAACGACCACAACATCTTATTTTTCGGAAATTCTTATAGTTCAGATCTGGTAGATGGTGCCACGCCAGCACTAAGTTATGACGTCGCGGCGCACGAGTATGGGCACTGTTATCAATACACCTGCCATTACTCTACTAACGAAGGACTGCTGACCAAGGCCATAATGGAAGGCACAGCTGATTTTTTTGCGGCAGCGCTCAGAGATAATCATATCATAGAGCGTGATCTTTATGTTCATGGCAAGGAAACGTATGGGGACCCCGAGCAATTTAATTTCACAAAATTGGATGAACTTGTTCAGGAAGAACACGCGATAGGATTCGTTGTTAGTAGTGCGCTCTGGCAGATGAGAAAGAACATTGAAGCATATGGAGATATAC
>JACJWA010000002.1 GCA_020637395.1 Calditrichota bacterium | reverse complement strand
GGAAGACTGGACCTGGTCGTCTATCCCTTTGAAGCCACCGGAGACGCGGCCTTCATCGGTGAATTGCCCCGGCAGCTCTCCGACCTCGTGCGCGGTGATTTGGCCTATTCCGGCTACTTCAATATCCTGAATCCTGAAGACCTGCCGCCGGACACCACCGTGAAGTATCAAAGAGTCGGCAACTCCGTGGACTCCCTGATCACCTTCACAGGCTCAAACGCTCCCCGTATTCGCGGTACCGTGTCGTTGGGATGGGAAAAGGCCACCGCGTCCATCGCGATCTTTCAGCCGCCGCTTCGCGACCCGATTCATATTTCCGATTTCTCATTTCAGTCGGACAAAGTGCGTGACGCGGCCCACGAAATCGCCGCATGGATCACGCGCATGCTGACCGGAGAAGAAGGCGCGTTCACCTCGCGCATCGCTTTTGTCGTCAAGACCGGGCAAAACAAAGATCTGTGGATCATGGATTGGGACGGAGCAAACGCCCGCAGCCTGACCCGCGATCAGACGCTAAACATGTCGCCGACCTGGACTCCAGACGGCAAGACGCTCTACTTCACGTCCTTCCGCAACGGCGACGCCGATGTCTATAGCTTCGATCTTGCCAGCGGACGCGCCAAACCCTTCGTGCAAACTCCGCGCACCGACAGCGCTCCGTCGGTCTCCGCAGACGGTGAGTGGGTGGCCTACGCGTCCAGCGTCTCCGGAAATTTTGAAATCTACCGCGTCAAGCCCGACGGATCGCAGAAAACGCAATTGACCTTCAGCGGTCGCGACGACACCTCGCCCTCCTGGTCGCAAACCGGACGCGAACTCGTCTTTACCTCGGACCGCGGCGGAAGTCCGCAAATCTATGTCATGGACTTCGACGGCATTGACACGCGCCGTCTGACCTTCGCCGGGGTCTATAACGAAACCGCCCGCTGGTCGCCGCGCGGAGATCTCATTGTCTATTGCAGCCGCGAAAGCGATGCCTATCCCAAGTTCCAGATCTTTACCATGGAACCCATCGGCGGCCGCGAACGACGACTGACCGAAGGCGGAAATAAATTCGATCCGTCCTGGTCGCCCGACGGCATGAAAATCGTCTACACCAGTTCGCAAGATGGCAAAACCTCCATCTGGACCTGCAACTGGGACGGCAGCAATGCCCGTCAACTTACGTTTGGTCTCGAAGCGTCTCAACCTCAGTGGGGTCCCATCGTCCCGCTGACCACGCCATAAACACAAATCTCTTAACTTTATCCCGCTCTCAGGAGAGAACATGAAAACGCAGAAACTCGGTTTTGCCGCCCTTCTGTTGATTATCGCACTGGCCCTGGTCGCCGCACCGGGCTGCAAGAAGAAGATGCCCAAGGAAACCCCGCCGCCCGCCACGGAGCAGTCTATTGAACCCGTGAGCCCGAGCGATGCGGAAACCGACATGGGCGACACCAGAAGCGAAATGGAACGCGACCTCGCGTTGATTCGCCCCGTGCTCTTTGACTATGACAAGTCGGATATCCGCGCCGAAGGCCGCGAGATCATTCGCAGCAATGCCGACATCTTCCGCAAGTGGGAGAGCTGGCAGATCACCGTCGAAGGACATTGCGACGAACGCGGCACCAACGAATACAACCTCGCGCTCGGCGAACGCCGCGCCCGCGCCGCGCAGCGCGCCCTTGAAGCCGAAGGCATCGCCGCCTCGCGCATTCGCACCATCAGCTACGGCGAAGAGCGCCCCGCGGATCCGGGTCACTCCGAATCCTCGTGGTCCCGCAATCGCCGCGCTGAGTTCCGCGCAGACACCGGTAACTAAGAAAACCTGATTCCATGCGTAAGCTCTTCCTCCCGGCTCTGGCCGCGCTGGTCGTCTTCTCCGGATGTGCGACCCGCAAAGAAATCATCGGCTTTCAGGAGGACACTCAGTACCTGCGCCAACGCGCCGACTCCGCCTCCGCCGATCAGCAAATCATGCGCGAGCAGATTGACCAGCTCGTCGCCGATTTCCGCGATATGCGTGCGAACTCCGAGTACGGCTCGTCCGAAATGCAGGAACGTGTGAGCACGCTCGCTGCAAGACTCGACGAAATCCTGACTCGCCTCGATCGCTCGCTTGCCCCGCTGGAAGAATTTCTCCGCGGACAAGTCGGCACACAGGGCACAGGACCCGCACCCGCCATGGGAGTGGACGTCTATGACGCCGCGATGCAGGACCTGAGCTTGGGAAACTATGATCTCGCTGAAGTCGGCTTCTTGTCCTTCCTCCAGCAAAATCCCAAGTCCGAACTTGCGGATGACGCGCGCTACGGATTGGCCGAGAGCTTCTACGCACGCAAGAAGTACGAAGAAGCCGCCGCCGAGTACTCACGTGTCATTGACATGGACCCGATGGGATGGAAAGCTCCCGCCGCCATGCTCAAGCTCGGCTTGTCCTATCGTCAGCTCGGACGCACGCGTGAAGCGCGTACCGTCTGGCAGCAGCTCATGCGCGACTTCCCCAACAGCGAAGAAGCCAAAGTTGCCGAGCAAAGAATGGACGAAGTCGGCTGGTGACCTTGAGTCTCTCCTGACCGAATGAAGTATCGCCCCGTCCGCTCCGCCGGACGGGGCGACTTGTTCAGCTATTTAAGAAAAGCAAATGGATTCTCAGCCGCACTCCAACCGCAAACGCTTTATCGCCGTCGCACTGATCGTGTTGGTCGGCGTCGTGTCGTTTGTCGTTTCTTCGCTGCTCCTCGGCGTGATCGGCGGATTCATCTTGTGGGCCATGTCGCGGGGAATCTTTGAATGGTTCGAACGGAAAATGAAAAAGCGCCGGACACTCGCTGCGGGGCTTTCCGTCCTGACGCTCTTTCTCCTGGTCGTCGGTCCCGTCATCACGATTCTGATCCTGATGGTCAATAGCGCCGTGGATCTCGCACACCAGGGCGTGGGCTATTTCAATCACCTGCAGCCGCATCTCGAGAGACTCGTGGATCGTTTCTCAAGCTCCGGAAGTCTGGACTTCTTCGGCTATGAGCTTGACGCTCAACTCATCGTCACCAAACTTCAGGAGTTCTCAGGCACCGCTGCGAAGTATCTCGTGAAGCTCTTGCAGAAAACCGCCGGCGGCGTCTTCAACACGATCCTTCAGGTCTTCGTGATGCTCTACACGCTCTTCTTCTGCTATCTTGACGGCGACAAATTCGTCAACTGGTTCAAGAAACTCCTGCCCTTGACTTCCGAAGAGTCCGACAAACTGTTGCAAAACTTCTTTGCAACGGCCATCACGTCCCTCAAAGCCCTCGGCATCATCGGACTCGTGCAAGGTGTTCTCGGCGGAGTCGCCTTCTGGGTGTGCGGTATTCCGTCTCCCTTCTTCTGGACCGTCTTGCTGATTTTGGCGACCGTGATTCCCGTCTTCGGCGCACAGCTCTTCACCATACCCGCAGCCATCTTCTTGATGCTCTCTGGAGATCTTGCCTTCGGTATCGGCCTGCTCCTCTGGAGTACCATTGTCATCGCCAACGTGGACAATCTGCTCAGACCTTACCTTGTCGGGCGCGAAGTGCAGTTGCACGAGCTCGTGGTCTTCCTGACCACCATCGGCGGACTGGCCGTCTTCGGCTTCTGGGGATTCTTGATCGGACCCGTCATTGCCGCGCTGCTCAAAGCCGTCTCCGAGCTCTATGTCGAAGCGTCCCCGCAAGTTTGAACTCTCGCAAGCGTGAGTACGCAAAACGCCCGGCTCTGCCGGGCGTTTCTGCTCTGATGCTTTTCCAACTGCTATTGCTTGGCAAATCTCTCCGGCGGAATCGCGCCGCCTGACACAATCAGCTTGAACGCCTCATCCGTCGTCAAATCAAGCTTGATCACATCACTCTCTTGAACCAGCAGCAGATACCCTGAGGTCGGATTCGGGGTCGTCGGCAGGAAGATGTGAATCGTCTTTCCTTTCTCTCCCAACAGCGCGCTCTCGCCCGTCACAAACGCAATCGCCCACGACGTCTCATTCGGAAACCGCGTCGCCACAACTCCCCGGAAACCTGTTTTGTCCCCAAAAAACGCTTCCAGAAGTTTGCGCACCGCATTGTAAAGATCACTGACCACCGGGATCCGGCTCAGCAGTCTGTCAATCAAATCAAACAACCGCTTGCCCAGCACGCGCTGCACGATAAAACCAATCACTGTGATCAGCAGCGCCGTCAGCACAAACGCCACAATGTCGGTCAACAATTCGATTGACTTCGGCAGCGCCTCAAGCTCCAGCACCTCCAGCGCAAAAAAACGCAGATAAGGCGACAGCACACCACCCAAAATCCGGATGATGATCAGAATAATGTAGCCCGTCAGCCAAATCGGGGACAACACCAGCAATCCGGTCGCGAACGCGCGCCGGAACTTTCTGAACCGCGATTCGGGTAGTTTCGTTTTCTTCAAGTCTTGCATCAATGGAATCGCCCGGATTTACCGGGCGTTCTCTTTATTCCGTTGTGGAGTCCGCAGGCAGCGGAGTGATCTTCCAGAGATATTCATTCGAACCCACCAAGCCGTAGCGCCGCGCCGCAAGCTCCATTGCCGCCTCATCGCGATTCCGGACTGCATTGAGATAGCTCGACAGCTCTTGCTTCTCAAGCTCCATCTGCGCGATCTGGCGCTGCTGAGCGGCAAACGTCGCCTTTAAGCGATTGCTGTCCCGTATTCCGCCTTCGCCGTAATAGAACCACACTCCGACGGCCGTAAGCCCCGTGACCAGCACGGAACGAACCGTTATCCTCGCGATGCGTTTCCAGTCAGCCATGATTACTTCCACATCGCGCCGAAGAAGATCGCGTCGTCACCCAGATCGTCCTCAATGCGCAACAGTTGATTGTATTTCGCCATGCGGTCCGTCCGCGATGCGCTGCCCGTCTTGATCATGCCGCAGCCGCACGCCACCGCCAAATCCGCAATCGTCGTGTCTTCCGATTCGCCGCTCCGGTGCGACACCATCTGCGTGTAGCCATGACGGCGCGCCAGATCTATCGTGTCCAATGTCTCCGTCAGCGTACCTACCTGATTCACTTTGATCAGAATTGAGTTCGCCACGTTCTGAACAATACCTTTGTGCAGCACTTCGACTTGCGTCACAAACAGATCGTCACCCACCAACTGCACCTGCTTGCCCAACGTCTTCGTCAAATGCTTCCAGCCGTCCCAATCGCTTTCGCCCAGTCCGTCTTCAATCGAGACAATCGGATAGTCCCGCAGAAGCTGCGCATAGTAATCCGTCATCTCCGCCGCGCTCAAAGTCTTGCCTTCGCAAGTCAGCGCGTACTTTCCGGTCTTGCGATCGTGAAACTCCGACGCCGCGCAGTCCAAGGCAATCGCAATATGCTCGCCCGGTTTGTAGCCCGCCGCGTCAATCGCCGACATAATCGCATCCAGCGCGTCGCGGTGCGACTGAAGATTCGGCGCGAATCCGCCCTCATCCCCCACGTTCGTCGAGTGACCCTTCTTCTTCAACACCTTTTTCAGATGGTGAAAGGTTTCCACGCCCGCACGCAGAGCATCATTGAACGTCTCAAACCCGCGCGGCACGATCATGAACTCCTGAAAGTCAATCGGATTGTCCGCGTGCGCGCCGCCATTAATCACATTCATGAACGGCACCGGCAATATCCGCGCACCCACTCCGCCCAGATACCGATACAATGGCAAATTCACAGAATCCGCCGCCGCGCGCGCCGTCGCCAGACTCACCGCCAAAATCGCATTCGCACCCAGCTTCCCCTTGTTCGCCGTCCCGTCCAAATCCAACAGCACGTTGTCCACTTCCTGCTGGTACACCGCGTCCAACCCGATCACTTCGTCGGCGATCTTGTCATTGATATTGGCCACCGCATCGAGGACACCCTTGCCCAGGTAGCGATTCTCATCGCCGTCCCGCAATTCAAGTGCTTCCCGTTCGCCCGTCGAGGCTCCCGACGGCACAATCGCGCTGCCAAAGGCTCCGTCTTCAAGAATAACTTCTACTTCAACCGTCGGGTTGCCGCGCGAATCCAAAACCTCGCGAGCATAAATGCTGGTAATTTCTGACATGGGATAGATGTTTCGTTATGGGTCTGTTTGAATATACAAAGGCTTTCCCGAAGGCGCAAGGTGTTACGCGTCCGGATCGTCCGTCTCTTCTGTCGGCTCGTTGCCCTGATCACCCAGTATCGTCTCGTAAATGCTCAGGGCGCGCTCGAAAAACTCCTCCGGCACTTGCACCCGCCAGGCTTTGCCAATGGTCTCTGTCCCGATCACCATCCCCAGCCCGCCTGCCGCAAGGTCCGTCTTGACGAGGTTCGGAATTCCTTCCGTGTCCAAAACCTCCGTCACCATCGCCACCCACACCCCGCCCTCAAGCGGAGGCAGCGACCTCCATTCTGCGTACGACTTCACTTCATGGCTCATTGGTCTCCCCCGTTTCTTCCGGTGACCGAAAATAAAAGAAGCGTTCCATCAGCTTCTGATAGTCTGAAAACTCCTGCCCCTCCGGCGTGCGTGCGCGCACTTGTTCGAACGCGCTCATCCGGCTGTCCAATTCGTCTATGTAGTGCAAGGCCAACGCCTCAAGCGTCATCGGCTTGATCGGCGATCCCATCGCCGGCTCGCCTTGATGTGACAGAATAATATGCAGAAGCTGCTTGCGAAGCTCCGCCGGAAACCCAGAAAGCTGCTCACGAATCGTCTGCTCCACCAGCATTGCCCCCTGCGTGATGTGCCCGATCAGCCGCCCTTCGCTCGTGTAGTCAATCGCAGGCTCAAGCGTAAACTCCATCACCTTCCCGATGTCATGCAGCAGCGTCCCGGTAATCAGCAAATCGCGATGTATCTGTGGATAGTGCGCCGCCACCATGTCGGCAAGCTTCGTCATCGAAAGCGTGTGCTCCGCCAATCCCCCGACCGTCGCGTGATGCCACGCCTTGCCGCCCGGTGCTTCCAGAAAGCGTTTGCGCAATCCAAGATCGTCAAAAATCGCTTCGAGAAGCGCGCGCAGATTGCTCTCCCGCACCGTGCCGATCAGCCGCATCAATTCGTCATTCGCCTTCGTCGCCGAAAGTGCCGAGTGCGGCAGGAAACTTCTCCGGTCGGGAACTTCCTGCTCCGTTGCCTTGCGCAACTCCGTCAGCACCAACCCCGGCACATCCCGATAGCGATCCACGCGGCCCTCAAGATACACCGGATCGCCGGGTTTCAAAGATTCGAGCGCGTTCTCAAATCCGTCCCACATCTTGCCCTCGAGCTTGCCCGAATAGTCCTGCACCTCAAGCTGCACAAACGGCTCGCCGTTCTTCTTCAGCCGCGATTCGATCTTCGTCAAGAGATAAATCCCCTGCACCAGATCGTTCGCCGGAAGCTCGCGCACCGCTCGCAGCGGTGAGGTTGTTGCCAGAGTCACGGACATCGGCTACTCACACTCCGCCAAACGTTTGCTGATCAGATCAAACTCGTCCTGCGGTCGCCCCGCGTCCTGCGCGAGCTTCATCATCAGAATCAATTCGTATTTCGCCATGCCGCGCTTGTTCGACGCGTCCAACGAATCTTCGATTCGCTTCGCCCAGCTCAAGTAAACATCCGCCAACGTGTAATGCGCCCACCCCGAACGAAACTCGCGCATATCCCCCGTCATCTTCTCCCACTCGCTCCACGCCGCCAGCGCCGCCTGCGCCTGCTCGACCGCTTCCTCAAAATTCCCAACTTCCGAAAGCGTCCCCGCAAGATTGTTGCTGCTCGTCGCCTGCGCGCGCGTCCGCGCCACGGGATCCGTGATCTGCGCCGCAATCTCTAAGCTCTGCCGGAGCACCCGCTCGGATTCTTCCCAATCCTGAATGTGCCAGCAGTCCACATCAATACTGATCAGGCAATCGTGTTCTTCTTCCGCTGAGCCATAGAGCTGCGCCAAATCCAGCGCCAGATAGTGCACCTCGCGCGACTTCTCGTAGTTCTTTTGCTTGCGATGCACCAGGCCAAGTTTCCGCTCAACCTTCGACAGCATCCGCCGCGCGCCCGCGTCCTCGCCCTCTGCTTCAAGCACTTGCTTTGCGGCAAGCAACGCGCTGTCCGCGTCGCCAAAGCGCTCAAGCCCGACAAAAGCCAATCCCGACAAATAGCCATGCCAGGCGCGATCCAGCGGAGTCTTCAAATCCACCCGCAATGAAACGAGCGCTTCATCGAAGCGCCCGCTGTCAATTTCCGCTTGAGCCTTTTGCGCCCACGGCTGTCCCGTCAGAATTCCTTCGGGCCGCGCCCATGCCATCGTGGTGATCAAGAGTACCAGTCCCCAATAAGACATGTGTTTGTGAGTTGAGTTTCTTCCGGGCTGAAGCTGCCCGTACCTATCCGGCAGGAAAACCGGATTACATCCGGTAGCTGATCGTCATCAGAAGCTGCGACGCACGCAGTTTCTCTTCCAGTCCGGGCGTCACATTTTCCGTGTAGCCCGTCGTCCGGTATGTCGCATCAAGCATCACCGAACGATCAATCAAAATCCCAAAGCCCAAAGAAAAGATTCCCTTATCCGCGTCGCCGCCCGCGTCCTTGAAATTGGACGGCTCAAGACTATACCCCGCGCGTCCGCGCAAACCATACGCCGGAAACAGATATTCCCCGCCCAATGACAGCCGCATCGTGCTCTCATACGTGTCGCGAATCTGACGATTCGCTTCCGTCCGGCTCACATCCTGAAACGGCGTGTCGCTGCGAAACTCGAGCGATTGCCAATCGCGGTATTCCAAATCCGCCGCAACCAGCCAGCGGCCCGGTGCCACACTTGCGCCCACTCTCCAAACCCACGGATAGGTCATGCGATAATCGAAATAGCCCGTCTCGCCGTCGAACTCCCAATCTTCGCTGAGCTTCATGGAGAACGGTGTCGAGGCCGCAAGCCCCACCCGCAACATACGTCCCGGGCGATACATACCGCCCAAATTGAAATTCCAGCCCGCGAGCTTCGTGTAAATCGTCTGCTCGGTGTTGAACTCTCCGCCCGCTTCCGTGTAGTTGCCCAACAGCGAATAGTCATCCGCGCCGGTCCAGTAGTTCATGCCCGCGCCGACCGAAAGATTCGGAGAGATGTCCACCGCCGACGCAAAGGACCACATCCCCAAACGTCCGCTCTCCAATTCATCAAAGTCATTCCAGTCGCGCAAATTCGACGTGCTGGCCACGCGTGTCCGCCGTTCGAAATCCGTCACTTGCGAATAGCCGAACGCAAAGCTCAGCGCGCCCTGATACACCGGAATCGGAAACACCGCGCCGAGATTATTCAGGCGCATCGCATTCGTCGTGCCGTCGCGGCTCGTGCCGAAATACGTCGCGTCATTCGAAAAACCCGTGCGCAAGAGCGTGCCCTGCACTTCGATGCGCTTCACTTGCGCAAGTCCCGCCGGATTCCACCAGATCGCCGAAAAATCATCCGCGATGCCCGTGTACGTGCCGCCCAGTCCCAAAGCCCGCGCACCCGAGCCAACCTGCTGGCCACCCGTCAAAAGCAAACGCTCGGGAATCTCATCCTGTGCGAACGAGAGAGTTGCGATGAAAAGAGATAGTAGTATGAAAAGGGTTCTCATGTCCATAGTCAAGATTCCGGCAGGGTCTGGAGACCCTGCTCGGGAAAAAGTCCCGTTCGACGTCGCGAGTCTCTAGACTCGCAACGTTCCAAAACTCCCGCTGCGAGTCTCCAGACCCGCAACCTTCCAAAACTCCCGTTGCGAGTCTCCAGACCCGCAACCTTCCAAAACTCCCGTTGTGGGTCTCCAGACCCGCAACGAACTTACCTGCGGCGCTTACCGTTCCGCTTCTGCGAATTGTCCTCCGCCGGAGGCGACTTCTGCGTGTTCGGATCCGGTTGCGCAGGCGCGGGGGCCGGATTCACATACACCGGAGGCGACGCGTAGCCGCCATTTCCAATCACCGCCGGAGGAACTCCCGTGTCACTTGATCTGCGGCCCGGACGCTGCGAGGGTGGTTCACCCGGCTCGCCGCTGCCTCCGCCATAGTACCACCACGGATTGTTGTAGCGATTCCAGTCCTGCCACCACGGACGACCGTAATAGTCATAGTATCCGTAGTACGACCAGTAGTAGTTTGGCGAGAAGCGGTCAAAATCAAATCCCCAGCGCGTGTAGCCCCGCGGACGGCCCCAGGACGACCACCCGTAGTAGTCGTTGTAGTTGTTCGGATACACGTCCACCGTTTCAGGCTTCGTCAGAGTCGTGTCTATCGCCGTCGAGTCATACCGGTTGTACAACGTGCTCTGCGAAAACGGTCCCATGTCTTCCATGCCGGGACGGTAAAGTTTCGTGTAGCAGCCCGTGGACAGAATCACCAGCCCGAGAACCGCCGCAAGCAAAAGAATGCGCGCTTTCATAGTATCCTCTATCTGACTATTGCGGCACAACCCCGGTGAAAATCACCGGACCGTCCGCCCGATCAAACTTGACAAACAAATAGGCATAGCCTTCAGCGGGAAAAGATTCGCTCATCGGCTGTTCACGTAGACGGACGTACGTGTTGTCTTCCGATCGCTCAATCGCTTCAATGCGATCCGAAAGATCCCAACCCGTTTCCGTTTCCAATCCCCAGAACAATCCGGCGATCATCTCTTCATTGAAATCCACATACGGAGGCGAGGCCACGCAACTGTCCCCGCATTCCGGATGCTCGGCCCAAAAGGCCAGCCACTCTCCCCATGTGCGGAACACCTGCGTGTGCGGACTATCTTCCTGCAAGTGCACGGACGTCGTCACCACCTGAAATTCCACCTGATGAACAACGGGATCGCCGCCACCCTGATCGCAGGACACCAACATCCCCGCGAGACTTGCGATGAGAAAAATCCTGATGACGCTCATTAAATCTCCTCACCTTCTACAAAACGTGGATCTAGCGCGCAGCGCGGTTCCCCGCCGGAATCTGAAACACAACCCATGAAGCCCAAAGCCCTCTCATTCTGACTTCTGACTTCTGACTTCATACTTTCCGCTCACTTCTTCTCCATCAAAATCGTCATCACGGCCTTCTGCGCGTGCAGACGATTCTCGGCCTGATCAAACACCACGCTGTGCGGACCGTCCATCACGCCGTCCGTGATCTCCTTGCCGCGCTCCGCAGGCAAACAATGCAAAACAATGCAATTCTTGTCGGCATGCGACACCAACTGCTCGTTCACCTGGAACGGACGCAATTTGCGCGCCTTGTCGTCGGCCTGGTCCTTCTGACCCATCGAGGCCCACACATCCGTGTAGATCACATGCGCGCCCGCAACAGCCTTGACCGGATCGTGCTCGATCTTCACCACCGAATTGCCCAGCTTGTTCGTCGCCTCGATCAGCTTCATATCCGGCAGCGTGTCGTCCGCCGTTCCCACCACCAGCTCAAAATTCAGGCGCTGTGCAAGTTCTACCAGGCTGTTCGTGATGTTGTTGCCGTCGCCGACATACGTCAGCTTGAAATCGTCATGACGGCCCAGCTTCTCATACACCGTCTGAATGTCCGCCATGATCTGACACGGATGCGAATAGTCCGTCAATCCGTTGATCACCGGAATATCCGCGAACTTCGCAAGTTCCAAAACATCCGCATGACTGAACGTGCGAATCATGATCCCGCCCAGATAACGCGACAACACCTGCGCCGCATCGGAAATCGTCTCGCGCTTGCCCAGCTCGATTTCCTTCTCCGTGATGTAGATCGCGTTGCCGCCAAGATCCGAAATGCCCACTTCAAACGAGATGCGCGTGCGCAAGCTCGGCTTGTGAAAGATCAGTCCCCAGGTCTGCCCGGCCAGCGGACGAACCTGCTCATTCCGGCTGCGTCGCTCTTTTAACTCGCACGCAAGCGCTATGGTTTCAATGATTTCGTCACGATTGAAATCCGTGACCGCAATGAAGTCGCGATGTGGTCGCATAAGATTTTCTCAAGGTAGTGTGGATTGAACGCCGGCCCTTTCGCCAGCCTCAATTACTTCAATAACATTAGCTTCTGCGTGCCATGGACGCCCCGGTAGGTCGCCATGCGCATGAAGTAGATTCCGCTCGGCACAGACTGACCCGCCTGATTCACGCCGTTCCAACGCAGCTCATAGTGGCCCGGTCCCGGCACGGCTTCAGAGGTGGACCACACCTCCTGCCCCAGCAAATTGTGAATCGTAAACTGAATCTGCCCCGAGGACGCCGCCTCATAGGCAATCGTCGTCGTCGGATTGAACGGATTCGGATAAACCTTGCTCAGCTTGAACTCATCCGGGAATGGCAGCGGCTGCTGCGGCGCGGACGTATCCAATCCGCCCACCACTTCGACATTGTCAAAATGAATTCCCAAATCGCCCAAGGTCGCATCCGTCTTCATCCGGAAGCGCAGCATGATCGTGTTCCCCGCCCAATAGCTCAAATCGGCATACGTGCGCGTCCACGGAATTTCCAAATCCGAATAGCCGCTCACTTGCTGCCAATCCGCGCCGCCGTTGGCCGACACTTCAACATTGAAACTGTCCGCAGGCATGTCCAATCGTCCGCGGCGATCAAACTTCAAATGGAACGCGTTCCCCGTCGCCAGCGAAATCGTACTGTTGTACGTGAACGTCGCATCCCAGTTCGGATCATATTGCTCGCGGTAGCCTTCGGCATTCGTGTGAATCGTCATGCCGTATTGAAGCGACGTTGTGTCAATGTCCACGCGCCAGTCGCCGCCCGTGCCGCCGGTGATCCAATTGCCCATTCCGCCTTCGAAATCCTCACTAAAGATCGTCGAAGCCGTCGGCAGCACCAGATTGATCGTCGTGTCCCGATCGTGCCAGAAATGATACCACCGCGCGATCACATTCTGCTCTTGCAGCGGCTCCACTTGCAGCCTCACCACCGTCTCGGGCTTGCTCAGCGTGACCGTTCCCGACGTCACGTCGTAGGTCTGCGGAAATCCGTTGTCAACATGAATGCGCGCCGGAATCAACTCTCCCGATTCGTTTCGCACATTGATGAACATCGTGTGCCACGGCAGCGGAGTCAGATTCAGATTTGCCGTCACAGCACTTCCGCCCGGATTCAGAGTCACCGTCATCGAGTCGCTGCGATAGCCCTCCTTGCGCGCCAAAACCGTCACCGTTCCCGGCGGCGGCAAAAACGTCGCGCGACCGTGCGTCGGATGCGTGTACCACGGATTTAACAGCGGTGACCACGTATTCGTGATCCTGAACTCCGCCGAAATCGGATCGCCCGTCGCCGCATCACGGGTTTTGATATTCAGCGGCGCACCCTGCGCGTCCATGTCCCCCGACACCGGATAGTTGATCACGCGCCGCGTCAGCCACTCCATCGGAGGAAGCAGCGTCCCGATTAACTCCGGCAGATTCACCTCTTCATTCGGATCACACGGCGGCTGGATCTGCTCCGGCGGACTCGTTTCCGTCAAAATCTGAATCGTTCCCAGATCCCGGTAGAACCAATCCTGCAAATCTCCGTTGCGCGTGCCGCCCCAAACTTCCAGATACGTCGTTGCACCTTCCGGCGGATACTTCCGCGTCTTCAACGCATAGTCATGCATCACGCGCGCAATCGCGGCACTGTCCGGACTATACTTCGCCGCACCATCCGGGCCCCACTGCCACGCCACAATGCAGCGCTCCGCCACATTGCCCGTGCGCGACGAGTGCCACACAATCGAAACCGTCGGCTTAATCTCCATCGCAAAATCCCGCACCGCGCGCGCCTCAGGCTCGGAGAACACTCCCGGCCCGCGGAAATAATCAAACGGCTGATCCGAACCGCGCACCCACAGCGTGTCACCGTAGATCCAATTCAATCCGAAATTCCGGTTCAGGTCCACGCCGCACGAATCCTCACCCTCGCCCACCACGATGATGCACGAGTCGGCTAACAATTCCGGCGGCACATAGCCGTTCTTGCGCCACGTGTTGTCCCACCCCAGAGAAATCACCTCAAGACCGTCCGGATTCATCGTCGGAATAATGTACACCTGCGTCTGATTCCGAATCGTCCGGTACGGCTCCTGATTGTTCAGAAGCAGCCGCATGTAGTTGATCGTCGCTTCCATTCCCGCCACTTCTTCGGCGTGAATGTGCCCGATGATCAAACTGACCGGCTCCTCCTCAAACGCCTGAACATTGTCCGAGATCTTCACCGCGTAAATCGGAAATTGCTCGCCCAACTGATCCCCGCGCGAGTGTCCGATGGAATCCACCTTCAAGAGCGTGGGAAAACTGTCCTGCAAAGCAAAAATGTAGTCGTAAAGTTCCTGCCGCGTGTGATAACACTCCGGCAGCGGCTGCGCGTACGACTGCGCCGCAACCAACAGAAGCAGCCCCAAGGTGCAAATATGTCTAAACATGAAATCTTCCTGAGTTCGCCTGAGAGTCTCGACCCAACACTCCCCTGACACGACTCGCCGACTCCGGTTCATGGAGTCGGCGAGCCGCGGGGAATACCTACTTGATCAACTGCATCTTCTTCACCGTCTCGAACGTCGGCGTTGAGAGACGATAGAAATAAACGCCGCTCGAAAGCTCCGAAGCGTCAAACTGCACTTCATACGTGCCCGCGCGCTTCACTTCGTCCAGAAGCGTCTGAACTTGCTGGCCCAGCGCGTTGAATACGGTGATCTTCACCGCTTCCGTCGCAGGAATCGTGAACCGGAATT
The DNA here is from genome assembly GCA_020637395.1 of Calditrichota bacterium. Lineage (GTDB taxonomy): Bacteria > Electryoneota > RPQS01 > RPQS01 > RPQS01 > JABWCQ01. The sequence continues at coordinate 230,392 of JACJWA010000002.1, read as the reverse complement.
GCGTCGTCGGATTGAACGGATTCGGGTAATTTTGAGTCAGCGTGTAGTTGCGCGGCAGCGGAGCCGGAAGCTCGCGCACATTCACCGTGAAGTCGTTGATCCAGTTGCCCCAGATATTTTGCAAGGGCTCCTTGCCCGACGAACGCCAGTCCACCCAACCCACCATCGTCCCGCCGTGGTGATCATGCGTGATGCACGGAGACGTCTGGTTTTGATACTCGTTGTTCACCACGCCGCCCGAAGGATCCTGCAAGGGACCCCACCACGTGTCCGAGATGTTGCCCATTGAGTCAATGTGTACACCGTAAATATCGCTGAATGACGACGTCTGGTCCACCCAGACTCCGTACAGCCCGTTGTGCCATTCCACCAGCAATCTCACATCCTGCTGGTCCGTCGTCGTCGTCGCCAAGGGACGTCCCGACACGTCATCCACCCACAGACGCCCGCCTGTCGGACTCAGTTTCTGTCCGTAGATATCGAGCTGCGTGCCCGACCGGAAATCTTCCCAAATCACATACAGATTGTGACTGCCGTCCACCGCAAGGCGCGGCTTCTTCTGGTCGTTCGGCGCACTGGCCACCAAACGCCCAAGAGCCGAAGTCCAACCCGGAGCCAACGTGCCTTCCGACGTGAAGTGCTGTGCATAGACATCACGAAGCTGCAACTGATCGCGGTTATCTGCCCACGCGAAGTAATAACCTCCCTGACCGTCGTTAATCACCTGCGATTCGCCCTGTTCGTTCGGTGCCGCACAAACCGGATGACGCCAGGCAATCGTTCCGTCCGAACACACCTTCGCGCCAATCACGTCATAGGTACCGAAAGTACCCGTCTGCCACACCGCCACCAAACAGCCGTTCTCATCAGCAATCGCGCTGTGAAGTTGATCATCGTCGTCCACGTTGTCCGACAGCACGACCGGAACCGCCCACAACTGCTCGCAGTTCGGCCCCATGCGCATCGCATAGACTTCCAGAATGAAACCCGCGTCAAATCCCGACCACACCACATAGCAACCGCCCTGACCGTCCGGCACCACAAGCGCCTTGTCCTGGTCATTGCCGCTTGCCGACACCAGCGCGCCTGCGTCATCGCACAACAGCGCGCCGCCAAAACCCACGCGCTGAACGCGAATCTGCTTCGTGCCCGCGCGATTGTCCGTAAACGACACAAAGAATCCGTTGTCACCGTCCGTACACACCTGCGGATTCTCCTGGAAATAGCGCGACAATCCATCGTTGTCCGGAGCAGCCGGAGAGCCGTTCGGCGGAATCGTTCCCGCAAACGGGAACACATACGGCGTATCCACAACCTGATAGTAGATCTGCTTGCCGAAGCCCACGCCGCGATTGTCTTCCCAAACATACGCCGCAATTCCGTGCAGGAGCTGAATGTTCGTCGGATTCGTCGCGTCGCCGTCCAATCCGTAGATTACCTCGTGACGAGTTTCCAGATCCGTCACGCAGTCGCTGATGTTCGCCTGCGAAATCACCAGCGTCGAAGAGCCGCGATACTGATCCTGATAAATCACGATCAGTCGGTCGCCCGCGCCGTTCAAACGGAGCACGGCGTTCCACTGCTGGTTCGGACCGTCCTTCACCAACTGACCGCCTTCGCCGCACGGCAATTCGCCCGCTGCGTTGACACGACCCAAGTAAAGATCGTATTCAGAAACCTGACCGTTCACGCTGCGCGTGTCTTCCCAAATCAGCATCGAGCCGCCCTGATTGTCCGACGTCAATCGGCTGTTGTCGCGCGTCTCGCCCGCTCCGCCGCCGCCGGCATTGCCCACCACTTTCACGCCGTTCGCGGTCCACTCATGCACGCCCGCCGGAGTCGTCTTCTGCGAGTACACTTCGCTGATCGCGCCGTTCGCGCGCAAATCGTCCCAACACGTGATCGCGCCGTCCTGAGTGCCGCCGTTCACGCTGACCGCGATGCGCACGCCAATCTGATCTTCCGGTGCGTCGCACAGCAAAATGCCATTTGCAGCCCATTGCGCCGAGCCGTTCACATCCAACCTCTGCATATAGAGATCGTCGCTCGTGCCCGACCGCTCGTCGCGCCACGCATAATACGCGCCGCCCGTCGTCAAGTCCGGACAAAGCTTCACGCTCGTCTGCCGCTCCGGAGCATTGCACAACAACGTGCCGCCCACGCCGCCCCACGGAAGAATGCGCATGTTCGTGATCTTCGCCGTGTACAAATTCTCGTCTATCTCGCGCGAATCCACCCACGCCACGATCATATTACCCTGACCGTCCGTATCCGCCGTGATGCTCGTCTGCGCGCCGTTGTTATCCGTCACCGCAAGACGCTCGCCCCAACCGCGCGTGCCATCCGTCAAGATCCGCATCGCGTAAATATCCACGTCGCCGCGCATGTCCGATTCCCAGGCGATGATCGCGCCGCCCTGACCGTCGTGCGCCGCGCGCAGCGTCGTCTCAAGAATCGCCGCATTCTGCGGACGCACAAATGTGTCCACTACAACGCCCAACGGATTCCACAGCGCGTTTCCGCTGTAGTCAAACTTCTGCGCAAACACGTCACCCGTGCTGTCAAAACGGAAATCAATCCACGCAATGATAAATCCGCCGTCCACGGGCACCGGTTCCGGATCCTCTTGACGATACGGATAGTTGATGACATGAACCGGCCAGCCCGGAGCCAAATCTCCATCGGCGTCAATCAACTGCGCATACACGTCGCGGTCACCCGTCCGGGTGTCCGACCAAACCATCAACGTGTTCCCGTTGTCATCCGAACGATAGGCCGCGCGCTGCCATTCAATGTGATGGCCCTGACGAATCGGCTGACCTGGGGCGCCCCAATTCCGGGGATCCACCGCATACCCGTTCGCTGACCACAGCAATCCGACCGTGCCAAGCAGCAGTGCAAAGTACCTCATCCATGAGGCGGTGCTGGGTGTTCTCATCTGTCTATGCTCCTCAAAAACTGAAGATTGGAAACTAAAAAACAATAGCTTATGAAAGGGATCCGGACTTCTCCGAAGTATGTAATCTACTGATTCCATGTGCCATTTGCAAGCAAGTTGAGCATTTCCCGCCAGTTAAGTCATAGCTTTTATATCCAAAAGAAACAGCTTCTTTTCAGTTCGTTGGAGTTTCCCCACAAAAGCCCTATATTGCCTGAACTTCAAACCCGGGGAAAAACCATGCGATTCCTGCTGCTCATAACCACTCTTTTCGCCGCTTCCTGCGCCTTTGCCACGGAAACTGTGGTCCGGACGGTCGAAACGTCCGCTTCACCTCTGCAAGCCTACCGCGCCGTCAGCGAGGACTGGATCTACAAACAGTGGAATGACGTGGAAGCGGCCTCCTTCGGTGTCGCTCCTGAATCACCCTGGCGGATCATACTCCCCGGAGGCGTCATCAGTGAAGGCATTCTGAACATCCTCGAGCCGGGAAAGACATTTGCCTATTCCATCTTCCGCGGCACTTTCATTTCTGAAGTTCGGATAGACTTTGAACCCACAGACAGCGGTACCTTGATTCGAGTCAGCCACGAGATCCCCCTGAAGGGCGGCGTGGCTATGATGGAGGCCACTTCCGTCGGTGGTATCTGGGACAGAACGCTTCCCAAACTCACCGCCTATCTCGATTCAAGGCCCAACTCGTATCTCGCACGTCCGCGCGGCTCCAACCAATATCCCGCGATTCTTCTGCTGCACGACCGCTTCGGTCTCACCAATTCCATGCGCGACTTCGCCGATTCCCTCGCCCTGCGAGGCTATGTCGTGCTCGCCGTGGACATGTTCAAAGGAGATCGCACCTCCGACGTTTCGCAGGCCAGACGCTTTGTCAGTCTCGTCAACGAAGATGAAGCCATGGCGGCCATCGGCTCGTGCTGGCGCGCACTCGAAGCCGATTCCGGAGTCAATCGCAAACGCATCGGCATTGTCGGCATCGGCTTCGGCGGCAAACTCGCCATGCGCGCAGTGGCCGCGTCGTCTGCCTTCCGCTGCGCCGCCGCGTGGTATCCGCCCGATGCTCCCGCCGATTCGATCTTGCAGCGCATCGCCGCGCCGCTCATGATCGTCAATGCCAATCCCGCAGGCACCGATCCCACTCCGCAGGCTTCCGCCATGAGTCAACGGCTCGTTCAACAAGGCGTGCGCGCCGAATCCCTCGTCATCAAAGGCGACGACGGCTTCTTCGAAACCGCAAATGGCGCCGCCTACAGTGCCGCCGCCACCACCGACGCCATGCGCGTCACCCTCTCCTTCCTCGACCGCCGACTCAAACTCTGATCTCCGCTCTCTTGAGAATTGAAAAACGGCAGACCGCTCTGGTCTGCCGTTTCTTTTTTGCATCGGAAAGATTCGCTAATCTGTCCGCTTCATTCCTAGATTCGCGATCATGAAGTCGTACATCGCGTGATACGCTTGCAGCTTGTTGTCGCGCTTGCGCAAGCCATGTCCTTCATCTTCGAATATCATATACTCCACCTGCTTGCCGTTCTTGCGCGCGGCGTCCACAATTTGCTCAGACTCCGCAACTTTCACACGCGGATCGTGACGTCCCTGCACAATCAATAAGGGCCGCACAATCCGGTCCGCAAAATTCACAGGCGACTGACGATACATTCGCGCACTGTCTTCGGGACTGTCCGGATTGCCGATCTCCTGATGAAAGTACGTCTGATACGGACGCCAATACGGCGGAACGGATTCCAAGAGCGTAAACAGATTCGACGGCCCCACCCAATCCATTCCCAACGCAAACTCCTCCGGCGTGAACGTCATCGCAGCAAGCGTCATGTAGCCGCCGTACGATCCGCCCCAGATCACCGTCTTCGACGTGTCCGCTTCCGGATACTCGTCGGCAATGTATCTCTTCAACTCCACCACATCCCACAGCGGATCCTCGCCCCACCGCTGATCATCCGCCAGATAAAACGATTTCCCGTAGCCCGTTGAGCCGCGCACATTCGGCACCGCCACTATAAACCCGCGGCTCACCAGATACTGAATCCACGGTGAATACGACGGCTTTGCTTGCGCCATCGGTCCGCCGTGAACTTCAATCACCACCGGCGCGCGCTTCCCCCACGACATCTTCTGCGGACGATAGATCCACGCCGGAATCTCCATTCCGTCAAACGACTCATAGCGCACCAGGTCCGACTTCACCAGCATCTCCGAACGCAATTGACTCGTGTCAAACAGATTCGTCAGCTTGATCAATTCAAACGTTTCAAGATCGTAGAGATACTGATCCCCCGGAATGTTGTCCGCGTTCACATAAATGCGCAAATAGCGCTCGCTTCGCGAAAATCCCACCGGAACAATCTCCGCCGGAGGCAGCGGAGGAAGCTCAAGCTCCTCACCCGTCTTCACGTTCTCAATCTGCACCCGCGTGATGCCGTCTTCATTCACCCGCGTCACAAAATACGTGTTCTTGTGACTGAAACTCGCCCCCACCACGTCCCAGTCTTCCTCAAGTTCCACGTCCCACTCCTGCTCCTCCGTGTCATACGACACCAGCCGGAAGAACTCGGAATCCTTATCCGTGACAATGTAGAGCTTCTTTCCGTCCGGAGAAAAATCCGCGAACTCGTAATTCGCTTCTCCGTCATCCTGCGACGTGATCGCCGTCATGTGCTTCGAACGCACGTCATAGACAAACAAGTTCGACGACAGCACATTGACAAACTGCGACAAAATCAGCGTCTCGTCATCTGGAGAGACTCCCGTCACCGACAGCGTGGAGTTGTTTTCAAACACCAACTCTTTCTTTCCCGTCCGCACATCCAGCCGGTACGTGTCCATGAACTCCGGCTTGCGCTCGTTCGTGCTGAAGTAAAGATAGAATCCGTTGTGCGACCACCCCAGAAAATCCGCGCGCGCACCCGTTTTGCTCAGCGCTTCCGATTCCTTCGTGGATAAAGTGTGACGGTACAACCGGAAATTCTCATCTCCGTTCGTGTCCATGATGTAAAAGATCAAGTCCCCGTTCACCGGACACCACGTGATCTTGTAGATCGCGTCGTCCGTTTCAAGCAGCGGTGTCCACTCCCCGCCGCGCACCGGCATCATATACGGCTGCGAGTGCCCGTACTTGTCCGACACGAACACAAAGCGCGTCTCGTCCGGCGAAAACGACATGCTCCCCACCCGGTACGTCTTGAAGAACTCCTCGAGCGGCAACTCCGCCGCGCTCTCTGCATACCCGGTGTTCATAACGAGCGCAAGCGCCGCGAGGGCGCTCCACAATACTCCAAGCATCTGTTCATTCTTTCGACTTGTGACACCAACTCATCCCAACTTCGGTTCCGGAACGCGAATGGCGGGATCCTCCGCGCGATATGTCTCCCACAACGGCAGCCACTCGGAACGCAACAGCCCCGTTTCGATCGAATCCCAATATCTCCCCGCACGATACAAATGCTCGCGACGGCGGCCTTCCACCTTGTAGCCGCACCTCTCGTTGAACTTCTGACTCGCAATATTGAATTCGTAGCTGTACGTATAAAGCCTGTGCAAATTCAACGTGCAAAACGCATGATAGCACAACAGCATCTTTGCATCCGTCGCATACCCCTTGCCGCGATCTTCGGGACGGCCAATCCACAGCCCCGACGTCGCATTGCGGTTGATCGAACTGATGCTGTGCAAACCCACCATTCCCAGCCAGCGATCGTCATGGCTGCAAATCGTGAACAGCTGATGCTCGTCGGAGTTGGACATCTTCTCGATGAACTCGCGCGTGTCCGTTTCGCGATTCGGCTCCGACAACAGCAAATTCAGATAGACGTCCGGATCGTTGATCAAATCCGCCATCAGCGGAATCTCCGCGTCATCTATCGCGCGCAGAGACACCAGCTTTCCGCGCAGGAAGGCCGTATGCATGTGTGACACCGTTTTCGTCCAAGTTGCTTATTCGTAGCGCAGTGCGTCAATAGGATCCAGCCGCGACGCCTTCACCGCCGGCCACATTCCAAATCCAACCCCCACAAATGTGCAGAAGATCGCCGCCAAAAGCACCGCCCACACCGGGACCGGTGCCGGGAAATTCAAATTGTTGTTGATGAAAATCGCGACGCCATACCCCAGCAGAATCCCGATCGCGCCGCCCACCAGCGAAAGCGTCGTCGCCTCAATCAAGAATTGCCGCAAAATCGAAGAGCGCGTGCCGCCCAAGGCCTTGCGCACACCAATCTCCCGCGTGCGCTCCGTCACCGAAACCAGCATGATGTTCATGATTCCGATGCCCGCAACCAACAGCGAAATACCGCAAATACCGAATGCCGCAATCCCGATCCACGCCGTCTGCTCCGTGAACTGCTTCTGCATCAAGTCCGGCGTCCACATGCCAAAATTGTTTTCTTCGCCGGGCCGTAGCCCACGCACCACGCGCATCGCTTCGATCACTTCGCCTTGCGCCTTGCGAAACGCCTTCGGATCCCACGCCTGCACCGTCAAATTCACCGACTTCTCGCCATAAATCCGCTCAAACGTCGAAAGCGGAATCCAGTTCTCGCGATCCTGCGATTCCCCGAACATCTCGCCGCGCTCTTCAAACACGCCGATCACTTCAAACTTCTGACCGTCCACACGCACATACGTCCCAATCGGATCCGCGCCGTAATAAAGCGATTTGTACGCGTCATATCCCAACACGATCACGCGCCGCGCAGAGTTAACATCCTGCTGCGTGATCGGACGCCCCAACGTCACATAGCGCGAGTTGTTCGGACCAAACTCCACCGAGCCGCCGGCCAGACTGTTGTCCGAATTAGTCTCCATGCCGCCGCGCGACAGTCTGCGGCCAAACGTCCACGATTCCACGCCCACCGCGCGCACAGACGGACAGCGCTCCAATATCTCTTTCGCGTAGCTCTCTTCAATCTTCGGACGCCACTTCCGCCGCCGCGGTCCAAAGTGAATTCCCGCGTCGCTGTCGTAGCGCTGAACCTGAAACACGTTCGCCCCCAACGAGTTCAGCATCGCGTCGTCTATCTTATACTTGATCCCGCCGAGCACGGTCATCATCGAAATAATCGTCGCCACTCCAATCACCACTCCCACAAGCGTCAGCAGCGCGCGCATCTTGTGCGCCCGCATCGCGTCCAACGCCATGCGGAACGACTCCCAATAGGAATACAGCGACCTGATAATCTTGCGGCCCATCGCTACTCCGATCTCATTGCTTCAATCGGGGAAAGCCGCGCCGCCTTCATGCTCGGATAGATCCCGAACAGAATTCCCACGAACGCGGAAAAAATCACACCCACCAGCACCACCCACAGCGGCATATACGTCGGCAAAAAGTTGTTGATCCCCTGCGAAACCAGCGCGGCCAGACCCACTCCCACCACTCCGCCAATCGCGCATATCGTCGCCGACTCAATCAAGAACTGCCACGCAATATTCCACCGCTTCGCCCCCAGCGCCTTGCGCAATCCAATCTCCGACGTGCGCTCCGTCACCGACACCAGCATGATGTTCATGATTCCGATGCCGCCGACAATCAGTGAGATAAACCCGATGATGATCCCCCCGGCATACACGCCCGCCGTCATCGCATTGAATTGATCCAATATCGCCGACTGCGTGTTCAGTCCGAAGTCGTTCACCTCGCGCGGATCAAGATGCCGCACGCGGCGCATGATCCCCATGACCTCCCACTTCAATTCCTCAATGCGATTCGCGTCCCTGCCCTTCGCGATGATCGTCAATCCGTCAAAATTCCGCCCCGCAAACCGCTTTTCAAACACGCCGTACGGAATCACCGCAAAGTTGTCCCAGCTCTGGCCAAACACCTTGCCGTACTTCGTCGTCACGCCAATCACTTCAAACTTCCATCCGCCGATCTTCACCTCTTGACCCAGTGGATCCTGATCGGGAAAAAGCTGACTTGCCACATCCGGACCGACCACCACCACATTCGCATTCCGGCTCACTTCCGCCGCCGTGAACACCCGCCCCTGCGCAAGCTCCTTCGGATTCGTCATGAAGAAATCCTCCGAAACCCCCTGCACATTCACATTGGAAAGCTGCGCCGCCTTGTACGACACCGTCATACTCTGATCATAAAACGGCGACACCGCTTCGATCTCCCGAGACTCGTCGCGCAAGACGTCAATATATTCCACTTCCATGTCGGGCCGCTTGATCATGTCGCGCCAGTTGTTGCTGTTCCAATCCCAACGTGAGATATAGACCGTCTCTGCTCCCAAAAACTCCAACTGACCGCGCAGCGCCTTGTTCAGACCCATCACGATCACGACCATCATGATCACCGTCATCACGCCGATCACAATGCCCAGAGTCGTCAAACCCGCGCGCAGCTTGTTGGCGCGCAACGCGCCAAAAGCTATCCGCAAGCCGTTAATGAGGTCTGTGAAAAATCGCATGGTTTGCTCAGTTTCAAGCCGCGCGCGGCACCACCTGATCCGACTCGATCACGCCGTCCCGAAGACGCACGATCCGCCGCGCGTGACGCGCAATGTCTTCCTCATGCGTCACCAGAATAATCGTGTTCCCGTTGTCGTAGATCCGCTCAAAAAGCTGCATGATCTCGTCGCCCGTCTTCGAATCCAAGTTTCCCGTCGGCTCGTCCGCCAAAATGATCGAAGGATTCGTCACCAGCGCGCGTGCAATCGCCACGCGCTGACGCTGTCCGCCCGACATCTCATTCGGACGATGCTTCATTCTGTCGCCCAAACCTACGGCCTCCAAGGCCTCCTTCGCGCGCCTGCGCCGCTCCGAGGGGGATTCACCTGCATAGACGAGAGGGAGTTCCACGTTTTGCAGCGCAGACGCGCGAGGGAGGAGATTGAAGGTCTGAAACACAAATCCAATCCGCCGATTGCGAATGTCCGCAAGTTGACGGTCCGTCAAATGCGCCACCCGCTCACCCGCCAGATAGTATTCTCCGCTCGACGGAGTGTCCAAACAACCGATCAAATTCATCAACGTGGATTTCCCGGACCCAGAAGGACCCATGATCGCCACGTAGTCGTTTTCCAATATGTTCACACTGACCCCCCGCAAGGCCGCCACTTGGATCGCTCCAAGATCGTAGATCTTGCTCAGGTCCTGAATCTCAATAATTGCTTTGCGCTCTGAACTCACGCCGTTCTCCTGTGTGTGTCCGCGGGCGCTTAGCCCTGGTCCTTCTTCTTGTCGTCGTCCTTCTTCTCGTCCTGAAGCGCGACCTTGTCCTTATTTTTCATGTCCCGCGCCAAAGAGCGGTACGGCCCGGTGATCACGGAATCCCCCTCCTGAAGCCCTTCCGTGATCTCGATATAGCGGTCCGCGGCAATTCCCGTGCGCACCGGAAGCCACTGTGCCTCACCTTCCGAGAACAGGAACACGCCCGTCTCCAGCTCGTCCTTCTTCACAAGCTTCGTCGTATCCAACACGCCAGCGCTCACCTGCTGCTGCATTTGCCGCGAGGAGAGCTCTTCCGTGTCACGAGTTTGAGTCACCGACTCGCCGTCGCCTTTCTTCCGCACCGCCACCGACTGAATCGGCACGGACAACACATCATACCGGTAGTCCGTCTCTATATCCACCGTCGCCGACATTCCCGGGCGAACTCCCGGCACAGAATCAATCAACACCACGCGCACCGCGAAATTCGTCCCCGTCACATCCGCCCCAAAATCTCCCGAACCCGTCAGATTGCTGGCCGATTGAGCAATCTCCGTTACGATCCCCCGAAACGTTGTGTCTGGAATCGCATCTATCTCCACTCGCGCCGTGTCGCCCAAATCCACCGACGTGATGTCATTCTCATCCACGTCCGACTTCACTTCCATCTTGCTCAAGTCCGCCACCACCAGAATCACGTCCTCCTGGAACTGCGATCCCAAGGTCAGCTCGCCGACTTCCTTGTTCAATACGGAAATCGTGCCGCTCATCGGAGCACTCAAGCGCGTCTTGCTCAAATTATCCCGCGACTGACGCTCCTGCGCTTCCGAACGCTCGAGATCCGCTTCCGCAAGCTGCGACGACGCCAACGCCGCGTCCATGTCCGCCTGAGAAGCCATTCCGCGCGTCACAAGCTCCGAGATCCGCTTGTAATCCGCGTCCGCTTTCAACTTGTTCGCCTGAGCAGATTTCAAACTCGACCGCGCCGCATCCAGCGCCGACATATACGTCTCCGGATCAAGCTCGACCAAAAAGTCCCCCTTTTGCACCACATCGCCTTCCTTGATCGAAAGCTTGGTGATGCGCCCCGGAATTTCCGCCGAGATCTTCACCTGCGTCACAGGCTCAATCGTCCCTTCCGCGGAGACCGTCGCAGTCAACGATCGAATGCTCGCCGTTTCCACAGTCACCGTCGCCGAGGGCTTCTCTTCCTTCTGCTTCATCATGATCCAACCAACCACGCACGCCGCAGCGAGAAGGATGATGCTTATCCAGAGTATCCGCTTTTTACGCTTTTTCATAGAGGACCGCTACCCACCAAATTTGCTGATTTTCGCTTGTTTTCCCGCCAAATTGCGCCACCCCGAGCGGCTTGTTACAAAAGAGAGACTTTTCCTGCAAAATGTTGCAGAGACTCGTCATCCGCTGGTACTCATCTTGCACAGAACCCGAAAGTTGTCAGATTCTTGTGAATAAGGGAGACCTTTGCATGTCCGCTGCCAAGCCCACGCCGGGCACTGAACTCGTTGAACCGCTGCGCCAATTTCTCGAAAGTTTCACTCAAGAACTTACAGAACAACAGTTTATTCCCGCCTTTCGCGGCGAGCTCGGAAAGCTCGCCGAGGGTCTGGACAATATACAACAGTCTGGCGAAACCCTGCAACAGATTGCGCGAGGCGTGGATCGCCTACGGGATGTGTTCGCTCCTGCCGGAACCCGCATGCTCGAAGGGGTCAAAGACCTTGAGTCCCAGCTTAAGAACGGAGGCGATCAACTCCGTTCGAGAGCTGAAGAAGTCCTGACACAACTCCTTGCCACCCAGCGCGATCTCGAACAGGCCCTGCGCACCGAATCCGGGCTCCTGATTGACCAAAACTCCGCCAGCCGCGACGCCCTCGGCAGACTCGCGTCCGACGTGGAAGGTCAGTTGAACAGCTTCGCGGGAAAACTCGATGCCCTCTGCCGCAAAGCCGAGCAGGAAATCGAACAGATCAGCCAAATTTCCTCCCGCGCGGTCGAGCAAGTTTCCGTCGGGATACCGCGCGCCGCAGAGGCGACCGTGGCCATGCCCGTGCAAGTCGTCGCATCTGCCAACACTGAAGAAGTTGCGCAACTCCTGTCGCGCACCGAAAACACCGTTTCGGAAGAGCTCGCCCGCTATTCGTCCGAGTTGCGCGACCTGCTGTCTTCCAATACCAAAGATCACGACGAGCGGCTTGTCAAAATTGACAAGACGATTGACGACGCCCTGCGTGCCGTCGCGCCCCGAGTGCAATCCGAACTTGATAGCGCACTCACCCGACTCCGCGATCAAATGGATGCGCTGGTCCGCGCAGAACGTGAAGCACCCGTCACTCCCTCCACGGAGTCACAGGCGCCCGCCGTCGTGGACACCAGCTCCTTCGTCACCGCGCTCAGTAGCGCCGAAAACCGTCTCCTGCGCGAATTCGATGAGCAGCGCAAATCCGGTGCGCACGATCTCTCCGAAATCCAAAAAGGCCTCGCCGATTTCGCGCTCGATCTCGCCGAAGTCACCGAAAAGCAAACCGAACGCATCGAACGCGAGCAGCAGACCGTCAAGGAACTCCTGCTCAAGCTCGACCGCATGGCCAAAGAGCGTGCCGCGTCGCTCGCCAAAGTCGGCAAGCAAGTCGAAGACCAGCTCCAAACCTCGGAAGGTCTGCGCAACGCCGTCACTCAATCCGGCGCGCAAACTCAGCAGCAGCTCTCTCAGGTCTCCGATCAACTGTCATCTCAGCAAAACGGACTGAAATCCCACGGCGAATTGCTCTCAACCCTGCAGCAGTCCGGCGATGAGCGCTTCTCCCAACTGCGCGGTTTCCTAACGCGCCTCGATGAGCAATCCAACAAGCTGATCGAACTCCAGGCGCAGGAAGCACGCACCACGCGCGAACGTGTGGACGCCGGAGTCGCCGATCTGCGCAGCCGCTGGGACAGTCGTGTCGAGATAATCGTTCAAAAATCCGAAGAAGTCGCCCTGAAACTCACCCAGGAGCTCGGTGGACAACTCGAACTCCTGAAGCAGGACGTGGATCATCGCTTGCACGATCTCGGCGAAGCTCTGCGCGCAGACTTCACCCGCTTCGATGCCATCGTCCGCGAGCAAACTCGTGAACACGAGGCGCACATCCGCGATCTCTCAACCGAAGTCTCCCGCGTCACCGGACAGATTGACGAAAAGCTATCGAACTTCGAATCCCGTCGCGAGGAAAACGAGCGCTTCACCCGAGCGATCGAATCGCACGTCAAAGTCGTCGCCACCGAAGTCAGCGCGCTCCGCTCCAAACAACAAGAGCAGATCGAAGTCTTCAAAGAAGCCATTCGCGCGAACTATGACGACAACGCCGCGCGTTTGCGAGAAGTAATTGACGGCGCCTACGACAAGTTCCTCGAACAAATCCGCACCATCCCGCAGGCGCTCGAACGCTACTCGAAATTCATCGAAACGATGAATCAAAGCAATCAGCTCGCCTTGCAGGGAATCAGCGGCAACACCGAAAACCTCCTGACGGTTGCCCACGAGCTGAAAGCGGACAACGAGGCCCAGAAGAAATTCTTCCCGCTGCTCAATAAGTCCCTCGAAAAGCAGGGACAGGTTCTCGACGCCGTCCGCAGATCGCAGGCCGACCACGACAAGGCCTTTGCCCAAACCGGAAAATCTCTTCACGAGTCCCGCGAAGAAGCCACCAAGTTTCTGATTGACCTCAAGGCCGAATTGCGCCGCGTCGAAGGAGCCGAACAGACCAAGCTTGCTGAGCTGAATCAGATGCTCGGCACAACCTTCGCCGAACTCGAAAAACTCCAGCGCACCGACCTCCCGGCCTTCCGCCGTGAAGTCATTCAGCTTCTGCAATCCAAGTTCGAGTTCATCGAAACCACGCAGGCCGAGCGTATCGCCGCGTTGAAAACCGAGCTCTTCAGCAGGCTCGACGAACAACAAAAGGTCGCCCACAAGAATGTCCGAATGCTCGCCGTGCTGATTGCGCTGGGAATTGCCGCCCAATTCGCTCTGCACTACCGGGTTTTCTCGTTCTTCATGCCCTAAGCGGAGACTCCGATGTCCAACCGATTCGAAAACTCGGCCTCCGCTGCGCTCGCGTTTCTGTCCGATCTGCTCCATCAGGCCGGGCAGGACTCCGGTCGTGTCGCCGCGCCGCATCTGCTCGAAATGCTCACACTCTGCCGCGAAACCGGACTCAGACTTCCCGTCCTCGAAACCTATAGCCGCGTCAATGATCTTCCCCCGGCTGTGACTCTGATCGGCGGAGATGCCAACCTCGCGCACGACCTCGCACGCTGCTTCGGACTCGAAGCGCGACTGCCTGCGGTTCCCGATACACCCATGATCTGGTGGATTGAATCCGGAACTTCCGAGCGCACGTTCGTCCAACCCGGAGATTCAGAGCGCGAGCTTTCCGACAACGCACTCCAAACTTTTCTCAGTGCGCCGCTTCCACCGGATCGCGTCACCGTCCTAAAGCGTGAAGTTCCCTCGCAATTCGTCTGGCGCTTCGCATGGCTCACGGATCCCGAAGCCCTCGCACTGCTCGCGGCCTGGCCCGCGGTCATGGAAGCCATGCTCTCGGCACACGTCATTGTCAATATCGGCGACGACGTAAACCCCGCGTTCGCCCCATGGTTCGCCCGTCCCGGAGTCATCGCCCGGCAATTCACCGGCACCGAAATCGTCCGCGACGACGTGCGCCCCAGATTGCTCTCCGAACTCTGCGCGATGCGCGAACACACCTACGCCGATCAGCAGGCCGTGCTCGCCGCTACGTGGAAATTCATCTTGCCCAGACTCGTGGACGAGCTCGATGCCCGGAGACAGCAATACGCACTCGACATTGATCGTCAAAATATCAAGCTCCAAACCACCCGGCAAATGCTCAGTGAATATCGCCGCAACTGGAGCAACACGATTCGCAACATCGTCGAAGACTACTTCACCAAGAAAGAATCCGGTCCCGCTTTCGCCGCGTTGCTCGATCCCCGTCAGCCCGGGCCGCAGGCCGCAACCTATGTGCAGGCTCTGAGCTTGAACACGCTCTGGAAAAAACTCAACGAAGCCATGACCGACAAAATGGCGGAGTTTGTGCAAGGCCTCAGCGCACTGGCCACGCGCATCGAATTGCGCTCGATTTCGCTCAAGGAAATCGAAGTCAGATGGGTTCCCACCTCCCTCGGTGGTACCATCGAGGAAGAGCTGAACAACAAACAGGTCTTCTCCGCCGGCGGTGGTGAGCGCTCGGGACTCGTGGGATCTTTGATTGGGAAAAAAGACGAAATCACCGGGCAACGCAAATCTCAGATTCTGCGCGCCAACAAAGTCGCCCTGAGTCTCATTGATCAGGACTTCGTCCTCTGGAGTGACCGCGTCCTGCATACCGTTGAGCAGCGGGTTCGCGTCCAGCTGACCGCCGCACAGGTCAATCAGGGCCTCCCGGATATCGAAATGCTGCGCGCCGGATTGACCGGAATTGACCATCTGACCGCCATGCTGGAAGGCAACAAACAAGGCGCGCAAGTCGAACCGCCCAAGCGTACTGCCGCAGTCCTCGCCGGATGGGCCAAGCGCCGCTGGTTCCGACGCTACGCCCCCGCAGTCTGATTCTCCCTCTCGCTTTCTTCCGAAACAACCCGCTTCGTGCGGGTTGTTTCGTCTCTATCACCTTGATTTTCCGGGCTCTTTTCCCCTTATTACGGCAAACTATGCTTGCACCGAAGCGTATAGCACTCTGCCTCCTCCTGCTGACCCTGTTTGGCCCGCAAATCTCCGCGCGCGCTGATTTCACGCTGGAAGAATTCGAAAGCTGGCAAAGACACTCCGGATGGCTCATTCGCGTCGTCGAATTCCCCGGAATTCACAGCTTCGCCAGGTCCGATCTGCTCGAAGTCATGGCCACCGAAAAACCCACCTGGCTCAGACGCTATCTCCCCCTCGGCAGCCGAACCATCTTCTACGCTGAAGACTTCGCCGCAGACATCCTGCGCGTCCAAAATTTCTACCATCGTGAAGGCTTTCCCAACGCCATCGTCCGCGGACGTGTCCTGCCCAATGAAAAGTCCGAAGAACTCAGACTCATCGTCGAAATTCAAGAAGGCGATCCGCTGCTGCTCAGATCCTGGAGCTTCAAGCAGACGAACGGCTCGCACGCAACGCTCGACTCCGCGCGCTGGGCTCGGGCCCTGCCCGTCCGCAGCGGAAAACGACTCGCCCAAACCGAGCTCGCCGCCTCTGCCGATACCCTCGTCTCCAAACTTCAGCTGAACGGCCACGCGCGCGCCAAAGTCACCTTCGACACTCTAAACGTATCGCTCGACTCTGCCGACGTCGTCTTCAACATCAATGCCGGGAACTATTGCCGCTTCGGACAAACCCGCATCACCGGACTTAAGCAAATCGAGGAAGCTTCCGCCCGCCGCGAACTGGCCTACGAACCCCTCGATCCCTACACGCCAAGAGCGCTCGAAGAAACCCGCAAGAATCTCCTGCGCTTGGAAGCTTTCCGCATGGTCCGCACGGATGTGGACCTCGAACAGCCCGGCGATACGCTCAATGTGCTGATCCGCACCGAAGAAGGCAATCGCTACTTCGTGCGACTCGGTGCGGGACTCGATGCCGAAGAAGGCGCGCACCTCTCCGGACAGCTCACCGATCTCAATTTCTTCGGGCGCGCTCGCCGCTTCACTCTGGAAACCGGAGCCGCGGACATTCTCGCCCGGCGCGGCTCGTCCGGACTCTTCAATGACATTGATCGCATTGATCGCCGTGTCGGCTTCTCGCTCTTCTGGCCGCACACGCCCTACAATTCCACCGACATCACGCTCAAACCGCTCTGGGAATACGAATACAAAGACGGAACCATCGTCCGCACGTCGTCCGCGACCACAAGACTCTCGGCGTCGCCCCTGCCCCGCGTCACGGCCTCCATCTCCAATGAGTTCGGTCGCCAAAATGTCCTCGTGGACACCGTCGGCGGAAGCAATCGCATCAGCACCATTTCCATTGAAGCCCTCGATCTCGGCTGGGACACCCGCGACAATCCGCTCGTGCCGCGCAAAGGACACATCCTCAGCGCGTCCTTCGCCGAATCCGGTCTGCTCTGGAACATAGACAATCGCTGGTGGAGAACCATTCTGAGCGGACGAGTGCTCATTCCCTTGGACCAATTCACCGTCGCCGCTCTGCGCGCCGAGACCGGGTTCATGGGACCGCTCCACAATTCTTCCGAAACTCCCGTACAAGAGCGCTTCCGTCTCGGCGGCGTCGCCAATGTGCGCGGCTGGGGACGGGATCGCATCGGACCGCGTGCACCCGATGACAACACGGTGATCCTCGGCGGTGACTATTCCCTCTTCGGCACCTTTGAACTCCAGCGCGATATCTGGGGACCCGTCGGGCTCGCGCTCTTCTCCGATGTCGGAAATGTCTGGGAGAAGACCACCGACGCGCGGCTCGGCGATCTGCTCCCTTCCGTCGGAGCGGGCGTCAGATTCCTCACTCTGGTCGGTCCCATTCGCTTTGATGTCGGATATCAACTGCGTGAGAATCCCTACAATGATCCGCCCTGGGCCTATCACATTCTGCTGGGGTCACCCTTCTGATGTGGACGTGGATCCTCAGACTTATCCTCTGGCCGATTGCGCTTTTCGCCGCGATTATTGCCGCGGCCTTCTTCCTGATTCAGCAGGAACCCGTCCAGCAGTTCGTCGCGCGAAAGTCTCTTGCCTATCTCAATCGCACGATCGCGGGATCTCTGAGCGCCGAGCGTGTTCGCTTTGCGCTCGACGGCAGCGTCCTCTTGAACATGGTGTCTTTGCAGGATGACGCTGGCCGCGAAATCCTCTCTCTCGACAAACTCCGCGCGCGACTCGCTCTCTGGGATTTGCTCAAGAGACGGATTCACATACTGAGCGCTGACTTCGAAGGACTGCGCGGCGACATTCAAGTGGATTCAACCGGCTCCAACATCGCCAACGCCTTCGCGTCAGACTCTCCTTCATCACCTGACACCACCGCCGCTCCGCTCTGGCTGCGCCTGAATCGCATCTCGCTCAGTGTGGATTCCCTCACCGTGCGCGCAGACTCAAGTTTCGTGCACACCTTCCGCGATTGGACCATTGAGACCGACGCGTTTCTCGACAACACCCTGATCACCTATCGCGCGACTGTCCACGCAGACTCGAGTCTCTCTCTCGAAAGCAAAGGCGTCGTGCGCCTCGAGTCTGATTCGCTCTTCGCCGGAGACCTCTCGCTCGTCACCAACTCCAGCTATGTCATCTCGGACTGGAGCAAAGAGTTCCCCGATCTTGGCGAACTGAAACTTACAGCCTCGGGAGACGTCCTAGCTCGCGATCTCGCCCTCAAGTTCGACCTCATGGCACAACGAGTCGGCTCCGCCAACGGAGATCTCGAAGTCCTCAATTATTCAGATTTGCCGCGCGTCTCACTTGGCGCAACGTTCCTGAATCTCGATCTTGCACATTGGCTCGGCGATTCCGTTGATCACCGTTTCTCCGGCCGCGCCGCGCTCACCAAAAGCAAATCGCCCGACTGGACACACGACTGGCTCGGACGAATCGAACTCGACAGCTCCTACTACGGCAATATTGATCTCGCCGCGGACCTCGAAGTCGAACTCTATGAACAGGATGCCTTCGTCGCCGGAGCCGTGCGCACCAATGCCGGCAACTTCGAGGTGCGCGTCTCCGCCAACGGACTTCAGAACGATTCTCTGAGTGTAAGCGGTCACGCTGCGCTCGATCACGCGCGCGTGCAGGCTTTTGTGCCGGAGATTCCCGACTCCCTTTCAACTCTGTCCGGCAGCACGGAGTTCTCCTTCGCGACCCATGCCGACTCCCTGCTCTGGCTCGATGCGCAAGTCCAACTTGGCGCTCTTTCGTTGGGAAGATACGCTCTGGACAGCCTCTCCCTGCACGCATCCTTCGAGGGATCGCAATTCAAACTGGATTCCACGCGCCTGCGGCTCGGCTCCGCCTCCGCTCTATTGTTTGCAAACGGAGATATGTCCGACTCCGTCGCCGCGCAACTCTCCCTCGCACTTCCCGAAGTGGCCGAATTCCGCGAGCTGATTTCCTTGTTCGCACCCGAGCTCGATTCCTTGAGCGGTGACCTCACCGCCGAGCTGCGCGCAACTCTGCTCTTTGCCGAAGACAGCTTGAGCGGACTTTCCGCACTGGGGTCGTTGACTTCAACACAACTAATCTATTCCGACTATCGCTTGACCAACACCGCCCTGGATCTCGCGGCGTTTGATCTTGCCTCCGAATCTCTCTCCGCACAACTGCGCGCGGATTCGCTTTCCGCGTTGGACGAAAGTCTGACCAACCTGACTCTCGACCTGAACGGTTCATGGCTCGCGCCGGAGTTCTTGTGCTCCTTCTCCGCGCGACACGACACCGTCGCTCTCAAGTCCTCCGGACGATTTGACTATTCGGCACAACCCATGCTGCTCGAACTCGACTCGCTGTCCCTCACTCTCTTTGACACAGAGTGGACCAATGACTACCCGATCGAGTTCTCGATGGACAGCTCACACTATGAAGTCGCAGCGCTCGTGCTGCGCTCCGAGTTCGGTGTGCTTCGCGCCACAGGCTTCCTCGAGTCGCCCGGCATGCAGGACGTCGCGCTCGAATTCTCCGGCCTCCGCACCGCAAAACTCTCCCCGATTCTCGAAACAGAATTACCCGACGGTACTTTGAACCTCCGGCTCCAAATCAGCGGACCGGATTCCGCCGTCACCGGAAATATCGAACTCCTGATTGACTCCATGGTTTATCAGGATGCGCTGCTCGCCGATCAACTCAAGTTGACCGGAACGCTTGCCCCCGACCATGCCGAAGCCGCCTTAGCCTACGTCTGGCAAGGCGACACCGCATTGACCGCCGAAGCCGCTCTCCCCGCCGCGTTCTCGTTGCAGAATGGTCTGAAGATTTCCAAAGACGATTCGATCCGCGGTGTCCTCAAAGTGGATTCCTTGCCCCTCGTGCGTTTCCAACCCTGGATGACTCCCGGTGCTCGCTTCGAAGGCGTGCTCTCCGCCGACCTTGCTCTCTCCGGAAGCACCGATGAGCCCAATTGGTCCGGAACCGTGCGCCTTGCGGACGGGTTCTACGGAGACAACCGCTACGGCATCGCCTACAAGTGGATCGTGCTGGATGCCGAACTTGTGCAAGACTCTGTCAATATCCACACCTTCCGCGCCACCAGCAAAGGCACGCTGACCGGATCAGGTACCGCAAAGCTCGGCGTCCCCTGGCCCGAAGCTCTTGACCTCAATCTGAAATTCGACAAATTCGAAGCCGTCTCCTCAAGATTGCAGAAAGCCCGACTCGACGGATCAATGAATATCGCCGGACCATTTGACTCGCTTTTCGCATCCGGCAAACTCACCGTGCAGGAAGGCTTTTACCGCATCACGCAATCCGCCACAAAAGATATCGAATCCGTTGATCTCGACAGCGTGCTCGCCGTGCTCCGTGGAGATTCCCTCGACACGGGCTTCAATCCCGATGAGTTCTATATGTCCATGGCGCACGACATCTCCGTGTCCATTCCGGGAAATTTCTGGATTCGCGGCAGCGGTCTCAACACAGAATTGTTCGGTGAACTGAACCTCGAAAAGACACACGGCGTGGAGCCGACCGCCAACGGAGAAATCTCCATCCGCAAAGGCAGCGTCAAATTCTATGGACAGGAACTGCGCATCGCCGAAAACTCCAGCCTGCGCTTCGACGGTCCGCCCGAGTCGCCCGATCTCAACATTACCGCCGTCTATTCCGGCATTGACAAATCGCGCGGCCCCTATCAAGTCACCGTCGTCCTCACCGGAACGCCCGACAATTCCAAAGCCGAATTCAGCGGACAGTTCGACAACGGCAACGCCATGTCGCAGGATGAAGCCATTCAAAAACTTCTCCCCTTCGTCGGAAACTCCGGCGGCACCGCAGAACAAGCCGTCGCCGAAGCTGCCAGCGGACAAGTCTCCGACATCGTCGGCAAAGCGTCAGGTCTCGATGTGTTTGAGTTTCGTCCCGGTGAAGGCGGCCTGAATGATCTTTCCAGCGCACAGCTCGAAATCGGAACTTACGTCACCGACAGACTCTTCATTCGCGTCTTTCAACCCATCGAAGATCCCCGCTCCGGACAAAAGGTCTCAATTGACTACAGACTGCTCGACTGGATGAAGTTCACCGCCGAGCAAACCACCGCCGATCAGGGCCGCCCCAGCAGCTCCTTCACCGTTTACCTCCAATTCGAATGGCGATAATGCGCGCACTTCTGCTTCCTCTGCTCTGCCTGCTTTTCTACTCGTGCGCCTGCGCTCAGTCATTTGTCGTCTCGAAAATCGAACTCACCGGAAATCGCACCACCAAAGACTGGGTCATCCTGCGCGAATTACGTTTCTCTGTCGGCGATTCGGTCTCATCTGACGATCTCGAGTTCGCGCGCCTGCGTCTGCTTTCCCTTCAGCTCTTCAACAACGTGCGCGTGACGTCCGACGATCAAAACGTCGTCCAAGTCACGGTCTCCGAGCAATTTCGCTTCATTCCGATTCTCGCCGCGTCCCCCGTCGAAGGAACTCTGAACGATGCGCTGAAACAGCCCGACCGGATCATGCACATCGTCGTCTTCTCCGTCGGCGGTGCGGACATCAATCACATGGGCACCGGAGCCGACGTTGGAGTCTTCGGAGAATTCGGCGCGCGTTCCGGACTCAATGTCAAATACCGAACCCGCTGGTTTTCGCAAGCTCTCCCGCTCGCCATCGAGTTCGGCGGACAATCGCTCGAAATCTCCGACCGCCATTCCACGGTACTCGGTCTCGAGCGCAAGCTCCGCAACAACCGCGCATACATCAAACTCGCCACACGCAGTGGCGCACCTTCGCGGCTCGGACTCGCTCTCATGTATGACGGCGTTCAACCCAAACAACAGACTCCCGGCCTGAAAGATAACTATGACATCGCCTGGATCGCTCCCTTCGTGATTCTCGACCGCCGCAATCTTGAATGGTATCCCACAGACGGACTCTTTGTCCGCGGTGATCTGGAACAAGCCATAGGCTCCGATCTCTTCACACGTTCAAGTGGTATCGCCGCACTCTATTTACCCTTCGCATCCGGCGCGCGCGCGCCCGTGCTCGCGTCGAGGCTCTACGGCGGCACCACCACCAACTCCGCGCCGCCCTGGGCACACTACTATCACGGTTTCTCCACGGGATTTCGCGGCTATTCGTCCGTACAAACCGAAGCGGAGTCCTTCCTCTCCGGTGAATGCGAATTCCGTTTTCCCATCACGCGCGAAACATCCTACAACGTGCCTTACGTCGGACGCTACGGAAAAGACATCCCCTTCTGGATCGGCGGTGCGGTGTTTGCCGAGCGCGCCGAGACCCGACTTGACGGCGCGCGCAACAATGTTTGGGCCGTCGGTGCCGCGCTGCACGTTCGCTTTCCCTATGTGCAAGTCGTCGAAGCCAGCATCTCCCGCAATCGTGACAACGATTTCGACATCGTCTTTGAATCCGGAGTGAGATTCTAAGCCATGTACGTGCTGCAAAGAAATCTGCTCTTCATGGGGGACCCTGAGACCATGCACAATCGCGTACTGTATGCGCTCTCCGTTGCCGGAAAGAGTTCCTTCGGCAGATCGCTGATCTCCCTGATCGCAGGAGCGTGTCCCGCGTCGCCGCTCAGAGTGATGGGACTCGACTTCAAACATCCGATTGGTCTCGCCGCCGGTTTCGATAAAGATGCGCGCGCACTTCCCGCACTCTTCGCCTTGAACTTCTCCTTCGTCGAAATCGGCACCGTCACACCCAGGCCGCAGCCCGGAAATCCCAAACCACGCATCTGGAGATTTCCCGAAGCCGACGCGCTCGTCAATGCCATGGGCTTTCCCGGCGAAGGCATGCTCGCCGCGCGGCAGCGACTCGAGCGCTTGCGAAACTCGAGTGCGTCCCTGCCGCCCGTCGGAATCAACATCGGCAAAAATGCAGCGACTCCGCTCGACGACGCGCTCTCCGATTACAAACTCGTGCTCACCAAGTTGCTCGAATTCGGCGACTATTTCGTCGTCAATGTCTCTTCTCCCAACACGCCCGGCCTGCGCACTCTGCAAGAACCGGACTCGCTGCGCAAGTTGCTCGCACCGCTCTTGGAGATCACTCAAGGAAGAAAACCGCTCCTGCTGAAAATCGCGCCCGATCTCGCCAATGACGACATCGCCACCGCCGCGCGCGTCGTCAATGAACTGGGCCTCGCGGGAATGGTCTGCGCCAACACCAGCATTCGCCGCGAACTGGTTCCCCGCGCCGCCACGCTCGACCGCGGTGGTTTGTCCGGCTCTCCCATCTTCCCTCGCATGCTCGAGTGCGTCCGCCTCGCGCGCCAAGAGCTTGATTCATCGCGCATCGTCATCGCAGCCGGAGGAATTGACTCCGCCGAGCGTGCCCGGCAAACGCTCGATGCGGGTGCCGCTCTTCTTCAACTCTACACCGCGTTCATCTTTCAAGGTCCGCGCGTCGTCAAACTACTTATGGGGAAGTAGCATGTATATTTTGTTTCCACTGATCCTGTTCCTGCTTGTGTCCTGCACAAAGCAAGATCACTCGCAGCCCGGCGTACAAAAATCTTCGCCTTCCACGCTCAACGATTCCCTGTTCCTGGCCGATGACTTCACCGAACTCGGGTGGGATCAATACTCCTACGAAGACTATGACTCCGGATTGGTGCTCTTCGACTCCGCACTAAAATACAATCCTCTGCTCTCGCAGGCATGGCACGGCCGCGCGCTGATGCTCCACAATCTGAAGCGCTACGACGAAGCCGAACCCGCCTACAAGAACGCCGAGAAATGCGACTCCGTCAACAAGCAGGCCATCTGGCACGCCGGATGTATGTATTCCCGCTGGGGCAAGAAAGAACAAGCCTTTCGCCAGCTTGCCCAAGTCGTTTCGCTCGATCCGCGCTATGCCGAAACCGCAAAATGGGAAGAGTGCTGGATTCCATTGCGCGCAGAACCTGAGTTTCTCAAGATCGTCGGCGCGCTCGATACACTGAAGTAAGTCGCAGCATCGCTCAAAAAGAAAAACCCCGGTCTCTTCGACCGGGGTTTTCCATTGCCTTGTGCCTTGGCTTGCTTAGCCCTTGCGCGCCTTCAGCAGCACTTCAAGCTCATCCACCAGCTCGCCGAACTTGTGCATCGCCGCTTCAATCGGCTGCGGGCTCGACATGTCCACACCCGCGCCCTTCAACAGATCCAGCGGATACTTTGAGGAGCCGCCCGCGAGGAACCCAAGATAATCCTGAAGCTCCTGCTCGCCGCCGCTCAGCACGCGCTCCGACAGAGCCAAGGCCGCCGACATCGAAGTCGCATACTTGTACACGTAGAAGTTCGAGTAGAAGTGTGGAATGCGCAGCCACGTGTAATCGTACTGCGAATCAATCGTCACTTCTGGCTCGTAATAGCTCGCCGCAACCTTGCGGTACAATTCGCTCAAGGATTCCGCCGTCAACGGCTGACCCTGCTCATACATCCGGTGCATTTCCAGCTCGAACTCCGCAAACAACGTCTGGCGAATGATCGTGCCGTGAATATTGTCAATGTACTGATTCACCAGCACCAATCGCTTTTCCGGATCCGTCTCCGTCTTGAGCAGGTGGTCCATCAGCAACGCTTCATTAAACGTCGAAGCCACTTCCGCCACGAAGATCGCGTAGTCCGCGTAAATCTGCGGCTGATACTTGTACGTGTACCACGTGTGCATCGTGTGGCCGATCTCGTGCGCGTTCGTGAACACGTCGTCCAGCGTGCCGTGATAGTTCAACAGCATGTACGGATGACTGCGATAGCTGCCCCACGAGTACGCGCCGCTGCGCTTCGCCGCCGTCTCGTACACATCCACCCAGCGGTCGTCATACGCCGTCGCCAGCGCGCCGCCGTATTCCGGTCCAAGCGGCTGAAGAGCCGTCTTGATCATGGACACACCCGTCGCATAGTCATATTCCGGCGCGTCACCCACGATCGGAGCGCTGTAATCGTAAAAGTGCAGCTCCTTCAAACCCAAAGCCTCTTTGCGCAAACGATTGTACTTGTGCAGCGGCGCAAGATTCGCCTTCACCGCAGAAATCAAATTCAAGTACACCGTCGTGTCCACGTTGTCGTTGTCCACGGCCATGTGCAGCGCCGAGTTATAGCCGCGCGCCCGCGCCTGAAACACTTCCGCCGCCACATTCGCGCCCATCAGGCTCGCAAACGTGTTCTTGTATTTCGAATACTCGTCGTGCAGCGCAATCGCCGCGCCCCGACGAACTTCGGGATCCTTGCTCTCCAAGAGCATCCGGTAACGGCCTTCCGACAGCTTCACCATCTCGCCGTCTTCGTTCTTCACTTCCGGAAACTGAATGTCCGTGTTGCGAAGCGCTTCCGCCGCCGATTCCGACTGGTTGATCATCTCATGCGTCATGGACATGAGCTTCTCTTCTTCCGTCGAAAGCACGTATTGCTTCTGGCGAAGCTCGTTCGAAATGTATTGCTTGTAAAGATCCAGCCCCTGAACTTCCTTGTACCACTTCTCAAACGTCGCCACCGGAATCGAGGTCAATTCCGGAGCAAACCACGAATTCGCCGATCCGAACTTCGAAGAAATCACGTCCGCGCGGTCGCGAAGCCCTACGTACACCGGATCCCGCGTGTCCAAATGGTGCGACATGTTCGCATAGGTGTACAAATTCTCCTGATGCGATCCCACTTCCAAAACCATATCAAGGTACGCCTTCAGGTCTTTGCCCGACTTCGAAACCTTGCCCTTGTAGGCCTCAAGCTTCGGAAGCTGGCTCTCAATGTACGTGTAGTCTGCATCCCAAGCCGCGTTGTCCTTGTACATATCCGACAAGTCCCACTTGTACTTGTCTTCAATGTCCTTGCGCTCCGGCAAGTCCTGAGCCTGGGACACCAGGTTCAAGCCAAGAGCCAACGTCAGCAGGAAAATCATTCGATGGGTCCACGGACGCATGCTGCTTTCTCCTTGGAAAGTCTGTTCTAAATTGCTCTGCCTATGTTAGATAAGACGGAAATAACGGCTCTTTGTGACAAAGTTGCAAGCAACTTCCGCAACTTTGTCACTCCATCGCCCTAAGTTATTGTGCACTATGCGATAATATCTTACCTATTGGAACATTCCGTTCGCACCTCACCCCCCACAGAGAGGCGTGACTCTATCATACCATCAGTGAGATTATGGTTTATCTGTTGAATTCTGTGAGGATATGTTAGAAGTGACCCATCCTCTTCACAGTTTCTTGACTGTTTCATGCCTTGACTTCACGAACGGATAAGCTCATATTACCTGCGGAACATTCGACCGTGCAGGCGAAAGAGAGATGCCCAAGTTAGGTGAGGAGTCGTAAGACCAGAATTGATGATTGCTAAGCTTTTGGATTGATTTGCGTTTGCTTCGGCGGATGGCGACACAAACCCTCGAGAAATCGAGGGTTTGTTGTTTTCTCTGACTTTACATTCCTCGGATCGTCCATCGCTTTGCACAACCCTCACAGACTATTTTCACAAAGACATCTGCTAACGTCTCCGTCATTTTCTTACACTTTGCGTTTGCTAACTATTGTTTTCCTGACCCTTGCATACGTTGCGATGTCTCAACTTCTTTCCTATATTTCGCAAACTTTCCGAAAACGGTCATAAACTAAATCAGCCAATTCCATCCATGCGCAAGAAACTCCTGTCTCTCGCCTTCCTGACCGCCCTGGCGGCACCGATCCTCTGCTCTGCAGCGATCAGATTTGTCTCCCCCAATCCCGGCTCCGCACCCTACACCACGATCACCGCTGCCTTCAATGCTTCAAGCACAGGAGACACGATCGTCGTCGGACCCGGAAACTACAATGAAGCACTCGGCAACACGTCCAAGCGCATTCACCTGATCGGTGCCGGCTGGGACGTCTGCACATGGGCGGGCTATGTCCAATTGGGATCAACGGCCCCGAGCAAGTCCGTCATCGAAGGCTTCAAGTTTCTGTCCGGCGGTTCCTATTCCCTCTATACCTACAGCAATGTGGACTCCGTGACCTTGCGCCGTTGTCACGTCACTCCGGCCAATGGCGTCTTGGCGGTGTATCATGCCGCCGGCAAGCTCTTCGTGACCGATTGCGTGCTCAATGCTCAGGGCAATCACGCTTGGTATGACCAGAGTGACGCGAATGGAAACGCAATCATTCGCAATACCGTCTTCAATGCTCTCGCCCCCTGGGTCGGACACAATGCGATCACCGGACCCAACGGCGGCACCATCGAGATCTATAACTGCATCTTCACAAACTGGGTCCAGCCCTTTGCCATCACCGGTGTACCGCAAGTCATCGGACTGAACAACATCTTCTGGGACTGGAATCCTACTGCCGCCTACGGACAGCTTCCCGTCGGCTCCGTCTTTGAATACACCGCCGCAGGCGGAGGCGCGCCCTCCTTCCCGGCCAGTTTCAGCAACAACATCTCGCTCGGCAGCAACAACCCCTTCGTCAGCTACAACGATGCGAGCTACTACGAATACGGCGTCTCAAATCTGCACCTGAACACCAACACAGGTGGAAACCTCTGCCGCAACGCAGGATATCCCTCCATCCTCGATTTGGACAGCACGGCCTCGGACCTCGGCATCTACGGCGGTCCCAAGCCTTTCGTGGATCACGGTGTGCCGGCGTATCCCTTCGCGCTGACTCTGACGATTGACAATCTGGTCGAAGTCGGCGACAGCGTGAACGTCGTCTCCTCCGGCCGCATCGGCCCGCGCTACTAAGCAAGAGGAACAACTCCTCATGCTCACACGCGCACTCTGTGCTTTGCTTCTGTTGTGGGCCGCGCATGCTCATGCGCTCACCATCACCGCAGCCGAGTACTTCTTCAATTCTGATCCCGGACCGGGAAACGCCGTCCCCATTCCCATTACTCCCGGAGAGTCCGTCGCGATCTCCGGATTGCTCGTGCCGGTCTCCGCTCTGCCCGCCAATAGCTCGCATGGTCTTTTTATCCGTTTCCAAGACGACGAAGGCCATTGGGGAAACGCTGAACGACGCGCTTTCTTCATTCATCAGCCCGCGCTGAGCGGCTATGCAGGCCGCGAAATCTCTTCTGCGGAGTATTGGCTCGACAATGGCGCGCCCACTCCCTTCGATCTCACGGATGACCCGTTCGTGGTGCATGCCCTGCTCTTGCCGTCGTCCGGACTGCAAACGAACTCGGCGCATAAGCTCTCCGTCCGTTTCTTCAGTGCCAACGGCATCGCGGGAGACGTCGAGTCGCGCTGGTTCTTTCTGCATCAGCCCGTCCCCGGGGTCTTCAACAACCGCGACATCACGCACGTCGAGTATCAGTTCGACAACCTGACTCCCACGCTCGTGAACATCGCGGATAACGTCGTCGTCAACTATGCCGCGCTGCTCCCCGTCGGAAGTCTGACCCCCAACCAGAATCACAAACTCACGATCCGCTATCTTGATGAAGAAGGCAAGTGGAGCAATCCTGAAGCCCGCTACTTCTTTGCTATTCAATTGGAAAGCGGTGCAATCGAGTACTATGACATCACCCACGTCGAATATTCCTATGATGGAGTCAATCCCGTGCTGGTGGATGTCTCAGACGGACAAAACATCAACTACTCCGCGCTGATTGCCTCCCTCGGTCTGCAAACAAATCAGTCCCACAAGCTCGCCGTGCGCTATCTCGATGAACGCGGAATCTGGAGCAACAGCGAGGCCCGCTATGTCTTCGTGCATGAGTCCCCTTCGGGCGAAGTCACTTTGCAAAATCTGGTGGCGATGGAGTACTGGATTGACGGAGCTTCGCCTGTTCAAGTGGACATCGCCGACGCGATGAATGTCTCCTTCGCAAATGGCGTTGCCCACAATGCCGGTCCCGGTCCGCACAGAGTCTACCTTCGCTATGTGGATGAAACGGGTGAACGCTCCAATACCGAGAGCCTTCCCTTCTTCGTCTGGTCCGGAGCGGGACCCAGCTCCTCGGCAAGACTTGCAGGAGCCGAGTACTTCGTCAACGTGGATCCCGGCGTCGGCAACGGAGTGCAGGTTACGTTTCCGCAAGACGGTCTCTGGGATGAACAAGACGAAAACGCCGTCGCCATCCTGACCGGACTTCCCGTCGGCCTGCATCTCTTCGGGATTCGCTTCAAAGATGAACTCGGTTTCTGGAGCCAGACTCTGGCTGACACGTTTGTCGTCGGACCGGTGCTCGTGATCAGCGTCTCCGGCAGCGACATCATCTTGCATTGGACCGCGAATCCCGACAACACTCCCTTTCACGTCTACCGTGCGCCCGGCGTGCAAGGTCCCTACACCGAAATCGGCACCTCCAATTCTCTGAGCTACACCGATTTCGGCGTCGTCAATTTGCTGGATCGCCAAACCTATTACATCACCACAACAAACAACGGCATCCTCTCGCGCTTCCAACTTCCCGCTCCAACTCGCAAAGTCGAGTAAGAATTGCTCTTCTAATACTAAAGAGGGCGACCCGCTTGGGCCGCCCTCTTTTCTTTCCCTAAACCTTGCGCTTACCGCGCCTTCACCTGCATCGGCCGGTGAATCACCTCACTCGCGCGAGAACCCTCCGACTTGAGAGGTCCCGTCTCACCGTTCGAACTCAGCCAGGCCGATTGCGTTGCCGTGACCACATAATAAACTTGCTGGTCACCACCCACCAACACTCCCGCATCCACATAGTCCGGCGTCAAGGAGGTTCCGATCAAGTCCTCCGGAACGGGAGTCGTGATCGGCGACGTGCTGCGGTAAATGGAATACTCGCTTGCACCCGAAACACTTCCCCAGTAGAGCTCGATGTCCGCGCCATTCGCCGCAGGTTCGATCACCAGCGAATCCGGACTGCCCAGCGCAAGCTCTCCCCCCACGCGCAGCATGAAGTCGGCACTCGCCGCAATATAGGGCCCGTAGAGTCCCGTCGAAGACTGCGTACTCCGCCCCGACGAGGATGTCGCAAGCAGCGCTTTCCAGCCGCTCACTGGACCCGGCGCACCGTGCGATTGCGGTCCCGCCACAACCCAAAAATCCGCGCCTGCATTCATCGTCCATGGGTTGTCCAGAGTCGCGCTAACCCATTGCGGATCCCCCCAACCAAACGAGTTCGGCACGCACGCAGTCGCTTCCGCGATCGCCACACCTGGCCCGGGCGGCGTAACATACACCTTGAATTCGCACGGCCCGTCCGCCTCATTCCCCCACACGGTCTTCAAATACGCGTTGCGAAGAGTGAAGTTCGACGGCGGAGTGAATCTCACCCGCGCCCACACGCTGTCAATATATGCGGCGAACGCTTCCTCATTGTCATAATACAACGTGTCCGGCTGAGAGTAGTCCGTCTCGTCCGTCATGTTGAACACATACTCGCCGCAGTCTTCCAGAAAATATCCGCACACGAGAATGTAGTATGTCTGCCCACCCGTGAACGTGAAAAGCTGATTCACATGCATCGGGTCCGCACAGCCATCATCCAAACATCCCACCTGAAAACTGTCTGTGCAGCTGCCGTTCTCGCCCGCCTCGTAAATCGAGATGTACGAATTCCAAGACTCCGGCGAATCGCACAGCGACAGCCGCGCCGTGGTCGTCGAAGACGGCGTGTAGTTGTAGAAAATCTCGCGCGTCGAAATCCCGCAATCTTGCCAGTCCGGAGTCGCGCAGCAGTTGTTCCCGCTCGCCGTGAACGGCAAGCACTCAATCGTCTGTCCCGGACAATGATCATCCGGCACGCTGGCACCCGCCGTCAGCGTCACATCGTCCACCTTGATCACAAACTTGTCAATCGAAATGTGGTGGAACGCGATGTAGAACGGCGCGCCGGCAAACTCCGTGAGATTGAACGTGTGCTTTGCCCACGTCGTCGGCACGTTGTACTCGGCATGCAGCAAGGTCGAAAAGTCCGCCGGATTTGTCCCCGTCGTCGAAACCCGAAGCTCATAGGATTCGGGATACTCAAGCTGCTGCGTGGCACACCAATAGCTAAACATAATCGGTCCGCTCAGTGAACCCACCGGAATAATCACCCAATCGTCATTGGGCAATACATTGTCGTTGAAGTTGTTCATCAGGACTTTCGGCTGACTGTGCGAGAACGCGCCGTATGAGAGAACCCGCCATGTCGAATTGCGGTTGAATTGCGTGCAAAAGCCGCTATCCACGTCCACCTGCAGCCACCCAGCAGGCAGACTGTTGTCCTCCAGCGAATCGAACGTCTCGGTGAACACCGTGTCTATTCCGCACGGAGCATCCACAATGCACTCCGGAGTGCCGTCCCCCATATACGTTCCGCTCAGCAGCGCGCATTCACACTCCGTCTTCTGCTCGCAGGCCTCCGTTCCATACTGATTCACATACTGACAGGCGCCCGTTGCCGTGCTGTGTGTCGGTACATAAAGCGGCGGAACCAGAGGCGACGTCGGAATCGAATCCAAAGGAACCAATTGGAACAAAAGCTGATTGTTCGTCAACGCTCCTTCACTCAAGATACCCGTGCCCGCTTCGTGATCCAGCTCGTAAAACAGGTAAAGAAACCAGTCAAATCCTCCCGGCTCGCGTGCTGCCACTTCCGCCAGACGAGGATCGCGTTCGCTTAGACTGTTTCCCACTGGCGCATTCTGACCACCGTCCGTCTGCGTGACGTTATACCCGACACTCCAATCCTGCCCTCCGTTCTCGCTCCGCGACACAAATACATCCCCCATCGGGTACATCTCCGCACTCCATTGATCCGGCATCGCCCGCCAATAGGAACAGTACAATTCCCCAGCCGGATCCACCGTACTCGTCGTGTCAATCGAAAGACTCGGCTTACAGACTGCCCGGTGATTGGCGCCCGCAGTCGTCCATCCGCCCGGAATCGTCCACTCACCAAATGCATTCGCAATCGTCGAAATCTCGTTCGTCCCGCTGTTCCAGTGCAAAATCGCCGAACGCGGTTCGCCCACGTCGTTCACGACGTCGCCGTTGTTGTCCCGATAGTGATAGCTCACCGCCGTGAATGCAACGTGCAGGTCATCCTGATTGTCAAACAGTACTGAATTGTCAACCCAGGCGCGCAGCGTATCTCCGTTGCAGGTCGCCCAATCCTGATCGGGACAGTCCGCAGCAGGTTTGCAGAAATTCGTCACGTTGATCGGGGCGCCCCAATTCAAACCGTTGTCTTCCGAAATCTGAACATACAAATCGCTCACCTGAGCAAGCGGATCCCCCGTCTGCGGATCGCGCAAAAGTTTGTTCCACACCATCGCCGTCCGCCCCGAAATCCGCGAAGCCGCAACGTTCGCACTCACTCCCACCGTCGTATCCACCAACATGAACTGTACCGGAACGCCATCCAATGAATCCACAGTCTGCCAGATGACCGGTCCGCTACCGACAGGCTCGCTGCGGGAATAGTAAAACGGAAGTGTCCCGTCCGGAGAATTCGGCTGGGTCGAAACCAAGTGGACAAAGCCATACTGACCAAGCGCGGTCTTCGGCCAGATTGGAGTCACCGCTCCGAAGGAATCGCTAAAAGTATCCGGTTGCGACCACTCAAACGGACCGATGTAAAACTCCGACTTCGCAACGGTCGCCAGAGGACTTCCACCGGCGGCCTCGAATCCGTGATAGGCCGGGATGCCTCTGCCGCCGTCGTCAGAGGCTAACGTTGCATAGCCCGCCCGATTGCTGTTATCTACTTGCACCCCACCCGGTAACAGTAGACTCCCGAATGCATGCATGTTGTATTGTATGTGCCGCGAAGCTAACGTGGCGTCCGATTTGGTCCAGACAAATCGGGCATACCCGCTGCGATCCACCGTGATCGTGCGGCCTGCCGTCTGATTGTGTTGCAAGTCATAGTAGGTCGTCCCCACTTCAATCACATTCCCTACCACATCCAGAGGATCCTGCTCCCAACGCGAACCTGAAAACACCGGCAATCCAAACAAGTCCTCAGTTCCGTCCCGCAGCAATGGATCCCGCTCCGCCACCGGGCCGCGCTCCGCCAGACTCGCATGCGGTGCCGGGTTCACGGACTTTGTCACATCCTTCTCAAACACCGTCGCCAGCCCAGTCTGAGCCGTCGCAATCAAAAGCAGTCCCAAACTAACCATCAGCATTCGTCGCATCGTCTTCCTCAAAAGGTTCTCGACCAAGGGGTCATGTTCATTAAATTTCAAGCTGTTAATTTCCTATCCAATATAACCCGATTCACCTTTCTTTACAATAGAATATGACTAAATCACTCAACTAACCACATCCCCAGAACCCCTGTTTCTTCCCTATTGCCGTGTATACATCAGAAAAACGAGGCAGCCTCCAGCTCCCTCCCTGGTCTGCAAGCAGTCTTGAATCAAGAAATCTTCATGACCCCCACTTCCCGGTTGCGATGTTCGGTAACTGAACAATGACGCAAGTCACCTGCGCAAGTGATACTCGATGTTCCCTTGTATGCTGCCCATTTCCGCATTGAGTTCATCAATTCTTGCCGGCGGCTCTGTCTCTCGCATAGCGAATCCTGCAAACAATAAGCGGCGGTCTCACGACCGCCGCCTAAATCCCACTTGCCCCTGCTCGTCCCACCTTGCTCCGTCTGCGAGTTGCGTGCCCTCTGCACCTCGCGGTTTGGCATCTCTGCTTTCTAAAGCAACGCCTGCCATGCGCCGTCTTCCCCATTCCTACTCCCTCGAATTGCATTCTTCGCGGCTGGTCCAACTAATTCGTTCGTGAAGGTTTGTCGCGCAAGCACTCAAGAATCAGGTTATCGAGCTCTTCGCGCATATTCAGCATCTTCCCGCGCAAGTGGCTGAGACTCGCACGTACTTCCGCCGCCGTCTTTGCGCCGCGCAGAATCTCCGCGCCCGTCATGTCGTCCTCAGCGTAGCACTTGTACCGGCGATTTCCGCCAACCCGATCACAAAATGCTCGCGCGCGCCCGTGCAGGTTGTAGTGCCAGCCACAATCTCCGAACCGCTTCGCGTGACGAAGAAGTTTCGGCGAGGCCGTGACAAAGATGTTGAAGATCCCCCCGGCCATCGTCACGTAGGCCAGCCGGATCCACTGTCCGTTCCTGAACACGCGCAGCTCGAGCTCATCCTCATTCTCGAACGCGATCAGCGAGTCGGCGTAGGTGTTCACCAGCAACGCAAACTCCTCACGCGTCGCCGGAATCTTGATTTCGGCAGGAACTTCGATAGTCCCCGAAAGTTCAGGCTCGGTCGGAACCGGGTAAACCGGCCCCTCAGCAAATGTGCGTGCGGCTCCGACGAGCATCAGAACCGCGATCCACGCAGGGAGAAAGAAGCGATGCGTCCGCATGATGACACCTCCATTCGGCGTTGTTGTGCGGGGTCGTTCTGTACTGTACTCATAATATGATTTTACTCCTCGGAACGCAACGAACGCACCCTCCCAGCCGTACTTATCTTATCTTAAAGTGATTGAGTCACTTTTCGTTTTCTACTTAAATGAATCTATCTAAATACTTATCTATTTTTGATTTCAATATTCATCCTATTTTTCTTTCGATTCAAGTTATCTTAAAATACGTTCTTCACGATGACTTTTTTCCAGACGAGGCGCACTCTTTTACATGAGGCAATTCTCGTCAGACGCTGAACTTGCAGGCTAAACTCTCCGCGCTTTTGACTTAATTACAACTCAAGCTCGCACAAAAGAAAGAGGCACCGTACGGTGCCTCTTGAGGTGATTTGTCGAAGAACCAGCTCAGGCTGGCACGGGAATAGCCGACGGTGCGATTCCGGGATTGGGAGCCGTGTCTTTGCCGACTGTGTGCAGGTCCAAAGTAATCAAATCTTTACTCAAAGTGATCTGAAAATCGCGCCTCAGCTTTGCCGTATCATGGAAAGTCAAAAGTGTGCCGCCCATCTCGTGCAATTCCTGTGGGACCAGCTTAAACGTATCATTCAAGAAGTCCGCATATTCCTCTGCCGTTAAGCTTTGCAACTGGATCACTTGCACGCTGCCGCCGGACCGTGAATCCTGCCACAACGCTGAACGCGCAGCACGGGTAATCGTCCCGCACAGAATCACGGTCATCCGGTTTTGCTTGATGATCTTCTGCAATTTTCCGAGTGCTTTGTCAATCGTCTCGCGATCCACCGTGTGCGCAGCGAAGGCCGTCACACAAACCGATTCTGCCGTACTTACCTGCGGCATCCCCAATGAGGCCGGATCGTGGTGCTCGGCTAAGACTTCATAGCGTCGGCGGTAGTTCTGAAGAATATTGAAACTCGGGCAATGCCACCGTGTCAAAACGATGTCCGCGTCCCCAAGCGCATTCTGATCGGCTTCGCCCGGCATCTCATGGACTATTCGCCCACCAGGCCGAGTGCTCTGCTGCTCGACCTGCGAACTGGTGATGTCCAGAATCTCCCGAAATCGCCTCATCTTGTCCAGCGCGGCCGCCGTGGTGACCTTCGAATCCAACATGTCCCGCACATGCGCCAACACCGACTCCCGACGAAGCCCGGACTCCAATAGATCGCCTACGATAGGCCCTATGGTCATGATCAATGCTACTGCTGGTGTCCGGGGCGTAGCTTCCCCATTCAGCATCTTCTGCAACGTCGGAAAGGACACACGAATGAGCTTCGCATACTCATCTTTCGAAAGCCCAAGCGAGTTCAGAAGTTCGGTCGTTACTTCTTTGATTCTCGCGACATCGTACTGTTCCGATGCGTCACGTCGTCGTGTCATCTCGTCGTCCGGTAGCTGGTTTGTTCTTCGTCTGTTGTGATCCCCGAGGTGCTCAAGGCGTACCCACCCATTTCGTACAGGCCTAATCTAATCAAGAAACGCTCAAAAGTCAATGCCCTTGACCCTTAAAGTGACTAAGTCTCATATGTTATAAGAAATTAATATATATGTTTTTGTCACGGCTCTAACAATTAAATTTTGAAACTGCATGCCCCTGATTTATCCTTAAACTACCGACACGCCGACCCTAAGCACCCACCCTACTCGATCTTCATGACCCCCACGTCCCTATCCGTCCCCAACACAATCTTGAACTTCCCCTTCTTTTCCGGCAGAAACGCCATCACCGTCGTGTGGCCCGCTGGCAAAAGCTCGTAGAGCTCCAGTTCATTGATCTCAAAAATCTCATCTTCCGGCTCGCTGTCATACCGGTGGATCAGCCACTGCACCGGATGATTCACCCGCAGCTCAAACTCCGCCGGAACAAGCTTGCCGTCCTTCAATTCCGACTCGATCTGCTGCAGCTTCCGCTCTTCCCGCGGATCGGAGCTCCCCCGGCCCCGAAAATAGAAGTACCAAAATATGACTCCCATTAGCAAGATCCCCCCAAGGACCTTCCAAAACTCCACCGGGCTCAAAGTCTCACCTTTCCAGTTCGTGATCCCGTCACAGCTTCAACTCTATAAATTACAGTATAACTCAATTTCGAATGTTTTCACGTCTAACTATTTTGATTCCCGGTGAGTTTCCGGGAACATTCGTGAAACCCCCAGAGTCTAATCTATGCAGCCGGATGAATCAGGGTCTTCCGCTGCAAAGCAGTCAACTAACTTCAGTAAGGAGTGCATCATGGTGATTCTCAGCGTTCAGGAGGCTGCGAAGTTTCTCGGAAAGACCCCGGCCGCTCTGCGAAACGGCTATAAGCGGTGGGGGGTTCCACACTTCCGGCTCGGCGGGCAGATCAAGTTCACGCAGGAAGCCCTTCAGGAATGGGTGGAAAAGGGCATGACCGTCGAGACAGATACCACTGCTTCCGCCAAAAATGGCCGACGCGCCAGAAGGGCCGCAGTGGAAACGAAACCGACTTCGCACTCGGGCTCTCACATCGCCTGAGCTAAGCAATTGGACCCAAAGAGAACGGGTGCCCGAACGGGTACCCGTTTCTCGTCTGCTGAACAGACGGCCCGAGTGCCCCGCTTCCGCCACATTGATTTCCCGCACCTTTTGAAGTATATTTGCTGGCCGACTTTCATACAGCTTTGCTTGACCACTTTCTGACGAGGATGAACATGTCACCATTTCTGTCTGCCCACATACTATTGCTCTCCGCACTTATCGCCTTGCCTGCGATAAAGTCCCTGGCACTGGAGTATTCCGTTACCTTTCTTGGGTCGCTTCCCGGCCAGTTGACGACTCGTGCCCTTGCCGTCAATGATCTCGGTCATGTGTGCGGATTCTCGGGCACCAAGGCCTTCTATTGGTCGCCCGAAAGCGGCATGGTCGAGCTCCCGCCCCTCGCTGGGCGAACGGACGCTATCGCCAATGACCTGAACAACTTTGATGTCGTTGCCGGCACGTCCGGAATTGATTTCAACGGCCCGCAAGCGAATCACGCCGTCCGGTGGAACAACGGCGTCGTTGAAGATCTTGGACTGCTCCCCAGTGGAACCAGAAGCCAGGGTTTCGGAATCAATGACTCCGGCTGGGTCGCGGGCTACGGACACTATCTCTTATCCGGCTCCGAATACTGGAGGCCCTCCCTCTATCGTGACGGATTCGGCATGACTGTGCTGAATGGACTCACCGGAGGATTTGCCTATGATATCAGCAACAACGGCAAAGTCGTAGGCTTCTCCAGCGGCGGGGCCTATACGTGGACCGTCGCAGACAGTTTTACATACCTCGGTGCGCCTGCCGGATGGGGAAGTACCCGCGCGTCCGGAATCAGCCTCGATGGTGAATGGGTGGCCGGTTCCGTCCTCAGCGCTAGCGGAAATCTGATTCAGTTCGCCCGCTGGAGCGCCGCGACGGGATGGGAATGGTTTGCCGGCGTGAACAACTCCGGCATGGTCAGCATCAACTCCCACGGGGACTGCGTTGGAAGCGGGTCCGGACTGACCGGTTATCTTTACATGGATTCACTCGGTCTTCAGGATGTCAATGCGTATATTGACCCGCTTAGCGGCTGGGTGATTAACACGGTCTCTGATATCAATGAGTCGGGACAGATTGCAGCGTCCGGCCAAAACACCATCACGTTTGAGGCTGGCGCGATCTTGCTTACTCCGATTACAACCACGCTTCCTGCCGTGGACGATCTGAACGTTGCCTTCTTTGATGACAGCCTTCATTTCACTTGGACGGCGGTCGCCGGCGCCAGTCTCTACCACCTCTATTTCTCAGAGTCGTTGCCCGTTCCGGCAACACCCGAAGCGGAGGTCGCTCAGACCGCCGGCGTCAGCCTCACCCTGCCCTTGCAGCCCCCGGCAATCGGCTTTTTCGCCGTCACCTATGAGTAAGGGTGCCGCTTTCCTATGGGATGGACGGGTGCCCAAACGGGTACCCGTTTCTCTTTCCCCTTTTCCGCCGAGCGGGGACTTAGCAAAGCGGTTCCCCGCCTGAATCCGGGAAATTCTCAAGCTCCCCGAGCAGGGTCTCCAGCTTGCCTCGTATGGAACCCCGCCGGAATCCCCGCCCGCCATCATATTTCATATTTCATACTTCATACTTCAAATTTCTCCCCTCCCGTTCCCCGCCGGAATCCCCGCCCGCCATCATGTTTCATATTTCATACTTCATATTTCTCCCCAGCCGACCCCCCATTTGGAAAATACGACAATCCTCCGTATATTACATCACGCATGATGAACGGGCCCGCCCGCAATCATCCTCTGCAGATCGATTTCAGTTAGTGTACGTCTGTCCGTAGATTCGTCGAATTCGTCCCTCGCCGATTCCGAAAGCAGTGTTCCACGGAAGTCGAGCGAGGGCTTTTTATGCCCTCGAAAGTCATAGTAGCGAAAGACTTAGGTAGTTTGTTCGCAGTTTTTTTCAAGAGGGACGACTAAGGAGTACAGACGATGGCAACACGTCTTTATGTCGGAAACCTTCCGTTCAGCGCGACGGAAGAAGAACTTCGCGAGCTCTTCGGTGCTCACGGAACGGTGGAAGTGGTCGAGTTGATGATGGATCGTGCCACGGGTCGTCCGCGCGGCTTCGGCTTCGTGCAGATGGACGCCGAAGGCGCCAAGCAGGCCATTGAGAAGCTCGATGGTCAGCAGATGGGCGGCCGCACGCTGAACGTCAACGAAGCCCGCGAGCGTACCGCCGAGCGCCCCGCTCGTCCCCGCCGCGAAAACCGCTGGTAACCGCTTGAAAAGCGGCTCTTGCGCTGGCGCGGACGCCTGAAAGTGTCGGCCACGCAATAGACTCCAGCAGCAGCAATGCAAACTAAAGGGCCTGTCCATAAGGACAGGCCCTTTTTGTTTCCCTTTCGCTCGCGGTGGCATCCGGAGTCACTCCCGCCGGAATCCGCGCGGTCATACTTATGATCCGGCATCAGGCAATAACCGATGCACAGAAGACTGTAGTACTTTCAATAGTGTTCGAGAATCTCAAGCGCGCGCAGGCAATGCTCCTCTTCAACAAACCAGTTGCCGCGTTCGAGAACCGTGGTGGTCACAAAGTGACGGCTCTCGGCGAACGTGCGATTAAGATGGCGGCGAAGCAAACAAGATACTCACTTCAACTCAAGCGGGGCACGCGCAGCGCATGCCGCCGCGACCATAAAAGGGCCCGCTCCCCGGA
This sequence comes from Calditrichota bacterium, assembly GCA_020637395.1. Classification (GTDB taxonomy): domain Bacteria; phylum Electryoneota; class RPQS01; order RPQS01; family RPQS01; genus JABWCQ01. Next base: position 190,647 of record JACJWA010000002.1, on the reverse strand, counting down.
GCAGGCCCTTTCAATCTCCATCACTGTCCACCCCCCCTACAAAATCTCCTCATCCTCCTCCCGCCACGCCGGGTCCACAATACACAAAAATTCCAAATCCTCGGGACCCAGACCGGTGATTCGCTGAGTTGAATAGGGAGCGATGTAGATCGTGTCGCCCGGGCCGACCTCCGTCTCCTCGCCCTCCAGCTCCATCTTCCCCCGGCCCTTCAAGATGTAATAGACTTCACTCGTCCGAAGCTTATGAAGTAATGAAGTTACGCCGGGACCGACTTTTGCATAAGCCAGAGAATAGCCAAGCGCAAGGCTCGCCTTGTCCGGATGCAGGATTTCACGCAAACGGGTCTCGTCACCCGCTGTAAATTCTTCACATTCAAGCAGCCGCTTGATCATTCTCAACCCATTCCTTCAGGTCGTGCTGGTCTTGATTTGTGGCGACAATGCCCCATCAACTTCTCGAGAACAGCCCCAGCTTGTAGCCGTCCTGAAGTTCGATCATCGCGATAAATCCCATATTTTCAGGTAGTGGACGCTTCTCTTGGACCGTTTTGGCCCCCAGAGAATTGGCCTTGGAAAGTGTGGCATCTATGTCCCCGACTTCCACATAGTTTTGGCCCCCGTTGTCCACAATTGTGTCCGCGAGCACGAGTCCCCCTGAGACTCCGTCTGGATCGCCCAAGTCTATCATCCAATAGCCTTCCATCATCGGCGCGCACGTCCAGCCAAACAGTTTCGTGTAGAACTCGGCCGCCTGAGCCAGGTTCGTCGTGACCAGTTCGATGTGACAAAAGCTGTGCATCGGTCCTCCGGGCTTGATTCTGTGAGTGTCAGGGCCTTATATTCCGGGCGGCCAAGATCTTCCTGAGAATAGGCCTTTTGACGGAAAACCGCAATTCTTTTCCGTTCTGTATTTCAGATGACCATCGCAACACATAATGTAAGGATTCTCGCATGACCACGCGCAAACGGGCTTTGTATTTTTCGGCACTCCTGATCTGCGGACTCGCCGGTTCACTCCTGCTTCCCAAGAAGATCACCGCCGCTGCGATCGCCGTCGGCTCCACCGCTCCCGCTTTTGAATTGAAAAATGTGGACGGTAGCATGGTCTCGCTGGCCTCAAGCGTCGGCGAAGTCGGCACGCTGGTCATCTTCACATGCAATCACTGCCCGTTCGCCATGGCGTACGAAGATCGCCTGATCGCGCTGGCCAATCAGTTCCAGTCGCAAGGCATCAAGTTTGTCGCGATCAGCTCAAACGATCCTAAGATTAAGCCCGAAGACGGCTACGAGGCCATGCAGAAGCGCGCCAAGGACAAAAGCCTTCCCTATCCCTATCTGATTAATGAGGAAGGCGACATCGCCATGGCCTATGGCGCCGCGCGCACGCCCGAAGTTTTTCTGCTTGACAAATCTCAAAAGGTCGTTTACACCGGCCGCATTGATGACAACACCGAAGCCAAAGACGTGAAAGTCCACGACCTCGAAAATGCGCTGACCAAGCTTGTCGAAGGCAAGCCCGGCGAGATTGATCCGAAATCCACCGCCGCGTTCGGATGCACCATCAAGTTCCGCAAATGATGAATCGAGTGCACCATTCCATAGTGAGTTTCTTCCTGCTCTGCCTTTGCTTCGCTGCGCAAGCAGCCACGGCAGCTCCCTGGGTCATCGGCTATTCCGGTGCGCCCGGCACGCAATCCTGCGCGTCGTCCTGCCACGGTGAAGGCAGCGGCACCGTCGAAATTCACGGCTTCCCTGCAAGCTACCATCCCGATTCGCTGTACGTGATTCGCCTGAATAGTTCAGGCACTTCGATCAAGAATTTCAACGCGTCCTGCAGAATCGGCACAGGAACTCTCGCGGCGGGTGTTCTGATTGGCAGCGGAACCACGGCGTCCTACACCGTCCCCACTGAACAAAACGGCATTCACCTCACGCAGCTTGATCAGGACAGCGCGCAGTTTCTCTGGTTTGCGCCTCCTGCCGGAACAGGCGAAGTCAGACTCTATGTCGCCGCACATCAAGGGCACGACACTGGCCCCAACAACGACCTGATGCTCGTCGCGGCTGAGGAAGTGATTCCGCTTCCTCCCGACACGCCGGCCAATCCATTTCCCATGGACAGCTCTTTGAACGTCCCGCTCGACATTACCCTGAATTGGGATGAAGTCGCGCGCGCGGATTCCTTCCGCGTGTTCTTCGGGTCAAGTTCCAATCCGCCGCTGGTCTCATCGCAAGTGGCGATTGAGTACGTCCCCGAACAACTTCAATACAACACGACGTATCATTGGAGAATCGAAGCCGTCAATTCGGTCGGCTCGACTTCCGGACCCGAATGGATCTTTCACACCGTCGAATCGGCACAGGCTTCCGAGCTTACTCCGTTTGACTTCGAGCTTCGTCCGGCCTATCCCAATCCGTTCAACAGCTCAACTCAGTTCGAGTTGTCTCTGAACTCCGAAACTGATCTCGCCGTGCGCATCTTTGATGTGAATGGCAGAGCAACTGCCACCCTGTTTCACGGCAGGTTGTCCGCAGGGCAGCATCAGTTGAGTTGGGATGCATCGGGCGTCGCCGCAGGCATCTTTTTCGTGAAAGTCTCTTCCAAGGGACTCACACACACGCAGAAGCTCGTCTATCTGCCGTAGTCTTTCCAACAATTCTTTCTTTTTTTATACACAAACTCCGGTGATTCCCACCGGGAAGGGGAGTTTCATCATGAAGCGCACTCTACTGTTGTTTCTGCTGCTGGCTCTGGCCGGCACAAGCATGGCCACGATACACTCCGTGACCGTCAATGCCCTGTCCTTTTCACCTGCCAACCTCACGGTTCAGCAGGGTGACACCGTGCGCTGGGTGAAAACCGGCGGATTTCACAATGTCGCGGAAATCTCCAATCCCGCGGTGTTCCGCAGTGGTGATCCGACCAGCAGTCCGTTCACCTATGACTTCGTGTTCGCCGCACCGCTCACCGGAACCTACAACTATGAGTGCGAAGTCCATGCCGCGTCCGGCATGGTCGGAACCGTTACCGTGCAAGGCGGCGGAAGCGCTCCCGATGCGCCGACCAATATCTCCCCGGCTGATAACACACGCGAACTTCCGTCGAATGTCACTCTTGCGTGGAATCCCGCCGACGGAGCGGATGAATACGTAGTCATGCTGAGTACCGGTCTACCTTTTCCCCATGTTGTCTTTATGCCCCCGACTACGGAAACAACGATTGCGTTGACAAACCTTGAGCCAGGACTTGAGTGGACATGGAATGTGAAAGCGACCAATGAGTTTGGAGAAACGACGGGCGAGTCGTGGCACTTCGTTACTGCGCTCGGAGAAGTCACGGGTCCCACTCCGAGTGACGGCCAAGTAAATGTTCCGCTGGCTGCGTCTCTGGTATGGCACCACCCGGTTTTCGCGACATCCTACAATGTTTACTTCGGAACGACCGAACCACTCGCACTGCTAGGCACAACTTCCGATTCGATGATGACCCTTCCGGAGTTGAATCTGAATACCACGTATTTGTGGCGAGTCATGGCGATCAACCAAAACGACTCTTCGACAAGCGCGACGTGGAGCTTCTCGACCATTGAAACCGTGGATGCAGATGACGCCGTATTGCCCGTGTCGTTCAAAGTCGGTTCCGCCTATCCGAATCCGTTTAACAACAATGTGCGCATCGCGCTGTCTGTTGCCAATGGAAACACCATTGACGCGCGCATCTTCGACATCAGCGGACGCGAAGTTGCCACGCTCGTTAGCGGTCGACTCAATGCGGGAGAACACAACCTCGAATGGAATGCCGCTGGCAATGCCGCCGGACTCTACTTCCTGCAAGTGCGCGGCGCACAGGCCACACAAACCCAAAAACTGATCTACCTTCCATGACACACTCGTGGCATGCTAACCACATGTCACACTGAGAGTTGTCCCTTTTGTTTCGCCCCCCATTCCAGTCTCTGGAATGGGGGAATCCTTTAGGTAATCGAAGGACTCGCAGCATGCACCGCTTCAGCTACATTGCACTCACTACTCTGCTTCTGGTCTCGCAGATTTTCGCCAGCCCAAGTCATCGCGGCTACTCCGGCGCGCCCGGCTCACTCGGTCGCTGTTCATCTTCCTGCCATGGCGTCGGCGTCGGCACGGTCCAAGTCACCGGATTTCCCGAGGACTATGTTCCAGACTCCACGTACTTGATCTCGATTGCCGCGCTCTCCGGGCAATCCATCAAGAACTTCAACGGATCCGTGCGCGCGGGACTGGGATCAACAACCGCAGGCACCATCACCGCCGGACAAGGCACCGCAACTTACAGCGTGTCGCAGGAAACGAACGGCGTGAGACTCGCACAAATTGATCAGCAGAGCGCAACTTTCAGCTGGACCGCGCCCGCGTCCGGTACCGGGACGGTGCGTTTGTACGTCGCCGCACATCAAGGTGCGCGCAACACCGGACCGAACACAAACATCACGCTGATTGCCAATGAAGCCGTGTTGCCCAATCCACCGGAACCGCCCTCTGATCCACTGCCGCCGACCCTCGCAACCGGAGTGCCGCTGAGCACAACATTGTGGTGGTGGGAAGATCCCGCAACGGACTACTGCGAAGTCTATTTCGGCACTGAGAATCCACCCGCGCTCCTCGACGGAAATGTCGCCGACGATCGGTATACTCTGGCCGATCTCGCACCGAACACAACCTTTTACTGGCAAGTCTATGCCGTGAATGCGGGAGGCAGCACACCCGGCCCGATTTGGTCTTTCACCACAGAGGCAGAGTCTCCCGCGCACGACGCAATCCTTCCCACACAATTCTCAGTCGGTGACGCCTATCCCAATCCATTCAATCCGCTCGTGCGCATTGATCTGAGTGTTCCGGTTTCAAGTCCCCTGACCGCACGAATTTACGACCGCACCGGACGACTCGTTACCACACTCGCTGATAATCTTGATGCTTTTGGTCAAGTTCAACTCGAGTGGAATGCCAGCGGTCATTCTGCTGGACTCTATTTCTTGCAATGTGATTGCAACGGATTGACTGTTACACAAAAACTCGTTTTCTTGCCATAGCCAGGTCTTGCTGACCAGGGGAAGTTGGCGAGGCCATGCTGTGTGCCTCGCCATTTTCATTTTTTGGAGTTCCCCTCATGTTGCGCTATTTCCTGTTCGCTCTCCTTCTGCTTGGTTCAACCACGCTGCTTTTCGCACGCTCTAACTACACCGGTTACTCCGGTGCACCAGGAGCCCTTGGAAGGTGCGCGTCTACCTGCCACGGCCAATCCAACGGCACTGTGCAGATCACAGGCTTCCCCACTTCGTATGTACCGGATTCAACTTACCTGATCACAATCACCGCAGTCTCCGGTTCTTCGATCAACAACTTCAATGGTTCGATTCGCGTCGGCACAGGTTCTGTCAATGCCGGAGTGATCTCCTCCGGTTCCAACACTTCAACCTACAACGTCTCGCAGGAAACCAACGGCATTCACTTGAGTGCCAACAATCGCACCAGCGGAACATTTAACTGGCACGCTCCCGCGTCCGGCACCGGTACCGTGAGACTCTATGCCAGCGCGCATCAGGGCACCAGCATGTCCGGCGCAAATACCAACATTACGCTCGTGGCAACCGAGCTGGTGATCGAAACCCCGCCCGCAATTGCCACGAACCCTGTGCCCGCAAACAACGCGACGGACGTTTCGGTTACAACGACACTCTCATGGGCCGGCGGCGACGGTGCAACGTCATTCAATGTCTATCTCGGTCCGTCCGATCCGCCGGACTTCATGGGCACGACAACCGAATTCACCTTCAGTTTGCCCATTGATCTCTTTGAAGAGACCACCTACTACTGGCGCGTGGATGCCGTCAACGATATCGGCACAACCACAGGAAACGTCTGGACCTTCACCACTGAAGCCGCACAACTCCCGCTGCCGGGTCAAGCTTCCAATCCTGTTCCGGCGGATGGTGCAACGGATGTTCCTATCAGCACCGTGAATCTGTATTGGAGTCCGGCTGACTTTGCAGAATCATACGACGTCTATCTTGGAGTGATTGAGCCGTTGGAGTTTCTCGGTTCAACTACTGATACGCTCGCGTGGATTCTCAATGAACTGCTGCACGAAGAGGAGTACATGTGGCGCGTGGATGCCATCAATGAGTCTGGCACTACCGAAGGTGTGCTCTGGAGCTTCACCACCGAAGCTGAATCTGACGCGGACGATGCACCTCTGCCCACCGAGTTCACCGTCGGAAGCGCCTATCCCAATCCCTTCAACAGTCAGGTGCGCATTTCTCTGACTGTTCCCAATGAATCTCCCGTCACCGCGCGCATCTACAATCGCACCGGACAGCTCGTCGCCACTCTCTTAGACAACGCGCGCGTCGGCACCACCGAACTCGAATGGAATGCCGCAGGACTCGCCGCTGGCGTCTATTTTCTGAAATGCGAGTGCGCAAACATCACGCAAACCCAAAAGCTAATTTACCTCCCATAAAATCTCCCCCCGGTCTTCCGGGGGGACTAAGGGGGTCAAACGCCCGGCGCCGCAAAACTCGTTCGCCGAGCGGGGTCTGCGCTCGACCGAAGTGAAGCGATTGAGCGTAATGCTTAACAAGCACGCAGCGGTTCCCCGCCGGAATCCGCATACAACAACAAAGGGCTCGCACTCGCGAGCCCTTTGTATCTCCCCCCCGAGCAGGGTCTCCAGACCCTGCCGGAATCCGCGGCCCCTCACAAGTTCAGCGACTTCACTACCAGCATCTTCTCGACCTGCATGTCCCGAATCGAATACGGAATTCCGCCGATGCCGTGCCCCGATTGCTTGAGTCCCGCAAACGGCATCCAGTCCACGCGAAACGCCGTGTGTTCATTCACCATGATCGCCGACCCATTCAGCCGCGAATACGCGCGCATCGCCGTGTCTATGCTGCGCGTATAAATCGCCGCCTGAAATGAAAACGGCGTCTTGTTCGCGCGCTCAATCGCGTCGTCGAGCTCGCTGTATGGATACACACACACCACCGGACCAAAAACTTCCTGCGTCGAAACCTTCGACGTCTCCGGCACATTCCAGAGCACCGAGCACTTGTAACACGTCTCCGAAAGCGGCTCCGCTCCACTCAACGGCACCGCGCCCTCGGCTACCGCCTCGCGCACCCACATATTCACTCGCGTCACTTCCTGCGGACGAATCAGCGGCCCGATCTCCGTCTCAGCTTTCGTCGGATCACCGATCACCTGCTTCTTCGCAACTTCCGCCAGAGCTTCCGCAAACTCAAAGGCAATGGACTCGTGCACGTAAATTCTCTGCGCGGAGACACACACCTGTCCCGCATGATAAAATCCCGCCTTGGCAATCGGTCCCACCGCCGCGCGCCAATCCGCATCTTCCGCCACAATCACCGGAGCAATCCCGCCGTGCTCCAGCGCGCAGCGCGCTCCCGGTGCAAGCCGTGAGCGCAGCATCCAACCTACTTTCGCACTCCCGATAAACGTCAAAAACGCAACGCGTGAATCCGTCGCCAGTTTTTCAGCCGTCTCAAGATCCTTCGTCACGCACGCTTGACACCACTCTTCCGGAAGTCCCGCCTCGCGCAGCATCTGCACAAACCGCATGCACGACAGCGGCGTATCTTCCGCGGGCTTCACAATCACCGGACAGCCCGCCGCCACAGCCGGACCCACCTGATGTGCAATCAGATTGAGCGGATGATTGAACGCGCTGATCGCCACCACCACACCAATCGGCTCGCGCCGCGTCACCGCAAGCTTCTGCGCCGACGATGCGTTCAGATTCATCGGTATCTCCCGCCCCGCGTCCGTGCGCATGGTTTCGACGCACACGCGAATACTGTCCGCCGCGCGCGCAATCTCGACTCGTGAATCCAAAAGCGGCTTGCCGCCTTCCCGTGCAGCCTCAAGCGCCAAATCCTCCGCGCGCTCCAGAATCAGCTTCTGTAGCTTCTCCAGAATCTCCAACCGTTTCGGCAGCGGCAGCCACGTGTCGCGATCCTCATACAGCTTATGCGCGGTGCCAAGCGCCAATTCAATCGCCTCCGCACCCGCCGTATCCACAATCGCAATCGGCGTGCGGTCAAACGGCGCCACGACTTCAAGGTGTCCGGCAGGCGTCGCCCCCGGAATTAGCAACGGAAAATGTTCCATAAGCCTCAGACTAAGGTTTGTTTATCCCCCATAATAGCCATTTCCCCTCCAATCAGCAACCGACGCTCTCCCGAGCAGTCTCTCCAGCCCCCGCCGGAATCTCCTCCCGCCTTCATGTTTCATCCCTCACCCCTCATCCCTCATCCACTCCGCCTTCATGTTTCATACTTCATATTTCATGTTTCTCCCCTCCCCCCCCCCCCGCTTGCATCCCTCCCCCAAATCCCTAAATTGTTAAGTATATGAACACTCCCCTCCTCACTTCCCCGGCAACGGTCTTAGCCGTCCTGGCCATCACCGCAGCAACGTTCTTCTGGCTCGAGAAGAAAACACGGTGGAAACTCTTCGAATACGTCCCGCCGCTCCTGTTCATCTATCTCCTGCCCGTTGCGTTCTCTAATGGCGGTGTGATTCCCACCAAATCCCCCGTCTATACCCAGCTCTCCGAGCTCGCGTTGCCCATGTTCCTGACACTGCTCCTGCTGAACGTGGATGTCGCCGCAACATTCCGAGTCATGGGCAAAGGCGTGTTCGTCATGCTCGCTGGAACACTTGGCGTCATCATCGGTGCACCCATTGGCTATGCGCTCGTATCCGGTCAACTCGGCCCGGAAGCTTGGAAAGGCTTCGGTGCGCTCGCGGGAAGTTGGATCGGCGGAACGGGCAATATGGCCGGAGTCGCAGAAGGGCTGGGCACCAGCGGCACCGACTTCGGTCTCGCCGTCATCGCCGACAACGGGATCTATCTCATCTGGCTGCCCATTCTGCTCTCGTCGAAAAATATCGCCGACCGCTTTCATCGCTTCACCGGAGTTTCGGAGGAGCGCGTGCACCAAATGAAAGCCGCCGCCGAATCCCTGCAAACCGAAAAAGAGCCGCTCGCCATGCGGCATTTGGTTTACTTGCTGGCCATCGGCTTTGCTGCAACTGCGCTCTCTGAGCTCATCGCCGCCGTCTTGCCGCCGATCGAGCCTGTCGTCTCCGAAAGAACCTACCGCATCTTGTTGGTCACGACCTTCGGACTCTTGCTCTCAACCACCCGTGCGCGCAAGATTCCCGGCTCGCAAGAGCTCGCCATGGCGTTGATCTATCTCTTCGTCGCCAACATGGGAGCCAAAGCAAGTCTGGAAGGTCTCGCCGGACAAGCGCCGTGGTTCCTGCTCGGTGCTGGAGTCTGGATTCTCATTCACGGTGCCTTCCTGCTGCTCGCCGCACGTATCTTCAAAGTGGATGTGCACACCGCCGCTATCGCCAGCGCCGCAAACATCGGAGGCGCCGCCTCCGCACCCGTCGTCGCCGCGTGTCACGATGAGCGCCTCGTTCCCGTCTCAATCCTCATGGCCATGATGGGCTATGCCGTCGGCAACTACGGAGGATTCGCGGCTGCATATCTCTGCAGCCTCTTTGCTCCATGAGCCACGAAATCCCCATGTTCTATGATCTCGCGATCATTCTCGCCTGCTCGCTGCCGGTGCTCTTCTTGTCGCGCCGCATCGGGCTGCCACCAATTGCGGGCTTCGTACTCACCGGTATTCTGATCGGTCCCTATGGACTCGGACTCATCGAAAACCTCGACCATGTTGAAAGCTCCGCCGAAGTCGGCGTCATTCTCCTGCTCTTCATCGTCGGACTCGAACTCTCCCTCTCCGGACTGAAAAGCACCCCCGGAAAAGTCTATCTCGCCGCCGTCGCGCAAGTCGTCCTCACCACCGCGCTCGTCACTCTCGTCGTCGTTTCACTCGGACTCTCTTTCAGCACCGCTATCATCGCCGGTTTCGTCGTCGCCGTCTCGTCTTCCGCTCTCGTGCTGAAAGGTCTGGCCGACAAAGGAGAGCTCAATTCTCCCATGGGGCAAATGGTCACTACGATCTGCATCGTGCAGGATCTCGCCATTGTGCCCATGATGATGACCGTCGGCATTCTCGCCGCGGGACAACTCACCACCTACGAAATCTCCGCGCGCGCCGGACTCGTCGCCGCGTGGCTCGTTTCTCTCTATCTGCTCGGACGCTGGGTATTGCCCATGCTGCTCCGCTGGCTCGTCCGCATTCAAGCCGCCGAAGCCATTCTACTCTTCGCAATCCTTGTCCTGCTCGTCGTCGGCGCCATCAGCTCCGTCGCCGGACTTTCTGTCGCCCTCGGTGCCTTTGCCGCGGGAGTCATTCTCTCCGAAAATGAATTCAGCGCGCACATCTATTCGCAAGTTCAAGCCTTCAGCCAGCTCTTCTCCTCGCTCTTCTTCGTCTCCGTCGGCATGCTCCTCGACTTGCGTTTCGTCGTCTCGCATTTTGACACCGTGCTCGCGGTGTCCATCGCGGTGCTGCTCGTCAAAGCCCTCGTGATCGTCGCCGTCAGTCAACCGCTCGGACTCTCTTTGAAGCAGCGCGTGCAAGGCGGTTTCTATCTCGCGCAGGTCGGAGAATTCTCCTTCCTACTCTTGAGCGCAGCCGTCGCCGGAAGACTCGTCACTCACTTCGAGTTTCAATATCTCATCGCCGCCTCGAGCCTCACGCTCGCCGTCACGCCGCTCGTCATGCAGTGGGCGCCGCACGTCGCCTATCATGCCGGAATGAGAATCGGACGCGATGATCCCGGAGCTGTTGCCGAACCTGATGCGCTCCCCTCGCGTCCCAAACCCGCCGTCCTGATCGTGGGCTATGGACTCAACGGACACAACGTCGCGCGCGTCCTGCGCGAATCCGGACTCTATTACGAAATCATCGAGTTTAATCCGCAGGCCGTCCGCATCGCGCGCTTGGAAGGCGAGATCATTCACTACGGCGACGCCACGCACGCGGATTTCCTCTCCCATCTCGGCATCGAAGATTTTGACAGCGTCGTGCTCGCCATCTCCGACCCCGCCGCCACGCGCCGCTCCGTCGTGACACTTCATCGCCTGAATCCCGACGCGCACCTGATCGTCCGCACAAAATATGTCGCCGAAGTTGAACAACTCGAACGCCTCGGAGCCAAACTCGTCGTCCCCGAAGAGTTTGAGACCTCGCTCCGCATCTTCGTCGAGCTGCTCACACACTATCACATCCCCCCGCATATCGTCGCCGCGCAGGTCGAGGCCGTGCGCAGTCAGAGCTACGGCACCCTCCGCGGACGCAACGTCGGTGTGGACCGGCTCGCGCAAATTCTCATGAAGCGTCTCGTCGAGGCCGTGCCCATCACCGAAAACAGCAAAGCGCACGCAAAAACTCTGCGCGCGCTTGGATTCACAAACAACGACCGCTGTCAAATCATCGCCCTGCTCCGCGACGGATGCACCGTGCAAAACAATGTGCTGGAAACCGAACTTCTGCCCAACGACCTCGTCGTGCTCTACGGCGATCACGCCGCGCTCGACGACGGCGTGCACAAACTAAGCGGAGTCAGCTGACTTCTTTCTCTTCGAAAAAAACAGCATGCCGAGCTTCTCTCCTCCGTCCTTGAACTTCTTGAGATACTTGCGCGCCCACGCGTATTCCGTCGCCAATATCCCGAGCCCCACCGGAATCACCACGACCGCCGGACCCGGAAGCACAATCAACAGCACGCCTATCAACAACACCGTGAACCCGATCAACGTGCGAAACCAGCGCAGCGCCGTGCGAAACGCCCGCCCGTTTTCCCGTTTCTGTTCATTCATGCAAGGTCCTTGTGCTGACTTTTCCTGAACATTCCAACGCGCGCGTCGCAAGTGTTGCCCGTCGCACCTGTCTGATTCGACTTCATTCCGGCGAAGTCGTTGAGGCCGTCCTGCGCGGAAAACTCTTCGAAGACGGAGACGGGGTCGCCGTCGGCGATTTTGTGTTCGCCTCCGAAGACTCCGGCAACTGGACCGTCGAAGAGCTGCTGCCGCGCGCCAATGCCTATCTCCGCAAAGGCCTGCGCAAAGAAAAGCAGATCATGTTCGCCAACGCCGACCGCGTGATCATCGTCGCCTCGCTCGCCCAGCCCAAAACCAAGATCGCCGCCATTGATCGCTTTCTTGTCGCGGCGCTCTTCGGCGACGTCCCGCCGGTGCTCGTCCTGACCAAGACCGACCTCGAGTCGCACGAAGATCATTTGCGGGAGATCAAAGAGCTCTATTCAGCTTTCAACTTTCCCGTCTTCGCGGTCAGCAATCTCACCGGCAGCGGACTCGACGACGTCAAGCAACTCGTCGCGCACGGCGTCACGGCCATTATCGGCAACTCCGGCGTCGGAAAAAGTTCGTTGACCAACGCGCTCATCCCCGGCATTGAGCTCAAAGTCCGCGAAGTCAGTACGTGGTCCGGAAAAGGTACGCACACCACCACCGCCGCGCTGCTCGTGCCCTTCGGCGAAAACGCCGCGCTGATTGATACTCCCGGCATGAAGAGCTTCGTGCCCTTCGGTCTTACGCGAAGCAATCTGATCTCGCTTTTTCCTGATGTTGAGAAGCTCGCAGGTAGCTGCCGCTTTCGCAACTGCCGGCATCTCGCCGAACCCGACTGCGCCGTCCTCGAAGCACTCGACGACGGCGAACTCCCCGAGTCCCGCTTCAAAAGCTATCACAGACTCCTAAGCGAAATCGAAGAAGACTACTAACCTCCGGTGTATTGCACATTGTCATCCTGAACGAAGTGCAGCAAAGTGAAGGATCTCGTTGCGCGACCAACACTCCCGACGCGTAATTCCCCGCCGGAACCCGATTCACCCGAGCGGGGTCTCCAGACCCCGCCGGAGTCCCAAGCCCCCGCGCCAGCAACACGAAGTGCTTAACAAGCACCCTTAAAAAAAGGACGGCCCAAGCCGTCCTTTTTCGTTCAACCCTTGTGCGTAGTCCGGTGCAGCAGAAAATCAATCAAGTCAATCTTCGTGATGATGTCCCGCGGCACGCCGTCCCGCACCACCATCACAGCGTTGCGCTCAAGCCGCGTGAAAATCTGACTCACCGCTTCCAGCGTCTCGTCTTCCGTCACCGTCGGAAAATCGCTCTGGATGATTGGCTCGATGCTCGAATTTGCATTCCCCACGCCCGCCAGCAAAAACTTCAGCAAGTCGTTCTCGCGAATCAATCCCTTCACCCGATCCCCGTCCATCACGGGCAATTGAGAAATTCCATTCTCCTTCATCTTGCCGATCACGTCGCCCACTTTGTCTCCGCAATGCACGCACACCAGAGTCACCGGCAGGCGTGACTGTACAAGCTCGTGCACCGTGCCGAACTGCGAGGAATCCTCAAACCCGTTGTCGCGCATCCACTCGTCGCTGAACATCTTCGACAAATAGCGCGAGCCGCTGTCGGGAAGAATCGTCACGATCACCGAGCCATCCGGCGCCGTGCGCGCAACCTCAAGCGCTCCATACACCGCACCGCCCGACGATCCTCCCGCCATGATCCCCTCCTCGCGGCACAGCAAGCGCGCCGTCGTGAAGCACATCGTGTCGTCCACCTGAATCATGTCGTCCACCAGCGAAAGATCCATGTTGCCCGTGATCATGTCCTCGCCCATGCCCTCGACTTTGTACACATACGGCTCGCTCATCTTCCCCGTCTTCCACATGCTGTAGAAAATCGAGCCCATCGGATCAATCGCAATGCACTTGATCTTCGGATTCTTCTCCTTCAAGTATTTCGCGATTCCCGCAAACGTCCCGAAGGTCCCCACACCCGCGACCACGTGCGTCACCTGACCCTCCGTTTGCTCCCAAATCTCCTTTCCCGTCAGGTTGTAATGCGCTTCCGTGTTCACCGGATTGTGATACTGATTGACGTAGTAGCTTCCCGGCGTCTCGCGGTGAATGCGCTTCGCCGTTTCATAATAGCTCTGCGGAGACTCCGCAGGAACATTCGTCGGCGTCACCACCACCTTCGCGCCGTACGCCTTCATTCCGTCGGCCTTCTCCTGCGACATCTTGTCCGGCATCGTGAAGATGCAGCGATAGCCTTTCACCGCCGCCACCATCGCCACACCCTGCCCCGTGTTGCCGCTCGTGTTCTCCACAATCAATCCGCCCGGCTGAAGTTCGCCTTCGCGCGCCGCCTTCTCGATCATGTACACCGCGATCCGGTCCTTCACCGAGCCCGACGGATTCATGTGTTCGCACTTGACCCAAATCTCCGAGCCAAGACCTTTGCCAATCTTGTTCAACCGCACGAGCGGCGTATTGCCAATCGCCTCGGTAATGTCATTCAGTCGCTTGTGTTCTTTGGATGCTTTCATGGGGATATGTTAAATTGAATGATGATTCTCTACAAGTGAGCCGCCAGCCGTCCCGCCGCGCCATCCTGATACTCCAAGAACAAGTACGGCTCGATTAGTTCCAGCTCCATTAAAATGAACCGCCCGTCGCGTAGCACGCCGTCCACGCGCGCATAAAGCGGCGCGTCGTCAAATGGAATACTCTCCAGCACGTCGCGCGCCTGACGACTCACGTCGTCCACCACGTCCACCGCAACCTGCTGGCCGCCGTAGCGTGACTGCACGCGAAAATCCTTCGCCGCCGGAGTCTTCAGCACCGCGTGCGAAAACTCATTCCGAAAAAAAATCAAAGAGTACTCGCCGCGCGTCTCGATTTCCGGCATGTATTCCTGCACCAGCAAGTCCTTCTCGCGCGCCACGTCGTGCAAGCGCTCCGCAATCCTCACCGTGTGCCCCGGGGACACGCGATACGTATTGTAAGCTCCCGCCGACACACTCGGCTTGATCACCGCGTGCCCCGTCACGACCTCGCCCAACAATTCCTCCGTCAGCGTCCCGCGCGGAATCCACGTCGTCTCCGGAATTTCCACTCCGCGCTCTTGCAATTCAAGCAAATACCGCTTGTCGCAATTCCAGCGGATCACCTCCGGCGCGTTGTAGAGCGTAACCCCCGCGCGCTCCACATCCGCAACCCACGTCAAGAACTTCTCAAGCTGCCAACTGTAGTCCCACGTCGAGCGAATGACAATCTGCTCACACTCGCGCCACGTTTCCTCCGGATCATCCCACACCACCGCCTTGCACGGCGCGCGCTTCGCAAGTTCCCCCAGCAAGAGCACCTCGCCGCCCGAAAGCTCCGGAAACTCCCGATCCGTCGCGAGCCCGATCATTTTGCGGCCACGATTCGCGCGGGATCATCCGTAATCACTCCGGCCACACCCAACCCCACCACGCGCCGGAATTCCTCAACATCATTCACCGTCCACGTGAACAACGGCACGTTGTGAATCTGAAAAAATCCCGCCAGCTGCTCCGTGATCAACTCATGCCAGAACGCAATTCCCCTCGCGTCCGTTTTGCGCACCACGTCCAACGCCTGCTCAAACTCCATCGCTTCCGCCACAATCCAAATCGCCGGAACATCCGGAGCAAGCGTGCGAAATGTCTGCACAACGTCGGGCAAAAAGCTCGAAAACAAAAACGTTTCCTTCGGCATCACTTTCCGCGCCGCACCCAGAATCGCTTCTTCATACCCCGCGTGCTTCACTTCAATATTCACAAATCCCTTGCCGGACAATTCGCGCAGCACTTCGTCCAACGTATGCACGTGCCCGCACAGACCGTGCGCCACTTCGCGCATGTCGGCGTAAGTCAACTCCCGCAGCTTCTCCCCCGTCACAAAACAGTCGTCGTGAAACACCACCGGCACGCCGTCGCGCGTCACCTGCACGTCCAGCTCCACACCGTCCGCGCCTTCATCCAAAGCCGTGCGAAATGAGTCGAGAGTGTTCTCCCGCGCGTTCTTCGGCGAACCGCGATGCCCCAGCACAATCGCGCGGTCTCTCAAGATTTGTCGAAAACGATCAGCCACAGAGGAAAGGATGAAGGATAAGGGATAGGGGATGAATATTCATCGCCTGAAAACACGACTCGAAAGCAATTCGTTCCCGTTCACATTTCATGTTTCATACCTCATACCTCTGACCTCATACCTATTCTGACTTCTGACTTCATACTTCTGACTTAATCCAATCTTCCCATCGCCGCCTTGATCCGCTCAAGCGATTGCGTCAACGCGAGTCGAATATACCCCGTGCCTTCCCGCCCAAATCCGCGGCCCGGAGTCACCACCACGTCGTGATCGAGCGCTTTCTGCACAAACGGCAATTCGTCGTCTCCCACTCGCGCCCACACATAAAACGTCGCCGGACTTTCAATCACATCCAGCCCGAGTTCGCGCAATGCGCGCTCCGCATACGCGCGCCGCTCGCCGTAGATCTTGCGAATCTCCACCACTTCCTTCGGTGGTTCCGCACCGCGATAACCTGCCAATCCATCCGCCATCGCGCGCTGAATCATCAGCGGTGCGCCGGAATCAATCTGCGATTTCGCCTTGACGAGCGCCGCGATCATGTCCGCGCGCCCCACACAGAAGCCGATTCGAAAGCCCGTCGCGTTGAACACCTTCGAAAGCGAGTGCATCTCCACCGCGTTCCTCGTGTACTGCAAGAATGACGGCGCGACATAATCGCCAAACGTCATCTCGCTGTAGGCATGATCATGACAGACTACCGTCTCCTGATGCGTGTCCGCGAAGTCCGCCAGCTTTTGCCAAAACAACTCCGTCGCAATCGCGCCCGTCGGATTGTTTGGATAGTTGCAGAAGAGCATCTTCGAGCCTTCCGCCAGATTCAAGTCCGGCAAGAAACCGTTCTCCTGCAAGAGCGGCATCGTCTGCACTTTCCCGTCGCACAACGTCGCCACGCCTTGCGCATACACCGGATAGGCCGGAGACGGACACGCCACCGCATCCCCCGGATTCACAAACGCGCGCCCGAGCGACGACAGTCCTTCCTTTCCGCCCAGCACCACGCAGATCTGCGAGTCCGGATCAAGCTCAACGCCGAACCGCCCCTTGAAATAGCGCGCGATCACCTTCCGCACGCCCGCATCGCCGCGTGACGACGAATAGAAATGCGCATCCGGATCAGCGGCATGCTCCTGCAAACTCTTCGTGAATGTATCCGGCGGCATCAAGTCCGGATCGCCGATCCCGAGATTGATCACATCCCGCCCGGCAGCCGTCTTCTCCGCAATCTTCTTCTCCAAATCCGCGAAGAGATATTCAGGCAATCGTGTAAGTCGTGTAGCTGTCAAAACCGTATTCGTTGATGTTTAGTTTCATCCCGTGCGAGGTCACCAGCCAGTCCTCGTAAGAAACCCCGCCGGAATCCGTCTCTGTGTGTAGCGCGCACCCTGCTGCGCAAAATCCTCCGAGCTCATTCGATCACGCCCAGCAATTTGTTATCCTGCAAGGATCTCGTCGCAAACCCAAGAATGTAAAACACTCCGTCATCCCGCAGGGACCTATTCAAGCAAACTACACATTTCAGTCGTCGTCAACAATTTCAAGCACCTTGTCATCCTGAACGCAGTGAAGGATCTCGCAGCAAACCCATCGTCACGTTTCACATCCCTCCAACTTACCAACCCACGCACCAAGATCCTTCCAGGATGACAACGCGCCAAGACCGTGCGTCAGCTTCCATCCCCCATCCCCCATCCCTCATCCCCAAGCAACTTCCCCCCCAAACACCCGCTCAGCAATACTCCGCTGCCGAATCTCCCTGAACTCCTTCGCTACCGTGATGTGCAGCGCACCGCCCGGCTGATGCACCGCGATCGGAGTATCAAACTTGAAATGCCCGACCGCGCATCCCGCGCACGCCGTCGCCACACTCCCCGAACCGCACGCGAGCGTAATCCCCGCGCCGCGCTCCCACACCACCAGATTGCACGACGTTTCAGAAATCACATTCACAAACTCAATATTCGCGCCCTGCGGAAAGGCCGGATTCTTTTCCAAACCCGGCCCGTACTTCTCCGCAAACGGAATATCGCGCACCTCCCCGAAAATCACTCCGTGCGGATTCCCCACATTCACCGACAGCACGCTAAACATCTGACCCAATGACGAAAGCTCGAGCATCTCCGGCGCACCCGTCTTCGCAAAATCCGGCGCGGGCATCGTCGTTTCAATTACATTGTCCTCAAGGTGCCGCGCACGCAAAACACCCCCGCCCGTTTCCACTGTGATCTCGCGCGACACATCGTACCCCTGATCTTTCAAGAACAGCACAAAACACCTGAGCCCGTTCCCCGAGATCTCCGCGGACGATCCATCCGCATTCCAGAGTAGCATTCGATGATCCGCATTGTCGCTGTTTGTGCGCAACAGCACTCCATCCGCTCCCACACCGGTCTGCCGCTGACACAGCTTTCGCACGCGCTCCGCCGTGAAATGTTCCTGACCAACGTCCCGTCCGTCAAACAACAAAAAATCGTTGCCCAAACCGTGATACTTCGCGAATTTCAACATGTTCGTCTGTGTCGCCAACGTGTGCCTTATACGCCACGCTGGCCCCTTACCCCGAGATTTTTACTGTGGCATCGCTGCCAATTGTCCTAAAAACACAATATAACAGCTTTCATTCACTGAGGCAAACTCCCTTGCACCCCCTTCTCTCAATGCGTATATTGACCTCGCTTAACATAAAGTGAATGGTCACCAACGGTTCCACGAAGGACTGCACATGCGTCTGTTGTCTTGCCTCTTGCTGTGTCTTGCCGCCCTTTTCACATCCAACGCCCAAGCCCGTCCCCAATATAGCGCGCTGTTCGGCCAAAGTTGCTTCTTATGCCATGTCAACCCCACGGGCAACGGCATGCGCGAACTCTACGGAAGCACCTTCTTCGGGCCGCAATACCTGCCCATCAAGCCCGTCAGCTATGAGCTGCTGGACAAGATCAAGCCCCGGCTGTCCGAGAATGTCACCATCGGCGCCGATCTTCGCACCATCTGGCTTGCCACCAATTCCATAGACAACGGCGACTCCACCGCTCAAGGACTGTCCGACGGACTTTCCACCAACACCGGAACCGTCGCCCAAATGGAAGGCAATCTCTATCTTGAGGTCCGCCCCTCCGAACACTTCATGCTCTATTTCTCCCGCGGCGTCGCTGATGCGTCCGGCAGAATGGAAGTCTATGGTCTCGCCAATCTCTCAGGCTTCAAAGCCTGGCTAAAAGGCGGACAGTTCCAGGAGAACTATGGCTACCGCTTCGCCGACCACACCTCCTATGTTCGAACAGGACTCTGGTCTGGCTATGACGGCGGTGCCTTCACGCCCCCGACTCCGCCCCACTACGGCGCCGGACTCGAAGCCGGTACCCGCATGTTCGGATTCGATGCCAGCGCGTCCTACACCGCCGCACAGTCCAATATCCCGCTCGACCGCGACCAGCAAAAGCGCTTCATAGGCCGCGTCTTCGGACAAAAA
Organism: Calditrichota bacterium; assembly: GCA_020637395.1. GTDB lineage: Bacteria > Electryoneota > RPQS01 > RPQS01 > RPQS01 > JABWCQ01. The sequence goes on along the minus strand of JACJWA010000002.1, from coordinate 171,266 downwards.
CGTCTCCCCTTTGCCAAGAAGTTCATCGTCAGCGGCGGACTGAGCGGACTCGCTTCTCCCAAGAAAGCCCGCGATCCCGAGATCGGCTTCCCCGGAGCAGCGTCCAAGGAGCTCGCCTGGGGTGGCTTCGGCGGACTTGCCTTCGAAGGTCTGCACAACCGCATGGGCACCGCCGAAGGCGCATCGAATTTCGGTTGGCTTGCCACCTCCCTGCTCTTCGAGTATGATCGCAAAGACTGGACGCCCTTCTGGGCGCCCTTCCCCGTCACCAGCGCCTACAGCACCGCTCAGCTCGAGATCATGGTCTATCAAGGTGTCTGGCTCCTCGGTGCCTACGATTGGCTCGACAATGCCGAAACCTCCAACATTGCGGGTGAAGCGGAACGCACGACCATCGGCGCGAGCACTTTCCTGCTCCCCTGGGTCGAACTCTCGCTAAGACACCGTCTCTATTCCACAGTAGAGGCACCGCCCACCGCTGGGGCATTGCAGCCACGCAACAAACAGCAGCTCGAGTGTCAGTTGCATCTCTTTTTCTGAGCTTAGCCTATTCGTGAGGAAAACCCGCCACACCGGCGGGTTTTCTTTTTCTCTCACGTTTCATTGACATTCCACGTCAATTCTTGCACGTTGTAGCCTGACCTTTGTGCTGCTTTTTGACGTTCAACAACCTGTTAGGGGAGATGAAAATGAAATTGTTTCTTGTGTGTGTCCTGCTCTGCTTTACGTGTGGTGCCTTCGCAACCATTCACACCGTTACACTCTCAGGGCTGAGCTTTGTCCCGGCCAACATCACCATTCAGCAAGGCGACACAGTGCGCTGGGTGAAAACCGGCGGCGTACACAACGTATCCGAGGTCTCTGCCGTGCCAATCTTCCGCAGCGGAAACCCCACCGGCAGCCCATTCACCTATGACTTCGCCTTCAACGCTCCGCTCGAAGGACTCTACAACTACCAGTGCGAAGTCCATGCAGCTTCCGGCATGGTCGGCACCGTCACCGTCGAAGCTCCCGCTCCCTGCCTGACTCCCGAACAAGTTGCGTTGAAATGGGAAGCCGACGATCAAGTCACCCTCTATTGGCAGGCTCCGCAAGATGGCAACTATGACATCTACGCCACCGCCGACGGCACGCACGACGTTCCTCCCCCTGGAGGCGGATGGACGTTGCTTTCCACGGTGGCCGCCGTCACGGGCCCTGCGGAAACCCTGATCACCGGACTTGTGGATCAGCAGTTCTTCGTCATCATTCAAAACTGCAGGCGCTGACCACGACATACTTTCTAAGCCAAGAGGGCCGCACATTCTGTGCGGCCCTCTTCCTTATTCATCCCTTAGCTTCTTCAAGATCGCAATGCTTGTCGGTGTGTCCTCGTCGGGAAGCTCAGTCGTTGCCGGCAATCCTTCAAATCGCGGATCCTGCGCCAGCAACTTGAACCCCGACAGTCCGATGAATCCCTTTCCGATCGCCGCATGCCGGTCGCGGTGCTGTCCCAATTCAAACTTCGAATCATTCAAATGAAACGCGCGCAGAAACCTCAATCCAATCTCCTCATCAAACTTCTTCCACGTTTCCGCATACGCTTCCGGTGTTCGCAAATCATACCCCGCCGCAAAAATGTGACACGTGTCCACGCACACACCCATCCGTCCGTCCTGACGGCATTCACGCAGCAAGTATCCCAGATGTTTGAAGTCCGCTCCCAAATCTCCCCCCTGACCCGCCGTCGTCTCAAGCAAAATCCCCACTCCCAAATCTTCCGTGCGCAGAAGCACTTCCCTGAGTGAGGCCGCGCAGTTATTTAGCCCCGCTTCCTCACCCGCTCCCTTGTGTGATCCCGGATGCGTGTTCACCCACGGTATTCCCAACAACGCCGCGCGCTCAAGCTCGTCCACAAATCCGTTGATGGATTTCCTTCGCAGCTCAGGATCCGGTGAGGACAGATTGATCAAATAACTGTCGTGCACAAACACCGGCGGCTCGCCCGCTTCTTCCCAAGCCTCAAACCACTGATAGATCGCCTCAGGCTCAATCGCTTTCCCCTGCCACTGCAATTGGCTCTTCGTAAAGATCTGAATGGATTCGCACTCAAATTCCATTCCCCACTTGAAGGCATTGTGCAGTCCCCCCGCCGTGGACGTGTGCGCCCCGAATAACATGACGTGCTCCTGAGTTGTGTCCGAGAAGGTAGCGAGGATATTCCCCACTTGCAAGCCGTCTGACCCACATCCGGGAACGGCGTTTGCTTCTGTACAAAGAATGCGAAGCTTCGTCATTTCAACCATTGTCTTCCTCCCCGCGAGCTTCTTCCTGCATCGCTATCTCGAGGATTGGGGACTCGACAAGGGCCGCACCCGTACTCTGCTCGTCATGCTGCTGGCGTCCATAGCAGCCTACGGAGTCGCCTTCCTCGTTGATCTCATCTTCACCTAATAGACCGTATCTTGCAAAAAACAAGCGGGGCGACCATTTCGGTCGCCCCGCTTTTCTATCCGGAACCTGTACTGTCCGCGCTGGCGTCAGCACAAGACGTGCGCTTCGCGCACTACTTCATCAGCATCATCTTCGCCTGCGCCGAGAAGCCGTTGGCTTCCATACGGTACAGGTACAGACCGCTGGACAGACCCGCCGCGTCAAAGTTGACCACGTGACGGCCGGCTTCATACGTGCCGTTCGCCAAGTCCGCAACCTTCTGACCAAGCAGGTTGTACACGCTGATCTTCACCATGCCCGCGTCCACCATGTCGAACACGATGTTCGTCGTCGGGTTGAACGGGTTCGGGTAGTTCTGATGCAGAGCGTACTCGCTGATCACCGTCGCGTCCGCCGTCGGAGTCGCTTCGATCGTCGCCAGTTCCTGACGAGCGCCCGTCACGTCCACCGAAACCAGACCGTAGCTGTAGGTCGTGCCATTGGTCAGGCCATTGTCCACGAACGAATAGCTCGCGCCGGTCGCGTTGTTCGTCGCCGCAACTTCCGAAACCTTCGAACCGTTGCGCAGAACGTCGAAGTGGTGCACATTGGTCTCAGCCAGCGTGTTCCAATTCAACGTCACCTGACCGCTGCCGGCCACCGCGCTGATGCTGCCGAAGTTCACCGGCAGGATGATGTCGTATTCGAAAGTCAGGCACACGCCAATGATGTAACCCACGTCGCCGCCCGCATCGTCCGTGATGCACAGCAGCCAGTCACCCAGCGCGTTCTCACCGTCCACGTCGCTCAGCGGGGTTTCCGGAATCCAGGAACCGCTGTACGGAGCCGCACCCGTCGTGATCGAAGCAGCCGCTTCGTCGTCAAACACCGTGCACGTCATGTTCTCGCCCGTGCCGCCGTTGTCCGTCGAAAGCTCGATCACCGTACCGTTCGGCGAGGTCAGGTACATGTCAATGTCGCCGTCATAGGTGTGAACCAGGTCAATACCCACGTTCAGGTCCGTGATGTGGTATTCGAACGGAACGTTGATCGTCACGCAGGTCGTCGGAATCACCGAATCAATTACGTATTCCAGCTCGTCCGCCGCGATCACCGAATGCGAATTCGGGTTCTGGCCGCAGTCGCAAACGCACGGAACCGCAGCGCAGGGATTGTCCACGCACGTACCGCCGCGCGTCCAGACACCGCCCAGAGCCAGGCAGTCTTCTTCAAGCAAGTCATCCACACAGCTCTCGCCCGCACAGAAGCCCGCGCCATTGCTGTAGCAGCAGCTGCCCGTCGAAAGACATTCTTCCGCCGTCAACGTGTAGTCGCCGCAGTCCGCGCCGTAGCCGTCCACGATGATGCAGTAGTTGTGACCGGCATAGAGCTGGACACACTCAAGGTATGAACGGAAGTTGCCAGACGCACCGGGGCAGCTCGCCGTCGGGGTGTCGTCGTTACAGGCAATCTCGCCGCCCGGAACCGGGGCGCCGTCATAGATGTAGAGCTTCGTGTCGTAGCCCGACAGACACAGGCTGAACGTCACCGTCATGTCCGCCGCAGGCGTGAACGAATAGGCCACGTCAGGAGCCGTGCCGCCGGAGAAGTTGCAAACTGCGTCATAGTCGTTGTTGAAGCTGCAGGTGTTGCCGGACTCAGAGAACGGCAGACCGGGAATCGGAAGTGCGTTGCAGCACACATCGCCCGTCGCCGGAGCAGCGCAGGGGCTCGCCGCACAGGTCTCGCCGTCATAGTACGTTCCACCCAAGGTCAAGCACTCGGCTTCAAGCAGGTCATCACAAGTCGGAGCACACGGATCGCCGTAGCAGCACTTGTAAGGAGTCGTCGGAGGCGCAACTGCATAGTAGTTCATGTCGAACGTCGCATCAGCCAAACCCGTGCAGGTCGCCGTACCGTCGTTGTATTCCTTAATCTCGACATAGTACACGCCATTCGCCGGGCAAGTCCACGTCACATCATTCGGGCTCCACGCCGGAACGCAGCCCGAAAGACCGTCCACGTAGCTCAGCACTGCGCAAGCCGCGTCGCGAATGCGAAGATCGCAATCCGAGCTGAAGCCAGCGTTCGTGCCCGTTCCGGGAGCCGTCGAGCAAAGGTCAAAGTGGTAGGTCGCGCCGGCCACGCCGTTGAAGCTGCCAACCCACTTGCCATCCGTGCCCAGGTCACCGGCCACGAAATATCCCCAAACCACGTCGCCAATCGTGCCCATATCATAGTGAGCCGGGGCGCAATCCGCACAACCCAGATCCAGCACGCCGTCACGGCCGCGAAGATCAGCAACCTTGCTCCGAAGAGCGTTCAATTCGATACGAACCTGAGTCTGATCCCCGCCATTCGCGCGAAGAGCAGCCAACTCTGTCTCAAGAGCCGTAATCTGGTCCGCATATTCTTTCACATACGTTTGGCCAGCCAAAGCCGCGCTCGCGACCAGGGCCAGCAGAATACAGACTGTCAGAATCTTCTTCATCTTGTTTCCTCTGCTTGTTATGGTTCGGCCTGTAATAAAGCTTGTTTTCATCTTTCTCAAGCATACCTAATATATTTCATATGTTCCCAGTACGCAATCACTTTTCATCCCTTTCCTGAATTTCTTAACACCCCGTCAGCATTCTCTCAGTATGTCTAATTTTCTGTTTTATTTTGCTTTAATGTTCACAATGGGTCACCTATGATAAGCCCACTATGGGGAATAGAGGCACCACGTTTCCAATCCCCCACACAAAATGCAATTCTTCCCGCTTTGGCCCTGTTCTTGCCCGTAACTATTCGTTTAGACTTGATTTTCAAACCACAATTGGTTAGGTTTAGATGCTCGGTTCAGGTCCAGACCATTTGGACGACAAATCGCCAACCAATTGTTTATTCTCCTGTTCGATTATACGCGGACACTAAACCACAACTTCCGTTGTGCATAACATCCGCCATAGCTATCGCCCTCTGACCCCAAAAGTATGATCCGTCTTCTCCTGATCGGCTTGCTCACGACAGCAAGTTTCGCCCAAACTCCCAACCTGACTACGTTCCTGTCCTCGAACGGAACTTCGACAGGCGCCATCGGAACCATCAAGGGATACATCGGGCAACCCATTCTGGCGACATCGTCATTGGCCTCGGTCGGCGCCATACGCACGGGCTACGTCTTCGTGCGCAATAGCTTCGTCGCGCGCCCGACATCCTCCCCCGAGCAGCCCAACCCGACGATCAGCGAGTTTGCTCTCGGCCAGAACTACCCCAACCCCTTCAATCCCTCAACGGTCATTCCCTTTTCGCTCGACCATGCCGGGGATGCCCAACTCGCAATCTATAATCTGCTCGGACAGCAAGTCCGCGCTTTCGAGTTTCCCGCAGCGCAGCCCGGTGCCTTTTCTGTCACGTGGGACGGCAAGGCGAATAACGGCGCTACTGTTCCCAGCGGCGAATACTTCGCGCGCCTCGCGCAAGACTCGCGCATGCAGGTTCGCAAACTCACGTTGATCAAGTAAACCCCTACTCTTTCAGGATAGCTTCTCTATGAGACTCGTGACCATTCTGTTCGCTCTTCTGTTGGCCTGCACCACCGCTTGGGCGGTCGGACCCACCACGATGACCTATCAGGCCATCTTCACGACTCCCGAAGGCGAACTCATGCCCGATGGCGTCTATGAGATCGGGTTTCATGTCTATACCGCCGCCTTCGGAGGACCGCCCGTCTGGTCCGAGTGGCAGGACGTCACTGTCGTGGACGGCATCTTTGATGTCGTGCTCGGGGCCTTTAATCCGCTGACTCCCGCCGTCTTTCCGCAAGCCGGAGCATGGCTCAGCCTGACCTATGAACAGCAGGCCTTCGGACCGCGTCAGTTTATTCACGCGGTTCCCTATGCCTTCATCTCTTGCTGGGCAGACAGCGCACGCATTGCCGATACCACCCGCGTTGCCGATTCAGCTCGAGTCGCAGGCTCCATTCCCGCAGGAGGCTATTCGCAGCTCCAGCTTCCCGACGACGAAATCTCCAATACTCAAACTCAGTTCCACTCCGGATTCTTCTCCTTCGGCGTCCCGTCCACGCTGACGTTCTTCGCCACCGCCATTGTCGAAGATGACGACGAGAGCGAAGGCGTGCTCTGGAGGGGTCGTCTCGAAGTCCTGAACAGCGTCGGCACCGTCGTGGCCACGTCACGGGAAGTCAAACAGGTCGCTCCCGGCGATCTTGTCTTCCAATCTCTGGACCTGCTTCCCGCTGGAAGCTATCGATTGAGACTCACCCTGTGGACTTCCGGCGAAGCAGATGTCGTCTATGTGGAAGATATTGACTTCGGCGCCACATGGATTGGCGGAAACACCATCAGCCGCTAACCTGCTCCGATAAATCCCCTTTACAAATTACCCCGGCTCTCCAGTCGGGGTAATTATGTTTCTAACCCATGCACACTCACTCTCACACCTTCGGACAGGACATTCCCCGCGCCGGCGAGCGCCGCACGCTGATCGTCGTCATCATCACCGCCGTGATGATGATCGTCGAAGTTACTGCGGGAATTCTGTTCGGCTCCATGGCTTTGCTCGCAGACGGCATGCACATGGCCTCGCATGCGCTCGCCCTGACACTCAGTTGGGCCGCTTACGTTTTCGCCCGCAAATTTGCCGACGACCCCCGCTTCAGTTTCGGCACCGGAAAAATCAACTCCCTCGCCGCCTACTCCAGCGCGCTCCTGCTTGCGGTCTTCGCGATCATGATGGCCTGGGAATCCGTCCATCGCATTCTCAATCCCGTCGAGATCCAGTTCAATCAGGCCATCTTCGTTGCGGTAATCGGTTTGCTCGTAAATGGCGGAAGCGCGCTGATTCTCGGACACACCCACGATCATGACCATCATGACCACGGACACGGGCACGATCATGATCATTCGCATCATCACGAAGATCAGAACCTCCGCTCGGCCTATCTGCATGTGCTGGCCGATGCCCTGACTTCCGTCACCGCCATCAGTGCTTTGCTCGCCGCAAAGTATTTCGGCTGGATCTGGATGGATCCGGTCATGGGTATTGTCGGCTCGATTCTCGTCAGCAGTTGGGCAATCCGACTGCTGCGCGAATCCGGCACGGTCCTGCTCGACAAGCAGGCTCCCGAGAGTGTTGTGGATCACATCAAGCAGCATATCGAACAAGAACCTGGCACAAAGGTCACCGATCTCCATGTCTGGTCCATCGGTCCCGGCATCTATGCCTGCGAGCTCTCAGTCACCTCAGTCTCCGGAACTTCCGCCGCGCACTACAGATCCTTGCTTCCCGACCACGTCGGAATTGTTCACGCGACCATCGAAGTCCACCCTGCCGCATAATGCTTTCGTTTTGTTCCAATAAAAAGCCCCGCGATCTCTCGCGGGGCTTTCTTTTCTTGCAAACAAAACGTGCCCAACAAGCACCCCGAGCAGGGTCTCCAGCCTGTCCTCGTAAGGAACCCTGCCGGAACGTATGCGCTTCGTACTACGGAACAGCCACCACCACATACGTCCGCTGATCGCTCGAAAGCAACGCATCAACTTCCGTAAACGTGGTCAAACTCGTCGTCCCAATCAAATTGAAAAACGGTGGATCGTATTCCGGAACGTCTCCGGCATAGACTTCGTAACTCGACGCACCCGGAACCGCGTTCCAATAGAGCAGAATGTCATCGTTTTCCGCATCCGGATAGATCACCAATTCGATCACCGCCGTCTGCGAAAACTCGAAAGCTCCCATATCTGCATACGTTCCGCTCGGGCGCGCGTTCCCGTCATAGTCACTCGCCACCGTACTCGCCGGGTCCGCCGCACCGATACATGGACTTCCACTCGTCAAATGCAAGTCTCCATTCATCGCGTCCGCATACTCGGGATTCAGCAGGATGTTGTAGTACACATCACACGGATCGCCGTTGGCATTCGTCGTCGAAAGCGTTCCCAATCCAACCGGCGGAGTTCCCCGGAAATTCATATTGGTGATTCCGTAGAAGTCGCAATATTCAACAGTACCCGTGGCGTCCAGGTCAAAATAGATCGCACAGCGTGCGTCGGAGTTCGAGACAATGCTGTTTCTGAGCGTCAATGTTCCACCATCGAGAAACATCACGCCGCCCGGATGTCCGTTCGCGCCGTTGTTGTTCATCGTGCAGAACTCAAACGTCGGATGACCCAGATAGCTATACAACACGCTGCCCGTGCCCCAGAAGCTGCCCTGATTCAATGTGTTGTCCTGAAATACGCAGTTCACCAGATACGGCGAGGCGCCTTCGTCGCAATAGAGCGCCGCGCCAAACGTGCTCAGAGTGTCCCAGGTCTCCGGTTCGCCTTCGATTGTATAGATGTAACTCGTGTTTCCCGTAAACACGCATTGACTCACCGTGTCCGTGCCGCTGAAAAATACCATGGCTCCGCCGCGGCCATTGCCATAAAAAGCCAACAGTCCGTCCGGAAGATTCGCGGTGTTGTTCTCAAAAACACATCTGCTGAAGCGGTTGCCGCCGTTGGAGAAAATCGCGCCGTCCGATGAAGTGTTGTTGCGGAAAATGCAGTTTTCAAAGGTCGTGTTCTGGCACAAACTCGCCGCGCCAAACTGGCCCTGATTCCCTTCAAACACCGTATTGGTGATCACCGCCGACACAGGATTGAAAATCGTCAGGGCGCTGCTGCCGCCCCACTCAGTAGGACCCACCCAGCTCGCACGATTGCTGCGCAGCGTGCAGGCTTCCATCGTCAGGCTCGCGCCATCACTCCGGATGCCGCCGTCAAATCCATACATTGGCTGATGATTCGAAATCGTCGTTCCCGTCATCGAAACGTCCGCCGTCGCATCCAGAATCACGGGACCGAATCCGCCCTCCGGGTTCAAGTTCGAGTCAATTAAACAGGAATCCATCACGGCCGTCGTGCCAACGCCAAACCGAATCGCCGAAAAACTCCCGCCCGGATTGTTGTGGCTGATGTTGCAATGCCGAAGGTGAATCGTGGTATTCCCAGTGGCAAAGGCTCCAACTTCGCCGTTCAGGATAAAATACTCCGGATCCACAACGCCATAGTTGTACGTGATGTCCGTGTAGTCCAGCAGCACAGTGCTCTGATCAAACACCGCCGCGCAGTTGTGATAGGCGTGACAATGGTGAATCCAAGAGTGAGACAAACTCAGAGTGCTGTTCACACAATACACTCCGCCGCCGCTGCCCTCTATTCCTGCTCCCGTCGCGCCGCCGTACGTAATACTGCAATAGGTCAGTTGGTTGGCGGCATTCGCATTTTCAAACCTCAACCCCCGCCATCTCTCGGGAGACGGAAACGGGAAATCCACGGAACTTCCCGTGAACCAGATTGAATCACTTTGCGTACCAATCGCTTGCAATAGGCCATTCACAATCATTTTGAATGCGCCTGCAAAATAAACACGCACACCCGGCTCAATCATCAGCGTGTCAGTTGCCGCAACCGTAACATCTCCTGTATACACCACAAACGGAGATCCGGAGGCACTCCACACTCCGCTCACATTGCCGGAGGCCACCCAAGTTGTGTCCGCAAGCACCCAACCGGGCGCCAGCACAAGACAAGTCAGGACCACCGTATTAATAATCTTCATTTTACTTTTTCCGGTCAGATCGTTCGTCCAACGTTCTATCACTTCTTCAATCTACACTTGAACTTTTCACAAGTCAAGCGTTTCTTCCTCGGCCACTTAAAGCCGCCGCGCAGCTCATCCTTCCCCAATTTTCAAGTGCGCGCCAGCACATCGTTGCCTACTTTTCAAGTAGGTGGTGCAAATGGCCCATTTGTTGCTCTGACTTATTGCACTAAGTTGGTGCAATGCAACAAACCCGGCGGAAGCCATGCAAGCGACTCTTTTGGTGGTGGATGATGACCGAGATATTCGCGAAATCATCCGGCAAGTGGCCGAAATCAAAGACTACGAAGTCATCGAAGCCGAAGATGCGACCGTAGGACTGGAAAAAATGCGCACCATGGCGCCCGATTTGTCCATCCTGGATGTCGGTCTGCCGGGCGGAATTGACGGCGTTGAACTCTGTCAACAGATTCACGAAATCGCGCCGCAGCATCCGGTTTTGATCATCAGCGGCCAAGCGACGCCGGAAAAAGCCGTCGAAGCATTGAAGCACGGTGCCTTTGACTATCTGGGCAAACCGCTCAATCTCGAAAAACTTATGCTGCTCGTGGACCGCGCGCTTTCAAGTGCCGCCACGGCGCGTGAAATCGAACGCGTGTCCGACGAACGCAAGGCCGTCTATGGCTTTGACCGGTTGGTCGGCAATTGCAAGCAGATGCACCATGTGATTGACACCGCGCAGAAAGTGGCCGCGGTGCAGTTCGCCACGGTCCTGCTGACCGGTGAATCGGGAACGGGAAAAGAGCTCGTCGCGCACGCGATTCATCTTGCTTCTCCGAACGCCGACAAACCGTTCGTTGAAGTCAACTGCGCCGCGATGCCCGAAACCCTTTTGGAAGCAGAACTCTTCGGCTACGAAAAAGGCGCGTTCACCGATGCCAAGCAGCGCAAACGCGGTCTCTTTGAAGTCGCGTCCGGCGGAACGTTCTTTCTCGACGAAATCGGCGAAATGCCTTTGAACCTTCAAGTCAAACTGCTGAAGGTCATCGAGGAGCGCACGTTCCGCAGAGTCGGCGGCACGCAGCCGTTGCAAATGAAATTCAGACTGATCGCCGCGACCAACGCGAACCTGATGGAGCAGATCGAAACCGGAAAGTTCCGCCGCGATCTCTACTATCGTCTCGCGGTCTTCGCGATTCACCTGCCGCCCCTGCGCGAACGCGGACACGACACGGTGGACATCGCGATGCACTTCGTCGAAAAATTCAACCGCGAATTCGGCAAGAATATCAAGGGAATTTCTCCCGACGCGGAACGGCTTTTGACGAGTTACAACTGGCCGGGAAACATTCGCGAGCTGCGCAACGCCGTCGAACGCGCCGTCTTGATCGGCGTCGGGCCGTACATTCAGGCGAACGATCTTGCGGTTCTGCCGATGCAGGAATCTCCCGCGCCGAGCAAGATGTCCATGCCCGAAAGCGACATTGACGCGATGCTCGATAACCGCGACAACTTCTCGATTGACGTTCCGCAAACCGGCGTGAATCTCGAAGAGGTCGAAAAGCAGTTGATCCGCATCGCCATGCGTCACTGCAAGAACAACGCATCCGCCGCCGCAAGATTCTTAAGAATGACGCGCGAAACGCTCCGCTACAGGCTCAAGAAGTACGGCATCCGCGAGGAGATGGAGGCATAACCAGCGTGGACGCTGGACCCAAGTGTGCTGGCGCGGAGGCTTGAAAAGTCTCCGCGCTTTTCTTTGCCGATCCTCCGCGCCCCTTGCTATTCTCCCCTTTCCAGCCTACCTTACTCCAACTGGAAATTCAATACTCTCCCCATCGGAGTTCCCTTGTCCGACGCGATCAAAACCTACGTCAAGACGCTCTCCAAAGCGCTCGATTCCGGCCTTACGACTGAACACACGCACCGCTCTACGCTCGAGGCACTGATCAAAGCGCTCGGGCCAGAGCTGCAGGTCCTGAACGAGCCGAAGCGCATTCATGTCGGTTCGCCGGACCTTGTGATCCGCAAAACGATCGCGCGCGGTCACTATCTGCCGTTGGGCTATATCGAGACGAAGGACGTTGGAGACAAGCTCGACGCGACGGAGAAGTCCGAACAGCTTCAGCGCTACAAACGCCTGTCGAACCTGATTCTGACGGACTACCTTGAGTTCCGGTGGTTCGTGGATGGAAAGAACAGACTGACCGTCTCGCTCGCCAAAGTCAAGAACGGGAAAGTCAAACTCGAGGCGGATGGCGAAGAGCAGCTTCTCAATCTACTGAGCTCGTTTCTTAATCACCCGGTCGAGGACATCTGCAGCCCGAAGGAGCTGGCCGCAAAAATGGCCGGTCTGTGCAAGAACATTGACGGAATGATTTCGAACGCCTTTGCGCAGAATGGCGCCTCTGAACTGATGCAGGATTTGAAATCGGCGTTTGAGCGGACGCTGCTGCCGGATATCACCAATGCGCAGTTTGCCGACATGTTTGCGCAAACATTAGGCTATGGCCTTTTCGCCGCTAGAATCCACCACGCTTCTGCCTCCCCTTCTCCGTTTACGGGGAAGGGGCAGGGGGATGGGGTCGGGGTAGCGTTCACCCGCACCGCCGCCGCCCACGAAATTCCCAAGAGCAATCCGTTTTTGCGGAATCTGTTTGAGACGATGCACTCGACCGCGCTGGAAGACGAGCCGTTCATCGGCTTTGTGGATGACTTGACTGCTGTTCTGGCGCACACGGACATCGGCGCGGTGCTGGCGCAGTTTGGCAAGCGAACGAAACAGGAAGACCCGATTCTGCACTTTTATGAGACGTTTCTTTCGGAATATGATCCGAAAGAGCGTAAGCGGCGCGGTGTGTATTATACGCCCGAGCCTGTAGTTTCCTATATTGTGCGGTCGGTGGATATTCTGCTGAAAGAAAAATTCGGCTTGAAAGACGGGTTGGCGGACACTTCGACGATTGAAGTGGAAGTGAAAGAGGGAGACAAGTTTGTCAAGAAGACACTGCCGAAGGTGCTGATTCTTGATCCGGCGTGCGGGACGGGAACGTTTTTGTATAGCGTTGTGGACTTGATTCGCAATCGGTTCATGGAGCAGAACCGCGCGGGGGAATGGCAGGCGTTTGTGAAGGAGCAGCTCATTCCGCGCATCTACGGATTTGAGTTGCAGATGGCTCCCTATGCGGTGGCGCATTTGAAATTAGCGATGCAGCTTGCGGGGCACGACCTTGAGAGCGATGCGTTGCGGAAGAAGTGGGGGTACGAGTTTGACAAGGACGAGCGGCTCAATGTGTATTTGACGAATAGCTTGGAAGAGTCGTTTCACAAAGCTGAACAGTTCTTTGGTTCAATGCGCATCATTACACAGGAAACCAATGCTGCGGCAACCATCAAGAACAGATTGCCCATTATGGTTGTGCTAGGCAATCCACCATATGCGGGGCATTCCGCGAATCGTAGCGAGATTACTGAAATCATTGTAGGAAGGAAGGTAACGCGACCATCCTTTATTGGCGAAAAGCTTCGGACATATTACCGTGTTGACGGCAGGCCACTCAACGAGAAGAATCCAAAGTGGCTTCAAGATGACTATGTGAAGTTCCTTCGATACGGCCAATGGAGAATAGCGGAGATGCATCTTGACGACCAACCCGCCAAAGGCATTCTGGCATTCATCACAAATCACAGTTATCTGGACAATCCAACGTTCAGGGGAATGAGGCGAAGCCTTCAAACTTCATTCGACGACATATTTGTTCTGGATTTGCACGGTAATAGCAAAAAGCGGGAAACAGCGCCTGACGGCGGAAAAGATGAGAATGTGTTCGACATAATGCAAGGTGTGACAATCGGCGTCTTTGTAAAAACCCGAAAGAATGACGAAGACTTAGGGAAACGCGTGCACCGCGCAGACGTGTGGGGAAAGCGGGAGGTGAAGTATGACTGGCTTGGCGCACATGACCATTCCAATACAGAGTGGACCACGCTTGAACCTAGTAAGCCATTCTATTTGTTTACAGAGCAAGATTCTGATGCCGAGGCCGAGTATAATCAAGAGAAGTCTATTCAAAAAGTGTTTGAACAGAACTCAGTTGGGATCGTGACTGCGCGTGACGATCTTGTTGTACATTGGAATGCTGAAGATGCATTTGAAACGGCGAGACGGTTTTCAGAAATGGGTGTTGAAGAGGCGCGGGCATCATTTGACTTGGGTGCAGATGTCCGCGATTGGCGCGTGGAATGGGCGCAACAAGACGTTTTGGAGTCGGGAGTTCAGCCTGATTATGTAACACCTCTCTTGTATAGACCTTTTGACAGCCGACAGGCGTACTACACAGGCAAGAGTCGGGGATTCATGTGTTATCCACGTGAAGAGGTCATGCGTCACATGCTTGCGGGAGAGAATCTGGCGCTCTCTACGACTCGGACGGTTGAAATCGGTCGCGGCTTTGAGCACGTCTTATGCACGAGACAGATTTCTACCCACCATACCGTCTCAATGAAAGAAGTTAACTACCTTTTCCCTCTCTACCTTTACCCCGAGGACGGCTCGCCTCGCAGACCTAATTTGGATGCGAAGTTTGTGAAGGAGTTTGGGGAGAAGCTGGGGTTGACGTTTGTGGAAGAGGGGAGCTTATGGTCCCCCTCCGTTTACGGGGGGGTTAGGGGGGGTCTGGAAAGCGGAGCCAAAGCGGGACTAAACTGGAAGAGTATTCCCAAAACGCATTGGCAATTCGCCAATGAAATGCGTAAAGACCCTTCTGCCGCAGAAAAGAAACTATGGCTTGCCTTGAAATCAGACAAGCTTGGTGTCACATTCCGCAGGCAGCATCCCATTGGTCCGTTCATAGCAGATTTCTACTGCTCGGCCTTGCAACTCGTGATAGAGGTTGATGGCGATACGCATGCGTCGGATGAGGCAGTGTCGTACGATCTTGCAAGAGATGAGCACATGCGCTCGCTTGGACTGACAGTTTTGAGATTCAGCAATAGCGCGGTGCTCAAGGGATTGGACGGTGTGTTGGAATCCATAGGCAAGTGTATTCAGACCCCCCCTACCCCCCCCGTAAACGGAGGGGAACTCCGGCCTTCCCCCGTAAACGGGGGAATTAGAAGGGGGTCTCGGGGAACGGATGGGGGTCTGTTTGGCCCCGAGGATGTCTTCTATTATATCTATGCGATCTTTCATGCGCCGACGTACCGGGAACGGTATAAGGAGTTTTTGAAGATTGATTTTCCGCGCGTGCCGCTCACGTCGGATGTGAAGCTGTTCGCGAATCTGGTGCCGCTGGGACACGAACTCGCGCAGTATCATTTGCTCGAACATCCGAGCTTGCATGATACGCCGATCCGTTTTCCGGAGCCGGGCGATAATTTGTGCGAGAAGATTCGCTATGACGAGCAGCACGGGCGGGTGTACATCAACAAGACGCAGTATTTTGAGACGATTCCGCAGGAAGTATGGGAGTTTCACATCGGCGGCTATCAGGTGTGCGAGAAGTGGCTCAAAGATCGCGCGAAGGCCAAACGGACTCTGACGCTGGATGATCTCAAACACTATGAAAAGACGGTAATGGCGCTGGGTGAAACGATTCGACTGATGAAAGAGATTGATGCGGCGATTCCTGAATGGCCGATCAAGTGAAGCAGACGCGGTGAGGATTGCCCGCAAGTTCCCATCCTGCCTCCCCGATTCCCCGTGCTTCGCCCAAACTATGCAAGAACACATAGTTGGAAGTTCGCTAAAATACCACAATCTCTTGACTTCTTGGCTTTTCTGTTGTATATTAGGCACAGCTAACCATCCAAAGCTCCCACGGAGGAACCCGGCGGAATAGGCCAACCGTCCGGCCCGAAGCGCGCATCCCCTCAATGGGATCGGAGCGGCGGCGACTCAGCAAGAATCTGTCGCGCTGGCACGTCTTCAAGTACCGGGTACCGGGAACACGAACACCACTACAACAGACGACCCGCCTTCCCCCCGCGCCGAGCAGGGCCTGCGCTCGAACGAAGTGAAGCAATTTAGCGCAGTGCTTGACAAGCACGTAGCGGTTCCCTGCCGGAATCCGCTTCCGCCTTCATATTTCATATTTCATACTTCATATCTCCCCCGTGTCCCCCATCTTGAGAATCTCCGAGTATGCCAGGCAGGCGAAAGCCGTGCTGCCGCATATGGCGTGGGAATATTTGGATGCGGGAGCGGGTGATGAACTGACGCTCGCGCGGAATGTGCTGGACTTTGACCGGATCGAACTTTGGCCGAGGCTTTTGCGTGATGTGTCCGAGCTTGAGACGCGCGTGCCGCTCTTCGGCCAGACTCTCCCCCACCCCATTCTGCTCGCGCCGGTCGGCTATCATAAGCTGTTTTCTCCCGAGGGAGAATTGGCCAGCGCGCGCGGCGCGGCCTTGTCCGGCAGCACGCTCTCGGTCAGCACGATGACCAGCGTTGCGATCGAAACCATCGCGCGCGAGGTGCCCGATGCGCGGCTGTGGTTTCAGCTCTATGTGCAGCGCGACCGGGGCTTCACTCAGCATCTGATCGAACGCGCGCAAGACGCCGGTGCGCAGGCGCTGATTGTGACGATTGACACGCCCGTTCTGGGAAACCGGATTCGTGAAACCGAAGCGGGCTTCACGCTGCCCGATCACGTGCGGCGCGAAATGCTGCAGGAGCTGCCGAAAGATCTTCTGGTGCGCGGACACGGAACGGACCTCGAAGGGATCTATTATCCGCTGATCAGCCCGAAGCTCGAGTGGAAAGACATCGAATGGATGAAATCCGTCGCGCGGGTGCCGGTGATTTTGAAAGGAATTCTGCATCCGGACGACGTGGAGCTGGCGATTCAGGCCGGAGCGGACGGAATATTTGTGAGCAATCACGGAGCGCGGAATCTGGATACGGCACCTTCGACGATCTCCGCTTTGCCGGGAATTGTCGAAAAAACAAAGGGTCGCGTGCCGATTTTGCTGGACGGCGGAATCCGGCGCGGGACAGACATTTTCAAGGCGCTGGCCCTGGGAGCGACTGCGGTGATGATCGGGCGGCCGTTTGTCTGGGCTTTGGCCGCGCACGGAGCGCAGGGAGTTAAAGACTGTGTGGATCTGCTTTTACATGACCTGAAAGTGACGATGGCCCTGTGCGGACAGACGAGCGTGGCGACGCTTGAGCGGAGTGTTCTGCGGAGGCCGGAAAAATAGCTTAATGTCAAGCTGAGAGGCATGGCCTCATAGAGAATAATTGACCCTTTTGCGGGTCATCGAAATTCATCAAAGGAATAGAGAAATCTATTCCTTTGTTTTTTGTGCAGATTTGGAAGACTTGCGGAATAGATAAATTTTATTATTTTAGTGTTTATCAAATTAATGTTGGCGGAATATGGGAACCAAGCACACTGGAACCGCGTCAGAGATTCGTGCGCTGGATGCGTACATCAAGCTGATGCGAGCCGCAGACTCCGTGACCGCGCGCGTGACCCGCGCCCTCGCGCCGCACAAACTGACGGTTAGTCAGTTCGGAATACTTGAGGCGCTGATGCACCTCGGGGAATTGCATCAAAATGAACTCGGGCAGAAGCTCCTGAAGAGCAGCGGAAACATCACGCTGGTGGTGGACAATCTGGAAAAGCGCGGACTGATCACGCGCGAACGCTCGACCGATGACCGGCGCTTCGTGTGGGTGCGGCTAACGCGCGAAGGCGATGCGTATATCCGGAAGGTGTTTCCAGAGATTGTGACCGCGATTACGCAAGCGATGGTAGTGCTGTCGCCGTTTGAACAGGAGAAGATGGCGGAGTTTTTGAAACAGGTGGGGCAGAACTCGGCGGAGACGTTTAAGGGATGAGGGGTGGGGGATGGGGGAGAAATATGAAGGCGGAAGAGAAGGTATGAGGTATGAGGTATGAGGTATGAAGGGGGCTTGAGATTCCGGCGGGGTGCTTGTTAAGTACTGCGTTACACCTCGCTTGGGGGATTGATTTGGACGAGATTGATTGCATAGACGAATAGATTGATTGTTTCACAACACACATTCAGGGAGAAGATCCATGAAGACACTTCGTTTGCTGGTTTTGGTGCTGGTCGCGAGCGCGTCCACCTCGTTCGCGTATGATTGGACGCTCGATAAGGTGCACTCTTCGGTGGGATTCGGCGTGAAGCACCTTGTGGTGTCCACGACGCGCGGCGAGTTCAAGGATTTTGAGGGCACGGCAAGCTTTGACCCTGCGAACCTCTCGACGCTCGCGGCAAACTTCACGGTGCAGGTCGGCTCGATTGACACGAAGGAAGAAAAGCGCGACGAACATCTGAAGGGCGCCGACTTCTTTGACGCCGAGAAATACCCGACGATCACGTTTGTGTCGAAGAAGGCCGAGCAGACGGGCCCGGGCAAGGCGAAACTGACGGGCGATATGACGATGCACGGCGTGACGAAGGAAGTTACGTTTGACATCGAAGGCTTCAATCAGGAGATTCCGTCTCCGTGGGGCGGCGCGAACATCGTCGGCGGCACAGCCAAGACCACGATCAACCGTCAGGACTTCGGAGTGAGCTGGAACAAGAACCTCGACGCGGGCGGCGTGGTGGTTGGCGATGAAGTGCAGATCGAAATTGAGCTGGAGCTGAATCGTCCGACCAGCTAACCAGCGTAGACGCTGGACCCAGTGTGCTGACGCGCACTTTTGGAAAACGGGTGGCCTTTGGGCGCCCGTTTTTTTTGGGAGGGGAGGCGGAGAAAAGTCAGAAGTATGAAGTCAGAAGTCAGAAATATGAAGGCGGAGAAGAAAAGAGGTAAGAGGTATGAGGTATGAAGTCAGAAAGGGGCTTGAGATTCCGGCGGGGTCTGGAGACCCTGCTCGGGGAGGTTGGACTCTTGGGCATTTTCAACTGTCACTTGAGTTTGACCCCCCTTTTATCCCCAGGAGTGCTTGTGAAGCACTTGACCGGGGGGAGACTCCACTGCGCGTGCTTCGTTCAGAAGGACGACGTGCCGAGGCTCTGCCTTCCTGTTTCCTATTTCAGAAGCACCAGTTTCTGTGTTCTCGAATGGCTTGCGGCCTCCACTTTGACCAGATAGATGCCGCTGGCCCAATCGTCGGCGGAGAGCCGGACGTCGACCCGGCTGGCCAAGACGGGGGACTCGACCTGTTCAACCTGTTGGCCCAGCGTATTGAATACATCCACCTTCACGCTGCGCGTCCCCAGCGGCAAGTCCATACGTAGTGTGGTTTGCGAGTTGAACGGATTCGGGAATGCCGAGACCTGAAAGTCACGCGGATAGGGGACTCTGTGCTCCTCCGCCGGGACGATCCAATTGCGGCTGCCCGCAATCACAATCGCCCGGCCGCGTGTGCCATCCGCGTCATCGCTCCAGGCGCCGACACCAAAATCCTCGACCCCGTCGCCGTTTACGTCGCCGTACCCCGCCGCTGAAAAAACCGCCACCAGATCGTAGGGATCCTGTGCCCCCAGAAACTCGAAAACCGGGTTCGTGTTCACCCACGGGGAACCAAGATAAAGCGCCAGCTTGCCCGTACGCGTACAGGTCCAACCAATCACAATCATATCATTATACCCGTCGTCATTCACGTCGCCGGCGCTAATCATCTCAGAGGCACCATTGCAACCTTGAAACTGAAGAACACGATCGGGAGTTGACGACATGGTCTCCCCGCCAAAATAGACATTAATGTTCTGGCGCGGAAGACCGTTCCCTACGATCTCATCCCGGCCATCCCCATTCAAGTCATTGACTGCCCTAAAAGGATAGTCTCGAAAGCCTGAAAGAAACAAGCTTGGTACCGTATCAGCTGACACGCCCCCGAAGAAAACAGGTAGTTGTTCCGATTCTTCTGAAGGAGGGGCGAATGCATCTGAAATGCCATCTCCATTCAAGTCACCAAAGAATCTCAACCAGGCTTGATAACGGTGTCCTTCCGGACTGTGCATTGTCCAATCGGGTATTGTGTCGAAACTGGTACCCCCGAAATACACCTCACCATAGTCAAGTGGGCTTTCATAGTATCTGTAAATGTCGTCAAAACCATCCCCGTTGAAGTCGCCCATCGGATAGAGGGATTGGTCGCGGATGCGCCACTCCAAATCGTATTCCGTATCGTTGAAGCCATCGTAGAAGAACCGGAATACTTCTGTATGCACATCCGATCTCAAGAGTTGATCCTCAGTCCAGTCGGTAAGACCGTCCCCGTTGATATCACCCAACACATAGAAAGTTCCGTACCTCAATCCGGCACTTGTGTCCGGCAAGAGTGTTCGAAACGGGGTTGGGCTGGGCGGCTGCCCCCCATGGAACATTTCCAAATAGCCCCAATAGAGGCTGGGGTTGTTACCATACTGTGATTCGACAGCGAAATCCATAAACCCATCGCTGTTCACGTCACCCAGTGAGAAGACTCGCACCCCATAGCGCGCCCCGTTCTCAAGTCCATTCCGTGCCCAGATCATCTCCTGTGCAGAGCAGTAACTGGCAATCAGCAGTAGGGATAAAATAATGTAACGCATGAGTGAATTCTCCTATTAGGACTACTGCAAATATACCAGTTTGACTGTTTCAAATGTGTTTTCGGTTTGAACATGTGCCATGTAGACACCGCTGGCCCAATCGTCGGCGGAGAGCCGGACATCTACCCGGCTGGCCAAGACGGGGGATTCGACCTGTTCAACCTGTTGGCCCAGCGTATTGAATACGTCCACCTTCACGTTGCGCGTCCCCAAAGGTAAGTCCATGCGCAATGTGGTCTGCGAGTTGAACGGATTTGGAAATGCCGAGACCTGAAAGTCGCGCGGATAGGGGACTCTGCGATCCTCCGCCGGGACGATCCAATTGCGGCTGCCCGCAATCACAATCGTACGGCCGCGTGTGCCATCCGCGTCATCGCTCCAGGCGCCGACACCAAAATCCCCGACCCCGTCGCCATTTACGTCGCCGTACCCCGCTGCTGAAAAAACCGCCACCAGATCGTAGGGATCCTGTGCCCCCAGAAACTCGAAAACCGGGTTCGTGTTCACCCACGGGGAGCCAAGATAAAGCGCCAGCTTGCCCGTACGCGTACAGCGCCAATCCAATACGATCATGTCATTGTACCCGTCATCGTTCACGTCACCGGCGCTGATGATATCGGAAACATCCGAACACCCCAGGAACTGAAGGATGCGGTCGGGCGTCTGGGAAATCATGTTCCCACCGAAGTGGACGTTGATGTTCCCGGCGGGCAGTCCCGCCCAGACAATCTCATCCTTACCGTCCCCATTCAGATCGTTGATAATTCTGGTCTCCCAGTCCCGATGATTTGTCCAGACAGCCGCCGGAACAGTGTCGGGAGATACACCCCCGTAGAAAATGTGAAGCTGATTCTCAGGGGTGGGATTACTACTTATGAAATCTGTAAACCCATCGCCATTGAGATCTCCAAATGCATCCGGCCAGGCTTGATAGCGATGCCCTTCCGGGCTGTGCATCGTCCAATCGGGTATTGTGTCGAAACTGGTACTCCCGAAATACACATCACCATAATCTAATGGCTGAAGATAGTACCGATATACATCATCAAAGCCATCCCCATTGAAATCACCCATTGCATATGGAATAGCATCTCTCCAACTCCATTCCAAATCCGGCAGCGAATCACTAAATCCATCGAGATAGATCTGTGCTACTACAATATCCAGATCTGAGCGTTGGAGCATGAGACCAGTCCAATCCTCGACCCCATCACCATTAATATCGCCGAGGAGGCGAAATGCCCCGTACTTGAGACCGGCAGAAGTATCCGGGAGCACTGTTCTAAAAGGTACTGTGCTAGGGACTGAAGCTCCAAGGAACATCTCCAGATACCCACCAAAGGGATCCTGCGAAAAGTTTCGGGCATATGCATCAACGGCAAAATCACTGAACCCGTCATTATTGAAATCGCCCAGCGAGAATACCCGCCCCCCATACCCCGAGCTCTGGCCTTGCCCATTCCGTGCCCAGATCATCTCCTGTGCAGAGCAGAAACTGGCGACTGCCAGCACCAGAAGCGCGAACCCCACCCGCTTCGGATGTTTGAATATGGATGGAATTCGCGTCATGGTCGTGGCCTCTGGGAAAGACGATTCTACTGCAAGGCTGGGACACCGATTGCAACGAGTGGCACTCAAACAAGATCCTTCAGCCGCGGCGGCTTCAGGATGACAGGCTCTATGAGTATGAGATATGGAATGCGGAAGGGAAAGTCAAGGGGAAAAGTATGAAGTATGAAATATGAAGGCGGAAGGCGGAGAAGGTATGAGGTAAGAGGTATGAGGTATGAGGTGTGAAATATGAAGTATGAAGTATGAAATATGAAGGCGGAAGGCGGAGAAGGTATGAGGTATGAAGGGGGCTGGGGATTCCAGCAGGGTCTGGAGACCCTGCTCGGGGAGGTTGGGTGGATGTGGGGGAATGGCTACCGGGGTGGTAAGAGGAGAAACTTGAAGAAGTTAGCAGGATGTGATATATTGCTAATCCTTATCCAGAATTCAACGGTTCGGTGCTCACTACCCTATAGGTGTCATATGCGTAAACTTTTGAAAATCTTTGTTTTGTTGTCGGTGTTGGTACCGATTTTGGCCTCGGCGCAGTTCAAGGAACTGGGGCTTGAAGGCTATCTGGGAGGCGGGGTGGCCATCCCGACGAATGAATCCGAAGGCTCCATGATGGGCCTCAAGGTTCGCCACAGCTTTGCGTATCCGATTCTCGATCCGCTGCAGCTCGAGCTGGGAATTGCGATCGCTCGCCTGCGGGCCGATGAATACAATGGCGAAGTGATGCCGATTGACCTGCGTGCGCGGTTTGCGCCGTTCAAGCAGGAAAAGTGGTTCCCGTTTGTCTATGCGGGAATCGGCATGCTGCACCACGATGTGCAGGATGTGCCGAGCGCGGCGGACGCCGATGCGGAAGTGGACGGCTGGAATCCCGTGATTCCGTTGGGTGTGGGTATTCAGTATCATCTTGATGAATACCTGTCGCTCGATCTGCACGGCGGCTACAATATGATCATGTCCGACGACATCAATCCGGTGTATGATGACACGGATGATGCCTACATGAATGTGCTGCTCGGTCTGCGCGTGCACAACGGCAACCCGAACAAGGACACCGACGGCGACGGCATTCCCGACAAGGAAGAGCGTAAGCTGGGCACCGATCCGAAGAATCCGGATACCGACGGCGACGGCTTGAGCGACGGCGACGAGTATTACACGCACAAAACCGATCCGCGTAATCCGGATACCGATGGCGACGGCTTGACCGATGGTTCGGAAGTCATGACGCACAAGACCGATCCGCTGAACGCCGATACGGACGGCGACGGATTGGGTGACGGCGAGGAAGTCAATGTCCACATGACGAATCCGACGATGAAGGATACGGACGGCGACGGATTGGATGACGGAGCCGAAATCAACGATCATAAGACCGATCCGC
This sequence comes from Calditrichota bacterium, assembly GCA_020637395.1. Taxonomy (GTDB): domain Bacteria; phylum Electryoneota; class RPQS01; order RPQS01; family RPQS01; genus JABWCQ01. The sequence goes on along the minus strand of JACJWA010000002.1, from coordinate 147,799 downwards.
TCAAGAAAGATACGGACGGCGACGGCTTGACCGACGGCGGCGAAGTGAATGATCACAAGACCAATCCGCTGGACAAGGATACCGATAAGGGCTCGGTGGAAGATGGCGTGGAAGTCAATCGCGGCGACAATCCGCTGAATCCGGATGACGATGTTGAGAAACTGGTCGTGACGGAAGTGGGTCAGGCGATCACGCTGGAAGGTATCGTGTTTGAAACCTCGAAGGCCGACATCAAGCCTGAGTCCGAAGAAATTCTGACCAAGGCCTACAACACGCTGCGTCTGAATCCGGAGCTTGAAGTTGAGATTCAGGGCCATACGGACAGCCGCGGTGCGAAGGCCTATAACAAGAAGTTGTCGCAGCAGCGTGCGGAATCGGTGAAGGCGTGGCTGGTGGCCAAGGGCATTGACGGCGCGCGGATGACGACGAAGGGCTTTGGACCTGATAAGCCAGTGGGTGACAACAACACCGACGAAGGACGTCAGAAAAATCGCCGCATTGATTTCGTAAGAACGAAATAGGTGCTTGGTGCTTGTTAAGCACGGCTTGTTGCTGGCGCGAAGGCTTGAGATTCCGGCAGGTGCTTGTTAAGCACGTCTTGTTACAGATTCCGGCGGGGAACCGCACTACGCGCTAAATCCCCGCTCGGCGAGTGCTTGTTAAGCACGTCTTGTGCTGGCGCGAAGGCTTGAGATTCCGGCAGGGTCTGGAGACCCTGCTCGGGAGTGCTTGTTAAGCACGTCTTGTGCTGGCGCGGTTAGAGATAGTGCGGCCCGCTCTTTTGAGCGGGCCGCTTTTGTTTGGAGTCATTTGAATACTTAGCGCTCGAGGGGGACGCGGATGGAGAAGGTGCTGCCGCGTCCGAGCTGAGTGTCCACGTCGGCGGTTCCGCCGTGGGCGAGGGCCGCGTGCTTGACGATGGCGAGGCCGAGGCCTGTGCCGCCGAACTTCCTGTTGCGGCTGGCTTCGACGCGGTAGAAGCGTTCGAAGATACGGGGCAGATGCTTCTCGGAAATGCCCGGACCTTCATCCTGCACGGAGATGACGAGTTTCTGGTCTTCCGACTTTGCACGAAGTTTGATTTCGGTGCCTTCGGGGCTGTATTTGCAGGCATTGTCCAGCAGATTGATCACGGCCTGGCGGATGAGGAAGTTGTTGATGGGGGCCGTGAGATCAGCGGGAACCGAGACTTCAATCTTCTGGCCGCGTGACTCGGCGACGAGCGACGTGGCTTCTATTGCGTCGCGCAACAGGCCCGCGATGTTCACTTTTTCCACGGCGAGATTCTGGTGTTCGGTGGCCTGCTCGATGCGAGCCAGACTCAGGAGATCTTCGATGATGGCTTGCAGAAAGTCCGCCTGACGGGCGATGATCTCGAGAAAGCGCTCGGCATCGGCCGGATTGTCGAGCGCACCCTCGCGGAGCGTTTCGATGGAGCCTTTGATGGCGGTGACCGGAGTCTTCAGTTCGTGGCTGGCATTGCTGACAAACTCCCGGCGTGTGGCCTCGAGCCGGCGCATTTGAGTGATGTCGTTGATCACCACAACACCGCCGATGACTTGACCGGCGACCACGATGGGCGTACCGCGGAGCTGGAGAATGTGATCTAGCGTGTCGTGGCGAATGATCTCGCGTTCGACCGGTTCGCCGGCGGCGAGAGTCAGATGCACGAAGTCCTGAATGTCCGTGATTCGGACGGCTTCTTCGATCAGGCGTCCGCGTGCGCGCTCGGCTTTCACGTCGAACAAGCGCGAGGCGGCGGAGTTGATCATGATCACGCGGGCATCGCAATCCACGGCCACGACACCTTCGAGCATAGAAAACAGGACGGCTTCCTGCTCTTCGCGGCGGCGTTCGATGTCGGCGATACGGCTGCTGAGCAGCTCGGCCATGCGATTGAGGGCGCGAGCCAGCGAGGCCAGTTCGGTGATCTCGGGCTCTTCGAGCTTGGTCTCGAGCTTGCCTTGTGCGAAGTGCTCGGCGGATGCACGCAGGGAATCCAGCGGCGTGACGACCTGCCGCACCACGCGGAGAATCACGATGATTCCAATTCCGACCAAGATCAGAGAAACGGCGGCTAATCCGGCCGTTTCGAAGAAGAATGCCCAGCGGGACGCCGAGACCAATTCCCCGGCGCGCAAGATCGCGATGACCTTTTGGTCGCGGACCACGGGGAGGGCCACGAAAGAGAACGTGCGCTGGAATTGAGCATCGCGGCGGGTTGCCATGCCCGGTGTGCCACGCTTTGCAGCCACGACTTCAGGAGCATTTTGCAGATTGGGGACGACCGTGACCAACGTATCAGACTCGGCCAAAACATTGCCCGCGCTGTCGGTCAGGGTCAAACGAAAAAAACCTGCTGAGGCGTAACGCTTCAACAGGCTATCGGAGATGGCCAATGGCTCAGAGCCTACTTCCTTGAAGAGAGACTCGGCCACGAGATTTGTTTTTTGGATTAGAGCGTCGCGCTGGACGGAGCGTGCGAATCGGCTGTAAGTGACTCCAATGACCGCGAGCAGAAGCCCTGCCGTTGCAATTGAAACGGCAACATACGGGAGGAAAAGCTTCCTAAACAGCGGTTTAGTTCGAGGCATTTAGAGCGTGTCGAACAGGCGTGACGGCGATTGCGGGGGCATTCCGAACCCTCATTGCCCCGGCAGGACGATTAGACGCGGAAACGGTACCCTACGCCACGGACTGTTTCAATGTAGTTTCCGCACTCTCCGAGTTTGCGGCGGAGGCCGACGATCATGACGTCCACGGAACGGTCGGAGACGGCATGTTTCTCGCCATGCACGGCATCCACGAGCTGATAGCGACTGAAAACCCAGCCGGGGCGGCGGGCCATGTGGTGCAAGATACGAAATTCTGAATTGGTTAGTTCGATCGCCTCGCCAGCCACGGATACTTCGCGGCGTCCGGGGTGAATCGTCAATTGATCGAAATTCAGGACCTCTTCTTCACCGGGGATGGGTTCATTTTTTCGGCGAAGAATGGCGCGGGCGCGGGCGACGACGACTTTGGGGCTGAAAGGTTTGGTGACATAGTCATCGGCGCCGAGCTCGAGACCCGTGACGATATCGGACTCTTCGTCTTTTGCGGTCAGCATGACGATGGGGATATTGGCTGTCGAGCTGTCTGACTTCAGCTTGCGACAGACTTGCAGGCCGTCCATACCGGGCAGCATCAAATCCAATAATATTAAGTCTGGAGCGGCCGCGTTCACCTGGCTTAACGCCTGCTCGCCTGTCCCAACCGCGCGGACATTGAAGCCGTCGCGGGTCAAATTGTACTCGAGCAACTCGCGAATGTCGTGCTCATCTTCTACCAGCAGGACTGAGTGTTTCATCTATCAGCTCATGTAGAGTTCTTGGCAGTTTGGAACGGCAGAGAATACGAGAATATTGTAAGGTACGTGTGAGCGAGAGCGCGGAGCAGGTCAGAACACTGTTTTTCCGAAAGTCTGAAGTTTGGAGTTTTGGAAAAACTGAGATGTGATGCGAATTTGAGATTATCTAATTGATATTTTTACGATTGTTCGAACTTCGGCAGGTGCTTGTTAAGCACGTCTTGTTGCAGCGCGAAGGCTCCAGATTCCGGCAGGGTTCCTTACGAGGACAAGCTGGAGACCCTGCTCGGGGGGCGAATTTTGCGCACGGTTTGTTGCAGATTCCGGCGGGGAATCGCTGCGTGCTTGTCAAGCACTGCGCTAAATCCCGCTCGGCGAACCTGGTGCTTGTTAAGCACGTCTTGTTGCAGCGCGAAGGCTCCAGATTCCGGCAGGGTTCCTTACGAGGACAAGCTGGAGACCCTGCTCGGGGGGCTATTACTTCAGAAGGAGCATTTTGATGGTTTGGGACGTTGCTCCGGCGGTTAGGCGGGCGAAGTAGATGCCGGAGGGTTTTCCTGCGCCTGAAAATGCAAATTCATGTTTTCCAGCTTCTAAGATGCCATTTGCGAGAGTGTCTATGTTGCGGCCTTGAAGGTCGTAGATGGACAGGTCTGCATACAGGCGCTTCTCCAGTGTGAAGGAAAGCTTAGTTTCTGGATTAAAGGGATTTGGGAAATTCTGTGCAAGTTGAAAGGATGCGGGGACCAATGCTTCGGACGGCTCTGCGTCGCCGTGCGGCGGGAACAGGTAGATCAGGCATTCATCCAAATGCGCCCGCCAGTTGCCCCAACTGTGACCGTCATGATGTACTTGGCTCGTGTGGTCATAGTGTTGTTCATTCAGGATTTGTATCAAGTTCTCCGTGAGCGGAATCAGTTGCGGGATGTCGTAGGTACCGATGTCCACGTAGAAGCGCAAGCCGAGATCATCGCGAGCCAGCAGAGAGTCCGTGATTGAGGACTGGACATTGGGAGATTGGGCTCCGACGAGACCGAATTGGTCCGGATAGGTCACGGCCAACCACAGGGAAATGTTGCCGCCATTTGAGGCGCCGATGGTCCCGCGGTTATGCGGCTCGGGACAGGTGTTGTACTCCGAATCCACCCAGGGCAGGAGCTCTTGCGTGATGAACTGTCCGAACTCGTCCTGCAAGCTGCCCGCGTACTCCTCGGTCCGGTTCACGGGCGGGACAAAGACCGCGATCACCGACCGGCTCAGGCTTTCAAAGTAGAGATAGTCAAGAATGTTGTCTGCGTGGGCGAGATCCAGGTAGTCGAGTCCGTCGTGAATCAGGACGATCGGCAGGCAGTTGTCAAAAGGATTGTAGATGGCAGGTATGAAAACCCGAACGCGGCGAGTGTTTCCAAGGATGTCGCTATGGAACAGGGTGTCGCGGAGGGTGCCGTGTTCAGGCCCCGGATAGTATTCGATCTCGGGGGGCTGAACGAAATCGGGCATGCGAAGCTCGGAGTTGGGTCCGAACCCTCCGACTACGGTGTAGGGATTTCGGGGGTCGAGGATCCAGTTTGTGTTGTTCAGGACGAACTTGTAGTCCAGGCGGGCATCTGACTCGAAAAAGCGGCTGTGGTACCAGAGGTCCGTGCCGCTGATCCGGTTCATTGCAAATGAGTTGGGGTTCCATTGGTTGGCGTCGCCGGGAATGGTGACGCTCGTGGCTTCGCCCAGATAGAGAAAATGGACCTGATTGGTTTCCTCTATATAAGGAAAGCCGGGGACGGCTTGCAGGAAGCTGTCCACGATGGCGGGGCGCTGATCGTTGGGGACAGAATTGACGCGGGAGAGGAAAGCGCTGAAGGTTTGCCCCAGGGACAGCGAGGAGAGGCTCAGTAGAGTGGCAAGTGAAAGCAACAGGCGCATGGTATGCCTCCAGAGAAACGGTGGATTATTGAAATATAGAGGTGTTCGGGGAGAAATGCACGCGACGGGAAATTGCTGTGTTTACCTATAAAGAGGCCATACTGTGAGCTATCCTATTCTAAGATCAAGAATTGCAGTAGGTGAAAATTGGGTTTTGTGACCCAAACACTTGACAAACATTAGGCTGAGCTTTAACTTAAAGGCACGAATAAAAAATGAGGAAAGCTGCCATGTTTTGGTACGCGACAGGATAGCGTAAAGGACTACATATGTGGTTGGGAAATCGGAGTTTCCGAGGTGGAACGGCCGGGATGTGGCTATTTTTAGTCATGTGCTCGGCTGTTTTTGCTGGAACGACCGGCAAGATCGCCGGCCGAGTGACTGACGCGGAGTCGGGTGATCCGATCATTGGCGCGGCGGTTCAGGTGGAAGGGACGAGCCTGGGTGCCGCCGCGGACTTGAACGGTGATTTTTTCATTCTGAATGTGTCGCCGGGTGATGTCACGGTTCGGGTGACTGCAATCGGATATGCGCCAAAGACCGTTGAAGGTCTGCGGGTGATCACGGACCAGACGACCACGATCAATTTCGCGCTGGGTGTGGAAGCGATCACGACGGGAGAAGTTGTGATCACGGCTGAGCGCAAGCTGATTGAGAGCGACCGGACATTTGCGACCTCGACTGTGGGAAGCTCGGACATTCAGGCGCTTCCCGTGACGAATCTCAGTCAGGTTGTGGAGATTCAGGCGGGCGTGGTGGACGGACACTTTCGCGGCGGACGCTCGAGCGAAGTGATGTATCTGGTGGACGGTATTTCGGTGACGGACGCCTACGACAACAGCCAGGGCACGCAGGTGGATGATGGAGTCGTGCAGGAGCTGCAGGTCATCAGCGGGACGTTCAACGCGGAATATGGACAGGCGATGTCGGGTGTGGTGAACATCGTGACGAAAGAAGGCGCGCCGGAGTATCACGGAACGGCGTCGTCGGAATTTGGAGACTACATTTCGTCGCATAAGTCCACGTGGATGAACATTGAAGATGTGTCGCCGCTGGATATTCAAGATTATAATCTGACTCTGTACGGACCTGTGCCGTTTATTGACAAGCTCTCGTTTTACGGGAGCTTTCGCTATTTGGATGACAACGGCTGGTTGTACGGTCAGAGGCGTTGGGATATTCGTCCGGAAACGGTCACGGACACGACGACGCTGTTCAATCTGCCGCGCGGCGATGACTCGTACGCTTCCATGAATCCGAATCTGGAGCGCTGGGGGAACTTGAAGCTCACGTATCCGCTGACGGACCAGATTAAGCTGAACTACTCGACGTTTTACAGTGGCCGGGCTTACCGGGATTATTCTCACGACTGGAAGTATGTTCCGGATGGAATCCTGCGCAGGTATCGCGACGGGCGGACGAATGTCTTGAAGCTCAATCACGCGCTGAACTCGGCGATGTTCTATGAACTTGCGCTGACGAATACGTGGAGCGAATATCATCACCAACTATTTGATGATCCGACGGATTCGAGATATTTGCATCCGGAGTATCAGGATGTGAATCCGCCTTACACTCTGAACTTCGCGGGGACCGATCTGGCGAGATTCCGGCGCTGGACGAACAGCTATCAGGGGACGGGAAATCTTTCGTATCAGGCGAGCAAGCTGCACCTTTTGAAGTTCGGGTTTGACGTGAAGGCGCACGAGCTGTTTTACGAGGACATTAATTTGGTGCCGGTGGAGACGGGACAGAATCAGTTCCGGTTCTCAATTGAGCCGATTTCGTTCCCGTCGCACGACTTGTACACGAACAATCCGTATGAGCTTGCGTTTTACATGCAGGACAAGTTTGAACTGCCGTCCCTGATTGTGAACGCGGGGTTCCGATTTGACTACTTTGATCCGGACGGACGTTTGCCGAAGGATCCTAAAGATCCGAACGTGTATAATCCGCTGCGGTTGGAGAGTGCGGCGATTCCGCTGGAAGAGCGTTTGAACAACTGGTATGACAAGGTGGACGCGAAGTATCGGATTTCGCCGCGACTGGGTATTGCCTATCCGATGTCTGATAAGGGAGTGTTCCACTTTGCGTACGGGCACTTTGTGCAGCGACCGACATTTGAAAGAATGTACGCGAATCCGGAATACGAATTGGAATCGGGCGTGGGGTTGAACACGGTGATGGGAAATCCGGATCTCGACATGGAAGAAACGGTGACCTACGAGTTCGGATTCCAGCAGCAGATTCATGAAGATGTTTCGCTTTCGACGTCGCTTTACTTCCGCGACATTCGGAGTTTGGTGGCGACGGACCGGATCGTGGAAACCTATTCTTCGGGAACGTACTACGCGCAGTATGTGAACCGCAGTTTTGGTGAGGTGAAGGGGATCACGCTTTCCATGGATAAGCGGATGGCGAACAACTTCAGCGCGTTTGTGGATTACACGTATCAGATTGCCGAAGGCAACGCGAGCGATCCGCAGGCTTCTTATAATGATGTGAAGGGCGCTCGCGATCCGGAGCAGCAATTGGTGCCGCTCGACTGGGATCGGAGACACACGTTGAACGCGAGTTTGACGTATGCGATACCGGGCAAGCGCGGTTGGGGCGCGACGCTCTTGGGCAAGTATGGCAGCGGTCTCCCCTACTCTCCGACGGATGACGGCGTGCGCACGGGATTTGAAAATGACGGCCGCCGACCGGACTATTACAACATGGATCTGTCGGCGTTCAAGTCGTTCCCGATTGGCCGACAGAAGATTGTGCTGACGCTGACGGCGCAGAATGTGTTGGATATCAAGAATGAAGACGGCGTTTACGACGACACGGGACGCGCGGGCTACACGATTATCGAGAACGACGCCGTGGAATTTCCGGCGGTCAATACGCTCGACGAAGTGTATCCTGATCCGTCGAAGTTTTCGCGGCCGCGGTTGGTCAAACTGGGCGTAAGCTACGAGTTCTGATGATGAAAATGATTTACAATATTGATTGCGTTTCCGGCGTTCCGGCAGGGTCTGGAGACCCTGCTCGGGGGACTACTGGCGTTCCGGCGGGTTCCTTACGAGGACAAGCTGGAGACCCTGCTCGGGGAGCTTCGCGGTTGAAAGCGCTGATTGTTCTGCTTGCGCTGTTGGTGGCAACGGCGGCGTTTGGGCAGGTGGACTCGATGCTCAACTACAAGGGCAATCCGCTGTATCGTGCGAAGAACGATATGAGCGGGAACCTCGTGCGGACGGTGTTCTACAACTACGGATTGGTGGGGAATATTCCGCCGGCGATTTCGGGCGAGTGGCCGATCGGCACGGGCAATGAATATGTCGGTGACGTGTCGCCGCTGGTGGGTGTGGAGTTTATTCATCCGTCGGGTGACACGCTGGTCTCGGTTTGTACATCGGATGGACCGCGCGGAAATCCGGACGGACCTCCGGGCGGCGGTGCGTTCTGGGGTTTTGAGCCGCTGCCGGGATTTTCGGCGCTGCCGGCGATTGGCGAGGACCCGCTTGTGGCGGTTTCGAATCAGAAGACGACGTGGCCGCCGCGCTGGCCGGATAAGTCTATCACCGATTCACTCTCGCATGATCAGGCGTGGGTGAAGGATGAGAATGATCCGGGTTGGCCGGGATCGTGGAACGGATATTTTGGAAAGAACGTTTTGAATGCCGATCAGGAATCGTATTTCCAGATGGATGATCAGGCGGACCTTGAGTGGTTTGAGCGATTCGACAGTTTGGGGAACACGTACTACTACTATCCGCATGCGCAAGACACGTCGCGGCGCGGATTGGGTTTGCGCGTGTCGGTGCGCGGCTTGCAATGGGCGCACTTTTTGGCGCAGGACGTGATCTTCTGGCTGTATGAGATTACGAATGTCGGCACGCACACGTATGACAAGGTGGCGTTCGGCATGGTGGTGGGAACTCTTTCGGGCGGACGTCAGGATTCGGAAGACGATTTGGCGTACTTCGATCTTGAGAATGACATCACCTACAGCTTTGACAGTGATGATCAGGGCTCGCCGGGCTGGGTTCCGGTTTCGGAAACGAACAATGTGGGCTATGTGGGCTACGCGTTCCTTGAGTCGCCGGGCAATCCGGTGGACGGCATTGACAACGACGGAGACAGTCAGGATCCGGACAGTCCGCATTTGACGGGTGACGTGCTGGGACTTTTCCTGCAGCCGCGCGCCTACGGACCGGGTGAGGCGATTGTTCTGATTGACTATGACACCTATGAGCGCACGGTGACGACGTTTCCCACGAACGGGCCGCTGCGCATTGACATTCGCGGGCGTGAGCTTGTGATTCTGCCGGGGCAACAGCTTGTGGAAGACGGCGGCAACGGCATTGACGACAATCTGAACGGATTGATTGACGAGCGCATTGACCATCGCGATTTGGCGTATGTGGATTACATCACAGGTCGCGGACTTGACGATGTGCTGCTGGATGAGGCGCGCGACGACGGGATTGACAACGACGGAGACTGGGATCCATTAACGGACGACATCGGCGCGGACGGCGTGCCGCTGACGGGTGACTTTGGTGAAGGTGACGGAACTCCGACGAATGGCGAGCCGCACTTTGACAAGACGGACGTGGATGAATCGGATCAGATCGGACTCACGTCCTTCGAGTATTTCTCTCCTCCGGGTGCAGTGCGCATGCGGGATGATCAGGGATTGTGGGAGCGCATGACGCCGGGACGCTTTGACGTGGTTTCGGATGAGCCGCAGGACGGTGACTTTATCTATGGTTCGGGATACTTCCCGCTGCGTCCGGGACAGACGGAGCGCTTCTCGATGGCGCTGGCGTATGGACAGGATTTGCAGGACATCACGGACAACAAGATCACGGTTCAGCAGATCTACAACGAGAATTACAACTTTGCGCGTCCGCCGGACAAGCCGACGATGTGGGCGGTTCCGGGTGACGGGCAGGTGACTTTGTATTGGGACAACATCGCGGAAGCGTCGTTTGATCCGGTGACGGGATATGACTTCGAAGGGTACAAGATTTACCGTTCGACGGATCCGGGATTCAATGAAGTGTTCACAATCACGGATGGTTTGGGGCGCAAAGTGTTCCATCGTCCGATTGAACAGTTTGACCTCAACAACGGAAATGCCGGGTTCTTTCCTGTAATTCGCAACTCGGTGATTTATTACTTAGGCGAGGACACGGGGCTTCAGAACGCGTGGACGGATACGACGGTTGAGAATGGCCAGACGTATTATTACGCGGTTGTGGCCTATGATCGCGGCGACGTTGAGAAGGCGATTCTGCCTGCGGAAAACACGAAGACGATTATTGTGGACGCGAGCGGGAGAGTGACGCTGGATATTAATACGGCGGTGATCGTGCCGCGCGCTCCGGCGAGTGGCTATGAGGAGCCGCAGTTCAGCGCAATTCAGCATTTGAGTGGATCGGGTACGGGTTCGATTGCGGTGGAGACGGTTGATCCACGTTTGGTTGCGGACCACACGACGTACCGGTTTGATTTTGAGCAAGAGACGGACACGTCGGACGTGAGTTACAGCGTGTTGCGTGTCGGCGGCGGTCAGACGGACACTCTGGTGAGTTTGCGTCCGCTGGTGCCGGAAGACAATCTGATTAATCAAGCGGATCGTTTTTCGAGCTACTACGATTCGTTATTCAATCTGTTTCCGGGGACTTATGATCCGGCGCAGTATTTCCGCGTGGCGGGGACCGATTTGTATGACGGACAGCGCGGGTATATTCTGATTCCGCGACAGGTGGCGTTGATTCAGCCGGCATCGGGCTGGGCGGACACCACGAAGGGGCTTTATGAGTTCCGGTTCGGGATCACGAACTACAATCAGTACTTCCTGGTTGGCGAGAGTGTCCCGGGCGACTTTGTTGTGGAATGGGAAGAGGGTGTGGTTGACACATCCGAGGATTTCAATTGGTACGATTTGTTTGTGTTGCCCGCGACGCCGGTGGATTTCCGGATTCGGGATTTGAACACGAACGAGTATTTGAAATTTGCGTTTGACGAACAGACCGCGACGACGAACGGCGTGGTGGACAACGGCGAAGTGATCATCTTCATGCAGGACAGCGTGGTGACGTGGGCTTTGGAATTCCGGTCGCGCGCGGCGACGGGTGACACGGTGCGTCCGACTGCGGGAGATTTTATCACGCTGAAACTTTATCAGCCGTATTCGGAAGCTGACGCATTTGAATACAACACGACGGCGGCGCGGATTGACGCGGGGCAAGTGGATCTGGACCGGATCAAGGTGTATCCGAATCCGTATGTTGCGGCGAATCCGCAGGAGCCATCGAATCCGTTTAACGAAGGACGCGGCGAGCGGCGGCTGACGTTTAATCACTTGCCGGAGCGATGCACGATCAGGATTTACACGGTGAAGGGCGAGCTGGTGGATGTGATTGAGCACAACGCGGGAATTGACGACGGCACGGAGAACTGGGACTTGCGGACCAGCGACGGACTGAATGTGGCGTACGGCATCTATCTTTATCACGTTGACTCTCCGTACGGTGAGAAGACAGGAAGGTTTGCGGTGATCAAGTGAGCAGCTTGTTACGCTGGATATGTGCCGGCGCGATGGCCATTAGTTTGTTTGTGACGACTCCGGTTCATGCCGTTAGCAAGGTCGGCACGACGGCTGCGCCGTTCCTGAATATTTCTGTGGGCGCGCGCGCGCTGGGCATGGGCGGAGCGTTTACGGCGATGGCCGATGACGCGACGGCGCTCTATTGGAATCCCGCGGGACTTGCGGGCATGGATAAGTTTTCCGCATCGCTGGTGCACACGGACTGGCTGACAGATTTGAGATTTGACGTGATCGGTGCGGTGCTGCCGCTGGAAAATGACGACGCGATTGGCGCGCAGATCACGCTTTTGACAATGCCTGAACAGGAAGTGACGACGACGCAGCAGGACGAGCAGGACGGCGCGGGATATTATTACAGCGCCGGAAGCATGGCTCTGCAGTTGACGTATGCGAAGCAGTTCACGGATCGGTTCAAGCTTGGACTGAGCGGCAAGTATGTGCGGGAGTGGATCTGGCACGAAGCCGCGGCGACCGTGGCGATGGATCTCGGAAGTGTTTACCGCACGGACTTGAACGGCATGCGGATTGGTATTGCAATTACGAATTTCGGCGGCAAGATGCAGATGTCGGGGCGCGATCTGGTGCGCTATTATGACATTGATCAGACGCGGGAAGGGAATAACGGCAGTGTGCTGGCGGATCTGGCGACGGACAAGTGGCCGCTGCCTTTGATGATGCGCTTCGGGTTGGCGATGGAAGCATTTGAAAATGAGCGGCATCGCTTGTCGGTTGCGCTGGATGCCATGCATCCGAATGACAACGACGAGTCTTTGAATTTTGGAGCAGAGTATGCGTTCCGCGAGCAGTTTTTTGTGCGCGGCGGTTACAAATCCATGTTCATGAAGGATTCGGAAGAAGGCGCGACGGTGGGATTTGGTGTGAAGCTTAGCACGCGCGGCGGTCCGACGTTTGTGTTGGATGCGGCGTATGAAGATTTTGGTCGGTTTGACGCGGTGTATAAGTATTCGTTGGGGATTGCCTACTGAGAGACCCGAGCAGGGATGTCGAGCCTGGTGGCTCGACCTGTGATGGGTCGAGTTCGGCGGGGTGCATGACGAGTATGTCTTGCACGGAAGGCCGGGCTCGAGGTTCCGGCAGGGTCTGGAGACCCTGCTCGGGGGATGGGATTCCGGCGGGGAACCGCTGTGTGCTTGTCAAGCACGACGCTAAATCCCCGCTCCGAGAGTGTTGGGATGGAGTGGATATTCGCACATTTTGAGATAGTTTCTCACAATACAGTTTGGTCAAGGAGGACCTGATTATGTTTCGTTTTAAGAAAGTTGTGTTGCTGATGGCGGTGCTGGCCTTTGGTATCACACAAGCGTGGGCGACCATGGTCACCTTTCAGGTGGACATGAGCGTTCAAGTAGCACTTGGTAACTTCACTCCGGGAACGGATATGCTGGTCGTGCGCGGCTCGTTCAACGGCTGGGGCGGCAACGACAATGAGCTGACTCTTTCGGGTGATGTTTACACGACCGTTGCGGATATCGCGGCGGGAGCCATTGAGTACAAGTTTGTGATGGTTCAGCCCGGTCAGGATGTGTGGGAGTCGGTGGACAACCGCACGGCGGATATCTCGGGCGATACGCAAGTGATTCCGGTGGTGTTTTTCAACAACATCGAATCTTCGGAGAGCGCGGATGTGGAAGTGAACTTCCGTGTGAACATGACGGTGCAGGACCTTTCCGGCACGTTCGATCCGGACGCGGATTGGGTGGTCGTGCGCGGCAATCATGGCAACCTGGGCAACTGGGGCGGCGCGGTGCAGTTGATCGAAGAGACGGGTAATCCGGGCATCTACTCGCTGCGTATTCAGTTCGACGGCCTGCCGCAGAATGCGCCGGTGGAGTATAAGTTCGTGATTTTGGCGGGCGGCGATCCGAATGCGGCGTCGTGGGAATCGAGCGCGAACCGCAGCTTCACTCCGACGGGCGATGAGCCGGACAATCTGCCTCCTCCGAGCGGCAACGGCTACGGCGAAATCAATCCGGAACTGGTGTACTTTGCGAACATCACTCCGGACGACATCATCACGAACGACGTGGACGTGATTTTCCAGGTGGAAGCGACGCCGCTTGAGGGCCGCTTGACGGATTTGGGTTATGTGTATGACGTGCAGACGGGCGACACGATCTTCTCGGTCGAGAGCATTCAGGCTGCGGGTTTCTTCAACAACTGGCCGTGGGGCAACTTCGACCCGGCGCACACGCTGAATGACAACGGCACGAACGGCGACATGACCGCAGGTGACGACATCTGGTCGGTGACGATTCCGTTTGCGGCAGGTGCTCCGCGCGCGTTGATCTACAAGTACGGCGCGAATCAGTTGGACGTGGAAGCCGGATTTGCTCTGAATCACGAGCGCACGATTGACGACAGCCAGCCGACGTACCGCATGGATATTGACTGCTGGGGTTCGCCGGACACGCTGTATCAGAACTGGGACTGCATGATTTCGGGCGCCGCTGATCCGCACGCGCCGATTATCAGCGAGTTCACGCTGGAGCAGAACTTCCCGAATCCGTTCAACCCGACGACGACGATCAACTTCACGCTGTCGCGTGCGGATGTGACGTCCTTGAAGGTGTTTGATATTCTGGGCCGCAATGTTGCCGATCTGAGCTTTGGCCGCATGGACGCGGGACGCCATACGGTGTCGTTTGACGGCAGCAATCTGTCGAGCGGTGTGTATTTCTACACCCTCGCGAGCGGCGTGGAGAATGCCACGCGCAAGATGCTGCTTCTGAAGTAACCGCCAGCGTTGACGCTGGACCCGATTGCGCTGACGCCAGCGTAGACGCTGGACCCAATTGCGCTGACGCCAGCGTGAACGCTGGATCCGGTTGCGCTGACGCGTGAGCCGGGCGTTCCGGCGGGGTCTGGAGACCCTGCTCGGGGAAAGTGACGCTGCTCGGAGTAAGAGTAGGAAGAGATTGAAGTTTAACACGGGACGGGGCGCAGGCTGTTGTCTGCGCCCCGCCCTGCCCTTAAGAGGTGACCCAGTATGATTAGAATAGCCGTTTTGCTCCTGACTTTCGCAACTTCGCTCTTTGCGCAAACGGCGTGGTGGGAACCCGCGGCTCCGCGTCAAGGCGACATCGTCACGTTCTACTATGACGCCATCGCCGGAGCATTGCCGGACAACGGTTCGCAGGTTTGGATGCACTGGGGCATTCTTGCGGAGAACGGAGGCTGGAGCACGCCGCCGCAATCCATTTGGCCCGCGGGATCGCAATTGCATACGGACAATGTCGCGCTGCAAAGTCCGATGACGAACGGCGGCAATCAGGTGTGGTCGGTGACGGTGGATTTCACACCGGAGATTGAAGCGATCGCGTTTGTGTTTACGGATCGCGGAAACAACTGGGACAACAACTCGGGCAACAACTGGAGCGTGCAGTTTCTGGCGGAAGGAACGGTGTCGTGGTGGTCGCCGGAACAACCTGAGCCGGGCGATGAGGTTACGATCTATTATGACGCCGTGCCGGGGACTTTGCCGAACGGCGCGACGAGTGTGATTTTGCATTGGGGTGTGAACGAATCGGGGCACGGAAATTGGAGACTTCCGCCGCAAGCGATGTGGCCCGAGGGTACCGTTGCGCAGGGTTCGGCGGCGCGCACGCCGATGATCAATCTTGGAAACGGTTTGTTCAGCGTGACGATGCAGTCTTTGGATACGATCTATTCGATTCACTATGTGACGACGGACGGAACGAATTGGGATAATAACAGCAATCAGAATTGGAACATTTTTCTTGAGGAGCCGCCGGTTCCTCAATTTTCGCATGCGATATTCAGGTTTGATCCGCGCTCGGCATTTTCGCAGTTCAGCGGACAGATCAACAGTTTGAATTTGGCGGGGACGTTCAACGGCTGGAATACGGGAGCGACGCCGCTGACGAATGTGGATGAGTACGGAAATCGCTGGGGCGAGGTGGCGATTCCGGCGGGGGATTTGGAATACAAATTTGTAATCAATGGAAACAACTGGCAGATTGATCCGGACAATCCGCGTAACGCACCGGGTGGGTTCAACAACTCACTCTTGACTGTGGAGCTGGACAGTCTGCCTCAAGTCTATGATATAGAGCCGGGCGAGAATCGAATCTTTGAGTTTGGCGTGCCGACGACGTTGACGTGCAAGGTGCGTGGCGGAGATTTGGGACCAGGAATTTCCGGGACGCCGGTGGTGCGTGTGAATGGACCGACGGTGACGCCGGATTGGAATGCGGCGACGGGTGAATTGAGTTTTCAATTTCCGGACAACACGCTTTATGGCGACGTGTCCATTCAGGCGACGGACAGTGCGGGGCGAGTTTCGACGCGCTACTTGATGTACTACTTTGATGACAGTCCCGGCAACGGCTACAACGCAGTGGATCCGAAGAACGACAAGCTTTATACGACCGCGGAATCCGTGGACTTGCGGGACTTTGGAATTTACTCTTACTCAGACGGTGATTCGCTGGAGATTCGCCCGCGTTTTTGGGGAAGCCTGACGGACAATGCGATGTCCATCATTACGATCACGACCGAAGACGGAAGCTATGGTCCGATTGAAGGGCTCGACGCGGAGTATGAAGTCGCAGGATTGGCGGCGGGCGGTGTGATTATTCCGCTGGTGTCGCCGAACAGCGCGTACTTCGATCCGGCGGTTCACAACCGGATTCACTACGGAAGCATCGGAGCGGAAGGCGCGGCAATTGGCTTTGAAGCGACGTCGAATGCGCACGATTGTTTTGTGGCGGTGCACGATTTGGAAGCGGCGCTGGGCAACTATCAGACGGCGTGGAAATTCACGGTCGTGAGTGTTGTGGCCGGAAGCGCGGCGGAAGGGTATGTGCACGAAGTGACGGCTGCGGAAGGCGGACTTGACGGCGAAGAAGATCCGGATGTGTTTGACGCGATTTTTTTCATGGCCGCGGATGTGCAGGCGAAGAATTCGCAGAACTACGGCTTGACACGGCGGTTCACGCTGGACGCACCGGGCCGTGGATTAGCGGCGATTGAGCCTACTGATATCGGACCGGACGTTGCGCATCCGGGGCCGTTGTGTCAGATCTTGACGCGCGGAGCGGAGACGCGCGTGGCATCCAAGACCATCAAGGGACGCGTGACCTCGGCGCAGGCGCTGACGAACGTGTGGCTGATGCAGAATGAATCAGTGCTGCCCGTGACCTTGACGGGTGACAGCTTTGCGCTGGCGGTGACGCTGACGGAAGGTGAGAATTTGTTCTCCTTGTTTGCGCGTGACGTGAACGCGGACACGGGGCGCAGCGCGCAGATGAATTTCCCTCTGCTGCTTGATCATGCGCCGGTTCCGGTGATTGTGGTGAATATCGGCGAGAGCATTCAGCTCAACGCGACAAGCAGCACGGATCCGCAGGGAAATGCGCTGACGTATCAGTGGATTGTGGACGAAGACAATCCAGCTCCGGTGACGCTCAGCGATCCAACCGGTTCGATCACGACCTTTGCGACGCCGACCGTGGATGGCGAATACTACTTTGACTTGATTGTGACGGACACGGAAGAGAATTCGTCGCGCGCGCGGACGTTTGTGCGCGTGGTTGGCGATGACGCGAGCGCGTTCTTGAACAATCAGTGCGCGGAGTGGGTGGACAACGCGATGGTGTATGAGATTTTCCCGCGGGCGTATTCTTCGAGCGCGCTATTGGATGCGATCACGGCGGATGTGGGGCGGATTGCGGAGCTCGGATTCAACTGCATCTGGCTGATGCCGATTTTTGAGGGGCCGTCGGATCACGGGTACGAGATCACGGACTACTACACGATTGAGCAAGACTACGGCACGGACGAAGATCTGCACGAATTGGTGGAAGCCGCGCACGCGGTGGGGCTGCATATCATTTTGGATATGGTGATCAACCACACGGGTATCGGTCATCCGTTCATGCAGGACGCGATTCGTTACGGGCGGAATTCCTTCTACTGGGATTGGTACGACCGCGACGGCAGCGGAAACTATACGTATTACTTCGACTGGTCTTCCCTGCCGAACATCAATCTGGACAATCCGGAGACGGCGCGGTACTACATTGACATGTGCAAGTACTGGATCGAAGAGTTTGACATTGACGGTTACCGCTGCGACGTGGCGTGGGGGCCGATGCAGCGCACGCCGCAGTTCTGGGTGGATTGGCGGCGCGAACTGAAGAAGATCAAACCGGAAGTGATGCTGCTTGGCGAAGCGGGTGCGAATGACTTTACGATTTTCGAGAACCGCTTTGACATGACGTATGACTGGAATTTGCATCACGAGAGCCCGGCGTCGTTTACGAACATGTTCCCGGCAATTCCGAGCTTCACGAATCTGACGGATTTGATCACGAACTACGGATTCCCGTGGCCGGAGTACAAGAATCCGTTCCGGTTCATGGAGAATCACGATGAGTCGCGCTACATCACGATCAAGAGCGCGGCACAAACTAAACTCGTGAGTGAGCTTTTGCTTTCGATGCCAGGCGTGCCGATGATTTATGCAGGTCAGGAAATCGGCGAGACGTCGCAGCGCGGCGTGATCAATTGGGGGAGCGATCCGAACAATCTTTATCAGCATTACTATCGCCTGCTGAACGCGCGAAAGCTTCTGCCGGCGATGCGGACGGGTGACTTTGATCTTTTGACGACGGATGCACCGGGACCGTGTTACGCATTTGCGCGCACGGGCGAAGGGATGGATCCGGTGATTTTCCTGGGGAATTTCAGTTCGACGTCGCAGGTGGTGAATGTGAATCTAGACGCGGAACTTCTCGGGATTCATCCGGATTCGACGTATGTCGTGTCTGAGATTACGACAGGAGCGAATTTCACGCGAGTGGGTTCTGAATTGACGACAATCTTTACGAGTCTTTCGTCCTATTCGGGGCGTGTGTGGGTGATTTCGGATTCGGTGTTTTCTACTGATACGAGGGAGCTTCCGGCGATTCCGAAATCCACGGAGCTCTTGTCGCCTTATCCGAATCCGTTCAATCCCGTGGTGACGATTCCATTAGAGCTTGCGAAGTCGTCGCGGGTGACGCTTCGGGTGTTTGACGTGCTGGGTCGAGAAACCGCGCGGCTTGCGGATGACGTGATGCAGGCAGGTGTGCATGAGTTTGTGTGGGACGGAGCGAACGCGTCGAGCGGCATTTACTTTGTGATGCTGCAGGCCGACGGCGTGACGCAGACCAAGAAACTGGTGTTGATGAAATAGGAGCTTTTGTTCTGATTCTACGTTTTGCGCTGGCACTTCTCGTGCTTGCGGGGCCGCTGTTTGCCGGTGGGCAAGAGATCACGGTCCAGAGAGTCAATGAGCTGCGCCTCGAAACGTCGCGCGGCGAGGGTCGTCCGTTTCTGCTTGCCGATCGCACGGGAACCTATCTTTACGGATTCACGGGCGACGAATGGGACAGCGGATGGATGGGGCTGTGGGTGCGGCGCAACCGGGTGCTTGACCGGCTCACGTTTGTTGATGCGGACGGCAAGGCGCTTTTGCTGAATGATGCGACGTGCGATGTTTATCCGTCCAATGTTGTGTGGACGTGGCCCGGGAAGAAGGATCACTATGTGAATGTCTTCTTTCAGGACACGCTGCTGGTCTATTCGGGCAATCATGTGCGCGTCGAAGGCGGGTCATGGATTCAGGAAGATCCGATGAAGGATGTCGCGTACATCCAATGGCCGAAGCCACTGATCTACTCGCAGATTGAAATGAGCTCGATTCAGTGCGATGACTCCGAGATCGAGCGCATGACGCTTTGGGCTCATGCTCAGCTTTTGGGATTGCTTGCTGAAAACGATTCTTTGCTCTATGCCGGGATTCCGTGGTTTAATGAGGGCTGGGGACGTGATACGTTTATCTCGCTGCCGGGACTCTTGGTGACAGGGCACTATGACGCGGCGAGAAAATTGTTGATGCGGTTTGCCGGTTGGATTGACCGCGATCCGAATAGTCCGACGTACGGACGGATTCCGAATCGCGTGCGGCCCGGTGAAGAGATTGTTTACAACACGGCGGACGGGACGCCGTGGTGGATGCGCGAAGTCTATGAATACGGCATCTACTCGGGCGACTATGCGGTGTGGGATACGCTTTTGTCCGACAGCGGCGCGATGCGGTTTGCGCTCGATGCGGCGGTTCAGAAGAGCGACAGCTTCGGATTTTTGATGCACGGCGACGCGGACACGTGGATGGACGCGGTGGGTCCTGACGGGCCGCACACGCCGCGCGGGAATCGCGCAATTGAGATTCAGGCGCTGCATTTCGCGTGCTTAGACAACGCGCAGCGAATGACGCATAAGCCGAATCCGAAATGGAAGGAGACCGCCGAAAAGATTCGCAAGAACTTTTTGGCGGAGTTTATTGCGCCGTCGCGGGATCATTTCTATGACCGCTTGATGGCGGACGGCACGCCGGACACGACGATGCGGCCCAATCAGATGTTTGCGTTCACCGCACCTTATACGCCGCTCGTGCCGCCGCAGCTCGCCGCACCAGTGACGAAGAAAGTCGCGAGCGAATTGTTCTATGAACATGGCGTCTTGAGTTTGAGTCCTGAGGATACGTGCTTTCATCCGTTTCATCAGGATTGGCACTATCCGAAGGATGACGCATATCATCAGGGGATTGTGTGGGTGTGGAATTCCGGGCCGGCGAAATCGCTGTTGATTCGTGAGGGCCGCGGCGATCTTGCACTCAAGATGATGGACTACGAAGCGTGGCACATGCGCGAACGCGGCATGGTCGGATCGCTGCCGGAATTGTTTGATGCGGTGAAGCGGTCCGAGAATGAGTACATCCAATGGTCGGGAACGACGTCGCAAGCGTGGAGCCTTGCTGAGTATTTGCGCGCGACGTATCAGGATTTTCTGGGGATTCGTCCGGTGGTGTATCAGCGGGACGATCCGTTCTGGTTGTTTGCGCCGCGAATTCCGATTGAGTGGGGATTGGTGCGGACGAGTGTGAATTGCTCCGGAACACCTTTGCTTGTGGCGATGCAGCAGTTTGCGGATTCGACGGTGATTGAGCTTCAGGCGCAAGCGACTCCGACGCGTTCGGTGCCGGTGAAGTTTTTTGATGTGATGCGCGGGATCACGGGTGAAATCAATACGACCGAGCCGCTGAGAATTGTCTATCGCGCGAAAGACGGCTATATGCTGGCTGACGGAAAGCCGACCGCGCAATTCAAGCTTGCGGGCTGGCCCTATGACCAAGGACCGAAGGACCTTGCGTTTGCGCCGCCGATCAAGACTTTGGACTTTGCCGCGCTGAAGGATCCGGAGTGGGAAGTGCTCACGGGGCGGGATACTCAGTGTGATGTGACGTTCTCCTTGCTGATGAAACGGGTGGAAGATCCGGCGGGAGATGACAAGGGTGACGGCGCGTACGAGTATCCGACGGATGAGCATTTCGAGGCGGGAATTTTGGATCTGCGGCGATTTGAAGTGCGGGACGTGAAAGATAGCTACTCGTTTGAGATTCAGACGGAGAAGCTCGCGCAACCGGGGTGGCATCCGGAATACGGATTTCAGTTGACGTACGCGGCGATCTGTTTGCATACGAGTGACGCGACGCGGACTGATGTCGGCGCGAACTCGAACTTGAGTTTGGATGCGCCGTTTTCGCGCGTGATTTATGTGGGCGGCGGCGTGCGTGTGGAAGACGGGCTCGGAGAGACTTTGGGAGAGTTTATTCCGCGCACGAACCGAGACGCGTTTGGAGATGTGACTAGCTCGATGATTTCGTTTTGTTTACCGAAGTCACTTTTCCCGGAGCGAGACGGAAGCTGGGAGTGGACGGTTTTGTGCGGCGCGCAGGATGATCACGGCGGAGCGGGAATCGGAGAGTTTCGCGCGGTGAACGCTCAGGCGGAGCGCTGGAGCGGCGGCGGGAATTTGGGCGGAGGATCAAATGTTTACGACCGGCTGAGTACGCTTGGCCAATAGGTTCGCTTTACTGCTACAGGGTTTATGGCAAGCATAGAACTGCGGAATATCCGCAAACAGTTTGGCAACACAGTTGTTCTGCCGGACATCAGTTTCACGGTGCGCGAGGACGAGTTTGTGGTGCTGGTCGGGCCGTCGGGGTGCGGCAAGTCCACGATCTTGCGCACGATTGCGGGACTGGAGACGCCGACTTCGGGTGAAGTGTGGATCGGCGGCAAGAATATCACGCAGGTGCATCCGCGGGATCGCGACATTGCGATGGTGTTTCAGAGTTACGCGCTGTATCCGCATCTGACCGTGTATGATAACATGGCATTCGGTCTGCGAATGCGGAAGACGGATGAGGCGACCATTGATCAGCGTGTGAAAGAGGCGGCGAGCTTCTTTGAATTGGGCGATCTTTTGAAACGGAAGCCCAAGGAGCTCTCGGGAGGTCAGCGGCAGCGTGTGGCCTTGGGGCGCGCGGTGGTGCGGCATCCTTCGGCGTTTCTGTTTGACGAGCCGCTGTCGAATCTGGACGCGAAGCTGCGCGCGCATACGCGGACGGAGATTTCGCGACTGCATAAGCGGTTGAAAACGGCGATGGTGTATGTCACACACGATCAGATTGAAGCGATGACTTTGGGCGAGCGAATTGTGGTGTTGCGAGACGGTCTGATTCAGCAGATTGACACGCCGCTGAATGTGTATCGCAAACCCGCGAACAAGTTTGTGGCGGGGTTTATCGGTTCGCCGGCGATGAATTTTGTTGCGGGTCAGCGCGAGGGCGGAGAGTTCAAGTCAGGACAGCTAAAATTTGCGCTGCCGCAGACTTTGCAGAAGAATTGTCCGGAGAAGATTGTGTTAGGACTGCGGCCCGAGCAGGTCGGGGTGGGACGCGGACAGAACGGCGCGGTGAGTTTTGAGTTGGTGGTGGATGTCATCGAGCCGATTGGGAACGAGCTTTTGGTCTATGGCCGCGCGGGAGATCAAGAGCTGATTGTGCGGTGCGATCCGCGGACTGAGGCTGCTCCGGACAGCAAGCTGCCGGTGTTCTTCGATCCCAATGCAGTTCACTATTTTGACGCGGGCAACGAAGCTTCGCTCGCGCAGGCGTAACCTTTTTTCAAGATGCGTTTCCTTGTTTCACTTTTTCTCCTATTGACTTCGGTTTCCATGGCGACTGCGGGCAAACTCTATCTGAATATCATCTGGCATCAGCATCAGCCGCTGTATTTGAATCCGGAGACGGACGAGCTGAGCGGTCCGTGGGTGCGCACGCATGCGACGAAGGATTATTATGACATGGCGGCGCTGCTTGAGCAGTACCCGGATATTCACGCGACGATCAATCTAACCTCCTCCCTGCTCTATCAATTGCAGGAATACTATGTCAACCGGCTTGGTCCGTTTGTGTCGCGGGGAGAAGATGGATTTCGCGAAATCAATGCGGCGGCGTATTTCAACAGCGGGCTGCGCACGGACCCGTGGATGGATTTGGCTCTGAAGCCGACTGATACGTTCACGGATGCGGATCGCGCAAAGCTCTTGTATGAGCCGTGGAATGCGTTCGGGATTTCGGAGATTCAGATTGCGAACTTTCCGCAGTATGAGGCGCTGCGCAAGATTCCGCGTGACTCGTTGACGATTGACGATATGCGAGACATTAAGGCGTGGTTTTTCGCGGCGCATTTTGATCCGGATTTTCTGCGGGGGAAAGCGGCGATTGACGTGGACCTGACGGACTTGATCGAAGAGCGTAACGGTAAGTTCTATCTTCGAGACAAGAAGCACTTCAGCGAGCGGGACGCGAACCGATTGGCGGCGGAAGCTGTGCGGGTGGCCGAGGAAGTTGTGCCGGTGCATCAACGGCTCCTCGCGAGTGGGCAGTTGGAAGTTATCACGACGCCGTTTTATCACCCGATTCTGCCGCTTTTGATTGACACAGAAATCGCGAAAGTGTGTCAGCCGAAGAGTGACTTGCCTGCACGATTCTCTTATCCCGTGGATGCGCATGCGCAGGTGGTGAAGGGGGTCAATTACTACGAGCGACTTTTTCGCCGCGCACCGGTGGGGATGTGGCCCGCGGAGGGGTCGATCTCGGAAGGCACCGCGGAAGTGTTTCGCGCGCACCATGTGCAGTGGATTTGCGGAGACATGCATGTTTTGAATCGCTCGCTGCCTGAAGGGCTCGATGTGGCTCAGCCGTATCGTGTGCGTACGCCCGAGGGAGACATTGCGATTGTGTTTCGCGAGACGACGCTTTCGGATCACATCGGGTTTACGTATCAGAACATGCGACCTGAGGAATCCGTTGAACACTTTGCGAAGGAGATTCTCAAGTATGTGCCGGAAGGCGATGAAGATCGCCTGTTGACGGTGATTCTCGACGGCGAGAATGCATGGGAGTGGTACCGGTATGATATGGATGCGAAGAAGTTCCTGAACGGCCTCTATGAGCGATTGACCGAGCTTCATGGAGAAGGCCTGGTGACGTGTGTGCATCCGACGGAATATTTCCGCGGGAATCCGGAGCGCGAAATTCCCGCACATCCGATTGCGGAGCTGACGGAGATCACGAGTTTGTGGCCGGGGTCGTGGATCAATGCGAACTATGACACATGGATCGGCGAGGCAGAAGAGAACGCGGCGTGGGAGTATCTTCTGCGCACGCGGCGGGATTTGGAGATGTCGGGACTGCCGCAGCCGGATCCGCACGCGCCGATGGAGAAGAGTGCGCAAGGTGCGGCGACCTACTACGCGTACGAGGCGATGTACGCGGCGGAGGGATCGGATTGGTTCTGGTGGTATGGCGCGGATCAGAGCGCTCCGGCGGGTGACCGTCCGTTTGAAGAAGCATTTTTCTCGCATTTGCGCGCGGTGTATCAGCACATGCGCGAGGCGGGAATCGAGATTGAAACTCCCGAGTTCGAGCCGATTTTGAGTCAGGCGAAGATCGAAACGCAGGAGAGCGGCGGCGTGATGAAGCGCGGCGGCGAGATGCGGCGCGTGCGCTTTGAGTGCGACGCGAGCGGTGAAGATGTAGGTGTGGCTATTTTTATTGTGGGCAATCTGCCGGAACTTGGCGAGTGGCAGCCGAACGTCGTTCGGATGAGAGATGACGGCGCGGCAGGCGACAACTGGGCTGAGGATGGCATTTGGACGCTGGAAGTGGATTTGCCACTCGGTGCGGAGATTCAGTACAAGTACACGAACTCCGGTGACGTGGGTGTGTGGCAGCCGTCGGAAGAGTTTTCGCAGTCGAATCGCGCGTTCACGGTGGATAGCGACGCGGATTCGATACTCGTGCAGCGCGTGGTGTTTGGAGTGCGTGACTGACGTGAAAAGGTTTTTTGCACTTGGCTTCCTGCTTTTGTTCCTGGGCTGCGCGAGCGAGGATGGCGTTACGCGTTTGCAGCTTTGGCATCAGATGCAGCCTGAAGATCGAGCCGTGCTGGTGCGCGTCGTGCAGGAGTATGACGCGAAGCATGACTCGGTTGAGATCGAAGTGATCTACAAAGAGACTGAGGAGCTGCGCTCGAACTATCAGTCGGCGGGGCTGGCGGGATTGGGGCCGAGCTTAGTCTATGGCCCGTCAGATCAGGTGGGGCCGCTCGCGACGATGAAGTTTGTGCAGCCGCTGGATTCGTTTTTTGCGGCGGATGAGTTTGCGCGATTCGATGAGCGCGCGCTGGTGAAGTTCAAAGGACAAACTTATCAGCTTGCGGATCGGATTGGGAATCACCTTGCGCTGGTGTATAACAAGGCGCTCCTCCCTACTCCTCCGACGACTACGGATGAGTTGTTTGAGATTGGTCAAGCGGTGACCAAGGATTTGAACGGCGACGGCGTGACGGATCAGTGGGGGCTCGTGTGGAATTTCACGGAGCCGTTCTTTTTCATTCCGTGGTTTTCGGGGTTTGGCGGATGGGTGATGGACGAGAATGGACATCCGACACTTGATTCACCTGCCGCGATTGAAGCGTTCAAGTTTGTGCGCGCGCTGCGGGATCAATACAAAATTGTTCCGCCGGACTGCGACTACAACACGGCGGATGCGTTGTTCAAGGAAGGCCGCGCAGCGATGCTGATCAACGGGCCGTGGTCGTGGAGCGGTTACGGCGCGGCGGGAATTGACTATGAACTCGCGCGCATTCCGCAGGTGAGTTCGACGGGGCTGTGGCCCGCGCCGATGGTGTCGCCGTTGGGATATTCTGTAAACGTGCGTGTTCACGGCAAGGAGCTCACCGAATCGGTGAAGCTGTTGAAGTATCTCTTAAGCGATGACGTGCAGCAGGAGTTTGTGGAAGCGACGGGAATTATTCCGAGCAGTTTGGCAGTGCGGGAGGATTCGACTTACGTCTCGCGTCCGCATGTGGCGGAAAGTTTGTCGCAGTTTGAGGTCGGGCGGCCCATGCCGATTGTGCCGGAGCTGCGTGCGGTGTGGGATGCAATGCGATCCTCGTATCAATCCGTGCTGGGCGGATACCTTTCACCGGAAGACGCGGCGAAGAAAATGCAGCGCGACGCGGAGCAGAAGATTCAGGAGATGAATGAATAGCGAACGCAATTTCGCCCTGTGGATGGTTGCGCCGGCGGCGGTGGTCGTGGCGCTGGTGGTCGTGTGGCCATTCATCTACAATGTGGTGCTGTCGTTCTCGAATATGAGTCTCTTGCATATTCGAGACTGGGAACTCATCGGTCCGCGACAATACGAGAAGGTGTTTGGCGACGGGATTTTTTACGGCGTGCTCGGCAAGACGCTCGTGTGGACGATTCTGAATGTGTTCTTTCACGTGACGATCGGCGTGGCGCTGGCGGTGATTCTGCATGAGAATGTTCCGGGCAAGCGGATGTTTCGCACGCTGCTGATTCTGCCGTGGGCGATTCCGGCGGTGGTGACGGCGCTGACGTGGCGCGGAATGTTTCACTATGAATACGGCGCGGTGAACTTAATTTTGACCAAGGTGTTCAGTCAGACGCCGATTCAATGGCTGAATGATCCGCTGGGGACATTTACGGCGTGTGTGGTGACGAATGTTTGGCTCGGGTTTCCGTTTATGATGGTTGTAGCTCTGGGAGGATTGCAGAGCATTCCGAAGGAGCTTTATGAAGCGGCGATGATTGACGGAGCGGGCGCGTGGCAGAGATTTCGCAAGATCACGCTGCCAATGCTTGTTCCGGTGCTGACTCCCGCCGTGATTTTGGGTTTCGTGTGGACTTTTAACAAAGTTGATATTGTCTGGCTGGTGTCGAACGGCGGCGAGCCCGCGGATCAGACGCACATTCTGGTGTCGTATGTCTATCGTGCGGCGTTCAATTTGTATAGATATGGATACGCGGCGGCGGGCTCGATGATCATATTCCTGATCCTGGTGCTGTTCTCGGTGACGTTCATGCGGAAGATGCAGGCAGGATCGAAGGGATAGCCATGCTGAAGAAAGCCGTTTTGTTTACGCTCTTGGTGATTGTCACGATTGCGACTCTGTATCCGGTGCTTACGGTTGTGACGGTGTCGCTGCGTCCGGCGGACCGATTGCTTTCGACGTCGCTGGAGATTATTCCCGAAGATGCGACGTTTCAGAACTATGTGACGCTGTTTACGGATCGTCCGTTTGCGCGGTGGCTTTTGAACAGCACGCTGGTTGCCGCGGCGGTAACGATCTTTGCGACGGCACTGGCTTCGACGGCGGGCTATGCGTTTTCGAGATTCCGGTTTCCGGGGTACAAAGTGGGAATGAGTCTGCTTTTGATTACGCAGATGTTTCCGGCGACGATGCTTCTGCTGCCGTTGTTCTTGATGCTTGCGAAGCTTTCGCTGATCAATTCGTATATTGGGCTGATGGTGGTTTACTCGGCGACCGCGCTGCCGTTCACGGTGTGGCAGATGAAGGGGTATTACGACACAATTCCGCTGGAGCTTGAGGAAGCGGCGATGCTGGACGGCGCGAGTCGGTTCAAGACATTTTATCTGGTGATTTTGCCTTTGGCTGCGCCCGCGCTGGTGATTACCGCGCTGTTCAGTTTTCTGACGGCGTGGAGCGAGTATGTCGTGGCGGCGCAGGTTTTGTTGACGGAAGATATGTACACTCTGCCGATCGGGCTCAAGCAGTTTCAGTCGAGTATGACGACGGAATGGGGGCTTTACGCGGCGGGTTCGATTGTGGTGAGTATTCCGGTGATTTTGTTGTTTATGAAATTGTCCAAATGGCTGGTGTCGGGTTTGACGCTGGGCAGTGTGAAAGGGTGAAGCATTTATGAAGAGGTTATTGCTGCTGTTTTTGTGCATGGCGGGGCTTGCCGTGGCCGCGGAGGACTATCAGAATTCTCCGTGGAAGGTGGAGCATTGGCTGGCGAAAGATGAGATCGGGGACGCCGCGCGCGGCGATTTCGATTTGTGCAATTTGTTCTATCGGGAAACCGCGGACTCGCTCTATTGCAAGACGACGCTGCTCAGCGATTGGCAGGGCGACGGGAAGGTGCAGTGGTCGGTGCGCGACGCGAAGGGATTTCTGGCGCGGCTGACGAGCGGCGAAGCCGGAAGTGCTGCGGTGCGGGAAACGGCATATCGTGGTGTGCTGGAGTGGGCGATTGCACGGCCTGCGGAGTGGAGCGGCGCGGCGGCGATTGACGTCATAGTTTCAGAGAACGGAATGATTGCGGACCAAATCGAATGGTCACGCGACTCGCATCGTCCGCTGGACGGCGACGTGGGCAACTGCGCGTTTGTGCATCACGGCAATCAGGGATTGACTTATACGGATGTGTTTCGCGGGCAGGACGGCACGGAGGGGTTTGACGAGATTCTCGAACTGCATCAGGGACGAAGCGCGCCGGGGAATTTTCATCTTTCGGGAACGCTGATGACGGCGGCGGACTGGTATGATCCGGCGTTTCTGACGTGGATGCAAGATGGCATCGCGGAAGGTTGGCTCGGAGTTTTGGGTTCGGCCTATGCGCAGCACATCATGCCGTTCGTGTATGACAACATGAACAATTGGGCGGTCGGGATCGAGCAGGACATGATTGACTACAAGTTCAGTTATAGTTCGCGCGTGGCGTGGATTCCGGAGCGTGTGTGGTGCGCGCAGGGGCACTATCCCGACGCAGGACTGAATGATCCGTGGCTCGGTGACAACTGGACGCAGCACGGCATTGACGCGGTGATCCTGGATGATTGGCCGCATGTGTCGGGATACAGCGACCGGAAGATCCATTGGATGAACAACGGCTCTGGCATCACGCTGCGCGTGATTCCGATTGACGGAGACTTTACGGGGAACTGTCATTACAATCCCAGCGCGGCGATTGCTCAGATTCAGAGCACGGGACGCTATGGGATTATCGTCTATGGCACGGACTGGGAAGCCGCGGCGGAGATGGCGGATTTCAATTGTCCCGATTGTCTTGAGAACTATTCACAAGTTGTGAATTGGGCTGCGGATAATTTTCCGGCGGTGGACATGTGGAAGCTTGATGCCGCGCTCGACAATCCGGATTTCAACGGAACGGGAATCGAAGTCGGGAACGGCACGTATGGATTGATCGGCGGGAACAACGGCTACGGCGGAACGAACAACAGTTGGTACACGCACTGGGCGGGGTACGCGTCGCTGTCGGATTATCACGCGCCCGCGTGGAACTACGGTCAGATCTGGACGACGGTTTACGGCGACGTGACGAGCGCGCCCGCGAACAATTTGTCCGAGACGGCGTGGTATGTGATGATGACCAACTTGCACGAAACGGCGTGGCATGATTACATGGGCGGGCCGATCAGCGGCTGGCAGCATCGCTACAGTGCGCACATCAAGAACGCTGCGGTGTATGCCGAAGCTGCGCACTGGGCGGCGGGAGAGTATGCCAACACGTGCGGCGCGTTTTTCAGCGACATTGATCTTGACGGCGTAGACGAGCTGGTGATTCACAACGACCGCGTGCTTGCGGTGTTTGAATCCATCGGCGGACGCGCGCAGTATATCTTCAGCAAAGGACCGACGTCCGAGAACTTCTCCATCGTGGGAAGCTGCAACACCTATTGGGCGGAGACGGACGGCGACTATGACGAGCCGGGTTCGAACAATCATCAGGCGGCGTTTGCGGATGTGAGTCCGACGTACCGGAATGATTTGTACGCGCTTTCGATTGACTCGAATACGAACTCATTTGCGAAAATCCGGATGAGTTTTGGAACTGTTGAGAAGACGATTGAGGTCGCGGCGGGTGCGCCGTATTTGCAGGCGCGTTACGACGTCGGCGCGCAGAATTGCTACATACGTCACGGATTCAGTCCGGACTTGTTGGGAATGATTTGGGATGCGGATATGGAGCGCATCTGGGATCCTGATCAGGCGTATTCCGGGTATCGCAATCCGAACAGCGGAGCGACGGGCGCGCTGGTGAAGAACAACGGCGGCACGCAGCACATCACGGAATTCTCGGGAACGCTTTTGCGCGGCGATGAATTGCGCGGTCACGGGGAGTTCACGTACCTGCTCTATGCGGGTCCGACGAGCGCGCCGGACGGCAATGGACGTGTGGCGGAATTGGATGCGCTGACGGCGTTGAATCTGGACACGTACGGTCCGCGCATGAATGCGCAGGCGGCGTTTATCAACAGCAATACGATTGAAGTGACATTCAGCGAGGCGGTGAATGAAGCATTGGCCGAAGTTCCCGCGAACTGGATGCTGTCGGGGTTTGTTCCTGCGCACACCGTTACTGCGGCGGTGCGGCAGGGTGATTGGACAAAGGTTCGGTTGACCGTCACGCCGAATCTCGGCGGAGGTGAAAACGGAATTGTTTCAGTTGTCAACGTGACTGATATGAATGGCAATGTCGTTGACCCAAACTTTGACGAAGCGGCGCTGGCCGTACCGAATGGATTGACGCCGCACACGATTGTGATTGACGGTACGCAGGATTTCGATGTGGCGAACGAGTGTTTGATCGCGGGAACGGATACGCTGACGATCACGTGGGATGCGAATGCGCTTTACATCGGCTATTGGCGCAAGGATCTCGCCACCGGTGATTTATTCGTTGACATTGACACGGATCAGTTGACGAACTCG
Organism: Calditrichota bacterium; assembly: GCA_020637395.1. Classification (GTDB taxonomy): domain Bacteria; phylum Electryoneota; class RPQS01; order RPQS01; family RPQS01; genus JABWCQ01. The sequence continues at coordinate 116,922 of JACJWA010000002.1, read as the reverse complement.
GGTGCCGCGACGGATTCGTGGGGACGGGTGCAGTTTGCCAACCCGCATCGCATCGAATACCAAGTTGCGATTGAGGGCGGACCGAGCAATATGCAGATCAATCATTGGACCGGCGCGGCGTGGACTTACTTGCAGTACGGACAGCACGGCGGCGAAAGCTACAACGGCTGGTCGGGAAATCCATTTACGGAAATGCGAATTCCGTGGAGTGATTTGGGAAATCCGACGGGGATTGCGCTGGCCGTGCATGTAACACAGGAAGAGAGTCAGATCACGACGCGCGCGCTCCCGCCGGCAAATCCGACGGGAACGCTCGTGACGCTGTCGCACTTCTATTTGATTTATCCGCCTTATGCATCCGGTCCGCTGCCACTGATGGGGGCGCGGACGAAGGACATTTTGTCGGCGGACATCGTTGCGCCGGAGCTTGTGATCAGTGGCCAAAGTGGAACGCCACATCTTTATTGGGATGCGGTGACGGGCGCGCATACGTATGAGATTCATCGCGCGACGAGTTCGGACGGACCCTACACGTATCTTACCGAGACCACTTCCACGGAGTATGAAGACAGCTCCGTGCTGCCGGGCGACCGAGTGTTTTACACGATTGTTGCGCGCGGCGGAATTTAGAGAGACTTATTTGGTTTGGAAACTTTACCACTACATGAAGAGAAGAGGACTATCATGAATGCTTTGCGCAGAATGGTTTTCGCGGCGATCTTGCTTGCCGCGGCGGCCGCTTATGCGGTCCCGTCTTTCACACCGGTGATTGACGGCATCAAGGACGCCGGTTGGGGCAGCACTCCGGATCATTCGACGACTTCTCAGGCTTTGCCCGTCGAGTTCAATCTTGACGGCGGTCTGTATGTCACGGATGACGCCGAGTGGGTGTACTTTGGTTATGACGCGGATCCTGATCCGCTGGCGGACGGCAAGAGCGTGCACGTGCACATACTGTTTGACGTGAACAACACGGCAGCCGGCGGCACGTTTGCATGCTGGGGCGCGAGCGCCGTGGCTTACACGCATCCGTTCAAACCGGAATATGATCTGGTGATGCAATGGAACACGGACAATCAGAGTTCGCAGTTCACCGGTCTGAACACGTGGAACATCAACACGTGGGTGCAGCAGCCTGAGATTACGACGGACGCAGGCGGCGGCGGACAGTGGACGGAAGTTGCAATTCGCAAGAATCAGATCGGTACTCCGGCGGCGGGAGCGACTCTGAACATTTCGATGTGGCTGCGCCACACATGGGATGCTCAGGGCGGCGTGGCATGTTTGCCTGCTCTGCCCACGTTCCCGAGCGACAACGGTGCGGTTGGACATCCATTGAATGTGCAGTTCCCGTACACGGTGCAGGCAGCGTTCGGCGACGTGGTCGCACCGCAGCTTGTTTCGGTGCACCAGATTGATCGTCGCGGCGTGGAGCTTCTGTTCAATGAGCCGATGAATTTGGCTTCGCTGAACAACTCATCGAACTACATTCCGGGCGGTTGGCCGTTCACGGGAATTCAATACGCGACGGCGCTGACCGTGGGTATCAACAATTTCTCGGGATTTGCAGACGGCACGCAGTACAGCATTTCGCTGACGTCGGGTATTCGTGACGTTGCGAACAACTCGATTGATCCGAACTTCGATTCGCTGTCGTGGACTGCGCCTTCCTATTCGGACGTTTTGTTCCGCGTGGAAGATCCGGGCGCGACGCACGACACGATTTACATGAAGGGCTCGTTCAACTTCTATCACGAGTATGACGCGGCCTGGCAGGGCGGCAACTTCCGTCTTTATGATGACGGCACGAACGGCGACGCTGTTGCAGGTGATCACGTGTTCTCGCGTCTGTTTGTGCTTGTGCCGAATGGCGGCACGCCGAATTTTGAATGGGGCTGTGTGGATGAGAACGACACCTGGCTCGTTGTTGGTCCGAATCCATCCTTCACTCTGCCGGACACGAATGACATCACGGTGACATATGTGATTCCGAATCCGACCACGAATCCCGTGACCGTGACGTTCCGCTGCGATGCGCAGTGCCTTGAGACTGTGGGTATCTTCCCGGATTCGATGAGCGTTGCCGGGCCGTTCAACGGTTGGAACGGCGAAACGATGACGGATGTTGATCTGGATGGACAGTGGACGCTGGACGTGCTGTTTCCGGCGGGTTCTGCCATTGAGCAGGAATTCAAGTTCCGTTTCCATGAGCTGGGCGGAACGACGTGGGAAGATGTTCCGAATCGTCCGCTCTCTTTGGATGACAGCGGTCCGACGCAGGACTTGGGCAATATGTTCTGGAATGACTGGGTTTGCTCGCCGTACTCGCTGACGATTGCCACGAACGGAACGGATGCGACGCTGCGCTGGCTTGGTCCGGAGCGCGTGAGCTATGACGTGTTCTCGCACACGGTATCGGACAGCATTTTGCAGAACGGAAACTTTGAAGGCAACACTTTGACGAAGATGATGGTGGTTCCAGTTGGAGTGGATGCGCAGAAGTTCTTCATCGTGCGAGCGGTGAATCAGCCATAGCATTTTGTTCATATGACGCAAAAAGAGCCGCGGCCATTGAGGCCGCGGCTCTTTCGTTTTCTTCGATCGCGAGCGCTATTCGATCAGCTCATAGACTTTCGCGACTGCGGCGGGAAGTGTGAAGGCATCGGTGCCAGTTAGTGTCACCGTGTCACCGGAAAGCACTTCGCGATAGGTTCCGGCGATGGAAGTGTCGTTCAAAGTGAAGTTGATTCCGGTTTGCGCGGTGTTGATCAACGCGACGACGCGCGCGTTTCCTGCTTCACGTTTGTAACACATCGCAGAAGCCGATCCGGTGTGATTCACGCGGATGATGTCCGCGCCTTCGGAGCCGTTGCGCAGCGCGGAGTGACGATGTTTCAAGTCCACGAGCTTCTGATAGAAGTCCGCGAAGTCGTTTTCAACCCAGTCAATGGAGTCCTTTTCGAAGAACAAGAGGCGGCGATTGAATCCGGCTTCCTGGCCATTGTAGACCAGCGGAAGGCCCGGCGCGGTCATGGCCAAGACTGCGAAGGGCCTCGCGGCGTTGTGAAAGCGTTCGAACTCGGTGCCGTTCCAACTGTTTTCGTCGTGGTTGCTGGTGAAGTACATGGCGTAGGAGTCGGGAGGATAATCGGCTTTGTGGCGCGCGAAGTATTCGAAGAGCTCGGAAGGCGTGCGCGTGCCCGCCGCGACATCCACGGATTTGTGGAAGAGCTCCCAGCCGTATCCTGCGTGAAATGCGGAGTGATATTCCGCGGACTCATTTTCCATGAGCAAGAAGAGAGACTTCATGGGCAACAATGCGCGCGCGGCATCTTCCCAGAAACTCAGCGGCACCATGCCTGCGACGTCGCAGCGATAGCCATCTATGTTCGTTTCGCGAACCCAGAACTGCAAGGACTCAATCATCCAATTGCGAAAGTCGGCGTTGTCGAAGTTGAAGTCTATCACATCCGACCAGTCGGGCACGGGCGGCACGAAGTTGCCTTCGTTGTCACGCGTGTACCAATCGGGATGCTCGGTGGCCAAGGGGTTGTCCCACGCGGAGTGATTGGCCACCCAGTCAATGATGACTTTGAAGCCCATGGCGTGGCATTCTTCGACAAGCGCGCGCCACTCTTCCATTGTGCCGAACTCGGGATTGACGGCGCGATAGTCGCGCACGGAGTAGTAGCTGCCGAGGGAGCCTTTGCGATTCTCGATGCCGATTGGATGAATGGGCATGAACCAAAGAATGTCCACACCGAGTTCGCGCAGACGCGGTAAGTGGGTTCTGAAAGCCGCGAAGGTTCCTTCGGGAGTAAACTGGCGGACATTGACTTCGTAGATCACGCTGTTGCGCGACCACTCGGGAGGAGTCATGTCCGGCGGCTCGACGGTGCTTTCCGTGGAGGACGCTTTGCAGGCGAAGATCAGCAGCGCCGTGAACAGCGCGATCAGAAGAGTTTTCATAAAAGTCATTTCAGTCATGGTGATCAGAATTGAATCTCGACCCAGTAAATGGCTTGCGTGCCGCTGACCGGTTCCGTGAAAGAGAGCGATGTAGTTGTTGCAATGAGAGTGGGCTGTTCTCCGATTGCGGTCGTGCGCCAGATACGATAAGCTTGCGCGAGCGCGCTGCCCTGCCAGCGCAGGGTGATGTTCGTTCCGTCGGTTTGAATCGTGAGATTTTTCGGCTTCAAGCGCAGCACCTGCCACTCGCTGCTCTCGATCGTGCCGTTTACGATGACCGCAGCAGGAATTTGATCCGTCAGCACGCCGCTGTTGTCGGTTCCGTATCTTCCGAGACAGACATAGAGCGAGTCGGGAAGCGAGCCAAACTCTCCGGCAAGATCGAGCGTGGCTTCGACTACGCCGGACGCCGCGACTTGCGCCGTGCCCTGCGCGTCAAACCATCCGCGCCAACCGTTCGATTGCTCGTTGCCGATGAACGCGCTCCACGCGGCGACCAGTCCGGCTTTGGCCCACGGCGAGGCTTGTAATGCGCCAGGAGTTTGCGCGATGAAGATGAAGCGATCCAGAGGTGACCCTTGCGCGTTTTCGGTTGCGACGTAGAGATTTGTTCCGTCGAAGCCTGCCCACAGGTGAACCGCGCCGTTCACTCCGATTTCAACTGTGTTGGTGTCCAATACTCCGTTCAAGTCAAAGCCGGGAGTTCCTGTCGGTGTGACGGTGATGTGCCAATCTGTGCCGCTGTTGTTATCCCAGTTGCCGAGTCCGTCGGTGAAGACGAAGTCCACGGAGGTTGCGCCGGAGGGAATCGCATAGGAGTAGCGCCACATGGAGGAGTCATTGTCGAAGGTCATCACGGGGTCAGGAGACAAGACTCCCTGCCAACCGGAGTGTCCGATGTGAATGCGAGCTGGATTTGTGTTTTGCGGCAACGGGCTTTGCGTCAGGTCGTAGTAGATGGTGACGGATTGTCCGCCTTCGGGGTTTTGCGGAGTCCACGACACGCGCGTGCCGCCGCCGCCGCTGCCTTCACCCGTGCCGACGTAGGTGTGATAGATTTCCGAGCTCTTCTGATTTCCCGCGACGTCCCATGATTTGACATAGTAGTCCACGAGTACTCCGCCGGAGTCCGTGACTTCGCCGTCGGTCAGGTGATAGGTGAACTGCTCGGAGATTGCGGCAGGCAATTCATCGAAGTGAATTTGCGGATCGTTATAAGGATTCCCCGCCGGGAATGTGCGGCGCGACATTGCGCGTGCGCGCCACGACGTGACTTCGGCACCTCCCGCGTAGGTTTCGTTTTGAAATGACGCGAGCGGATTTTGTCCGTCCTGATCGAGACGATAGTAGAGCGAACACGCCGCAACGCCGTTCACGTCAGCGACGAACGTCCAGATGCGAAAATCGCGCGGGTTGTTCACCTGCGCATAGCCATGCAAGGGACCGAAACCGAGTGCGCCGGGATTGTGCGGCCACTGCTGCAAGGTCCAAATCGTGGGCGGCGTGTTGTCCTGCGATGATCCGATCACGAGCGAGGCGCGAGTCACCGCTTCGTTGCACGCGACGACGGGTTTTTGCTCCATATCGAGCGAGTTGCCGTAGTACATGTAGCCGGAATTCAATGAACCGAGCAGAAAGTGCCACGCGAGGTCGAGTGTCGTGGGAGAATTCAGACGCGGGTCTTGAATCGCGGGGATAAAGGACGGTCCGGCGACATCTTCGGCGGTCAGCACATAGTTTGTGGCGGCGGTGATCACCGCCCAATTGTGCGCGTCAATCGCCCAACCGTTCTCGATGTCAATTTGGCCGGATGAATTGTAGGGCGGCCACAGCCAGTTGGGGAAATCGGGATCGCCGAAGTCTCCGTCGGCGTTGATCCATGCGCCGTCTTCAACATGAACGATGTCGTTTGGCGCGGGAGCGTGATCCGCGAGATACTCGGGAACAGTAGTTGGCTCGTAGCCGTGATTGACTGCGGACTGCGTGAAGCCGGGCACGCTCTCCATGTAGTAAGAGTAGCCGCCGCCGAAGGCATTGTCGCCATCGTGCCCGAGCGTGATCAGCATAGGTTTGTTGGGATCATTCAGCGCCGCAATTTGATCAATATCGCCCGTGCCGTAAATTTGATAGCCGTCTTCCCAACTCATGGCCATGGCCACGGGAATCACAATGATTGTGTCGGCGACTCCAGTTTGCGCGTCCACATAGATTGCGCGATGCGGTTGAAATCCGAAGGGCACGGCGTCCGTGGGCGAACAGCCGCGGGAAATGGTTTGCGTACGCCAATTGGATTGCGCGGGATTCAATTGATCGGCGAGATTGGGAGGGTTGCAATTTTCGCCGCCGGTACCGAGCGTCAACGGGAAGTTTGCGCAGGCGCGAGAGAGATGCGTGGACGCGATGAAGGTCCAATCGAGACCGCAGTCGCGCAACACGGGAATGATGCGCTGGCTGAAAGCGATCTCGGGCGGAAAGAAGCCTTTGGTTTGCGGAGGTGACGCGCCCCACACAAAGGGATAGACGTGCTGATAGATTTGAATGTCTTTCTTCAGCACTTCGGGATCAATGAAGGGTGCGAAGCTGTGATGATAGGATATGACAGTCAGCTCAAGCTGCGGATGCCCGCCGCTGGTGTTCCACGTGCGCGCGGTTTGGTAGTCCGAGTTCCACGACGGAGAGTAGCCGCCGTAGTTCTCTGCGCCGAGGCTTGCGACGTTGCGAATCAAGCCGCCGGAATAGGTGACTTGCGCGCCGGCATCGGTGCCGGACATGGCATCAATGGAGTTTCTCGGACGGTATTGATATGCGGCGACGCGATCCGCCAACGTGAATATGGAGTGCACATCATTTTCCGGATGTGGCGCTCCGATGTTTCGCTGCCAGATGGATTCCATGGCGGTTTCGTAGCCGTTGCCGTAGGGAGATTGATCGGGCCAGTAGATAGGCTGCTCCATGTGCCACAGGTAAGTCGTATGAACGGGAGCCGCCACCAGCGTGAATGCTGGACCCAGTGTGCTGGCGCAGAGTATCAACAGTATCGTGCGAAGAGTTTTCATCGTTGGGCGAAAAGTCGAGTTCATGAAGTCGTGGTGATGTTGCGGATTCCTGCGGGGAACCGCTTTGTGCTTGTAAAGCACTGTGCTAAACTCCCGCTCGGCGAATACGGAGATTCCGGCAGGGTCTTGAGACCCTGCTCGGGGAACCGAGTTTAGAAGAAGAGGCCCCAGAGAATGAAGACCAGAGCAACAAGCAGGACGCTCCAGCCGAGGTTCAGGCGATGCAGCTTCGGATTTGCGACGATGCGCTCGAGGCGCGGCGTATGGCGGAATGTCAAACCTGTGAGCGATGACAGTGCGGGAGCCGGAGTGCTGAGACTGACGACGACGAGCATAATTGAGCACAGCACAAAGAGGAACGTCGCGAAATGCAGGAAGTTCATTTCGACCATCCAGCGCAGCGGACCTTCGGCGAGCGGCGCTTGCTTATGCAGAAGTTCGCCGATCAGGCGCGTGGCACCTATGACGAGTCCCGTGAGCAATGCGGCAATGGAACCCTTAGCATTGGCACGTGACCAGAGAATTCCGAAAAGGAAAACTGCGGCGATGGGCGGACTGATGTAGGCTTGCACGCTCTGCAGGTAAACGTAAAGTTGCGACGAGATGACTTTGATGAAGGGCACCCAGAGAATTCCGAGCAGGACGATCACGCCGGTGGCGATTCTGCCGACGGCGACGAGACGGCCTTCGGGAGTATCGGGCTTCAGTTTCTTATACACGTCCATCGTGAAGAGCGTGGAGGCACTGTTGAAACACGATGCGAGCGACGACATCAGAGCGGCGAGCAAACTTGCGATGACGATGCCCTTCACTCCGGCGGGAAGCAGGCGCGAGACCATCGCGGGATAGGCTTGGTCACCTGCGACGTCGGGATAGAGCGCGTGCGCAATGACTCCGGGAAGGACGAGAATAAAAACGGGCAGAATCTTCAAGTAGCCCGCGAAGATCGCACCGCTGCGAGCTTGCTCCAAGCCGCGCGCACTCAAGACGCGCTGCACGATATATTGATCGGTGCACCAATACCAGATGCCGAGAATCGGCGCGCCGAAGACAATGCCGGTCCACGGAAAATCCGGATGGTCCATGGCTTTGAACATGCTCCAATAGTCGGGAGGAGTTTTGGCGACCAGTCCATCCAATCCTCCGACTTCACTCAGGCCGAGCAAAGTCAATGCGAGCGCGCCGCCGATCAGAATGACGGCTTGCACCATTTCAGTGTAGATGACCGCCGTGAGTCCGCCGATGACGGTGTAGAGTCCTGTTGCGAGCACGAGAACAATTGCCGACGTATAGACATCCCAACCGAGCAGCACATTGAGCAGAAGCGAGCCCGCGAGCAATGTGACGGACACTTTCGTGAGCACATAGGCGACAATGGAAACGCCGGTGAGATACCAGCGGCTTGCGGCACCGTAGCGGCGCTCAAGAAACTCGGGCATCGTGAAGACTTGCGAGTTGAGATAGAACGGCGCAAAGATCCAACCGAGCAGCAGCACGATCAGACACGCGAGCCATTCGAAGTGACCGACGGCAAGTCCGCCCGCTGCACCCGATCCCGCCAGGCCGACGAAGTGCTCGCTCGATATGTTGGTCGCGAAGAGCGAGGCGCCGATGGCGAACCAGCCGACGCTGCGGCCTGCGAGAAAGTAGCCCGTCGTATCCGACTTGCGTCGGCGCGCGAAATAGAAAGCGACGCCGAAGATCGCCGCGAAATAGGCGACGATGATGGTTAGGTCAAGGGCGGAAAGGCTCATGGGCGGGAGGGGAAATATGAAAATATGAAGTATGAAACATGAAGGCGGAAGCAGACCCCATCCCCCGGCCCCTTCCCCGTGAACGGTGAAGGGGAGGCAGAGAGATCCTTCACTGCGTTCAGGATGACAAACATTGTAACTTGTTTGTCTTCTTGAGGGATTTTGCGCAGCAAGCTGCGCGCTAAATCTCCGCCGGCGAAGTGCGGATTCCGGCAGGGTCTGGAGACCCTGCTCGGGGAAAGAGTGAGTCCTATGCGAAGAGTTCTACTCCTCGTTGGGAGAATGGGTTTCGATTTGGAGCGAGTTGAAACTTGCTTCGGAATTTATGTTCAATTCAAGAACTTTGCGTTCGGGATCGTAGCTCACGCGTTGGTCGGCAAGTGTTATCTGTTTTTCGTTCAGCCACAGCATGAGCGGTGCTTTGCCGAAACCGTGAATGGTGACACTCAGTTTGCGGTCCGGCGGAGTGAAGCCGCCTTGTTTGACTGTTCGGCGCAGCGTGAATGCGCCGTTTTGTCCTGAATAGCTGTATTCCGATGTGCGGGATTTGCCTTTTGCATAGGCCATGCTCTGGCCGTCGTCTTCATAGAGACTTGCGGACGACGCGGGGAAGCCGTCGGTTGCTCGCGGCAAGCTGAAGACATCTAAGGTGAGTTCTTGAATCGGGCGCTCGTCGGCGTAGCTTTGCGCATCGCGGCGGAAGAGAATTGTGCCGTTGCGCAGGAACAGCGGGAGCCAATCGAGATGCGCGTCTACGATGATCTCTTGATTCCCTTCGTAGACTCTTTTTGTGTTCCAATCGAGCCAACTGCCTTCGGGGAGATAGATTTTCTTGGTGTATTGGCCGACTCTTGTCACTGGAGCGAGTAAGATGTTTTCGCCGAGCATGAATTGCTGCTGGTAGCCCCAGTCGTAACACGTGGGATCATTTTGGAATTCGTAGAACAACGGGCGCCAGACGGGTTCGCCGGTCTTGCTCGACTCGTAGAAGAGTGTGTAGAGATAGGGGAGCAATTCGTAGCGGAACTTCAGGAACTTGCGGCTGATGTCTTCGATGTTTTCGCCGAAGGACCAGGGTTCTTGATCGGGTGAACCGTAGTGCGTGTGCGTGCGGCAGAAGGGAGAGAGAGCACCGACTTCAATCCAACGTGCGTACAATTCGGGAGACGGTGTTTCCATGAAGCCGCCGATGTCCATGCCGGTGAATGGTTGACCGGAGAGTCCCATGCCGAGCATGATGCGAATGCCGAGCTCGAGATGATCTTCGCGCGCGAGATTGTCTCCGGTCCATGAGGCGGAATATCTCTGAATGCCCGCGAAACCCGCACGTGTCAGGATGAAGGGGCGTTCATTAGGAAATGCTTTCAGCAATCCTTCGCGCGTGGCCTGCGCCATTTGCAAAGCGTAGAGGTTGTGCATCTTCTTGTGAGAAGATTGCAGGCCGTTGTCATTGAAAACTGTTTCCAAAGGAAACGCTTGTCCCCAGCACGCGGGTTCGTTCATGTCGTTCCAGAAGCCGCGTAATCCTTGCTTGCGCAGCTCGGCAACGTTTCCACCCCACCAGTCGCGCGTGGCGGGATTCGAAAAGTCGGGAAAGTATGAGAAACCCGGCCAGACGTCACCGATGTGAGTGGTGCCGTCGGGATATTTGACGAAGTAGTCGTTCGTGAGACCTTCGCGCGCGACTCTGTAGTTTGTATCGGCTTTGACACCGGGATCAATGATAGGAACGATCTTGAAGCCGTCTTTGGCTAAATCGCTAATCATCGTCTTTGGCTGCGGGAAACGCGTGCTGTCCCAGGTGAAGACGCGGTAGCCATCCATGTAGTGAATGTCGAGATAGATGACGTCGCAGGGAATGTCTTTCGCGCGAAACGTTGCGGCGAGGTTGCGGACTTCGGACTCGGGATAGTAGCTCCAGCGGCATTGCTGATAGCCGAGTGCCCAGAGCGGCGGCAGCTCCATCTTGCCCGTGAGATCGGTGTAGCGCTGGACAACTGCCTTGATCGTGGGACCATAAATGACGAAGTAGTCGAGCGGGCCGTCTTCGGCGGCGAAGGAGGAGTAGCGCTGCTGTCCCGCGCCGAAGTTGAAGCGGGTTTTGTAGGAGTTATTGAAGAAGACGCCGTACGCGATGCCGTCACGCACACCGATATAGAAGGGAACGGATTGATAGAGCGGATCGCTCGAATCCGTGTAACCGGGAGTGTCGCTGTTCCACAAAACGAGTTCGCGTCCGCGGCGGTCGAGGCCTCCGCCCTTCTCGCCTAAGCCGAAGAATTTCTCGCCGGGAGCGAGTTTCTTCCACGTGCGTACTTCGTTGCCGTCCCAGCCATAGGACATGGCGGGGTCGTCGGCGAGAAAGTCACTTCCATCTTGATTTGTGAAGCGAAGACGGAGGGAGTCTTTGTCACATACGACTCCCAGATTCCTCCATCTTAACTGATAGTCGTCGTTTTCCTCTATGTGCCTGAGTGCTTGGTATTCGTACTGATCTGCAAGAAGATCTGCGTCGCCATCAGCAGTGTCAATCCATCTGATTGACAACTTCATTGAAGAATCCGCCAACAGTGCATCCGTGAGCAATGGCTCGGGATCGCCGGGGCGCGCGAGAGTAATACGAACGATGTCGGGAGTGTAGAATTGGACGTCGAGCGTGGTCGAGTCCGTGCAGAAGATACGAGCACCGCGCTCCGTCGGCGCGATGGAGTCCACGGGAGAAGCGAACCGGTAGTTGGCCCGTGTGACGGTCGTTGCTATGAGGAGGGTGAGGAGTAGCCGGGGAAGCATGTCCTTGTTGTGGGGGGAAGGAGAATAGTCCGGTTCGGGTATAATGTACGGAATCCGAGGCGGGAGGGCAAGAGAATCCGGCGACTTTGTGAAGTTTCTCAATACAAATGCCCCTGCCAAGCAATTGCTTAACAGGGGCTTAGATGGGGCGGTTTGAGCGGGGCTACTTGTTCTTTTTCTTGTAACCCGAGGGGACTTCGAATTGCGCGGTTTCTACCGGCGCGACTTCCGAAGAGAGCAGGTCGGTCTGCATTCGGTACTTGACGCGCTCTTCCCACTTGGGCTCTTGCGACGGGGCTTCCTTCTTCTTGCCAAAGGGCAGCTTGCCCATGACCTCGTTCTTCATGCCCTCTTTCATGGCTTTGCCGAGCGACGGACCGACCAACTGATGACGGCGAATCTCCAGCACCGTCTCGACTGCATCGCCGGGAGCTTTTGCGAGTTCTTCGGCAAGCTGCTTGAACTGGGTTTGGTAGAGGGCGACGGCCATTTGCAGACCAGAGTTTTGTGCCCACTCGTCCAGCCCGACGGCCTTCACATAGTTCAATGCGAACTCGCGAATCTCCGCAGTGCCGGGGACGGCCTCGCTGTTCCACGTGCTGAAATCAATCTTGACCCAATCGAGCGAGTCCGTTTTGTTGGTGCCGGTGGCGAGCATGCGAACGTTGCGGCATTCCCAACCGTTGATGGTTTTAGGATCGGGCTCGGACAGTGTCTCGATCTTCCATTCGTACATGTCTTCGGCAGTGGTGTCGGGAACGTCCTCTTCATCGCCCTGCAGGTCGGCGGTTGCCTTCTTTAGCATCTCGCGGAACTCTTCGAAGGTCATTTCAGTATAGGTTTTCTTGCGATCATCGAGCGTCCAGACCAGCTCTTTGTCCAGCCGGGTGATCGTTGTGCCTTGCTGCTCCTTGCCGCCGGTGGCGATTTTCATGAAGCCGCTGGTCCATTTGGATTTGGAGACGTCGGAGGATTTGTCCGCAGTGAAAAACGTAGTTTGCGAAGACTCAAAACCGCCGAAACCTTTGGCGACGGTTTTGGTTTGGCGCGTGACGTCGGCCTGAGCGGACAACGCGCAAATGAGGAGCAGAAACAGCGCTACTCGCATGGGAGGTTTTGGTTTGGTGAATTCGGAACATTTACACTTCAGCCAGAAAAATCTACAAGTTATTCGCGGGAAACTCAAGTGCCGCTTGACACTGCCGAATCTGGCTATTGACGTTGATTGGAGTGCAACCGCGTGCAATCAGAAATGGTGCGAGTTATCGAGCTGAGAATTTTCTGAATTCGGTGCCGCTCGAGTTTGCGTAGACGGAGTTTCCGTCGGGCGAAACGGCGATGTTGTACACGGGATCCGAGAACTCGGACAAGACCAAGAGTGACGACCCGACCTCTGCATCCCAGACGCGGACGGTGAGATCGGCGGAACCGGTGAACAGGCGGCTGCCGTCGGGTGAATAGGCCACACACCAGATGCGCTGTGAATGACCGCGCAGCTCGTGTTCTTCCGCGAGGTCTTCTGTGTCCCAGACCACGAGGCGGCCATCGTCTCCTGCGGTTGCGAGTTCGTATCCGCCGGGATGAAAAGCGATTGCGTTGATCGAAGCGGAGTATTCGCGGACGTCGCGCTGAAGCTGCCAGGATCCGACGTTCCAGAGCGAGAGTGTTCCGTCCTGACCGCCAGTAGCAAGCAAGTCGCAAAAAGGAGAGAACGCGACGCTCCAAACACCGCCCGGGCACTCCAAACGCGCGACGAGATCGCCGTCGCTGTTCCAGACTACGACTTCTTTAGCGGACGTGGCACCCGCGAGCCATTTTCCGTCCGGACTTGCCGCAAGAGTTGTCACTCCACCTTTCAAGCCGACGAGTTCGTGTTTCAGTTTTCCCGTTTGCATGTTCCAAACGCGCACGACCGTGTCCCATGTGCACGTTGCGAACCACGAGTTGTCCGGTGCGACGGCGATGGCGTTCAGCAAATCATCGCGAACATCCAACGTGCGCAAGAGCGTACCGTCTGCTGCATTCCAAAGTGTGGCCAAAGAATCAGGACCGTCGGTGAGCAGCGTTTTGCCGTCCATCGTGAGGGCGAAGGCATAGCAATATTCCGGGCGGCCTGCGGGAGCTGTGCACCACGTTCCGGCGGGAACAGACCAGATCCGAAGCGAGCGATCCGCCGAAAGAGAATAGAGAGTTCTCGAATCGGGAGACGTTGCGAGCGCATACACGCGGTCGTCGTGACCGAAGAGTTTGGTCAGCGGTTTTCCCGTTTGCATGTTCCAGACCACAATCGCTGCATCGGCGCCCGAGGTGTAGAGCTGGGATCCGTCCTGTGAAACGCAAACAGTTAGCACGGGTTTGGTGTGCGAGCGGAGTTCGTGCAGCAGCTCGCCGGACTCCACATCCCAAATGCGCGGAGTGCCGTTCTTGGTTGCGGCAATGATCTGTTTTCCGTCTTGCGAAAAGGCAATGTCGTCAATGGCGGAATAGGCGTCCACGTCGTCAAAGGTGAATTCGCGCACGGAGTCACGGTTGGACAGAGTCCAGAGTGCGACGCGCCAACCCCATGTTCCCGCCGCAAGCATGGTGCCGTCGGGACTAAAACGAATCGCGACGATTGGTTTGTTGCCGAAGGGAGCTTCCCAGAGTTTTTTACCAGTTTTGGTTGACCAGAGCGAGACGAGTCCCTCCACCCTTTTTTCCGGATGACGCCGCCACGAGCAATAGGTAATGCTTTTGCTGTCTGGGCTGACGTGAACATCGGCAAGTCCATGACCTCCGGCGTGCACCTCCCAGAGTAACTCGCCGGACTCTGCGTTCCATGCGCGGAGCGTGCTATCGCGCGAGCAGGACACGATGCTCTTGCCGTCCGGAGAATAGCGCGCGGCATAAACTGCTGCGCGATGACCGACGATGCGGCGCTGCTCTTTGAGCGTGGCGGCATCCAATAGACGAATGGAACCGTCGTCCATAGCCAAGGCGAGAGTCTTCCCGTCCGGCGACGGCGAGATGTCCACGGGAAGCGCATCCTCAAACTCGACGCGGTCCAGGCTTTGGTCCGCGGTCGAGTTCAGATAGTCCCACTCCCAGCCGAGGCGAGTGATGGCGGCTCCGTCAATCCAGCGCTTGGCTTCGGAGGCTTCGTTCAGACGAAGCGACGCATTTGCGGCGGCGATGTGCGCAAGGTACGACCGATACAGGAGTTCATCGTAGGCGTCCTGCGCGTGAGCGGCGGTTGCAAGGGCAAGAATTGAACAAATGAAGAGTGTTTTCATGTCGGCGCTCCCGTTGGCAGAGTGACTTTGACTGCTTACGTAAGATACAACTTTTTCCGCAATCTCTTTAGCCAGATATGAAAAACCCCGATGCATTGCACCGGGGTTTTTCATGAGGAAGAGATCGCTATTTGCCTTGCCGCTTTTCTATCGAGCTACAAACAGAGTCGCAGACGGAGTTCACCACCGGGTCGGTGACGTGGTAGAAACGGTTTTGCTTGTCGGTGCGGGGTTCCACAAGGCCTGAAGCTTTCAGAATCGAAAGGTGCTTTGAGACATTTGCCTGACTGCAGCCAAGCTCTTCGACCAGTTCCGAGACCGTGTACTCGCGCTGGCGCAAGTAGTAGAGAATGCGCAGACGCACGGGATCGCCCATCGCTTTCAGCATGGTCGCGATGCGGGACACCATTTCAACGGTGGGGACTTCATTTCCTGTTGGCAAGGGCATTGTCTCCTCTATACGGCAACGACCACGGGCCAATAGACACACGAGACGTTGCATTTGCACTCGCGCTCGTAGTCTTTCAAGATTTCGACAATCTTCTCACGCAGATCGGACTCCACGACGGTCATCAGTACGACCGATGTCTTGGGATGCACGGCGCTGCCCATGCGGGCGCCGCTTGAACCCACGCCGTGGGCTTCGGAGATTTCCGTGAATCCGGGAACTCCCTGGCGCTGCAGAAGCAGTTCAATCTCCTCGCGCAATTCGGCGCGCGCGAACACGACCAGCATTTCCATGGCTCTGCTCCTATGATTTCAATCCGAGTTTTCGAAAGATCGTGATCGCGGGACACCACTTGCTTAGAGAGGATTGAATCAAGTTGAGCGCCACAAACGCGGTGAGCAAGAGCCACCACTGGCTTACCCAGAGCGTCAGCGCAAGGCTCAGCAGAATCATGATGCCCGCAAGCAGGCGGACGGCTTCTTCGACACGCATTGAGTGTTCCTCTTTCTAATTATCTTCTTCCGGATCCAGGATCTGGTCCGTGCCTGCGAGTTTCAAATAGATGTAATACATCAGCGGGATGACGACGAGAGTCAGAGCGGTTGACGCGATGACGCCGAAGATCAGCGACACGGCCAGGCCCTGAAAGATCGGATCGAGATAGATCACGCCTGCACCAACCACCAGCGCGAGCGCCGTAAGTGTGATCGGACGGAAACGCACGGCCCCGGCTTTCAAGACGGCTTCTTCAAGCGACTCCCCTGCGCGGATTTCCTGATTGATGAAGTCCACGAGCAGAATCGAGTTGCGCACGACAATTCCGGATAGCGCGATGAACCCGATCATGGAGGTTGCGGTGAAGAACACACCGAGCGCCGCGTGCCCCGGAAGAATTCCGATCAGAGTGAGCGGAATCGGCGCCATGATAATCAGCGGAGTGATGAATGATCCGAACCAACCGACGACGAGAACATAGATTAACAAGACAACCACACCAAAGGCCGCACCCATGTCGCGGAACACTTCGTAGGTGATGTGCCATTCGCCGTCCCACTTCAGCGCGTACTGCTGACTCTGGTCGGGCATGTGCGTGGACATCACCGCGAGTTCGACTCCCGTGGGAGTCTTCACGTCCTTCAGGCGCTCGTTCATGTTCATGATGCCATAGACCGGGGACTCCTCGGTTCCGGCAACTTCTCCGATCACATACGTGACCGGCTGCATGTTCTTGTGGTAGATGAAGGACTCGCGGGTCTTCTCTTGCATGCGCACGAGTTCGCCGAGCGGAACGAGCTGTCCTTGTGCGCCGTGAAGTTTCAACGACGCGAGTTCTTCGATGCGCGCGCGCTGCACGCGATCCAGTTGCAGCACGAGCGGAACGGGCGAGCGATCCTGTTCGGTGTGAAGCAGCCCGGCTTCGGCACCATTCAAGGCGACGCGCAGCGTGCGCGTGATGTGTTCGGGAGTTATTCCAACCGCGGCGGCTTTCTCTTGATCCACGACCCATTCGGAGAGCGGAGCCTGATCTTCGACCAGCCAATCCACATCCACAATACCTTCGGTGGTTTCAAAGATCTCTTTGACTTGCGTCGCGACCGCCTTGCGGCCCTCACGGTCCGGGCCATAGACTTCGGCCACCATGGTTGAGAGCACGGGCGGACCGGGCGGAACTTCGGTGACTTTCAGATTGATGCCGTGCTTCTCGGCAATCGGGAGAAGTTCGTTGCGCACAGACTTGGCGAAGTCGTGGCTCTCCTGATCACGCAGATGCTTGTTCACGAGATTGACTTGAATGTCAGCGACATTCGATCCGCTGCGCAGGAAGTAGTAGCGGACGAGACCATTGAAGTTGAAGGGAGCGGATGTTCCGACGTACACCTGATAGTCGGTGACTTCGGGCATGCTTGCGAAGTGAGCGGCGATGTCGCGCGCGGCGGCGTTGGTGCGCTCGAGTGAAAACTCTTCCGGTGCATCAATCACCACCTGCAACTCGCTCTTGTTGTCATAGGGCATCATCTTGACGACGACCCAGCGGAGCGGAAAGAGCAGCATGGAGAGCAGGAGAATGCCGATGACGCTTCCGAAAGCGATGA
The DNA here is from genome assembly GCA_020637395.1 of Calditrichota bacterium. Classification (GTDB taxonomy): domain Bacteria; phylum Electryoneota; class RPQS01; order RPQS01; family RPQS01; genus JABWCQ01. The sequence continues at coordinate 99,540 of JACJWA010000002.1, read as the reverse complement.
TTTGTTTCTTGGGACTGTGCAGCAGCGGACGCATGATGCGCGAGTACATTTGCTGCAGCTTGCCCTCTTCCTGCGTCTCGTCGTAGTGATGATGCGAGGGATCCACTGCTTTCGATCCGCCGAACAGGCGATAGGTGAGCCACGGCGAGACGATAAACGCAACCAACAGCGAGAAGAACATCGCGGCGGACGCGTTGACCGGAATGGGGCGCATGTAGGGACCCATCAGACCGGATACGAAGGCCAGCGGCATCAAGGCGGCGATCACCGTCAACGTGGCGAGAATGGTGGGGTTGCCGACTTCATCCGTACCGAAGATTGTCGCGTGCTTGGCGTTTGTCCAGCGTAATTGATAGTGCCGATGAATGTTTTCGACCACCACGATTGCGTCATCCACAAGAATACCGATTGAGAAAATCAGTGCGAAGAGCGTGACGCGATTCAGCGTGTAGCCGAAGAAATAGCTTGCGGCAAGAGTCAGGGCAAGCGTTACGGGAACGGCAACCAGAACGACGACGGCTTCGCGGCGGCCCAGCATCAGCAGCATGAGGAAGACGACGGAGAGCGTCGCAAGTCCGACGTGGAATATCAGTTCGTTGGATTTTTCCTTGGCGGTGAAACCGTAGTCGCGGGTTTTGGTGACCGTGACATCCGAGGGAATCAGCGCGCCTTTCAGTTCGGCGAGACGCGCGTCCAACTCCGAGACAAGGTCCACGGCGTTTGTGCCGGGCTTCTTGGAGATTGCGAGTGTGATCGCGGGGGCGTCTATTCCTGCGACGGAGATGTCTTTCTCTTGCGCCGCCGGGCCGCTGCCCATCCAGACGTATTGCGCGGCTTCTTCGGGTCCATCTTCGACCGACGCGACGTCTTCAAGGCGAACAGGTTTGCCGCGATAGGTGGCGACAACCAGTTGACGGACTTCGTCCATGTTTTTGACAAACGCGCCGACATGAACTTCAGTGGTGAGATCCCCTGAAACCATTTGGCCGGCGGGAAGTTTCCAGTTCGCGCCGTCAATGGCTCCGTAGGCTTGCAGCAGTGAGACTTGATAGGCTGCGAGTTTGTCGCGATCGAACGTAACTCGAACGACGCGACGTTGTCCGCCAATCAGCCAGGCCTGCGCGACGCGCGGATGCTGAATGACTTCATTGCGCAATTCGTCGGCGATACCGCGAAGCTCCGTGGGTGACGCGGTTGTGCTCCAGAGTGTGTAGGCCAGCGCGGGGACATCATCAATCGAGCGCGGTTTGACGACCGGAGTGGTCGAACCTTGCGGCAGCGCTTCGGGATGTGCGGCGAGCTTGGCGTGAATTCTTGTGACGGCTTGATCGGGGTCTGTGCCGACATAGAAACGGACAATGATCATGCCGCCCGACGGCTGTGACGTCGAATAGATGTACTCGACGTTTTCGATCTCGTAGAGAACTTTCTCAAGCGGAGTGATGACGCGGCGTTCGACTTCCTGCGCCGACGCACCGGGCAAGCCGACCGTGACATCCACCATCGGCACCTTGATCTGCGGCTCTTCTTCGCGCGGCGTGACGATCAGCGCCAGCGCTCCGATCAGCAGCGACGCGACGACGAGAAGCGGAGTAAGTTTGGACTCGAGGAAGGCCGCGGCAAGTTTTCCTGACGCTCCGATCTTGCGGCGCGCAAGTTTCTCTCGCTTCGCATCGCGGCGAAGCGCTTCCATTTCTTTGTGAATCTGTTCGGGAGTGCGATCGCTCATCCGTTCGTCCTCTCGATGCGTGTGCCTTCCGCGATCACTCCGGTGCGATCCAGTACGACGGTTTCACCAGCTTTCAGGCCGGAAAGAATCTCGACATCCGTTCCGCGTGTTCTGCCGATGGTCACGGCGCGGGTTCGCGCGGCACCTTGCTCATCCACGAGTGTGGCGAGATGCAATCCACCTGCGGCCAATACAGCAGTCTTCGGAACGAGCAGCACGTTTACACTCTCGCCGGGAATCTCCGCGGTTGCGGTGAATCCCGCGGCGAGCGAATCGGCATCGCTCAGGCGCGCTTTCACCGTGACGGTGTGCGTCATGGGATCGGCGGAGGGAGCAATCTCCGTGATTGTTGCCTCGACGTCGCGCTGTGAATTGTCGAGGACGCAGTTGATGATCGTGCCGCGTGTGAGCTGTGAGGCTTCGGCGGAACGCACCACAAAGCTCAGGTCACGGCCTTGAGAAGTTTGCACACGAATCAACGGGCGGCCCGGCGCAACGAGATCGCCGACGTTTACAAACTTCTCGACCACAACTCCATCGAACGGCGCACGAATTGAGCTCTCTTGCGCGACGGACTGAGCCTGATCCACGGCTCCGCGCGCCTGTTTAACGGCACCGGCGGCGGTTTCATGCTGCATGCGGGCCATGTCGAGTTCAAGCTGCGAGCAAGCCTTCGCTTCAAAGAGCGCTTCGAATCTCTTCAGGTTTCGTTCGGCAAGCGAGGCCGCGGCTTGCGCCTGAGCCAGAGCGCCTTGCGCTTGTGCGAGCCCACCGTTGCTCATCTGAGCTTCGATTTCGAGCAGAACTTGTCCTTTGCGAACGTGATCTCCGAGCAAAGCATGTTCGCGTACCACGGGTCCCATGGCGCGGCTTGAGAGCACGGCGTCGTCTTCCGCTTGAATGGTGCCGCGCACGGCGATCAAACGAGGCAGTGACTTTTCAGTGGCGGTTGCGGTGCGAGCGCGCAGTGTCGCGGAATCCGCGGGAACGAGTTTCGCTTCGTGCGAGCAGCCGGCAAGCAGCAGAACCAGAGCGAGAAACGAGAAAGCAGTGAGTCTTGTTTTCATGGCTTATTGTTCAAGTAGTGAATGACCGGTGGTGAAGCGGATGCGATATTCCGCAAGCAGTTTGTCATAGCGCGCCGTGAGTTCGCGCACTTCCAATTCGCGCAGGGCGGTTTGCGCGTCGAGCAGGTCCGTCGTCTGCGCGACGCCTTGATCGAAGCGCGCTTCAGTGACGCGCAGATTTTCGCGGCCAGAAGTCAGTGCGGCGAGTGCGGCGTCATGACGAAGTTTGGCAGAGGCTTGTTCGGCCAGGGCTTGGCGAACTTCGAGCTTGATGCCTTCTCGGAAGCGATTGACATCTTCTTCGCCAGCGCGAGCTTCCAGCGCCGCTTTGCGTGTGGCGTGAACATCCGTGCCGCCGTGAAAGAGATTGATCTTCGCCTGTCCCATGATGGCCCAGGATTCTCCGTTGTCGCCGAAGAGTTGATCGTCGTACCAATCATAGTGAGCGGTGATGCCAAGTTGCGGAAGGAAGCCTGAACGCGCGGCCATGACTTCCGCTTGGCCCGCGGAGAGTTTTTCGCGCGCAGCAAGATAGTCGGGGCGCTGATCCAGCGCGTTTTCGATGGCGATGTCTGCTTCAAGTTCGCTTGCCGTAATCAGCTCAACCTCGCCGAGTTCGACCGGTTCGTCTTGCGCACGTCCGCGATGAAAGTTCAACGCGGCGAGAGCCAGCCCGGCTTGCTCGTCCGCGCGTGTTTTATATTCGCGCATTTCGGCGACAAAGACCTCGGCGCGCAGAATGTCGTTCGGCGAGAGCATGCCTTGCTTGAAGTACTCTTGTGCGCGAGCGAGATGTGTTTCGGCGGTTTCCAGAGCTTTGGTCATGAGCGACTGATACTCGCGAGCCTTGCTGAGGTTCAGCCAGGCGTTGGCGGCATCGAGCGCCACGACGTCGCGCGTGCGATCTTCGTCGTGTCCGGCGGCGCGAGCCATGCGGCGCGTTTGGAGCGTGCGAGCATGCAGCATGCCGCCGGTGAAGATCGGCAGCGTCGCTTCCGCGCGCGTCATGTAGGTGTTCAGCGGCTCCGGGTTGTTGGGGTCGTTGGCGGGATTGCCGAACTCCATCATGCTGAAGCGTTCCTGATTCATTTGAAAGGCGAAGGCCTCGGCAGGATTGCTCGTGCGGATGAAGGACTCGGAAACGTCCACCGAGGGCAGACGGTAGCCGACCATCTGGCGAGCTTGCGCGCGCGCGGCTTGTGCTTTGGCGCGTGCGGCGTTCATCTGCGGGTGGTTCTGCACGGCTTGCTGCATGGCGGTGCGGATCGTCAGGGGCTCCTGCGAGAAGGCCAGCAGCGGCAGGGTGAGCAGAAGAAGAAGGTGTCTTGCGGTCATAATCCGTATGTGTTCATATAACGATGTAGTAATATACAGAACGCAAGAGTCCTTTGCAAGTTCCTGATCGGAGGCTCGCAAATTCTCCTGTGCTGTTTTTTATTGTTTTATGATTTCAGCAATGCTCTGTTTGGAGGATTCCTCTTAGTAGCTCTCGGGGGTCAGGCGGACTTTGCCGCGAAAGACCCTATATATAATGATGGTGTAGGCCAGGACCAAGGGCATACCCAAAAGTGCGATCCAGAGCATGATTCCCAGCGTATAGGGCGTGGACGAGGCGTTGTAGATCGTCAGGCTCAAGCTCGGATCGTTGCTGGCGGGTACCAAGTTGGGAAACAGGCTGAAGGCTGCCAGAGAGAATCCCGATGCCATGAAGGCCGAGGAACACAAGAAGGCTACACCGAGGCCGCGCCGCTTGACCTGACCGGGGACGGCCAGAGCAGAAAGGATGAGTACTACGAGGACGAGCCAGAATAAGGGCTCATCGGCGAAGACTTTGAAACGCTCAGGAACTGAGACGAAGCCATAAGCAGTGACGACGACAAACATGGCTAACGCCGAATTCCACAGTTTGGGAACTTTGCTCAGAGAGCGCTCTTGCAACTCGCCGTCGGATTTCATACCGAGCCAGATTGCGCCATGCGCCGTGAAGAGCAAAGCGGTCAAGACTCCGAGCAGAACTGAAAACGGATTCAAAAGGCTCAAGAACGTGCCGATGTAGTTGCCGTTCTGGTCCAGGGGAATACCGCGCAGGATGTTCCCGAAGGCCGTGCCGAAGAGCACCGGAGGCAAAAGGCTACCGATACCGAAGCCGCGATCCCAGAACGCTTTCCACTTTGGGCTTTCCACTTTGCCGCGAAACTCGAGAGAGACGGCGCGGAAGATCAGCGCAAAGAGGAGCAGAATCAGCGCGAGATAGAATCCGCTGAAGACGGCTGCATAGACCGGTGGAAAGGCCGCGAACAATGCGCCGCCTCCGGTGATCAACCAGACTTCGTTTCCGTCCCAGACCGGGCCGATGGAATTCATATGGACGCGGCGGTCATGCTCGCTCTTGGCGAAGAGATGCAGGATGCCAACTCCGAGATCAAAACCATCCAGAATGGCGTACCCGATCAGCAGAACGGCCACCAGCATAAACCAAATGGTGTTCAGATCAAACATGTTTCACCTCCACGAGATCCGGGCCCGCGTCCATCTTGTGCTTCAGCAGATACACGTAGATCGTTCCGAGGAAGAGATAGAGGAGCGAGAAGGCAATCAAGGAGAACCAAACCTCTCCGACTCCGACGGTTGGAGAGAATGCGTCGTGTGTTCTCAGGACATGATAGACGATCCAGGGTTGTCTGCCGACCTCGGCGGCCATCCAGCCCAATTGGCAGGCGGCCAAAGGCAAGGGCATGGACCAGAGCAAGACACGCAGCAGGCGTTTCTTGTCCCAGAGTGTTCCTTTGATCAGGAAAAAGACGGACAGAGCCATCACGAGAATGAAGAACATTCCCAGAATGACCATGTTGTGATAAGACACGAATGTGAGAAAGAGCGGCGGAATGTCCTCGCGGGGGAATTCATTGATGCCGCGAATTTCGGCGTGCACATCTCCGAAGGCCAGCCAGCTCAAGAGCCCGGGGATTTGCAGTTTGGCGATGAGCTCCGGCGGACGGTTCAGCGGGACGGCAAAGAGCATGATCGGCGCGCCGGTTTCGGTGGCGTAGATTCCGTTCATGGCGGCAAACTTCTCGGGCTGGGTCGTCGCGACTTGCTGGCCGTGCTCATGTCCGAGCGGAAAGACTTCAAGCCCCGCCACAATCAGGCCGAAGATCACTGCGATCTTCAGAGATTTCTTGGCGAGAGCCGCACTCTTGTTCTTCAGAAGCCAGTAGGCCGAGATGCCCGCAACCCAGAATGCTCCGGTGATGAGGGCGGCATCCACGGTGTGAAAGAATCTGATCAGTGTTGAGGGATTGAACACTGCGTCGAAAAAGCTTGTCAATTCGGCCCGCTGAGTCACCGGATTGAAGACAAATCCCGCCGGCGTTTGCTGCCACGAGTTCGCGACGATGATCCAGAAGGCGGACAGCGTCGAGCCGACAGCCACCATCAGGATGGAGAACCAGTGCAGACCTTTGCCGACTCTGTCCCGGCCAAAGAGATAGAGACCGAGGAATCCGGATTCGAGAAAGAAGGCAATCACGCCTTCCGCGGCAAGCGGCGCCCCAAACACGTCGCCGACGACTTTAGAATAACGCGACCAGTTTGTACCGAATTGGAACTCCATGACAATGCCCGTCGCGACGCCGACGGCGAAAGTGAGCGCGAGCACCTTGCCAAAGAATTTGCCGAGTTTCACGTAGTCAAGATCGTTGCGCCGCCAGCCGAGCCCTTCGATGATCACGAGCATCCACGCCAATCCGATGGAGATGGGCGGAAACAAGAAGTGAAACCCGATGGTGACTGCGAACTGAATTCTCGACAGAAGTTCTACGTCCATGGAAAGAACCTACCTCCTGTTGAATGTGTCAGGCACTTTCTGTCCGACAATTTTGGAAGGTAGCAAGACTGCTGACTTTTTGCAACATGACTCAAAGGGCAGGAGTTGCCGCGACAGACTTGAACACTCATTAATTGTTCATGTTTGTGTGAAGCTTTGCTTGAAGTGTTCGTACTCTGCACGGACTTGACGAGCTATTTGACAAAATCGTGACATTGTTACCCTCCGTGAGGGTCTGAAAGAACGCTTCCATTCTTTCGGATTGAGTCTGTTTGTTGCTTACCTTTTATCAATACGATGGCATGTGAGTTGCCCCTTATGAAGTGGCACTTTTACAACACTATCGGACGACGTACTCGAGGACTTATGAATTGGTATCATAGAAAATCTCATCGTACCAAAATTGTATTAGCTGGTCTAGGCTTAACCGTAGCATTGATGATGGGGTTGTTTGTCGTTTACTATACACAGGCGACCAGCCAATTGAGGACGATGTATGTGGACAAAGCGCGGGCAATCTGTGTCGCGACCGAGTCCGCGAATGAGGCGCTCGCCGAAAACGCATCTGACGACGATCACTGGGCGAAGGCCAGAGAAATGGCCAAGGAGGGGGGATATGAGTTTTACACTCCCGTGCTTGTGCCGGAAAGCAAAGCAAACAAGGCAAGCGACACTCAGGCCGCAGTACTTCGGGAAATGATGCAATCGGGCAAGGATGAATATGTGGTTGTTGACAAGGAAACGAACAGCCTGTGCTACTACCGACCGATTCACCTGAGCAAGACATGTCTGGACTGCCACACGGCGGATGAGAAGAATCAGAGCAAACCGACGCACGGCGCAATCGAGATTCGTCAGTCGCTCAGCTTCCGGGACTCGAAGCTCGCCGGGATCATGTGGATGGGCATGTTAAAAATGGCTCTCTTCTGCGGCGCCGGTCTTCTGGCACTGGCATTCGCTTACTTCTGGATTATCACGGTCACGGTGAATCGTCCGGCGGAAGGCATCGCATTGAGTCTGAGCGAGGGGTCCGATCAGATTTCCTCTGCCGCAAGCGAGCTTTCGACGGCGAGTCAATCTGTTGCGGCATGCTCGAGTGATGAAGATCGCGCGCTCAGCGACACGGCCGCCGCGATTTCCCAGCTTTCGAGAACTACGTCGGAAAATGCCGAACATGCGCAGCGCGCGCGCGGGCTTGTTCTGGAGTCCGTCTCCAAAGTTCGTTTGGCAGCGGATCGAGCCGTTGAGATGGACGAGTCTATGAGTGAGATTCGCACGGCATCGAATCAGACTTCCGCGATTATCAAGACGATTGACGAAATCGCTTTTCAGACGAACTTATTGGCGCTGAACGCGGCAGTTGAGGCCGCGCGTGCCGGAGAGTCCGGCAAGGGATTCGCGGTGGTCGCCGAAGAGGTGCGCAAACTCGCGCATCGCAGCGCGGAATCGGCGAAGACGACGGCAGAATTGATTCGGGGCACGGTTACACGAGTGGGAACAGGTGCGACGGTGGTCGCAAGTTTGAAGACCGCACTGCAGGAGGTGCAGCAGACCTCGGAAGAAGTGAATTCGATTGTCGCGCGGATTGCCACATCCGTGGATGAGCAGCACAAGGGGATTGAAGTCGTCAACGGCTCGATGGAGTCCATCAAGCGCGTGGCCTCGACCAATTCCGAATCGAGTGAACGCACGGCGTCCGCGGCGGAACAGCTCTCGGCGCAGGCGGAATCGCTGCGCGGAAACGTGCGGGACCTGATGACGTTGATTGACGGCGCACGCACATAGGTTCTACGTGATTGAAGTGAAACAGGCTCCTCTAATGAGGAGCCTGTTTTGTCTTGCCACCTGAGTTCTGAAGACTGCGCTACTTTAGTTTGAACTCAATTGGAATCATGACGGTTGTGGCGACAGGGTTTCCTTCGAAGATAGCGGGTGTGAACGCCACGGCGGGCATGGCGCGAACGACCACGCTGTCCAAATCGGCGCGAAGACTGCGAATGACCTGACAGGAGGTGACAGATCCGCTTGAGTCCACTTTTACTGCGACCACCACGCGGCCTTCGATGGTATCACGAAGCGCTGATTCCGGATAAGCCAGCAAGGCGGCGATGGCGTTCATGCCGCCGACTGGCATAGGTGGAGTATCGAATGGCTGCACTTCAGCGGACGCATCATCACTGAGGCTATCGGAAAGGATAAGCGCGCGCGTTCCGAAAAGTTCGTTCATCCACTTCTGATCTGCCACGCGAAACCCTGAGGAGCTCTTGACTCCGCGCGGAGTGTTCTTTTCGCGCAGAAAGTTTGCGAGATTTTCCGGGGTCGTCCCACTTGTGATTTCCATGGCTTGAACAGAAAGCGCAACGAGATAACCGCGATTGTGCACCGGATCAAACAGAAGACCGACGGAGGCCGATTGGCCGACGGGAACTTCGACCTGATGTGTGCGAATTTGTCCGGTCTCTTTGTTGGTCACGCGGAAGGAATAGTGCGCAACGGCGCTCTCAAAGGACATCAAGTCCAATTCAATTCTTGCCGCGCCGCTTTCATAGCCATATACGGATTGCGGTCTCGTGAGCGGTCCGGATCTGTCCAACAGAACTTCAATCGTTGAGTCCGCAAGGAAATGAAAGGATTTCTCTCCATAGACCGAGGCGAGCTTCTGGTGATAGAATTCCGCCTGCGAGATGTCGTGCACGATGTTGTCCACTCCGAGCGTTCCCGCGAACACGGGCAGGCTGAGGGTACCGGAACCGGGCTGCACTCCAAAGTGAATAGCCTCGGAGACGACGAGCCAGCGAGAGTCGTTCTTGTTCGCGCAGCTTCCCGCAAGGAAGGCCAGAGAGAAGAGCAGAGTGAGCTTTGTGATGTGTTTAGTCATGCTTCGTCACCGATTTGCTGGTCGCGGGTTCGAGCCAGATGAAGACGTGATCTTCCATGATGACCACTGACTCGATGAAGTCACCGCCGGCCATTGTGGGTGGCTTGCGGAGCGGAGCGAGCACCAGGAAAAGCAGCGCCGCACATACTCCCGCGCCCGTTGCGATGAGCAGTCGCCGCCGCCGATGCCTGGCGGGCAGCGCGTCAATATCCCGCATGACCTGCCGTTCAAGTTCTGTGCGAAGGTTCGAAGGCGGCACAAGTTTTATTTGCGATGTTTTGAACTCAGAGTAGCGTGTCATTCCCGATTCCCATGTCCGTTAGTTGCTTGCGCAGAGTATCTTTTGCGCGAGCCAGATGCACTCGTGCCGTGGAGTCCTTGCAGCCCATTGCGAATGCGGCCTCCGCGGAACTCATTCCTTCGATCTCAATCAGAATGAAGGCTGTTCTTTGTTTCAAGGGCAGCCGCGCGATTTGCGCATGTATTCGTTCCGACTCATCTACTTGTGTTTCGGAGTGCGGCGCTGAATGCAAGTTTATGGCACCTTCGGTCAGCGACTCGTAGCGCTTCGCTCTGCGCGCGTGGGATTTGCAGACGTTTACATGTATTCTGTACAGCCACGGCGCGAAGGGCCGCTGTGGATCGTAGCGGCGGAGGTTCTCGAAGCATTTGACGAAAGTGATTTGTGTCCATTCGCGGGCATCGTCCCAATTGCGCGCGAAATGATAGGCCACGCGCAAGAGATCGTCGCTGTACTTGCTCACGATTTCGCGAAAACGGTTTGTGTTTCCAGCTAAGATGTCGCGAATGATTTCTTGCACGTTGCGTGGACACCAAGCACGAAAGACCGCCTTGCGTGCAAGGCGATCCGTGCAGGGACTTGTTAAGGTGCTTCGATTACCTCTTCTTGTTCGGGTCCAATTTGAATTGGATGGGCACCACGACCGTGGCTTCGACGGCCTCATGGCCTTTCATAGCGGGCGTCCACTTGATGTTTCTTACTGCATTGAGCGCGGCCTGGTCCAAGTCTTCGCGGACACTGGTCATGACTTCGGCAGATTTGGTCTTGCCGTCGGCGCTGATCACGACTGAGATCAAGACCTTGCCTTCGAGGCCGTCTTTCAGTGCGGACTTGGGATAGACGACTTCTTTCATGAGCGCCGTCATTCCGCCGACGGGCATGGGCAGGGCATCGAGTTCTGTGTCTTGTTCACTGAGAGCGGGCAAGGCCAGAGCGAGGATTAGGAGCGCAAGAATTACGAATCGAGTCATGGTTGTACCTTTCTGGGGTTGGTCTAACCATATTACTCGGGAAGGGGGTGAATCGCTTACTTGCGGAGATTCCGGCGGGGAAGCAGGCGGAATGCCTTCCGCCCCTACGATTCCTGCTCGGCGATGCTTAAAGGAACGGTGTTTTTTTGCGAAACGCCACTCATGCAAAAACCCCTTGCCAATTTGTTGATTGGCAAGGGGTTTGAATTCGTCGTGGGCGGAAGGTCAGTCGTCGTAGGTGATGACTTTGAACCAGCCCTGGTACTCGAGGACGACATTGATCATGCGCCAGGTATCTTCTTCCGGGGCGTCGCGCTCCTGGATGTGAATCCAGTTGCCGCGATGGACCTTGATCTCGTTGCGCACCCGTGTGTCGCGCGGCGGATCGAGGCGCATCATCTGAAACTCCTTATGCGCGAAGTCGCCGACCATACGCGCAATCGCTTTGTCTGAATCGCGTGCATTCCAGCCCCACACTTCTTCCAAAAGAAGTCCGCGAATCTCTACTGAATCGAGATTTACCCAGACCACGTCGCGGTATTCGTCCTTGGTGACGACCAAGTCATAAAGGAGATCCACGTTGGAATCGGCGACGGCCTGGACAACCGTCGCGGCAAGCGCCTGCATGGAAGGCTGCATGTGCGGCAGCGGGGGTTCTTTGGATTGCCCGGGTTTTTTTTCGGTAGAGCAGCCAAAGAGCAAGGCAAGCAATAAGGAGATTGAAAGAAGGGTCTTCATACTATGGTTCTCGAAAAAAGCAAGGCGGCGGACTCCAATATACGAGAGTCCGCCGCCGTATTCAAGCAATCGTCAAGCGATCAACCGGACGCTTTGCGCGACCAGCCGATGTGCCAATCGTCGTTCGGGCCGCTGAAGGCGCCGATGTACGAGGAATAGGGCAGTCCATAGCCGGACAGCACGCCAGCCGGAGCAACGCTGGCGCTGTTCAGTGCGGGTGAACCAGCCTGCGGACGAGCGTCATAGGCACCGCCAGCGTTGGCCGGGTCAATCAGCATCGGGTTGGCAATGACAGTCGTGGCGTTCGAACCGGTGAAGCCGCAGCCACGATAGCCGGAGATGTCCTGCGCCCAGTTCGTCGGGGCGGCAATGTGCGTGGAGTTGACCGGGAAGGCTGCCGGGGCGCTACAGGTCGGAGCGAGATTCCATTCGCCGTCTTCCACGGTGAAGTGACCGTCGCCGATACCGGTGCCGGTGCTGGGATCAATGACTTCGGTGGAAGCACCGCCGTTGTCCCAGAAGAGGCTGTAGTCAAGACGGCTCGCGCCACCGACGGCAGCCAAATGGGTCGGCGAGTTGTCCATGTCCAGAGCGGTACCGCGACCCAAGGTCATGAGCATGTTGAACCAGTTGAACTGGGTACCCGCACGCGGATTGGCCAGAATCGAGCCAGTGGTCTGCGGGACAGCGCCCTTGCCGCCGACACACGTGAAGTTTGCCAAGCGGCTGTTTGAGCGCGGCTGTGCATCGTACTCATCGCTCTCGCCGGGCTCGGTCGTGTGGTTATCCGCTTCGATGCAACGGTCGGACACATCACGACGCTGCGTCACCCAGACGTGATCCGCATGGCCGCGCCAGCCGCTGGTGTAGTCGAAGCCGTCGTCGCCGGTGTCGGTGATGATTCCGTAGGACGCGTTGCAGGTGCCGCCGAAGAACTCGATCCCGTCGTCTTCGCCCTGATAGGACTGCCAGTACTCAAGGACCGTACCGCTGCCAACACCCTGCATACAGATACCGTTGAGCTGATTGGAAGCAGTGAAGTTGAAGCCTGCGTAGTCATCACGGAAGTAGCGCATCGTGCCGCTGCTCTGTCCGTCGTTCGCGGTCGAGACGTTACCGTAGGGGCCCGTACCGCCTTCGCCCGTGGCCAAGCGACCACGGTTGGTGGAAGCGTCGCCGTCAATGATCAAGCCGCCCCAGTCCGAATTCCGCTGCGGACCGTCGGCGGGCAGGCGACCAGACGTGAAGACAACCGGCTTATACTTTGAACCGCTGATGTTGAGGACACCGTTGTCCGTGCCATCGCCGGTTGTGGAGGCCATGACGTTCAAGTAAGTCAGAACGGGGAAGCCGGTGCCGGATACAATCACGGACGACCCATTAACCGTGGTGCCTTCTTCGATGTTCAAGGTCGCACCGGGTCCGACGCGGACGATGCCGTCCATTTCGTACACGTTGCCATTGGTCCAGTTGTGAACGCCCGGAGCCAGAATACCCGCGGCGATGTGCGTGCGGGAGAAAACCGGCCAGGTGTAGTTGTAAGCCGTGTTGTTGCCATCGGAAATCGAGATGGTCGTCATGTGAACCGGACGATTTTCCTTGTAGAGGCAGAGATCGTAGGTGCCGACGGGGAGGTCGAGGATTTCGTAGAAGCCGTTGGCATCGGTATAGTCCATGCCCGTGACGTTGGGACTGCCCTGCTCGGAAACCCAGACAAGCACGCCTTCGTATGCGAGGCCAGTCGTGTCGTTGATCACGCCGGAGGCGTCGCCGGAGGGAACCACTGCGGTGACGACATAGTAGTGCTGAATCGTCAATGCGCCATCGTTCCAACTCGTGGTCGGCGCGGCCAGCATGGCGGCCGGGAAGAGCAGGCTCACGTCGGTAATCTCGTCAGTTTCCTTGTACACGTTGTACTCAGTCGCGCCGGCGACAGGCTGCCAACGCAGAACTACGTCCGTGCCAACGTACGCAATGGTCAGTTCGGTGGGTGCTTCAATCGCTGATGCGACGGATGACAAAGTCACCACTGCGCAAAGCAGGGCAAAAAGGCGACGAATGGTCATATCAAAGCTCCTTCTTTTCATGTTTGCAAGACTTGTATGGGTCAGTTATTCAAATCTAAAGTATCTGTCCTGTCATCAAAGTCGGGAAGAAGATAACCCCCGGAGGTTTTCCGGGGGTGAGCGGAATGTTAGGTTTCCGCAAGTAGCTATGCTGTGAACTATAGTGAATACGTCGCACCCACCGAGAAGGAACGTCCAAGCTTATAGGATTTAAGACTCTGTCCGTCCAGGCTGTACTCCACCTTCGAGTCGAGCAGATTTTTGACCTGAATTTTTGTGGACCAGTGTCCTCCCAGACTCTGATTGACGACGAAGTCCATACGGTCAAATGGTTCTTCATAGGTGTCTGCGCGACCGCTTGCGCCGAGCTCGGAGATGCGCTTGCCGAAGGTATTGAAGAGCAGACGCATGTTGGTTCCCCAGAGCGGCTGGTCAAAGGAGAGCGTCGTGTTCACGACATACTCTGACTGACCCATCAGCGGACGATCCTTGCTGGTCAAACCGGTTTGCGTGGGATTGGCCGGATCATAGACACGTGCATTCAGGTCCACACTGGAAGACACGAGAGTGAGGTTTCCCTGAACTGAGAAGAATCTCGTCCACGCGCCGACTTTCTCCGAGGCAAACTCGAGGGACTTGCTGAATTCGAATTCAACCCCCAAGAGGTTTGCGTCGCCGAGATTGAAGGGTTTGCGCACGACCGCGTTACCGCCCGAAACGGACTCCGTTGTGTACACCCATTCGATGGGGTCTTGAATCTGTTTGTAGAAGAGTCCCACACTCGCAGCTTCGCCAATCGAGGGATAGAGCTCGGCGCGCAAATCCACATTGATGATCTTGGAGTAGTCGAGTTCGGGATTGCCGACTTTCACTGAACCACTGTTGTAGTCGCGGTCTTCGGTGGGAACCAACTCAAGATAGTCGGGATTGGCAATCGTCCTGGTCGCGGCAAAGCGAAGGTTGGTCTTTTCGTTCAGCAGATAGGTCAGGTTCAAGGAAGGTAAGAGATCCGTGTGCGACGGTCCGCCTTCCGCGTAGCCGGCATCGTCGCTTCCCGGAAAGGCTTCAGTTTTGAAGAACTGGTCGGTGGACTCGACGCGCGCTCCAAAGACGGCACGCCACTTCTTGTTCAACAGCATGTCCGCCATGAGGTAACCCGCTCCGACTTTCATGTCCGCGGTGTATGAGTCGAGATTGACTGAGAGGTCGGTGGCAATCCAATGCTCAAGAATGTTCTCTTCCGTAAACAGTACTTCGGCGGGCAGCGTGGGGTCGAGCGCATCGGCTCCGATCACGTCGGCGTTTGCGAAGCGGATTTTGCGCGTGGGAAAGTCGCGGTTCATCGTGCGGAACATGCCGCCGAACTTCAGCTTGGATTGATCATCTGCTCGCTTGAGCGGCATGGTCCAGTCCAACGATCCTTCCAGCATATCGTCGCGCGACTTTGCAAACCTGCGGAAGCTGTTGTCGTTGTTCGCGCCATAGATGAACGGCTCGTCGGGATTGCCTGGATCGCGTGACGCCTGATAGAAGTCGCGGCGGTCGGGCTGGTCATAGGTTCCCTTGGAAATCGAAAGCCCCCACTCCACCCTGCTATTACGCAGCGAAGCAAGCTGATGCTCGCCCTTGGGCTGGAAGGTCAACAATGAGCGTTCCGTCCAGGTGAGGCGCGTTCCGCGCACGAAGTCACCATCGGTGCGTTCGCCCGTGTATTCGCGCACGTCGTCATCGCCGCTCAACGTGTACATGGACTTGATGCTGAACTTGTGGATCGGAGAGGGCTTGTAGTTCAGGTCAAGAATGCCGCCAATAGCGCCGGATTTCGTGTAGATATTCGTCAGATAGTTCTGGCTGGGTTCCGCGAAGACGGACCCGTCCGGCAACGTGACGTAGTTGTATTCCTGATACTTCTCGGCTTTGGTCGAGTAGGAATTGGATTGCGTCACCGTAGCCAGGAAGCCGAATGGCCTGCCGCCCAGCGAGACTTGATTACCCAACGCAATGGAGCGGCTGCCGCTGGCCGGTGCAGTAATGGGGCGGCCCTCCCAAACATTTGAGAAGGTCAGAGCGCGCTGGCGCAGAGCATCCTCCTGGTCCACGGATATGGCGTCATACGCTTCGGGAAATTCGCGGGTGCCGTCATCGTGCCCGAACCAATCCGTCTTGCCACCGTGGTAGGTTTTGAATTCCTTGAAGGTGGTGTTTTCGTTGACATCCACGGATTGAGAAACCGAGAGTGTCAGTTTGTCGGGGAATTCCTTGGTGGTGAGCTGGACCGAACCTCCGGAGAAGTCACCGGGCAAGTCAGGCGTAAAGGTCTTGGAGACCACGATGTTGTTCAGAAGCCCGGCGGGAATGATGTCGAAGGGAACAACGCGCTTTAGAGGCTCGGGACTGGCGAGCGACGCGCCGTTCAGGCGAGTGTTGTTGTAGCGCTCTTCCATGCCGCGCACGAAGACGTACTTGTCGCCGACCACGGTGACGCCCGTAACGCGCTTCACGGCATCGGCGGCATCGGAATCGGGAGAGCGCTTGATTTGTTCGGCGGAGACGCCATTGGAGACCGTCGCGGCTTTGCGCTGAATCTGAAGCAGCGAAGCTTCGGTGTTGTCAATTCTGCGCGCTTCGATTACCACTTCGTCGGCTTGCAGTGCTTCAGGAGACATCTTCAAGTTCAGAGTCGCGGCCTGACCTGCCGCAACAGTCACATCGGTGACCGTCAGTTTTGCATAGCCGATGTAGTTCGCGATGATGGTGTAGCTCCCCGGAGCGACGCCACGAATCTGAAAGTTGCCGTCCAGATCGGTCGCGGCACCCTGTTGGGTTCCCTCAAGCATCACGGAGACGCCGATCATGGCATCGCCGTTCTCAGCATCCACGATCAGTCCGCGAATGGAACCAGGTTCAATGTCCTGTCCGTTCGTTAGAGAGACGAGCATGAGCAGAACGCCCACGAAAAGAAGACGAAGGTACATAGCGGAGAGTTGGATTTCCTGAGGGAAAGTGGTGAAAGCCGCTTGCGAGAGGGAAGATTTAGCGGCGGCGGTTAATCAGAACGTTTCGATCTGCGTCGGTGGTGCCGCGATGGACTGTGAATGCCGTGAACGGACTAACGCCGTCATTCCAGAACCCAAGGGAGTCCCCAGAATTGAGGTTGCCGTCCTGATCACGGTCAATCACCAGAAGGAACTGCTTTATGTTGAGGGAGTCGAGCGATTGCAGGTCAATGGTTGCGGAATAGGAAATCGTGTCGCCTGCGGTGCTGGAGACAGACCACTCCGGAGTTCCGAAATACAGAGGATCAATCGCGCTGCTGCTGGTGGTATCCACAATAAAGATCACATCGTGGAAGGAACGGCCCGGCCAATAGGCTTGGCCCGTGATGGTGACGGTGGAGTTTCCACGGCTGGCGAGGGAGTCAATGACGCCTGCCCAACTGGGCGCGGACGTGCTGATATCGAGATTCCCGTAGCTTGAGGAAAGCGCCGAATCCACTTCACCGGTCGGGAAGTAGAGATTCAGTCCGCCATAGCGCAACGAGGCGGACGACCCGAAACGCGCGATGCACGCGTCGCTGATCTTAGATTGAAGTTCTGAGGCCGAAGCACGAAGCGCATCAAACGATTCGTCTTCGAAAGCAGGAGAGGATTCGATCAGTTCGGCGTAGCGCGCGAGGTCAATGAAGTTCGAGTTGTAGTAGCCTTCGTCTGTTGCTTCATTACGAAGATTCGTAACTTCAGCAGCATGTTCCGGCGCCACGGCGGCCCATTGCGATGCGAAGGCTTCGAATGCCGCTTCCACCGGACCTATGCGATCAGATTTCCAAAGAGTCGAGAAGTACTCGGTCGTGGACGAATCCTGCGCGAGTCGCTCGGCGTCAATCACATATGCTCCCAGATCTTCGGGACTCAGTTGCGGCTGCGACGACAGGTCGCGATACCATTCATTGATGATCAAGCTGTGCGGCTGCTCGAATCGCCACGGTGAGGCCATGATGTAGTCCGCATGGTCGCTCAGTTGCGCCACCGTCTCGACGGTTCCCATGTTGCGCGCGTAAAGGCAGAGCACGTCGAACCTATTGGTGGGGAGAAATGCCGACGCATGATCAATGGCCGTGTGCAGATTCAGCAGGCTCATGCCTTCGGGACGGATGTTGTCTCCCAAAACACCGCGCCAGCCGATGCCGTCTCCACTTAGAGCAAGCATGTAATGCCGCGCTGAGGATTCATCCAGGACAATACTTGTGAAAGTCTCCAGCGTCATGGGATCGGCCATGCTGACGGCACCCAAGTTGCGAATGAGCTGCGCATCGAAGAGAGTCTCGGGAATGCGTCCGCTGTAGCTGACTTTGTAGATTCCAACTTCGCCATTGGTTTCCGAGGACGCAATGCAAACGTATGTTTCCACGATCTCCGGTGATTCGGTCTTCTCAAGCACACGGACCGTGCTGATTGCACGGGAAAGACTTCCCTCGATCGGTTCCTGGAGGATATCCCCCGCGTAGTTTCCTGACACATAGACCAAGACAGCCCAATTCACTTGAGAGCTGGACATGTCCTCAACAAGCAAAGCATCACGCTGCTTGTCGCAACCAATAGTTGCCAGACCGAAGAGTGCGACCAGACACAGTAGGGCAAGGCGAGGGGTCATCGTAGGAAACTCACAAATTAGATGTAAGGGAGGTAGGGTTTCAGACAGGCGAGAACTTACGGAGATTCCATGAGCTTTCGGTTAGAAGCATGTGCAGCTACTGTGAGAAACGGGTATTGAGAGGCAATACGGGGGTCTTGATGGCGGCAGGCAATTCATTTTGAAAGTGGCCGAAACTGGAAAGGATGCTCAGCGCTCAGCGGCATTCCTATCACTAACATAATCAACAAGAAAGCCGCTGTTGGGGTGCCTTCTTTGCTTCTGGTTCTGTGCTATCTTTTATTGCATGGTCCGTTTGCACGGATCAAAGGTGCGACTTTGCTTTGCAGCAGAACCGCCCAATAACAACGCCCCGGACATTCAGTCCGGGGCGTTGTATCTGCTAAGGAGTGTCTGTTCACCCCATTGAGGGGTTGTGTTAGGTGTCGGAGAACTCGCCGCGATCAAATTCCAACATGGACGTATGACCGTTCGCGTGTCCTTCGAGTTTTCTCTTCGAGCGTCCGCGGAGGCAATAGAGATCACAGAGGAGTTGCAATGTGCGGCGGACGATGCCGATGGAATCTGCGGTGTGCGTGATGTTGTCGCCATTCGCGCGCAGAGCGAGTTTCAGGAATGCCTTCCGAAACTCGTGATTGGCCTCGCGCCAGTCCAGGGGTGCCTCGATGACGAGGCGAATCTTCTTGGTCTGCGCTTTCGCGGGTTCAGCATGTTTTGCACTCTCGCGGGTTCGGCGCTTCTGAATGGACTGCTCTAACATCGGATGGTATAGGTGAGTGATTTGAAGCGTTTGAATGCAGCTATGATTATTCGGGCTTCCCTGACAGAGTCTTGCTATCTTGCTGAGAAGGCTTCTTTGCCGAAGGACGTTGGGCCGTTGCTTTGGGGCGTTTAGCGGATTGAAGTTCGGTCGGCAATAACTCCGGCGAGCGCGGAGTTCTGGCACAGCTGTCTGCGGCCTGCAGTGTTTGCGGGGGATGCGCAAGGCTATCCATACTAGTGCTTTCATAGGGCAGCACCTTGATCTGCTGCCAGAAGCTGCCCGCCTGAGCTTCCGACGCACACAGCAAGAACAGCAGGGCGGCGCAGCCTCCCACAAGCGCCGACCACCGCAGTCCCATGTCTTGCGAAAGAAGTTGTCTATGTATGGATGTTGCTTGCATATCGAAAACCCTTATTGCAAAGGAGGTGCCTGAACGCATATCAACTTGCGTAGTGCAAGTACATGATTACTTAACAATCACTTGCAGTTGGGATTTCGAACAAAAGTAAAACGCCGGAAGACGGTGTTCCCAGGGGAACTGTCAACCGGCGTTTACACTGTGTCGAACCAGATTCTTGAAGTGTAGGAGATTCCTTTGCTTAGCGGTGTAAAAAGAAGTTTACACTCTTTGACTCGGATTTCGGGCCTATTCGGTCTCTTCGTGCTCGCCCTCGCGGCCGCTTTCAAGGTTCAGTTTTCGCAGGATTTTGTAGATCATTTGCCGCGAGATTCCCGAGACGCGTTCCATTTCGGTTTTGTTTCCTCCGCAGCGGTCGAGCAACGAACTCCAGTAGTCCCGGTCAAATCTCGTTAGCCATTCTTCTTTGGCTTCTCGATAGGGCGAGGGGCGCGCGGTCAGGCTCACCCACGCAGGCAGATCGCCGACCTCGATTTGGCCATCCTTGCAAACACTGCACGCGTACTCAAGCGCATTCCTAAGCTGACGCACATTTCCGCTCCAGGAGTTCTCCTGCAAAACGGTGAGGACCTCGTTCGACAAAACCGGTGCGGTCGTGTTCTTGCACAACTGCCGCGTGATGTTCGAAGCAAGTTCGGGAATATCCGGCTTTCGGTCTCTCAGTGGAGGCGTGACAATTGTGGCCACATGCAGGCGCTGATACAGGTCTTCGCGGAATTCTCCCTTGCGAATCATCTCTTCAAGGTTGGAGTTTGTCGCGCAGAGCAATCTGAAGTCACTATAGATTTCCGTGTTGCCGCCGAGTCTGCGGAACTTCTTTTCCTCGATCAACCTTAACAGAACGGCCTGGAGACTCGCAGGCAGACAGCCGATTTCATCCAGGAACATCGTGCCGCTGTTGGCGTCTTCAAAGAGCCCCTTCTTGTGCTCCGCATTGTTGAAAGCGTTCTTAACATGACCGCGAAGCTCGGATTCCACCAACTGCGGGTTTGCCGTCGCGCAGTTGTAGGCCACAAATGGTCCGTCCTTGCGGTCACTCAATTCGTGAATCGCTCGTGCTACGCGGTCTTTTCCCGTGCCGCTTTCTCCAAGAATCAGAACTTTGAGCTCAGACTTGGCGATTCTGCGGACTTCGTCGTTGACTCGCTTGACAGCAACGGTTGATCCGGTCAACAGCCATTGCTCATCGGAGGGACCAACCGCGCTAAGCGAACGCACCTCCTTTTTGAGCATCAGGCTCGCGCGATCGCGCTTGACTGTCCGCAAGCTGTGCTCGACCGCCGAAAGAAGTTCCGCGCGCGACGGCATTTTCCCGATAAAATCCGTCGCGCCGCGTTTCCACGCATCACGCACAAGGCTCGCCTTGGCAAACTGCGAAATCATGATGACAGGGGTGTCAAGCTTCGCCTCGCGGAGCTTGTCCAAAATGTCGAGGCCGCTCATGCCGTGCCCGAGATGCTGGTCAAGGAAAATCAGATCCCACGATCTTTCCTCAATTCGCTTCATCGCATCGGTTGACGTGTTCGAGACGAAGCACTCGTAGTCCTCTCCAAGAAAGTCCAGAAATATGGTAACAGGTTCCTTTTCGTCGTCAACGATGAGAACGCTTGGCTTCTGCGTGCTAGTCATGTCTTTCTTCGGTTAGATAGAGCCGCAGCTTCAATGTTGTTCCTGTGCCGGGAACAGATGCATCAATGGTCAACTCGCCTTGATACCTGTGCAGAGTCTTTCGCGCGTTGTAGAGTCCGAATCCGGTTCCGGTTTGTTTTGTTGTGTAGCCCAGTTCGAAGATCGTGTCCCACTTGTCCTCGGGAATCCCTATTCCCGAATCTTGAACATACAGGAGGACCTGGTCATCAAGATAGGGCGCTGAATAGATGCTCAGCACCTTGTTCGGAGCTGTCCGCATCGCGTCCACCGCGTTGCTGATCAGATCGTCCAAAACGGCTGCCAACTCACTGCGATCAATAAGACAATGCACGCTCCGATGCAGGGCAACTTGCACGGAGATTTCGTTTCCGTCAAACACCGAGTGTTTCTGACCGATGACCGTGTTTACCACTGCGGAGAGATCGGTTGGATAGATTGTCTTCAGGTACTCCAGTATGCTCTCGTTGGCATTCTTGAGTCTGTTTATGGACGCGGCAAGCTGAACCGCCTCGCGCTCGGCAGGTACCGCAGGCCCGTTCTGCTCCAGGCTTCGCACAATGGTATTCACGTCCGTCGCCGCTCCTCGGAACTCGTGCTCCAACTCGCGCGGCAAGTTTGCCAGTTGCAGTTTACTTAGCAGGTCCTCGACCTTGGGAGCGATCTCATTGCGAAACGCGGTGACTTCCTTTGAGAAGTTTCCGGGTGCGGCGCTGTCTTCGTCGTCAGAGAGACGTTTGGCCGCCCATTCCAGCCTGTTGAAGGCCATCTTCACAACCTGCCGGTGCCCGAAGATACTCAGGGCATCCAGAAAGTGCGTGCGGAAGATCTCGGTTTCGACGCGCTTCTGTTCTCTTCTCTTGGCGGCACGTGCGACGACCAGCATGACCGCGATACTCAAGCAGATTCCGGTGAACACCCAGAACATGACCGCCGCGCGCGTCTGCCACCAGGGTGGTTCAATCACGATGTGGAGGTGAGTGGCATCCAGAGAATCGCTGCCATCACGTTTGACGGCAAACACATAAGAACCGGGGTCAAGGTTTGTGAAGGCAGCGGAATTCCCGGAGGCATTTCTGATCCATTGGGTCGTGATCGGAGTCATGCGGTGTTCGAATCCGCGCAGCACGCCGCCGTAGAATTCGACGGCGCTGTACTCGATGGAGATGCTCTTGTGCGATACATCAAGCACAAGAGACGCATCTGCCGCAGGCTCACGCGCAAGATATTCACCGGTCGAGTAGTCGCGAACCGCCGTGACGACCACCGGCACACGCAGAGGCCGCGCGCTGTCCGGCTCAAAGGTCAAGAAGAAGCTGGAACCGCCGAAGGCCAGAACTCCGGAGCGAAGTTTTGCGCATGCCGCCTGATTGAACTCACCCGGAGGAAGACCGTCCCACGCGTAGAAATTGTCCACGCTCGATCCGTCGGTACGGACAACAGACAATCCGCGATTTGTGCTCACCCAAACATCATTCCCCTTATCCACAAGCAGGCCATAGATCACGTTGTTTGCGAGTCCGGAGTTTTGCGTATACCGTGAGATCGTTTCGCGATCCTCCGAGAGCCGCGCGAGTCCGTTCGATGTGCCGATCCATAGATTGCCGTTCGCGTCTTCGCTCAAAGCGCGAATTTCGTTGTTCGGGATTGTATTGGGAGTGGAGCGGCTGTAGGTAAAGCTTTTGAGACTCTTTCTGTCTCGCGATAGCTGATCCAACCCGTCCAAGGTACCGATCCACAGGCTGCCCTCGCTGTCTTCGAAAAGCGTGTAGATGATGCCATTGCTGAGCGACATCGGGGATGAGTTCTTGTTAAGATGGGCGAGCACCTTGCCTTCACTATTCAAGCAAATCACACCTTGATTGACCGTGCCGAACCACACGGCGCCCGTGTGATCAAGACAGCTGCAGAGGATGCTTGTGATCCCGAGTGAGTCAGGAAGCTCGATGCTCTGTACGGCCTCGGTGCGCGGATTCAGCCAATACGCTCCAGCGCCGTATGTTCCAAGCAGCAAGCGGTCATCCGCGATGGGCGCGATGGTCGCGATCGTGGCGTCATTCAGCTCTGGGGCAGAGAGTTTCCTCCAGGCGTCAGACGTGTTCCCTGAACCTGAACTACGATAGAGCCCCTGCCCGACGGATCCGACCAATATCTCACCGTCAGGCAGCTCGAGCACGGAAAGGATAGCCGGAGTCTCGTCTGCCGAAGCACCCGGACCGGCGATCTCGGCCACATGAAACGGAGTGTAGCGAAGCTGCAGCCGCGCAAGTCCCGAGCTCCATGTGCCGATCCACAAGTCACCAAGCCTGTCCACAGTGAGACACAGCAGAGCGTTTTCGGGCAGCGAGTTCTTCGCCTGACCGTTTTTCAACAGTTGCATCGCGGACGAAGTCACCGGATCATAGCGGAACAGCCCTTCACTTGCCGACGCCGCCCAGACTTTCTGGTTGCGGTCCACGGTGATCGCACGGATCCGACCACTACTGATCTCATTTACTCTGTGGAAGAAGCTCTGATACTCATCGCCGCGCCTCGTGATCACTCCACTCAGGACACCCATGTCAAGCGTGGCCACCCAGATTGTTCCCAGCGAATCAATTTGAATGCCCTGCACTTTGCGGAACGCGTCCCCTGCTGCATCGTGACGGATCGGAAGGGTGGTGTTAGTCTTGGGATCCAGTACCATGAGTCCGGCATTGGACGTTCCTACCAGCAGCTTGCCTCCCTCCCACTCGGCAAGACAGCGGATCTGATCGGACAGGAGCGTTCCACTCTTCACGCTGAGATTCCGCGCCTCTCGCGTCTTCGGCGAATAGAGGATGATGCCCGACGTGGTTGAACCCGCCCAGATGTTGCCATCGCTGGTTTCAAGCAACGCAATCACAGCATCTCCGTGCAGCTCGGATTGCGTCGTGCTGTCCAGCACCTGCTCGACACGCCCGGTTGAACGATCCAAACGATTGAGCCCGGACTTCTGCGTGCCGATCCAGATGTTTCCGTCGCGGTCTTCGAGCAACGACCACACTCCGTTGTTGGAAAGCGTGAGCGTGTCGGACGGATCGCTGTAGTACTGAGTGAAATCCGTGCCGTCATAGCGGTTCAGTCCATCATCCGTGCCTATCCAGAGATAGCCCCGGGAATCCTGCATGACGCAGTGCACCGTGGATTGGGAAAGGCCGGCATCGGTGCCATAAACGTCGAAAGTGCTCGCAGCCGCGCGATGTGACCAACACATCACTTGCAGTGCGAGCACCAATCCGAGTTGTCTCCCTGTAACACGAACTCTCATGAGGCGCTATCTGAGCAGCAGCATTTTCTTGACTTGCATGTGATCTCCCGCGCGCATTCTAACGAAATACATTCCTGACGGCAGCGCGACACCTTGATCATTGGTACCAGCCCATTGAATCACGTGCACGCCCGGCTCGAAGGCTTCGTCTGCAATCATCGCGACTTTCTGACCGAGGATGTTCCAGATATCCAGCGCGACTTTTGTGCGCACAGACAAACTGAACCGGAGCGACGCGCTTGAATTGAATGGATTCGGAAACGTCTCAAACGAGAAGGACTCGGGAACGGGCGGCAAGGATACTCCCGTCTGTCCGACATGAAGGATCAGCGTGCGCGGCAAAGCAAAGCGGACATAGTCATCCAGTCCGTTGATTTCGACCACAAAGTTTTGTCCCGCATAGTCCGTCAGTCCTGTTAAGAGTCCGGTGTAGTGAAATCCCAGTCCGGCATTCATCGTGCCCCACCACGCCGCTTCGGGATTTGGCGTTCCGCCGTATGGATAGACGCGATACCAGACATTCTCAAACGCCGCATTGCAAATAGTCGCCAGTTCGACCGAATCGCCCTGCGAATAAACGTGACCGGTGGAATCCAGAATCACCGGCAGCGTTGCGCCGTCGGTGACCTCACCACCGATAAACAGATCCGACGCAATCGTATAGTCGGCGGGTTCGTTGAACTCGCCGTTTCCATTGGCATCGAGTCCCGGATTCTGATCGGGGAATGCATCCTGCGTCCAGGCTTTTGCGCTGTCAAACGCGAGGCTAACGCTTTGCCCCTGTTGAATCCAATACCAAAACTCAGTCGAGAAACTCTTTCCGGAAACAAAGCTGCACGTCTCATCGGCACGACCGGAGACAATCAGGACGCGATTGCTGCGGCCCACGCTGAGTTCTTCGACCAGCGACCCCGCGTTGCATGCTTCAATCACCATAACGAGCGGCGTCTCGACATCCAGAGCCGCTTGATCAATCCAGCTTCCGAGCGAGTCGGCGGACACATTCTGCGTTGGATCGCCGTTGATATCGAATTCGTTGACATGCCCGTGCCCCGACAGATAAATCACGTTTGGGTGATCTGAATCTCTCGAATCCTCGAGCCGGAGAATCTGCTCGCGCAGAGCGGATGCCGTCATCTCGGACGACGAGACAATACGATCATCCTGATTGTTGCCGTTGAGGTCCTGCCATTGCTGCGGGTTTTGATACAGAACCTTTTGTCCGTATCTGCGCGCCTTTGAGAGCGCGGAATGCGCATAGTTTGCCGAGGGGTTTGTGTTGCGAATGAAATAGACAAAGTTTGCAGGCTCATTTCCACCGCCGGCGACGACAAGCGACGTCCGGGTGGAGTCGAAGAGCCCGGTCACATCAAACAGCGACAGTCCGGCAAAGTAACTTGAGACACAAGCAATCTTCTCCGTGAATTGTTCCGTGGAGAGATCGGCAATCTCAACGTACCCGAAGAAGTTGTAGTCGTCCGAGTAGGCAACTTCGAAGATTGAATCCGGTCTCGCCACACTGAACACATGAATTCCTGTGTTCTCAGCGCCGACAAATAGCAACTCGTCTTCCAGCGTTACTGAGCCTGCAAGCCCTTCCAAAGTCAGATGAGCAACTTCGATCGGCGGCACTTGTGAGATGTCATAGACAGCAAGTCCATTCTCCCGTAGCGCAAGGTAGGCATAGTCTCCCCGCGCGGCTACATCCTGAACTTCGCCTCCCGGAGACATAGATGCCACAAAGGCGGGCGAATGGGGATCGGACACGTCGAAGATGCTCAGACCGGATGGGCCGCGGGCGATCAACAGGTAGTTCTCTGTCGCAGCAAGATTGCGGTGCTCGCCGTTGCCGTAGACTATCGCCGTAACTCCCTGGGGAGGCAGTGTCGAAAGGTCGTAGATTCTGGTTTGGCCTGCGGCACCGACATAGGCGAAATCGTCCTTGATCAGCACATCATATGCGTGCGAGAAACTCTGCTGATAGATCAGCGAGTGGTTGTCGCGGTCCGTCACATCCAGAATGCGCATACCGCCGTCGTTATCCGCTGTGATGGCATAGAGAGTTTCGCCTTGTCGGTAGAGGGCGACGCCGTTTCCATACGTGTATTGCGGACCGGGGTGCCAAGTGTGGTTCCACTCGCGCGGTTCAGGATCAGAGATATCCACTTCAGTAAAACCAAGATAGTAATCTGCCACAAACACTCTTCCCCGCTCCGCATCCAGGCGCTGTGTCACATGTCCTGCTGCGTAGCAACGAACCGCGTTGACGGACGGCAGACCGGAAATCGGAAACGAGTAGACGCCTTGATTGATTGTCGCGAAGTAGCATGTGTGGCCTAAGACACAAGTTCCGTGAATGTCCAGTTCTTCGCCGGGCGGATCGAAGCGCGCGATTTGAGACATGTTGTGCGGATCGCGAACATCCACGACGGTCAGTCCGTTTTGCTCGCCGCCGACATAGGCCGTGTCGTTCTGTACTGTAACGTGCAGCGCTGGTCCGAGAACTCCCACAGTTCCCAAAGCAATCAGCGTATCGGGGTCGCTGATATCAAACGCAATCAGACTATTTGAAGCCTCGGTGACCAGAAAGGCAATGTTATCCTGAATCTCCACGTCGTAGGCCGACCCAACGCGGCGGTACACAAGAAATGGCTGCTCGGGATTCTCGATGTTGATGATACTCAGCCCGTGCAAATCCACAAGATAGGCTCGCTCGCCGGACACTTTGACCGTCCACGCACCTTGTTCCGGCAAGTCTTCTTCAAACATTTGCACGCCGGAGACCCATACAGGTGCTTCGGGGTTTGAAACATCATAAATGGAGAGTCCGTATCCCTTCTCGGCCACGTAGGCAA
This sequence comes from Calditrichota bacterium, assembly GCA_020637395.1. Taxonomy (GTDB): domain Bacteria; phylum Electryoneota; class RPQS01; order RPQS01; family RPQS01; genus JABWCQ01. Next base: position 72,342 of record JACJWA010000002.1, on the reverse strand, counting down.
AGTTGCCTTCGACCGTCAAACCGAACACGCGCGACGCGGTCGGAACCTGAGCAATGACGATCGGTTCGCTTTCCACCGAGAAATCCACAATGGTCATTCCTGCGGAGTTGGTGGCAAGGTAGGCGAGGTGATCGCGGACGACGACTTTTTCAATTTGGGCGTCTGTATGCACTTTTCCGATACGAACCAATTGATTGGGATCGGTTGCATCAAGAATCAGGAGGGACGAACCTGCACCGACCACGATTCGATCGCCGCTTGAGGTCAGGCTGACACAAGATCCTTCGTCCAGGATGCGAGACCTCACCTGAAGCGGAATGGGGTCCGCCCAAGCCGTGTTCAGGCAAATCAGAATAGTCGTTAAGAATAAGACACAATGTTTCACATTAGTTTCCCCAGAGAGCTAATAAGCGCTTTTCGGTAGCAACCCATTCGCAGCGCAAGACACCATTCGCAGAGCACCGTTCAAACTGCCGATCACGACCATTGTTTCATTTCCCGGATGGAATATAGAATATAATACGCGTTGGGAAAGGACAAAAGGAGGTTGCGACATTTCAAGCATTTAGGTGCCGTGAAGAAGATTTCACATCTGGGTGCCGTAGCGCAACGCATTTATCTGTAAAAGCTGGACTACCTTCGTTGGTGCAGAGTATTCGGCGGAGCAACAGGGTTCCGTGCCTCTGCCTCGACCGCACTGGGCGGGAGATTTTCGTATTCCGCGAGAACACAAGCCGACCACCATCGTTGCTTCCGTTTCTGCAGCACAAAGAAGAGCCCCTGAAACACTCATTTCAGGGGCTCTACCATTTTCTGCTCGGCCAGCCGAGACCTGCCGCGTTACCGCAATAAGCGGAAGAAAAAAACTTAGCGCGCGGCAGCAACCAAGTGATAGCGATACACTCCGAACTCTTCACAGCCGACGGGCCAAGTCGTGTCACTCGTGGATCCCAGGAAAGACCATGTACTGTCCTGTCCCGCCGCAACATAGACATCATACACATTTGCTCCCGCAACGGGTGCCCAGAGCAAAGTGGATTGGCAGTCTTCACCAAACGCATATACGACATCAGGTGCAGTCAGAGCCTGACGGATCTTGACGGTGTAGCCGCCGACGACATAGACGTTGAAATCCTCGTCAATCACAAAAGCATTGGCGTAGCTTCCCGGCGTCGTAATCGTCCAATCGGACGTGCCGTCGGATTTGACTTTGCAGACCGCCATCTCGAACAAAGTTCCGGCGGCAAGATAGGCGTTGTTCTGGCGGTCCATACGCAACTGCGCATGCAGCAGCAGAGCAAGTGCGCCATCTGCATCAAGGTTGGACCATACAAGCTGACCGCTCGTGTCAGCCTTCATAAACGCGGCGCCACCCGAGTTTACGCTTGGATAGCCGGACATGACGGGCTGTCCATCAGTTCCGACCTCGACACGATTTCCCGAGAACGTCGGAAAGGTATTGGACCAAATCTGCGTGCCTTCGGCATTCAACTTTTGCAGAACCGTGCCGCCATTCGCGATATACTCCCCATTTACGACATAGGTATTGCCCCATTCATCTCCCGCAGCATCACCAACGGTCAAACTGTATTGCAACGGCAGGCTCCAGATGTGATTGCCGTCGCGGTCAAGCTTCGCGAAGCCGTTGACACTTCCGACGGTTCCACGACCGATGAGGAGGATGTTTCCGTCCGGCGTGAATTTGATATTCAGTCCGGCACCGATTCCATCTTGATTGAAGTAGCTCCAGAGCGAATCTCCGTTCGCACCAAATTTCTTTACTTTGGTGACAAACCCTCCGGGTCCCGATCCCAGTCCGAGCACGTAAACATTGTTGAGGTCGTCCACCAGACACTTGCGCGTGTACGATCCGTCGAAACTCGACTCATAGACCCTTCTCCACAGCAGTACACCGTCCGGCGAGAACTTCATCAAGATACTTGCGGCATTCACCGGATTTGAGTAGCCGGACATCAGCGTCCCCGAAATAAGCGCGTTGCCCTCGTTGTCCGTGGCGACCCACGTAGCCTTTTCCCACTTTGAGTTGTCTGTTTGATTATACCCCGCGGTCCAAAGCAGATTGCCGGAGGGGTCGCGTTTTGAGAGCGTGATGTCACCGGCAGGATTATAGTCGTAATCTACCGTAAAGACATTGTGCTGACCATCCGCAGCAATGGAGAAACCACGCTGGGGTTGCATCCATTCCACCGCCGTTTGGGCAAAGACACCGATCGGCAGCAGGCATGAGCAAATCATGAACGTAAGACGCATGTGAATTCTCGTTTCTGATTTCATTCTTCAGTAGGTAAGTTTTCCTGGAGACTCGCTCTTCCGGAAGTGTGCCGCAATGATGCATTGCTGCCACAGTGACACATTCCTGTGTATTCTGTGAAAGTTGGCGACTCTGCGAGTCATTCTCCGTAACTTTCACACACATCAGATTCGAGGCGCATCTCGATTCGCATGCTCTGGTCTTGCCAGATTCGGAGATCGCTTCAGTACAAACAGCATGATGGCCAACAATCCTCCGAAGACAACTGCCGGTGGGGATGCTGTCTAAGAGGACTGGGCATTCTTTGTTGACTTACGGCGACATGTTTCGTCTGTCCCCTTCCTGCCCCAATCGCAACAAACCGGGCACAGCACGCTTGATCTCAGCGTACTCAAACATCCAAAAGACAAAGCTCCTGCTGGGCTTTTCCGTCATCATTTTCAAGTCAAATGTCACAGTACCAGCGCCAACCGAAGACTGGAAAAGAACAATGTGGCATTCCGAAGTCCTTGGTGTCGCGAAGACTACTTTTGTGCACCGTGGATTGTCTTGGGGCGCTGGTGCTATGCCATCTCCTCTACCTTGTACCCGCCTCGGCACGGCCTTCACCTGCCACCCTACTCTTGTTGCCGTAATTCAAGTACAAGGCCGGGATAACGACCATATTCAGGGCCGTTGATGTCAGCAGTCCGCCCAAGATCACGATGGCCATCGGAGTCTGAATCTCCTTGCCGGGCTGCCCGCCGCCGAGCGCCAAGGGCAACAATGCGAGCCCCGCGCTAAGTGCTGTCATCAGGATCGGATTCATTCGCTCCATGCTGCCCCGGATAATCGCTTCTCGTGCCGAAAGCCCTTCGTGGTCAATCAGATCATGATAGTGGGCAATCAGCAGGATTCCGTTTCTGGCCGCAATCCCGAACAGAGTGATGAACCCCACCAGAGAAGCCACGGAAACTATCCCATCCGTGATTTGAATTGCAATAACACCACCTATCAATGCAAGCGGCAAGTTTACCATGACGAGCAAGGCGTCCCGAAAACTCTTGAATTCCGTATAGAGCAGGACAATAATCGCCCCGATCGAGAGCAAAGACAGCAAGAGTATCATCCTATTTGCAGACTGTGCGCTCTCAAATTGTCCTCCATAGGTCACGAAATAGCCGTTTGGAAGTTCGACACGTTCATTGATTTTGGCTTTCACATCCGCTATTACGCTTCCCACATCCCGACCTGATGCATTGGCTTGAATGACAATCTTGCGGCTGACGTTTTCGCGACTAATTGTGTTTGGTCCCGTGGAACGCTCGATTCGAGTCAGTTCACGGAGAGGAACCTGATGTCCTACCGGAGTAGCGAAAAGCGCTGCGCCTATCGCATCGGCATTGTCACGGGCAGATTCTCCGAACCGAACCGTTAGGTCGTACGGGAATTGTCCTTCGAGCACTTGCCCCACAACCGCCCCATTGAACGCCGTCTCAAGATCGTGCGCAAGGTCTTCAACTTGTACTCCATACATTGCCATGGCCTCACGATCCATCTCGACTCGAAGCTGTGGGATGTCAACCTGTGTCTCCACGTACAAGTCCACCAAACCGTCCACGCCAGAGATCGCGCCCTTAATCTCCTGAGCGATGCGGCGTAGTTCGTAGAGATTGTCACCGAACAGCTTAATGGCAATTGCGGCCTGAGTGCCGCTCAACATATGGTCTATGCGATGGGTCAGAGGCTGACCAACGCTGACGATAACACCGGGCATTACGGAAAGCTGCTCGCGCACTTCCTTGAACACTTCCTCCTTGTTGGCATCGGAAGTAAGCCGCGCTTCAAGCTCCGTCACATTTGATCCAAATGTGTGCTCGTCCAATTCACCGCGCCCGGTTCGACGTATGACGCCCACGACGGCCGGATGGGCGGCAAGATACTTCTCCGCAAACCGTCCGTAATCCGTGGACTCCTTCAGCGAAGTTCCGGGTGGTGTCGTTACCACAACAAGCATGGATCCTTCATTGAACTCGGGCAAGAAACTGTGGCCGAGCCCGGTATAGACAACTCCCGCGACCACAAGCAGAATTGCTGAACCTGCCAGTACATACCGGGACTTGTCCAACGAGAACCTGAGGGCCGGCTCGTACACTTTCTTCAGTTTTCTCACCAGCCACGGCTCTTGCTCGACTTTGTGAGACTTGAGGGACGGAAGCAACCAATAGGACAATGCCGGCACAATTGTCACCGCGACCAGCAGCGAAGCAAACACTGAGATCACGAAGGCGAATCCCAGCGGGCGCAGCAGCCGCCCTTCCAATCCACTCAGGAAAAACAGCGGCAGGAAGACGGCAATGATAATGATAGTTGCAATCACCATCGGTTGGCGGATTTCGCGCGATGCATCAAAGATCACATTGAAAATTTGCCTTTGAGACTCCGGCGCCTTCAGCCGGTTTTCACGCAGACGGCGGTAGACATTTTCGACATAAACGATGGCGTCGTCCACCAGCACGCCGACGGCGATCGCCATTCCCCCCAAAGTCATCGTATTTATTGACAGACCGAGCGCGCGCATCACCAGCAGCGTAACCAGCAGCGACAGTGGTATGGCAGTCAGGCTGATCACCGTGGTCCTTATGTGGCCGAGAAAGAGAAAGAGAATTATCGTGACGAGAACGGCTCCGTCACGCAATGCATCAATCACATTGTCAACAGCCAGTTTGATGAAATCGGCCTGACGAAAGACGCTCGCATTTGCCTTTACGTCAGAGGGAAACAGCGGCGCCATTTCATCCAACGCCTGATCAATTCGCTCGGTCAATTCAAGAGTATTCGCATTAGGCTGTTTCTGTACAGACAGAATAACCGCCGGCTTCGCATTGACGGAGGCGGTTCCCAGAACCTGCGCGGGACCCGTTTGCACGTCAGCAACTTGTTCAACCAATATAGGCTGGCCATTCTTTGTGGCCACTACCGCTCGACGAAGTTCGTCCACGTCGCGAACTCGTCCGACACCGCGGATCAAGTACTCCTGGCCCGCGGCTACGAAGAAACCGCCCGTTGAGTTCTGACTGCTCTTTTCAACGGCGGATACCAACTCATCCAGGCTGATTCCATACGCCGCGAGACGATCCGGATCCACCTCAACCTGATACTGCTTGCGTTCTCCACCAATCGGGAGAACGTTGGCGATCCCCGGGATGGCAAGCAATCTCCGTCGGAGGACGTTGTCTGTGAATGCTCTCAGTTCCATGGGTGACAGCGAATCGCTTCTGACTCCTACAAGCAGGATCTCCCCCATGATCGAGGACACAGGTGCGAGCACCGGAGGATCCAGACTGGGCGGAAGCTGACCCACTACGGACTGAAGTTTCTCCGCAACAATTTGCCGCGCTTTGAAGATCTCCGTGCCCCAGTCAAACTCAACCCAGATGCTTGCCATACCCGGCGCTATCGAAGAACGCACTCGGCGCACGCCAGTCGCACCGTTCATTGCCGTCTCGATCGGGAAAGACACCAGCGTTTCAATTTCTTCCGGCGCCATTCCGTGTGCGTCCGCAAGGATTGTCACTTGCGGCGCGTTCAAGTCCGGAAAGACATCAACGGGCAATTGCCGCATCACAAGCAGGCCAGCCAAAAGTACAAGTATCGTGGCCAGCAGCACAACGAGACGCTGTTCGAGAGAAAGTCGAATCAGTCGGTCAAACATAGGGCCCCCTTTAGTGTCCGTGGCCGGCGTGCGCATCGGCCGCCGGTTGGTTAGCGCCAAGCTTGACCTTATAGGCTCCTTCCACCACGACACGGTCGTTCTCCTCTAATCCAGAGAGAACCTCCACGAAATCCTCGTCGCGCGCGCCCACTTTCAAGACAACTTTGCGGAAGTCTTCGTCATGTATCTGCACCATCGCCACCGGAATACCATCCTCGTCCAGTACAGCGGATTGGGGGATTGCCAGAGATTCATGAGCCACGCCTTCGCGCAGATAGACCTGCGCATAGCTGCCGGGCTTGAAAGCGTTTTGCGGATTGTCAAGCTCAAAGATCACCGGCACGCGGCGCGTGACTGGGTCCAAAATACCACCGACCGTAATCAAACGTCCATTCAGGTCGGCTGTTCGATAGATCGTCTGGTATCCGCCGATTGTAAAGTACGCATCCTGGATGCCTTCGAGTCTCTGTGTTTCCGAGACTGGTACTTGAACCTCGAGCCATACGCGTGTTGGATCAACAATGTTGAAGAGGTGCTCACCCATGTCCACATGCTGTCCGAACCGCAAATGCACATCCGAAAGTATTCCTGTCACGGGCGCAGTCAAGTGGTAGGTGTGTCCCAAACTGTCCAGACTGGCAGGATCCGCACCTCCCAACGCGGCACGCAGCCGCGAAGACTTTTGACCTAGGTCCAATTCAGCCTCCTGAAGTCTGCGTGGAGCGGCGGCGCCCGATTCAACCAATTCGCGAGAACGTTCGAATTCCGCTTTGGACAGACGGTACTCGTTCAAGAGCTGCGACCAACCAGTTTCTTCTGTGGACGGAGCAAGCACTGCGAGGTGTTCTCCTTTTGTGACTCGCTCGCCGGGCCGCACTATGCCTCGCTCGACGTCCGGCATTAAGATTCCGGCGAATGGAGCAATAACCTCAGCCTCTCGTGATCCTGCCGGTTTGATTTCACCCATGGCACGAAAAGTCTGGTGAATTGAACGACGCTCAACCTGCGACATGCGAATCCCGAATTCGCGCTGCAGTTCTGCGGGAAACACAATCAACCCGTCATGAACTTCGTCACCATGCGCGCCTTCCGATTCATGGTCATGCTCGTCTTCCGTGTGGCCCACAAAGCCATGCTCATGGCCTTCATGCTCTTCGTGCTCCACGGTTTCCTTCGGTGCCTTCGCTGACGACGGTTGTTCCGTCCCGCGGCACCCGATAACAAACAGAATTGCGATTGCCGCCACGCCGGCGGTGTATGTCGTATTTTTCATGCTTAGTTTTCCTCTATAGGATTGAGTCCCACCGCCCGACGAAGCTCGGCGCGAGCTGTTGCGAGAGCGTTTCGCAGCATCAGCACGGCGTCTTGAGCTTCAACGCTTGTGCGCAAAGCGTCAACCAGCTCAAACGCGCTAATTTCACCTTCCGCATATAGTTGGACACCGCGCAACATATTTGTGCTTGCGCTGTCGGCGTAGTTGACCTGCGAAGCCGGCTGGAACCGCTCCGCAAGCCTTAGTCTCCGGTAAGCGCCGCGCACCTCTTCTTCCACCGATCTCACCGTGTTGTTGTGCTGCACTTCGGCTTGGATCAGCCCGGCCCGAGCGATGCTCTTATCACTTCGCCGTTGATTCCACAGTGGAATCTCCAACTCTGCTTCAACAACAAAACCGTCCGGTCCGGGATCAAGTGACTTCCTTCCGACTCCGATCGAGAGGTCCGGCAGTTGATTCCACCGCGTTCCGGCAACGGAGTACTTGTTCGCAACAATCTGTCTTTCGGTGCGCGACAACTCTGGGCGATGCATGAGTGCGTACTGCACGGCTGCCTCTTCAGTATCAAATTGTGCAGGAGGCGGGGACGTCAATGAAAGATTCGACAGGAGTGTGGAAGACAACCCCGTGACGTGCATGAGTTCAAGCATTGCGGAAGATGCTTCACGTTCCAATTCTCCCCGCCGGTTCTGAAGTTGCACCAGCTCCAATTGAAACCGCTGTTCGTCGTAAGGCGAGATATCTCCCACTCGCCGTCTGACCGAAGTCGCATGTGAAAGTTGCTCGGAAAGAAAAAGCACACTATCCATCAGTGTGCTCTGGCTTTTATATCGGTCATAGTCGTACGCAAGCTCAATCACCTGTTCGATGATCGCATTGCGGTCTTCGAGAAACGCGGCTCGGGCACTCTCGTAAGCAGCGCGGGCTGATGCGGTGCGCGGTGCCTGCGTCCACAGAAAGCCCAGATTTTGCCGAACTCCGACAACGCGCTCGCTTGAATTGTCGCCGTCGTTCAGCGTTTCCTGTGCGCCAAACAGCGCTGGATTCGGAAGCGCCCGACTGCTTGTCAAGGCAGCGTGCGCGACCGTTAGCTCCGCCCGAGCCTGCGCCAGAACGGGAGACGAAGAGTCCAGCGCAGAAACTACTTGCGACAGCGAAAGGGTTTCGGGTTGTGCCGAGCAAACCCCAAGAAGTGATAAAACAACAAACGCTCCTAACAGGAGCGTCAACTTCGAAAGCTGAGATGGCATTCCTGTACTCCAAGTTCAATAGTTTGAATCGTCCACGCCAGATTCTGACGCGGAGCTCTCCTCTAATTGAATAGGGAATACAGTCGTGGAGGTCTTTCTAATGCGAGAAGCTGCGTATCATAGGTTGAGATGATATGGACATGGTTGGCGTTTGCCACGGGCATCCGCAGCGCATCATCCGTCCTAGACAGGACTCCGACCACAGCAATGTGGCAAAAGCAATCACATTTGCATTCATCATGGTCACCGCCTGCATCCGGCGACGCATGTTCGTGGCTGTCCTCGCAAGCATGAGCCGTCGAGCCGACCAGAGGCGAAACGACAACCAGCATGCCCCAAAGGGCAAAACCAAGGAATAAGAATGTGCTCTTCAAATAGTAACGTCTTGCAGGTCTGTTGGTACTGTACCTCATAATACTTCTTTTTGTTCCTTCATACAACAGTTTTGCCAATTGGATCAACGCGGCTACCCCACTTTCTGCAGATTTCCGCCATTCCCAGTGCCTGAACAGCAAAACACCCTTGCTAAGTCCATACTTAACAAGGGCGCAGTTGTGGAGACGGCGGGAATCGAATAGTCAGGCGCTTATGTGACTCGTGATCTAATGGAAAAAGAAACAGCTTCTTAACGGAAGCTGTTTGGCGTTGAACTTTCTACGTAAGTTCAGTATTTGGACTGACTATGTGCCGATTTAGCACGTTTTTAGCACACCTGAAGAGCCCGCTTCGGAAGAACATTTTTCAAGCTCTTCGGCTTGAGTCCGATAGGTGAATGGCCCAATTGACTGAGCTTAGTCTCCTTGGTTATTCAGCAATAATCCTGATCCCTCTGCCCCAAATGCGTTGACGGATAACACCAAGAACTAAGCGTATTCTTTCTAGAAATGTGCATTCGCAGTTTCGCGCGACCGACCTGCGCCGATGTCAGAAAGAAAGGGCGATGAATGAATCACCCCTTCAGATACGATTGCGAAGACCGCTCTACTTCAGCAGGACGATTTTCTTGACCGCTTGAGTCTCACCCTGACTTAAGCGGACAATGTAGATACCTGACGTGAAGTTTGTGGCATCCCATGCGACTTCACGTGATCCCGGATTTACGTAGTCGTCGAATAGGGTCACGACCTGCTTGCCCAGAATGTCATAGACATCTACGATCGTGCGAGTAGCTGCCCTGACTTGAAACGTGATATTGACTGTCGTGTTGAAAGGATTTGGATATGCTGAGATTCGAAACTCCTCGGGCAAAAACACGGGATCGTTGGCGTCGCTGGGCACAACGTCATAGCACGTCTGGTACTTTCCGATCATGAAATCGGTTTCATTCTCACTGCTTCCGCATCCGGAACAATTCGCAGCGGCATCGCTCGCCTCTGAGTAGACACCGAGAACAAGACAGGAAGGATCGGAGTCCGTGAAAGCAACCGCGCCTGCGTTGTCAGGCTGGTCAGATGTCAGAACATTGTAGGTAAGCATTATCGATCCCGTAGCCGCATTCAAGCGCCGGACGACGACATCGTTCTCCGCTCCGAAGTCACCCGTCATTACTACCCACACGTTTCCTTGCTGATCAAGAGCAATGTCGTTTCCCACATCGTTGTGATCATAGTAGTCCCATAAGTGTGGTGCCGACCATACTGCTTGGATGCTATTGTTGACCACACGGATGCGGTGTATCATGGCGTCGTCTGCAAATGAGTCCGGATTGTCGAGAATGCCGCTGAAGATGACATCGGTTCCCTGAACCGCCACGGCGGACAATATTGAAGATCCGACACCTCCAGTCATAGTCCATTCGCCCAACGACACCAAATTGCTGCTCAAAAGTACGGCATACGGATCGTCACCGTCCGTCCGGCCCAAAGCGACAAAGCGGCCATCGCCAAGTTGCACAACCGTTCGAAACATTTCGGAACTACTTGGCCCAACGAAGGCGCTTCCGATTTGACTCCCATCCCCGTCGATCTTGAACGCCCACGCCTCCCCCCGGTCTTGCCGACCATAAGCGTAACGTTGTTCGCAAGCGAAAGCATGCCGTAGATGAAGTCATCCCCGCTGTTTCCGAAGTAGGTCGCGTTGCGCCACATCAGCGTACCCGTTGCCGCGTTGATCTTCAAGGCGTAGCCATTGTCAATGGTACCGGTCGTGGGATCAAAGGACCCGGCGACGACAATATTGCCGTCACTTGATTTCGTCCCGCAGTAGATCCGTTCTTCGGCGGACTGATAGTCCTCTGTGAAGGTCCACAGTAGCGTTCCGTTATCGTCAACTTTGACGATGTACGGATTGTCGTCGCCGTTACCTGTCGTTCGATATTGAAACCCGATCGCGATGACACTTCCATCCGGAAGCGAAATCAAATCGGTAAGTTCTTCGTCCTCTCCCGCGCCGGCACAGCGGCACCAGTCCAATGTCAACTGTGCATTCGCCGTGCACGCGAGAACTAAGATTAGCACAGCGCTGTAAATCAGCTTCATTTAGTGTTCTCCAGTGCTTGATGAGTTGTCTGAGAAGTCCTGCAATTCGGTGACGCTGCGTGGTTAGTTCCTGACCCGTATACGATCATGTGAGTCGAAATGAATGCCGCACAGCAACGACTTTCAGGATTTGGAAGGCTAACCAGGAAATTGCGGGGCGAGTTGTCACGCGGGCGGCACATAGGCCGCCCGCGCTGTCAGATGTGCTTGGTTACTGCGCCGGTGCGATGCGAAAGTTTCCCTGCGGATTCGCGTTGCCATATACGACCTGCCCGTTCGGCATGACGGCACGGACACGCACTCGATCATTGAAACTACCGTTGGTCGGGTAGTCCGGGCGGTGGTTTGCGACTCGGCCATTCCATTCGCGGGCATTCGGTCCGACCGTTGCCAACGTATAGTCGTACGACTGGCCGCCGTTGTTGGAAAGTCCGATTTCGAAGCGAACCGGCTGCGGACCGCTGTAGTTCCAGCAAACGGTAAGCACTTCGTTGGCGCGCCACGAGAGGCCTCCGCAGGGCCAGGTGACGTTAGGACCGCTGGTAGCTTCGGCAATAGTGGCGAAGACAATCAGGGTGAACACGGCGAGAACGGCGAACTTCTTCATGGGTTTCTCACTTTCTGTGATTTTGGATTGATTCCGTGGGCGCAATTGCGTCCTTTCACAGAAGTAGTTTGACGATTGAAGAAAGTCTTACACGGCCCTCTCGAACGTTAGGAGTGCCTTGGCATGCCCCCTATTTCAGCAAGACGAGCTTCTGGGTCGTGTTGCCCGCCGGGGAGGCGAGCCGAACAAAGTAGATGCCTGTGGCAAAGCTCGAGGCATCCCAGGAGAATTGGTGGTCTCCCGCCGGAAGCTGTCCGTCAAACAGGGTTGCGACTTCCTTTCCCAGCACGTCGTAGACACGAAGCGACGCCACGCCATTGCGCGGCAGTTCGAAGCTAATCGTGGTCGTAGCATTGAACGGGTTGGGATAGGTCAAGAGTGAGAGGTTGTCCGGGATGAGAGGTTCTACGAATGTGGCATCGAGAAATGGGTCAGACCTGAATATGGTATTTTCGTTTGCACCCGAAAAGCAAAGAAAGTAAAACCTGTGGTCAGAGCCGTGCCATCCCAAGAAGTAGCCTTCCATAGGGAGGATACAGCTCTCAACGAAATTGCCATCCGCGTCGAGGAATCCAAGCCAAGGGTAGGTCGTGCCGGACTGGCTAATATGAGATAAAAGGACGATATCATTGTGATACCCAGCGCGGGGAACAAAACTCACTCCCGCGTTTATGCTAATCGTTCTGCCATGAAGACTGTCGAGAGTGTTAGAGTAGTACACGATCTGGCCACTCTGATACATTGCGATCTCATTGCTTTCAAGTGCCACTATCTCCCTTACTTCTCCCCATTGACTGTCGGAAGTGAGAACGAGCTTTACTGTGCTTTCACCAGATTCATCCAGCCGCCATATCCAGTCTTGGTAGGTGGTATTCGCCTGAGCCTCCACAACGACCTTCGCGACAATAGATCCATTTGGTGCGACCGCGAGAAGTAATTCGTTCCGAAATGTAGTATCGCCAAGTGCATCAAATGTTCTTGTCCATGACGTATCACCCTCCGCATTTAGTTTCATTAGCACGATCTTCTTGGATGGGTCGGGGTAATGGTATCCCTCAAAGTTGCTGTCTCTAAATCCAATAATGACCACTCCACCATCCGGTGTTCGTGCGGCGTCATAAGCCATGTCACGCAAACCGCCACCATACGTGTGAGAGCTTGGGTTCTGGCCATTTGCATCAACTCGCACAACGTACCAGTCTGACAATCCGTTGCCATAAGACCAAGTTATGCCTGCGGCAACGAAACCTCCGTTACCAGTTTGGGCCACGCAGTTGAATCCTTCGGGGTTCGTGCCGCCAAAACTCCTGTACCAAACGGTGTCACCATTTACATCAGACTTTGTCAATGTTGCTTGGAAGTCGTTCGCAATTGAGTCGTAAGCAAGACTCGCAACGACGAAATTTAGGTCGTCCAGTTGGATCGGAGCTCCGAACCAAAGGCCGTTGAAACCATCGTTGTGGTGGGACGAGTCAAACGAGGGGCACTGTGCGGATGCGCTGGATACCACCAGCGCGACAAAAACAAGAATCAATATTCTCATCTTTTTACCATTTCAAGTTATTGGGTTGTGAGATCGGGATTGGTATAGACAGTTTGGACATTTCGCTTCCCTTGGAATGTCCTGGAGAGTACTCTATTTTCTTGAGTCTTCTTTTGCTTGAATTGAGGAGCACTTCGGATCTGAATGTGAAGGTTTGTGCTCGGCGGGGACACTCACGAGCACACGAAGTGACGTCCCGATATCATTTTCTACTGTACTCTTTCCAGAAAGTCGCCGCTTCTATCTGCCCTAATGCCCGATCATGAATCCCAGATTTGCATGAATGGCGGTCTGAGTCAGGTCTGCGATATCCATACGCACTTCCGCCGAGCCGATGAATTTGTCACTGAATATGTGCTCAATGCCGCCGACAAGGTACAAAGTTCCCTCATCGTCTTGTGTGTAGTCATTCAAGAGGGCGCTTGAACTTTGGCCGCTCGGCGTCTCGACCGTCAAATCATATAGATGATAGCCAATTCCGCCCCCGAAATATGGGCTTGTCTCCTTGGACAGAAAGCGGTACTTTGCGCCCACGCGGAGCGCGATGTCGGATAGCGAGTAGGTGTACCCCGTTGGTAAGTTGGCATCGAGCTCCGATGACCAATAGGAGATCGCACCATCCACATAGACGTTCTCGATGGGCGAACCAAGATCCACCGAGACTCCAAACTCCGGAGCGGGTTTCCAGTCACCTTCAGGGTTCACAATCCCCAATCGCACGCCGATTCCCTGAAATCCCATATCGCTTCCCTGGGCAAAGAGTGGTAAGGCGCAAGCCGACATGAGCAGGGCAAACAAAACAGTTTTCATGATATCCTCAGTCTATGAGTGATGTGAATTTGTGGATATTGTTACTGGCTTGTCGTGGCCGTCTTTGACAACGTCGCGTGCATTGTCTTCGAATCAATCGCCATGTTTGAAGAGACAACCTTTGCGCGGCACACGTAGTCTTCAACTTCGACTACTTGAAGGACAGCCGCCGGCTCATCAATGATGAAAATATCTGGACGAACTTCCAGCGGCTCGCCGACTTCAAACTCGATGTCCGGCACGACGCCATCCACTCTGCCGAGATTCAGCGTGACCATGCTGTCCTTCTTTGCCGTACTCTGCTTGATTCTGACCACGTCAGCCCACACTTCAATCCCAGCGTCAATTTCGTCATATACTGTATTGATCCAATTTGCGGCCTTCTGAGCTGCGTCTGCACACGCGGTCGCGATGTTTACTTCAGTTTCGCTTGAGGTGTTGAACAACCCTGATAGGTTGATTCCTGTGTCCTTTGCTTCCGCCGACCCGCTGAACTGTTTACTTCGAATCTCGCCTGTCTTGGTGTTCTTGAGCCGCACCGTCAAGTCCATGCGAACTTCCTTTTTGTTCATTCCTGCACTTGTGGCAGACGGGTCAGGAATGAAGGTGCCTAGGATTCCCGGCTTCTTCGCCCGGGCGTCAGTGCCTTGAGTTTTGTGTGTCTTGTTCAGAATGATACCCTCAATCGTGAAGTCCGTCTTGCTCTCGCCATCACGAATCTTGAAAACGGCTCCCTTGCCGAGGTGTTCCGCGATGGCGCTTTTCACACCTTCGCACTCCGAACAAAATGGAACGACCGGCGCAGCAGGAGGCGTCGTGCCTCCGTTCTGAACGTCTTTGCCGTGCATGGCGCGAAGTAGATTCAGGGTCTGTTCATAGGACATCCCATCGTCCATGACAGGGTCATTCGCTGATTCCGGAGGCGGGATCATCATTTCAAATTGAAGGAGCGATACCGAATACTTAAGCCGCGGCGGAGCGGGAGGAGCTTCCGTTACTGCTACAGTAGTTGCCTCGTCAGGTTTACCTTCGGTGTTCTCTTTTTTGGGCCTCCCGGCCGCGGCGATTTGCACACCGCTGATCAGCAAGGCCAGCAGGAGAATGATTTTGAGCTTCATCTTTGAATCCTGTATGTCTGAACTATTTTGATATTGAACGAGCGTACATGGTGTTGGGGTCAATACGATCGAAAGAGCGAAGGATCCGAGCAATGGAATACGTCTCGTGAACTTCGATCACCTCTACGACGGCAGCGATACCGACTGATTTCATTGCGGACCCGGCACCTAAAAAGCGAAACACACCGTTCTTCTGATTCCCTGGTTTCGTCGAAGGGACATCCTTTCCTGAATGTGGTTTGTTCACAATTTCAAACTGCTGTTTTATAGAAACTCCATGCCGCGAACCAAGTTTAATCACAATGCCCTCTGCACCCCCTTTGCCACTGCCTGAGATCGCAGCGTCATCAGCTTCGATGTCTCCAACAAGTGGTGGTCTCGTGCTTATGGCGTTGTTGAGATACTTTGAAGGCCTTTCTCTTGTGACGAGCCCTCTTGAATCGGATAAAGGGTTGCTTGCGGAACTCCAATCATTGTCTGCAGCAGTCATCCGAGAATTCTCTTCGCCCGTGCTATCCGGTTCAATAGACGTCAACCAAGGCGGAGTTGTCGAAGTCGGGGATGTTGTGGCACCGCCGACCATTGGCGGCTCGACCGGTTGATCAATTCCACTTGCGAGTGGAGGTTGAATCTCGCTTCTCGAAGTGTTTGACTCTTTGCTAACAGCACTTCCCCTGAATCGCTCCACCCACCACTCTCTTGCTTCGGCCAATTGTTCCGGTGTGGGAGCATGGGTCGTCTCCCGCGGTGAAGACTCAGGTTGCGAACGAACAGCCGAAGGCGCAGTTCGCGAGTCCTCGTTCTGCGCCAGATTCAGTCCTGAGTCAATTATTGCAGGCAACTTTGGCGGAATCGGCGTCGGTGCAGATACCAGTGTTTTGTTTCTGTCAGGTACGAGCGTCGTGTCTTGCCGTGTGTCGCTTCGCACCGCTTCCGTTTGTGTCGTATCAATCGGAGGCAAACCGGTGACGCGGTCCTTGTCTGCAGGCTTAAGCAAAAAGATCAACAGCACTGCCAACGCACCCACAGGAACCAGTACTCTCGGGTTTAGAAGCAGGCTGAAGACTTCCGCAAATCGAACAAGCAGGTTCACCGTTTTTTCATGCACGACTTCATGCTCTGCAAGGTGTGCTGGACTCTTTTGTCTTGAGAATTCTGTCAGCACGGCCTCGCGATGAGTACGCATTGTCGTCAATAGCGGCTCCAACTCAGCCGCCTCCTCTTGACAGAAAGCGCAGTTCATCAGATGCTCTTCAAAACGCACCGCGTCCTGCTCGCCAAGCTGCCCGAGAAAGTAGTCCACCAGCAACGCGCCTTCGCGCGGATGCGGGCATGAAGTGTGAAAGTCTTCTGTCATTTGTTTCTTGTCCCCACTGCGATCAGCGTTCTGGTGCCTGACAAATCCCCTTGTCGTGATTATTGAATGGAAAGTATTACCAATCTCTGTCGAGCTTCCCTGCCACGCACAGCTTTAAGTCTTTCAAGCAGCGATGGCGCCGAGTATAGAATGTGCCCGGCGTCATCCGGACTCCTTTCTGCGCGATGTTTTCGAGTATCTCTTGAACATCCAGCCCTTGCAATGTGCCCATAACGATCACCCGGCAGATCACACCCAATGTCTGAAGGCATTGGAGCAGTGCATCTTTCTCTTCCGACAGTATCGCTAGCAAATCAGGGCCGGGGGCATCTGAGACTGGCTCAAAGGCCGTAGTTCTGTCACCATCCTCATCTTTGCCCTGCCCGATACCCTCTACGGAGCGGCCTCCATCGCCTTGCAGGTAGTTCCCGATCTTGTTTCGCAGTACCAGCAAGGCAAAAGCCTCAGGATTCGGCTGGCTGAAGACAGTTTTCTCGACGCATACGAGAATCGTTGACTGTACGATGTCCTCAATGACCTCGAGTGGGCGGCCCCATAGTCTCTGTTTGGCAACAGTCATTAACCTTACATGGAGCGCGCGATATCGCTGGTTGTCGTCGTTCAAACGGGAGAGATGCGTAAAGGCTTGATTCATTTAGAGATGACCGTAGGTATGATCGGATACCGAGGGAAGTGGCGCGAACAATAATATCTTACGGTAGGCTTGGTTTAGTGCACAAATTCATGCACTGCGGCAGTTCGGAGCCTAGTCATGGGTTGAATGCAGTTCTGCGGACCGGATGCAGCTCGCGGCCGAAGATGACTTTGGAGATGCATGCCGGGTTGTATTCTTGGACGCATTAGAACTCAGTGCGCCGGTTGCCACGGGCACAACCTGATAGAACCGGTTATCCGAAATTCCTGGCGCTGATGGATCAATCCAGAATGTGTCTGCCGTGGTTGCCACGAGCGCAAATGTCGAGTCAAGGCTTGTCGCTGCCAACACGTTATACTGAAGGCCTGTTGCTCCGCATTGGCTACCTTGAAGCACAGATTCCGTCCAGTGCAACGCGACAAGGCAGGTGTCAGCAAGGATAACAAGCTCAACACCTGTGTAAAGCGGTTCGCAGCCTCCAACTTTGACAAAGTACCAGTCATGGCCACCGGCACCTATTGAATTCGAGCGACCGAGCAGCGCCATGCCGCCATCGGCAGTCAATGTGGTTCCCGAAAATGACTCGTCCATGTGATGTCCAATCAGCTGTGTTGCTACATCGTTACCGTCTAAGCTCACGTGCTTGACCATTCCGTCTAGGTTGCAAGATCCGGTACCCGATGAGCGTCCGCAGATCAGCACTTCGCTTTCCTTTACAAACATCTTTCGAAACGCAATCTGGCTCCCGGGCTCCTGATAGTTCATATTCCACAGCAAAATGCCATCATACGTGTAAAGTGATAATCCAATGTCCTGCGTACCTGTCAGAAGCCAGTGAAGCATATAAATATCACCGTTTGCCGCGAGTGCGACAGCGTCGGCCGCCTCTGAGGCCGCTTGATCTTGCGTGCGATCCCACTCGACATTTCCCTGCTGATCGCATTTGATGATCCATGCGTCGCGGTTGCTACTGGACGCATATTTATAGCCCGAAACAACAAAACCAGTATCACTGGTTGCAACGACTCCGCGGCCTCCGCCGTCCGCGCCACTTGTGCCGTACGTCCTGGCGAATTGCTGAACGCCAAATTGATCGAAACAGACTGCCCACATGTCTTGCCCACCGAACCCGCTGGACGTCGTCACCCCGGTAAGGATGATCCTTCCGTCCTGAAGCAGTGCAGCCTCTTGAATACTGTCAATACCTGCGCCCCCAAAACGCCGTTCCCAAATCAGATCACCATCGGTATTGAATAGAATCGCCCAACCGTCCACATCTTGCGCGCCGTTTGAGCGAGTCGTGCCTGCCGCCAAGTATCTGGTGCTATCAATCAGAACGCCGCACATGAAGATGTCATCCGCCGTGCCGCCGTGTTGCCGGGTCCAAATTGTGTCGCCACTGCAATCCGTCCGCATCACGACTCCTTGCCGCCCAAGCCCACTCATCGTTTGATAGCCAGCCAAAATGAACCCGCCTCCGGGAAGCTCGTACAAGGACAGTCCGAGGTCATCCCCACTCCCTCCGAAGGTCTTCTCCCAGCAGAGATTTCCGTCCGCATCGTTTACGCAAATTTCCAGAATCTCACAACTATCGCCGGCGGTCCATGCGCCGCTGAGCGAATCACATGTCGAGTGTGGTAGTACAACGCACGACTCTCCGGCCCTATCGCAAGTTCCAAGCGGATCCGTTCCTCCGACTGCGCGGTAAGCATTTACTCGTCCCGCTCCGAGCTGTCCTGTGTAACCCGGGTTTTGCGAATAGATATTATCTGCAGTAGAGAGTAGCCTCGCTTGCAATTCGTCGTCGCTCAAACCCGGTTCATGGCTTAGAACCAGCGCTGCCACGCTTGAAACAATCGGAGTCGCCGCAGAACAACCCGAGAACAGATCATAGAGTGCGCCCTGGTGGAGAAGTGAATTGGTGCTTGAAGTCGTTACAAGCGTAGTCCCTGGACCGCATAGGTCCACTGTGGTACCGTAAGAGGCAAAACTTGCCTTGACGTCATCCACGCCAGTTGCCGTAATGGACACGCACTCGTCATATCCAGCCGGATAGTACACTGTTGTGTTGTTCGAGTTTCCAGCGCATGAAAACACAATCGCGTTGTTCGAGCGAGCGTACTGCACCGCAGTATGCAGGGCAGCCACATCTTGCGCGACCATCCATGAGATGCTAACGATTCTCGCGCCGTTGTCAACGGCATATTGAATCCCTGCCGACATATACGATGCCAAAGACGTATTTTCAATTGACATGTATCCCGAGCTAAGGTTTTCAATGACTACGGATACCTTCATCGGAATGAGGCGAACCGATCTGGCCGCACATGTCACACCCGTTGAATTGTTGACGACCGCAGCTGCAAGGCCAGCGACTGAAGTGCCATGCCCGTCTAAGTCCGGGTAAACCAGGTTGTCAGCATCAAAGTAGTCTTCGCCCGGAATGAATTCATAGCCCGATGGGGGCCAAGGCCATACAAAACTAAAGAAATCCCATCCTGAAAGATCGTCCACATATCCATTGCCGTCGTCGTCAACACCGTTGTTGTCGAAGGCATCCCATAGCCCATTGCTGTTCAAGTCTTCGCCTGGATTCACATAAATGTTTGATGCCAAGTCGGGATGGGTGATCTCGCATCCTGTGTCGATCGTCCCGATAATGATGGCTGAATCTGACGTCCCTTGAGACCACGCAGCAGGCGTCCGCACTTTGTCCCAATGCCATTGATAGTAGATGTTGTAGTCATCCGGCATTAAGCCCGGTTCCATCGCGGCATCCTTCTCCCAGATTTCCACGTCCTTCGAAAGTTCTAAGTACTTCGCAACTTCTACTTTGGTTGTGTCTGGCACATCAAAGACAAGCCAACGGTCCATTCCAAGCTTAAGGTATTCTTCGCGTCTAATCTCGGAATTCGGATTTGTGAACAGATGGCTAACGAACATGCCACTCTGGTTTGCCACGGCAAGACTGCTTGGAAGCAAACCTGTTTTGTCATAATCCAGCACCGCATCCGAGGAAAGCTGGACCAGAAAGCGCTCGGCGATAGCAGTAGTTTCGCTTGCAGCTACGGCAATTGCAACGAATAGGAATAGTAGTCTCTTCATGTCATGTCCAGTTGGGTGTACCGATTCTTTGATAAGGATTTCTCGAGATTCTGCGGGAGATATCACTGCTTGTGAAAATGCGCAACGTGCTCAGAAGCTGAAATGATCGAGTGCCCAGTATCGGGCTACGCTTCTTTGTTAGATTGCTGAGCGTCAATAATTTGAGCAGCAATACACTTACTCGCTGCTATGTCAGTGATCCGAATGCCTATTCGGTTCATTTGGAGCTGCAGGGTACGTCGAGACACTTTCAACGCTTTCGCAGTTTGCGTTATGTTCAGATCAAAAGTCAGTAGCGCTGCGGATAGGTAGCTTACGAGGAATGCGTCACGAGCGGAACGATAGTCAATCGGGAGAGATTCAATTCTAAGTTGGATTCTGGCCGTTGATCTTTTTGCTTTTCTTGTGGTGGGCACTTGACGTGTTTTCAAGATGTATTGAAGATTCATGCGTCGGACGCATTCACTACGAGTTGTTGCATCATTTGTTCAAAAGTTCTGCCAGTGATGTGAAAATGTTGTACCAGGACTAGACGCTGGATGGAAATTGCCTTGAGATGCAGCGACACTTTCGCAAGTTCGTTTGCACAGGTTGGACATGAAAGCAGATGCTCTTCGAAATGTTTACTTTCGGGATCGGAGAGCGTGTTCAGTCCGTATGGCAGCAGCGACGCTCCTGCAGATCGGTCCAGGCAGTAATCGAGTTTTGAAATCGAATTCATCCCAGTTCCTCCAATCGGTTCCAGAATTCTTGGCGACAACTGATGACCCGCAAGTCAAATTGCTCGCGGGTCAAATTAGGGTCCAGTTGTTTGACGCGTATGTAAATGTCTTCCAATTGCCGGCCTTCGATTTGGCCAACAATAATAAGCCTGCAGATGCTGTCAGGAATCGCTTGTATTGCGTTGTTGATTTTGTTCATTTTCCCCTGGGTTGTACCTAAGTAGTGTTTAGAACGGCGAAATCTGATTCACTTAGGACAAGATTTCTGGATAATCAGCTAAAACGATTTGGCGCGATGCGATTCTTATGTAATTGTGTTTATATGCGTTAGGTCTTAATGCCGTTTTGACGCTCGCTTTTGAGATACAAAAAAGAGGCAACTCCAAAGGGTTGCCTCTTCAAATGGTCTGACATAAGCGATTCCGTTATTCTGGACTCATCCGATCCTGTATCTTGGCAAGGAGGTCGCGTGCTTTTTCTGAATAGACAATATTGTCACCGGCGACAAACACCAGGTCGTCAAGTGCGGCTCGTGGTCTATTCAAAGCAATATTGGCATTCGCTCGATACCATTGGATTTGTGATCTTCGTGTCATTCGCGGATTCAGAGATTCAGCCGTGTCTAAAGCTTGTATTGCAGTCTCGAAATTGCCTGCCATGTACCGTGTGATGCCAAGATAGATCTGGACCTCCAAATCTCTCGGCGACCTACCCGCAATGAGTGTTAGAAAGCTATCAGCTTCATTGTAGTGTCCCTCTGAGTAGAGTTTCATTGCGTCTTCTAAACCGCGAGGTGTTTCGGCCGAAGCGCTGCCCCGCGGCGTTGTGAAAACGTAGCCTAACGGCACGGTCGTCGCGAGGTTGTGGATGTCGACGAGTCCTGGCTGTGTCTCAGGTTCTGCCTTAGTCGTGACACTGTCGGGGGTGTCAGGTTGTACCGTAGGCTTGGGAAGTGTAGGCGTGACATCCGTGGTATTTGCATCTGGCCTCGTGCCAACCAGGCTTAGTCCGATGACAACTATACACGTAGCCACCGCAGCGATCCAATAGTGTGAATATTTGCGGCGCCTACCGGGGCGAGACATTGTTACATCGCGCGCGCCAGCTTGCTGGTCGTGGCGCGACTCAAAGTCCTCGCCAACGGACTTCCAGCGATTGACAAGTAGGTCGCGGTCACCGCTCAACGCTTTCAGCGTTGTCGCGGTTTTCTCCAGCTCAATTTGACAAGCTTGGCATCGCACAAGGTGCTCCTCAAATGTCGCTCGATCTTCTTCTGTCAAGGTGCCAATTCCGTATGACAGAAGAAGGGCACCAAACTCGGGAGCCGTGCATTTACTTTGATTGGCACTTGTCATAGCTCGATCCCTAAGAGTTCCCACAAGCGTCTTCGGCAGACGTAAAGTCTTCGATCGAACGTTGATCGCCTGAGGTTCGGTTCAAGCTCAAGCATTCTTTCCCAAAGCTCCTTGACTTTGTATCCTTCAATCAATCCGATCAGCAAGGTCTTGCATGGCTCTGACATACCGGAGATTGTTTGTTCAGCGCGTTCGAGTAACTCGCGTTTTTCGACTTCATGTTCACTTGACCGGACGTTGTGAGTGTAAGTTCCGCCGTTGGAAGTCACTTCGCGCTGCCGAGACTTAATCTGGCCACGAAGAAAGTTCTTCATATTGTTGTATAGAATCGAACGTAAGTATGCAGTTGATGATGTAGTCACCTCCTGATACTTCTGCACGAACACTGCAAGCGTTTCGTGTGCGAGATCTTCGGCTTCTTCCCGCGTGATATCATAAATTTGAAAGCTGGCGATCTGGATCAGACCCGGTCGGACCCGCTTGCAATACTCATCAAGAGCTGATGCATCGCCGTCACGCGCCAAAGTGAACACCTCATCGATGTTCAATCCCTGGAATTGACGCGCAAAGTTGGTCGTACCTGATGCCATGCTACTAAGTGCGTAAACCTATTCTTATCTTGAGTTGTCCGGGCATAACTTTGTACGCGGATCGCCTGAGCACACAAAACCCGCCCAATAATACGGATGATCAGAGGCCCCGGAATCTCGAAGGTCCCTAATTCGATCATTCATCGCGGCATGAAGCGCCGCTGAGATTGATTGGTCAGTGTGTGCAACCATTGATGACATCACTTTCTCGGTTGAAACATCATCCACTGCCCACAACGAGCTGACGAGAGTCTTCGCACCCGCAATTTGAAAAGCTCTGCACGTGGAGAAGACGCCCTCGCCGCTTAGCGCCAGGCCGGTGCCTGTATGACAGGCTGATAGCACGACCAAGTCCGCGCCGTGCAGGTCAAGATCCGCGATTTCCTCGGCAGTGACAAAACCGTCTTCATTACCAGGTGCCTGCACTTCATCAAGTCTCGTCTCAGCCGACAGCATGATACCAGATTGCAGAAGCGGATTGTCTTTTATCAGAAGCGGTGAAGACGCCGCCACGTCGGTCGCAGCGATAACACTTTCAATGTCCAAAGAGAGGTTAGAGTATCCGTGCGTCGCCAGATAGATTACACGGGCGCTCGCGCATTGGCTCTTAAACCGTTCTTCACTTGCCGCTTTTCCAATGTAGAACAACTCTGGCTCGGCACAACATGTTGTCCATTGACTAATGATTGACCCGATTTCTCGTTCGCTTCCGGGAAGCTGAGTGAACAGTTTTAACGAAAGGGATCTGCTGATCACGAGGCTTCTTTGTAGAGCTCCACTTTCGGAAAATCCAGTTGTGTCCCCGAAAACGATCTGAGATGATGTTGTAACCGACGCAGGGTTTCCCATGGCGAGAAGTCCAACATTAGTCGAATGTGTTTCACTACCAACAGCGATTCTATACAATTCACGACCGGAAGACAGGTAGTGACACCTGGAATGCTCGACTAAGTAGTCGCCCTTAGTGTCGCACAGTGCTTCAAATGCAATGCGATGAAGTTCGCCGTCCGGGCAGATATACAGATCCCTTGCGCTGCGAATTGTGTCACCGAGTGGGGTCATGAGCTTTTCATGCAACTTCTTCGCAGATAACTTGTACTCGGCTTCATCCAGATTCCGGGGGTCGGTAAATTCTCCGGCGACAAGATCCACAAGCGAGTCTATTTCACTTGCGCGACCAAGATCGTAAAGAATTGCCGAGCTGTCCGGATGTATCGCGAATGCCAAGTATCGGGCCTCTTGTTTGCGAAGCGTTTGTTCATAGTTGTAGCGGACGAATTCGATCAACGCGCTGCCAGGCGTCAGCGCTGATGCAATCATGAATGCCTGTGGATCATACTGATTGTTGTAGTTGGCAAAACTGGCGCTTCTATAGGTAAGTTCATCTGACAGTCGCTTCTTTTCCGTTGCCAGCGCTTCAAATCGCTGAACATGATTCTCATTAGGGTTCGAATTGTGCAAGGATATGTAACTTTGCGAGAGCTCCTGTTTCACTTTTGCGAGTGAATCTGCCAGCTGTTGTGCGTACGCATCGCTCTCAGAAACATACTCCCGATGCCGAAGTCGCAGTACGTCCCAAACTTGTGCCTTGCTGGCGGGTATAATCCGAGATGCCAGCCGTTTGAGTGATGACGTATCTGGAGCGTTGATGAGCATCGAGTATGCCCTGTCCGATTCAACTTTGAATTCCTGTGAAAGCCCAATGAGCTGATATTCAGGTACTACATTGATGGCATCGCGGAGAATATATAGTTTCGATTCCCAGGCACTAAGCTGCCACCAGCCAGCTACTTTCAATTGGTCATTAAGTTGATATGTGTCTGAGCCCGAGTGCAGCGTCATAAATGAAAGTCTATGCAAACTCTCGGCTGTCAGAGGATGACTTTTGCCATATTGACTTTCTCGCAATTTCTCGGCCCGCGCTTGCAAGGGCAGTGCAAAAGACAGCTTGTTGTTTTCGAACAGAAACTCGGCGAATGGTTCCAGGAAGTTTGCTACCCTTGCATCCCCTAATCCATGAATATTCTCTGCAATCGCCAGGGCGTGTCCGTAGTATTCTTCCGCGAGATTTGATTCACCTGAGAAATCAAGAAGGCGCGCCAGCTCAAGAAGCAAATAGGCGTGCGCGTCCTCGCCCCGACCTAACGAATCAGTAGCAATCTCTCTAGCTCTAAGGAGTACTTCATGCGCCTCGACAAGTTCTCCGTGGTCAATCAAGTCCCTTCCGTATTCGACAGATGCTGACACAATGGAATATGGGGGATTGACTTCTCCGCAATTGTCATAGAGTTGAATTGCTTGTTTGTAGTAAGGCTTTGCTTCCATGAATCTGCCGAGATTAGACAAGGATTGAGCCATTAACACGTTGCATCGCGCAATTGCGCATAGGCTACTTGTCTCGTCATTTACGAATGAATCAAGTGCCTTCCGAAAGTACGGAATTGCGCGTGCGTCGTCTCCCGACAAGTGAATATCTTCGCCGTACGCGCCATATAAGGTTCCTAATGAAGGGGACTCCAATTGCGGACGAGACTCGTGCAAACGCAGAAGTCGTTCGAGCAGTACCTGCGATTCATTCAGATTCTGGCCTTCAAAGCATGCCTTACGGAGTAGCCACAATGATCTCGCGACTTCAATGCTGTCCTGATCATCAAAAACCTCGAAGAGCTTCAGGGATTCTTCGAGCATGCTGCGGCTCGTAGTATCCCCGATGAACCCCAGAGCCAGCGCCGTTTGACGAAGGATGTATGCCCGAGCTTTGCCTTTGCACCACGGGCTTTCGTCACAACCGGCGAGGGCGTCCTTCAAATAGGGAATCCCATCGTCAATTGTGTAAAACCCGGCGTCAGCGTAGAGTGCCCCAAGATCATACTGTCCGATGATTCGAAGGCTGTCGCCAGGTTCAAAACAGGAACGCAGAGCAGCAACAGCGGTTTGGTATTCCGCCATCGCAAAGTCTATTCGATCGGTTTGCCACAAGAGTTGAGCGAGGCGCAGCTGAGTAGCAATCACAGCACGGTTGCATCCAACATCAGAATTGCCCCGAAAGCTCTTCAGCGAATCGAGCGCACGATGAACGGCAATAGAATCCCTCAAAGAGACTGGAACTACGAGTGAAAAGTCAGCAGGCAGCACACCGCCAATTGCCACGAGCGCAGCAAGGCACTTGCCGAGAATTGCCAGACGAATAAGTTGCTGTAGGGTCACTGGTTTTGATTTCCGCTTCTAATTTAGTCGAAACTTACCACAGAACGCCACGAAAAGCAAGAAGCTGGGCAGGAGAGTTACAAGAATTTGAGTCGAAAAACGCGGGGGCCTATGATTCTAACTGACTATTAAACAACGTATAGGAACCAAAACAATGTGATAGCGCCTTAACTA
The DNA here is from genome assembly GCA_020637395.1 of Calditrichota bacterium. Lineage (GTDB taxonomy): Bacteria > Electryoneota > RPQS01 > RPQS01 > RPQS01 > JABWCQ01. The sequence goes on along the minus strand of JACJWA010000002.1, from coordinate 46,133 downwards.
CCGAACCCCTTTCCGTGCTGGACTCAGTTGCAAGGCATAAACCGGCGGGTATTCACCGGCTTCTCTTTTGATCAGTCGCGGCCCAAATCGTTAAGTCGGACGCGAGTCGCAACAAAGCAGTCAGGACGCTGTTGCGCCGCTATAAAAGTATTGTTTACAATATCCTATGTAATGCGGCAAGCGAAAACGCCTCGAGGTGTCCCGTGTTTGTTCTACACCACGATGGCACAAAAAGCACTCAAACAACAAAACACCCTTGCTAAGTCTATACTTAACAAGGGTGCAGTTGTGGAGACGGCGGGAATCGAAAGAGCAGTCACTTTTGGGGATGCCATCGTAACAGGAAAAGAAACAGCCCCTTAGCAGGGGCTATTTTGCGTTGAACTTTCTACCTAAGTTCAGTATTTAGCATTCGACTTCATGTTGTTTTAGCACGTTTTTAGCACACCCTTGTAAGTGTCGACAGGTTGAATTGTGTTGAACTCTGACTCGAAGGCTCCCTATCTGCGTTGGCCACCTTGACAACTGGCTAAATCTATGGGGCGATCTCCGCAGGCTTCTGATGCTGTCACTGCCTCCTATATTGAACTCTGTAGAATCCGCGATCTGTCTGCGATTGCGGAATAGACGTCGTCCAAGTTGTGTCCGATGTGGTACCGACCTGCGTGTAACTTTCCTCATCATCCTGGTCGGAGTGATAGATATCGAACTCGAACTCGTCGTTACCGCAGATTGAAAGACTGTTGGGTATGCTCCATCTGAGCTGAAGGCTATCCGGAAGGGCAAGGACCGTCAGAATTGGTGCTGGCAAGGCCGGGTTGCACCCCCCGACTCTTGCGAAGTACCAATCGTTGTCGTGAACCTCAGAGGTTCTTCCAACTCCGACGATTGCTCCGTCCGACTGAACAAGGCACGCCGAAAGCGATTGGTCACCTTCCGTACCGAGGTAAAGTGTCGAGTCAAGATTACCAGTTGAATTGACGTACCACAGTGTTCCATCAAGATGGCACGTGAATTCGCATTGTGAACGCCCCCACAGTACAAGTCCATTGCCTGCTGGCTTGCAGCCCAGCAGTATCTGGTCTCCGAGTTGATCATCCACGCTTGAAGTCCATTGTAGATTACCTGAGCTGGTCAAGTATGAACAGCAGGCGTCGTATCCCGTATTCGGCGACCAACATGAGTTGGCCACATATAGTCCTGAGTCAAGTTCAGACCGAGCTATTCCGCGCCCGAATTCATATCCGTTTGTCCCGACGGTTTGTTGCCAGACGGTTTGCCCAATAGTATCGCAGCACAGCACCCAAACGTCGCTGTTTCCCGCGCCGTAGGAGTAGGTGGTGCCGACAGTGACAAATCCCGAGTTGTGATCAGGTAGGATCGTTGGCCAAAGCTGATCATCAGACGCGCCTCCGATTGTTCGAGAGAAGAGCGGCGTCCCACTCACGTCTATGCCTTGAAACCAAAGATCCCAATTCGTTCCCCCCGTATGATTCACCATACCGCCAAGAATGATGGTTCCGTTGTCAAGCTTGAGGACAGCGGTTAGACTGTCCGTGTTTACACTTCCGTAAGTTCGCTCCCAGACAATGTCGCCATCCGTCGTCAGGCAAACAGCCCATCCGTCGCCAGCTTGCGTTCCCGACCTTTTTGTGCCAACAGCGAGAACATGGCTTGAATCCATCAAAGTACACGAAAAGAGTACATCGTCAGACGTTCCGCCGAGCGACTGCGTCCATATTGGATTTCCATTCCTATCAACACGCATAATGATTCCCTGGCGACCGAGCGACGGCAGAGTTTGATAGCCTGCAACAACAAAGCCACAGTCGCCTATCGGCACGACAGATGCGGCAAGATCTTCGCCGGAGTTAACATAGTTTCTTTCGAAACACAGTTCTCCGTTCGCGTTACGCGTGCATGGAGTGAACCCGCAGGGCGACTGCACCCAAGTTCCTCCTTGAAGATCGCAACTTAGTGAATCAGTGTCCACGCAAACGCCGTTTGGTAATAGGCAGCTTCCGGGATTTCCTGAACCACCGACAGCACGGTAGGCGTTGATTCGACCTGTACCCAGCAGGCCGGCATAAGCTGGATTGAGGCTATTGATGTTGTCTGCGGTGTTAAGGAGTCTGCCCATGAGTGCGTCGTCGGTCAGCGAGGGCTCATTGCTGAGCACGAGAGCTGCAATACTTGCTGCAAGCGGACTTGCTGACGATGTGCCTCCAAAATACCGATACCCGTTGTGCGGGATGTTAGACGTTGTCAGAATGTTCTGTCCAGGTGCTGAGATATTTACCCAAGTGCCATAGCTTGAGATGCTCGTCTTTAAGTCATTCTCGTCAGTAGCGGCCACGGCGACGCACTCAGTATAATATGCCGGGAAACTGGGTGTCGAGTTGTTTGCGTTTCCGGCAGACGCAAGCACAAGACAATTGTTCTGACGCGCATATACAATGGCCAAGAAGAACGGAGAGTTGTGCGTCCCTGACCAAGAGATGCTGATTATTCGCGCACCGTTGTCAACCGAATACTGAACTGCCGGCGCGAAATCACTATAATCTCCTCGGCCACTTAATGTCCCATCAGAATCTCGAACATAGGCCGCTCCGCATCTCAATGACATGTTACGCACGTTCCATGACGCAGAAGGAACGCCAAGCCCGTTATTCGTAGTTGCCGCAGCTATTCCCGCAACAGCGGTTCCATGACCGTGAATGTCCGGAAAGATTTGATTGTCTCGCGGTTCATAGTCTTCTTCCGGCACTCTTGAGAAGCCTGTGTAAATGGCTGTACTCGAGAAGAAGTCCCAGCCGCAGATGTCATCAATGTAGCCATTGCCATCGTCGTCTATGTTGTTTAAGTCCGTGCTGTCCAACATGTGATTGCCGTTGAGGTCCTCGGCGCTATTGAACCACAGGTTGCTTCTGAGATCATCATGATCAATGTCGCAGCCCGTATCCAATGTACAAACGATGATACTGGAATCTCCGTGTGCTATGTTCCACGCGTAGGGGCATTGTGTCTTGACCAGCTCCCACTTTGACGGTGTTGATTCGTCGTCGGGGAATTCCTGGGCTTCACTACTGTGCGACAACTCTGTTCGCAATACCCATGGTGCGCGCGACAAATCGTTTTCAAGTTGCTCAAGGTCGACATCTGACCCAACCACTTTGTACCATCGGTTCATTCCCAGGTCTCGCCAAATCGCGAGTTTCTTTGGGTCCTTCGGTGGTATGAAGATTGGCGCGACCTCAATGGGCGAATCTAAATCAAGGCGACAGGATTCGGATGAACCCATCGTCGTGCGGATAGAATCCGCCCATACGTCTGTTGCTTCAAGTAGCAGGGATATGCATAGGTTGTTGGGCTCGATAGAACTGCAAAGAGTTGCAGGGACAAACATGAAAGCCATTGCGCAAACAATTAGTCTGACAACGCTAAATGCGTATTTATTCATGGCAATTGAACTGAAGAGTGTTTAAGATTGTTGCCCAAGTTCATTCTTTCCATTTGGTCGCTGAACTAATTCTTTTGCAATTTAACGTCATCGGACTGCTGCTTCTTGACATCTGGTTCGGTCGGCTCTGCTTTCTTGGTTTGATTCGGCGAGATCTTTCGAGTGATTGATGTACTGTCGCTCTTCATGGGCGGACAGGAGATCTTCGACAGAGACGTGCTTTTCTCAGGAGTGAAAAGGATCTCTGGCAGATTTATGACTGGCATAGGTCGTGGCCGCGTGGATCGGCCCCCAGTTGAGGCATACGTGTAAGCGATGACGATGAAGAAACGGTCGTCCACTTGGTCGTTGGGGTCGATTTGGAATGAGGCGGTAGTATCCATGGCGTCGGAAGCAAAGTACCATGCATTGTCATGTCCGACGTTTGATCTACCGTATACCCAGTAGCCAACTTGGTCGTCGCTGGAGTCGGGAACGAACGACGGCCAGAACAGCTGGGCGAACTTGCCTGAATCTGTTTCGTCAATCTTGATGACGAGACTGTCCACCCAATTCGTGCCCGGGGCACTACCCATTTCGACCGTGATCTCGCCTGAAGTCTTCATCGCTTCCTGATTACCAACATTGTCAGTCGCCAGCGCGAAGAAGTGATAGGTGTTGTACCAGTCGGCACGCACGGTGAATGTTGTGTCGAAGAGCGAGTCTCCTACGACGACGTACGGCCCTTCGTTCACGGAACAGTATAGATCGTAATAGGCGACTCCGGAACCCAGCGAATCGTCCTGCGCGGACCAACTCACGCGAAACCGCAGCGAGTCAATGAACTCGGCTGTTGTGTCCATGATCGAGACAGGCGGGCCGGAGTCAATCGTGTTTAACCAGACGTTTGTTTCGACCGGGGCATTGATGTCAAAGACAATGCTGGCCTGAGCCGTGATCTCTTCGCCCGTTCGGGCGTCTGCATTTGGTTCGATAGTAAACGTCACGAAGCCTTGACCTCTCCCAAGTGAATCGTTGACGAGTAGAAATCCGGACAGCGGATCTATCGGGGGCAGGCCAGTGCTGGGATCAATGCTCTCAAGGATCCAGTACAGTTCCCGTGTCTGCAAATTCACGCCTGCCGCAAAGTCCACATATACGCCAAGTGAATCACGAAGATCCAGACGTTGTGAATAAGATGATCTGTTGGATGGAATGTCAAAGAAATGTTCTCCGAATCCAAGGCTGCCCAGCCGGAATGACCTAGGGTCGAGCGATGAGTCAATCGGCAACTCGATGTGTACGACTTGAGCAGGTGCCGTCGCAAGGTCGGCGTCGTTCTCGAAATAGACTGTGTATGCTTTCAATCCGCTGCGTGTCCACGCCTCCATATCAATTCCAGACGGGCCAAGTATTTCGTTGGGGTCGACGGGATTCGTAATATCTGTACTTCCGGATCCTCCTCCAGCTCCTGAACCATTATCACCCCCGTCACCATCATCACCGTTGTCTCTGCACCCTCCTGGACGCGGTGGCCAGCAGCAATCTTCCTCCGACTCGCGTTCACTGGTATCGATTGTAAACTTACGGCTATCAGACATAGAAATAGGAAATGGTTGAGCCAGATCTGTGTATCCAGCGCATTGCAGTTCCCAAAGGCATCCTTCTAACCCAGAAAGCGGCCTCGTGTTCGGTGAACAACCGTCAGGCGCAAACGTGAATTCACCTGCCCATCTCAAAGAGACTTTCCCACTTATTCTACAGGTGCTTGTGTTGCAAGGAATTGGACGCGGAAGGCTTTCCAATTCGAGAAGCCCGTGCACGTTGCTTAGCCGCCCACCAAAGATGTTGCCATACTGGTTCAGGTTGCCAGTAATGTTCGGAATTGATATCCCCGCAATTCCCGCAAGGCGACCAAGAGTGCTTTGCACCATCCCGTTAACTGCCTCAAAAGAATAGTCTTGGAAGTACGTCCTCGCAAATTGAGGTATCCACTCAGGGCTTGATCGTAAGTAAGGGTCGAGGTCAATACTTACTTGGTGAATGCCTCCCTCGGAACATGAAAGTTGATAAGCGCTTGCAATTCCTTTCGATAGGTTGACCGCCTTGTCCATAATCCTATATGGGCTATTGATGTAGAGCTTGTCGTCTAAGTACGGGATGCTTGTATACTCCACTTCATCGGGGACTCGATAGACTTGCGGGAAAAGAAATCTTCCCAAAAACGAGCCGTATTCATTGTAAGACTCGCGACCATGATAGTCATTGGCTGCCCAAAAGCAAGGATCTGATAATAGTTCTCCTCCATTCCCGTCACGCAGCCAAGCATCATCCTCAACTAAGGGGATTGACAAATCAGACTGAGACAATCGCGCAAGTGAGTTGGACAGATCCTGAAGCGTTGTCTGCAATTTTTGTTGTTCACGGGCTGAAGATGAAGCGAATGACTGCTGCATTCTACAAAGACCTGCAATATCTTTCCACGAAACTGAATCGTTGCCTTCTAGGACAGCGCGAAGGATTGAAGGTTCCGGATCCTGCACTCCGTCAATACCCGACCAAGTAATTAGCTCGTTCAATGGCGGGGATTCTTGCCAGTCATTAAGACATTCAGCAAATACGGAAACACGCGGCACTTGTTCGACGGTACGTACGATGCATTCAGCTTCCACTCTTGAGCTAGGCCTTAGAATACCCCCGGGGCCGTCCTTCGAACATGGCACTAACACGAGCGAACGTGCGAATGAAGACACATCAAAAGGTTGATCGATCAGCGCTGAAGGCGTGCACGAGATGTTTACTAGTGGGATATCCTTGTCATTATTTGACCGATTAGCTATGCTCACAACTACGGGGTATAGCGCACCATATCTGGCAGTGCTTGGACAGAACACTTCAACATCGTAGCCACCTGAATCTGATGCCACAACGGATAACGCACCACTCAGCGTCTGCTCAACGGAATCGACGTGCTCAATTAGGGGGTTCAGCGAGTCTTCGGTCACCATGAATGTTCTCCAGTACTGGACCAGTCTTAGATCATAAATACCTAAAGGTAGAGCGTCTAGTGAAAAAGTAGCGAATGCAGTATTCGCGTCTTGCCAATAAGTGAACTGGTCAGGGGAGTCAATAACGCTTCCGACCAATTGTGCTTTTAGCGTAGGATTAATACCCGTTCCAGAGATTCGCAAGGTTATATCGCCACTTTGTCCTGCTTCACTCGGTGCCGAGGAATTGATTGCGAATCCCTGAAATCGAACGACTATTTCACCGTCAAAGCTCATCGAAACCGGACCAGATGGCTTAAGACAAATGAACATTTCGCCTTGGTGATTCAGCGGGACAGCAATTGCGATCCCTGTAGAATCATGATCTGTCGATCTGGAGTCGTAGTCAATAGAGGTAGGCATACGATTCGTTGCAGAAAGAAACTCAAGAGAAGTGACAGCCGAGCAAAATCTTGCATCCACAATTAAGCTTTTCCCGACCTGGGAATCGGGCACAAGGATCGAAAAGTAGATAGCAGATTCGCCCTGTGTCATGAACACGCTTGTACTGTCAGCAATTAGATTGGAAACCACACAGTGAATTTGAGACTCACTTGCCTTGAGGTTGTTCGTGCGGTCAGAATCCCTGGCTTGGGCACGCATATCCGATTTTACTATCGCGAAGTAGTTTCCAGGGTTTATAGGTGGCAGGTTACCGGATAATGTATTTTCGCTTCCTTCGTCTAAACTAATTCGGTGATTGTCACGACTCAACCTGCACATTGTTACAACACTTTGAGATGACACCGATGCTCCCGGCAACAAATCGACGTAGTGATCGATGATGTCTACAAGTTCATCATCGAACTCCAATACTGAATCTCTTGACAAATATACGCCGTCTCGTATCCAGCCTGTTGCACGATTTTCCCCGATATTCTCAATCGTGTACGTCACAACAACTTCTTCCCCTGGCATCGCACTGTCCGGCCCCTGCACATTGGTTACGATGAGATCGCACAGCGGAGGCACAATCGCTACAAAGCTTTCACTTCTTACATTGTTTACCTCGCTTTGATACTCGAACAAATCGCTACGGCTGTCGGTCTTGACCAGCAGGAAGTAGTTGCCGTTCGTGTAACCGGGGATGGTGACATCGGCCTGACGAGAGTAGCTTTCATTGGGCGCCAGCGCGCCGGTTCTTTCGTAGGTTCCTAAGAGAATGTCACCGGCGTCCACCTGCGTATTGAAGGACAGGTAGACTGCGTCGTACCATCTCGTGACCGGTGTCGCTGCCGGCCCGATGTTTTGTACGGTCCATTGGACGCTTGTGGGTTGGCCCGCCGTATCTTCGGATGCTGCAATGATAGCCGTGACAGCCAAATCGGCCCAGGGCGTCAGGGAGACGTGAATCATGCCTGTTGACACCACCAAGTTGTTCAGCGCGTCGTTATCCTGCGCAACCAATGCTGTGTCGGTTCTTCCGATCACATAGAAGTCACCGGAAACGCCGTTGGGCAAAGTCGCGGCAACGGATCTCGTGTAGCTCTGATCCGGGTTCAATGCGCCATCGTGCCTGGATGAATTGACTCGAATGTCCTGCCCGGACTGATAGATCTGGTCAGCCGAGAGATAGATCGCGTCCTGCCAACTGTTTGCCAGCGTCCGGCCTTCACCTACATTTGTAACGGTCCAAGACAGATTCACAGGCTGACCTGAGGCTCCGGAGTCCGGCAACGACAGGTTGCTGATTTCAAGGTCAATAGATGGATAAGATGAGACGGTGAATTGCTCGGTACGGAATATGTTGTTCTCTTCCGCGTTCGATTCATAAATCTGGGTCGTCGCATCGGCAAACAAGTAGAAGTACTTCTGGCCGTAGACCGTAAGAGGCAGTGTCAGATTTACTGTTTCATCATAGGGCTCGCCCGGAAGCAGGGCATGTTGGCGGATCCTTGAGGCAAGCTGCACGGCGCTGTCAGAAAATGTTGGGAAGTCCGAGACAAAAATCTTGTCAATCCATGTCGTATTCCCTGTGGTTGTGTCCCCGACGTTCGATACGCGATAGGTAAAGGTCGCCGGGGAGCCTGCCTGGAAGTCACCACCCAGCGAAAGACTAGTCGCTTCAATGTCCGGCAAGAGGCTCGCGTTAACTGTGATCTGAAGCGGTGGATTCGCGCTGTTGTTGGTGTCCTCCCCGTTCTCGAATACGGCGTTGTTGAAATCCGTGACGAGATGAAGGTAGTAGGAACCAGGTTCTTGACTTACCGGGATCACCGGCGAGACTTCCCGGTTGTACGCGTTCCCCGGTTCGAGGCTTCCAGTTCGAAGATACGTGCAAAGTACTACGTCAGCACTGGGATTCAGATTCTGCGTGCTGGACAAATAGACTCTGTCGTTCCAGCTCGCTTCGAAAGGCTGGCCCGCGCCTTGATTGGCGACTGTCCATTCCATGTTGACCGGATAGCCCGTGGCCGCTGTGGGTTCAGCAGCGAAATGCGTTACGACGAAGTCCGGCCAAGGGGATAGAATGACGTCTCGACTACTCAAATAGGTAAGATTGTTGTTGTCTCCAACAAACTCCCAGATCGATTCTGTAGCATCTGTCCTGAAAATGATCCAATGTGGTCCGGATATCGCATTTGGGATTGTAACCGAAATCGAATTCACGTAGGAGCTATCAGGCAACAGAGCAGACTGAGGAGGCGGCAACAGAAGTAGCCTCGTATCATTCTGGCTGAAACTCGAATCATCTGAAATGTATACTGCATCAAACCAGGATCCTGAAGCGGCCACCTCGCCCTGATTCTGAACTGTCCACGACACGAATGCTTGGGCTCCTGATGTGAGGATTGCCGGAACATTTGTGGCGGTGATGCGCAAGTCGGGTGTTGGAGATGGCTGTATGTTGATTAGCTCGTATCTGAAGTTGTTGTAGTCGTTAGACTCCGCCACGGGCCCAAAGCGACTTGAACCCGGTGACTCCATGGTCACTGTGTCAATCGCCCACGCATCGGTATTGTCGACAGAAACAAATAGGTAGTAGTAACCAACTTGGTTCTGTGGAAGCGTTACTTGCGCCGTTTGAGTATAGCTCTGTCCCGGCTCAAGATACGTTAGGTTTGTCGTTTGGTACAACCGGATATCAAGAAAGTCGTGATCACTGAGATGAATGTCCGGTGATGTATACACATATTCCGGCCATTGCGGCGTCACTGTGGGTCCGGCGCCGAGATTCGAGATCGTCCATTGAATTTGAATAGTCTGTCCGGAAAAGATCTCTTGTGGATAGACGATGTCTGTCACCTGCAAATCCGGCAGCGCGCGAGTCGTGAATGTCCAGACCGGGCTTATGGTCTCGCCATAGAGATTTCTGGCTCGTACTTTCCAACTGTAGGCTGTGCCCGGCAGCAGGTTGGGATCAAAATACGATTCACTGGAAGTGCTTGTTGGACTTGTGGGCATGTTGTCCGAAGATCTCCACACATACACATCGTAGGTCTCTGCGCGTGCTGCCGGACTCCAGGAAAGGACTTGTGATTCTGGAATGTAACCGCTGCCGTCCGGTGGGTTGGGATTTCCGACGACTCCGGGCAATGAATCAACAGGGGGAGGAAGAATGATGAAGTTGGCGTCACTGGTGTCAGCATTCGTCACGTCTGTAATGCTGGTTACCCGGATTCTTGCATTTTCCGTAGCTGGATAGAACGGGTTCCAAACAAACTCACCATCGTTCGGTGTTGAATTGGCCAATGATTCCCAAGCGCCGCTTGGGAATTCGTGATTTAGGTCAATTTTCAGATTGCTTGCAAAAGGCGCCGCGTCCCAGCGGATCGTGTCGGGAAGGCCCATATTCAGAGCTTCTCCGCCATTAGGAGACAGGACACTCAGTTTTTGCAAGGAGAAGTTTGCATCTGAAGTGTCGCCAATGAAGACGTCTGGATCGAGTTGATAGAGCAGCCGAATGCGACAGTTGTTCGAAGCGGGACCGGTTGCTGTCCACGAGTAGTGCGAATCAGTAGCTGCGACATATCCTATGCTCTCCCAGCCATTGAGTGGATAATCGTGCTTCAATTGGATTTGTACATTTCCGTACAAGTAGTATGGGATCCAATGAATGTCGTGTTGAATGCCAAGGTCCCAGATTTCACCGCCAGAAGGAGTCACTAAGTCAACGGTTCCGGTAATGTAGAAATCGCCGTCCATGGTGTCGCCTATGGAAGGATCAGTTACACTTAGGATTCTAATTCGGCAATCGTTGCTTGTCGGACCGGTGACTGTCCAGGCAAACGACGAATCGATCGTTTGCACGACGGCGATTTCTTGCCAATTGTCAATTGGGAAATCTCTGCATATTTCGATTGCGGCGTTACCTGTGACGAAGCGATTTATCCATCCGATTGTTCGTGTTTCACCAATGCGTAGTACTTCGTTGGGTGGCCACAACACTAACGACATGCCAGGTGGTGTAACAAGCTCTGAACAGTCAAAGATTTCCAGTCCATCAGGACTGCTTGCTGCGTAGACGTGATCTCCGACTACCACAAGATCGAAGAGATCCACGCCTGGCGTTCTGTAGTATCCTGTCTGAACGGGTTGAGTAGGATTTGAGATATCTACCACTCGAAGCCCGGGACCGCCGCTGGTTGCTATATACGCGTAATCTCCGGCAATTGTAATGCTATTGCCGAAGGGCAGGTTGCCTATGTCGTGTATCTCGCCGACCTGAACCGGAGTAGCGGGATTGCTGATATCTACAACAATAAGGCCATAGTAGTAGTTCAACAAGTATGCAAAATTTCCGGAGACAGCGACATCTGTCTCGTCGCCATATGCATTGATGCTCCCCACGAACGCCGGTGAGAACGGATTTGATACGTTTATGATTTGCAAGGATGAGTAATCCGCAATGAATGCCAGTGAATCGGAGATTTCAATACCATACGCCGTGCCTGGAGTATCGTATGAACCTAACTCGATTGGTGCTGTTGTGTCCGACACATCGTAGATTCGAAGCCCGCTACTGCCGTCAGCTACGTACAGCAGATTGTCTCGATAGGCAAGATCATAACAATCTCCCGGGGTGTCAATGTCAAGCATTCCTGATGGCCGTACAGGGTCAGAAAGTCCATATGACCGGATGCCAAAATAACCTTGGGTGACATAAGCCTTGTCACCTCCAATCGCCACGCCTTTACTAGACCCTCCTCCGGCGAGGTTGACTACACTCTTGACGAAGGGAACCAAAGGTCTATTCTCAAAGTCAAACTGCATATTGAAGGCAACAGAACCCGTCCGCAGGACGACGAGGCTATCTGAATGAGCGATTGCCCTACCTGAACTATTCAGTTGTGGATACAGTCCGGTAAGACTCGGAGTGGCAGGTTCGGCTATGTCATAGACAAACACTCCGTAGTCGAAGTTGTACAAAAATGCGCGACCAGAAGTGATTCTTCCGATTCGCCACACTGAACTGCCGGGCCCCCTGCCAATTCCGCCAACAGCGCTCATTGATTCTGGGTTGGTCACATTTATGAGCGCACAGTGGTAAAGATCAACAACTAAGGCAAAACCGTCGGCCACAGAAAGTGACCATGCATTACTCAATGTGTCAATTGGAATCCTGCTAATCTCAATAGGTTCGGTCGCTTCTGAAACATCTATTGCCACCAACCCAGCTTGAGAAGGACAGCAGTCATAGTATGCTACGAAAGCAACATTGTCCAGTATGCTAAGGTAGCGCGGCGTTACACCTACAGCATCGTCCGCAAGTATGAACGAGCCGACATAGAACGGATTCTCCGGATCACTCGCATCAACAATTGAAAGGAGGTAGTCAGGTAGGTCTCCGCCGATCTGTCGCAACGTGTATATAAGGTTGTCGTGCGTCTCATAGTCAATGATGTAGTCGTAGATGTCAACAGAACCGATCTCAAAAGGTGAATTTGGAGAACTAATGTCCACCACTTTAATTGCAATGTTTGTGCTGACATATGCCCTTGATCCGTCTACTTCGACGCGCCTGATGTTGTCGACCGGATCGAAAACTCCAACCTGATGAGGCGAACGTGGATTGCTTACATCAATCACGCGAAGTCCTCCAGCACCGTCTGCAACGTAAGCGTATGGGAAGCTAACCGCGACATCTCTTGCGTCTCCCGGCGTATCAAGTCGCCCTGATTCAACCATGCTATCAACGTCTGCTACGTACAGGATGAGAAGCCCTCTCAAACCGTCTGCAACATAAGCGTACTCACCCGATACTTCAATGTCAGATGCACTCCATTGAGGTGCTTTCCACACCCTGCTTATATTGAGGCTGTCTTGTGCGACTCCTATTTGAGGGAGTAATGCGAGTGATCCCAGGATTAGAAGGAGCAGCGTGCGCTGTCTGAATGAGGGTTTAGACATGAAGTTCATGATCATATGAAATGGGTGAGCTGACATCGTGGACCTTGCAACTGTCACTGTTTGCGGTCTCCAAGAGAACAAAGTTGCGGAGAGGTTAGAGTTGTAATTAGTTGGAAACACATGTGCCCGCAACGGTTAGTTTGTTCTGCTTTTGCCGCACTATTTTGGGAGAGTGGCTTTCCGAATGATGATAGTTAACAAAGTTGACACTCGCACAATGCAGATACCGGATGCCTGATCCGCAGCGTTCCACGTGAACTTAGTCCGTCCACTAGGCTATCGCTGCGGGTGTGCTTGTGATTTCATCTGCAACTGCACACTTCTCCTCGACATGCCCAGGGCTCTTGCGGTGGCAGAGACGTTGCCTTTGAAGAGGTCGAGGACTTTTGAGACGTAGGTTTGCAGGAATTCTGACTTGGCGCGATGATAGTCCAGGGGGTAGTTATTGCTGCGGATGCGGACGCTTGTTCGGGGGCGTCCTCGTTTGGTGGTTTTCATTTTTGGGGATCTCTGGTGCGGTCCGGATCGGGTTTTGGCAGCCGTGCGAGCAATTGCTTGCGACATTCTATGACGCGCCGGTCGAAGTCTTGTCTGGTCAGGCCGGGGAAGCCGGCTTTCAGCTCATTGAAAATGTCGTCCAAGGGCCTTCCTTCGAGGCAGCCTACGACATACTTCTGGCAAAACAGGTCAAGAGAGAGAATTGAGGAGATCGTGGAATCCAAGGTGGCCTCGCGGCTGTGTTTGAACCTATAGTTGCGGCAATCCCTCGCGAGTGACATCGGAACCCCAAGATTTTCGAGAATTTTTCTTGTTTGGCTGCTTCCCCCTTTTGTTGTTCCTATTTGACTTAAGCGGTAACACCTGCCAAGAGAATGAACCACCTTGCGCGATTCTAACTCTATGCCTCCTGCTCTCCTCCAAAAGAAAACGCCTCCGTGTGGAGGCGCTATTGGTCTTCAAATGGAAGACGTATCTATTCGATCAGTCTCTGAACTGCCGCTATCTGTTCCTTTGCCTGCTGCGAAACGGCGGTCTGGGAGGCTGCAACATCATTGAGAAGGCTTAGTGCTTTCTCGTGCTTACCGGATCGCAGCAAATTCTGCGCAATGAGCCATTTCAATTGGTTTGTTCGAGTGACGCGCGGATGCTGTCTGAGTGCTGTCTCGAGCACCGTCAGAGAGGATTCCGCCTTTCCTTCCATCCCCAGAACGAGGCCCGTGAAAAGTCCGATTTCCGTGTCTGTCGTGTCCATCTGCTGTGCAACGACCAACTGCGGCAGTGCACTCTGATACTCCCCTTTCATATAGGATTCCATGGCAGTTCGGAATGTCACTCGCGCGGGTGATTCATCGCTTCGAATGGTAATGGGCGTGTAAGGAATCGGCGCGAAAACCGCGAGGGACGCAATTTGCGGGGCAACTTGGGATCCGTCCGACGATGTGTCTGGACTCGAACTACTTGTCGAATCCGGCGGAGTCGAGATGTGTGACTCCGGGATTGGAGGTGGATTCTGAGCAATATCCGGCGTGCCGGTCTTGGTCGTCCAAACAAGCACTCCAAACAGACACGCGGCGGCGGCAATGAGAACTGTTCGCCAAACAACTACGCCGCGTTTTGGTTCTGCATCGGTTTGGCTGTTCAGGTCATTGAGACGTCTTACGATCTCAGGCTTGTTGCTGGACAGAATTGCAAGGGAGGCTTCGTGCTCACGAAGTTCTCGTTGACAGGCCTGACAGGCAATGAGATGTTCTTCAAAAGCAAGTCGCTCCGGCTCCGAGAGTGTTCCCATCGCATAGTGCAGAAGTGCGCTCCCGGCAGCTTCGTCAATACACTTCAAGCTTTCGGCGTCGCTTCTCATCGCTCACCCTCCTTCATCAGACTCCAAAACTTCTGGCGCGTTCGATACAATCTTCGCTTGTAGGACTCAAAGCTTGCCGACTTGTCATATGATTTGAACCACTCCCATATTTGGTTGACACTTTGCCCCTTGAACGTGCTCAGCATCAGAGTTCGGTCCGGTTCGTCCAATGAAGACGCGGTTCTGATACAAAGTTCAACCACATTGCTGTTTTCCAATCGGCGCTCTACATCCATGTGACCATGATCGCGATTGGAGGCGTCAAGTGACGCAGCACGAATTCTGTCTACTCGACGGGCGCGGAGTTTCGTGCCGATTACATTATACAGGACAGTTCTCAGGTAACCCGCCGAGGACGTATCTATTTCATGATACTTGGAAAGAAAGACCTCAAATGTATCATGCACGATGTCTTCAACCTCGGCTTCGCTGAAGTCAGGGAATCTGCGTGATACAATCAGAATCAATCCGTCACGCGCAATCGCGCAAAATCGCTCGAAGGCTGCCTTATCACCGGCGCGCGCCAAGCGAAAAAGCTCCTCCAAGTGCACTTGATTCTGAGACGAAAGACTCACTCAATTGCCCCGAAGCGTTGCATAGACATTCCAATCACCTGAATACACGAAACCGCCCCAGAAAAACGGGTGCGTTGACTCTCCAGACTTCCTGCGCCGCGTCAGCTCATCCCGCATGGCCAGAGTCAGAGCAAATGATACTGGTTGATCCACGTGCCGGGCGACAGCCTTCATCAACGCTACGGTCGCAGTATCATCAATTCGCCACAACGTGCTCAATGTCGCCTTTACTCCCGCCAATTCGAAACCTCGCCGAACAGCATAGACTCCTTCACCATTTACTATCTTGCCCGTGCCAGTCGCGCACGCGGACAGGATTGCTAAGTCTACTCCAGATAGATTCAGGTTCGCGATTTCCTCTGCCGTCCATAGACCGTCAATGGCATTCGGGCTATCGCTTCCGGCCCCCGCCAAGACGACTCCTGACGCCAACAGAGGATCACGACGAATCATGCGCGCAAGATGGGTCTGATTCGCCGGCAACAGCGTTGTGCGATTCGGATTGAAGATTGAAAAGCCGTGTGTGGCGAAATAGAGCACGCGGCTATCAGGCGCGAGCGACTCCACGTTAGATTTTGTCGCATCTTCTTCCATTAGCAAATGGACCTCTTCATTTGCCGCCCACGATCTTGCCCATTGCGCCTCGACGCGAGTTCCGGGAAGACTCGTCCATGTACTGCCATTGAGTGGATTGAGACTTGAGCGCAGAACCGATGACGGCTGCAAAGCGGTTGTTAAGGACGCTGGCGGCAAGGAGTGTTCGTCGTCAAAGGCAGGATTGGCAACGACTAGCCATCCGTGCCCCTGTTGCGGTCTCGGTTTGCTGTTGCGAATGCGAATCATATCGCGCCCGGAACTGAGATAACTAATCGTGAAGTCTTCAACGAGATACCGACCCCCGGGTTCGCGCAAGGCAGGAAAGGAGATGCTATTTAACTCACCGTCGGGCGACACAAAGACTCTCGAAATGCCATTCAATGACGCTTCGATCGGACGCCAAAGACGATCATAGAGTTCAGCGCTTACTTCGTTGAATTCGAAGGTGTCAAGATCATTCAGGCTGGCAAGCTGCTCAGTGTATTCCCGCACAAGTTCGTCAATGACTTTGCAATCCCCGAGGTTCACAAGAAAAGGGCCACCTCTGGATCTATTCACAAACGCCGCGTAGTGCGATTCGGTTTTGATTGCGGTGACTTGCATGTTGTAGCGCAGATAGTCTATGGTTGCCGTCGTATCATCCAAACAGACGGCCACATCGTTGCTTGACGCAAGCTGCCAATTCGTGAACCTTCGGAAGGCGTCGTTTTCTTTTTCTATCAGATGCTCGAAATGAACTCGCCGGTGCCACAAGGTGTCGGCCAGCATGAGCAGCGAATCACTGGGAAAACGCGCCGCGAGTTTAATCGTGCGCTGCGACATCTCTTGGAGTTTTCGCAAGGTGTCCGAATATTGATTTTCGACTTCCTGTTCAATCTGTTTGCGTTCGAGCAATGTTTCCCAGACTTGCGCTTTGCCGCCATAAACCACTTTGCTTGCTTCAACCAGGCGACCGGAGTCGAGTTCCGAAGCAAAAAGCGCGTCCATGTACCGGCCGCAGGTTGTGTGAAATGACTCGCTTGTTTCAATCAGTTCGTACTCCGGAAGCACAGCGGCGGCGTCTTCGAGTCGCATTCGTCGTTCGTTGAACGCCACCTCAAGAAGCTGAAGCGCGCGACGGTTGTCGCGGTTCCACCAAACTAACGTCGAGTCCTGCGGCGCCGGGCGGCGCATTTCCATCCAAGCAAGGCCTTCACGCGCATCATCTGTCTTGGGATGGTGCGGGCCATATGTTCGGGCAGCAAGGTCCAATGCCGTCACTTGCAATGTCATCGCAGCTTCCCAGTCACCGTTGTCGAACAGCATGTCGGCAAATGGCAGTTGAAATTCGGTCAAACGGCCGTCGCCGGGAGGATGAATCTGTTCTGCCAAATCCAGCGCGGACCAGTAATATTCCCGGGACAAATCGAGCTTGTTTTGCGCCTGATAGAGCTTTGCGATTTCCAACAAGAGATAGGCGTATGCGTTTTGCCACGTCGGGAGGTTTTGCGTCTTGGCCTCGTACAGAGCTCGCTGAAACGTGGATTCCGCGTCTTCGAGCCTGTTGATTTCGCGATAATGCGCGCCAAGGCTTGTCAAGGTGCTGACAAGGAAGTAGGGCGGATTGTTCTCTCCGCACTCACTCCACAGTCTTACGGCCTTTTGATAATGTTGTTCGACGTCTTCGGCGCTGCCTAAGTCACGTAGGCACTCCGCGAGCATGCCGTGCGCTTGGGCGACGATACAGGCTGTTGAGTCTTCACGCGTCAAGATTTGGACAGCGTCTGTCATGTAGGCGAGCGCTTTCGCAGGCTCGCCGAGGCTCATCCAGTCTTGACCATTGGCGAGCGTAACCATGCCGATCGTCGGATAGCACCGGATGTTTTTTGCATCGTTTGCTGCGACGATCTGGGCGACGCGTTCGGTTAAGTTTTGTGCCTTATCAAACTCCTGCGCCGCATTATGCGCTCCGCGCAAGGTCCACAGGCAGTACGCGAGATTCAAGCTGTCTGGTGAATCATTGCGTTCGAATAATCCAAGCGCACGGTTGAGGTAGTTCATTCCCATGAAGCGAGTTCCGCCCATGAATTGCGAACTGGATATGCGTTGTATGATACGGGCCATCTTGATCGAATCGCATCCGGCGCAGGCCGTGCAAGAATCGAGCGCAGGCCGAATCACCGAGTAGCGTTCGGCCCACGGATCAAACCTCTTGCGGGCCGCGTCGCGGGCGAAAGCTGCAATCAAGAATAATGTATCGCAACCAGCCGCATTATGGAACGCGTAGCTGTATGCATCGTCCGCCAGTTGAATGCATTCTGAACGACAAGTATCGCAGCGGAATTGAAGCAATTCGGAGAGCCTTATCCGTGCGTATGCAGTTTCGCGAGAGCTCTCGCCATCGCGAACGATTGTCTCGTTGAGCAACTGTCGTGCATCTTCAGTTGCGGAATCTGCATTCGCCCATGTCCACCGTGGGTCAGTCGAGGCAAGCGACCAGAAGCTTTGGGCAAACGCGGTGCTTCCCCATACGGTACTTATTAAAAACACCAAGAAGGAGACTAGACTTCGATGGGTGACTGGGAACACTTAAGTTATTGTATTTGTTAGCGAATAATTGGTTCGTCGTCTCTTAATATCCAAAGAGGTGTGATGAGAGTCAAGTGTGTTTGTTGTCTTAGATGACCTTTCGTTTACAAGCGAACTTCGTTCAGTTCATTAGTTTTGATGTGATGGCCAACAGAAAGCAACGAGCGAATTTCGAGCGCCTGCCACTGGGTTGATGATCGTCTGATGAAGTGTCTTCCAGCGTTCTGCCATCCCTGTAGCAATATGACAAAACACCCTTGCTAAGTCTTTACTTAACAAGGGTGCAATTGTGGAGACGGCGGGAATCGAATTTTAGGCTACCAGCGTCCTTAGTTCTATAACAAACAAGTAATTATGTGTCATTTGTTAGATTTATGGAGTCTCTTTCTTACTCTCTAAGTGCTTGTTTTTAGCCTCCTATTTCACCCCTCTTTTGACAAATTTTTGACAATGAAATTAGGCGTCACAAGTGGTGCAAAGTCAGTTTCGGTCGGGCATAAGGGATAGCTTGGTCGCTGTCAGCCCATTGCTGCCCCGCTTGTCCTTACGGCCTGTCACAACCAGCATGGACTTGCCGGGCATAAGGTGGCCGTACTTCTCCTGAACGTCGGGGAACACCGTGACATTGAGTAATCCAGTCTCATCTTCGAGCGAGAAGAAAATGACTCGCTTACCGGACTTCGTGGGCGGGGTGTGGGGACGGATTACGACTCCGGCAGCCGAGAGAATTGCATGCTGGTCTGGGTTGGTTTTGACTTGGCGGCACGTCTGAATCCTGCGCTTCGCAAGTGTTTCCCGCCAGAACGAAATAATGTGGCGATCCGGCGAGAAGCCCAAGACACGATGCTCCTGAAGCGAGCGGGTGAAGGGGTCAAAGTCCGGTCGGCTGGTAATCACAGGTTCCAAATCAAGCGGCAACGCAAGGAGCCCGTGTTTGTCGGGTGGAAGCAACGTCCCCAAGCTGAAGAGCAGTTCCATGCGGTTCGGATGCAGGGCGTCGAACGCTCCGGCCAGCACAAGATTCTCCATCAGGTCACGATCCAGCCTCACTCGTCGCGTGAAGTCGCCCCAAGAAGAAAAGGGTCTGGCAGCAGTCAGGCGTGCAACGTATTCTTCATTCAGGCCGGTGACCTGAAGAAGCCCTACTCGAATGGCCCCGCCTTGTACGCGCGTCAAGGCATCGCTTTGGCTACAGCAGGGGCCAAATACCAAGATGCCTTTGCGCCGAGCTTCGTTCATCAGCGTGGCTGCCGGATAGAAGCCCATGGGCTGATGATTTAGCAATGAGGCGTAGAACTCTGCCGGATGATGCTGAAGCAGGAAAGCTGTCTTGTAGCTCGTGTCGCCAAACGACGCCGCGTGGGCCTCGCAGAAGCCGTAGCCCGCATAGCCCTGAATCCATGTGAAGACCTTCTCGGCAAGCTCAGGCTCGACTCCGCGCTCGATGGCTTGCTTAATGAACTGCTCCCCCAATTCAGCCATTTTCTCGTAGGAACGGTTGTGCGAGATCGTTCTGCGCAAAACATCGGCCTGACCCGGTGTGAAGCCTGCAAGATCGACTGCGATGCTGATCACCTGTTCTTGGTATAGAACAACGCCGTAGGTATGCTTCAGAATCTTGTCGATGACCGGATGAATAGACGTGACTTGCTCGGTGCCGTTGCGCCGTCTAACGAACGGTTCGACCATTTCTCCCTTTAGCGGCCCCGGTCGAATCAAGGCAACAGCGGCAATAACGTCCTCAATGGTCTTGGCTTGCAAGCGCGGAGCGAGCGATTGCTGCGCTGGACTCTCGTTCTGGAATCCACCTGCCGTTTCCCCTGATTGCAGAAGTTCAAAGGTCTGCTCGTCATCCAGAGGGATCTGATCGTACTGAAACTCCGGTGAGTGCTGCCGAACCATAACTGCGGTGTCCTCCACGACACCAAGCGTCGGCAAGGACAGCAAGTCGAACTTGACCAAGCCCAAGTCTTCAACTCCGTCTTTGTCAAAGTGCGAGATCAGCATGCCGTTTGCTGCGCGCAATAGTGGCGTAATCTCTTGGACTGGTACGCCCGTGATCATTACGCCGCAGGGATGCGCAGAAATGTGCCGGGGCAGGTCGTCCAGTCCTGCACAGAGTTCAAACAGAAGCTCGAACTTCTTCTTGTCCACCTGCAAGGCGCGCATTTCAGGCTTGGACTCAAGTGTCGCGGCAATACGTTTTGCCGAAAGCGCCCAATGCGAGTATCTGGCCAGCTTGTCGATGTCTACCGTCTCAAATCCCAACGCCTTGGCCGCGTCACGAATCGCACCGCGTGCCCGATAGCGATTGAAGGACGCTACGCCAGCAACGTGCTCCTGCCCGTATTTGTCAATCACATACCTGACTATTTCTTCTCGATACCTGCGGTCAAAGTCCACGTCGATGTCCGGCAGCGACTCTTTGCGCTCAGGATTGATGAACCGCTCGAAGCGCAGATTGCGCTTGAAGGCGTCGACTTTGGTGATGTCCAAGCAATAAGCCACCACCGAGTCGGCAGAACTGCCTCGCCCGGCATAGCGCACGCCTTTAGAACGCGCGAACGTCAAGAGATCGTTCATTATCATGAAGTAACCGGAGAATCCCAATTCAGCAATGACCTCTAACTCGTAGGTCAAACGTGTGCGAAGCTCCGAGCCAATGCTGCCATACTTGCGAACGGCGCCTGCTTCTGTCAATAGATGCAGCAGTGCCATGGACTCAGATTCGTCAATGTCTCCAAAGTGAGGACGGAATCGAACGTCTGCGAGAGTGTAATCCTCGCACCTCTCCGCGACGGCGTTGGTGGCAGAAAGTAGCTCGGGCACGTCTGAGAATTGCTTCAACAATAAGTCAGGGCTTCGCAAGAATTCGAACGCGTTGATTGGCCTTTCCGGATGCGGCTCGTCCACTTTGATCAGATTGCGAATGCAGCACAGCAGATCAAAGACTTCAAACTGCTCCGAGCGCGCATAGCAGACCGAATTGCAGGCAATTACCGGAAGCGAAAGCTCTGTACAGAGCCTCATGAGACTTGCATTGAACTCTTGCTGCATCGGTTGCGAAGTGCGTTCTATCCGGACACAGAAGTTCTCGCCAAAACGCTCCGTCGTCTTCAGCAGCCATTGTCGGACTCGCTCCGCCTTTCGCTCTTGAAGCCATGAGGCAAACGGCGCGCTTGTTCCCCCGGCAATCAGGATCACGTCTTCCGCAAGCTCGAAAAGTTTGGACTCCGAGAGTCTTGGCTGGCGTCGTTCATTCTCAAGATGCGATACGGTCAGTAGTTTGCAAAGAGAAGTGAAGCCCCTGCGATTCTTCGCAAGTGCCACGATTCTCCCCGTGTCAAGCGTCAATTCAACGCCAAGAATCGGTCGGAGTTCATGTCGCTTGCACAGACCAAGGAACTCCGGCACGCCGCAGAGATGATCGAGGTCGGTCAAGGCCAGAGTCGAGTAGCCAAGTTGTGCGGCCACCTTGACCAGCTCTTCCAAACGTGAGGCTCCGTTCAGAAAGCTGAACTCACTGCGTAGAAACAGGGGAACGGGAGTCTTCATGCCGGTTTCGCAAACCAGTCTCCCGAATTCGGATTTCTGCAAAGGAGGAGACGGCGTTGCTCCGTTAACACGAGAAAGAACTCACGCGCGGCTTCGGCCTCCCACCAGCGTCCTGCTTCCCACCAATGATCCAATACACAAACAACGGACTGTGTTTGACCGCGCCAGCTTAGTGAGTTCGGCGTGCTTGAAGTACAGTTAACGTGGATCGGTACCATGTCAAGGGAGCACAAGTCCGCGCGTTCGATAGACCAATTGCGCAAATCGTGGCTGCTGCCGCTCAAAGGCTTCTTTGCCGCTCAGCAAAATGTTGCTTCTATATCGGTCATTAAGCCTGCTTCTCAAGCGGTCGATTTGCTCTTCGCTCTTCTCTCTTTGCCTGTCTTCCCAAAGCGTGTTCTGCCTGACCGGGTTCGGCAGCAAACCGAGAGCCTGAACTCGAATTCCTGTTAGTATCGGTCGGGACTCAGGGGGCAAAGACTCAAGTATGATTCCTTCAAGTCTTGCGGAAGAAAGTGTCGTCCGTGAGAGCTTGTGCGTCCACTCGATTGCCCTGCTCTTCGTTTGACAGGTAATCTTTAGCGAGGTCGCTTGGACGCCCTTGACTTGCAGATTCTGAATGAGTTCTTGACAAACCTGAGCCACGGCACGTGCGACTGCGCCTTCATCCGAATCACTAACGTCAGCAGCAGCGGTGATTTCGGGCGGTGGAAAGTTCGGGCGTACGGGTTCTTTGTGTCGCGTCAATCTTTTCAGAACAAACTCTCGATCAAATCCGAGATGTGACTCCAGGAAACCCGAGGGGAGGCTCAGAACCTGCGCCACGGTGTGAATGTCGAAGTGATGCAAACGCTCCGTGACACGCTCGGGCAATGACATTGATTCAACCGTCAGCTTGGACAAGACGAGGGACTCCATTGCCGGATCGATGAACTGATTGTGCTCTCTTGCCAGCCAAGCCATCCACTTGTCTTTGCCTCCTCCCCAATCGAATCGCAATCCCGTTGCGTTGCGTAGCTCTTCTGCAAGCTCATGAAGCAAGTTCTCCGCGCTGCCGAACCGTCGAACGTCGTGCGTGAGGTCCAGATAGCCCTGATGAAAATCCGTAGTCTCTATCATCGGAGTGTATTTGGCAAAGACCGACCAAGCAACCTCGAATCGTTCCGCATAGTCCTCTGCCCGAAACTCGCGAACGGTCAGCCCCGGACATCTGCGACGGGCAAGCCTAACCGGGATTCCTGAAACGATCCCAAACCGTGAAGCTTCTGGCGCTGCTTCTACGACCTTCTTGTCCCGAACGAGCACCTCTTGTCGTCCTGACTGGCCAATGAGATAGAACTGATTAAGTGAAACAAATACAAACATTTCGTGAATCTTTATTGCACATTTGTTCACTTATTATACTAAGAAAAGCCCCCTGAGTCAAGGGGACTGTGACTTACTCCAAAGAGGCCAGGCCTATTGGTTGGAAGGCAATGTCAGGACTCCCCTTAGTTTGTTCCGATTCAATGGTTGCAATGGGTGGGCATGCGATTTGGTTTTGAAATGCGACGTTTCTCGAGCTTACACCCGGATAAGAACATGAATTAGTTGTACACACAAATCAGTATGGCAGGATCTCTCTCCGGTCCTAACTCAACAGCCCCAAAAGGCTCCGGCGCCATTCTTGAAATCTCAGCCCCGCTCTTTCGAGCGGGGCTTTTTCATTCAATAGGCTAATGCCCGAACTGCTTTGATACACGTAACGTGCAAAAATTTACGCTCGTCACCAGAGTCTCAATAGGCTAATGCCCGAACTGTTTTGATACTCGAATTCATTCGGCTATTGCTGCAGCGAAAAAAAAGTCTCAATAGGCTAATGCCCGAACTGTTTTGATACCCAGAAGGGCTGATCAGTAGGAGAAGTAGTAGAAGTCTCAATAGGCTAATGCCCGAACTGTTTTGATACCCAAGAACGAAAGACGAGTTTGGCGACCGAAGAAGTCTCGATAGGCTAATGCCCGAACTGTTTTGATACCCAAGAACGAAAGACGAGTTTGGCGACCGAAGAAGTCTCAATAGGCTAATGCCCGAACTGTTTTGATACTATACAGAACAGGAGTTCATCATGAACTTGAGAAGTCTCAATAGGCTAATGCCCGAACTGTTTTGATACTCGCCATACCACGCTACATGGTCGGACAGGACAGAAGGTCTCAATAGGCTAATGCCCGAACTGTTTTGATACTCGATCTGTATCGCCAAGCACTCGGCATGTTAGAAGTCTCAATAGGCTAATGCCCGAACTGTTTTGATACAAAATGTGCAGGAACAAATAGGTAGAGGGAGAAGAAGTCTCAATAGGCTAATGCCCGAACTGTTTTGATACGAGGAGAGCACTGTACAGTGTTCGCTTCATGTAGAAGTCTCAATAGGCTAATGCCCGAACTGTTTTGATACGCAGGGAGAGAACACCATCTGGATCGGCTCCAGAAGTCTCAATAGGCTAATGCCCGAACTGTTTTGATACCGCAGGCCCTCGAAGTCCTGCGATTATAATAGGTTAGAACCCGTGTGGTGCGAGTCGTAGCTTGCACCTTTTTCACAAGCAACTCGGCAACTCATAATACGACTTAATCCCAGCATTTACAAGAGGTGCGAATGAATTTGAAGCACGTCGTGACAACCCCTTGTGACTTCAGCATTTGTTGCCAGTCACGCGAGTTACCCCCGAGACTCGCACTTTCGGCTCAACGGACAATTCGCTCCTGATCCTCTACTATAATATACGCCTGAGCCGGACGGCGCGGCGGCAGGCCGACATACCACACGCGCCGCTCGCACCGACGGCAGAACTCAATCAGTCGCAAGCTATCGCCCGCGCCCCACTCATACGCCTGCAAGTCGGTAATCAAGGTCCGCAACTCCTCGCGCGACAGATCAAGGTCATAGCAGCCGACGTGCATCCGAAACCCGTGACGCGCGAGCCGTCGCTCAAGCCGTTTGCGGCGCGCGGGAGAGGCCAAGTGATAGACGACCGTGACCAGCATGAGTTACTTCAAGAGGAAGACTTTGATATCGCCGACACAGCCACGGGCTACCCAGTCTCGGAAATCATGCACAAAATGATCCAGCGCGCGCACGAGCGTCAGCGACTTGCGCTGATAGGTCACCGGAGCGCGGCAGGCTGTCTCCCAACGTTCGTAATAGAGCGCGCGACCGGGCGCGGCCAGACGGCAGGGCGGCTCGGCCTTTTCGACATACGTAAAGTGCGCGGCGTTGATCTGAGCTTTGCGCACGAGCGCCAAAACCGTGCGATCCACTAACGGACGAAACGGCTCCATCAAGTCCGATACCAGCGCGTCATGACGACGCGGTCCCGTGTCGCCCGCGCGACTTTGGTGCACGAACCCTTGAAACGGCGAGAGTCCGTGCCGCTCCACCATGCCCCGCACTTGCGCGCGCAACCGCGTGTAGCCGATATTCAAGAGCACATTTATAGGATCCCGCGCTGGACGCTGTTGACGCGCGCGGAAGTTCAGGTCTTCGGGCACCAACTGACGCCACACGGCGAAATAGAGAGCGGCGGCGCGACCTTCGAGTCCCACTAACGCGGGAACCGAGTGGGTGTCATAGACATGCGCCGCCAGCTCGCGCAAGTCACTCGCGCCCCGCACGGCAGATTCCACGTCTGCATAACGCCGCAGAATTGCCGCCTGATTCAAGAGCTTCGCTCGTACCAAGGACTGACCCACGCGCGTCGCAACCTCCTGTGTCTGCGCGAGTGCCTGCTGCCTGAGCCAGAGTTCAGACGGATCGCTGTCGCTACGCGCCAACTTGCCCGTCAACTGTCCACTGCGACCCACAAACCAGATGGGAATGTCGAGATCAAGCGCGCGCTGAATCACGCCCGAACTGACGTGGGCGCCACCCGCAACGGTGATCTCGCGCACCCACGAAAACGGCAGACGAGCGACTTCACTGTGTTCGCGGCGAATAACGAGCCGGTCGTGTTCATTCGTGACGCGCTGCTCGTAACCCTCCACGTGCACGGAGCGCAGCAGCGGATCGGTCTCAACTCCCGTTGCGCGTGCGAGCATTTCAGGAGACTCCTCCGGCAGCGCGACGTGAACGTGTTCCTTCTGGCGATGGCGTTCGCGCTCGAGTACCAAAGAACGCGAAAACACGAAGCCGAGAAACGTGAAGCCCTGATCGAAACTGACAATGGATGTTTTGTCCGCGTCCAGCGCGAGACCAAGCTTCGCCAATTCCCGAGCCGCACATTCCCCGGCGATCCGCGCGTCGTCTTCCGAACGGGCCGCAATCAGGAAGTCGTCGGCGAAGCGCACGAGACGATAGCCCGCCTGCGCCATCGCCTCGTCAAAGCCGTCGAGATAAAGATTGGCCAAGAGCGGCGATAGGGGCGCTCCTTGCGGCAAGCCCTTGGTGCGCTGCACGCGTCGGCCGCCGATGTCGAGGTCCGCACGCAAGCACCGCATGACCAGCCCGATGACTTCGGGCGTCAGCTTGAGTTGTTGCAGCTGGTTCTCAAACTTCGCGTGCAGCACAACGTCGAAGAAGCGATCCACATCGGCACGGCAGAAATGAGTATAGCCCGCGACGCGCAGTTTGTCCACGACGTTCGCAGCCTGATAGCGCGAGCGTCCCTTGCGAAAGGCATAGCTCGAGGCTTCCAGCCGGCTTTCGATCAACGGACGCAGTAGCGAAACCAAAGCCCGCTGAACGATCATGTCGCGCGGCACGGGCACGGAGAGTTCTCGCACACCGCCGCTCGCTTTCGAAAGGTTGAGCGCGCGCAACGGCTGCGGCTCGTAGCTATCGTGTTCAAGTTCGCGCGAGAGTTCGAGCAGCTCGTCGTCGTCCACTTCGCGGTCTGTCAAATCATCGCCATCGCCCTGATTCCGCGCGGCGGTCAAGAGCGTAAGATTCGCGACGTCCGTCAGCGTGACGAGCGGCTGTTCCGCCGCGAGTGCGCGCAACGCGAAGCGACCTTTACCGTACGTCGTGTTGACGCCGAGGCCCGCGAGTTCGCACAGGCACAGCGCGGGCAGCCATGCTTCCCACTCCTGATTGAGTGTCAGCGTGCCGACGACTCCGCGCAGCCAGAGTTTTTCGGCCTTTTCGTGCGACTCGGTGATGCGATGCTGCAATTGCGCATCCGTCAGGTTTTTCGTCAGGCTGTCGCGGCCCGGCCAAGTGGGCGGAATCAGCTCCGCCGCGCCGAGCTTGCTGACTCGTGCGGCCACGGCTTTCGCGAGGTGGTCGGAGGTCAATTGCGACGGCGACAGCACACCGCGTCCGGGAGCGTCCAGTGCAAGCGGTGAAGCGAGGTCGAGGGTCCAATGCCCGGCAGCGCGCAGCAGGTCCGAACGGGCCTGGAGGGCGGAACTCTCCATCTGCGCGAGTTCTGCGTGGACGTCCTGCCAATGGAGAGCGCGGTCAGCGAGGAGATCGTGCACCCGCAGCGTGAAATTCCCTGCGAACGCACCGCGCGCCCGTGTGTCGTCACCGCGCCGGGCCAGCGCGGCGCAGAAGACTCGCCACCACGTGACTCCTTCGTTTAGCAAGATTAGCTCAAAGCGATACGTCTCGTCGCAGGCGAGTTCCAGGGGCCGTCCCCATTCGGAAACCGCCAGCGCGTAGGGGCGCGATTGTTTGGGTGGTGGCGGCCGGTTTTCCAACAAATCAAGCGCGGCGGTCAACCGTTCGTTGTCTTGTCTCCAGGGCCACGGCAGGTCGGCAGCGTAAGAGAGCACGCTCGACGCAACCAAGCCGTGCAAAGTCGAGCCGGGATAGGGATCTATCGTGGTCGCGCGCGTGAACGTCAGGTCGCACGCCAGCCGCGCAACACGCAAAGATTCGGTACTCATATTGACGCGCCGCCTTTAGCAGGCGGCGTTTCCTTTCAATAGGCTAATGCCCAAACTGTTCGTTACAACGCGGCAAGATTTGGACGTGTGACAACTCCTCGCCGTCTCAATAGGCTAATGCCCAAACTGATCGTTACAACGCTCGTGACACCATCGCAAAAACGCCCGCACATCCCGCGTCTCAATAGGCTAATGCCCAAACTGTTCGTTACAACTGTGGATATTCACGGCTACCTCGACAGCGGGGTAGTCTCAATAGGCTAATGCCCAAACTGTTCGTTACAACAATATGACGTACCAGAAAATCATCGGACTCTTCGTCTCAATAGGCTAATGCCCAAACTGTTCGTTACAACGTGACCATTAAAACTATGACTTTAACTAACCAGGTCTCAATAGGCTAATGCCCAAACTGTTCGTTACAACGGCAGGCTTTGTACATCCTGCAATTACAACATGCTAGTACCCCGGTTTCGCGAAAGGGTATCTGCGCGCTTTTTTTTGGATGCAAAGCTGCGCGCGTTTCTTGTCTAACGCTACGAAAAACAAGTTTTGCGAATCGGTTTCGCAGTGCACCCGGCAAACTCTTTTCCACAATAGAGTTGGCCGTGCATGGTACGAAACAGCTTGTGGTTCGCGAGGTTTGCTATTCGCGCAAGATGATCGGCACCGCGACCGTCAGCCCACACTGCACCGCTTCAGGAAACCCCGGCGCAAGCTCCTTCACCATCCGGCCGTAGAACGGCGAGGGCCTGCTGCCAGTCTTGAATGTCGCACCGGCTTCCAGTTGAATCAGCGGCTTCTTGAAAGGGTTATCGCCGCCCGCATTCTCGCCTAACCTTCCGTACTTAACGCGTAAGCGCCAACGACCGTCTGTCGGATCGTCTGCGGCAGGCACAAAGCTCGAGAGACTGACAAAGCCGTTCGCGTGATCCAAGTTGTCCCAGTCCAATTCTTGAGGATGCTCGGTGGCCAGCTCGAACTGGCCGACGCCAACCCCCTTGTCCCGACCGTAACCGATCCGGCTAAGGTCGCGGAGCAAACTGAGGAGTTCGGCTAATCCCTGCTCTGTCGCGCGGACGTATAGATCGAGGAAACCGGAACTTTCCCGGGCTTCGACGTGCCATGTGATCGTTGGAAAAAGCTGGCCCGACGACCCATCGCCGCCGGTTGAGCCGTTCGCACGGTCGAGCCGTGCCTGCCAACGCTCATCCGACGCGATGCCATCGCTCACTCCCGTGACCTCGGTCAAAGGAGTTCCCGCGCAAACGGCGTGGAAATCGGTCTCGTTGAGGTAGCGAGCCTGCTTGGCGGCTTTCTGCTTGGCATAGTCGGCTTTGTGAGTCGCCTTCTCGAAGGGGACGCGGATCATGGGTTTCGGCAACCGGCCCCCGGCGAACAGATCGGACACCACAAACGGCGGCTCCTTCGTATCGAAACGCAACAGCCACTCCTTGAATTCGCTTTCCGTGCTGCGGAAACGCTGCTGCCAACATAGTTGCCCGAACAGCGTGTCCGAATGCCCCGCCGATCCGAACGGCGACCGCTGAGCAAGCCGGATACGGTAGAGCTTCATGGGAGGGTGGCGATTTTCGCCCGCAAGAAATCATGGAAATGCGCCTCGCCGTCTGCGGCAATCACTTCTACTTTGCCGTAGCCGCGCGTGCCGTTTCCGCCCAGGTAGTCTTGTTCGAGCATTTCGAAAGCTTCGGCGAGATATTCCAGAAACTGCTTGTATTCGGCCTTGTCTTCATCAAAGACTCGCAATACAAGATCGAACTCAAAATCCACTTCGGCAGGGACGCGTTCATGGTTACGCAGCGACCTGTCCGCCGCAGTGCCCGTTTTGCGGTCTATCCGCGTCTCCATCTTGACTTCGACGTAGGACCCCGGAAGCATGCGCTCGAGATTGTCGCGGCTGTCCTTTGACAGCATTGCGTCGCGGAAAATCAGTCGCGCTGGACTTGTGGCCTTTGTTGGATCGCCGCAGCCGTAGAGCTTGCAGACGATGCATGAGTTACACTTGCACGGCTGGCCATTCTTGACTTCATTCGCGCGGAACTTGTGTTCGAGCAGCGAGCGCGTTTTGCCTTTGATCGAAGTCCCCGGAATATACGGGAAGTTTGTCAAAGGATCGCGAACTACCGGGTTGTCTGTTTCGCCAATGCCCAGAGTGTCCTTGTTGCCGCCAATCTTCAGCCCGGAACGGGTTGTAATAGTGACTTGAAAAGTCTCAAATTTGTTGAGCTGCATTGTCCTCTCCTTATGACTTAGCCCGCATGCGCGCCATGATGCTCTTCAGATACTCCACGAACCCGTGGAACTCTTCCTTGCTCTGTTCTGCGACGTCGACGTGGTTCTTGACGAACTTGAGAAACTCGACCTGGATCACTCGACGCTTGTGCTGGTATTCACACAGCGTAACAAAACGATAGAGATCCTCGCGGACAGCCCCCAGTTCAAGGTCCGGGTTAGCAGCAATCCGCTTGTCCACGGCATGCAGCATGTTAAACAGAGAGCGGAAAGATCCCTGTGACATGCGATTGTCTTCAAACAGACGCGCCATTCTGTCGGCGGAACTCATGAAGATCTCCTTGCGCAGGAATCCTCCGTCATAAAAAGTCTTGAACGTGTTCTCACGCAGAATCCGTTCAGCATCTGTGCGGCGATTGTCCTGGCCGCCGCCACCCGATTCGTTGTAGTGCCGATTCATGATCGGTTACTCCTCTCGCTTTTTTCTATTGGCAGTTAGCGCATATTCGCATGCAAGAATGCGGTCGTTCGCGGGCGCAAGATCAAGTTTGAGCAACTGCGCGGCCCAGTCCAAAGCGGCGGATTGCTCCGCGTTTAGCTTGTGTTTCCGGCCACGCCCCCAGTTGCGACGCAAGTCGTTTTCCAACAAGTACACAAAACGCAACGGATATGGTTCGCGATCGTAGGCGAATTGGCGAACCAGCTTGCGCATTGCTTCCGGATTCTGCGCGGCTGACTGCCGCTTCGTAAGCAAGTCGAGATACTGCATCGCCATCTGCGTGTACTCCATATGCCTTCTGACCTGCCCGACTGACAGGACGTCGTTTTGCAGCCAGCCGAGGAGGCGCTTACCTTGTTCGATGCCTGCTCGAGCTTCCTTCCAGCCAAGCACAAGATCGAACACAGCCAGAGAGTTCTTACCAGGACTCCGTTTGGCGCGTTTTAGGAGCTTCTCTGCGTCTGCTTCCGCCTGCAAGATGCCCGTGCCGGACACCGCCATGCTAATGCCGACCGATATCCCCCAGTGCTTGTTTCCAGCCATGAATTCCACGAACTTCTGTTGCACCGCGATTGCAAACTGCAGCGTCTGATCCCATGGCCCGACCAGAAACATGTCGTCCCCGCCAGCATAAACGACATAGATTTGCGGGAATCTCTCGGCGACCAACTCGTCCACAAAGCCGGCGGCAAAACTCTCAAGCGCGCGGCTTAGTGTGACGAGAGAGGATAGCGGACTCGCCGTCTTGATGTTTGCCAGGGCGGAACCGAAAATAAACCCTAAGTCATCAATATCTGCCTTCAAGAAGCCCAGCATTTGCCGCCCGAGCGCCTTCTCGGCCATTTCGTCAAAGGTGAGCAGTTCACTGCCATTGCGAGGCACGTAGCGCGCAACCCGCGCGCGAACGCCCACTGGGTCCTTGTCGCCGGGCCAGCGCAGAACGATGCGTGCCTCTTCGCGATGTGTTTGGTCATTGGTGAGTTCCAGTTTGCTGAAAGGCAAATGGTCGCTTGTAACATCGGGAATTAGACAGGCGGCAGTGCACCGTGGTATCTCGCTGCCAAGGAGCGCATCGGGTTTGAACTCGTCCCTAATGTCGCGCTGCTGTCCTTCGAACCGCGAAACTTCCCAGCCGCCGCCGACAAGTACCTGTTTCAGCGGTGCGGTAGTCCGCTCGTCCAAGTCCTCATTGGCTCGCCGCTGCGCCTCGTGAAAACTTGCCACGCTCGTTGGCGTGATAGACAGCGCGAAGCGCAGTTCGCCATTGGTCTTCTTTAGCGACCAGTCTCCCAAGCGTTGCTCAGCGCGCTTGACGGTGTTGGCCACGGACTCTGTGTTTGGCAATAGCAGATACAATCTCCCGCCGGCAGTCAAAATACGATTTGCCAGCGGAAAACCGGTCTCGACGAGCAGGTGCGACGCGACGTCCTCGGTGATCAAACGTACCCGCAATGATCTGCCGCGCAGCGCACGGGCCGAGCCCTTCGCGTTTTCCGTCTCATGCTGCAAACGATGTGGAATGCCGTAAATGTACTTCTGAATTCCCGCGAAGTCACCCACGACCAGAAGAAACGGCTGATCCTGGTCTTCGCGCGTTTGGTACAGGCAGCCCGCAACCGCACAGAGCGTGCGTGCGCGGTCATAGAGAGACTCGGTGCAGTTCGGATTTCCAGGATCGGCTGGAACGCACCAAGTGTAGGTCTCAAGCTCATTTTGCACTTGAGCGAGGTACTTCCACGGATCAATCACGGAAATCGCGTTGAGGGCCGTAATCAGACTCTTTCGCATGTCGGCAAGGCCGGTAGGTTGCGACCTGCCCGGAAAAGGAGTTTCGCCGTCGCTTAGGGCTTTGACCCCATAGGCCCACTGATCAAACCCCTTATTTTCCTGTTGCACCAGCAAGCCGAGCGGTCGAAGCGGGTGAAAAACGCAAGTTGAACCCGGATCCGCTGAGGAACCGAGAAACTCACGCACTCGCCCTAGAGCTCTTGCAGCCGGACTGTCTCCGGACAGGAGCCTCATGGCTGAAGACTTTGAGACCGCCTTAGAGTCGTCCAAATCTTCCCAGAAGTCTTGGGCAGCCGCCTTTGGGTCCGCCCCCCGGACCAGATTATCTAACACTGGGGTTCCAGACAGCAAGGCAACATATGCCAATTGAGCTGTAGCATCTTCCATAGTTACGCCTCAGATGGACGATTATTGTCTGTAATAGTCTCGAAACATTGAGAATTCAAAGCGATACGTGCGTTCGCCACTCGGCTGCTCGGCCACGATGCGCCGCGTGGTTGCGACAACCGCGCGGATCCCTACCCGCTCGAGCTCCCGGACTATTTGATAGGTTAGGGTAAACTCTCCGGCGACATGTACGGCGTTAACGGAAGCCGAATCGGTCAGACGCCGTAGACACTCGGATGTGATTGTCCGCGCTAAGCGTGCAATCTCGATCGTCCGAGCCTGGGGATCAACTTCAGGGAAGGGCAAGTCGGTAACTGTCCCAAACTGCGCGAGTGCCGCGTCGCGCTGCTCGGGGGGCCACCGATCCGAAGGATGATTGGAAAGGTTTACAAGCATCGTGTGACTACTTCGCTAGGCTTTGATGCACCGGCGTATGATCGAGATGCATGTTCAGGCGTCCCCATTGTTCATACACGCTCGTGATATCGCTCGAACCGCCCGGTTTTGCGCCCTGATTCAGGTGATAGAGCCGGATGTCGCCGCGATTCCCAAACACCGCTCCCGCCAAGATCGCGACAGGCATCGGTGCAGCGCAGAAGACATGCACGACGTCTGCAGCGCTCGAAATCACGTCCTTGGACAATC
Source organism: Calditrichota bacterium (assembly GCA_020637395.1). Taxonomy (GTDB): domain Bacteria; phylum Electryoneota; class RPQS01; order RPQS01; family RPQS01; genus JABWCQ01. The sequence goes on along the minus strand of JACJWA010000002.1, from coordinate 12,701 downwards.
GGTCGAGGCGTTTTGCGATCTCGGGCATGTCGCTCGCTTGCAATGGCTCGTTTTCGTTTGAAACTGTAAAGATACGTTTGTCATTCAACGCCTTCTTCAAGGATTCATCTGTTGTCAGGAAAGCTTGGACGGACTTGGAGATATCGAATTTTGCCAAGCTAATCACCACAACAGCTGGGCGCGAACCCGGGCTGCGCTTCGCGCTCCTTGACCATATGGCCTCTCTGCGACGTCGGACAAAAACAACCTCCCACCAAGTCCACACGATGGGAATGGTTGCCAAGAAGTGAATCAAGAGATTGTAGCGGTCGAGCCATTCCAGAAAAGTATGCATGATTGAGTTCCTTTGAGGTGATTGAAAGTCTAGGACAATCGTGAGCAAAAGATACTCAGTTGCTCGCATGAATCCAAGTGTAGTCCGAGCTCACCGGCACATCTTAGCGCTATCATAGCACTATCATAGCGCTATCATTTCACCCCTCCTGCATCGATGACCTCCACCCGCATGCCATCAGGAAGTATGTAAATCGCTGGTTGGCCCGGTGCGGCCGCTGTGCTGGACTCGATACGCACGCGGTAGCTGAAATTTGATTCAAGCTCGAGATTCACCTCGCTTAGGCGGGTGCCAAACCTTGTCCCCAAGATCCTCACCTCTGTCTTTCTATCGGTCCGCTTTACCAAAGATCGCTTGACAAGAGTGTCGACGAACTCTGGAATAGCATCTTCTACAGGTACGCCATTTTGCGCCGCGAGCACGGCAATCATCAAACACTGGAACTTGCGACGCTGAAGGGTCAACGGTTCTGAACTAAGTTCGGGAATCGTAACGGTTCGGCTCTTTTCGTCGAGCTTCAAGGTATAATATCGCGGAAGTGGAGCTCCCAGTGCCCGATTTGCGCTGTTTGCGAGTTGAATGAAGTCAGCTGCTCCATGGTAGAGCGAAGGGTTGCGCCTTTCCAGAAAGCCGCGAAGACGTAAGAACGGCAAATCCTGAAGCATGATTGGCGATTTCATACCAGGTTTCGGGTAATAGAAATCACTTCCCGGTTTCTCGAATTCGCTTGGCACGAGTACATGGTATAACCTATCTTGCTGCCTCGCATAGTATGACATGGCCATTCCCAGATAGTAGCTCATGGTCTTTCTGCCGCCGGCAATCGAGGCGAATACGGGCCCATCAGTTTGACTGCAACACTCACCAACAATAGCCAACGTTGACCCTGCCGCTCTCAGGGATTCTGATGGAGTCTCTATATCTCTAAGCTCCTTTCCGCTTTCATCCTGAAGCATCCGCCAATCTAAGCTTACTCTTCCAAGTCCGTAATCGGCTTCAAGTTCTGCCAGCTTTGACTTCAATCTATCTTCGCAAGCCGTACGACCGACGGCTGTCGTGATAAGGTCAATTCGGCGAATTCCAAGTTTGAACTCGTGATTCGCTTCCAATTGATACAAAGTTTCAGTGACTATTGCCGGTGACGTTCCAAGCACCATTACAAGTCTGGGTTCTTTGGTTCTCATTGTTTTGCACAGTTTTGTCGAGTCATCTATATCGCGGGCAGGCTGCAATTGATGCTTAATGCGTGGTGTCATTCGATGGCTTTTGGGCCGTCGACTAGTTCACAACTTAATTGCGCCCAGCTTTCTACCGGACTTAATCGGCATCGATTAGCGGTCCTTGCCTCTTATTCGTTCATACACCTGCTTCGATAGTACACTGGCCACGGTTTCATTCATATCCTTGTCATTCAGCATTCTGGCAGCTATATCCTCGTTTTGGGACATTCTGTCAATGATCAGCCCCTCCAGCGCCCGTCGGAAGAGATAGTCGAAGTTCACATGCGTATTCACATTGGCAGCCTGCCTAAGTTCTTGATTGGCGACGGCGTCTTCCGTCACTGAATCAAAGAAAAGCTGATCGCCTGGCTTGAATTCCGTGCCGAACTTCTCGTTCAGTATGTCAATCAACTGTGAAAGCTTTGCTTTAACATCGTGAACCACGCCGGTACCGACTTCAGTTGGACCTGATATCGGAGCTATCTTTCCCCTTTCAAGACTGATGCTGCCTTCACTGATCTTCTGAAGTCTATAATACTTTAGCGCAACATCGTCATCCAAATCAATGGCAGGACCTGATTCACGGCGAGGGAGCTTGCGGATCAAGAATCTAATGTATGTGTAAAGCAACTCCAAGTCCGTGTCTTGAAACGGGATGATTTGGGACATGAAGGAATAAAGATTCCGGTAGCCCACAAGAGTTTTGCGATAGACTTCCCGTTCTTCTTCGGGAAGTTCTGTAAACCGTACGACTGCGGGATCGAGACAAGCGTTCATGCGCTCATGATCGGCGGGAGACTGGTTTGCTTGGGGTTTGTAAAACACACGGCAAAACTCTTCGACTTCCTGCCAGAAATAGACTTGTTGGCCGTCGAGCTTTGCTTTCAATTCATAGAGTTGACCAATTTCGGCGCGTTCGCCTATCGCGGTTTGCTCGAAGAAGGGTTGAAATGCTGCCTGAATCTCCTCGGTCTCGTTGACAAAGTCCAGAACGAAAGTGTCTTCTTTCAAGGATGCAGTTCGATTCAGGCGAGACAGAGTTTGGACTGCTTGAATGCCGGACAGTTTCTTGTCAACATACATCGTGTGCAAAAACGGCTGGTCGAATCCCGTTTGGTATTTTTCTGCGACGATTAAGACACGGTATTCGTCAGACGCGAATTTCTCAGGCAGCTCTCTTTCCTTCAGTCCTCGATTCATGCCAACTTCAGTGTATTCCTTGCTCGGCATATCAGGGTCTATGACTGTCCCGGAGAAAGCTACCAGAGCCTTCAATGGATATCTACGCTCACTGATGTATTCGTCGAACGCTTCTTTGTAGCGGACAGCATGAAGGCGCGAACCCGTCACCACCATGGCTTTCGCTTTCCCGCCGATCTTGTGTCGAACGAAAGTCCAATAGTGTTCGATCATGACTTCGGACTTTTGCGCGATGTTGTGCGGATGCAAGCTCATGAAGCGGGCCAACGCGCGAGCGGCCTTACGTTTGTCAAGCTCGGGATCGTCCTCGACGGACTTGATCAGGCGATAATAAGACTTATAGGTCGTGTAGTTCTTCAGGACATCGAGAATGAAGCCTTCCTCGATGGCTTGGCGCATACTGTAGAGATGGAAAGGCTGTGGCTTGCCGTCCACACCCATCTCGCCAAAGACTTCGAGCGTCTTGTATTTAGGTGTGGCAGTAAACGCGAAGTAGCTGATGTTGTCTTGCTTGCCTCGCGCCAGCATTGTTTTAATGATCTCTTCCTGATAGTCCGGCAGCCCTTCTTCTTCGGCGCGTTTTCGGGCAGCTTCAGTGACGGCAGGTCCGGCCAGAACGTTCTTGACTTCCATGGCCGATTCACCGCCTTGCGAGCTGTGGGCTTCATCTACTATCACTGCGTACTTCTTGGCGTCAAGCTTACCCACTTTTTCAGTTACAAAGGGGAACTTCTGCAAGGTCGTAATAATAACTGGTACGCCCGCGCCGAGTGACGCAGCGAGCTGTGTCGAATCTTGATCAATCTTCTGAACGACGCCGGATTTATGCTCGAACTGGTAGATCGTGTTTTGGAGCTGCTGATCGAGGACGATGCGGTCGGTGATAACGATGACTGAGTCAAAGACCTTTTCATCTTTCGCATCGTGGAGACTGGCCAAACGATGCGCGAGCCATGCAATTGTGTTACTCTTGCCGCTGCCTGCCGAATGCTGGACCAAATAGTTTGTGCCGACACCGTGTTCGCGGGCGTGGGCTTCCATTTTGCGAACAGCATCCCACTGGTGGTAGCGCGGAAAGATGACCGTTTCTTTGCGAATCTTCTTTCCGTCGATCTTCTTTTCTTCGATTTGAAGGTGCACGAAGCGCGCGAAAAGGTCAAGGAAGTTGTCACGCTGCCAGACGGTTTCCCAAAGATAGGCCGTTTTGTAGCCGTTAGAATTTTCGGGATTACCTGCGCCGCCATGATCACCGAGATTGAAGGGAAGAAAGTAGGTCGCGCCGCCCGCGAGCTTGGTAGTCATGTAAACTTCATCGGGATCAACCGCGAAATGCACCAAGGCGCGCTTCTTGAATTTGAAAATCGGTTCGCTGGCTTCGCGGTCAAATTTGTATTGGTGGATCGCGTGGCGCCAATTCTGGCCGCTCATCGGGTTTTTGAGTTCGGCGGTGGCGATGGGGATGCCGTTCAGACTCAGGACAAGGTCGAGTGAGTTTTCGTTCTTGGTGCTGTAGTGAAGCTGCCGCGTGACGGTCAGGCGGTTCGCTTGATAGTGGGCCAGCGTGTCGGGGTTCATGCCGCTGGCGGGAGCGAAGAACGCAACGCGAAAGAGTTTGCCGAAGCACTTGAAACCGTGCCGCAGAACCATCAGGCAGCCTTCCTGCTCGCTGTCGAGTGCGCGGCAGAGGTCGCTCAGAAGCTGTTCGGCAGCTTTGTCCTTTTGCAGGTTGACCAGATACTCCCACTCTTTGGGCTGCGTCTCCTGCACGAAGGCGAGCACGTCTTCAGGGAAGATAGCTCGTGTGCGGTCAAACTTTTCAGGGTCGCCTTGGGTGTAGCCGTTGGACAGCAAATTAGTCTCAATTGCGGCTTCAAATGCTATTTCGCGGGTGTTGGTTGGCATATTGGGGTCGTTGCGGTCGGATCCGATTCAGATTTCTGTTTACTATTCCTAAAGTATAGTAAAATATTAGTTTAGTTGTTTCTGTGCGTAAGTTCAGTCAAATAACCATCAAATAAGAATTAGACGTCTAATAACATAACTTTACAGAGCGTTACAGTTATAAGAACCCAATAAAAAAGCTCAGGAATCAAATAACTATCAAATAAGACTTAGACCCAATAAGGGACATACTTAGCGTACTTTCTGGACCCTGTGTCCCCGTCCGCTTTCTTGATCTTTCCAGCCTCCAAAGTAACTCTAATAATCCGGCTGACCTGAGCGGAGTTCTCGTCGCTGATGCCAAATCGGCTTCGGACCGAGGAGTTAGTCAATACATCTTTCGCAGCCCACTGCTTGCAGGCATGTTGATAACAGGCACGAATTTGGTCAGCCTCGCTCATCTGGGTCAAAGCCCTCGGCCCGTATAGAACGGCGACCGTGTGGTCACCCACAATCAAGAAATCAGGTGCTGGCATCAGATTCCGTTCCACCGAATCGACGACTTTCACGCACCCGCTGCCTTCTTGTTCGCATATGCCCGCTCTTCGCATGAACGCCGCAAGCTGCTCATTTCGAGTTCTCGGAATCGCGCCGACGAATCTGTCCGTAGCAATAAGCGGCTTGCCAAGATTGGTGAACTCAATCCGGTCCAGATAAATATCTACAATTGGTGCCGTACCCGTCAATGTAAAGTCTTGATGTATGAGCATATTTGCGGTCAGCTCGCGAAAAGCCAACTCCGGATATGCCAACACGTTCGTTCGCACACCCTCATGAAAGACCTCTGTCGTGGGCAGTTGTGAACCAATGTACCTGATGACTTCTGCAAATCCAGCGGCGTAACCCTTCTGATTTTCGTCTTCGCGTAAGCGTTGAAGTTTGTCTTTCCCCGCAAAAGTGACGATGCGTACCCTCTTGCCCGCCAGTTTCTCAAATCTTGACAAGTCCCGAGCAAACAAGATCGCTCCGAGATTCGTGATAGCATAAGATCCGTCATCATTCTTGCGCAGAAACTTCTCTTCAATGAGTTGTAAAGCTACAGCCTCCCGGTCGGCAGGTTCCGCTCGTTTGACCAATGAATAATATGCGACAACATCCAGTGAGGTCAGCGCATCGTTCAAGCTTAAGCCAGATACCGCAACTTCGCTTTCAAACCGATACTGATTGAGTATCAGAAGTAAGGAACGGAGTTTCTCCGGCTGGGTGTTTAAGTTGGTTTTCGCCGAACCTACACGAATATACCCCGCACCGTTAAACTCTACCACTTTGTATCGCGCTGCGGGCACAGTGCATATCACAAAGTGCTTGCCGTTGTGTTCGAATCGCTCAAACTTGAAATCTATGCGCGGGTTTAACCTCACGGATATCCAAATCTCCAACTCCTCGCCCTTTACTTTTGCAGAAGCGGCTTTGGGATTGAATACAGTGCCCTCCAGTGCGTACGTATCGTTTTTCACGCCCCAAACCAAATATCCACAATCACGGTTCATCAAGACTGCCGAATTCGCCATCGCGGATATGTATTCGCCAATCTGTTCTGGCTGCACATAATCTGATTTGAACTCTACCCACTCAGTCTCCGCAGGTAGCGCGGCAAGCTCTTGAAGCAGTCTCGGGTAATCCATTATTCTACACCACCCCTCGCACATCAATCTTCCCCGTTACCGCAGCCGAAATTAGGGCTGTGCGGTACTCGCGCAGCTTCTCGATGGACTCGCGGATCTTGTTGGCCATGTTGTCAATCCGCCCCGTCTCGCGGTCCAGAAATGCCGCGATGGCGCGCTGCTCGGAGAGAGGAGGTGATGTAAACTTTACTTCTGCCAATTTGTCTTTGCTCAGTTCTTTGAAGGTAGTTCCTTCACCCCTTGAAGCAAGTTCTTCGCGCGCAGACAATGTCAGATAGAAGTAGTATTGAGTGTCACCCTTTGTGTCGAACACGAGAGATCGACAGCCCTGATTCGTGCATAAAGGAATTCCAGCGATTGCAAGATGACCTATCGGTGCGCGCGTTGACAAGATTAGGCTTCCGATTGGAACAAGTGTGGTGCCGCAGCTATCATAGCCTTCTCTTGTCAAAGTTCGTTGCGTTTCTGTCAATGTGTCGCCGTTCAGTTTTCCCATTTCATCTGGAGTTGCCCACGCAATGTCACCTTCCCAGTAATCAGGTTCCGAGCTTTTAGGCGTTGAGCCATTTACGATTCGGAATATTCTTCGTATCGGCTTCACTTCCCACCCCTCCGGAATCATGCCGAGCCATTCTATGCCGGAGTCTTTTAGATTAGCTTGGGGGTTTAGGCCTTTGGTGACGGCGTGGCTGATTAGGGCTTGGCGCTTCTCCTGCAAGAGTTCAATCTGCCGCTCCTTCTTGGCAATCAGCTCGTCAATCCGGCCCGTCTCGCGGTCCAGAAAAGCCGCGATGGCGCGCTGCTCGGGGAGAGGGGGAAAAACACACTTGACCTCAGCCAGCTTGTCCTTGCTCAGTTCTTTGAAGGTCGTTCCTTCGCCCCTTGACGTAAGTTCTTCTCGTGCTGATAGAGTCATGTAGAAGTAGTATCGCGTGTCTCCCTTCACGCTGAATACGAGAGAACGACATCCCTGATTCGTGCAAAGTGGTATTCCGGCAATTGCAAGATGACCTATTGGCGCGCGCGTGGACAAGATTAAACTTCCGATTGGAACAAGAGTGGTGCCGCAGCTTTCATAGCCTTCTCTTGACAATGTTCGTTGTGTTTCTGTCAAGGTATCGCCGTTTAGCTTTCCCATTTCATCTGGAGTTGCCCACGCAATGTTACCTTCCCAGTAATCCGGCTCCGAGCTTTTGGGCGTTGAGCCATTTACGATTTGGAATATCCTTCGTATCGACCGAACTTCCCACGCTTCCGGCACATTGCCGAGCCACTCGATGCCGGAGTCTTTGTAGTTGGGATAGGGTTTGTAGTTCATGCGCCTTTCCCTTTGCGTTTGGGCGCTTTCTTTTTCGTTTCGGGTTTGGCTTCTTTGCGGCCTACTTCGAGAGACTTGGCTGTGTTCTTTAGGTCCTCAATGTAGCGAGCTTCGTCTTCTGCGTCCTTTTCTCTTTGCCTCCGCTCTTCAAATTCACTGTACTGCCCGTGCGACCACTCTTCGGCACTCTCGCGGCTGACCGACCCTGCGGAATCGAGTACCGGCAGGTCGTTTTGCGAAAGAAACTGTCCAAGCGCCAACTCCCAATCAACCTCATGTATATTCTGTCTACGCTGTGCTCGAAACTCAGCCTGATCAAGAAACATGACGGTGATACGGTTCAGGGTGTCGATCTCATGGGCGCTCAGGTAGTTTTTAGCGATCATGATATCTTGTTTGCGAACAACTTTGCCCTTCCAATTCGTCAGCCCCATATTCGGCTGGTCCGCATTCGCGCGGGTGCGAATCAGCTCTGCCGCCGTCTGTCCCGTCGCCGCGTAGATCATCTTGTTCTGCATCTTGGCGAAAAACTTCTGCGTCGCCTCATCATCCGGATGATAGTCCGCCGCCAACGCGAAAATGTCGCGGATCTTCTGATAGACACGGGCTTCGCTGGCGCGTATATCGCGTATCCGCTCAAGCAGCTCATCGAAGTAGTCCGCAAACCCGCGCTGACCCTTGAGCCGCTCATCGTCCATCGTGAAGCCCTTGACGATGTACTCGGATAGGCGGGCCGTGGCCCACTGGCGGAAGCGCGTTGCTATTGGAGACTTTACGCGATAGCCGACTGCGATGATCATGTCCAGATTGTAGTAAGTAATCCGGCGCGAAACTGACCTTCCCCCTTCATTTTGAACTGTCAAGTATTCCTTGACAGTTGCCTTGGCATTCAACTCTCCCTCTTCGTAAATATTGTTTATATGGAGACTTACGTTCTGTTTGGAGGTTTGATAAAGATCGGCAAGCTGGTTCTGTGAGAGCCAAACTGTCTCATCTTCCAAGCGTACTTCCAAGCGGGAACTGCCGTCAGGCGTCTCATACAAAACGATTTCAGAGCGCGGCTCTTGCGGCGTGTTTTGCTGGCTCATTCCGTCACCCGCTTGAGCATTTTGGCGATTTCGTTTTCGATTTGCTCCAGCTCGGCGTCGATGACTTCCAGCGGTCTGGGCGGAACGTACTTGTAGAAATAGCGATTGAAGTTGATTTCGTAGCCGATCCTGGTTTTGCTGTGATCTATCCAGGCATCGGGGACGTGCGGCAGCACCTCGCGCGCAAAGTAGGTTTGGATGTCTTCTTTGAGCGGGACGTTCTCGTTGTCGCGAAGATCGGAGTCGGGTTCGGGATTGCCTTTGGCGTCTTTGCAGATGTCGGCGGTCTCGTCACGCTCGGACAATGCCGAGAGAATCGCTTTCATGACTGGTGCGCGAACGGGAACTTTGGCTTTCTTGAGTGCCGCTTCGACCAACTCGACAAACTGTTCGCGGTTCTTCAGCGTGCCGCGCGGTTCCAATGTCAGTAAGGCTTTGATGATTGCATCCTGCTGACGTTTGCCTTCGGCTATCTCTTCCTGCGCGGCTTTGGTGTCTTTGCGCTTCTTGGTTTCGGCGAGATTGGCGAAGGCCGTCACTTCGCGCAGTTTTGCAATACGCTCTTCAGTGACCGCGAAATTCAGGCGCAGGGGTCGCTCGACGGTGATTCGCGAATAGCCGAAGTCGGCATTGTCAAATATCTTGACAAACTCACTTTCCTTGAACTCACCATGCAGGCGAGTGATCTCGGAGATGTGGTCGGTGCTGACCTCGTTGCGTTTGTTGCCGAGGCTCTTGCGCATCTTCTGGAAGAACTCGGTCGCGTTGATGAGCTGAATCTTACCTTTGCGGCGCTTCTCCTTGCGGTTGGAAACGAGCCAAAGGTAGGTCGAAATACCCGTGTTGTAGAAAAGCTGGTCCGGCAGCGCGACGATGGTTTCGAGCCAGTCGTTCTCGATGATCCAACGGCGGATTTCGGATTCACCTGAACCTGCGGAGCCTGTGAACAACGGTGAGCCGTTAAAGACAATGCACAGACGCGTGCCGCCTTCCTTGTCTTTGAACGGCTTCATCTTGCTGATCATGTGCAAGAGGAATAACAGCGCGCCGTCACTGATACGCGGGAGACCGGGGCCAAACCTGCCGCCGAAGCCTTGCTCGTCGTGCTCGCGCTCGATGATTTTTTGCTGCGGCTTCCACTCTACACCGAAAGGGGGATTGGCGAGCATGTAGTCGAAGTTGTGACGTGGGAATTGGTCTTCGGTGAAGCTGTCGCCAAACTTGATGTTGTCGAGGCTCTGGCCTTTGATCATCATATCCGAGCCGCAGATGGCGTAGGACTGCTCGTTGTAGTCTTGGGCGAATAGTTCGAGACGCGCGTCGGGATTCAGTTCGCGCAGATACTCTTCGGAGACCGACAACATACCGCCTGTGCCTGCGGCGGGGTCGTACAATGTGCGTACGGCCCCTTTTTCCGTTAGGACTTTGCTGTCCGGAGAGAAGATCAGGTTGACCATCAGGCGAATCACCTCGCGAGGGGTGAAGTGGTCTCCGGCCTCCTCGTTCGAGGCTTCATTGAAGCGGCGGATCAGTTCCTCGAAGATGTAGCCCATTTCCAGATTGGAGACGGCGCTTGGGTGGAGGTCAATCTCGGAGAATTTGGAGACGAGCAAGAACAGGCGGTCAGCTTTGTCAAGCTTGGCGATCTGCTCCTCAAAACCGAAATGTTCGAGGATGTCGCGCGCGCGGGGTGAAAAGCCCTTGATATAGTTCGTCAGGTTGGCCGCGACGTTGTTCGGGTCGCCTTTGAGCTTCTCAAAGGTGAACTTGCTGGTGTTGTGAAACGGCTGGCCGGAAACGCGGTTCAGCAGGGGTTCGAGGTTGGTGACCTTGCCGCCCTTCAGCTCCTTGGCCTTGGCCAACACCTTGTCTTTGGTGGGTTCGAGGACACAATCCAGCCGCCGGAGGACGGTCATCGGCAGCATGACGTCCTTGTACTGGTTGGGGCGATACGGGCCGCGCAGTAGCTCGGCGACGGACCAAATAAAGGAGGCTTTTTCGGAGAAATTAGTCATGAAATCGAGGGGTCTGAACCAAGGTCTGGCTAAATACTGGGTCTGGGGGAGAGAAAAGGGGTGTTTGAGATCAAACTGGGCGCAAGTCAGTGGAGGATTTCATATAATTTATGATTCGTGTCCAAATCAGCAAGTCCTGAATAATGTTTAAGAGAATCTTTCAAAAGACCGCAACGAGGTCCCTGAAGCACGTTTCAAAGGAAATGCGCGAATTCTCTTTCGCACTTTCCCAGAAAAAGGATGCAAGCTGGGAGAAGTATTGCACCCTTGAGACGTGGGCGGACAAGGGCTGTGAGAAGCTTGTGGATTATGATTTCTGGATCGATATTGACTCGGTGGGCGACAAAGCCAAACTGCCTGTGGAGGCGACGCTGGAGGCCTCTAAGGGCAATTGTGGCCTCTTGCTGGACTTTCTCTCGGATCGGTACAAAATAGAACCTGACCACGTTCAGACTTTTTTCTCCGGGCATTCTGGCTTTCATGTTTTGGTACCGTTTCGGCTGCCGGACGCGGCAGACGTATGGGCCGAACGGCTACTCGGCAACGCGAAACGACTGACCGAAGATTTTGCAAATGCCCTCGCTCCGCGTTGGGCGGCGACGTCGAAGATCGACCACGGAATCTACAAGACGAATGGGCTAATCCGAGTACCATACTCAAGGCATCGAAACGGACTTAGAAAAGTGAAAGTGAACCGGGTCGAATTGGACCTATCCGTAGAGGAGTTGCTTGACGTGATTGAGCAACGGTCCAGCGGTTTCGAGGGAGAGTATTCATTGGACTGGTGGGACGGGAAGAAATCAGACGAGGCGATTGCGGCGAGGTTGTTGGAAGGGAAAGCGACGGGCGTCGCAGCTTCTGGAGGCATCATACAACGCAACCTTTCGCAAGTTGAGTCAGGCTTGCCGAGTTGCCTCAAGGCAGTCTTGGGCCTGTCGCCAAAACTTGATTGGAGTAGGATCAGATTTCAAGAGCCTAAGATGTTTATCATTTGTCATTTGAAGACTCTTGGCTACTTAGATAGCGCGGCTATTGAAGTCCTGGAGCAGTTTGTGGACGACTATTCAAGACACATAGGTGACTCAGAAACAAAGATTAGGGAACGCAAGCAGCAAATCCAGAGTTCGGTACGGACCATTTACAAAAGCCAACCCGGCTCACGATACGACTTCAGCATTCCAAACCGTTGCGGATCGATCTTCAAAGCAAAGTTCCCCGCCCTTGGCAAGTTACCCTGCCTTATTGGGAAGTGCCCGAGGGCGGACAACTCCAAACCGCAGCCAACCGTCGGGCGGCAACTCTCGATCAAAGAGGTCTTGAATCGAAAACTCAGTGGGAATGAGTTGCTGGTTTACCTGACCGTGGCGATTGTTGGGCCTTTTACACAAAAGTCCGAAATCGAGGCTGCGACGGGACTCAGCAAAGGCACGGTTAGGAAAATTCTTGAGACCTTTGAGAAGCGAAAACTTGTTAAGCGGGAGAAGGGACGGATAGTTCCTTTGAAACCCGTTCGCTCAAATGCCATGGTCAAAATTTGACCGCGTGACTTGTGCTATCTTCCACCACATGGTTATGCTCGTTTACGTAGATTTACTCTTGTGATAGCTGTTGTAAAGTTAGGTGATAGCGCACTTTCTATGAAAGGGAGAGTTGGCCAGAACGTGTAAAGTGAAGCATGATCCCGCCAACTGCAAAGGACGTCTACAGGAACTTCGTGACTGACACTTGTAGCGAGCCGGAGACGCCTCGTTGGATTTCTTTGTGAAGTTGTCGATCTTCTTCGTAGTGGTACGGGGCACGGAGGAAATGCCATTTTCTGATAGAAAGGGCTATGAGGGGAGCTCACATAGTGTATCTATTTCGCTCTTGGAATGCCAGAGTTTGGCGGTTTTGTAATTAGGTGCGCAGTCTGTATCACACTTGTGTGTGGGTGCGTTTTTTGTTATGTTTATGAGTGAAG
>JACJWA010000001.1 GCA_020637395.1 Calditrichota bacterium | reverse complement strand
GTTCCCGACGGCGTGCCAGCAATGCCACAACACATCGAACTGGGACGACGCAGACTTTGATCACTCTCTTTCGGACTTCCCGTTGACGGGTGCGCACGTTGCGGCGAGCTGCACGCAGTGCCATGTCGGCGGACAATACACGGGGACACCGACCGATTGCTTCTTCTGTCATGAAGCGGATTACAACGCCGCCTCCCCGGATCACAATGACGGCTACCCGTTCGAGTGCGTCAATTGCCATACGACGTCAAATTGGAATGCGTTTTTTAATCACGATGCTGATCACTTCCCGATCTATACAGGCAAGCACCGGAACAAGTGGAACCTCTGCAACCAGTGCCACGTCTATGCCGGGGTGTACGATGGGTTCAGCTGCATTGAGTGCCATGAGCACTCGAACCAGGGAGACGTGGACGATCATCATCAAGGCGAAAATGGCTACGAATACACGCCGACCTCATGCTACGGATGCCATCCGGACGGACGAGCAGATGATCTGAGGTTGCCCGGTGGAGACACGCCGTTGAACAGTCTCAAGGCCGACGGTGGAGGCAAACCATGAGACGGATTGCGGCGCTCGCGATGTGTCTTGTGCTAGCCGGAACTCTGTGGGCCGAAGACGTACGCACGACCGTGAAGTATGTTTCGGCAGGCGCGGCGTATCTTGACGCGGGCCGTGCCGCCGGTATTGCCGCGGGAGACTCCGTGGAGATTGTCAGAATCGGGGAGCATGTTGCATTCTTGAGCGTGACGTTCGTTGCGGACAACTCTGCCTCTTGCGCGCTGTCCGATCTCGCGGTTCCTGTTCTCGTTGGCGACAGCGTGTTGGTTCGCGCCACGGGCCAAGCCGTCGAGAAAGAGCAAACGAAGCCCGAGAACATCGCCGAAACGGAGGACGTGGAAGAACCAAAGTCCCGGGCTCGAAACGAACCGCCCGGAGATATCAATCGTCTTACCGGCCGCATCGGGATGGACTACCTGATCCAGGATGACCGCGAAGAATTCAATTACGACTACTCAGAGCCGTCACTGAGTGTGCGCGCCAGTCTGTCGAACATCAAGAACTCACACATTTCGGCAGCCCTCAGGATGCGGCTGCGCAAGACCTATCGCGATCGAGAGAGTTCATCCGCCACAACGACTCAGACCAGCCAGCGGATTTACGAGGCGGCATTGCGGTACGCCGATCCCGCGTCACGGATGGAACTTGGAGTGGGCCGCATGATTGCTCGCGAGCTGCGCGGCATCGGCTACATTGATGGCGGCTTTGCCCGGTACAGATTGAGCGACGTGTTTTCTGCCGGAGCGTTCGCCGGCACGGAGCCCGATCTCGAGAACACGGACTTTCAAACGGACGTCACCAAAGGCGGTGTCTTTACGGCCTATGAGAAGCCGCAGGGGAGGCGCGCACGACTCTCCGCGACTCTGTCCCTCGCGGGAACCTATCATCAGGGCGAGGTAGATCGTGAGTTTCTCTATCAGCAAGTGAACTATTCGCTCGGATCCCGGTTGCGATTGTTCGAAAGCACAGAGATAAACATTTATCGCGATTGGCTGAAAGAGAAACAAGATAAGACGCTTGATCTTGCAAGTGTCTTGCTGAACGCGCGCTATGCCCCGGGCAAAGTGCTGGCTTTTTCGCTCGGTTATGACAATCGCAAGAGTTTTTACACCTATGACTCGCGTTCGGTGCCGGACAGTTTGTTCGACGACGCCTTGCGGCAAGGATGGCGCGGCAGTGTGGAAGCGCGGCTGGCCCGCACTCTTTCGACGGAAGTTGGCGGCGGACTGCGCACCATGTCGGAAGGCCGCCGCGACACTCGAACCGGATGGTTCCTTGTGCGCATGTCGGACATCTTGAGCAGCGGGGTTCACGCGAATGCACGCGTGAGAGTGTACTCGGGAGAGTACAGCGAAGGAGCTCAGCCGTCCATCACACTTTCGCGCAGCATCTTACGGGACTTGAACGCCTCGGCACAAGCCGGGGCAAACAACTACACCCTGCGCAGCGCGACAGAACGGATCAAGCAGAATTGGCTTCGCCTGACCTTGGACGTGTCCCTCGGCAGACATCTCAGCGGGAACCTTGATGCGGAAGCCGCGCGCGGATCCAACAGAAATGTGAACACATTCTCTCTTGGCTTGGGGTACAGACTCTGACAGGCGGAATTGAAGCAGGACAATAGTAAAGGGTTTGCCTCAACAGGCAAACCCTTCTTGTTTTCGGAAGTGGCGCGTCAGCCGCGATGCTACTTCAGCAAAACGGCCTTGCGTACAACCACGGATCCTGCGGCAGAAACACGGAAGAAATACACACCGGATGGGCGCGACGAACCGTTCCATTGCAAAGCATGTTCGCCCGCTGCGAGCGACCCGTCGAGAAGTGTTTCAATCTTCCGGCCCAAAACATCAAAGACAGTCGCGTTCACATGCATCGTGCGAACCAGCGCGAGGCGCAATTCGGCGGTCGGATTGAAGGGATTCGGGACGACTTCCGAAAGAGAGAATTGCGCGGGTAGCGGCGCGGCCTGATCCACTGCGGATGGATAGGGTTCGAGTCGTGTCGTGAACAGCACGGCCCAGGGAGTTCGAATACTCCATGTGTGAGGCGCGTAGGTTCCGTCGTACAAGCACTGAATGCCCACGGTTTCGCTCGCGTTTTCGATGCCCACTGACGATGTATTCGGAACATCCACGCGCTCGTAGAGCATCAGAATATCCGCGTCACCCGTCGGAGTGATCCAGCGCTCCGGATTCAGGATCTGAATCTGCGCAGAAAATCTGCCGACTCCGCCCGGAGGAATCCTGAAGTCAAGATACTCGATCACAACCCGGTCCAGCTCCGTGTCAGCGTGAAAACACAGCTCGGAGCTGTCAGGAATCCACTGCAGATTATCCCAGAAGAGCGACATCGCGGCACTCGGCCCGGATGCTCCGGGTATTGGAAAGTTGAAGTACGAGTGATCATGTGACACTCCCGCAGCTACCCAACCGTTCTCATTGATCGTCAGCGAATCATAACTCACGCCGTAATACTGAAACGGAAACGGCATGGCGACAAATGCCGAGGAATCACGGTCAAGCAAAGTGAGCAAGGTTCCCGGACCCGCACGGGACGGAGCGATTTCAATCCAATCGAGCGCGGGAGGAATCAGAGTGTCAAGCATATCAAAGGCGCGATACCCGTAGCCGTCAGGTCCCTGCGGCAGTGCTTTAGGCGAGTCGAGATGAAGTTGAAGAACTACCTCTTCGCCCGTCGCCAGCGCGACGGTCGTGTCCACTGTCGCTCCGTCGTAAGAAACATGCAAAGAGTAAGTTGAGTCGCCCGGAAGGTCTGCAAAAAAGACGCCTTCTCCGTCGGTCAGCAACGGAACCACGGGCAATCCGGGAAATGAAACCGTTGCACCGCGCACGGGCACGGCTTGCCCCGCAGTCACCTGCCCTGAGATTCTGCCTTGCGGGAGCGGAGTAAGAGCGAAATCAACGGTGAGTGTTTCTGCCGATGCCACGCTAACCTCAAGCGTTTCCGCCGCAAATCCGTAGCGGCCGCAGATCAATTGCCAGGTCGAGTCTCCGGGCAACGAAAGGGAGTACCGTCCTTGCGCATCGGTCGTTCGCTGTCGGGTTCCTGCGCTCACCAACGCATTCTCCACCGGCGACTGCGTGACCGCGTTGGTCACGATTCCCGTGACGATTGCGCGATTGAGCGAGATCGCCAATACAGCTTCGTACGCGTCCACGAATCCGAAGCCGTAGTCATTGTCTTCGCCTTCGTCGCCGTAATCATGCGCGGTACGCATCAGAATGGACTTGATTTCGCGAACCTCAGCATTCGGATTCGCCTGTCGCATCAGCGCCACAATTCCCGCTACATGCGGTCCGGCCATGGACGTGCCGTTCAAGCGAATGTAGTTGTTCCCCGGAAACGAGGAGTACACATCCACACCCGGCGCGCAAACTTCGGGCTTAATCGCCGTGAACGGAGTACAGTCCGTAGGTCCGCGGCTTGAAAACGTGGCGATGGTGTAGGGCGGAATCGTATCGGAATTGGCATTCACCGCACCGACCGAAAAGACCGTGACGCTGTCGAGCTGAATCGTGGCCGGACTGCGCAGCGTGCGCGGGGAAGAGCCTTCGTTTCCCGCCGAATACGTGACCACGACTCCAGCCGCTTCGCAATTCACTATGGCATCATTCCACAGTTGAAAACAATCCGTGTAACCGGCGAAGCGCCCGTCCACTCCCCACGAATTCTGCACGACATCCGGGACATCATCAATGGTGGCGCTGTTGCCATCCGGGTCGGCCATGAACTGAAACGCGTCCAGAATATCGTTGTTGAATCCTCCGCCGCTGCCCTGATCAATGGCATTGCAGGCAATCCACTGCGCTTCAGGTGCGACGCCAATCGAATCGTTGCTGCCGGTCGAATTGCCGCAGATAGTTCCCATGACGTGCGTGCCGTGCCCGCCGCTGGGCGAATCGTCTTCCGGAAAATCCGAGTTGCCTACGACATCCAGCCAGCACTCCTCATGCGGCGCATGAACTCCTCTCCAGCGGGCCGCAAGCGCCGGATGCGCACCGTCCACGCCGGTGTCAATATTGCCAACAAGTCTCCCCGCACCCGTGAAGCCGAGTTCATACCAGATTCGCGGCGCCCCGATGGCCCGAATTCCAGTCGGAATGCCGTGATTCTCGTCTAAGTGCCTTGCCGATGCACGGTCCACAGGTTCAATGAGTGAAGCGGTAAAACTCTCTTCGATCCACTCGATGTCCTCTCGGTCCGCCAGGTCGCGTATGGCCTCGTAACCTCCTTCAACCACCACCGCATTGATGATCCAGTAGGGTGTAAATCCGCTAATCCTGCCGGAAGATAGCATTACCTCCAACTCCCGGATGAGATCAACCTGAGATGTTTCGGCAACCCGGCGCAATTCGTCCACGACGGTCTGATGCCTGAGCTGGCGCGTTGCACGCGCTGAAGTCAGCCACTGATCCAGGTCCGCAATATTTGCTTTCTCATAGAGATAAACAATGACCGTCTTGTGTGCTTCGGGGTCATGTTGACCCCACAGGGACAGTTCCGGGCTAAGCTTGCCCGGCACCGACCCGGCAAGCGTGATCCGTCCTCCAGCAAGAAGCAAGGAAGTGACAATCACCCACAATCTGAAGCTGCGTTTCATGGATGTCTCGTGGTGTTTTGGTAGCAAACTGATTCCCGCTCCATAGCATTTTACAGAGGCAATCTGAGAATTGCAAACAATGGCTGAAGAATGAAACTGTCGACACGGTTCCTCGGTTACCTGACGAGTCAACAATAACAAGAAATTGGATATTCAGGTGGGAAAATGCAGTCCCTAAGAGTCGAGCTTCTTTCTGTCGCCAATTGGTTGATTTAAGCCACTCAAGGAAATATATTTCTATTCTATGAGCGGCACGGCGTGATGCCGTGAACACGAATGATGTATGCTGATGCGGATGGCTCGGCGCGTCCGCGGAATAGCTACGACAATAAGGAGGCGACGATGGACCGATTCAAACTACTGTTGACCCTGACGTTACTTGCTTGCTTTGCCACGTCAGCGTGGGCGATCGATCTGAACGAAAGCTTCGACGGGACGACGTTCCCGCCCGTGGCCTGGCAGAGCTTCGAGACCGGCCAAGGTGTTAACCTCTGGCATCGAGGCACGATTAATGAGCACTCCGGGAACGGTGTTGCGGTTGTCTCGGAAGAGAATCTTGCCGGAGGCGACGTTGCCGCCCGCTGGCTGATTTCACCGCAGCTTCACGTGAACAGCGGAACAGACGAGATTTCCTATTGGGTACGGACTCTATTCAGCTTTGTCACGGACAACGACTCGCTGTACGTGTTGCTCAGCACGACGGATGCTCAGCCAGCGAGCTTCACAACGACGCTTGCGCAGTACCTCTGTGGAAGCGGTGGTGCGTTCCAGAACACGTACGTCAATTACACTCACAATCTGGCCACGTGGGTGGGACAGGACATTTACATCGCCTTCCTGCATCGCGACGAAGGTGGCGGAGGAAATGAAGTATATCTGGACGACGTAACGGGTCCGGAGCTGCTTGCTCCTCCGAACGAAGCCACGACTCCCAGTCCTGAAGACGGCGCGCTTGGAGTCCTGAATTCGACAAACTTGTCCTGGGTGAACGGCATCGGGACATCCACGATAGATCTCTACTTGGCCCTGTCGCAGGATTCGATTGACAACAACGAAGTTGCAGCGCGCAAGCTGAATAACGTTGCGGCGGTCGAACTCTACGATCCGCCCGCGAATTTGCAGGCCAACTCAACGTATTACTGGAAAGTCGTGACGCGCAACGTGTATGGCGCGACCAACAGCGCAGTCTGGACGTTCACAATAGTTGGCGGCGCGCTGTCCGGATCGTACGACATCGGCGGCGGGGACAACGACTACGCGAGTTTTTCTGAAGCGGTCGCGGCCCTATACAGCAATGGCATCACCTCCGCTGTGACGTTCAACGTGTATGGCACGGACTACGAAGAGCGCCTCGAATTCATCGGCCCGATCACGGGCGCAGGTTCGGGCAGCCGTGTATCGTTCTTAGACGCCTCGGGCACCGCGCGCATTCTGGACTCATCCGCGACGACGTCTTCGATTCCGGTTATTTTGCTCAGCGGCGCGAGTTACATCACATGGGATGGGATTGACATTTGGGCCAGCGTCGAGACGGACATCGGCGTGACGCTCACCGGCGGCGCGTCGGAGAACATCATCAAGAATGCCACCATCACATCCCACCTCGGCACAAGTGTATCGCATCCAGTGCGCATGCTTTCGACCGGCAACAACAACAACTTGTTCCAGAATCTGGACTGCGTTGCCGGTAACTCCGGGCTTCACATGACCAGCTCCGCGGATGCGGGCTGTACGGGAAACATCATTGAGAACTGCCGGATCTCGCAAGTCAAGTTTGGTGTGTATGTCTCGCACCAGGCAAACATGATTATCCGCAACAACGATATTCAGTTGAACTGGCCGGGCAATACAGCCACGTCGTGGGGTCTGGACGTGGGATCGAGCTTCGGTCCCAACAGCAGTGTTTCCTTCTACGGCAACGAGGTTCACAACATCGTTTCGACCAGTTCAACGGGATCGGGCCTCGCCCGCACGGAATCCTCTGGCTCCGCGGGATCGCAAGTTCGCATCTACAACAACTTCTGCTACGATTTCCAAGTGACAGGCTCGGGCCAGTGCCGCGGTCTCTATAAGCAGGGATCGAGCGACGTGGATTTCTATCACAATAGCGTCTACATCAATGATGTCGCGGCCACGGGGCAAGTGGCCATGGTTCACCTGACGTCCAGCACAGGAACCGAGCGCATTCAGAACAACATCTTCGTGAATGGCGAGCTGACCAATGTAAGCGACGGTGTGTACGGAACACTTTCGACGTATGTCATCGAAGTGTTGGAGAACAACTGCTACTACAACTCGAGTTCAAGCTGGCAGATCTATGACATTGCCTCAGCGGAGTACGCCGACTTGGCCGCTCTGCAAGCCGCGACGTCTTATGAAGCATTCGGACTTGAGGGCAACCCCGGCTTCACCAGCGCGACGGATCTGCACATTCAACCCTCGTTCTCGCTCGTGAACAATGTCGGTACTTCGATTGCCTATGTCACGGAAGATATTGACGGGGACACTCGCAGCGCAACACCGGATCTTGGTGCCGACGAATACGACGCGGCACTTCCGCCCAATGACTACGCGGTGCTGGAGCTGATCGGCGTGCTGCCGCTCTATGCGGAGAACACCGTGACTCCGATTG
The DNA here is from genome assembly GCA_020637395.1 of Calditrichota bacterium. Classification (GTDB taxonomy): domain Bacteria; phylum Electryoneota; class RPQS01; order RPQS01; family RPQS01; genus JABWCQ01. The sequence goes on along the minus strand of JACJWA010000001.1, from coordinate 1,924,262 downwards.
ACGTACGTGTTCAGAATCGCGGCAGCGCGGCGCAGACGGATGTTCCGGTTCGTTTGTTCTATGACGGAGTTCAGGCGCAAGAGCTGCTCGTGTCGTTGGCCTCAGAGGCAGTGGACACGATTCATTTCTCATGGACGACGCCTGCGGCCCCCAGCTCGGGCAATCTCGAGGTGCAGTCGTTCCTTGCGGGCGACGCGGATGTCAGCAATGACAGCGTCTTTTCATTTGTGACGATTGTCGAACCTCCGATGTCAGGTGATTACGATTTGGGCGGCGGCAACAATGACTTCGCGACATTTGCCGAAGTTGTTCTTGACTTGACTCAGCGCGGCGTCGGCGGACCTGTGACCATCAACGTCTTCGCGAACACCTACAATGAAACCGTTTCGATTCCCGCGATTGTTGGCGCATCCGCGACCAACACGATCACGTTTGTTGAGGCAATTCCCGTGCTGACGCCGCCAGAGATTGTCGGCGCGAGCCCGACGCTTCAACTGAACGGCGCGGACTATGTCATTTTTGACAACATTGACGTCACATGCACGGGCACGGGTCGCGCTGTTGAAATCACCAATGACGCGGACTTCAACACGATCAAGAATTGCGCAGTGACTGCAAGTTCTGTAACGGGCACCTCGAACTACTCCGTGTACCTTCTCGGCGGCGGAAACGACGGCAATGTGTTTGACAACCTGATTGTGTCCGGTGGATACTACGGCATCCGACTCAGTGGCGCGACGGGCACATCCGATGTTGGCAACGAGATTATGAACTGCTCTGTGATCGAGGGCAAGTACTGCATCTATCTCGAACGCCAGGACGGCAGCAGTGTGCATGATTGCGATCTGGAGCCAGGATATGCTGGCTCCACGACTGAGGTTTATGGCGTGTATGCCGGCGCACAGAATACGGGAACAATGTCGTTTGCCTACGCCAACCGGATTCACAACTTCCGCACCAGCACGAATTCGAATGGTGTTTACGTCACGACCAGCGGAAACCTTGTGGCCTACAATAACTTCATCTATGACTGGCAGGTCACGGGCGGCACGGTGTACGGTTTGCGCGCGGCGGCAGGAACGTCTGCATTCTACAACAACAGCGTTCTGATCGGCGATGTCGCGACCACGGCCAACATCTATGGCTTCTACATTACCGGTTCTTCGACGAACAGCACGTTGATCAACAACATCCTGCAATTGGATGTGCCAACCGAGGAGTGCTGGTCCATCTACGTCTCCAGCGGAGTTTTGGCGAGCGACAACAATTGCGTGTACGGTGCGGGAACCGGCTACAACGTTGGTTTCAGCGGCGGGTCGAGCTATCCGACTGTTGGAGCATGGAGTGGAGCGACGGGATTGGACGGCAGCTCGGTGCAAGGCATTCCGGGCTTCCTCGATGCGACGAACCTGCACATCCTGCCGACCTTCTCGTTGTGCAACGGCGCAGGTCAAACTGTGGCCCTTGTCACGACAGACATTGACGGCGAGACTCGCGGGACGCCGCCGGACATCGGCGCGGACGAATACGAATTCTCGGCATTGGCGCATGATTACGGTGTTTACGCCATGGTGAATCTTCCGCCGAGTTTTGTCGGTGGTCTTCCCGCAACAATAGATGCGGACATTCAGAACTTCGGCACGTCAGCCGAAACCAATGTTCCCGTTCGTTTGTATTACAACGACGTTCAGCAGTCTGAGATACTCGTCTCTCTTGCGGCAGGCGCGAGGGATACCGTGACCTTGTCTTGGACGCCGCCGATCAGTGACTACGAAGTGGGTACACTTGAGGTCCACGCCTTCCTGGCCACGGACTTGTATGCCGACAATGACAGCGCGGCAACATCTGTGACCATCGTCGGTCCTCCGCTGTCCGGCACTTATGATCTGGGCGGCGGCAACAACGACTTCGCCACCTTCACGGATGCGGTGTCGGCGCTTGAGAACCGTGGAATTGACGGTGAAGTTGTCTTTGAGGTCTATGACGGAACCTATGATGAAGCCATCACGATCACGGAAATCACCGGAACGAACTTCGCGGATCGCGTGATTTTCCGTGAACATATGAGTGCGGCTGCGGATGTCGTGATTCTCACGAACGGCGCGGCGGCGCGCGTGATTTATCTCGATGGCGCGGACTTCATCACCTTTGAAGGGATTGATGTCGTCGGAACCAATGCGGCGAATACTGTTGTGGAGTTGGATAACGGCGCAACCTACAATTCCTTCCTGAGTTGCGGAATCTACGGACGAGACAGCACAACGACGGCCACTCGCGGCATCAAGCTCAACTTCGACGGAAACGACAATTGCTTGATTGACGGCTGCACGATCACCGGAGTGTTCTACGCTGTCCGCTGCGAAGGCGGAAGCGGCACGGTGCGCGACCTGGAAGTGAGCAATTGCTTGATCACCGGCGCAAGCTACTGCGTCTATCTGGACGATTCACGGCAAGTGCGGATTCACGACAACGACCTTCAACCGCACGGATACGCCTCATTGTCTTGCTACGGCGTGTATATTGCGTCTGGCGTGGACTCTGCATACGTGTATTCTAACAAGGTTCACAACTTCCGCCATACAAGCGTCACGGACTTCCCGGATGTTGCCGCGGTCTATTGCTCGGGCGGAACGACGTTCAACGCGTTTGTGTACAACAACTTCTTCTACGACTACAACACCAGTGGACCTTCGATCTACGGTGTGCGCAACAGCAGCAGTATCACATTCGTGTACAACAATAGTATTCTGATCAACGATGTTCCGGATGCCGGAGATGCAGCGGGAATCTATGTTGGACTGGGAACGTTGACGGCGCTGAACAATGTTGTCAAGGTGGATCTTGACACCAACACTTGCTACTGCATCTGGCGTGCCTCGGGTTCGCTGGACATGTCGGACTACAACTGTCTGACCGGAAACGGCGCGGCATTCTTCACGGCGCGTGACGGCACGACCGAATACCCGACGCTTGTGGATTGGCAATTGTCCGGCCGCGACGGGACGAGTATCTCCGATGATCCGCATTTTGTCAGTGACCTGGACCTGCACATTGATTCGTTGTTCGCAACGGTGGATGGTCTGGGCACACCACTTCCGCTGGTGACGGTGGACATTGACGGCGACACGCGCAGCGGCACGCCCGATATCGGTGCCGATGAGTATGAGCCAAACATCATCCCTGAGCCGGTCACGGACTTGGTGATCTACGTTGACTACGATCTGGGAGACGCGATTCTCTTGTGGTCTCCGACTTTGAACGCAGTCGCGTACGAAGTGTACGTGGGCACGGAATTCGGATTCCCGATTGAGCCGGGCACGTCACTGGGAACGACCACGGGCACGACGTTTACGGACGTTGGCGCGATTGCGGCCAGCCCGATGAGGTTCTATGTGGTGGTGGCGTTGTCACAACTCCCTTGATGATTCACTGAGAAATTGAACGAGAAACGGGGACGCCTGATGGTGGGCGTCCCCGTTTGACTCTTTTTGGAATGCGATAGCGCAGAAACCCGTACTGCTTCATCGAAATGCATCGCGCAGATCGCGATTGGGTAAGGAGGACCCATGGGCAAAATTAACAAACAACTCAACAGCTCTTTCCTACTCTTACTACTGGCCGCGGCTGCGCTGTCACATGCGCAGGTCCTTGTGCGTGACATCCCCGCGCCTTCTTCCTCCACGACGTCCATTACCTACGATGGGACGGATTTCTGGACGGGAGACAACAATTCAAACCGGCTGATCAAAGTCAGCCTCACAAACGGTGCGCCGCTCGACACAGTCTTTTCTCCGGTGAACGGGTCGGATGGATTGGCATTCGACGGAGAATTTCTGTGGACGATTTCCGGCGCGGCAAGCCGTCAGAGAATCTACAAGCTTGATCCGCAGTCCGGCGCGCTGCTCGACTCAATTCCTGATCCAGCTCAGAGCAATGCAGGCGGACTGAGTGCAGTCGGTCAGGAGTTCTGGATGGGCCGCAACTTTCCGGCGAACCGATTCTATCACATCTCAAACACCGGAACGATTCTCGACAGCCTATCCGCACCCGGCAATCAGATTCGCGGTGTGGCCTATGATGACGGTATGATCTGGGCAACATCCGTGAACGCGGACGCGGATGTGATCTATTGGGTGAATGCGGCAACCGGCGACGTACAGTGGCAGTTCGACTTGCCAGAGCACGCTTCGCTGCCGGACCGACGTCTGCGCGGGGTCGTCGTCGTGAATGGATACCTTTGGATAGTGGCATACGATCAAGCTACGACGGCAAATCGCATCTTGCAGTATGACATCTCGAATGCCGTGACTCCCGACATTGACGTTGTCGAAAGCTCATATGATTTCGGCGAAATTGTCGTTGGTCATCCGCTGGAGTGGAACCTATTGGGAAGCAACATCGGAAACATGCCATTGAGTATCGAAGGAATCTCGTTTGCGGCAAACGAAGCCTTCTCGGTGAGCTCACCGACGGAGTTTCCGGTCGTCGTGGAGCCGGAGAGCGAGTTTGCCATTACAATTGTCTTCGATCCCGTTGGACAGGGCCAGTGGAACGACACGATTTGGATTGCGTCGAATGATCCTGATGAACCGGTCGTCTCCGTCGCCCTCGAAGGTTTTGCTCACGCGGATGAAGGAGACATCGAGTGGTCGCCCACTGCTCTCGATTTTGGAGAAGTCTGGTATCCCAATCCGACGGTCTCATCCTCTCGAGCTCTTCAGATTGAGAATGTCGGTCACGGCAGTTTGACAATTGAGACGATTGAAATCACTGGCGGCATCTACTATAACGTTGAGACTCCGCCGCTTCCCATGACTCTGGATTCCATGAGCTCGATCAACATCTCCGTCTGGTTCAGTCCCGCCGCGTCGGGAACATTCAATGGTGCGCTGACCATCCGCGCAGACGATCCGGATGAACCCGAGGTCACCGTGCTCTTGACCGGAGTAGGCGTGCTGGCGGACTTTGAGGCCGGCGACGCTATGTGGACCTATCGCGATGCCTCGGACGACTTCGATGTGGGCATTAATGCTCTCGAGTGGATCGGCGATGTCAATGGAGACGGCGCTGCCGATGCGATTGTTGCGAGTGGAAGCGGATTGAACGTGTGCGTCAGCGGCGCATCCAGCGGCCCGGCGGACACTCTGTGGGTTTACGATTCACGCTCAAACCCCAATCACAGCGGCCCGGTGTACTATGAACGTGCGCTGGATGTCATCGAAGACATCACAGGCGATGGCATTCAGGACGTTTTGATCGGCACGGCCGGTAACAGCAAGTCCGTGTACGCGCTGTCCGGTGCAACCGGTGAAGAGCTGTGGATGTTTGATTCGCGCTGGTGGGGAGAAGGCGGCTGGATCAACGATGTCGAAGGGTTCGTGGACATCAACAACGACTTCGTGCCCGACGTTCTGGCCGCGGGGAATGGTGAGGGAGCGGATGGAGCTCGTCGCGTGTTTGCGCTCGATGGTCAGACCGGCGAACTGCTCTGGGAAGGTCCGGCTCTGACGTCATTTTATTCCATGACCGCGATTGAAGATGTGACCGGAGACGGCATTGCCGATGTGGTTGGCGGCAGAAGCGGCTGGGTAGTCGGCATCAACGGAGCAACCGGCGAACAAAGATTTCAAACGTCCATCAGCAACGGCTCACCGGTGTTTGATCTCGAACGCATGGGCAACGCGAATCCACAGACGAACACCTCCGAAGACGTCGCTGTAGCCTCCGCCTATCAGGGCGTCTATGTGATAGACGGATTGACCGGCGCGCAACTCTGGCTGCAGCCATTCACGAGCACGTTTGTCTATGAAGTGACCGTACTCCCAGACATCACGGGTGACGATGTGTCAGAAGTCGTCGTCGGCACAGTCTCCGGGCGCGTGGTCTGCTATGACGGCGCGGGCGGAATCGAGCTTTGGAACGTCATCGCCGATCCCACCGATCCGGACAACGTGTTGACGCTCGGAACGATTCCCGACATTTCAGGAGACAATGTAAACGATATCGTCTGCGGAACCTTGAGCAATCGCTTGATCGTGTTGAGCGGTTGGGATGGCGATCAATTAATCAGCACATTCGGCGCAGGGGCCTTCAGTGCGGTGGACGCCGTGGGCTACCTTCCGGATGTGGATGGCAGTAACGCCTGCGAGTTGTTGTTGGGCAATCGCGAAGGCTTTGTGGATTGTATCTCCGGTGGAACCATTCAATCGGACGCGAAAGAAACGACGGAACTTCCGCAGACGTTCGAGCTTCATCCTGCGTATCCGAATCCATTTAATCCGGTCACAACGGTTCGGTATTCACTGGCAACCGCAAGTGACGTCCGCCTGCGCGTGTACAGCGTGACCGGACGGCTGGTCCGCGATCTCGTGAACGCTCGGCAAACAGCAGGCGATTACGAAGTCACCTGGAACGCAACGGACCAGGGCGGTAAAATGGTTTCGACGGGCGTGTATTTTATCTCGCTGTCAACTCCGCAACTCACTCGCACGCAGAAAGTGCTCCTGCTGAAGTAGCCCGAATTGCAGGTCAAGAAAATGAAAACGCCCCCGGGGACTCCCGGGGGCGTTCTTGTTTCAGTCGTTTCGTTGCACTCTATCGTGTCGCAACCAGCTTGACGTCAATCTTCTGCTCTTCAGAAAGCTTCATCACCAGGAATTCCGGGCGCTTGATTTGGTAATCCTGCAGAAGCACGGAGAAACTCGACTCAATCGTAAGGTTCTTTCCGTCCTGTGCAAGAGTCAGGAAGGCGGAGGGTTTGATCACTCGTGTTTGTCCGTGCAAAGCAAGGGTTCCCGCTACGTTTACCTCAGTGCGCGCACCCGGAGTCAACGTACCGCCGGGAATCACCAAAGCGCTGAGCGTGAACACGGCTTCGGGATAGGTATCTGTTTCGAGATGATTCTCCCGCATATGCTTGTTGCGCAAGCTGAGTCCCGTATCAAGCGAAGCCATGTCCACATGAATCTCCGCCTGTCCGGGCGAGGTGGCATCCGGGAGAGAAACAGATCCCGAGACCATGCGCGTCTTGCCCACGATTTCCTCAAGCGGAGCGTCGCTGGTGAACGAAACAAGGTTCTCAGAATTGGCTTGCGTGATCGTAAAAGTCTCAGCGGCGAATCCGGCAGAGCAAGCGCAAAGAATCAGTAGTGCAAATAGTTTCATCACGATAATCCTTCCTTTGGAATCGGTAAGTCAATCACTCACTTGAGAAGCAGCATCTTGCGCGTGCTGGTCAGGCCGTTGCTGTTCAATTGATAGAAATAGGCGCCGCTGGGCAGCGCATCCGCTTGGAATTCGACTCGGTGCGCTCCTGCACGCAAGCTGCTGTTCAGCGGCTGCGCAACCTGCTGACCAAGCACATCGAAGATCGTTAACGTAACGGGACCCGCGGACGGAATCGAGAACTCAATCGTTGTGCTGGGATTGAACGGATTCGGGTAGTTCGCCTGAAGCTCGAAAGCAGCCGCGTGGACAGGCGAATGATCTTCCGGTGAGCTGCTGCTCACTTCCGAAATTTCCCTGCGGAAAATACGTCCGTCGCCCGAGACGAGGAAGCCGAGTGAATCGTTCACGAAGAACACGCTGTTAAAGGTCGCAACGACAGGCGGAACTTGCGTATGCCACATCGCGCCACCCATCATGGCAGATGACAGGAATCCTCCTGCGCCGCAGCTGCAGCCGTCATCCGTGTTGGTAAAGAAGACGTCCATGAGAGCGACATTTGTTCCGCTGGTCTGTTGAGTCCACTGGCCATTGGCATTGTCCAGATGATAAATCCGGCCCTGTCCTCCGACGGCCCAGGCATGCGTTTCGTCCAGTGCAAAGACGCCTTCAAACTCATCTTCATTTCCGATGGGAACGCTGAGCTGAATCTCCCAATTGGCGCCGCCGTTTGAGGTATGCAGAATCAGACCGTCTGATCCAACCAGCCAGCCGTTTTGCGCATCGAGCATATGAATACCGCGCAAGTCGTCCGTCGCGGGACTCGCCTGGGGACTCCAGGTCTGGCCGCCGTTGGTCGTGTGAATCAGAATCCCATCCCGTCCCACAGCCCAACCGGTGGAAGCGTCGGCAAACCAGATATCACGCAGTTTGTCAGCAACCCCACTGTTTTGCGGCGTCCAGCTTTGTCCACCATTCGTCGTATGGAGAATCATGCCGTCGTTTCCGCATGCCCAGCCTTCGGTTGCGCTCACGAAGTACAACGCTTCCGCGTCATCGGACGTCGCCGTCAACTGCCAGCTGTCGCCTCCGTTGGTTGTGCGCAGAATGCCCTGTTCACCCGCGATCCAGCCGATGTCCGCATTCCAGAATCGCACATCCAGCAACGGCAGGCTCGTCGGGCTATCCAGCTCCACCCAGGACGTGTCACTGCTTTGTCCGCCTCCGACATTGATCACTCCGCTCATGTTAGAGTGATACAGGCAGACGTATGCGAAGGATCCCTCTTGTGCAAACTGGGTGCCGAAGCTTGCGCCGCTGTTCAAGTTGCCGCTGTCGAATGCTCCGGTGGTCGAGGTCGCCGTGTGCGGAGCGGAATCATTATTGGTGAAGATCACGCTGTCGCCTGCGGCAATGGTCATGGACTGCGGAGTGAACGCGAAATTCTGAATGGAGACATGATGCGTGGTCGCGTTACTGGTGGCTACCAGCCAGCTTATGAGTAGCAGTGTGGAAAGCAGTTTGTGTGTCATGGGTGTTCACCTGAGATTACATGAAGTGAGACCGCGCCGGGTTGGGCCTCAGGAAGATCGGCTATCGGGAATCGTTGTGGGTCAACAACAGAAAAAATGGCCGGGGACCGTAAGCGCTGAAGAATGTCCGGCCCGTAGCACTGGCTTACGGTCCCCGATTTGCATATGGCAACGGGTGTGCCACTATTTGAACCGCGGCGCGACTGTCGCCTTAGCAATTGTAAAAACATCACATAGAAGTTGAAGCCGGGTTCACAATGCTATGTCGAACGACACAACCGATGGGGCAATTTTCTGGGGCATTTAGGGGACATGTTGATTTAGTTGAAAAATATCATACTTTTATGAGTGGGGAATAGAGGCCACAGATTGAGCATCAGAAAAACCCGGTTTGTGGCACAACATCCCCAATTTGAATTGGCAGCATAGTCAAGAACTCAACCAACTTCGCGGACTCTTTCTATGTCCACGCGCCCTCGTCCTCGTCTTACTCGTTACTTCGCAATCAACTTTCTGCTCCTTGACCTCTTGATTGTGGGGATCGGCGGGGCAGTCGCCTATAGCCTTGGTCGCGCCAACCTGATCTCAGTAGCACAGAACTACGGCAACGCGGCGGTGAATCATCTGGCCCGTTCAATAGACAAGTTCTATCTCGAGCCGTGGCAGATGACCTTTGATACCTTTCCGTTCGACCATCCTCTCGCGCACCACGAGATGACCGGAATCGTACATACGTTTGTCAGCGGCTTTCAGATTGAACGGATCAGTATCTACGACAAGGCGCATCTGTTGGTCTTTTCCACGGATTCACTGCGGGAGGGCCGAAGCGAGCCGGAAAACCCCATGCTGCTTTCAGCGTTGGCAGGTACCCCCGCTTCGAAACTGGTGACCGATGCGGACTCCGCCAATGTGGCGCCGTACTCCGGCGAGGTTGATCACCTTCTCGCGTGCTATCCGGTTGAATTCCGCGCGTCAGACAGCACGACTACGCGTGTGGCATTTGAAATCCTGATGAATGTCTCACCCACGTACAAGCGTGTCGAGCAGCTCAGGATGGTGATTCTGCTTAGCTCTTTGTTCACGGGACTTGCCCTTTTCTTCGTGGTCTGGATTATCGCCGTGCGGGCCGACAAGGCGATCCTGCTTGAGAATCAGGAGCGCATGGCCCTGGCCCAGGAAATTCAACGACAGAACGAGAACCTCGAATTGATCGTTGAACAGCGCACACGGGAACTTCGAGACGCTCAAGCGGAACTCGTGCAAATGGAAAAGATGTCTGCGACGGGTCAGCTTGCCGCGGGAGTCGCGCACGAAATCAACAACCCGGTCGGCATCATCAAGAACCGCATCGAACTCTTGCTTGAAGATGTGCGGGCCGACCGAAAGGTTGAGGACATGGCCGAGCATCTCTCCATGATGCACCGCCAGTCGGATCGAATCTCCAAGATCGTCTCAAAGCTCCTGACGTTCGCGCGGAAATCCTCCGGGAAGCGTAGCGAGCTGCATGTGGATCAGATCATTCACGGCGTGCTGCTTTTGGTTCGCAAAGAGGCGGAGAAACGGGGTATCGAACTGAAGTCTGAGATTGCTCAGGACTTGCCGACGATTCGGGGCGAAATCACGGAGCTGGAGCAGGTCTTTATCAATTTGATCCTGAATGCCATGGACGCGACTCCGCGCGGCGGCAGGATCGTGATCAGCGCGGCACGATCCGATTCAACCGTGCAGATCAAAGTCGAGGACAACGGCTCGGGAATCCCAAATGAGATTCAATCGAAGATCTTCGATCCCTTCTTCACCACCAAAGATGTGGGAGCAGGGACCGGACTGGGATTGGCCATCACCTATCGGTTGGTCGAAGACCACGCAGGAACCATCAGCGTCAAGAGCACGCCCGGCCAGGGCACAGAATTCATAGTCAGTCTGCCAGTAACCACAACGTAACATGAACATGACCAAGCTATCCCGCGTCCTGATCGTGGACGATGAACCCGATCTGCTCGCCAATTGCCAAATGATTCTCTCTCGCGAAGGCTACGAAGTCCGCACGATGACGGACAGCCTGCACGTGGAACAGGCGGTTTCGGAGTTTGATCCGGATCTCCTGATCACGGACTTGATGATTCCCAATCGCGACGGCATGGAAGTGCTGCGGCAGATCAAGTGGTCGCGCAGCGATCTTCCCGTGGTGATGATGACGGCATTTGCCACCGTGGAGACAGCCGTCGAAGCCATGAAGGAGGGTGCGACGGACTATGTGGTGAAACCTTTCGCACGCGAGCAATTGGTTCATGCTGTCAATCGCGCGTTGAAAGAGCGGCATCTGCTGCAGGAGAATCACCGCCTCCGCCACGAGTTGGCTCAGAGCAAAGTTTCCACATCTCTTATTGCGGTGGATCCGGCGATGCGCGAAGTGATGCAGATGCTGACGCGCGTCGCGGATACGGAAGCGTCTGTGCTGATTCAAGGCGAGTCCGGCACGGGCAAGGAAGTGCTCGCTCGTGCCTTGCATCAAGCCAGCCGCCGCAACGGTTCGCCGTTCCTCGCGGTCAATTGCGGCGCGCTACCCGCGAATCTAGTGGAAAGTGAGCTATTCGGTCACGAGAAGGGATCGTTCACGGGTGCCTCCACGTCGCGCAAGGGAATGTTGGAAGAAGCGCAGGGCGGCACGTTCTTCTTCGATGAGATCACTGAAATGGATTTGGCGATGCAGTCCAAACTCCTGCGCGTGATTCAGGAGCGCACGGTGCGCCGGGTCGGCGGAAATCGCGAGATTCCTCTTGATGTGCGCATCATCTCTGCGACCAATCGCGATCCGCAGGAAGCCGTGCAGCAGAAACTCTTCCGCGAGGACTTGTATTTCCGTGTCGCGGTGGTAACTTTGCATGTACCGCCGCTTCGCGAGCGTCGTGACGATATCCCCGCTCTCGCGCATCATTTCCTGAAAGAAATTGGCGAGGCCTACGGAAGAACTCTCGAAGGCTTCACGCCGCAAGTTCTCGACATGTTCGCGAACTACGAGTGGCCGGGCAACGTCCGCGAATTGCGCAATGTCGTGGAGCGGGCGATTTCCCTGGCGGGTAAGTCCGTGATTCGCGAGGAAGATTTGCCTGCTCATTTTCATGGCATCAGCAAACACACGCCTGAGGTGGATGCGCAACTGACCTACGACATCGCCAAGGCGAGGTTGCTGGATCAGTTCCAGACACAGTACTTCTCGCAATTACTCTCGGAAGAAAAGGGCAACATCAGCCGCGTAGCGACCCGCGCTGGCGTGGATCGCAAGACGGTGTACCGCATTCTGAATCAGGTCGGTCTGGCCAAAAGTCCGAACTAAGTCGTTTTCGCATTGAACAGAACAAGCCCGCCTCATCGGCGGGCTTTGTCATTCAGAGTGGAACGTGCCGTGCAGGTCGAAGCAATGGCGTCGAATGCGCCGTATTCGATAATTCGACTTATGTTATCCTATTCACGATTGCAAGGCAACTCGGTTGACATTCCCTGTGTCCACCGGTATATTGCATAAGGAATAGTCTGTCATCTGCTCGCAGAAATTGGAGTCTTGTCATGCAACGGCGGCAGCAAACGTTTGCGCTGATAGTGGTGGTGGGTCTGCTCTGTGGGTCCGTTGAGGCCCGCAGGCCGTCTCATCAAGCGCTGGATGAGCGCTCAACATCACTTTCCATCCTTCGCACGGACGACGGGTTCTCGCTGCATTGGTACCCCGCGGCGGAGCTGAGCTATTGGGCGGTGCTCTATGGTCAGGACGCGGCTATGCTGGATCTGGACACGTTGGCGATCACCAGCGACACGTTCTATGTGCATCACGATAGTGAAGGGGTTTATCCGCTGGGCTTCTTCCGCGTGGATCCGGTGGATTTCGCTCCACCCGCGGATTCGGGAGTTTCATTAACGTCATTCGAAGATGAGCCCGATTTGTTTGGCGTGACCGGCGAAGACATCGAACCTTTTGGTGCCGAGTACGTGACAACGGATGCTTTCGATGGAACGAAAGCGCTTCGGTTGTATGCGAATACGTGGAAGCGGCTTCCGATTTCTCCTTACGTCGTGCAGGCAAGTACCATTCTTTCCGTCGCCGCAAAGCTTGATGTGCTTGGTGAAGTTCAGGCATTCGGCGTCGCGGATTCCAATGAAGTGATGTATTACATTCTGTGGGGCAAGGAAGCTCCGCAATCTCTGCGCTGGAACACGACATACGAAGGTTGGTTTCCTGAAGGAGAGTGGTCGGAGGTACTCTTTCCAATTGGCGAAGATTGGTTTGGCCGATTCGGCTATCTGCCGCGTATCACGGAACTTCGCTTCATCAATGACAACGACACTGTCGCGGTAGATGGCGAAGTGCTGTTTGACTATGTGCGGGATGTGTCGGACGCACTGCCTTTGTCTCCGGTCGCGGACTTCTCATGGAATATGCTGCCGCACGCGGATCCTGACTCGATTCAGGTGGTGTTTCACGCGCAGACGTACGATCTGGACAGCCCGTGGCTGACTCATCACTGGGATTTCGGGGACGGTGCTGTCTCAGCGATTCAGAATCCGACACATGTCTTCGCGGCACAGAGTCGCTACACGGTGACGCTGGATGTGACGGACAGCGAGTCCAACGAAACCTGGGTGTCGCATTCGGTTGTGGATTCGCCGCTGACCTCAAACCGCGAACTGTGGTTCAGTTTTACGGGTGATGTGATCATGGGCCGCGGGTATGAGAACAACGGCGGCATTATTGATCAATGGGGTGTGGATACACTCTATGAACCCACCTATCCGTGGCTTCAGACCGCCGACCTGACATCCGTGAATCTCGAGTGCCCTCTGACCACCGCAACGACTGCACATCCCACGAAGGGAATTGTCTTCAAATCAAGCCCTGAACAGGTTGCGGGTTTGGTAAATGCCGGAGTTGATTTCGCCACTCTGGCCAACAACCATGTCTTCGACTATATGACGGACGGCATGCTTGAAACCATGTACGTTCTCGACACTGCGGGCATCGTGCATAACGGCGCGGGCATGAACGACGAGCAGGCTCGTCGTGTGAAGTTTGTTTCGGCAAACGGTCTATCCATGGCGATGCTGAGTTTCTCGGATCGCACAGGGTCCTACAACAATGTTCAGCCGTTCCTCGATGCCGCGCGATCGCGTCCCGGGTTTGCCATGTGGAACCGCAGCGCAATTGAGTGCACCGTTCCCGATGCCGGTGAGTTGGCGGACTTCGTGATCATCAACACTCACTCAGGCAGCGAGTATTCCTTGTCTCCGATTCTCCAAATGGATGCCTTTGATCCTCTGGGCGACGAAGACATGCTGTTTGAATTGGTGCCGGATACGCTCGAGCGCGAACTGCGGCAGTATGCGATTGATCAGGGAGCAGATTTGGTAATTGCCCATCACCCGCACATCATTCAGGGGTTTGAAGTGTACGAGGGCAAACTGATCGCGCACAGTCTCGGGAATTTTATTTTTGACCTGACGTACGCGGAGACGATGCCTACTGTGATTTTGCGCACGCACTTCACCGAGGGTGTCGGCGTGGACACAGCGGTTGTGCATCCCGTCTATATCAATCATTGGATACCGCAGCCTGCACGCGGCGAGTTGGCGCGCATCATCTTGGACTACGAGTCCGAGATGTCGCGGCGATTGGATACGTGGCTGATTCGCGCTCCCGGTGCGGACAGCGCGTTCGTCGTGCTCGACACGGCAACGGCTCTGCGTACAGCGGAGTTCAGATATGATACGCTCGCGCTGACCCAAGATGAAAACTTCTGGATCTCCGATCCACTTGCCTTGCCGGACATTGGCTATCTTGGATTTTCCGAAATCACATCCGGCGCGAATTTTGAGATTCGCTTTGGGCGCGACAAGCTTTGCTTCGGCAATATGGAGTGGGAGGGAGCGGACGGCTGGCTCTTGAACAGCGCGGACGAAGAGTATAACAGCGATTTTGTTCACCGCGGCGAAAAGAGCATCCGGCTGCGCCGCAGTGCGGGGAATCCGCAGAATGTGGTTTCCAACACCGAGTATCGCATCAAGGTCACACCATTGGGCAATTACAGCGTGATGGGATTCGTTCGCACGGAGAACGCCGTGGACGCGGCGATTCAGGCGCAGGTCTATAATGCGCGTTCCAGTGGAACTCTGTTGTCGCAAACGGATGTTGGCGGGATGCAGAGCGGAACGGCGGACTGGACCTTCAGGTCGCACGATCTCACTTTGCCGGGCAATGGCTACTACATGTCCTTGCGGGTCACGCTCTCCGCGTCTCCGACGGGCACCGCCTTCGGGTGGTATGATGACATAGCGCTGATAGAGTGGGAGGAGTGGCAAGTCGAGCCGTGTGTCGCGCCGTTCCCGAACGACTATCACTATGTGCAGGTCCGTTCCGCGAGTCCCGCAACGACAGCCGTGCTCAGGGCGCGTTTTGACGAGCTTGCAAACATGCCGGCGGCGCCGTTGAGTCGCGCAGAGCGATAAGCACACGAACATATCCACTGCAAGAAAGCCCCGGTAATCGCCGGGGCTTTTTGTATTGCTGTATGCTGAGTCTACAGCACCGTGCGCATTCTTTGAAGTTCCGCGTCAAGCAGCGCCGTGGCAAAAACACCTTCGTTCTCATAGACGGCACGATCGCGTTCAAGCAGGTCGGCAACCTCTTCGAAATTGCGCGGAATCGCTTCTGCGCGCCCGGCAGCGGCGTCGGCCTTGAGCTCCTTCAGCAATTTGCCGCGTGCTTTATCGCGCAGCGCGGCGCGTGCGGCCTGTGCAATTCCCGCCAGCAGGAAGTGCGGGGATGCGGAACCGTCCGGCAATCTGAATTCCACGGTTTCGGGAGTGACAGGCGCGCCTTTCGCGTCCTTGGAGATGATCGGCAGCCGCACAAGAGCCTTGCGATTGAACTGTCCCCAGGTCACCCCCGCGGGAGATTCTTTGCCTTGAAACAGCCGCACAAACGAACTCTCTGTCCTGTTTCCAAACGTCATCAACGAGCATCCATAGCGCAGTAACCCGGCAATCAACAGCTCAGCGCTTTCACTAACCGCTCCGTTCTTCGTAACCACGGGCAGATAGCGCTTCCCGTCATGGGGAGCAAGGTGAAAGTGCATTCCGCTGCCCGCGTGCCCGCGCTTGACTACGGGATCAAAACTGATCCGCAATTGGGCCTCGCGCGCGAGAGTTCGCAGTACCCACTGCGTGAGCACCACCGCGTCGGCGGCTTCCGGCAAAGGCAAGAGGGCCAATTCGATCTCGTGTTGTTCCCAGGTCAAGTCGGCTTCATGTTCCGCCGCCGCAAAGCCGACTTCGCTGTGCGCGTACTTGACAGGGACTCCCATTTCGGCGAGCACGGTCAGCGCTCTGCGGCGCAGCTCCTGCCCGAACACCATTGGTGAAATCGCGTGGTAGCCCCGGTCTTCATTGGTGACGTCCACATCCTCCGTGGCCTTGTGACCAATGAAGTATTCCACTTCCCCCAGGGCGTGCAGGTCAAAGCCTGCTTGCTCATGCAACAAAGTGTGCGCCTTCCGCGCCACGGAGTCGCCCGACTGCGGAAGCGGCAGGCCTTCGCGGGTCAGGTGACTGCACATCAACACCATTCCGCCTTCCTGCGAAAACGGATCCACAAAAGCGGACCTTAGTCGCGGCTTCAAGACAATGTCAGAAGCTCCCGCAGGGATTCCCTGCCCGGGAAACAGACTTGAACCGTCCGCTCGTTCACCGTAGCGAAGAATCTGCAAAAAATGGTCGTGCGAGCGGGGCGCAAAGTCCAGAGTTTTCAGCAGTCCGTCGCCGCAGACGTGCATGAGCGACACCTGACGCAAATCCAAAGTCACATAGGCGCGCGCGAGATCTTGTTCGGTCCACTCGGAAGCGGTTTTTTTTAGAACTCCCTCTATTTGCGAGGCGGGTTCAATCTTCAGCGAAGTCGAGGACGGAGAAGGCTTGGTTGGCATAGTTGAATGAAGGTTGGTCTGAAACGCGCCGGGAGCAGAAAGCAGCAAAGCTTCCTTACTCTGCACAAAGATATGTGAAAAGTTACGCAAACAATGGATAGCTCGCAACTTCGGTGAAGAACAGTAGAATAGAACGTAACCCGGAGCACGGGAGGGTGAAGGCGCACGCGAAAGGTCCACGAGTCCTCTCTAAAATCAACCGAATCTTCGTGTATTAAATGAAAACAACAACTTGACAACTGGACCGACCAGTCAGTTTGCTATTGACTTCTGAAACAAAGTCCAGTATATTGGCATCCAATTGACTGACCAGTCGGTTTGGAGACAAAATGACAGAACACGCACCCAAAGATCAGCGCCGCATCCAGATCCTCGAAGCCGCCGGGAAGCTCTTTGCCTCCCAAGGGTACGAGAAGACGTCCGTGGACGAGATTGCCAAAGAAGCCGGGCTCTCTAAAGGCGCCGTCTACTGGTACTTTTCATCCAAAGAACAGATCCTGATTGGATTGGCGGAGCAGTTCGAGCATCAGAGTCAGGACGCCGTTGTAGACATGGCGGCCATGGAGCAGCTCGGTCCTGAAGCATTATATCTGTCGCATCGTCTTCTATATGAGCACAAGCTCGCCAACCCGCTGCCGGACCTTTTGTTTCAGCAGTTTGTGAGCATGAGCTCAAAGTACCCGGACGTTGCGGATGCGCTGGACCGCAACCAGCAGAGTTGGGCTGGAATCATTGAAGGGCTGACCAACAACGCGGTCGAAGTGGGGTACTTCAAGCCCACGGATACGCGCATGATTGCGGAAGTGATCAGCGCGCTCTACAGAGGCACGTGCACCACTCGCTATGACGACCCCAGACGGGCCTACGAGATCATCGAATACACATGCAAACTGATCTACGATTCCCTTGTCACGGACAAACGTAAGGCAGAACTCGCCGAAGGAGCGGGAGCTTGAGACACATAAACCTCATACTAACAATAGCGCTGCTCGCGGGAGCCGCACAAGCGATGACGCTGGACGAAGCGATTGCCATCGCCAAGCAGCGTTCTTTGGCCCAGCAGCGGCCTCGAGTAGAACGCGAGAAGGCTCGCGGTCAATTGAATGAAGCCTGGTCGAACGCGCTGCCGCAGATTGACGGCACCGTGGGCTACCAGCGCGCCATGAAGAAGGGAAAGATTTTCTTCCCGAATCCCGAAACCGGAGCGTTCACGGCGCTGGAACTGGATCAGGACAATGCACTGCAAGCGAATGTTACGTTGAATCAGCCGCTCTTCACATTCGGGCGAGTTGCCGCCGGAGTTCGCGGAGCAAAAGCTTACGGATTGGCCGCGCAACACGCCGTGGATCAGCAGGATATGCGGACCGAACTGGACGTCATGCAGCGTTTCTGGGCGGTTCTGACTTTGCGCGATGTGGTGTCGGCGCGCGAGCTAAGCTTGGCCGTCAGTGACAGCGCACTCCTGCGCGCGGAACGCATGCGCGATGTCGGGCTGCTGAGTGACTACGATGTGCTCAGAGTTCGCGTGCAGGCACAGAATCAGCGCCCGGAGCTTGATCGCGCCAAGAGTGATCTGCACCTGGCGGAGCTCTCGCTGAAGGACTATCTCGGAATTCCCGTGGACAGCACGATCTCGGTGGCAGGCGCGCTGGACGATTACTTTGTGCCCGTGGACACATCTTTCGCCGAACAGGATATTGAAACGCGCCACGACCTCGCCGCATTGCGGAATGCAAGCGTCGCGCAGCAGAATCTCTATGTGTTGTATCGCAACGCGCGCTGGCCGGTGCTTGGCGGTCAACTCAAATATCAGTGGCAGTGGCAGAACAATGAGTGGGACATTCATCCGCGAAACAACTACGCCGCGCTATATGCCGGTGTCTCGCTGAGCATTCCCATCTGGAGCAGCGGCGCGACACATGGCCGTGCTCAGCAATCTAAGGCGGACTGGCACCGCGCAAAGCTTGATCTCGCACAGGCGGAACGCGGCGCGCGTTTGCAGTATGAGTCCGCCGCGCGCAGTCTGACCACCGCCACGGCCAACGAATCCGCGGCAAAGCTTGGGGTCGAACTCGCCGAGGAAGCTCGCCACATTGCGCAGGTGAAATTCTCGCAAGGGCAGCTCACTCCGCTCGAATTGGACGCCGCGCAGTTAGATGAATTGACCGCACGCGTATCACTCGCTGACGCGAGATACCGCCGCCTGCTGGCCGCCGCGGAGCTGCGATTGGCTCTGGGCAAAACTCCCTTTGTAAACTGATTTCAGGAGATAGACAATGAGTAGTATCCGCATTATTGGACTCACGTCGCTGGCCGTGATTCTGCTGCTCGTCGCGGGCAAAGTGCTGAAAGGCGGAAACGGCGACATCGCAGCAAACGCCTACAGCTCAGTCATAGCGGTCAGTGGCTTCGTGCTTCAGGAATCCCCGTTCGCGCAGTTCGTGGAGGAAACCGGTACACTAATGGGCAATCGGGAATCCACTCTTGCCGCGCTGGTTGGCGGCCAGGTCGAGAACATCTACGCCGACTTGGGCGACGTCGTAAAAGCAGGTCAACCGCTGCTCCGGCTGGATGATGAGCTCCTTGAAATTGAAGCGGAGCGCGCCAAGATCGCCTTCGACAAGGCCGCACTCGATTTCAAACGTGTTGAAACTCTGTTCGGCGACAAGAGCGTATCAGATTCAGATATGGAAGGTGCGCGGCTGGCGATGAAGTCAGCGGAAGTACAGTACCGCGCGGCGAAGAAGACCTTTGAAGACGCCACGATCCGTGCTCCATTTTCCGGAACGATTGCCGCGCGCATGACGGAGGTGGGACAGATGCTCGACCGCGGTCAACCCGTTTTTCAAATTGTGGATGTTAGCAAGTTCAAGCTTCCAGTTCACGTGTCAGAAGATGAGATCGGCGCATTGGAACTTGGAGCGCATGCCACGTTGTACGTTGAGGCGCTGGGCGACTCGTTTCCCTCTGGAATCACTTCAATTGGCGCGCGCGCCATGCAGGGAGCGCGAACATATCCGATTGAATTGACTCTGGACGCCGCCGACGGATTGAAATCAGGAATGTTCGCGCGTGTTCGCATTTCCGTGGGCGAGGATTCCAGCAGCCTCGTGGTGCCGCGCGCTGCGGCATTGCCCGATGTGGGCAGGACCGTGGTCTTTGTGGCTAGCGGCGGCAAGGCGAAGAAAGTACCTGTGAAGATTCTCGGCACATCCGGCGACAAGCTGTCGGTTTCTGGCCTCGCGATCGGTGACACAGTGATTGTCACCGGCAATCAACTGCTTTCACAGGGCAGTGAACTCAATCTGACGCTGGAGAAGTAGCAGATGACGGTTACTGAACTTTCGATTAAACGCCCCACAGCGGTCGTGATGTTCTTCCTCGCGATTGCCGTTTTAGGAATCATGTTTTATCCGCGGCTGCCGGTGGATTTGCTTCCCACGATGAACTGGCCGTATGTCACGATCGTCACCGTGTGGCCCGGGGCGGGACCGCAGGAAGTTGAAACCATGGTGACGAGGCCGATTGAAGACGCCGTCGTATCGCTGAACAAGCTGAAGCATATTCGTTCGATCAATCGCGAAAACGCATCCGTGGTCGCGCTTGAGTTTGAGATGTCGGCGGATGCGGACGTGGTTTTGCAGGAAGCGCAGCGGGTGATCACCACGATCCGCGCGAAACTGCCTGACGACGTGGATGAGCCGCAGATCCTCAAAGCCGACCTCGGTTCCATACCGATCTTGAGAGTCGCGGTCTCGAGCGAAATGGCGCCTTCCGATTTGTTCACGTTTGTGGATGAAGTCATTCGTCCTCGCCTGGAGCAGGTGGAGGGTGTGGGGCAAGTCGTGATCACGGGTGCCGAAGAACGTGAGATACAAATTGCGGTGGATCCGGGACAGCTCAAGAGCCACGGCCTTTCGCTTGCGGATTTCAATCAGTATCTCGCGGCAGATAACCTCGATGTACCCGCCGGCAAAGTTTACTCCGAGTCGCAGGACTATGCCATACGGCTCTCAGGAAAATACTCGACGCTTGCGGAGATCGAGCGCACGCGCTTGCCATTGCCGGACGGAACGGCCATCTATCTCCGCGATGTGGCCACGGTCACGGATACCATCAAGTCCGAGCGCTCGCTGACGCGATTGGACAGGGCGTCGGCATTGGGCGTTCAGGTTGTGAAACAGGCGCAGGCAAACAGCGTGCAAACGTCTTCGAGCGTACAAAAAGTGCTCAATGACATTGAAGCGGAGCACGGCACGCGTGTGCAAATCGAAGTTGCGCAGGATGTTACTGTCTTCAACCGCAACGCGATCGCCGAAGTGCAGAGAAACATCGCTGAAGCGCTGATCACCGTCGCGCTTGTGCTGCTGGTATTCCTCCACTCCATGCGCAATTCGTTGATCGTGCTGATTGCCATACCCCTGTCGGTCGTCTCGACGTTCATCTCAATGAAGTTGTTCAACTTCTCGATCAATTTAATGACCATGATGGCGTTGGGAACAGTGATCGGCGTGCTGGTGGACGATTCGATTGTTGTGTTGGAGAATATTCATCAATGGATGAAACGGGGACACGACCCGGTCACATCCGCAATTCGCGGACGAAATGAAATCGGGCTGGCGGCGCTCTCAATCACCGCCGTGGACGTGGTAACGTTTCTGCCGATTGCCTTCGTGGAGGGATTGGTTGGAAACATCTTCCGCGAGTTCTCCGTCGTTTTTGTCACCGCGCTAGTCATGTCTCTGATTGTTTCGTTTACCGTCACGCCGCTTCTGGCTAGTCGGCTGAATCGGCTCGAAAACGTGGACAGCGACAAATGGCTGCGAGGCTTCACGCGCGCGTTTGAGCGCATGTTTGGCAAACTGGAATCGGGCTACAAGTCGCTGCTGGGTTGGGCGCTTTCGCACAGACTCGTGGTGATCGGAATCTCCACGGCGGCCATGGTGTTCGCAATTGCTCTCATCCCCATGGGATTTATTGGCAGCGACTTCGTGCCGCCGATGGATCGCGGTGAGTTTGCCGTGGCGACCAAGATGCCTTTGGGAACGACGCTTGAAGAAAACAGCGCGGTCATGGGCAGAATTGAGAACTATCTTGATTCCCGCGACGACGTCATACAGATCATGAGCACGATCGGACTGCTGGAATCGGAATGGGGACTTGAAGAGAATCCGCGGCTGGGCAACATTCAAATCAAACTCATTTCGCGCGATGAGCGCAAGCTGTCCACAGCAGAGGTGCAGAACCAGATTGTCACGTATTGCAAAGATATTCCCGGTCTTGAGATTCGTATCAGTGACATTGGCATGTTCGGCACCGCCAATGCGGCTCCGATCCAATACGAGATTCGCGGACAGAACTTGGACAGCGTGCAAATCGCCGCGGACTATGTGAAAGATGTCTTGCGAACGGTGCCAGGCGCGCGTGACGTGCAGACCAGCTACGAGCTCGGCGCACCCGAACTGAAAATTGTTGTGGACAGAGATCGTGCGGCGGCCAGCATGCTAACGCCGGGTCAAGTTGCCGCCACTCTTAGAAGTTCGATTAACGGCGACCTTCAGACAGAGTTCAGGACCGGCGAGATCGAGGTGGATGTCCGAACTCTGCTTGCGACGGAGTATCGCACCAATCCCACTCGCATCTCCGACATCGAGATCAGAAATGGCGCGGGTCAAATGGTTCCGCTCGGTGAAGTCGCAGAGATCTCGCGCACGAGCGGACCCTCCTCAATCACCCGCAAAGATCGGCAGCGCCTCGTAACCGTGTCCGCGAATGTCGTGGGACGATCACTCGGTGAGGTGCAAGGCGATTTCGACAAACTTATGGAAGCATACACACCTCCGCAAGGCGTGCAGTTCTTCGCCTACGGCGATGTTGAGAACATGCGCACCATGGTGTCCGACATGATCCGCGCGATTTTCCTCTCGATTCTCTTCATTTACATGGTGCTGGTCGTCTTGTACGAAAGCTACATCTATCCGTTCGTCGTGATGTTCTCGGTTCCCGTGGCCATCGTTGGTGCGTTTGTCGGCCTGGCCGTGACGGGGTACACGCTCTCCATGTTCTCCATGATCGGCCTGTTGATTCTCATGGGGCTTGTGACGAAGAACGGAATTCTGATCGTGGACTTCACGAATCAGTTAAGGCATGAAGGCCACTCCATGAAGGAAGCATTGCTGGAAGCGGGTCCGCGAAGATTGCGTCCGATTGTCATGACCACGTTGACCATGGTGGTTGGCATGATGCCGCTGGCCCTTGCACTGGGAGATGGCTCTGAGATGCGTGCGGGCATGGGCGTAGTGATCATCGGCGGACTGCTGTCATCGCTGCTCTTGTCGCTCGTGATCGTGCCCGTGATGTACACCATTTTGGACCGCTTCAGCAGAAAGGCCTGGGGCGTAGATGTCCTTTCCGGCACGGACGTGGAGGCCATTCCGGTAGCCGGTTAAGGAAGAATCTGATTCCAAGTTAACGGGACCGCACGAAAGTGGCGGTCCCGTTCCTATCTGCACATTTGTGCAACTTGATACTCAGGCGGGAAAACGCTATACTTTTAGGATAGTATTCAATTGCACTCAACGACGAGCAAATTCTGAAGCGCATTCCCTTGAACATATGCAACGAGTTCGCGCCCCTGCGCACGGTGCTGGTCCATCGTCCCGGCAATGAACTCGACCGGTTGACTCCCGGCAATGTGCAGGGGTTTCTGCTGGAGGATATTCCGTACCTCAAGCAGATGCAGGCGGAGCACGAGGCGTTCAGCGGAATCATGCGCGAAAACGGAGTGGAAGTTCTGCTTCTTGGAGACTTGGTAGGGGATGTGGTTGCAACGGAGAGTGGCCGATCTCGTTTGGTGCATGAGGCCTGCGAATTGAGTCATAATCCAGCTCTGGCGCAGAAGATTCTTGATCACTTCCCGCCGGATGCCGTGGCCCGCTTGGTCTTTGACGGATTGACCGCACAAGAGTTCTCTCGCGCCTGCGGCAGTGAGCCGGAAAACGCGGAATTGCACCACGACCGCTTTCTAATAGATCCTCTTCCGAACGCCTATTTCACTCGTGATCCGGCTTTTGTCTTTCGTGACGAAGTGATTTCCTGCAACGCTCACTATCCCGCGCGTATTCGCGAGACCTGGGTGACGCATACGATGCTGGAGCTGCATCCGTCCTTTGCAGGAACCAAGTTTATTTTTGGAGACAGTGATCTGGAAGCTCGTCCTTATACGATTGAAGGCGGCGACATCATTGTCTTGAACGAGGACGCAATTGCCATTGGCCGCAGCGAGCGCACGCGCGCTGAAACCATTGCGCTGGTGGCTCGAAAACTCTTTGACGCGGGCAAGGCAAAGCGCGTGTACGATGTGTTGATTCCGCCGGAGCGCGTGTACATGCATCTTGACACAGTCTTCACGATTGTGGGGCCGCAGACGGTTGTCGTCTTTCCGCCGGTTGTGGAGCATGGCCCGCAGGTGCGCCGCTATGAACAGAATTCCTCCGGCGGAAAACTTGTGCCGCAAACGGAAGACCGCCCGGTGCTGAAAATTCTGGAAGACGAACTCGGCGGGCCGTTGAATGTTGTGCGCACGGCGAATGGCGATTCCCGTTATGCCGCTCGCGAACAGCGCGCCGCGGGATCCAACATGCTGGCGATTGCTCCCAATCGTGTGATTTCCTACGAGCGAAACATACATACGAATCGCGCTCTGCGAAACGCCGGTGTCGAAGTGCTCGAGATTCCCGGTTCGGAGCTTGTGCGCGGCTTGGGCGGACCGCGCTGCATGTCCATGCCGCTGGTGCGCAGTTCGTAAAAAAAACAGATCAATTCCCTCTAACCTTATTCTACCATATTTCTATCAGACTATGAAACGTATCAAGACCATCATTCAGGGCGCGGCGGGCCGCGACTTCCACAACTTCAACACAGTTTACCGCGACAACGAAACTTTCGAGGTCGTGGCCTTCACTGCCGCGCAGATTCCGGGCATCGAAGACCGCACGTATCCCGCGGTGCTTGCCGGAAAGCTCTATCCCAAGGGTATCAAGATTCATCCCGAATCGGAACTCGAAGCTCTGATCAAGAAGCACGAGATTGATGAAGTTGTGTACAGCTATAGCGACGTGAAGCATGAATACGTCATGCACTGGGCGTCGCGCATCTTGGCCAGCGGCGCCAATTTTAAATTGGTTGGCGGACGCGAGACGATGATCAAGTCCACGAAACCCGTCGTCGCGGTGTGCGCGGTCAGAACGGGTGCGGGAAAGTCTCAGACGACGCGTCGTGTTGCCGAAATCTTGAAGGCCGCAGGGAAAAAAGTGGTCGCAATTCGCCACCCGATGCCCTACGGAGATCTGAGCAAGCAGATCGTGCAGCGCTTCGGCTCCATTGCCGACCTCAAGAAGCACAAATGCACGATTGAGGAAATGGAAGAGTACGAACCGCACATTGCGCGCGGTCAGGTGATTTATGCGGGCGTAGACTACGAAAAGATTCTGCGCGAGGCGGAGAAGGAAGCGGATGTGATTTTGTGGGACGGCGGCAACAACGATCTGCCGTTCTATAAGCCTGATGTGTATATCACGGTCGCTGATCCGCTGCGCGCCGGAAACGAGATGACCTACTATCCCGGCGAAACGAATTTCCGCATGGCCGATGTGTTGGTTATCAACAAGGTGGACAGTGCGGCGCCTGAGCAGATGCAGACGCTGCGTGCCTCGATTGAAGCGCACAATCCCAAGGCCATGGTGATTGACGCGGCCTCGCCGATCAAAGTTGAGCAGCCCGAATTGATTCGCGGCAAGCGCGTCCTCGTGATTGAGGACGGCCCGACCTGTACGCACGGCGAGATGAAGTATGGCGCCGGCGTGGTCGCCGCGAAGAAATACGGCGCGGCGGAGATGGTGGATCCGCGTCCGTTTGCGGTGGGATTGATTGCCGAGACGTTTAGGATCTATCCCGGCATCGGCTCGCTGCTTCCCGCGATGGGCTATGGCGAGAAGCAGATGAAGGACCTTGAAGCCACGATCACCAAGGCGAAGGTGGACGCGGTGATTATCGCGACGCCGATTGATTTGGGCCGCGTGATCAAGATTACCAAGCCGCATGTCCGCGTGATGTATGATCTGCAGGAGATCGGCGAACCGACTCTGCACGACGCGCTCGCGCCGATTCTCTCTGCGTCGAAGAAGAGCAAGAAGTAGCACCCGACCAGGGTCTCCAGACCCTGCCGGAATCCGAGCAAAACACAAAGCGCCTGACGATCATTCGTCAGGCGCTTTCTTGTATTTCGCCGAGCGGGGATTTAGCGAAGCGATTCCCCGCCGGAATCCGAGACTATCCCTTGATCAGCGTGTTGCCTATCACAAGTCTCTGAATCTGATTCGTGCCTTCGTAAATTTGCGTGATCTTCGCATCGCGCATGTACTTTTCGATTGGATAATCGCGCATGTAGCCGTAGCCGCCGAAAATCTGCACGGCATCGGTCGTGACCTTCATCGCAACATCCGAAGCCATCAGTTTGCTCATCGCGGAGTAACGCGAAATGTCCTTGTTGCCCGCGTCAATGTGCCTCGCAGTCTGATAGAGCAGCGCGCGCGCCGCTTCAATCGAGGTGGCCATGTCGGCCAGCATGAACTGAATCGCCTGCAAGTTCATGATCGGATGACCAAATTGGAAGCGATGCTTCGCATAATCCAACGCCAGATCAAACGCGCCTTGCGCAATACCCAGCGCCTGCGACGCCACGCCGGGACGCGATTTGTCGAGCGTCTTCATCGCAACTAAGAAACCTTGACCTTCCGAGCCGATGCGATTCGCGACCGGAACGCGGCAATCTTCGAAAATGATTTCGTTGGTTGCTGACGCGCGAATGCCCATCTTGTCTTCGTGCTTGCCGACTTTGAAACCGGGATAGTCGTCCTGCACGATGAACGCGGTCGTTCCGCGCGAACCTTTGGTCGGGTCTGTCACGGCGATAATCGTATAGAGATGCGCCGCACCGCCGTTGGTGATGAAAATCTTCGAGCCGTTCAGAATGTAATCATCGCAGTCACGCACCGCACGCGTTCTCATCGAACCTGCGTCACTTCCTGCGTTGGGCTCGGTCAATCCAAAAGCCGCCAGATATTTGCCTTCGGCGAGATCGGGCAGATAGCGCTTCTGTTGTTCTTCGTTGGCGCTCAAGAGAATCGGGAACGTGCCGAGCGCGGACGCCGCGAGCGCGAGTGTGATGCCGCCGCAAGCTTTCGAGAGCTCTTCGGTCACGATGGCCAGTTCCAGAACTCCCATTCCCAATCCGCCGTACTCTTCGGGAATCACGATGCCGAACAATCCCGCTTCGGCGAACACCTTCACGATGTCCCACGGGAACGTGCCGTCGCGGTCGTACTGCGCGGCGACAGGGCGAATCTTTTCTTCGGCGATTTTGCGCGCCAAATCTCTCAAGGCCTTTTGGTCGTCAGTCAGGAAGTAATCCATTTCCATGGCGAATATGCTCTCTATTGTGTGCGATTGTAAACCAACACAATGTATCAATTCCCCGGTTTAGACAAAAGCGGAAAATCACATAAACAGAATCGGATAAACTCAGGCGGAATAACGGGGAAAATTGAAGTTGGGGGGAATTGGGAGAGAGGCAAGTCGCGGAATCCGGCACATCTTCTCGATGCGCAAACATACTCAGACCAACGGTAAAGTGGAACGTCTGAACCGCACGGCAAAGGAAAAACTGCAGCTGATCGTGCATGCGTCACCGGAGGCGTTCGACCGCGCGCTGGAGGAGTTCCGGCACTGGTACAACTATGAACACTACCACAAAGGTATCGGCAATCTGCATCCCGCCGACGTCTACTACGGACGGGCCGACGCCATCCAGAAACAGCGGAAACTGCTCAAAGAACAAACAAAAAAGGCCCGTAAACAGGCCAATCTCAATCCCAACCAAAACCCACGAAGGAAACGCAACTTACGAACCAAATCCCTCCATTAACTTAACTGAAAAAGTGGACTGCACCCCAAATTTTGGAGTCGGTATCCAATTAGTTTAGGCGGCGTTTTGGGTTTGATTGTATTGAAGTTCGAACTCGGCGGGGGGGCGTGTAGCCGAGTGCCGAGTGTAGTCGTTCTGAGTTGTAAACTTGTTCGATAAACCGTTTGATCTGCCGACGTGCCTCTTCGGGGGTGCGGTAATCGGACAGATAGACTTCTTCTTTCTTGAGGGTTTTGAAGAAGCTTTCGGCCACGGCGTTGTCGTACGGATTACCTTTGCGCGACATGCTGATGTGAACGCCATGCTGCTTGAGTAGATCGGTGTACGCATGACAAGCGTATTGCACACCGCGATCACTGTGATGGATCAAGCCCGGTGCCGGCTGGCGTTCGGCAAGAGCCATGGTCATAGCCTCGATGACCAGATCGGCTTCCAAGCTTTTAGAAAGCGCCCAGCCCACGACCTTGCGTGAGAATGCATCGAGGATCACAGCGAGATAGACAAAGCCCAGCGGCAAACGGATGTAGGTGATGTCCGCCACCCAGATTCGGTCGGGCGCAGTGGGCCAATGATTCTGATAGAGGTTCGGATAGACCGGCAGCGTATGTCTGCTGTCCGTGGTGATCGTAAATCCGCGCAGCGGTCTGACCAGCAGATCTGATTCTTTCATGATATTCAAGACGAGCTTGCGGTTGACAATCACACCTTGCCGACGCAGCTCGGCGGTGATGCGCCGATAGCCATAACCGGCCTTGTTCAACGCCAACATTTCTATCCGGTCCTGCAAATCGAGTCGTCGCGCCAGGCGGTCATCCGCTGTGCGTGAACGATAGTAATATGTGCTCTCCGGAAGATCCATCAGCGCACATCCTTTCCTTCACTTCGTTCGAGGACAAGCTTTCCGCGTGAACGTCCCCCGCTCGAAGGTAACGGCCTGTCTGCGTTCTGCTGTTCTTGTAGCCGGGCGGTTTTTTTTAGAAACTCGATCTGCTCTTCCTTCTTCCCGACTAACCGCTGCAGCTACGCCACTTGCAGTTCCAACGCCCGCACTTCGGGCGAAACCGCGCCGGTCGCCCCTCCCCCCAGGCGACCGGATTTGTACGCCTTCTGCCAGAGCAGAATCGTGTTCGCTGACACATTGTGCCTGCGGGCTACCGCAGCCTGACTCGCTCCCTGAAGCACCTCCTGCACCACCTGAACCTTAAACTCGTCCGAAAACCTGCGTCGCTGACCTGACATCCTGCACTCCTTTCTCCAATCCCCCTAAACTAACACTTCTTGGAGACTCTCTCCAGCCCTCGGGGTGCAGTCCACTGTGGTCCTCCATTGTTCGGATGAGCTAGAAAAGTTGTATTTGTGAAAGGTCCCTCCTCAAACCAATAGCTTGAATTCGGAAACACTTCCAATCCATGCTCGACACAGCTGGTCATTGTGGGATTTCGATAGACAGTTCGATAGTCTGACTGACACCTCACGCAGAAGTGGTCCAGATCGTAGATGGCTGGGTCAATTCGTTCACCGCAGTAGGAAACACAGATTCCCATGCATCCGTGTTGCAAGATTTGACTGACGAAATGCATGCAGTCGTTCGGATCACCACATGTAAATCCAGCGTTGTGAAAATTATCGTATTCCTCATCATTGTATCCGGATAGATCATTGTTGCACCACGCGCACGCATAAATATTCGCAAGCTCGACTTCGTATGCAGCATTGGCAGTGCTTGCAAAACATATCGCTGCAATCATTGAGATAAGTTGATATCTGTTCATCGTTGACCTCGCTCGGAGTTGTAGATTGCTACTTGCTCTGCGGCTCTTCTCTTTAGTTCGGGGAATGCACTTTGTGACGCTGCACGTTCAAGGGACTCAACTGAAAGTATATCGTCAAGATTCCGAGCACGTCTTCCGAGCGCAAATAGACAGAAGCTCTGAACACCCTGATTTGGAAAGTACAATGCTGCATCCAGCAGCTCAACGTCTTGTGGATTATCGGTTCTGTCGAGCATATCAACAATCATAGTTACACAACGCAAAAAATCACCTGTGTCCGCACACACCTCATTCCTTAAAACCACTGACGCAAGTATGTCTCGCGCGACATCGTACTTATACGTTGTGTCACCATAAGAACCCAATGCCCCTGCTGCTCGCAATCGAGTAACACCAGCCTTAGAGTGGTCGTCTGCTATTGAGATCAGAATTGGAGAAACCATCGAGGAATCGCCCGTGCTTGCTAAAGAACCCCACGCTTCGTGCTCGATTAACACTCGGCTTCCTTCTTCCCAGAATCCCCATTCTACCATCAAAGCTGCAGAAGGAATAGAAGCGTATTGATTGTCCTCCTGCATGAGACGCCGTAGTCTTGCCAATTGAAGTTCCGGGGAGGACAAGTGGAGGGCCCGAATCGCGGCTGCCCGCGTCGTGGGATAGACCATCGGATCATCTGCAAGTGATTCAAAAAAGGCGATCATGTCAGTAGTGACTTCACCGTCAGACTTGTATTGCCACTCTCTAATCATCTCAGGCAGACCGCTGTCGGGAGTCCTGAGCTCGCTGGGACTTGCATTGACAAAGATCTGAATCCGGTCAAACGCATCCTGTCTCGTTAAAACTTGTTCTGCAGCAGCAAATATCGCCATCGTGCATGATGCGATTATTAATATGCATAGGCGCAGTGAAGCCGACAAGTTTTCCATAGTTTGCCTCATGTTTAAGCTAGTTTGCCTGTACTTATAAGACTTCTCCAAAACCAAAACCGCGAACCCCACCCGCTTCAGAAGATTGAATGCAGAGAGAATTCGCGTCATGATCAAGGCCTCCGAGATTCGTTGTCCAACCAATGCCCAAGACCTGCGGGTAAGATACCTATCTTGAAAGTCCCAGTCAATGGCCATGCACCCCACCAACACAAAAGCCCGAGGCAATTGCTTCGGGCTCTTTCATATTTCATACTTCAGATTTCATATCTTCCACTACATTTCGATCCAGTTCTTCCAATAGAACTCACTGGACGAATCGTCATTGAGCCTTTGCACGATCTGCCAGTACCACTCTTCCAAGGGAATCTCGTGTTCGTCGAGACGCGGGAAGGGATTGTAGGTTCCGCCCGACACCGCGCGGCCAATCTGATCGAGCGTGCCCAGCGCAAGTTCCGGCACGTCGCGCATGCGGATGCCCGACATCTTCATCATCTTCTCGAAGATATACGATTGCGGAATCGCACCGGGAATGAATCCCAACGCGCGCGTGCGCATCACCGGCAGGAAAATATCGAGCACAATTCTTCCGTGACCGTACGACTTGATCGTATCGGCTTGCAGAAACTCCTTCGGCAAATAGAGACTTGTCGAATACGGTCCCTGCCGGCCATAGAACGGACTCTCTGGATCGCGACTGATGACGTCCAAACTCCCGCGCCAGTCAATGTAGGTCGTCACCTTGACCTTGATACCCGCTTCGGCAAGCTTGTGCGGAAACTCGACGGCCATCCGGCCCATGACGTGGCGCGTGTTTTCGATCTGCTGATCCGAAAGCGGCAAGAGTTTGTACTGGAACAGACCTTCGTCGTCCACGTCCTTGACATAGATCGGCGGCGTATCAGGCAGCATTCCCGCGACCGCAGCGGCGACGCAGTTGATGTAGATGACTTCGTGCGCACCGGCTTCCTTCAGGTTGTGCAGCAGCGCGTCAAACGCCGGGCCTTCCAGCGCCATGCCGTCATTCGACATGTGATAGCGATTGCCGAAGCCCATTTTCTCGGCGCGTTCGGTCATCTGCTTGCCCATTTCAAAGCCAACGGAGCGCGTCAGATCGCGCGCCAGCACGGTCACGCTGCCGTCCACGGACGCAAATCGCCGCACGGCGCTTTCGATCGCGCCGCCCAGACCCGGTCCGGTGCCTCCGGCAATGATGAAATGCCGTCCGCGAATCCAATCCAGGCCGTATTGCCCGTAGGGAATGAGTTCGTTATGCCGGGCCCAGATTCTGTCAAGCAGATCGGTCGCATCCTGCGGGAAACGAGCCACCTGTTCGGCGGTCGGGCGGGGGACGAAGGGCTGGTATTCTTTGAGCCGCAAGCCGGGATGCGGCTTGGCAAACGGGGAAGGGGAGTCTATCATGTGCGTTATACTCGGGGGTCAGGAGATTTGTTCTTACAGGACCCCAATATAACGAAACCTACCCGGTAGGTCAACTTATTGGCGTAAGATGTTGGGAGAGCTGGAGATAGCGGAGAGGATGGGGGATGGGGGATGGGGGAGGGAAGCGAAAAGTCCCATATCCAAAAAAATGAACCATTCGGCGAGCGAGTTTCTGTGCACGATGCGGTTCACGCGCATTGTCATTCTGAACGAAGCGCAGCGTAGTGAAGAAACCCTAAGGCATGCTCTCAGAGGGGTCCTTCACTACGTTGAGGATGACAGTAAGGAAGTCATTTCAGCAACGCCACCTTCCGCATCGCCGTCTGCGCCCCAACCTGCGCACGAAGGAAGTAGATGCCGCTGGCGAGCGAAGCGGGTGCGGTGTAGCTCAAGGTCGTGTTTTCCAACCGCCCGCGATGGATCACATCCACCTCGCGGCCCAGAAGATCGTAAAGCGTGATCGTGGTTTCTTGATGCGGGGGAATCGAAAGAGAAATGGACAGTGTTGAGTTGAAGGGGTTGGGGTAAACCTTCACCACAAACTCCCGCACGACCGGGGGCGGTTCGTCGCCCACGGGCAGGCCAAAGCGCGGATCGCCTGAGATAATCCTGATGTAGCCGCGGTGAAAAAGTGTGTCACCAGTGCCATAATTCCAGGACGAATACATCCAATCATCCAATCCGTCCCCATTGAAGTCGCCGGCGCGGGAGAATGAGCCAAGACTATTCCCATTGCTGTTGGGAAAGTTGATTTGATAGGCTGGACTGCACCCCAAATATTGGAGTCGGTATCCAATTAGTTTAGGCGGCGTTTTGGGTTTGATTGTATTGAAGTTCGAACTCGGCGGGCGGGGTGTAGCCGAGAGCCGAGTGTAATCGTTCTGAGTTGTAAACCTGTTCGATAAACCGTCCGATCTGCCTCCGTGCCTCTTCGGGGGTGCGGTAGTCGGACAGATAGACTTCTTCTTTCTTGAGGGTTTTGAAGAAGCTTTCGGCCACGGCGTTGTCGTACGGATTACCTTTGCGCGACATGCTGATGTGAACGCCATGCTGCTTGAGTAGATCGGTGTACGCATGACAAGCGTATTGCACACCGCGATCACTGTGATGGATCAAGCCCGGTGCCGGTTTGCGTTCGGCAAGAGCCATGGTCATTGCCTCGATGACCAGATCGGCTTCGAGACTTTTCGACAGCGCCCAGCCCACGACCTTGCGTGAGAACGCATCAAGGATCACAGCGAGATAGACAAAGCCCAGCGGCAAACGGATGTAGGTGATGTCCGCCACCCAAATGCGATCAAGCGCAGTGGGCCACTGGTTCTGATAGAGGTTCGGATAGACTGGAAGCGTATGTCTGCTGTCCGTGGTGATCGTAAATCCGCGCAGCGGTCTGACCAGCAGATCTGATTCTTTCATGATATTCAAGACGAGCTTGCGGTTTACAATCACACCTTGCCGATGCAGCTCGGCGGTGATGCGCCGATAGCCATAACCGGCTTTGTTAAACGCCAAC
The DNA here is from genome assembly GCA_020637395.1 of Calditrichota bacterium. GTDB lineage: Bacteria > Electryoneota > RPQS01 > RPQS01 > RPQS01 > JABWCQ01. The sequence continues at coordinate 1,890,958 of JACJWA010000001.1, read as the reverse complement.
GTTTCTATCCGGTCCTGCAAATCGAGTCTTCGCGCCAGGCGGTCATCCGCCGTGCGTGAACGGTAGTAATATGTGCTCTCCGGAAGATCCATCAGCGCACATCCTTCTTGCGCCGTGAGCGTTCCGCGCTTGGTGACGACTGCCGTTCGGCGTTCTGCTGCTCCAGATAGCGGGAGGTTTTTTTTAGGAACTCGATCTGCTCTTCCTTCTTCCCGACTAACCGCTGCAGCTCCGCCACTTGAAGTTCCAACGCCCGCACTTCGGGCGAAACCGCGCCGGTCGCCCCTCCCCCCAGGCGACCGGATTTGTACGCCTTCTGCCAGAGCAGAATCGTGTTCGCTGACACATTGTGCCGGCGCGCTACCGCAGCCTGACTCGCTCCTTGAAGCACCTCCTGAACCACCTGAACCTTAAACTCATCCGAAAACCTGCGTCGCTGACCTGACATCCTGCACTCCTTTCTCCAATCCCCCTAAACTAACACTTCTTGGAGACTCTCTCCAGCCCTCGGGGTGCAGTGCAGGCGATCTCCGAATCGACGTGATCTCCTCCGAGAAAAACGCACACTCTGACATTAGGAATACCCATAAAGGCCACGTCTTCAAATCCATCCCCGTTGATATCCCCCAAACAGGCGTGATACCCGGCGGTAAGCCCCCCTCCTCCGTTCAGCGTGGCGTCCCACGTGTTAAAATCCAACGGCGCTCCCCCGTACCAGATGCGAAGCTGAACGCCGTGATGATCGATCGTTTTCGCGGCAAGGTCATCTACGCTGTCTCCGTTCATGTCGCCGATGATCGACCACCCTGTACTCAGAACCGCCATCGTGTCTTCAATGAAAGTGACGTCCGGAATCGAATCCGCGTCAGGACCGCCGAACCAGGAGTGGACGTGGTAGATCCCCCCCCCTTGGTAGATCGGGTACAGGATATCCGTGTAACCGTCCCCTGTGATGTCCCCCACACCGTTTGAATACCAGAAATTCCAGTCCGCCGGTGCGGTACTCGTCCAGGTCGAAGAAGACGGCGGGTCCGGCCACTCCCCCTGATAGAATTCCAGTAGGCGTTGGTTGTTCGCCCTCCCCCCCCGCAAGTAGCAGCCGTAACCGCTGTCGTTGAAGCGCGGGAGAGTTTCCTGCACGATGCGCTCCTCCGCGCTGTCCGCCCGCCAGTCCCAGAGCGTGTCGAAAACGCCCGGGCCACCCAAAAAAAGATACCTCTGATAAAGACTCGGACTGGATTCTCTAAAATACAGTTCGATGAGGATATCCGGATAGCCGTCTCCCGAAAAGTCCGCAAGCTCAAAAGGGGGAGGCCTGAAGCCACCCGTCCACAACGTCCACTCGGTTGTCGTGTCCGTCAGGGTGTAGGCAAAATCAACCGTCCTGTACGGTGGAAAGTCATTGCCGTAAATCAAACGAAGATGATTGTAATCGGGCGTTCCGCTGGAATGAGTGCAGTCCGCGACACTAACCAGAATGTCGTCATACCCGTCCCCATCCTGGTCCCCGACGTGACGCAGGACCAAAGAGCCAAGCTGTTCACCCGGTTCGCCGAACGTCTCATACAAAACAATCGGCTCATACGGCTGGGCGTATGCGGTCATGTATCCCCCCAAAACCAAAAGCGCGAACCCCACCCGCTTCAGAAGATCGAATGCAGAGAGAATTCGCGCGTACATGGGAGGCTCCGGAAAGTATGAACTATGAAGTATGAGATATGAAAATCAGAGGGGAAAGTCAAGGGGGAAACATGGTATGAGGTAAGAGGTATAAGGGATGAAAGCGGATGCGGTGCAGAGGCCCCTCTTTCATCCCCCATTTTCGCTTCGTGAAGAATGGGGGGAGAGCAGACCCCTTCCGTCTCCCGTGAACGGGGAGAGACCAGAATGCAGGCTAAAGCCTGCCACTACAGACTGCAAGCCCCCGCAATTTCTATTGCGGGGGCTTCGAGCTCGAAACAAAAAGCGAGCTTAGCGTGCCGCGAGCTTTGCTTTGACGCGCTCGCGGGTGAAGGCGATCAGGCCGCCCGCGTTGATAATGGCTTGGCGCAGCGGCGGCAGGGGTTCAATTTTGAACGTCTTGCCCGTGGTCTTGTTGTATAGTTCGTCGCCGCGAAGCTCAAGCTCGTCGCCTTCCTTCGCGTCCACATCCGGACATATCAGAAGCGGCAATCCAAGATTGACGGCATTCTGCATGAAGATGCGCGCAAAACTCTTTGCCACGACATTCAAGTTGTGACCGAGAATCGTCGAAGCGGCCTGCTCCCGTGAACTCCCGCAGCCGAAATTCTCTCCCGCAACCAAAAAACTCCCTTCCGGAAACTGCTTTGCTTTCAGGGCGGCATTGAGCTCCGTCATGTCGGCAAAACAAAACTGCGGAGTTTCACTCGGTAGAACCGTGGCCATGAAGCGGCCCGGATAAATGTGATCCGTGGAGATGTCGTCTCCGAGCAGTGTGATAACTTTGGACATGATTAAACCTCTCTCGGATCGGTGATTTCGCCGCGAATTGCGCTGGCCGCGGCCACTTCGGGCGAACACAAAAAGACTTCCGCATTCGGATTGCCCATGCGGCCCTTGAAATTGCGGTTGGTCGTCGAAAGCGAGACTTCGCCGTCGCCCATCGCGCCCTGATGTACGCCAAGGCAACAGCCACAGCCGGGATTCATTACCACCGCGCCGGCATCCGCGAAATCTTTCAAATATCCGCGTTCCATGGCGGCCTTGTAGATGTTCCACGATGCGGGGAACACCAGCATGCGCGTGCGCTGATGCACTTTCTTCGTGCGAATCAACGCCGCGGCGGCGGCCAAATCATCCAGGCGACCATTCGTGCACGAGCCGATCACAATCTGATCCACCTTCTTGCCCATCACTTCGGTCACGGGCTTCACGTTGTCCACCGTATGCGGGCAGGCGATCTGCGGCGCAAGAGAGTTTGCGTCAATTGTTTCGACACGTTCATAGTCAGCGCCGTCATCCGGACCTTCCATCCACAGCGGGTCTGTGACTTTCGCTTCGTCGCGCAGATAGCGCTTCGTCTCGACATCCGGCGGAACCATGCCGACAGTCGCGCCCGCTTCAACGGACATGTTGCACAGCACGAGCCGCGACGACGTGCTCATATTGCGAATGGTCGAGCCGTGAAACTCCAGCGCGCGGTAGTTCGCGCCGTTGGCTTTGATAACTCCGATCAAATTCAGAATCACGTCCTTTGCGGAAACGAACTTCGAGAGCGTGCCGTCCACGACAACCTTGATGGTCTTCGGCACTTCAATATTCAGTGCGGAACCCAGAGCCCACACGCTGGCCATTTCCGTCGCACCGATGCCGAAGGCAAACGATCCCAGCGCGCCGTGCGTCGTCGTGTGGCTGTCGGTTCCCACAACGACATAGCCGGGACGCACGTAGCCGTACTCGGGCAGAATCTGATGGCAGATGCCGCCCGCGTCACCGCGAATGTCATGAAACTTGGCGATGCCTTGCTCGCCGACGAAATCGCGAATACGTTTTTGATTTGTTGCGGTCTTCGAGCTTTCAGCGGGCACACGATGATCGAAGATGATCGCGATGCGCGAAGGATCCCACACGCGGGGCTCGGCATCGAGACCCTTGTAAATTTCTTTGAATTGATGGAGAACCAGCGCGGCATTTTCGTGTGACATGGCCAGATCAACCTTCGGCTCGACGACGTCGCCAGCCTTGGTGGATGCAAGCCCCGCCGCGCGCGCCAGAATCTTCTCCGCTAACGTCATGGGCATGGTGTAGCTCCTGATATCTTAGATGACTTTGTCTTCACGTAGTTTGGAAATCTCGGCGGCGCCGTAACCCAACTCTTCAAGCAGTTGGTCGGTGTGCTCGCCCAGAAGCGGCGGCGGAGCCGTGACTTCGCCCGGAGTTTTGGAGAACTTCGCGGTCAAGTTGAACAGCTCAAGCTCGCCGACGCCTTTCACGTTCACCTTGTTGAAGGCATTGCGGTGAGTGACCTGCGGCTGCATCAGAGCCTCTTCAAGCGAGAGAATCAATCCTGCGGGAATGCCGTTCTTGTTGAACTCGTCCACCCAAAAGGCGCCCTCGCGCTGTGTCAGTTTGGCTTCAAGCAGCGGAGTCAGTTCGACACGGTTCTTCTTGCGCGCGTCGCGCTCTTGAAAGCGCGGATCGGTTTTGAGTTCCGGCGTGCCGATCAAATCCGCGAGCGCTTCCCATTGCTCCTGCTTGTTCGCGGCGATGTTGATGTAGCAATCTTTCGTGCGGAATACGCCGGACGGAGCGGCGGTGAAATTTTCATTTCCCATGAGCACGGGATGCTGCTGACCAATCATCCAATTGGCAACGACCCATCCCATGAGCGGCATAATCGAATCGAGCAGAGCGACGTCAATGAACTGGCCCTCGCCGGTGCGTTCGCGATAGTAGAGCGCGCCCATGATCGCAAATGCCGCGTTCAGACCGCCCACCGTGTCGCAAATCGGAAAGCCCGCGCGCAGCGGATGCAGGCGTTCGTCTCCGTTGATCGCCATTTCGCCGGACAAACCCTGAATGATTTGATCATATGCGGGTTTCAATGCATCGGGACCTGTTTGGCCGAATCCAGAAATGCCGCAATAGATGAGCTTCGGATTGATACCGGAGAGCACTTCATAGGACAACCCGAGTCGTTTCATCACATCGGGTCGGAAGTTTTCGACGACGATGTCGGACTTGGCGACCAGCTTCTTGAAAATCTCTTTGGCTTCGGGCTGTTTGAGATTCAAGGTGAGCGAACGCTTGTTGGCGTTCTGCGCAAGAAAGCTCGTGCCCATCAATTTCTTGTTGAAATCGGGAACGCAGCCGAGCTTGCGCGCAAGGTCGCCGTCGGTTGGATTTTCAATCTTGATCACGTCCGCACCGGCCAGCGCCAGATGCAAGGTGGCGAACGGCCCGGAGAGCACATTCGTCAAATCAAGGACGCGAATACCTTCAAGCAGATTCATAGGTAGATAGCGAAGTTAGAGGGTGACTGCGTAACTGACCGGACCGGATTTGTGTACCATGCCGGGCATGTCACGGTCGAAGTGCTGCGCCATATCGCGCGCGGCTTCGATGAGTTTCGGTAAGTCGAGATCGGTGCGCACACCGCCGCGCTGCCAGTAGTGCACGAGATCCTCGGTACACACGTTGCCGCCGGCGACTTTTGTAAACGGACAACCGCCGAGCCCGGCAATCGCGGATTCGAAAATCTGCACACCAGCGTTCATGGCGGCGCGGCAGTTGGCGAGTCCCAACCCATAGGTGTTGTGCAGATGGCACGCGCATTCCGCCTGCGGATTCAGCTTGAAGACTTTCGAAAAAAGCGTCTCGACTTGCTCTGGCAGCGCATGTCCGGCGGTGTCCGCAAGCGACACCGCATTGAGTCCGGCTTCGAAGTACTTTTCGAGAATGCTCAGCACCCGTTCGACGGGAACTGCTCCCTCGAAACCGCAGCCGAAAGCGGACTGCACGGAAACTTGAACTCGCTTGCCGGAAGCGAGTGCGGCCTTGGCCGCGCCGACAATGCGATCCGTCGCCTCGGACACGGTCATGCCCGTGTTCTTCTTGCTGTGGGTTTCGCTCGCCGAGACGCCCATGCAGAACATGTCCACGCCGCACGCCAGGCCGCGATCAAGTCCCTTTTCGTTCAGGACGAGACCGGAGAGCACGACGTTGGCGGGTTTGCGTCCCGCTTGATTGAAGTGCCGGAAGAGCGCATCCGTGTCCGCCATCTGCGGCACCTTTTCCGGATGCACGAACGAGCCGAGCTGCAGAATGTCCACACCGGACTCGATGAGCTTCTCGCTCCACCGGATCTTGACCTCAAGCGGAACGACCTGCTTTTCCATTTGCAGTCCGTCCCGCAATCCGACTTCATGTAAGATGCGAGTCTTCATGACTATGCAGTGGCCAACGCGGGCAGCTTATCGGCAATCGCCTGTCCCATTTCCAAGGTCGTGTTCGATCCGCCCATGTCGTAGGTGCGCACTTTGCCTTCCTTGATCACTTCGGCCACCGCGTCTTCAACTTGCTTGGCGAGATCAATTTCGCCCAGCCATTCGAGCATTTGCTTGGCGGAGAGAATCGTGGCAATCGGATTGACCTTGTACTGTCCGGCATATTTCGGCGCGGAGCCGTGCGTGGGTTCAAACACACCGAGTTTGAGACCGATATTCCCCGAGCAGCCGAAACCCAAACCACCGACCAACTGCGCGCACAGATCGCTGACGATGTCTCCATAGAGATTCGGAGCAACGAGCACGTCGTAGTTGAACGGATTCTTCAAGAGCCACATCATGATGGCGTCCACGTTCGCTTCATCGAACGTGATTTCCGGGAAGTCCTTGGCGACTTCGCGCGCGCAATCGAGGAACAATCCGTCCGTCGCACGCACCACATTGGCCTTGTGCACGACCGTGACTTTCTTGCGGCCATGCTTGCGCGCATAGTCAAAGGCCGCGCGCACGATGCGCTCGGAGCCCTTGCGCGTATTCACTTTGCACGACACGGCGTAGTCATTGTTGGCCAATCCGTCAAACGCCTTGAACGGCTTGGCGAGCTTGAGCAGAGTCTCTTTCAGTTCGTCGGGAACAGGCGAGAACTCGACTCCGGCGTAGAGATCTTCGGTGTTTTCGCGGAACACGACGAGGTCAATATTCTCTTTGAAATTGAGCGGATTGCCCGGATAGGATTTCGTCGGACGCAGACAGATGTAGAGATCGAAGGACTGGCGCATGCGCACGATCGGCGAGCGATAGGTCATGCCTTTGCCTTGCAGAGACGGATCAAGCTCTTTTTCAGCGAGCTTCGCGGGCTTGGACGTGATAGCGCCGAACATCGCGGCGTCCACACGGTTCAGCAGATCCATGGTGCGCTGCGGCAGGGCGTCGCCTTCCTTGCACCAGAATTCCCAGCCGATGTCGCCATGAACGTACTCGGCGTTGAAATCCAAACGATCGAGCACGATCTTCGCGGCTTCCAGAACTTCCACGCCCACGCCGTCGCCGGGCAGCCATCCAATGGTGTACTTCTTCTTCACGATCAGAACCTCAGGTCAGTAGCTATGATGTTAAGAGATTTTAGTTGTGAGAAGCGGGTTGAAAGACTCCGCTCCATGATAGCCATAAATAATGTGAAACTATTCACAAAACGAAAGACCCTTGAGACAGACTGTGACTCTCTTACACAACAGTGACTTAAGCAATCTCAGCAGGTTATAAGCTGACAAATTCCCCCGTATTTAGAATGTCATGCCTCAAATGAAGAACAATGGTGCTCTAATACTAAACGTTAACCGCTTTTTGGTGAAATCGGATAGGATAGAGAACAAGCGAGCCCACCACAAGGTGGGCTCAAATCTCTCGTGAATCGGCAGAAGTTTAGCAGCCGCCAGCGACCTTCTTCGGCTTCTTGGCTTCAACTTTGGGCTTGTCTTTCTGCTCTTTGATCATGGTCTCGATGGTGCCGCGAGCCTCCTGACGAAACTCCTGTACGACTTCATCGGTCGAGTTCATGGCCAGATCGGAAGGAGCGTCAGACAAAATCTGCTGACGAAAACCAAGCAAACCGCCCTCGAGCACAGCCAGATTCCGATAACCGATTTCATCCAGCACATGATAGGCTTCGATGGCATTGTCCTGATTGTCCGCAACCAAAACCTTCTTCACGTGCCGCTGACCGAGCAGATGGTTCCATTCCTTGCCAAACAAATTTTCAATTTTGATGTTGACGGCGCCGGGCAGAGCAAACTGCGCAAAGGCCTCCGGTCCGCGTACATCTATGATCTGAATGTTCGGCTCCTGATCCACAAGACGGAAGGCCAATTCATCGGCGGTCATGTATTTCGTTTCACAATGAGCAAGATGCTTGGGCGTGGAGACTTCGGTCATCACGCGCTCTTTGCGATTGGGAAGGGCGATCAGAAACGCGCCCGCAAGAACCGTCGCCGCTGCGACGATCACATGCCGCCTAATATGGAACTCGCGGGACGGCGCAAACGGACTCACGCGTTTCTCGATCATGCTGGTCACCGCAAAGGCGATCAGCGCGACCGCAATCAACACGAAGGCAAACCACCCGGCGGAGAGTCCCAAAGAGTCATAGACTCGGATCGGTCCCAGAGCGGAGGACTCATAGAAGGCGTGCCACGAGGAATACATCTCCGCGAACGTGAACACGCCCAGAAAGATTCCACCGACGAAGAACAGCGCGTCAATCTTGCCGATCGAAGCCGCGCAGATACTTGTACCGGGACAGTAGCCGCCGAGAATGAATCCCACTCCCATAATCGCACCGCCGACGATGGCGGGCCAAAGCCAGAGCGGATTGATGTAGATCGCGCCCATATCAAGCAGCCCGAAGTAGCTGAGCAGCATGATGCCGCCCATCGCGGTCACTGCGGCTGAAAAGAACACGCGCAGGACGGTGAAGTCGTAGCCGTAAAACAATCCGGCAAGTCTGCGCGAAGAAGAGAATCCGGCCTGTTCGAGCACGAAGCCGAACGCGACGCCGAGAATCAATGCGATGACCAGATTCAGTTCATTGGAAATTGGATCAGGAACAAACGGTCCCATTTGAAATCACTCCGGTTTGTTTAGATCCACAATCTGCGGAAGAAATAGGCCACCAGATATCCGGTGCCGAAAATCGCGAGCATCGTCACAAATCCCGCGGTGGACAGGACGGCCATGCCGCTCAGCGCCGCGCCGCTCGTGCAGCCGCGCGCAAACTGCGCTCCGATCCCGAACAGAGCTCCACCAATCACAGCAAAGATCCAGCGTGTCGAGTTCTGGATGCGCGGACCTCGCTCGCTCACAAATCCAAGTCGGTCCGAAATCAATCCGGAAAGAAACGCGCCGAGAATCACACCGACCATTTCGAACACCAGCCACGATTTCATCGGGCTTTCCTTGCCCTCTTCCACATACGGCCCGTAGTAGTCCGAATTCGCCGCGTGCTCCGGTGCAATGCCATTCACGATTGTGACCACGGAGCTTTTGATCGCGCCGCTGGCTCCGAGGCCCCTGCCTGTGATGAAAATGCTCATCAGCAGAACAAGCCCAAGCAGGAAGCCCGCGAGATAGGGATTCATGTATTTAGTAGTAATCTGATGCATCAGTTCACCAATTCCGGTTTGCGTTCGTTGCGAGCAGTATGCGGAGTTTCATGATCTTCATCCGGCAAATCCTCGAACCCCGTGACCATGGCCTTGAGATTCGCCGTCGGAGTCGAGCCGGTGGTCGTCAGATAAACATGCATGACGAAGAAGGCCGCGAGCAGGAAGGCTCCGAAGGTGTGAATCACTGCCACGACCGAGAGACCCTTGATGTTCAGGCTGATAATCTCATATTGCTGCGGATAACGATAGAACATGTAGATCAACCCGGACGTCACGACAATCGGAATCACAAGTACCTTGAGTCCCGCATAGACAAGTTTCTGCAAGGGGTTGAGCTTGCTCAATACGGTCTTCTTGGTCGGATGCGGGGCTCCGCGAAAAATGCCCGTAATGTAGTAGTCAATCTGCGCCTTGACATTTCCGGTTGTAGGGACATACTGTCTCCACACGCCGCTGGTGAGGTGCCAGAAGATCGCAAAGCTGATCAGAATGAGAAATGTGATGGCCGCAAAGTTATGAATCTCGACTGCCTGTCTAAATCCGAAGAACTTCAGAGAGCCGTGAATTTCAAAACCGGTCACACCGAGGAGGGTGATCAAGGCGGCCTGCGCCCAGTGCCAGAAGCGCTCGAAGGCTTGATAGACGTATTCGCGTTTCATTTCGCACCTCCGCCTCGCCTGCGCAGAATAATGTACCGCGCGCTGCCGTGCGCCAGAACTCCCAAGAGCGTCAACACAAGCAGCCCCACGCCCGCGCGCTCAACCCACGCATTGCGGTCACGCCCCGGCATGTAGAAGTCGGTCAGTCCTGCCAATCTGCCATCGCTGCGTGTGTGACACTCCGCGCAAGTCAGCGACTTGTTCGCGGGTGCGACCATATGATTCACGGGCCAGTACATCTCTGTATTCACAAAGCCGTACTCTCCGCTGTAAGGCAATCCCACTTCGCGCATCCCCGCGGCGCAGGCTTTGTCCCAATCGAATTCCTTCCAGTACGCGCTGTCACCCGGATGGGTCGAAACAGTCTTGGGCTGAATCAGATAGTCATGTTTCTTGTCGTAGATCTGCTTTGCTCGATGCACCTTGACCGGAATGATCTTCGCGTCCGGATCACTGTAGGTGCCGCGCAACGTGTTAATCTGCAGCGTGTCCTGCGCGTCAAACGTGTCGCCGATCAGGTAGTGTGAGGCCGTGCCGTTGAACCACGCGTATTCCGGTTCGATGTTCTTTCCCCAGACAAACGAGCCTTTGATGGACATGTAAGTATCCACGCCCAGTGAATCATCTTCAATCGCAAAGGGCTTTCCATCCTGCAGCTGCCCGGCGGTGGACCAATCCCACTCAAGTTTCGTGGGATTCTCCTTGGCATAGGTCGGAATGTGACAAGTCTGGCAGGCGACTTTCAACGTATGATTGTTGAGAATCTTGTCCGCGTGCGGCAGGTCGCCGTGGCAGGATTCGCAGGACACTCGGTCACGGTTCATCGAAGACACGGAATACGATTTTCCGAGCATCTGATGCTGTTCGGCGGTGTGACACGCGACGCACTGCATGTTGGATCCTTCCACAGCCATATGCACGTCCAAATCGCGGGACGGCTCAAACATGGCCATATCGAGGTCGCCGTGCTTGACGTTGTTTCCGCCGCCGCCGAAGAAGTGACAGGTTCCGCAGTTCGTGCGCGTCGGCTTGCCGACCTCCTTTGCCACGGATGCAAGATCCACCGACGGATCGGGCATGCCCGCGCCGGCCTTCATATAGAGATTGCTCTGATCGTGGCAAGCCAAACAATCCACGTTGTAGGCGTTTCCGAAGTTGAATGAGTCGTCATGATAACCGTAGCCGATATGACAGCGGTTGCACGACTGTTCGTTTCCGGAGATGCCGATACAGAAGTTGTTCAGGATGTTTTTCTTGCCGACTTTGCGAATTCCCACTCCGTCAATGTACTCGATGCGATCCCAATTCCAATGTGAGGACTGCATCACCTCTTTGTGCCGTTCGGTATGGCACGAGATACAGGCTTTGGTCACCTCTTGCGGCGACGCAAATGGACCTTCGAGGGCATCGAACTTGCTGTGGTCAACCGAGGGCTTGTGCGTAACTTTGTATTCTGCGCGCAGATGCTCCAGCGGGGTGCGTTCCGCGCTGGGTTCCGGCAAAATGTTCAGCACCAGGAGTAAGACAACTCCGATGAGTCCCAGTGCAAAGATGATCCGTCTCATTCAACTATCGTCAGGTTAGTTTGTAGATTCAGGCAGCGAGTCTGTCGAGGCGTTCGCGCAGTGTATCCATGGGTGCAAGTCCGACCAGTTGGTCCACCATCTTGCCCTTCTTGAAAAAGAGCACGGTCGGCACGCCGCGAATCCGGAACCGCATGGCCGTCTGCATGTTTTGCGAAACGTCGAGCTTCATGATTTTGACTTTGCCGTCATATTCCGGAGCAAGTTCGCGCAGCATTCCGCCCAGAACCTTGCACGGCATGCAGGTCGGTGACCACAAGTCAAGCATGACCGGCAGCTCTGAGTTCATGACGTCCGCCTCAAAAGTTGCGTCGCTGGTTTCAAGCGGCTTGACAGTATGGCTGCCGCCGAAGAGTTTCTCAATCAATCCCATGCTTTCCCCCTGTTAGCGAGTTTGTTTCATATCTTGTTCCTCAGGAGCGCCCGTTTCTACGGGCAGTCCCAGTGCTTTCCATTCGCCCACGCCGTCCCGGATGTTGGACGCTTGAAACCCCTTCTTCCTTAGAATGCGCACGGCCTCGCCGGCCAGTAGACAGTACGGTCCGCGGCAATAGGCCACGATTTGCTGCTCGTGCGGAAGGGAAGATAGCTCTTTTTCCAGCTTGGCCAGTGGAATCGAAACGGCGTAGGGCAAGTGACCGGCTTCATACTCGTCACTTGGGCGCACGTCCAGCACGATGACCTTGCCCTCTTTGGCAAGCTGCACAAGCTTCATCCGATCCACATTTTCAAGTTCGGCGGCACCTTCGCGGATTTTGGCAATGGCTCGGTCCACATCCGCCAGATGGGTTTCGGCTACCTGCCGGACCATGCTCACCAGTTCGTGGACCAGCGGGCTGGTCAACTGGTAGATCATGTACGTTCCCTGGCGTTGCGCCTCCACCATTCCCGCGCCTCTCAGAACCTGGAGGTGCTGAGATGTGTTGGCGAGGCTCATACCCGTATTGTCGGCGAGGGTTTCGACCGATTTGGGGCACTGGCGAAGCAACTCAATGATTTCAATTCTCTTAGGACTTGAAAGGACTCGACCAATCCGTGAGAATTCGAGGTTGAGGCTGTCCCTCATGCGTGCGACGTTTAACATGGTCAATTACTCAATTTATCAATTGATTTATTGAATATAAGCAATTTCGCCTGTCTTGTCAAGTCCCGACAGGAATTCAGAATGGCGGAATGTGACAATGCGACAATTGGCGTTGTATTCACGGCAGTTAGTTCAAGAAATCAGGCATCTGAACAGGCAGAATTGTATATTTATGGGTAGTTTTGAAAGTTTTGCATTGTCACGCTGGAGCACCTTACAATGGCCTTAGCCAACGACGCCCTCGAATATCATAGCCGGGAACCCAAGGGCAAGATAGAAGTCGTCCCAACCAAGCCGGTAGAAACTCAGTACGATCTTTCTTTAGCATATAGCCCGGGAGTCGCCGAGCCATGCTTACAAATTCAAAAGCGCCCCGAGCTGGCCTCCGAGTACACGGCGCGCCAGAATCTGGTGGCCGTGGTGTCCAACGGCACCGCCGTGCTTGGATTAGGGAATATCGGAGCGTTGGCTGGAAAACCGGTGATGGAGGGTAAGGGAGTGCTCTTCAAGCGGTTCGCGGCGGTGGACGTGTTCGACATCGAAATCCAGAGCGAAGATCCGGAGGAAGTCATCCGCGTGTGCCAGTTGCTCGAGCCAACTTTCGGGGCGATCAACCTCGAGGACATCGCGGCTCCGCAGTGCTTCTATATTGAAGACACGCTAAAGCGCACGATGGGCATTCCGGTGTTTCACGACGATCAGCACGGCACGGCGATCATCTCCGGCGCGGGACTGCTGAATTCCTTGAAGCTCGTGGATAAGAAGATCGCGGACGTACGCGTTGTGGTAAATGGCGCGGGTGCTTCGGCAATCGCGTGCGCAAAGATGTATATCTCATTGGGCGTTGATCCAATGAAGATTCTGATGTGCGACACGAAGGGCACCCTGCGCACGGATCGCGAGGACATGCACGAAGGTCACGCGCGGTTCAATCCTTATAAGGCATCCTTCGCCCGCGAAACAGACGCGAAGACTCTTGCGGACGCATTGATCGGCGCGGATGTTTTTTGCGGCTGCTCGGTCGGCGGAGTGGTGACGCAGAGCATGGTGAAGCAGATGGCAGAGAATCCGATCATCTTTGCGCTGGCCAACCCAGATCCCGAGATTGCATACAACGACGCCATGGAGGCGCGTCCTGATGCCATTGTCTGCACGGGCCGGAGTGATTTTCCGAATCAGATTAACAACGTCTTGGGATTTCCGGCGATCTTTCGCGGCGCATTGGATTGCCACGCCACGCAGATCAACGAAGAGATGAAAATGGCCGCGTCGCGCGCGCTTGCGGAGCTTGCGATGGAGGATGTGCCCGACTACGTCAGCGCGGCCTATGGACTGGACTATCTGCATTTCGGGCGCGAGTATGTGATTCCTAAGCCGATGGATCACCGCGTGCTTTTGTGCGTGGCCATTGCGGTGGCCCGCGCGGCGGGCGAAAGTGGAGTTGCGCGCAATCCGATCACGGACTTTGACGCCTATCGCAATCACCTCGAGAAACTTCTGGGCAGCGGACGCCATGTCACCCGCATTTTCATTGATCAAGCACGTCTGAATCGCAAGCGCATTGTTTTCCCCGAAGGCTCCAACCCGAAGATTCTGCGTGCGGCGGGACTCGTGGTCAAGGAGCGAATCGGCTATCCGATGCTCTTAGGCGATACCGCGGCAATTCAGGCGCACGCCAAGGAACTCGGAATAAACTTGAACGAGATGGAGGTTCTGGATCCCGAGCGCATGAGTTTTGCCGAAACGGAACAGCTTGCCGGCAAGCTTTGGGATCTGCGCAACCGGAAGGGCATGACGCTCCTGGAAGCGCGCAAGCTGGCACGAAATCCGAACTATCTTGGGCCGCTCTTGCTGCGCGAAGGCCGGGCGGATGCGTTGGTTGCCGGAATCGCGCAGCACTACTCGGATACGGTGCGTCCTGCGCTGCAAATCCTTCCCAAGAAGCCGGGGGTCAATCACGTCGCCGCGATGTACGCGCTGATCTTCAAGAACCGGAACTTGTACCTTGCGGATGTCGGAGTGAATGTTGAATTGAAAACTTCCGAAGATCTTGCGGAGATCGCCATTCTCTCGGCGGACACCGTGCGTGACAACTTCATGAGCGAACCTCGCGTGGCGATGCTGAGTTTTTCAGACTTTGGCAATGTGCCGCATTCCTGTTCGCGCAAAGTTGCGGATGCGGTGAAGATTGTACGCAAGTTGAGACCTGATATTCTGATTGACGGAGAGATGCAGGCTGACACGGCTCTGGATGAATCCATCATCAACACAGTCTATCCGTTTTCCGTTTTGCGCGGTCAGGCGGCGAATGTGCTCGTTTTTCCTGATTTGAACAGTGCAAACATCTCGTACAAGCTTTTGGTCGAGCTTGGCGGAGCCACGGCCATCGGCCCGATTCTGATGGGGATGAATCACGCGGTTCACATCCTGCAGCCGGGCTGCAGCGTCAATGACATCTTCCAGATGGCGGCCTATGCTGCGGTAGACGCCAGACATTAAGACCACGTCAGAGAGTGCAGAGCTCAGGTCTGAGTAATCAGGACTGAGACACGAAACCATTCTGAAGAAGGACGCCGCAAGGCGTCCTTCTGCTTTTTTGTATGCCATCGCACCAAAAATCAATTGACCCACATTGTCGCATGAGATTTCTCTCGGGAAGAGGTCAAAAGGGACCTGTGCTCATCTCCGTTTGCAATCGCGGCAATGCTCATTGATCATTCCCGATTGAACGGGTGACTTTGTTACGAGTGCGATACGGGATGTCTTGACGGCGCAACATCTGTGCTCTATATTTTCCTGTAACATATTCGAGCAATACTGGACATATTTATAGAGAAACGAGGTGAGCATGAGAATATCATCTGTCGTTGGTGTGATGCTCTTCTGTCCGCTCTTTGCGCTGTCTCAGTTGCATTCAGTCACCGCCGTGGAATACTACTTCGATATGGATCCCGGCCAGGGAAACGGCATTCCGATCACCGTGGTTTCCGGCGAAGAAGTTCTGATAGACGGCGACATCGCAACCTCTGGGCTGAGCCCCGGAGTGCATGAGCTGTATGTACGCATGCAGCGTGACGACGGAGTCTGGGGCGAGCCGGTTGTCAGAAGAGTGCGCGTGGGAGTGGGAACGGAGTTTGATCAGGCGGAAGCCTTCTTTGACTCAGATCCTGGTGTTGGAAACGGAACTCCGGTCTCCGTTGCATCCGACGGCGTGATCAATCTTGCGGACTTTTCCGTGCCGGACATTGGCCGCGGATTCCATGATTTCAATGTTCGGGTTCATAGCGGCGGAACCTGGTCGGTTCCGGCAAAGCGAACTCTGCGTTTGGGCAGCGCATTAATTGACGGCGCTGAAGCATTCTTTGATTCAGACCCCGGCGAAGGCAACGGAGTTCCCGTGAATGTGGGCTACGGCACCGACGTCGCGGCGTATGACTCGACGGTCGAAGTTGCGGCAGCGGGCACGGGATTTCATACGGTGTATTTGCGCTTTCGCGGCGGCGGTGTCTGGACATTCCCGACCGAGAACACTCTGCGTATCGGACCGGCCGTGGACGGCGGCGAAGATCGCATCGTCGGAGGAGAGTTCTTTGTGGACGTGGACCCGGGACTTGGCAATGGTTGTCCGCTGCTTCCCGAGGATGGTATGTTTGATGATCCCGATGAACTCATGCGCCGATATATTAGTGCCGACTTCTCGCTGGGGCAACATGTCATCGGAGTGCGCGCGCGTGATGCGGCAAGTGTGTGGACCGAAACCTCCTATGACACGGTGCAGGTGGTGGAGGCGCATCTCGCATGCAGCGTCGTGGAGACTCCGGATAAGAAGGTTCGTCTGGTGTGGACGAAATTCCCGGAAGCCATCGAGTATCACGTGCACTTTGATTCATTGACCACGGGTACGTTTACGAACTATTTGACGGTGGAAGCGCCGGACACACTCTTGGACTTGACACCGGCAAACGCGCTGCTTCTGTATCGGGTTAGTGCGTTGCAGATTGCGCCCGAGCCCTGCGCGGAGCCTGCCGTATTCTCCAGAGCAACATCATATTATAGGAATGAGGAATAGACATGCGAAGTATTTGCTTCTTACTCATGCTCGCCGTGAGCATAGTGATCTCTCAAGCAAGTGTCTTGAAGGTCGCAAGCGACGGCAGTCAACCGTATAGCCAAATCTCGACCGCGATCACGGCAACGGCTCCGGGCGACACAATCTTGATCATGGCGGGAGCGTACAACGGTTTCACCGTGGACAAGAAGCTGGTGATTATCGGCTCGGGCACCGGAACCGGAGTGGGCGAGGGTGTGCTGGTTGCGGGAGTTGTCGAAGTGCTTGCGTCGGCAGACAGCACGGAGTTACGCAGCATATGGACTCGAGCGGCGGCAGCGAGCAATAACGATTCGCTTGCCGCGGTTGTTCGGATTCACAGTGGCGCGGAGCGGATATTTCTCTGGAGATGTTATGTTGAGAACACACATTCGGGTCTCTACGCGTCCGGTATCTGGGTGGGCGAAGGCGCCATCGTGGACATTGTGCAGAGCACAATCTGCCAGACGGGCAGTCAAGATCCCAACGTGCGCTGGGGGATCTGCTATCGCTCCAATTGTCACATTGAGCTCACATCTTGCGTACTCCACGGCTTCACGTACAACATCGGCTCATTTGGCGGAACCAGCGGCAGCACACTATTGGCGAAACACTGTGCTCTGGTGACGTACAACTATACTCAAAACACGGTCGGCGGCGCAATTGCCGGTGTGTTTGAGAATTCGTCGTTTGTTCTTCGCGGGAACTACTCTCACTCCTACTCTTCGAACATAACCTACAGCTATTGCAGCTACTCCGAAGCGAGCTATCCTCCTCCCGGCGGAACCGGTGTGCTCGCGGACTCATCGGAATTCACGAACATCAGCTATGAAACAATCCGCAGCTGCGACTTTCATCTGCCGACAGGATCTGTGCTGAGTGACGCAGGAAATCCGGCTTCGCCGTTCGATTTGGACGGATCAGCGGCGGATATTGGCATCTATGGCGGTCAGCATCCATACGTGGATGGCGGCGTGCCAGACTATCCGTTTGCTGTACAAGTCGAAGTGCCGTATTCAGCGCCGCTCAATGGCACGATGCGTATCTGGGGCCGCGGACGAGTGGGACCGGGAAACTGATCTCATTCGAGATTGAAATGAAGAGGGCCGCCCAACTGGGCGGCCCTTCCAATTGTCAAGTGAAGCGATGATCACGCAGTGACGGCGGCTTCCGCTTTGCGCGCGCCGACGTTCTCGCGCACCCACTTCGCTCCGGCTTCAACGGCTTCGATGTTCTGATCGCCGAGCTGCTTGCGCTTGATTCCGCGCGGAACGATTTGCTTCAGATGATCCACCGGCAGCAGCTTGCTGTACTCGAGATATGCTCCCAGCAGCACCATATTGGCTGCGGCCTTGAGTCCCATGTCATCGGCAATCTGCGTCAGCGGAATGTAGAGCGTTTCAATGTCTGTGCGCTTCGCCTTGCGCGTAATGATCGTGCTGTTCACAATCATCAGACCTCCGGGCGCGATCGTCTCTTCGAACGCGTCCATCGAAGGATCGTTCATCACCGCCAGCACGTCGGGCTTGACCACCATCGGAGAACCGACCGGCTTGTTCGAAAGCACGACCGAAGCATTGGCCGTACCTCCGCGCATCTCCGGTCCGTAAGACGGAATCCACGAGACCTGAAGATGTTCCTGCATACCCACGGCAGCGAGAATTGCTCCTGCGGTCAGAACGCCCTGTCCACCAAATCCCGCGAACTTGAAGTTCATCGTCGGGAAGTTGTCGAGGAAGTTCTGATCCTTGGGGAAAGGCTCGCCCAACTGGCCCAAGTCGAGGGCATCCAGAACTTCTTCGTCGGTTGGATCAACGTCCGGCCGCACGTAGCTCTCGCGTTCCGCGATCAAGTCCTTGAAGACCTTGTCCGGGAACACCGGAAGCATCTTGTCCACAATGTATTCGCACGATGTGTGCGTGTCCATCTTCCAACCCGTGGGACACGGCGAAAGAATCTCGACGAACGTAAAGCCCTTGCCTTCGACCTGCGCTTGCACGGCTTTGCGGACGCACTTGCGCGTGTTCATAATGCCCTTGAGATCCGCGAGATGCGTGCGCGCCACAAACACCGGAGCTTCCAGCGTGGCAATCACTTCGGCCATGTGAATCGGATAGCCTTCATTTTCGACGGTGCGGCCATAGGGAGTCGTCGCGGTCTTCTGGCCCAACAAGCTGGTCGCGGCCATCTGTCCGCCCGTCATGCCGTAAATACCGTTGTTGATGAAGAACACGGTCATCTGCTCGCCGCGATTCGCCGCATGAATAATCTCTGCGGTGCCGATCGAAGCCAGGTCCCCGTCACCCTGATAGGAAATGACGATGGAATTGTGGCGCGTGCGCTTGACGCCCGTGCCCACCGCAGGCGCGCGGCCGTGCGCGGCCTGAATATTTCCAACATCGAAATAGTAGTAGGCAAACACTGAACAGCCGACCGGCGAAATGAACACAGTCCGATCCGCGAGGCCCATCTCGTCAATCGTCTCAGCAATCAGCTTGTGCACGTTGCCGTGGCCGCAGCCGGGGCAATAGTGCGTGGTTTTCTGCGGTCCGCCCTTGCGATCAAACTTCTCGTAGAAGGAATGCGGTTTTTCCAGAACTTGTTGCGACATCGTATCCTCCTACTTCTTCAGATAGCGCAGCGCGACGGTTTTCAGCTCTTCGACTGAAGGCACCATGCCGCCCATGCGGTTGTAAAAATGCACCGGAGTCTTGCGGCCCACTGCCAGCTGCACGTCGCGCAGCATTTGCCCGTTGGACAGCTCCACCATCAAGAACGTCTTGCCTTTGTCCGCGAGCTCTTCGATGTGCACCGACGGGAAGGGAAATGCCGTGATCGGACGCAGCATGCCGATCTTGTGGCCTTCTCTGCGCAAGTCCTGAACGACCGACAACAGCAGCCTTGAGATGAATCCGTAACCGATCATCACAAGCTCCGCGTCATCCACTTCAACATCCTGGTAGCGCACCTCATTCGCCTCAAGCTCTGCGTACTTATTTTGCAGATGCACATTGTGACTTTCCAGATCTTCCGTGCTCATGTGAATCGAAGAAACGAGATGATCTTTCGAATCATGATCCGCATAGAGCGCCCACGGCTTGCGCGGCGGATGCGCGCGTTGCTTGGGAAACTGCACGGGTTCCATCATCTGTCCGATGTAGGCATCGGTCAGAATGTAGGCCGGAATGCGGTACTTGTCCGCAAGGTCAAACGCGAGAATCGTCAGATCCGCCATCTCCTGCGCGCAGTTCGGCAGAAAGACCAGTGACTTGTAGTTGCCGTGCCCGCCGCCATGAACAACTTGCATATAGTCGCCCTGTTCGGGCCAGATGTTGCCTAATCCGGGTCCGGCGCGCATCACGTCAATGATCACACACGGAAGCTCCGCGGCGGCGATGTATGAGATGCCTTCCTGCTTGAGCGAAATTCCCGGTCCGGACGACGCGGTCATCACGCGTGCTCCGGCACCGGCGGCGCCGTACACCATGTTGATTGCCGCAACTTCAGACTCGGCCTGCAAGAAAGTTCCGCCGACTTTGGGCAAATACTTCGCGGCGGCCATCGCCACTTCGGACGCGGGAGTGATGGGATAGCCGTAGTACTGTGTGCACCCGGCGAGGATCGCCGCCTTCACGACGGCTTCGTTTGCTTTGATAAGTTCCATAGTCTAATGTCCTCGGCTCAGGCCGCGGTGCCTTTCTTGAAGACGATCACGGCACCGGGTTCAGGGCAAGCATAGAAGCACGCGCCGCAGCCCGTGCAGCCGTCTCCCTTGTATTCTACCCACTGGTAGCCCAATTCATTGAATGCGCGTTCGAGATTTGTTTCGATAACGCCCGGTTTGCAGACCTCGATACAGCGCTGGCATGCTTTGCAGAGATGAGGAACAATTTCGACGCTGGGTGTGGTAGGTTCAGACATTCGGCCTCCGGTCTATGCTGCGGGACACGGCGAATTGGATTGGTTTGTGCCGCCCCTCGGTTCCAGCAATGATTAACATCTGATAATATACAAATGCAGAAGAGAGTCCGCAAACCTCTGAAGCTTTACGTCTTGCCTCTCAAATTGGCAAACCACCGCAAGAAAATTGCTTGTGAGTGTGCAATTCGAACAGAGAAGGAATTTAGAATAGGCCCTCATTGGTCAGATTTAGTGCCTCTGTCTCATTCGAAATGAGCGACTTTGTCACATGAACAGGAGATAGTGGACGTTAGGGAGCAATCAACTCTTTTTAGAGGGATTCATGGAACATGCAACCAATGTCATGGCTCGCGTGTATAAACATTAAGGTCCCGGCTGTTTTTCGTCTCACGGAGGTCCTGCCATGAAACGCTTTCTGCTCACTCTTGCTTGGTCGCTCTGCATCGTCTCGGCAGCTCACGCCCAACTTGTGCTGCCTCGACCCATGCCTCCTTCGGAACCGCGCGCCGCGTGGAAGATCGAATCCCGCCACGTGGATATGCGCGTGCGCAGCCAGGTTGCATCTGTGACCGTCACGGAAACACTGCTGAACACTTGCGGACGAATGTTTGAGGCAGACTATCTGTTTCCGCTGCCGCAGGACGCGGCTGTCAGTTCACTGACATTGACTGTGGACGGAAAAGAAATGCAGGGTGAATTGCTCTCTGTCGACGATGCGCGCCGCTACTATGAAGACATCGTGCGCCGCCAGCGGGATCCCGCTCTGCTTGAATACGCTGGTGAAGGTCTCTTCAGGTTGTCCGCATTTCCTCTGCAGCCGGGCAAGCCTGTTAAGGTGTCGCTGCACTATGACCAGATTTGCCTGCGCGACGGTGATCTGACCGAATTAAGCTATCCGTTGGCGACGGCACGGCACTCGGGCGGACCGGTCGAAGAGATCAAAGTGATAGCCGACATCGAGGGCATTGCTCCGCTGGCGACGATCTACTCTCCGACGCTGGATTTAGACATTGATCAGCGTTCGCCAACATCCGCAGTCGTGCGTTACGAAAGCAGGAACGGCGTTCCGACCACTGATTTCACCGTGCTGTGGCGCGAAGATAACTCGGAAATCGGTGCGACGCTTTTGAGCTATTTCCCGGAGCGCGGCAAGGACGGCTACTACATGCTGCTGGTCTCGCCGAGTCCCTCGAAAACGTCGGAATCGCCTCTGGCAAAAGATATTGTGCTGGTATTGGACCGCTCGGGTTCGATGAGCGGCGAAAAGATCATTCAGGCGCGCGATGCGGCGCGTTTTGTCGTGGAAAATCTGAATCCCGAAGATCGCTTTGACGTCATCACCTATAATGACGCGGTGGAATCGTGCTTTGATGGAATGAGGTTAGCCACGGCGGACAATCGCCGCGATGCATTGGCTGAAATCTCGCGCATCGAAGCGGGCGGCGGCACGAATATTCATGACGCGCTGCATGAAGCGATGTCCGTCTTGAACAATGCGTCGCGGCAGGCCTCTCTGGAAACGATGCCGACCCGGCCCGCGTACGTCTTCTTCCTGACCGACGGACTTCCGACCGTGGGCATCACCGATGAGCAGCGCATCATCCGGGACACGCGCGATGGGAATGATACTCGCGCCAGATTGTTCTGCTTTGGAGTCGGATACGACGTCAACGTCCGCTTGTTGGACAATCTCTCGAATGATCAGAATGGACGCACGGCGTACGTAAAGCCCGAAGAGAATATCGAAACGAAAGTGGCAAGCCTCTATGCGAAGGTCAAGAATCCGGTGATGAGCGCGCTGGCCATGAATCTGGAAGGATTCAAGCTTCGGGACACGCAGCCCTCCGAGTTGGGAGATCTGTTCGAAGGAGATCAGATTGTGCAGGTGGGGCGGATTTCCTCACGCGGAAACGAGTCACAGGCCAACACAACGCTGAGCCTGACGGGACTCTATGACGGCAGCGCCCGCGAGTTCTCCTATCCGGTTTCTATCAACACGCGCAACGACCGCGCGAGTCTCACCTTCATCGAAAAGCTCTGGGCGCAGCGGCGCGTGGCCTTTCTCTTGAATGAGATTCGCTTGCGCGGGGACTCCAAAGAGCTCGTGGACGAGATCATTGAGCTTGCGCGCCGCCACGGCATCGTGACTCCTTATACAAGCTATTTGGCCGATGAAACCAAAAAGCTTGCAAGCAACAGCGAAGCGCGCATCTTCATTGACGGTCAGGCCACCATGGATCGTGTAGAAGTCACAGGACAGGTCGCGCAGGAACAGTCCATGTCCATGTCTGAAATGATGGTTACCAAACAGCCGGGCTTCAAGGCCGAGGCGGATGGAAGTCTGCATGTGCGCGGCGCGCGCAATATGGCGGCGGGCGAAACCCGACGCGTCGAGACTATTCGCGTGATCGGCGGCGAGACATTCTATAAGCGCGGCGACTACTGGATAGCCGCGAGCCTCGCGCAACTTGATCTGGATGCTCTGCTCTCACAGGCGGCCAAGGTCTCTCTCTTCAGTGAAGATTACTTTGCTCTGGTGAACCGGCAAGCGGCCAACGAAAACGCTCTGCTGACCGGTCAAAAAGAGGGTGAGAAGTGGCTCGTCGCGTTGGGCGGTAGCCCCTATCTGATTGAATAGTCATTCAGAAACTGAACAAAGCGGCCCCCGGGAATTTTCCGGGGGCCGTCTCTTTTATACGCGATTCGGCGCAGGTTTTGTAATATTTAGCTATATTGCCCTCGAAATGCGCACTCGATGCACAGATGCGCATCCTGTTTTCAACCTTTCTTACCATCCGAGTGTCCAACCAAGAAAGTGGGCACGTCATGCTCAGCACGAGCACCACTCTTCGATTTTGCGATCCAAGATTCATCAAGTGAAAATTAAGATATTAATTATTATGGTGTTGGGGATATTGACCTCCTGCTCGGCTCCCCACGACAACCCTCTCGATCCGGAATCAGCAAACTACGTTGCTCCGATTCCTCCTGAAGAAATCGAGCCTGTGCCAACTTTTCAGGCTCGTGTGCGCAGCGTGCACACAGCCCGACTGTTTCCGACGACAGATTCCTACTCGGTACTGACAGAACTCTGGCCCGATTCCGCGATCCAGATAGACTCAGTCAAGGTTCACTATGACTCTCGTGCCGCCGTGCGCATGTCACTTACAAACGAAGGCCGCTGGGCCGCGACGTTTACGTCATCGTATTTTCAAGACGACTACCTCGAGTCTGTGGTCGGTCAGCCGTTCGACTTTCTTGTGCACTCTTCGAAGGACTCCCACGAGGTAGGTCCTGTATATCTTTTCCGGGTACTGCAAGCCACACCCGTGGTCACCTCGCCGGATTCCAATCAAGTGGTGGGCCATCAACCGCAGTTCAACTGGGAGCCATTCAGCGCACTCTTTCCGTTCAGATATCAAGTGGCTCTGGACCGCATTCTCGATTTCTCAATTGTGGCGAGAATTTGGGCGTCGGACACTCTGTCGTCGAACCAGAGAATCGTACAATATCCGGACTCTCTTGAAGACGATGACTACTATTGGACCCTGTACGTTTATGACGAATTCACAAATAGCTCACGGTCTCGCGAGGGCTATTTTGTAGTTGAGGCGACGCCATGAGCAGCGGACTATTGACGACTGAGCAAGTTCTCGCGGCGGGACAGAAGCTGCTCGAGCTTCGGCCGCTTGAAGAAGTGTTTGCGGCGATTCTTGAGACGGCGGCAGAAGCTATGCACGCAGAAACCGCCGTGGTGATTCTGGGCTCCGGTCAGAGACTGGAGCTTGCCGCAGCATACTCGCGGCGCGGAGACGTGCGCGGCGTGGAAGATGTTTCGCAATCCCTCGTGCGCGAAGTGATCGCAGAGAACAAACCCATTCTCACGGAAAGCGCCGTGGAAGATCCGCGCTTTTCCGGAAAGTCTTCCATAATTCTTCAGCATATTCAGTCGGCGGTTATTCTTCCGCTGACGGGCCGCAAGGCCGTGGAAGGCGCGCTCTATTTGGATAGCCGCTCCGACCGCGATCTGTTTCGCAAAGAGAATCTCGCGCCGCTGGCGACACTTGCGGCTTTTGCCACCCTGGCGATTGAAAATGCGCGCCGGTTTGAGCGCGCGCAGAGCGAAATCGCCGCGCTGAAATCTCGGGACAGCAAGACGCTCATCGTCGGGGACAGCCCGGCAATTCGCGAACTATACAGTCTGATAGATCGCGTCGCGGCCAGCGATCTTCCCGTGATTATCACAGGTGAATCGGGAACCGGCAAAGAACTCGTTGCGCGCGAAGTCCATCGCACCTCGCCGCGTGCCAGCAAACCGTTTCTCGCGCTCTACTGCGGGAATGTGTCGCCCGAACTCTTTGAAAGCGAGCTCTTCGGCCACAAGCGCGGATCGTTCACCGGTGCGGTGTCGGACAAGGAAGGATTGGTAGAGGCGGCCGAAGGCGGCACGCTGTTTCTTGATGAAGTCGCCGACATTCCTGCGGCACTGCAGGCGAAGCTCTTGCGGTTTCTTCAGGAGTCGGAGTATCGAAGAGTGGGAGACACCGAGCTGCGCAAAGCAAATGTGCGCATTCTGACCGCGACGAACAAGAATCTGCAAGCGGAAATCCAGTCGGGCAATTTGCGCGAAGATCTTTACTATCGTCTGTACATTCTGCCGGTGACAGTCCCGCCGCTGCGCGAGCGGCTCGCGGACATTCCGTTTCTGGTGCATCACTTTTTGCGCAAACTGGGCAATCACGTCAGCGGGATTTCGCCTGAAGCATTGCGCCGATTGCAGTCTTACACCTGGCCCGGCAATGTGCGCGAGCTTGAGAATACGATTGTCCGCGCCGCAGTGATTACGCGCAGCGACCGGATTGAGGCGGAAGACATCTCGCATCAGGCCATCGCCAAGACGTCTTCGGACGAAGATTGGTCCTGGAAAGCGGCGGAGAAGCTACACATTCTTCAGGTGCTGTCGCTATGCGGCGGCAATCGTTCACGCGCCGCGCAAATGCTTGGCATCTCACGGCGCTACCTTCACTACAAGTTAAAAGAGTGGGGGGAACAAGAGACTCAATGAGACCGCTGAGGGAGCGACTCACAGACCGCAAGCTGTTATCGAGGGGAGATGTTTCGGCGGCCTACCGCGCGCGGGATTCGCAGTTGGATCGCGACGTCTTCTTGAAGATCTTGCATCCGCATCTGGTAGAAGACCCGGATTTGCGCGCACGCTTCGAGCGCGAGGCGAAGGCCGCGGCGCGTCTGAATCACCCGCGATTGGTGAAGATCTACGAGGTCGGAGACGATCCCGCCGAGGGACCGTACATGATCCTCGAATGGGTGGAAGGCGAATCGCTGCGCGCGAAACTGAGCCGCGAAAAACAGCTTTCTCCTCTGGCCGTGCGCACCTTGGCGAAAGCTCTTTGCTCGGGATTGTCGTCGTTGCATGCGTCCGGGATCTTGCATCGAGATGTGAAGCCGGACAATATTCTTTGCAGTGTGGACGGCGAGTTCAAACTGACGGATTTCAGTCTTGCTCTGCTCGCGGATGTTCCGAAGCTGACGCATCACTCGGCGATTGTCGGCACGCCTGCTTATCTTGCTCCGGAAGTCGCGCGCGGCAAACCGCCCAGCGAACTTTCAGATCTCTTTGCGGTCGGCGTGGTGCTGTACGAAACGGCGGTGGGCGAGAATCCGTTTGACGCGGATGCTCTATTGGAGTCGCTGCGTCGCGTGCGCGAGGAAGAACCGGACTGGAACAAGCTGTCTCAGGCGGGTGTGGACGCGTCGCTTGCGCACCTGATTAGAGTTTGTCTTTCAAAAGAGCCTTCCGCGCGTCCTGACTCGGCACAATCCGCGCAGTTACTGTTGGATGCCGTCGCACCGCCTGCTCAAATTGTGACCGCAATGAAACCTCGTCGCGGCGCGGCATGGGCGGCTGCCGCTGCGGTTCTGGTGTTGATCGGCGCGATGGTCTGGAACAGCATGAGCCGGAACGAACCCGCAACGCAGCCGATGGTCTCCACGCCGTCTGACTCGACACAATTGATTCAGCAGGACACAGTCATTGCCGATACGAGTTCCGCATCATTGCAGGACACCGTTCAACTCACCGAGACTCCTCAGATCACTCCTCCCAAGCAAGATACTCCCGCACGACTCGCTGAGCCAATCCAACAAGAGCCGGAGCTTGCCGCGAACGTGCCAGCTGATTCCTTTGAACTCAATATAGATGCGTCGCCGTGGGCCAAAGTGGCTTTCGATGGCGAAGAACTTGGCATCACTCCGCTCGCGCAGGCACTTAGACTTCCGTCCGGCAAGCACTCCATTCTCCTGTTGAATCCCGCCTATCCGCCAATCCAGGCAGCGATTGAGTTGACTTCAGACACACGCGCGCAATTCAATCTCGATCACTATGTGCAGCATCTCAATTTGACCGTTGAGCCGTGGGGAGAAGTGTTTGTGGATGGAGAGTCCGTCGGAACCACACCGTTAAGCCGTATGCCGGTGGTGCTGCCGGGCAATCATACGCTGCGCGTGTCGCACCCGAGTCTGCCTCCGGTCGAGACGAGCTGGGATGCGGTTGCCGGGGACACGCTGAACTTTATTGCGGATCTTCAGGCTTCGAAATTGGCCGTGAGATCTTCCGGAGGCGCAAACTGAAACTGACTTTCGCACTTCTTTTGTTGGCCTCTGCGTCCTTCGCCCAGGGCGATCTTCGAGCTGAAGCCGACTCTTTGTTTCGTCATGGTGACTATGAACAGGTCGAACTCTTGTCCCTGCGTGCGGCGCGGCAGGACGACCTGCCCTCAGAAGAGATACTCGCGCTGGAGTTGCTGGCTGGCTACTCCTTAATCATGCTGGAGCGTGAGAGCGAAGCCCGCATGCACTTTTCGCGCGCGCTGGATCTCGATTCCACTTTGGTGCTGGATCCCATTCAGATCAGCCCGAAGTTTCGCAGCGTCTTCGACGACGTGCGGCAGGAATGGCTCACAACGCGCAAGCAGGAGGTACCCACGGCATCCATTCGTGAGATTACCTATGTTCAGGGACCTCGCGCCTCCTCACAGCTCTTGAATCTTGCATTGCCCGGTTCCGGTTTTCTATCTGAGAAGCGCACGGTGCGCGGCATTGCATATCTCGCGCTTCAGACCGCCTCGGCAGCACTCTGGCTCTCCGAACTGTCGCAAAACAACTCCTCCCGCAAAGACTACCTCGCCGCCGATTCCGCCTCAGTCTCCTCGCTCTACGACGACTACGACGCCCACCACCGCCGCATGTGGACCTATGGCCTGACGGCCGCCGGGGTCTATCTCTTATCCCAAGTTGACCTGGCTTTGCTCCGCCTTTCCGTCAGGTCGTACGAACTGGTTCCCACTGAGTACGGCGCCCGCCTCGAACTCCACTTCTGATCCGCCTGCGCATCTGATTCACACCCTTTGTGCGCACCAAGCGCAATCTCTTTGTTTTCTTGGCTTGAAAATGCTGTATAATAATAAGTTACGCATGTGGAACAGCTCTTGCTCTACATGGAACCGTAAGCGCTTGATTGTAACCTGAATACACACCAAATAGAATTTGGAGACAACAATGAAAAAGCTGATTCTTCTGGCCCTCGCAAGCCTGTTCAGCGTTTCGATGGCCTTTGCCCAGCTCGGCAGTCTGTCGGTAACGGTGGTGGCTGGCGACGTGCCCGTGGCCGGCGCTCTGGTTAATGTGGAAGGCGATGGCCATGGCCACAATCGCCCGCATTTCAACGGCGTGACGGACGAGTTTGGAATGATCCTCTTCCCGGACATTCCGGTAATGGATTATGAAGTTACGGCGGGCGTTCCCGGCATCCAGCCGGTGCATGTCCATGACGTGGCTGTTCTGGAAGGCGAAACCACGGAAGTCACTCTTGAACTTCCGAGCTTTGAGCCCGCTCCGCGCATTTCGGTCCGTCCCGACGACCTGCATTTTGGACCGGTCGGTGTGGGTACGACCTTCACGCGTCACGTTGACATCGAAAATCGCGGACAGCTTGACCTAACGGTTTCGCTGGCTTTGGAAGGCGAGGCGTTTGGTTTCGATTACGAAGCCGAGTTCACGGTGCTTCCGGGCGAAGAAGTCGAACTCCCCGTGACCTTCACTCCTGCCGACACGCTTCCTTATGAAGGTCTGCTGACGATTACGTCGAACGATCCCGAGCACGGCGTGATCGAAGTCGAGCTGAACGGTTTTGGCGCCAACATCATCACTGGCGGCCTGTCCGTGGATGTGATCGTGGTGGATTCTCTGGGTGAGTCGAGTGCCGTGGACAGTGCACGCGTGCGCGTGTCCTTCATTCGCGACCATGGCGGCCCGCGTCCGCATCACTTCCTGGGCTTCACGGATGAGAACGGTCATCTGGATGTTCCGGAACTGCCGATTGGTATCTACAATGTGAACGCCTCCAAGCCGGGCATCGGCTTCGCCAGCGAAGTTGTGGAAATCACCGAAGACCAGACGGCCTTTGTGACGCTGAGCCTGGTGGCTGCGGATTCGTCCGAGCACGGTGGCGACCATGGTCGTCCCGGCGGCCACCACCACTTTGAGATCGTGGACCTGGCAGGTACGGTATCCGTGACCACGCCGGACTCCGCGAATCCTGATCGCGTGCTGTATGCCCTTGACGTGGATGCCGATGGTATCGTGGACTACCGCTTGAACTTTGGACCGCCGGACTATGTGCCGGACAACGGCCTGGTTCGCCCGTCCGATGGCGAAGAAATCACAGTAACCGGCGCGCTCATGTCACACGGCGATATCCCGATGGTTCACGTTCACCTGCTGAATGGCGAAGTGTGGTGGGAGCCCAATCCGATGAACGACGGCGAGCACGGTGGTGACGGCGGCGGCCGCGCCGAAGGCTTCGGCTGCGACAACGGCAACTACCTGACTTGGGTTGAAGTGGGTGGCACGGTTGTGGACGTTGAATATGCCGGTGCGCTTTTCTACGGCGTGGACAACAACAATGACAACGTCGCCGATTACGTGATTGACTTTGGCGACAGCTACAATCCGTCGAATCCCGCGATTCCGTCGCTTGGTCAGTACGTGTATGCCATTGGCGGCATGCTGCAGTGCGGACCCGAGACTCTGGATGCCGAGTGGGTGATCGTTTACGAAGTGAACGGCACGTTCTTCCGCATGCCGGGAGACACCGAAGGTCTGTACCCGATCGAAGGCTCTTCGGTTGGCGAGAATCCGTCCTATATCCCGGTGTCGCATCTGGTGGCCACAAACTACCCGAACCCGTTCAACCCGACCACGACGATCGAGTTCTCGATCCCGTCCAATGGTCTGGTTACCTTGACGGTGTTTGATGTGCTGGGCCGCGAAGTCACGACGTTGGTCAACGAGAATCTGACGGCTGGTGCCTACACGACGACGTGGAATGCCGCAAGCCTCCCGTCCGGAATGTACATGTACCGCATTTCGATCAATGAGCAGAGCATCGTCAACAAGATGCTGCTTCTGAAGTAATACTTGCTCCCTCAGGCAAGTGGCCCCCATCCGGCTCTCCCCTCCGGATGGGGGCCTTCTTTTTGTGCGAAAGCGGGACGACCGCAGTAGAGCAAAGGGCGAAAGGAATTCGTATAATATCCAATTCTACCTGATTCGTCGGGCGTCATCGCCCAAGTTATGATAATTTAGAGGGATACAGATTTCGCAACTATGACCGCCTGGACCAGAAAGACTCGCATCGAGGCTCTCCACTCATTGGCCCAAACAAGAATCCTGATTCTTGACGGGGCAATGGGTACTCTTATTCAGGGACACGGACTTACGGAAGCGGACTACCGCGCCGAGCGATTTGCCGGATGGGGGCAGGACCTGAAGGGCTGCAACGACTTGCTGTCCCTGACCAAACCGGACCTGATCAAGAAGCTGCATGCGCTCTATTTTGATGCGGACGCGGACATTGCTTCGACGAACAGTTTCACGGCAAATGCTCCCTCACTGGCGGACTACGGGCTTCAGGACTTCACGGAAGAGCTGAATCTTGCGTCGGCGAAAATCGCGCGTGAAGTTGCGGACGAGTATGAACAGCGGGATCCCTCGCGGCCCCGCTTTGTTGCGGGAAGCATGGGACCGACCAACAAGACTCTGTCGCTTTCGCCCAATGTCAACGATCCCGGCTATCGCGATCTGAGTTTTGATCAGATGGTCGAAATCTATCTGACGTGCGCCCGCGGATTGTTTGACGGAGGTGCGGACATCTTGCTCGTGGAAACGTCGTTTGACACGCTGAATGCGAAAGCGGCGATCTTTGCGATTGAGACTCTATTTGACTTGCGCGGCGAGCGGATTCCGGTTATCGTCTCGGGCACAATCACCGATGCCAGCGGCAGAACGCTGTCCGGGCAAACGACCGAAGCATTTTGGAATTCGGTTGCGCACGCCAGACCGTTTGCGGTGGGCTTGAATTGCGCGTTGGGCGCGGAGACCATGCTGCCCTACTTGCAGGAGCTTTCGCGCGTCGCGAATTGTTTTGTGAGTCTGCATCCAAACGCAGGTCTGCCCAACGAGTTTGGCGAATACGACGACACGCCCGAGCATATGGGCCGCGTGATGGGCAAATTCGCCGAAGCAGGATTGCTGAATATTGCGGGCGGCTGCTGCGGCACGCGGCCGGAGCACATCGCAGCGATTGCGCGTGCGGTGAAATCGCATGCGCGGCGCGCTTTGCCGGAGCCTCCGCATCGGCTTAGGCTCTCGGGGCTTGAACCTTTGACCGCCGGCGAAGAAAGCGGCTTTGTCAATGTCGGTGAGCGTACGAATGTCACCGGATCGGCGAAGTTTGCGAAGCTGATTTTGAGCGGCGACTTTGAGACGGCGATTGATGTGGCGCGGCAGCAGGTTGAGAGCGGTGCACAAATCATTGACATCAACATGGACGAAGCGCTGCTCGATTCCGAAGCCGCGATGTCCCGCTATTTGAATCTGATCGCCACGGAACCTTCGATTGCGCGCGTGCCGTTCATGATTGACTCGTCCAAGTGGTCGGTGATCGAAGCGGGCTTGAGGTGCATTCAAGGCAAACCGGTGGTCAATTCGATTAGCTTGAAAGAGGGCGAAGCGGAGTTTCTGCGGCAGGCCGAATTGTGCCGTCGCTACGGTGCGGCGGTCATCGTCATGTGCTTCGATGAAAACGGCCAGGCGGATACCGTCGAACGCCGCGTGTCAATCGCGGAACGCGCCTACAAGCTTCTGACCGAAGTTGCGGCGTTTGATCCGTGGGACATCGTGATTGATCCGAATGTCTTTGCGATTGCCACGGGCATCGAGCAGCATAATGACTACGCCGTGCAGTTCTTCGAAGCGACACGGCGCATCAAAGCCAAGCTTCCTCACGTGCGGATCAGCGGCGGCCTGAGCAACGTGTCGTTCTCCTTCCGCGGCAACAATCCGGTGAGGGAAGCGATTCACTCAGTCTTTCTCTATCATGCGATCCACGCCGGGCTCGACATGGCGATTGTCAACGCGGGAGCGCTGCCGATCTATGACGACATTGAGCCGGAGCTGCTGACGCGCGTCGAGGATATAGTCCTGAATCGCCGCCCCGATGCGACGGACCGCATGCTCGAGTTTGCGGCGACGGTGAAGGGCAAAGTCAAGTCAAGGACGCAAGAGCTTGAGTGGCGCAAGCATTCGGTTCAGGAACGGCTCACGCACGCGCTCGTAGAGGGCATTGATGATTTCATCGTCGAAGACACCGAAGAAGCTCGCCAGCACTTTGCGGAGCCGATTGAAGTGATTGAAGGTCCCTTGATGACGGGCATGAATCGCGTGGGTGATCTGTTCGGAGCAGGGAAGATGTTCCTGCCGCAGGTGGTCAAGAGCGCGCGGGTGATGAAAAAAGCCGTCGCGCACTTGATTCCGTTCATCGAAGCCTCGAAAGCTCCGGGTGAACAGAGCAGCAAAGGCCGCATTCTGCTGGCGACGGTAAAAGGCGATGTGCACGACATCGGCAAAAATATTGTCGGCGTCGTGTTGCAATGCAACGGATTTGAGGTGATTGATCTGGGCGTGATGGTTCCGGCCACAACGATTCTCGATAAGGCGGTGCAGGAGCGCGCGGACGTCATCGGGCTGAGCGGATTGATCACGCCGTCTCTGGAAGAGATGTGCTTCGTGGCGTCTGAGATGCAGCGGCGCGGCATGCAAACCCCGCTGATGATTGGCGGAGCCACGACGTCGCGCGTGCATACCGCCGTGAAAATCAGTCCCAACTACACCGGGCCGACCGTGCATGTGCTGGACGCGTCGCGCGCCGTGGGAGTGGCGACAAGTCTGATCAGCAAGCAGTTGCGCGAAGAGTTTGTTCGCGAAATCGCGGCGGACTATGAGAAGGTGCGTGAATTGCGCAAGCAGCAGGCGGGGTCTCTGAAGCTGACCTCGCTTGAAAGCGCGCGCGCGAATCGCTCTGTGCTCGAGTACGCGCCGCAGGTTCCGAAGAAGCCCGGACTCACCGTGCTGCGCGACGTCCCGCTCGCAGACCTTGTGGACCGCATAGACTGGACGCCGTTCTTTCAGGCCTGGGAACTCTCGGGCAGGTATCCGGCGATACTCAAGGACCCCGTCGTCGGTGAGAGCGCAAGGTCTCTGTTTGAAGATGCTCAAGTGCTTCTGAAAGAGATCACGGCGAAGAAGCTTCTGCGCGCGAATGCGGTGTTTGGACTCTTTCCGGCGAACAGCGTCGGCGATTCGATTGAGCTCTACACCGATGAAACCCGCTCCGAAGTGCTAACGGTCTTTCACATGCTGCGACAGCAGATGCAGAAGGATAGAAGCTCGCCGAATCTTTCGCTCGCGGATTTTGTCGCGCCCAAAGAGTCGGGAATCGCGGACTACATGGGTGCGTTCGCCGTGACCGCAGGCATCGGCTTGGATGAGCTTGTGCGCGAGTATGAGCAAAAGCATGATGACTATCACGCAATTCTGGCCAAGGCACTTGCAGATCGCCTCGCCGAAGCGTTGGCCGAGCGAGTGCATGAGCTTGTGCGCCGCGAGTACTGGGGCTATGCGCCGCATGAATCGCTCTCGAATGAAGAACTGATCAAAGAAGCTTATCAGGGAATTCGTCCGGCCCCCGGCTATCCGGCGTGCCCCGAGCATTCCGAGAAGCGCACGCTTTTTGAGTTGCTGAACGCGGAGCAGAATGCGGGGATCACGCTGACCGAGAGCTATGCCATGCTGCCAGCGTCATCCGTTTCTGGATTCTATTTCGCGCACCCGCAGTCGAAGTATTTTGGAGTCGGCAGGATTGCCGACGATCAAGTCGAGGACTACGCACGGCGCAAAGGCATCGCGCACGCGGACGCAAAACGACTTCTGTCTTCAAACATTGACTAACATGTTAGACCTTCGTTCAGACACCATCACCAAACCCACCGGCGCGATGCGGCAAGCCATGGCCTCCGCGGAAGTCGGCGACGATCAATTCGGTGAAGACCCGACGGTCAACCTCCTGCAAGAACGGGTAGCGGAGCTGTTCGGAAAAGAGTCCTCGCTGTTTTTCCCGACGACGACGATGGCAAACCAATGCGCGATTCGCACTCTCACTCATCCCGGCGACGAAGTGATCTGTACGAAAGACGCGCACATCGTGTTGTACGAAGCTGGCGGGATCGGCGCGAACTCCGGCGCACAGCTTCAACAGATCGGCGCGCATGGCAGATTCACGTGCGAGGAGTTTGAATCGAACATCAAGGGCTTTGACTTCGATGTCAATCCTCCGACCAAAGTGGTCGCGATTGAAAACACGCACAACCGCTCGGGCGGGAGGATCTTCCCCTATGAAGAGATAACGAGAATTGCCACGACCGCGCGCGAGCGCGGAATCGCCAGTTACTGTGACGGCGCGCGCATCTGGAATGCCGCAGAAGCGTCCGGGCGAACCGTTGCCGAGTTGGCTGGCCCGTTTGATCTTGTCTCTGCGTGTTTCTCCAAGGGTCTTGGGTGTCCGGCGGGATCTGTTCTGGTGGGGTCTCGAGAGGTTATCCAACGAGCGACGCGCTACCGCCGGATGCTGGGCGGAGCGATGCGCCAGTCAGGAATTCTGGCCGCGGCATGTTTGCACGCGCTGGATCATCACCTTGAGCATCTGCATGCGGACCACAAGAATGCGAAACTGCTTGCCGGACTCCTTGCAGCGTGTCCTCTGATCGAACTGAATCCGGAGTCAGTGGAAACCAATATTGTGATTTTCGATTTGAAATCTCCCGCTCCTGGTGCTCGGGAAGTCGAGGCGCGGGCGCAGAAGCTTGGCGTCAGTTTCTTCGCTTTCGGTCCGCGCACGATTCGCCTCGTGACTCACCGTGACATTTCGACGGCAAACTGCGAGAAAGCGGCCCACCTCATCCTGAAAGCCATTGAACAGTAGAGTGCTGCTGGCAGTCCCGCTGGCGACCTATCTCGTATCGTACGTCTATCTTGCGCTCTTTCACGGCCAGTGGTGGCTGTGGAGCACAGTGGTGCATGAGGGCGGCACTCTGACGTTGTTGGACACGACGTTCTACGCGTCGCATTTTCTGGGGCACGTCCCGTCCCTGACGGTCATCGCATTCGTGTTCGCGACGTGGTACTCTGCCTTCACGAACGAGCGAATCGCAGCGCCGCGCAAGTCGTGGAGCATTTGCGCGCTCTTGTTTGTGGCCGCATGCCTGCTGTTCAGCCTGTGGCACTTCGGGTCGGAAGACACGTGGTCTTATGTGCTTCAGCAGAAACAAGGCGTAGCGCGCTATGAAGCGGGCGGGTCTTTTCTTCTGCATCTGCCCAGTACGCTGTCGTTCTTTATTCTGAGTCCGCTGTTCATCGCGGCGATATTGTGGCTCTTGAAACGCGACATCTCCTGGCGGCCAGCCAAGATAAGTTCGCTGACCTCGGCGTTTGCCGTGACGCTGATCTTCGCCATGATCGCCGCTGGCTGTGCGTGCGGAGTCCGTGAAGCGATTTCCGACCCGCGCTACTTGGCGCATTCTGTTCGTGAAATCGCCACGTTTCCTTTAATCTTCTTTCCGATTCCATTGGCCTTTTGGCTCGCAAATGTTCCATTGCGCGACGGGGGCTTTCCCCGCAAGTTGATTTTCCCGTTGATCGTCTTGCTCATCATCGCGCTTCCCCTGCTGGCGTATCAAGTCTTTTTGCCGCTATCCAGGGGGATTTCTTCACTCGCGCAGCATCCTTCTTTTTCTCACGATCCGCTTCCGATTCCCTACCTTCTGGCCTCCCACTTTTTCGAGCATGTGCTCGATACCGTATATTTTTCTCTGGTATCCTTTGCACTCATCCCGCCTCAGAAATCTTGATTGCTGAGAGCCTTGCCTCTTGATATAAATAGACTTCAAAAGGCGCATTAGAAGTTATTGCAGAAGTTATGTCATTGTGACAAATGAGCTTTATTGCCACAAAGTGACACAAACACATTATTTCTGCTTGACTGCTCCTAATTGCTTTCCGATATTTAGGGTAGCAAGTGAGGGGGAGGGTGCGACAAGTCGTTGCTGACATGCCGAACATGTCTGCGTGACCGTGACAGCTGGAGCAGCAAGTGCTCTAAAAGATGCTGATGGTCGCCCCGTCCCCAGAATAGACCGCCGGGACGGGGCTTTGTGTTAAGAAAAGGGGGCGGCTGGCGTCCCGGGAAAAATTTCTAGAGTGTCAAAAGTACCATTTCTCGTTCGCGAGTTTTTCATAGCCTGTTGGGATACGATCAAGCTTCCCTTCTGGCTGATTGGAGTTGGCTGGAAAAGGCTGATCAGTTTCGGTCCGCGGCGCATTGGACTGGTGCTTTTTGCATCCGCCGCCGTTATTCTGTTTTCCTTGCTGCTCTTTGTCAAGGCGACGTCGCAGCCTTCTTTCTGCAAGTCCTGTCACGTGATGATTCCCTATTTTGATGCTTGGGAAACATCCACTCATAGCAATGTCACCTGCACGGAGTGCCACATTCCTCCGGGAATTGAAGGGACCGTGCATTCGAAGTTCTTAGCGCTTTCAATGGTCACGAACTACATGACGGGCCTCTACAAGAGATCCAAGCCATGGGCCGAGATTGACGACCGCAGTTGTTTGCGGTCGGGCTGCCACGACACGCGTCTGTTGCAGGGCACGGAAGATTTTCGCGGCGTGACATTTGACCACAAACCTCACCTCGAAAATGTTCGCCGCGGGCGGCAACTGCGCTGTACGTCGTGTCACGCCAATATCGTGCAGGGCGAACATATCTCGGTGAATGAATCCACGTGTTTCCTGTGCCATTTCAAGCCCGACTCCGTGGGGACCATGACGGAGCTGTCACGGTGTACGCATTGTCACAATCCGCCGACGGGGACAATGGCCGCGGACACGAGTTTTGATCACACGGAAATGCTGGCTCGCGGCACGGATTGTTCGAGCTGTCATGCATCGGAGATTGCGGGCGACGGGTATGTGCCGCGCGAACGCTGCAACTCATGCCATGCCCGTCAAGATCATATAGAGCGCTACGACGACCATTTGTTCGTGCATCAGATGCATGTGACGGATCACAAAGTGGAATGCACGGCGTGCCACATTCAGATTCGCCACGGCAAAGAAGCTGTAGCCCTGGTAAGTGAAGAACGGACCTGCGGAGAATGCCACGGTAAGCCGGACAACGCAGTCGAGCGTGTTTGGCGCGGTGAACTTCCGGGGCTTCCGGTATCGCCATCGTCAATGGCCAGTGCGGGAATGGAGTGCAACTCGTGCCATGTCGGCGAGATTCATGGCGAAGACCGCACGGCGCACAAGCCCGCTTGCACACCTTGCCACGATGCGAGTTTCGACGGACTCTGGCCCAGATGGAGGGAGTCTATTGATGCCGGACTGCGGGATCTTGAAAAGAAGCTTGCGGGGCTAAGCGTGGCGGACGCCGATGCGATTCGAGCGGCAATAGATATGTACAGGCGGGGGAATCCGCTTCACAATCCGGAATTGGTGGACGTTTTGACGGCACGGGTGACGGGATCTCCGGCCGCGACGGGACATGCCTGCGCAGTCTGCCATCCGGGGGCGGCAAACGCTGTTGTGTCCCATGACGGCAAGCAGTTCGATCACCGTAAGCATGCCGCGGCGGGCGACTGCATCACTTGTCACGTGTCGGAGCGCACGGATCAGCACGGCTCAATCAAGCTAAGCGCGAATCAGTGCAACTCCTGCCATCATGCGCCGCTCGCGGATATCGGCGCGGACTGTGGCTCTTGCCACACGACTCAAGCTGCAGTGTTCGCCGGCAACGTGCCGGAGTTCAGCGGAGCAATGCCCTCCTTCAAGGTGGATCTTGAAGTGACCTGTTCGGATTGCCACGCGGTGCGCGGGAGTAGTGTTTCTCGCGATGTGCTGCCGTCCTGCGTTGCCTGTCATGATGCGGGGATTGCCGACACGCTGGCGGCGTGGAAGTTTGCCGCGCACACGATTGCGAAGGAAGCGCAAAGCGCAATGTCTGCCTACCGCGCAGGCAGCGAGCCCTACAAACAATATCAACAGCTGGCGGACCTGCTCAAACGAGACGGCAGCAGTATCGCCCATAACCCTGAATTATTCAAGCGATGGAGTGAATCGCTCAAAGCAGCCCAATGAACACAAGAAAACCAGAGAAATCTGCAGTGAAAGGAGACGCCATGAACACCGCGCCGCGAACACGTGTTGCGAAGGTGAGTCGTACCGATGGCGGAACGGCACCGCGTGGGCCGGGAGAAGGCCCCCAAGGCTTGTTGACGCTCTCGGAAGCCGCTGAGATGCTAGGCCGCGTGCATAGGACCACAATCATGCGCTGGGTGCGTGAAGACCGACTGAAATGTGTGCGCTTGTCACGAAAAGTGATTCTTTTCGAACGTGACGAGATCATGCGGTTCATCAAAGATCACCGAGCCACGGGACATTAAACTACTAATCAGCCGCTCGGTATCGCTTTGTTATTGAAACGCATAAGGTTAAGTCAGAAGTAATGCGACACGATGGAGGAGGCGAAGAGAGGACTTCCGGCACCTAAGTGCCGAAAAATGCCTCCTTTTCAAGTGAAGTGGTAAGCGGACCAATTGGGTCCAGAATGTTGATAAGTCGAGCTTTGAGGAGTCGTGATTGTCATGGAAATGTCATGATAATCCGACTAAGAACGTTGCAGTTGGAGCGAAAGTTGTGTAGAATAGAAGCAGTCGCTGATGATAAGCATTAGTCATCGCACTTGAAAAACACAATGCGTTCGCAGAGAATTCTTAGAGCAAATATTTCCAACAATTTGCCGAAAAACTCGGTGCTGGCGAACTGCGAACATAATCTGACACAACTTATCAACATTAATATTCCCCCTGTGGTTTTTTGCCGCAGGGGGCAATTGTTTTCCAGCAAAAGCTGGACGAACCCAAACTGAGGGATTTTGGTCCCAGGGGTATCAAGCATGCATCGTAATTCAATCCATCCAGTTATCTTCCTAATCATCAGCCTCATGATCGCCGGTTTGGCCTTCGTGGGCTGCGAAGGCGACCAAGGTCCGGCCGGACCTGCGGGCGTCAATCCGGACATGCCACCGATCATCACGGCCGCGTTCGCGACAGTGGATTCGGTTGGCACAGGCGAAAGCACTGTGCTGGTCGTCAATGCCTACGATCCGAACGGCGACCCGATGACGTATCTGTGGACGGCCGCATCCGGTGTGCTTGCCACGCCGAGCCAGTCGTACACGAGCTACACTCCGCCAAGCGGAATTGGCCTGTACGAGATCACAGTGACGGTGACGGACAATGACGGCAGCGTCAGTGCCGTCGTGCGTGTGGGTGTGAATACCTATGTTCCGTCGGTCACGCCGAGCTTTCTTGGTGACAACGCAAATCGCTGCAGCCACTGCCATCAGGCGAAGGTTGAAGGCTGGCACGGCACACATCACGCGGAAGCCTATGCCGCGCTGGTCGCTTCGAGCGCCGAGAACAATCCGTATTGCTTGCAGTGCCATACGACCGGTTGGGACGACATCGTCGCGTTTGACGGTTCAATAGTCACCCCTGGCGTGGACAACGCGGGCTACGACGATTTCCCGAATGCAAATCTGCGCAACGTCACGTGCGAAGCCTGTCACGGCCCGATGGGACCGGACTTCTCTTCGCATGAGCCGGATGTTGAATTGGTGGTGACGGGCGAGACCTGCAATCGCTGCCACTCGCAGTATGAAGAGTACGAGACGTCGGGCCATGGCCATGCCATTACGAACGCAGGTGGTCTGGAAGAGTTCAACACCGAGTTCAATCGCTCCTCCTGCAATCCGTGTCACACTTCGGAAGGTTTCATAAAGGCTTGGGATGCCGATTGGGCGACGCGGGAAGTTCCGGCTGAGGCTTATCAGGTTTCCTGTGCGACCTGCCATGATGTGCATTCGTTCAGCGAAGACAACCCGGCCTATCTGCGCGGCTTGGCGGCGTTCCCGATCGTCTATGGCGGTCCGGATTATCCGGCAGGCTTTGAAGTTCCGGGCGAAGATCCCCCCACGCTAAGCTATGGCAAGGGCCAGCTCTGCGCACAGTGCCATCACGCTCGCCGCAGTGAGTCCAACGTTCAGGGTCAGATCGAAAATGGATCAGCCCATCCCGGACCGCACGGTAGCCCGCAGGCCGACATGACGCTCGGATACGGATCCTATGAAATTCCGGGCTACACTTATGATCGCGCTTCACAGCACACTCCGGACCTGGTTATCGGCGAGGGCAACCTCGCGGATATGTGTGTGACCTGCCACGTGCACACGATTCCCGGCGACAGCCCCGGCCACGACTATCACGGCCACAGCTTCGCTCCGGTTGTTGAAGCTTGCAATGCCTGCCACGCGACGCCGAACGATTTCGACTACCACGGCAAGCGCACCG
Organism: Calditrichota bacterium; assembly: GCA_020637395.1. GTDB lineage: Bacteria > Electryoneota > RPQS01 > RPQS01 > RPQS01 > JABWCQ01. The sequence continues at coordinate 1,850,617 of JACJWA010000001.1, read as the reverse complement.
AAATCCTGAACCTGATGGCGCAGCTCATGAACATGCTGCCCAACGACGGCACAGAGCCGCTCTTCACGACCGATGCGACGACCCGTGAACAGCGTGAAGCAGCTTATGCCTGGTTCTTCGTGTACAACGAAGGATCAAGCGGCGTGCATAACTATGAGTACGCTCACTCGCTGTTGACCAACGCGATTGACTACCTGACGCCGGGCCAGCCGATTCTGCAGCAGCAGAAAAGAATGGCTTCTCGCAACTAAGCGAAATACTAAACTCACCCGCCGAGTATCGTTGAAAAGCATCATACTTGGCGGGAAAACAACGCGGAAACCTTGCGTCGCTGGGCGGGTGTGTAGACTACACCCGCCCGCGCGCGTTAACAAACCATCGCGGATATGCGATTCAAAACACAAAGACCGGGCACATTGCTCTTGGCGATCCTGCTGAGTACGATGCTCCTGAATATCGGCGAAGGGCAAGCTGCTTCGCTGTCAGGACGCTTCGGACTCTGGTCGTACGTACGCGACGACACAGTGGATCACGTGCAGATCGTGCCCCTGCTCTCGCTGAATGTCCACCGCTTCGGAGGCGGAGCGTGGTCGTTCGAAAGCACATTCCGCGGCTACGCGGACTTCATGAACGGCGACGACAACGGCACGTCGTCGCTGCGCGTGCATCGCGCGCTCTTGATTTGGAAGCCGGACAACTCACGGTGGCAGGTACGCGCCGGACAGCAGTGGCTGAACGAAGGCGTGGGCCGGGGCAACCTCGCCGGACTGTGGGCCAGCTTCAAGCCTTGTCCGGCAGGTGAACTGCATGTGTACGGAGGAAGCCGCACACCCGCGTCTTTCAAGCTGGATGAGTCCACGCCGGACGAAGGGATTGCCGCAGGTGTGAATTTGCAGCGCCGCTTCGGGTCACGCCGCATCAACTTGTCGTACTACTATGTCGGCAAAGACGGCGACGTGCTCTACAACGGCGCGGGATTGGACTACTCGTGCACGGCGATCACCGATGTCACGATGCGTGCCCGGCTGCACATGAATCTGGAGCAGTCTTCTGTTGAAACCGGACAGTTGTCTGTATTCTGGCAGACGAATGACAAAGTGCTCGTCTCGGTGGACGCCCGTACACAAACGCCGCGAGTTTTCGAGGATTCCTATTTCGTGAAATTCCTCGAAGACGCGTCAAATTCAGCGGTGCGCGGTGGAGCAAACTGGATGTTCTGCGAGGATCGCTACGCCACATGCATGGCCTACACGGTCTTCACGGAAGAGGACTTGCTCTACAAAGTTCGCGCGGGATTGGGCGACAAGTACGGCGAACTGGGCTACACGCACTGGCTCTCCGCAGGCGAAGGCGACATGGACGGCTTCTACGGCTTCGGCAAGTACGGCTTCTGCACATTTGAGGCAAACGCGGGATTTGACTACTCGCGCGGCTCGAACAGCGAAATCCGTCCGAACACGGAGTCACAGGTTATCTATGGCGGTCTCGATTGGTCTCCCGAGCGCGCTGTCTCGCTTGGCGCTCGCATCGAGCATTTGAAAGATCAGTTCCACAGCGAAGATTGGCGCGCGTTGTTCTCTTTGAGCACTAGCTTCCGCCGCGCATTGGGAGGTGCTGAATGAAACGACTACTCTTCTTTGCGTTGAGCGTCTTGGTCGTCGCGGTCTTTGTGTGGGGACGCTTTGCGGAGGCCAAGCCGGAACGGCTTCCCGCCGCGTTTCCGCATGGCGTGCATGCCGAGCAAGGTCTGGAGTGCACGGCCTGTCACGCGGGAGTTACGACCAGCAACACCGGGACGGACAATCTGCTTCCGACGTGGAATGTCTGCTCCGATTGTCATGACGCGGGCGACGTGGCCAACAAAGGGATCGCGCTGGGTGAGTCGAAAGAAGGCTTCGAGTTTAAGCCGATTACGGACTACAGCCCGGTCTTTCGTCATCAGCGCCATCTCGAGAAAGCCAAACTCGAGTGCAGCGTGTGTCACACGAATCTCGATGAAGCGGTTTCGGAGGACATGAGCAATCACTTCCCGAAGATGTCCCAGTGTATGGAGTGTCACACGTCACGTACGGTTTCGACCGAGTGCAAGACGTGTCACCTTCCGGGCGAGAAACTCATGCCGGACAATCATCTCGTGATGTGGGATCAGCGCCACGGCATCGCCTCCACGATGAGTGATGCGAATTGCGCAATGTGCCACGTTTCCGGCAGCGACATGGACTGCCAGGCCTGCCATCAAGGCGACGCCGTGCTCAATCCGCATCCCAAGAACTACATCAGCCGCCACGGACAGGACGCGCATCTGTCCGACTTCCGTTGCGGCACGTGCCACGAGCAGCGCAGCTTTTGTGTGGATTGCCATGCGCAGTCGAATCTCTTGCCCGCCGACCATTATCGTCCGGGCTTCGTGACGCCGAACGGCGGATCGCACGGCGAATCCGCGCAATTCGATTTGGAAAGCTGTATGTCCTGCCACGACACACCAAACGCCGAACCAACCTGCGCGAGGTGCCATGGAAACTAAGAAACTATCCTTCGCTTTGGCGGTCCTCGCCGCGTTTGTGCTGATCTTCGTCTCGTGCAGTGAAGACCGTGTGACGTCGAGCTACGACACGCATCCGACGAACTGGATGAACGAATTCAGCGACGAATGGCACGGTACCGCGGCACTTCCCAGCAAGGGCGAGAGTTGCGCCGCGTGCCACAGTATCGAAGAACCGCGACCCATTACTCTGGAGCTTGGCGATCCCGAGCCTGAGAGTACTGTCTCAACATCCACCTATTGCTACGAGTGCCACAACTATCCGCATGGAGCGGATTACGGCCAGATGCATGACGATGACATTCGTGCTCATGCCTGGACCTCGCTTCCGTCCTGTCAGAATTGTCACGGACAGGATTTCTCTGGCGCGCGAACAGGTGTGAGCTGCAATGAATGCCATACGCTTGACGGCGGTCCGGCCGCGTGCAACACCTGCCACGGTATGCCCCCCACAACAACTCGTCCGCTAGGTAATCAAAACCCCGGCGCGCATTCGGCTCATGCGCAGTACGCCTGTACCGAGTGCCATCGCAATGTGACGGACCTCGGGCACATAGACGCGCTGCCCGGCGACGTGAACTTCGACTTCGCTCGCATTTCGACCGCGAACAACTTCCCGGCGAATTACACCAGCCCGAGCAATTGTGCAACTTGGTGTCACTCCAATTTGCACAACGGCGCGCCGATGGTGGACGTGTCGTGGAACACGGGTCAGACCTTCACGCAGTGCAGGTCTTGCCATCAAGTTCCTCCGACGGCAGCGAGTCATCCGACGGAATCGCGCTGCCACTTCTGTCACTTGAACGTGGATCCGAATTCCAACTACAACGACGCGAATCAGATACGCTTCCTGCCGGGTGACACGCTGCATGTAAACGGCGTGGTGAACGCAATTTTTCCGTAGCAACTCATTTCATCCCACGCGATGAAAAACGCGGCCCGGCAGAAATGCCGGGCCGCTTCATTTGCGCGATTGCAAGACAAAAGAAAGCGCGGCGACTCCTTTGAGCCGCCGCGCCAGCACAAAACCCGCTCAACGAGCGGTTAGAAGAAGAGCGAATATACGATAAAGACCATGAGAACGAGACCTGCGGCGAAGGCGAGCCAGCCCCACGTTTTCAGCGCGAGCTTGTGCCACGTTTTCATCGGGGGAACGATATGATCTTCGAGTCTTCCGGCCTTCACGAGATGTTCGACCTCGCGTGGGCGTTCGCGCTCGAGTTCCTCGGTGGACTCACGTCCAGTGAAGATCACGTCGTCGAAGGGGAATTTCGATGGTCTCAGGTGACCGTTGAAGAAGTGCACCGTAAAGATAAATGCCGTTGCCAGCAGAGCTTCTTCGCTGTGAACAATATGCGAGAGATTGATCACCCACCCCGGAAGGAGCTTCGTGAAGAACTCGGGGTACCAGAGAATAAATCCGCTGGATCCGATGATGATGACGCCCCAGAACACGGCGAAGTAGTCGAACTTCTCCCAGTAGGTGAACTTGCCGAACTTCGGTCTGGGACCAAGTCCGAGGAAGTAGCGGAAGTGCCCGAACATGTCTTTCGCGTCCTGGGGATTTGGCGTCATGGAGTTTTCGCCGTAGAACAGACCGCGCTTCTTGAGCACAAGCCACGAATAGAGCAGTCCAAGAACATGCAGAATGAACGTGGCAATCATGATAATCGCGCCGACGCGATGGATGATGGCCATCGTCCTGAGGTCAATCAGGTGATTGGTGATCCAGTAGGCCGCCTCAGAGTGCGAGAACTTGAGCGGCAGTCCGGTCATGGCCTGCAGCAGGAAGCTTGAGGCCAGCGAGATGTGCAGGGTTCGCTGCCACGGATCAAATCTGCGCACCCACTTGCGGTCTTTTTCGGCAGAACGTTTTGGCCGTCCCGCAGCGATCTCCCGGAAGAACCAGAGAATGGTGTGCAGGCCAAAGAATCCGAACACAAAGAACAGCAGCGAGGTCATAAACTTCTCTGCGACGGTCACATTGCGCTGCGGCGCAGTGGCACCTTCCGACCCTCCGTGCGGGTCATAGTGAGAAAGAAACTGTACGAAGTTTTCGTTCGCGTCCTTATGACAGCGCGCGCACGTTTTGACAATATTCTGTCTGCTGATCTTGGAATCAGGATCGTCCTGCGAGCGAATGTCATGATTGCCGTGACAATTCACACAAGTGGCAAACTCATCGCCTTGATAGCCAAGGTTGTAGGCCTGTCCGTGATAGGTCCGTTCATAGGACCGCACCACCTCCGGATTCAGCTGGAACTTTAGTGCATATTCACGATTTCCATGACACTTGCTGCACATGTCAATGATGTGCCGCGGCTTCATGTCATCGCTGACCTTCTTGATGTCCTTCTCGCCGTGGCACGTGATGCAGGTGGGTGCTTCGGTGTGTCCTTTCGCACGGGCGATGCCATGCTCAGAACTCATGTATTCCTGATACTCTTTGGAGTGGCAGTTCTCGCACTGCATCCGCAGATTCGACTTGGGCTCCGCGCCTTCGATCTTTCGGTTGAAGTGATAGACGTGACACTGCGTGCAGTTCGCGATGCCGCCGGTCTCGGATTGCGTCATGACCTTTCCGTGCGCGAGGAACTCCTTGGCATGCCGCTCGCCTTCGTGGCAGCGGTTGCAAGTCGCAGGAACTTCTTCGCGGAAAATACCTCCCGAAGCATGCACCATCTGAGTTTGGTGACCTGTGTGACAGGCCACACAGGTCATCAGCCGGGCGTCCACGCTGTCTTTGCGATGCAGCGATTCCTCGTAGCCTTTGTGGCAGGTGGAGCAGAGCGCATCGAGGCGTTCCACCGAAGTGTGCGAAGCGGGATTACTCGGAGAGAGAACACCGTGCGCGCTGTGGCAGGTGACGCAATTTGGCGCATCAACTCCGAGGTCGTGAAGCTGATGATAATGTTCGCTGGCAATGTAGTTCTTGGACTCTTCCTTGTGACACTCCATGCAGCCGCGCACATTATATTCGTGCCACTGTGTCACGCTCATGCTGTCGCGTTTTGACTTGAAGTGCGGGTCGTGGCAGGAAGTGCAGCTCATCTCGAGCTTGGCGGCCCTCCCAGTTCGTGAGTGCACACTTGAGTTGAATGCCTCAAGCTCCGCCCGGTGACAGATTCCGCAGACTCGTCGTGAGTCCGCTTTGTAATGAATCTGATGTTCGCCGTGGCAGTCCGAACATTCCGGGACACCCCGGAATCCCATGGCATTCAGCTTGTTGAAGAAGCCTGCCATGAACGTCTTCATGGCCGCTTCGTGGCACTCACCGCAATTGACAGGGCGGGGCCGTTCATGCGGAAAATCCGCGCCCTTCAAGTCTGCATGACAGTCAATGCAATCCAGTCCCTCGTGTACGGAACCCTTCAGACTATCCGTCGTCACCGAGATGGACTTCGGGCCGGTCAGGGTTTCCATGGTGAGGGTGTGGTCTGCGTGGCACTCCATGCAGTCGTTGTCCGTCTGCGCAGAAAGCGGGGCGCAGATCAGCAACAAAGCAAGGAGCAGGCAGGTTTTACCGAAAGGTAGAGTCATTAATCGGATCACTTTTCAGTGGAATTCGATTCGGTTTCGTTTTGAGTGACGCCCTCGGAAGGCGCGGCTTTGCCGTCGGCGTTAAGTTTGTCATACCAGCGGCGGTGGTGGTGTTTCACAAAGTCGAGCGACATCTTCCCGGTCAGCCACGTCCAGCTCATCGGGTATTCTTCCGGATGGAAGATCACGAAGAAGAAGTGCCAGACGATGATCGCGAGCGTGGCCAGCCAGGCCTCGTAGAGGTGAATCGTTTGGCTGACCGGGACGGCCCACGCAGGCAGAATGGGGGAGAGCTGAGCCGGGAACCACAGCACAAATCCGGTGGCGATCATCAGTATCGTGCCCCAGATCAGCGCCCAGTACTCGGCCTTCTGCGAATAGTCATAGCGGTCGAACTTCGGCGGTTCTTTCCGCTTGTTCATGTGAAACGCGACATTGTCCGTCAACTCACTAATATCAGACTTTGCTGGCAACAGCGCTTCAAGTTCTTCTTTGCCGCGGCGGGTCATGAAAAGATAGACCACGTGATAGACAGAGCATCCGATAAGTCCGACGGCCATGATCCGGTGCAGCACACTGCGAATCCCTTCATCCAGTCCGATCATCGAAAGCAGCTTCACCCACCAGGCATCCGGGAACTTCAGAGCAAAGCCTGTCACGGCCAGAAGTATGAAGGTGATGGACAGCGCCATGTGCTGAATCAACTGATGCCGGTCAAAGCGGGTGACCTTCGGTCCCTTGGACTGATGCTTGCGAGCCTGCATCATATGATAGTGCAGAATGATGACGTTGTGCAGAATCATGCCGCCGATGACGACGATGATCATGATCCAATAGATTCGGGCAATCCACCATTGCGCACCGCCTTCTGTCGGCTGAAGCGCGCGATGCGTGTAAGATTGCGAAAAGTTCACATCCGCCTTGGGGTGGCACTTCGCGCAGGTCTGAACAAGATTGCCGGGATAGATCGAAGAGAGCGAGTCCGCCGAGGTCCGTACGTCATGCGACCCATGACAGTCGTTGCACGTCGCGGTGTTCTTGTCGTTGGCGTGAGTGGCAAGACCGTGATAGCTGTCCGTATAGGTGGTCACGACATTCGGATCGAGCCCGTACTTGCGGATGATATCCGGGTTCTCGTGACACTTCCCGCAAGTCTCAGAGGCAAGGCGATTGTGACTTACTTTACTCAGCGGATCCTTTGGTGAAATGAGTAAATGCTCTCCGTGGCAGCCGGTGCAGGTTGGACTGTCGTCTATGCCGCTCATCAGCGCGCGATAGTGAATGGACTCATGGTAGAGCTTCTGCTCTTCGGTATGACACTTGCCGCACGTCTTGTCAATATTGTGCAGCGAAATGGTGGATTCCGGGTTGTTGCTGCCTTTTACGGCATGGCCGCCATGGCAGTTGATACAAACCGGAACCTCCTCGTTGCCTTCCTTCAACTTCTTGCCGTGTGTACTTTCCAGATAGTTCTCGAATGAACGCGGCAGTCGTACTTCAGGATCAAGCGCGATACCGATCTGACTGTGGCACTTTGCACAAGTCTCCACCTGCTTGCTGCGATGCATCGGAGACTCGGGGTCGGACACTTTCCGAATATTGTGCGCCCCGTGACAGCTCTCACAGCGCGGCGCCCGCGGTGAGCCGCTTCCCAGAGCGTAGGCATGCAGACTCTGATTGTAGAGCCGGACGGTTTCTTCGTGACACATGCCGCAGGTCGCTTCTGCCGGAGACTCATTCGTAATGCGCAGCGTCGAGTCGGACGGCGCGCGGCTGCGGTGCTCACCGTGGCAGTCAAAGCAATGCGAGAGATTTCGGCCTTCCTTGAACTGCCCGTGCACCGATTTCTTGAACTCCTCCTTGATATCGCCGTGGCAATTCAAACAGGCCGCTTCAAGGGTTTCCGGTTGCCTGTCTTCGGCATGCACGGCATGCGAACCATGACAGCCGGTGCAGGACGGCAGTCCTTCCTTGCCTTGCTTCTGCAACCGACCATGAATGCCGACGTCATAGCTTGCGTATCCCGTGGAGCGCCCCCGTCGCGGGGGATGCATGCGATTGTGGCATTCTTCGCACGTTCTGTCCACTCGTTCAGCGGAGAGTTTCGTTCCCGGAGCCGCACCGCGGATATCATGGGTGCCGTGACAGGAGGCACACTTCAACACTCCCTCGTGTCCACCCATGGCCACCTGACTTGCCGCATCTTTGTGACAGGCTGCGCAATTGACGGAGTTCAGCTTCTCATCATGTGGCCAATCGTCGAAGTCCTTTAGGTCCGCATGACAGTCCACGCAAGCAAGCGCGGCGTGTTTTGATCTTGCTAGCGAGTCCGACGTGACGGCCAACGACACGACCGATCCGTCGGGATTGGTGCGCGTCAGCGTGCCGTCAGAGTGGCAGTCAACACAAACATTGTCGTCGCCCGCGAACGAAGGCAACGAAGCAAGGGCACAGAGTAGGAAAGTGAGTAGTGCGCGGTTCATAACTATCTTAGTTTGTCACCCGGTTTTGCGGCTGGATAGGCAATGTCCTCGTCGTGGCAACTCGAGCAGGTGGGAGGCACCGCGAAGTTCATCCCGACGTGGCACTCTTCGCACGAGATTTCCACGTGCGTTTCATTCAACCCGAAACCGGTGTGTGCGTGCTTAAATGTTCCGACCTTCCAGTCATTGTGGCATCCGCTACAATCTCTGGTCGGCTTTGTAAAGTGATTTGGATTTCCGTGGCAGCGTTTGCAGGTCAAACGCTCGTGATAAAATTTCAGCGGCCAGCCCGTCTGATCGTGTGAGAATTCCGGCGCTTCGGTTTTGAGATGGCACTGCTTGCAGCTCATCTCGGCGTGGCATGCGTTGCAGATGCCGTGCAGCGCCTCTTCCGAATGCCTGATTTCGGTGGTCTCTCCGGACTTGGAGTGACAGGAACCGCAACCCTCAGCGTGGTGGCAGGACGCGCACGAGATGCCATACTTCTCGGTGTGGTTCTGGTGGTGAAGCGTCACAATGGTGCCGCCGCCGTAACTCGAGTTCCACACCTTTTTCTCAGGCTCCACCAATCCCGCGAAGCGGCTGCCGGGAGAGGTCTTGGGCATCTGATACGCGGGTCCAACCTGCCCTTTCTTCATGTGGCAGATCTCGCACGCGGTTTCGTGGCTCCAATCCTGATGACAGCCGAGACACTGACGGTGGTAGGCACCCTTCAGGCTGGGTTGTTCAAGATTGTCATCAGCGGCAGTGGGCGGATGGCAGTTCTTGCAGGCCGTGATGCCGCCGACTTCCTGAAAGTGGTGGCAATCCTGACAGCCGCGGTCCATGGCCGTCATTTCAGCGTGCAGACGATGGGCAAAGCGAACAGGCTCGTATTCGGACTCGATCTCGTTGATGAGAATCTCGTCCGGACCGACTTTGATTTCCTGCGGCGTGGCGCGCGGGCGCGGACAGGCGCGCAGACAAGGATCGTCAGCAGTAGGCGTCTTGCAAACGTGACACTCACTGCAGCCATTGGCCGAGCCGGGTTGTTTCAGCAGGGCGAAGGCGTCGCCGCTATAGAGCAGCGAAAAGACTATACAGATAGAAAGAACGAATATATTCATGGTCGGAATAAACCGACCTCGTGGCGCGATTAGCGGCGCCGGGGTCGTGTGTTAAGTGCTTTCCAAAACGGAATCATGGAGAGCAGTCCGAGTATGGCGACGATGTATTCGCCGGACTGCGTGACTAACGTGAATTCGTGAAGCGAGTGCATGATCATCCCTTTTTAGTGGTTGTCGCCGACATAGTCGGGATGCTGCATGAGAATCGGCATGCGGTTGACAATGAACTTGAAGACCAGGACGCCGATCGTGAAAATCATGACCGTGACCCAGACTTCCTTCCAGTTGGGAATATATCGCTCTGCGGCATGCCAATTCAGAGCGATCGCCGAAACATTGAGGCGATTCAAGACCAGTCCGATGACTGTCCAAACCGCCGCGACGCGAGCGAGTTTGGCGCTCATTCTGCGCACGGACATCAGGAACAGGAAAGACGGCAGCAGAATGAAACCCAAAACTTCGACGAGCCACCACGCACCCCAGCCCGTGAAGAGCAGGGACCACTGATTTTCGTGGGCCACACCGATGATCTTGAGCCAGAAGTACATGAACAGCACCATCGCACCGCCCTTGGAGAGTCCCAGAGTCAGGCGATCCAAATCGTGATGACTCAGATGCGCGGTCTGTTTCTTGAAGTAGGAGTGCGACAGCGTGGACTCGAAGATAATCATCCCGATTCCACCTGAGATGGCGGAAATCAGGAAGAACACGGGCAGGTACATGCTGTACCACAGCGGATGGAGCTTCGACGGCATGATCAAGAACAGTGCGCCAAGTGAGGATTGGTGCAAGGTCGAGAGTACGACGGCCATCACCGTGGCACCCAATGTCAACTTGACCGCCCAGGCGCGCAGCCGTTTGGCTCCGAGCCACTCAAACAGCGGCGGCCAGAACTCAACGAACTGGCACATTAGATAAAGTGCAACACACCATCCGACTTCAAACATCACCGAGCTCCAGCCCCATGACCAGAACATCGGATAGGGAAGCCGCCACGGGCGTCCGAGGTCAAACATGAGTCCGAACACCACCAGCACGTAGCCCAGAAATCCGGTCAGAATCGCCGGGCGTACGAGCGGTTTGTATTCGTTCATCCCGAAGATATGAAAGATCGTGCCGATAATGAATCCGCCGGCAGCCAACGCCACGCCGCACAGCACGTCAATTCCGATCCAGATACCCCACGGGTTCGCGTCGGTCAAGTTGGAAATTGCGCCAATGCCTTGCGTGAATCTAAAGAACGTGATGGGCAGGCCGACCGCGAGAATGATTCCCGCGATGAAATGCCCGGGAGTCATCAGACCCTTGACGTACTCTTTCGGAGTCTTGCCCAACAATAGTTTGTCACGAACAAAGTCCGGAGCGTGCTGCGCCGGAGCGGAAGGAGCTATGACCGTAGCCACTATTTCTCCTCCTTCATTCTGTGATTGCCGTTCGCCTTGTTGCCGTTCTGCTCAGCGAGCTGTTCCTTGCGTTTTGTAAACAGATAAACGCTCAGGAAAAACGTCGGCCAGATGGCCATGACGAGCGGCGCGGCGGAAAGATAGTTGCGGGTGAGCTCGGGATAGGGAATAGTCCCCAGATCCGTTCGGAACCCGATTTGGTCGAACGGCTTGGAAGATAGGTACATCCAGCTCGTGCCGCCGACCTCGTGCTCACCATAGATATGATCAACGTATTTGTCGGGATTGCGGGCGATTCTCTGACGGGCGAGCTTGATTAAGTCTTCGCGTCGTCCGAACGTCATCACTTCCCGGGGACAAGCCTCAACACAGGCAGGCGGCTTGCCTTCTTCTAATCTCTCTTCTAAACAGAAAGTGCATTTCCTCACCCTCGGGTGAAGCGCACGGTCATATTCATAAGTTGGAATACTAAACGGGCATGCCACCATACAGTAGCGGCAGCCGATGCATACGCTTGCGTCGTAGTGGACAGCGCCGGTCTCGCTCTTGCTGAAGGCTCCGACGAGACAGGCCGAAGCGCAGGCAGGTTCATCGCAGTGCATGCACTGCGTCTTGCAGTAAATAGGGGAGTCCGGGGAATCTCCCGGGTAGCGATTGACGACCGTGAATTGGTCGGCATGTGTGCGTCGCGGCTGATCAAAGACCGTAGGGTCTTCCGGCGGGTTGCTGGGAGTGGGGAGACCGTGTTGCTTGGCGCAGGCCAATTCGCAGCGTCGGCAATTCAGGCCGATACACTGCGTGGTATCCACGAGCACTCCTTTGCGGTCGGGATTGCCCTCGAAGTGATTGACGGAGGCCAGCGACTTTCCCGGCAGGGCGCCAGTGGCCACTCCGGCTGTGGCAAGTCCGGCAATTTTGAGGAAGTTGCGGCGATTCATTTCCATAGTTTGTTCCCTCCATCGCGTTGACGGGTCAAACTATGTGATTTTTTTCACATGAAATGACCCAATCCTTTAGGCGGGTCACAACGCGAAGGGATAGTTGTCGCTTGCGCGACGCGGCCCGAAGTGGGCCGCGTCGAATCAAGCAGAGAGTTCTTATTCGCCTTCCGCAGCTCCGCCTTCAGCCTTTGGCGGAAGGTGGTGCACGATCTTGGCGTACGCTTCTTCGTAGTTAAAGCCCTTGAAGGTCGGGGACTTTTCGTTGTGGCACTTCTTGCAAGTGTTTTCGTCGGGAATCCACAGTCCGGCCGCGATGGAGGCTTCGCGCGACTCCATGACCTTCTTGGATTTATATTCAGATCCCGGTCCATGGCAGGATTCACATCCGACGCCGCCGAGGTCTTCGGCACCCATCATCTCAGCCATAGCATCATAGCCGCCCGCGCCATAGCCGGTCGTGTGGCAAGCCAGACACTCGGGGTTCTTGTCTTCGCCCTTGGCGGGATCGAGCTTGGACATGGCCTTGGCATGCGGGGTCTCAAGCCAGGTTTCCCAGATGTTTCCGTTCTTCTCGCCTTTATGGCACATCTTGCACTTGCCTGAACCGACATAGGTCGGTGTCTTGGCCTCATCCTGAGCAAAGGCACTGGCGACAAAAGCCAGGCAGATCGCAGCGATGATAATGATCCGATTGAATTTCATTGCGTTTTTTCCTTGGAATAAATGCGTGACGATTCGGAGCGTTACGCTCTTTTCATGCATAAATATACCGACGATTAGCGACCTTTGCAACCATTACAAAATACTTATGTTTATACAAATATGACAATTAGAGTAAGCTTAGAACAAATCTTCAATTCTATTGTCTTGATATTCCAGAAGATTCAAACCAAAGGTTCTATACCCATCCCGTATCGTCAGCTATTCAGAAATCGTCATTACGTGACAGGGTCACTCAAGGACTCAATCGCCACCTTTTGCCTCCGGCAAGGGCGAAAACAAACTGATTCGCTCTCTGCTCATCGCGATGTCTCCAAGAGCTGGCCCGGTGCATTGATTTCGTGCATACCAATCCATACAACGGAGTTCCGGCTCTCGCATCCGCTTAAGCGCACGGCCTGCGCAACATAACCTTCTCAATTGAAGCAGGTGTACTTACTATATGCTCTGCGAAGCAGAGCGGACCCAGAAGATTTTCTTGATACAATGTTTGAACTTCACAACGAATCGTGCGCGTGTATATTGGTTCTCACTATGGAACAGACTTCACGAAAAGAGGACAAACATGTATAGAAATTTGATTCTGTGTTGTGTGATGTGCGTCAGTCTTGTGGCTTCGGCTGCTGTGACCAAGGTCGAGCGGCCTCAGAGTCCTGCTGTTGTGCAAACTACTCAGACGGCAACGGTTCTGCCCGTGGATCTCGGATCGCATATGTCCGCTTTAGAGACAGAGCTTGTCGGTCTCTATGAAGAAGCGTATGCCCGCAAGGTCGTGGAGCAGGACGCATCGGAGATTTGGGCACGGATTAATGAGATTCTGATTCAACTGAATGGCCGCGAGACTGTTAGCACTCTGGACGAAGGCGGCGAGACGTGCGAAAACGCATATGTCATCACGAGCCTGCCGTTCTGTGAAACGGGCAACACAAGCGACAATGCGAATAACTATCAGCCGCTCGCCGCGGACCGTTGCGGTTCGGATCCTCCCGGTCCGTCGGTTCCGGGCGATGGTCGCGACGTGGTCTATTCGTACACGCCGGTCGAAGACGAAGTGGTTTCCATTTCGCTGTGCGGATCGCAGTATGACACGTACCTGTACATCTATGCCAACGGCTGCCCCGGAGATCCGAATGCGGAATTCGTGTGCTGCAGCGATGATCACGCCGGCGGTTGTCCGCAAGGCAGCGGCAATCTGACGAGCTGCTGCAGCAATCTGACGCTGAGTGCGGGTGTAACCTATTACATTTTTGTGGACGGTTGGAGCTCGACCAGCAACGGCGCGTATCTCTTTGGAATGGACAATGGCATTCGCTGTGAGCGCTGCACGCCTCCTCCGCCTCCGCCGTGTGTGGAGTGCCCGGACGGCGCCTATCACAGCGTCGAACAACTGGTCTGCCAGGGCGGCTACACGGATGTGACGAACGCTGGCTGTATCCCCGGTGCGCCCCCGCTATTCGAAGAGATTGCCTGCAACATGGTCGTCTGCGCGACGGCGGGAACCTATCAGGGCGTCACGGGCGGTCCGGTTCAAGACGTGGACTATTACACTATGACTGTAGCAGCTCAGAGCGAGAGTTTGTATGTGGGCCTGTTCGCCGATGCGCCGGGTTCATGGGGAATCTGGCGCATGGATCCTTCGGATCTCTGCGGAGAATGGGATCCGGTTCATTTCGCGACTTATGTGCGTTGCCAGACGTCCGCGTTCGACGCGTGTGTGACACCAGGCCTGTACGTGATCGGTGTGATCATGAATCAGGACATTGCCTGTGGGACGAACTACACGTTGACCACTGCCTGTCTTGAGTGTCCCGTTCCGGTGGGCCGTTGCTGCTATCGTACGGAAGACGGCCCGGCCTGTGCAGATGAGTGGACGCGCGACGAGTGTCTTACGGTGCAAGGGCTTTGGACCGCAGGTTTGACCTGCGAAGAGTGCTGCCCGACGGACTTCTGCGTGGATCCCATCGTGATTCCGGGTGTGCTTGAATACACGAACACGGAAAACTCCTGTTGCAGCGTTCCGGTGAATTTCTGCGTCGGACGCAGCGGCTGTGACAGCGACACCTGCTATAGTTCGGAGCGTGCCGTGATTTACAGCTTCACTATTGAGCAGGCCGCAATCATGACGTTGACGGCCTCTGGCCCCGGCGACAACCAGATCATGGTGTTCACGGACTGCAATGATCCGCAAGGGTCCTGCGTGGCCTCGGCGGACATCGCGGAAATCGGCGGCAACAATCCGTTCTTGGGCGCACCTGAAGTCCTGACGGACTTGAACCTCGCCGCGGGCACCTACTACGTCGCGACGGCGCACTATTTCTGGAGCGCTTTCCGGTGCGGCGAAATCACTCTGCATATCACGAGTGATACCCGTCTTCCGGTCGAGTTGAATAGCTTTGACGCCGTCGGATTGAATAACGCCGTCCAACTGAACTGGAGCACGGCTTCTGAGCAGAACAGCAGCCACTTCGACCTTCGCCGTGACGGTGCTCTGGTGGGACGCGTGGATGCGGTGAACAGCCCGTCCGGGTCGGCCTACACCTGGACCGACAATGGTTTGGAGAATGGCCGGATGTATCACTATGCGCTTGTGGCCTGTGATCTGAGCGGAGCCGAAGCCGTGGCCGCCGAACTGGATGCCGCGCCGGAAGCAGGCAATGCGACGGTGACCGAGTTTGCTCTGCACCAAAACTATCCGAATCCGTTCAATCCGCAGACGACGATTTCCTTTGATCTGCCGGAACGCTCGGTGGCAAACCTGCGGGTGATCAATGCCCTTGGTCAGGAAGTCGCATCGCTGGTGAACGGGACTTTGGAAGCTGGACGTCACAGCATTTCGTTTGACGCAACCAACCTTCCGTCCGGGCTTTACTTCTATCAGCTCAGAGCCGGAGACTTCTCCGAGCTCCGCAAGATGGTCCTGATGAAGTAGCAGACCTTTCAAAGTTAGAAACCCCTGAGACGGGCGGCACAAAGTGTCGCCCGTCTCACGTTTCAAAGTGAGTCAAAAGTGCGAATTGCCTCTCACACTGTTAGGTTTTGCCTTGCCAGCAAAGTTGACAGGTTGAAATCTCGCAACTGGAAGGTGAACCATGTCAGTTTTTCAAGCATTTGCGAAGCTATGGTCTGGGGGCGGCAGCTGCCGGATAGGTGGGTCAGCAGGGACTCAATCTTTAAGGAGGACAGTGGAAATTGTTGACAAGTTGCGCGAATTACGATAGCTTCAATACTAGCGCATGGTAACCCGTCCGTGAATCCACAAAGAAAGCAGGAGTAACGATGAAACGTGGGTCCCTTATGTTTTTGGCAGTGCTGATGATCTGGTGCGCGAGCGCTCTGGCCGCAGAGTTTTCGCCGGCCCTGGATTATGAACTTGAGCATGCCAAAGCCGAGGACTTCGTGAGTGCGATCGTCATTCTCGAAAGTCCGATTGACATTATGACACTTGACTTCCAACTTCACGCCCGTGGTGCGGGCCTGGCCGAGCGCCATACGGAAGTCATCTCCGCCCTGAAGTACAACGCGGAGCAGACACAGCCAGCATTTCGCAATGAGCTGAACGCTCTTGTGAAGTCCGGCGATGTGAAAGGCTTCACGGCCTACTGGATTGAAAACCTCTTTGTGGTTTCGGCCAAGAAGGACTATCTCGAATCGCTGCGTGAGCGCGGCGATGTGAAGTACGTGACGGAGAATTTTCGCGCGGAACTGATTGAGCCGATTATGCGTGAAGGCCGCGCTCCCGAGCGCAATCCGTTGGACACGGAGTTCACGACTCCCGGTCAGGATGCGATCCGCGCGACCGAAGTGAACAACGTGTTGGGCATCACGGGTCAGGGCGTCCTGGTGGCGAACTGCGATACGGGTGTGGATGGAACTCACCCGGCGTTGGCTTCGCGCTGGCGCGGTAACTTCGCTCCGGCGGCGGAATGCTGGCGCGATGCTTTGGGCTCGGCTCCCAGCTTTCCGGCGGACGGCAACGGCCACGGAACGCACGTGATGGGAACGATCACCGGACGTGAATTCGAAGGCGACGGCGACATCAACACCGTGGGCTCGGCCCCGAATGCTCGGTGGATTGCCACGAACTCGATCAATCAGGGTGTCAGCGGCGATTTTGACAACGACATCATCGCGGACTATCAGTGGTTTGCGGATCCTGACGGAAATCCCGGCACGCTGGATGACGTTCCCGACGTGATTCAGAACAGCTGGGGCGTCTTCACTGGCTTGGGCTACGCTCAGTGCTTTGATTTCTGGAACACCGTGATCACGAACTGCGAAGCCGCGGGTCCGGTCATCACGTGGTCGGCGGGTAATGAGAGCACGAGCGGCCTGCGCAGCCCGGCGATCTACTCTCTGAATGCTTATCAGATTTTCTCGGTTGGCGCGGTGGATGCGACGAACTTTACGGCTCCCTACCCGTTGGCCAGCTTCTCGAGCCAGGGCCCGACGCCGTGTACCCCGGCAAGCCCGGACAACATCAAGCCTGAGATTTCGGCTCCCGGCGTGGATGTCTACTCATCGGTTCCCGGCGGCGGCTACAATGGTTTTTATTCCGGTACCTCGATGGCCGGTCCGCACGTCGCTGGTGTGGTGGCTTTGATGCGTGAAGCCTGCCCGGATTGCGACCATGTGACGATCAAGGACGCCATCATGAGCACGGCGATTGACTACGGCACCGCCGGTCAGGACAATCAGTACGGCTATGGTTTCATTGATGCATATGAATCCGTGCTTGCGGTGTCGAATCTTGGCCGCGTGTGCGGTGTGGTGACGGACGGTGTGAACCCGATCGCCGGTGCGCGTGTCGGCATCACGACCGGTTCGAACGAAGTCTTCACCGAAGCGGACGGTTCTTATTGTCTGCCGCTTTCCGAAGGCACGTACACCGTGGAATGCTCCGCGTTTGGCTACGTTTCGCAGTCAGCACCTGGCATCAACATCGTCGAAGGCGACACGGTGACTCAGAACTTCACGCTGGTTCTTGCTCCGCAGGGAACAGTGTCCGGTATCGTGACAAACTGCGCCGGCGGTCCTGCAGTTGGCGCCACGGTGGAAGTGCTGAATACGCCCATTCCGTCGGCGACGACCAACGGTTCGGGGTTCTATTCGATCACGCTGCCGCAAGGTACGTATGACCTTCGCGCGTCTTTGCCGGGCTGCGGTCCGGACGAAGCGCTGAACGTCGCGATTGGCGTCAGCACGACGGTGGACTTCCTGTTGCCGAGCGATCCGCGTTACGACTGCTCGCCGGCTGATCCTTATGGCTATACGATGTGCGAAGACGTGGACGCCGATGGTATCGCCTTTGATTGGCAGGCAGTAACTCCGTCCGAAGGCGGATCGGGTACGCAGATTCTGTTGTCGGTGGACGATGGCTGCGAAGGACCGTTCACTTTCCCGTTCCCCTTCCAGTTCTATGGCCAGACGTATACCGACTTCTACGTCGGCTCTAACGGCTATGTGACGTTTGATGCCTGCGAGTTTGCCTATTTCAATGACTGCTTGCCGAACGCGTTCATGTCTCCGGGTCTCTATGTGAACTGGAATGACATGACTACGTATTCAGGTCAAGTTGCCTACTACTATGACGCGGCGAACAACTGGCTGGTGGTGTCGTGGTATCAGATTTCACACTTCGGCGGCGGTGGTTTGCAGAGCTTCCAGGTCATTATCTATGACCAGGGCTTCTATTCTTCCGCGACGGGCGACAACCACATTCTCTTCCAGTATGATGATCCGCTGACGGATGTGGCCAGTACCACGGTCGGCATCATGACGCAGGACGGCGGCACCTATTCGCAGTACGTGTGCGACGGCGCGGTGGATGCCAACTCCTGGGGCCAGGAACCTGGCCGTACGGTCTACTTCTCGACTGGACCGGGTTGTGAACTTGGCGATGCGGATATCGCGATCACTCCGGCCTCGCTGTCCGGAGCGGCTCCGCTTGGCGGCACGGACACGGGTTCCTTCCAGATCTGCAACACCGGTGTTTGCCCGCTGTATTGGGGTTCAAGCTGGCAGCAGACGACGCCTGCTCTTGCTTTGTCGAGCTATGTGCCTGCGGTCAATGTCGAAATGACCAAGGAGCAGTTGGACATGATCCGCGCGATCAACAACGGAGCAAAGGTTGACGTGAATGTCAGTGATCGTGACTCCTATTCTCCGCTCGATGCGCAGGGTGGTCCGGACACATTTGGTTACACGTGGATTGACTCGGATGAGCCGGGCGGTCCTGTGTATAGTTGGTTTGAGATCAATGGTATCGGCTCGAACTCTGGCATAACCGGCGACGATCAGTTTGTCTCAATCGCGTTGCCGTTCTCGTTCGAGTTCTACGGGATTTCATACAACTCGGTGAACGTCACGTCGAACGGTCTGATGAATTTCG
Organism: Calditrichota bacterium; assembly: GCA_020637395.1. GTDB lineage: Bacteria > Electryoneota > RPQS01 > RPQS01 > RPQS01 > JABWCQ01. The sequence goes on along the minus strand of JACJWA010000001.1, from coordinate 1,831,494 downwards.
GATCGGGTTCGTCGGCCTATTCGAATGTTGCGATTCCGAGCACGTCGGCTCCTCTGGCGATGATCGCCCCGTTCTGGGACGACCTCTATCCGCCCGCGGGCGGCGGTGTGTACACCTACTATGACGCGCCGAACAGCCGTTTTGTCGTGGAGTGGGACGACATTCGACACTTCTCGGGTACGACCGGCGACATCTACAACTTCCAGGTCATGTTGTACGCAAACGGCCGCATCGTCATTCAGTACGAAACGCAGACGATCGGCACGGTCGGTCTGACCTCCGCGACGGTGGGTCTGAATGATCACAATGGTACGGACGGTCTTGGTGTGGTGTACAACGCCGCATATCTGCATGACAACATGGCCATCGAATTCAAGGCCACCGTGGATTGGCTGACGATCGTTCCGCCGGTCAGCGGTGTATTGAATCCGGGCGATTGCACGGATGTGAGCGTCTTCTTTGAAGCTGGTGATCTGCCTGCGGGCACCTACACAGGCAACATCGAAGTCACATCGAATGATCCGGACGAAGGTCTGATTATCATTCCGGTCGAGTTCAATGTGGGTTCGTTCCCGCCGCCGACCAACCTGACGATTCTGTACCTCCCGGGCACGGACGCATTGCAGTTCAACTGGGACGCGAGCGGCGCTCCGTACTATGAACTGTGGTCGTCTCCGGAATCGGACGGCATGCTGGTGACTTTGGAAGGCAGCACCGCCGGAACGACGCTTACGATTCCGTTGGCCGGAATTCAGAAGCGCTTCTTTGTCGTGAAGGCCGTCGCGGCTCCCTAATGCGGACGGCATGATCCAAAGCAGAATACGCTAAGTATCTGTTATTGAGCGAAACAGACAGCCCCCGGGACGCACCCGGGGGCTGTTTTCTTGTTCAAAACTATTGCGCTTTCGTTGTCGCGGTCGTACCTTATGGAGTGAATCGAGAATTATAGAGAGCGAGACGAAGCGATGAAGAGAGTGTTACTGATCCTGTTGGCGGTTGTCCCGATTCTGGCATCGGGCGAAACGACTCGGAGTGAGTTGGCAGCGAAGCTGGACAGCTACCTAAAAAGCAGCTTTGGTGCGACTCGCACGAGTCCGCTTTCTTCGGGGGTATTATACGATCTCGTGGTTCCGCTCTTTGGAATTGATCGAGTTAACGGTTCGTCTGGAGTCGAGGCGGTCTCGCATGACAATTGGAAGCAGATCGCATTTGAACTTCGGAACGCGACGCTTGCAGAGAGTCCGATTCCCGGCTATCGCGAATTGCAGGAACTGCGCCACGCTGCACAGCAATCGGGCCGACATCCGCTATCGCTGTTGCTGTTTGACTATCAGCAGGTTGAAGATCAGACGAGGCGGAATGAGCTGATCGAGTATCAGGATGGGAGCGTTAGGGGAGTCAATGAAAGCCTTCTCACAACGAAGCGCGTTGCCGCTCTGTCGGTTCTGCATGACTGGACATATCGCGGTTCAGATGTCGAGTTCACCATTGATCCGGCGACCAAGTTGTACTCGAATCTTGAAGCACCGTCGAAGATAGAAGTTGATCTCGCGGATGGACTTGGGTTTCGTGAAGTGACTCACGCGGCTTCAATTCGCGCGTCGTACTCCGAAGTTGGCGAGAAAATCATTACTGCGCGCATCACTCTTCCCGGCGGAAGCGTGTTGTTCTCTCGCGCGAAATTCGAAGTGCGCTCTTTGGATGCTCCGCCGCCGGATCAGACTTGGGCGTTGACGGCAAGTCACAGCTTCTCGGGCACTCCGGCTACGGGTGAAGCCTACATCCTGCTGGCTCCGGGCCACAGTCTGCTCACAAAACCCGTTGTGTTGGTCGAAGGATTGGATCTGACCAACAGTTTGAATTGGGACGAGCTCTACGATCTGATGAATCAGGAGATGCTGATCGAAACCCTGCGCTCGATTGGATTCGACGCGGTGGTTTTGAACTACGGCAATTCGCAAGTACACGTGCAGGACAACGCATTTCTGGTGCAGGAATTGATTGAAGAGATCAACTCAGCTACTGGCGGACTCGAACCCGTTGTGATGGTGGGAACGAGTCTGGGCGGAATCACCACGCGCTATGCACTGACGTATATGGAAGCGAACTCGCTTCCGCACAATGTGTCGCTGTTTATCTCGGTGGATTCGCCGCAGAACGGCGCAAACATTCCCATCGGGATTCAGTACTGGGCGGATTTCTTCGCGGATCAAGCCGCCGAAGCAGCGGAAGCGCGCGATGCGTTGCTGACTCCGGCTCCGCGCCAGCTTTTGCTCTATCATCTCTCTTCTTCGGGTAGCGGCACGGCACATCCGGATCCGATGTTCGCCGCTCTGCAAAACGATTTTGTTGCACTGGGAGACTATCCCTCGCAGCCGCGGCTTGTGTCCGTGATTAACGGCAGCAGCACGCAGCAGAACAGCGGTTTCCTGCCGGGCGCGCAGATCATCAGTTGGGTGTACAACAGCTTGCTTGTGGACATTCGCGGAAACGTGTGGGCGGTGAGCAATACGGCGAACACACGCGTTTTGCAGGGTGAAATCAATCTCATTTGGCCGCTACCGGACGAGTTTCGTGATGTGTACATTGCTCCCTGTCTGCCCTGGGACAATGCTCCGGGCGGATTGACTGCCACGATGGAAGAGCTTGCTGCGGTCCCCGCTCCGTACGGAGACATTGTCGCACTGCATCCGTCGCATTGTTTCATTCCGTCGGTTAGCGCGCTCGACCTGAGTGTCAGTGATCCGTTTTTCGACATCGCCGGAGCGCAGAATCTCTATGATCTGTCGCCCTTCGACTCGCTCTATTTCCCGGTCGCCAATCAGGATCACGTTCAGATAACTCCGGAGAATGCGGAGTGGTTCATCAACGAAATCGTCGGTCCGCTTTCGCCGCCGCTCTTGACCATTGTAGCCGAAGGAGACAGTGTTCGATTGAACTGGACGCCCGTATTTGGTGCGAATGTGTATGATATCTACTCGGCAACGGAGCATGGCCAATGGACTGTGCCCCTTTATTCGACATCGCAAACAACCGTTGCATTTGCGTCCAATCAGCCGATGGAGTTCTTTCAAGTGACCCCACGTCGGAACTAAGCAGACTTTCTGCTCGAAAGAGGCGAGGCGCGGGAAACCGCGCCTCGTTTATTTGAGGACGCTTGGGACTTACCCGAGGCGGGGCCCGCTTCAACTTCCCCGAAACTCGGGGCTTGTGCCAAGGTATGTGCTTTGTAAGTGTATTATATGAACAACTTGCATTTGTTGAAACAAGGGGCTATCTTATGTAAGTATTGAAAATAATCAATTTAGCTGTCATGACCCTGTCGCCACAAGATGTTCGCTTTCACAAAGTAACTTCGCCCTCAGAGCTCCCACATTGGACGTCGCTCGAGCAAGTCACGGCTTTCTTTTTCGATACGATGAAGCCATGGCACGATCGTCCCGAGGATATTCGTCGCGGCTTGGACTACGCCTTCTCAAAGGCAGAAGGGAAAGGCGGATTCTTGATGCTTGCTGAACAGGAAGGAAAGCTTGCCGGAGCCTTGCTGATGCTCGACACGGGAATGGGCGGCTATGTCCCCGAGAATCTGCTGCTGTTTGTGAGCATGGATCCCGCACTGCGCGGGAAGGGAGTAGGCTCGCAACTGATCGAGCGGTCCTTCGCTGAGTGCAAAGGCGCGATCAAGCTGCACGTGGACTATGACAATCCCGCCAAGCGGCTCTATGAGCGATTGGGATTCAAGAACAAGTACGCAGAAATGAGGCTTGCCCGATGAATCGCGTGACCATAGACGGAGCGGCGCTGCATCACAACATCCGGTTGATAGACGGGTGGATGCACTCGCACGGCGCGCAGTGGGCGTTGGTCACCAAAGCCCTGTGCGGACACGGTGAGACACTCAATGCGCTGGCGGACATGCAAGTGCCTGCCTTTGCGGATTCGCGTCTGTTCAATCTGCGCGCGATTCGCGAGCATGCGCCGGAAGTCAGCACGTGGTACTTGCGCCTGCCGCACTACGCGGCGATTCCGCAGATCGTGAAGATGACCGACGTGAGCTTGAACAGCGAAGAAGAGATCATCATTGCGCTGAATGACGAAGCGCAAAAGCAGGGCAAAATTCACGGCGTGATTGTGATGATCGAGGTGGGTGATCTGCGCGAAGGCATTCTGCCCGGTCATCTCGTGGGATTCTACGAAAACATTTTGGCGCTGCCCAACATTCGCGTGCTGGGGATCGGCGCAAACATCGGCTGTCTGTCCGGTGCGGTGCCGAATCCCGATCAGTTCATGCAGTTGGCTCTCTACCGTGAGTTGCTGGAGCTGAAATTCAAGAAGAAACTTCCCTTGATTTCCGCCGGAGCGTCGTCGGCTCTGCCGCTCCTGCTGGAGAGCGGATTGCCCTCGGGCATCAATCACTTCCGGATTGGCGAAGCGGTATTTTTGGGAACGGACTTGGTGCGCGGCGGAATTCTGCCGGGATTGCGCAGTGACGCGATCACGTTGGAAGCGGAGGTGCTGGAGATTAAGGAGAAAAGCCTGATTCCCCTGGGCGACACGAGTCTGATCACGCCGTTCGAAACGAGTTTCGAACAGCCGGACATCGAGGGATCGGTGGCGCGCCGCGGCTATCGCGCGATTGTTTCGGTTGGTCAATTGGATACGGACATCGGCGGGCTTGTGCCGCGCAATCCGGACTATAAGTTGGCCGGTGCGTCGAGCGACGTGGCCGTGCTGAATGTGGGCGAGGATGACGCGGGTCTAAGCATCGGCGACGTTGTGAAGTTTGACGTGAACTACTCTGCGCTCGTGCGCCTGATGAACAATCGCTACACCGACCGCGTACTGCTGCCCGAGCCGCACGCACGTGCGGAGGCTCTGCTCCCGGCCTAAGCGCGCCGACAATTCCCTGCACGAACCAAAAGCCCTGATCGAGTGATCAGGGCTTTGTTGCTTGTTGCGAACCTCATATTACTTATGCCAGAACCCGTAGCGCTCCGCGCCGTACCTGTCTGTCTCCATGGTTGGTCTCAAGGCACGCATATATAGGCGTTCCACGGGCTCCACAGAGTTTGTTGTGTCAGGCAGTAGCGGGTCAAGTTCTTGATCAAGAAACTTGAATGCGGAATCGTAGGCCTGAAAGCACAACAGGCTGTCACCGTTCGAGAAGTGATAGCTGGCTTTCGTCCACCAGGCGGGGACGGAATGCGGATTGATCGCAATCGCCCGGTCAATCCAGTCGAAGGCCCCGTCAAAGTCGTTGCAGCGTTTCTGGCGCTCCGCAAGCCCAAGCCAGGCGTTAACGCTATCTTGCCCGTCTTCAGGCAATCTGTACTCGAAAACCATTCCATCGTACACGAAACTGACATCGCCAGGAAACTTGTTTGTGGGTGCAAGCGAAAAGACCCAAACGCCTTCTGGCAAGTCCCATACGTCATACGCGATGACATGAGATTGATTTCCTGCAAGTATTGTCTTCGGAGGATTAAACAAGTCCAAAGAGTCAAAACAGAGTTGCGCGTCATAGGAGACATCTGTAGAATCGAATGTGGGTGCTCCCGTAACAATGTTTGCGGTTGTTTTGTGCAGTCTTGGAGCGAACCATGTGTGAAGGTCTATCCCGTTCAAAGAAATGCTAGAATCAGTTCGATTCAAGAACTGTACTCTTATCATGAGCGTGTCACTAAGCCCACTCATAAGGCAGGTGGACCTCGGGTATCTCTGCATTCCGGGTGCGAATTGCTCTTCGGTTCTTACGAACGCATTCAGTTTGGAGTTGTCCAACGCTTGCGAAGGCAGCATTCGCTTCCAAACTTGTCTTAGTGGAAATTGCTCTGTGAAGTACGGATAGACATCGAATGTTGGTGGCAAAACATCGGCAAATGCTGCCCAGCAGAGCAATGCAAGTGCTGCGATTGTGGAAAGGGTGTTTCGAGCTGATGGCATTGTAGTCCTCCTATTCCGCGCGAATGGTGAATCGCGACCTATCCTGAGGAGTAAACGTGGGGCTGTTTGGGACAATTTCTCCTGTACCAAGAATCCTGCGCAAGTTTCCCATGATTCTATCTTGTGGCTCGCTGCCCTGCGGGTGCGTTAATCCCACGGCATGGCCGAATTCATGGGCGATTGTTATCTTCAAAGCAGCCAAAACATCGTCATGCCAATCTTGATAACTCCCATCTCTGTAGTATGGCGAAGCCAGATATTCTCGGAATCGTTCAAAATTGATAACAACGTAGTAGGTGTTGCCGGGATACGTACCTACGCCTATCGGTTCCGAATGAGGGAACGAAGCCCCTACTGTCTTTCGACGTGTCCATGCAGGGTAGGGCTGATATGTTCCAGCGTTTCTTGACCAGGGCCAAAAGGTTATCACTTGTGGGATGCTCTCGCCGAAGTCCCAGACATTGAGTTCGGAGGTACTCCCAAGATAGGAGATTGAGTCGCTCGGTACGAAGTTTGGGGGAAACACATTGACGTGACTCCAGCGATAGAAGGAGGAAGTCTTGTTAACCTGGCGAATAGGATGAACGTGAGTCAATGAGTCATGTTTGTTGTAGTAATCGGTAACATGAACCTTTATCGCCGAGCCAAGTTCGTAGATATGTCCCGGATAGACTTCGTCAAAGAAGTCAACGACCTCGGGGTAGTCTTCCAGCGCCGGATGAAAATAGACGAAGACATCTTTGAACTTGGGTTCGCAGCGGATGTGGTGGTAGTTGGCGGTGTCATGAGGTTGGGTTGAATCGGCGGCAACCCAGAATCCGCGATACTCTTCAAAGTTCAGGAGATCATCGCCGTCGAATCCTCTGCCAATCAATTGATGGTCATCGTCTTCATATTGCGCGGTCGTGTCCATCACCGAATCCGGATGCGAGAACGGCCAGTGTTCTCTCAGCGGGTCTCCGGGAAAGGCCAATTCTTCCCAGGCATCTGCAAGGTAGTCTCCGACGTTGTGAGAGTACAACTCGTACCCATCCTCGTCACGCGGCACGGAGATATGACTGACCGTCTCTTCCAACCCCGTCTTGTAAGCCATGAAGTTGGACTTTCCGTTGGACTCCAAGAACGGCGTCACGAGACAGTGAGCCGCATAGTCGCGCGCCACCAACCGCAGCGTGAAAGTGGTGGACACCGTGCTGCGTGTCCGCGCAATGATGGTCTTGCGTGATCGCCGAAGCGGTTCGCGGGAGTACTCTCGATCACGCAGTGAGTCGGGCAAGAGAAGATACCCTTCGTAGCTGAACATGTTGATGCCGTCTTCCTGCGTCAACGAGTCAATGACTTGCAGCTCAAGTAGATTGGGATCAGCCACCCAGAAATCAAAATCATAGGCCGAGCCGTCTTCCGGATAGGGCTCCTTGAAGTAATGCCCTGTGTGCCAGGGCGCTGGAACAGGCGGCGCAGGGTAGTTCATGGCTTCGCCTTGCCACGCGGAAATGTCCCAGATCAGAAATGAAAGTCTCTGATTTGTCCCCGGCGAAGAAGAGGTGATTCCAAACTTCAGTCCAATCGTGTCGCCCGGAACAGGGAGCCAGTCTTTTCCGTCTGTCTCATTCGGCAGAGTCCACCCCAAGAACTGAATCCCGGGCTCGGGAGGGGGCATCGGCTCTGGTCGAGGAACTGTGACGTCACAAGAGTCAAGCACGTGGATCATCGAATAGCCAATAAATTGACTGAAGTAGTCTCTGAGAATCGGATATCCGGTTTGGAAATAGCTCTCAATTCTCGGTGTGCCGTTTCCGCCGCAAAAGTCGGCAGGACGTTCGCGTCCGTACATCTCGTCCCAAGTCACCTCGTCTCCCACCAGGTACACTCGCAGGTCCCCTTGAGGCAAGGGCAGGAGGATAGAGCCCTCCGACCGGAAGCGCCGATTCAGTATCACCCAGATGTGGGTTGAGTCTGCAGAATCCGGCATTTGTGCAACTGTATCCAACTGGAGCAGCTCTTCGCATGTCCCAAACGAGCACGGCCATCGGTCGCCGCTCGTGTTTTGCATCCAGTCGGAGTAGATCGGTTCAATGACCCCCGGACCTGTGCTGTCCACATAGGTAAAAGCGAGGTGGAGAGCTCCAATGTAGTCAACGTAATGCCATTGATCACTGACATACCAGCCAGAAGAATCAAGGTCCTGCCACTCGATGGCGTAGTTCACCAATGCAGAGTTGATCAGTCCGGAACCGTTTTCGAACTGGCCGGACGCGACCGAGAAGTCAACGCTCTCGACAGTGACATCGCCCACTGCAAAAGCGCTGCTGGAAAATGCAATAAGTGCAAAAAAAAAACAACTACCATCATTCCTCCGGCTGTTGCTCCATAAAACGATAAGAAGAAATGTCGAAATGTCAATAGAAAGTGCCAACAAAAAAAGCCCCGTTGGAGACGGGGCTTCTCAGAGTGAGAAACGAACTTGGCTTAGTTTGCGAGCAGCGCCTCAACGCGGGATTGCAGCGCGTGCTTGGGCAGCGCGCCGATCTGCCGGTCCACCATTTCGCCGTTCTTGAAGAACAACAGCGTGGGGATCGAGCTGATATGAAACTGGCGGCTGACTTCCGGGGACTGATCCACGTCCACCTTGCCAAAGGCAACCTTGCCTGAATACTCATTCGCAAGATCTTCCACGATCGGCGCGATCATTCTGCACGGGCCGCACCAATCGGCATAGCAATCCACCACCAGCAGTTTATTCGATTTTACGATTTCGCCGAAGGACTGATCCGTCACCTTCAGCACCGCAGTCGCAGCGTCATTGGCCATAGCATAAACTCCAAAGTATATTGCAGAATAAACGGTCTCGGAAGATTACGACTTCAGCAGAGTCTGAATCTTCTCCTGGAAAAACTCCTTGGGACGGTAGCCGACCACGGTCTCCGTGATCTCGCCATTCTTGTCAATGATGAAGCACGTCGGAATCGAGCGCGGACGACCGAACTGCGCGGCGGCTTCCTCGCTGAAGATTCCGTTCGGATAGTTGATCTTCATCTGATCGGCAAACTCCTTGACCTTCGGCGCGCCGTAGCGACCGAACGCCAGGCCAACGATTTCCACCTGACCCTGGTATTCTTCATAGAGATCAATGAAATGCGGAATGCCCTTCTTGCACGGACCGCACCACGTATCCCAGATGTCCACGATCACGACTTTGCCATAGTACTGGCGCGCGTCCACAGTCTGGCCGTCGGTCGTCTGATAGGTGAAATTCAATTTCTTGGCATCGGAAACCTTGACTGCCTCTTGCTTGCTGCCGGACTGTCCGCAACCGGTGGATGCGAGAACGAACGTCGCAAGCATCAGGGAGAGAATAGTTTTCATGGTGAGTCGCAAAACCTTCTGTGTATGAGAATTTGTGATCATCGTGGCGTCTCCCGAAGGATCAAGTGAATAACGATGGCAGATTGCCGATTGTTCCAATTCCGCTAAGATACGCATTTCCTGAGGGATTTACAAGAGGCGGATACTGTTCAACTTATGTCCAGCTTAGTCTGTTGGATAATGGACTTAGGCGGACGGAGCGGAAGCTTGGCGCCGGGCCAAGCGGATGAGGTCCACAAAGTTTCTCAGGAGTTTCTCGCCGTCCGGCGTCAGGATGGATTCCGGGTGAAACTGCACGCCTTCCACGGGCAAGCTGCGGTGTCGAATTCCCATGATTTCACCTTGATCCGTCCGCGCGGACACAACCAGCGGTTCAGGCAGCGAACCGGGCTGAATCGTCAGCGAATGATACCTTCCCGCAGGAAAGGGGTTTGGCAAGCCTTGAAAAAACGTCGTGCCGTCGTGGGTGACCGAAGTGGCTTTCCCATGCACGATTTCGGGCGAGCGAACGATTTCCGCTCCAAAGTGCTGTCCAATCATTTGATGTCCAAGACAGACCCCCAGAATCGGGCAGAGAGTGAGCATTTGGGAGAAAATCTCCGGCATGTTCCCCGCATCTTCCGGGCGCCCGGGCCCGGGCGAAAGAATCAACGCCTCGGGGCGAAGCGCAGCGACCTGCTCGGCGGATACCTCGTCGTTCCGCATCACCTCGACCGAAGCACCCGACTTTAGAACAGCTTGGACGAGATTGTAGGTGAATGAGTCGTAATTATCAAGTATTAGTATCAATGGAGATCAATGTGTAGATTTGAAGTTCTGCCTCAAGTACCCATTTTAGGGTCAGCTATTCTGTGCATCTGCCTCGGGAATTCATTGTCCACAATGCTGAATATGGAGGGCATGCCTCCAAAGCTCTGAACCAACTTCAACTTTCATACGAGTTCTGCTATTCGGGTGGGGGAAGCGCATCGTATTAACATAAAATACAGAATCTTGCAAAAAGTGAAAGAAGGCGCTATGGCATCTGCGTATCGGTCATGCGATTACGATTCGTGGTCTTTTCACTTGATTTCCGATGAGGTTGCAAATATATTAGCTATACTGCAACCGATAATCAACTTGATTCCATGAAAGGACACGGAGCAGTTCCATGAATTCTACTAAGAAATTGTTTATGCTCGCCATGTTGCTGGTGTTCGGTGCCACCACCGCCCAGGCAGCAATCGGCTGGGCGGGACAGATTTGGCCGACCACCGGCCAAACCCGTCTTCCGTCCGAGAACATCGGTGTTTACCTCCAGATTTGGAAGGGTGGCTGTACGGATGTGGCAGGCCCCTGCGCGGATATCGAAGCGTGGTTGGCCTACAAGACCGCCAGCGCGGCGGACTATGATTCCGTACTGATGACCTTCAACGTGGACATCGGATCGAATGACGAATGGACCGCCAACATTCCCGCCAGCGCGACGGTCGGCGGAGAAGATACCTACTTCTATTGCAGCATCCGCGACATATCGGACGATTCTTGGTACTTCGGTGCCATGGATCAGGCCGGCAACAGCCCGCCGTTTACTCTGCACATTCAGGAAGGTTTGTCGTTTGACACGCCTGTGACGTTCAGCGTGGACATGAACTGCGTCAATCCCGATCTGTTTGCGAGCGGCGTGTTCTTTACCGGCGACTTCCTGGGCTGGAGCCCGTGCAATCCCAACGGTGGCATGAGCGATGTGGACAATGACGGCATCTGGGAAGGCACGTTTGTGTTCCCTGCCGGTTCCAATCCGTCCATCCAGTACAAGTTTACGCGCAATGATGGCGTGAACTGTGGTTGGGAATGCGGCGGCAATCGTCTGGCCACGATTGAAGACAACGGTTTGGCTCAGACGCTTGATCTGCAGGTCTTCTGCTGTGAGACGTGGGGCCCCGAGAGCATCAGCGGTCCGGGTTCCTATTGCGTCAGCCTGTGCTGCTGCGATCAGGAGCTGTGGGTTCGTCTGAATTCGCCCTACAATCCTCCGTACTTCACGGACTTCTCGTATGTCCCGGGTTGTGTGGATTGCGACAATCCCGATTGCACGCCTGGCAGCGGCGACATTATCTACGAGATTCGCCAGGGCGGCGACATGAATTGGTACCTCGTGCTGTGTCTGCTTCCCGAAGCGGGCCGCGAACTTCCTCCGGGTGAAGACGTGTATGCGGGTTGCTTCTGCATCACGATTGACAACATTCTGCCGGTGGAAATGGCTTCGTTTGATGCAGTGGGCATGGAAGACGCCGTGCAAGTCAACTGGACGACCGCGACCGAGCACAACACGAGCCACTTCATTCTGGATCGCTCCACGAACTTGAACACGTGGACGACCGTGGCGCAGTTGAACGCGCGCGGCGAGAGCACGTCGGCGTCCAACTACAGCTTCACCGACGCCAACGTCGAAGCCGGCACGTCCTATAGCTATCGCCTGACGGTGGTGGACATGGACGGCAGCAGCACGGTTCATGCGCAGATCGCCAGCGCGACTCCGCAGGGTGCCGCGACGGTGACCGAGTTTGCTTTGGCGCAGAACTATCCGAACCCGTTCAACCCCGAAACGAACATCAGCTACACGCTCGCGGACGCCGCGACAGTCACGCTGAAGGTCTTCACGGTGACGGGCGAAGAAGTGGCCACGCTGGTGAGCGGCGCTCAGATCGCCGGAAGCCACACGGTAGCATTTAGCGCAGCGGCGCTGCCGAGCGGCGTGTACTTCTATCGTTTGGACGCGGGCAACTTCACGGCCACGCGCAAGATGCTGCTTCTGAAGTAAGCGCAAGAGTGGATCCCGGGAAATCGTTCCCCGGAACAAAAAGAGAAGCGGGCTGCCAGATTGGCGGCCCGCTTCTTCTCTTCAAGATACCTTGTGCTAACGAATGATGAACGCCGGCGCGCCGTCTTTGAGAACTCGATACAGAGTCAGCGCCGATTCGCGATGAATCTGAACAGCGAAACTGTGGCTTCCTCCGAATCCTTTCAACCATCGGTCAAGTTTCTCGCGCCAGGGAAGCACAACCTCACGTGGCTCGCCTTCGGGAAGGGAATGAACGAGCAATTTCGGGCCGTCGCGCCACTGAATTTCAAACATCACCGGAATCTCACGTTGCAAGAGCGAAGGATCCATGTCCATCGCGTTGCTCACGATCTCGAGCAGAGAGTCCGGAAAACGCTGTTCGAACTTCAGCAGTTGAACGTACTCTACTTCAAACAAGACTGCGGTATCCGGTGCAAAAGCTCCAGAGAAGCGTTGAACATTGAGCGGAGTGGTTCCAGAGTCCACAAGCAATTCCCAGACCACTCCGCCTCCCAGGCGGATCTCAACCTTTTCCGCCGCCTGATCAACCGTAAGATAGGGGGCATTGGACTTCATCAGCTCGTTCTGGATTGTCAGGTAGCGCCACTCGCTCAGCAAGCTGTCGGACTGAGCGAGCGCATTGGTGCCGCAAGAGAGCAAAAGCGCGAGCGAAAGAAGTTTCAGCTTAAAAGACATAGACGCCTGTACCGATCGGAACGCGGTCATAAATAAACTTGAGATCGTCCGAGCCAAGTCTGACACAGCCGTGACTCACCGACATGCCAAGCAAGCGCTCATAGAGAGTGCCGTGAATGAAATAGCCGTCTCCGAATCCCAGAGCATAGTCTCCCATCACATTCGGATCGAGACGATCCGCATTGTTGGACGGAATCGGTTCATCATCTTCAACAAAAGCCCAGTCCGGTTTGCGCCACCACGGCTCGACGATTTTGTTCTTGATCGAAAAGACTCCGCTTGGCGTGTGGAAGACCCACTTGCGACCTGTTTTGGGATCCGTCAATTCACCGCCCGATCCGGTGGAGCATACGGCCTTGAACATCACCGAGTCCGCGGACCGCAAGTACGCCGTGTTGCTGTTGCGGTCAATCACAACATACTTCCCCTTGGGAAGACTTTTCGTGACATCTTTGCGCAACTGCTTGACCGCTTTGGCCAGAGACTGTTCTTCAGGCGCGGCGGCGAGTACAGAGTCAATCTGCGCGATCAGCGGAGAAGGGGGCAAGACAGGCGGGCTTTTGGACAAGGCAAACGCAATGGTGGCCAAAAGTCCGATGATGATTACCAGAATGAGAAACACGCGGATCATTGGAATCTCTCCAGTTTGCGCACAATGGTCACAGGAGTCCCGACGGTGGCATGGCTCAGAAGCTCGAGCATGTCGCGATCGGCCAGGGCGACGCATCCGTCGGTCCAGTCCTTGTTTTGCCCGCCGTGGCCGTGAATTTCAATCAAACGTCCGATGCCCGCGCGCTGGGAGATTCTTCCCGCGCGCTTGTTGGCCGCAAAGCGTTTCTTGTCATCGTCGTTGGGATAGTTCAACAGCAATGCCTTGAAATAGCGGCTTGCATTGTTGACCTTTGTGACGTGATAACGTCCCTCCGGGGTCGCCCCGTCTCCTGAAAACATTTTCTGATATGCGGCGTTAAAACCCAAGTCGCAGCGATAGGACTTGGTCTTTTTGCCGTCTTTAATGAGGTGCAGGAGTTTCTCTTCTTTGTCAACGATAATTGCGGTCGAACCGTTCCGCTTGCTCTGCTCAATGGTTTGCGTCACCCACGAGCGGGACATGCGGATGCGCTCTTGCTCGTCCACATCGTGATTATTGATAACATCACGGAGCGCGGCAAGCTGTTCTCTGCACTCTTGCGCGGCATCGCGTGCGCCGTCAATATCGTCCTGCCTTAGCAGGCTATGCGCGGTGGCCAGACTCATTTGCGAAAGAGTCCAGAGTTTTTCCGCGCGATAAAGGGTCAATTTGTCGTTCAGGGATTTGCGCCACAGCGCAAGATCTTCATCGAGATCGGTCAGCTCGGTCTTGGTATAGGTGAAGGCCTTAGCGCGCCGTGTTGCTGCGGAATCTTCCGCAAGCTGAATCAGGGTGCGGGCAAAGGCGATCAGGGAATCGGCGGAATCGTAGCTTCGGAGTGCGGACCAGCGTCCCTGCTGATAGGCAAGCTCTTCGCGGGCCTTTTGCAACGCGACTTCGCCGGCCTCAAGCTCGTCCGTGGCGTATTTCTTCACCACGTTCGATCGGCAGCGATTCAAGGCGGATTCGGCTCGCACCATATCGGCGAGCGGAGGAGTGTCACATCCGGAGAACCAGACAACAATCAGGAGAAGTGCGGCGAAAGTCAGGTATCTGGGCATTCAGTTCGTTACAGTCAAAATGGTGAAGCGTCCGGGTTGAGCGCGCAGGGAGCCGCACAAGTCGTGCGACTCCCTGCATCAGCATAACATGGCGTGCCGCAGGTGCGGCGCGCAGTTACTTCTTCTTGCCCTTGGCCTTTTCGGAAGCGGTCGTGATCTCGTTCATGATGTTCGTGACACGCTGCGAAACGGTCTGGAACTTCGTGCGGGCAGGCAGATACTTGCCCTGATTGAACTCGGCCACGGCGGCATCAAACGCGGTACGGGCAGCGGACAGGTCGCTCTTGATCAACTCGATGTCGGCCTTATTGCCCTTGCCCACCGGAGCCTTCATTAGGGCGGTGTCGGCAGCGGCCAGCGCGGCGACGAGTTGTTCTTGCATGCCCGTCAATTCGGTCTTGATACGTTCCTTCTCAGCGGCGGCAGCCTGACCGGACTGATTGGCCATTTCGGAGGCTTTAACCAACTGAGCCTTGGCGGCGTCGTAGTTGCGGAACAGGGCGAACTTGCCATCCTGCTCCTTAACGGCGGCCAGCGCTGCATTCAGCGTGTCACGGGCGGCGGTGAAAGCCTGGCCAGCATACACGTCGGCTTCGGCAGTCTTCGCAGCCTGCAGAGCGGCATTCGCGGCATCGGCTTCCGCCTTCGGCGGCTCAGCACAGCCCGCCAAGAACAGCAGGGGCGCGACCCAGAGTGCAACAAACAAAGTCTTCTTCATGGTGTCCTTCCTAGACCCGGTGGTATGGATTGACACGGGGGCGTTGCGGCCGGGTAACCTTGGCGGCCCGTGGGTAGGCGAATAGCGCCAACCGACTATCTGAAATGGAAACTCTTCCTCAAGCAGACGGAATAGGAGCAAGCGGCAGAAGGTGCGATTCCAACATTCGCAGGCCTTCACGCGCCAACGCGGGCAATTCATCTTCAGGAAGCATCGAGGCCCGCTGTCTCAGAAGAAGTGCAGCAATACCATGTGCGGCACCCCAGAGTCCCAGCGAAGCTGCCTCAATAGATGTGTTCTTCAATAGGCCCTTGTTCTGACATTCCTGAATCGTGGTCTGAAGGGCTCGAAACGCTCTGCGGCCGTAGCGCCACTCGGATGTCTTCAAGATCTTGGGCAACGGCGTGAACAACATGAACATCAGATCATAGTATTCTGGCTCGTCAAGCGCAAAGTCCAGATACCCTTCCAGAAGGGCTCTCAGCCTCTTTGCAGGATCAACGATACGCATGTTCTCACCTTGACGTGAGAACAGCGTGCGGAAGCCTTCATTGTGCAAGGCAAAGAGAATTGCGTCTTTGTCTTTGAAATACAGGTATATAGTGGCAGGGCTGTATTCAATTTTGTCTGCAATCTTACGGATTGAGACATTTTGAAAGCCATCTTCGGCAAAGAGCGATTTTGCGGACTCCAAGATTCTGGAGCGCATCTCAGCTTTTTCCCGTAGTTTACGATCTACAATTGCCACTCACACCCTCTGAACAGTGTTCAATGTCGTAACAGAGTATACGAAATGAACAAGGAGAAATCAAGTCCCTTCTAACAAGTTAAGAGAGCAAGCAGGAAATGAGTTTCTTTATTATCTTATAGTTACAGGCCGCACATTTTTCACAAAGTAACCGTGTCACAAAATTCCACAGTTGTCACTCCTCTTGGAGACTCTAAGCAACTGACCCGCATCTTGTTTGTGGGTGCGGTTCTGCTTGGCTGCCTGTTTTGGTTTGGAGATCGAAGCACGGGAGTGGTTCACTTTGGTGTTCTGGCGGTTCAAGACGGAAAAGAACCACTGGGCCGGGTTGAATTGTGGCCGCTTACTCCGGGCGGGGAGCTGCGGCTTGCTTTCAAACCCCATCATGGCGCGAACACGGAAAACCTCGAGTGGTGGCAATTGGCAGAGCGGCAAGACCGTCCGGGCTATCCGCGGGTGGATCCCCAGAGCGGAGGGTCCGGCCTCCCCGGTGCGCGGGGAGAAGACGAAGATCCGGCCTACTACTCCGAGCGTGATTTCGCGGATCCAGAACTCTCCGCGCGCATCTTTGCGGATCAGGGTTTCTGGCTATTGGATCGCCCGACGCACGACAGCGGGTTCAACTTCGAGTCGTGGCTTGTGCGGAGGACGGGTCCAAAATCCGCTGTGCTGCTCGCTGGGATTACCTGGGGAATCAAACTCGGCGCGAATGGTCAGCGCGTGCAGAGACATCCCGAACCGCTGCGCGGCGTGTCGCGCTTTGATTGGGAAGAAGCTCTCAGAATCAGCGGGTTTGGTTCTGGCTGGGAGCTAAGTTCACAATATCAGATTCACTTGCCATAGAAGATTGAGGAGCACCATGTTCAGAACACTTCTTGCTCTCTTGTTATGCGCGGTCGCAGTCCAAGCCGAGTTGACGGCCAATGACGACGGCAGTTTCACAGTGATTGAGACCGTGACTTTGCCCGGCGAACCGGATGTTCTTTATGATGCCATGACCGGAGACATCTCGGGCTGGTGGGATCACAGCTTCAGCGACCAACCGCATGCACTCAAACTTGAAGCGTGGCCCGGAGGGAGATTCATCGAGGAGTTTGATGACCAGGGCAACGGCGCATTGCACGCCACGGTGATTCTGGCGGACCGCGGGAAGATGATTCGCTACGAAGGTCCGATGGGGCTCTCGGGACGCGCATTGACGAATGTCGTGACCTACGAATTCTCGGCAGAGGGGGACAGCACGACGATCAAAGTCACCGCGCAGGTCATCGGTCAGGTCAATACCGAACTTGCGGACATTGTGAACAAAGTCTGGTATCACTTCGTGCACGAAGCCTTCGCGCCATATGTGTTGGCGGGCAAGCACAAGTAAAGTTTGCGTTCATCCATTGCAAAAAGCCCTCGCATTGCGAGGGCTTTTTGATGAGACTGTTGTTTTGCCAACCTTACTTCAGCATCAGCATCTTGTTGCTGAAGACTTCATTGTGTGTTTCGAGTCGTGCGAAGTACACGCCGCTGGCGAGACCTGATCCGTTGAACTGCACCTGGTGCAGACCACGAGTTAGATCATGGTCCAGAAGACTGCTCACTTCTCTGCCTTGCACGTCAAACACGCGCAGCACGACATGTCCGGGCGCATCGAGCAGGAATGAGATCGTGGTGGACGGATTGAAGGGATTCGGGAAATTTTGATGCAGCACCGCCGAGGCAGGAACGGGAACTTCGGGCCGATCGGCGGCCACATCCTGCAAGGTCCAGAAGATGACTTGTCCGGAGGTGATATACACCGGCTGCGTATGCCCGGTGTCGTTGTAGTTGCAGTCCGTGCAGGTCACGCCGGAAACGCAATCGGGATTGGTGGGACGACAGAAATTCTCATAGGGCTCGATCGTCGGCCAAATGTCAATCGTCGAGCCGGGCGTGACTTCCACGAAGGGAATGTCCCACGGATAGACACGATCTCCCGGGCACCATCCGGCCCGGCTGAATTCCCATGTTCCACCTTGAGGACTGCACGGGTTGGACGCGCAGTCGTTCCGCCACAGCAGATGCTCATAGGTGTCGAGTCCGATCCAAACGCCGTGTGTCTTTTGCGAAAACTCGGCGGCGTTGTGCGTGTTGCCTTGTCCGTGACCGGTGGTCCAGATGCGCACGGTGGCAAACTCGCCCAGCGCGTCCACGGGCACGAAGGAGAAGTCAAGATAGTTGTCAATCGGATTGTCGGGGTCACCGTACACCAGTCCTCCGTAGCTCCAGAGCTGCTCGACGCGATAGGGAGTGATCGGCATTTCGCCTTCGACGAAGTAGAACGTGCAGGTAACAAGCCATCCCTGGCTGCCGCCGATCCACGTATCCACGAAGCTGTGCAGAGTGACTTCGCCGCGCAAGAGGGACTGATATTCCAGCATGTCGAAGTCCCACTCGCAATGTCCGGGGCGTCCGCTTCCGGTAATGTCATAGGGCGTGATCACGCGCGCGATTTCGATGTCCTCGTGGGTGGAGTCGGTCAGATCCCGCTGGACATACAGCCGCGCCGTGCGATCCCAGGGGTCGCAGTCGCCGGGCGAGCTCGGGCAGTCGAGACGATATTCCATCCAGATTTGGCTGCATTCGAGGTTCTGTTCCGGGAATTGGAATGAGGCAACATTGTCCCGGCCCCCTGCGGCAAAGTTGTGAAGTTCCTGAGCAAAGGTCACGACCACGGTGGTATCCCCCGGATCGGCCAGAACAGGTAGGGCAAGAGCAGCCACCAAAAGCATTCGCAAGAAAAACATGTCAGGTCTCCGTGAGTGATTCCCTAATTTAGGGAACCTGCCTGAGGAAAACAATTGTGCGCTGAACAGCAAGAAAGTTGTTGAATAGCATGGAATGATTGATAGTTAGAGTTGGACTTAGTAGATTCAGGAATAGATCAGTATCCAATAAGGGAGTAAGTAAATGAAAATCTTGGGAATGTTTGTGCTCGCGGGCTTGCTGGCGACGGCGGCTCGGGCGGACTACCCGCTCGGTGTGGGGCTTCACGGCGGCTATGACATGCCGGTGATCCAGGAGGATGTGGGTGCAGGACCTGTCTTCGGAGTGTCGGTACGCGGGAATATTGTCGGCCCGCTCCATGGGCAATTGGTATTCCGGAGCACGTCGCAGGGCGACGTTGAGGAAGATATTGACTTCCCCGGCGAGCCGACCTTGACGATTCCGGGCGGAACTCTGACCGGGTTCGGTCTGAACGTACTTCTGGCCGCAAAGGAGCCGCAAAGCTTCTGGCCGTACTTTCACCTCGGGCTTTCGAGCAATTCGCTGAGTCCCGGTGCGGATTACAAGAAGGATGAGTCGTTGACCGGAATGAGCGGCGGAGTGGGAGCCGGAATCAATCTGTACCAAAAGCAAATCTATTTGGACATCATGACCTCGTTGCTGGTGATGCCGTTCCACGACGACAACGCTTCGCGCAAGAACTGGCAAACGATGCTTGGTGTGCAGTATTTTGTTCCCATCAAGACGAAGAAGAACTAACCGACAGGAGAAGAACGACATGAACAGGATCTTTGTATTGCTTGCCGTGCTGCTTCTGTTGACTCTCAGTGGCTGCGGATTGGTCTCGGGGACGGCGTTTGTCTCCGTGGAGCTGGACGAGAGAATTGAAGCGGAAACGGGACCGTCGCCGTTGGACGAGCAGTTTGCCGGCGCGGTCGTGGACTTCACGGAAGAATCCGAGTGGCAGGATTTCTCGATTGAAGGTGTGGAAGACGGTTGCGTGGCGATGGATGCTTGGAACAGGCTTGCGACTCCGATTTCGGGCGAAGTCTGGATCACGGACGACACTTCCGCGGCGGCGCGCGCAGCGATCAACTCAGTTGCGGATATCGAGGCGGCCGGAGGTTTTCTGGTTTTCAGCGGCATCGCTCTTGAAGCTGGTCCGGCTGATCCCAATGTTCCGGGCGACGCGCAGCACATTACCTGCGAGAGCACGATCGAGCATTTGGAAAACGTGGATCTCCTGGTGGAAGCGATTCAGCGCGGCTACTTTGTGGTCTGGGGTGCGGGCAACGAAAGCAGTTACAGCTTTGTGTTTGACGGAATATTCTTCGGAGTACACGTTACGGGAAGTCTGTAAGCACGGCAGATTATCAAGCAATTGTGCGCCCGGCGGAGCTCTGCCGGGCGCATTGCTTTGGGGAACTCTCGGGGTGCAAGCGGGTATGAAGAGCGGATGTGCGGTGTCCGGCAGCGCACGATTTGAACATAAGATGCTGAAAAAAATGCAATTAGTAGGTTGCGCAAGGCTTGACAATCGCCCGATATCTCGTTATCTTATTAGATTAGAGTCTTCGCAACATGACGATACATTCCTCATTGCCCAGTCTGACTGAACGGGAACGCCTGATTTTGCGGGCGGTGGTCCAGCATTTCATTCTGACGGCCACGCCGGTCGGCTCGCGGCATATTGCCCGGAAGTTCGGGATTGATCTGTCTGCGGCGACCATCCGTAATGTCATGTCTGACCTTGAAGAAATGGGATTGCTCAGTCATCCGCACACATCGGCGGGCCGCATGCCCTCAGACCTTGGCTATCGTCTTTACGTGGACGACATCATGGAGCTTGCGGACTTGTCCGGAGCGGAGCGCGAGGATATCGAGCGCGAGATTGAAGGGGTTCCCGCAGAGCTTGAGTCTGTCTTGGATGTGACGACGCGTGTGCTTTCTACGGCGTCGCACTTGCTGGGCGTGGTGGTGATTCCCGAGCTGCAAAGCGCGGTGCTTCAACGCATCGAGCTTGCGCGGCTCTCGGAGCGCCGTCTGTTGGTGGTGATCACGCTGCACTCCGGACCGATGAAGTCCATCATGCTCGAGCTTGAGCAGGAGATGAGCGAGACATCCGTGCACGAAGTGGCAGCCGCGCTGAATCGCCGCTTGGCCGGGCTGACCGTGGGGCAGATTCGGGAGCAGATTGCCGCGCGGATGCAGAATCTCGATAAGACTCCGCAGAGCTTAATCAGATTGTTTGTGGAATCCACGGATGAGCTATTCAATTTCTCGACCACGGAGAGTGTGAAGATCGGCGGACGTGCGCAGGTGATCAGCCAGCCGGAGTTTTCGACGGCGGGTTCGATGCGCGGAATCATTGAGTTGGTGGAAGACAAGGACATTATCGTTCACCTGCTGCAGAATCCGGAATTGCGCGGACCGATTTCAATTACGATTGGCCGTGAGAATACGGATTCGCGCGCCAAAGAGCTTTCGGTGATCGCGGCGGACTACAAGACGGCATCGAGCGCGGGGAAACTTGGGGTGATCGGCCCGACGCGAATGGACTATTCGCGGTTGACGACCCTTTTGGAGTACACCGCGCACGTGGTGACCAAACGGCTATCTTAGAACATGGATATGAACGAAACGAATCGAAAAGAACAGGACGAATTGGAATCACAGGAGATTCAGGACCCGCAGACTCTGCAGGGCGTTGAGGAAGACTCCGGGCAGAAGGACGAGCTTGAGAATGCCCGGCGCGAAGCTGCAGAGTGGCGCGATAAGTACGTGCGCCAGCTTGCTGAGTTTGACAACTTTCGCAAGCGCACGCGCGGCGAGATGGAGCTGCTGCGGGAGAGTGTGGCGGAAGGGCTTCTCTTGAAGCTGTTGGATGTCTATGACGACATGAACCGCACGCTGGAAAGTTCGTCTGCGGATGACAGCGGCTTGCGTCGCGGAGTGGAACTGATCCATCAGAAATTCACGAGCTATCTTGAGTCGCAGAAGATTTCGAAGCTGGACTGCCGAGGCAAAGAGTTTAATCCGGATGAGCATGACGCCATTTTGATGCAGCCGCGCGCGGGATTTCCGGCGAATGTAGTGCTGGAGGAAGTGCTGCCGGGCTACAAGCTTGGAGATCGCGTGATTCGTCACGCGCAGGTGATTGTATCGAGTGACGCCGACGGCGCAGAAGAGGGGAGCACGGAGTAAATGGCGAAGCGCGATTACTACGACGTGCTGGGAGTGGACCGCGGCGCGACGCAGGATGACATCAAAAAAGCTTATCGCAAGCTTGCGATGCAGTATCATCCGGATCGCAACAAGGGCGACGCCGGAGCGGAAGAGAAGTTCAAAGAAGTTGGCGAGGCCTACGCCGTGTTGTCCGATCAGGATAAGCGCGCGCAGTATGACCGCTTTGGTCATTCGCCCGCAGGCGGCGGCTTCCGTCCGGGACAACAGGGCGGAGGGTTCGAGTTTGATTTGTCCGACGCGCTCAGGCAGTTCATGGAAGGCGGAATGTTCGGGGATTTCTTCGGACAGCAGCGCGGCGGCGGACGCAGTTCGACGCGCGTGCGCGGCAACGATCTGCAGCTGAAGCTGTCGTTGACGCTCGAAGAGATTTCGGAAGGTGTGCGCAAGACGATTCGCGTGAAACGCCTGCGACCGTGCGAAACCTGTCACGGCAGCGGCTCGGCGGCGGGCAGCACTCCGACGGAGTGTCCGACGTGTCGCGGTCAGGGTCAGGTGCGGCAAGTCTCACGAACCATTCTCGGACAGTTTGTGAATATTCAGACGTGTCCGCAGTGCCACGGTGAAGGCAAGATCGTCGCCAATCCGTGCAAGTCGTGCAACGGCGAAGGGCGCACGCGGGTGGAAGACACAATCCACGTGGATATTCCAGCGGGGGTGTCGAGCGGACAATATCTTACGCTGCGCGGCGAAGGTCACAGCGGACCGCGCAACGGCCCGGCGGGAGATTTGATCGTGCTGATTGACGAAAAAGAGCACGAGTATTTTGAGCGCGACGGCGACAACATCATCTACAAGCTCTCCGTTTCAATTCCGCAGTTGCTCTTGGGCGATAGCGTTGAGGTGCCAACATTGAGCGGCAAAGCGCAGTTAAAACTTGAGTCGGGACTTTCGCCCGGGAAGATTTTGCGGATGCGCGGCAAAGGACTTCCCGCATTGAATGGCTATGGACGCGGAGATCAATTGGTGGAGATTGATTTGCAGGTCCCGAAGAAGCTCAGTTCAACCGAGAAGAGCATGATCGAGAAACTGCGCGAAAGTGAGAACTTCAAGGTTCAGGCGAACGACAAGGGCTTCTTCGAGCGCGTGCGGGAAGCGTTTGGATCATGATCTGGAAGTTTGACTTCAGCCGCCGCACATTGCTCTGGCTGCTGGGGTTGAGCTTCCTTGCGGGAACGGGTTTGGAGATCAAAGAACGCTGGACGGGTCGTCGGTCTGTGGAGCGAGCTGGCGTAGTATCGTTCAGCCATGATCCGGAGCTGTTGGCGATTGCGGATTCTCTGTATTCCGCTCGCGCGGAAGAGCTCGCTCGTCCGATAGACGTCAACACTGCCGAAGCAAACGATCTCGAGCGACTGCCGGGAATTGGTCCGGTTCTCGCGCTGCGCATCGTATCGCATCGCGAGCAGAACGGTCCGTTTCGCTCGGTGGACGAGCTCGAAAATGTGTCGGGGATCGGGCCGAAGAAGCTCGAAGCATTGCGCGACCGCGTGACGCTTTCTCAACCATGACATTTCGCCGCCCTGCGGCTTTCTATAAGGAGCACACATATGGCTGTCCGCCTCTCGGCAGGGTTGCGTCGCGGAAAGACACATGTTGAGCTGCGCCCAACGTCAGCGAGAACATTGGAGTCAGTGTTTGACATGCTGCGTGCGGATGTGCCGGACACACGCGTGCTCGATTTGTATGCGGGCGTGGGATCATATGGCGTGATGGCGCTGAAGAACGGCGCGGACGTGGCCGTGTTTGTGGACAAGTCCCGTGAAGCGGAGAAGCGCATGCTTCGCGCATTGTCGCAGTATCACTTTGAAGATCGCTCGGTAGTGCATTGCGAAGATGTGCAGCACTTTCTGCACAATGCGGGACGCTTCACAGATCCGTTCAACATTGTCTTTGCGGATCCGCCGTATGAGCGGGTGGTGCCAGGCGAACTGATGGAGCAAGTGATGGAATCGGGGCTCTTGGCACCGCAGGGAGTTTTCGTTTTCGAGCATTCGAAGCGCCAGGCTCCGCCGGATATCGTCGGGCTGAAACTTCGCAAGTCGCGCGTGTTTGGCGACACGACGGTGAGTATCTGGGATTCCGTGTGATGTCCGAGTTAACTCATCGTGTGGCCGCCGCGGCGTATGTGTTTCGCGGGGACAGAGTTCTTTTGCTGAAGCGCGCCACTCCTCCGTTTACGTTTGCTCCTCCTGGCGGGCGGCTTCATCCGAATGAGGATCCAGTGTACGGCGCGTTGCGTGAAGTGCGTGAAGAGACCGGGCTGGATATTGAGATTCTTGATGTGGCGCAGGTGTGGTTTGGCAAAATGATCGCGGGAACGACTCCGCTGCTGTGTATCAATTTTCTTGCGCGCAGCTCAGAAGGGAATCCGGTTCTCAGTGATGAACACACGGACTATGTTTGGGCGACGCGGGAAAGCCTTCGAACCGGTGAAACGGTGACGCAGGATCAGGACGGCTTTGGCTACCGCGCGGCGAGTATCCTGGATGCATTCGACCGCCACGCACGATGGATCGCGACGAACAACTGATCAGCGAATTGATCAACGCGCTGAAATCCGGTGTCGAGCGCTACAGGGCGAGCGATGGCGTGACCTATACGAATGCCGACTTGAAGACCGCGCTGCAGGAATTGATTCCGGCGGAAATCATCGTGAAACGAGTGTGCGATTCGGGCCGCGCAATTGTGGTGGCCGCTCCGCATGTCAGTTTTGACAACTGGACGGAGTACTTCGCGAACCGGCTTGCGTTTGATCTGGAGTGCGGCGAAGTGCTGGCGCGAAACTTTCGCGATGACGACGGCGGACGAATTCCGGTTTCCATCGGGCGGCATATTCATGTGAATCGTCCGACGGAATCGCGGTCGCGCAGCGGAGCGGAGTTTACGACGGAGCGCGCCTCGCAAATCTTTGAGAGCTATGTTCACGCGCTCGAACAGGCAGTAAGTCAGAGACCGCTGGAGCTGTTGATCGAGCTGCACGGACATCGAAATCACGCAAAGTTGGATGTGGCCACGAGCGGCATCAGCCGCGACTGTGCGCAGGAGCTGAAAAACGAGTATCAGCAACTCGTGCAGGACTCGAACACACCTGAATTGCGGATTGAACCGCTCGACACGTTGCGGTTTCGCGCGCGACGAGCCAAGTCCACTGGATCGCTGCAAACGAGCGTCTGTTTGAAGGCGCTGCACATAGAGATCCCGCGCCGCTGCCGGGAACATGCGCAGGCGCGCGAAACGTTTCGACCGATATTGACCGAATGGATTCGCCGTTCTCTCACTCACCTAAAGACCTAACTTGATCTCAACCGCATTCTTGCCGCTGCTCTCGATGGGTGGAGAGCCTCCCGCGCTGTTTTGGGCGATTCCGTTTGCGCTCATTCTGCTGCAGATTGCCGTCTGGCCTCTGATCAATCCGAAGTTCTGGGAGCACAACTATCCGTGGCTGACGGTGCCGCTCGGCCTGCTCGTTGTCGGGTACTACATCTTCGGGCGGCACGCAACCGAGCATGTGCTGCACGTCGGCCACGAGTATCTCTCTTTCATTGCTCTGATCGGGTCGCTCTATGTGGTGTCTGGCGGACTTTTGGTCGCGATGACGGGACGATTGACTCCGCATCAGAATTTGTACATTCTTGCGATCGGCGCGGTGCTGGCGAATCTGGTGGGAACGACCGGCGCCTCGATGATTTTGATCCGTCCGTTTATGCGGGGCAACGCGTGGCGGTTCAAGAAGTATCACATCGCGTTCTTCATATTCATCGTCTCGAACTGCGGAGGCGCGCTGACTCCGATCGGAGATCCTCCGCTCTTTTTGGGTTACTTGCGCGGAGTGCCGTTCTTCTGGGTTTTCTCTGCCTTGTGGTACAAGTGGGCGCTTGGCATCGCCGTGCTGCTGGTGATATTCTATATCCTGGACAAGCGGGAATACGCGCACCATTCAGAGGGCGAGCACATGGCCGCCGAGCAGGAAGATCATTTCCGGGTGCGCGGTCTGATTAACCTCCCGTTTCTGGCGATCATTATCGGTGCGGCTTTTGTTCAGAAGCCGCTGCTCTTGCGTGAGTTTCTGATGATCGGTGCAGCGGTCGGATCGTATCTTCTTACTCCGAAGCACATTCACGAGCGCAACAACTTCAACTTCCATCCGGTGCAGGAAGTCGCGATCCTTTTCTTTGGAATCTTCGCGGCGATGATGCCCGCTTTGGATTGGCTCGCGCACAACGCCGGACAATTGGGAATACAGACGGCAACGCAGTTCTATTGGCTGACGGGCGGATTATCCGCAGTGTTGGACAACGCACCGACCTATCTGAACTTCTTGACGACTTCAATGGGACTCTATGGCATGGACGTGGGCAGCAAAACGGAAGTGATGCGATTTGCCCTGGAGCACCCGGACATGCTGCGCACGATCTCGATCGCCGCGGTGTTCTTCGGGGCGATGACCTACATCGGCAACGGACCGAATTTCATGTGCAAAGCGATCGCCGAACATGAGAAGCTGCCGACACCCACATTCATCGAGTATATCTACAAGTACTCGTTGCCGTTCTTGGCTCCCGTACTCTTACTGACGTGGTTTCTGGTGATTTGAGATACTGCGTATCGGCCATACTGATTTCGGGCATGGTTCTGTTCACGGGTTGCGATTTGTTCAGCACGCGCTCGCCGGAACCGCCGGACGGTGCCCGTGGAAGTTGGGAAGTGCCGTTGACTCCCACCGATGTGCTGACGAATATCTCTGTGGCGCTGTTTGAGCGCAATGCATCGAACTACCTGCGTTCCTTTCAGGCGGACAGCTTCATGTTCGAGGCGGACCCGCAGGTGCTGCTTCAGCAGCCTTCGATAGCGGACTGGGATTACGCGCGCGAACAGTCGCACATCAACAGTCTGCTTAGTGAAGGGGTTTTGCCTCGCGACAGCATTATCTTCGTGGTATTCTCGGCGACCGATCAAACCCTGCTGGGCGACACGGCTCAAGTAACCACGCGCTATGATCTGACGGCACAGGTTGCCCTAAGCGGCGCGCCGGGACCACTGGCAGGTGAAGCAGTGTTTTCGATGCGCGTGGGGAGTCAGGGATACTGGGAAATCGTGAGATGGTCCGACCGGAGAACGGAGGAGCTTGCCTCATGGAGCGATCTCAAAGCGCTCGTGCAGCCGCATTAGCTTTGCTGGTCTGGTTTGCCGCCGGATGTTCGAATCCGTTTGCGCCGGCTTTGCGCGGCGACGCCGGAACCATCTGGTCGGATGCGCAGGAAGTGGGCGGACTGCTTGAGAATTTCGTCACGGCATACGAGCTGAAAGATTCACTTCGCTATGCGGAGTTGCTGGACGAATCCTTCCAGTTCAGCTACTTTGATCTCGAGTTGCAGCGTCAAGACGGTTGGTTTCGGGAGAGCGATTTGCGTTCGACGGCACGATTGTTTCGAGCGTATGATCGAATCTCGTTGATCTGGTCGGGGATTCCGACGGAGACTCTGGGGCTTTCGACTCCGGACAGCCTGATCGAGTTTCGCGCGCAATATCAGCTTGTGTTGGACAATTTGTCGCCGTTAATCGGCTTTGCAAGATTTACAGTCATGAAACCTGCCGACGATCGTTTTCGAGTTCTGGTCTGGCAGGAAGAATTTTAACCATATTGAAAGGCAAATCGTGCTTACGTCACGCGTGTCACGCCTATCCATTTCTCAAACTCTGGCCATAGTCGAGAAAGTACGCACCCTTCGGAAGCAGGGCGTGACGGTTTATGATTTATCCGTGGGAGAGCCTGATCACCCATCGCCCAAAGAAGTGAAGGAAGCGGGGCATCAGGCCATTGACAGCGATTTCACGAAGTACACCGCCGCTGCGGGAATCCTCGAGTTGCGGCAGGCCATCTGCGACAAATTGAAGCGCGACAACGATCTCGAGTACACGCCGAAGCAGGTTGTGGTCGGGAACGGCGCCAAGCACATTCTGGCGAGCGCGTTGCTGGCACTTGTGGAGCCCGGTGATGAAGTGATTATTCCGGAACCGTGCTGGCTGTCATATCCGGAGCTTGTTTGGCTGGCCGGGGGAGAAGTGGTCTTCGCTCCGACAAAGGTTGAAGACGGATTTCACTTGAAGGCGGAGGTGCTCGAGCGGCTGATCACGCCCCGGACGAAGGTAGTGATGCTGAACAGCCCCTGCAATCCCACGGGCGCGGTGCTGAGTGGCTCGGAGATGGAAGCCATCGCGTCGGTGTTGCGGCGGCACAAAGCGTATGTGATCTCGGATGAGATTTATGAGTATCTGCGCTTTGACGGTCGCGAGCATGTGAGTCCGGCACATTTCCCCGGAATGATGGAGCGCACGGTCGTGGTGAATGGAGTGTCGAAGAGTTTCGCCATGACGGGCTGGCGCATCGGCTACGGAGCCGCACCGCTGGAGATAGCCGACGCCATTGCTCGCATTCAGAGTCAGATGACCTCGTCGCCGTGTTCCGTGTCACAGAAAGCCGCGTTGGCGGGTATCCAAAGCGGAACGGCATATCCGGAAATGATGAACGTGGATTTCGTGCGTCGCCGTGACATTTGCCATGCCGCTCTGAAGGACGTGCCGGGTGTTCAATTGCCTCGTCCGGAAGGCGCGTTCTATGCGTTTCCACAGATCCAGAGTATTCTGACGGGCACGATCAAGGGCAAGCCGCTGAAAGAAGCGACGGCTTTTGCGGAATACGTGTTGGACGAATACCATGTGGCGATTGTACCGGGAACGGCCTTTCGTGCGCCCGATTGCATCAGGCTTTCTTTTGCGTCTGCGGATGACATCGTGAAGGAAGCTTGTGGCCGAGTGGCCGCCGCGGTAGCCGACATTAAGCACTAAACCATCTCAATTCCATGCCGACTTACGAATACGTCTGCGAGAACCGACACGAGTTTGAAGAATTTCAGAGCATGCTGGATCCGGCGCTTGAAGTGTGTCCGATTTGCGGAGCACGCGCGGAGCGCCGCATTTCAGCGGGAAGCGGATTGATCTTCAAAGGGTCGGGATTTTACATCACGGACTATGCGCGGAAGTCCAGCAGCGGAGGAACGAGCTCAGAGAAGAAGAGCGAGAGTTCATCCGGTTCAAGCTCTGGTTCGGGATCCACCGACGGGAACAAGTGATGCTGTTTGATCGCTATGCAAAGCTGAAGAAGCAGGCGCCCGGCGCGGTCGTGCTCAGTCGTCAGAAGGAAATGCTGCCGCTCTTGAGCGGCGCGATACGCAAGGAAGATCTCCCCGAGCTGATCGTGGATCCGGGTTCGGTCGAGGATCTTGAAGCTGTATTGAGATTCGCTTCCGACAAGAGCATGCCCGTATCGGTGGTATCGGGCCAGCATCCCAGCGCGGTCCAGTCCTTGGAAGGGGCGATGCTGTTACTGACGCATCGCCTGATCGGGCCGTCTCAGGTGTCGGCAGACGGGAAAGGTGTTTGGGCCTATTCGGGAACTCCGCTGGAAGCACTGGTTGCGGAGCTTGCGGGGCGCGGACTGTATTGGCCGCCCTTACTTCCGATTGAACCGGGCGAAACACTGGGCACCAGAATGGCCTCAGGGATTGAAGGCTATCGGTGCGTGCGCAGCGGCGGACTGCTTTCCAATCTGCGCACCACGGAGTGGGTGGGGTATGACGGAACTCGGCACGTAACAGGCATTGGACTGGATGCAGAAGCAGTGGATGTCACTCCGTTTCTGTTCGGCAGTCAGGCTCGCTACGGAGTGTTCACGCGGTTTGAGCTTGCGATCGAGCCGCTCCCGCAGACGCGCACACTTCTGGTCGTGGAATGCGACAGCGTCGAGCGAATCGCCGAATTGCACCGGATGTGGAAGCAGAGTGATCCTCGACCGACGGCGCTGTTTTTCAGCACGCGCACGGCGACCCGGGCTCTCGTGCAGGGGAATGACAATTTTGTCTCGGACCAAGCGGTCGCTTTGTTGGCCGTCGAATGGAATGAAGAGATGACGATGAGCAAACCGCTGGCACTGCCTCATACAATCTCGTCGGACGAGAGTCGCATCAACCGGATGTGGCAGAATATTCTGCGGCTGCCGCGAACGCTTTCGCGTCTGTTTCCGCAATATTCGAGCGCGCGATTCAGCTTACCTGCGGAAGCGCTTTCCGACTTTGACGAGCGGGTGGATGAGCTTGGACGGGACCGGTCCCTGGACGTTGCGGTGTGGGGAACTCTTGATGCCGGGCATGTGGTGGTTCGCGTCCTGCATCCGGATGATGAGGCCCGCACGGTGCGTCGCGCGGCAGAGCTCTTAGAGCGCTTGGCGGAAGATGCGCTGCACCTCGGCGGAGTGGCGCTCGAAACAGCGGAAGGCAGAGTGAATCTGTCACCCTATCGTGACGCACTTTCTCAGAGTTGGGAAGTCACCTTGCTTGAGAAGTGTGATCCGTCCTCGCTGTTCAAGCCGCACAAACCGTCGGCAAATTAGAAACACAAGTCTTCAACAAGAAGAAGCCCGGTCAGAGTGTGACCGGGCTTCTTTGTCTCATGCAGGGGATATGATCTACGCTTCGGCGAGCTTTGAGAGCGCAGCGAAATTGATGGACTTCGGACGCTGGATCGGTTCGCCCCACGCCCGGCTCATCACAATCTGCGAGCACATGCCGATGGCGCGCGACACACCGAACATCACGGTGTAATAGCGCGGTTGAGTGACGCCATAGTGATGCAAAAGGCTTCCGGAAATCGAGTCCACGTTTGGCCACGGATCCTTGATCTTCTGAATGCCTTTCAGAATTTCAGGCACGACGCGGAAGACCTGTTCCGCGAGCTTGAACACTGGAGCGTTCGGGCATTCTTTCTTGCCGAACTCGAGAAATGCGGTGAAGCGCGGGTCCACGACGCGCAGCACAGCGTGTCCGTAGCCTGGAACGACTCGTCCGGAGTTCAGAGTCTCCCGTGCGAAGACGTCGAGCTGTTCGTCCGTTGGATTGCCCTGGAATTTTTCGAGCACGTCCAAGAGCCACTTCAGCACTTCCTGATTGGCCAATCCGTGCAGCGGTCCGGCCAAACCATTCAGTCCAGCACTGACGGCATAGTAGGGATCGGAAAGCGCGGACGCCACGCAGTGACAGGTATGCGCGGAGACGTTGCCGCTTTCATGATCGGTGTGCAGCACCATGTACAGACGCATGAGCCTTGTGAAACCGCCGTCCTTGTCTTCCACGCCCATCATGTGAGCGTAGTTTGCGGCCCAGTCCAAACCGGCTTTGGGGGCGATGCGCGGACCGAGATCATAGCGCCAGCGATACACACCGGCGGCGATCTCAGGAATCCGGGCGATCAAAGTCAGGCTGTCGTCCAGCGCAGCTTTCCAGTATTCGTCCTTGTTCATGCCTTCGTTGTACCTGCGGCGGAAAACCGAATCCCGCTCCAAAGCCAGGATCAGAAGGTTGAAGACGGCCATTGGATGGCTGTCCTTCGGCAGAGCCTCCATGGCCCCCCATACAAAATCGGGCACCTGACGGCGCTTTTCCAGATCTGTCTGAAGGTCCTTGAGTTCCGCGGCGGTCGGCATTTCTCCCGTAAAGAGCAGCCACATGACTTCTTCCGGAAGTTTGTCCATCAGGTCCATGATGGGAATACCGCGAACAATAAGCCCTGCATCGGCAGGGACTTCGGACGTATCGCAGAGCAGCGACTTGATGCCTCTCTGACCGCCCAGAAGTGCGCCGACCGTGACGGAACCGATCACTTTCTCGCCGTGAGTCTTCGCGAAAGTCTTGATGGACTCCTGATAGGCTGGTACCAGCTTAGTTAGTTTGTCTTGTAGCATTGACATTTGTGTCTATCCCGTGAGGCTGAAAGTAAGAAATTAAGTGACAAAGTTCTCAAACTAATAATGGCGATTTGCGGGCTGAAAATCAACCGTGAATCAAAGTGGTGCTGGCAAGCGGTTCAAAGTGGGGCCGAATTGCTGGTGCTCGGAAACTTGTCCATCTAAATCGCGGAGCAGGGAATTTATCGAAGAGTTTGAAAAATATCTGTTAATGTTGAAGTTAGTGAAACCGGTGTGGGTGGGAGCAGGAGATTGTCCGACATATCACTCGTTGCAGTTTTGGGGTGAGATGCTTAACTTATTCGATTAACCAGCCATGGAAATCCTTCAGATCATAGTTCTTGCGGTTTTTGCAGTCCTTGTCCTCCTGATTTGGATGCAGCTTGCACGCATGTCCCGGAGAACGGAACGCGAAGGCGAACGCACGGCCGCGCTGGAGAGTCGGCTGGGTCTGTTGCAGGAGAGCTTGGAACGGAGTCGGCAGGAAAGTCAGGCCACGCTGACGTCTGAATTGCGTGAATCCCGGCGCGAGCTTGCGGCGGAACAGGAGATTGCCCGCAAAGAGCAGCGGGAAAGCATCGGCCAGTTCGGAACGCGCCTGGACGCGCTGCGCGAGTCGCTGAGTGCGGACCAGAGCAAGGGACGCAACGAATCGCGCGAAGTGCTCACCCAGAGTGTCGCGGCGTTGACGGAGCAGTTTCGCTTGCTTCAGGAGTCCAATGAACGAAAACTCGCCGAGATTCAGACGCAGGTGGATGCAAAGCTCTCCGAGACGATCACGCGCAACGAGGGATTGTTCAAGGGTGTGACCGAGCGACTAACGGAACTGCACGCGACCAACGAAAAGATTCAGCGGTTTTCTCAGGAGCTGGAGGAGCTGCAGGGTATTCTAAAGGCTCCGAAACTGCGCGGCGAATTAGGTGAGATTGAGATGGAGCGGATGCTGCGCGATTGTTTGCATCCCGAGCAGTTTGAGATTCAGTATCCGTTGGGAAATGGCCGTGTGGATGCCGTGATTAAGAATCCGCAGGGTTGGCTTCCGGTGGACAGCAAGTTTCCTTTGGAAGCCTATAACCGGCTGCGCGCGGCGGAAGATGAGGCCACAGCCGAAGCGGCGCGGAAAGAGTTTGTGCGGGCCGTGAAGAAGCATGTGGACGACATTGCGTCGAAGTACATTCGACCTCCGGAGACGCTGCTGTTCGCGGTGATGTATGTCCCGGCTGAAGGAGTGTACTACGAAGTCTTGTCGAATTCCGATTTGATGGAATACGCGCGACGGAAGGGAGTCTATCCGACGTCGCCGACCTCGTTTTGGGCCTTGCTTCAAGTGACGGTGATCGGCTTCAAGGGCATGCAGATTTCAGAGAGTGCGCGGCGTATCACGGGCCTTCTGCGCGGACTGGGGGATGACCTGTTGAAAGTCAGAACAAGCTTTGACAAAGCGTCCAAGCAGGTGCAGCAAGCGAGCACAAACTTGGATGCGGCCAACAAGGATCTGGACAAGTTTGAGCGTAAGCTGGGGACGATTCAGCACGAGAGCGCACAAGAGGAATTGCCGAGTTCTGGTGAGGACAAACTGCTTCCCGAGGCTGACGGAGCTCCGTGGGAGTCGTAGGCAGAACGCGCCCCGTACCAGATCCGCATCAGTTCGAACTGTTTGGACTGGTCGCGGAGCCTGTCATTCCGGCTGCCGAGCCTGAGCCCACGCAGTTCACTTCAAGACGGGGACCCAAACACAAGCCGCAGGGTTTGGTGTACGATCTTCAGAGCTGTTTCGATGTGATCAACGAAGTGATGTTCAAGCGCGAACTGCGGCAGCCGGTCATTCGCTGGAGCCGCAATCGCTGGCGCTATACGCTCGGGCTGTGCGACGTGGAGAAGCGCGTGATCACGATCAATTCTGCGTTGGACGACGCGCGCATTCCGGAGATGGTTGTAGCCGGCGTGATGCATCACGAAATGCTGCATCTCTACTTTGGAATCACCGAAGGTCCGAACGGCGGGAGAAGATTTCACACTCCCGAGTTTCGCGCCGCCGAGCGGCTGTTCCCGGCCTATGTGACGGTGGAAGACTGGCTCAGAGATAACTGGCCGCTGCGCGGCAGACCCGCGCGCAAACCTCGCCCCTCAACGGGCGGCTTCCTGTCTTATCTTTCGATGATGCACGGTGGGGTGTCCACCGCAGCCGCAGAATAGCTACGCGTAGTGTTCGGGAAGCCGTTCGATTTCCCACTCTCTGCCGGGCTGTCCGTTGCACGTATAAGAGCAGAAGAATTTCACGGAGCGGTCAAGCGACAGGCTGACGGCACAGTACTTCGTCAGTGAAAGCGTGAACGCTTTTTCAATCGTATCCGGCGTCATATCTTCACCTTCGACCTGAGCGTGAAAGTGGAGCGACAGAATGCGCTTCGGATAGGTCTCGGCGCGCGTGGCTTCGACTTCCATTTCAAATCTTGTGAAGGCCTTGCGGCTTTTGCCGAAGATAAAGATCATGTCCATGCTGACACAGCCTCCCGCTGCGATGGCCAGCAATTCGATGGGCGCGGTCGCGGCATTGCCGCCGCCGGACAGGGGACCCGCATCCACGGGAACCCAGTGATTTGAATTGGCTTTCGCCACAAAGGCCATTTGGCCGGTATGCCTGAGCTCGGCTTTCAAGGGAACCTCCAAGTTCTTGTCTGTGTATTAAGAATATCGAAAATCAACAAAATATCAAGCGCACATGTTCCGGTTAGCCTCTATTGCCCTCTTGCTGGGATTTCTATCACACTCGTCGCCGCTTATGGCTCAGGAGGGTGATGGTCCCGTTTCTCCAGGTGTTCCTGTACGCGCGGTGTGGAGCACAGATGCCATTGCCGCGGATGGAACTTCAGAGCTGGGCTTGGTATTCAATGTTCCCGCCAAGCATCATATCACGGACGTTGAGTTCGGGTTGTTCTATGTAACGGTGACGGACACTTTGGGACTCCTCTTCGGAGAGCCGCAGTTTCCCAAAGGCGAGCCTTTCCATGACGAAGTCTGCTATCGCGGAGAGGTGTTGGTTAGAGTCCCCGTGACCGCAACGCCGGATGCTCTTTTGGGCATTCAATCAATTCCGATTGAGGCCGGATATCAGATTTGTCAAGAGTACGGACAAGAAGTCTGCTTCTTGCCCGAGGACAAACAATTAACGACCCGGATCGAGATTCGTTCCGCGGGGTCACAAGTGATTGCCGCCAACGAACGCATTTTTGCCGGGTCAATGTCAACCACGGAAGCTGAAGAACCGAAGGGCTTGGAAGCACGGCTGATGGCCGCTCTCGAAGGCGGTTCCTGGACAGCATTTCTGGTGGCGTTTCTGGGAGGTATCCTCGCAAGTTTCACACCGTGCGTCTATCCGGTGATTCCGATCACGATTGGATACATTGGCGGTTCGAGTGCAGGCAAGCCCTTGCGCGGACTGCTGCTGTCCACGATTTTCGCGCTGGGTATTGCGGTGGTGTATAGCACGCTGGGTCTGTTCGCAGCCGCCACGGGCACACTTTTCGGTTCGATCTCCGGGTCTCCGGTCGTGAACATTGTGATCGCGCTCGTGTTTGGAGTCATGGGCATCAGCATGCTGGGAGCTTTTGACATTGCGCTTCCCGCGGCACTTCAATCAAGTTTGACCGGCGGCTCGGCCAAGCGCGGGTTTTTTGGTCCGCTGCTTCTGGGAATGGCTTCGGGTCTGGTGATGGCTCCCTGCGTCGGTCCCGTGATCGTTGCCCTTTTGGCGTGGGTTGCGCGAACGGGCGATCTCTTCTACGGCTGGGCGCTGCTGTTCACATTCTCTCTGGGACTCGGACTGCTGTTTCTCGTGATTGGAACATTTGCCGGAGCGATTCAGGCGCTGCCGCGAGCGGGATCGTGGATGGAAGTTGTGAAGAAAGGATTCGGATGGATCCTTCTGGCCGGTGCATTGTACATGCTTCGCTTGACGCTTCCGCAGCCGATCTATTTCGCGGCGTGGTCGGTCCTCTTGATCACTTTCTCGGTCTTCTCGGGTGCGTTTGATACCTTGACCGATGAGGCCACACCCAAGCAGCGAATCGGCAAGGCGCTGACCCTGATCATCTTTCTGATGGGCGGCATATTCTTGTTCAAGTCATTCTATCCGAATGCGGTGGGCGCAACGGCCAGTGTCGCGTCTGCGCACAGCGAGCTGGAGTGGATGGTGAACAAGGAAGAGCAGGCAATTGAGCTTTCAGCGTCGTCCGGCAAGCCCGTCCTGATTGACGTGTATGCCGACTGGTGTGTGGCCTGTGTGGAACTCGACGAGAAGACGTGGGTCGTGCCGTCCGTGCAGAAACGCGTGGACGAGTTTGTCCGGTTGAAACTCGATTTTACGAAGGAAACGCCGTGGGTGAAGGAGATGAAGCAGAAGTACAAGATCACGGGAATGCCGACCGTCATTCTTCAGGAAGGCGAACGCGAGGTCACGCGCTTCACCGGGTTCAAACCTGCGGAAGAATTCATAGCGCTTTTGGATCGCCACAACTTATAATAAATGCAGCTTCAGAGGAGATGACGTGTCCAATCTGAAAACGATTACTGACGCGAATTTTGAAGAGACGATTTTGCGCGCGGACCGTTTGGCCGTGCTCGACTTTGGCGCGGAATGGTGCGCGCCATGCAAGAAGGTCCATGCGATGCTGGAAACAATGGCTCCGGACTGGGAAGACAAAGCGGTGATCGGCGAGATTGACATTGCCGCGAATCCCGAGACACCGCGCAAGTACGGAGTGCTGAATATTCCGCAGGTGCTGTTCTTCAAGAACGGCCAACTGGTCGAGACGGTTAATGGAGTGCTTCCGAAAGCCAAGCTCGAAGAGAAGTTTCGCAATCACGCGCAATGACGTTGAGTCCTTCGAAGAGAAAAGAGGGCCGCAGAGATGCGGCCCTTTCTTTATGCGATGTGAGCGAGGCTACTTCTTTCCGGTCTTCTTAGCAGCCTTTTTCGCAGGTGCCTTCTTGGCGGGCGCCTTCTTGCTGGCAGTCTTCTTTTCGGCTGCCTTTTTCACGGGCGCCTCTTTTGCCGCCTTGACGGCTTTTGGCGCGGGCTCGGCTGGCTTTGCCTTCTTGGTCGCAGGTTCCGAGCCGCCGGACAATTCCGCAATCTCCGCCCGGATCTTTTCGATCTTTGCTTCCAAGCGCTCGGTGACCTTATCCACTTCGCGGTTCATCGCATTGGCGTGTCCGGCTTTCAAGAGCGCGCCAAGCTTCCACTTGCCGGACGCGGCGTGAAGTTCGCGTTCGGCCATCAGCAGCTTCAGTTTGAGCGACCGGATTTTTTTCTCGACGGCTTCGTCCATATTTACCTTTGCTTTCTGTGCGCGCAAGAAAACGCGTCACGATTACTGAATTTCAAAATAGAGCAGCGGGCGAGCCGTCGGAGCTAAAGTACCGATCTCAAAAGCTCGCAGCGCGCGCGCAAGTCCGGCGTCCGCATCAGACGGCGTTCCGTTCCATTGCAGCGTCGCCAATGGCTCGTCACGCACGACTGAGTCACCGCGCCGCTTCTGAAACACAATTCCTGCTGCTGGGTCTATGCGGTCTTGGGCGGTTTTTCTGCCCGCGCCAAGTTCGACCAGGGCAAAACCGATTTCGCGAGGATGCACGTCAATTACGAAACCGTCGCTTGCCGCGCGCAGCGCATGTTGGTTGCGCGCAGTTGAGCCGCGTTCAAACTCTTCCCACACCTTGGGATCGGCACCCTGTGCTTCGGCAATCTGCTTGAACCGTGAATAGCCCGCACCGCTTCGCAGAATCGTCAAGAATAGCTCTTTGCCTTCCTCGGGAGTGGATGCAACTCCACCAAGCTCGAGCATAGCGCCTCCCAGCAGTCCGCACAACTCGAGCAGTCGCGGATCACCGTCTCCCGTTCGAAGCACACGCAGACACTCCGCCACTTCGAGCCAGTTCCCGGCGCTCTCTCCGAGCGGCTCATGCATGTCCGTGCCAAACGCTCGGGTTTCAACTCCGTGATCGCGTGACCAAAGAACGAGGCGTTCGGCAAGTTCACGAGCCTGTTCAGGAGATTCGAGGAAACCGCCGGGTCCAAGTTTGACATCCATGACCAGCGCATTGGTGCCTTCCGCGATTTTCTTGGACAAAATACTTGCGGCAATCAGCGGAGGGATGGCCACGGTGGAGGTGACGTCGCGAAGCGCGTAAAGTTTCTTGTCCGCGGGAACGAGAGAATCGGTCTGAGCTCCGAAGGCGCAGCCGCACGCCCGCAGAACACTCACAAACTCTGATTCGGAGAGAGTTACCCGCACGCCGCGGATGCTCTCCAACTTGTCCAGAGTTCCTCCCGTGTGACCCAGCGCGCGCCCGGAGATCATGGGCACGAACACACCGGCTTCCGCCAGCACTGGAGCAATGATCAACGACGTCTTGTCGCCGATTCCGCCAGTCGAATGCTTATCTACTTTGCGGCCCGGCAGACTCGAGAGATCAAAGCGATCCCCGGACTTAATCATCTCGTCCAGAAAGCATCGGCCTTCGCGATCACTCAGTCCGCGGAAGTAGATGGCCATGAGCAGCGCGGACATCTGATAGTCTGGAATGCTGCCCTTTACAAAGCCGCTCAGCAGT
Organism: Calditrichota bacterium; assembly: GCA_020637395.1. Classification (GTDB taxonomy): domain Bacteria; phylum Electryoneota; class RPQS01; order RPQS01; family RPQS01; genus JABWCQ01. Next base: position 1,793,096 of record JACJWA010000001.1, on the reverse strand, counting down.
TGCGAGATGTCGCCATCCGACAGCTCTCCGCCAAGTTGCTTCCGGGAGATGAGTTCGGCGGCTTGCACGCTATCGCGCGGGAATCACGGCGCCGTCGGGAATCACGGCGTCCTTTTCAATGATCACCACTCCGTCACGCACGGCGTATCCGTCGCCGTCATGATCGGGCACGTCTGGTGCCGGATCCACACGTACGCCGTACCCGATCCGCGCGTTCTTGTCCACGATGGCTTTGCGAATCACGGTGTCTCCGCCGATGCCGATGTCGGGTCTGCCCGTCTCCCGGTTCTCGCGCAAAGACTCGTTGCTTTCAAAAAAGTCCGCTCCGCAAACTACGGAGTCAATAATCTTGATACCGGACTTGGCAACGGTTCTTGTTCCCAGAATGGAGTGTTCGATAGCGCCGTGTTCGATGCGCGATCCGGAACAGATCAATGCGCGCTTCGAAAAAACTTCGCGCATGCTGGCGCCCGGCAGAAAACGCGGTCGCGTGAACAAACGGGAGCTGGGATCGAAGAGTCCGAACTTGGGCTGCGGATCGGTGAGCGCGAGATTCGCGTCGTAATAGGATTTAATCGTTCCGATATCTTCCCAGTAACCGCTGAAAGGATAGGCGAAGACCCTGTGCGTGCTGATCGCGGAGGGAATCACATGCTTGCCGAAGTCGGAACCGGTGTCCGGGGCGAGCAACTGCTCAATCGCTTCCCAGCGAATCAGATAGATTCCCATGGAAGCCATGACCACAGGGCCTTCGGAATCGAAGTCCGCAGACTTGAAGACTTCACCCGACAACGCCCAGTTCTTAATCTCATTCGGTGACTCGGGTTTTTCCTTGAACTCGACAATGCGTCCGTCGTCATTGACTTTCATGATGCCGAACCGGCTGGCATCTTCCAGCGAAACGGGATAGGTGGCAATCGTGATATCCGCGCGCGAACGGCGATGCAGCGCAAGCATCGCCTGATAGTTCATCCAGTAGATATGATCGCCCGAGAGGATCAGAATATCAGAGGGATCCGAAGGCCGGATGTGGCGCAGGTTTTTGCGCACGGCATCTGCGGTTCCTTGCAGCCAGTCGCTGGTATCAATCGTCTGTTCGGCGGCCAGAATCGCGACGAAGCCGTTGCGAAACGCGTCAAACGTGTAGGTCATGGAGACGTGCCGATTGAGCGACGCGGAATTGAATTGCGTGACGACGTAGATTTTGCTCAGCAGGGAGTGCAGGCAATTCGACACGGGAATATCAATCAGCCGGTACATGCCGCCGAACGGAACGGCCGGCTTTGAGCGGGGCTTGGTGAGCGGGTGGAGTCTTGTGCCTCGGCCACCACCGAGAATAACTGCTGCAACGTTGTCCATAGTAGGAGAGATATTCTTGATAATATGTTTAGTTCAAGTAATTCAAAACGAGTGAGGCAAGGCGTTCTGCTTCGGGCAGCGTGGGCGCTTCAGAAAAGATGCGCACGATAGGTTCGGTGTTGGAGGCTCTGGCTTGCACCCACGAATCGGACGTTCGCCACTTCAGTCCGTCCAAAGTGTCTGCTTCGCCAAGATCAGTGAAGTGTGCGAGTTTGGCGAGCGCGTTCCGTTGTTGATCCAGCGTGGCGAACTCGAGTTTCCTTTTGACCATGCAATACTGCGGCATCCGGTCAAAGAATTCGTCTGAGGTTGTATCGGCTTCCAACAGCGCCTGAAGCACAAGTGCCGCGCCGATGGCGGAGTCTCGAGACGCGTGAATCATCGGGAACATCACGCCGCCGTTGCCTTCTCCGCCAAATGCAGCGTGAACCTCCAGCATGCGCTTCGCCACGTGCGCCTCGCCTACTTTGGTTTCCAGATAGTCGCGTTGGAAGCCTGCGGCAATGTCTCGCAGCGCAAGACTTGTGGAGCAATTGACAACCACAGGGCCTTCCACATGCGGAAGCACGGCCAGCGCGGCGGCGCACAGAGTCAGTTCTTCTCCGGCGGGGCGGCCATCGGCGCGAATGAGCGCCAGACGGTCCGCGTCAGGATCAAGCACGAATCCGATTTCGACCTCCGCGTCACGCATGGCTTTGCCGACAGGAAGCAGGTTCTCAGTAGTGGGCTCCGGTGCACGGGGGAATCTGCCCGTGGGCTCCAAGTGAAATCCCACGACGTCACAGCCCAGCGCGGCCAGCAGCGATTTCAGCGTTTCGCCACCGGCTCCGTGCACGGCATCAAGACCCACTCGAAACTTTCGTTGGCGCAAATCGTCCACACGCAGAAACGGTAGCCCCAGCACAGCGTTGACATGACGCTCGACGGAGAATTCGTCACGTTCATAGCCGCCGACGGAAAAGGCATCCACATCGAATGCGCGCTCAGATTCCACCAGCGCGCGCAGCTGTTTGCCGCGCTCCTCATCAATGAACAGTCCATCTCCGCCGTAGAACTTCAAAGCGTTCCATTCGGCGGGATTGTGGCTGGCCGTGATGGCAATGCCGCCGCGTGCGCGATGATACTCGACCGCGAGGGAGACGGTGGGCGTGGACACAATTCCCAGATCAACAATGCTCGCGCCGCTTGAAGCCAGACCTGCAATGGTCGCGGCACGCATCATGGTCTTGCTGATTCGACTGTCGCCTCCGACGACGACGGGTCCTGGCGCGCATTGCTGTCCGAAAGCTTGCGCCCAGCGTAGGCAAACTTCGGCGGTCATGCTGTCCCCGACGATGCCGCGCACTCCTGAAATAGAGATCATCAACGGCGACTTGCTCACCAGTGCCCCGGCCAGTCTTTGCCGATGAGATCGGCAAGCTCTTCAAGGAATCGGCGATCGCTTTGATCAAACTCACCGACGTGTTTGCCGTCAATGTCAATCTCACCGATGATCTGGTCTCCGCAGCGAATCGGCACCACGATTTCCGAGCGAGTTTCCAGAAAGCAGGCGAGGTAGCGCGGATCGGCTTGGACATCGTCCACGATGATGGTCTGAGCTTCACGCACCGCCGCGCCGCAGATTCCCTGTGAGATGGGAATGCGTGTGTGCTCCGTGGCCTGAGGGCCGCTCCACGAGCCCAAAACGAGGTCATCACCGTCCACCCAATAGAGCCCGATCCAATCATACGCGGGATTCACGCGGCGCAGCGAGTCGCAAAGCGCCTGACAGCGCGCGCGGAACTCGCCTGCGGGCAAAGCGGAGAAGAAGTCAGTTGCGGAAAGTGTGGTCATCTATTCGGATGTGATTGACACCAAGTCAAAAACTCGTCGGCGCTCCATGCGGACGGACAGAGTTCTTTCGGAATCGGTCCTTTGGCCGCGAGTTCAAGTCCATACTCGACTTCGTCCAGGCCGTCCATCGAGTGCGCGTCGGGATTGAGCGGAATAGGAATCCCCAGTTCTAAGGCGCGCGCAAACCAACGCCAATCGAGATCGAGTCTGTGCGGGCTGCTGTTCAGTTCGATGGACTTGCCATTGTCCGCCGCGCACACAAGCAAGCGCTCATGATCCACCGGGTAGCCTTCGCGTTTGAGCAGCAGCCGTCCGGTCGAATGACCGAGAATATCCACGTGCGGATTTTCCAGAGCACGGCACAGGCGACTTGTTGCCTCGTCGCGGGACATGTGAAACCCTTGATGAATCGAGGCCACCACGAAATCGAATCCGCGCAGCAGACCATCCTCAAAATCGAGCGAACCGTCGGGAAGAATATCGCACTCCGTGCCTTTCAGAATCCTGAACGGAGCGAGCTCGTCGTTCAGATAGTCAATCTCTTCCCACTGTTCGAGCACGCGGTCGGGAGTCAATCCACCGGCGTAGGCCGCGGATCTGGAATGATCCGCAATCCCCAAAAACTCATAGCCGCGCAGCATCATAGCTTCCGCCATCTGACGAATCGTGTGGCGTCCATCCGAATACGTGGAATGGACGTGCAGGATTCCGCGCAGGTCCTCGCGCTCCACAGAGCGCGGGTAATCGGACTCCTCAAGCGTGCGCAGCCGGACTCCTTCTTCGCGCAGCGGCGGCGGAACGACTCGCAATCCAAGAGACGCGTAGAGCTCTTCTTCGGTCGCGCAGAGCGGCAGAGGGTTTTGGCGAGCCAATAGATCCGCCACATGCGGTTTTGAACCGGTCGCCAGGACAAGCTTTGTGCCAAGTTCGTCGGGAGTACAGACCGAAAGTTCGACGTCCATCCCTGACTTCACTTGCCCGGACCAGATCGGAGTCTCACACGACAGCCATGCTACAGAGTCCAATGCGGCAATCTGTTCTTTGACTCCGGCGAGAGCGTCGGTTGAAGCGCAAACGAGGCAATCCAGATCGCCGATCGTTTCGCAGTTTCTCCGCAGACTCCCGCAAAAGGTCACGGACAGCACGCCGGGAATTGCGGTCAGTTGATCCGTGAGCTCCGCGGCGACGCTCTTGGCGTGATGCCTGAGCCTTCGCTTGCCGATTGTTCGCAGAAAAGCCAGACTTGCGCTAAACTTGTCCAGCGTCTTGCCGCCAAACCCTGAGAGCTTTGTCAGGCTGCCAGCCAGGATCGCAGCTTCCAACTCATCCAGAGAAGTGATCTTCGCGTCGCGCCACAGCGTTCGCGCTTTCTTGGGACCGAGGCCGTCCACGCGCATCAGATCGAGCACTCCCGCAGGCACGCGGTCGCGAACCTGCTCCAGCTCGGCGAACGTTCCCTCTTCGGCGATGGCGCGTATCGCCTGTTCCACGGCAGGGCCGACACCCTTGACCATCTTCAGGCGATTCCCGATCAGGAGTTCGTCCAGCGTCGCAGTCGAAAGCGTCAACTGGCGCGCTGCATTAGCGAATGCCCTCGCGCGAAACGACTCTTCATCGAGCAGATCGAGGAGCAGCACGTACTCTTCGAGCAGATCAATCGTGGTTCCGCGTGTGGCCACTATGAAAAGAGCTTCAGGAACTCGACCATGAAGGCGGGCAGATCATCAGGTTTGCGGGATGTCACAAGATGTTTGTCCACGACCACTTCTTTGTCCACCCACTTGGCTCCCGCATTGATCAAATCGTCGCGAATCGCTTGAAAGCTCGTGACCTTTCTGCCGCGCAGAATGCCCGCGGAAGCAAGCACCCATCCGCCGTGGCAAATGCAGGCAATGGGTTTTTTTGCGCGATCCATCGCGCGCACGAGCTCAAGCACGGGCTCGGACATGCGCAGCCGATCCGGAGCCCAACCGCCGGGAATCACGATGCCGTCGTAGGAAGAGGCCTGAATCTTGTCCGCGCTCTTGTCCACCTTGGCCGGGTAACCGTACTTGCCCGAATACTCTGGCGCGGTTCCGCTGCCGACCAAGTGCACTTTCGCACCCGCTTCGCGCAATCGCAGTGCGGGATACCAGACTTCGAGATCCTGATAGTGGTGTTCAACAAGAACGATGATCTTTTTCCCGACGACAGACATGTTGTTATGGGGCTAAGTTGTTACTTTGCGCCGCAAGTTTCCGGCATGTTTGGCAAAGGCCGGTGCATCCATCAGAACAATTCCGGCAATCACCATCAACCCACCCGCAACGAGCGGCCAACCGATGACCTCTCCGACGAGATAGGTGGAAAACGCCGTGGCCACCACGGGCTGCGGCGTGGTGAGGATGGCGACCTGCGCGGGATCCACCATGGAAAGAATCTTGTACCAGACATTGTAGGCCAGAACAGAGAGCACAATGGCGGCATAGAACGCACCGCCCCAACCTATCCACGTGATGTGGGTGTAGTCTTGCGCACGAGCGGGGAAATAGAGAAACGGCAAGCTGATCAGCGAGCCGATCACCAGAATCAGGCAAGTGCTGGGCAATGGTCCGTACTTTCTGACAATCGGTTTTCCCAGCACAGTGAAGGTTGCCCAGGCAAGCACCGCACAGAAGATGAATACATCGCCCGCAAAGAGTTCGGAACTGGTGTCAATCGCGCCGCCCTGCGTAACGACCAGCGCAAGTCCCGCGAGCGAAACGATGATGGCAACAATCTTATGCTTGAGAATCTTCTCGTAGCCCAGCGCGGCGGAGAGAAAGAGCGCAAATACGGCAGTCGTGCCATAGAGCAGGGACGCATGCGACGGCAGCGTCTTGCTGATTCCAACGAAATAGATCAGTTGATTGATCGGAACCGCCACAATGGCCAGAAGCAACACGCGTGGCAAGTCCCGCTTTTCAATCCGCGGCCATGATTTGGTAAACGTGGCCAGCGCGGACAGGGCAATGACGCCGATGATCAGCCGCCAGAATCCGTAGGCAAATGGATTGAATTCGCGAAGTGCGAGCTTGTTGACCACATAGCCGAATCCGGTGACGCTGACGTGTGTGATCATCAGCGCCAGGAGCAAAAGCTTACGGGAAGCTCCCGCGCTAAGACCGGAAGAGCTCAATCAAGTCCGCCGTCGCGCTCAAGTCCTCGCGCACCTCATCGGCTCCGGTTTCCGCGAGCATCTCCACGGAATACTTGCCGCCGGTGGCCACGGCCAGGGTCCGCAACCCTAACTTCTGGGCACCATGAACATCGTGCTCGGTGTCCCCGATAACCCAGGTGTGCTCAGGACGGAACTCTCGGCCATAGAACCGAACGGAGGAGTCCATCGAATCCTGCAAGATCAAATGTCGCTCTTCGTGCTCGTCTCCAAAACCACCAACGGGGAAAAAGGCATTTAGTCCAAAGTAGCCGATTTTAACTCGCGCACCGGCTTCCATGTTGCCGGTTCCAAGCGCGAGCGCGAACTCAGTTGGTTTTTCGGCCAACTGTTCAATCAGGTCCTTGACTCCGACGTGCAGAAATGTGCGTTCCGTATTCTTGATAGATTCGGGAAGCGCCTCAAGATAGAGCGGCTTGAAGGACTGGTACTTCTCGCGCCAGTCTCCGCTCAAACCCGTTCGAGTGAAGCATTCGCGGAAGATCAAGGGATCGGTCCTGCCATGCATCGAAAGACCATCCACTACGGGGTCTGTGCCAAACAGCTCACGGAACGCCCGCCAGTAGGCACGTCTTGTGGCACCATCGAGATGGGTGATGGTCCCGTCTATGTCGAAAATCAGGAGTCGCATTCTGGTAAATATTCAATTTAAGACAGGACAGCGAGATAGTCAAGGCAATCCTGCATCCGATTGCTTCTCAATGCGGCAGAAGGTATCTTATCAAGACTGAAATCCACACTTGAGCAGGCGAGTCCCGGAAAACCTCCCTGCTTCCAATCTACTCAAGGAAAACCGGCATGATCAAGTTTGTTCTTTGTCTTCTGATCGCGGCTGCTGCACAGGCCGCTGACACCTACGTGAACGGCCAGCTCCATCGTGACTTTGACCGCGAGGTCTTTACGTCCACGGTGGAAGTCTGGAGCGGCGACAAGTTCGGCTCCACGTTTTTTTTCGCGGATTTTGACTTCGGTTCAACCGGAGAGACGCAATCCTACTTCGAGATTTCCCGGCATCTCGCCTTTGCGAAACTCGGGAAGTCCGACTTGAATGCGACGCTTCAGTATAACGATGGAGTCACCGGAGTGGATGCTGTGGGCGGCAAACTGATCCCGCGGACGGTTCTGGGCGGATTGGCTCTGACCGAACTGCGGGCAGGCAACGCGGTGTTTGAAGTTCAAGCTCTTTTAAGACAGGAGTTTGCATCGGAGATTGGGTGGCAATTCACGGGGGTCTGGTTCTGGCCGATTCCCAAGTCATCCTTCGAGTTCCTGGGTTACGTGGATTGGAACACGAATAAGTACCAGAATCAGCCGATTTCGGTTCAGGCAGAGCCTCAATTCCAGTTTCGCAAGAAACAAATTGCGGTCGGAACGGAGTGGGAACTGTCACGCAATTTTGCGGGTGCATATACGGAGTCGGACGGATTTGAGTACCACAAGTGGTACTGGCATCCAACTCTCTATCTTCGCTACGACTTGTGAGCCAGCTAAAATGGGACTGCTCCCTCTCGGGAGAGGGACTAATTCTCGTTTAAAATGTTGATAAGTAAAGACTTGAATGTTTTTGTGAGTTCGATGTGTGCCTTGACAAGTCAGCGGAGGTTTGTATATTAAGAGTCTACGCTGGTTTGGAGCCGCGGTGCGGCTGGGTCCTCGAACGGACCTCGTCGAGCCGAAGGCGAACGACGAGATGGGACCGCCGGCGAGTTGGGGCTCATAGCTCAACGGTTAGAGCAGCGGACTCATAATCCGTCGGTTCCAGGTTCGAATCCTGGTGGGCCCACCGCGCGGCAACCACCGGTTCCAGCGATGAAATAAGGAGTTCCTTGTCTTGCGCACCACGCTGTCGTCGGAGAAACGTAAGGAAAGCCGGCTAAAGGCACGTGGGCAGGGAAATGCAGTTCGAAACGGGTGTGCGGACAAGTCTTCGCGCACCTTTTTTCGTTTTTAGGGCAACATAGAGTTGAAGGCAGGCAGACAGAAGTGATTATTCAGGAAGCATCGCCCGAGGAGATTCGGCGCACATTGAAAGCGCTGACCGAGATTCAAGAGATTGATTTGGAGTTGGCGGACATTGCCGAGGAGCGGGGCGGGCTTCCGGAGCAGGTCGAAGCGTTGGCTGCCCAGATTGCCGAGTACGAGGAGTACATCACGGCAAAGGAAGACGAGCGCGTACGCGCCGAGAAGACCGCAGGCGAAAGCGGTCAGCGATTGGCCAGCGCCCGTGACCTTTTGGCGAAGTACCAGCAGCAGTTATACGCTGTGACGACAACTCGCGAGTACGACGCGATCACGACGGAGCAGGAGACTGCGAAGCGGGAGATCTCGGAGTTTGAGCTACTGATATCCACGAATTCGGAGCGTGCCATCGAACTTGCGCAGATGGTGGAAGACAAGCGCGCCGAGCTTGAGCAGCTCAGAGCCGAGAAAGTTTCTCGCGAGGAAGAGCTTGAGCGCAAGCTCAAGGAAACCGAGGGCGAAGAGAAGGTCCTGTTGGATCGCCGCTCGGGATTTGCGAAAGACCTTAATCCCCGTCTGCTGGCGCACTATGAACGAATCCGCGATGCCAAAGACGGGCGCGGTATCGCCGTGCTGGTGGGCGAAGCGTGCGGCGGCTGTTTTGCTTTGATTCCTCCGCAGACGCAGGTCGTGATTCGCCAGACGCGCGACATCTATGCGTGCGAGGCCTGCGGCCGATTCGTAGCCCCGGCGGAACTGGACTGATCCCCCGAGCGGGGTCTCCAGACCCCGCCGGAACCTGAGGCAACTATCGAACTTCACGCGCACATTGACGGCGGCGCGCGCGGCAATCCCGGCCCCGCAGCCATTGGCGTCGTCATTCGCGACGATCAAGGAACTCTCCTCTATGAAGAGGGGACCTATATCGGGCACGGCACGAACAACGAAGCGGAGTACCGCGCGTTGATTCGGCTTCTCGAAGTCTGCGCCGTCAATCCTGTGATCAAAGAGAGCGGAGCGAGCGTCCTGCGCGTCGCCTGCGACAGTCAGTTGATTGTCAATCAGGTCTTGGGCGAGTGGAAGATCAAGGAACCGCGCCTGCAGGAACTCAACCAAGAGGTGCAGGCGAAGAAGCGGCTCCTGAACGGTCTTACTCCCAGAATCCGCCATGTTCGCCGCGAGGAGAACAAGGATGCGGATAGGCTGGTGAATCAGGCGTTGGATGCGGCCGAGAAGAATACCCAAGCATGATCAAATTCATCATCTTTCTTTTGATTGTCGCCGGAGTTGGCTATGGAGCGTACTGGTACTTCTTCAAGGCGGATCAGCGACTCTTGGATCAGGCGCGTGATGCGATCTCCAAGGGGGACTACAACTCTGCGATCAACGACATCGAGCAGCTTGTTTCTCAGCATCCTCAGTCGGACAAGGTGACCCGGGCGGAAGAGCTGAAGCAGGAGGCGGGGAAGAAACTGCGCGACGAATTGGACAAGCAGATTGACAAGCTGATTTCGCAAGACAAGCTCGACAGCGCGAAGGCAATAGTAAAGACTGTTCGCGAGAAGCTTGCCTATTTGGCGGACAACGTGCGCTATGCGGGGGACATGGAGAAGCGTATCGCCGTTGCCAATGCTGAAACTGCGTATCGTCAGGCGGAAGATTTCGCAAGCAAGGGTGACCACGCGGAAGCGAAAGAGCTTCTGCAAGCTATCAAAGAGCGGCACGGTCAGACGGACTATGGACGCCGGGCGGCAGATTGGCTGAACGACTACAAAGTCAAGTACAAACTGACGCTTGTCGGAATAGACTCGCAGGACGGCGCCAAGTTCGATCCCGTAATTATCAACGCAAGTGCGGCCGCGCCGGATTTCTTTGTTACAGCCGAGTTGAACGGCTCGAGAGTTTTTTTGACGGATATCGTCAAAGACAAATACGCGCCGCGTTGGAACAAGACGCAAGACGTCGTGCTGCATGACAGCGATGTGCTGACGTTCAACGTCTACGATGATGACGGCTTGCGCGGAAACGAAAAGATTGCCAAGACCAGCATGAAGCCTTCGGAATTCGCGACCGGCAAGACGACGTTGAATTCCGAGCACGGTACGATTGACTTGCTGTACAAATTGGAAATCGGTCCCGCTGTCCGGTAGATCCTGATTCCTATTTGCTGGTTACTTTTTTGCAGGTTCGCCGGGTGATCGCGGTTGACTTTGGTCAATCGAGGAAAGTCCGAACTTCATAGAGCAGAGCGCCGGCTAACGGCCGGGTGTGGTAACGCAACGGAAAGTGCCACAGAAAACAAACCGCCGTGGCGGAAAAAATATGAAATCAGAAATATGAAATATGAATTGCAGAGGTCGTTCCGCGTTCATACTTCATATTTTCCGCTTCGGTAAGGGTGAAAAGGTGCGGTAAGAGCGCACCGCGCTTCCAGTAATGGAAGTGGCAGGGAAAACCCCGCTCGAAGCAAGGCCAAATATGCCGGGAGTCCCCGTTGCTCGCGGGGCAAAAGACCCGGTGGGTAGGCTGCCCGAGGGGATGAGTAATCATCCTCCCAGATAGATGATCACTGCCCGCAAGGGTACAGAATTCGGCTTACAGGCGAACCCATTTTTTCGAAGTATGAAATATGAAATCGGAAATGTGAAGTCAGATTCCGGCGGGACAAGGACATCCCGTTCGGCGAACGTCTGTCTCCCTTCATACTTCATATCTCATACTTCATATTTTCTCACTTCAAGTTTTTTGTTTATTATGACATACAGGAAGAGCCATGCAACCCAGATGGGAAATGGTGGAGAGTCGGCCACATGAGGAGATTGAACGCCTAAGCCGTCAAGCCAAAGTCCCCTACACCATTGCGCGGATTCTGTTGAACCGCGGAATGGAAACACCGGAAGCGGTGGAGCGATTTTTCAGTCCCTCCCCGACGCAACTTCATGATCCGTTCCTTTTGCCGGGAATGGAAAAGGCCGTAGATCGCATTATTGAAGCCCTGCAAGGGCGCGAGCGAGTGGCGATCTATGGAGACTACGATGTGGACGGAATTACCTCCGTCTCGATGCTTTATTTGTTCCTGCGCGATTTGGGCGGCGACGTGGTTGCCTATATTCCCGACCGCCAGAACGAGGGCTACGGAATTTCGCAGGCAGGTCTGGACGAAGTCAAGAAGATGGGCGCCGACCTGGTCATTTCGGTGGACTGCGGCATCACCTCGGTTGCCGAAGCGCTGTATGCGAAGTCGCTTGGCCTTGATCTGATCATCAGCGACCATCACGAGCCTGCGGACGAAATGCCGGACGCGTTGGCGGTGCTGGACCCCAAGTGTAAGGACTCGAGCTATCCGTTCAACGAGCTGGCGGGCGTCGGAGTCACGTTCAAGCTGGCGCAGGGCATCACCAAGACCTTGGGTCTCGACCCGGACTATGCCTTCCGCTATATTGACCTGGTTGCTCTGGGCACGGCTGCGGACATTGTGCCGTTGGTGAACGAAAATCGCGTGCTGGTGAAAGAGGGACTTGAGAAGCTGAATGTCTCACCCGAAGTCGGGTTGGCCAGTCTAATTGAGTCAGCGGGCGTGCGGGGCGGCAAGATAGACGTCGGTCAGATCGTCTTCAACATTGCTCCTCGCATCAACGCGGTGGGCCGCATGGGAAGCGCGATGCGCGCGGTACAGCTCCTGACGACGCGCGATGCGCAGCAGGCGCGTGAAGTGGCGCAGGTGTTGGAACAGGAAAATCGCCGCCGCAAAGAGATTGACAACGACACCCTGGGGCAGGCGCTAGAGGAAATTCGTTACACGATGAATCCATCTGAGCGTAACTCCATCGTACTGGCCCGCGAAGGCTGGCACTCCGGGGTGATTGGAATCGTTGCGTCGCGATTGATTGAACGCTACTACCGTCCGACGGTGATGATTTCGGTTGAGAATGGCATGGGCAAAGGCTCGGCGCGCTCCGTGTCGAACTTTGACATCTTCAATGCTCTAAAAGCCTGTTCCGATCTGCTGGAACAATTCGGCGGCCATAAGTACGCCGCCGGTCTGACGATTCCCGCGGAGAATATCCCCGCGTTCAAGCAGCGTTTCGAAGAAGCCTGCAAAGAGCTGATGACTGAAGACGACCTCGTGCGCAAAGTGAAGATCGAAAGCGAGATTCTGCTGGACGAAATCACTCCCGAAGTGGTTCAGACCTTGAAACGCTTTGAGCCGTTTGGTCCGCAGAACACGCGCCCCACTTTTGTGACGCGCGATCTCGGCACGGCTTATCCACCGCGCATTGTGGGCCAGAACCATCTAAAACTCGTGGCGACTCAAAATGGCACGCAGTTCGAAGCTATCGGATTTAATTTGGGCGAACGAATTGACAGTTTTCTGAACGGTCGCCGGGATTTTGAAATGGTATACGTGATCGAAGAGAACGAGTACCAGAATCGAAAAACGACGCAACTCCGAATCAAGGATCTGCGATGAACAAACGCAGTGTGAAGATCATGGCCATGCTCCTGCTGGCCGCAAGTGTAATGGGTATGGGCCGCAAAGAAGCCAAGAATCAGGACCCGCCTGCTCCGATCAGCGGTGTGACGGGTCGCGTTGAGATATGGGAAGGCAATTTCATGCCGCCTATCGAAGCCGAGCGCCGCGCGAGTCAGATCACGCCCGGTGCAAATCTGCGGGTGCGGCTCCATGAGCCGGTTAGAGGGCTGCCCGGAGCGATGGTGGATTCCGTCGCTTCAGCGATGGTCTTTGAAACGATGACAGATGACAGCGGCGACTTCACGATTCCAGCTCAGGAAGGAACCTACAGCTTGTTCGTAGAGGACAGCGAAGGCTGGTACGCGAATAGCTGGGACGGCGCCGGGATTCAGGGAGCGGTCGTCGTGGAGCCCAAGAAGATGACTGAGATTCTGATCAAGAATACGCGGAAAGCGACGTTCTAATCTTGCGCCGGCGAAACATTCTCTTTCTTGCGCTGCTCCTTTTGAGTGTAACGAGTTTCGCGCAGTACCCCTATAGCCTGGAACCTGAACCTACCGATTCCACGGCGGCAGATAGTCTGGTGACGGACAGTTTGGTTTCTCCCAGTGGCTTGCTTCAGAGCGATCCGCAGACCATGCTGGTTGCCAAGGCACTGATTTGGGCGAGGCGACTGCTCTATCGCGGATTTCTGGAAGATTCGGAGACGGGAACGAACGCGGTCTATGCTTTGACGGAATGGAAAGAGATTTCCGGTCCGTTTGGTCCGGTCATGGCGCACCTTTCCGTAACTTACTTGGGCAGAGTGAATTGGCTGGGCAAGAACGCGGCGTGGCTGCAGATGACCTACCGAAGCTTGGAGACGGATCGCCCGAGTGTTGACCTTGATTTGGTGGTCGAACCGGGTGAAAAAGTCGGGGAAGTTTACCGCGCATTGTGGCGAGTCAACAAGGGTTCGTTTTCTAGCATTGCTTTCAAACCGCCTGCCGATGAGTTTGATTTTGACTTGCAGGATCGTCCCAAACCCGGCGAAGATTCCGAGCTGAAGCTGTTCAGCGGATCTTATGATGTGACTCCTTACTCAGGCTCGGGCGGGAACGGCGCGAAAGTTATCGCCTATCGGAGCGACGAGGTGCCGCCGCTGAGTCTGGTCCGATTGGGGTATGGCGGATTCAGCCTGAATCTTCGGGATCAGGCCTCCGATGTTGAACCGAAATTTGAGGTCCCGCTTCCAACCACACGTTAAGGGAGCAACTCATGACTAAGTACTTCTTGTTGATCGCGGCACTTTGGTGGTCGCAGCTGTTCGCGGCGGAATTTGTGAAACACGGCGATGAGTATGTTTATCGCGACACGGTCCGCTTCGAGGAATCAGCAAGCGGAATCAAGACCTTGTCTTGTGAAGCGGTGAACGGCGAAATCAAGTTGACGGGCGAGTCGCGGACCACGGTGCATGTCACGGCTTTTGTCGAGATTCGCTGCGAGAATTTGAAGCAGGGGCAGGACTATCTTGAGGGCTTCAAGCCAGTCGTCAAGCGCAACGGAGCTGCAATCGAGGTCAGCGGAGAATATCCCGATTCGAAGTGGACCTGGGATGAAATCAGCGCCAACATGGACTTTGTCATCCTTGCGCCGAAAGAGCTGGACCTGGAAGCCTCGTGCGCGAACGGCGAGATAGACGCTTCCGAGATGCAAGGTGCCGCGGACCTCTCCTGCGCAAACGGCGAGATTCGATTTAACACAGCGGAAGCGGTGGCTGGTGAAATCGAGGCGTCGTGCGCAAACGGCGAAGTGGACATCACGGTCGGCACGCTCGCGGGCGGCTGCGACGTGAGCACGGCCAATGGCGAAGTGTCTGTTACAGTGACGAAGCTCCTGTCTTCCGACATTTCTGCTTCAACGGCCAACGGCGAGATTGACATCGCGATTCCGGAATCTTCGAGCTTCACGATCAAGGCTGGTTCGATCGTCAACGGCACGATCCGCACGGATTGGGGGAATGCGGCGGACGACGGGCTGTTCGGCGAAAGCGTCAAGTTGGCGGTCAATGAAGGCAAGCACACGATTGACTGTTCGACGGTAAATGGCGAGATCGAGATTCGCAAATCCAATTCAGCACATTAACGGCAGAAGAAACTCTTGAAACGGCTTTCGACCAACATTCGCACATCAGATCCGGGATTTGCCGAAAACGCGCAAGCGATGCGGCTGTTGGTGGAAGAGTTGCGCGGCAAACTGAATCTGCTGCATCCCGCGGGTGGACCTGCGCCGCACATTGAGCGGCATCAGGCGCGCGGCAAGCTGCCTGTGCGCGAGCGATTGAACAGATTGTTTGATCCGCACACGCCGTTTCTGGAACTCAGTCCATTGGCCGCGCAGGGGATGTATGGCGACGAAGCTCCGGGAGCGGGCGTGGTGACGGGCATCGGAGTCGTGCATGGCAGCGAAGTCCTGGTCGTCGCCAACGATGCCACGGTCAAAGGCGGCACGTACTTCCCGATGACGATCAAGAAGCACCTGCGCGCGCAGGAAGTGGCGCTGCAAAATCACTTGCCGTGTGTGTACCTGGTGGATTCCGGCGGGATTTTTCTTCCGGAACAGGCGGGGACTTTTGCCGACCGCGATCATTTCGGGCGAATCTTTTACAATCAGGCGAATCTCAGTGCACAGCGTATTCCGCAGATTGCGGTGGTCATGGGCTCGTGCACGGCGGGAGGAGCCTATGTTCCGGCGATGTCGGATGAAACCGTCATTGTAAAGGGCACGGGAACGATTTTCATCGGCGGGCCGCCTCTGGTGAAAGCCGCGACCGGAGTGAGTGTGAGTGCGGAGGAGTTGGGTGGCGCGGACGTGCATACGCGCATCTCCGGCGTAGCAGATCATTTCGCGGAAGATGACACGCAGGCACTCGACACCGCGCGCTCGATCATCGAGTCGCTTGGTCCGCGTCCAAAGTTTGCATTTGATCAAGAGTCGCCTGAGGATCCGTACTACGATCCGCAGGAGCTTTTGGGACTTGTTCCGGTGGACGTGCGCAAACCGTTCGACATGAAGGAAGTGATTGCGCGCATCGTGGACGGGTCGCGCTTTCAGGAATTCAAGGCGCGCTATGGCACAACTCTGGTGTGCGGGTTCGCCAGAATCCACGGCTATCTCGTGGGCATCGTCGCGAATAACGGAGTGCTGTTCGGCGAATCGGCCAAGAAGGGCGCGCACTTCATTGAGCTTTGCTGCTTGCGCAAGGTGCCGCTCGTCTTCCTGCAGAACATCACGGGCTTTATTGTCGGCAAAGAATATGAGCAAGGTGCAATTGCTTCGGACGGTGCGAAGATGGTGCACGCGGTGGCCTGTGCCAATGTGCCGAAATTCTCTGTGGTGATCGGGTCCTCGGCAGGTGCAGGCAACTACGCGATGTGCGGCAGAGGGTATAGCCCGCGTTTGCTCTGGATGTGGCCGCATTCGCGAATCACGGTGATGGGACCGCAGCAGGCAGCCGACGTGCTGGTGCAGGTGAAACGCGAGCAGTTGGAGGCAAAGGGCCAAACTCTGTCAGAAGAAGAAGCCGAGAGCATACGCCGTCCGGTGCTCGAGCAATATGAGCGCGAAGGCAATCCCTACTACTCGACGGCCCGGCTCTGGGATGACGGCATTCTCGATCCGCTTTCCACACGCGACGCGCTGGGATTGGGAATTGCGATGTCAGCGAATGCTCCGGTACCGGAGTACCAGCCCGGCATCTATCGGATGTAGGCTTGGACGCACCGTACTTTGAAGAGAATGACGAGATTTTTGTTCGCAAACCGCTTGCGGCGTTTTCGTTTCTGAGCATCGCGGCCATTCCGGTTTTCCTCAGGATCCCCGCAATCCTGACGGCGATCATGCTTCTCATAGCAGGAGTCATGACGTTGTTTGTCTGGAAACTGATGGCGATGAAAACGCTGGTGACTTCGGAGGAGTTCCAGTTCGGACCGACGATCGGCGGCAAGCGCGTCCGAATTTCGGATGTGACGGTCTACGGAGTCGAGGAGATTCCGCGCGGGGCAGGGACGGGCGTTCATCGGTACAAGGGTAAGCTCTACTACAATGCACGGGGAGGCAGAGGCGTGGCGGTGAAAATCTCTGGTAAGGAGTTCGTGGTAGGCAGCGGCAGAAGTGAAGAATTGATTTCCGCGTTGCGCGCCGCTGGCGCCCGGCATTCGTCGTGACCACGGTCGCTTCTCACGGAGCAGGAGAAATCGCAGAACCGGCCGTCTATGAGGAGTTTCAAGACACTCCGCTGCGCGGACCGTTGACGATTTTGTCCGGTGCGGCATTCTTTGTCAGTCCGTTGTTCACGTCCATGCCCTTGTTGCTGGTGCTTGCGATGTTTGCGTGCGGCATTGGCATGAGTATTTTCATCGGGTCGTTCACGCGCATGTACACGCGGGTGACTCCGACGCAGCTTTCTTTTGGTCCGCGGCTGTGGACGCGCCGCTTTGCGCTGCGGGACGTGGAAATCGAAGGTCCACGGCAAATCCCGTTCATGGCGGGCATCGGAATTCACAAGTATCGCGGGGCGATTTACTACAACATGAGATTGGGTGAAGGACTCGCAGTGCGCTGCAATAAGCGGCTATATGTCGTCGGGTCCGAGAAGGTTCAACATTTTCAAATGGCATTGGAAACGGCAAAACGCAGCGACGTGAGATGAGTTTTTTGCGTGTTGAAAAAGACGGTGTGATCACGCGTCTGTATCTTGCGAGGACGGACGTGCGCAACGCGTTCAATGCCGAAATGATTGCGGAGCTCACGACCACGCTCGACATGCTCGCTGACGACGCAGAGCTGCGGGTGCTGGTCTTGGCGGCGGACGGGCCGACGTTTTGTGCGGGAGCCGACGTCAACTGGATGCGGTCGCAGATTGGCGTTTCGGAGAGCGAGAATCTTGAAGACGCGAAGAAGCTATTCGATCTCTTTCGCACGATGTATGAGTTTCCGAAGCCCACAATTGCCCGTGTGCAGGGGGGAGCGTTTGGCGGCGGAGCGGGGTTGATTTGCGGAGCCGACATTGTGGTCATGGCCGAGAATGCGCAGACTGCGTTCAGCGAAGTACGATTGGGAATTGTCCCGGCAACGATTTCGGCCTTTGTCCTGCGCAAACTGGGCGAGGGCCGCGCGCGCGAACTGTTCTTGACGGGTCGCAGGATTTCCGCGCAAGAGTGCCTGCGTTTGGGAATTGCCAATGAAGTGGTGCCCGAAGCAATGCTGGACAAGGCCGTAGAGGGCTGGGGTCGCGAGCTTTTGTTTTCCGCGTCCACGGCGCAGACTTTGACCAAAGAGCTGTTGCGGGAAGTGCCGCGTTTCTCGATTGACGATGCGCGCGAGTTCACGGCTGCGCGGATTGCTCGTCAGCGCGTCAGTCCGGAAGGACAAGAAGGACTGAGTGCGCTGCTTGAGAAGCGTTCACCCGCGTGGAGTCCCGGCAAGTGATTCGCTCGCTTCTGATTGCAAACCGCGGCGAGATTGCGGTACGTGTGATGCGCACGGCGCGCGCATTGGGGATTCGTACGATTGCGGTGTTTAGCGATGCAGATCGCGACGCCTTGCATGTTGAAATCGCGGACGAAGCGGTGCACATCGGCGCGTCGCCAGCGTCCGAGAGCTATCTGAACGTTGAGAAGATCATTGCCGCCGCGCGGGAGCACGGCGCGGAGGCCATTCATCCCGGATACGGATTTCTGTCGGAGAATCCGGAATTCTCGGAAGCGGTGCAATTGGCCGGACTGACCTTTGTTGGACCTCCTGCGGACGCCATGCGCAGACTGGGCGACAAGATCTCTTCGCGCGAACTTGCCACCCAGCACAACGTACCGATCACGCCGGGCGCTCTTCTTCCCGAGGGGACTGCCGCGCAAGCCAAAACGAAGGCCGAGGAGATTGGTTTTCCCGTGCTGATCAAGGCCGCGGCAGGCGGCGGTGGCAAAGGCATGCGCATCGTGCGCAGTGCGGACGAAGTCGAAGAGTCTTTCGATGCCGCGCGGCGCGAAGCGAAATCGGCATTCGGGAATGACGCGGTCTATCTCGAGAAGTATATTGACAACCCGCGTCACGTCGAGTTTCAGGTGTTCTGTGACGGACACGGCAACGCGGTGCATCTTGGTGAGCGCGAGTGCTCGGTGCAGCGGCGGCATCAGAAGATTATCGAAGAATCTCCCAGCGTCGCTCTGACTCCCGACCTGCGCAAGCGGATGGGCGAAGCGGCGATTCGCATCATCAAAGCCGCGGGCTATGTCAATGCGGGGACGGTAGAGTTTCTTCTGGATGGGGACAAGTTCTATTTTCTCGAGGTGAACGCTCGCTTGCAGGTCGAGCACCCGGTGACCGAAATGGTGACGGGCGAAGACCTGGTTGCCTGGCAGTTGACGGTGGCCTCGGGCGAGAAGCTTCCGAAAACTCAAGAACAGATACGTTTTCGCGGACACGCCATTGAGTGCCGCGTTTATGCGGAAGACCCGACCAACGGATTTCTGCCGTCCAGCGGCACGGTGCTGCGGCTCGAAGAGCCGCATTCGCCGGGATTGCGCGTGGACTCGGGAATACGTGAGGGCTTTGAGATTCCCGTGTACTACGATCCGATTCTCTCCAAAGTAATCTGTTGGGCGGACGACCGCACGCACGCGATTGCGCGGATGCGCGACGCGCTGAAGCACTACGTATTGTTGGGAGTTCGCGCGCCGTTGGGCTATCTTCAAGATGTGCTGGCTCATCCCGAATTTGTGAAGGGAAATCTCTCGACGCATTTCATTGCGCAGCACTTCTCAGAGTGGAAGGAACCGCTTCCGACAGGGGAAGCATTGGCTGCGCTGTTAGCCGCAGCCAATGAGCAAACGCGCGCGACCTCCAGAGCGGCGTCGGGCAATGGTTCTGCGCAAACTGCAACGCCGTGGCAAACGCTCGGTGATTGGCGCACGGCCGGAGCGGGTGCATGAGCAAGACCTATCGCATCGGTCAGCGGGAATTTCC
This sequence comes from Calditrichota bacterium, assembly GCA_020637395.1. Lineage (GTDB taxonomy): Bacteria > Electryoneota > RPQS01 > RPQS01 > RPQS01 > JABWCQ01. The sequence continues at coordinate 1,773,273 of JACJWA010000001.1, read as the reverse complement.
CGCGACGATTGTGCATCTCTCTCCCGAGCAAATCGAAGTTCAGCAGGACGGAGAGTCCTCGGTGCTGAATTGCGATTGCAGCGGACGTCAGTTGATTCTCGAAGGCGAGCGCCGCCGCTATCGCACACTTGCAGTTCGCCAGAAGGATCACATCTTTGTGTGGTTTGACGGACGCACCTATGACCTGCACGAGCTTGAAGAAAGCGCCGCTGGGACTGGTGCGGGCGGATCGCAAAACGAGATTCGTTCTCCGATGCCCGGCACAATCATCAAGCTGACCGTGAAGAGCGGCCAGAGCGTGGAGGCCGATCAGATTGTAGCGGTGTTGGAAGCGATGAAGATGGAACACAACCTTCGCGCACCGCGAGCGGGAAAGATTTCCAAAGTGGACATCGCAGTTGGCCAAACAGTCTCCTCGGATGCGTTGCTGATCAGCCTGGAGGCAGATGAGTAGCTTGCTTGTTCCGCGCTGTGTTTATGTGGACAGCCGTCAGGTGCTGGAAGCGATTCCCCGACTTGTGGAGCTTGGTCTTGGCATCGAAGTGATGTTCGGTTCGACGGATGCGCTGTGGCCGAAGATCAAGTGGGATGTGCTACTGGGACTTTCGGACGATTTGGCGGATGCACATTTGCCGGTTTCCTGCCATGGCCCGTTCAACAATTTGGCGCTGGCCGGAAAAGATGCGCACATTGCAGACTATTCCTATCAGTCGTTGTCCGCGGGGATTGAGGCTGCGCGCGTATTGGGCTCTCCACTGATGGTGTTTCACACGGGCTTCCTGCCGCAGTATCCGCCGACGGCACGCGGCAAGTGGTTGGACCTGTTTTGTGACAAGCTGCGCGGACTGCTGGATGTTGCGGCGGACAACGGCATCGTTCTCGCGATGGAAAACACCTACGAACACGACACGACGTTGTTTGAAGAGGTGTTTGCGCGGATTCAGCATCCGTATTTGGGTATGTGTCTCGACACCGGTCACGCTGCGTGTTTTGCGCGAGTGCCGGCGACGGATTGGATCGAGAAGTTTTCCGAACAAATCGTGCATTTGCACTTGAGTGATAACGACGGATTGTCCGACCTGCATTGGGGGTTGGGCAAGGGAGTGGTGGATTTGTCCGCTCTGATAGGACCCTTGCTCGCCCGCGGCTCGCGGCCCTCCGTCACATTTGAAGTCTCCCTGGAAGACGCGCGCGGCTCAAATGACTGTCTGGACCGTGTGCTGTCGTCACATTTCCCGACCGGCCATGAATAGCTCTGAAAAACCACATCCCCCCAAGAAGCGTAAGAATCCTGAATTGGAGCGGCTTGAGCGCGCGCTGCGCGACGCCGACATTTCCCCTGAAGAGTATCAGGCGTTGAAGGAAGAGCTGCGCAATCGCAAGCGCAATGAGGGCGCGGGCGACAATCCTCTCGACAATTTATACGAAGAATCTTAAACAAGACTATCCTCCGATGAATCTGGCTGACCGTCTGCCGCTAACTGAAGAGCAGAAAATGCTGCGCGACATGGTGCGCGATTTTGCCGAGAACAAGATCAAGCCGATTGCCGCCGAAATTGATGAGACCGAACGCTTTCCCGAAGAGATTTTCGCGGAAATGGGCGAACTCGGCTTGATGGGCATTCCCTACCCCGAAGAATACGGCGGCGCGGGAATGGACTATGTCTCCTATGCGCTCGCCGTCGAAGAGGTCGCAAAGGTTTGCGGCTCTACCGCACTGGGACTGGCCGCGCACATTTCGCTTGGCTGCGGGCCGATCTATCTGTTCGGAACGGAAGAGCAGAAGAAGAAGTACTTGCCCGATCTGTGCGCGGGAGCTCACATGGGCGGATTCGGGTTGACCGAACCGCAGGCCGGCAGCGACGCCGGTGCAACCAAGACGTTTGCCGAAGACAAAGGCGATCACTTCCTGCTGAACGGCACGAAGGTGTATTGCACAAACGGCTCGTATTCAAAGACGTACGTGGTCAGTGCGCTGACTGAAAAGGACAAGGGCACGCGCGGCATCAGCTGTTTCATCGTCGAGCGCGACTGGGACGGCTTTGCGGTGGGTAAGAAAGAGCGCAAACTCGGCGTGCGTGGTTCGGATACAGTGGTCCTGCATTTCAACGACGTGAAGATTCCCAAAGAGAATCTGCTGGGCAAACCGGGTGAAGGGTTCAAGCAGATGCTGATCACGTTGGACGGTGGCCGCATCTCCATTGGAGCCATGGCGCTGGGTTTGGCGGAAGGTGCATTTCTCGAAACCCTGAAATACACGACAGGCCGCAAGGCGTTCGATCAGCGCATCGCGGATTTTCAGGCCACGCAGTTCAAGATTGCGGATATGTATGTGCAGATCGAGGCCGCTCGTCACCTGATTTTTGACGCCGCTCGCAAGAAAGATGACGGCGAAGATTTCTCGCGTGAAGCCGCGCTCGCCAAACTCTATGCGAGCGAAGTGGGTGCCCGTGTGACATCGCAGGCAATTCAATTGCACGGCGGCTACGGCTACGTGCGCGAATATCCCGTCGAACGCATGTTCCGCGACAACAAACTAACGGAAATCGGCGAAGGCACGTCGGAGATTCAGCGTCTTGTGATTGCTCGATCCCTGCTGAAGGAGTGGGACAACTCCTAAGTCCCGAGCAGAGTTTTGGACTCTGCCAGAAGCCGTCCATGCACTTTGAACTCGGTTCACTGCGTTTTGATCTGATCAGCGATGGGCTGTTCGAGTTGCGGCCCGAGACATTTGTCAAAGTCACCAAAGGCCGCAATGCGGAATTGCTGGACAAGACGAAGTTTCGACCGCGAATCAAGGTTGGTTTCAACTCGCTGTTGATTCGCGGTGAAGGGCAGACCGTTCTGATTGATCCGGGAACGGGCGACAAGGAGCGCATCGCGGAGCGGCGTAGCTACAATCTCGATTGGCCGCGCAATCTGTTGCCTGCGTTGAGAGAGCTCGGCGTACGGAGAGAGCAGATTGACTTCGTGGTGTTGACACATCTGCATTGGGACCACGCGGGCGCTTGCACGACGGTCGGCCCTGGCGGCCAGATCGAAGCGACGTTTCCCAAAGCACGATATGTGCTGCAACAGCGCGAATTGGACGGCGCGCGCGCCGGTGTGGCGAGCGGCGATGATGGCTACGCGGCGGATGACTTTGAACCGCTGGCGCAAGCGGGAAAACTCGATCTGATTTCGCGGGATGATCATGAATTGTTGCCGTGGCTGACCTTGCACTGGAGCGGCGGTCATTCGCCCGGTCACCTGGTGGCGCGCATCGGTTTTCCCGGTGAGCAGAAACTGATGTATCTGAGCGACGTTTTGCCCACGACGGCGCAGCTGCCGCTGGAAAGCGGAATGTCGTATGATCAGAATCCCGCGGAATTGACGGAAGCCAAACGCAAGTTTATGACGCTTGCCGCGCGCGAACGGGACATTGTTGTTCTGGTTCACGCGCCGCGCAACCGGATCGGCTTCCTGAGCGAAACGACTCCGGGGACGTTTCGGCTTGAACATCTTTCTCCTTAGCACTTCATGTTATTCGATCGCTAAACCATAACTTACTGTACAACACTCATGCATCCTAACACACCAGTCATCACCAGTGCGGCACGTACCGCCGTCGGATCATTCATGGGAGCGCTGTCGTCGGTGCCGGCTCCGGCATTGGCGGCGCACGTACTAAAAGCGAATTTGGATCGTTCGCAGGTCGAGCCGAAGGAAGTGGACGAGGTGATTCTCGGCATGGTCTTGCAGGGCGGAGTCGGACAGGCGCCTGCCCGGCAAGCCGCTCTCTTTGCGGGAATCCCTGACACGTCGTCCGCATGGACCGTCAACAAAGTTTGTTCTTCGGGTTTGCGCGCAGTGATGTCCGCGGCCCAAACCGTATCGCTTGGCGAAGCCAAGATCATGATCGCGGGCGGCATGGAAAACATGTCTCTTGCGCCTTTTATTCTGGATCGCGCGCGCAGCGGCTATCGTTTGGGACACGGTTCGGTCAACGATCTTATGATTACCGACGGGCTCTGGGATCCTTACAAGAACATCCACATGGGACAGTGCGCTGAGATGTGCGCGCGGGAATACAAGATCACCCGCGAACAGCAGGACGAATTCGCAGCGGAATCCTATCGTCGTGCGCAGGCGTCCATCAAGGACGGCAAATTTAAGAAGGAGATTGTCCCGGTTGTGATCAAAGATCGCAAGGGCGAGATTTCGATCACGGAAGATGAAGAGCCGGGGAAGGTGAATTTCGAGAAGATGACGCAGTTGAAGCCCGCATTTGAGAAGGACGGAACGATCACGGCGGCCAACGCATCGAAAATCAACGACGGTGCCTCTGCGGTGATGGTGATGTCCTTTGAAGAATCCCAACGCCGTGGTCTGAAGCCGCTGGCGCGGATCGTGGGCTACACAACCTACAGTCACGCTCCCGAGTGGTTTGCGACGGCTCCTGCTCCCGCAGTGCAGAAGCTGATGCGTCGCGTGGACTGGAAAGTGTCCGACGTGGATCTGTTCGAATTGAACGAGGCGTTTTCCGTAGTTGGACTCTATAACGCAAACGAAATCGGCGCGACGTCGGACAAAGTGAATGTCTGGGGCGGCGCGGTCGCCATCGGTCATCCGATTGGCTCTTCGGGCTGCCGTATTCTTGTGACTTTGCTACACGCTCTACAGGATCGCGGCGGCAAGCGCGGAGTCGTGGGCATCTGCAACGGCGGCGGCGAAGCAACCGCCATGGCCGTGGAATTGGTATAGCAATCATTCACCTCGCGGTCGGTGCCGGAAAGGTACGCTGCGGGATTAAATAGAGAACATCATGAGTATCTCCACAGTAGCCGTCATTGGCGGCGGCACCATGGGCAACGGCATTGCCCACGTTTGTGCGCAGCAGGGCTGCACCGTATACCTTATTGAAGTGAACCAGGGACTCCTGGATCGCGGTTTGGGAACGATTACAAAGAATCTCGACCGTCAGGTCAGCAAGGGTAAGCTTAGTGAAGAAGACAAGGCCGCGACGCTCGGTCGTCTGCACGGAAGCCTGAAGCTTGAAGACGTCGCCAAGGCGGATATCATCATCGAAGCGATTGTCGAGAGCGAAGCGGTGAAGAAAGACCTGTTCGGCAAGATTGACGCCTTGGCGAAACCCGAAGCGATTTTGGCTTCGAACACCTCCACGATTTCCATCACGCAGATCGCGGCGGCCACCAAGCGCGCCAACAAGTTTATCGGCATGCATTTCATGAATCCGGTGCCGATGATGCAGTTGGTTGAAATCATCCGCGGCCTAGCCACCGACGATGCCACGCATGCCGCGACGGTGAAATTCGCCGAAGCCCTGGGCAAGACGCCGATCACCGTGAATGACTTCCCGGGCTTTGTCTCAAACCGCATTTTGATGCCGATGATCAACGAGGCCGTGTACTGCTTGATGGAAGGCGTGGGCGAGGCCGAAGCGATTGACGGCGTGATGAAGCTTGGTATGAATCATCCCATGGGTCCGCTTGCATTGGCCGACTTGATTGGCCTCGACGTCTGTCTGGCGATCATGGAAGTGCTGCACCGCGACCTCGGTGACTCAAAGTATCGCCCGTGTCCGCTGTTGAAGAAGTATGTCGCGGCAGGCTATCTGGGACGCAAGAACGGACGCGGATTCTATAACTACGCAAGCTAAAGGAGCGAAAATGGTAGTCACGACGACGCCTTCCGTGGAAGGCCGCAAGATTGAAAGCTATTTGGGCGTTGTGGCCGGTGAAGCAATCGTCGGCGCGAACATTTTCAAAGATCTGTTTGCCGGAATTCGCGACATCGTCGGCGGACGCAGCGCAGCCTACGAGAACGAATTGCGCAAAGCTCGCGAGATCGCGCTTCAGGAACTTGCGGACAATGCCAAAGCTTTGGGCGCCAATGCCGTGGTCGGAGTGGATCTCGACTACGAAGTCATTGGCTCCGGCGGTTCCATGCTGATGGTCTCCGCGTCCGGCACCGCCGTCAAAGTCTCGGCCTAAACACGACAGACGTCATGTTGTGACGGTCTGATTTCCAATTTCATATTTCTTACTTCATATTTTCAAGCAATGGACCACCTTCTTACCGAACAACAACTGGAAGTCAAACACGTCATTCGCGAGTTTGCCGAAAAGGAAATTCGCCCGACGGTTGCCGAGCGCGACGAGAAGAGTCAATTCCCGACGGAGATCATCAAGCAGATCGCCGACTTGGGCTTCATGGGGGTCAACACTCCGGAAGAATTGGGCGGCGCGGGCATGGACACCGTGACGTATGCTATCGTCATCGAAGAGCTCTCGCGTGTGGATCCGTCGGTGGGCGTGATTGTGTCCGTGAATAACTCGCTCGTTTGCTATCCGATTCAAAAATTCGGCACACCGGATCAGCATGCCCGCTATCTTAAGCCGCTGGCGGAAGGCAAACTCTTGGGCGCTTTCTGTCTGACGGAACCGGGAGTCGGGTCGGATGCCGCAGGTCTGACCACGTCCGCGGTGAAAGACGGCGACGACTACATCTTGACCGGAGAAAAGGCGTTCATCACCAACGGGTTGATGTCCGATACGTACATCATCATGGCTCGCACGGACAAGGCGCAGAAGACGAAAGGAATCTCCGCCTTCATGGTGGATGCGACGATGCCGGGCTTCAAGCGTGGTCCAAATGAGAAGAAGATGGGAATCCGCTCCTCGGATTGCTGCATGATTATTCTGGAAGAGTGCCGCGTTCCGGCCAAGAACATGCTGGGCAAAGAAGGCGACGGATTCAAGGTGGCGATGACCGCGCTGGACAGCGGACGAATCGGCATTGCGGCGCAGGCGATTGGCCTGGCGCAGGGCGCGTTGGAAGAGGCGGTGAAGTACTCGAAGATCCGTGAGCAGTTTGGACAGGCGATCGCGGAGTTTCAGGCGACGCAGTTCAAACTCGCGGACATGGAGATGATGACGGAAGCTGCGCGACTCTTGAACTACAGCGCGGCACGCAGGAAGGACAGCGGCCAGCGCTTCTCGCATGAAGCAGCCATGGCCAAGCTTTATGCATCGGACATCGTGATGAAAGTTGCCATGGAGGCCGTGCAGATTCACGGCGGCAACGGCTATCTTAAGGACTTCCCGGTCGAGCGCATGCTTCGCGATGCGAAAGTCACCGAGATTTACGAAGGCACCTCCGAAATACAACGTACAATTATTGCAAGAAACCTATTGAATGCCTGATATGGAAACTACATTACAACAGGAGCGGAAGGTGGCAAAGTCCCGCTTTGACGAGACGCTCAAAATATGGATGAGCGGCAAGCTGATCCATTGGGAAGAAGCGACCGTGCACATTGCAACGCATGCGCTGCATTACGGCTCTGCCGTTTTTGAAGGCATCCGCGCCTATAAAACGGAGCGCGGGACTACGATTTGGGGCCTCAAAGCTCACATTCGCCGCCTGCTCGATTCCGCCAAGATTTATCGCATGCCGATGCCCTTCACGCAAGAGCAGATCGAACTTGCCTGCGCCGAAGTGGTTTTGGCAAACAATATGGACGAAGCCTATCTTCGCCCTCTGATCTACCGCGGCTACCACTCTCTGGGCGTGCACCCGCGCGAGTGCCCGACCGAATGCTCGATCATTCCGCTGCGTTGGGGGAAGTACCTTGGTGCCGAAGCTCTCGAAATGGGAGTGGACGTGATGGTGTCGAGCTGGAACCGCATCGCACCGAACACGATGCCGGCACTGGCGAAGTCCGCGGCGAACTATGCTAACTCACAACTTCATGTGATTGATGCGACCAACTTCGGGTTCGTGGAAGGGATTGCGCTGGACACGAACGGCTATATTTCCGAAGGTTCGGGTGAAAACGTGTTTGTGATTCGTGACGGCAAGATTGTGACTCCGCCACTGGGCGCCTCGGTGCTTCCCGGTATTACTCGCGGCTGTGTGCTGCAGCTCGCACATGAACTGAACATTCCGATTACCGAAGGCCTGGTGCCGCGCGAGATGCTCTATATTGCCGACGAAGTGTTCTTCTCGGGAACGGCAGCCGAAATCACTCCGGTTCGTTCGGTGGACAAGGTCGTTGTTGGCGAAGGCAAAGCGGGTCCGATTACGAAGAAGATTCAGACCGCGTACTTTGACTTGATTCAAGGCCGTCGCGACGACGCGCTTGGTCTGCACTACTGGCTGTAAGGCAAGAGAAAGAGAGTCATGCGCAGCAGAAGATCCGCCCGCGAATGGGCACTGCGGGTGCTTTATGCAGTCCGTTTGACGGGCTATCCGGTCGCGCAATGTTTTGACGACATTCTGAAAGGAGCCCGCGCGGACCAGAACTTGCAGTTCTGCCGCGGGCTGTGCGAGCGCGCGGCGTCGGGCGACGAGAAGATAGACGAGGCGATTCGCAAAGCGGTTCAGAAGTGGGACATGGCTCGCCTTGCGGTCCTGGACTTGCTGATTTTGCGCATGGCGATCGCGGAGTTTCTCTACTTTGACGATATTCCGTACAAAGTGACGATCAACGAAGCGATTGAACTTGCCAAGCAGTACTCAACAGCCCAAAGCGGGCGATTCGTGAACGGTATTCTCGATGCGGTGTGTGCCGAGATGCGAAAGACGGACACGCGCAAGCAGAAACACGCAGCGGTGGAACCCCAATGAAGCTTGGAATCATTTCAGACATCCACGGGAACCTTCCGGCGCTTGAGGCGGTTATTGAAGACTGCCAGAAGCAAGCCCTCGAGACGATTGTCTGCCTGGGCGACGTTGTGGGATACGGTGCCAGTCCGAACGAATGCTGCGACTTGGTTCGTGAGGTGTGCTCGGTCTGTGTCATGGGAAATCATGACTCGGCGCTGTGCGGGTTTACGCCCATGCAGTTCTTCAACGCGTATGCACGCACCGCCATTGAGTGGACGTCGGTGAACATCGAAGAGAGCCACTTGACGTGGCTGAAAGGCCTTCAGCTGGTTCACTCGCTCGAGAGTGTGCTGCTGGTTCACGCGACGCCGAAGGATCCCGGGGCGTGGAATTACATTCACAATCCGGATGAAGCGGGTCAGCATTTCGACGCGATGCCTCCGGGGCGAACGGCGTTTATCGGGCATTCGCACATCCCCGCGCATTTCGTGGGTTCGGAGAATCGCCGCATCATCAATGTCGGAGCGGTGGGTCAGCCGCGGGACCGAAATCCGCAGGCAAGCTATGTGGTGTATGACACGGAGACCGGCAGTTTTCGCTGGTGCCGGGTAAGTTATGACGTGCAGCGCGCGGCTCAGCGGGTCCGCGAGGCGGGCCTTCCGGAGTTTTTGGCCTCAAGACTTTTCATAGGAATGTAAGCGGCAAAACGCGGGATGTAAGGGCGGCGGTTGCCGCCCGCGTCATTCTCGCAAGCAGGACAACAGAAAGACCATGTTCGACTTTTTTCTTTCCAAGATTTTCGGCACGAAGCACGACCGCTCTGCCAAGAAGCTTCGTCCGCTTGTGGACGCGGTGAACGGGTACGAAACCGAGTATCAGTCGCTCACGACGGAACAGCTTCGGGCCAAGACCGACGAATTTCGCACGCGTTTGAACGACGGCGAAATTCTGGACGATATCATGGTCGAAGCGTATGCCGCGGTGAAAAACGCCTGCCGCCGTCTGATGGGCCATGAGTACGACGTGCGCGGACAGAAAGTCACATGGAACATGCTTCCGTATGACGTGCAGATCATCGGCGGCATCGCACTGCATCAGGGCAAGATTGCGGAAATGGCCACGGGCGAAGGAAAGACTCTTGTGGCCACGTTTGCGCTCTATCTGAATGCCTTGCCCGGAAAGGGCGCGCATCTGGTGACGGTAAACGACTATCTTGCCCAACGTGACTCTGAATGGATGGGTCCGGTGTTCGAGATGCTCGGTCTGAGCGTTGGCGTGATCACCTCCGACATGCCGCCGCCCAGGCGCCGCGAGGAGTATGGCAAGGACATCACCTACGGCACGAACAACGAGTTTGGCTTCGACTATCTGCGCGATAACATGGCTCTGCACATGGATTATGTCGTGCAGCGCGGACATCACTACGCGATCGTGGATGAAGTGGACAGCGTGCTGATTGACGAAGCGCGCACGCCTCTGATTATCTCGGGTCCCGTGGAGCATTCCACTCAGCGATTTGACGAGATGAAGTCTCCTGTCGAGCAGCTGGTTCGCTTGCAGTCTCAGTTGATTATCAAGCTGGCGGATGAAGTTGAGAAGATGCTTGCCGAGCCGAAGTTCGACGAGTTTGAGGCCGGCAAGCGGCTGTTGAAGCTGCATCGCGGCTTCCCGAAGCACAAGCGAACTCTGAAGCTGTTTCAAGAGCCGTCGAATGTGCAACTGCGTCAGCGCGTTGAGAATGAGTACCTGCGCGACAAGAAGATGCACGAGCTCGACGAGGAGCTCTATTTCTCGATCGAAGAAAAGGGTCATCAGACCGATTTGACCGAGCAGGGCCGCCTGCAACTGACCAAGTATCACGGCGGCGACCCCGATCTGTTCCTCCTGCCCGATCTTGCGGACGAGTTTGCCAAGCTTGATGTGGATGACTCTTTGGCCGTTGAGGATCGCGCCGCGAAGAAGACGGAACTTCAGAGCATCTACGCACACCGCGCTGAGCGCGTCCAAAATGTCTCGCAATTGCTGAAGGCCTATGCGCTCTATGAGAAAGACGTGGAGTACGTGGTGCAGGACGGCAAGGTGCAGATCGTGGACGAGTTCACGGGACGCATTTTGTCGGGCCGCCGCTATTCGGACGGGCTTCATCAGGCGATTGAAGCCAAAGAAGGCGTAAAGATTGAACGCGAGACGCAAACAATCGCCACGATCACGCTGCAGAACTACTTCCGACTTTACGGCAAGTTGGCCGGTATGACCGGAACTGCCGAGACTGAGGAATCGGAGTTCTTCTCGATCTACAAGCTTGAGGTCATGGTCATTCCGACGCATCAGCAGATTCGCCGTGACGACATGAACGACTTGATCTACCGAACGAAGCGCGAAAAGTACAACGCCATCGTGGATCGTATCGCCGAACTGCATGGTAATCGCCAGCCTGTGCTTGTGGGCACGGCGTCGGTGGAAGCCTCGGAACTTTTGTCGCGCATGCTGAAGGGCCGACGGATTCCGCATGAAGTGCTGAATGCCAAGCAACACCAGAAGGAAGCGGAGATTGTGGCGAAGGCCGGTCAGCTTGGGGCAGTCACGATTGCCACCAACATGGCGGGTCGCGGAACAGACATCAAGCTTGGCCAGGGTGTGGTTAGCTGGCAAGGCGACGAAGGCGACAAGTCCAAGGCGGAGGGCGGTCTGTTCATTCTCGGGACGGAGCGTCACGAGTCGCGGCGCATTGACCGTCAGCTGCGCGGACGTGCTGGCCGTCAGGGGGATCCCGGCGCAAGTCAGTTTTATGTGTCATTGGAAGACGATCTGATGCGATTGTTCGGATCGGATCGCATGGCGTCGGTCATGGACCGTCTGGGACTGAAAGAAGGGGAAGTGATTTCAGCGGGGATGATCACTCGTTCGATCGGTCGAGCGCAGCAGCGCGTTGAGGAATACAACTTCTCCATTCGCAAGCACCTGCTTGAATACGATGACGTGATGAATCAGCAGCGTTCCGTGGTCTATTCGCGCCGCAACATCGCGTTGCGGGGTGAGGATCCTTCTCCGCTGGTGGATGAAATGATTGGCGACTACGTGGACTTTGTTTTTGAGAAGCACGGGGACGGAGCGGACATTCACCGCGAAGGCGTTGTCGAAGACGTCATGCGCACGTTCCTGATTGACATGTCGCACGAGAATGAGTTCTTCGCGGCGTCGGCAGGTCAGCAGCATGAGATGCTGCAGAAGAAGATAGACGTGGCGCGGGCCAATCGCGGCGAGTTGCTGGGAGAGGAGTTGTTCCGCGAATTGCAGAGGCAGGCGATCCTGAGAGTCATTGACATCAAGTGGAAAGATCACCTGTATGGAATGGATGGGCTGAAAGAAGGCGTTGGTCTGCGTGCCTATGGCCAGAAGGACCCGTTGATTGAGTACAAGAAAGAAGGCTTCACGCTCTTCCAGAGCATGTTGGACGAAGTCAACACGGATGCCCTACGCATCATGTTCAGTTATCGTCTGCAGACTGAACCCCGGTCTGGCGAAGCCGCTGAGCCGCCAAGAGTAAGCCGCACACCTGCTATGACCTATTCCCATGCGAGCGCCGCCGGAATGGCCTACAGCCAGCCGCCGTCACAGGGTGGTCAACCGGCTCCGGGGCAGCCTTCCGGCCAGGGACAGGTCGGGAAGAAGGAGCCGGTTCGGGTCGAGCAGCGCGTGGGTAGAAATGACCCATGCCCGTGTGGTAGTGGCAAGAAGTACAAGAAGTGTCACGGGGCAGCCGAAGAAGTTTCAGGGTGAGAAGGCTTGCCTTTCGCGGTTTTTTTCGCTACAATGAGGCGTCGGTCGGGAGACTGATGGCTAAAAGTAATACTGCCCTTCACTTAAACGAATCGGCAGCTTTACGCGGAACCGACCCCATTTTCCGGGGTTAACAAGGAAGGCCACTGCATGGACCAACGGATCGTTGAGATTATTTTGTATGTAATCGGTGAGATTGAAGCTCGCCGAGTGAATCTGGATGAAATTGATGGAATCTCCGAAGACCTGATCCGCCAGGGTTTTTCGCGACGTGAAGTGGCCACGGCCTTCTCCGTCTTCACGCATCGCATGGCGGGGACACGACAGAGATCCCAGATTCAGGAGCCTGTCAACCCGAACGCATACCGGGTGCTTCACGAGATGGAGTCAAGCTATATCAGCAGTGAAGCGCAGGGACACGTCTTGCAGCTCGTGCGCTTGGGGCTCTTGACGCATTCAGATATGGAAGAGTTGATCGAAAGATGCGTGATGATGGGTTCCCCGGCGGCAGACGTCACCGAGATGAAGCTCATGGTTGCCACGCATTTGTTTGAAAAAGAGCTGCTCCCTGGCGAAAGCATGATGCCTGCAGCATCGGCCCGCCTCTCGCCTGAACTAATACACTAAGCCGGAAGCTTGCTTGAAAAGCAGGCAGAATCCACGGAATTCCATGGGACGAGCCGCAGAATTCGGCTGCCAAAAGTCATGTTATCTCACAAGCTTTGAGCCCATGCTCGAAGCTTTTCCTTTCTGAAGGATATGCCGACCAAAAAAACTTCCTCAAAGAGCGCCTCTAAGACCGCGAAGAAGGCGGCCAAGAAGGCTCCTGCCAAGAAAGCGGCTTCTGCTAAGAAGGCCGCCAAGACTTCCGCAGCCAAGAAGACCTCTGCCAAAAGCGCTGCAAAAACCGGCCGCTCAACTGCGAAGCGTGCCTCTCGCGGCGCCGCGATGCAGGACGTTTCGGCAGTCGGACGCAAGTTCGTGATTGTCGAATCTCCGGCAAAGGCGCGCACCCTTTCGGGCTACTTGGGCAGTGAATTCGCCGTGGCCGCATCCGTGGGGCACGTCAGGGACTTACCTGAAAAGAAGCTTGGCGTGGATGTCAAGAACAACTTCGAACCTGAGTACGTGACGATCAGCGGCAAGGAAGATGTCCTGACGATGCTGCGGCGGAATGCACGCGATGCCACGGAAGTGTTTATCGCGACCGACCCTGACCGCGAGGGCGAGGCAATTGCCTTTCACATTGCCGAAGAGATTGATCCAGAGCACAAGGCGAAGATTCGCCGCGTGCTGTTTAACGAGATCACGCGCGATGCGGTGAAGCGCGCGCTATCCAAGCCGGGCGAATTGGACAATCAGAAGGTGGATGCTCAGCAGGCGCGCCGCGTGTTGGACAGGCTTGTGGGCTATCTGGTTTCTCCGCTGCTGCAAAAGATCATTGCGCGCGGACTTTCGGCGGGCCGTGTGCAATCGGTTGCCTTGAGACTGATTTGCGAGCGTGAAGCGGAGATTCGCGCATTTGTCCCGGTCGAGTATTGGACCATAGCGGCCCTGTTGGCGGCGAACAAGAAGGAGAAGTTCGAAGCCAGGCTTTCCAAAATAGACGGAAAGAAAGCCGAAGTGCCCGACGAGAAATCGGCCAAAGCGATTGTCAAGGAGTGCACGGGCAAGGAATTCAAGTTGACGGATCTGAAGGCACGGCCCACGAAGTCGTCGCCGTCTGCGCCATACACCACCTCCACCTTGCAGCAGGATGCGGCGCGCCGCCTGAGTTTTTCGAATGATCGCACGATGTCCGCGGCACAGCAGCTCTATGAAGGAGTTGAATTGGGCAAGGACGGTTCGGTGGGTTTGATTACCTACATGCGTACGGACTCCGTGCGCGTGGCTCCCGAAGCCATCAGCGCACTCCGCGAATTTGTCACGGAGCGCTACGGTGCGGAGTATTTGCCGACTCACGCTCGCCATTTCAAGACCAAGAACGCGGCACAGGATGCGCACGAAGCGATACGTCCCACGGACGTCACGCGCGATCCGGCCTCGGTCAAGAAGTACTTGAAGCCCGAGCAATTCAAGCTGTATGAGTTGATCTGGAAGCGCTTTGTGGCCTCGCAGATGGAAGAAGCGCGCTTTGAGGTCACGACCGCGACTCTCGAAATCGGCAAGTACGAGTTTCGCGCGAACGGTCGCCGCATGCTCTTTCCGGGGCACTTGCAGGTCTTGGCCGAAGCGGTGGACGACACGCCGCACGATGCGCGCGAACAGCTCGAATCGGAGATGACCAACGAACTGCCCGCGCTGAAGGTGGGGAAAGACTATTCCGCCGAGAAAGTGACTCCCGCGCAGCACTTCACCGAACCGCCTCCGCGCTACAACGCGGGGTCGCTGGTGAAGACTCTGGACGAACTCGGCATCGGGCGCCCGAGCACGTATGCTCAAATCATTTCGGTGCTGGTCAAGCGCAAGTACATCACTAACGAACAGCGCCGTTTTCAGCCAACCGAGTTGGGTGAGGCCGTGAGCAAGGTGTTGATCGAGCAGTTCCCCGATGTCTTCAACGTGTCCTTCACGGCTCAGATGGAAGAAGAGCTGGATTCGATTGAGAATGACGGCGTGAAGTGGCAGAAGGTGGTCAAGGATTTCTACAAGCCGTTCTCTGCTGATTTGGAGCGGGTGAAGCAGAAGCGCGACGAGTTGAAAAAGGCGACACAGGAAGTGCTGGACAAACCCTGCCCGGACTGCGGCGGCGAACTCGTGATCAAATGGGGCAGGGCGGGCAAGTTCATCGCCTGCACGAACTATCCGGAGTGCCGCTATACGGAGCCTTTGGAGAGCGAAAAAGCTCCGGAAGTGCCAGAGACCTTCTGTCCCAAGTGCGGCAAACTGATGGCCCCCAAGCGTAGTCGCTTTGGCTGGTTCTTAGGCTGCACGGGATATCCGGAATGCAAGACCATTCAGCCCATGCCAGACCCGAAGGCCATTGATTGTCCGCGTGAAGGCTGCGGCGGCAAGATAAGTGCTCGCAATTCTCGTCGCGGCAAACTGTTCTTTGGTTGCTCAAACTATCCGAATTGTGACTTCGTGAGTTGGAGCCGCCCGGTCGCGGAGAAGTGCCCGGCCTGCGGCAACAACTACATGGAAGAGAAGAACCTCAAAGCAGGTTTGATTCACCAGTGCCCGAAGTGCAAACACAAGATCGAGATCGAACCCGCGTCCAAGCCGTAGAATTCTCGGCTCTGGTCGAGGAGTACTTTCAGGACCTTGGCCGGCGCAGGCGCTCAGCGCACACGCAGGCGGCGTACCGCAGTGATCTTCAGCAGGCGCTGAGTCTGTTGGGAGATCACTTTGGAAGTCCGATAGAGATCTCGGACTGGACCTACGATGCGTTGCGAGATGTGATGTATCGTTGGGCGGAACAGGATCTTTCCGCGTCCACGCTGCAGCGGAAGCGCGCCGTCTTGAGCGACTTTTCGAAGTTCTTATGGCGACAGGGAAAGATCGAGCAGAATCCTGTCAAACTGCTTGAGCCTCCACGCGTCAAGAAACCGCTGCCGCAAGTCTTCTCCGAGACGGCGCTGTCGGACGCTTTGGACAAACTTGGTACTCACTGGCCGGAAGTGCGCGACAGGGCGCTGCTTGAAGTGCTGTATGGCGGAGGGTTTCGCATATCAGAGATTCTGAGCCTGACGCTCGCAGATGTTGATTTGAAGCGCGGCACGGCGCGGGTGTTGGGAAAGGGAAACAAGGAGCGAGTGGTGCCGATGTCGCGGGCTTCGCTCGTCGCGCTGAGAGAGTATTTGTCGGCCCGCGAGCAAGAATTCCCGGACAGCGTCAACGGGCCGCTGTGGCTATCGGATCGCGGAAAGCCACTGACCCGATTCCGGGCGTTCAAGCTCATCAAAGCTCGCCTCGGGAGCCTGTTGCCCGGGGCCAGTCCACACAAGCTAAGACATAGTTTTGCCACGCACTTACTTGCGCGCGGTGCGGACCTGCGCGCGGTACAGGAATTGCTCGGGCATGAATCAGTTCGGACCACCGAACGGTATACGCACGTGACGGCCCGGCGGCTGAAAGAGGCCTATCAGCAGGCCCATCCGCACGCCGACGAGCCCAATTCTCAGGATGCAAACGGCGGGGCCAAGTCCCCCCAAAGGACGAACCAATGAGAACGCAGATTACCGCAGTTCATTTCAATGCGACGGATAGCTTAAGAGAGTTTGCCGAAGAAGAGATTCAGCGGCTGCTCAAATTTTCAGACGACATTTTGAATTGCGAAATCGAGTTCACGTTCAACAAGCAAGAGAAGAGAACCAATATTCACGTCAGTGTGGACGGCACGGTCCTGATCGCCTCAGCCATCTCGGAGGACTTCCGCAAGTCCACGGTGCTTGCGGTGGACAAGCTTGAGGCGCAGATCAAGAAGCATAAGAAGAAACTTCAAACTCGCCACTAAGCGGTGAATAAACCATGTCCGAGCTGCTGCAAGTCAGCGTCTTTTATCAGGACAATCAGGATAGGCTGAAGCTCAAGCTTCGCAACAGTCCGCGAGGGCTGACGCGTGAGATAGGGCAGAAAGAAATCCACAGACCCGGCCTCGCTCTGGCGGGGTTCATCGAGTTGTTTACGTTCGATCGCGTGCAGATTCTTGGCAACACCGAGATGAAGTACCTGCACTCGCTGTCGGCGGAAGATCTCAAGAAGTCTCTGTCGCGGTTCTTTGAGTTTGAGATTCCCTGTCTGATTATCACGAACGAGAATCCGGTGCTTGCCGATCTCGCGGCGGCAGCTGATGCGGTGGGGATCGCGGTCTTCACGTCGCCGCTGACGACCACCGAAGCGACTCATTTGCTTTCGGACTATCTGGATCAGAAGTTCGCTCCGTCCATGGCAATCCATGCCTCGCTCGTGGATGTGTACGGCACGGGATTGATCTTCACGGGGCGCAGCGGAATCGGCAAGTCCGAAGTTGCGCTGGATCTAGTGGAGCGCGGTCACCGGTTGGTGTCGGACGACATTGTCACCCTCACACGCACGGCGGAGAACGTGCTGATGGGACATGGCCGCGAGTTTCTGAAGCACTACATGGAGATTCGCGGAGTCGGGATCATTGACGTTGCGGCGATGTTCGGAGTGCGCGCCGTGCGCCAGCAGAAGCGCGTGGAGACCGAAGTCGAGCTGGTGGAGTGGCGTTCCGACATGAACTATGACCGCACCGGCTTGGACGAGAATCACAAAGAGTATCTTGGCGTCAAGATACCGCACGTGGTGCTGCCGATCTATCCCGGGAAGAACATCACCGTGATCGCGGAAGCTATCGCGTTGAATCTTCATCTGAAGGTCTATGGATTCCATCCCGCGCGCGAGTTCAGCCGCGCTCTGACGGAGGTCATGGACAACCAGTCACGCCTTCAGTCCTATCTGGAAAAAGACTTCGAGTAACCGACATGACTCGCGTCATTCTGGTCACGCACGGAACGCTAGGCCAATCCCTCTATGATGCCGCGGCATCCGTTTTGGGTCCGCAGGAGGGAGTGGAAATCATCTCGAACAGCGGGCTCTCGCTCGATCAGATTCAGTCGCGAGTACTGGAGGTGATCACGGAGGATCCGACATTAATCATGGTGGATCTGTGCGGCGGGTCTCCGTTTATGGCCTGTTGCAGTCTGAATAACTTGCCGGGCAAAGCCTCTATCGTTTCGGGTGTGAATCTCCCGATGCTTCTCTCTTTCTTCACGAAGCGCAACAAACTCTCCCTCTTAGAACTTGCCGAGACAGTCGAGCGCGATGCCGTGCGCGGAATTCAGTCTCGCCTTCCTGCATGATCACACTTCCCTGGAATCGCAAAAAGAGCGACTTTCCGATTATCCGTGTGGACGACCGTCTGCTGCATGGGCAGGTGGTTGTGGGCTGGGCAAACACGCTCGGGCTTGAACTGTTGGTGCTGGCCAACGATCGCGTGGCTGCGGATCGCGGCATGGCGGCGGCACTGAAGGCCGGTGTGTCCGACGAGATCCGCGTCGAGATAGTGTCCATGGACGACGCGGCAACTGCATTGACGGGCGGCGAGTATGTTGAAGCAAAGTCCATGTTGGTTATTGAGAGCCCGGGTGATGCGCTCAAGCTGCTGCACAAGGGCGTCGCATTAAAGAAACTCCACATAGGCGGACTGCACTTCCGTGAAGGGTCGGACGAGCTGGTTCCCTATGTTTTTCTCTCCAATTGGGATCGCATGGCGCTGGACGAAATGGTTCGTCGCGGCGTGCGCATCTCGTGTCAGGATCTTCCGTCCACCGCTCCGGTGGCATATCGCGGATAAGGAAATGAAACAGGAAATTCGAGTTGGTGCCGCACTGCTTGCCTCGCTGATCATCTTGATCAGTGGCATCATCTGGGGCAAGGGCTACCAGTTGCGCGCCTCGCGCTACGTGTTCTCCGTGGACTTCAAGAATGCGGGAGGACTGGAAAAGGGCGCCAATGTCATGGCCAACGGCGTGATCAAAGGCCGGGTGAAGGATATCGAGTTTCGCGACGGGTTCGTGCGAGTTACTGCCGATCTCGATGACGAAGTAAAGATCTACTCCGACTATTTCGCGACCATCGAGTCGCCAACGGTCATGGCGGGGCAAGCACTTTCGATTTACACCGGGACAACTCCACCCTTTGCCAATATCTCCGTGCCGCTGAACGGCACGGATCCGCAAGGGGTCGGTGCCATGATCGGCAAGCTGCAGGATTTTTCTGCGCGATTGGAAAGCACTCTGTCGCGGCTGGATTCAGTGCTTGTGGATGTGCACGTCGTCTTGGGGGACACTGGCAATCAAGCGAGTTTGAAAAGTGTGATGTCCAACGCAGCGGGAGTGACGGAGCAGAGCAATGAACTGCTTCGGGAAAATCGCAAGGTGCTGGAAGCGTCGCTGGAGGATTTGCGGGCGACGCTCGCCTCGGCGCGCGAATTGAGTGAGAAGCTGAATGGCCGTTCGGACAGCACACTCGCGGGCGTGGATTCAGCCATGGCGTCGCTGACGGCGGCGGGGGAACAAGTTCGCGTGCTGATTGGCCGGATCAATGCCGGCGAGGGCACAGTGGGAAAACTCTTTACGCAGGACGATTTGTATATTAAGCTGCAAGAATCTCTGACGGAGATTGATTCGCTTTCGCATCATTTGCGCACGAAGGGTATGCGCCAAAAGATTGTGCTGTTCTAAACCCGAGGCAACTGCTTGAACCTAATCGCAACTCAACGCCTGTTGGAAGCCGCGCGCGGCGACCGCCCAGCTGACTTGCTTCTTCGAAACGCCCGCCTGATCAATACGATTTCCTACGAGATTGAAGAGGCGGGCGTTGCAATTTTCGAGGGCCGCATTGCCGGTATCGGAGACTATGAAGCGCGCGAAACTCTGGACTTGCGCGGAAGATACCTCGCCCCCGCATTTCTCGACGGCCACATTCATATCGAATCCTCGCTTCTGACTCCGCCGGAATTTGCGCGCGCGGTGGTGCCCTGCGGGACGGGCGGCGTGTTTTGCGATCCGCACGAGATTGCCAATGTTCTGGGAACCAACGGCATTCAATTCATGCTTGAGAGCTCGGAGGGGCTTCCGCTTCAGGTGTGGGTGATGATCCCTTCGTGCGTACCTGCAACGCATATGGAGACGGCGGGAGCGGTCTTAAAGGCAGAAGACATGGCTCCGTTTCTGTCGCATCCTCGCGTGCTCGGCATCGCGGAAGTGATGAATTTCCCCGGGGTGATTCTGGGAATGGAAGAGGTGTTGCGCAAGGTAGCTCTTGGCGAGGGGCGTCCTGTGGACGGTCATGCTCCGGGAGTGCGCGGCAAGTGGCTGAATGCCTATGCCGCGGCGGGGATCGGAACGGATCACGAGAGCACTCAGCTCGAGGAAGCGCGCGAGAAGCTCAGGCGCGGCATGGCCGTGTTCATTCGCGAAGGCTCTACGGCCAAGAACATGCAAGCTCTGCTTCCGCTGGTCAAACCTGAGACCGCGCATCACTTCGCGTTTGTGTCGGACGACCGTCACGCCGACGAGATTTTGCTTGACGGACATCTGAACGCGACGTTGAAGATGGCGGTGGGACTGGGACTTGATCCGGTGCTTGCTGTGGCCATGGCCAGCACGCACACCGCTCGAATTTTCGGAGTGAAGGAAACCGGAGCGATCACGCCCGGACGATTCGCGGATCTTGTCGTGCTTGAGGATTTGAAAGATTTTCGCGCGCTGCAGGTGTTTCATCGTGGGCAGGAAGTCGCCCGAGAAGGAAAGCTCTTGAAGGATATCCCGCCGGCGGACACAAGCACCGTCATGAATACAGTGAAGCTCCCTGAGCTTGGCAATGAAAGCCTTGAGGTGAGAGCCAAGACTGCAAAGGTGAATATCATTGATGCGATACCGGATCAAATCGTGACGGGACGCTCGCAAGCGACGCTTCCGGTGCGAGACGGAGTACTGCATGCCGATCCGGCACAGGACATTGCAAAGCTCGTGGTGGTTGAGCGGCACGGCAAGGGCGGAAGGATTGGCAAGGCCTTTGTGCGCGGCTTCGGATTGACTGGCGGTGCGCTGGCGTCCACAGTGGGTCATGATTCTCACAATGTGACTTGCGTGGGCATGAACGATCAGGACATGCTGTTGGCCGCAAAAACATTGCAGGACCTGCAAGGCGGGTGGGTGGTTGTGCGCGATGGCCGCGTACTTGCGTCTCTGGCGTTGCCGGTTGCCGGGCTGATGTCCGACCAATCCGCAGCTGAGATTACTCCGAAGCTTGAGAAGCTTCACGCTGCCGCTCACGATTTGGGTTGCAAGCTATCCTCTCCATTCATGGCGCTTTCGTTCTTGGCGCTTCCCGTAATTCCCAGCCTGAAACTGACGGATCACGGCTTGGTGGATGTCGAAAAGTTCGCGGTCATTCCGCTTGAGGTCGCAGATGCCGGTTGAACTGAAACAGGAGATCCGGAATCGGTTGGTGCGGATCGCGGCTCATCAGGCCCGTAAGTCTGAGGTCTTGCCCGAAGCGGCTGACGGGAATCGAGCGCGAAGTGGACGCCATGCTCGCCTTGACGGGTAAGAATGGCAAGCTGAAGCTCTCCGACAGCGGTTCCGAAAGAAATCTCTTGGGCAAGGTCTTTCCCGCAGGACTTCCCGGACTGGAAGACTATCGCGACCTTCCCGACTCGCCCAATGTGTTGGTTGAGCACGCGGCGCAGCGAGTCGGTCTGATCGGGAGATCGCGTGCGCTGCATGAGGTGATTCGCAATGCGCTGCTCATTGCGGAGACCAACGCGCGAGTCTTGATCACCGGAGAAACGGGCACGGGAAAAGATCTGATCGCGCAGTTGATCTTTCAGAATTCGCATCGCAGCCGCAAGCCGTTTGTCGCGTGCAACTGTGGGGCGCTCTCTCCGCAACTGGCGCAGTCCGAACTCTTTGGGCACGAGCAGCATTCCTTCACCGGCGCGGATCCACGCGGGCGGCAGGGCAAGGTGCAGGCGGCGGACGGCGGAACTCTGTTTCTCGATGAGGTAGCGGATCTTCCGATGGTCGCGCAGGTGGCGCTGCTCTGAATGCTTGACCACGGTGAGATTCAGAAAGTCGGCAAGGTAACTCCGCAGCGGGTCAATGTCCGTGTGATTTGCGCGACGCATCGCAATCTTGAAAAGCTTGTGGCTGAAGGAGCGTTTCGCGAGGATTTGTATTACAGGCTCGTCGTGGCGGAGCTTAAGCTTCCGCCGCTGCGAGAACGTGAAGACGACGTGCTGCTAATTGCGGGACACATCTTGAATGTCCTGCGTATTGAATATGTCCGGGCTCACGCGCGCAAACTGTCGCCCGAGGCCGAACACCTGGTTCGGGCTTTTCCTTGGCCGGGGAATATTCGGCAACTCAGACAAGTTCTTGAACACGCCTTCATTCGCACTTCGAAAGAAAGCCTTGAAGCGCAGGATTTTCCAGTATTGCTCAAAGAAACTCCAGCGGCGGCTCGCGTCCACACTGTGAGGCACGAGGAATTGCAGGAAGCAGTCGCGCAGAGCCTGGGTGTGCAGGAATCGGCTCTGGTCCAAGCTCTCGGGGCGGAAGGCGGGGAGTGGTCTTCAACTCCTTCGATAGCGGAGAAGCTGGGGATCTCGGCTTCATCCGCACGAACCAAGTTCCCCGCGCTTTCGGAAGCCGGAATCTTGGAAAGCGCGGGCGACAAACAGGCCCGCCGGTACCGGCTTTCTCAGACCTATACCCTTGATTTTTCGGATCAAAACTCGGATATTATGGAGATAGGTAAGCTGGGCTGAAGTCACTTGATTCGACTCCACGCTAGACGTCCAGCCCCGCGATTTGGGGCTTTTTGTTTCTAAATTACATAGTCTTACATTTTGAGCCGCATTGAGCCTCGCACATTTCGCGGGACCCGGGACTTCCTCCCGTCTGAGCTGATTCCCCGTCGGCGTATTGTCTCCATCATCGAAGAGGCCTACCGCCGCTACGGTTTTCAGCCGTTGGAAACTCCGGCGATTGAGTACCTTGAGATCCTGACCGGGAAGTCCGAAGAAAATGACAAGCTGATCTACGAGATTCGGCGCGCGCGGGGCGATGCCGAAGACAGTGCGGAGAGCGCGATTGCATTGCGCTACGATCTGACCGTGCCGCTGGCGCGCGTGGTGGCTCAATATGCCGAACTTCCCAGGCCGTTTAAGCGCTATCAGATTCAACCGGTGTGGCGCGCGGACCGTCCGCAGCCCCGTCAAGGGCGCTATCGCGAGTTTGTGCAGTGCGACGCGGATATTCTGGGAACGGACTCTCCGTTGGCGGATGCAGAGATTGTCGCGCTGACGAGCGAGGTATTGACGGCGTTGAAGTTTGAGAAGTATCGAATCCGACTTTCCTCGCGCAAGTTTCTGGCGGGATTGTCGGAACTTGTCACAGGCAATGAGACGCACTTCTTTGATTTCTGCCGCTGTCTGGACAAGCTGGATAAGATTGGCTGGGATGGAGTCGAGCAGGAATTCGGGAAGAACAACATTCCAGCGAAGGATGCGCGCGCCCGCGTGACCGAACTCATGGCCTCGGGCGGAACGGAGCCGGACTTTGCAGGTGCGCGCAAGCTCGTCGCTGGTAACGGTGCGGCGGAAGTCGGTCTGAACGAGATCGAAACTGTGTATCACGCGGCGCGCGACTTAGGAGTGCCCCAGGGAAAACTGTCTTTTGATGCTACTCTGGCGCGTGGATTGGATTACTATACCGGACCGATCTTTGAGACGGTTTCGGAAGAGCTTCCGCATCTTGGCTCTTTGACCGGCGGCGGACGCTACGACGGACTGGTGGCCACGTTTTCGAAACAGAATGTCCCCGCGACCGGAACCACGATTGGTTTGGACAGAATTCAAACCGCATTGACGCAGCTTGAGCGCTTCAAGAGCGAACCGTCGGAAACTCAGGTGTTGGTTGCGCGCTTTGATGACGCGGGAGTCGGCAAGTCTCTGGAACTGGCGGCGGAACTTCGGCGGGCAGGACTTCGAGCGGAAATTTGGTATGACAACGACCGCATGAAGAAGCAGTTTTCCTATGCGGACCAGCAGCAGATTCCGTTTGTCGTGATTGCCGGCCCGGATGAGCGCGAGCGCGGCGAAGTCTCTCTGAAGAACCTGCGCACGCAAGAGCAAGTGACACTTGCTCAGAGCGACCTTGCCGCTCACTTGCTGAACGTAGTGAAGGCTCAAGCAGGGTCACCTGACTCGTCCGGAAACTGAGCGCGTGAAGCTTCCCGAGCCGCTGCTGCGCGGGACACTGCTGCGCCGCTACAAGAGATTTTTTGCCGACGTGCTTTTGGAAGATGGCCGCGAGATTACAGCGGTCACTCCGAATACGGGCAGCATGAAAGGCGTCTGCATCGTCGGTGCGCGGGTGCTGATCAGCCAATCCGATGCCCCGACGCGCAAGATTCCCTACACATGGGAACTTGTGGAGATCGCAGGCAAGTGGGTCGGGATCAACACGCATATGCCGAATCAGATTGTAGCCGAAGCACTCGAACAGAAAGCGCTGCCCGGGCTCGAGCAGTACGACACCTTTCGACGTGAGTTCAAGCTGCCCAGCGGATCGCGAATTGATTTTATGCTGGGCGACGAAGACGCCTTATTGGAAGTGAAGAACGTGACGCTCGTCGAAAATGGCGTGGCCTTGTTTCCCGACAGCGTCACCGAGCGCGGAACCCGGCATCTCCACGAGCTGATGGAGTTTGTGCAAGAGGGCCGCGAAGCCTGCATGGTTTACGTGGTGCAGCATCATCTCGCAACGTCCTTTTCTCCAGCGGATGGCATAGATCCGGTGTACGGCACGACGCTTCGCGACGCCTTTCAGGCGGGTGTGAAGCTGATTGCCATGAAAGCCGATGTCACAGAACAAGAAATCAAGTTGACCGAAAGTTTGCCCGTAGAGCTCTGACCGTGCACGAACTGATTACACTTACGTCCAACCTGCGCGAACCCGCGCGCGAACCTGTTGCCTGCGCGAACGGCAACGGCCCGCGTGTGTTCATCCAGACCTACGGCTGTCAGATGAATGTGTCGGACTCGCAGACGATTGAGAGCATGCTGGGCGAAGCGGGATACCGGTTTTGCGGCACGGCAGACGAAGCCGATGTCGTGCTGGTGAACACGTGCATGATTCGTGAAACCGCGGAAGTGCGCGCACTCGGTCAGTTGGCCAATCTGTCTTCTTTGAAGAAGCGCAATCCCGCGATGGTGATTGGGATATTGGGGTGCGTAGCACAGGCGAAGCGGCGCGAGATTCTGGAATCGCATGCCTACGTGGACATGGTGGTGGGGCCGGATTCATACCGCCGCCTTCCGCTCCTGCTTGAAGAGCGATTCATTTCCGCACCGGGAGCGCCGGGGCTGCTCGAAACAACTCTGATGCGTGAGGAGCTCTACGACGATGTGCTTCCGCGTCACCACGGCGGAGTGACGGCGTTTGTGACGATCATTCGCGGCTGTGACAAGTTTTGCAGTTTTTGCGTCGTGCCGCGCACACGGGGTCGTGAGCGCAGCCGTCCGCTGCCCAGCATTCTTCGCGAAGTGACGCACTTGACGGAACAGGGCGTTCGCGACGTGATGCTTTTGGGGCAAAACGTGGATTCCTATCGCTGGGATGACAAAGATTTCGCGGACTGCCTGTTGGCCGTCGCAGAGCTTCCCGCTGTGTCGCGTGTGCGCTTCATGACCTCGCATCCGACGGACATTTCGGAGAAATTGCTGCGGACGATGGGAGAGCATGAGAAGATTTGTCCGTACCTGCATCTTCCCGTGCAAGCAGGCAGCAATCGGGTCTTGCGCGAAATGAATCGTCCGTACACGCGGGAGCGCTATCTCGAGATCATTGCCCTGGCGCGCGAACTGGTTCCAGGCATCGCCTTGTCCACCGATGTGATCGTCGGATTTCCAACGGAGACTGAAGACGAGTTTGAAGAGACATTTACGCTGATGGAGCAGGTTCGCTACGACACGGCGTTCATGTTCAAGTATTCCGAGCGGCCCTTGACCAAAGCCGCACAGAGAATGAAAGACGATGTTCCGGAAGACGTGAAAGTCGCGCGTCTGGAGCGCCTGATTTCGCTCCAACAAAAGATTGCTCGTGAGCGCAACGAAGCACAGTTGGGCAGACAGACCTCGGTGTTGATAGAAGGACTCGCCCCCAAGGACGGCGCAATGTGGGCAGGTCGAACGCCGGATTTTCGTCCGGTGGTTCTGCCGAAGAACGGAGAATCCGTGGGCGAACTTGTGCCCGTGCGTCTTGAGTCCTTGACAGGTTTTACATTCCACGGCGCGCGGGAGAATTAGCGCGCAACCAATGGAGACAGTCCCATGTGGATTTTTCGCTGGCTGATCATACTGATTGTAGTGTTCTTTCTGGTCGGATTCTTATCGCAGAATTCCGAGCCAAAGGTGCATGTCGAGCTGATTGGCTGGAAATCGCCGGAATTGCCGCTTTCCTTCATGCTCTTTCTCGCGGCTCTGGTGGGATACGCGGCGAGTCTTGTCGTCGCCATCATCAATCAAATTCGCCTGCGCAGCGAGATAGCCTCGCAGAAGCGCCGCAATCAGGCGCTGCAAAATGAGCTGGAGCGTCTTCGGAATTTCGCGCTCGAAGAGGAGTCGTCCGGTTCGGAAGTGAGTCCGTCATGAGTTTCTTTGAATTTCTATTTCT
This sequence comes from Calditrichota bacterium, assembly GCA_020637395.1. GTDB lineage: Bacteria > Electryoneota > RPQS01 > RPQS01 > RPQS01 > JABWCQ01. Next base: position 1,746,673 of record JACJWA010000001.1, on the reverse strand, counting down.
GCTCATTTTGGTCGGCGGCGGCATCGGAGCAGCGGCTTATTTTCGTGACCGCAAGGTTCGCAGAAACGTGTCACCCGTGACGCCGTACGCCGAAGCGCTGCGGGCACAGCTCGACGGCGACACTGCGCGCGCGATCCAAAAGTATCGCGAGACGGTCACGGCGGACACGGACAACATGGATGCGTACTTAAGGCTGGGAGAGATTTACGCGAAGTCCGGCGACATGCCGCGTGCGATCAAGATACATCGCGCTCTGACTTTGCGCGGCGATCTCTCGGACCGTCAGAAGCTCGATGTCTATCGCGCATTGACCGAGGACTACTTGTGGTCAGGCGATTCAGCGCGTGCCCTGGAATGCGTGAATCAAATGCTCGGAATTTCCAAGAAGGAGCTGTGGGCACTTCAGCAGAAGAGCGAACTGCTGGCAGGTCAGGGACAATGGCAGCAGGCTTATGAAACCGCAGAGAAGCTGAACGGTCTGAGTCCGTCCACAACGGGTCGTCGGTTAGCGATTTTCAAGACCCTCGAAGGTCAGCGGCTGTGTGCAGCGGGCAAGGAGCGCGACGGACGGATTCAGTTTCGTCAGGCGATCAAACATGACACGGCGCTGTCCGCGTCCTATCTGTACTGGGGAGATTCTTATGTGCGGGAAAATCGCACCGAGGATGCAGTCAAGATATGGCGGCGACTGATTGACGTCAACCCCGCACAGAGCTATGTGGCTTTTGAGCGGCTGGAGTCACAGTTGTTCGATTTGGGACGATTTTCGGAGATCGAACAGATTTATCGCGGAGTCATTCAGAGCTACCCGCAGAATGTGCACGCCTATGCGGCACTCTCGCGCTTCCTGAGGAAGAAAGGCGACGCGGGCGGCGCGATCACCGTTTTGCGCGACGGATTGGAGAGTAATCCGGACAGTCTTTGGCTGCGCCGTCGGTTGATCCGTCTGTTTCATGATGTGCATGATGTGGATGGTGTTTTGAGCATGTCACGCGACGTGCTGTCCCGTGTGATGAAGGAAAATTACGAATATTCCTGCTCCAATTGCGGACATGTGTCGCGCGACCCACTCTGGCTGTGTCCTCAGTGTCATAAGGTGGATTCGTTCAATGTATAAGCTGCTGACCATTGTGCTGATTTCTACTGCCTGTTTTGCGCAGGCGGTCAAGAAGTCTCCCGTGGATTTGCTGCGCGAAGGACGGATGGTGGAAGCGCAGCGGATCATTTCTGAAACCGATGCGCCCGAGCGCTATCATCTGCTGCTCGACGCATTGCGCGAGCCGAATGCGATTGAGGCGTGTTTTCTGTATCGCGAGATATCGGCGCGTTTTCCTGGGTCGGATTGTGATGTGTTTGCGCAAGAGCGCCTGTTGCAGGCGGCCAGCATGGGCATTGACATCTCGGCGCTGGTGTTGGAGTCCACTCCTTCGGCTGAACCGGGACAGTGGTCGGACGAATCGGCTACTCCCTACGAAGTGGAGCGCCCGCTGATTGCTTCAACGACCAAGGGCCAGGAACCTGTCACGCAGAGTGTCCAGCCCGAAGTCAAAGAGGCACTTGCGCCGCCGACCGAATCGAAAGTCGAGTCAGAGCCCAAGCCCGAAACCGAACTTGACACCTCGCCTGTTGAAGATAAGAGTTTCACCTTGGACTACAGTCAGCCGGTTCCGGAAAAGTCCGAATCCGACACAGTGATCAAGGCCGCAGCTCTGACCGAGGAACAGAAACTGATCAAGCCGCGCGATGAGCCTGCGGCTGAAATTGAGAAGCAGACCAAACCCCCGGCGCCGCGCGTGATGCAGAAGAAGGAACCTGAGCGTCCGCATGACGTTGAGCCTGATGACTCCGGAGAATGGTTCATTCAAGTCGGTGCCTTCGGAAATCACGACAATGCGCACAAGTTCGCCGCACGGCTGCGCGCCGACGGCTACAAGGTGGTGTTGGTACCCCGCGATAACTTGTTGCAAGTGCGTGTTGGCTCCTATTCGACCAAAGAGAGCGGACGTGCCGTCGGCGACAAAATAAAAGCCAAGTACGATTGCCCAGCGGTTCTTGTTACCGAGCCATAGTCGCGGCCCCAAGTCTCACGATTCCTCCGCGCCGTCCGAACTGGGCGGCGCTTCCTTCCTGACGAGCAGACCCCCATGTCCACACCCATGCTGAAGCAATACGCGGAGATCAAGTCCCAATATCCGGACGTGATCTTGTTTTACCGTATGGGTGACTTTTATGAGTTGTTCTATGATGACGCGCGCACGGCTTCGGATGTGCTCGGCTTGACTCTGACCAAGCGGAACAACGGCAAAGAAGGCGACGTTCCGCTGGCCGGATTTCCGCATCATCAGCTTGAGAACTACTTGAGCAAGATGACGCGCGCCGGATATAGAGTTGCGGTGTGCGATCAATTGGAAGACCCCACGCTTGCCAAAGGCATCGTCAAGCGCGGCGTGACGGAAGTGGTTTCCGCAGGTACGACTTTTTCGACCACACAACTTGCCGACGCTCGCAATAACTACTTGGCGGCGGTCCTGATTGAAGAGCAATCGTGCGGCTTGGCGTATGCGGACGTGACGGCACAAGAGTTCTTCACGGGAATTCTCCCGGTAACGGAGCTTGCGGCACGGCTTCACGCATTGGAGCCTGCCGAGCTGATTGTCTCCGCGGATGACGAAACACAAGTGCGCGATTTGATGGAGTCCTTGACGGAGTGTGCCCTGACCGTCGTTCCGAAGTGGCAGTTTGCCGAAGATGGAGCGGACCGCGCACTGCGCTCGCATCTGAATGTGGCGAACTTGAAGGGATACGGACTCGGCGGCATGTTGCCTGCCGTACGATCGGCAGGTGCTCTCTTGCACTACTTGCGCTCTCAGCACAAGAATCCGGTCGAGCTGCTTCCCGACTTGCGTGTGTTTAGCGTTGGCCAGGAACTGGTCTTGGATCATTCGACGCGCAGAAATCTGGAGTTGGTTGAGTCGTTGAGCGGCAGACGGGACGCTACGCTGCTCTTTGCCGTGGATCGTACGCGCACGGCAGCAGGCGGACGACTCTTGCGCAGATGGCTTCTGGCGCCGCTGACGGACCGCACGGAGATTGACCTGCGGCACGACGCGCTCGACGCGCTGCTCGGCGATCCGCAGAACATGACTCTCTTGTCAGATCACCTGCGCGAAACTTCGGATTTGCAGCGGCTGATGTCGCGTCTCACGACGCGCCGCGCATCTCCTCGCGATGCAGTGGCCATCTGCCGCACTCTGGAGAAACTCCCTGTGTTGCAGAAAATGCTTTCCAAACACGCGGGCAGTTGTTTGGATCGGTTAGCATCGGAACTTCAGGAACCGCGTGAGATCAGCGGATTGATACGCGCGATATTGGCTGAAGATCCTCCGGCAATGCTTGGCGAAGGCAAGGCGATACGCACGGGCTATTCCGCAGAGCTCGATGAACTAAGGTCTCTGGGCACGCGCGCCCGGACCTGGATGCAGGAACATCAGATCAAGGAGCGTGACCGCACCGGGATACCTTCCCTGAAGATCGGATACAACAAGGTCTTCGGGTACTACATCGAGGTGACCAACGCGCACAAGGATCGCATTCCTGCGGATTACATCCGCAAGCAGACCCTGACCGGCGCGGAGCGCTATGTCACTCCCGACCTGAAGAGCTGGGAAGAAAAAATTCTGACGGCGGACGAGAAGATCTCCCGTTTGGAAGAAGAGATCTGGGAGTCTCTCCGCACCGAGCTGATTGGCCGAACCGGGGAGTTGACAAGAATCGCTCGTGCTTTGGCCGAGCTGGATGTGCTCGTGGGGCTTGCGGTCGTGGCGCGTGAGCAGCGCTTCGTTCGCCCGCAGATCAGTGAGTCCACACGACTAAACATCGTTGGTGGCCGTCATCCCGTGGTCGAGCGGCTAGTGTCGCAGGGCGGCGGCTTCATAGCCAATGACTTGAACTTGGACACGGAGACTCGGCAGATCATGATTCTGACGGGACCCAATATGTCGGGCAAGTCCACCTTTCTTAGGCAGAACGCGCTGATTGTCTTGCTTGCACAGATGGGATCGTTCGTGCCTGCGGAGCAGGCGGAGATTGGCACCGTGGATCGCATTTTCACGCGCATCGGAGCCGGGGACAATCTTGCTGGAGGGGAGTCCACATTCTTGGTCGAAATGTCAGAAGTGTCAAACATACTGCGACATGCTACGCAGCGCTCGCTGCTCATTCTGGATGAAGTGGGCCGCGGGACCTCGACGTATGACGGGTTGTCTCTGGCTTGGGCAATCACGGAGTACTTGCACGAACACTCGGAAGTGGCCGGAAAGACGCTGTTTGCGACGCACTATCACGAACTGAATCGCATGGCGGGTCAATATCCTCGAATCTTCAATGCGCGGGTGGAAGTTGAAGAGTGGGGCGACCGCGTGGTTTTTCTGCATCGAATTTCTTCAGGTGAAACTGACCGATCGTATGGAATCGAAGTCGCGCGGCTCGCAGGATTACCGGAAGCAGTCGTGGCCCGCGCTCGCGAGCTGCTGCCGCGCTGGGAAGAGAGCGCTCAAGCAGGCGCCAAAACGCTGGCTCCGGACACACCGAAGTTACAGCTAACTCTATTTGAATCCGATACTCAGAAGGTGGCCGATGCCCTCCGAAGCCTCAAGTTGGATGACTTAACCCCACGTGACGCACTCGATAAACTATATGAAATCAAGAGGTTGATTGAAAAGGATGAGAGTGCAAAGAGGGTGTGAAGTTCTTGACTCTACTTCAGTTTATCCTTATTTTTACAGAATATAGACCATCCATGGGAGAACTCATCGGCGGCTTCGCCAATCGCTTGATCACAGCTTTGTACGGAACTGCATGCGCGAGAACGAAAGTAGTGTGTATCTGAATCGTCACGCGCAATGTTGCAGCACATCTATTGACTTGAGATGCAAGGATAGGAGCAAGGCATGCTGATCATGCGCTTCGGAAGTCTGCTTGCGGCCATCATATTGTTAACCCATTCGGCGGGAGCGGAGTGGGTCGTTGGTCGCTATGCAGGAGAGTTCTTGGACCTTGGCGCGGGAGCGCGCGCCCTCGGAATGGGTGGAGCTTCAACGGCTTCTCCTTCACCTGCTACTGCAGGATACTATAATCCGGCGGGGTTGTCCGGACTCTCTCGGCATTCGATTGAGTTCATGCACGCGTCGCAGTTTGATAATCTCTTCACCTACGATTATCTCTCGTTTGCGACTCCGATGGAGAACGGCCTCGCGGGTTCCGTCACGCTATTGTACTCACGTGTGACAGATATTCCGTTGACGGCGCTGGAGGATCCGTCCCAACCGCTGTCGGATGCAAATCGAGTGGTGGTGGATGGTCAGACCGGCGATCACGAAATCGCGGCAATGGCGTCCGGCGGCAAAAGCGTAGGGCGTGGTTGGAATGCCGGGGCAACGGCGAAACTGCTAACCAAGTCAGTAGCCGGAGAGTCGGCCATTGGACTTGGATTTGACATCGGCCTTCAACGTGCGCTGGGAACGCGTGCACAATTCGGAGCCGTAGTGCATGACGTAACAACGTCCACTATGGCCTGGTCCACGGGCCGCACCGAGTCCATTGTGCCGAGCCTCGTGCTGGGCGGAAGTTGGTCAGCTCCGCTGAACGCGATGAACGCGAAAATCACGCTTGCTGCGGACGCGGAGACTCGCTTTGAGAGTCGCGGTGAGGCCGAAGTGATTGAAGTAGGACCGATTTCCGTTGAACCGCATCTTGGAGCGGAGTATTTGATTTCCGGAACCGTCGCGTTGCGAGCGGGGCTGAACGGCGAGCGCTTCACAGGCGGCGCGGGACTACTGTTCGGAAGATTGGCTGTGCATGCGGCGCTGGAAGATCATAAGGACCTCGGGTTGACCCACCGTGCGTCCGTGGGCGTGACGTTTTAGAAGAATGTATCGAACCTTACCCGCTTAGGAAGCACATGATATTCTCGATGACCGGTTTCGGGCGGGGCGAGGTTTCGGACAATGGCCTGAGCATCAGCGCGGAATTGCGCACGCTCAACAACCGCTACTTTGACTTTGGGTTTCGCGCGCCGCGCACACTGATTGTCTTCGAGGCCGAACTGCGCGAACTCTGCCGCAAGAGCGTCGAGCGCGGCAAGATTTCGCTGACGCTTTCAGAAAATCGCGCGGGGTCCACGGTTGCGGCGCGCATAGATTTTGAAGCGGCTCGTCGCGTAAGCGGACAACTCAAGGACTTGTGCGCAGAGCTTCAGATTCAGGAAGCCGTGCATCTGGATCATCTGCTGCAGTTTCCCGAGGTAATCACTCCGGTGGATCCGCCTGAAGTTGCCGAACGTCTTCTGAGTCTGTCCATGGCGGCGACCGAAAAAGCCATCGAGAATCTGCGGACGATGCGCCAGCAAGAGGGCGAGGTGCTGACACGCGACATGCTGGGAAGGCTCGATTTGATTTCGGGTGCATTGAGTGACGTGAAACAAGCTCAGGAAGGTCTTCCGACTCGCGCCCTTGAAAAACTGAAGGACCGTGTGCAGCGTCTCGTGGCGAATGACTCGTATGATGAGAATCGTCTCGAGTTGGAGCTTGCCTTGATCGCGGACCGGTTGGACATTACGGAAGAATGCGTCCGGCTGGACGGACACTTGAATGCGTTTCGCAAGACGCTGACCGCGCCTTCGGGGCAAGTGGGCAAGCGGCTGGGTTTTCTGCTTCAGGAAATGAACCGAGAGGCGAACACGATTGCGTCCAAGACGTCGAGCCTTGAAGTCTCGCATTTGACCGTGAGTATTCGCGAAGAAATTGAACGGCTCCGGGAGCAGGTTCAGAATCTTGAGTAGTCGGGGTTGTCTGGTGGTGTTTGCCGCGCCGGCTGGCGGCGGAAAGACCACCGTGATCAGAGCGGTTCGCGCGCGGCATCCCGAATGGATGTTTTCCTGCAGTGCCACCACTCGCGCGCCGCGGGCAGGTGAAGTGGATGGCGAAGACTACTATTTTCTCCCACGGAAAGAGTTTGAGCGCAGAGTGGCCGCCGGTGAGTTTCTCGAGCATGAGGAAGTTCACGGCAATCTGTACGGCACGCTGCGCACGAGCGTTGACGAAGCCCTCGATAGCGGAAGAGTGCTGCTGCTCGATTTGGATGTAAAGGGTGCCGCAAGCGTAAAGCGCGCGTATCCCGAAGCGCTTTCGGTGTTCATTCGTCCGCCGTCGCTGGAGATTTTGAAGGAGCGACTGACGAAGCGCGGGACGGAATCACCGGAGGTCATCGCGCGGCGGCTGTCACGCGCGGAGATGGAGCTTGCGCAGGCCGAGACGTTCGACTGCGTGATTGTCAATCAGGAAGTGGATCAGGCCGTGGCGGACGTGCTCGCGTGCATTGCGCGGCGCTTTCCCTCGGCATAGCAAGAATATGGATTCCCGGACAACGGGGGGGGATCCGGCAGAAAACGAAACAAGGAAGAAATGGCTTACACACTCGACACACATCCCGAGTCCTTCGTCGGCAAGGCGGAGAATATTTACGAGGCCGTGTTGATCATCTCGCGCCGCGCTCGCCAGATTGGCGAGTTGCAGAAACGCCGCGTGGATCGTCACTTGGGTCAGACCGAAATGCTCGAACAGGCAGCCGCCCGCGCTCGCGCGGAAAGCGGCGACGATTCTGTAGAGATCGAAGAGATCGAGCGCGAGCGTCTGGTCTTTGACAAGCCGGTCGTTTTGTCTCTGCGCGAAATGGTGGACGACAAGATTCAGAAGAAGTATGAAGAGTAACCGTCGTCCCGAGCGGGACTCGCGCCCATCGGGTGATCTTGCGGGACGCAGAATACTTCTGGGAGTGACAGCGGGAATTGCCGCCTACAAAGCGGTGGAACTCGCGCGCTTGCTGATTCAGGCCGGGGCCAAGGTGCAGGTCGTCATGACGCCGTCGGCGACGAAGTTCGTGACTCCGCTGACGTTTGAAGCGATCACGGCACGCACGGTTTTCGTGGAGATGTTTCCGCAGCCGGGGCAAGAGTCCCCGTGGCATACGGAGCTCTCGACTTGGGCGGACGTGGTGGTGGTGGCTCCCGCGACTGCCGATCACATTGCGCGGGTTGCGCATGGATTTGGCGACGATCTTTTGACCACGATTCTTCTGGCGTGCGAGCGCAGAAGACTGATTTGTCCGGCGATGAACCCGCGCATGTGGGCAAACCCCGCAGTGCAGGAAAATGTCGGTCTGCTGAAGCGCCACGGCTATCGCATCGTTCCTCCTGAAGAAGGAGAGATGGCTCGACCGGGTGAGGACCCGGGTGTTGGGCGGTTGGCGGAGCCTGAAACGATTTTCGCGGAAGTTCGGCATCTGCTCAGTGCACCTCAGGATTTGCGCGGAGTGCGCGTGCTGGTGACGGCAGGGCGGACGGAAGAGAGTTGGGATCCCGTTCGTGTCCTGACCAATCGCGCCTCCGGCAGAATGGGCTTTGCTTTGGCTGAAGAAGCTCGCGAACGCGGAGCAGACGTCACTCTGGTTTGCGGACCAACTGACGTTATTCCACCGAGCGGCATGCGCGTCATTCGCATTACGACTGCGTCTCAGATGGCTCAATCCGTGAAGCGCGAGTTTCAGCACTGCAATATGCTTTTGATGTCCGCGGCGGTGAGCGACTACACGTTTGCTTCGACGATGGAGAACAAGATCAAGAAGGGTCAGCCCGATCCTGAAGTGCATCTGGTTCCCACGGAAGATATTCTGAAGAGCATGTCTCAGAACAAAGGCAACCGAATCATCGTCGGTTTTGCTCTTGAGACTGAGAACGTGCTGGAAAACGCGCTGCGCAAGCTGCGCGAAAAGCATTTGGACATTGTAGTCGCCAACAATCCGTTGGTCAAGGGCAGCGGATTTCAGGGCGAGACGAATCAAGTTTTCATCATTCATCGCACGGGGAATGTGCAGGACTTGCCGCTGCAAAGCAAGCGCGAAGTTGCCCGCGAGATTCTGAATGCGGTGATGGAAATTTATCGCAATCCGTTGCCCGAGCCGGAGCAGGATCTCGAACTGGATCTGGACCTGGAGCTTGATGCCGCGGAAGAGTTGCCTGTACCGGGTCCCGGTTTGGTGGACCTGGATGGATTGGACATTGAAGAGGCGGACGACTCTGCAGGCGTCGCGAATGGCTCCGCTCCCAAGCCTGCGGCAATGTCTCCTGCTCCGGGTGGCAAGAAGAAGTCTCGCCGTGGCGGACGCCGCGCGCGCGAGCGTCGCGAACGTCAGGCTGCCGCCATAGCCGCCAAGCAAACCGGTCCTCAGAGTTCAGAGCATAAGCCCGAACTGAAACCCGCTCCCGAACCGGTCGCAGCGAAGACAACGGCAGTTGTTTTGGCGGATCAGCCGGAGAAGGCGAAGAAAAAGAAATCTTCGCGCGGCAAGAAGAAAGCAGAGGTGAAAACCGACGCGCCGCCAGCGGCACAACCCGTGGTCGCCGAGGAAGCTAAACCGAAGCCTGCGAAGAAGGCGTCGAAAAAGCGCGCGGCAAAGCCTGATGAATCAGGCGATACTGTCGCGAAGGCTCCGAAGAAGCGGGCCAAGAAAGCAGCTAAGAAGAAAGCTGAGCCGGACGCCGTCGCATGAACAAGGCGGACGCGGCGCGCGAGTATCTGAGCACGCTCGCTCTTTTTGAAGACGAAATCTATCTGCCTGCAAAAGCTGACGTGAGTAAACCGGCACAGCCCGTAAGCGAGCTACGAGTACTGGACGGTTCGTTGCAGCCACTTCCGGCGTCGCTTGCGGAGCTTGAGCAGCAAATCAAGGACTGCACACGCTGTGCGCTGGGACACACGCGCACGAAGTTTGTGTTTGGCGACGGGGATGCGAAGGCGCGCATCGTGTTCGTAGGAGAAGCTCCCGGACACGATGAAGATCAGACGGGAGTTCCGTTTGTCGGACGAGCGGGACAGCTTCTGAATCAGATGCTCTCTGAAGCGGACTTTGATCGCAAGGACGTGTATATCTGCAATACGTTGAAGTGCCGTCCGCCAGGAAACCGCGATCCGGAACCCGAAGAGAAAGCCACGTGTCGGCCTTATTTGCGCGCGCAGCTTTCTCTGATTAGTCCGGAGATCATCGTCTGTTTGGGAAAGCATGCGGCCAACGAGCTGTTAGGCACAGATCTTCCGATGAAAGAGCTGCGCGGACGGGTGATACCTTGGGAAGGAATGCAGCTTCTGGTGACGTATCATCCGGCATATTACCTGCGCAATATGTCACAGAAGGTGCACGGCGACGCCGACTTCAAATTGTTGCGGGAACTCTTTGATAAGTTGAATTGAATCCCGCGCGGAGCGCAACGCTTCGCCGGAGTTTATAGAGTAGAGGGTTGTAAGCGGTGACCTATCCCGCAGCATCAGATCGCGCCAGGCAGGCGGACACATCCGGGGTCAAGGTTCCGCCGCAGGCTCCCGAGATGGAGCGCGCCCTGTTGGGATCGCTGCTTTCAGATGGATCGGCGTTCGTACGCGTCGCACATCTGGTTGAGCCCGAGTCGTTCTACCGTCCGCATCATCGCACGATCTTCAAGTGTATGGCGGATCTGGACGCGCGGCGTGAGCCGCTCGATCTGATCACGGTCACGGATGAGTTGCGGCGCGCGGGCAAGCTCGAAGAAGTGGGCGGCGTGCCAGTGTTGAGCGAGCTGGCGTCCGAAATGCCGACTTCGGCGAATATCGAGCACTACGCGAGCGTCGTGCACGAGAAAGCGCTGCTTCGCAGTGTGATTTCGCTGAGTACCGAAGCCGCAACCACCGCAAGCGAGCCGACGGCGCGCGCGGACGAGGTCTTTGAAAAGGTTCAGCGTGAGCTGGTGGATCTGATTGGCCGCCGCCGCGGTCGCAGCGCGATCACGTCGTTCGATGCCGTCAAGAGCACGATTGAGCATATCGAGCACATGAAGACTCGCGACACTCACGTGCACGGAGTGTCGTCGGGATTCAGCAGGCTGGACGATTTCACGACGGGCTTCAATCCCGGCGAGCTGATCATTATTGCGGCGCGCCCCTCGATGGGCAAGACCGCATTGGCGATGAACATTGCCACCGGCGCCGCGCAGAGCGACGGTTCGCGCGTCGCGATATTTTCTTTGGAAATGGACGTTCGGCAGTTGGTGCTGCGTATGCTTTCGGGCGAAGCGCACATCAGCTTGCAGCGATTGCGCACGGGCCGCATGTCGCGCGAGGAATACAGCCGGATGTCTCAGCATGCGGGCCGGTTGGCCGACTTGCACTTGTTCTTTGATGATCAACCGGGTCTTGAGATCGGCACGCTGCGCGCCCGTGCCCGCCAGCTTTGGCTGGAGCACAAGATTGACATGATCGTGATTGACTACTTGCAGTTGATCACTCCGCCGAAGATGGTGGACAATCAGCAGCAGTGGGTGGCCTATGTGTCGGCTTCATTGAAGAATCTGGCCAAAGAGCTGAAAATTCCGATCATTGTGCTGTCACAGTTGTCGCGCGCAACTGAATCCCGCGGCGGTGAGCGCAAACCTCTATTGTCGGATCTTCGCGATTCCGGAGCAATCGAGCAGGACGCGGATATCGTGATGTTCGTCTATCGTCCGGAATACTACAAGGATCTCTACAAGGGCAAGAAGGATCCTACTTACGAAATCGGGACTCACTCTTATCCGATAGAGGGTCTGGCCGAGATTATCATTGCGAAGAACCGTAACGGCCCGACGGGGTCCGTGCCTCTGACGTTCTTGAAAGAATACACGATGTTCGCGCCGCTGGAATCCGACGAACCGTCGGCTGCGGCTTTTGCGACGGGCGACGCCGTGGACTACGGCGACACCGCACTGCCGCCGATAGATGACAATCCGTTCTAAGGAGACTGCAAGCAGGGTCCACACATGGCTGAGGCAGCGCGCAAACTTTCGGACGCGGACGCGACTCGAGAAGAGCTCGCCCTGCCGCCGCTCTCCGGTCCGCAATATGAGCGGGTCGAGCCGGAGTTTGTACTCTCGATGGAGAGAATCCGCGTTGCGCTGCTGAGTCATCTGCCGCAAGCGGACTTTGGACTGGTCGAGCGCGCGTTTCACTTTGCGTATGACGCGCACAAGAATCAGCGCAGGCTGTCCGGCGAGCCGTATATCACGCATCTGCTCTCCGTTGCGGAGATTCTCGCGGACCTGCACATGCGCGAAGATGTGATTGCCGCGGGACTCTTGCACGATGTGGTTGAGGACACCGAAACCACGATGGAGCAGCTGCGGGGAGCGTTTGGCGACGGCGTGGCCAAGATGGTGGACGGCGTCACCAAGATTCCCGAGCTGAAATACGAGTCCAAAGAGAAGCAGCAGGCCGAGAATCTGCACAAGATGCTGCTTTCGATGGTTAACGACTTGCGCGTGATTCTGATCAAGTTCGCCGATCGCCTGCACAACATGCGGACGATTGGCCACATGAACCGCAAGCAGCAGGAGCGTATTGCTCTGGAGACGATGGACGTGTATGCGCCGCTCGCGCACCGTCTCGGCGTCTATCAGATCAAGTGGGAGCTTGAGGATATCGCCTTCAAGGTGCTGAATCCCCGCGGCTACCACGAGCTGGCTGAGAAAGTCACTCTGAAACGCACCGAGCGCGAGCGCATCATTCAGCGCGAGACGACGCGGATTCAGACGGAACTTCGCAAAGCCGGGATCAAAGGGCAGGTGGTGGGCCGCCCGAAACATCTCTATTCGATCTATAACAAGATCAAGACCCGCGGTTATTCATTCGAAGAGATTCTTGATCTGCTGGCCATTCGCATCATCGTGCCGAAGCTCGAAGAGTGCTACTACGCGCTGGGCATCGTGCATTCGCTCTATACGCCGATTCAGGACAAGTTCACGGACTTCATCGCGACGCCGAAGTCGAATATGTATCAGTCGCTGCACACGAAAGTGTTCGGGTCCGACGGACGCAAGATCGAGATTCAGATTCGCACGGAAGACATGCACGGACGTGCGGAGTACGGCATCGCGGCGCACTGGCGCTACAAGGAAGGCGATCAGAGCCGCAAGGAGCTGGATCGCCAGATCGAGTGGCTGCGGTCGCTCTTGGACAACCAGTCAGAAGCCGGGGACTCCCGCGAGTATCTCGAAGATCTGAAGATCAATCTTTTCGAAGGCGAGATCTTTGTGTTCACGCCGCGCGGCAAACTTCTGACTCTGCCTGTGGGGTCCACGCCCGTGGATTTTGCCTTCGCGGTGCACACCGATGTCGGCCTGCACGCGATGGCGGTCAAGATCAACGCGCAAATCGCGACGTTGAAAACGCGCTTGGGCTCGGGCGACGTGGTGGAGATCATCGTCTCGCCCAATCAGCGGCCCAACCCCGATTGGCTGCAGTTTGTAAAAACCAGCCGTGCGCGCAACAAGATCAAGAAGTGGCTCAAAGAGCAGCACTTCGAGGAGTCTGAGCGCTTGGGTCGCGAAATGCTGACGCGCGAACTGACGAGACTTCGCAACAAGCGGACCGACAAGGAAATCACGGAAGTCGCGCAGCTCTTCGGCCACAATGCCCTGGACAGCTTCTTCGCCGCACTGGGATCGGGCGACCTGACTCTTGAGAATGTGATCAAGAAGCTTACGCCGGAACCTGTACCGACGAGCCCGGTTGCCAATGTTCTCTCGAAAGTTATTCGCCGCGTCAAGGGCGACGACACGGGAATCCGGATTCAGGGAATGGGGCAGGTGGCGATCAGTTTTGGAACGTGCTGTCAACCTCTTCCCGGCGATCAAATCACGGGTTTCATCAGTGTGGGCAAGGGCGTCGTTGTGCATCGGGTGGACTGCAAGAACGTCCCGTTCCTGATGCGGCATCCCGAGCGCAACATCAAAGTCGAGTGGGATGCGGACCGCGAAGCGAAGTTCAATGTGCGCGTGCGCATTATGGCGGAAGATCGCGCGCAGTTGTTGGGCGATCTCACGGTTTCGCTGGCGAAGGAAGATGTGAACATCATGTACATTGAAATGAAGCGGGAAGACATGTTTGCGGTGGGCCGCTTCGTATTGGAAGTGAAATCGCTGCTGCACCTTCAGCGAGTGCTGAAGCGGATGCGCGCGATTCCCGGCGTTATTCACGTGGAGCGGCTGGACGAGGAAATCCCGTCCGGCATGCACCCGATGTAGAGATACCGGAACGGATATTGAAATTGCAAAACAACTCAGATAGCAAATCTCAGAGGAACAGCGGAGGAGGCTGAATGCGAACTTACATCAAGAAAGATGTGGTAGAGCGTGTAGCCCTGCGGAGCAATGAGCGGCCCGACACGGTTGCCAAGGTGGTGAATGACACGTTCACTGTGCTGCGCGAAATCATGGCCGGCGACGAACCGGAGCTGCGGATCGAGATCCGTGACTTCGGGGTCTTCGAAGTGAAGAAGACCAAGCCCAAGCCAAAGGCGCGCAACCCCAAGACGAACGAAATCATCTACGTTGCGGCGCGGCGCAAAACTCATTTCAAACCGGGCAAACTGCTCAAGGAGTCGCTCAAGACTCCGCTGGATCAGATCCCCGCGGGCGAGATTTAGGGATGTCGCGCGTTCTCGGCCTGGACTGGGGAACGCGCCGGATCGGAGTAGCGATATCGGATGAAGCGAGGCGATTGGCGGTTGGACTTGCAGTTTGGCCCGCCGACGAATCCTCTTTCTCTCTATTGCTGGCCAAGACCATTCGGGAGGACGACATCACTCTGATCGTCGTCGGTCTGCCGGTGTCTCTGAAAGGCGAGGAAGGAGCTTCGGCCGCGGCGGCTCGCAAGTTTGCGGAGCGCGTCGCCCAAACGGGGGTTCCCGTGGAACTGCATGACGAGCGGTTCACGTCGTATTCAGCCAGTACCGCCCTGTCACAGATTGGAATCTCGCAGCGCAAACAACGTGGAAAACTCGACATGGCGGCAGCGGTAATGCTGCTGCAGTCGTTTCTGGATGAACGGAATCGCACCTAAGCGGATGAAATTGTAGCATGTCAGAGAAACTCAGAATCGGCATCATCGGAGCGGGAGGAGTCAGCCAGCTCTTTCACATCCCCTTGCTCAAGAAGAGTGCGTCGGCGGACTTGGTAGCCATTGCGGACAGCGACTATGCCAAAGCGGCGGCGATTTCGGAGAAAGCAAAGATTCCCACGTGTTATCGCGATGCGGAGAAACTGCTCGCGGATCCCGATATTGACGCCGTGCACATCAACACCCCCACCAATGCGCATCTTGCTCTGACTCTTGCGGCGTTGGCCGCCGGAAAGCACGTCCTGGTGGAAAAGCCGATGGCCCGCAAATCTGAAGAAGCGTATCGCATGGCAGAGGCCGCCAAGAAAGCGGGGCGTGTGCTGATGGTCGGCATGAATCTCCGCTTCAGACCGGACGTGATGGTGCTGCACGAGTTTATTCAGGGCGGAGAGCTGGGACACGTGCGCGTGGTGCGAGCGAATTGGCTGAAGCGCAAAGAAACTTGGTCCCGCAGTCCGTGGCTGCATGAATCGCGCATCTCCGGCGGCGGAGTGCTGATGGATCTCGGACTGCAATTGCTGGACATGTGCTGGTGGGTTCTGGGTCGTCCGAAAGTAAAACGCGTGACCGCCACAACCTCCAAGGACCGATTGAATCTGCGAGTCGAAGACACATTTTCGGCCTATTTCTGTTTCCATGGTGGCGCCGCACTACAGCTCAATTCGACGTGGGCTTATCTTTCTGACGAGTCCGCGGCGATGACGGTCTTCAGCGGCAACAAGGGACTCGCGGAACTGAATCCGCTAAAGATCACCAAAGAGATTCACGGCAGTCTGGTGAATGTCACTCCCGCCGGACCGCAGCTTCGTGCTCAGTCGCTCTACAACAAATCCTTCGAGTATGAGTTCGAGCACTTTCACAATGTGATCAATGGCAAGGCGAAGTTGGTCTCGCCTGCCGAAGACGCCGCTCACATGCTTGAAGTGATCGAGGCAACGTATCGCTCTGCGGCGGAGAACCGCGAAGTTCAGATCGGCGCGGAAAGTTAGGCATGAATCGCCGCTGGGGATTTATCGTCTCTGCGGTGTTGGGAATCGCGGCCTTCCCGCCCCTGTCGCTCTGGCCGCTCGCCTATGTTGCGATGGTGGCTTTTCTTTGGTCGGCGACAGAACTGTCAGCAGAGAAAGTTGCTGGGCGTGCCTGGGTTGCAGGCTATGTGTTCTTTGCTGGAGTTCTCTATTGGGTAGGGCTGAATTCCGGAGCACCGTGGTGGATGTCTGCGATTTCCGCTGCGCTGATGATCGCGATTCTGGCCACAGTCTGGAGCATCACCGCCTGGGCGGTGCAGCGCACAGCCAGAGCGCTTTCGGTGGAGAGCGCCGCGCTGATCTTTGTCACACTCTATTTTGCTCTCGAAATCTTCTGGGGCTCGGGCGAAATGGGATTCCCCTGGGCCGTATGGGGGCTTGCTCTGTCCGGATCGGTTTCCTCGATACAGATCGCGGAATGGGTGGATGTCCCCGGCCTCTCACTTTGGGTGCTGTCGTGCAACGCGCTTGTGTTTCTCTTTCTGGTGCGGCGCGACAGACGGATCGGAGGGATCGCACTCTCCTTGATTGTGTTGCCCATTCTGTGGGGAGCGTGGCGGTCCTATCAGGTGGACGAATCGGACACGATGATTCGCGCGGCGGTCGTGCAAGCCAACACGGATTCTGAAACCAAATGGCAGCGCAGCGGTGCCGAAATTCTGCTCGATCATGTGGCCATCACGGACAGCTTGATCGGACAGCATGCCGACTTCATTGCGTGGTCCGAGACAGCAGTTCCCGTTCCCATTCGATATCGCCGCTGGGCAGCGGACACCCTGTCTTCCCTCGCTGAACGAACCGGCGCGGTGCTTCTGACCGGCGCAACCGATTACCGACTCGATTCTCTCGGCGAAGCCATTCCGCTGAACGCGGCGTTTGTCATTCGTCCCGGCGCACATCATCTCGAATCCTCTTCCAAAGTCCATCTGGTTCCCTTTGGCGAGCGCATTCCCGGCCAGAGTGTCTTTCCTTTCCTGCGCAATCTTCATTTGGGGCAAGCTGAGTTTCAATCGGCGGATTCTGTTGTAGTGTTTCCCACGGGAGAGACTCCGCCGTTCAGTTGTCTGATCTGCTTTGAAGTGGTGTTTCCGGAGGTCGCTGCAGAAGCGGTTCTGGGTGGCGCGCAGTTCTTTGGTCATATCACTAACGACGGTTGGTACGGAAACAGCAGCGGACCTTATCAGCATTTGGCTCTCACTCGCCTGCGAGCCGTGGCCACTCGCAGAGCCATCGTTCGCGCGGCGAACACCGGTATCAGCGCGCTGGTCTTGCCCAGTGGGCGTTACGTCACCACCCTTGGATTCGACCGCGCAGGCTACCGGATAGGAGAGATTCCCGCGCGGAGTGACGTCACCCTGGCCGTGCGCCTGGCAAAAGTCTGGCAGAGCATCGCCTACGGATTGCTCTTGGTCGTGATTTCGGCTCTTTGGATGCGCACGCGCCGATACGGGACATCTGAACAGAAATGAGACTGCTCCTCGCAGTGTTGTGCTGCGCAATGCAGGCGCTTGCGGTGCAGTGGATTTCCCTGCTTCCGCAACCGGGTGTGGCCCGCGATCTGGCCATGGGTGGTACCACCAGCGCGATGTTTGGATCCACATCGGCGGTGTCGCAGAATCCTGCGGGAGTTGTGAACTTTCCCTCGCGTCAGCGCATCGGCCTCACTGGTGTGATCAATGGCACGGGGCCGACTCAGCTCGAGCGCTACTTTGATCAAACCGCGCAATCTCGCGCGACTTTGCAGCAAGTCGGGGACGTTTCGAGCATGATGGTGAGATCCGTGTCTGCTCGATTCAAATGGGTGGGAGCAACGGCAATCTTCGGCGAACCGGTGATGCACCGGGGCGACCAGCAACGGTTCACAGCGTCCGCGAAGGACTACGCGCTATCCGAATACCAGACGGGGTTGATTGCCTCGCTGAATTTGCACAAGCGCGTTCGTGTGGGAGGCCGTGTGGACTTCTACACGAAAGATCAGGCGGCGGATGGAGAAGGATTCAGTTACGGCGTGATCCTGAAACCGCGCGGGGTGCAAGTGGGTTTACATTATCAGAGGTATCCGGCGACGGGCGAGCGCTGGCTGCATCCGTTGGATCGGCGCGTAGATCAGGGAACGACGGCCTCCCTGGCAATCCAGAAGCCGGACTATTCATTGGCATTCCAGCTCATGAACCTGTCTCAGTCGGATGACTTGGGATTTCTCGAGCCTCGGTTGGGCGGCGAATGGCGCCCGGTACGCGCGGTTGCCTTGCGGGGCGGAGGCTCACTCTATTCCCGAAGCCGTCGAGCGGTAGTAACCGCAGGGATCGGGCTCTTGGATGCCAATTGGCTCCGTCACCGCGCAGACAGACTGGAAGTACCGGAAGACGTACTCTCCATCGGAATGGCCTTGGTCTATGAGCGCGGCAGGTTGGTTCAGGGATTCACGGCGGTCACTCTGGCATGGCGGCTTTGAGAAAGATTCCAATGCTTCTACTTGTGCCGCTGAAAAGCATGGCACAGGACGGTGTGCAGGTCATCGCGGACAGCCTGACCTCTGACTCAGCTTTTGTGGCACAAGTGTCCGACAGCACTTCCATGACCTCATCCGTTTCCGCATGGGTGGTTCCGCTGGCTGTCATTGGCGCAACCGCCGGCGTCTTCATGTTGCTTTTCACCACGCGCAGCAAGTAGCTGCATTCCGTTTGTTCAATAGAATTACATGACCACTTTCCGAATACTCGGCGTCACTCTGCTCCTCGGAGTGCTTTTCCTTGGCTGTGCTTCGAAGACGCGGTTTGTATCCGATCAGGGCGTCGAGGCGGATTGGGCGCGAGCGAAGAGCCTGTTCGAGCGCGAGAGATTTTATCGCGCGCAGCAGCTCTTGCGCGACATCACGCTCAACTACTCAGGTTCTGCAATCATAGACTCTGCCTATTTCTACCTGGGATTAGCGGGGTACGAGCAGGAAGACTATGTCATCGCGGCTGATGACTTTCGCAGGCTCGTGCAGCAGTTCCCCTCGAGTCCGCTGGCCGCAGGTGCTGCCTATTACGAATCACTCTGTCAGTTCGAGCAAACGCCGGACTATCGTCTGGACCAATCCTTCACGGAGCAGGCCTTCAACGGCTTTCAGCGGTTTCTGGAAGAGTATCCGCAAAATGCCTACACGGACAGCGCGTATGTCTATCTCGCGAAGTGCCGCGAGAAGCTGGCGCGAAAAGAGTTCGCCGCACTAAAATTGTACCTCAAGCTGGAAGAATATGCGTCCGTGGTGATCTATTCGGACGCGATTCTGGCGGACTACTACGACACATCGTACGCAGACGAAGCAGCTTTTGACAAGATCAGGGCTTTGCACAAGCTGGAAGAACTGGAACGCACGCGCATGGCGATTGCAGACTACTATCGCCGTTTTCCGAGTGGAAAGTACTCGGGTGCCGTGCGGAGTATTGAAAGACAAGTCGGAGCGTCCGAGTCGCAGGCATTGACTCCATGAGCCGATTGGGATTGTTCGGCGGAACATTTGATCCCGTTCACTATGGCCATCTGCGCACCGTCGAAGCCGCGCGCCTCGAATTGGAACTTCCGGCAGTCTGGATTCTGCCCAATCCGCATCCGCCGCACAAGCTTCACGTTCCGCTGACGGACTATAACCACCGGAAGGAAATGCTCAAGCTGGCGCTCCAAGAGTATCCGAACCTCGTACTGTCGGATACTGAAGAGAAGGTGAAAGGTCCTGCCTACACCACCGAAACGATTGAGCGCGTCTTGGCCGATCTGCCGCCGGGCGAGCACGAGCTGTGGTTGATCGTCGGGGCGGATTCTCTGATCGAGTTGCCGCGCTGGAAGAATCCTGAAGACCTATTCAAGCACGCGCGCGTCGCAGTGCTTCGTCGCCCGGGAGTGAATCTTGACGACGCACGGCGCGAGTATCTGTCCCGCGTGAAACTGCTGGAAACACCGCTATTGCCTGTATCCGCTACTGAGATTCGCCGGGCAATTCAGGACGGCAAAGATACGTCTGAATGGCTTCCAGACTCCGTGCGCAACTATATCGCGGCACACGGACTCTATCAGACAGGTTAGACTTCCCTTTTTCGGGCGAAATCCTTATCTTCTAAGACTCTTGGGGTAAGAGTATCATCATAGAATGGTGGAGTAATCCCGGAAATCATTGAAATGTTTGTAGATACCAAGAATCGGAGGAATCCCATGCGTTGGACCCACTGGATCATGCTCCTCTGCCTGACAACCTCGCTGTCCGCCATGGCTTCGGACAACGCGGCTATTGTCTGGCCGGACGGGACGCTTGAACGAACCGCTCAGATCATCGGATCGCTGGACGATCCGCAGCCCGACACGCTGCAGTACGACAACAATTCTCCCGCGTCTCTCAGCACGACGACCAACTTCTGGGTTCGCGTGCGTTTCACCGCGCCCGTTGATTTCTCCATCATCAGCGCCTATGCGTACACGATTGACGGAACCACATCACCGGCTCCGTGCTCGCTGTTCGTGTACACGGCGATTCCCGCACCGGGCGGCGAGCAGGCGCTCGCAGTCAAGTCGGCACCACTGCCGGATTTTGGCTGGTTTGATGTAAACTTCAATGACACCGTCACGGTGACGGGCGGCAGCGACTTCTATGTCGTCATGGGCCCGGTTCCCGGCGGACCGCAGTTCGACACGAACTGGAATCCGGTATATGACAATGGCATCACCGGCGACCGCAGCCAGATTTCGACTCAGACGAAGTACGGCACGTACTCCTTGCTGGGTGGTGACGTGATGCTGCGCATCGGCGGTATCGCCGGCGGCGTGTTCACGGATCTTTCTGCAGGCGACCTGGCCAACGAAGTGAACGGTGCTCCGAGCTACAATTTTGAGTTGGGCGAAGACGTTCTGTTCAATCAGGTTGTGGAAAACATCGGAACCTCTGCTGTGGATGCTTATGTCGTCGAATTTTCGATTGAAGGCCCTGGCGGCGGCTCGGTGTTCTCCGAAGATATCATTGGCGGCGCACTGGCCGCAGGCGGCACGGCCACTCTCGCCACGAGCAATGTGTTTACTCCGGCTGAAGAAGGCGAGTATCTGGCTCGCTCAGTGGTGCTCGCGGGCGAAGATAACAATTCCGAAAACGACACGTCGTGGGTGCGCTTCTTCGTAGGCGGCAACCATCGCTGGTATCGCTATGACGACGATGAAACGGGCGATGCGGATTCCTATCTCGGCTTCAGCGTCGGGTCGGGTTGGGCGCTGAAGTTCACGCCCGCTGAATATCCCGCCAAGATCACGCAGTTCAAGATCAACGTCGGCGGCAACGCGACGGGCGATTTCCGTTTCTACATGATTGACAATGCCACGGGTCTTCCGGCGGGTGCGCCGCTGTGGACTTCAACTCCGGCGGTGGTGCAGGGCTGGAACACGGTCAACGTCACGCCGAATGTCACGTTGTTTGAAGGTCAGAGCATTGCCGCAGCCTATCTGTATCAGACGGGCGCCGCAATGGGCTTTGACAACGATGCGCCGAACTGCGCTGAGAACGCGGCAATGGGCATTATCGCCTTCCAGGTGGCCAGCAGCGGCGGTCAGTTCTTCGAAGATGATGGCGGCAACCTGCTGATGCAGGTGTACATGGATACGTCCTCCGCGACCCCGCCGTTTGCGGTGATTGACACCGACGTGGATACGCTCGACTTTGGTGCCGCTCATCCTGCATGGGATCCGCTGGTGATGCCGCTCTGGGTGTACAATCGCGGCGGTCAGGATGCGCTGAACGTGACGAGCATTACGATCACTCCTGGCTCGACGGCTCCTGCGTATCATGTTGCTCCGACGGCCTTCACGGTGGCCGCAGGCGACAGCGAAGAAGTCATGGTGGAGTTTGATCCGCCGATTCATCGCACGTGGAATGGTCTTCTGACTATCAATAGCAATGCAGGCAACAATGCGGCCTATCCTGTGCTGGTTCGTGGGCGTGGCGACACCACGCTGCCTGCCGACGCCGTTCAGGAGCTGGACCTGCCGCTTCCGAATCAGTTCTCACTGAGCCAGAACTATCCGAATCCGTTCAACCCGTCAACCCAGATTCAGTTCTCGCTGCCGACGTCCGCCGATGTGCGTTTGACGGTGGTGAACATGCTGGGTCAGGAAGTCGCCACGCTGGCGGACGGCCGCTTCGGCGCGGGAGTCTATACGGCTTCGTTTGATGCGGCGAATCTGCCCTCGGGCCTGTATTTCTACCGGATAGACGCCGGGGACTACACGTCCGTCCGCAAGATGATGCTGCTGAAGTAAGAAACTGCAACAAATCATGGCCCCCGAAGTCCTATTCTTCGGGGGCCATTTTGTCTGCACGGGCTTCGTTTAGACATGATTACGGACCCGCCTGATCCCATCCCTTCGCCATAGCTTCCCTCAGTCAGTAAGGAACCCGCATGAAACTTCTCATTTCTTTTGTCACCCTGTTGGTGACCGCAGCGACGTTGTTTGCGGCACCTGCCGAAGGCTACTACCGTTGGCCGACGGCGTACGGCAGTCAAGTCGCGTTTGTCGCAGACAACGACCTGTGGATCGCGCCCTTGAATGGCGGCTCCGCCCGTCGGTTGACGTCTGCCGCAGGCGAAGAGCGCTTCGCGATGTTTTCGCCGGACGGCAAGTGGATTGCCTTCAGCGCCAACTACGACGGCAACATTGACGTGTACGTTGTTTCGCCCGAAGGCGGCGAGCCTCATCGCTTGACCTATCATCCGGGCGCGGATTGGGTTGCGGCCTGGACCAATGACGGACGAGTGGCCTATCGCAACTATTCCGACAACGGACCGTCTGCATACCAGATTTTCTTGGTGGACACGGACGGCAACTGGCCGGAGAAGCTGGAACTTCCCGAAGCCGCGCATATTACGTTTGAACCGAACGGCGATCGTATCGCCTATACGCGATTTTCGCTCGGCCATCGTACGTGGAAGCGCTACAAAGGTGGTTGGGCCGAGCAGATTATCGTCGGCAGTCGCAAGGCAATGGACTACAAGCAGATCACGACGTGGGAAGGCAACAATGCCACCCCCATGTGGTATGGCGACAAGATTTTTTACGTGCGCAACAACGACGACCGGGACAATCTCTATTGCATGAATCCCGATGGTTCTGACATCAAGCAGTTGACGCAGCACAAAGACTACGACGTACGTTGGCCGAGCCTTGCCGACGGCAAGATTTCCTATTCGGTAGGAGCGGATATCTATGTCTATGACATTGCCGCCGGTCAGTCGCGCAAGGTGGACGTCTCGATGCCGAGCGAAATGCTATTGGCTCGCGACAAGTTCATTTCACCGGACGACTACACGAACGACTACGGTTTGTCTCCCGACGGCAAGCGCATCGTTTTGGGTGCGCGCGGAGCGCTGTTCACGGCGTCCACGGAGCGCCGCGGCGTGATTTTTCAGTCGCCCAGCAATGACGGCGAGCGCTTGAAATCCCCGTTCTACAGCAAAGACGGCAAAGAGATCTATGCCTGGTCCGACCGCATGGGCGATCAGACTCTGTGGGCCTATCCCGCGGATGGCAAGGGCGAGCCGCGCAAAGTCGCTCCCGGTCCTTCAACCTACAACTTCGGCATTGCGATGTCACCCGACGGAGAGTGGGGCGTCTGCGGCAATCGGGACCGAACCCTTACTTTGATCAATCTCAAGTCCGGTGCGACCTCCGTGCTGGATTCGTCCGAGTGGGAAATCTATGGCTACGAGTGGTCGCCTGATTCGCGCTACATTGCCTACGGCGTCACGCTGCCCAATAAGTTCGGCGGAGTCAAGATCTACGACATGAAGGAGAAGAAGTCGCATCTGGTTACCGATCCGATGTTTGACAGCGATTCTCCGGCGTGGGATCCCGAAGGCAAGTGGCTCTACTTTTCGTCACGCCGCAATCACAATGCGTTCCCCGGCGAGAATGACTACTCGTTTATCACTCTAAACACCAGCCAGTTGTTTGCGCTCGCGTTGGCCAAGGACACCAAGAGCTGGTATCTTCCCGAAGACAACACCATCGCCGGCGACAAGAAGGACGATGAGAAGAAGGACGAGAAGAATGATAAGAAGGGCGATAAGGACGACAAGGATGAGAAGGAAGAGAAGAAGGTCGACGTCAAGATTGATTGGGACGGCATCGTGGAGCGCATTGTGCTCTTACCGACCGATCCGGGCCGCTACGGCGGGTTGGGCGCGACCGAAGGCAAGCTCTACTACATAGCGTGGGACTCCCGCGGCTGGAAAGACGGCGACTTCCATGATGAAGATGACCCCACCGTCGCCCTGCACTGTTTCGACATCAAGAAGAAGAAAGACAATGTGGTCGTGGACGGCGCGCGCGGATATACGTTCTCGTTGGACGGCAAGAAGATGGTGGTTCGCAAGAAGGGTGACTTCATCGTCATGGACGCAGGAGACACCAAGGAACCCGAGCCGGACAAGGACGACAAGGACAAGGGACTGCATCTTGGCGAATGGACCTGCGATGTGAACCCGCGCGCCGAGTGGAAGCAGATCTACTGGGAAGCCTGGCGTCTTGAACGCGACTTCTTCTATGATGCCAACATGCACGGTGTGGATTGGAAGAAGCAGGGCGAACGCTATGCCGCGTTGCTGGATCGCATCACGACTCGCGACGAATTGAACGACGTACTGGGCCAACTCTTCGGTGAACTGAATGCCGGACATGCGTACATTGGCGGCGGAGATCGCGAAAGGCCCAAAAGCATGGGCGTGGGTCTTCTGGGCATTGACGTGACGCGTGAGAAGAGCGGATTTTACAAGATTGACAAAGTCCTCGCGCCGGATCCATGGGACAAGGATCGCACAAGTCCGTTGTCTCAAGTCGGTTTGAACGTCAAGGCAGGTGACTACCTTGTGGCTATTGACCGCAAGCCGGTGAACTCGGTCAAGAACTATCTTGAGCTGCTAAGCAATAAGAGTGGCAAGCTCGTGATGGTCTCGGTCAATGACAAGCCGTCGCTGGACGGTGCACGCGAATTCGTCGTCAAGACCATGAGCAACGAAGGCGAATTGCGCTACTGGGATTGGGTGAAGGGCCGCATGGAGTATGTCAAGGAACACGGCGGCGATGATATTGCATATCTGCATCTGTCTGACATGAGCCCTCCGGGAATGGAGCAGTTCATGCGCGAGTACTATCCGCAGGTCTATGGCAAGAAGGCATTCATCTTCGATGTGCGCAACAACGGCGGCGGCAACATCGCACGCTGGATTCTCACCCAGTTGGATCGCAAGATCTGGACATGGGGCATGGCGCGCAACGGGTCGCGCGATCACGATCCGTACACCGCTTTCCAGGGCCATATGATTGCCTTGTGTGACGAGCAAACCGGTTCGGACGGCGAAACCTTCTCGGAAGGGTGGAAGCGCCTGGAGCTCGGTCCGCTGGTCGGCAAGCGCACGTGGGGCGGCTGGGTTGGCATTCGCGGCGGAAAGCCGTTCATTGACGGAGGCGGCTCCACGCAGCCTGAGTTTACGGGTTGGGGCGCAGACGGCAAGTGGCTGATTGAAGGCCCGGGCGTCACGCCGGACGTTGAGGTCAATCAGAATGTCAAGAATCTGATCTCCGGCAAAGATGATCAATTGGACTGGGCCATCAAGTGGTGCCGCGACGAGATCAAGAAGGATCCGCGCAATGACGTGCCGATGCCCAAGTTCCCGATCAAGGCGGCAACCGGACCGACGAAGTAGCTTATCCGTGCAAGATTCAAGCGGGGCAGTCCAATCAGACTGCCCCGCATTTTTTTGAAATTTGGAGAAAGAATTCTCTGTGTGACATTTCAACATTAGCTGTGAAGGATGAGGACTCCGCAAAGTCAGGCTTTGCTCAACATTGCTTTCGAAAGAGAAAGAAACTCTCGGACTGTCTTTTACAGACGTGTTTTTTTGCGACCAATGATTAGCTAAATTGTGCTATCCACGACTTTAAGACATTAAGATAGCACAACTGCCCCAATGGAGGTGCCTAATGGACCTTAGAAAAATTCTTATTCTGTTACTATCTGTCGCATTTCTGATCATCGGTTGTCCGAAGGATGAAGACGACAACAACACTCCACCAACGGCGGAAGACAACGCCAGCGGTACGGTTACAACCACGACTTCGGGAACCATCGAAACAGCGGAAGGCGCGCGAATCAGTGTTCCTGTAGGTGCCGTTCCTTCGCTGACGGACGGGAGCCCTGCAACGGTCGTGTTCTCTGTGGAACGGAACAACGACATTCAGGTATCGCCGCCTGACAACATGAACCGCGTGTCGGACGTGTATTTGTTTGGCCCGGAAGGATTCACATTTGCGCGTCCGGTTGAAGTTGCGGTGCCTGTTCCCGGTGACGGTGACCCGGGCGAAGTCAGCCTCTGGAGGCACAATCCGACTACCGGTGAGCCCGAGTATTTCGGATCAGAATATGATCCGGCGACTCGTACGGTGAAAGCGATGACCTATCAGTTGTCGCCGTGGTACGTCACGGGGCGCCCGCAAGTGGATGATGCGAGCGGCTGTCTGAGGATTAACAATTCCGGGAGTTCCTGGCTGTATGTCTGTATTGAAACCTACAGCCTCGAGTATCCCTATCAAGCGGATTGGATTCCGGACGGGAATGGCGTTTTGTATGCACCTCCAGGGACCATAGGGTGGTCGAATGTCGGCAACTGGTATCTGGCACAAGGAACCTACACATTCTGTCTTCAGCGTGAAGATCAGATGAACCCCGGGCAATACTATCACCGTATCACCGAGCCGATCACGATAGCCAATGCCTGGCACTACAACTCGCCCAATTGCGTGGATTTGCCCTCGAGTGATTTCGCAGGCGCGGATCCCGGCCGTTGCGGCTGCAATCCGACTCCCACAACGCCCGTGGGTACGGGCGACATTCAGGTCACCTTGACTTGGTTCAACGCGCAGTCTTTGGATCTCGATCTCTGGGTGACGGATCCGACCGGCCAAACGTGTGCCTACTTCAACAATCCGAGCTCGACAGGCGGTGTGCTTGATCGCGACAATCAGTGCGGAGACTACGTAAACGGCACTCCGGAGAACATCTACTGGACCACCACGCCCCCGAGCGGCGAATACAAGATTGAAGTGGACTGGTACGGCGACTGCGGCAATGGACTTCAATCGCAAGCATTCAACGTGCGCACGGTCGTGCACGGCACGACGCGGACCTACGCTCGAACGATCAATGCGGATCAGACGATGGAAGTAGCGCGCTTCACGTTCTCGGGTTCGACGGTGACGTGGCTTCCGCCGCAGACTGCACCGTCGGTGCGAGGGATTGCGCGTCCAGTGAAGAACTGATTCGGCAGCATATGCACGAACAACAAGAAGCCCCCGACCATCATCGGGGGCTTCTGCGATTCAAATCTATCGAGTCGCGCTAAGACTTAGCGCACCTCGCGATGCAGAGTCATCTTGCGCAGGTTCGGATTGTACTTCATCAGCTCAAGACGATCCGGCGTGTTCTTACGGTTCTTCATCGTATTGTAACGGCTGGGCGTCAGACCTTGTCCGCGCGCTTCCGTGCACTCGAGGATGACGATGATCCGGCCTTCTTTGGTCTTCTTTGCCATGATGTTTCTCCTTATCCGTGCAGCTGCGCGTGCATGTCAAGAACTTTGCGCCACTCGGCGGGCAGGCCGTTCTTGGTCAGGGTCTTCAGACCGCGCGCGGACACTTTGACACGAATCCACTGGCCGGTGGCTTCGTCAAAAAATCGCTTCGTGCGCAAATTGGGATACTGCCACTTGCGCGTCTTATTGTTTGCGTGGCTGACCGAATTGGCCTTATGCCGACGGCGTCCGGTGATGGGGCAAACTCTGGACATGGTTCTTTCAGAGGGTTAGGGATTGGCCTGATCTCAATAGATCTCGGCGTCTTGCACAAACGGCAGCAGAGCGATATGACGGGCGCGCTTGATGGCAAGCGTCATGACGCGCTGTTCTTGCCGGGTCAGACGGGTCAAGCGGCGCGGCAGAATTCTGCCATTGGGCGCGATGAAGCGCTGCAAAAGCTTGATGTCTTTGTAGTCAATGTGCTTGATGCCGTGCTCCGCCAGATAGGACGGTTTGCGGGCGAGGTTGGTGCGAATCTTTGCCATAAAAACTGCGTGAGAAATGAAAATAGTCGTCTCTCGGGTATTCCGATGGGACACCCTCAACGCCAAAGCTCCGAAATATAAGATTCCGGGGGCATATTGTCAAGCCCATTCCTCACTAACTGCCGTGGTTGCCTGCCATAAAATAGACTCTAAATCTGCCGAAAGCACTTGAACATTTGGTCAATCATTCATATCTTTTCAGAGAAAGAGGAAAACCAAGAGCAGTGCCAGAGGCTTGCTCATTTGGTCAGTAACCATAGTCGAATGATGATTTTATGCCTTTCAACAGTCAAAAGTCAGATAGATACTCCACTTAACTAACACCTCACACTCATCTCATTGATTTTCCTCAATTGGCGAGTGAAGACATTATGATTCGTGGAATTGCAGCAGCAAAATCAAATTGTGAATAAGTGTTTCACCCCTTGACTGACGACCCGTTCACGGCTATATTACGGCCCCAGTTACGACTACCAGATATTGTGGTTGGAAGAGAAGCTTCGTATAGATACGGTATGATGGATGTGATCGAGAGGCGAGCGACGATGGACAGGGGGAGACGTGACGGAGACTGGTCAGGATTGTTCAAGATCGTTCCAAGGAGCCTTTGTTGAAGTTCACACGCCGCTATACGAAAGAGGGCCAGGAGATCTACTCCGGCCTTCGGTTTACGCCCTGGGCGTCACGTCTGACGTCTCCAGAGGGACGAATCCTGTTCGAGGCCAAGGATGTTTACGCCCCCGAATCCTGGTCTCAGGTGGCAGTGGACGTGCTGGCGCAGAAGTACTTGCGCAAAGCGGGAGTGCCGATGGCCACGCGCCCGGTCTGGGAAGAGGGCGTGCCGGAGTGGCTACTTCGTCATGAACCGGATTGGGCGATACTCGACAAGATGCCCGAAGGCAGCCGATTTGGCGGTGAGCGCGACTCACGGCAGGTGTTCCGTCGTTTGGCGGGCTGCTGGACCTACTGGGGCTGGAAAGCCGGCTATTTTGATTCGGAGCATGATGCTCGAGTCTTTTTTGACGAGCTGCAATTCATGCTTGCGGCACAGTTTTGCGCACCCAACAGTCCCCAGTGGTTCAACACGGGTCTGCACTGGGCTTATTCGATCGAGGGCCGCGCGCAGGGACACTACTATGTGAATTCACGGACAGGAGAGCTTGAGCGCTCGCAGAATGCTTACGAGCGTCCGCAGCCGCACGCCTGTTTTATTCAGTCGGTTGAAGACGATCTTGTGAACGAAGGCGGGATCATGGACCTTTGGGTGCGTGAGGCTCGCCTTTTTAAGTATGGGTCGGGAACGGGAACGAATTTCTCAAAAGTTCGCGGCGAAGACGAGACGCTTTCGGGCGGCGGTGTGTCGAGCGGATTGATGAGCTTCCTGAAGATTGGAGATCGAGCCGCAGGGGCGATCAAGTCGGGCGGCACGACTCGCAGGGCAGCAAAAATGGTTTGCCTGGACGCGGACCATCCGGACATTGAGGAGTTTGTCAACTGGAAAGTAGTAGAAGAGCAGAAGGTCGCGGCCCTCGTGGCGGGGTCGAAAGTCTGCGAACAGCGTCTGAATGAGATTCTTGCCGCTTCACACGATCAATCGGTAGCTCTGGATGCTCGCCTGGATCCCAAACAGAACGCGCGTTTGCGCTCCGCGATTCAACGCGCACGCAAGGACTTCATTCCGGATCCGTACATTCATCGCACACTTCAGTTCGCGTCGCAGGGCTACACCGCGATGCGGCTGGACACCTACGATACGGACTGGAACAACGCCGCGTATCAAACCGTTTCCGGTCAGAACTCCAACAACTCGGTGCGTCTGACTAATAAGTTCATGCGCGCGGTTGAGCGCGACGAGAAGTGGGACTTGAAAGCGCGCAAAGACGGAAGCGTCACAAAATCCTTGCGGGCGCGTGACCTGTGGGAAGAGATTTCCGAAGCGGCGTGGGCCTCGGCGGATCCGGGATTGCAATTTGACACGACGATCAATGAGTGGAACACCTGCCCGCTGGACGGCAGAATTGACGCGTCGAATCCGTGCAGCGAATACATGTTCCTGGATGATACGGCCTGCAATCTGGCCAGCCTGAACCTGATGAAGTTCCTCGATCCGGCGCGTCGCTTGTTTGATGTCGAGTCGTATCGTCACGCGATTCGAGTGTGGACGACCGTGCTGGACATTTCAGTTGAGATGGCGCAATTCCCATCGCGCAGTATTGCGCAGCGCTCCTACGACTATCGCACGCTTGGATTGGGCTATGCCAATCTCGGCACGCTCGCGATGGTCATGGGCATTGCGTATGACAGTCCCGAAGCGCGGGCATGGTGTTCGGCGCTGACGGCAGTGCTGACCGGAGAATCCTATCGAACCTCGGCGGAGATGGCCGGGCAGATCGGCGCATTCCCGGCGTACGCTCGCAATCATGAACCGATGCTGCGAGTCATCCGCAATCATCGCCGCGCGGCCTATGGCGGCACGCTGGACGGATACGAGAATCTGAATATTCATCCGGTGCCGCTCGACGTCGCGCACTGTCCGGACTATCTGGCGGACGCTGCGCGTGATGTGTGGGACGAAGCATTGGCGCTGGGAGTGCAGAACGGCTATCGCAATGCGCAAGCCACGGTGATTGCTCCGACGGGAACGATCGGTCTCGTCATGGATTGCGACACAACAGGCATTGAACCGGACTTCGCATTGGTGAAGTACAAGAAGCTTGCCGGCGGCGGCTACTTCCGCATCATCAACAGCAGTGTGCCGTTGGCGTTAGAGAATCTGGGATACGGCGAGGCCGAGATTCGCCAGATTACGCACTACGTTTCAGGAACGAGCACGCTCGAGGGCGCTCCGCACATCAACAAAGAGAGTCTGCGCGCAAAAGGATTGCCGGACTCTTCTCTTGAGAAGATCGAAGCTCAGCTAAAGGGCGCGTTCAGTTTGAGTTTTGCGTTGACTCCGTGGGTGATCGGTGCCGATGTTGTGCGGGATCGTTTGAAGATCACAGAAAATGATCTGCGCAAGGCAGGCGGCGATTTGCTGTTGGCCTTGGGCTTCACGAAGGAGCAGATTCGTCAGGCGAATGACGCCATTTGCGGACGCATGACCATCGAGGGCGCGCCGCATCTTCGTCCGGATCATCTGCCGGTGTTCGATTGCGCCAACCAGTGCGGAGCGTATGGGCAGCGCTACATTCAGCCCTTGGCTCATCTGAAGATGATGGCCGCCGCGCAGCCCTTCATCAGCGGCGCGATTTCCAAGACGATCAATCTGCCGCGCCACGCGACGGTCGAGAATATCAAAGACGCGTACTATCAGAGCTGGCGGCTGATGCTGAAAGCCGTGGCGCTTTATCGCGACGGCTCGAAGCTCTCCCAGCCTCTGAACTCCACGGCGGATGATTTTGGAATTGCCGCATTGGGCATCGAAGAGGAACAGGAAGAGACGGGCGTGGTGGCGGAGACGGTGCAGAAGATTGTGACCACGACACGCCGCCGCAGATTGCCGGATCGTCGCTACGGCTATACGCAGAAGGCGCGCATCGGCGGACACAAAATCTATTTGCGCACCGGCGAGTATGAAGACAGAATGCTGGGCGAGATCTTCCTCGATATGCATAAGGAAGGCGCCTCGTTCCGCAGTCTGATGAACTGCTTCGCCATTGCCGTCAGTCTGGGATTACAGCACGGTGTGCCGCTCGAAGAGTACGTGGATGCGTTTGTATTCACGCGCTTTGATCCCAACGGCCCCGTAGGCGGCAATGACCATATCAAATATGCGACGTCGGTGATTGACTACGTGTTCCGTGAATTGGCGATCAGCTATCTGGATCGCCACGATCTGGCGCACGTGGTGGACGCTCAGACCGAAACGTCGCGTAGTGACGCTATCAACGGCAGCAAGCGGGTTCAAGAAGGCGAACCTGCCGTGGTTCCGATTGCACACGACACCATTGAGGAGAGAGCCGACCGTGAAGAAGAAACCTCCGCGCCGCAGGCTTCTGCGGCTGCTCCTGCTTCAGCAGTTGCTGAACTCCAAGCGCCAGCGCAGACTCCCGAAATTGCCCACTCCGAAAACGGCTACACGAACGGACACGTAAACGGCCAGAACAAGGCACAGTTGATTGAACTTGCGCGCCGTCAGGGTTACGAAGGCGACGCCTGCAGCGAGTGCGGCAGCTTCACGATGGTCCGCAACGGCACGTGCCTGAAGTGCACGACCTGCGGCTCGACCAGCGGCTGCAGTTAAGACTTCCCGAGCAGGGTCTCCAGACCCTGCCGGAATCATCGAACACAAAAGCGGGCGACCCATTGGGCCGCCCGCTCTATTTTTGTCAAGGCTAATCGTCCGCTACGCCTTCGACGATGCCGGAGTCGTTTCCTCCAGCAAGTCCGTCTCGAAAACATCGCTGCCTTCTGCTTGCGCGTGACGGCTCTTTGCGCCGAAGAAGTCGTGCACATCTTCGAGAATCAGATACATCGTGGGCAGCACGATCAGCGTAATAAAGAAGCCGCTGAACAACACGCCGAAGCCAAGGCTGATCGCCATGGGCACGAGGAATTGCGCCTGAAGCTCTTTTTCAAGAATCAGCGGCACCAGTCCGAAGAACGTCGTGAGGGACGTGAGCATGATCGCGCGGAAACGCCGCTCGCCGGATTTCAGAATCGCCTCACGGACCGGCACGCCCTCTTCGCGCGCGCGATTGATGAAGTCAATCATCACGATTCCGCCGTTGACCACCACACCAGTCAGTGCGACAAACCCGAACATGGACATCAAGCTCATATTGAATCCGAACAGCAAGTGCCCGAAGATCGCACCGACGAAGCCGAACGGAATCACGCTCATGATGATCAGCGGTTGCGTGAAACTGCGCAGCGGAATGGCGATCAATCCGAAGATCAGGAACAAGGCAAACATGAAACCGATGCCCAGACTCTTCAGAGACTCCTGACGGTCGAGCGACTGCCCTTCATAGGAATACTGCAGACCGGGATAGTCACTTTTGAGCTGCGCGAGAATGCCCGATACGAGATCGGCGGTGAGCTCGCTGGCGTTCGCCGTTGCATCATCTACGGAAGCATTGACCACGATCACACGTTTCTGATCCGTGCGTTTGACAGAACTGTAGCCGACTGCATCCACGACATTGGCCGCGGCATGGAAAGGCACTTCACCGCCGCTCCGCGTGCGAATCATCATGTTCTCGATGTTGGCGAGAGACTTGCGCTCTTCAAGCGGATAGCGCACCATGACCTTTACCTCATCGCGTCCGCGCTGCAGACGAAGCGCCTCAGCGCCGAAGAACGCCGAGCGGATTTGCGTACCCAGATCACTCTCGGAGACACCCAGAGTTCGTGCGTCCGGTTTCAAGGTGAGCTGAAGCTCGCGCTTACCTTCAAGATGCGAATCCGAGATGTCGTACACGCCGTCATATGTGGACAGCTTGTTTTTCAACCGATCCACCGCCGCCAACAGCGCGCCGAAATCTTCGTGTGACAACTCAATGCCGATGTCCGCGCCACCGGCGATCAAGTCCGCCTGAAACTGAATCTGCTCGACACCGGGAATGTCACCGACTTCCTTGCGCCATAGGTTCACGATGTCGGGAGTACGCATGCTGCGAAACTCCGGATCAATCAAGCGCAGGCGAAGCTGGCCGAGATTCGCACCGATGTTTTCACGCACGCCGCCGGGACCGCCTTCAAAGACCTGAAATCCAGTCGCCATGAACATGTGCTGCAGGTTGGAATGTCCGTCTTCCTGATTCTCGTCAGATTGCTCAATTGCACGCAGTCC
This sequence comes from Calditrichota bacterium, assembly GCA_020637395.1. Classification (GTDB taxonomy): domain Bacteria; phylum Electryoneota; class RPQS01; order RPQS01; family RPQS01; genus JABWCQ01. The sequence continues at coordinate 1,712,704 of JACJWA010000001.1, read as the reverse complement.
CGCGAGGCGAACTTGTTCAGTCACCTGCCGCGTTTCTTCAATTGGAGTACCGGGAGGCATGGTGACTTGCACATTGATGATGTCCGCGTCAATCGCCGGCAGGAACTCGAACTTGATAAACCCGCCTCCGATGATCCCAACCGTCAGGAACAACACGGCGGTCGCCATCGCAAAGGTGATGTACCGGTTTCTGGTGGCCCATCCCAAGTGCTTGACGTACACTTTCTCGATGAATATCTGCAGCCACTCATCAAAGTGATGCCGCACTCTTTCGATCTTCTTCCAGATAGGCGCCTGACTCTGGCTGAGTTTGCCGGAGAGGTGGGCAGGCGTCACAAAGAACGCTTCGACGACCGAGATCATCAGCACGGAGATAACGATGGCTGGAATCACAAACATGAACTTGCCCATCGTTCCGGTGACAAACATCAGCGGCATGAACGCGGAGACCGTGGTCAGCGCGGAGAACAACACGGGTCCCGCCACTTCAGATGCACCGTCCACCGACGCCTGATAGAAGGACTTGCCCATCATTCTGTGCTGAAAAATATTTTCGCCGACGACAATGGCGTCGTCCACGACCATACCCAACACCAGAATGAAGGCGAAGAGCGAGAGCATGTTGACTGAGACGTCCCACGCGGGCATTAGCATCAGCGCTCCGAGGAACGACGTGGGAATGCCCATCGAAACCCAGAAAGCAAGCCGCAGCTCCAGAAACATCGCGAGAATCAGCACAACCAGAATCAATCCCATCACGCCGTTTCTTCTCAGAAGATCCATGCGCTGCTGGAAGATCACGGACCAGTCCTGCCACACATCCACCTTGATGGAGGGCGGAAGCTGCGCGCGATAGGTTTCCATGTAGTCGCGAACGATGCGTGTGATTTCCGTGGGCTTTTGTTTTCCGACGCGAAAGACCTTGATCATCGCGGCGGGTTTGCCGTCGTAGAAAGACTGCTGATCGGTCTCTTCGAATGTGTCCTTGATCGTGGCGATTTCGTCGAGAGTTACTTCGCTGCCGTCGGGTCTGGTCACGACGACGATTCGTTCGAACTCCGGTCCCGTGTATTTCTTCTCCCGCGTGCGAATCAGCACCTCGCCGCCTTCGGTCTTGACCGTTCCGCCGGGCAAGTCGAGCGACGCGCGGCGAATAGACGTTGCGATATCGGTGAGCGTCAAATTGTACGCGCGCAGCGTCGCTTCCGGAACTTCCACGGAAATCTCATAAGGCCGGACTGCCGCCAACTCGACCTGTGAGATTTGCGGCATGGAGAGTAGTTCGTCACGAATGCGTTCGGCATGCTGCCGCAGAGCAAGTTCAGACGCGTCGCCATAGATCATGAACGAAATGGCTTCCTGCCGATTCGTCAACTTGCTGACCACGGGCTCTTCGGCCTGCTCGGGAATCGTGGTGATGCGGTCCACTTCGGACTTGATGTCATTCAACGCGACATCGGGATCCGATCCTTCAATCAGCTCAACGGTAACAGTTCCGCGTCCTTCTGTGGCTGAGCCACGAATGCGCTTCAGGTTGTCCACGCCGGAGACCGCCTGTTCAATCGGACGGACAATTCCATCTTCAACTTCAAGCGGTCCCGCGCCGGGAAACACAACCGAAACTTGTATCTGATCCAGCTCAATCTCCGGAAAGACTTCCTGCTTGACTTGCGGAGCCAGCAGGAATCCTCCGATGATGAAGGTCAGCATCAGAATGTTGGCGGCAACGTGATTGCCGGCCATCCATTTGATCCAGGTTTTCATCCGTTCGCGCCTCCATTGGCGATTCGCAGCTTCATGCCATTTGCAGCGCCGGAGATTGAAGTCAGGATGACACGTTCTCCGCTGCGCAGACCGCTCGTGATATACACATCATCACGTGTCTTAAGCGCTGGGATCGTACGTCTTATCTCCAGCGTCGTGTCAGCTGCCGCGATCCAGATTTCATCATTGCTGTGAACGGCAGAGCGCGGAAGTTTTACGACGTTCTGCATCTCCTTGCCAACAAACTCGACGGAGACAAAACTTCCGACCGCCAGCACGGGAGCACCGTCCTCGCGTTCGGCATAAGGATTCTGAACTTCAACAATGACTCGTGCCAGCCGTCCGACGCTGTCCAGAGCGCCGACCCAGCGCACGACTTCGCCTTGCCATGTGTATGAGTTGCCTTCCACTTTCATGCTTACCGTAGCTTGCGAACCGGGTATGTCAAGCCAACGCTGCTCTTCAACAGGTAATCCGATTTCGACTTCGGCAATGTCTGTCGAATAGAGCACGGCGACAGGAGCGTTGGGAGAAACATTTTGCCCCACGTCCACAGACTCGCGGCGGACACGTCCGTTAAACGGAGCGCGCACACGAGTTCGCTCGAGCGCAAGTTCCGCTTGTTCCAACGCGGCCTCGGCGGAGGCGAGATTGGACTGAGCCTGTTTCATTTGCGGTTCGCGCAGCACCAGGGAAGCGGGCGTGTCGGACATGCCGCTCTTGCTTTCTTCCATCCGCTGCCATTCTTTCTTGGCTACGTCCGCCTGCGCCTGTTCGATGGCGAGCTGGTACTCAGCCTGCGCCACTCTTGCGCGAGCCTGTTCAACGGCAAGTTCGTAATCCACGGCTTCTATTCTAAAGAGGACGTCTCCTTTGCGAAACGTTCCTCCCGCGGCGCATTGCTCGCTGACCCAATCCACTTTGCCGCCGACCTGCGGAGCCAGTGAGATTTCCTGCTTGGCCTTCACGGTACCCGAGCCACTCACGGTCGCGCGATGCGTCTCCGGAGCGACCGCAATGACTTCGACCAGCGCTCCCGGAAAAGTCGGAACGTTGGAAACAGGTTTCTTTCTGCTGGCAATCAATCCCATCATCAACACGATGCCGCCCACGATGATCAGCGCGGGCACCAGAATTTTGCGCTTCTTTTTTTCAGCCGACATGTCAGCGAACCTCCGTATGAAGTTTCGGCGAGGGCTCGCGGTTCTCGAGGACTTGGTCCGTCCAGGAGCCGCCCAGCGCGGACGCCAGGTCAATTCGATTTTGCAATAGCTCGCGGCGCGCGGTGATCAGCGCGCTTTGAGATGAGTAATAGAAATTCTGCGCGGTCAGGACTTGCAGATAGTTAACTACACCCTGCCGGTACTGATCTTCCGCAACTCTGAGGGAGTTTCCGGAAGCTGTGGCTTGGCGTTCAAGTTCGGCCACGCGTTCGCGCTGTTTTTCGCCGCGCACGAGAGCATCTTCCACTTCGCGATATGCGTTCAAGACCACAAGCTTGTAAGTTGCTGCGGATTCATAGAACGCTCCCTCCGCACGCTGAGCTTCTCCGACGAGTCGCCCTCCTTGAAAAATCGGCGCGGTCACGCCGGCCACAAGATTCCACAAGAGGTTTTCGGGATCCAGCGCGTCTTCCAGCACTTTGTTGATGTTTCCGTATGACCCGGTCAGCGTGAAGCTCGGCAGAAGCGCGGCGTTGGCCGAAGCCCAGCGCGCATCGGACGCAAGCAATCGTGCTCGCGCCGCGCGAAGGTCCGGACGGCGATTCAACAAGTCAGACGGCAGTCCCGCATTGATCTCGAGCACTTGCGGCGGCAGTGCGTTCATGTTTCCGGCAATGTCCGGATCAGGATAGCGTCCGAGCAACACGGACAAGAGGTGCTCCGTGGCGGCAAGCGATGCTTCCACGGTCGCCTTTTGCGCTCTGGCCTGCGCGAGATTGGCTTCGGATTGATACACATCAAGTGAGGTAACCACACCAAGAGCGTAGCGATTCGCCACAAGCTCGTGGGCATTTTCGTTGGACTCAGAGGTCTGCTGAATCAACCTGAGCTGCTCTCGAAGATCGAGCATTTGAAAATACGTGCGAGCGACTTGAGACGTTAGTGTCAAGAGCGCGGCGCGCGCATCGTTCTCGGAGGCCAGCAAGTCACCAAACGCCGCTCTTCGCCGTGCCGACAGTTTCCCCCACAGATCCACTTCGTATTGCGCGGCGATGCTGACGTCGTAGTAGCCAAGATCAATCTTGCCCAAGCCGCCAAACGCTCGCTCGCCGTCCTGATAGGATCCGTTCAGAGTGACGGTAGGAAAGAGCGACGAGCGCGTGGCGCGGCTCTGTGCGCGAAACTGCTGAAGCTTTGCGAGCGCCGCTTCCAGACTTGGGCTGTTGTCTATCGCCTCATCCATCAATTGATTGAGCGCTTCGTCGCCAAAGTCCGTCCACCACGCTGCGTCCTTGAGTGCCTCGTCGGTGGTCGCATGCAGATACGACTCCGGCGCATCAACTTTCGGCGCATTGTGACGTTGGACGTAACCGCATCCACTGACGAACAGCAATGCGGAAAACGCGGCAATGAGTTGCCTACGCATGTTTCACCTTTTTTGTATCTGGTTCATGTTCCGTAGCATGCGGACAGCCAATCGGGTCATAGCTTCCGTATGCTGCAATGATCTCTTTCATCAGCGCCATGGCCTGTTGAACACGCTCTGCGCCGAACTGTGTTTCCAATTCTTGACTGAAATGACTCGCCATGTTTTGCAGCGCGGTCGCCACCTGTTGCCCCGAATGGGTCATGACCAGCACTTTGACTCTGCGATCCTCCGGATGTGCGGTGCGCTCTACATACGCAAGCTCTTCCAGCTTGTCAATATGCCGGAGAATAGCGGGGTGGGAGTGCTCCAGATGGCGCGTGAGGTCAGCAAGAGTGTTGTGCCCCATGCTCAGCTTGAGGACGATAACAGCCTCCGCCCAATTCAAACCGAACTCTGATGCGCGTTCGGTAAAAACTGAGCGAAAGACGTGAGCGGCGCGGTTGCACCAGGCGGGAAAGATGTCGTCAGGGCTGTAGTTCAAAAATCACACTCGGACTTGGTTCAAGTAATTTATGTTACAAGTTACAATGTAATGTTACAACTGAAGAGAATCAAGGGAAGTTCCCAAGCCCTGAGACTGATAATAATAGATTTAGCCTTGAAAAAGGGGAAACCCGGAGGACATCGCAACGAGGCTGGCAATGCGGTGATCTCGGCAGATTCCTTGATTTTAGCCAATGATTTTTGTTCATTTAAGGTTTACCAGATAGCCCCCATTGCATATGACCCACCACCACTTTTCCTCCTGCATCCGCCTGCTCGCTCTCATTTACGTTTTGGCATTCCTTGGCTGTTCAGCCACAAAGCCCGCGCTTGAACCGGAGGCCGAGAGAGTTCCGATTGATACTACGTTCGCTCGCGCTTCCCTGACCTCAGCGGATCATGGAATGGTCGTCTGTGCGCATCCCTTGGCCGCCGCAGCGGGAGAGCAGATTCTCGAAGCTGGTGGAAACGCATGTGACGCGGCATTGGCCGCGCTCGCAATGCTGAATGTTGTGGAACCGCACGCCAGTGGTCTGGGCGGCGGCGGATTCGCTCTCTATTACGACGCTCAAAGCGATTCCGCCTATTTGCTGGACTATCGCGAAATGTCGCCATCCCGGATGACGCGTGCAGGCTACTTTGATCCTGCGGACACTCTGCACCTTGTTCAGCGATCCGGCGGGAAGTCCATCTTGGTGCCGGGTGCGGCGGCAGGCTGGCAGGCTCTTCACAGAAAATTCGGCACCAAGACATTGCCGGAGCTCTATGCCTCCGCAATCGCCGTGGCCGACACCGGGTATTTCGTATCCGAGAAGCAGGGTGCAATCATTTTGGATAATCTGGAGACGCTCGCGCGAGATTCTTTGCTTTCCGCAACGTTTCTGGATCAGGCGCTGCCTCCTCCGCCGGGCTTTCGGGTGACGCAGCCAAAGCTTGCCTCTCTGCTGCAATTTCTCTCAAACACTCGTCTTGAGAATTTCTACTTCCCGCCGGTTTCCTCGCAGGTAACAGCTGCGATTCGGGCGAATGGCGGCTTTGTGAGTGAGTCGGACCTGAATCGTTATCATCCGGTTGAGCGCACACCACTGCGGGCGAAGTTTCATGGCTACGACATCATCACGTCGGCACCTCCCGCAGGCGGAGGTTTGATTCTGATTGAGACCCTGAAGCTTCTTGAAGATCAGGATCTGCGCAGCATGGGGCTCTTGTCTCCTGTGTATATTCACACCGTCGCCACGGCGATTCGGCAGGCACGCACGGACGCGGCGGCATGGCTCGGCGATCCGGGTTTCGAGCGGATTCCTCTCGACACTTTGCTCTCAGACTCCTATATCTCGGATGTGCGGAATTCGTTTTCACAAGATTCCGTGCCGCAGCGTATGACTGCTTTGGATTCGATTCGCGCCTTTGGACCGGGTAACACGACGCACCTCGTTGTTGCGGATAAGGATGGCAATCTCGTTTCGCTGACGCAATCAATCAACTACTTCTTTGGCAGCGGTGTGGCCGTGCCCGAGCTTGGTTTGCTGTTGAACAATCATGCCGCAGATTTTGACTACGACACGACGGGCCGAAATCCGATTGCACCGCTGAGACGTCCCGTTTCCAGCATGGCTCCAACCATCATCTTGAAAGACGGAGCACCCGTGATGCTGATTGGCACACCGGGCGGATCGCGCATTCCCGCAGCGCTCGCGCAAGTAATCTTGGCCGTGCTTGAATTCGATCTACCGCTGGATGAGGCTTTGAATCTTCCGCGATTCTTCCCGGCTGGTTTGAACCTCGTGTATGAAACCCGCCTACCTGACGAAACTTTGGAAGCCTTGGCCGCGAAAGGGTGGAAGCCCTACGCCGACGCGCCGATCAGCAACTACTTCGGCGGAGTTCAAGCGATTCACTTTCGCGACGCAGTGGAAGGTCGCATCACAGGGAGCTCTGATCCCCGGCGGGACGGAGCGGCAATCGGATACTGAGACGTGAGCAGGCTTCCCGGCATATCGGTGCTGCTTTGCTGCGTGCTCGCTGCGACGCCCGGAGTTTCTCATTCCGCCAAGCGGCATCCGGCATATGATCAAATGCTATCCGCGGCCCAGCATGCCCAGCGCGCATCACGGGAAATCTATCTGACGAAGTACGAGCTGGGGCTCGTGAACACGGCGGATGACAAGAACCGGACAGGGCTGATCGGCGAAGAATACACTCCGCTGACTACGACGCCGGGATATCTGATCGCAAAGCGAACGGCCACCAACCCGGATTTTGCGGCGTATCTCGTGCGGCTGCTGAAAGAGCAAGGTTTGTCGCAAGGTGACTCCGTGCTCATCACCATGACTGGCTCACTTGCCGGATTGAATCTGAATCTCTTATGCGCACTTGAAGAGATGGGCATTAGCTCCATGCGTGTGGCCAGTCTCGGCGCGTCGAGCTACGGAGCGAATCAGCTCGAGATGACCTGGATTGACATGGAAGACATTCTGGTGCGCGAAGGACTGTTGGCTCGTCGCAGCGATGTCGTGACCTTGGGCGGAACCGGCGACGTGGGCGGCGGACTTTCCGATTCCACATTAACCGTGTTGCGCCGCAAGTGCGCGCGGCTTGGCTATCCGCTCCTGGATGCAGGCAATCGTCGTGCACAGTACGAAGTGCGGCAAGAGTTGCTGGGTGATCCCAAGAGCTACGCGCTGCTGATCAATGTCGGCGGTAACCATTTAATGTTGGGCACTGGTCCGGAAGGGCGCGAACTGCCCGGCGGATTCATCTCGCCGCAAAGCAACGCGTGGGAACGCGACGTGTCGCAATCCACCGGCGGACTGGTCTTTGACTTTTTGTTTGCGGGAGTGCCTGTGCTGAACCTTCTCCACGTCGAGGAGCTGGCCGAGCAGGCGGGTATCCCGGTGGATCCCTCTCCGCTTCCGAGACTGGGAACGTCTCCGGTTTATTTTCAGGAGGAGCGTTGAGCGAAGGCGCAGTCCTGGCCGTGATGCTGGCGGCGCTGGGGGGCGCGGTTTTCTTGCTTCGCTTGCCAACCGGTGTTGCACTGTTCTTGTCGGCGATGCTCGGAAGTCTGGCGTCGGGAAACGGCCTCGGTCTGAGCTTCTTGACGGAAGGCTCGATGCTCTATCTGGATCCGATCATGATCGTGATCACGTCGCTCTTTTTCATGGCGGTGTTCGAACGATCCGGTGCGTTGGGAACTCTGAATGTTTGGGTCGTGAGAACATTCGGCAGACATTCGTTTCTGCTGGTGTCGTTCTTGATGCTGCTCGTGATGTTTCCGGGAATGGTCACGGGTCTGACTGCGCCATGCGTACTGACGACCGGGGCGATGATCGCTCCGCTGCTCTTGAGCACCGGCGCGTCACCTGCGACGGCCGGTGCCTTCATTGCGACGGGAGCATTCTTTGGTATGGTGGCACCTCCCGTCAACATTTGCGCAATGCTGATCTGCGGCGGCGTGGACATGCCATATATCGGATTCGATTTGCCGCTTCTGGCCGCGACGATTCCGCTGGCTCTGCTCAGCGCCTACCTGCTGATGGGAGCGCGATTCCGTTCGTTCGATCCCGATGCCGCGCTGGCACTGCTTCCCATGTCACGCTACGATGCGCACGGCATCAAGCTCTTTCTGCCTCTGCTGCTCTTGCTCGTGTTGATGCTGGGCGAGAAGATTTTGCCGGGCGTGATTCCGTTTCTCGGCATTCCATTGATCTTTGTGGTCAGCGCGCTGCTGGGACTGTTCACGGGAGACAAGGTTTCAATTCGCGATAGCGCACTCTGGGCGACCAGAGAGTCGCTTTCCATTCTTGCGCTGCTTGCGGGCATCGGCGCATTCATTGAAGTCCTGACTCTGAGCGGAGCGCGTGGATGGATTGTGATCAATCTGCTTTCACTTCCCGACTGGCAGCTCTATCTGGGGATGGCGATTCTCGTGCCGCTGTTCGGCGGAATATCTGCCTACGGAGCAAGCGTCGTCCTGGGAGTGCCGATTCTGCTGTCCCTATTGGATCGAAACAATATCCTAATTGCCGCGGCTCTCTCCATGCTGGCTTCGATTGGAGATTTCATGCCGCCGACCAGACTGGCCATTCTCTTGGCGGGTCCGATTGTTGGGGAAGACCGTGTCTCTCGCATCTTGAAACGAAGTGTGTGGCCGATTGTGCTTTCTGTAATATTGACCTTGGCCATGATTTACTTCGCCAATGATCTTGCCAAACTCTTCGGGCTCGCATGATGCTGTTCTGGACATACTGGCTGCTTGCGGCTCTAATTGGTGCCTTGGCGGTACGCGAGTTGTACGCTGAGGGCGATTGGCGGCGCAAGCTTTCCGCCGCAATAGTTCTGATTCCGATTCTCTTGCGCGTGCTTCTTCTGAAATGAAATCGCTGCTCTCAACTTTGCTCTTGCTGCTTGTGCTGTCGCTTTGTCTGGTGACTGGACTGGGCTTTCGGCAAGGTAGGGTGGATGAACCGCTGTATCCTTCGCCGTCCTTCAAGCGAACGGCTCCACTGTCGAACTACTTTGCGCAGCTGAAGAACACACCGGGCGACACGGAGATTTTCGAGTTCGGCGAACAGGACGGCGGCGGCACGGTGCTGGTGTTGGGAGGAACGCATTGCGACGAACCGGCGAGTTACCTTGCGGCCTATCTGCTGATAGAGAATCTGAAACTCGAACGTGGACGAGTCCTTGTAGTTCCGCGCGCCAATCGCTCGGCGTTGTCGCACACGACTCCCGGTGAAGCTTTCCCCGCTTCCTTTGAAATCGAAACCGCAAACGGACCGCGCCGCTTTCGCATGGGAAGCCGCTACACGAACCCTCTGGATCAATGGCCCGACCCCGAAGTGTTTGTGCACTATCCGTCCGGTCAAGAGCTCTCGGGCATGGACAGCCGCAACTTGAATCGAAACTACCCGGGCCGTGCGGACGGAAGTTTCACTCAGAGGGTCGGCCACGCTCTGGCGGAACTTGTTCGCGTTGAAAACGTTGACCTCGTGATAGACTTGCACGAAGCGTCGCTCGAATATCCGGTCATCAATGCGATTGTGGCGCATGAGCGGGCGATGGACTGCGCGTCCATTGCGGTGCTTGAGCTCCAGCTTGAAGGACTGGATTTTGCTCTTGAACCTTCACCCGCAAATTTTCACGGATTGTCGCATCGCGAACTCGGAGATCACACCGCCTGCATGGCCACGTTGATGGAATCTGCAAATGTGATTCAAGGCAGATTGCGAGGCAGGACGGGTGCGGAAACCATTCTGAAGGGTCAAGACCCAATGTATGTGCGCGCCGCGGAAATCGAAATGACGCGCGTGCCCTATACGGAAGACGGGATTCCGTTGGAAGTTCGGGTCGGTCGGCACATCGAGGGAGTTGCCAAATTGATCAGCGGTTTCAATCAGGTGAAACCTGAGCGCGCAATAACGTATGCCGGTGTTCCGGGGTACAGCGACTTGCAGAAGAACGGTCTCGGGCACTATCTGTCCGGGACGAAGTAAGTATAGAAAGAGAGGTCAAAGATGAACTACCGTGTTATCCTGATGACGCTCCTGTGTGCGGTGACGCTTCAGGCAGCGGACTTTGCATCACCGGTGCTCTTGACGTCCGGCGGACAGAGCGCGGATGCGCAGATGCTGAAGACGCTTCTGACGCGTGAGGCCATTCCGTTCACATTTGAAGCGCTGGCGACGTCCGCCAACTTGGAAGGAAATAAGTCCGTGATCATTGTGCTCGGCGGTTCGAGCAAAGGTCTCGGCGCGGCAAAAGTGAGTTCGGAGCAGGAGACGGCTCGCATCACAGAGTTGCTCAGCACTGCGGCTAAGCAAGGCATTCCGGTGTTCGCCGTGCACGTGGGAGGAAAGAATCGGAGAGGCGCACTGTCGGATGAATTCAATCAGCTTGGTGCGCAGCACGCGAATCGGCTCGTCGTGGTCTCGGGGGGTGACGATGATGGCTTCTTCTCAAAGATCGCGGAGTCCCAGAATCTTGAGTTTCAGACGGTCGAAAAGATCACCGATCTGGGTCCGATGCTGAAAGCGACATTCGGTTCGACGGAGCGAGACGGAGAGTGATCGTGCGTTTGGCGTTGATGCTTCTGCTCTTGAGTTTCTCGTTTCCGGCGCTTTCGGGAGAGACGAACTACTGTTTCGACTTTGACGGCAAGGAAAGCGGGGCAAAGCTCGAACAGCTCGACGGACTCCGCTCGCTGAATGGCACGCGATCCTACACGTTTGAGGCCTGGGTTCGTCCTCGCACGCAAGGCGGTGGTGGGCGCGGACGTATACTGGATCAGGAGCGCAGCGGCTTGACTTTCTATCTTTCGGATGACGCACGAGTAGGTTTTCGTCCCAGCAAGGACTCAGGCTGGCAGCTCTCCGATAAAGGAGTGATCAGTTTTTGGACATGGCAACACGTTGCCGTGTCATCAGACGGGAAGCTGCTGCGGTTCTTTGTGAACGGCAAGTTGATCACCGCAACGCCCTTTGATGCAGCTTTGAGCATCACGTCCAAACCGGTTTGGATCGGAAACGGAGTGGGTGAAGATGATCAACCGCGCGGCTTTGACGGCTGGATAGACGACATTCGGGTCAGCGCGGCGTGCTTGTGGACAAAAGACTTTTCGCCGCCCGAGCGCGGCATCTTCCGGCCGTCTGTGTCGTCCACGGTGCTTGATGTCACGTTTGACGAAGGTCCCGCCTACAAGCTCGCTCTGGATTACAGCACGTACAACGCGGAAGTGCTCTCCGATGAGGACGTTCGACGTGCTTCGGCAAAATAGGATCAGTTTGGCAAAACGAAAAGCCCGGTGAAAATTCACCGGGCTTTTTTGTGCGATCGAATTGCCTGCTACTTCATCAGCAGCATCTTGCGGGTTAGAACTTGGTTTCCCATCTGCAAGCGATAGAAGTACATTCCGGACGATGCGCCGTTGGCGGACCAGTCCACGCGGTGCACACCCGCCGCAGCGCTTCCTGAATAGAGAGTCGCAACTCGCTGACCGGAAAGATTGAACACAGCCAGCTCGATCTCGCCCGCGTTGGGCAGCGAGAACTCGATCGTCGTATTCGGGTTAAAAGGATTCGGGTAGTTCTGCTGAAGCGCAAACTCCCGGATCAAACCCGTCGGATCACCAGCGGCATTCGGGAAGTAGGCCGTGTCCGTCAAACCACAGCCAACCAACGCGCCTTGCGGCTCGGCCACGCTGTCAATCATCACAAGATAGCTCGACGCATTCGGCGTGGAGGGAAGCGTAACTTCAAAACTCATGGTCAGCGCGTCTTCGAAGTTCGTGACACTCAGCACGCGCTCTACAAAACTTCCGTCGGTGTAGTAGTCAAACCACAGAAACGCGGAACAGTTGGAGCCTGAAGGCGGACGCACGAGATCCACCGCATACGTGAGACCGCTGACGTTGGGCAGGATGTCTTGCTCATAGTGCCGATGATACGTGGCTCCAGTGGCAGAGACGATTTCCGCTTCTTCAGAACCGTTGATCGCCTGAATTCCGACGTAGACGGGACCGTCCGCACACACAGCAGCACCACCTTCACGCAAAGTGGGGCCGATCTGTCCACGGAATTCCCATGGATCATCTTCGCTATTGCGCACATACAGATTGAAGCCCGTCAGATTCTCGCCGTCATGATCCCACGAGAAGAGCACCTGCAGGCATGCGTCGTCACTCGAGACCTGCACGTTTGACACGGGATTCGGCGCGGGCAGGAATGAACAGCCTTCATCCTCGCACGTCCAATCCGCAGCGGTCAGATAGAACTCCTGCAATCCGACAGCGGTATGAAACGTGTCCGACACCCAGCAGCACGTTCCGCCGTTAATCTTGATGTAGTAGATGGACGCGTCGGGCGCTTCCGGTGGAATACCGATTGTCAGGTACTCTGAGAACGCAAAATTTCCTTCCAGACCGCAGATTTCGAGGCCGTTAAACGAGCTGCATTGGTAGTTGGCACCACCATACTCGCCTGCTTCGGGAATGAGTTGGTCCGCGTCATCAGGACCATTGCCATTGCGGTCCCACATGACACACCAGGAGTTGGAACCATCCGCAAACGGGACACGCGTCCCGGCGTCGCAACCGCACCCAAGCGGGTCGGATTCACCGCAGTAGGCAAATCCCACTTGAATGGGTTGTGCATTCGATTGAGCCGTGCCGAGCAGCACGAGTGCCGCAAAGCAGAGAGCAAGAGTTGTTTTCATGATCCGGCAGGACCTCCCGGCCTTCAATTATTTGTGTTGTGTTAAGCCTCGAGCAATGCCTCTCAAATTCCGCAAGAGAGTCCGCCGCAAGAAGCAGTCACTTACCGAACGAGAATTCGCGATACTCTTCATTTTTATGAAATTGCGTTGAGACAAGAGCGGAGCACAGTCCGACATTTGTCAAGTCATAGTATATAAATTTCCTCGGACAAATGACACTTAGCGAAAAAAAGAAAGCCCGGCAGTGCCGGGCTTTCCTCGCAGCAACAGTGACTCTATCAGGGCGCTGTGGACGCCACAACAACATAGAACTTCACGTCGTTGGACAAGACTGCTCCAACATCGGTGAAAGTTGTGGTCGCGGTCGAGCCTTCCAAGGTCAGGAAGGGTCCGCTAGTCGTCGTCGCGCTGTAGATGCGATAGTAGGGTGCCCCCGAACCGTTCCAAAACAAGACAATATCATTCCCACTCGGCAGAATGACGAGCTCCGTAGGTGCAGGAAGCGCCGCCCCAAGAATGCGAATCATGCGCTGCCCGCCCTGAGCGTTTGGGACAAAGTCGTTTTCGCTGTACCAAGTCAAATCGCAGCCGTCAAAGAAATAGCTGTTCGTACTCGGACTGCTGTCGTCGCGGCCAAACGCTTCGTAGGAATTCTGTGTCGGGCTCTTCACTGAGACAAAGAACGGCTCGGTCATGATCAGCGGATCGCCCAGTGCGTCAAGCGTCATCACCGTGGCCCAGACGACATCATTCGCAGGCAAACCTCCGACAACATTGCCGATAGATCCGCTTTCCTCGCTCCAAACCTGCGTACCCGGCAAGCTGCCAATGCCATCCGCAAGATAAACATTTGCGCCGATGGGCGAATGTGCATTATCCGGATGGAACTTGGCGACTGCAACCTGGAAGCCGCACAAGAGGAATGGATAGGCGGGAGGATCATACTTCACCGCCCATTCAAACGGAGTCTCATTTGCCCAGTTGTAGCCCTCTGCGGTGCCGTCGTCGAACACGATTGCGGCCGGACACGGTTCAACATCAAAGCTGAAAGTATCGGTCTGGACTTGGTTGGAGCCATCCGTCGCGGTGATGAAGTAATCATAGCTGCCTTCGAGCGCGTCATAGTCACCTTGGTACTCGTCCTGATTCCCGGACGCGGGCATTGCGATTACGGCAAATGCTCCGCCTCCCGAAACACGGTAATGCAGTTGAGCGGAAATCGGTCCCCCATCATCCGTAACCAGTGCCGTGAACACAGCGCTGCCCGGCTCAATATCGCCATGGGGATCATGGGTCAGCACAGGCGCTTCGTTAATCAGGAATATCTCAAAATTTGCATCGGAAACATCGGACACGCCCGGCGAGTTCACGGAAGTCAGTCGAACGCGTGCCGTGGTAGTCGGCGGTCCACCGAAGACTTTCGTACCGCCTGTCTGCGGAATCGTCCCGAGAAACTCCCACTGACCTGCTGGATAGCCACGATTCAGTTCGACATTCACATCACCCGTGAATCCCACAGGTACCAGACTGATCTGCTCAAGTGCGGCCGCATTCAGCAATTCGCCGCCGTTGGGCCGGACGATTGTGATGGACGGCGAGAAAATCGTGAAGTTGTTGTCCGACTCATCGGTTGCCGTCGGGAAACTGATGCTGGTCACACGCACTCTGCAATTTGGCTCCGTGCCACCGATTCCAGAGACCGTCCAAGCTTGAGTTCCGTCGTTGGCCGTGTTGCCAAACAGAAGCTCCCACGAACCTGCCGGATAGTCCCGATTCAACTCGATGTTGACGTTGCCGGTCACATTGGCGGATGTCCATGTGATGTTCTGACTGTTACCCGCTGTCCACGTCTCGCCGCCGTTGGGCTGCGTCACGGTGATGGAAGCCACGATAGCCGGAGACAGAGTAAAGCTCAGATTGTACATCTGAATCTGGTCGGACACGGTTTGTTGGTAAACGCGAATATAGTATGTCCCGGCACCGGGCAGAGCCGTATTCGCGATCGTTTCGGCAACTCCCGCAGGTTGTCCGCTGGCATCCCCCAGAATTGTTGTCCCATTGGTGTCATACAGTCTGACCGAAAGATTCACATCGTCATGCGAGTGAACCGAATCGCTGCTGCTGCATGTGCAGGATTGAGTTTGCGCGCACTGCGCATAGTGCTCGCCAACCGGAGTCATTGTGACGGTGACCTGCTTGTTCACAGGTACAGTGAATGACAAATAATCCTGATCGGTGTTATCATCAATCGAAAGATTCGTGCGCGTCGTCGTGCCGTCAGCGGGGCTGCCCAGGAACGTGGCGGTCGCAGGCGAGTCGTTCGTCTCCGTCGTATCGCCGTACAGCCGTTGGCCGCCGCGAATGTCATCATGCTGCGGTCCGTCGTAGGCCGTGCAGATGAATGGCTCCATCAGATATTCGCAAACATCCGGACACACATGAAACAATCCAATACCGTGGCCGGCCTCATGCGTCACAACATTCCGGAAGTAGCGATAACTGTTGGAAGAGTTGCCCCAATTCTCAGCATTGTCAAGCACCATGTCACCGGTATTGGGAAAGTAATTGTAGGCGAGAACGCCGAACGATCCGTCCATGGGAACAGCGGAAATACGAATATCACCTCTGACTCCCAGGACACCGACCGACGAGAATAGCGCCGCACCGTCGTCATTGGTCTCTTCCACATAGGTCAACCCGGTCAACGCCTGCCATTGATCGAATGCTGCCCGGAAGCGAGCCTTACCGTTCGCCACGCTGCCGAACTTGGACGTCATCATGGCGTGAATGTTGTTCGTCTGATTGCCGAAGCCATTGGGCGGCGGATCATCCGGCACAGTCACACCGTCCGGCACGAAACTGTACGTCAGCACCGTTGGTGTGCCTTGTGTGCCGCTCGTTCCCGAAGCTGTGGAGGTCCAGCGTGAACCGCTGATGTACGACGCGGGATTCTGGTAGATCCTGTTCACGAGGGAAGCTACCACATCCTCCGGCGTACCGGGCTCGAAGCACATCTGCTTCGGTGCGAGCGCGTTTTTCCACGACTCCTTATGTTCCAGAGCCACAAACTCATCCCAAGCTGTTTCCGTTTGTAGAAGAGTGCCGCAATCGGGGCAATAAGCAGGCACATCTGCATAGGACATCTGGGCGAAAACCACCCACAAGAGCACCGTAAGTGCAACCGAGCGCAGAGTAATCAATCGAATCTTCATCCCGGGACCCATTCGTTTCATCGTGTGATTATGTGTACATCTATGCCCAAGCAGGGCCAAGACTTCAAGTTAACAGCAAATCGAGGCAGATGCAAGCCCTGCACCGGACGACGATGATTTTCGCGGGGCCAATTAGACCCGATTCGAGGAACACACAAGAAGTCGCATAAGTTCTTGCTTTAAGGTAGTTCTCTCAGTATTATTAACGCTTGTGGTTCACAGCCTTGGTTCTTGCAAGATTTTAGTAAACAATAATATAAGGAAACAACCATGCGCCACATGATTTTACTCGTCGTCGCTGCTGGCCTCGTGGGCATGATTTGGCTGCTTCCGGGTCGAGTGGCTCCTCCGGCCTGGGCATTCGTGCCAGAAACCACTGGAATACGGGCACCTCTTGCCGTCTGTTTCGACGAAGGCACGGACCCGGACTACGTTGCGGAATGGACCCGACGCCTCCGTATGGAAGAGGGAGTTCTGGATTACAATCTTGATGCGCGGTGGGAAAGCACGGCCAACGGACCCACGGGAGTCCAGGGGAATCCGATTGTGCTGACCTACAGTTTTCTGCCGGACGGCGTGACGATTCAAGGCACGCCCAGCAGGCTCTACCAGCGCATGAATCAACTGTTTGGCAATGAGCAAGCCTGGCAGGACTTGTTCGCAGAGGTGTTCGGTCGCTGGAGTGAACTGAGCGGCATCACGTATGTTCAGGTGCCGGATGACGGTGCTTCGTTTTCGAATAACAGTCCGGGCATTCTCGGCGTTCGCGGTGACGTGAGAATCGGCATGGTTCCGGTGGATGGAGCGAGCGGCGTGCTGGCCTACAACTACTTTCCGGATCGCGGCGACATGGTGCTTGATTCGGAAGAAAACTGGGCATCAGCGACGAATAACTACCGCTTCTTTCGCAATATCGTTGCGCACGAGCACGGACACGGCATTGGCATGAGCCACGTGTGTCCCGCGAATTCCACAAAGCTGCTTGAGCCGTTTTATTCATCTGCATTCGACGGTCCGCAGCACGACGATGTTCTTGCAGGCCAGCGGGGCTACGGAGATCGCTATGAACCGAACGACAGCCAAGGCGCGGCCTACGATCTCGGTTCGGTTGAAGGAGTTCTTACGCTTTCCAATGTCAGTTTGGATGATGACACGGATCAGGACTGGTGGCAGTTCAATATTCAATCCAATCGCGCACTGACCATCGTGTTGTCTCCTGATGGATACGAGTATCTTGAAGGCGAGCAGAACTTCGACGACAGTTGTCAGCCCGGAGTGCCTTATAACACCGCAGATAACCAGAATCTCAACTTGACGCTGACAACTGCTGACGGTGTGACACTCGTGGAAGCGAATACGATGCCCGTCGGCGCGGCGGAGCAGATTTTCCGCTATAACCCGCCGCAGGGACAGACCTCCTTTAAGGTTCAGGTGAACGGAGCAACGACCAATAACGTTCAGCTCTATCGTCTGACGATTGAGGCCGTAGATCCCGCGACGCCCTATCTGAGCGGTTGTCCACTGGAAGTGGATTCAACATTGCTTGGAACACCCAGCGTTGGCGCAATCTTACTAACCAATCCGCAGCAAGCCGGTCAGCTCACAATTGGTTCCCTGTCTGTGACGGGTCCGTTCACGGTGGCTCCGACGGGCACCGTGGTTGTGGCCCCGGGCGAAGAGCTGCCTGTCGTGGTGACGTTCGCGGGCGAGCCTGAAGGACTGAGCGTCGGCGAGTTGACGATTCTGCACGACGGTCCCGGCGGCGTCTTGACCTGCGAGGTCACGTCATTTGCCTACACATCTTCGATTGTGCTTTTCACCGGAGCCGAAGCGAGTTTCGGAGAAGTTCCGGTGGGAACCACGGACAGCGTTCTGGTTGGATTTCGTTCTTTGGGGAATGTGCCGCTTTGGATAAACTCGATGACCACGCAACCGCCATTTTCTATCTCTTTCGATGGTCCGGTCTCGCTGTCTCCCGGTCCGCTGCTTCGGGTCTATCCGCATGTTGCTCCGACCGCACTGGGCGAAGTGCGCGGGTGGCTGGTGATAAATCATTCTGCAGAAAGCTCGCCGGATTCGATTGAATTGATTGCAACCGGAGTTGAGGGAACGTCCGCAGATGATCCGGTTCTATTGCCGCGCGAGTTTGCCTTGTATCAGAACTATCCCAATCCATTCAACGCGACGACGAATATCGAATTCGATTTACCGCGCGCCGCGCCGGTATCGCTCAAGCTATACAACATCGCGGGCCAGCTCGTGCGTGAGTTAGTCAACGAACAGGACTTCGCCGCTGGACGCCACGTTGTGAAACTGGATGCTTCGGGACTCGCGTCCGGATTGTACTTCTACCGATTTGCAGCCGCGGACTACCGGGCCGACCGCAAACTGCTCTTCCTGAAATAGCATGCCCGAGGACCTGACGACACAGCGCTACAAAGTCTCTTCCAAGCTCTGCATGGTGCAGAATCTGGGAGTGAATGGCACGCTCTTCGGCGGCAACATGATGGCCTGGGTGGATGAAGCGGCGGCGATCTTTGCGCACGAACACACCGGCGAGCGCTACATGGTAACGCTGAAGTTCGGCGAGTTCGAGTTTCATCATCCCGTTCGCGAAGGGGACATCATTCACTTCTTTTGCCTGAATCCGCGCATTGGCCGCACGAGTTGCTCGTTTGAAATCGAAGCGATCACCACACACGGCACCGTGGTCGTGAAGACGAGCGCCGTGTTTGTGTGCGTGGATCAGCACGGCAGACCGAAACCGATTCATAAGTAAGCAAAGATGGATATCCAATTCCCTTCATACGAGTCAACATCGACTGAAGACTTCCTCAATCGTGGTCACCTCGTTTTAGCAGTGAAGAAGGTGATAGTCCATGCAAAGACTCCCTGCACAATAGCAGTTAATGGTGTCTGGGGAGTTGGCAAAACTAGGTTCTTGCAGCTTCTCAAATGCTCGCTCGAAGAAGATGATCATCTTGTAATTTGGTTCGACCTTTGGAAGTATGAAGCGACAGGAAATGTCCTTTTTGCCCTTGCAAGTCATGTAGTAGAGTCAACAAATACCAGAGAGAGCTCAGGCAAGTTTCTACGTTTCGCAGCTGGACTTGGGAAGTCGCTTGTGACAGTGGCCGGCCTTGTTACCGGGAATGACAAGCTAGCTGAGAAAGGAAACGAGGTTGTTGAAAACATTGTCGGTTTGCAGACTGAAAGCCGAAGTCTCCAGCAGATTGAAGCAGAAGACACCTACGAAGCTGTAAAAGGTATAGCCAAAGAATTTGAAGATGCGATTGATAAAGCACTGGCAAATGGGCACGCCGGAAAGCGGGCAGTAGTGATTATTGACGATGTGGATCGGTGTTTTCCACAGAGTGTTACGGGGCTATTCACTGGAATCAAGAACTACTTGGTTTCGGAAAAGTGTGTTTTTGTGCTTGCGATAGTCAAGGACAAAGCTGAAAGAGCCGTTTCTGGTTCAAAAATGGTAATGAGCGCAGGAGATACGTGGTTGGAAAAGCTCATTAGTTTCGAAGTAAATCTTCCAAGGCCGAGCGAGGAAACTCTCCGTAATTTCTTGAAGTACGAAATCGACAAGTTTGAATCTGATAGCGATGAGTGGCGATTCGTTTACCAACTACTGCTTGATGAGGCTGTACACTACGTTACTTTTGTTCCGTCAAACCCGAGAAAATTCAGGCGATTCATATCTGATCTTTGCTTTTTCGCGGTAAACAAATTCTCGAGTCCTTCAACGAAATCGGGCTTAGTAGGGCTGGACAGTTTCAGTTCCGAAGAAATTCTTAGTGTGAGGATATGCATCTTTTTACTACTCCTGAAGCACTTCTTCAAGGATGCGCTTCCGATAGTCGCGAGAACGACGGACTACTTGAAGAGCGGAAATGTAAGTCCTCGTTTGCATGAAGCGGTAGAAAGGAAAGGAAATCCCAGGGCGGATTGGACCGACCCCATTTTACTCTCTCGGCTGGAGGATGCACACAAGGTGCGAATGAGTCAGCAATCTGGCGCCTTAGCATCAGGTTCCATGAAGGACGTTGTAACTAACACATTGAATCAATTGCACAGTATTGGAATCATATAATTCAGATCGATTGCTTTCGCATGTCACAACACACCACAAGGACTCCATGACCAAGACCCTGCATCGCACAGAGCACGTTCCGAATGGCACGTATCGCAACGGAACGACTCAGCAGCTTCAGCCGTCCGAGCTGTTCGGCCTCAATGTCTTCTCGTTGTCCGTGATGCGGCAGGTTCTGCCGAAGCCCGTGTACAAGCACTTGCTTGAGATTCAAGAATCCGGAACCTCTTTGGATCCTGCGACGGCGGACGTAGTGGCCGCGGCGATGAAAGACTGGGCTCAGGCACGCGGAGCCACACATTACTCGCATTGGTTTCATCCGCTTCACGGCTTGACGGCGGAGAAGCATCAGTCCTTCTTGATCCCCACGCAGGATGGCGGCGTGATCACGGAGTTCACGGGCGAGAATCTCTTGCAGGGTGAACCCGACGCGTCGAGTTTTCCGTCAGGCGGAACGCGCTCGACGTTTGAAGCGCGCGGTTACACCGGCTGGGATCCGACCAGCCCGGCCTTTCTGATGGAGGGCCGCATGGGCAAGACGCTGTATATTCCCAGCGTCTTCATCGGATTTAACGGTCATGCCTTGGACAAGAAGGCTCCGCTATTGCGTTCGATAGACTCCATCAGCAATGCCGCGATCCGCGTGCTGAAATTGTTTGGAAGTGACGCAAAGCAAGTCGTGACCACTGTGGGGTGCGAGCAGGAATACTTTCTGGTGGACCGCGAACTCTATCTGCGCCGTCCGGACCTGATGACCTGCGGACGCACGCTGTATGGCGCGCGTCCTCCGAAGGGCCAGGAGATGGAGGATCACTATTTCGGTTCGATTCCGGAACGTGTGCTGGCGTTCATGGAGGACCTCGAGTTGGAGTTATACAAGCTGGGCATACCGGTCACAACGCGTCACAACGAAGTCGCGCCGGGTCAATTCGAGATCGCTCCGGTGTTCGAACGCGCCAATATTGCCACAGACCATAACATGCTGATGATGTCGGTGATGCGCAAAGTCGCGGCGCGTCATGATCTGGCCTGCCTGCTGCACGAGAAACCGTTTGCAGGCATCAATGGCAGCGGCAAGCACAACAACTGGTCCATGGCGGATGACAAGGGCAACAATCTCCTCGAACCGGGCCATACCCCGCACGAGAACGCGCAGTTCCTGGTCTTCCTGACGGCCGTCGTGCGCGCGGTGCACATTCATTCTGATTTGATTCGTGCCTCGATTGCGACTCCGGCAAATGATCACAGACTGGGAGCCAACGAAGCACCGCCTGCAATCATCAGCGTATATCTGGGTGACACCTTGAACGAAGTCGTGCAGGCCATCGTTGAGGGCCAGATGCACAAGACGCGCAAGCGTGAGTTCCTGAATATCGGAGTGTCGTCGCTGCCGCAATTGCCGCTGCACGATTCCGATCGCAATCGCACGTCGCCGTTCGCGTTCACGGGCAACAAGTTTGAGTTCCGCGCGGTCGGCAGCGGGCAGAACATTGCGCGTCCCAACATGGTGATCAATGCGATTGTCGCGGAGTCTCTGAATCACGTGGCGGACGAAATCGAAGCCTTGCTCAAGCAGGGGAAAGAGTTCAACGACTCCGTCCGCGAAGTGGTGCAGAAAGAGCTGACCGCGCATCAGGCCGTGCTCTTCGGCGGAGACGGCTACTCCAAAGAGTGGCACGACGAGGCGGCTCGCCGCGGATTGCCCAACTTGCGGACAGCGGTGGACGCAATTCAGGCGTTCACAAAAGAAAAGTCTGTGGCGCTTTTCTCGGGTTTAAACATCCTAAGTGGATCTGAGCTGAACAGTCGTTACCAAATCAAGCTCGATACCTACATCAAGTCCATCAGCATCGAGGCCGGATTGATGTCCTCCATTGGCGCGACGCAGATTCTGCCTGCGGCTCTGGAGTATCAGGGACGAGTTTCGGCGACGATTGCAACGACCGAGGAAGTTCTGTCAAACTCCTCCTTGTCTGGTCAGCGCAAACTGCTGGAGTTGCTGTCGCAAGCCATCGAACGGTTTATCTCGCGGTTGAACCACTTGGATCGCGCTCGCGCTGCCGTACCGGAAACGGATGACCATTCGGCGGTCGCGTGCTATTTCCGGGATTTCATCATTCCCGCGATGACGGACTTGCGTACCTCTGGCGACGAGCTTGAAGTGATTGTGGACGAAAGCCTGTGGCCGATGCCCAAGTATCGCGATCTGCTTCATCTGAGCTAAGCATTAGTCGGTCTGTGAGAAGCCCCTTGGAAGCAAGGGGCTTCTCTTGTTTTGCAAAGAGGTCACACAAGCTCGACAAAGGCATGCGCACGGAATTCGGGGTCACTAATACATTGAATATTGTGTAATTATGATGAATTGCGCACATCAGGCGCAACAACAAGTGAGGCAATGAAAGACCGAATTGTCTGAAAAATGACAGGCTAAACCCTTGACAATTCAATGCATCGGTACTATACTAAAAAAGGTCCCGCCTGCCATGCGCTGTCTCCCTGGGTCGTTGTTACTCGCAGGGGTGGTCTGTGCATGGCTTTTATTGTTTACGAATATTGAGTAGTAAGCACCTTGTCACAAAAACGATCGGTCCATTTCTGACCGGAGGTGTTGAATGAGGAAATTGATCCTATTGTTAGCGATTCTTGGTGTCATTGCGGGGGTAATTCCCGCGTGGGCACAAGGAAGCGGAAAGCTCGCTGGAACAGTTTTGGATGCGGCCACGAACGATCCCATTCCCGGAGCGAATGTCACGGTTGAGGGAACGACTCGCGGCGCGAACACCAACCTGGACGGCGAGTTTTTTGTTTTGAACCTGCCGATCGGAACGTACTCTGTGAAGATCTCGACCATCGGATTTGAGGCGCAGATCTTGACCGGAGTGGTCGTGCAGTCGGAGCAGACCACGGAACTCAGCATTCGACTGAAGGAGACCGTGCTTGAGGGCCAGGAAGTGATCATCACAACCGAACGGGATGTGGTGAAGCGTGACGTGGCCAACACGGTTCGCACAGTGGAAACGCGCGAGATCACGGAGCTTCCTGTCACACAGTTCTCGGATGCTTTGGCCCGTCAGGCTGGCGTCGTAGGCAGCGGAACGAATCTGCACATCCGCGGTGGCCGTCGGGATGAGATTCTCTTCCTGGTGGACGGAATCGCGGTGCGCGATCCGCAGTTTCAACGTCGCTATCTTCAGGTTCCCAAGGCGGCAATCGGCGAAATGCAAGTGATGACGGCGGGCTTCAGCGCGGAGTACGGCGAAGCGCAATCTGCCGTGGTGAACCTGGTCACGCGGGACGGTGACCGCAAATACACGGGCCATGTCGAGCATGTCATGGACGTGAACGGGTTTGGCAACGGCGAATTGAAGGACTTGGGCAGCGGAATCTCGGACGGGCTTCCGCATCAGCCTGACGGTTTGAAGGACGGCTACCAGGACTACGACTACACGGAAATGTCGCTATCTGGACCGGACCCCATCACGAACGAGTTGTTGCCGCGTATGGGTGTGAATGTCCCCGGCTTCACTTCGATCTTCGCGTCCGGCACATTCTGGAGCCGCAACGCAAATGAATTCGGAACCCTGATCGGCGGCGACACTTGGTTCAGGCCGCAGGTGTTCGATTGGTTCGGCTCGGACGTTCGCAAGGCCGAGGCCTACAACAACACGAATGTCAAAGTAACCTATAACTCCGAGAAGAACTACAAGCTGAGCTTTGGCTGGGTGAACAATCAGGAGCGCATGAACCCGTATTGGTATCGGCTTTCTCAGCGATTCCCCTACGACTTCACTCTGGATGAGCAAACGGCGGGTATGCATGCCATGGCCGCGATTCAAGGTCTGGCCACCAATGCCAGCGAATACAGGCAGTGGACCTATCAGGACCTGAACGGCGACGGCGTGTTGGATGGGCGAGACTTCGAGTTGGCCGACGATGACGGCGACGGAAGAGTGGATGAAGAAGCGCTGAACTGGGTGGATGACGACGGCGACGGACGGATTGACGAGGACTTGCAGGCGTATGTGTACAATCCTGCGAACCATGTGCGTGCGGACGTCGTGCGGGATCAGCAGCTCTTTCTCACTTTAAATCACAATCTGAACTCCAAGACCTATCACACCCTGCGTGTGGGAGTCTATGACGCTTCACGCTTGGTGACCGGCGGTAACAAATCTGCGGGCGAATACGGAGCAGCATCTGAGCCATTTGTGGACATGCCGGACGAAGAGGGCCGCTACAACGGTCGCTACGATATTGGCGAGCCATTCACGGACCAGGACGGCGACGGCATGTACGATTTCAACAATCCGAGCAATGCCTATCCGAACATCAACGGATTCCACATAGCGGGTGACGGATTGGGCGGCAACAGCCAGCAGCTCGTGCCGGACTGGGCAAACTTCGATTCGCGCACCTACACCTTCAAGTGGGACGTCACCTCACAAGTGCATCCGCGGCATCAGGCGAAGGGCGGGTTGGAGTACAATTACTACAACGTGTCATCGGAAGATCGCCCGTATCCCAGCGTTGCAAACGGCGGACAAGGAATCTATACCGACGTGTATCGCTATTATCCGTCGTCCGCGGCAATGTACTTGCAGGACAAGATGGAGTACCGCGACATCATCATCAACGCGGGGCTTCGTCTGGACTACTGGCGTATCGGCGGCGAGTCCATCCGCGATCCGCTGGCCAACGATCCGAACCGTGCGAACTTCGTGGACTATGAGCCGCCGAGTTCAAGCGGGGAAGCGTATGTATCACCGCGTTTGGGCATTGCGTATAGCGTCACGGATCGCGACGTGTTTCATTTCAACTATGGCTACTTCTATCAGCGCGGTCGTCACGACTACTATCTGACGGGTGTCAATCAGCTCCAGACTGGTGGCACGCCGGTGATCGGAAATCCGGACCTCAAGCCTTCGAAGACGATTGCCTACGAATTGGGCGTTCGTCATCAATTCGGTGCGGACTTCTTGCTTGATGTTTCGACGTACTACAAGGACATCAAGAACTGGATTCAAACGGCGTCGCAGAATCAGTTGTTCTTCGAGCTGGGCATACCGCTTCAGAGCCGTCAGAATGCCGCGATCTATTACAATGCCGACTACGCCTCGGTGCGCGGGTTTGAGTTCAATCTGACCAAGGACTATGGGTCGTATTTGTCAGGTCGCCTTACATACACGATCTCCTGGGCCAGCGGCAAGAACTCGTATGACATCGGATCGGATGTCACGCGCAGCAATTACGACGAACCGGCGGGGGAGACGCCCTTAGCCTGGGATCGCCGGCATCAGGTGATCTTTAATTTGGGCGCAAGCTACCCGCTGAAGGGCGAACCGTTTTCCGGGGAATGGCTGCGCACGGGTTGGACGATCAACTGGCTGTCGCAATTCCTGTCCGGATTGCCTTACACGCCGACTCAGATCAACGGCAGCAATGTGGAAGGTCAGGAGTTCGCGGAAAACTCACCGTGGACGTATCAGACGGACGTCAATATCGCGCGTCATTTCCGGATGGGCAAGCTCGATTGGCAGGCGCTTCTGGAAGTGCGAAATCTCTTCAACACGAAGAACATTCTGGGCTGGGACCGCAACATGAACACTCTGGATACGTACAGCGACGGCGAGCCCGGGTACATCAATGACAGCAACTCGCCCAACTACGGGCTGAATCCGTCTGGCGGAGCGAACCCGGACGCGTGGGACATTCCGCGTCAGGTTCGCGTCGGCCTTGCGGTGGATTTCTAACCAAGGGTAGCGCATGAAACAGTACTACATAAAGACGATTCTGTTGCTTGGCGCGGCGCTCTGTTTGATCATGAGCGCAGATGCCCGGCAAGTTTCTCCGCGCGGTCCGGTGCGCTCTCTCTTGGACGATGTGGATCCGGGAGCACGCACGGACGTCCTCGCGCACGACATTGGCAATGTTTTGATGACATTGTCAAACTACGGTGAAGTGGGAAATCCGAACAATGTGCCGGGCTTCGCGGGCTTCGAGTTCCCCATCAACAGCGGTAATGACTTCCTGTTTTCGGCGGGCGTCTGGATTGGCGCGGACTTGAATGGCACGCGGCTCGTGTCCACGGCAACTGACGGCGACAACGGCACGGGAGAGTTCTATCCGAAGAACATCGTCGCAGTGCCGTTCTCCAATACAGGCACCGACCCCGATTGGCACCTGACATCCAAATCCATTGATCGTTTCGACGACCGCTTCTTTGTGCTGGGTGCCAAGGACGTAGACGACGACGGAGACTGGGACATCACGACAGATGATTGGGACGGAGACGGACGCGCGTCCAGAAACTTCGACGGAGGACGCGGACTAATCGGCTTCGACGATGACGGGGACGGTCAGGTGGACGAAGAGATCGCCAACGGCGTGGATGATGACGGCGACTCGGAGATTGACGAGGACACCGATGCGAGCGGTGACGGCAATCTCGACGGGAATTGCAACTACGATCCCGAGCCGCATGTGGACGAAGACCCCGCGGGTGACATGGCACGCGATTTTGTGGATAACGACTTCGACGGCCTTGTGGACCTTGAGGACCCCGACAATGATGGGGATTGTTGTCCCGGCCTGTTGGATGACGATGGCGACGGCTTGGAAGATGAAGACGGCGTTGCTCGCGGAGTGCAGGAATACTTTGCCGTATTCTCTGACGACATTCAGTCGCAGTACGTGTCCAGCCCGGACGTGGACGGACACACTCCGTTGCATCTGCAAGTGACGCAGCGCACCTACGCATTTCCGGAGGAGTACGCGGGCGATTTTGTTTTGTTGGACTATCGCATTCGCAATGTCGGACCCTTGCCTCTGCGCAATGTGTTCATTGGGCTGTTTGCCGATCCGGACATCGTGGCGCAGGGCGAAGGCAGCGATGCCGGGTCCACGGACGATTACAACTACTACGATCCGGACCGCTTGATGGCGGTGCAGTTTGACGAGTACAACGATGCAGATGGTCCCGGACCCGGAGTGTTCGCCATGCGCGTTGTGAAAACTCCGGTCGCTCTGGATCAACTTCGCGTGTCTTTTCGCAATTTTGAACGTGTTGCCGGCGGCGACCCGGAGACGAATGCGGACAAGTACAACATGATGTCCTCCGGGGATATTGATCCCCTGAGTCCGGAGCCTGGTGACTGGCGCATGTTGATTTCCTTCGGCGTGGAAGCGACGGATGGCTTCACGATTCGACCGGGCGAGACGTTGCCGATCACGGTGGCGTTCATTGCCGGAGATGATACGTCGGACATCGGCGTTAATGCCGAATGGGCCTTGGCAATGTACCTGAATGACTTCCAGGGTCCCTCTGCGCCGGATGCTCCTGAATATGCGATTGACGTGTATGAGGATCGCGTGCGGCTTCGCTGGTCACCGAATGCTGAGGCCTCCATTGATGCGATCACCGGGGATGCGGATTTCGAAGGTTATCGCATCGAGCGCCGCACCGGGCAAACGGATTGGCAGACTCTCGTGGAGTACGACCGGATTGACACGTTGAGCGGAGAGTTCGAGTGGCAGAATCGTAACTACGGCATGCCGACGGATACGATCCACTATCCCGACGGCACGTTCGAATACGTCTACTGGGACATGGGACTGACTCCGGGGCACACTTATGAATACGCGGTGCGTGCATTTGACACCGGCGTGTTTGGCGCAGGTGTCTTGGAGTCGGGCCGCACAGGCAACACGCATTCCGTGACCATTGCCAAGCAGCATGTCGAAGGCGAGTCGGACGGCACGGACCTGAGCGGCGTGTACGTTTTCCCGAATCCGTACAAGGGAGGTCATGCCGGAGAAGCAATTCCCAATGAGACGGACGCGGGCCTTGTGTTTGTGCGGAAGCTGTTCTTCCGCGGATTGCCCACCAACATCGAACCCGGGAAGTGCGTCATCCGAATCTTTTCCCTTGCGGGAGACTATCTGAATTCCATTGACCACTACAATGGAACGGAGCAGGCGGAGTGGAACATGAAGACGCGCCACGATCAGGAGATCGTGAGCGGAATCTACTACTACTCGGTCGAATATGGCGGCAAGCACTTCCTCGACAAATTTGTCGTCATCAAGTAACCCGCTGGAGCAAACAGACATGATGACAAAACGCTATTTGCAAATCGCCTTTCTGATCTGGGCGGCGTTTGGTGTGCTGTCGTGCGATGATCCGCGCACGCCGCCGCTGACCGGCTCAGAACCATCGAATACAGAGACCGTTGTGCTCTGGGAGAGCGCGGCTTCAGACGGCAGCATTCTCTCGGCGCAGTTTGAGGTGAAGCGCCCGCTGTCACCGATCAACTTTCCCGGCGTGGATCAACCGGCGCGCCTGAATATCGCAGCCTATTTTCGCCCAGATGCGGATGTGATGCTATACGAACAGATCGTCAACGAGACGCTGCCCTCCTATGACGATCAAATCATCGGCTACCTCGTGGGCATCGAATCAGCGCAGGGAATTCTCGATTCAGTGGCTGCCGTGCGCGCCCTGTGCGACACGCTGCCGAGCGAGTGTCCGGACGACACCTCCGGGTTGATTCCCGCGGAGAATGCAGCGCAGCCAGTACTTGCAGCCTATCAGGACTCGCTGGATGCGGCGATTGCCGATACCACCGCGCTGGGCGTCGAGCGCGATTCATTGGGACGCGTGCTCGACGATCGCTTCACGCTGTCGCTGTGGTTTGACGACGACTCGACTTCCGCCTATCCTGAGGCCTTGTTGCAGGAAGACGGCAGGCTGGGTGGCCAGGGACTTTACCTGGCAGAGACTCATGCTCAAACCGGCCTGAAGGGCCGCGGGTTTCAGATGGATCTTGCGAGGTTCAGCGCGGCGGATTTGAATCTGCCGATGCGTCCGCTCGAGTTCAACTGGACGACCTGTTTCCCGGGCTCTGAGCGCCCGTGCATGTCCGTGGGCACGCATACGCTTCGTGCCCGAGTCACGGGAGCGGAATCATATATTACCGCCGCAGTGGTCTTTGTGTACGCGGAGGAGTAGCCATGAATTTCAAAAACTATTTGAAGCATACGTTGGTCATTGTTCTTCTTCTCGGGCTTGCGCTGCCGGGAGTCGCGCTTGAAAAGGTCGGCACGACATCCATGCAGGTGCTCAAGATGCCGATGGGAGTTCGCGGCATTGCCATGGGCAACGCGTTTGTGGCGGTGGCCGAAGGAGCGGAAGCTGTCTGGTGGAATCCCGGCAATCTGACTACGACGAAGAAGAACGAAGTCCAGATTTCGCAGATCAACTTGCCTGCCGATATTCAGTGCAATAGTGTATCGTTTGCCAAGCCATTGGGCTCCTATCGGGCGATGTCGGTGCACCTGATCAATCTGTTCACCGACGACATGCCCGTGCGCACGTGGAACAGGCCGACAGGCACGGGCGAGTACTTCAACGCGTACGATCTCGTGCTGGGGGCAACGTATGCCGAGCGCTTGACGGACAAGTTCTCGCTCGGAGCGCAATTGCGCTACCTGCGGAGCGCCTTGGAAGAGCATTCTTATGATGGGGTGTCCCTGGACCTTGGCACATCTTATCAGACCGGACTGCGCACATTGAAACTCGCCATGGCGATTCAGAATCTCGGTCCGGAAGTCAAATACTCCGGAGAGTTTCTGGATTATCGCGAGGCCGCTTCCAATGGGGAAGCCCCCGGATCGGAGTCCTTTGAAGGAGCCGCATTGCCCACGATGTTCAGGTTGGGTGTGTCCTTCGATGTCTGGCAGATGCTCGAACTGGAAGAATCTTCGGCGCATTCCGGACTGTTCGCCCTTGAAATGGATCATCCGAACGACAACAAAGAGCGTCTGAATATCGGCGGCGAGTATGGATACAAGCGCACACTCTTCTTGCGGGCCGGTGGAAAATTCGGCTATGATGAAGAGAGTTTCTCACTTGGCTTCGGATTGTTGTTTGACGTGATGAGCGAATACGCATTGAGCTTCGACTATGCCTATTCGCATTGGGGCCGAATCACCGATGCGGGAGACGGATTCCGCGATCAACCCCACCGGTTTGCGGTGGCATTTGCTTGGTAAGGGGCGTGACATGCGACATATATTAGCATACTCTACCATCCTGCTCGCTCTGCTGCTGTCCTCGTGCGAGGTCTCGGATCCAGGTTCGCCTTTGCCGGAAGTTGGTCCGACTACGGAAATCACGTCAGCGCCGCAGAGCGGCACCACGGTGAATCACTACCAGACGCTGCGCTGGAAAGGCAATGACAGCGACGGCGAAGTGGTTGGATTCAACATGTATATTGACGGCAATTTGGTGGCTTACACCGAGCGCACGGACAGCACGATCTCGTTTGCATCGCCCTCCAGCGGCGAAGCGGTGCCTCACACCTTCAGCGTGCAGTCCGTGGACGACGACGGCAACATGGACGCCACGCCGCCTGCCGTACAATTCCAAACGATCAACACGGCACCGACGTGTCTGTTTTCCAGCTCGAATACGGTGCTGCCCAATTCGAATGTCGGCCAGGGATTTCAGATCAAGCTTGAGTCCGAGGATTCAAATCGCTCCGGGATCGAGTTTGTGGTGAGCATAGATGACACCACGAGTTGGAGTGCGTGGTCTGACGACTCAGTATTCGTTTTTGCAGACCTTGCGCTTGGCGAACTCCCGGCCGGAACCGTGGTGATTTCCAATTTGGAACTGACTGAAGGCCAGCATACGATTCATGCGCGCTGCCGTGACTCCGGATTTGCGTTGTCACCCGTGATCTCGCGGACGGTGAATGTTGTTTTGGGCAACCGTCCGGTGATGGGAGTCGTCAGTGCCCGCTACAATTCCGGTTCCGCGTCGGACAGCCTCTATCCGGACGGTTCGATCTTTCGGAGAAACAACTCGGAAATGATCATATCGTTCTCGGCGGCCGCTACGTCGTACCGTGGGCTGATTCATTCGTATCGTGTGGCCAGGGGTGGGAACGATTGGAGCGATTGGCAGGAACTTCCGGAACTCACGGAAACGGATCTTCCGCTGGGTGCGCACGAATACAAGTTCATAGCTCGTGACGTTGCGGGCGCAATCTCGGACACGGCGACATTCTTTGCGACGCTTGTGCAGCAGCAGCTTTCGGACAGCGTGCTGGTGGTGGACGAAACCTTGAATGGTTCAGGTGCTCCGACTCTGCCAACGGACGCTCAGGTGGACGAGTTCTACGCAGCTCTTGTGGAAGGCTACAAGGTTCGGAATGTGGATTTGACAGAGCGGCTGCCGAATGCTTATGTGACGCCGCTTGATGTATCGAATATCGGGCTGGTGATCTGGCATGCGGAGGACAGAACGGAACAGTTGCTGGATGACAACCGCCGCATCCTGTCCGAGTTCATGCAGCGTGGTGGCCGCGTGATTTTCAGTGGACGTGATCTCTTTAACGCGTTTTCACTGGACTCCGAGATTGAGTTTGCGGAGTCGGACTTCGGCTATTCCTACATGCGCGCCTTTTCTGGTCATCGCGATCCCGGTGCCAATCCAAATCTTGGAGCCGAGGGCACAGGATTTGTCGGTTACAATGGCTATCCTTCGGTGCAGATTGATCCGACGAAGGTCTTGCCCAACTGGCAAGGTTCGATCACTCGAGTGTGGACGTTTGTTCCACGCGGAGAGTGCCAGGTCATAGGGCGGCTGACGACGCGGACAGAAGGCTATTTGCTGGAGAACGAAGTGGTCGCATACGTTTACGACTTGAGCTTCCGCGCGGCAGTATTCGGAATTCCGCTGTATTTCTGCAATCAGTCGCAAGTAGAAGAATTGTTTGATGTCCTAATGCCACGAATGCTTGCAGGCTTGGGATCCTGACGAGAGGGACCAGCCACGAAAGAGCAAACCCGCCGAGTTTTCGGCGGGTTTTGCATTTTCAAACGGCAAGTCATTTCCGACTATGTTCTTTTCTCCACCATTGATCCGGCAAAGATGATCAACGCACTCGCGACAAGTCCGACATAGATGGGCTCAATTCCGATCCAGTAGCTTCCATCCGCGGTCCAGAATGAAGAAAGTCTCCACATTAGAGCGAGCGAGCCGGCTCCCAGCATGGAGAAGAGAGTCGTTGCAGGTCGCGGCGGTGAGGAACTGAACCACGCGAAGAGCGCAGGAAGCAGCAGCGCGGGTGCGGCAATGGAACCGATCGCGTGCCACAGCGTGATCACGGACTCTGAAAACAACGCAAGCGCAAATGCCAACAGCGCGGCGACGACGGATCCGATCTTGACCAGTTTCTGCAACTCTCGTTCGCCTGCATCCTTTCTGCGTCCCAACACATCCCGGCCCAGCGCCGCTCCGGCAAGAAACATATAGCTGTCAATCGAAGATGCCACGGTGGCAATCAACGCGGCGAGAAACAATCCGAAGAGCCCCGCGGGCAGGACTCTCGATGCAAGCTCGGGGAACGCGAAAATTGGCGAGTCTATGTTGCCCAACAGCACACGCGCATAGAGGCCCGCAGAAGTGGTCATAAAATCAAAAACGGCCCAAAAAAAGATCGCCGCGAGCATTCCCGGAAGTACAATTCGCTCGGATTTCGCGGCAAATGCTCGTTCATAGAACAGTGGTTCGATCAAGGCCGTGGACGCGATGAAGTACCAGACCAGGACCGCTCCAATCGTCTGACCGCCGGTGGGAGTCAGAAGCTCGCGAGGTGCATTAGCCTGAATGAACGACAACCCGCCGTACTGCAAGAAAAGTGCGACGATCATCACCGCGAACCCCGCATACATCAGAAGGAACTGCAGCATGTCGGTGCGTACGACGCTGCGCAGTCCACCGCGAAAGAGATACAGCGTGCTGGCGGCGGTTCCAACGAGCAACGATACAGGATACGACCAGCCGAACATCCATTGCAGCAGTTTGCCCAGCATCAGCAGATACGCCGCGGGCATCGTGGTCAGAAAGATGATGCCGCCGCACAGCTTTGCCGCGCGCTCTCCGTAGGCCGAAGCAAACCGGTCAGGAAGCGATAACAGCTCGGAATGGCGCGCTCGCTTCGCCAGAAACAGCGCGAAGAGTAAGGCATAGAGATAGTACGGGACTCCGAACACGAACCAGTTGGAGAGTCCATAGAGGTAGGAGTACTCGCTGACGCCAAGAATGCCGCCGTACCACGACGTCACCAGCGACATCATGAAGGCCGGCGCGGACAGTTTTCGTCCGGCGATCAGATAGTCGCCAAACGTGCCGGACGGCTTCCATACTCCCAGTGCGAACACGGCGAGAACTGAAACCGCAACAATCGTCAGGTCGAGAGTTGACGCGTGAGCAAGTCCGGACTCGGTCATCAAAGCTCGACCGCCAAGGTTGTGTACAGTGCTCTCGGTGCGCCGACAATGTAGCTCGGACCATAGCCGACGGATTCGTATTCGGTGTCAAGCAAATTGTTCACGCGCAGGCGCAGTTCTGCCAATGGAATATTGCCCGGCAGATTCCGCAAGCGGTAGCCCAAATCGAGATGAACAAGCGAATAGGCGTCGAGCTTGGTGGATTCCTCCTCGCTGTTGTCCGCATACTGCGGGCCGACGAAGCGCGCGCCGATCCCTCCGAAGAAGTTTCCGCGCTCGGCGTCAAGCTGGAAGTTCGCCAGATAGAACGGATCCTGCCCGATGCGATTTCCGTCGCGTGCGGTCAACTCAAAGGTGTTCCAGTCCACTTCAGAGTATTTTACAAACCGGTGAGCGGTTGACGCGAGATTTCCCGAAAGTGTGAGCCACGTTACGGGAGTCAATCCGCCGACAAACTCGATTCCCTGATGTCTGACTTTATCCGCATTGGCCGAAAGTAGATTTCCCAAGTCGTCAAGCTGTCCATTGTCCGTGACGATTGCATCACGCAGTTCCATAAGGTAGTAGTTGACTCCGAGGTGCGCGGTTCGCCACTGGGCGATGGCTCCGGCCTCGAAGTTGGTCAGCTTCTCATCCGTGAGCGAATGTCCGATGTACTCGCCGCCATTCACTCCATTTGCAAATCGGTCCGTCGCGATCAGCGGGGAGGAGTAATAGTCCTGCGCATTGTAAAGATCGCGAAACGCAGGCTCTCTTTGTGCCAGAGAGACGTTTGCATAAACAAGCGTGAGCGGCATGCCGCGCGACCCATCGCCACCGTGCACCGTGTAGTTTGCTCCAATCCTCGGTGAAAACGCCGAAAACGTCTTCTCAAGAGTCACTCCGAACAGCTGATCATCGCTCATTTCGTAGCGCTGAGTCTTCACCTGCAAGTCCAGCATCACGCGCAATGGATCGGATACCTTGTAGAGATTGTGCAAGTAGCCCGCAAACATCTGCTTCGCGACCTTGTAGTCATAGTAGTGATCGTCGGGACGGACTCCCGCCGGCAATTGCGACGCCCATTGCACCGTTCCTTCGTGCCGGGCGGAGTGCAGGCGAACTTCGCCGCCCAATACACTTTGCCCGCGCGCATGTTTCCATGTGAGTCGGGGCACCCATCCGCCGTCCGTCTCAGCGATGTTTCGGCGCCGCAAGATGTCGGCAACGAGAGATTCAGGCGCGACCGAGTAGAAGTACTGCGAGAGATCCTGATCCGTACGAAACTGATCGTAGTAGCCGTCCCCGCGAAACACGTAGAGTGAGTTGTCCCAAGTCAAATCATCCCGCAGTCGCCACGTGTCGTGCAATTCATAATGCGGCTGAAAAAAGTGGTCAATCTCTCCCGGATACATGAACGGATTGAAACGCCGATCATGATCTTTGTTGCCGCTGATTTCGCCGTGCAGATATTCTTTCGACACGCCCTCATAAGCCAAATGCGTGTCTTCCGGCCCTCCGTAGAAGAGAATTCGCGTGGTGTGTCGGCCGGAGAAACGCGACGCCGCGAGATAATAACTCCACATCTTAACCCACGAACCGAAACGATATCCGTCAGACTCCATGCGGGTCAAGCGGCCCGCAAAACCGAACCGGTCGGCGACTCGTCCAGATGAATATTGAAGTGATGCGCGCCGCGTGTTCCATGTGCCGTACATCGTTTCGGCTCGCAGCTTGGGACGGTCCCCCAGCCCCGGAATCTTGGTGACAAGATTGATCGAGCCGCCTAACGACGACGCTCCATAGAGCGAGCTTCCGACGCCGCGCTGCACTTGAAGGTCTTGCACGTCTTCCGCAAAATCCGGAAGGTCTATCCAAAACACTTCGTGCGACTCCGCATCATTCAAGGGAATGCCGTTCAGATACACCCCGACGCGATTTTGACTGAACCCTCTCATGCGCAGATAGGAGTATCCGAATCCGTTTCCGCCGTCAGAGTAGGTATTGACGCTTGGAAGCTGAGTGAAGAGCTGAGGCAAGTCCTGACCAAAGCTTGTCCGGTCAATCTTCTCGGTCCCGACATTTGTGAAAGTCACGGGATAGTCGGAAGTCGCGCGCGTCGTCGTCACCGTGACATCATCGAGCTTGTACTTGGGAGCATCACGGAAACTCTCTTCGGACGCCGTGCCGGGTACATACGGCTTAAGTTCAACGTTAAACTCCGTCATATCCGCGTCAGCCGGAACCAGCACAGCAGAGTATGGCACGTACCCTTTGTGCGAGAACTTCACGACGACACTCTCTTTGTCAATCGTGGCAGTCAGGTACCTTCCGTAGCGGTCCGTGACCGCCAGAGTGTCAAAGTCAACTTCCACAATCACGCCTTCCAGCGCGCGTCCGTTGGACCAATCAGTGACAATTCCGGTCAGGGCGGACCCGGCCCAGACCTGTGAAACCAAGAGCAGCAAACCAAGCAAGCGAAACATCTCCAACCTCCAAGAATGAAAAAGACCGCAGCCATTCTAACGACGGCTGCGGCCCTGCACAACGAGGAGTCTGTTCTTTTCGGCCCCCTCAAGTGACCGCACCGTTTCCTCCGCCGGCATTATCCGGTTCAGGTTCGAGGGACTCTCTCAGGCCGCTTGCGGGCAAAACCCCGTGCGACCACCCCTACGGCTACACCACAAAAGTAGCAATGCCTCTCCAAATTATCAAGTCAACGCTTGATTCTCGCGCAAAATTTCACAAACTTACGTCGAAACGGTTGTACAAAAAGGCACTTGACATGCCCGCTCATATACTGTATATTCGAATATGACTGCCATAGTCAGGTTAAGGGAAAACCCATGCTAATATCATTACAGGCCGACTACGCACTTCGCATGCTGATGTACGTCGCACGCGGGTATGACGAAGGTAAAACGTTTGTTACTCGTGAAATAGCCGAGCAACAACACATTCCGCGTGTCTTTTTGACGAAGATCGTGGCATATCTATCATCCGAGGGATTGTTAGAGACGCATCGGGGGAAGGGGGGCGGAATTGCCTTGGCCAAGAAGCCAAGCGAAATTAACGTCTTACAGATCATTGAGGCCTTTGAGGGCAGTCTCGCCTTTAATGAGTGCACATCTGACCCGACGTGCTGCTTGCATTCGGAAGAGTGCACTGTCCGGCACCTGTGGTCAGAGGCGGAGGGATTGGTGAGAGGCTTTTTCCGGGAGAGGACTCTGGCGGATCTCCTGGAAATGGAGAAACAACAGCAGTTCACGCCTCTCAACTCGGTCTTCGGTTCTCCGGGCAAGGAGCTGGTTGAAACCCGTTAGCTTGCCTGCCGGGGAAATGACATTGGACGAAAGTGACTTGAATTTAGAAGAGGAGAAGCTGTGAATCAGCTTGAGATTCGTGACCTTCACGTAGCGGTAGAAGGTAAGGAGATTCTGCGCGGGCTTTCGTTGGAAGTTCCGATCGGTGAAGTGCATGCGATCATGGGTCCCAATGGCAGCGGCAAATCTACGTTGTCCGCGGCGATCATGGGGCATCCGAAATATGAAGTGACGGGCGGGGACATCCTCTGGAAGGGCGAGAGCCTGCTCGAGATGGAGCCTGATGAGCGCGCCAAGAAGGGTATCTTTCTCGCGTTTCAGTATCCGCAGGAGATCTACGGCGTGTCCGTGAACAACTTCCTGCGCCTGGCGATGACGGAGCGATTCGGACAGACTCCGAGCTTCAAGGAATTCGATACCGAGATTAAGAAGTGGCTCGAGCTGTTGGACATTCGTCCCGAGTTCACGAAGCGCTATCTGAACGAAGGATTCTCCGGCGGCGAAAAGAAGCGCAACGAAATCCTTCAGATGGGCATGCTGAAGCCTGAGCTTGCGATCATGGACGAGACGGATTCGGGCCTCGATATTGACGCGCTGAAGATCGTATCGCAAGGCGTGAACAGTCTACGCGGTCCCAATTTCGGCGCGCTGGTGATTACACACTATCAAAGACTCCTGAACTACATTGTTCCGGATGTTGTGCACATCCTTGTGGATGGTCGTATCGTGAAGTCGGGCGACAAGTCTCTGGCGCTGCAGCTTGAAGATCAAGGCTACGACTGGATCAAAGAAGAGGTTTCGGCCTAAGGATTGGCCTTGAGCATGCCGGACACAGCGGACGTTTTGCGAAAACTGGTTGGGCAGGACGTCACCACAAGCGAAACCGGACGGCCCAAACTTGATCTGGGCAAGTTGCCCAAACCGCGTTGGCCCAAAAAGCTCTCGCCTGAACGCACCGTGGTGCTGGACATCACTCCGGCAGAGAATGGCGAACAGTGGCCGACGCCGCGATTTGAGATCCTGATTGCAAACTTGGATTCAATAGGTATTGCCGCGCTTCAGGTCGGTGACCCGGGATGCGAACGTCTTGGGCGAGCCAATGACTATTTCGTGAAAGACGCTCCGGATCAGCGCGCGGCACTAATTGGTGAAGCGCTGCTCTGGATTGGCATGGACACGTCATGGCGTCTTGCTGCGGCTGCGCTGGACAAACCGCAAGTTGTGATTGCGCACTCTCGCTCGGCTGTTCAACCGTGTTTTGAAGACACATTCATTGTGGATGCCGGAAAACATGCACCCGAGAGCAAGGTGCTCGGTCCGATTTCCGTAACGTCGGTTGCCGAAGCCGTGATCAAAGCACTCAAGTCCATCGGTGTGAATACGAAGTCATGAGCAGCTTAGCCGGGCCGTTTGGACCTTCTTCCGTCAGACGCGAGTACGCGCGCCGCGCGCAGGAGACTGACCGCGAGTTTCCATCGGAAGTGATCACGGTTACGCATTGCGGCAAGCTGGGGGACTTCATCGCGTCGCTTCCGGTGGCATCGTGGCTCTACAAAACGCGCAGCCGAAAAATTCACTTCGTGCTCGCGCGGCGGTTTCCACTCTTTGAAAAAGCCGTCACGTTGCTCAAACTGCAAGAGATGACGCACGAGGTGACTCTCGCGGATTTTCCGGTCGCGGATTGGGAAAAAGGTGGACGTCCGTATCATCACGATCCCAATGCGTTCGGGATTCCGTGCGTTGAATACTACAGTTTCGGCCTGCGCCGCACGCCGCGCAAGCTTGTTCCTGAGTATGTCGCGGAAGAGCACGGCCTCGGGTATGATCCTGAGTTCAGACTGAAATTGGGAGAGCTTGAGCGCACCGACGAAGTCTTGCTGAGCGATGAGTTCATGCGTCCCGAAGTTTCGCACGCAGTTCCGATTGATCTTTCGCAAGACCTGCTTCTGAATGCGCGCCGCATGGCCGCGGCCAGAGAGTCACATGTGTGTCAATCAGGGATGTTTCACATTCTGGATTGGGCGGGAGTCACGCCGACTGCCGTGTATATCTATCCGCACTCCGCGAACATCATGCACTTCACGCTTCGTCTGCCGGAGCACAACTACCGCTTCGTTCAGCGCGTCGTCAGACTTGCTCAATAATGTACAGCTACATCATACACGGCGGCTATTGGTGCGACGGTTCGGCGGTTCACCCCGGCGCGACCAAGTACTCGGACAAACGAATTCGAACCATTGCCTTCTTTGAAGTTTGGTACGAGTTTCTGCGGAAGTACTCGTCGCCGGAAAAAGTAATGATCGTGGATTCGGCAAGTCCGGTCAAGCCTGACTTGACGGGCAAGGACGTCGAATTCGTCAGCACAAAGCGCAATTTCCTGCACGGGATGACGTGCGACACGAAATTTTGCGGAGCCAGCCGGGCGATTTTGATCGGCGCGTTCTATTCATTCATGAATGACGCCGAGTATTCGGTGTACATGGAGCAGGATTGCCTGATCTACGGCGATGGAATCATCGAGCGCGCAATTGATCAGATGCGCGCGACCGGCAAAGGGATTTCGTTTTCGCTGGGCGGCCCCAATCGCTCTGATCAGAGCCTGATGTTGATTCATCGGGACTATTTCATGAAGTTCCTCGACGCCTATCTGGCCATTCCTCAGGATGACAAGGAAATGGACACCGAGGATAAGTTCTTGCAGATCGTAAGAGAGCACGATTCGTTCGTCGAACTTCCGTTCGGGTATGGACGCAATCGGCCCATCAACTTCAAGGACGAGATGTTCTCGGCGCAGCAATGGCGGCCCGATGAACTGGCTCAACTCTTCTATAAGACTGAGTCGCCCTCCTTGAGAAACCTGCTGGACTTCGACAGTTCCGTCAAGCTGAAGCTTGACAGATTTGTTCGCAAGGTCACAGGACGCTAATCCCGCAAGCTAACAGGAGTAACAATATGCCTCCGAGCAAAGAGTTCAGTCTCGATCTCGACAATTACGACAAGTACGGCTTCTCGATGCCCGAGAAGAACGTGATCAAGCTGCCCAAGGGCTTGTCCAAGGAAGTCGTTATCGAGATCTCTCGCTACAAGAATGAACCTGAGTGGATGTTGAATCTGCGTCTGAAGGGACTCGACTACTTCTACCGGAAGCCGATGCCCGAGTGGGGCCCGGATCTCTCGACGATTGATTTCGAGGACATTCACTACTACATCAAGCCGTCCGACAAAGTGGAGCACGACTGGGACGCCGTGCCGCAGGAGATCCGCGAAACCTACGACAAACTGGGAATCCCGGAAGCCGAGAAGAAATTCCTTGCGGGTGTCGGCGCGCAGTACGAAAGCGAAGTCGTGTATCACTCGCTCCAGGAACAATGGAGCAAGCAGGGCGTCATCTTCCTCGATACGGACACGGGATTGAAGGAACACCCCGAAATCTTTCAGGAGTATTTCGCCAAAGCCATTCCCGCCGGAGATAACAAGCTCGCCGCGTTGAATACGGCTGTTTGGTCAGGAGGAAGCTTCATCTACGTGCCCAAAGGTGTGCACGTCACGATTCCGCTGCAAGCCTACTTCCGCATCAACGCGCAAAACTCAGGACAGTTTGAGCGAACCTTGATCATCGCGGACGAAGGCTCCAAGGTGCATTACGTCGAAGGCTGCACGGCTCCGGTGTATTCGAGCGACTCGCTGCATTCCGCGGTCGTCGAAATCTATTGCAAGAAGAACGCGACCGTGCGCTACACGACGATTCAGAATTGGTCGAAGAACGTGTATAATCTGGTCACGAAGCGCGCGATTGCCGAAGAAGGCGCAACGATGGAGTGGGTGGACTGCAACATCGGATCGAAGATCACGATGAAATACCCGTCCGTCTATCTGATGGGCCGCGGCGCAAAGGCGGACATTCTCTCCGTGGCGTACGCGGGATCGGGCATGCATACGGAAGCGGGAGCGAAGGTCTTGCACATGGCCCCGGAGACGACGTCGGTGATCTTGTCGAAGTCCATTTCACGCGGCGGCGGGCGCACGTCCTATCGTGGACTGGTGGAAGTCGCAAAGGCCGCTGAGAATTGCAAGAGCAACGTGAGCTGTGACGCACTTCTGCTCGACGATCACAGCCGCAGCGACACCTACCCCTACATGAACATTCAGAATGACCGCGTCGAACTCGGACACGAAGCGACGGTCTCGAAAATCGGTGATGAACAGGTCTTTTACCTGCAAAGCCGCGGCATCTCTGAGGAAGAAGCCATGACCATGATCGTGCGCGGTTTCATCGAACCCGTGGTCAAAGAGCTTCCGATGGAATACGCACTGGAAATGAATCGTCTCATCCAGCTCCAGATGGAGGGATCCGTTGGCTGAGACTTCGACACAAAATTCGCCCATGAGTTATCTTGAGAAAATATCCGCCGGTCCTTCGGTGGTGGCCGCTGATGATCGCTCCGCTTTTCTGAGCCAAGCAAAGAACGCAGCGCTTCCCGCCAAAGACATTGAAGAATGGCGCAAAAACGACGCGGAAGCATTTCCGTGGTCGGTCGTTGAAAACGCAACTCCGGAAACGCGCACGGAGACC
This sequence comes from Calditrichota bacterium, assembly GCA_020637395.1. Lineage (GTDB taxonomy): Bacteria > Electryoneota > RPQS01 > RPQS01 > RPQS01 > JABWCQ01. Next base: position 1,671,169 of record JACJWA010000001.1, on the reverse strand, counting down.
TCTATCAATGTGCGCAGCGGCTTGACGCTGGATGCGCTGCTGGCGACACCTGCCGATTTCCCGAAGTTTGCAGCCATGTTGGACTTCGAAACGAACGACATGGATGCGCGATTCCTTGCCTATCATTGCGCCATGTCAAGCCCGGTGTGCCTGCGCGTTCCGGCAAACACGACGGGTGTTGTGATTGACCTAGTGCAAAATCATACCGGTCCCGGACTCGCCGCTCCTGCGACACTGATCGTCGTCGAGCGCGGTGCCGAGGCGATTGTCCATGATCGCTGGAAAACAAACGGAAGCAATGTGCCGCTAATTGGCCGGACGGAGATCATTGTCCGGGAAGGCGCGCGTTTACACTATGTGAATGACGAAGAATTGGATCAGAGTCCTGCGATTTATCGCATGGGCCGCATTCATGTCGAGCGAGACGGCTACGTGAACTGGTGCACCTTCACCACGGGCGCGCCGTGGCATGTTGCCAAGCTCAGGCTGGATCTGGACGGAGTGAACACCGAAGCGCATCTGAGCGGATTGTTCAGCGGCGACGGACAGGCGCGCGCCGAGCACCGCACGCATCAGCATCACAACACGCCGAACGGTTTTTCGAATCTCCTGTTCAAGACTCTATTGGCTGGTGAAGCGCATTCGATCTATCAAGGCATTATCACGGTGCCGCAGCACGCGCAGAAGACCGACGCCTATCAGACGTGCCGCAATTTGATGCTCGATCCCGGAACGCACGCTGATGCGATACCGAAACTTGAGATCATTGCCGACGACGTGAAATGCAGCCACGGTGCGTCCATCGGCCACTTGAATAAGGAGCAGATGTTCTATCTTCAGGCTCGCGGCTTGAACTATCGTCAGGCGTTGACGGCGATTGCCACAGGATTCGCGGAGGAAGTGATCAACACCGTTCCCGATGAGTTGGAAGATGTCCAGGAGAGCTGGCGCACGAGAGTCGCTCGCACGGTGGGACGCGCGTCTGGGCACTGACCAGAGCAAGAAACGCCCGAAAGGCGATGCCTGGGCGTTACTTTGTGGTGCGGGCTATATATGTCCCGCTAAATCTGTACAGATACCGCCTGCATTCATACGGCGGCTCGGTTCAAGTAAGATTCAGGTGGTGAGTTCCACCATCTGCCCCAATCTAACTGTCGCAATTCGGGTCAAGTCCACCGAATTCGGTCGGACTGCCGACACTTTTGTATATCAAGGCAAGGTTCGGGCCGGATTGCGGCGCAAGAGTAGTACAAAGCAATATGGAAACGAGATTAGTAAAGATCTGTTCGGTGAATGATCTGCCGCGCAACGGCGGCAAGGGCTTTCAAGTCGGGTCATTGGAGCTTGGCTTGTTTCAAGTGGACGGCAAGATCTACGCGACTTGCGACATCTGCTCTCACGAGCATGAATATTTGTCGGACGGCTGGATGGAAGGCGACTGCGTCGAGTGTCCGCGGCACGGTGCACGGTTTTCGCTGAAGACGGGAGAAGCGCTTTCACTTCCCGCGACGCAGCCGATCGAGACATTCCAAGTCGAGCGTCAGGGCGATGACGTTTTGGTGGCGATTCCCGTGAAGTATTTGCAGGCGGAAGGAGCCTGATCCGATGCTCGAGCGCGACGTCCGCCGGGATTTCCCGATCCTAAACATCAAAGTCAACGGCAAGCCGTTGGTGTACTTGGACAGTGCCGCGAGTTCGCAGAAGCCGAACGACGTGTTGCAAAGCTATTGCCGTTTCTGCGAGTCCCGCTATGCCAACGTGCATCGCGGAATTCATACTCTGGGCGAAGCGGCTACGGGAGATTACGAAGCAGCACGCCGCACGGTGGCCGAGTTCATCAATGCGCCAGAGCTTGAAGGTGTGATCTTCACGCGCGGCACGACCGAGTCCATCAATCTGGTCGCGCGTTCGTTTGGACACAAATTCATCAAGCATGGCCAGTCCATTGTGCTGACTCCGATGGAGCATCACGCGAATCTTGTGCCCTGGCAGTTAGTGGCGAAAGCCGTTGGCGCCGAACTGCGTTTCATTCCGTTGAAAGAAGACGGAACGCTGGATATCTCCGAAGCTCGCAAATTGATTGATCACACGACCGCATTGGTGTCGGTGACTCATGTCTCGAACGTGTTGGGCACGATCAATCCCGTGGGCGAACTGGTTCAGCTTGCGCACAAAGTCGGCGCAAAGATTCTGGTGGACGGCGCGCAATCCGTGCCGCATATGCCGGTGAGTTTGCGCGAATTGAATCCGGATTTCTACGCATTTTCCGGTCACAAAATGCTGGGTCCCACGGGCATCGGCGTGCTCTACGGCAGGCCGGAGATCCTCGCAGACATGGATCCGTTCCTGACAGGCGGCGAGATGATTCGCGAAGTCTATCTTGATCACGCGACGTGGAATGAACTGCCCTACAAGTTTGAAGCGGGCACACCGGCCATTGCGGAAGCAATAGGTCTCGCGGAAGCGGTGCGCTATTTGACCAGCATCGGCATGGAGCGCATTGCGCAGCTTGATCATTTGCTGACGAGCCAGGCGCTGAACAAGCTCTCGCGCGAACCGGACACGAAAGTGTACGGACCGCGTACGCAGCACGGAGCTGTGGTGTCTTTCAACGTCAAAGGTATTCATCCCCATGATCTCGCCGGACTGTTGGATCGTGAAGGCATTGCGATTCGCGCGGGACATCATTGCTGCCAGCCGTTGATGCGCTGGTTGGATGTGCAGGCCACGGCGCGTGCGAGTTTCTATCTCTACAATGTTCCCGAAGACGTGGACGCGCTGATCGAAGGGCTCAAGGTCGCGCGCAAGGTGCTGGCATGAGCGACATCTACAGCGAGATTCTGCTCGACCACTATCGCTTGCCCCGCAACAAGGGTAAGCTCTTTCAAGAGACGATCAGCGTGGAAGGCAAGAATCCGCTCTGCGGCGACGAGATCGTTTTGCACCTGAAACTCGACGGGGAGCGAGTCTCTGAAGTCGCGTTTGAGGGGAGCGGTTGCGCGATATCCATGGCAAGTGCTTCGATGCTCACGGAAGATCTCAAGGGCAGAACCTTGTCTGAAGTGGAGAGCCGAATTGATCAGTTTCGCCATTTCATCCGGGAAGGTGCGGAGCCTGAAGGCGAATCGCTGAATGACATGATTTCGCTTTCGGGAGTGGCGAAGCTGCCAGTGCGTGTGAAATGTGCAACTTTGGCATGGACAACCATGGAAGAAGCGCTGCGGCAAGTTGCTAAGAAATAGTTCCTTACATGGCACAAGTTGTATTGAGCCCCGACGCCGTCAGGGCTCTTTCTATTTCGCCGCATTAGGTTTCACCGTTGCGAACCGCCATAGGATGTGCTATATTGAGGTTCTAACTTGTGTGGCTCACATTTTGCTCTAAGTAAACAGTTTGGCGGCCCAGCTCAGGGACTCCAGAAGCTAAGCGAAACACGACACGCAATTGAAACCACGGACAGAACACTCGTGCACACTCCGGAAACCACTTCGACCACAGAGTCGGAACTTGCCGAACTGACGCTTCCCAATCCGCTCGAGCTTTTGCACGACGACTATCGGCGCGTTGCGTTGTTGGGCGTCGGTCTGATCGGAGGCTCGATCGGTCTGAAGCTCAAGGCGATGGACTTCACGGGCAGTATTGTTGGCTACGACAAACAGGACGTGCTCGAAGAAGCGCTCATGCGCGGAGCGATTGATCATGGCGCGGGCGACATAGCGGAAGCGGTTGCCGGAGCGGATCTCGTCGTTCTGGCCATGGATCTTGCGGAAGTTGAGCGGATCTTGCCAACGGTCTTGCGCATTTGTGCTCCGAACACCGTTGTGACGGACACGACCGGCGCAAAGCTCGGCCTGATGAAGATTGCGCGGGAGACGAGTGACGCGCGCGGAGTGTATGTGGGGGGACATCCCCTTGCAGGAAGTCAGCGACAGGGGATCGCCAATGCGCACCCGGACCTGTTTGCCAGTGCCTACTGGATTCTGACGCCGCCGGAAGGTATCCAAGACGAGCAGATGAGTGCACTGAAATGGTGGATCCGCATGCTCGGAGCATTTCCGATTGTCGTGGAACCGGAGATTCACGATCGCATCACGGCCTCGACGACGCACATGCCCTTGGTGTTTGCCCTGGCCCTGACCGACTGGCTGGCCAGCGAAAGCCGGGATGTTCCGCTCTCCCAGAAACTGGCCACGGGGCACTTTCAGACCATGACCGCCATGGCCTCTCTCCCGTTTGCGGCTTGGGAGTCCGTGCTGACAGCCAACTCTGAGCAGACAAAACGTGCGCTCGAGTCATTTTCCAAGCACTTTGAAGACATTAAGAAGTTGTTTGAGACCGGCAAGCTCGAGGAAGTTTGGCATCGAGCCTACTCCTTTCAACGCAAGCTTGCCCGTGAAAGGCCGGGCGACTGGGATTCCCAGTCCGAGTTGACGGTGATTGTGCCGGATCGTCCGGGCACGTTGGCGCGGATTGCAGGGCTCTTGGCGGAGCACAATATCAACATCCGGGACATTGGAATGCTTCACAGTCGGGAACGGCACGGTGGAGTTTTGCGGGTCAGTTTGGAGTCCATGACAGACACGCGAAGCGCAATCCAGATTCTCAAACAGCACGGCTATACCGCCATGCCTCGCGACTAACGGCAAAATGTCCTATTGAGATTCACAGAAAGAGAAAGCGCCCGCAGATTCTGCGGGCGCTTCGAATTTTCAATGGAACCCTTGCCTAACGCGGATTCCCGGTGATCGCCTCTTTCATTCCCGTATATCGGCGTCTTAGCAACTCCAACGCAGTCAGGTAACGAAGCTGCGTTTCGGCCATTTCCGCCATCTCTTCTTCGATATTGACGCCGTTCACCCCCGTGATGTCGTTTGGGATCTGTTCGCGGACAATGCGCGGCGCGACGTTAATCTCATCGCTTGCCGCCGTATGCCGGTCACTGCTGCTCGCCAGCTTCTGCGATTGGCCGTCCAGCGTTTCGCGCAACTGATCTTCAAACTCCACCCGGACGCGTTCGTAGCCCGGAGTTTCTGCGTTCGCGATGTTCTGCGAATGCGCGCGCTGACGCATGGCTTGTGCGTCCAACACGGACTTTAGCGTCCCTACGGTGGGATGTTGCCCGATCAGGAAATTCTGAATCAAGTTGTCTGCCATTGGCGATTTCTCCCTTCGGGAAAATCAAATAGCAAACCATGTTCCACAACTTGAAGTTGTTATCGCATGTGAAACCAAAACAGAGAGTTCGGCCATTTGAGGCAAAAAAACAGCCCGGCACATCGTGCCGGGCTGTTCTGTAGTAGGCTCAGAAAGGCCTTACGGGCAGGGAACGCCGGTCACCACGTAGATGCGGCGCAGCTCGGCACCCGAAATGTTCTCAGTGTAGGTCGTCGTCGAAATCGGCAACGCGTTGGACAGCGAGAAGTCATCCGGGAAGACAGGATCCGATGTTGTTGCGTACCACACGTTGTAGCAGCCGCAGTCGTTGTCGTTCGGGGCGCTCCAGCGCAGTTGGACCTGATCCAGAGTCGGCAGGCGAACGATCGCCACTTCCAGCGGAATGCCGCATTCCGCACTTGTAAATGGCGCGGTGCAGCTGGTCACAAGCTGATAGCCATTGCAATAGCACTGATCGGAAGTCGTGTCGTACTGTGCAACGTAGCCCGTCACATTCAGCGCGCCGGTCGGGATCGCAAGACCGACCAGCGTATCACACGCGCTGACACGGAATTGAACAGTATCTGTTCCGTTGACGAGACTGTAATTCGTTCCCGCGGCAAACAAACCCGTATCCGCAAACGTGACGTTGCTCACCGTGACCAGACGCGACTCGTAGGCCTCGCCCGCGCAGTCAGCGCCGTTCTGCGAAATCACGTTGGCACTCAGCGCAACTGGAGCGGGCGCCGCGTTGCCTGCACTGACGAACGTGATCGTCACAGGATTCCCACCGAACGGGGAGAATTCCGTCAAACCTGCAAAGAAATCCAGCGCGCCGCGCAGGCACACCGAGTCACCGGACTCAGCGATGCGGCTGGCGCCGATCATGTTTTGTCCGGTAGCGCCTCCGAAGACCAGCACCGCGCAGCCGTTGGATTCAACATACATGTTCTGACGGCACGTGTCGTTGCACGTAACTACACCGTACGTCACCACCAGCGAGTCGTTCCATAGAGACACGCCGCAGGCGTCATGGGCGTAAATCTGGCAGATGGTCACGGTATCCGGTTCGGCAGGAGCCGTGCAGACAGAAGCGCTGCCCGGAGTGCCGAGGTCGCCATTGTTGGCTCCCGGCCAAGCGGTCGAAGCGGCGCACCAGTTGGCGGGGTTCGAGGGATCAAGTGCGGTGTCCATCAGCTGCGCACTGATTCCCGGGCCATAGGGGTACGTCCCGGCATACGTCACCGACGCAACTACGCTATTGCTCGCGTCGCGCAGGCTGATCGTCTCGCCGCTGTTGCTGAGCGAAAGTCCCCAGCCCGACGTGGCGTAGTGATACGCAAAATTCTCCGGCACACCGCCGTTCGTCGCGCTGTCGCCGTTCGAGCAGAAGACAAAGTACTGACCTGCCGCAAGGCTCAGCGGGCCTTCCAACGTATCGGAGCCCTGATTGTCCGCGATGATCCAACCTGCGAGATCCACGGCACTCGCGCCGCGATTGTACACTTCAAACCATTCACCGAACAGGTCGTCCGTGCCGACAAAAGCGGGGTTCGGCATGATTTCCGTGAACACGATGTCGTAGGCGGAACCCATGACTTCGAAAATGGCGGTGCTGTTGGGTGCAATTGCATTGCCCGCAAGGTCCTGTACATTGTTCACGGTAAGCGTGTAAACATTCGGCGTGAACGAGGCTGCAAAGGTCAGACGCACCGTACGGTTGTCGGCTTGCAGGACCGCAGACGTCGGATTGCCCACACCGTTGTCCACGCTGTAGTTCGTGGCCGTATTGGCCGTAACCGCATCAAGAGCCTCATCGAACTCCGCATCCACCTGATTCGCGGAAAAAAGCGTTGCCGAAACTAGAACCGGAGAAATCACATCCGGAACGCAAACAGAAGGCGCGGTACCCGGCGTGCAGTTCGTAAACGTTCCCAGATTGAACGGAGCAGCCGATTCATACCATTGCACGGCGTCCCACGCCAGGCCGACATCTGCCAGACACACCTCAATCGAGTTGCCGAGGTTCGCGCCCGACAAATCGGGGTACAGCGTCGTCAGCGACCCGTGAATCAAATTACCGCCCGAAAGAGCGTCAAAGATTGCAAGGTTATCGCCTGAGTTACCGAGGCCCCAGCTTCCCGCGGAATCCGCGCAAACGATTTCACCGGTGATTTCAGGAATCTCAACCTTTGAGACCACCAGGTACTGACCGGCATTGATCATCGTACCGGCTGGAAGATAGAGCGCGCCCTCCGTCGTCGGAGGATAGGTCGGGCCGTCCGTGACGATCCAGCCGCCGATGTTGATCGCGGAACCGGTGGTATTGTAAATTTCCACCCACTCAACGTCAGCCGAGTTGATGTCGTCATACATGACTTCCGTGAAGACCACCGTGTTCGTTGCGCCGCCCAGAACCGTAAACCCGCCGGTCAGGTTGTTGGCAACGTTGCCTGCGAGGTCCTGGATCGTCAGAACAGTCAAGACATATGCGTTCGGAGAAAGTGTGGAAAAGGTGAGGTGAACCAATGCCGTATTGCCCGCGTCGCGCACTGCCGTCAGCGGAGCGCCGACACTGTTGTTCACGGAGTAATTGGCTTCTGTTTCCGCAACTACTTGATCCACGGCTTCGTTAAACAGTACATCAATCTGTGTATTGGAGATCACTGAAACGTTGGAGAGTGCGGGAGGAGTAACATCACCGCCGCCGCACGGAGTGTTCGGAGCGCCGGGAGTACAGAAGCGGAACCTGCCCGTAGCGGAATACAGAGTTGTAGATTCAATCCACGCCGAGGTGTCGGCACTCCACGTCGCATTCACATCGCACTTTTCAATCGAGTTGCCCGCATTGGTCGCGGCTTCATCAGGATAAGTCAGTGTGAGCGAACCGTCAATCAATGTGCCACCCGTGGCCGCGGTGTAAAGAGCGAGGTTGTCGCCGCCATTGCCGAGCGTGAAGCTGCCAATGTGCTGAGTGCAGACCACCGTGTTGGGCAAACCCAGTCCGGTCTCTTTGGTCAGCACGAGATACGCATCCGCTCCAATCATCGTCCCGGACGGAATGAGAAGTCCGCCTTCACCGCCGTCAGCGGGATACACGCTGTCGTCATTCAGAACCCAGTCGCCAATGTTGATGGCAGCACCGGTCGTGTTGTGAATCTCGACCCACTCCTGGTCAGTACCATTCACAGTGTCGTCGTACATCACTTCCGTGATCACAACGTCGCCGAAGTTCTGCGCCATGGCCGGTACGATACCGACCATCAGGACTGCCAGCAGCCAAATTGCTCGAAACTTTCGCATCTCGTTCACCTCTTCAAATAACTTCAGGAAAAACATGTTTCCGCTCTGAATACATTGATGACAGACAAAAAGCCACAGCCTTAAAGATAAAGACAAAGCAGTAGGAAATCAAGTGAAGACGTTCACAAAGAGGGTCGTTACGACTGTGTTATTTTCTCATTTGATATATACTTAACCTCATGGAATTGTGACAGTATCCACTATCACTTTGGGGTTGAGTTCGTCGGGATGTGCAGTCCGACGGCAGTTATTGAGAGGCGGATGCCCAAAATGAAAAACGCCTCCCGGAGGGAGGCGTTCAGAAGGGAAGTGGTAGCCCACGTCAGGCAGGCAGCTCGGCACTTAGGTCCAGCTCTTGCAGACTTCCGGCGATGTCTTCGAGCTCGAAAGGCTTGCTCAGAAAAGAATTGGGGCCATTAGGAAGTGCACCTAAGTCATTATCAGAGAGCCCCACACAGGGAACTTCCCCGCAACGCGTGCGCAGCATCTCAACCCAGTCTTCCGGCTGGTCAAAATCTCCCAGATCAATCATCACAAACTCCGGTCTCACGTCGCTGCGCACGAGCCAGATCGTCGCGTCATCCAGGTTCGTGAACACTTCGCATTCGTGACCTAAGTGTTCAAGCATTCTACGTGCAACATCTCGTACCGTTGGATTGGTGACCACGAGCATGCCGGGGCCAATAGGCAGTGAAAGAGAAGTACTCGTGGGTTCAGGTTCGCGATGAACCTGATCAGACAATCGCTCTGCAAGCTCAGCAGTGTAGTCTGCAAGCTGCCGGACATCGCGCTGCTCCGCGTCATAAGCTCTGGTCACGACGACCAGCAGTGTCGGTTCGCCCTCAACCTTGATCAGTTCGTGTTCAAACGAGCACTGAACCACACTTCCGTCCACGCGCTGCAGTTGTACCGACGCGCGCAGGTGATCATCCTGCCACGGCCAGTCTGCAAACTCCTCCATGGCTTTGCCCACGAGTCCGGGATGAACCGCGCCAAAGAGATCGGAGGCCGCAAGATTTGCTTCGAGAACCTTGTAGTCGTGCGGCTCCACCATCAACACGGCGTCATTTGAAATTGCGCACAGAGTATTGAAATTCTCCTGGGACTGGTGCAGAGCGATTTGCAGCGACTGCGTATCTGACTTGCGCAGCCCGTACAGCAACGTCCCGTTGGCAGTTGAAACGCTATGAAACTCGTGGACACGCGATCCGAACAGACTCTCAAACCGCTGTGTGAAAGTCGGATCAATGGCAGAGGAGTAGGTCGAAGGTTCCAGTCCCGGCAATATCTCGTGCAGAAGCGGTGCGCTCGCAAGCTTTGAGCTGATATCCAATGCGGCCTGATTGTATTCAATCACACGCCCGTCTTCGTTCACGAGCAAGACGGGATTCGGATTGTTCGCATCCACGGATGAAACGGGAGCCGCTGGAGTCGGGTCAGACGGAGACTCTTGCTTCTTGTGCTGGAGGAACTCCACGGCAACCGGCCCGAGATCATTTGTTCCCGCGGAAAGCCGTGTGATCAGAACTTCACCATCAAAGAAGTGTCCGCTGTCGCGGCTCAATAACCAGCTCCCTCCCGCAAAGTCTGGCGTAGCGGCAAGCTTTAGAAACTCTCTGAGCGATCCCTGGAACTCGGACCCGATGACCGTCACAGAATCATCCGGTTGACCACCCTTGGGAAGGCTAAACAGTTCTCGGGCCGAAGCGTTGACTCTGAGCAGCCTGCCGCCGGTGTCCACGACACAAAGCGGCGTGCGAGCCGCATGAAAGATCTGGCGGAAAGTGACCGTCTCGGGAGACTGCTTCTGGTCTTCGCCCGACTCTGACGCTTCCGCGGACGAAGTTCCGGGAGTCTCTGTTTTCCGAGCTCTAAAAGCCGCGACCAGAAACACCGTGCCGACACACATGAGCAGCAATGCCCCCAGCGCGCTGCCCGCTCCGGTTGGCGCGGCAATTTCAGAGACGACCAATAGGGGGTCCATGCCCGGAACGTGAATTCTGCAATAGGCGATGGGTAGTCCCTCTTCCATGGTCACGAGTCCATAGGCCTGCGAGAGCAAAATGCCCCATGTGCCCGCACCGATTGGTGGGCTTTCGCCCCGAGCGGAGGCAAGAAACGCGTCCTTGGGCCCGTTCATGAGCACCCAGCGTACGGGAGGATCATCAGGCAGTGCAAATAGGTCGGATGCCGCAACCAGCGCGATGAGTTGCCCTGGTGTCTGGTTCTGCGGATCAATCGGGGGAGCGTATTGCAGAGCAAGGAACCTATCCCGCCCGGCTTCCGGATCGCCCAAAAGTATGTCCGGTGAGTTGGGTTTGGCAAATCCGTCAAGCGCCAACGTCAGTCCGGTCGTATCCCCGATCTGCGCATGGATGGTTCCGTTGCCTCTCAGCAACACCCAGGCTCTTGGCTTGGTCAGTCCTGCCGGCCATTTCTCAACCATCAGTTGAATTTTGTTTTCGACCCTCCAAGCGGCCCAGTCTGCAGGGTGCTCGACAATAGCAGTCACATTTTGCCGCAGCATCTGGTCACGAAACGCCGATCTGACCGACAGAAGCTTCGATTCCCAGTTGCCAGCCAGATTCCGGAGTTTGGACATCTCAAGTTGCTGGAAGTCCGATTCCGCGGTTCGCAGGTGCCCCATGGACAGCAAAGCACCGCCGAGCAGTCCGGTAAGTCCGGCCGCAATTGCAATTATCTTCAAGAATGCGCGCATACGAGGCAACCCATGGAGAAACTTTGTGGTATCAACTCCTGCTTTTTGCGCAAAATCGGTGCCTCTGGACTTCGCCTTGACACTCAGTCCTGAATTCTGTAATTTTTGTGTTTACAGGATGTCGGAGAACGCAAGCAAACGGCGGGGAGCTGTTGTCTTGCAGGATGCATGGCGGAGCGGGTTTGAAACGCAAGGGAGAGGGATAATGGGAGGTCGGGTGGAGATGGGATTGGTGTGGGTTCTGGCTCTGACGGCATGTCTATTCACGGCAGTTGACCCGTCGTATGCGGACCCACCGGAAATCGCGCGGACGGATACATACGACGAGCGGGGCGAGTTTTTCAACGCAACACTCGCACTCAACGACACGGTGTCACCCGGAATCTATCTCACCGGACTCGGACTGCAGAATCTCTATCAGGCCTACGCCGTGAAGCTTGACGAAAATAGCGACGAAGTCTGGACGCGCTCCTGGGGAACGACGTACCACATCTACAGCAGCATGTGGTTTAACGGCGCGGGAACCATGATCGGGTACACGTCAGAAAACAGTTCGCTTGACTACAAGATGGTGAACTTCAGCGGGGAAGGTACGCTGCAAAGTACGTGGGACTTCGGAGGCAACACGACGGCGGATCGCGGGTATGGCGGTATTCGACACGGAAGCAGATATCTGTTGGTGGGTGAAGTTTCACCGGGTGAGTTCGGAGATTCCGACGGAAGTATGGTACTGGTGACCTCAACCGGCCAGGTGGAGTGGTCACACATCTACGACTCTGCGTCAGTGGTGCGGAGAATCGTCCAAGTGGATTCCAATAGTTTTTGGCTGTACGGAACGGGAGATTCTTTGGCGGGAGTCGGAACGGATTTCTGGATGGCCGAAGTGGATTCTGAAGGCACTCTCGGTGCGTCCTTTCGCTTCGGCGGCGCGCGCGATGAAGAGCTCTTTGATGCCGTGAGAGTCAGTGCGGACTTGACATTGCTGGTAGGTTCGACGCGTTCGTTTCGCGACAGCACACAGACGGATATTTGGGTGGTTGCCACGAATGACGCAGGCGACCTTGTGTTCGCTGACTACTATGGCGGGAACGAAGACGATGCCGCGCTCACGGTGCAGAATGTAGCGGATCGAGACTCTGGATTTGTCATCGGCGGATATTGGTCCGAACAGTTGCTCGCCACGCGAAATGCTTTCTTGATGAAGTTCGATCAGAACTTTGATAGCGTTTGGGCAATCGTCCGATACGACACGTTGAACTCATCGGAGTTCCGCGACGTCGCGGTGGATTCCGAGTTTCGCTACCATGCCGCGGGTGTGCGCAATACGCCGATTCCTCATGGGTTCTACATGCTGACGGTCGCGGATCCCGCCGCACCGGTCGAGCACCCGCCGCTGCCGTTTTCCTTGCTGACTCCGGCGGATGATGCGCTCGTTCTTGTGGACTCAATTCGCTTCAGTTGGCAAGCAACCACAGATCCAGATCCCGGCGACCAAGTGGTTTATGCCTTGCTTGTGGATACGGATTCTTTGTTTGACAATCCGGTTCCGTTGACCGGGCCGCTGCAGAATCCGACGTTCTTGTTTACAAGCACAGCCGATGTGTATGACCGCTACTGGCAGGTCGTTGCACAGGATCAGCACGGCAACTTGCGGATCTGTGAAGAAGGATTCCGCCACGTACGTAAGATTCGCCCGGACTCAACGCAGGCGTTCAGCCTGTTGACCCCGGACAGTGGTTCAGCGATTCCGATGCCCACAGGACATTTCTCATGGGAAGTGGCAGTGGACCCGGACAGCGTGGATGAAAACCTTTTCTATTGCTTGTTCTTCCAAGTGGGCGACTCAATCTCTTTGATTGACACGGTGCACGGAACCACGGCGAATGTCAGTTTCGTGGATCATCCGTTCATCGGAGAGAGCGACACGGTGACGTGGTGGGTGGTGGCCGACAGCGATTATCCGGAGATGCAGATTGCGTCGCGCGAAACGTGGACGTTCATCAATTGGAATGTTCCGGTTGGACCGACGCCGCTCGTGCCGTCTGAGTTCTCGTTCAAGCCCGCGTATCCGAATCCGTTTAACAACGAAGTCACTCTTGAGTTTGTTTTGCCCAACGCCGCGGAAGCAGAGCTGGTAGTATTCGATGTACAGGGACGTGAGGTGATTCGACTGGCTTCTGGCCGTCACACTCCGGGCGCTCATGCCGTCCATTGGAATGCGGCGGAAGCGGCTTCAGGCGTGTATTTCGCCCGTCTCCGAGCTGATGGCATGGTTGCAACTCAGAAGTTGCTCTTGCTGAAATAGCGCTTCCAATTTCTCATACGGAGTCCCGCGTGTCGCTGCCTATCATAATCTGCTTGCTCTGTTTTGCGGCGTTTCCTGGCCAGTTGATGGGGCAGAGTTTTTCTTCCTCTGTTTTGCTGCGGGACTTGGGCGGCGTAGCGGACGTGGTCGCGCGTGATTTTGACGGCGATGGCGACGTGGACGTGATGGCATCGTCCTATTGGCCGGGAGCGGCAATCTACGGTCAGCGTGTGGCCTACGATTCTCTGCGAGCCTATGAAGTATTCATCTCGGCGGGATCAGGACGCAATCTGACCACCGGAGACTTTGATCACGACGGCGACTGGGATATTGCGTATGCGGCGTGGGATGACAATCGAGTCTATCTGCTGCGCAACACGGGGTCTCAGAATCCGCTGGCGTTGTTTGCAACGGACACTGTGTTTGAAAACGGAAGTGGCCCGTTCACGGCGCTTGCTGCCGACATAAACGGTGATAACCTGACGGATCTCATCACCTGCGAATTGCGCAATGCCACAAATCAGGTGCGCGTATTCGAGCAATTGAACGGGTCATTGGTTGAAATCTGGCTCAGTTCTTTGCCGGACGATCCTCTTGGACTGGCAGTCGGGGATTTGAACAATGACGGCATCAACGAGATACTCATCGCAGCGGGCCAGGAGGGCGGCGTGTACATCATGCGGCGCACCGACATTGGCGGCTATGCGCTGACGCAGGATATTCCCGGCTACACTCTGACCGCCATAGAAGTGACTGATCTCGATCAGGACGGTCAAACGGACATTGTGTCCTGCGACTTTCAAACGGACCGCGTGTATCGTTGGGAAGAATCCGGTTCAGGGTGGACAACCACGATTCTGCCGGGATTGGTGATGAATCCGCGTGATGTCGCGGTGGCCGACTTTGACGGCGACGGTCAACTGGATGTCGCGTGTTCAGCACAGGGCGAGCAGAATAGCGGTGGAGGAATCTATTGGTGGCGGCAGCAAAACGGGAGTTTCATCTCTGAGCACGTCATCAACGAGCCGAATTTCTACGGCATGGACATCTTTGACTATGATCTGGACGGCGATCCGGACATCGTGGTGTCCAATGTTACAAGCGAGCAGGTCGTTCTCGTTCGCAATCTGATGGGGACTCCCACGCGCATCATCGGCGTGGTTTCGGCGGAGCGCGGAGGAGCACCGATTGAAGGGGTAACGGTTACGGTAGAGGAGACCGGAGCAACCTCGGTCACGAACGCGCAAGGCCGCTACGAGCTGGGAACCATTGCTGGCACATTCACACTAATGTTTGATCACGCATGCTGGCAGCATCAGAGTATCGAGGGAGTAGTAACTCAGAGCGAGGACACTACGTATCAGGATGCATCTCTGCGTCGTCCCGAGATGGACTTGCCGGTTTCTTCGCTGAACGTGTTTTTGCAGAACGAACTTCTGACCACCCATGAGCTCCAGATAGGGAACTATGGTGACGCGCCGCTTGTGGTCGAGACTGTACCGCTGAGTTTCGAACCAGCATCGCCGTGGATTTCCGTCAGTCCAAGCACCTTGGAAGTTCCGCCAGGCGAAACTTCCGCGCTGCACGTGACGTTTAGTCCGGACACCACGAACGACGGAAACTTCGAGTATCGTGGTGAACTGACTCTGTCCACGAATTCGTGTCCGGATACAAGCTTGCATGTTTCGATTTTGGCGGTGGTGCTGGACGTGAGTCGGCACGACGGACCGCTGCCGCGCATGACGCGCCTGGCGGCAGGGTATCCAAATCCGTTCAACGCAAGCGTGTCGCTGCCTGTTGAGATTGCCGATACGGAACACTACTCACTGTGCGCATATGATGTGCTGGGAAGAGAAACTGCGACCCTTTTTGACGGACGCCTGACACCGGGCAGTTACGTCTTCCGGTGGAACGCGGAACAGTTTGCGTCGGGTACGTATTATGTTGTGTTGAAGTCTGTTCGCGGTGATTGGAAGACGCCGGTAACATTGATCAAGTAAACCCATTTGGAATGAGGCGAAGACAGAGATGAGTGCAACGGGGACATTTGCCACAAAAGTTGGATTGGCGGAAATGCTCAAGGGCGGGGTGATTATGGATGTCACCAATGCCGAGCAGGCGCGCATCGCGGAGAAGGCCGGAGCATGCGCCGTGATGGCGCTGGAACGCGTGCCGGCGGACATTCGCAAGGAGGGCGGCGTGGCCCGTATGTCCAATGTGGCGGTCATTCGCGAGATACAGGATACGGTGTCCATTCCGGTCATGGCCAAGTGCCGCATCGGGCATTTTGCGGAAGCGCAGATGTTGGAATCGCTTGAAGTGGATTTCATTGACGAGAGCGAAGTCCTGACTCCGGCGGACGAAGAGTATCACGTGGACAAGCACAAGTTCAAAGTGCCGTTTGTCTGCGGCTGCCGCAATCTGGGCGAAGCGTTGCGCCGGATTGCCGAAGGCGCCGCGATGATCCGCACCAAGGGCGAAGCCGGCACCGGGAATGTGGTGGAAGCCGTACGGCATATGCGCTCGGTGATGAGCGAAATGCGCCGCGTGAAAGGCATGGCCGATGAAGAGCTTGTTCACTACGGCAAAGAGATCGGCGCGCCGTTTGAATTGCTGAAGCAGGTCCGCGAATTGGGCAAATTGCCCGTACCGAATTTCGCGGCGGGCGGCATTGCCACACCTGCGGACGCTTCGCTGATGATGCAGCTCGGAGCGGAAGCGGTGTTCGTCGGATCAGGGATTTTCAAGAGCGAAGATCCCGCGGCGCGTGCGGAAGCCATTGTCATCGCGACCACGCACTATCGTGATCCGGAAGTTCTTGTGCGCGTTTCGAGTGGACTGACGACGGCGATGCACGGGCTGGACGTGCGCACGATGGACGAATCGGAACTCTTGTCCACGCGCGGATGGTAGAAGGGTTGGTCATGGCGCGCGTGGGGGTGTTGGCGCTGCAGGGAGATTTTCCCAAACATGAGGACCGTCTTCGGGCTCTCGGGTGTGAGGTCATGCAGGTACGCATGCCTGAAGACCTGAACGGCCTTGAGGCACTCGTATGGCCGGGCGGGGAAAGCACGACCATGACGCGCGTCATGAGTGACGAGCTTCGTGTGGCGCTGACCGAGTTTTGTGTGCATCATCCCGTATGGGGCACATGCGCGGGAATGATCATGCTTGCGCACACCGATCCAGATCCGCGCGTCAGAACTCTTGGTTTGGCGGATGTGCACGTGAATCGCAACGGCTGGGGCCGACAAGTGCATTCGTTTGAAGGCGAGTTGTCTGTGGTTCCCGAACTCGAATCACCGACGCAAGCAACTGGTATCTTCATTCGCGCGCCTCGCATTACTCGAATAGGCAAGCACATTCGCGTATTGGCCACGATTCGCGGCGAGCCGGTGGCCGTATCGCAGGACCGCATGCTGCTGACCACATTTCATCCCGAATTGACGGGCGATGACCGTTTTCATCGCCTCCTGCTATCTTGGATTTTGGAACCTCAACGGAGTCGCATCTCAAGCACTGGAGACCGCACATGACCTCCCAGAAACTCGCGCGCGTCGGATGGACCGCGCTGATTCTTGCATTACTCGCGATCGCAATCGGATGCGATGACCGCAAAGACGCGGAACTTCCACCGACGGTGTATTCGCTTTCCGCGCGCCTCGTCCTTCCAGGAGTTGCGCAGTTTGCGGATTTGAAAGAAAACATGCTCGCCGTTGCCGCGTCCAGCGCGGGAACCTACGTTTACAACATCTCGAACGCCAGTCTCCCGGCGCAGGTGTTTCACTATGAGCAGCAGCCTCCGTTCTACACGACCTTTGCGAACATTGATCCGGTGAATCACCTCGTGCTGACCGTATCGGAGCCGGATCTTGAACCGGGTGACAAGTACCCGATTCATAACTATGAGACAGGTACGGTGATCGGTTACGCGAATTTCTCCGGAGGAATCGAAGAGACTGCCGTGATCTCCGATGAGAACAAGTTCTTTGCATGGAGATCGGACAACGGCGGCGGCGATGGGCTTGTCTACAGCGAATTCTGCTACATCCCGGATTCTGCTCGCTGGCGGCCTACCTATTGTCAGGACTTCTATTTCCCCTTCATTCCCGGCAACTTCAGGATCCGCGGCTTCGGCGTGAGCGGCGATCTGTTCGCCGTGGCCCAGAGCAACTTCCAGTTCTTGCTTTACGACGTCGCGAACGGCACATCACTGGGTACGATTCCGACTCCGGGCGATCCTCAGGATTGCGCGTGGTACGGTGACAATGTTGTGGTGGCCGACAACTTCTTTGTCACAATCATGAATGTCGCTGATCCAAGCGCGCCGGTCCTGGCGGCATCGTTGACCATTCCCGGTGCGGACCGTCTGGTGCGCGTGGTGCTCGATGGCGACTATGCTTGCCTGTTGGATGATGCGGATGGCTTCTATGTCGTGGACATTGCAGATCCGACTACTCCGAAGTTTGTACAGAAGTTTGACCTGCCAGAGCCGACTTCGATCACGGCCTCGAATGGCAAAGTCGTGGTCACCGATGAACAGCTTGGTGTGCTGATCTACGAACGCTGACGCGTTTCGCGAGCCGTGCAGAAAAAGAAAGTCCCGGACAATGTCCGGGACTTTTCGTTTTGTAGCAGAGCGTCTCTCAGTTGAGGTGCGCAAGTATTTCATCCCAGAGCTCCTCACGGCCTTCGTGTTTCGTGCTGGAATACGGCACGATTGCTTCAGCACCGAGGGATAGTGCGGGTCCGCGCAAAGAGGCCAACAACTTGTCGCGCTCTTGCCGATTCAGTTTGTCCACCTTGGTGGCCACAACCAGAAATCTCCGGCGATACATATTGAGCGCCTGAATCATCTGCATATCAAGTTCAGTCAATCCGCGCCGCACGTCGGCAATCAGGATGACGAGCGCGATGTTCTTCGAGTCAGCAAGATAATCTTCAAGAAATCCTGCCCATTCTTCCTGCAGCGACCGCGAAACTTTTGCGTAGCCGTAGCCGGGCAAGTCCACAAAATAGCAACTCTGATCGCCGATGCGAAAGTAGTTCAGGAGTCTCGTCTTGCCTGGCGTGGCAGAAGCCATCGCGAGGCCTTTGCGGTTCAACAGTGAGTTGATCAGCGAGGACTTGCCAACATTGCTTCGCCCGACGAACGCGATCTCCGGCAATGCGGGCTTCGGAATTTGGCGAACATCCGCGCAAGACTTGACGAATTGAGCCGGAGGGATTTTGAAAGCGCGGGCACTCACAGATTAGTGCGACGCACCTTCCTGCGACACCGAGCCGACGGCCCGGTTTGCACGCTTCTTGACCGGAAACAGCTCGCGCCAGACATCCTGAATGTTCTCCGCGAACACGACGTTCATGCCCTTCCGAAGCTGCTGATCAAGCTCTTCCCAGTCCGGTTGATTCTCCGCAGGAAGGATGAGTTTGCGAATGCCCGCGCGCTTGGCCGCCATCGTCTTTTCGGCCAATCCGCCGATCGGCAGCACATGTCCCCGAAGAGTGATCTCGCCCGTCATGGCGATATCCGCGGGAACAGGCGTGGTCGTCAGTGCAGACAAGAGCGCCGTGGCCAGCGTGATGCCCGCGGACGGGCCGTCTTTGGGTGTCGCGGCCTCAGGAATGTGAAAATGCACATCGCATTTGGCCACGAAGTCAGGCGACACGCCCCACTCGCCGCCGTGAGCGCGAATGAAGGACACGGCCGCGTGCGCGGATTCCTTCATTACGTCGCCCAACCGTCCGGTGAGCTGAATGGCACCTTTGCCTTTCATGACTGCCGACTGAATATTCAGGATCTCTCCGCCCTGTGACGTCCAAGCAAGCCCGACGGCGGTGCCGATGCGGTCGCCTTTCTCAATCTGGCTGTCTTTGTGAGGCGGAGCTCCAAGCAAACGATGCAGAGAGTTGGGCGAAACGTTGATGGTCTTAGACGTCGTACCTGAGTTCTCTTTGGCGACCTTTCGACAAACTCTGGCCATCATTCGCTCGAGTTCGCGCACTCCGGATTCCCGCGTATAGGACGAAATGATTCGGTCCATCGCATTGCCCGCGATCTTCAGTTCATCTGTACGCAGTCCGTGATCCTGCATCTGCTTCGGGAGCAGAAACTCTTTGGCAATGTGCATCTTTTCGTGGTGCAGATATCCGTGCAGTTCGATAATCTCCATGCGGTCCTGCAGCGGAATCGGAATCTCGTGACGGATGTTCGCAGTCGTGATAAACAGAATCTGCGAGAGATCAAAGTCCACTTCCAGATAGTGATCGGAGAATGTGGAGTTCTGTTCCGGATCAAGCACTTCCAGCAGCGCGGAAGAGGGGTCGCCGCGGAAATCCGCAGACATCTTGTCCACTTCGTCGAGCAGGAAAACCGGATTCATGGAACCCGCGCGCTTCATGCCCTGAATAATCCGTCCGGGCATGGATCCGATGTATGTTCTGCGGTGCCCGCGAATCTCGGCTTCGTCCCGCACGCCGCCCAGCGAGATGCGTACGAAGTTGCGTCCCATCGCGCGGGCAATCGAGCGTCCCAGCGACGTCTTGCCGACTCCCGGAGGTCCGACGAGACAAAGAATCGGTCCGCGAATCTTTTCGACGCGCGCCAGTACGGCAAGATGCTCGAGGATTCTCTCTTTGGGTTTTCGCAGTCCGAAGTGATCTTCATCCAGAATGCGCTCTGCCTCAGTCAGATCGAGGCGATCCTGTGTCGTGACACCCCACGGCATGGCCAAGAGCCAGTCCAGATAGTTCTTGAGCACGGTCGCTTCCGGCGACATCATCGGCATACCCTTGAGCTTTTCAAGCTCTTCCTCGGCGCGCTGCCGGACATCCTTGGGCATTCGCAGCTTGCGCAGCTTCTTGCGATAGGCAATAACGTCGGAGAAATCCTCTTCGGTCTCGTCGCCAAGCTCTTTCTTGATGATGCGCATCTGTTCCTGCAGGAAGAAGTTGCGCTGCGTGCGCGAAATCTTGTCGCGGACCTGACCTTCGATGTTCCGCTCGATCTTGAGAATCTCAATCTCTTCGTCCAGCACGGTGTTGATCAAACGGAACTGATCAGGCACGTGCGTGCGCTCCAGCACCTCCTGCTTGCGCACGGCGGTCATTGGCAGATGCGCAATGACAAAATCCGCCACGGGAGTCGGATCGGTGAGATTGCTCAAGGTCAGCAGCACTTCATCCGGCAGCTGCCGGTTCAAGCTCACATACTCGCGAAAACCACGTAGGGCAACTTTCATATGCGCGCGCGCTTCAGGTCCGTCATCACCTGTCAACTCAAGCGGCTCGCAGAACGCGGACAAGCAATCGGTTTCCGGAATCCATTCACCCACTCGCGCACGGCGCACACCTTCGACGAGCACTTTGACCAGTCCATTAGGAAGCTTGAGGGTCTGAAGAATATTGGCAACGACCCCGATCTCAAACAGGTCTTTGGGTGCGATCTCCTCGGTGCCGGGATCCCGCTGCGTGACCAGCAGAATTCTGCGGTCCTGCAGCATAGCCTTTTCCACGGCCACAAGTGTGGCCGCGCGACCGATCAAGAGAGGAAAGATCATGGCCGGAAAGACCACGACGTCACGAAGTGGCAGAACAGGGAGGACCTCTGCTGTGCGGGTCTCTTGGGCTTCGTTGAACTCTAAGGACATGTAATTTCGGGGAAGTTCATGTTAAGAAAATGAAAACCGGCTGCCAATTCTCCGGCAACCGGTTCACAAGATACGAAATTCAGGTCAGAAATGCCACGAGTCGGCTAAATCTCCCGCCGAAGTCGTTTGACGGGAATGCTCAGTTGTTCTCTGTACTTCTGCACGGTGCGCCTCGCGATGGGAAAGCCCTCTTTGGCCAACATCTCTGCGATGGACTGATCCGACAGGGGGTCGGATTTGTCTTCGGCTTCAATGATCTCCTGCAATCTCGACTTGATGACCTTGGTGGAGATTTCTTCGCCGTCAGAAGTTTCCATGCGCTCGCTGAAGAAGTACTTCAGCTCAAACACTCCCCATTCGGTCTGGACGTACTTGCCGTTGGTGACGCGGGATATCGTCGAAATGTCCATGCTGATATCTTCCGCAATATCCTGCAAGATCATTGGTTTCAGAAACTCGCGGCCCTTCATGAAGAAGTCCTTTTGTCTTTCGACGATCGCGCGCATGGTTCGAAGAATCGTGGTGCGGCGCTGGTGAATCGCATTGATGAACCAGCGCGCACTTTCAAGCTTCTTCGTCACAAACTCTTTGACCTTTTTGTCCGTGTTGCCGGACAGGAACATCTCCTTGTACGCGGTATTGACGTGAAAGTTCGGAGTGTTTCCGTCGTTCAGGAACACATTGAAGTTTCCATGATCGTCAATACGCTGGACGACCAGATCAGGGACGATGTAGTTTTGCTTCTCGTCAAAGTACCCTTCACCGGGCTTCGGATTCAAGCGGCGAATGTCTTCGTAGGCGGACTTGACGTCTTCAAGCGAGATTCCCAACTTGCGACCGACCACTTCGAATCGCTTGTTCATGAAGTCATCGTAGCTTTCTTCGAGCATGCGGATCGCCACGCGGAATTCGCGCGGGTCATCTTTTTGGTGCAGTTGGATCAAAAGGCACTCGCGCAGGTCGCGTGCGCCGATGCCCGGCGGATCAAGTTCCTGCACGACGTGCAGCACTCGCAAAGCAAGCGGCACAGGCACATTCAGCTCGCGAGCGATTTCTTCCACGGGATAGCTCAAGAAACCATCGCGATTGATCGAGCCGATAATGTATAGTCCGACCCGGTATTCCTCGTCATCCAATCGCTGCAAGCGCAACTGATCTTCAAGGTGTTCGGCAAGCGTTGGAACGAACGGGCGCGGCAGCTCCGTCAGTTCGTCACTTCCGGAAGACGTAAATCGCGAAGCCTTGTAGGATGAAGAGTCTTCGTCATTCAGGAAACTGTCCCAGTCCACGTCTTCATCCGGGCCTCCGGACGTCTCCTCGCGTGACTCGCGAACCTTTGGCTCATCATGTTCTTCGCCACGATCTTCGTGCGAAGCGGCGGACCCTTCCGTTTCGACTTCAGACAAGTCACGCTCCACGACCACATCGTCTTCTGCAATCTCTTCCAGAAACGGATTCTCCTGCAGCTCGGCGCGAACTCGCAGCTCCAGTTCAAGCATGGGGAGCTGAATGAGTTCACTCCGCAGGATTTGCTGCGGCTGGAGATATTGCTGGAGTTCCGGTTTGAGAACTTGTCTGAGTTCCATCGAGTCGCCTTTTGTCCGAAGGTGGGGTGGGGTCTTGTGACGTTAGTCAGGCCAAAGGGGGCCGGCCAGAAACTTGAACTGCGGTCCCTGTGTCAAAAGCAATCCTTGTGCCAACAAGAAATGCTACCCGATCAGGTACCTACTCCATCCCACACGTCTCATTCAACGATTTTCTAAAATATTGAGATATAATGACTTGCGAAATATAGGCTCGAAATCACGGAGATTCCGGAACTCTCGTCGGCGTTCACGATAAATTCTTCCCGGCAAGGCAGGTGCTATAGCATTGCTAAAGGCGGAAAGAATCGCCGAGGTAGATTCGCCTCGCTTCTTCGTTGGAGGCCAGGAATTCAGCCGATCCCTCCATCAGCAGCCGCCCGCTGAAGATTAGGTAGGCGCGGTCGGTTATGGCAAGGGTCTCGCGGACATTGTGATCCGTGATGAGCACCCCGATGCCGCGATCCTTGAGCGAGCGCACAATGCTCTGAATGTCCGCCACGGCAATGGGATCAATCCCTGCAAATGGCTCGTCCAACAGCATGAACTTGGGTCGGGTGACCAGTGATCGGGCAATCTCTACACGCCTGCGCTCGCCGCCGGAAAGCTGATAGCCACGATTCCCGGTCACGTGCTCCAATCTGAACTCCGCGAGCAGCTCTTCGGCTCTGTTCTTTCGCTCCGCCCGGGAAATCGGCAGCAACTCGAGGATGGCCATCAGATTCTCACGCACCGTGAGTTTTCGAAATACGGACGGCTCCTGTGACAGATAGCCCATTCCCAAGCGCGCGCGTCGAAACATCGGCCAGTCCGTAACCTCAGTTTCTCCCAGAAACACATGCCCGGCTCGCGGCCGAATCATGCCCGTCATCATGTAGAAAGTCGTGGTCTTGCCGGCTCCGTTGGGGCCGAGCAGTCCGACAATCTCCCCGGTCTTCACCTGCAAGGAAACCTCGTCCACGACTTTGCGACGGCCGTAGAACTTCACGAGCGCGTCGCCGCGCAATGTGGTATTCAACTCTGTCTGGGGGACGACAGGTGTTTCAAGCTCGGCGGTCATTCGCTGGCCACGCTTGATTTTCTGCGCCGAAGCAGGAAGAACCCGATGCCAACCAATAGCAGAACGACGAAGTGCGACGTTGTGGCCACATTCACAGCCAGCGCTTCACGCTTGCCTGCGTAGGTGAACACAACCGTGTGCTGACCGGCAGGCAGATAAACGCCGCGCGTGAACCCGTTGACCAGATATATCGGTGCAGATTGTCCGTCCACGGTCGCGATCCACTCCGGCTCGTAATAGGCATCCGCCAGAACAAGCAGTCCGGGTTCGCTTCGACGAGTGGAGATCTCAACCAAATGCGTTTCGTACTTTGAGATCGTCACCGTTTCGGCAGGGTCACTGCGCAGCGGTCCCGGCAGAGCCTTGTCCACGACAGCCACGCGTGTGAAGGGGAAATCCGGTCTGCGAATGGTGTCAAAGGCATCGCGGCGGTTCTCGATCACAAGCACGGAGTCCATGAAGTAAGCGCGTTCTTTGGCATTGGGAAGTTGATAGGCGGCCATCTTAGCCGCGCCGTCCTGATAGGCAAGGGTCAATCCAAAGTCAGGCGGGAGAAGCCCGTCGGTGATGACATACTTGCAGTTCAATGACGCCAACAACTCCAGATTCAGCGGAAACGTGCGATTCGTCCCATTGTAGAACAAGTTGTCCGCCATGTCCTGCCAACTGCGCATCTTCGCACCGTGATACCCGCCCAGGGATTCCACGCCCCATGCCGCCCAACGGTTGTCCTGATTCAATCGCCCAACCGGGAAGACCCGAAAGACGTCCTTCTCCTTTTGCAGCTCCGCAACAACCCGGTTGGTCTGCAAAAGTGCAGCCTGCTGTGCTTTCGGCTGCGGATCAAAAAACTTTCCGGCAAACATACCGAGATCAATCACGGTCAACAGCAACAGCGTACCGAGCAACACTGTGCGCGTGAGCTTGCGAATCATGAAGAGATAGATCGCCGCCGCGGATAGCGTCAGCAGGAAGAGTCTCAAGGTCAGATCTCCCGCCAGAAGCGCGGCACGCTGATTGATCAGCATCGTCAATTGCGCGGGCTGATAGCGCTGAGCGTCTCCCTCTTTCGTCAGACTCGCCATGCTCCTTGCAAGTCCCTCACCGCCGAGCAGCGAGATCACAAGCAGCACTGCTGCACTAATCAGAAGAAAACGAAACGCCTTTTTCCACTTCTCATTGTCCTGTTGTTCTTCGAGATTGCGAAAGCCATAGGGCAGCAGAATCGCCGCAGACATCATGACCAGAATCAGAATCAAGGACGGCGTGCGGAACTTGTCGAAGAACGGAACGTAGTTGAAGAAAATGGAATAGAAGCTTTCAAAGTGTTTTCCAAACGAGAGCAGTATCGAAAACACCGACAGCCATATCAAAGCCCACATGAACCGAGTCTTCTTGCCGATCAGTGCGACAATCGCGAGCATCAGTGGAGCGATTCCGAAGTAGAAGCTCGACGACGTGAACAGCATGTCGCCCCAGTACATCGGGGATTGCAAGCCATACCAGGACGGAAACACGAACGTGATCAGTTCCGAAGGTGCCATGCTCCATGCGGTCGCGTCGGCAAGCGTGTAACCGCTTTCGCCGGCCGCGCCGAGCGCCGGACCCGCGCCGCGAATCGAGTATCCTACATATTCAAGCAGCGGAATGTACCAGAGCGAGCCGACTCCGACCGCAAGCACCACGGCCAGTACCAACTGACCTCCGGCGTTCAGCGTATTGAAGAGTCCGCCCTGACGCAATTCACTCACGGCCCACGCAAGATAAAGAATGCCCACGGACACGCCGCTGTAGAAGAGTACTTGCGTATGCCCGCCGTGCTGAATCTGCCAACCGAATACCATGGCAAACAGCGCAAGATCCAGAAGCCGGCGATGCTCGAAGATTTGCCAGCACAGATACATTAAGAGCGGAATGTAGATGAAAGTGGCAAGTTTTCCGCCGTGCGACGCAGTGATCAGAGAAATGAAGTACGGATTCCACGCAAGCACGAAACCGCCGATGAGCGCCAGCATAACTCCGAAGCCTTGCCTCCGGATCACGTAGAAAACGAGCAATCCGGCGTAGAGCATCAATGCAACGAGCCACTTCTCACCGCGATTAGGACCCTGGTAGTCATTGAGCAGCAGCACATGATTCGTGAACATGTCGGCCCAATAGCGCGGATTGACCCAGCGATAGGAGAGCGAATAAGGAGCTTCGACGTGCTCATAAATGGAGTATGCTCCGGCAGCAAACGACGGAAACCCTCCGTAGATCTCCGGGCACCACAGCGGGAACTTCCCGGATTCGGATTCGTTGATCGCAAACGTGTTCCACGACATGGCCGCCACGGTGTCGTCTCCGGCGGAGAACACCTTATTGTTCAGCACGATCTCGTGAAACATTCCGACCACGGCGACATACAGAACCAGAACTCCGATCACATCGGGCAGCCAGCGGGGGAGTGGTTTCTTCTCTGCAGTAGGGACGGCGTGGGCCTTGGGCTTTGCGGTCACGAATGACTCCGGACAGTTAGTTTGAGTGCGCTGAATTCACCAGCGATTCTGGGGTATATTTGCCTTCCGTGCCGCCTTGAACTCTGATTCTCGAGATCTTGCGGTCACTGAAAGTGATGGCGAGCCGGTCGCCGGACGTGACGTTCAATCCTTGCGCGCCCTGGTCATCCCGGATGAAGTAGGTCGCCGTTGCGGTACCTTCCACCAGCGCGCGTGAAAGCAAGCTGTTTTCAATCCACAGCGTCATCATCTGACCTGTCAGGATCTGACGAGGCGCACCGGGAACGGTGTCTGCGGGACTCGTAGCATGCGCATGCCCGTGCACCTCAACTCGTTCGAGAACCTCTCCATCAAAAAAGAGCAGCATGCTGTCGCCTTGAATGCTGTCCGCCGCAGAGAGAGCAAGCGGATCCCCCGTAAGTTCCGCGAATGAGGAGTCCGTGAAGAAAGTCAGGATCTCGCCAAACGCGGTTAGACTATCGCGCACCACCTTCACAGAACCAACTGCTCGGGCCATCCCGCTCGCATCGGCAAATGCAATCGTGTCGCCGGTGATTTCCGTAAAGGCGTTGCCAAGAGAATCGCGCCGGACGAGCACCGGTCTCTGTGTCATCCACGCGGAGTTCTCTTCGTGATCGAAGTACCCGAGCCCACCGGTCAATGTTACTTGACGCGCATCATAGCGGACCCGGACATTGTCGTAGAGAAATCCGTTCTTCAATCGCTCGTGATATAAGGCGCGGTCGCAGTGAATCTTGATCGAGTCCTGATAGATGCGCACACGGCCGCGGGCATGAACCTCTTCCAACCAGTCGAGATACGTCACTTCGTCGGCGAGCATGGTTCGCTGCCCGTCATGAACGACCACTTCTTGTGTGAAATATAGAAGTCCCGAGTCCGGAAAGTAGGTCGCGAGTTCGCAGGTGATGCTCAGACTGTCCTTGCCGATTTCGACGTTGCCGGAGAGCTTCTGATACTTTGCTCCGTTTTCTTCCCCATAGCTCAACGCGTCGGCGCGCCGCAGCTCAACCGATCCGCGATTCTGCTGAGCAAACAACAGCGCAGAGAAAAGCAAGAGGAGAAACGGAAGAAGTTTCATACTCAGAGTGAATCCGCAGAAACGGAGTCGGGTCGAGTCTCTTCTTCCAGAGTCCGAACCGGGCGGTCCCGCAGAGTACGTCCGGTGGGATGATCCACTGTCCAATTCTTCAGATTCTTGTCGGCGCGAAATCCGGTTCCGTAAATCGTATCCGTGGGCGTGGATATCTTAACCTTGCCTTCTGCGAAGATCATTCCGGTCGCGTTCTCGTAGCGCAGCCAATCCGTTTCGAGTTGCTCGCCGCTGTCCGAGCGCGCGACCACATTCCCAAAAGCATTCAGATTGCGCGTGGTTTCCGAAGCCGTACCGGAGTCTGCCCAGATTCGCGTGCGCTGCGTGCCGAATTCATCAAAAAAATCCGCAACCACTCCGCTGTCCAGAATGATCAGATTCTGTTTTTCATACTGCAACACGTGTCCGGCGTCAATCAGCGTGGCCAAGCGGTCATTCGTGTAGAACGAGATCTTTGCGCGCGATAACTCTTGCTCGGGGTACTCTTCTTCTGCCGGCTGTTCAGGAGGAGGGGGAGTGGAGCTGCAGCCAAGAACACCGAACAGCAGCAGGGCTTGCAAGACGCGTTTCACGACCGCCCGATGCCGGATTTCAGCAAGTCGTGCATGTGTACAACTCCCGCCAGTCTGCCGCTGGATTCCGTTACGGGAAGTACCATGATATTGTGACGTTCCATGAGATTGACGGCCGTGGTCACCAGCTCGTCGCGCTGCACAGTCTTCGGATTGCGCGTCGCCAATTCGCCGACTCGCGATCCGCTCAGTTGTGCATCTTCCTGCCAGGCGCGCCGCAGGTCTCCATCCGTGAAGATTCCGGTCAGAATTCCTTGTTGATTCACCAGACAAACTGCTCCGAGTCGTCGTTCGGACATGCACAACACGGCACTCTTCAAGTCGTCCGTTTCCTGAACAACGGGCATCTTGTCGCCGCTGTGCATGACGTCCTCCACGCGCAGCAGCAGACGGCGTCCCAGAGAACCGCCGGGGTGCAGATAGGCGAAATCTTCAGCGGAAAATTCCTTTGCCGTCAAGAGCGCAACGGCCAGCGCGTCGCCCATGGCCAGCGCCGCTGTGCTTGAGGAGGTTGGCGCGAGATTCATCGGGCAGCCCTCTTCGGCCACGGAACAATCCAGCACGACGTCGCACTTTGCGGCCAACGCGCCATTGGGATTACCCAATAGCCCGACAATCGGAATACTGGTCAGTTTCAAGTAGGGAAGTACGGCCCACAGCTCTTCCGAGTCGCCGCTTTTGGAAACAATCAGCGCCGCGTCGTCGCGCGCAATCATGCCCAGATCGCCGTGCGCGGCTTCCACGGGATGCAAAAACGAAGAGGGAGTTCCCGTGGAGGCAAGCGTGGACGAAATCTTGCGCCCAATGTGCCCGCTCTTGCCGATTCCTGTCACAATGACTCGTCCGCGAATACCCATGAGCAGTTGGACGGCTTGCTGAAACTCGCCATCCAGCCTGGAAACCAGCTCGCGAACGGCATCGGCCTCGATTTGCAGCAGCCGGCGTGCCGCAGTCATAGCATTCTGAAGGTTATCGGCCATCTTCGGCACTTTCAAAGCTGTTCACGAAATCCGTCCATCTTCCGTTCGCATGAAGCCAAAGGTCCACAAATTCCCGGACACATCCACGCCCGCCTTCAGAACTCAAGACGAGTTCGACCGCGTTGCGGATGCCAGGATGAGCGTCGGCAGGCGCGACAGACAGTCCGCAGCGAGCGAGCACGGGCCAATCCACCAAATCGTCTCCGATGAAGGCGACTTCATGCGCCTCGAGTCCAAGTTCATCAATGATTTCTTTTGCGACGGGCCATTTCTCCAAAAAACCCAGGCGAATGACATCGAACTTCAATCCTTGAAGTCGGGCCTCTGTTGCGCGGGATTCTCGTCCTGAAATCGCTCCCGTTCGCAGTCCGAATCTTGAGATTCGGCCCAATGCCAGACCGTCTCGTGTCGAAAAGCCCTTGGACTCCAGAAGCTGATCGTCAAATTGGATCTGCCCGTCGGTCAAGACACCGTCCACGTCCACCAGCAAGAGCTTGATGCGTGCAAGTTTCTCAAGAAGTTCGGCTGGCAGTTCAGGTTGAAAGGCCAAGATGCTGGCTTTCAAGTTTTGATTCAAGAATGTATAGAGTTGGGGTACAATTTTTGCTTGCTAAGATAGGGCAATTTGGCAGGATTGTCAACTCTACACTACAACAAATCTCCGCACAAGATGCCAAAAGGAGCTTGATTATCTCCTGCTTTACCATTACCTTGCAGTTCTTGGCGGTGCGCAGAATCGGAACGAGCCATTGAACTTCCTTGCGAGAGCGCGAATGGACCGAATTGCCGTGGAATTTGCCATGCGCAACCCAAGACACTTTGCCGCCGTTCAAGAGTAGCGAAGCTGGTAGCAGGCCCCACCTCAACTTAGATTTCTATCCAAATCTTGTGAATACAGTCAGACCCGATCAGCCGCTCTGGAAAAGCTCCACGTTGATGGAGTGGGCGAAGTCCGCTCACACATCGGATTCTCCTTCGCTCTCGCGGAGCGCTGTGCCGCTCGTCAAGTCCCTGAAAGAGATTCCCGGCGGTCCGTTTGAGCCCCGGTTAGCAGGCAAAGGCGCGTTCTATGGACATCCGGGCCTTCGGGCCAAGATCGGGCAGTTCTACGATGCGTCGGCGGAAGAAGCGCTCATTGCTCAAGGCGCGTCTCAGGCAAACTTTCTGATTGCCGGGGCGCTTCTGGAACAAGGCGGCAAGGCGATTGTTGAGCAGCCAGTCTATGAGCCGGTAATGCGCGGCATTGAGATGCTGGCGGACGAAGTCATTCGCCTTCCCCGTCGCGAAGAAGCCGGTTTCCTCCCCAGGCTTGGGGACCTTCAGGAAATGCTTTCAAGCGACGTCAAGCTGGTTTGGCTGACCAATCTCCATAATCCCACGCAGACGGAGATGGAGCCGCAGCTCGTCCGGGAAATGGCCGAAATCTGCCGTGCTGCCGGAGCTTATCTGATTGTCGATGAGGTTTATCTTCCGTTCACCCGCCCGGATTATCGCTCGCATGCGTTCACGTACGATGCAATCTCTGTCAGCAGTCTGGACAAAACTTGGGGATTGGATTCCCTGCGGGTTGGATGGGCTGTGGCACCTGCGGACATCGTCCGTCGCGCCTACAGGTTGAACAACCTGATGGGGGTCCAGCAACCGTATGTTTCGGAGGACTTGGCCGATCAAATCCTGCGCAGTGATGTGGCATTGGAATGGTTTCGGCAACGCAGGCAGGTCGCCTGCAGTCAAATGTCCATGCTCACGGTCTTCATGAAAAGCATACCTACGGCTGAGCTGATCATGCCAGCGGGTGGCGTTAATGCTTGTATCAAATTGCCCGGACAAGCAGACGACCGCAAATTCGTAGACCGGCTGGGTCTCGAGCGCGAAGTCACGGTTTTCCCCGGATCCTTGTTTGAGCTTCCCGGCCACATTCGGGTCAGTGTTGGCTGCGATCCGGTGGAAACACGTAAACATCTTGGGCTTTTGGGCGAAGCGATTCGCGAGCTATAGCCTGAACCATGCCTGACCCGGCACAATGGTTGCAACCAGCAAAACAAATGAGCTCTAACCGCCTGAAACTTGGTCTCAAGGTCCTGATCGCAGGGCTTTTACTGCTGGCCGCAAGCGAGCACGCACAGGCTCAGCTGGTGATTCGCGGCTTTGGTATGTCCGGGCAGCCTACGGCGCTTGACTCTGTCGTCGAACAGAACGAGTTCATTTTTGTCACTCTTGCCGTTCAGGTTCCGGCAGACTGGGTGGTGGACGGAGTTGGATTTGAGGGTGGACCGCGGTTCAGAATTCAAGCGTTTTATTATCCGCAAACGATTCCCTTTGGCCAGCCGGTGTCATCGAGTTTTCTGAATGCGGATTCCCTTGATTTCATCGTGAACGACGGAGTGGATCCACAGCGCATTGAGTTCAGAGTTCGGCTCCCGGAGGTTTTGGGTCAGCAAATCCGCTCAGTACAGCTTGCCCTCGCGGTGATCGGGCGGGACGGCAATGAAGACGTGGTGTATTCTCAAGCCCGGGCGAGTCATATTGATGTCTTGGACTTCTCCGGCTTAGGCATTAGCCCCGATCTTCAGCGCATCACTTTCTTGCAGATTCTGCCTGCCAGCCTCACACGCCCAACGATTCACGAGCCGGTCACTCAAGACACCGTCAGC
Source organism: Calditrichota bacterium (assembly GCA_020637395.1). Classification (GTDB taxonomy): domain Bacteria; phylum Electryoneota; class RPQS01; order RPQS01; family RPQS01; genus JABWCQ01. Next base: position 1,639,581 of record JACJWA010000001.1, on the reverse strand, counting down.
AGCAGCATAGAGTTCCTGTATGATTTGCCGCAGGATGCAGTACGCGGCACACTCGAGTTGGGCTTGCGGGAAACGCCGCCGGAAGGCGGATTGTTGGTTCACCGCCTGTATTTGGCCGATACATTGGCGGGGACGGACAAGGCACTGCAAATCAACGCTCTGAATCTGCTCGCCACGCCGGGTGTGGATTCTCTGGGCGGATTGAACACATTGACGCACAACTCGCGTATCGAGTTTCAGCTTTTCTATGACCGCGCGGACAATGGCATCAGGTCGGACACCGCCGTAGTGCAGAATGTCTTCACGGATCTGCGGACCGATCAGCCCGTGTTCACGGAACCGCGAGTGGGTTCGGAGTCCCCTTCTCCTGAGGTTCGTGTGATCTACCGCCTTCCCGAAGCAGCCAGTATTGTGCAGCTAACTTTTGAGGCGGACTCAGCCTCCGTAGTGCCTGATTCTCTCGCACCACATGTGCTGACACTTGTTCCAGATCAATATTCTTCCGGGCAGCACTTTTTTGTACTGGACGGAACGGACATTGGGGCGGGCGGACCTTACGTATTAGAGAACAACCATGAAGGTTCCGATGCGCTGGTATCGCAAACTCTCTACAACGTCACACTTTCCTATCGCGATCTCGTTGGCAATCCATTTTCCTCGGTGACGAACACAGGGTACATTTGGCCCGAAGATCTGACGACGGTTCCGCCTCGGCTAATCTCGCCGCAGCCCGGCGGAGTGGACAACTCGTCGTTCTGGGTGGAGTTTGAGCTGCCCGAGCAGCCGCTCATGGGAAGCGTCTATCTTGTGTTTGCCGCTATTCCATCCGCGCCGGGATCTCCGCACGATATCTACTTGGAGAATCTGAGTTCCGGCGGAGTTCGCGGATTGTTCTTGAATGCACAGGCTCTGGATCTGAGCGGACCGCCCGTAACTCGCGTCGAAGGCGGCAACGCGCTGCATCACGGCTCGCAGTACTCGATTCGTGTTTTTTATCAGGACGCCAACGGCAATCCCGAGGCAGGCTCCATTGGTCGCGTGGTCCGCTATGATGGTGCCACGGAACCGCCGGAGCTGTTTACACCCTCGTCGTTAGACACACTGGCCTTCACTGGCACCGAAGTCACATTCAGTCAACCTGAGGCAGCCACTCCGGGAACGGTGAAGCTCATTCTTGCGCAGACCGGTGGTCCGGAAATAGACCCATTTTCTCCTCATGTGCTCTATCTGTCAGATCCCGACTCAGGCTCTCTGAAATCCGTGCAGTTCAATGCGAGTTTCTTGACCGCTGGCGAAGGCGTGGACTCCGTTCAAAATGCGGGCAGCCTGGTTTCACGCGGAAGGTACAGCCTCTCGATTTCCTATCGGGACGCGCTCTTGAATACGGAGTCGTCGAGCACTATTGAGGAGTTGATTTTCCCCAGCGGGTCGGCGGTAACAGTAACCGGGAATGTATTGGGCACTTCGATCATTCCCGGAGGGCGCGGAATTCCGCTCCTCGAACTGGGATTGACTGCTCAAGGCGAAAGCGCCTTACGGGCTCTGCGGCTTGAAGTTGAAGGCGGCCTGGTTCCCTCGGACATTCTGGCGCGGGAGTTCATTCTGTGGAGCAGCGTGGATCCCATTCTTCAGGTGGAACTGGACACTCCGATTGATACGCTGGATTCCTGGCTGATCGGGGACATGATTTTCGATTCGCTGGTGTTCCCCATCGGGAACCTCGAACGCTACGTTATCGTCAGCGGAGGATTCGTTGCCAACGCAAACTCGGCGAATCAGGTGAACTTGATCCTTCCAGACGGCACCAACGCGGACTGCGGCGGAGATCCAGTCTTCTGTTTCGAGTGTCCCATAGGACAGCCGGACATTGCTCTGCCCGTTCAGGTGACGAGTTTGTACATCAGTCAGGACACGACATTCAGTTCGTTGGTTGTCAACTGGATGGTGGAGTCGGAATTCAATACACTTGGATTCAACCTGAAGCGGTATGACTCCGAGAATCCGGAAGTGCGCACGGTCGGGACTTACTCGGAGAATCAGGAGCTCTATGGTCGTGGCACCGCTTCGTCTCTGAAACGCTACAGTTTCACGGATCGCGGCCTCACTCCGGGAGTGACCTACACGTATCATCTCGAAGCAGTCTCGATGGACGGACTGAGTATCTTTCCCATCGCTCTCGATGCGAGCGGCACACCTGCCGAGCCACCCTCAGAGTTTGAGCTACGGAATATTTTCCCGAATCCCTTCAATCAGGAAGCATACATCGAGTTCGTCGCTCCCTTCACACAAGACGTGGAGCTTCGCATCTTCAATATTCTGGGACAACCGGTGCGAACGTTGGTGCGAGCGCAACTCGCTCCGTCGTCGTATCGAGTCCGTTGGGACTCAACCAATGATGCAGGTGTGCCGGTGCCGTCCGGCGTGTACATCGTGCATTTGCGAGCGGCGGGACGTTACGACTCGTCTCGCAAGATTCTGCTCGTTCGCTAAAGACTTCCGATCTCGCACGGGCCGCAGAAGTGTGGCCCGCTTTACTCCACTACCTTCACTCTCGTGTCCTCTTTCCCACACACCACGGATGTTGTGATCGTCGGCAGCGGCATAGCCGGGCTCTCGATGGCTCTGAAATGCGCGCGGTTTGCCGACGTTTTGCTCATCACCAAGAAGAACTCGGCTCAATCAGCGACGAACTGGGCACAAGGCGGCATCGCGGCGGTCACCGCCAAGGATGACGACTTCACGCTGCATGTGGAAGACACGTTGGGAGCAGGAGGGGGGCTTTGCAAGCTCGACGCGGTGGAGAAAGTTGTGCGCGAGGCACCTCGCCGAGTGGCGGAACTTGCGGAGTTGGGGGTTCGCTTCACAAAGCGTGACGGCGAGCTTGAGCTTGCACGCGAAGGGGGGCACAGTCGCGCGCGTATTCTGCATCACAAAGACAAGACCGGGCAGGAAATCGAGAGCGTGCTGCTGCGCAGAGTCCGGGAAAGCGCGCGGATTCAGGTTTTTGAGCATCACGTCATGGTGGACCTGTTGGTTACGCCGCGTCCTTCCAAACCTGAGGCGAAACTTGGACAGAGATGTTTTGGCGTCTATGTTCTGGACTCCCGCGACGGCTCTATCGAACCGCTTCGGGCACGCGCGGTCGTCTTGGCGACGGGCGGCGCGGGTATTGTCTATCAGCATTCGACCAATCCTCCCATAGCGACGGGCGACGGCGTCGCGGCGGCCTATCGGGCGGGCGCGGTGGTTTCTGACATGGAGTTCTTTCAGTTTCATCCGACGACGATGTATGATCGGGATGACAACGGGCAGAATCACTTGATCACGGAAGCACTGCGCGGTTTTGGCGCGCGGCTCAAGACCTCGGACGGGGAGCCGTTCATGCATCGCTACGATAAGCGGGAAGAGCTTGCGCCTCGCGACATTGTAGCACGGGCGATTGACTCAGAGTTGAAGCGGACCGGAGATCCCTATGTGCTGTTGGATTGTACGCATCTGGACGCACAGAGCCTCAGGTCCCGCTTTCCTCACATAGACAAGACCTGCCTGAAGAAGGGGTTTGATTTCACAGACGAGCCGATCTGGGTGGTTCCAGCGGCGCATTATATGTGCGGCGGAGTCGAGACGGATCTGAACGGACGGAGTTCGATAGACGGGCTTTATGCGGTGGGTGAGGTGGCCTGCACGGGTCTGCACGGGGCGAACCGGCTGGCTTCAAACTCGCTGCTGGAAGCGGTAGTGTTCGCGGCAAGCGCTGCGGAGAACTGCAAGGCATGGTTGGAGACGTGTGAGGAACTTCCGACCGCGGATCCGTGGTCGGCCAAGGGAACACACGACCAGCGCGAAGCAGTACTTCTCAAGCACAACCGGGATGAGATTCGCAGGTTGATGTGGGACTTCGTCGGAATCGTTCGCTCGTCCGAGCGCTTGGAACGCGCGAGCGCCCGCTTGTCCCTCTTGACCAAAGAAATTGCGGAATTCTACCAGAGGACCCGAATGAGTCCGGATCTGGTGGAACTCCGCAATTTGGTTCTGACGGCTGATTTGATTGTGCGTTCGGCGCTTTCCCGCAAGGAAAGTCGCGGACTGCACTACACGACGGACTATCCGGCTATGGATACTTCACAGGCTCCGAGGCATAGTCGCCTCTCTCGACTTGCGCCTTAGGCGCATTTCTACGCTCATTGAGCCAGTCTCCGGCAATCAAGGCTAAACCTATCATCGTCGGGACCATAGCCATACCGGCCAAATCTTCATCCCCGGCAGCCATCCCGGACCACGCCAGGAGCGCAATCCCAATTCCCAGGAAGACCAGGCCCCGAACATAGGGGCGGCGTTTTTGTCGGACGCCATCCTGATAGTCCATGGGAACGGGCAAACCCTTGTCCAACGCCAACATGCGCTCTTCATGGAGCAGCTTGACCCGCATCCTGCGAGTTCGATTGTCCATGATGACCACAATGAGGACGAGGAGGAGGATGCCGGAGACGACAACCAGTCCGATCAGTGCGCCAATTACATCATCTAACATTTTAATTCTCCTAAACTAAGGCCGAAAACGAACGCCCTCTTGCCAATTGGCCGCCTCGTCGGAGGCCCCAGGATATACCCGTTCGTTTCTTAGGAGCGGAGGAACCAAGATAAGGTTGCAAGGGGGTCATGCAACTTTTTCCCGAGGTTGCCGCTCACTTCTTAAAAATAGGGGACTCGGTGTCATCTCCGCAGACAGAGGAACAAGATCTTGCCTTAATTGAGCGTATTCGGTCCGGGGACGAACATGCGTTTGCCGAACTGATTGATCAATATAAGGGATTGGTCTTGAATCTTGTAGCCAGGATGTCCGGCCGGGTGGAGAATGCCGAAGATCTGGCTCAAGAGGTCTTCATCAGGGTTTGGAAGGGTCTGCACAATTTTCGCGGGGAGTGCAAGCTCTCCACGTGGGTGTATCGAATCGCTCTGAATCTGGCAATTGCCGAGAGCAAGACGGCGCGATCGCGCTCGCAGTTCTATGATATTGACGACCCCACAGTGGAACGAGGGCCGCAGTTTGTGAGTGATGGAGAAGAGAACCCGTATGCTGACGAGGTTCTGCTGAAGGAACAGATGATCAGACTGCTTCCCAATATGCCCGAAAAACACCGACAGGCCGTGGTGTTGTTCTATTTGAAGCAATTGTCCTATAACGAGATCTCGGAAATCATGGATGTTCCGGTGGGAACAGTAAAGAGTTATCTGTTTCGGGGCAAAGCCTGGCTGCGGGAACAGATGTTTGGAGATAGTCTGGAGGGACTGGAATGGCAAGAATGAATAAAGAGCAAGCGGTTGAGCTGATTTGCCGTCGGCTGCATGGCGACATGTCTTCCGAAGAAGCGGCGCAGTTCGACGAGAAACTTTCGCACACTCCAGGACTGGCGGACATGTATCGCCAGATTTCCGGACTGGATCGCGCACTTGCCGCGCTGCCCGAGCTGCGTCCTTCGGTGGGATTTACAAACTCGGTCTTGCGCAAGATTCGTCCTATGCCCGAACCCGTCAAGGAGCGCGCCACGTGGCTGGATTGGCTGGTGGGTCTGGCTCCCGCTATCGGAGTCGTCCTGGTGGCCATGATTTGGGGACGTGACCTGTGGAACAGAGTGACGGTCGAGATGTTTGAGGGCGCGGGGTGGCTGGATCAGGTCTTGGGGACGCATTGGTTTTCGCAGCAGCCGTATGTGCTGTTAGCGGTTTTGCTTCCAGTGGTTGTCCTCGTTGTGGCTTATTCGAGTATGCAGGGGAAGTGTTGCGTGGACGTTTGATCTCGCGACCAGAGTCGGAAGCTCAACAGCGGCCAATTGGCCGCTGTTGGTCGTTTTGGGGGCTGAGAAGCGACGCCTGGCGTCTTGATTTGCCAACAAGTAAGTGCCTCTCGTCTCTCGACTTAACGGGAGCAGTTATTCACAGTGTTTTGTCGCCACGTGCAGAATATGCATCTTTTGCACGGTTTGCACAGCATCTCTAACCATGTGATGTTGTAATTATTAAAGTTAGAAGTTCAAATGACACAGCAATCTGGGCGTAATTGTTGCCGTAAGTTATTGAGTTGCAAGGAATCTGAATTGAAAGACGGACCTCTGAGGACTTGATTAATTGAGCCTCTCATCGTAAGTTGAGAGACATCAAATTCATGGAGGACCGTGCAATTGAAGGGATTCGAGCACGGGGAATCTGCAACGGTAAGCCATTAATGGAGGAAGTGACATGTTGAACCGGCTCAATCGTCGGCGCAAGAACCAAAAGGGTTTTACCCTGATCGAAATTTTGATCGTGGTGGTCATCGTGGCCATTCTCGCGGCGATTTCGGTTCCGATTTACCTTGAATATGTGAACAGTGCCCGTGCCAGCGACGCCAAGACGGCGATCAATTCCATCTGGCAGGCTGCACAAATCTACTACCAGGATCGCGGCGACTATCCGGGATCAGTCGAGGATCTGCTTGATTCCAAGTACCTCGAGCTGTCCCCGTCAACTCAGTTGCAGTGGACGTTCAACTTCACCGGTTCTCCGCCGGATGAAATCATTGCGACCTCCACGGATCAGATGCGTGGCGGTGCGGGCAAGGAAGTCCGCTACCAGATTAAGGAAGGCAAGTGGTTTGGCTACGGCCTGCCTGAGCCAGACGAACAGTAAGAAAATTCCGGCAAAGTGCGGAGCGGCGAAGTCTGCTCCGCACTTTGACCATGTATTGAGGGTCTGAGACGGCCTGTGGTTTAGGAAGCGAGGAGCGATGTGGCTGAAGTAGCAACGGCACAGCATATAAATATCTTTGATCTGCTTCGGTTTGCCGTGGACCAGGGGGCGTCAGACTTGCATCTGTCGAGCGGGTCCATTCCGATGATCCGTGTGCATGGGCGTATGCGCAAGCTAAACTTGCCGCGCATGGCGCACGGGACGCTTGAGAACATCGTTCAGCAGGTGTTGACGCGTGAACAGATGGAGCGCTTCCTTGAGATGAAGGAGATTGACTTCTCCGCCAAGCTCGAGGATATCGCCCGCTTCCGTGTCAACGTGTTCCAGCAGATAAACGGCTACGGCGCGGTGTTCCGTACGATTCCGTCGGAGATTCGCTCTTTTGAGGAATTGGGCTTGCCGGAAGTCATGCGCGACCTGGCGGATCGTGACCGAGGATTGGTACTTCTGACCGGACCGACCGGTTCGGGTAAGACGACCACTCTGGCGACGATGGTGGACTGGATCAACGAGTACAAAGAGCTCCACATCATCACGATTGAAGACCCGGTCGAGTTCTTCCATGATTCGAAGAACTGCATGATGAACCAGCGCGAGCTGGGCGCGAACACGCACAGCTTTGCCAACGCCTTGCGCGCGGCACTGCGTGAAGACCCGGACGTGATTCTGGTGGGCGAAATGCGCGACCTTGAAACCATTTCGCTGGCTCTGACTGCGGCGGAGACGGGTCACCTTGTGTTTGCCACGCTCCACACTTCCAGCGCGGCCAAGACAATTGACCGTATCATTGACATTTTCCCGGCGGCCCAGAAGACGCAAGTGCGTTCGATGCTTGCGGAATCGCTGGAGGCCGTTGTGGCACAGAAACTGCTTCCTCGTAAGGATGGCGGCGGTCGAATCGTAGCCTCGGAAATCATGGTGGCGACGACGGCGGTCCGCAATTTGATTCGCGAAGACAAGATTTACCAGATACCCTCCGTCATTCAGTCGGGCGGCAAGTCAGGTATGCAAAGCCTCGATCAGGACCTCATGCGACTCTTGCATAAGGGCATGATCAGCCGCGAAACGGCGGCTCACGTGGCTGAGAATTCCAAGTTGTTCGAGGTCAATCTCTCGGAGTAACGTCCGGGGGGTGGTCCTTGAACCACTGGAACGAACAGAAGAGGCCACACATGAGCAAACGTATTCGTAAGCTGCAGCGGGGCGCGATTGACCTGATGGGCATAGCCGTTGGACTGACCATCATTTCGATCACCGCGATCGGCACTTCCTACTCTCTTCTCTATGGACGGCAGGCCCTGATTCAACAGGAGCACTACCGAACCGCTCTGTTTAAGCTGCGCGGTTTCATGGAAGAAGAAATGGCGCGAATGAGATTCTCCGATTACTACAGGGGAAATCAGTCGTGGTGGGGAGCGCCCAACGACCTTGCGCCGTACAGTCTCGATGTCCTGACCGACCGCGACGGCGACATCCGGCCCACCTACGCCACTATTTACCGCGACCCGATTGAGTACGTGGATGACGCGATCACGCGGATGGCGCCGGACTATTTCCGGATCACGGCCCATGCCGAATGGACCGAAGCGGCCATCCCCGGAATCACCACGGCGGACAAGGGGGACGACGCGGGGCGGGATCAGCAGATCACCCTCAGAACAACATTCCACCTACCTCGATAAGGAGACAGAGATGAGTTTCATCAAATCCGTCCTCCGCAAGGTAGGACTTGGCACTCTGACCCGCGCGGCGGGATTCACGCTCTTTGAACAGACGATCGTGATCATGATTGGTTCGACCGCACTTCTGGGCGGTTGGGCCGCCTATCGGGACTTCTCGATGCAGTGGCGCGTGTCCATGGCCGAGCGCCAAATGGACCAGTACGCCCAGGCGGCGATGTCCGAGATGATCAATGTGCTGCAATGGTCCATGGGATCACAGCAATTGGCGGGTGGCCGCAATCCGTTGTGGCGCATCGCGATCGGTGAATATGTGAACGAGAATGGCGGGTTCAATGCCGGGCAGGATCTCGGCTCCGGTCATTTTCCGTACATCCATGACGGCTATTTCTCCAGCACGACGTCGCTTTATGATCCGCCGATGACCGGAGGATTCATCACGCTGTCACATCGCTCGAATCAGGGCATCCTGTTGAACGGGCGTCAGCCGGAGTGGGCGAATTCTCGCTCGGGCATGTATGTCTGGCGCGGGGACAATCGCTCGGGGCCGAACGAACTGGCCGCGATGGACCGCCGCGACGAGATGTCCGTGAAGTCATTCAGTATTGACTTCCCGCTCTATCAGGATCCGGCCACCAATGTGTTCACCGACGAGATTTCGCGCAAGAAGTTCGGCGAATCGGTGATGAAGATCACGTTGGTCATGCAGTACCGCTATCGTGCCGAAGATGTGATTGGCCTCTACGGTGATGACTACATTCGCGAGCGAGTCTATGAAACCAGCGTGGCCTCGCTGAATTTCGGAGAGTCCATCGTGAATAACCGGTACTTTCAGGAGTTTATTCAGGGACGTTTGATCGCCCACTAAGGGCGTCGAATCGTGTTCTTTTAGCAGAGAGATTTTGGGCTGCCGCGCCTCGCGGCGCGGCAGCCGACCCAGACTGTTTGTTCCAGTGGAATTGAATGGACCACACACGGAGCACCGGACCGGGCGAGAGGTCTTGCTTTCTGGCTCACGAAGAGTCAGGGAGCGGGAGCTTCGCCGCAAGCGGCCGCTGCCCGTTGTTAAAGGTTAGTCCATTCAAGGATCAAACAGGGAACAGATCATGAACAGGACCTCATTCTACTCCGTTCGCCGCCATGAAGGCGGATACATTCTGGTGTCCATGATGGCGCTGATTGCCGCGCTCTTGGGAACCGGGCTGGCGTTCATGCAGTGGGCGACGGATGAAGTGTTGGACGTCAAGAATCAAGAAGCGGGGATGAAGGCCTACTACCTCGCGCAGACCGGAATCATTGAATCCGGGCTGAACTACATGGACAAGCAGCAGCTCAGTTTGCTGCCGGGAAGTGAGATTTCCCCTCCGGGAAATAGCGCCATAGTCCCGGGAGTCGGTCGCTACGACAGTGTGCTGATCGCGCCGGTGCCGTTTGGGCTGAATGATGCCGACATCTTCTCGTTTTCTCCGAAGTATCGCATTTCCGCCGTGGGAACGGTGGTCGTGCCGATCTCGGAAGAGGAAGAGCGCATCGTCAAGCGCAAAGCCGTTCTGTACATTCAGGTTCGCAGCTTTGTGGACTATATGTACCTGACGAACTTTGAGACCTCGATTACCTTCCCCGGCGACATCGTCCGCTTCTTTGGTCGCGACACGCTGTGGGGCCGCACGCATTCCAACGACTGGATTGCCACGCAGAATGTGGGCGGATTGCCGGTGTTCTTTGATATTGTCTCGACGACGATGCCGAGCTTCCGGCCCGGGTCGCCGCAGCCTGCCGGTCAGTTCCGCGGAGGAGATCCGATCTTCAACGCGCCTCCGGTCTTGTTGCCCGAGCTTGCGGATCCGATTCGCGACGGCGCCGCGGCGCAGGGACATTTCTTCAGCATGGACGGCATGGAGTGGCGCTGTGAGATCAACGGACTGAGTGCGATCTTCTACTATTATGAAGAAGGCACCGAGTTTGATCCACTCAATCCTCCGCCTTCTATCAATGTGGATTGTGCCGCAACCCCCAAGCCGTGTGTGTTTGTGGATGGCAAGCTGGACTTGAAAGGCGTGATGACTCCCGCGAACGGAGGCATTACCATCGGCTGTTCTGAGAACATCCGCCTGATTGACAACTTGATGCTGCAAGGGACGCATCCCACGTCCGGCGCGCTTCCGGCCGCGGCGTTGGGACCCAGCGGCAGTATTATCGGCGTGGTTGGCGAGAAGTGGATATATATCGCGAACACGTGGGAAAACGGCCGCGAGAATCAGGCGCAGGGTTCGGATATTATTCTGACTGCGGCGATTGTGGCGCTGCGCGGCAGCTTCCAGCTTGAGCAGATGAACGATATCGGCGACAACTATATCTGTGCCTGTCAACCCGATGAGCGCGGCGAGATCATCATGACCGGCTCGATCACGCAGTGGAACCGCGGCTACGTGCACCGCTCGAATCGCGGCGGCACGGGCTACAACAAGGTATATCACTACGACTCGCGCTTTAAGACGCGCCGCCCGCCCTGCTTCCTCGACGCGACAGACGACGAGGGACGCGCGATCTTCAATATCGTGCAGTGGGGTCAGGCGTCCGAGGCCTCGACGGATGTGAACGCCGACATTCCGCGCCGCGTGAAGTACAACTAAGTTCGTTGGGACAGCGTGCGGCGCAGACGCCGAACCCTGTCGCAAAATCTGATCTGTTCCCCGAAATTCTTGCAGTCCGCGGGCAGAGCATCTTCAGGCTCTGCCCGCGGCGCACTTCCTTGCATGCCGCGGCTTGCCCCTCCGACCTCTGTCTGCCGCCGACTTGCCGAACAACTTAGCGCAGAGACCTTCTTGAACCTCTCTCCCGTTTTGGAGTTTTCGTGTTTGGACTAAAATCAAATCTTCGCGTGGGCCTGGACATCGGGTCGTCCGCGATCAAACTCGTCGTGGCCGAAAAGCACGGTGACCGTCATAAGGTCATTGGCGCTTTGGCGCGTGACCTCTACACGGCGGCGAATGAGAAGTATGACCTCGACGGTCCCAAGAAGGGGTCCGTCGTGCCGCTGGTGCTGGACATGTTCCGCGAGGCGGGAGTCAAGCCGAAACGCGTGGCGCACTTGGGGTCCTGCCTGTCCGGCTTGAACATGGCGACCAAAGAGATCCGCACGCTGAACATGCCTGACGATGAAATGGCGTCGGCGATCAATCAGGAAGCGCGCAAGCACTTGCCTCTGGACGGTTCCGAATCCCTGGTGGACTACCAGGTCATCGGAGACGACCCGCGGGAAGTGGACAAGCTGCGCGTGCTGATTGCCGTGACGACGAAGCGCATGTTTGACGCGCACCTCGATGTGCTGCGCGAGCTCGAACTGAAGCCGGGCGTCGTGGATCTTGAGCCGCTGTCGTGTCTGAATTCCTACATCGCTCGTCACGAGCTTCCGGACGAAGGCGTGATCTGTTTTCTGAATGTCGGAGCGCGCCGCACGAATCTTCTGATTGTGGGCCGCAAGGACATGTACTTCAGCCGCGATCTTCCGGTGGCGGGTTGGAGCTTCACGGAAGACATTATGACGCGCTTGAACTGTACTTATAGTGACGCCGAAGAGATCAAGCGCCGTCAGGGCATCACCGCCAAGGACATTAAGACGGTGGATGCATCCGCGTCCGGCGGTTCACTGGCGGCGAGTCTGGCGTTGTCCGACAAGGCGCCGCTGGAAAAAATGTACGATGAGATCAACCGTTCGATCCGCTACTATGTCAAGGAGACGGGTCAAAGCGGCATCATGAAGTTCATATTGTTCGGCGGAAGCGCGGCATCGCAGGATTTGTGCGACTATCTGGCGCAGCGCTTCAGCGTCCCGGTTGAATCCTATGATCCCTTTGAGATCATGGATGGCAACCCGTCGGTCAGCAATCCACCGCAATTTGCCACGGCAGTGGGACTTGCGCTGCGCGCGCACGCAATCTACTAAGCAACCAGCCGCGAGGCATTACCCTAAAGGCGCATGGTTAGAATCTTTACAATCAATCTGAACAAGGGCGAAGGCGAACTGGTTCTCAGGCAGCGGCGTCAGGAACGCCGCAGTTTCCTGGTGCTGGGATTGCTGGCTCTTGTGTTCGTTGTGCTGGGCGGACTCACGTGGGCTCAGAATGAGGCATTGGACGACGTGATCAAGTCGCGCGAAGACAAGCTGGCTCGGATTCAGTATGAGCTGGACAGTCTGAAGCGCGAGGGGACCAACGTCTCCAAGGATGACGTGACGGCCCTGGCCAATCTTGAGAAAGAGCGCTTCCTGTGGGCGCGCCGTCTGGAAGTCCTGGCGGACGTTTTGCCGCAAGGCATGTCGGTCACGGGATTGGAACTCCAGAACAACCGTTTCCTTTTGAGCTGTATTGCTCAAGTGGATTCGACTGAGAAGGAGTTCGACATCATCTCCCGGTTTGTGGACTTGCTCAAGACGACGCCCGATTTTCGTCAGGGAATGTTTGAGATCAAGTTTGACAAGTCCCTGCGCAAGAATCTGGAAGGACAGGATTGCCTGCTGTTCTCCGTGGAGTGTGTGACCCGCGACCCGGACCGCGGAAAGCGCCGCAGTCGTTCTACGACGACGCAGGTGGGCACCTCAACCGCACCAACGTCATAAGGAGATCAGAAGCAACATGAGAAAGTCCATCTTTGCCCTGCTGCTGCTTGTGATCACGGCGGGCGGATTCTATTACTACACGCAGTACGTCTATAAGGACAAGCCGGCGCGCGTGCGCGAGCTGGACGAATCCATTAGACGCGAGAATGAAAAGCTGATCGCTGCGCAGATCATCGCCAACGAGTTGAAGCAGGTGACGCGGCTGATCGAAGGCAACTTGGCGCAGTCGCAGCGCGATTCGCTGGCCGAGGACGCCTCGCTGCCGTTCATGAATCAGTTGACGGACATTCTTCGGGATCACGACATTGATTTGGAAGTGATCGAACCAAAGACCCGGAAGTCCTATCCCACGTACGTGGCGACGCCGTACTTGCTTGAGATGAACACCAGCTACAAATCTCTGGTGCGCTTCCTGAATGACGTGGAAAAGAGCAATCGTCTGGTGACGTTGGACAAGTTTGAGCTTTCCAGTCAGGTAAAGCAGGTTCAGGCGATTGCCAAGAAGGAAGGCCTGACCACAAAACGTCCGATGAGCATCGAACTTTCCACACTCACGCTGATAAAGCAGAAATAAAAGCCGCATAAGGCCCTCGCGATATGACGCAACGAACAAATGTCCTCTGGGGACTTCTACTCGCCCTGCTGGTGGCGACGATGATCTGGATGGGCTGGACCAATTACAAGGTTTCTCAACGAATCGAAGTGATGCGGAATAAGCAGATCGTTCTGGGAACGGACGAGCAGCTGACTGAAACCGTCAACACGCTTGAGAAGGACTTGAACGATCGGATCGCGTACGAAACGAACGTCACGGTGGATCCGTTGGATCTCACACGTACCATTCAGACGCGCACATTTCTCGCGAGCCTGGGACTTCGCGAGACGCTTGAGCAGCGCGGTCGCATGCGCCTGTCCTGCACGGTAATGGGGGACAGTCCGTCCGCGATCGTGAAGTTCATGGGTCGCAGCTATGTGCTGCGTTCGGGTGATGAGCTGAACGGTTTCCGGGTGACGGGAATCGAGCCTGCCCGGATTATTCTGACCAAGGGCGGATCGCGTCTGGTGCTGGTGAACGAGGCTGCTCCGGAAGGGGAGCTGTCGGAAGGCAAGACGTCAGTGCAAGGATCGAATTTCTGACCGGCAGAACCGGTGTCTGATTTAGGTAAGCAATTTTTTTAGCCGAGATATAAGGAACAGGCTTTTGAAACTGGCAATGCATCTCCGTAATTCTCTTGGGCAGAGCGCGCGCTTGACCGTATCGTTCGCGCGGAGTGCTGCCCTGTGGGTCGCGCTTCTGGCCGCGACACTCCTCGCCCAGACCACACTTCACGCGCAGACGGCGGACGATGCGCTGCAGCGACTGGTCACCATTGATGCCGACGACGCATTCCTTCCGTCGGTGTTGGCCATTTTGGCCGCGGAAAGCGGATTTAACATCGTGACTGGTCCGCAGGTCAATCAGGAAGAACGTATTTCGATCCATCTCAAGGACACTCCCATTGAGCAGGCCATGAACCTCGTGGTTCGCGCGGCGGGGCTGTCTTACGAGATCGTCGGCAAGTCGTTTCTGGTTGCGCCGCGCGATCAACTTCGCGAGCAAGTCGGCTTGAACGCCTATGTCGTCGAACTTCAGTATGTCGAAGCTCCGGTCGTCCGCAAGATGCTGGAGAAACTGAACGCGGATATCACCGTGGACAGTATCGGCAACAAGCTGTTGGTCGTAACCAGTCCGAAGGTGCTGGCTGATATTCAGCGCATCGTCTCGGACGTGGACGTTCCGCCGCTTCAGATCGTCTTGGAATGCCGCATGATTGAAGTCGGTGTCGAAAACGAAGAGGCCCTGGGTCTCGACTGGAACCGCCTGGCCTCGATTCAAACGGTAGTTTCCGAGATGCCGACCAATGCGCTGGGCAACCCGGTGGATCAGGACGGCAACCCCGACCTGACGGGAATTGACCCGTCCATTCGCGGTAAGGTTCCGTCTCAATTGCCTTTCTACCCGATGGAAACGCGTCGCGTAGGCTATTGGGCGAAGCAGGCGACGGCCTTTGAACTTGCGTTGGACATGCTCCTGCGTTCGGGCCGCGCGGAAGTTCTCGCCAACACGTCGGTCGCAACGTTGAACAACAAGACGGCGAGCATCCAAGTCGTGGATGAGATTCCGTATGTTGCGCGCAGCGGTGGTGTGGGTGGCCAGGTACAGATTGACCGCGCTATCGTGGGTGTGCTGTTGAATGTGACTCCGAAGATCAATTCGGACGGCTACATCACGACGGATATTCAGCCTGAACTATCTTCGATTTTCCAGTTCCTGGAGTCGTCCGATTCGCAGGTGCCCTGGGTAAAGCGTCGGAGATCGTCCACAACGATTCGCGTGAAGGACGGCGAGACGGTGGTGATCGGCGGATTGCTGGGCGTGGAGTCTTCCAAGACGGAACATCGTTTCCCGTTCCTGGGCGACATTCCGTTCATTGGCAGCCTGTTCCGTCACAAGACCACGAGCACGCGTAAGACGGATTTGATTATTCAGGTGACTCCGCACATTATTGGCACGGGCTACTCGCTGACACTTCCGGAACGCGTCAAGGATGTGGAAGAAAGGTTCATGCCGCAGGAGTCAGGTGAAAAGCAAGAGTAATCGAATTCCGCGGGTGCAGGCCGCGGCGCTGTCGTTACTGATTGGATTGTTCTTTGGAACCGTAGTTTTCGCTCAGGAAGCGGAGACGCGTGAGAATGCGACGCCGAATGCGAAGATCCTTGAAGCCGCGAAGTCACTCCCAATAGCCGGGACCGGCGCGATCGCCTATGAAGGCGAGGTGGATCGGGACCAGTATCTGGTGGGACCGGGCGACCGCCTTGCCCTGCAAATCTGGAGTCCCGCATACCAGGAAGTGCCGGTTTATGTGACGGGCGATGGCCGCGTGGCGGTTCCCTTTGCCGGACCGGTGCATGTCGCGGGGCACACTTTGACTGAAGCGGAGCAGATGGTTTCCGCTGAGTTGGATCGCGCGGTCAAACGTGCGCGTGTTTCGGTGTCGCTGCTTGAGCCACGTCTGTTTCGAGTGCATGTGACCGGCGGCGTGTGGATTCCCGGCACCTATGCTGTGCGTGCCACGACGCGTCTGACCGAAGCTCTGACGCATGCGGGCGGTGTTCGAACCAAGCTTGAGATTCAATCCGGGGACACTGTTAATGTGCCGGCGGCGAATCTGCGGCGAGTCGAGTTGCGCGGACGAGACGGTGAAACTCGGCTCGTGGATGTGCTGCGATTTACTCGCGGCGGAAGTCTTGCGGGCAATCCGTACTTGTCAGACGGAGATGTGATCTACATCCCGGGTCTTTCGGACGAACCGCAGGTCGGAGTGTTCGGCGCGGTACGCAACCCAGGGTTCTTTGACTATGCTCCGCAGGACAATGTGGAGTCTGTGCTTGATGTGGCGGGTGGATTGACGTCGTTGGCCGATTCGTCAGATGTTTCGATTCTGCGCGCGGATGGAAAGACGGAGCATGTGACTTTGTCAGGGCAAGGACTGAGCGTCGAGCTTCGTTCAGGTGACCGGGTGCATGTAGGCGGAAGTCCGCTGCAGAATCTTGTTGGAACGGCAACCGTCACTGGACAGGTTGCGCGACCGGGTGCCTATCCGATCGAACCGGGCAAGACGTCGGCTCAGACTCTGCTGGAGTTGGCTGGAGGATCGCTGGCCGGCGCGGAACTGCGAACGGCTCGGCTGGTGCGTCAGGAAGAAGATCCGATTATGTCGGAGCGCCAGCGCGTGTTGATGAAGCCGCAAAAGTCCGTCTCAAAAGACGATCCGACGATGCTTGCGGATCTTGAACTATCCGCCGAGTTTGCCCGCTGGACCTACGGAACAGTAGTTCTGGATTTGACGGCGAAAGAAGGCGAAGCCGGATTCGCCGGAGACGTGATGCTTCAGGATGGAGATCATCTTGAGATTCCGGAGCAGCCGCTTGGCGTGCGGGTCTTGGGCTATGTGAACAACGCCGGTGAAGTGCCGTGGATAGAGAAGGGCAAGCTGCGGGACTACGTTTCGGCGGCAGGCGGAAAGAATCGCGCAGGGTGGATGGGGCGCGCAGTGGTAATCAAGGCACGCAATGGATCACAGATTCGCTATTCGAACCAGGTTTCGATTGATCCGGGCGACGTGATCTTCCTGCCGCAGAGACCGCGCACGACGGGTTGGGAAAGATTTAAGGACGTGATCACGGTTGTGGCGCAAGTGGCCACCGTGGTTCTTGTTGTTACCAGTGCAACTAAATGACAGTTTTCCCGTGGGCCTGAGCAAACGGGATCAATCGGAGATTTTCGCTCCCCGGAAGTTTCCGGTCGGTTTCCTCAAAACAATCCAGGACCTGGAGGGACTTATGGAGGCAAAAATGAAATTCATCCGCTGGACAGCAGTAATGATGGCGGCACTCGCCATGCTGTTGAGTGGCGTCGGCTGTGACAACAAGTCCACCGGCACAACCCCGACGGTCGGCAACATCGGTTCAATCCAGATTGTCCTTGGCACGCCCAATGACACACTGCGATTTGTTCCTGGTGACTCGGCTTCGACCACGGTGACGGTCATCGTTTCTGATGATCAGGGCCGCGCCATGCGCGGACAAAAGGTGGACATCAGCTTGTCCAACAACAACCTCGGCGTCATCGAATGGGCGGATGAGAATTTGGAAGACACGACCAATGCACAAGGACGTGTCAACGCGATTTTCCGCACCTATCAGGTAGCGGGAAATCAGATCATCAGCGCCACGGCAGGCACGCTGACGGACAACGCCGTTCTGACGATTTTGCCAGCGTCCAACAGCGTCTGCGATCTGCGTATGACGATTGCGGACACGCTGCTGGAAGCGAATCAGTACGTCGAAGATTCGACGCGCATCGTGCTGACGCTGACGGACTGCGAAGGCAAGGGTATCCGTGACGTTGCGCTCAATATTCGCGCCAACGGCGGTCGTTTGATCGAACCCGCACTGACGGATTCCGGCGGCCGGACGACGACCTATTGGTACAACAACGGGCAGTTCGGCACTTTCCAGGTCAGCTGCGACATCGCGGACTTCCACGTTCAGCAGGATCTGTACGTGCAGGAAATCGAATCCCGTCCGGGATACCTCACAGTGACGTCCAACAAGCTGATGGTTGAGGCCGACGGCTGTGTGACGGCGGCGAATGTCACGGCGGTTCTTCAGAATCAGTTTGGTGAAGCAATTCGCAATGACACGGTACGCTTCGGCGCTCCGCATGGCGGCGCGATTCAGCCGTATGGTATCACCGACTCGCTGGGACGCGCGTTTGCGACGTTCTGCGGTATGGGAATTCCCAACGGTGAAGACCCCACGGACTCTGCCTACGTTGTGGCTCGTTATCAAACGTGGAGCCTCCGCGATACGGTACACATCCGCATTAATCCGGCTTCGGCGATCTCCAACGTGACCCTGTCGGCCACGACGGCCTCCGGTATCGCAGGCAAGGATTCGATTCAGCTGTTTGTATCCGCTGCCTATGAGAACGGTTCTCCGGTCAATGGCTACTACGCGCACTTCAATTTCACGCAGTGCGGCGACTTCCTGTTTGACTCCGTCCGCCTCGTGAATGGAACGCTGGATACGAATCAGTTCTACAAGCTGTGTCAGAACATTCCGCCGACCGCACCTGAGTTGACGGTAACGGTAGGCGGCGTAACGTCCGATCCGCTGCTGGTCCAGATCAACCCCGGAGCGGCAACCTTTGTCACTGTGGATCCTCTGCCGATTCTCACGACCAACGAATCCATTCCGGTCTATGCTCAGGTTGTGGACACGTTCTTCAATCCTGTGCGCAGCGGTACCGTGGTGATCTTCACCTCTTCAATTGGTACGGTTAGTCCGTCCACCGCCGCGACGAATATTGACGGAATTGCGACGACCAACCTGAGTACCGGAACAACAGCCGGTGACGGTGTGGTCCGGGCGAGCTTGGGTAACGGACAGATTGACTCGACCGCTCTGTTTGTGCAGTCGGGCGACGCCAGTTCGTTGAGCATGACCCTGATGCCGCCGAGCTTGCTCGTGCGCGGTTCGGGTGGCCAGGACTGGTCACAGATTCGCGCCAACGCAGTGGACGCGAACGGCAACCCGGTTCCCAACGGAACGTGGGTGTATTTCGAATTGCTGGGTGCGGTGCCGACGGGTGCCAACATCAATAACCACGGCCTCGTGGATTCCGCGCAGACCTCGAACGGTCTGGCTGTCGCCACGTTGAATGCAGGCACGGGCGTTGGTCCGATCTACGTGCAGGGCTGTGTCAACACGGAGATTGGCTTGCAGTGCGCTCCTGCCACAGGTACGGTCGTTGCCGGTCCGCCCGCCGAGATTCAGATCGGTGTGGACGAAGTCGGCGAGGACGCCGGTGGTGCGGCCTGGGATCTCGAAATCAGCGCGCTGATCAAGGACGCCGTGCAGAACAACGTGATTGCAGGAACCGCGGTCTTCTTTAGCGTGGTTCCGGAAGAGTACGCGCAGATTCTGTCGCAGTCGGTGGTGGTGGGCAATGAAAACGCGGACGGCGACGTGCGTCCGGGTGTTGCTTTCACGACGCTGCGCTTCACCTCGTTGACGACGAACCGCCTCGTGCAGATTGTCGCATCCACGGCCAATGGCATCACGGAGACCATGGATTTCATTCTGCCGATTCAGGAGCCGAGCATCGAGCTGTATGCTGAGCCTTCTTCCTGGCACTTTGGAATCGCCGATCCGTGCCGCATCGCGTTGCGCGCAATCGTTCGCGACGGCCACGAAGTTCGCATTAACAATCAGGAAGTGTACTATCGCGCTGCACGCGGCCGTATGTACACCAATCAGCAGGGAACGGGACAGGCCATCAGCCTTTCGGTGACAGGGCCGGAATACAATCCGGTGTTCCTGGACGGCGAATGCACGCTGTGGCTGGTGGAAGATGTGGACTTCATCTTCCCGGATCCTCTGACGCCTGAAATTCCGGGTGAAGTCGGCGTTGAGGTGGTCGGCTTCCAGGATGCACAGGACTCACAGGTAATCAACTTCCGCCGCTAAGGCGAGTTGGATGAAAAGATAGACCGTACTGGGCCGGAGCCGGAAGCAAACCGGCTCCGGCCCGTATAGGAACGCTTTGGACGCACAATAAGGGACTATGAGAGAGAAACTCGGCGAGATTCTGATCCGCAAGGGTCTGATCAATACGCAACAGTTGAATGAAGCGCTGACCCGTCAGAAGGAGAAGCGCAAAAAGATCGGCGAAACCCTGATCTCGCTCGGCATGGTGACGGAGGAGAACGTGTTTCGTTCTCTGGGCGAACAGTGGGGAGTGGAGTTTATCTCCGCAGACAGCCTTGCGGTGAAGAACCCCGGCGCGATGTCTGTGGTGCCCGAAGGATTTGCCAAGGAACACTTCCTCATTCCTTTGGACTTTCGCGACAACATGATCGTTGTGGCCATGGCGGACCCCGACGACATCGTTGCGTTGGACAATCTGGAGAAGCTTTCCGGGAAGCGCGTGGACGCGAAGCTTGCGTCGCCCACGGCAATTCTGGGAGCGATCGAGAATTCCTACGAGAAGATTCGCAAGCAGGGCGAAGTCACCGAAGCCATCGGCGACTTGCAGTTCTTTGCGACGTCCGACGAGGACGACGAGAGTATGGTGGACATGAGCAAGACCGGCGGAACCGAAGACGCTCCGGTGGTCAAGCTCGTGAACCTGATGCTTCAGGACGCGATCAAGTCCCGCGCAACGGATATTCACATCGAGCCTTATGAAGAGGCTCTGGTGGTGCGCTTCCGTATTGACGGCGTGTTGCAGGAAGTGATGCGACCGCCGAAAGCGTCGCATGCCGGTATTGTGTCGCGCGTGAAGATTCTTTCGAAACTGAACATCGCCGAGAAGCGCTTGCCGCAAGACGGACGCTTCACGGTACGCACGACCGAAAAAGAGATTGACATGCGTGTTTCGATTCTTCCGCTTGTGACCGGCGAAAAGATCGTGATGCGTTTGCTCGACAAATCAAGCTTTGCGTTCAGTCTGGCGACGCTGGGCTTTGACGACGATGAGAGTATGATCTTCCGTCGCTGGATTCGCCAGCCGTACGGCATGGTGATTATCTCCGGTCCGACGGGTGCGGGTAAGTCCACGACGTTGTTTGCGGCGTTGAACGAGATCAAGAGCGTCGAAGACAACATCACGACGGTGGAAGATCCGGTCGAATACCATGTGCCCGGTGTTAACCAGGTTCAGACAAAGGCAAAGATCGGACTGACCTTCGCGGCTGCGTTGCGTTCGATTCTGCGTCAGGACCCCGACAAGCTGCTGATCGGTGAAATTCGAGACGAAGAAACCGCGGATATTGCGGTTAAGTTCGCCTTGACCGGTCACCTTGTGTTCTCGACGGTGCACGCAAACGATGCGCCTTCAACGATCACGCGTTTGCTGGACATCGGCGTTCCGCCGTTCTTGTGCGGATCGGTGCTGAATCTTGTGATGGCGCAGCGACTCGTGCGCCGCATCTGTCAGCACTGCAAAACGGAATACGAGCCGGATGATGCGGAACTCGAGAGCCTGATGATTGATCGGGCCTTCTTGAAAGGGCGGAAGTTCTATCAGGGACGCGGCTGCGCGCAATGCCGAAACACGGGTTATCTTGGTCGAACCGGTATTTTCGAAGTGCTCGAGATGCGCCGGAATATTCGCTCGTTGGTGTTTGACAACGCGAATCAGGATGAGATTCGCAATGCGGCATTGGCGAACGGGATGGTGACGCTGCGTGACGCGGCGTTCAAGAAGATATTCAACGGCATCACGACCAGCCACGAGCTTCTGCGTGTGACCGTTACGGAGATCTAACAAGCGACGGACAAATAGGCGATGCCGACATACAGTTACGTCATAAAAGATGCCGCGGGGAACCGTCAGGAAGACAACCTGAAAGCGGCGAGCTACGAGGCCGCGGTCGAAGCGTTGCGGCGCCGGGGTGCGGCGCAGATCGTTTCGGTTCGCGAAATCAAAGGCGGACTTGCGCTGGACGAAATGAGCGTGGGCGAACAGGTAGGTCTTGCGATCTACCGGTTCAGAACCAGAATTCCGCTCAAGACTCTGGTGTTCTTCACGCGACAGCTTTCGACGATGTTCTCCGCCGGTTTGACGATTGAACGGGCGATTTCGAATCTGCTGGCCGAAGAACGCAACTACCGCTTCAAGAAAGTCCTGGTGCAGGTTGCGACGGACTTGAAAAAGGGCTATGCGCTGTCCGAGGCTCTTGCGAAACATCCGGGTGTCTATTCGAACCTGTATGTGGCGCTGGTGCACGCGGGCGAAGTCTCCGGTAACCTGCATGTGATTTTGGAACAGCTTTCGGATTACCTTGAGTCTGTGGCAGACACGCAGCGCAAGGTGGTTTCGGCCATGTCGTATCCCGTGTTTTCGGTGATCTTCCTGGCGATTGTGATCACGGTGCTGATGGTATTCATTGTGCCGATGTTCGAGGATGTCTATTCGAAATTCTCGGCCCGATTACCGATCCCGACCTTGATTCTGATGCACATCTCGAAGCTCATGGTCAATCAGGCCCCGCTGGTGATCGCCACGGTGATCATGGTGATCATCGGACTGTGGATCTTGACCAAGACGAAGCGCGGCGGATTGATCTGGGACAACATGAAGCTGAAGTTTCCGGTGTTCGGAAACCTCTTGATGTCTTCGCTGATGGACAAGTTTGCCCGAACCTTTGGTATCTTGATTGGTTCAGGTGTTCCGGTGCTGGAGTCGCTGAGTCATGCGATCCGCGTCGTGGAGAATCGCGTGATCGGCAACGCACTCCGCGATGCGCAGCACATGATCAAGGACGGCTATGCCATTTCGGTCGCTCTAAAAAAGACGGGTGTTTTTCCACCGATCATGGTTCAGTTGATTCAGACCGGTGAAGAAACCGGTGAAATCAATAAGCTGTTGGAGAAGGTGTCTGAGTTCTATTCCAAACAGGTGGACGCAACGATTGGTCGTTTGACATCGTTGATCGAGCCGCTCTTGATTATCATGATCGGTAGCGTGATCGGTATCATTCTGATTGCGATTTACCTGCCTGTCTTCATGCTGGGTCGCGCGATTCAGGCTTCCGGATAAGGGCACGGCGCTTGCAAGTTAGGACGGGTGACTGCATATTATGGCGGTCACCCGTTTTTTCTCTGGGAGGGTATCTTGACCATCTTGTCGCCTTGGGGCGAACTGCCGGCGGTGCCGGTGTATCTGGTCGTGGCATTCTTGGGGGCGTGCTTTGGCAGTTTTGCCAACGTCCTGATCTATCGGCTACCCGCGGAAGTGTCGCTCATCAAGCCTCCGTCGCGCTGTCCGCATTGCGAGAAAGACATCGCTTGGTACGACAACATTCCGGTTGTGAGCTGGCTAATGCTAAGGGCAAAGTGCCGCCACTGCAAGGCGCCGATTTCCATTCAGTATCCGTTGATCGAAGCTGTTTCCGCGGGGCTGGCTGTTCTTGCCGTCTGGAAGTTCGGGTTGAGCTACTCTGGTATGGCACACGGGCTACTCTTCATCGGTCTGCTTTCACTGATCATCATTGACCTTCGCCACTGGCTCTTGCCCTTCGCAATCACGATCCCTTTGACCGTGATTGCACTGATAGGGTCTGCGTTTTTCGACATGCTGCCCCTGAAGGTGTCCTTGATCGGCGCCGGGGTCGGTTTTGGAGTATTCCTCCTCTTGATGCTGGGCGGGCAGTGGATCCTCAAGAAGGAAGCCATGGGGGGCGGGGATGTGGTGTTTGGAGCCATGGCTGGGAGCTTTGTGGGATGGCAATTGGTGCTCCTGATGATGTTTGTCGCCTCAGCTCTGGGTACTTTACTTGCCTTGTTTTTATTGCTTTTACGAAAAGACGTTGTCGGGCGATCCATTCCGTTTGGCCCGTTTTTGGCAATTGCGCTAGTGATTTGCCTGTTTTGGGGCCATTATGCCATAGAATGGTACATTGGATTCTTAGGGGGTCCCCAAGCCTTGACTTTTTAGCGATAGGTGTGTAAGTTATTACGAATTTGCAAATAGCAACTTTTTACCCAATTCCTGCATAGACAGCCTGCACGAAGGTGCAGGTGCAAAGAAAGGGAGAGACCATGAAAAAGCTTACAGCTTTGGCATTGATGCTCGCGATTGCCGCCGCAGCGCATGCTGGAACGACGACGGACAAACGCATGAACACGAGCTCTTCGACGCCTATAGTGGGTGCGACGGAGCAGGCAATTACGACCGGTGCGGTGCATCGCACGGCTCCGACGGGTTCTTTGGACCTGATCGGCACGCAGTACGAAGCCGGCACGACCTGGTATGACTACCAGCACAACGGCACCGCCGGCAAGATGATCGGCGTGGACGACATGGGCTTTGTGCATGTCGTTTGGATGAACGGTCAGGATGAAGGCAGCGCTCAGCGTCACGCCTTCTACAACTGCTGGGATCCGACGACGGAAGACTGGCAGGCCCTGATTCCCGACGGCGGTGTGGCGATTGATAACGCCGGACGCGCGGGTTATGTTTCGCAGACGACGACGCCGGAAGGGTTCTGCTTCCCGTCGTATCACGCAACTCCTCCGGGCGAGTCGCAGCTGTTCTCGAATACGGCGATTGACTTCCAGCCTTGCGCGGGTGCCTTTACCCCGTTCTGGCCGACGGACAACGTCGAAGCTCAGGCGATTTGGCCAAAGGTTACGGTTGGCGGCGACGGCGTTCTGCACGGCGTCTCGACGGATGACGGCGACGACCTGCAAGGCTATCACTACTGGCGCGGCACCCCGCTGTATGATTCAGGTTTTGGTATTCAGATTGACTTCACGACGTTCAACAACGGCGTTCAGGTTCAGACCATGGGTCAGGGCCGCACGATTTCGCCGGACGTTGCCGCTTCGCCGGTTTCGGATCGCGTCGCGGTCGTGTGGACGAACTCCCGCGGTGGTTCGGGCGGTCTCGGTCAGATCAACAATGACCTGATGCTCTCGATTTCGGAAGACGGGGGGTTGAACTTTGGCAATGCGATTGACCTGACGAGCTGGATTCCTTCGGATCCCTCCTGCCCGTCGCAGGACACCGTCGCTTGCAATGGCGACACGCTGCGTCCCTACACGGACTGCGCGATCCTGATTGACAACTACGACAACATCCACGTCGCGTTCACGACCCGCACGCTGTATGAGTACGGCGTTCCCGGTTCGGAGACGATTCCCGACACGATTGCCTACATCAACCTGTCGAGCATCTGGCATTGGGATGAGCTGACCGACGAGTTCTCCTGCATCGTGAATCACGATCAGTTCGCGTCGTTCTCGAACGGCGACAGCTTGATCGGCGACAACGCGTGGCAGCTGATGGTTCAGCGTCCGAACCTGGCGATTGACACGACGAACAACTGGCTGTACTGCACGTTCCAGCGTCATGATTCGACTCAGTACTCCGCGAACTACATGATGAGCGCGGATGCTTGGGTGGCCGGTTCCTGCAACCTCGGCCGCACGTGGTATAATCCGATCAACCTGACCAACACGGTGACGGCAATCGGCGCTCCGGCAGGCGAGTGCAACCATGAGCGTGACATTACGGTGGCCAAGTACATCACGAGCGAGAACGGCGACAAGTACATGCACGTTCAGTACGAGCTCGACTATGATGTCGGCGGCGTGCCGCAGGACGAAGGTGTCGCCACGCAGAACCCGATTTACTACCTGCGTGTTCCGATGAATGACCTGGACTTCGAAGCTCAAGGCATGCGTGATTGGGCTCAGCCGACGATGCACATTGACGGCAGCCAGCACACCGGCACGGGCGCTCAGCCGTTTGATCCGGAAAATCCGTGCGCCCTGGCCGCTGATGATCGCCGCGAATTGCCGCAGGCGTTCCAGCTGTTCCAGAACTACCCGAACCCGTTCAACCCCTCGACCAACATTCAGTTTGACCTGATCAATTCAACGGTTGTCACGCTGAAGGTCTTCAACGTGCTCGGCGAAGAAGTCGCGACGTTGGTGGCTGGTCAGGCGATGAACGCGGGTGCTCACACGATCGCGTTTGACGGCTCTGCGCTGTCGAGCGGCGTGTATATGTACCGTCTCGAGGCGAACGGCGTCTCGACGACTCGCAAGATGGTCCTGATGAAGTAAGCTGACTGCGTCGCAGTTAGTCCTTTCGGAATAGCAGGGGCCAGGTGTGATTCAATCCGCACCTGGCCCTTGCATTTGTCACCGCACTGCATTTCCTTGTTAAGAGAAACTCCTTCCAAGAGAACGGTAATCCACTTTGTTTGTTGATCGCGCGACCATACATGTCAAGTCGGGAAAAGGCGGGGACGGCCGGGTGTCGTTCCTGCGCGAAGCATTCAGACCATTAGGCGGACCGGACGGCGGCGACGGAGGAACCGGCGGGTCTGTGTATTTGGTTGCCGATCCGCAACTCCACACGTTGATGGATTTTCGGCACAAGTTTGATTTCTCTGCCGAAGACGGAGCGATGGGGGGCAGAAAGAATTGCACCGGCCGCGACGGGAAGGATGTGGAGGTTCGTCTCCCGGTGGGCACGCAGATCTATTCTGAACAGGGTCTGCTGGCGGATTTGTCGGAAGCGGATCAGAGGATTTGCGTGGCGGAAGGCGGAAAAGGCGGGAAGGGCAATCAGCATTTCACGACCTCGCGCAATCAGGCTCCGCGCAAAGCTACGCCGGGCAAGCCCGGACAAGAGCACAATCTTTTGCTTGAACTGAGGCTGATGGCGGATGTGGGGCTGGTCGGCCTTCCCAATGCCGGCAAATCAACTCTGCTGTCTGTATTGACTGCCGCACGCCCGAAGATCGCGCCTTACCCGTTTACGACCTTGTCTCCGAATCTCGGAATTGTACGGCCCACGGAATACTCGAGTTTTGTACTTGCGGATTTGCCGGGACTGATTGAGGGCGCGTCGGACGGAAAAGGTCTGGGATATGAATTCTTGCGCCACGTCGAGCGCACGCGCGTGCTGCTCTTCCTTCTGGACTGTACAAGTCCGGACCCGAAGGCAGACCTCAAAGTGTTGAAAGCCGAACTCAAGAGCTGGAATCCCGACCTGCTGAAGCGACCGACTCTGGTCGTACTCTCTAAGACTGACATGTGGCCGGAAGGTGAGAAACTCCCGAAGGGTCCGTGGAAGCATTCCATCTCATCCGCAACCAGCACAGGAATTGAGGAGTTGATAGAGAAGCTGTGGAAGCTCCTCGAAGATGCTCCTGTGCCGCGCGTGTTTCGCGAGCCGGATGAACTCCCGGAAGCCCCCGGTGCTGCGTCCGTCCAGCCGGAAGAAGACGAATGGGACTGAACCACTTCGAGAAGGCCGCGCTGCTCAATCTTTTGACGGTGCCGGGAGTCGGCGCCTGGGGCGCCATTCGTCTGGTCAAGGAGTTTGGCCAGCCGTCCAGAGTGTTTGAAGCATCTGTTGGGGAGTTGCGTTCCGTTCCGCGCATCGGGGACAAAGTCATCGAAGGCCTGCGCAACATCAAGCCGGATGCGGAGACCGGTCAGAAGCAGCTCGAGCGCGCCTCAGAAGCAGAAGTGGGTGTGCATACGTTTTGGGACGAAGAGTATCCCGAGCCGCTCAGACAACTCGAACAAGACTCTCCAGCAGTGTTGTTTGTGAAGGGAACGCTCGATCCAAGGGCTCGCCGCGTCGCCATTGTCGGCACACGTCGCGCAAGCGATTACGGCAAGCGCGCCTGCAAAGAACTGATCGCCGGACTGGTCTCGACCGGGGTGCACATTGTCAGCGGACTGGCCAGCGGCATTGACGGAGCGGCGCATCGCGTGGCTCTTGAACGCGGCATTCCGACCGAAGCGGTGTTTGGCTGCGGAGTGGACATCATCTACCCGGACCACCACAAGGGATTGGCCGAGCAAATTCTGAACAGCGGCGGTGCGCTCGTTTCCGAGTATCCTATGGGAACTGAGCCGTCGGGTTTCACTTTTCCGCAGCGTAACCGGATTATTGCCGGGTTGTCTGCGGTAACAATTGTGATTGAAGCGCCGGAGAAATCCGGTGCCCTGATCACAGCCCGTTTGGCCGCGTCATTTGGCCGGGAAGTGGGAGCAGTGCCCGGGTTCATCGTGGGAGGATTGGCAGCCGGGTGCCACGAGCTGATTAAGGAAGGCGCGGCGTTGGTGGATAGTCCGCAGGACATCGCCGACTTACTCAGACTGAAGAGCGCTGTTCAACCACAAGCCCAGGCAGAGCGTCCCAATCTTGCTGAACCCGAACTCAGCCTCTGGGAGCTTGTGCCAGCGGATCAGAAGATTCATATTGACCTGCTTGTGGAGAAAGCCAGTCAGCCGCCGGGCGAACTCCTGAGTCGCCTGTTGATGCTCGAACTGAAGGGTTTTGTCAAACAACTTCCGGGGAAATTCTTTGTCCGCGCTTGATCTTGTACATCGTCTGATTGCCCCGGAGTGGCTGGACGCCGGGCATATCGTCTTGTTTGAGGATGCCGCAACCTCGCCCCGGCTGTTTCCGTTGAATGTGCTCAGACCCAGCTGGGAGTGCCTGTCCGGGCTTGGAAGTCTGCGGTCGTGGCTGGAGGAAGTGCGCATGACGGGCACGGGGGTCAGCTTGCGTCTGCGTATGGAACTGGTGGAGGCCGCACGAGAGAGTGCAGGGTTTGATGACGATTGGCCAGAATCAGTGCAATCGGTGGTATTTCTGAATGGCCGCGTGCTTCGAATGCCAGTTTGCAAAACGAGTTTGCCGGAGGCAGTAGCGGATGCGGACGGGAACCTGCTGTGGGCAAAGGTCAGCGGCAAGAAAATCTCAGAAACCCGTTCTTTGCCTGGAACTGCGCTTGCCGAAACTCTCGTTAAAACAGTAGGAGGGACGGTTCCGGCGGCGGAGCTTGGCGTGGTCTCGGCAGGGTATGTTTGGGACTATATGCTGAACAACGAGCACCTCTTGCACGCGGCACTGGACGGTGCACGCGGCGAGCTGCGGGGATCCGAAGAAATGACGAGCACTCCACAGGGAGTTCACAGGATTGGAGAGCAGCCGGTGTTTGTCGGAGCCGGTTGCACGTTCTTGCCGGGAGTAGTTCTGGACACAAGCGGTGGTTCGATTTGGATGGGTGAGGGTGTGAGTATTGAACCGCATTGCTATTTGAAAGGCCCGTTGAGCATCGGCAGCCATTGTAAAGTGAAGGCGGGCACCGTGCTTTATTCGGGATCAAGTTTTGGTCCGCATTGCCGGGTCTCAGGAGAGATCAGCGGCTCAATCCTGCAGGGATATGTGAACAAACAGCATGCAGGATTTCTGGGCAACAGCCATCTCGGCGAATGGGTGAATCTGGGTGCGGACACAACCGTGTCCAACTTGCGCAATGACTACGGCAACGTGGCACTCAAAGTTGGACAGTCTCTCGTGGATTCAGGAAGCATGTTTGTCGGTTTGATGTGCGGGGATCATACGAAGACCGGCATCAACACGATGTTCAATACCGGAACGATTGTTGGAGTTGGGGCGAACGTGTTTGGGGAAGGCTATCCCCCGCGTTCGATTCGCAGCTTTGCATGGGGCGGCAAGCGCGGAGTCAAGTTCGAGCCCGTAGACAGATTGCTTGAGACGGCGCGCACGGCAATGAGCCGCAGAGGCCGCGAGCTGACAAAGGCTCAGGAAGCTCTGCTACGGCAGCACTTCGGAAATGTGGTTAATCAGGAGAACGAGAATTGAAGAGTCGCAAGTACGCAGCTATGATGGTCCTGGGATTGGTCGTTGTGGGCATGGGATTTTTCTGGGGGCCGACTCTGTTGGCAGACAATCCCGGCGATGTCAATATGCAGCTGAACAAGCTGAATTACATTTTGCGCGCCGTACGCGACAACTACGTGGACGAGCCCGATGCTTCGAAGCTGTTGGAAGGGGCAATTGAGGGTATGCTGCGCGAGCTGGATCCGCATTCGGTGTATATTCCCGCGGACCAGCAAGCCAAGATTACGGAGCAGTTCCGCGGCGACTTTGAAGGGATTGGCATTCAATTCTCCATTCAGAGCGATTGGTTGACGGTGGTCTCGCCGATTCCGGGCACGCCTGCCGACCGGTTGGGCATTCGCGCGGGGGACCGGATCACGCACATAGACGGGATTTCCGCCTACGCCATCACGAACGAAGAAGTCTTCGACAAACTTCGCGGGGAGAAAGGAAGCACGGTGCGTGTGACCATCACGCGACCGGGAATTGAAGTGCCTCTGGAGTTTGAGATTGTGCGGGACAAGATTCCCATTTTCTCTGTCGGCGCGGCGTTCATGCTTCCGGACAAGGAAACTGGATACGTGCGCATCATGCAATTCACGTCTCGCACGACGGAAGAAGTCGTGGAGTCGCTCGATAGTTTGAAGGCTGCAGGCATGAAGCGTCTGCTCTTGGATCTGCGCGGCAATCCGGGCGGCTATCTGGATCAGGCTTGGAGAGTTGCGGACCTGTTCATGCCGCGTAAGGACATGATGCTGGTGTACACGAAGGGCCGCACAAGCCGTTCAAACTCGGAGTTTCGTTCAACCGGAATCGGCGCACAGTATGACATGCCGCTGGTTGTCCTAATCAATCACGGCAGCGCATCCGCGTCAGAGATTGTCTCCGGCGCCATTCAGGATCACGATCGCGGGCTGGTCGTGGGGCAGGTGAGTTTTGGCAAGGGATTGGTTCAGACGCCGTATCCGATGCCGGACGGTTCGGTCGTACGCATCACGACCGCGAAGTACTATACGCCGACCGGGCGCTTGATTCAGCGCCCCTACGATCAGGGGTTCGCGGAGTACGTGATGGAAGGCCGCGATGACGACGATCCAAACGCGCCGGAAACTGCTGTGCAAGACACGACGCCTCGCGAAGAGTTCAAAACGGATGGAGGTAGGACGGTTTATGGCGGTGGAGGAATCACTCCGGACAGCACCGTGGTTCCGAGTAGAACAAATGCGCTGACAGCGAAGATTTTTAGCAAGCGCTTGTATTTCGACTACGCTTCAGACTTTGTATCCAAGCATCCGGAGTGGGGCAAAGACTTCGACCGCTTCTCGTCTGAGTTCAAGGTGACTGACGAGATGTTGTCGGAGTTTAAGGCGAAGGTCCAGAGTAGCGACATCGAGGTTGACGAGCCGCGCTGGGATCAGGACCTGCACTTCACGAAGACGCAGCTCCGCGGGGAGATAGCCGGCCTGCTGTTCAACGACCGCAATCTCTACCACATGATTCGACTTCAGGACGACGAGCAGGTGCAGGCCGCGCTCGGCATGTTTGATGAAGCGAAGTCGCTGGCCTCGTCCTCTTCACGCCCGGAACGAGGCAATAAACAGTAAGATGTTGTAAAAGAAGAGGATAACTATTCTTTTCGAAAACAATTGGGGTGAGGGGAGGGAACGGCGAAATGACGCGCTTACAGAACGCTAACTTGCTCTTTTTGCGTCATTTGGCTATATTGGCAAGACTTCCAGTCCACCTTCCTACGCCGCGCCCCAGGACTCCACGGGACGCCGATTAACAACTCATGAAATTCCGAATTCACAGTCTTCTCGTTGTCCTTCTGACTGCAGTACTCTGCGGACTTGTGTTTGCTGCTCCGAACGAACCACTGGACCGCGCGCGTGAACGAGCGCATCGTGGCAACTGGGAAGAGGTTCTGTCTTTGGCGCAAGAGGCAACGAATGTGGATCCGAAGAGCGACGATGCTTGGCGTCTTTGGGCTCGCGCGAGTCTCTTCTTGGGAGACACCGCGACTTCAATCGCGAAGTATGAAAGTGCACTTGCGCTGAACCCGAAGCAGGCGGAATCGGTCGTGGACCTGACGACGTTGTACGTGTCCATGAATAGGCTGGACGATGCGGATCGAGTCGTGTCTGCGGCCGAAGCCAAGGACAAGAAGGGGAAACTCGACGAAATCAAGGCGGCGCGTGCGTTGATTCTGGGAAAGCAAGGCAAGATTGCGGAAGCGACTCCCATATTGGCCAGCGCCACGGCCAAGAACCCGGACAATCCGCTCTATCCGCTGATGCTTGCGCGCATCTACCGGAATGCGAATGTAACGGCGCTTGCGGCGGACAATTTCGAGAAAGCATGGTCATTGAACGAAGGCGATCCGGATATCGCGTTTGAATACGGTCAGACGTTGTTGGAGCTCAAGAAGTATGACGAGGCCGACAAACTGTTCAAGATCGTACAGGAGCGTGATCCCGAGAACCAGCAGGTGGATTTCCTGCGCGGACGCCTTCGCTATGCTGCCAGACGATATGCCGAAGCATCAGCGGAGTTTCAGAAGGCGGTAGAGAAGGATGCGGACAACTTCCTGGCAAACTACTGGCTGGGTCGCAGTTTCGTGGATCTTTCCAAAGCCGAGAAGAAGAATTTCTACTCGGCGGCAGTCAGCCCTTTGCGCCGCGCGCTGTCTCAGAAGCCGGATCGAAATGATATTCGGTTGTCGCTTTCCGAGGCGGAGTATTTTGTCGGACGCTCGCTGTTCTATACTTCCCAGCAGGATTCCTTGTCAGCAGACTCACGCGAGCGCATGGCCTCAGAGTTTGAGAGTCAATCCAAGGAATACGAGAAGCTGGCATCCGGTTCGATTTCGATGCCCACGCCTCCAGCCCCTCCTGCTCCCCCCGGGGAAGGTGAAGTTGAAGTGCCTGAGGTGCCGCCGGTTCCTCCTGTGACGGAAATCGAGTTGAAGGGGCTCTACGCACAGATTGCCGCCCGTTACAAAGCTGCGGCGGCTGTGTTGCGTGCGCCTGGTGCGGTATTGGATGACAAGCATCCCTTGCGCGGCGAACTGCTCGGATTGTCCACAGTCTTGATGGAGGCTGCGATCTTGAACGCTCCGGAGCTGGCAAGACAACAGGATGCCTATGCGAACATCGCCCGCGCATTCGACAAACTTGGCGCGCTTGATTCGTCGCTCGTTTACACGGATCTTCAGCTTCAGATGACGCCCGAATCCAATTCCGACGTAACGCGCAAGGTTAGCTTGCTGCAGCGTCTGGATGATCAGGCTCGGCTGGGCGAATACTTGAACGAGCTGACGGCAGACGATGCCGCGCTCGACAAATACGGGCTGATTCTCGTCAATAGCTACATTGAGACCAAGCAGTACGACAAGGCGCGCGAGGCGGCCACGAAGGTCATTGCGCGAGACCCGTCGAATTGCGACGCGCATCAGTTGAACGCGTACATAGATTTGAAGCGGGAACGCTACGGGTCCGCGATTACGGCGCTGCTTGCAGGTGTCAAGGCTTGTCCGAACAACAAGGACCTTTGGGTGTTTCTTGGGGACAGCTACTATTTCTCGAACGAAAATGACAAACCGACTGTTCAGAAAGCCAAAGACGCCTATCAGCGCGCATGCGACTTAGGCGATCGGACCGGCTGCGAAAAGGCTGAACAGATTGATCAGATTTTAAGACAAATGAGAAGATAACCCTCCAATCCAAAAAAAAATAACTCGATTGGACAAAGGAACATTAGTATGAAGCAAGGCACTTTCACAACGATTACGCTGGTTGCGGCGTTAGGTCTTTCCCTCGTCTTCTATTACGGCATTCTTCCGAGCATGGACAAGGGAGTCGAAGAGACCCCGTTGATTCACCAAATTGCGCTGGCCGGACCAATCGTTCCGGTGCTGATCACGTTGACCTTGATGCTTTTGACGTTCATCGTTGAGCGCGTGATTACGTTGGGCAAGGCGCGCGGCTCCCGCGCGCTGCCGGTGTATTTCTCCGAGTTCACCAAGGCCGTTCGCGAAGGCAAGTATGACCACGCGATCAAGGTCTCTGACAGTCAGCGCGGTTCGGCTGCCGCCGTTTTGAAGGCCGGCGCGGAACAGTGGATGCGTGTCGCGAGTGACAAGAGTGTACACATGGAGAAGAAGATCTCCGAAACCCAGCGTGCCATCAACGAAGCCCGTCTGCTGGAAGTGCCGTTTCTTGAACGAAATCTGATCGCTCTTTCGACCATCGCCTCCGTGGCCACCATGGTCGGTCTGTTGGGAACCACCATCGGTATGATTCGTTCGTTTGCCGCTATGTCCACTCAGGGCGCGCCGAATGCCGCCGAACTTGCGCGCGGTATTTCCGAAGCGCTCGTGAACACGGCTCTCGGTCTGTTCGCCGCGATCTGCGGTATTGTGGCCTACAACTTCTTTGTGAACAAGGTTGACCAGTTCAACTACGAAATTGACGAAGCCGCCTATTTGATGGTGGAGATTCTGAAGGACAAAGAAGACTAAGCAGCTTACGGTCACACCCTACTGAGGACAAATCATGGCTGCTCCCAAGAAACGCCGAATACCGGTCAGCATAGATATGACGCCGATGGTGGACATCGCGTTCTTGTTGCTGATCTTCTTTATGTCTACGACGGTGTTCAAGAAGCCTGCGGAAGTCGAAGTGCAGACTCCGTCATCGCATTCGACGAGCCAGCTTCCTGAAACCGGAATCATCGTCATCACTGTTCCCAAGGATAGCCGCGTATTCATGACTCTGGACAACGCCGCGTTGGATGTGAAAACCGGTTTGGCCCGGTTGGAAGGTCATCAGGCGCGCGGAGTCGAGTTCAAGCCGGACTCGATCGGCAAGGTGATTGACAATTTGATAATCCGCGAGCGCGTTGAGATTCGCAAGGTAGTGCTGAAGGCCGACAAAGAGGCCGAGTACGGCACGATTGAGAAGATCATGCGCGTTCTGCAGAAGAATGAACTTTACTTCGTGAACATGGTCACGGAAGTGGAAGAAAGCTAAAGGAGCCACACAATGGGTGCAGTAGATCTTGGTGGCGCAAAAAAATCCGGAGCAGGTGGACAATCATGGAAGCGGCCGCGCGTCGCGATCCGTATTGACATGACGCCGATGGTGGATATCGCTTTTCTTCTGCTGATTTTCTTCATGGTGACCACGGTCTTCCGTCTGCCGACCGCGATGGACCTTGTGCTTCCGCCTGACGAAGATACGCCGGTTGAAGTGAAGGTCTTCGAAGAGAAGTTGATGTCGTTTTATGTGACGAATCTGGATTCCGTTGCCTTGCAGATTGGCAATGGGACGCCGCGTCCGGTAACGTGGATGCAGGTCAGAGACTCCCTGATGACCCGTTATGATCGTTATGGCGACAGCGTGACGGTCGTCGCCAGAATCCACCCCAAGGCGCGGTATTTCGCGCTCGTGGACTTGGTGGACGAATTCAATTTGGCGAAGATGACGAGATTCTCGATTGACCGTTATACGACGTGGGATGATTCGCTTCTGCGCGCTGCGGGCTTTGTCACGGCAGGTTCTGCCGGACTGCTAACTCCTGAAGAAGCGGAAGCTGATGGGGAAGCGCCGCCGTCGGAGCAACTGTAAACGACCGCTGGACAAAAGAAAGGAAGGCGGGATATGAGCAAAAACTACTTAGAAGAACTCGAGAAGGGCAAATACGGCTCGATCGAGCTCAAATATTTTGTCGGCAAGAACCTGTTGCGTGGCTTGGTCGTCAGCTTGCTGATCCACTCCATCGTAGTGGCTTCGCCGTACATTGCGACGCTGTTCAAGGAAGAGATTCCACCTCCGCCGGCGCAAGTCTATGACATCACGACGGCGTTGAAGAAACTCAAGCAGCTTGATCCGAGCAAGTCACCGCCGAAGATCGCGCGTCCCAAGCTCGCGCTGCCCAAGGTGGTCGTTCCGATCGCCGTGAAGGAAGACGAAGTTCCTGAAGAACAGCCCGAGATGCTGAAGCAGGAAGAAATCGTCGAAGCCATCGTTGAAGATTATGGCACGGACACTCTTGCCATTGATCCGAATGCCGATTTGGTCATTCAGGACGACGGCGATGCGATTCCCGGTTTCGACACGTTCATTCCGTTTGAAGTTCCGCCGCAGCCGCTGCCGGACTTCAGCCCGCAGCCTGCATTCCCCGAGATGGCGCAGCGCGCCGGCGTGTCGGGGAAAGTGACCGCGCAGGTCTATGTGGACAAGAAGGGCGAAGTCAAGAAGTGGCGCATCGTTCAGGCCAAGCCCGAGAAGCTCGGATTTGAAGAGGAAGTGGAGAAAATCCTTCCCAAGTGGAAATTCACTCCGGCAATTCAGCAGGGGAATCCCGTGGGCGTCTGGATCGCGATTCCGTTCAACTTCAAGGTTCAGTAAGCACGCCGCAAATTGACAGGACCGCGCGGCGTCTCGTCGTGCGGTCTTGCGCTCTGTAAATATCTTCGTATGGGTCCCGGGAATCCAATTTCTACTGCCGTTCATGCGGCGAGGAGGTGTCATGGAAACCGGTTCGAAGATCAAAAGTGTGGTGATCGGTGCGCGTGACCTGAAGGGTCACCTTGGCAGGTATTTGGTACAAGGCCTGGTCGTGAGTGCCTTCTTGCACTCGACGTTCATTGCTTTGTTCGGTTTGCTGCCCAAGCACGAGCAGATCACGGAGAAACGCTACACAAACGATACGACGTTTGTGAACGAGTTTCGTCCGAAGCGTGAGCCCACTCCTCGCCCGAAACGTCCGATCGAAGCCAGCAAGCCGGACGTGCCTAAATTCGTCCCGATTGAAGACGAGCCGATCGTCATGGACAGCATCGAGCTGCCGGATAACTTGGCCGACCTGCATGGCACAACATTCGACGATGGCACCATTGACACCGGCGCGATTTACGGGGATGGTCTGTCAGGTGGCGGCGGTGGAGATGCGATTGATGTTGCGGGTATCGAGAAGCCCTGGGAGAAATTCGTTTATACGGAGATTGCTCCTGTTCCGCTCGACATCAACCCGCAGCCCGAGTATCCCAAGAATGCGCGCCTGGCAAGCATCGAAGGCACGGTGCGAGTTTGGATTCATGTCGGAGATCGCGGCGATGTCCTCGGTTGGCATGTGATTGATGTGTCGCCTCCCGGATTGGGATTTGAGGATGAGGTCGCGCGTGTGATTCCGCAATGGAAGTTCACTCCGGCGATTCAACAAAGCAATCCGATAGCGGTGTGGGTGGCGATGCCGTTCAAGTTTAGAATTTCGCAATAGTCTGGCAAATGAAATGATCACTCGCTGGATTCTTCCAGTCTCTTTCTTGATCATTGGGATCTTGATTCTGACCGGAGATTTGCTGCAGCAGTTGCCGAAAGAAACGGGATTGCGCCCGATCATGGGAATCGTAGTGATTCTGCTTGGAGTGCACAGATTCGTGGTTTCGCGAACACCGAAGCCGTTGGATCGCAGGTTTGGCGGAGAACACAGACGTCCGTGGGAAGATAAGTAGATGATGAATTTGTTGCGTGTGATGCTTTGCGCGGTGGTGATTGTAGGCTGCGCAAAGAAGGAACCTGAAGAGTCGTTTACAAAAGGCTCGGCGGCGATTGGCGTCAGCGACGCGGTTTATGATTTGGCCTTTTATACTGCTCAAGCGTACTGCGATGTGCACCCGCAAGCGGATGTTACCGTCTGGCGGCGCACGACGTTGTCGCTGCTCGATTCGCTTCTGAACAACCGCACAGAAGAAGTATTCATTGACCGCGCGTTGAGCAGCGAAGAGTCGCTGCTCTTCACGTCGAATGCGATGAATCTTTACACCTACCCGGTGGCGCACTATCCAACCTATCTGTTGGTCGCCGATTCCAACAAAGCAGAGTTCATAGACAGTCTTAGCCTGAAACGAATTCTGGAAGGCAGCGCAAGGTCCTGGAAAGAGTTCGGCGGCGACGACATCACAATCACTCCATACGCTCCCTTGCCGGGTGACGGCGCGTGGACGTCCTTGTTGAACTATTACGGAGATTTCGACTCTCTTGCCGCGGTCGTCTGTTCGACCGGAACGCAGATGCTTGAACTTTCGCGAGACGATCCCGGCGCGCTCCTGATCTTCTCAAAAAAGGTCGCGGAAGCCGCAGGATTCAAGAAACTGCGCTGGGCGAAGGGAGACTTGCGGATCCCGGCGAATGCCAAGACCATCATGGACACGCCGAAGTGGCCCTTCATGACGACGTACACATACGTGACAACGCATATGAAGAGTGACGTCGCCGCGGGCTATCTGACTTTCATCGTTTCGAATGACGGACAGAAGATGGTGATGAAAGAGGGATACCGTCCCGCCTCAGTTCCCGTGCGCGTGATTCAATTGAAGTCTCCGCCTGAAGACGAGGCGGATGCGGAGCAGGATACGATATCATAGGCGAGGCCACTAACGGCGCTCGCCTTTCTATGAGTTAATGCAGAGAATACCGTTCCACACGATTTGGAGCAGCACTTGAAAACGACGGCGCTAACTGCCGAACATGAAGCATTGGGCGCGAAGCTCGTAGAGTTCGCGGGCTACAGGATGCCCATACAATATCATTCAATACGTGCGGAACACTTGCGTGTCCGCAGTACAGTTGGTCTATTCGACGTCTCCCATATGGGCGAGTTCATAGTGCGCGGCGCGGACCGCGAGAAGTTTGTCCATCATATCACTGTCAACGACGTTTTGTCCATGCGATCCGGTCAGGCGCAGTATAGCTGCATGTGCAGACCGGACGGCGGCATCGTGGATGACTTGTTGATTTACAAATCAGACGATCACCTGATGCTTGTGGTGAACGCGGCAAATCTCCAGAAAGATTGGGACTGGATCAGCAGCCATGTCAGCGGGGATGTGCAATTGACAAATCGTTCCGACGAGATTTCGCTCATGGCAATTCAAGGGCGCAACGCACAAGACATCTTGCAGACGCTCACGGAAACGGACCTGTCCGCAATCCCCTTCTATCATTTTGCGGAAGGTCGCGTTGCCGGACATGAAGCGGTGATTTCCCGCACGGGCTACACCGGTGAAGATGGGTTTGAAATTTATCTTCCGAATGATGGCGCCGTTCCGGTTTGGCGGGCGATTCTGGACGCGGGGAAGCCCTATGACATCGAACCTATCGGACTCGGAGCACGCGACTCACTTCGGCTCGAGATGAAGATGTGTCTATACGGCAACGACATAGATGACAAGACAAATCCTCTTGAGGCCGGATTGGGTTGGATCACGAAGCTCGACAAGTCGGATTTCATTGGGAAAGACGTCTTGCTCAAGTTTAGGGATGCTGGTGTAACGCGCAAGCTTGTGGCCATTGAACTTGCCGATTCAGCCTTTCCGCGACCGGGTTATCCCATTCTGGATTTGCACGGCACCGAGATTGGCAGGGTCACATCCGGTACGGTGTCACCGAGTTTGAACCGGGGCATCGCTCTCGGCTACGTGCCGGTCGAACAGAGTGCAATCGGAACGACGCTTTCGATTTCGTGTCACGGCAAGCCTGCGGCCGCGAAAATCGTCAAGCCGCCGTTCTACAAACGTCCCTACTAAGCGCGGAGCACTCTGTTGAATATCAAAGTGTTTGCTACTCCGCGTGAGTGGAATGAGGACGACGTGCGCGGCACGACAGCGATTGTGATAGACGTGCTTCGCGCGTCTTCAACAATTGTTCAGGCGTTGACCAACGGCGCGCGCGAGGTCGTGCCCGTTTCCACGCCTGCGGAAGCCGGTGAGTTTGCCGCAAAAGCAGGACGCGCGGATGTGATTCTCGGCGGCGAGCGCGAAGGAAAGCTGATCGAGGGATTTGATCTTGGCAACTCGCCGCTCGAATACACCAAGGAGCGAATTGGCGGGCGGACTATCGTGTTTGCCTCCACGAATGGTGCTCCGGCACTGGTGCGCTGCAAGAGTGCGGAGCATGTAATAGTCGGGAGCTTCAACAATTTCTCAGCAACGGTAAATGCTGCTCGCGAGCTGGGGCGTGATGTCGCGATAATCTGTTCCGGCAGGAACGGAAAGTTCTCCATGGAGGACTTTGTCTGCGCAGGCAAGCTCGTCGAAGGGATCTCAAAATCCAATGGTCCGCTCGATCAGGACGGTGCGCAGGCAGCACTCGACATGTTCCGTTACTATCGTTCGCAGATTGTCGAGGTGGTCCGTGGATGTTTTCATGGACGGTTTCTCGCGGATGCCGGATTCGCTCCTGACTTGGAGCACTGCGCGCGCGTTGATTCGCATCAGGTGGTTCCCGCATTGATTGAAGGCAAAATCAAGATTCAGAGACAGAATGGCGGTTCGTAAGACAGCACAACCCACGCCCGCGAAACGGTCGGCCGCACCTGCTGTGGTCGGGCTTGTGCTGCTCTGTCTCAGTGTGCTTCTGTTTGTTGCGCTGGCCAGTCATTCGCCGAACGACTATCCTTATCAGGATTTTGCCGCAAAGCCCGAGAACGCTGCGGGACGATTCGGTGAAATGGCCTCTGCGCTGCTTGCGCCTCTGTTCATGGGCCAATGGCCCGCACTGGTGTTCCCGCTGCTCTTTGGACTCTGGGGTTGGGCAGCACTGCGCCGCCACTCCGCGCGCAGCACGACCATCTTGTCAATCTGGCTGTTTGCCCTTGGACTGTGGACTTCGGCGGGCGTCGGTGTGTTTGGCGCACTGATCCACCGCGATTCGCCGTCCATCTACTATGTTCACTCCGGCCAATTCGGATACTGGTCTGCAGAGCAGTTGATGCTTCTGACGGGACGGATTGGCGCGGTGCTGGTTATGTTTGTGCTGTTGGTGGTTGGGTTGTCCATGACGATTGCCGGATTCGGGGAGTGGGTTGAACGCCGCGCGGAACAGACTGCGCTGCTTGCCGGACGCGCGCGCAATCTTCCTGCGGCATCCATCGTTCCTGCCTGGCGCTGGCTCAAGCAGTACTTGAAGCGGCGCGAGTCTCGAGAAGATACGATTCCAGAGATCAACGTGGATCGGGAGATTGTGATCCCACCTGCAATGGAGCAGCAGATCGTGCCGGATCATGCGCAGGCGGATGGCCAACCCGGCAAGGTGGCGCACAATCTGAATGAGGAGATTGACCCGTTGACCGGCGCTCGTCGCGCGCTATCGAAGCCCGCGGCTCAGCTTGCTATGACCGTGGATGACTTGTCTGGTTACGTTTTTCCATCCGCAGAGTGCTTCAACAATCCTCCTGCCGAACGTGTTGGCGGAATGTCGCAGGACGAGCAGCAGCATAACGCGCAGCTCCTGGAGAAATGTCTTGAAACTTTCGGAGTCAAGGCAGGCGTAACGCAGGTCAATCCGGGTCCCGTGATTACGCAGTTTGAGCTTGCACCTGCTCCGGGAGTCAAGGTTTCACGCATTGAGGCTCTCGCGGATGACATCTCGCTCGCATTGCGTGCACGCGGTCTGCGCATCCTTGCACCGATCCCCGGGAAAGCCGCCGTGGGCATCGAGATGGCCAATCCGAAACCCGCGCTGGTGACATTTCGTGAAGTGGTCGAATCCCCGCAGTTTCACGGCACGCCGTCAAAGCTGACGATCGCCCTGGGTCGAACGGTACACGGTGAAATCCTAACGGCGGATTTGGGAGCACTTCCGCATTTGCTGATCGCGGGAACGACCGGATCAGGGAAATCCGTTTGCGTGAACGCGATCATTACCTCGATTCTCCTGCGTGCGACGCCCGAAGAAGTTCAGTTCGTGATGATAGATCCCAAGAAGCTCGAGTTGGCTGCGTACAACGAGCTTCGCAATCATCATCTGACGCATCGTCCGGACCTGAGTGAATATGTGGTCACCAAGCCTGACGAGGCGGTCAAGGTGCTGCGCAGTTGTTTGGTCGAAATGGAACAGCGTTACGATTTACTTGCCGAACGCGGCGCGCGCCATTTGGCCGAGTACAACTCGATGGTGCGCGAGTCGCCGCGGGAAGGAGACAGGACTCTTCCGTACATTGTCGTGATCATTGACGAGCTGGCGGACTTGATGGTCACGGCACAGCGAGAAGTAGAAGAACCGATTGCGAGATTAGCACAACTTGCGCGCGCCGTTGGAATTCACTTGGTCGTCGCGACGCAGCGCCCTTCCGTGGACGTGATCACAGGTGTAATTAAAGCGAACTTCCCCGCTCGAATCGCTTTCCGTGTTGCCATGAAAGTGGATTCGCGCACGATTCTCGATACGAATGGCGCGGAGATGCTTCTCGGCCAGGGCGACATGCTGTTTCAGCATCCGGAAGAGCCAGCCCCGCAGCGCGTGCAGGGAGCACTCCTGACGTCAAAGGAAATCGCGCGAGTGATTTCGCATATTCGTCAACAGCCTTCACCGCGCAACAAGCTTGTTCTGCCGCAGGACCCCCAAGAGGAACGCGACGGAACCGACGTGTCTGACGCGTTGCTTGAGGGCCGCGATCCGTTCTTCCTGGAGGCGGCAAAAATTGTGGTGCGGACAGGGCAGGGAAGTGTTTCGATATTGCAACGCCGATTGAAGGTTGGCTACAGCCGCGCAGCGCGCCTGATTGATCAGCTCGAACGAGCCGGAGTTGTCGGTCCATTTGACGGATCAAAGGCCCGTGCGGTGCTGGCGGATGAACAAACTGTGATGGACCTTGAACAACATAGCTAACTATCTGCTGATTCTGCTGACCCTTGCCGTTCCCGTCTGGGCGCGCACTCAGGCTTCTGAGTATTATGCCAACGTGGAACGGCATTTGCGCTCTCTCCCCTCGCTTGAGATAGGATACCGCGCAACGGGTTCCGATTTCCCTGAAGAAGGACTTGAAGGTCGGCTGGTGTTTCGTCGTCCGGACGCCTTCTATCACGACACGCCCGAGTGGACTCACTGCGAGATCGGCTCGATTCAATGGCGGCTCTTGAAAGAGCAGGAAACGCTGATGATTGAAGATGCGCAGGGACGTTCGGAGTGGTCTCCCGAGGCGGTGCTTTTGAGTCTGGATCGCGAGCTTGTACCCTACGATCTGCTGGCGGAAGGAGAAGGCGATACGCTCCTGGTGCTGGACGCAGCTTCCCCGCAAGTGTCGGGACAGGTGGAGATGTTGTTTGCGGGCAAGACGAGAGTTCCGAAGGAGATTCGCTTTGTCGGTGACGACGGAATCGGCAGCAAGTACGAGATCCTGATGTGGCACGAGTCGGTTGCGCTGGACACGTCGCTTTTTGCATTGCCCGCTGTGCCTGAGGAAAACCTGATTGATTTTCGGACACGTTAGACCATATGAACAAGAAATTTTCGCGAATACTTCTCAGTCTTGCCATCAGCGGCTTCTTTCTTTACCTTACGGCCTTCAAGCCGAAGTTCGGAGCTTTGTTCTCCGGCAAAATGGGGGTCGGGGAAGCATTGTTTGGGTATCCGCGCTTCAACCTCTCCGAGCTTGGCGCGGCGATATCAAATGCCGAATGGAATTACGTGCTTGTGGCGGGAGTGATCTTCTTTACAACGCTGTTCATTCGCGCCTGGCGTTGGCAGTTGACGCTGAACACACTGACTAAGATCAAACTGATGCCGACGTTTGGCACCATGACCATCGGCTACATGGCAAACAACCTCCTGCCGATGCGTTTGGGAGAAGTCTATCGCGCGCAGGTGATCAATCAGCTTACCGGAATGTCGCGTTCCGCGGCGTTCGGGACGATTGTCGCTGAGCGATTGATTGACTTGGTGTATATGGTGCCGTATATTGGCGCCGCACTTTTGATCTATCCCTTGCCGGATAAACTGCGCAGTGGTGCCTACGTGCTCTCGGCTGCGGCATTTGTTCTGGGTGGGTTCTGCATTTGGCTGGGAGTGGATCGAACTCGCGCTTTGAAGTGGGCGGGTGTCGTTCTGAAAATATTCCCGAAGAAACTTGGCGACAGTATCCACTCGCTATTGTCCACCTTCAGCGCCGGGCTGGGAGTGATGGGGCGAAAAGAGTTGGCGTGGCAATTGGCGATTTCGTCGCTCATCTTGTGGGCGATGTATGCATTCATGGTGTACCTGATCATGGCGGCCATCGGTCTGACGAAACCCGAGTTTCCAATGATTCACAATGATCTCGTGGGCTCGGTGCTGGTGATGCTCGTCGTGACAACGATCGGGTTTGTCATTCCCGGCGCGCCGGGATCGGTTGGAACCTATCACGGTGTGGCTGTATTGGGATTGAGCTTGTTCAATGTTCCCGGAGATCGTGCGGCAGCGTTCGCTGTGATGCTTCACGCGCTGAACTACTTGCCGTTGACTCTCTTGGGACTGGCATTTTTCTGGAAGTACGGGCTGTCATTTCACAGTCCCGCGGAAGGTGATATCGCGGAAGCGACAGCCGGCGGAGTGGAAGCCGTCGGCGGACGTCCGTCATAAGCACAGA
This sequence comes from Calditrichota bacterium, assembly GCA_020637395.1. GTDB lineage: Bacteria > Electryoneota > RPQS01 > RPQS01 > RPQS01 > JABWCQ01. The sequence continues at coordinate 1,595,381 of JACJWA010000001.1, read as the reverse complement.
GGTACTATTGAGTTTTCAGGAAACAACAAATCGCTTCTCTGAGTATTTCCGTATACTCTTTCGCGGCCGATGGATCATCATCGGGTGTTTCTTCGCGGTCGTTGCGGCGACAACGTATTTGACGTATCGCATGCAGCCGCTGTACACGGCGATGGCGAGCGTCCTGATTCTGGATGCGGATCCGGTGGATCAGGCTGTTCTGGGAACCGAGCAGCTTCCGTATCGCAAGACTCGCAATCTGAATGAGACAGAGCTTCTGCGCAGCCGCAGGATTGCGGAAGATGTGCTTCGCTCTCTGGCGGATTCTCCGTACCGGAGCGAGCTTGAGATCATGCGTGAGACGGATTCGCAAGGCAGGACGATCACGTTTGATGATCGCGTGGCCACATTGCGCGGCAACACGAGCGTGGAAAACTTGAAAGACACGGACGTGCTGCGCGTGTCCATGCAGGCGCATTCGGCCTTTGAAGCGGCATTTCTGGCGAACGCGATTGCTGAAGAGTACTATCGTTATAAACTCCGCAGTGCACGCGGCGAAGTGTCGGAAATCCGGCAGTTCCTCGAGCAGCAGCTTGAAGTCGTGCGGGATCAGCTTTCACAATCTGAAGAGCTCGAGCGAGCCTACAAGGAAAGCCGCGGAGTGGCGGCGCTGGACGAGGAGTCCAAGAATCTTGTTTCACAATCGGCGGATATGCACGCGCTCTACAATCAGACGGAAAGTGATCTGAATGCCGAGCTGCGGCGCATGGACTATTTGAAGCGTCAGCTTGAGGACGTGCGCGGCGCGTTGGTCGAAGACATTTCGAATATCTCCAGTCCAATTATCGAAACTCTGCAGCGCGAGATTGCGGACAAGCAGACTCGATTGGCGGCGTTGGTCTCAAATCCCGGTCCAGGAACGGACGTCACAATCCAGGCGCTTGAAAACGAGATAGAGACAATCAAAGGCAAGCTCGTTGAGGAAGTGCGCAAGATTGCGGGTTCCGGTGGTTCCTTCGAGCCGTTGCGGACTTCGCAGGAGCTGTTTGACAATATTCTCAAGAGTGAAGTCGAGATCAAGGCCTTGACCGCACGCGCGGAAGCTCTGCGCGAAGTGATTTCGAACATAGATTACGAACTGGAGCAGCTTCCCGAAAAGACGCTTGTGTTGGCGCGGCTGACGCGCGATCGCAAGTTGAACGAAGAGCTTTATCTGATTCTGAATGAGAAGTACGAAGAGTCCAGGATCAGCGAAGCTGCGAAGTCTGCGGGTGTAGAGATTGTGGATACGGCCAAACCGCCGGAGTTTCCCTTGAAGCCGCGCAAGAAATTGAACATCTTGTTCGGCATGTTGTTCGGGCTTGCCTTGGGCGTCGGAATCACGCTGCTCATTGATCTTCTCGATGACACGATCAAGACGCCGGAAGAATTGGAACGAGTAGCTCTGACTCCGCTGGGCACGATTCCAATCGTGAATATTGAGGATATTCGTAGGCGGTTGAAGCGGCAGGGCAAGGAGTTGACGCCCGCGGATGAAGCGCGCATCGAGTCCAAGATGATCACGAAGTTCTCTCCGAAATCGCCGATCAGCGAGGCCTATCGCAGCTTGCGAACGAACATCCAGTTTTCGGACATTGACAATCCGAAGCGCGTGATCTTAATGACGTCGTCCGCAACGAAAGAGGGCAAGTCCACGACCTGCGTGAATCTGGCGATAACCTTCGCTCAAATGGGATCGCGCGTGCTCTTGGTGGACAGCGACTTGCGGCGACCGACCCTTCACAACTTTTTCAATGTCGACAAGATGTACGGCTTGTCCAATGTGTTGATCGGTTCATTGACGCTGAAAGACGTGATCAAGCGCACGGAAGTTGAAAATCTTGACTTGATCACGGCAGGAGACATTCCGCCGAATCCTGCGGAGATGGTGGCTTCTGAACGCATGAAGGCGTTTCTTGACGAAGCGCGCGCGAAATACGATGTCGTCCTGCTCGACAGCCCGCCGGTGGTCGCGGTGACGGACGCGGCAATCTTAACCACGCGCGCAGACGCGACGATCGTGGTGGTGAGTTCCGGAATGACCGGGCGTGCCGAACTGAAGCGCGCCATCAATCTGATTCAGAGTGTAGGATCGCATGTACTGGGAGTCGTGTTGAACGGCTTGGACATCAAGAAGATGTACGGGTCGTACTATTACTACTTCCATTACTACCAGTACTATTACTACTACGGATCAGAAAGCGGAAACAAGAAGAAACGCAAGACGGGCCGCAAGCAAGCGGAGCACCGCGCGTCATCTGATGTTTCCGAGATGACGTAGCCGCATCTTGAAGTGTTAGAAGTTTGCTCCGCCGCCTCGCGCGGCGGAGCTTCGTTTTGTCAGATGTTCACTCCTTCCATGCATTCCCGTTCCTACCCGGATATCACCTACTTTTCAGATGGATTTCTGATTCAGTCACCGGCCAAAGTGAATCTGTTTCTGCGCGTGCTGGGCAAACGCAGCGACGGATATCACGAGCTGGAAACTCTTTTTCAGGAGTTGGAGTGGTGTGACGAGCTTGAGTTTCGCGACGCGGACGAATTCAGTCTCGAGATTGAAGGGGCCGATCTGCGCACGGACTCGGGGAATCTGGTGGTGCGGGCGGCTCAGATGCTTTCAGGAGTATCAGGTCGGCGGATGCGCGGGTCAATTTTACTTCGGAAGCGTCTTCCGCTTCAGGGCGGCGTAGGAGGGGGGTCTTCGAACGGGGCAATCGCCCTGCTGGGCCTGAATCGGCTCTGGGGCTTGAAGTGGGAGGTCGAACGGCTTGTGCCTCTTGCCAAGGATCTCGGGGCAGACTGTCCCTTCTTCCTGTACGGCGGGCTTGCTCACGCTTTGGGGCGCGGAGACGACATCAAACCCTTGACAGATCATGCGGATGGGACGTTCGTCTTGGTGACTCCGGATTTTGGGGTAAGGACAGCCGAGGTCTTCGGAAAAATCGGGGTTGGCTTGACAGAAGTGGAGAAGAATGCTATATTTAATCCCTTGTGGTCGAGGGAGACAGGTGAAGCATATCCTCTATTTTCGCCTTCTAACGACTTGGAAAATATTGTTTTCCAGATTCACCCTCGACTGCGGCACTTCAGGGACACCTTGCTGGAGCGGGGGGCGGAGTATGCTTTGCTCTCCGGAAGTGGCTCGACCGTCTTCGGAGTGTTCAGGTCTGATGAGACAGCTCGGCATGCCGCGCACGAGCTTGCTCGGATAGATGGGGTCAAGGTGACGGTGTGCCGCGCAGTCGCCCGATCCCGAAGTTAGTCGTACAGGTCATACTCGCATGGGAAGCAGAGGGTTGTTCCGTGACCATCACTGAGATTCACATCAACCTTCGGGACGAGGACAAGCTCAAGGCATTCGTGAACATCACGTTTGACGATGTCTTTGTGGTTCGCGGACTGAAGATCATCGAGGGCAAGGACGGGTTGTTTGTGTGCATGCCAAGCCGCAAGCTTGAGGATGGCACGTACAAAGACATTGCTCATCCGATTACAAATGAGTTTCGGCGCCAGATTGAAACACAGATCCTGGACGAATTCAGGCGACAGTCGAGCGATTCCGCCGATCGGCCTGTGGCACCGGGACACGGTTTCTTGGGCATAGCAGAATAGATGCGGGAAGTATTGGGGCGTAGCCAAGTTGGTAAGGCAGCAGGTTTTGGTCCTGCCATCCGGAGGTTCGAGTCCTTCCGCCCCAGCGAGACGGGTTCGATTAGCGCGGCCAAGAGCGGGACTGTCCTGCCAAACACACCGGAGTGAGTGATTGCCTGGCGGTTATGAATTGAAGATCTTCTGCGGCACCGCCCACCGTTCACTGGGCGAGCGGATTGCTGACGTGTTGGGGATTCCTCTGGGCGAAGTCAAGATTAGCCGCTTTTCGGACGGCGAAATCGGAGTTCAGTTCGAGGAGAACATTCGCGGTCGGGACGTCTTTCTTGTTCAGCCAACCTGTCCTCCGGCGGAGAATCTGCTTGAGTTGCTGATCATGGTGGACGCGGCGAAGCGGGCATCGGCTGCGCGAATCACGGCGGTGATTCCCTACTACGGATACGCTCGACAGGATCGCAAAGACGGACCGCGCGTGGCGATCACCTCAAGACTGGTCGCGGATCTGTTGCAGGCAGCCGGGATTCATCGGATTCTGACGATGGATTTGCACGCACCGCAGATTCAAGGGTTCTTCAACATTCCCTTTGACCATCTGATGGCGTCGCGGTTGTTCATTGATCTGTTTACGATGCATCCGGTCGAGAATCTGACGATTGTCGCTCCGGATGTGGGCTCAACGAAGCTTGCGCGCTTTTACGCGAACTTCCTGAAAACTGATTTTGTGATCGTTGACAAGTTTCGCACGGGTCCCAACAAGGCAGTGGCGCTGAATCTCATCGGAGATGTGCGCGGCAAGAACTGTTTGATCGTGGACGACATTGTGGATACGGCGGGAACTCTTGCCGCAACGATTTCGATGCTAAAGGATCGCGGTTGTTTGGATATCTACGGCGCGATAACTCATCCCGTGCTATCGGGTGCGGCTGTGGACCGAATCGAAGCGAGCGAGATCACGAGACTCTGGGTATGCGACACGTTGCCGACGCCGCGTGAGCATCAGTTCAAAAAGATTCTCAAGCTTTCGACCGCGAAGCTCTTTGCCGGCGCGATTCGGCGCATCCATGAAGAAGAATCCATCAGTCATTTGTTTCTCGATTCGCACGACAATCGCGAATTGATGGTGGATCAGGAGCAGTTGAGTTCGATGGCCGGATTTATCTCCCCGGATTGATCATTCATTATTAATCATAACAAGCCATGTCAGAACACGCACTATTGTCAGCGGAGCCGCGCACTCCCAGTGAGCCCAAGGGCCATCAGATGCGCAAAGCGGGTCGCATTCCCGGAGTGTACTACAATGCGAAGCACGACGTGAAACACGTGTCTTTTGACTCTATTGAGTTGGGACGACTGCTTCGCAAGGAGACGGCCGTCATAGATCTGAGATTGACGGGTCAGACGCTGCCGTGCGTCATTCGCGAGGTTCAGCGCCACCCTGTTTTCGGAGAAGTGATTCACGTGGACTTGATGGGCGTGGACTTGACGCAGAGTATTCGCGTGCATGTGCCAGTACATGCGGTTGGTACGCCGTACGGAGTCAAGACGCAGGGCGGAATTCTTGACGTTGTGATTTACGAGTTGGAAATCGAGTGTCTGCCTGATGCGATGCCCGGCCACATTGATGTTGATGTTACTGAGCTGAAGGTCGGCGACTCGATTCGCGTTGAAGACGTCAAGCTGGACGGTGTTACGGTTCACGGCGATTCTCATGCCGTGATCGTGCACGTCAGCGGCAAGAAGGCTGAGACTGAGGAAGAAGCTGCCGCCGAGGCAGGTGGTGCCGAACCCGAAGTGATTCGTGAGAAGAAGGCGGTTGAGGAGTAGGACAGCTTCCTCCTCTCTTGAGGTCTGAGTGATGCGGCTGGTCGTTGGTCTGGGAAATCCCGGAACTGAATATGATGACACGCCGCACAACATCGGGTTTGCGGTCTGCGAAGAGCTTGCGCGTCGAGCTGGTGTAAGTTTCAAACGCGGGCCGGTCGCGGAGACCGCATCCGCGGCGCTTCCGGGTCGGGATGTGACGCTTCTGCTTCCATTGGCTTACATGAATCTTTCGGGCCGCCCTGTAACCGCGGCCATGCGTTGGCACAAACTGGAAAGCAAATCACTGATCGTCGTTTGCGACGACGTGAACTTGCCTGAAGGGAAGCTGCGAATCAGGAGCGGTGGCGGCGCCGGCGGGCAGAAGGGGTTGCGCTCGATTATTGAGACGATCGGGACTGAAGACATTCCACGGCTTAGGCTGGGAGTCGGAGGAGGAGTTCCGGGAGCGGACGTGGGCTACTGGGTTCTGCGCAAGTTGCGGGGAAAACCCCTGGAAGCGTACCGTGAGCTTGCGTCGCTCGGCGCAGACGCGATCGAACATTGGTTGGAATTTGGACTGGACGCCGCGATGAATCGCTACAACGCGTCCTCGGAAATATAAAACCCTGCCTGCCGGTTGGCACCGTCAGGACGCAAGACCAAAGGGAGTTGCATGAGCCAGACTAAGACGTACGAAATGGTGTTGATTTTTGATCCGAATGTCGAACCGGAGCAAGTCGAGCACGACTTGAAAAAAATCAACGATTATGTTTTGGAAAGCAGAGGAACTCTGCGCCGCTGGGAACGCTGGGGCAAGCGTCGCTTGGCCTATGAGATTCGCCACCGCCAATATGGTCACTACGTATTGTCCGTGTATGATCTTCCGACAGCGGCAACGATTGAACTGGATCGTCTCTTGCATTTGACGACATCTCTGCTGCGCAACATGATCACGATTGTTGATCCGGAGCGGGTGCCTGAAGTGGATCAAGAGTCGGTTTCGACGATGGGCGTGGTGAAGCAGGAAACGGCAGCAGCAGAAACCGGAGCGGAAGGTGCTCAGGAGTCTGCGAGTGCTGCCGAAGACAGCAATTCTGACGAAACGATGGACGACGACTCGAACGCGACAGCCGAAACTGCCGACGCTGAGGCAGAGAAGACGGCTTAAGAATATGGAAGCTGACGCCTCAGGGAGGGCGAAAGCTGTGGGAATCGTGTTCGCGGAAAAAGGGAGATAGTATGGCGGAATTCAAGATGCCTGACATTAATTGTGTGATCATCGCGGGCAACCTGATTAAGGACCCGACCTTTCGCAAGACGACCTCGGACGTACCGGTCGCCAATTTCACGATTGCGTCCAATCGCAAGTTCAAGGACTCAAGCGGACGCATCAAGGAAGATGTGTGTTTCATCGGTATCGTCGCTTGGTACAAGCTTGCTGAAAGCTGCAAGGAAAACCTTCACAAAGGCAGTGCAGTACTTGTAGAGGGGGAGCTGCAGAGCCGCAGCTTCGCGAACGAGGATGGGACGACGCGCAGCTGGGTGGAGATCAAGGCGCGCAGGATTCAATTCCTGAATCGCCGCGATCATACGAGTGACGATCATCATGGTCACGTGGACTCGTATGAGGACGAAGACCATCCGCATCCGCATGACGATGATGAGCGCGAGCACACGGCGTTCGCCTATCAGAACTTCATGACTAACAAGTAACCTTCAAACATAGACCAATGCAAGTTATTCTGCGAACAGATTTTGAGTCGCTGGGCAAGGTTGGTGATCTGGTTCAGGTGAAGCCGGGCTATGCCCGCAACTTCCTGATCCCGCGCGGCATTGCGTTTGCCGCGACGAAGTCAAACCTTGCGCGGCTGGATCAGGAGCGTAAGATTCTTCAGATGAGGGATCTTAAAGAGCGCCGCAAGGCCGGTGATGTGTACGCTCAGATCAATGGCCTGCGCCTGTTGAAGGGTGTGCAGGTGGGTGAGGAAGATAGGATGTTTGGCGCGGTGACCACCGCAGACATTGCTGAGCTGATCAAGGAACGCGGCATCGAAATTGATCGCCGCAAGATTCAGCTCGAGGATCCGATCAAGCATCTTGGGGAATTCAATATCCCGGTCAAGCTTCACCGTGAAGTCATTGCGACGATCACTGTGGACGTCGTGCCGAATACCTAAGCGACCCGACCTCTTGAAATGCATAAAGCCCGGCCATTGGCCGGGCTTTCCTTATCTGCAAACTATGGGACAATCAGTGTTCGAAACGTGCCGCCGTTTCGTTCAATAGATTCGTATGCTTTCGCAAGTGCCTCAAGACAAAGAAAGTTGCGAGAGAAAACACGAGCAGGATCGTCCATGTCGTGTCTGCACGCACAACGCCTTCGACAAAATACCTCTCAAATAGATCAAGTATGAAGAATGTGACGACTGCGGCAACGACCGAGTAGAACTCGCTGCGCAGGCCTGCCTTCATCGAAAACGACAGACCGGGCTTTACCCAGTTTTTGCAGCTCGGAATCAGGCACGGCGTTCGCGAGGCCCAATCCGTGAAGCCGTTTCCAAACTTCTCGATCAGGTACGCCTCTTCCGTCGCGATGATGCGCTCGTAGTAGAGAAACAAGGCGAGTGATCCGGCGGCCGCGAACCACCCCGACTTTGTGAAGAGCAGCACGGAAGAATAGATAATGAGATTGCCCAGATAGAGCGGATGCCTGCACAGTGAGTACATACCCTTCTGATTCAGACCGTCCGCAATCTGTCCCGCAGACGTATTTCGTCCGGAAGTCCCCGACTGAGCATATCCAACGGATAGAAAACGAATCAAGCTTCCGACAAGAGCCAACCCCAAGCACGAGAAGTCCCAGAGTCGGTCCACAAACTCAGAATTCCCGACATAGGCGGTCTGACGGGAAAGCTGCCATACTCCGAACGGCACCAGCAGAAGCGGAAGATAGCTTCGGTAGCGAAACAAGAAAGTGCCTTGTCGGCGCATTTCTTCATGGAGCATGGCGGTACGTCTGTCTCTGAATTTTGGAGTTATGCCGAGGCAATTTTCGCGGCGATCATAGCGGGCAACTCGGCTATCGTCACTCTGGATTGTTCAAGCGAGTCGCGATCACGTAACGTGACCGTCAGATCTTCTTTGGTCTGGTAGTCCACGGTGATACCCCACGGAGTGCCGACTTCGTCCATCCGGCGGTAGCGACGTCCGATGGATCCCGAGTGATCCGTGAAGACTGTGCCGACGCGTCGCAAATCGTTGGCAAGCTGATCCGCTATTTCGGGCAAGCCGTCCTTCTTGACAAGTGAAAAGACGCCGGCTTTGATCGGAGCGATGGCTGGAGAAAGGCGCAGAACCGTGCGTGCTTCGCCGTCCTGAGTGTCTTCGTAATAGCCGTCCACCAGACAGGTCAAGAGAGTGCGGTTAAGACCGGACGAGGTTTCAATGATAAATGGTGTGAAACGCTCTTTCGATTCCTCGTCCATGTATGAGAGTTCCTTGCCGGAAAACTCCTGGTGCCGCTTCAGATCGAAACTGGTGCGGTTGTGAATGCCTTCGATCTCCTGCCAGCCGAATGGAAACTCGTATTCAATGTCGTACGCGTCTTCCGCATAGTGCGCAAGTTCCTGGGGAGTGTGTTGATGCAGCCGCAGCTTCTCTTCCCGGATTCCGAGCTTCTTGTAGTACTCGAATCGTTTGTCGCGCCACTTGGCCAGCCATTCAGTGCCCTCTTCCGGGCGCACGAAGAACTGCATTTCCATTTGCTCAAACTCGCGCGTCCTGAAGATAAAATTCCCCGGCGTGATTTCGTTGCGAAAGGCCTTGCCAATCTGCGCAATGCCGAAGGGCAACTTCATGCGTGAGGTATTGAGGACATTCAGATAGTTGACGTAGATTCCTTGCGCGGTTTCCGGGCGCAGGTACACGACTGCGGCGCTTTCCTCAACCGGACCGAGAAAGGTTTTGAGCATTAGATTGAAAAGTCGCGGTGAGGTCAGATTGCCCGAAGTACCGCAGGACGGACACGCGGCCTCCTGCCAGCGGACTTTGCCAAGCTCTGTCAGATCGCCTTCACGTCCCTCTTCAATTTCTCCGTCAGAGATTGCGGCAAGCTTTTTCTTGTTCTTCCACTGCTTGATCAAGTCTTGAGCTTTGAAGCGCGCCTTGCAATTCTTGCAATCCACCAGCGGGTCCACGAATCCATCCACATGCCCTGAGGCCTTCCAGACCTGCGGATGCATTAGAATAGAAGCATCCAATCCGACGATGTTGTCGTGCAGCTGAGTCATTTCCCGCCACCAGTAGTTGGCGAGATTGTTTTTCAGCGCGATGCCCAGCGGACCGTAGTCCCAGATCGAGGCAAGACCGCCGTAGATTTCCGATGATTGAAAGACAAAGCCGCGCCGTTTGCAGAGGCTGACGACTTTGTCCATGACATTCTGAGAAGCCATGCGATAGACTTTTGTTTTGTCAGTAACGTTTGTGTCTCGCCCAACGCAGAGCCTCAAGGGATCTCAGCTGTGCGGGGAAGGCAAGATGGTGAAGAAAATAGGTGGAGAACCAGAGTGAAATCTCCCTCTCGGCGGCAGGGGAAACTCTGAGCTTTGCCGCCATGTCGAGGGGAGAGGTCCGCAACTTTCGTAAGACGGCCGAAGCCTCTCCGCTAAGTGGTGCCGTGCTACTCCCCGCGAACCCGGACTCACCCGGGGCAAACCCGATTTGGGACAACAATTCCAGCTCGAATCTCCAGAACACTGGTAGGAGATCTTTGCCGCGAGTCTCGCAGCACCCAAGCGTCTGAAGCGCGAAATCGAAAAGTTCGGTGTGCGGATCTTCATCTCTGAGTGATCGCAACAGGAGCTCGGAGATTGCCTGTGCAATGACCAATGACTCAGGAGCAGAACGTAATGAATACCGCGACGTTAGGAGCGTGAACTCGCGGACGATCTGCAAGTCACGCGTAGTCTTCTGTCCCCAGACGGCTTCAAGCTCGTAAGCGGGCTCAATGGCGAGCGCCGAACCATTCTTGATCTTTCGGCGCGCACCCTTGGCAAGGAGACCGAGTTTCCCGCGCGACCGGCTGAACACCGTCAGAATCAGCGAGGTTTCGCTATAGGGAATCACGCGCAGGACCAGCACGCGATCACGAACGATTTCGGTCATGATCCTCGGGGCGAAATCTGGCGAGCGACTTGATTGACCAGCCCGCACCATTCGCCGACGCTGAGAGTTTCGGGTCTTCGTGTGAAGTCGAACTCCACTCGCTGCCAGTGCGGGTGAATTCCGGCAAGTTGCGAAAGAGTGGACTTCAGCATTTTTCGGCGCTGCGAGAAGACAAAACGCACGATTCGCTCAAAGAGCTTGTAGTCTGTCGGATAGTGCTCTGGCAGCTTCAAGAACTCCATGCGCACAACCCCACCATCCACCTGAGGTGTCGGTCTGAAAGCGCTGGCCGGCACGATGACGTGCATGGTCGTTTCCGCTTCCGCCTGCACAAAAACTGAAAGCTTGCCGTACACGCGGGACCCTGAACCCGCGACCATGCGCTCGGCGACCTCGCGCTGCATCATCAGGACGCCCAGAGAAAACCAAGGCAGCGAGGAATCATTCCGCGCTGCCCGGTTGTGTTCCAGCAGTTTGTAAACGATTCCGCTCGAGAGATGATAAGGCAAGTTGCCGACCACTTTCAGCGGGGAATAGCACGTCAGATTCGAAAGATCGTAGTCCATGAAGTCCGAGTGCACGAGCGAAAAGTTTTCATTTCGCGCAAACTTCTCCTTCAGGAACACCTGCAAACGGTCATCAATCTCTATCGCAATCACCCTGGCGGGTGTTTCGACCAAGAGCTCGGTCAAAAAGCCGCGTCCGGGTCCAACTTCCACAACGGTGTCGCCGGGTCTGATTTGCAGCGCGGCAACAATCTCATGCGCATAACTTCTCTCGGTCAGGAAACACTGTCCAAGACTCTTCTTGGGAAGCGGGGGTAGCTTCAAAACAGATAGTCGAGCTGCACGCGGAAGGACCAGGCGCGCCGCACCACATTGTCCCCGGCAAATGAGCGGCCTTCCACCGGATCCGGATAGCTGTTGCCGTCTCTGGACTGCACGAAGGTCTTGGTCACGGGACTATCTCCCGTAATCTTCACTCGCGCCGTCAATGAACTTGAGAAGCGGTTGGTTAGCGAAACCCACCAGCGAGTGGACTTGCCGTCCACAACAATGAACTCAGTGTCTTCGAAGTTCCAAAGGAAGCCGTCGTACATCAGCCACGCGGATTTGAGCTTAAGGGCGGGAGAGAAGTTGTGCGTCAACTCAATCCCCATTGCTTCCTGCGGCGATGCGGCCTGCGCATCAAGGGGATTTTCGCCGGTTGGATCCGGTTCTCCGATCAAGCGCGGTCTCGGAGTGAAACGGGTGTAGCCACTGGCGTAGAGCAATCCGAGTTCGTCGAAACGTGACAAACGATACTCAAGATTGATCCGGTTCTCATACGTGAGAAATCCGGACGGCTGCAACGGCGCGCTGTTCCATCTGCCTTGAAGCTTTTGTCTCAAGCGCAGAACGATTGGCCAGACGGGGCGATATGTGAGCTTGCCTACCCAGCGATAGTAGTCCGCCTGATCCGGCACGCGAGTCCAGTTGTCAATCTCTGCAACGAGCAGCAGCGGGCGCGAGATCTGATACCGTGACTCGAAGTAGATGCCTTGCTCCGCCTGCGGAGCCGCGGAGTTGCGCTCAAGTTGGGCAAGAGTCGGAGTGGCAAGGTAGAATTCGTCTTCGTAGGTCGAACCGTTGTAACGGGAGTAGTTGGCGAAACTGCGCGAGTACGGATTATCGTAGTCAATCGAGTAGTCGCGATAGACGCCGAGCAGGGTCAAAGAGCTCCATTGGACGTGTCCGGAAGCAACCAGTCCGTGCGGATCATCTCCGATCCCCAGAACACTTCCTGATTTCTCCAGCTCCGCATATTCAAACTGGAACGTGTAGTTCTTTACGACGGTCATGAGATCAATGCCAAAGACGCGTCGAACTCCTTTCGCTCCGCTCCAAAGCGCGCCGTCCACCTCCGAACGATATCCGTTGAGAATCTCGGAGTTGATTCGATTGTCGGCTATCTCATCGCGTTCCGCCGGATGAATCACGGGGTAAATGGTGACCACGGTGTCTTCGCCGGCGTCGGTGACTGCGTTGACTGAATAGCCTTGACCGAAATCCGGCTTGATCGCGCGGTCGTAGGCGAATTCAGTCGCGATGAAACCGAGCGAGGTACCCGCAAACGGTCGGTAAGCGACTTCAGTACCGTAGGCAACTTCGCGCACGGCATCCAGCATGGACTGCGTGCCTTCAAACGAGGGAACCGTTACGGAATCCCCATTGGCAAGAACCTGCCGCGTAGGATAGAGATCCAGATCATTGCGCGGCACAAGCGTAATCAAGCGATTCAGCGAGCCGTCAGGATTGAGAATCGCATCCTTCTGCTGCGAAGAAAGGAAACTGATGGTCTTCCATTTTCCGTAGCTTGCTTCGACCGCGGCGCCCTTCAACGTGAACTCCCGTGACCGCGACAGATCCGGTGCAATTCCGGTCAAACGCTTGTCGAAACCGAAACCGGAGTAGCGTGGGTTGAAATAGTCGCCGCTTTCCATTGCGACACCCTGTCCCATGGAAATCTGATAGTTTCCGACATAGAAGCGATCAACTCGCACGGGCCCAAGCATCTTCTTTTCGAGCCCGGCGAACCACTTCATTTGTGGCACGTGCGCACCGGCGACATCCCAATACACAGTTTGTTCACCCAAACTGCGGTGCCACAGCGCTCCGGCTTTGTAGTCCTGCGCATAGTTCAGACGAAGTTTGTGACTGACGTCCGGCGTGGGATCCACAAGCAAAGTTGGATCAATGGCCAGCTCTTCGTCCGCGAAGAACGGCGTATCATAAGCTCTGAACGTATAGGCGCCGTGCCAGGTGCGGCGTCTCTCGCGGGAATCGTATGAGAGATAGTTTCTCGCATTGCGATACCCCCACGAGGAAAGCCCCGGCACCGCGCGCAGATCACGAGATCCTCGAATGCCGCCCTGAAGCTTGACCTGATTGTAGATGGCCACGGCATCCGCCGGAGAAACGTTTTGCAGGTCCATCAGCTCATCCAGCGTCGCATCGTTTACATTCTGCGGCTCCAGCATGCGGTCAATCCACTCGTCCACGAGCCCGACGTTCGTGCCTTCTTCTGTGCCAAGAGTTTCGATCCGGTAATAAGCGTCTTCAATACGATCCATGCGATCATCGCCGGGTCTTGGAGGATTGACTCGAACAAGCGGCCCAAGAATGGTCAGCGTATGCGAGTCCATGCTTGGGAGATCGCTCAGCTCATAGAAGTTTTTGAAGGGACCTTCAAACAGCAGCCTTTCCCAGATAGCGTCGGCCTGCTCGAGAGTGAGCGGAAGCGCGGCAATCTGTTCGCGGGATGCTTTGTTTAGATCAAGCTGCTCCTGAGCAAGAGCGGATACAGCGACCAGAAGTAGTGTGCAAAGTAGCCAACGCATAGTACTACGACTCTGGCTTCCAGATTTGCCCGAGGCTCTTGGCCACATCGAAGCCGACACTGAACGTGTGCGACGGCGCAAGGATCGGATGATAGAGCAGCGCGTAGTCCACGACCAAGTCGCGGTAGAAAAGACCGAATCCAGCGGTGAAGATGTTCGGGTTGGTCATCACGCCAACGCGAATGTGAAAGGGTTTGACCACTTGCAGGTCGCCGCCCGCCTTGAAAACCGTTCCGGCCTCAAGTCTGCGTTCGATGTCAAAGGACGTGCGAACGCCGTAGTAAGGCTCGTACATCACGCCTGCGGACATGGACCGGGGCAAGTCGCGCTTGAGATACTCTCCGACTTGCGGATGATTGAAGTTGTGAAACGCTCCTGCGAGATAGAATCTGTCCCAGAGCTTGGCAGTCGCGCCGACATCCAATCCGAACACGGTCGCGCTTCCAAGGTCGTATGAGCCGGAAGGACCCTCGACGGATTCACCCAAGCCCCACGAAATTAGTTTTAGAGCGTAACCTACGCTCAGGGAAGAGTGAATGTCTTCTTGCAGCAGCAGACCGTGCGCCACGGCAACTTCAGTCTCATTGGAAAGCGTTTCGCCGCCGAGCCGAGTGCTCAAGTTCTGAATGGCAATGCCCACGGAGCCGGCTTTTCGCGGAAGTCGAGTACAGCCCGAAGCAGAAAGATGCGAAAGGAAGGAGGTGCTGTAGGGCTGATGATACGCAAACCTTCCACCTGTCCCATTGCTGAGCCCAAGTCCCGCGGGGTTCCACATCACGGCATCACTGCCGCGCGCGACTGCGGTATAGGCTCCACCCATGCCTTGCGCGGCGGCAATTGGCAGGTGAGGATTGGAAACAAGTTGTGCCGAAGCGGACAGGGTAAGGGCGCAGAGCGCGTACGCAAGAATAGTCAGTCGTTTCATTAGAGGCGCGTCCCCACTACGATCGGCTTGGTCACGGAATCAGTATTCCCATTGTCAATGGATTCGAGATGCAAAATGTAAGTTCCCAAAGGCAATATTTCATTTAGGTCATTGCGCCCGTCCCAGTCCAGGGCATTGGGACCGCCTGCGCGCTTGTCCACAAAGGTGTGCACAAGCTGTCCGCGCAGATTAAAGAGACGCAGCCGAACCGCTCCCAGCGGCGGTGCGTCATAGAAGATGTGCAGAGTCTGGCCAATCTCCGGCGCAAACGGGCGATTCGGAACCTCAAGAATGAGCTTTCCGCTCGGGGCGCCTTGCGCATCCGGATCTACAAAATCATCCGCGTAACCAGCCAGCATTTGGAAATCCCCATTGAAGGACGACGAAGGTCCTGCAATGCTGATATGATGACCAACAAGTTCTCCGAGCGGAATCCACTCGCCGTCATCAAACACGCTGTCGAGCTCCATGGAATCCCACACGCGAATCGTCAGATTGCCGCTTCCGTCGTCGAGGAAGATGTTTGTTCCGCCGCCAACGTTTTCGTCCACCTGATAAGCCGTTCCGGTGGCAACACACCAGGTTCCCGATCCGTACAAGTTGGGATCGGACACCGCAATGATCTGTGATTGTAGGCGCAGATCACCTGTGTTAATCTCAATGGGCGTGGGCAGGGGCATGTTCTCGGCAATGACCCTAACATCTGGAGAATTTGCACCGCTGGCGAATTCGCCGAGCTGAATTGCTCCGCCGAACTCATTAACCAAGCCGGTAATCTCAATCAGATTTCCGCGTCGGACGCCGGGGAATGTGCTTGCGGCCCCTGTTTGGGACAAGCTGAATCCGCGTCCGCTGTTATCCTGAATGAAAGCGGAGATGCGCCTCGATCCGGAACTCGTAGTGACGTCCTGCACGAAATTCACGACACCGCGCAGAGTCTGACGTGTCTGGTCATAGGCCGCGAAGTCAGTGTAGATGTCTGCAATCGCGACGACCTCATTGGGAAAGTAGCCTCCGAATCCGAACGACGCGGATTCGAGCGCGTTTCCTGCCACGTCGGCGATATTGGTAACGGTTAGCTCGTAGGCCGAAGTCGAAGGCAAGGATTCCAGCACTTCGATTTGGATGGTCTTCCCGTCCGTGAACAGCAGCGCAGACAGAATGTGCAAAGCCGGGAACTCAGGATTCGTGACTTCTACAATCTGAAAATGCGCCAGGTCATTGACTGACGCAGGACTAATCCGTTCGTTGAAGCGAATGTTGACGCGGTTCTCCGTGACCGACTCCGCGCTGACCAATTGCGGTGCTCGGCGGTCCACGATTCCCATATCGGTATCATAGCGCGGCGCAATCATGTGACCGGGATTGCTGTTGAAACTGACACATCCCTGAATGAACGTGAAACTGTCACCTTCGGTGGGAACGTACTCCAGACCGAAGTCTCCCAGAATCACGCCTTCTCCGGTCGCATCACGTACCGTCCACTGCCCAAAACTTCCGAAGTCGGATACGTCTGTGACGACACAGGCTCCGATGTGCACGAATCCGCCTTCGTAGGCCTCGGACGAATCAGGCAGCATGGATGCGTGCAGCGTATCAGGAAGCGGAACGACGCCTGTTCCGATTACCGTCACGTCCGAAACGCTGGACAATTCGGTCAGTCCAAAATACTCTTGCACACGCGCAGTGACGCTGACGCAGTCGCCCTCTGCCGGAGTCAGAGTGGGATTAAACACCAGCACGCCGGACCAAGGTCCGCCACCCGGATCGCTCATGAAGAAGCTACCGCCGTCGAAGTTCGTGCCGGTTACAATTCCGGTCAGAGTGACAATCTGTCCGTTGTAAGGCGAATCGCCGCCCGTGGGATTGTCCACGAACTGCACGTCAAAGATCGAGAGATTGATTGACCGCACAAAGTAGCTGTAGGTTACGGTTGGAGCATTGTCCGGAGAAGTGGCCGCCGCGCCATCGGTATCCGTGGCACGGACATAGTAGAATGCTTCCGAACGCTCCGGACCTGCGGGAAGGATGCCGCCAAAGACTCCGTCAGAAGCGGAATTGTCTCCGTGCGCACCGTCATCAAACATCTGAACGGACTGGAAGTCGCCGGACGTTCCAAAACGATAGTACGCGCGAACTTCAGCAATCTGGTTGTTGTCGTCGGTGACCATCGCCGTGACGGTAACGGGCTCAACTCCGGTGGGCCGTTCGGGCGTGTGCGAAACGTTGGAGATGATCGGCGGGCGATTCGAGAAGAAACCGAAATCGGCGTCATTCCGGGGGTTGATCACAAACTCGCCGCTGCGGTACTCTATGATTCCCCGTAGAAACTGAAGCGTGTCCCCCATGAAGGGCTCATAGCCGAATTCAAAGCCCTCGCGAACTTGCAAAGGGCCGCTGCCGTCATTCACCGTAAACGTCGTGGAATTGATCTCAGTAACAACTGCTTCGGAAAGTTCGACCAGGACACCTTCGTGCTCTTCAGAAATACCGCCGCTTTGCGCTCCGTAGGTCGGAATCGGGCGCGGACCCGCAAACGGCCCCTCCAGCAATTCGACGCTATTCAGTCGGGTTTGGCCGTTCGACTCTTGAACAAGGCCCCGCAGCACGACTGAATCGCCGACCACGAAGTTGCGGTCCTGCGTGTCAAACACCAGCAGACCGCTCCATGGGCCGCCATCGGGGTCCGAGATAAAATACTGCAGTCGGGAAGGACTGAAATCGGTGCCCGAAATCAGACCCGTGACCTCGACCGTTTGCCCAGTCAATGGAGAGCTTCCGCCCGGGTCTTCTGTGTATTGAACAGAATCCACAGGGATGGGTTGAGCGCTCGCATAATTAATTGACAATAGTGCACTTAAAGCGAGGAACGCCAGAAATCGCATACGAGAGTGGGTGAAAAAGTGAGGATTCGGAAGGGAATTTGATAAGACTCGGTAAAATACTGAAACTTGACAGGAAACACAAGTGAACTATAGTGCATTTTATGTCCGTGGATATAGGGCTGACGAACCCGGTTGAATCCCGGGACTCGTTGTTTTTCCGGGTTCAATTGAGTATTATTCTATGATGCATTCAAGATTCCTTTTCGCACTGTTTTTACTGTCTCTCGCGAGTCCTCTTGCCGCCGGCACCCTATCGGACGACTCCGCTCGCGTTTCTCTTATTTGGGGCTACAAACAAGCCGGCGACTCGGCTCAGGTCGAGAGATTGCTGGCGGCAGACGGCCTGCCGGCATCGCCTGAGTGGGAGAAACTGGCGAATTTCTTGTCGGCGTATTTCGCTTTCGCCGATTCCGACGTTGCTCTGGTTCCGACCCTGCTTGATCTGGGAGTGCCCGATGAACTGGATGAACACGCGGAATGGTTGCGGGCAGCAGCTTTTGAACAATTGGGACAGCCGGGCCTTGCGGGAATCTACTGGCGCAAGCTGTTAGAGTCGCCGCTTCAGGAATACAAGGACCTTGCCGCCGAGCATTTGTTTGATGACGCATTGTCTCAAGGCAATCCGGATACATTGCACGGACTATCAAAGGCTGCACGCGAGAGTCGCGTGGGCTCCGGGATTCGACAAGAGATTGATCTTGAACTGAGCGGACTTCTGTCGCTCTCGGGCCAGCACCCGGAAGCCAGCGGTTTGCTGCGCAGAATCTATTTGCTTTCGCCGGGAACGTCAAGCGGAAAAGCGGCGAAGAAGAAGCTTGACGAATATGCCGTCACCTTCGGGTACTCTGTGCCGGATCCGGGCTGGAGCGGAGAATGGGAAGAGATAGAGCGGCTGGAGTCGGCTGGCCTCAAGAGCTCCGCATTGGACAAGTTGGCAGGTCTTCGAAAGCGCGGAAGATACGCTGCCCATGACGAGCAGATGATGGCAATGCAGGCGAGAATGTCGGCGGCGCTGCGCAGGCACGATGATGCCTTGAAGTTTGCAAAGCAGCATGTGAAACAGTTTCCGAATTCCGCATACCGTGACGAAATGCTGGTCGTCATTGTGCGCTCCGCGTTTCTCTCCGATCAAGACGATTTCGCCATTGAAACAGCGCGCGAGCTGCAGCACACAGGCAAGGACGCTTCACAAATTGGCGAAGCGTGGCGACTGATCTCATTGCTCTACATTGATCAGGACAGCTTGGCTCTTGCGGCAAGTGCTGCAAGCAATTGGTATCGCGCGCTGGGCGGAGCAAAAGGTGCGGATGATGCCTTGTGGATGCGCGGCTGGACGCGATTTCTGGCGGGGCAATACAGCGAATCAGCTTCGGACTTCGTAACACTGGTCAAGTCCTACCCCCAATCCGGCTACGTGCCGGTCGGGCTCTATTGGGCCGCGCGCAGCAGCGAACAAGCAGGTGACAATGAGCGCAGAGACAGTCTGTGTACCGTCCTCAGAAGTAAGTTTCCATTTTCATACTACGCGCGATTGGCCTGCCCGGACGGGATTCAACCAGCACCCATCCCTCTGGACATGCGCACGCTGAATCTGGATGAGCTTTTTGCCTCCTGCGGTCCGCGCACACGCGGTTTTGCCGAACTGATTGCTCTGGGATTGTGGGATCTCGCTCTGCGGGAATGGCCGGAGGTGGAAAACGAATGCGGCAAGCGCGCGGACATCGCATGGTGGCGGCCGCTCTTGTATTGGAAAGCCGGCGAGCGATTTGAATCCTGGAAGTGGATTATTCGTGAATATAGGGATGAAGCGGCTTCCGTTGGATCTCGCCCGGACGAGTTTCCAGAGCTGTGGTATCCGTTGGACTATGAACCTCTATTGCTTCAAGACTGTGCCGAGTACGGAGTGGATCCCTATCTGGCACTGGGCGTAATCTGTCAGGAGAGCCACTTCGACGATCAGGTGGTGAGTCCGTCGGGAGCCGTGGGATTGATGCAGCTAATGCCCGCGACCGCCCGCGAACAGGTTCGTAAAATGGGACAGAGCGTTCGCGAATCGGACTTGCTGCACGGGCCGCGCAATCTGGAGATCGGTATCGCGCACATCGCGGACTTGCAGCGCGAACTTAACGGCGATACGATTCTCACGCTTTGCGCGTACAATGCGGGCATCAATGCCGCGAAGCGCTGGAAGTCGGAATTCGGACACTACCCGCCGGATGTGTTCGTCGAGTTGATTCCCTACCGTGAAACACGCCTTTACGTCAAGCATATCATGCAGCACATGTCGGCCTATCGCCGACTCTATCCGGATTTGAAACTGCCTTCCCCGGATTCCGAGAACTAAGCATGTCTTACACAAAAGAAGAACTGACCAAACTCACACATCTCGTGCGCTGCGCCGGTTGAGCCTCCAAGATGGATCCGGCGGTGCTGGATCTCATATTGGCAGGAATTGCTCCTCGTCGTGATGAGAGTCTGATCGTAGGATTTGACCATCGGGATGATGCCACGGCCTATCGTTTGCCTTCGGGCGAAGTGCTGGTGCAGACCGTGGACTTCTTCACTCCCGTGGTGGATTCACCTTACGATTATGGCGCGATTGCGGCGGCGAATTCGCTTTCCGACATCTATGCGATGAACGGCCGGGCGCTCTTTGCTTTGAATATTTGCGCATTCCCGAAGACGGTTTCGCCGGAGATTTGGCGTGAAGTGCTGCGCGGAGGCGCAGACAAAGCAGGCGAAGCCGGCATCGTGATTGCCGGCGGCCATACGATTGACGACACGGAACCCAAATACGGACTGGTGGTCACGGGTTTGGTGGAGCCGAATTCGCTGTGGAGCAACGATGGCGCGCGTCCCGGTGACATATTGATTCTTACAAAGCCTCTGGGCATGGGAATCCTAACCACGGCGCTCAAGAATGAATTGGTCAGTGAAGCCGAGATCGCGGATGCCATCGTGTGGATGAAGACCTTGAACCGGCATGCTCAACAGGCGCTTCAAGACCAGGGCATCAAGTCCGCAACCGACATCACCGGGAATGGATTGCTCGGCCACGCGTCAGAGATTGCTCGCGCGTCGAATGTCGCGTTTCAAATTCGGGCGAGTTCCTTGCCGGTGTTGAGCAGGGCACTCCCGTTCGCGGAACAATCGAAGGTTCCCGGCGGCACCAAGATGAACAAACTCTATCTTGGCGACTACGTGACCATTGCGAACGACGTGTCACTTGCACTGCAATGGATCATGTTTGACGCGCAGACTTCGGGCGGACTCTTGGTGTCCGTGCCGCGCGACAGAATGGAGTCCGCGGCGGATGCTCTGGAAGAACAGGGAGTCTTTTTCGCGGTAATCGGCGACGTTCTGAGCGGCACAGGAATCGAGGTCGTTTCGTGAAGCCTGTACGACTCGCTTTGCTTGGAGCGACCGGTTTGGTCGGTCAGACTACGCTTCGAGTCCTTGAAGAGTGGGACGTGCCGCTCCATGAACTTCGCCTGTATGCGTCGGATACTTCCACAGGGAAGAAAATGCCGTTTCGCGGCGAGTCTCTGGAAGTCCGGTCGTTGAACAGCGAATCCGTGGAGGGTGAGTTCGCGATTCTGGCACTCTCTTCAGACCTCTCGATGCAAGTGATCCCCAAATTGATCGAGCGTGGACTCAAGGTCGTTGATCACTCAAGTGCGTTCAGAATGAGTGATCAAGCTCCTCTGGTGATTCCGGAAATCAATTGCGACGAGATTACCGGTTCAACAAAGCTTGTTGCGAATCCGAACTGCTCCGCCTCGATCATTTTAATGGCGCTGGCTCCACTTGAACGGGAGTTTGGCCTTCACAGAGTCATCGTCTCGACGTATCAGAGTGTTTCAGGAGCAGGCGCTTCCGCAGTGGAAGAGCTGAGAGAGCAAACTCGCAATCCGGTTGCGGAACGGCGCGTACTGCCGCACCAGATTGCCGGAAACTTGTTTCCCGAAATCGGAGCACTTGAAAGTCCTGGATACACGGGCGAAGAAGCGAAGGTTATTGCCGAGATTCGCAAGATTCTTCGCCGCCCCGATCTTCATGTTGCGGCCACGACAGTTCGTGTGCCTGTAGAAATCGGCCATGCCGCTTCGGTGAGTGTGGAGTTGAGCGCGGACGTGAACCTACCTGAAGTCTTGCGTAGCTTGAAATCGTTTCCCGGTTTGGCGTGCGATGCTGAGGGTTATTCAACTCCGCACATGATCGCGGGGAAGCAGGACGTGCATGTTGGTCGTGTGCGCGTGGATCCGAGTGACAAACGCTGGCTGCACTTTTGGGTGGTCGGTGACAATTTGCGCAAAGGCGCAGCATCAAATGCGATTCAGATTCTTCAGCATTGGGCTACTCTTTAGCCTCGCCGCGATAACTCTGTACCCCGTGCTGGGCCATGCTCAGCTCGATTGGCACAGCGACGTGGTCGTATTTGGGACGGAACAGCACGAATGGCATCCACACATCGTCGAGATTCGTCCCGGTGAGCATCGCTCGTTTTGTGCAGTGGACTCGAACGTATTGCGCATGCGCAGATCGCTGTTGCATGGAGAGATCTGGGAGGCATTTTCAGATGCAGAACGCCCACCTGGGGAAATCGAGCTGTCGGTGGCCGCGGATGAGATGTTTTCGTATGTGATCTCATACTCAGTGGGCGGCTCGTACGTTGCATTTTGTCGAATTCCGCACGACGCTTCGGATTGGCCGGAACAAAGTCATCCGGTTGAACTGACTGAAGACTTGACGCTGCTTGACGCGAAGATACTGTCGGATAAGGAATTCTCTCCAGACGACCCGTATGTGCACATCTTTGTGCTGGTCGAGGATTTTAACCACGTCGGTAGGGTCGGGCACGTTTACGCATCAGATCGAGGTTTGAATTGGCACGGCACAAACTGGTTTGCGGAAGGCCTGGCTCTGCCGGACTCAATTGAAAGTCTTGCTGCCGCCGTTTCGTGGAGCGGAGAGTCCGAGAGGTTGTGGGCTGCGGTTGCGGAAGATCGTGCGGGTTCTGTGGGCGAGCAGATTGCGCTCTTTTCGTCTGACGATTTGGGTGAGACGTGGAGTGATCCTCTGCGTCCCGACAGCAGCAGTTATGCTCAGCTTCGTCCTGACTTGACAGCGCACGGAGAGTTTATCATGCTGACTTACCAACGTCGGCACAATGCCTCCGTGGCGCGTGAGATTCTTGCACAGTATTCTCCCGATCAAGGAGTGTCGTGGTCCGAGCCGCAACAATTGACGGATTCTCCTTACGACAACACGCGACCACAGCTCTCAATCTCTGGAGGCACGTTAGGCGTCTGGTATCTGCGCGGCGTGGTGCAGGAAGACACGGGCCAGTTGTTGTTTCGCCGTGTTCCACTTCTCACCCCTTGGGCATGGGAGGCAGAGGAAGTCGTCAGCGAGCAGAATGGGGTTGTGATTAGCGAGGGATACAGCAAGACGTCCGACCAGAATGGTTTTGCGGCAGTCTGGAGTGGCCGCATGGTCGGAGACGACGGAGACGTTTTGTTTGATGGATCATGGCGCGGAACATCGGCAAATCGTCCGCAAACCGAGCGGGATCCAGGGATCTCTGTGTATCCCAATCCATCAAATGGCTGGATCGAGATCACCCTTCCTAGGCAAGGCGGGACTCTTGTGCTGCACGACATTCTTGGCCGCGAGGTGTCGAGGACCGCTGCGCACTCTCGCGACTTGCTCTGGTCACTTCCCGCAGAGTTGCCTTCCGGGTCCTACTGGTTGAAGACTTCAGGATTACAAACGGCAGTGAAAATCGTTTTGGTAAGATAGTAGAAGTATCATAACAACAGAAGAGGCTCCTTGCGAAGCCTCTTCTGCATTTCATAACCTGCTTTAGTTCGTCAAGCCGGAACGACTTCCTGTTTTGGCGTTCGTGCAATCAGCATTTCCGCGATCAGCAGCCCGAGCGCAAGCATGAGGAACAGCTTCCAGAGTTCGCGGCCATAGCGGCCCTCGCGAATCACGGTCAACATGTTTTCGCCGGGGTCAAGCCTTTGCAGATTCCCTCCGAGGCTCTCCAAATTTGCATCTTCGAGGCGCACATCAATCGCGGATTCTCGAGCAGGAATGTTCACAACCAGCGGCAAGACGTTGCGCTCGCCTTGAGTCAGCCGATAGTCACCGGTGACGAACAACGGCGGTACGCGAAGCATTTGACCCCCGGATACAGGCGTCGCCGTAAGTTTCAGGGGTGCTTCATTGGAGACCAGTTCGTATTGCAATTGCTCGGTCTTGCGCAGCAATAGGTCAGCACCGAGTCCGACCGTTTGTGCCAAGTCGAGTCCCGCATTGCCCGATCCGGCGAGATATGCGGCGCTTCCGGTCATTAGGGGTGGAAAGACTCCTGATCGAAAGAGCGTGGACCAGTCCGGATCCGGCGAGCTTGCAAGGAATAGCATTCTGCCTCGCCCTTGTGTGACTTCGCAGAGATAGGCTTTTCCGCCAGCACCCTCAATAATGTTTGCCGCAGTGGATCGCTCTTTTGCGAGGGAAAACACGCGCGAGAACTCCGGCGAGATGTCCGAGGGGCGTTCTTCGAAAACTCCTTCAAAGAGGGGATGGTCGAGATCAACCTTGTTCCATCTCCAGCCTGCGGCTTCACCCGCATCCTCCACGCCCGTGGGAGCAGGCAATCCCAGTGCCTGCATCCAGATGGAATGAGCACGGAGATCAAAGTTCGGACCGCCGGTTACAAACACACCGCGCCCGGTCTGCAAATAGCCGCGCAGTCGTTCGTCAAAGCCAGCTGAGAACGCAGGCGCATCTACGATAAACACGGCGTCGAAGTCGAGCCAATCCGCCGCTTCAAACTCTTGAGCCCCAAGCTGCACGGCGTGGACATAGGAATCAGGACTCCCGCTGGGATCCAGAGCCAGCGCCGCCAATCTGCGCGCCGTGCCGTCCGCACCAGTCACGGCAACATTCAGCCGCGCCGGAACACGCAACACAAATCTCCGAATGTCATCATCTGCAAAGGCGTCCGTATCCTCGAGTCGAACATACCCGGTGGCATCGCCGATGTTTTCAGGAACGAATCGCAGTTGTTCAGTGCGTGACTCGCCGGGGCGCAGCGAAACTCTGGTCTGTGCCACTCGTTTGCCGTCAAGATACGCGGACACGATGCGGTCCTGAGCTTGATCCTTGCCGCTGTTCACGGCGGTGAAGCTCAGCTCGATGGCGCGGCCCGGTGCAATCAACCGGGACGTGATTTCGGCGTTCACGAGTCCGACGTTTTGAAACTCGGCTCCTCCCAGGGGAACGACGTACAGCCTCACGTCCTCCGGAAGTAATGGAGTATCGGGCAGTTTCTGCGGCCAGGTGCTTTCACTGAAGTCTGAAAGCACATACACTTCTTTTAGCAGATTCTGCGATTGACCGAGTACCAGTCGGGCCTCGGCCACGGCGTCGGTGAGCGATCCGCCGGTTTCCTGCGCCTGGGCGGCCTCAACGGCTTCGCGCAGCAGCGGCTTATGCTGAGTGGGGGAGTCCGGAAAGCGCTGCGGCACGGCATCCGCCCAGATAATCTGGATCTCGTCATTGGAGCCGAGCGATTGAATCAAGTCCTGCGCACGAACTTGAAGCTCTCTGAAGCGAGTGCCGCCAGGAGATTCCGTGCGCATCGAAACGGAGCGATCGAGAACAAGAACCACACTTGCGCGAGCTTCTCCGCTGCCAATGAACCCCGCCTCCGAACGAAGCACGGGGCGGGCCATCGCCAATACGAGCGCGAGAATCGCGAGCGTCCGCAACAAGAGCAAGAGCCATTGACGCACCCTAACGCGTCTCATTTTCTGTCTCTGCATCTCCTGCAGAAACCGCAGCGTGGGGAAGTCCACTTCTTTGAACTTCTGACGGTTCAGGAGGTGAATCAAAATCGGAATCAAGCCCAGGGAAAGCGCGGCCAGCAGCGCGGAATTCAGAAAAGTCATCGAGTGGGACGGGCGCTCTCTTCGCCGTTCAAAAGCAAGTCTTCAATGAGTTCAACCAACAGGTGGCCGCAAAGCAAGTGCGCTTCCTGCACGCGTTGTCCGGAGGTAGAGGGAACATGCAAAACGTTTGTACAGTGGCGGTCCAGCGGTGTCGAATCCTTACCCACCATCGCAATGCACCTGCCGCCAAGCTTGCCCACAGCTTCTGCGGCAAGCAGAAGATTTGGCGACCGACCGGAGGTTGAGAGCAGAATCAGCACATCGTCCGGCTTCATCAGGGCCTCAATCTGTCGCGCAAAGACAAAGTCATAGCCATAGTCATTGGAACATGCGGTGAGCAGCGACGTGTCAGTGGTCAAGGCGATTGCGGCGAGGGCTTTGCGCTCACGCTGAGCGGATAGTCTTACAACAAACTCCGTGGCAAGGTGTTGGCACTCCGCTGCGGAGCCGCCGTTGCCGCAGAAAAAAAGCTTGCCGCCGCGCTGCAGCGTGTCCGCGCAGAGCTCTGCGATGGCAGTCAAGTCGCCAAGGCAGGCCGAGTCGAGCAACTCACACATTTCGCGTGTTTCTCTCACGGCGTTCAGCAGCTTCGCCCGCGCGGCATCCGGTGCAAGTTTCGAAGAACTCATGATCCCGTCGCCTCGCTGAGTTTCTGAATCAAAGCGGGAGCCAGCGACAGGGAATGATCGAGCATCGAAGCGTCCTTGCCGCCCGCGGTAGCGAGATGCGGCTTTCCACCGCCGCCTCCCTTGAGCGACTTTGCAAGTTCCTTAACAATGGGAACGGCGTCCCATCCCGCTTTGACAAGGTCCGGCGTGACAACCACGGCCAGAGCGGGCTTGTCTTCGGCGACCATGCCGAGCACGCCAATCCCGCTGCTCAACTGATCACGCAAGGCGTCTCCCATCTCTTTCAATTGATCGAGATTATGTGCGTCCACTCGCTGTGCAACAAGTCGAATGGAACCGATCATCTGAGCATTCTGCGCGAGCGACTGCATGGCACTTCCGGCAAGCTGCCCGCGGAGCTGATCGAGTTCTTTTTGCAGAGCCTTCTTCTCGTCCAGTGTGAGACGAAGTTTCTCTGCGGGATCGCTTCCCGCGCTGCCCAGCAGATCCACAAACTGCTCCACTTTGGCGCGTTGATCGGCCAGATAGCGCCACGCAGTTTCACCGGTCAGAGCCTCGACGCGGCGAATACCTGCCGCCGCGGACGTTTCGGCTTTAATGACAAACACACCGATGTCTCCGGTGCGATTCACGTGACAACCGCCGCAAAGTTCGCGCGATACGATGCTCTCTTCATCGGAGATCTCGATCATGCGAACTTCATCGCCGTACTTCTCGCCGAATAGAGCCATGGCGCCGAGCTCTTGCGCGCGGGTCAGCGGCATAATGTTGGGGTTTACGGAATAGTTTCCGCGAATCCACTCATTGACCTGCGTTTCGATGCTTCCAAGCTCTTCAAGGCTGGGCTTATTGAAATGAGTGTAATCGAATCGCAGGTAGTCCGGCCCGACATAGGAGCCTGCCTGATGCACGTGATCGCCAAAGGCGGCGCGCAGAGCTGCATGCAGGAGGTGTGTGGCTGTGTGATTGTATTGTGTCGGAAGGCGATGTTCGCGCGACACAGACAGCTCGCCGCGCAGCCATTGCTTTTCGGCGACAGCTTTCTGAAGCTCTGCGGAGAGGTGGTCGAGAGTTGCAACGTGCAAGACAGATTTGTCCCGCCGGGATACTCCGTTAACTCGTGCATGAACAGTTGCGTCATCAAGCTCAATCTCGAGCGTTCCCGAATCCGAGACCTGGCCGCCCGACTCCACGTAGAATGGCGTCTGTTTCACAACAAACACGAGTCTGCCGCTCTCCGGGTCATAGCTTACGGGCAAAATGTCGGTTGCGATGGTTAAGGAAGTGTAGCCGACGAACTCAGTCTCAGGCAGTTCACCGTCGAACACAAGGTCCTCGCGCTCCGCTTTGAACGAACCTGCGGCTCTGGCGCGTGCGCGCTGCCGCTCCATGGCTTGAGTGAATCCTGCCTCGTCCACCGAAAGCCCGTTCTCACGGGCCATCAATTGCGTCAAGTCCAGCGGAAAGCCAAATGTATCGTAGAGTTTGAACACCTCTTCGCCGGGAATCTCGCTTGCATTGCTGCCGCGAACAGTCGCAATGACCTGATCAAACTGCTCTAACCCGCGATCCAGCGTCTTGCCAAAATGCGATTCTTCAGCTTCGATGACGCGCGCGATGTGCGAGTGGCGCTCCTTGATTTCAGGGAAGACGCTTCCCATCGTGTCCACGAGCACGGGCACGAGCTTGTAGATG
The DNA here is from genome assembly GCA_020637395.1 of Calditrichota bacterium. Lineage (GTDB taxonomy): Bacteria > Electryoneota > RPQS01 > RPQS01 > RPQS01 > JABWCQ01. Next base: position 1,567,314 of record JACJWA010000001.1, on the reverse strand, counting down.
AACGGCTCGTGCAGCTCAAGTTTACGTCCGAAGCGTGCGGCACGTCTGAGAATTCTCCGCAGTACGTAGCCCCGCCCTTCGTTCCCCGGCATCGCACCGTCGCCGATGGCGAATGTCAGACAGCGCACATGATCCGCGATCACGCGATGGGGAATGCCTGTCTCGCTTTGCGAGTACTCTTTGCCCGAGGCGTCCACAATCGCGCGAATGATCGGTTGAAACAGGTCCGTGTCGTAGTTTGAGTTGTGTCCGCCGAGGACAGTCGCGAATCGCTCGAGCCCCGCGCCGGTGTCCACGTGCTTGGCAGGCAGAGGAACGAGCGAACCGTCCGCACGCGAGTCGAATTGAATGAATACGTGATTCCAGAGCTCGATATAGCGCCGCGAATCTGTGTTCACAAAGGCCTTCGGGTCGCTGTCGAACTCTGGACCGCGGTCAATATGAATCTCGGTACAGGGGCCGCAGGGTCCCGTGTCGCCCATGGACCACCAGTTGTCCTTCTTGCCGAATCGCAGCACATGCGAGGGAATGATGTCCGTTTCGCCCTTCCACAACTCCTCCGCTTCGTCGTCGGTTTCATAGACGGTTGCGTAAAGTTTGTCCTTGGGCAGCTTGAAGCCCTCGGTCATCAGTTCCCAACCCCAGCGAATCGAGTCTCTCTTGAAGTAGTCGCCAAAGCTCCAGTTGCCGAGCATCTCGAAGAAAGTATGATGATACGGTGACACACCAACCTCTTCAAGATCGTTGTGCTTGCCCGAGACGCGAATGCACTTCTGTGTATCGGCGACGCGCGTCGCTTCGGGCTTCGCCAGACCCAGAAAATACGGCTTGAACTGATTCATTCCCGCATTGGTGAACAATAGGGTCGGGTCGTCCTGCGGAACGACCGGAGCGGAGGGAACGATCAGATGCTGACGTTCTCTGAAGAAGTCAAGAAAAAGTTGGCGAATTTCTGCTGCGGTCATGAGGTGCTGAGGTTGAATGGAATCAGATCAGGATCATCGAAAAGCCGCACTGCAGTCCGATGTAACCGGTTGCCGCAGTGTTGTTGACTTGAATTAAGTTTGCCAGCGGCCATGCGGCCACTAGCTTGAGGGATGCGCCCGAGACATCGGGATTGCGCAAGGCGACGTGAACAATGCCGCGTCCCATCAGGGCTTGGCCCTCTATGGACCTGCCTCGTTGATACACGCCGTCGTAATTGGGTTTTGCATTTTCTTCGGTTGCGGTCCACCAAGCCAGCGAAGTGCCCGCGCCAATCATCAATCGGCGAGCTTTGCCCGAATGAATCAAAACATCCGCGCCGAACTCTCTCTGGTGAAAACGGACGTTGAACGCAGTCGGAACAGTGGGATCGCCGGTGACTCTGCCGTCCGTAGTCAGAAGAGTGAAAGAGGGGCTTACCGTCAGTGTTTTGAAGACCGGGAAGTAGCCGCTGAATAGAAGGGTAGTTCCCACGGATCCGGGAGACACACGTTCACTTTCCACATCTTGAAAAGTGCTGAGTCCTGTGGGGGTGGCAATTCCCACCTGCACTTCCGCATAGGATGGCCGGCCAAACTCTCGGGCACCGGCAACCGAGACAGCGCAGAGCAGGAGTAGTGAAAAGGCAAGTGACCTCATGCAGCGAGTCCTCTTGGTGAAGAATGTCGTTCGTGAAAAACGGCTGGCAAGGGTCAGGAGAACTCCTCAGAGTTTTCAGAAGTGTCCGGCAGAGAAAGGGCTCTGCGAATCGTATCCAGTTTGAAACCGCGCCGTGCAAGAAGCGCCGTTAGTCGCCGCTTGCGCGTGTCAGGATCAAGAGATGCGTACTGACGGCTTTTGCGCTGCAAAAGATCTTTTGCCATACTCAGCTCCTGATCGTCGGACAGAGACTCGGTCACGGCGTGTTTCGCCGTTGCTGCGGACACACCGCGGGAGATCAAGTCGCGCATGAGCGCGTTCTTGCCGCGCGGATGTGTTTCCATGCGCGTGCGAACGAAGCCTTCCGCGTATCTCTCATCATCGAGTAGATTGCGTTCTTGGAGCTTTTGAATCGCCTCGTCAATTTCGGCGGAATCATATCCGCGCGTACGGAGCTTGTCACGCAGCTTACGGGTAGAGTAGTTGCGCGCAGCAAGGAGTTTGACCGCATACGGAAGCGCAGGCTCTTTGGGCGGTTTGCGTCCTGCGAACGTCATTGGTTCATCATGGACTGTGAATCGAAGAAGACTCCGATTTGCACGAGATAGGCCTCCGCTGGTCCAACGGAACGAGGCGCCGAGGGCTCATCGAGTCCCCAATGATAGGAAAGCTCTCCGATCACGCCGACGCCGTTGCGGCTTGCGTCGGTCTTGACGCCAAGATGTACTGAGGCCGTCGGGAAATCGCCGTCAAACGTCAAGCTCGGCGCGTCAAAGTACCGTTCTCGATAGCTCGCCTGCGCGAAACTGTAGCCAAGTCCCGCACCGGCATAGAAGTCCGGCACGGTTGCCGTTCGGTAGGACAGGCGTCCGCCGACTTCAAGCTGGAAGTAGTTCGTGCGCGACGACTGCGTGGCATTGCCGGTCACGTTGTTCCAGAAGAGCAGCGACGGACCCCAATACACGTGGCGGCGCGCGGTCTCAAAACGGACGGCACCGACATAGCCGCTGCCGCCCTTGAATAGCTCGCCGCGCTCCACACCTTCAGCCGTTTCCGGGACCGTGGAATTCGCGTAGCCTGTTGTGAGTGCAAAGTGATAGGCCTGAGCGCGTCCTGCTGCAAGCAACAGGATGCAGGCAATCAACAGGCTAAGCAGTCTTCTTGGATTTTGATTTGGAGTTCTCAGAGTCCGGTGTTGCCGCAGTTTCTGGTTCAGGGGGCAGGAAGCCCATTTCACGTCGTACTTCGGTTTCAATGGCCGCCAGCATGTCCGGGGATTCTTTCAGCGTCCCAATCACACGTTCGCGGCCCTGACCCAGCCGGTCATCCTTGAACGAGTACCAGGTGCCCGACTTGCTGACAATCTCTAACGTGGCGGCGAGGTCCAGCAGATCGCCGACTTTCTCAATTCCCTGTCCGTAGATGATGTCAAATTCAGCTTCGCGGAAGGGCGGAGCGACCTTGTTTTTTACAACCTTGACCTTGGTCCGGTTCCCGACGATGGTATCCCCGTCCTTGATCGCGGCCATGCGGCGGATTTCGAGGCGGACGGAGCTGTAGAATTTCAGGGCGTTGCCGCCGGTCGTCGTCTCAGGGTTCCCGAACATGACCCCGATCTTCATGCGGAGCTGATTGATGAAAACCAAGCAGGTTCGTGAACGGGACACCACCGCGGTCAGCTTGCGCATGGCCTGGCTCATCAGACGGGCCTGCAAACCGGGCAGCGAGTCACCCATTTCTCCTTCGATTTCGGCTTTGGGGACGAGTGCCGCGACTGAGTCAATCACAATCACGTCCAATGCGCCGGAGCGAATCAGCATTTCTGCAATGTCAAGCGCCTGTTCACCCGTATCCGGCTGCGAGACCAGCAAGTCGTCAATATCTACGCCGAGCGCACGCGCGTAGTTGGGATCCAACGCGTGTTCAGCGTCAATGATCGCGGCTTTTCCGCCCTTGCGCTGCGCTTCGGAGATAATGGTCAGCGCAAGCGTCGTCTTTCCTGAGGATTCGGGACCATAAATCTCCACGACACGTCCGCGCGGAACTCCTCCGACACCCAGCGCAGCGTCCAAAGACAGCGACCCGGTGGAGACAACGTCCAACTTTGCAATCGGCCCGCTGTCACCCAGACGCATGATCGAGCCCTTGCCATACTGCTTGTCAATCTGCTGAAGTGTCAGATCGAGATTTTTCTGCTTTTCAGAATCAATCGGTTTGCTCATAAGGCCCTCGCAGGCAGTTTAGGTGAATCAGACCGGGCGACCGGTCTCGGCATAGGTTTTCAGTCGTTCGAACCACAGCTTGTACTGGGCGATCACTCCGCCCATCATGACTTTCTCGAGCATCTTGTTCAAGAAGCCCTTCATCTCATAGTCCACGGTGAAGTTCACCGCGCAGCGTTTTTCGGCCAGAGAGATCAGCCGGAAGACCAGTCTAGTGTGGGCGGTCTTCTCGTGAATTCCGGCGCTTCCGCCAATCACGGTTTCGGCAAACAGCTCATTGGGGATGTAATGCGTGATCTGCGTTTCCAATGTGACGTCTTTGCCGTTCAAGTCAATCTTGAAGTGACGGGTCGAATCCTTGGCAAAACTGCCGCTGGGTTCGATTCTGAGTTCACGCACGTTCGGTGCCCAGAACTCCACTTCTTTCGGAACAGTCAAATAGATCCAGACTTGCTCCATCGGAGCTTCAATTTCGGTCGTAACGGTTTCTTTTGGCACGAGTCTTCCCAGTCTCGTTAGATTCAGAATCTACTGCTCACCCAGCGCGAAGCGCCTGAGCACAGTATAGAATGGCCCTTCCTGGCGGAGCTTGCTTTCAACCAAACAGACTTCACGCACTTCGAAGGACTCACTTCGCAAGTCGAAATTCAGGAACGCACCGGTCATGCGTTCCTTTCCGATGGGTTCTTTGATGCGCGCCACGGTCAGGTGCGGCACAAACTTTTTCTCTTCAGGTTCAAAGCCCAGCTCGTCCATACCCTGATCAATCGCAGCTTGCAAGTCCAGCAGCGTATTCGATTTTGACAGTCCTGCCCAATAGGCGCGAGGACGATTCTTGTTCGGAAAGCAACCGACTCCCTGAATGGCAATTCGAAACGGCTCAGATGCCGCGCAACAGTCGGACAGAACATCCGTGAGTTCGGGCAATGCAGAATCAGGCGTTTCGCCAAGGAATTTGAGCGTCAGATGCAGGTTCTCGGGTTCAACCCACTTTACGCCGCGCCCGAGCCACCCGATCTTCTCCTGCGGAGTCCGCAGGATGGCTTGCCACTCATCCGGCAGCATGATTGCAATGAACAGCCTCACGTCAGCCGCGAACGAGTTCTCGATACAGCAGGAAGAGCGCGTTGTGAGCAGCTCGCAGTTTCACAAGCTCCCGGCTTCTGCTTCCGACTTGAATTTTCTGCGCGACCGTACGAAGCTCGCACGCGATTCCGATCCACACGGTGCCAATGGGCTTCTCGTCCGTGCCTCCGTCCGGTCCTGCAATGCCGGACACACTCACCGCCCAGTCTGCCCCCGCGTTGGTTCGCGCACCTTCAGCCATCTGGCGGACCGTCTCTTCCGAGACGGCTCCAAATGTCTCAAGCGTGTTCGCAGACACTCCCAAGACTTCTTGCTTGACCTCGTTGGCATAGGCCACAAGCCCCTGCGCGAACCATCGCGATGCACCCGGCGTATCTGTGAGCAGCGACGCGATGAGTCCGCCCGTGCAGCTTTCGGCGGTCGTCAGCCATTGCGCGCGATTGACCAGAATGTCTCCGATCACTTGCGGCAACGTGTCGCGTCCGGTGGCATAGACAGACTCACCTGTGCGCTCCCGGATATAGTGCTCGGCGAAAGCAATATCCGCTTCGGCCTCTTGCGCATCTTTGGCAGCGGACGTCATCCGCACGTCCAGCAGTCCCTGATTGGGCAGATAGGCCAACGACACGCGCCGCGACAGCGGATCAAGGTCGCCGAGCCGTTGCAAGAGCGTGGACTCACCTATTCCGGCCATGCGCAGAGTTTTCGCAAAGTAAATCGCTTCGCCAAACTCTCTTGCAAGCAATGGCGCGATCTGCTCTTCAAACATTCGCTGCATCTCGGGTGGAACGCCCGGAACCGCAAAGAGGTGACGCCGCTTCCATTTTAGGTGAATACCGGCGGCGGTACCCAAAGGATTGTGCAGCCGATCGGTGCCGTCCAGCACGAGAGTTTGATTCAAGGACTGAACGGGAAGTTCGCGGCCCAAGTTCTGAAAAAGTCTTGCAACATGCTCGCGCTGTTCAGGCGACTCGATCAGCGGCAGATCATACAGCTTCGCAATGGCATCTCGAGTTAAGTCATCCGGCGTCGGCCCAAGTCCTCCGGACAGAATCACGACGTCGGCGCGATTCATGGCCAGACTGATTGCGGCCTGAATCTCTTCAATGTCATCCGTGACACACGAAGACCAGCGCACCGGCACACCGCATTCGGCCAGCCGCTGCCCGAGAAAAGCCGCATTGCCATTTACTGTGCGGCCCAAAAGCAGCTCGTCTCCGATCGTGATCACTTCGCTGCGCGGTGCGTCGCTCATCAGAAAGCGTTCAAGAGTTTTGGTTGCCAGATCGCCAAGCCATACAGAACCGCCGCGGCATAAACTCCCGCAAGCACGTCATCCAGCATCACGCCCCATCCACGCGGCAGCTTTTGCAATTGTCCCGCTCCGAGAGGCTTGAAGATGTCAAAAGCTCGAAACAAGAAGAACGCCGCTGCAAATCCGAGAATCGTGTGCGGCGCGGCAAGCAGCGTAATCCATTGGCCGACCAGTTCATCAAACACAACGGGATCGGGATCATCTTTCTTGGGATTCTTGCGGCGCACCGCGGCAAATTTCCCCGGATCGCGCACCTCGTAGCCGTCAATATAGCGATTCGAAAGCCACACTCCGATCAGAGTCAGAAGCGCAAGCGGAGCAGTCATTACGAGCGATTGCGAACCCGGAACGAACCAGAGAATTGCGCAGACCAGCGCCGATGCAACCGTCGCAGGTGCCACGGGCGAATAGCCTGTCCAGAACACCGTCGTGATCATCTCTTCGACGCGTGTCATAAATCAGACGTGGCGCCCCCGGTGACGAATCTCCTTCAGTAGCTCGCGATTGCCGTTCAGGTATTCGATCAGAGTAAAGAACGTGTAAATAGTCACAGCGGCCAGAATCCAATAGACGATTTTCTCGAAGTATGGAACGGGAGTGAGCCTTAGATGAATCCATTGCAAGGTTAGAATCGTCAGCGAAACCGCGCCTTGCAATATACCTTTCCATTTGCCGGTGGTGCGCCGTCCCATCGCCGTTCCGGTAAGAGCCGAAAAAACTCTGAGATAGGCCACAACCACATCGCGGTAGACCAGAATCGCGACCATCCACGCGGCTGCGTATCCCATCACCAGAAATCCGATGAAGTAGGAAATGCGCGCAATCGTATCACTCATCGGGTCGAGCAGTTTCCCGACATCGGAAACCTGTTTCTGCGACCGCGCGGCGATGCCGTCCGCGACATCCGTGGCTTCAATCAGAATTGCCACGGCCAACGCCAGCTCGATCGAATACTTGAACTCGCCCAAATAGGCGACGAGAAACAGCGGACCCAGAGCGAGTCTTGAGAGCGTCAGTTTATTCGCGAGGTTAAATCCTGGAATCATCGTTCGTCGTCCACTCGCGTTCGCTCGGCTAATGCCCGCGCCAGAGTCACTTCGTCTACGTGTTCAAGCTCCGCGCCGATGGGCACGCCGCGAGCCAATCTTGTGGCGGGAATCTTTCTCTGTTTCAGTTCTCGGAGCAGATAGTGCGACGTGGCATCGCCGTCTGCCGTGGGATTCAACGCCAGAATAACTTCGCGAAACACTTCCGTCTCAAATCTCTTCCATAGTTCGGCAACACGAAGATCTTCAGGTCCGACACCATCCAATGGACTCAAGACCCCTCCGAGGACATGATACACTCCGCGATAGCCGGTGGCCTTTTCAAGGCGCAGGATTTCTTGCGGAGATTCAACGATGCACAAGAGTCCGGACTCTCGTCGCGGATCGGCGCAAATCACGCACAGCTCAACTTCGGTCAAGTTTCCACAACGCGAGCAGAGGTGCAGCCGCTGTTTAACCTGCAAAATGGATTCAGCCAAAGCGCGCGCTTCGGGCTCAGGCAGCTTGAGAATATGCAGAGCGAGTCTCATCGCGGACTTCTTTCCCAGTCCGGGCAACTTGGCGATCTCGTCCACGAGTTTCTGAAGTACAGGAGACATGGGTGACATCTTATTGCCCCGTACGACCCATTCTGGTGGTCACGTCTTCGCCGCCGAACTGCGACATCACATTGCTGAACAGATCGCCGCCATTCTGCGGATCAGTTCCCGTCGAGGGCGGCGGATCCTTGGGCTTTGCATTCGTTGGCTTTTCTACCGCCTGCGCGGGCGAAACACTTACCGAAGCACCCGTTTTCTGAAGAACAGCTTTTTCCAGCGACGGTGCATAGAGCTTTAGCTGATCAAAGTGGAACTTTCCAACGTGCAGCGGACGAACCGTCAAGACGTTTGCCTCGAGGGACACGGTTTCCCAGTCGTTATGGGCAAACGCCGCGGCTGCACTGCTGATTTTCTCCAGTTCATCACAGATACTTGGCCACAAACCGGTCAGCTCTTCAAGAGCCAACTCCGTGGAACGGCTCGGCGGTGGAGCCGCTTTTTCGACCTTGGGTGCCGGAGCAGCGGCGCGGCTTGGCTTCGCGGTCGGAGTAGCGGTCGGCAACACCATCTTGGTCGTTGCGGCGCGCGGCGGAGCGGAAGGCGCGGGAGGTGCTGGGTTCTGAGTCGGTGTGTTGCCGCCGGACGCAAGCTGTTCGAGCACCTGCTTGAGGTTCACGGCGCGATCGAGCGTGACCCATCGCAGCATAGCCACTTCAAATTTGGTACGCGGGGACACGGACCACTTAATCTCGTCTTCGAGCGTAGCCGCAAGCCGGATCAAACGAAACAGATCCTCAACCTGAAGTTCGCCGGTCGCCTTGCGCAATGCATCGCACTCGTCTTGCGAACGTCCTGGAATGGGAATCCCCTGCAGCAGGAACACGGCATCAGACCAATAGAGCTGAAGTTCACGCAAGAGCAGACTGTAATCGGTGCCGTGCTTAGCCAGAGTTTCAAAGTACTCCGGCAAACCACCCATATCCTGTGCGGCGATCAGCACGGTTGCTTGTTCCAACACGGCCAGCGATAGCGCACCCAAAACCTTGCGAGTCTCTTCAAGCGTGATCTGGTCAGCACAGAACGCCACAACCTGATCCAACAGACCTTCCGCATCACGCAGCGAGCCGTCTCCGGCACGCGCGATTTGAAACAGGGCCTCGGGCTCAGCTTTCCACCCCTCGGCTTCGGCAATGTGCGCCAGATGGTCCGAGATTTCCGCAGGGGAGAGCGGTCGAAAGTCGAATCGCTGCACACGCGAGCGGATCGTGGACGGCACCTTGTGCACATCGGTGGTCGCGAGAATGAAAATCACATGGGACGGCGGTTCTTCAAGCGTTTTCAGAAATGCGTTAAATGCCGCGGTCGTCAGCATGTGAACTTCGTCAATGATGAAGACTTTCTTTTGTCCCGCCGCGGGTGAGAGCCTGGCCGCTTCGTTGATACGCCGGATATCGTCCACTTTGTTGTAGGACGCGCCGTCAATCTCGACGACATCTAGTTCGCGATCTTCGAGCAGCGCGCGGCAGGTTTCGCACTCGTTGCATGGTTCCACGGGTTTGATTTGGCTGGCACGTTCGCAGTTGATCGCGCGGGCCAGAATTCTTGCGGTGGAAGTCTTGCCCACTCCGCGCGGCCCGGTGAATAGAAAGCCATGCGCCAGACGATCCTGGGCAATCGCGTTCTGCAGCGTGCGGGTGATGTGCTCTTGGCCGACGACATCAGCAAAGCGCTGCGGTCGCCAGCGGCGGGCGAGAACTTGGTAGGTCATGTGGCAGAGTGGAGTAGTCTTGCAAACGTAGCAATGAAATTAGTCCTTTTTCGCCGCAAAGTCAACGACTGGACCAAGATAATTGCACACATGTTCATATTCAACTTAATGATTTATATAAAGTTGACATTTTGGATGTTCGCCAAATGGGCTGTTTCCTCTTCGGCGGCCAGAGTTGGTGCTTGGAACAAACAAGCAAGCTTCAGGAGAGGTGCAACTTTGTGCGGATGAATGCGAGAGGAACGGGCGTAAGGCTGAGAAATGGGGAGATTACGCGACAAGCTGCTCCAAGAGACTACGTCTCATGGAGATAGAAGCAAGTATAATTAGCAGGACAATGACACTCACTATACTTTAAGTTCAACTAAAACAACCCACTAAAAGCTTGCTGTTTGAACGAAATCATATGGAAAATCAACTGCAAGTTGTAACTTGTTGCAAGCGAAGGGTGAGGAGAGAAATGTGTGCGAAGTTACAAAAAGAGCTCGGCAGATATCGCCAGGCGGTCCGCACACAAAGATGAACCACTTACCGTTGCTACCTTCCGGTCCTGGCGGGTTTGGGCGGCCACCTCTTGAACGGGGCCCGGCGAGATCTGCCGAGTAAATGTAGGGACGATACTTGCGGTGTGGAGCAGAGCGGGATCGAACCGCCGACCCCCACGTTGCGAACGTGGTGCTCTCCCAGCTGAGCTACTGCCCCGAAAGACAGGCAATATAACGACCAAGTACTGGATTGTCAAGCGCCGGTGTGGTCTTTTGGAAAGAAAAGTTCTGTTGTTACAGGACTTACGGATTCAGTCAGAAAAAGTACGAACATATATAGCCAAGGAAAAGAACGATGACGAACACTTTGAAGCGTGTGTTTTTCTTGAAGTTTCTGATTGCGGGTGTCTTGCTGTTCACGCTTAATGCGTGGGCGTTGCACCCCTCAGAGAGTGCCATCACGAACCCGAACCGCGGCCCGGTTGCGCTGGATGATGATTGCGGCGATTGCCTGATTGACTACACCGGTCTGCGTTTCCTCGGAAGCGGCGGACAGGGTGGTCGCGGCGTGATTCATTGGCCGGGCGACTCCACGGGAGTCAATTACGGTCAGATGTGCTTCACAAGCGACTGCATGAACGAAGGAGCTCTTCCGAATCCGGTTTACGCATGGTGCACGGACGTCTATCACCCGGTTGAGACCGCGAACTACGGCGTAGATGTTGTGCCGGCCGTGATCACCGCGGACATGTGCCGCGAGACGCAACTGACCGCCATGGCCTACTTGCTGGCATGGAACATTCCTGCAACGGTATTTGAAGATGACGCCATGCAAGTCGCGATGTGGAAGCTCTCCTCGATTCGTGACGGGGGGCCCAACGATGGCTTGCCGCACTTCTGCTATGACGCAGGAATCGGCTACCCGAATTTTGGAGACATTCCGGTGTACCCCTACCTGAACACGGTGTATTGCTCGAATGCCCCTCGCAACGACTGGGCAAATGCCAAGGTGTATGACGCCATTGGCAAGAACGTCCTAATGCTTGGTGATGTGATTGCGGATGAGTGTATCGGCCCGGTTGTGGACGGAGACTATGCCACGACGACTCTCAAGTTTTGCGTTACGCGCGGTGGTTTTGCCCAGAGCGTGAACAACACTGGAGTGGAGAAAATTGCCCTGAATATGGAGTACCAGATTGGCGACGGGCCGTTGACCAGTCTTGACTTGCTTACGGATGAGTTTGGCTGTGTCAGTTTGACCATCACTCAGCTCATTGATGAGGCTCAGCCCGTGTTCGTAACAATCTGCACGAACAGCGCGTGGCCGATGAACCTCCTGGGCTGCGACGAAGAGCACTATTCGACGAACCAGTGGCTAGTGCTTTCGGCGGAGCCGAATCGTCTCTGCTTCGAATGGGAGTTCCCGGCGGACAAGTGGTTGTCGGTTGAGCTTGCGAGCTTCGATGCCTTCTCGACTGCGAATGGCGTGGACCTGCAATGGCGCACGGCCTCCGAGTCGAATGCGGATCATTGGGAAGTCTTGCGCAGCGTCGCGGGCGGCAACAGCTTCACGCAGATCGCCCAGTTGAACGCCCACAACAGCGCGACGGGCGCCACCTATACGTTTGCGGATCGTTCCGGTACCAACGGGGCACTGTACGACTATCGTTTGGTGGACGTGGATGCCAGCGGTGCGCGCACCGAGCATCCGAACACCGTGACGGCGATGTTTGGTCAGGCAGGTCCGACGGTGCTGGAATACAGCCTCGAAGATGCCTATCCGAATCCGTTCAACCCGAACACGACGATTTCCTTCACGATACCTGACGCGGAAGCGGTCGCCCTGCGCGTCCACGACATTTCAGGTCGCGAGGTTGCCACGCTTGTGAACGGAACACTGGCTGCCGGTCAGCACACTGTGGAGTGGAACGCCGCGGGTCTGCCGTCGGGCACCTACTTCTACAGCTTGAAGACCGCGACCTTCACGTCCACGAAGAAGGTCTTGCTGCTGAAGTAGCCATTGGCCTACTTGGATGACTGAGCGGCCCCTCGGCGATGCTGAGGGGCCGTTTCTGTTGGTCAAGGCGGCTGCTCTTGCTATTCATTCGGGGAAAAGCTATACTCTGAGACTTTCCAGATGAGGACAGCTATGTTTAGAGTTGCAATAGCCGGAGTTTTGTTGACGATTGCGCTGCTTTGTGCGCAGGAAGTGCCGACTCCGGGGCCAAATGTCAAGTTCGACCAGGCAAATGCCGTGGTTCGTTACGACTGTACGCGGGTTTGGGTGAACGAGGACGGCTCGGGCGAGACGCTACGGCAGTACAGAGTGGCTTTGCTGTCCGACCGGGCTCTGCAGGAGTATGCTCAGGACATCACCGTGTACAATCTCGGATATGACACGGTAGAGATCGCTGCGGCGCGCGTTCACATGCCGGATGGTCGGGTGATAGATGTGGACACATCGTCCATCAAGGACGTGCCGCTTCCTGCATTCGGCAAGTTCTTTCTGCAGAATGTCCGCGAAAAGATTGTGACCTTTCCCGCGCTCGAAAAAGGTGCCGAAATCGAAGTCCGACTCCGGGAGATCACGCACGAACCTCCGATGGACGGCCAGTTCAACATGTCGGAATATTTTGAGCATTCGGATCCGGTGCAAAACAAAGTCGTAGAAGTCTCGATACCTGAATCCATGCCGCTAAGGTGGAAGGTTCGCGGTGAAGGAGTTGGCCACGCGGAGTCCCGGCAGAATGGCCGTGTGGAACACAGTTGGCAGATTCAGGATGTGCCGCAGATGGTTCCCGAGCCGGGAATGCCGCCGTTCGCGGAAGTCACTCGACAACTGTTGGCCACGACGATTCCCGATTGGGAGACATGGTCCAAGTGGTACGACGAGTTGGCGGAACCGGAAATGGTGGCGGATTCGGCGATCATCGCCGAGGTAGCAGCTTTGACGAAGGGTAAGTCCCGTGATGAAGCGATCCGGGCTATTTTTCAGTTTGTGTCGAACAAGATTCGCTACGTGGACACGGCCTTCACGGGCCGCAAGGCGGGTTACAAGCCTGAGTCTGCGGCGACGACCTATCGCAACAAGTACGGTGTGTGCCGCGACAAGGCGGCCCTGATGGTCACGATGCTGCGCGAGGCCGGTGTCAGAGCTGACATCACGTTGATGAATCCCGCGTGGAAGATAGACGGCGAGATGCCTGTAGATCAGTTCAATCATGCGATTGTCACGGTCTGGGCCGGCGACAAGAAGATTTATGTGGATCCGACCGTGGAGAAGACGACGGAGTTTCTGGCCGCCAACGAGCAGGATCGCGCGGTGTTGACGTGCACGTCTGAGGGAGATGACTTGGAATGGACGCCCGTCGAAGATCCCGAAAAGAATCTTTATCGTGTTTCCGCAAATAGTGTCGTGGATAATGCAGGGGGTTTCACTTCCGACATCACAATCACCACGCGCGGATTGCCCGATCTCGTGTTGCGCTCATACATGCAATCCATCTCGCCGCAGGAGCGGGAGATTGTGTTCAAGAGCATTGTGCAGCGGCTGTCGCCGCGCGCGAGATTGGAAGATCTGAACTTCACGGACTTCGCGGATCTGGACAAGCCTCTTGAAATTCGCTTGAAGGTTACGGCGGACGAATACGTAATCGAGGCCGGGAGTTTCTGGTTGATCAATTCGGTTGCCCAGGGCCGGGATCTGGATTTTCTGTCAAGCTGGTTGTTGTCGGGCTCTGAATTGACGGAACGCCGCTATCCGCTGCGTCTGGAATCCACGTTTGCCCTGCAGATGAGCGAGACTCTGGAGTATCCGAAAGGCATGCGGGTGCGAAGTCTTCCGGAGAAAGTAAATGTCGAGCAAAACGAGTTCAAGCTATCGCGCGACTGCGACTCTTCAGGGCGAAAAGTGACGGTTCGGCAGGCTCTTGAGTTGCGTTCGCTGGACATCCCATTGTCGCGATATCCCGACCTGTTGCAGCTTGCCAACCGGTTGGAGTCGCTGGAGCGTGGGAAAATCGTCCTGACGACGGGTTCTTGACCGAATATCGCGCGAGAAGTTTAGGCGGGGTTCTTGCTTGACCATGAGTCATGAATATTGAACCTCAAGAGTCCACAGAGTCTCAGCAAGAGCGCGAAGGTACAAGGCAGCGCAGGATCCTGTGGTGGTTTCTGGCGATGGTCTGTACGATAGGCGGCGTAGCCGCACCGTTCATGCTGACAGATCAGGCGGGCACGATTGCATGGGCGATGGCCATTGTGTTGGCCGGCGCAGTACTGGGTCTATTGAACTCCCAAAGGCCGTGGCTCTATCCGGTGATGTTGGCCTTGGGCTATGCTCTGGTGGGGTTGCTGCTCGGTGGGTTTGAATCATGGAAAGCGCTTCTGATCCGCCTGCAATTGGGAGCCACTCTGGCCATTCCGGCAGCGATTGGATCCTACGCAGGAGCCGTCATCCGCAAGTTGGTGCGGGGCAGAATGCAATGGACAGGCGCGGAGACGCCGCGTGCGGCACGCTGGGCGGCGACGGCCATGGGAATGTGCTCGGCGGTGATCTTCGTGAAACTCCCCGGGCAGAATGGTCTGATACTGTCCTGCGCACTACTGTTGCTTTCCGCGCTTTATCTGGGCTACCACTATAGCGACCGGCTGTGGCGCTGGGTCGTGCTGCTGGGCTTCGGAATTCCGCTGGTGGCCCTCATGCGAACGGCTCTGGAGCTATACTACTATCCTGAAGCCAACGGGCTCTTCCCCATAGAGCTATCCTTGGCCGTGGCGGTCGCGGTCTTCCCGTCCTTGCTGGGAAGCATGGTCGGGCGCGCGCTGCACCGCTACAAGCTGCGCACTTCATAAGTTTTCCCCCATAATCTCTCCATAGAGCCGCTGCCGGATCAGAGGATCCGACAGCGGCCACCTCTTTCATGATGTTTACATACTTCATTGTGGCGTGCGTGTTGTTCTGCGCGCCGGTATTCTGCAATGCGGCGGAGTTGCCGTCCGAAGTTGAGGCCGCGGTGGCATCCGCGCCGTCCGCGGAGTCGTTTCCGCAGGCTTCGTTGCTTGTGCTCTGGGATCGCCGTGCACTGGACATTGATTCTGGTGGCGCAGCGACTATCTTTGTGGATCAGTGCCTCAAGCTCTTGGATGATCGCGCCAAAGATGATCAGGGCGATCGCTCTATTCGCTTCGACGACCGCCGGGACACGGTGATTTTCGAGCAAGCATGGACTCGCCAGGCAGATGGAACCTGGATTGAACCTGAGAAAGACGCGTTCACAGTCACAAGTGCACCTGAGGTGCAATGGGCTTCGGCGTATTCGCAGTTGAAGCAGCAGAACGTCAGTTTCCCGGGGCTGGCGGCGGGTGCCGTGATCTATTGGAAGTACAAAATCGCCCCGAAGGAGGGAAGGGAGCCCTGGGCGGACGATTTCTTCGGTGGAATTGTGTCCTTTGGCGGGTTTGAGCCCGTGCAGGAACAAAGCTTCGAAATCGTGTCTGACGAGTCAGTTAAGATTCAGTTTGAGATGCAGAACTCGCATGCCGCACCTACGGATGCACTCCACAGCGGCAGAAAAAGCTTGCGCTGGGAGTTTCGCAATCTCGCGCAACTCGTTCCCGAACCAGACATGGTGCCCAGTTCGCAGCTTGTACCTCGGCTGGTGTACACATCATTTGCGGATTGGAGCGACTGCGGACTCTATGTTGGAGACCGTTTCCTGGACGCCGTCGTAGTGGCGGACAAAGCAATAGACGAATTCGCGAAGACGTCGTTCGTGGCCGGATCAGGAAAATCCGCGGCGCAAAACATCGCCTATTGGGTCCAGAAGAACATTCGAACAGTACCATTAGGATTCGGAGCTGTAGGCTACGAGCCCAATACGGCGGATGACGTTTGGGCAAATCGCTACGGAGATGTTCGCGACAAGCTTGTGCTCTTGTCCGCGCTGCTGGGTGCTAAGGGACTGAATTCTTATCCCGTGATGATGCAGGCCTCGAGTTCTCCCTTCAGCCAGTTGCCCGTTCTGGAGCAGTTCAATCACATGATCTTGGCGGTTCCTCTGGAAGATGACACACTCTTCCTCGATCCCACGCCTCGTTTTTCGCCTCCGGATGAGATCGCGTACTCGCGAACTCAAGGGATGGCCTGCCAGCTTGTGCCGGGAGCGCCGATTCTCAGCAAGAGCTCTGAGCTTGTGCGCGTGGACCGGCATGCATTGACCACGATGTCGGTTCGTTTGGATGAGGCGGGCACCTTGTCCGGGCGGGCGGACTGCGAAGCGGTGGGGGACTATGCCACGGGAGCCAGGCACATCTTCAGCGATCAGAAAGAGCAGGAACGCAGTATCTACTTCCAGAGGGCGGCTTCACGAATTGGGCAAGGCGCGGTGATCCGAAACACGGAGGTCTCAGACCCTGAGCAATTGACTCAGCCCATGCGTGTCAGCCTCGAGTTTGAGTGCAAGGACTACGCGGTGCATCAGGAAGATCTGCTGCTGGTCGAGTTACCCGTGACGCCCTTTTCCTTTGCTGTTTCGGGCTTTTACCCGACTTTGCCGGAGGTGATCTATCCGGTGGATCTGCCCATCGAAGGGAGCACGGACACCCGAGTCGTGATGAGCTATCCTCCAGGTTATCGGGTTGCCTACCTTCCGACGCCTCTCATTATTGACAACCTCTATTTGTCCCTTTCGCTGACTCCGAAGCAGCTTGAGGATCGCGTGGAATGGACCCAAAGCTTGCGTTACAAGCAGGACAGCGTTCCTGTATCAGACTACGAGACCTTGCGAAAGGCTTTCGAGGGACTGGTGGATAGCAAGAACCGCCTGCTTGTGCTGGAGAAGAAATGACGGTTCAATAGGGTCGCCAGCCAAGTTGTTGTTGACAAAGCCGAAAGTTTTCCGTAGTTTAACGCGCAATTGGGCAGGAAAGACGGGTTCGGGGACTTGATGCTAAAGTGATATATTCGCTTAAGTTAAAAATTACTCCAGAGCAAAATCGTCGAATCTGGCCCAAGTTACCGACAACTCGTGAAAATCGTAGCAAGCGTCCCGTCCAAAGCCTTCCATGCCGGACGTCCTCCACAATAACAGCCTCATCGTCTTTTTGATCCTGACCGCCGGCGTTGCCGCAGTGGTTGGCTTGTTTGTGGCCCTGACCATTTTTCTCGGCCCGAAGAAGCCCAACGAGATCAAGGACGCCCCGTTTGAGTCGGGATTCGTTTCGAAGACTGACGCAACGCAGCCGTTTCCCATCAAGTATTACCTCGTGGCCATCTTGTTTGTCGTGTTTGACATCGAGGTGGCCTTTTTGTATCCGTGGGCGGTCAGTTTTCGGGAGATCGGCGCGATCGGTTTGACTTCGATGGTCGTCTTCATTGCGATCCTTGCGGTCGGGCTGTACTATGCCGTGAAAAAGCGCGTACTGGAGTGGAAATAGGATGAGCGAGCTGATTCAGAGCCCGACCATGGACATGACGCGTTCGCTGTCGTCCAACGTAATGACCACGCGGTTTGACAAACTTTTGGGCTGGGCACGCAAGTATTCGCTGTTTCAATATCCGTTTGTGACGGCTTGCTGCGGCATGGAGTTCATGTCCACGGCGTGTTCACACTACGATTTGGATCGTTTCGGCGCGGCGTTTCCGCGCTTTTCGCCCCGTCAGGCCGACGTGATCTGGGTGGTGGGAACGATCAGCCACAAGATTGCGCCTGTATTGAAGACCATCTATGAGCAGATGGCCGATCCGAAGTGGGTGGTAAGTTTCGGAGCCTGCGCAAGCTGCGGTGGACCCTATGACAACTACGCAACCGTGCAGGGCATTGATACAATCATTCCCGTGGATGTTTACATCGCGGGATGTCCCCCGCGTCCTGAAGCCGTGTTGGACGGCCTCTTGAAACTCCAAGAGCTGATTCAGAATCAAAAGCACGAGTGGAAGTAGAGTTATTCGCTTCCCCGAGCAGGGTCTCCAGACCCTGCCGGTATCTGACTTATCCCCGAGGGGGGTCTCCAGACCCTGCCGGAATCTGACCTATCCCCGAGCGGGGTCTCCAGACCCTGCCGGAATTTGACCAAATCTTACTTACTTTTCTTGTCCAAATTCCCTGAACATATTGCGATTGAGAAGGCGAACCCGACGGCTGTGCTGGATTGGCACGAGCGGTTTGGAGATCGCACGCTAATCGTTGAAGCCAAGCAAATCGTCGAAGTCGTGCGCACGTTGAAGGATGCGTTCGGCTATGACATGCTGGTGGACTTGACGTGCGTGGACTATCTGCCGCGCCGTCCTCGGTTCGAGATGGTCTATCACTTTCTGAACGTCGAGAGCAAGGCGCGCCTGCGCGTGAAAGCTCAGTTGGAAGAGTCGCACGCGCGAGTTGCTTCGCTCATGGAGTTTTATCCGATCGCCGACTGGTTCGAGCGCGAAGTCTGGGACCTGTTTGGAATCAAGTTCGAAGGCCACACGAATCTCAAGCGCATCATGCTCTACGAAGAATTCGAAGGCCACCCGCTGCGCAAGGATTACCCGAAGACCAAGCGCCAACCCCTGATGGGACCGCAGAACTAAGATATGCCCGAACTCGAGACACTCCCCGAAGTCAAAGCCGCGCTTCCACCGGACGAGCCTGAGTTTCAGCAGAAGGAAATGCTGCTGAATATCGGACCCGCGCATCCGGCGATGCACGGGATTATCCGCATTCAGACCAAACTCGAAGGCGAGTTGGTGGTGGAGTCGGATGTCGAGATCGGCTACCTGCATCGCGCGTTCGAGAAGAGCTGCGAAGAAAGCACATGGAACCAGGCGATTATTTACACGGATCGCCTGAACTACGTCTCCGCGCCGATCAACAATATCGGCTACTGTCTCGCGGTCGAGAAGCTGTTGGGAATCGAGCTTCCGCCTCGCGGGCAGTACATTCGCACATTGCTCTGTGAGATTGCGCGCATCAGCGATCACCTGACCTGCGTCGGCGCGTCGGCGATGGAGCTCGGCGGCTTCACGGTCTTTCTCTACATGATCAAGGGCCGCGAGTACCTCTGGGAATTGATCGAAGAGTATTGCGGCGCGCGCGTTACAACGATGACTTCTCGTGTCGGCGGCATGCCCTATGATTTGCCGGAAGGCTGGCTCGACAAATGCACGTGGGTGGTCAAAGAGATTCGCGAGATTCTGAATGAGTGCGACATTCTTCTGACCAACAATCGCATCTTTGTTGAACGCATGGAGAATATCGGTGTCATGTCTGCCGAGCGCGCGATTGCCTGGGGCTGGACCGGTCCCTGTCTGCGCGGAAGCGGCGTGGCCTACGACGTGCGCAAGGATTTTCCGTATCTGGTGTATGATCAGTTGGATTGGGAAGTGCCGATAGGCCGTCGCGGCGACAACCTTGACCGCTATCTGGTGCGCATGGAAGAAATGGAACAGAGCTGCCGGATTATTGAGCAGTGCGTGGCCAAGATTCCCGGCGGACCGGTAAATTGCGACAACAAGAAAGTTGTGCTGCCGGACAAGAAAGATACCTACGGCAACATCGAAGGCCTGATGAATCACTTCAAGCTGATCATGTACGGCCACGGTATACGCGTTCCCGAAGGCGAAGTCTATTTCCCGGTCGAAGGCGGCAACGGCGAATTGGGATACTACATCGTGAGTCATCCCGATGAGCATTCGAAAGACGGATGCAACGACCGCGCGTGGCGCGTGCGGTGTCGTCCTCCGTGTTTGCCTATGGTGGCCGGGTTGCACGAGATGATCAACAACTACATGATTGCGGATATCGTGCCGACGTTTGGTTCCGTGAACATGATTGGCGGCGAGCTGGACAGATAACCGATGCCGATACCCGAGACACTTAAGAAGAAAGCCGAAGAGATCGTCTTTCGCTATCCCGAGGAAAAGCGGCAGTCGGCGCTGATCCCGCTGTTGTTTGAGGTTCAGCGCGAGCTGGGATGGATCACTCCCGAGGCGGAAGAGTGGGTCGTGGAGACGTGTGGCTCGACTTCGGTCAAGGTGCGCGAGATCATCACGTTCTACTCGATGATGCGCGCCGAACCCTGCGGCAAGTTCTTGATTCAGTTCTGTCAGAACATCGCGTGTTGTTTAACGGGCGGCGAAGAGATACAGCACCACATCGAAGAGAAGCTGGGGATTCATCCCGGCGAAACCACCAAAGACGGCATGTTCACGCTGAAGTGCGTGGAATGTCTTGGCGGCTGTTCGTGGGGACCAATGATGGTGGTCAATGAAGATCAGTATTTCCAGTTGACCGTGGACAAGGTGGATCGCATTATCAACGGCATCAAAGCGGGTGAACCTGTGCTGCCGGACAATCCGACACCTTTGTTGGGCAACGTATCCGGAGAGAGAACGGCATGAGCGGGAACGGAACGGCTCTGCTGATTTCGCGCAATTTTGCCGTGGACAAGATGGCTTCGATTGATGTGGCCATGAAGAACGGCGCCTACGAGCAGTTGAAGCGTGCATTGAAAATGAAGCCCGAAGAAGTAACGCAGGTTGTCAAGGACTCGGGGCTTCGCGGACACGGCGGTGCGGGTTTTTCGACAGGGACCAAGTGGGGCTTCATTCCCAAGGACAAGTTCCCGCGTTACGTCACGGTGAACGGTGACGAGTCCGAACCGGGAACGTGCAAAGACAGATTGATTCTCGAACGCGATCCGCATTTGCTGATTGAGGGCGCTTTGATCTGTGCCTATGCGGTGCAGGCGGAGCGCGTCTATGTCTACATTCGCGGCGAATATTTCTACCCGACCAAAGTCACGGCCAACGCGGTCAAGGAAGCTTACGCGAAGGGCTTCGCCGGGCAGAACATTCTGAACAGCGGCTGGTCGTGCTCGATTCACATGCACAACGGTGCGGGCGCATACATTTGCGGCGAAGAAACCGGATTGTTGGAATCCATGGAAGGGAAGAAGGGCTGGCCGCGCTTGAAGCCGCCGTTCTATCCCGCCGCGATTGGATTGTGGGGACAGCCGACGATTGTGAACAATGTCGAAACGTTGGCGTTCGTGCCGCGTGTGATGGAGATTGGCGCGGAGAAGTTTGCCGGAATGGGCTCGCCCAAGAATGGCGGTACCGCGCTCTACTCGCTGTCCGGTCACGTGAACCGTCCGGGCGTGTACGAATTGCCGATGGGCACTCCGCTGATGGATTTGATTGAGAAATTCGGCGGCGGCATTCGCAACGGAAAGAATCTTAAGGCCGTGATTCCCGGCGGCTCTTCGTCGCACATTCTGACGGCGGAAGAGTGCAAGGATTTGCCGCTCGACTTCGAGTCCGTGGCGGCGCGCGGTTCGATGCTCGGAAGCGCGGCGGTGATGGTGATTGATGAAACCGTTTCGATTCCGAAGCTGATGCACTGGATGGTGCGCTTCTACGCTCATGAGAGCTGCGGACAGTGCACGCCGTGCCGCGAAGGCTGCGACTGGCTGCTGCGTTTGTCCAAGAAGTTCGTGGACGGCACGGCGCGCAAGCGCGACATTGACGATATGTGGGAGATCGCGGACAACATAGACGGCAAGACGATTTGCGCTCTGGGCGCGGCAGTTGCGTGGCCAACCAAGAGCTATCTGGTGAAGTTCCGTCACGAGTTTGAAGCGGTCTGCAAGAATTAACCATCTTGGTATCAAGAACGACTCATGCCCTGGCTTGAAATAGACGGCAAACCGGTCGAAGTACCGGCGGGATTGAACATCATTGAAGCGGCGCGTCTGCTCAATGTGGAGATTCCGCACTATTGCTACCACGCGGGTTTGACCGTGGTGGGGTCTTGCCGCATGTGTCAGGTGGAAGTGGAAGTCGGCGGACGCAAGAGTGTGGCCATTGCGTGCAACACAAAAGCCGCCGACGGCATGAAGATTACGACCAAGAGCGAAGTGGTGCACAAGCTGCGCCGTTCGATTCTTGAATTCTACTTGCAACACCACCCGCTGGATTGTCCGATTTGCGACGACGCTGGTGAGTGCGATCTTCAGAACTACTACATGGAGCACGGGCTTCACGAGAGTCGCGTTGCTCTGGCGGAGAAGAAGCACAAGCACAAAGTCATGGACGTCGGTCCGACGGTCGTGCTGGACAGTGAGCGATGTGTGCTGTGTTCGCGCTGCGTTCGCTTTTGTCGTGAGATTGTCGGGAGTGACGAGCTGGGGATTTTCAATCACGGACGCGACAACGAGCTGTTGAATGTTCCGGGCAAGCAGCTTGACAACGACTACGCGGGCAATGTGGTGGATTTGTGTCCGGTCGGCGCGTTGACGGATAAGGATTTCCGTTTCAAGCGGCGCGTGTGGTACATGAAGCGCACGGCCAGCGTGTGCACGGGCTGCTCGCGGGGTTGCAATGTTTTTGTGGATTGGGAAGTGGATCGCCGCTACAAAGACTCTGTGCGCCGCGTTCAGCGCCTGAAGCCGCGGTACAATCGCATGGTCAACGAGTGGTGGATTTGCGATCAGGGCCGATACAGTTATCACTCCGTGGACGCACCCAATCGGGTAAGCGTTCCGCGCGTGAATGTGCAGGGCAACGGACACGTGCCGACCGTGGATGAAGTGCTGACGCGTGCCGCCGCTCGCATCGAGCAGACGATGGAGAAACACGGCGCGGACTCGATCGCGGTGATCGGTTCGGCGGCTTCCTCGAATGAAGATCTGTTCCTGCTGAACAGGTTGTTTGTGGATAAGCTCAAGGTCCAGAATGTTGACGTGACCTTTGGTTTCGAGAAGAAGGGCAAAGAGGACGAAATCCTGAAGCGCGCGGATCTCGCGCCTAATCGCCGCGGCGCGCTGGAGCTGAAGATCGCGCCGAGCGGGGATGGTCAGGGCGGCGACGACCTGATTTCGGCGGCCATTGAAGGCGAATTTGAAATCGTGATCGTCATTCGTCACGATCTTTCAACTTTGCTCTCGGAAAAGGAACTCGCCAAGCTGCGCAAGAATACGAGCTACATCCTGTATCTTGCGTCACACGAGAATGGCCTGACAGAGATTGCTGATGATGTGCTTCCTTTGGCTATGTGGGCGGAGCGTGAAGCGACCTACACGAATTTTCAGGGTCGAGTGCAGAAGACCAACATACCCTTTACCCCTCGCGGCCTTGCGGTGCCGGAGTGGGAGCTCTGGCAGACGCTGGGCGCGAAGCTTGGCATGAAGGCGTCGTATGAGAGTACGCGAGATGTCTTCAATGCGCTCGGAACAAGTTTTGACGGTTTCAAAGATCTGACATGGGACTCGCTGGGAGCAGGCGGGAAGATGCTCGGCAATGCGCCGGAACCGGCGTACCGACGTGTTCAAACTTCACGGCCGCTTCCGGCATACTAAGAAGATATGCTAACGGATCTCGGAATCATCATCGGTAAGATTGCCTTCGTGCTGGTCAACATTTTGAACGGCGCGGGCATTCTGACGTGGGTGGAGCGCAAGCAGAGCGCCTTGATCTCGGACCGAATCGGTGCGAACCGCGCTTCGATTCTGGGCATCAAGCTGCTTGGATTAGTCAATTCGCTTGCCGACGCTCTTAAGCTGATTTTCAAGGAAGACCTCGTGCCGTCGCGCGGTGTGCGTGTCTTGCACTTTCTGGCGCCCGTGTTTGCGATGGCTCCGGTCTTCTTCACGATGGCGATTATTCCTTTCGGTCCACCGGTGGAGCTGTGGGGCCGGGAAGTGAAGCTGCAGATTCTCGATTTGGATATCGGAGTTTTGTACATCCTTGCCTTTGGCGGCATCGCGGTCTATGGCTCGATGCTCGCAGGCTGGGCCTCGAATAGCAAATATGCTCTATTAGGCGGCATGCGCGCATCGGCGCAGATGATCTCATACGAAGTGGTTTTGGGCTTGTCCCTGATCGGACCGATTTTGGTGTTCGGCACACTTGAACCCGGTCAGATGGTGTTCGCGCAGAACAACTACTTCCTGAGCGGCTGGATTCCGCAGTGGGGCGTGATCATGCAGCCGATTGCCTTCCTGCTCTTCTTGCCCGCGGCGATGGCGGAAACCAAGCGCGCGCCGTTCGATTTGCCTGAGGGCGAGTCCGAGATTATCGGCTTTGCGACGGAGTATTCCGGCATGCGCTGGGGCATGTTCTTCCTGGGTGAGTTTGCCGAGATCGTGGTCCTGGCCGGCGTGATGACGACCGTCTTTTTCGGCGGCTATCATGTTCCGTTCCTGTTTGACGCGACAGAGAAGTTGGGACAAGCGGGATTCCATTTCCCGTGGGGAACCTATGTGCCGCTGGGCACGTGGACAATTGTGATTCTGCGCATGGCGGCGTTTGGTATCAAACTCGCGATTTTGATGTGGCTGCAGATGCAGATCCGCTGGACCTATCCGCGCTTCCGCTACGATCAATTGATGCGCGTCTCGTGGCGCGAGATGATGCCGATCGCGCTTCTGAATATTGCCGTGACCGGATTGATTATTCTGTGGATTGCGAAATAACTGACGATGATTACTGTTAGACAAGTCCGCGAAGTGAAACTGTCCACGTGGCAGAAAACCTACTATCCTGAGCTTCTGCGCGGGTTGTGGGTTACGTCGCGCCATTTCTTTCAGAATTTCAACAGATTTGTAGGCCGAGCGGTTGGGTTGAAGGTGAAGCGCCCGCTCGTGACGTTTCAGTATCCTGAAGAGCGTCGCCCCGTGGCGCCGCGTTGGCGGGGTCGGCACAGATTGATGCTTCGCCCGGATGGAGCGCCGCGTTGCGTGGCGTGCATGATGTGCGAGACCGCTTGCCCGGACAAGTGCATCTATATTACGGCGGGCGAATCGCTGGACGGACGGATTGAGAAGTATCCGGTTTCGTTTGAGATTGACCTGCTTCGTTGCTGCTTCTGCGGGCTGTGTGTCGAGGCATGTCCCGAAGACGCCATTCGCATGGACTCAGGCTATATTGATTTGGGCGGCTACACACGCGCCGAATTCTACATGGATCGCGAATTCCTCTTGAAAGACTCAGCACTGACAACGCACGCGCAGTTTCGGGGTGAACTGGACGGAGTGGTAGTCACGCGGGTGGATCTGCTGGCACAAGCCAAACACTAAGCTGAAGAACACGGTCATATCGGAATTTTGCGGGCCGTACGGAATGACTTTCGTGCGGCTCATGCTATTGTGACATTTGGTACGATGAACGACGCACCCTTGCACTGGCCGTCTGACCGGCTTCAGACACTGTTTGGAATCGAGCATCCGATCATTCAGGCCGGAATGGTCTGGACGTCTGGATGGAAGCTATGTGCGGCGGCGGCGAAGTCGGGATGCTTGGGAATGATCGGCGCGGGCTCCATGAAACCCGAGTTGTTGCGGGAACATATTCAGAAAACTCGCGGCGCTCTGATGGACGGAACTCCGTTCGCCGTGAATGTACCGCTTCTGCGCGGCGACGTCCATGAGTTGATTCAAGTCTGCATTGACGAGCAGATTAGAATCGTCTTCACTTCCGCCGGGAATCCCGCGCTGTTTACGGAGACTCTCAAGAAGAGCGGCGCGGTTGTGGTGCATGTCGTGCCGACCGCGAAGCTTGCAAAGAAATGCGAAGAGCGCGGTGTGGATGCCGTGGTTTGTGAAGGCACGGAGGCCGGCGGCCACAACGGCGTGGACGAGATACCTACATTTGTATTGGTACCGCAGGTGCGCGACGCCGTGAAGATTCCCGTCATTGCCGCAGGGGGGATTACGGACGGACGCGGCATTCTCGCTGCGCTCGCACTCGGAGCCGACGGAGTTCAGATTGGAACTCGCTTTGCCGCGACGCAGGAATCTTCCTCGCACGAGCGGTTTAAGCAAGCGATTGTCGAAGCGGGTGAAACCGATACCGTGCTATCGCTGAAAAAGATCGGACCGACGCGCATGATCAAAACTCCGTTCGCAAGAACGAGCGTGGAGTACGAGCAGCGTTGCGCGACCGCGGAAGAACTTCAAGAGCTGCTTGGCAGGAAGCGCGAAATGCGCGGGATGTTTGAAGGGGATTGGGAAGAGGGACAGTTTGAGGCGGGAATGGGTTCGGCGATGATCCGCGACGTACCTACCGTGGAATCGCTGGTGACTCGATTGTTGGCAGAATATCGCGAAGCGCAGGAGCGCATCGCGGGAAATCGCAGGTGAAAGAGATGCTACGCGAGATTTTGGGCGGGAAGATTCATTCCGCCACACTGACAGAAACGAAACTGGACTACGAGGGAAGCTGCGCGGTGGACCGCGATCTCCTGGATGCCGCGGGAATCGCGGTGTACGAGCGCGTGCATGTGTACAACATCACCAGCGGCGCGCGGCTCGATACTTATGCGATTCCGGGGAAACGGGGATCGGGCAAAGTCGGCTTGAACGGTGCGGCGGCACGGTTGGGTCAGCCCGGGGACAAAGTGATTATTGTCACGTTTGTGCAGCTTACTGACGAAGAGCTGCGCAAGCATCGCGCCAAAGTAGTGCTGGTGGATGACAAAAATCGCGTGACGAAAGTTCTCGAACACAAGGGAGAGCCTCCCAAATGAAGATATCCGCTCTGACCGGTGCGCTAAAGGGCCGCACCGACGCGATTGCAGTTTGTCTGTTTGAAGACGAATTGAAATCTCCGAAGCTTTCGGGTCTCGACCGCAGGACGGTTTCCGCATTTCAGAAGTTGATCGCCGCCTCAAGATTCTCCGGTAAGCACAGCGAAACGACGGTTCATTTCAGCGACGGTGCGCAGGCTCCGGTGCTCGTTCTGCAAGGTCTCGGATCACGACGCGACTTCACGTGGCATCGCCTCCGGCAGTCCGCCGGTGCCGTCATTCGCGCGGCGAAGTCGAATGAAGTGGGAACTCTGTCCATCTTCAGCTCCGAGCAGTTTGCAAGTGATTTGAGCGCGGAAAACACGGCTCGCGCGCTGACCGACGCGGTGGTTCTTGGGCACTGGGGCTTCGAGCACTACAAGTCGAAGAAGAAGGGCCATGCCGTAAGCCAGGTCAGTTTGTATTTCGGAACGTCAGCGCGGCAGAAGGCCGCGACGGCCGTGATTCCGCAAGCGCAGATCTTGGCCGAAGCTCACAATCTCGCCCGCGAGTACGGCACGCATCCGGCGAATGTCGTCACGACGGACTATTTGAAAGCCGAAGCAAAGAAGCTTGCACGCTTCGGAATCAAGGTCACCGTGCTTGAGCGCGCGCAGCTCGAGAAACTTGGCATGAATCTGATTCTTGCGGTCGGACAGGCGAGTGTGATGCCTCCGCGTGTCATCATCATGGACTACGCCCCGCGCGCCGCCAAGAAGACGGTCGCGTTTGTGGGCAAGGGACTCGTGTTTGACAACGGCGGCTTGAATATCAAAGTCGCAAAGATGGAAGAGATGAAAAGCGACATGTGCGGCGCGGCGGCGGTGCTCGGCGCGATGCACGCCGTTGCGAATCTCAAGCCAAAGCAACGCGTGCTGGGCGTCATTGGCGCATGCGAAAATGCCATCGGCGGGAATGCCTTTCGTCCGTCGGATGTTTACACCGCGTACAATGGCAAGACAGTTGAGATTGGCAACACGGACGCGGAAGGGCGACTGGTGCTTGCGGACACGATGGCGTATGTCGTGGATAAGTACAAACCGAATCTCATGGTGGACATCGCCACGCTTACGGGCGCGGCAAAGATCGCTCTGGGAAATCACGCCGATGCGGTGTTCTCAAACTCGGAACATGTGTCCAAGCAGATTCTGGATTCCGCCGAGCGCGCCTTCGAGCGCATGTGGCCAATGCCGCTCTATGAAGAATACGGCGACGAGATGAAGAGCACCACGGCGATGTTGAACAACGCAGGGAAGGATCGCTGGGGCGGAGCCTGTCGTGCCGCTGCCTTCCTGAAGGAGTTCGTCGGGACAACACCGTGGGCGCACATTGACATTGCGCCGACTTCTTTCCCGGCGGTCACGAATTCGCTGAACCCGCCGCGAACCGCCAACGGCTCAGCAACGAAGACCCTGATCGAATTGGCGATGGGAGCTTAGCACGATGGAACGCGAAACACTCCCTGTAGATGTACTGATTGTCGGCGCCGGACCTGCGGGGCTGGCCTGCGCGTATCATCTCAAGCAGTTGATCAAGCGCGCGAATGAATCCGGAAACGGACCGGGCGAAGTCGAGATCATGGTGATCGAGAAAGCTCGCGAACTCGGCGCGCACAATCTGAGCGGTGCGGTGATGGACCCTCGTGCCCTGAATGAACTGATGCCCGACTGGCGTGAGCGCGAGTTCCCCGTGGAGCGAACGGTGGAAGATGAAGGAATCTACTACCTGACGGAAACCGGGAAGTTCAAGACCCCTTGGACTCCGCCGCCCTTGCGCAACCACGGTTTCCCGATTGTCTCGATCAATCGCCTGGTCAGGTGGTTAGGCGAACAATGTGAAGCGGAAGAGATTCTCATCGCGACGGAAACCCCCGGTCAACAGTTGACCTATGCGGGCTCCAGAGTGACGGGCGTGCAGACTGGCGACAAGGGACTTAACAAAAGCGGTGAGCAGAAAAACTCTTTTGAACCCGGTGCGCTGATTGAAGCCCGGGTCACGGTTCTCACAGAGGGCACGCGCGGTTCGCTGACCAAAGAGGCCACGGACAAACTGAATCTCCACGGCGAAATGCCGCAGACATATGTGCTCGGCGTCAAGGAAGTTTGGGAGCTGCCGAAGTCACTCTCGACACGCGGCACGGTGTATCACACGTTAGGCTATCCGCTTGGCGACATCTTTGGCGGAAGCTGGGTGTACTCGATGCGCGATAACTTCGTGTCGATCGGTCTGGTGACGGATCTTGCCTATAAGAATCCCTACACCGATCCGCACTACAACTTTCAGAAGTTCAAACAGCATCCGTGGATCAAAGAGATGCTGCGCGGCGGCAAACTGCACGGCTATGGAGCAAAAACGATTCCCGAGGGCGGCTGGTTTTCGATGCCGAAGCTCTATGCGGACGGACTCTTGCTTGCGGGCGACAGCGCGGCGTTCTTGAATTCCCAGCGCTTGAAGGGAATTCATCTGGCGATCAAGTCCGGCATGCTGGCGGCGGAAGCGATTCTCTATTCATTGAAGAAGGACGACACGTCCGCGCAATCACTGAGAATCTACAAAGACCTTGTGGATGCAAGCTGGATACGCGAAGAGCTGTGGCAGGTTCGAAACTTCCACCAAGCGTTTGAAAGCGGATTCGTGGGCGGAATGCTTCAAGTCGGCGCGCAGTTCGTGACGGGCGGTCGCGGGTTCACGTCAAAGATCCTGACAGGCGAAACAAGCTCGCACATGCGGCAGGTCAAATCGCTCGGCCTGAAGAACCGCGATGAAGTGCTTGCCTCCCGCGCAAAGGAATTCGACCGCGAACTGACCTTTGACAAACTTTCGGATGTCTACAAGAGCAAGACTCTTCATGAGGAAGATCAGCCGGTGCACCTGCACGTGGCCGACACTGAGATTTGCCGCACAAAGTGCCGCGACGAGTTCGGCAACCCGTGTGAGTTCTTCTGCCCTGCCAATGTGTACGAAATGGTCGCGGATGAAGAGCGCGGCGGTGTGAAACTGCAGATCAATGCGTCCAATTGCGTACACTGCAAGACATGCGATATCATGGATCCGTACCGCATCATCACTTGGGTGCCGCCTGAAGGTGGCGGTGGGCCGGAATACACGGACCTGTAGAGCGCGTGTACGACATTCACAATCACGTGCTGCCTTCCGTTGATGATGGTGCGAGGGGAATGCGTCAAGCAATACGCATGCTCGAATCGGCCATTCATCAGGGTATCACGCATGTGTTGTGCACTCCGCACGCGAACGACAGATCCAACTCGCATGCCAATGAGCTGTTTCAGTTACGATTCAAAGAACTAAAAGACAAAATCGCCAAGCTTGAACTTCCGATCGAGATAGGACTCGGTTCGGAAATCATGTTCGGCATGAACATACAGGATGTGCTTCAATACCCTTTTGCGACGCTGAACGGAACCGGGAAGTACTTTCTGATCGAGTTTCCCCGGCAGACGCCTTTCGAGATTATCCTGAATGTGGTCAAGGCCGCGAAGCGCTGGAAGGTTATTCCGGTGATTGCGCATCATGAGCGGTACCCGCTTGCCTGTCGCAGCGAGCAGCAGTTGATTCAGCTTAGGACAGAGGGCGCAATTCTGAGCATTGATGCTGGGTCATTGGTCGGTCAGTTTGGCGGCGCAATTCAGAAGGTTTCGCGCGAGATCGTGGCGACGGGTCATATTGAAATCATGATGAGCGATGCGCACGACGACGAGAAGCAAAACTTTCGACTGGCGGAAGGACGCGCGGCAGCGGCGGAGTTGATTGGAGCGCCGCGTGCTCGAGAAACCGTGGTGGACGCACCGCGCCGGGTGTGGAACGGTGAGCCCTGGCCCAAGTTTGAAATGGTGAAGAAATGAGATTAGCAGGCTACGAAGTTGTTCCAATTCATTCGGGCGACTTCAAACTCGACGGCGGGGCAATGTTTGGCGTTGTGCCCAAGCCGCTTTGGGAGAAGTCGTGTCCGGCGGATGCGCGCAATAGAATTGACATGACGTGCCGCGCTCTGTTGATCAAGAGCTCCAAGCACACGATCTTAGTGGACGCTGGTTCCGGGGACAAAGATGACGCCAAGTTCCGCGACATCTTTTCGATAGAGTTTCCCAAGGGAAGTGTGACGGATCAGCTTGCGCTGCACGGTGTGAAGCCGGACGACGTGACGGATGTAATCTACACTCACTTGCACTTCGATCACGCGGGAGGCACGACGGTGTTGCGCGACGGTGTGGCTGTGCCGCTCTTTCCAAAGGCGCGCCACTACGTGCAGAGTGCACAGTACCATCACGGGTTAACGCGCAATCCCCGCGACCGCGCGAGCTATATAGATGCAAACTACGAACCGGTTCGCGAGGCAGGGCTGCTGGAGTTTCTGGATGCGGACACCGAACTTTTTCCGGGACTGCATCTTCACACCACATCGGGGCACACTCCCGCGCTGCAAATGATTCGTATCACAGACGGAGCGAAAACACTGTTCTTTCCGTCTGACCTTGTGCCGATGGCCGCGCACGTGCCGTCGCCCTATATCATGAGCTACGACTTGTTTCCGCTCACCACGCTCAATGACAAGAATCGCTGGTTGGAGCGCGCCGCAATAGAGAACTGGGTGATCGTTCTCGAGCACGATCCGCGAATCGAGGCAATGACCTTGAGCAAAGACGATCGGGGAAGGATCATCATCGCCAAGTCAGGTGATCTGTCCGAATTTTCGCAGAGGGAACAATGAGCCTACGGGCGCTCCTTGCGGAGTTCATCGGCACGTTTTCCATCGTCTTTGTGGGAGTCGGAGCAATCGTCGCGGACGATTTGACCAATGGCGCGGTCGGGCTGACCGGCGTGGCGCTTGCTTTCACGTTTGTCGTCGCCGCGATGGCAACCGCGACTATTCCTGTGAGTGGCGGACATTTGAATCCCGCAGTAAGTCTTGGGATGCTGATCTCCGGTAGAATGTCTGCAAAAGACTTCGCGGGCTATGTCGTGGCGCAGTGCCTCGGCGGAATCGCAGCTTCAGCGCTGCTGATGAAATCTGTCTCACCGCTCTCTCTCGAAGCAGTTAACTATGGAATCACAAGCATCGGCGAAAGCGCGACCCCCGGCATGGGCGTGATTGTGGAAATCGCCTTCACATTTCTGCTTATGTTTGTGATCTTCGCGACGGTGCTGGACAAGCGCGCGCCAATGATCGGCGCAATCTATATTGGCCTAAGCATCGGAATGGGTGTGTTCGTAGCAGGCCCGATCAGCGGCGGGGCGTTCAATCCTGCGCGTTGGCTTGGACCAGCGGTCATCAGCGGAGATTACATGAACGCCTGGGTGTATATC
This sequence comes from Calditrichota bacterium, assembly GCA_020637395.1. GTDB lineage: Bacteria > Electryoneota > RPQS01 > RPQS01 > RPQS01 > JABWCQ01. The sequence continues at coordinate 1,535,364 of JACJWA010000001.1, read as the reverse complement.
GTCGGCCCGTTGGCAGGCGGCGTGCTTGGCGCAGTTCTCTGTACATGGCTGTTCGATGTCCGGTCAGGAGAATCAGTTTGAGAAAGTGTCAAGTAGCCCAAACGTTTCGGAACCGCAATGTCTCTCGGTGCATGATCCATCTCGAAAGTTGCCCCAGTTGAGTCTTCGCAATCAGGAAATATTGGAGCGACTGCGATCCGAAGTGATGATCGTGGACGGCGCGATTGGAACGAGCCTCTATACGCACGGTTTTTCCTATCGCGCGTGTTTCGACGAGCTGAACGAGACGCATCCCGAGGTGGTCGAGGACCTGCATCGCGACTACATTGCCGCGGGTGCGCAGATTATCGAGACGAACACATTCGGCGCGAATTCCTTTAAGCTTGGTGATCACGGATTCGCCGAGAAAACCCGACTCCTGAATCGTCTGGGCGCGCAAATCGCCAAACGCGCAGCAGGCGAAGCGATCTATGTTGCAGGCTCGATTGGTCCTTTGGATCGGGTTCTAGAGCCCATAGGTCCGGTCACTCTTCAACAGGCGCACGACGCATTTCGAGAACAAGTCACCGGGCTTCTTGAGGGCGGGGTGGACTTGTTCATCGTGGAGACGATTTCAAATCTATTCGAGATGCGCGAAGCAATAGCGGCAATCCGGGAATTGAGCGATTTGCCGATTGTCGCCACGATGACGTTTACGGAAGATGGAAAGACTCTGGTCGGAGACAAGCCTGCGCAAGTCCGGCGCGCTCTGATCGAGTATGGTGCGGACGTGGTCGGAGCCAATTGTTCAATTGGTCCGCAGCCGATGCTGGACGTGATGGAGCGAATGGGGGGAAGTGAGGTTCCGCTGTGCGCACAGCCCAATGCAGGCAGCGCGCGTGTGATTGGCGGGCGGCATCTGTTTCTCGCATCTCCACAATACTTCGCGGACTATGCGGTCAAGTTTGCGGATGCGGGCGTGGCGTTGATCGGGGGATGCTGCGGAACGACGCCGGATCATGTGCGCGCGATGGCACTCGCGGTGAAAGGCAGGGCTCCGGGGAAGAGCCACGTGCAGGTGAATGGCGAGATATCCGAAGAAGAAGGCCGGATCGAGGGACCGCATCGCGGTCTTCCGTTCTCGGACTTTCGCGAGAACTTGGGCAAGCGTTTTCAGATCTCAGTTGAGATAGATCCTCCGCGCAGTTACGATCCTGGTCCGTTCATTCGCCACGCACAGCGGCTGAAAGCGGCGGGAGTGGATTTGATCAATGTCGCGGACTCTCCGTTGGCACGCGCACGCATGAGCGCAGTCGCCATGGCGCACCTGATTCGCCGCGACGCCGGAGTGGATGTTCTTCTGCATGTGTCGTGTCGGGACCGCAACGCGATTGGATTGCAGTCAGAACTCTTGGGAGCGCATACACTCGGAGTCCTGAACATTCTGGCCGTGACGGGCGATCCGACAAATGTCGGTGATTATCCGTTTGCCAAAGGTGTGTTTGAGCTGGACTCCATCGGCTTGTCACGCATGGTCACGCAGTTAAATCGCGGCAAGGATTTGACCGGGCGCGATCTGGACGACCCGACGCACTTCCTGCTCGGCGTGGCGGTGAATCCAACGTCACCGAAACTCGATCTTGAATATGACCGCTTCAAACAGAAGCTGGATGCGGGTGCTCAATTCGCATTCACGCAACCGCTGTTTGATCCGCGCACGTTGGATGAATTCATGAACCGGATATCGTCCTTTACGAACATCCCGATTTTCGTCGGCATCATGCCGCTTCGCTCCTCGAAGCATGCCGAATTCATCCACAACGAAATCCCTGATATGTTTGTCCCCCAGGATATCCGCACTCGCATGAGCGGCGCGGGTACCGAGGGGGCCAAAGTGGGGGTCGAGATTTCGCAAAAATTCCTGCTCGACACACAGGAAATGGTGCAGGGCGCCTACCTCATGCCGCCGTTCAACAAATTTGATATGGCGATTGATGTCATGAAGGTGTTGAGCCGCGAGCCTGCTTCATCTTAGAAGTAGGCCGGGATACCTGTGAGATCTTCTCCGATGATCAGCGTATGAATATCGAAAGTTCCTTCGTACGTATTGACCGATTCGAGATTCGCCATGTGACGGAAGGTCTGATACTCATTAGAGATTCCGTTGGCTCCAAGAATGTCGCGACCGACCCGCGCGATATCCAGAGCGCTGCCGACGTTGTTTCGCTTGGCCATGGACACATGCTGCGGACGAAGTTTGTTTTCGGCCTTGAGCTGTCCAAGTCGGTAAACCAGAAACTGGCTCTTGGTGATCTCGGTGGCCATCCAGGCAAGCTTGTTCTGCACAAGCTGGAAGCTGGCAATGGGTTTGTCGAACTGAATGCGCGACTTGGAGTACTGGAGAACTTCGTCGAAGACGGACATCGCCGCGCCCACAGCGCCCCACGCGATTCCGTAGCGTGCTTGTGTCAGGCACGACAACGGGCCCTTCAAACCGGTGACGCCGGGAAGAATGTTCTCCTTGGGGATTTCGACATCTTCCAGCACCAAATCCGAGGTTACGCTGGCGCGCAGTGAGAATTTGTTCTTGATTTCTGGCGCCGAAAATCCTTTGCGGTCCGTTTCGACGATGAAGCCGCGCACGACGCCATCAAGTTTTGCCCAGACGATTGCAACGTCGGATACTGTGCCGTTCGTGATCCATGCTTTTGATCCGTTAAGCAGATAGTACGAGCCTTTGTCTTCTGCGCGCGTCAGCATGCCTCCCGGGTTGGAGCCGAAGTCTGGCTCGGTTAACCCGAAACAGCCGATCTTTTCACCTGAACCCAGAAGCGGCAGCCACTTGTCTTTCTGTTCCTCGCTGCCGAAGGCAAAAATTGGGTACATAACTAGACTGGTCTGCACGGAGACAAACGAGCGCAATCCGGAGTCGCCGCGCTCGAGCTCTTGATTGATGAGTCCATAGGCAATCGGGCCGAGATTCGCGCAACCGTACTTCTCGGGATACGGCGCTCCCAGAAAACCAAGCTCGCCTGCGGGCTTAACGAGTTCGCGCGGAAAACGACCTTCCGTATTGCAGTGCTCGATAATCGGCATTAAATTATCGGTCACGAATTCCCGAACGGTATCCCGAATCAGCCGCTCTTCTTCGGTCAGCAAGTCATCCAGATGATAATAATCGAGTGCCTGATAGGCCATGTCCAACTCCTTGAATTCTGAGGTCACAGAAGATACCGAAACCCTTCCAGAAAATCAACGGAAGGCCTGGGAAATTCCCTCGAGCTGGAATGCTGTAAGCGGCGGTATTTCAAGCACTAACGATGGCGTCTTGGGGTGGGGAAGGGGACCCGCCGACGCGGTTTCCGCTGCCAGACAGGTCTGGGCTCGCCGGGAAGGGGTCATTCCCGAGACCTGTGTCTCGCTTGATCAGACCCACGGAACGGCTCTGATTGAGGTCAACTCTCTCCCCCTGAGTGACGGACTGTGTAATCCAGAGAGCCGCCAAGCAGACACCGACGGACTGATCACACATTGCGTCGGCGCAACGTTGATTACGTCTCATGCCGATTGTGCGCCGATCTTCCTCTTTGACCCGGCAACTCGGACGATCGCACTGCTTCACTCCGGATGGAAGGGAACTCTGGCCGGAATATCAGAGCAAGCGGTGAATAAGCTCCGAGACAACTTCTCAGTAGCTCCGCAGAACCTGCAAGTCGCTGTGGGCCCGATGATCGGAACTCGCAGCTACGAAGTCAGCCTGGACCTCGCGGATCAGTTTACAGCGAAGTTCGGCCCCAGCGTAGTCGCCATGTTTGACGGACGCCCGCACCTCGATTTGTTTGCATCCATTGTGATTGATTTACTGCGCGCGGGAGTCGAGTCTGCCCGCCACTGTCCGCGTCCACCTGATACCTACACCAGCACACTCTGGAGCTCGTTTCGCCGCGATGGGGAGCGCGCCGGAGGAATGCTTGCCTATTTGCGGCTTGATACCAATTCATAAACCAAGGGAACGCGGCCCGTTCCCAGTCTCTACCTGGTCTTAGAACCACAGGAACCGTCATGAAGAAGAAAGAAACACCCAAGAAAACCACAGAGAAACCCAAGAAGTCCACTGCCAAGAAGACCGATCCGACTTATATGGTCGGTTCTGGACAGGCATTGCACGGCATGGACGCGATCCGCGCATTTGTTCCGCGAACTGAAGGTTTGCAGCACGAGTCGGCATTTGAAAACGCGATGAAGCAATTCGATCGCGCCGCGTCTCTGTTGAAGCTATCGAAGAGCCAGGTTGCCATGATCAAGCAGCCGCGCAAGTGCGTGGAAGTGACCCTTCCAATTCGTATGGACGATGGCCGCATCGAAACGTTTACAGGGTATCGTGTTCAGCACAACATCGCTCGCGGTCCGGCCAAAGGCGGAATTCGTTATCATCCGAATGTCAATCTGGACGAAGTCAAAGCGTTGTCATTTTGGATGACGTTCAAGTGTGCCGTGGCGGATATTCCGATGGGCGGCGGTAAGGGCGGTATCATTGTGGATCCGAGCCACCTTTCCAAGGGCGAGCTTGAGAGGCTTTCGCGCCGCTATTTTGCGGAATTGGAAGACATGTTCGGACCGGACCGTGACGTTCCCGCTCCCGACGTTAACACGAATCCACAGATCATGGCGTGGTTCATGGATACCTACTCCATGCACAAGCGCGATACGATTGGCGCGGTCGTCACGGGCAAGCCTCTGGAAATCGGCGGCAGCCGCGGTCGTGTGATGGCGACATCGAAGGGTCTGCTGTTCGCACTCCGCAGAGCGGTTGCGGCTCATGGCGAGAAGATGGAAGGGCTGACCGTCGCCGTGCAGGGTTTCGGAAATGTCGGCGGCAATGCGGCAGTTTTGCTGGAGCAGGACGGCTGCAAGGTGGTCGCGATTTCGGATCAATTCGGAGCGTTTCACAATCCGGACGGCATCAACATTGAAGAGGCCATGAAGTACTCTGAAAAGCACAAAGGCCTGAAGGGATTCGAGTCCACGAAACTCGCCAAGAAGATGGAGCACCCTGAAGAGCTGCTCGAGCTTAAGGTGGACATTCTTGCTCCTTGTGCTCTGGAGCTCGTGATCACGAAAAAGAACGCTTCCAAAATCAAAGCGCGTTACATTGCCGAAGGAGCAAACGGCCCGCTGGATTCGGACGCCGACGACGTCCTGAACAAGAAGGGTGTTTTCGTGATTCCCGACATTCTGTGCAACGCGGGCGGCGTGATTGTCAGCTATTTCGAATGGGTCCAGAACCGCATGGGATACTATTGGCCCCTCGAACAGGTGAACCGCGAATTGGAAGTTGCGATGAATGCCGCGTTTGACGCGGTGTATGACACGTACTTGCAGTACAATTGCTCGATGCGTGTGGCCGCGTTCATGGTCGCAATCAATCGGGTCTCAATCGCATCAGAGCTCCGCGGTTTGTACGCCTGAGTCGTGAGTGCACTTACCGAACTCAAAGCACTCTTACCGCAACAGATTGACGCCTTGTTGATAGCCGGAGGAGCCATGCCGAGTGCAGGGCTTCTCCGCGCTATTTTGGAGAAGACGCGAGTTCTTGTTGCTGTGGACGGCGGCTTGCGGCACTGCCGCAAGCTTCGCGTGGTACCGAACGTAGTCATCGGTGATCTGGATAGTGCTTCGGAAGCGGATCTCGATTGGGCGCGTCACTCCGGATCCAAGGTACGGCGCATGCCGGAGCAGAACAACTCGGATATCGAGAAAGCCTTGGAGTATGCGCAAAAGCAGCGGCACGCGTCGATCGTTTTGACCGGTATTGACGGAGACCGACCGGACCACTTCCTGCATGCCGTTAGCCGATCGCTGCGTGTCCGCGGGCTCAAGGTTACCTACTTGTTCGCCGCTGCCGTGGGAGTTCCGATGCGCGGTCGGTGCACGGTGAGTCTTGAAGTAGGAGCCGCTCGCGACATCTCTTGGTTTGGCGTTCCTCATGCCGCCGGGTGCAGTCTGAGCGGAGTTCGCTGGCCATTCTCCGGAAATCGTCTTGAACTGGGACTCTTTCAGAGTCTTTCCAACAGAACAACAGAACCTCTCGTTTGTTTTCGTCAGCAATCTGGCAATTCCCTAATCATCGTCCCCTCTTCTTAGCATGAACATTCTGCGCAACAAGCATATGATATCGGTGCTCGCGGTAGTGATGGTGCTAGCGGCAAATGCCGCTCGCGCCGCGGACACGAACCGTTTGGTGGAAGACGCTCTAAGTCGCTTTGGGTTGGATTCGACGGCGTTTGAGTCCGATCGCATTTGGGCTGAAGATGACACATTTCTGCTGCCGGTGATTCGTCGGGCACTCGTGTCGCCGCTCGCTGCGCGCGACGCGGCACATGAGATGGCAAGCGTAGCTCCACTTAAGATGGAGGAGTTCGCGAAGTTCCCCGAGCTTGTATCGGCTCTGGATGTGTCGGTGCCTCAGGCCATTTATGCGGACGTGGATTCGCAGTTGGCCAATTCACCGGTAGGTAGCCCGCTGGAACCTCTGCAAAGCGCGTTAACGCTTGCCGAGGCCTATCGCAAACAGGCCTTTGACTCGCTCACTCCGGATCAAAGGCAAGCGCTATTGCTTGCGATCCCGCTGTGGTTTGAAGACGAAGACACTCCGGCGGACGACAGCCTCAAGGGAGCACTCTATCGCGCCTTCAACATCAGCGCCGATACGACCCAACCGGTGACGGCGGACAGTGTGCTGACGCTGCTTTCGCGCGTCAATCGAAATGCTCTGGCTGTGGCGGGCTACGCGTTCCTGCGCGGAATCGAGTTGTTCTGCGCAAACGAACCGGACTTCTCGAAGTTCCAGAAGCCCAAGACTCCACCAACAGGAGTCGAGGGTGAGGTTCTATTCTATCAGGAGACTCCGCTTGGGCGCTGGGTAGTCGGAGGTCCCGGAGCTAATCGCTATGCGGAGGAGTTTTCGGTGATCATTGACCTCGGTGGCGATGATCAGTATCACGCGCGCTGTGCTTCGGCGATCGGCGGACTCCGCTACGCAACATCAGTAGTCATAGACTTCTCAGGAAACGATTTCTATGCTCCGGCGAGTTGGTTAACTCAATCCTGCGCAGTCATGGGACTTGCGGGACTTGTGGACTTGGAGGGCGACGACACCTATCGTGCCGGGTCTTTCTCACAGGGCGCAGCATTCTGCGGGCTTTCTCTGCTATATGACGGCAGCGGGGATGATCTGTACACCGCCGGCTGGTTCTCGCAGTCCGCGGCGGTGTGCGGCATCTCTCTGTTTGCCGACGGAAGCGGACGTGATCTGTATGATGGTGCAGGTTACGGGCAGGCTTTCGCATCCACTTTCGGATTCGCCTCACTTGTGGATGGCGAGGGCAACGACGTCTATCGAGCGGGAGGCTTGGTCAAACACGAGCCCCTTCGTCCCGAAGACTATCGTTCGTTGTCCCAGGGCTTCGCCATGGGTTTCAGACCTCGCGGCGGCGGCGGCATCGCCATTCTGCGCGATCTGAGCGGCAACGATTTCTATGATGCCGAGATCTACGCCCAGGGCGTCGGCTATTGGTATTCACTTGGGGTGCTGCTTGACGAAGGCGGCAACGACAGCTATAGCGCGACACAGTACGCGCAAGGCTCGGGAATTCATCTCGCGTGCGGTGTTCTGGAAGAAAGCTCCGGCGACGATCGCTACACGGCGCGTTTTGGCCCAAGTCAAGGCGCCGCGCATGATCTGGCCGTCGGAACCCTGGTGGATGAGTCGGGGGATGACTACTACACTGCGTCAGGCGGACAGGGCATGGCCATCACCAATAGTGCCGCGGTGTTTGTGGACGCCGAAGGAAACGATCTCTATGCCTTCCAGGAGACGTCCGGATCACTGGCAGGAACACGCCCTGCCCGCGACTTCGGAAACCTTGCGCTGTTTGTGGATGGAGAAGGAAAAGATGTCTATTCCGGCGAGTTAGGCGCGGATTCCACAATCTGGTTTCACGAGCAATATGGCTATGGAGTGGATGTCGCTTTTGACAGCACTCGCCCGCGTGAAGTGGACGTTACGGTCGAACTTGTCGCGGACGATACGACGCGTTCCATTGAAGATCTTTTTGAGGACGCGTCCAAATGGGAAGTGACGGACAACCGCGAGAAAGTGCGGCGCGCGCGGCTGGCGCTCAAAGCCATCGGAGATCGAGCAGTGCGTTGGGTCAGCGAGAACAAGCTCGCCACCAACAGCGCGCTGGAACGCCGTGCGATAACAGAGCTATTCAAGGAATATCCTGAAGGCGCACTGCCAGGATTGCAGGCGGCATTCGAGGGAACTCAAAGGGAAGGTCGTCGGAACGCGGTCTCTATCGTCTCGGAAATGAAGAACAGCGCGGCGGGAAGCTGGCTTGAACCAAAACTCTCTGATGAAAGCTACGAGACTCTTCGGCCCACAATCTTGCGCGCGTTAGGAGACATCGGCTATAACGCAGCCCTACCGGCCATCAAGAATTTTGCCAAGAGCTCGGTCGAGCGTGAACGCCTCTCTGCTGTGGTGGCCCTCGGCAAACTCAAGCTTGCTGACGGCTATCCAGAGCTGTTCCGCGCTTTGTCCGATACGCTATACACCGTGCGCAGCGCCGCGATCTATGCTCTGGCGGAGCAGTCGCCGGCTATTGTTCCGGAACTGCAAAAGGCGGCCTCAGAGAGCCGCGATACGAGGTACATTGAGCAGATTTTGCTCGCGGTGCCGTTGCTCGCCGAAAAGTGGAAGTCTGACGACACGAACAAAAAGAGCGTGGCCGCTCTTACGCCGTTTGTTCGCATGCATCTCGAGCATCCGGCACCGAATGTTCAGGGAGCGGCGTTGCTGGCCGCATCTGCCGTGCTGGACGACAAGTCCTTTGACAAGTTAGGCAAGAAATACGATTCAACAACTGATCCGATCCTCGCGGCACGCTGGAAACAGGCTCTGTCGCGCCGCCATCAATAGGAAAAAGCAGAATGGAACGAACATACTATGTTAGTCTGCTCGAAAAACTCTCGAACGCGTTCGGACCGTCCAACTTCGAAGACGATGTCAGGGAGATCATATCCGAAGTCATTCGACCGTGGGTTAAAGAGCTGCATACAGACTCACTAGGGAACTTAATTGCGCTTCGTCCCGGCAAGAACGGCAAGCGGCTGATGCTGGATGCACACACAGACGAAATCGGCATGATGGTTCGTCACATTGACGCGCGTGGCTTCTTGCGATTTGCCACGATTGGCGGTTGGGATGATCGCATGTTTCCCGGTCATCGAGTGACATTGAAGTCACGTCGCGGACACTTCTACTACGGAATCGTGGGCATGGCACCTCCGCATGTCCTGAGTCCCGCGCAAAAAGAAAAAGGAATCGCAGCCGAAGACTACTTCATTGACATCGGCGTGAACTCCGCCGAAGAGGCCGCAGAGTTGGGAGCGAGCGTCGGTGATCCGGCAACCTTGGCTTATCCGTTCCGCGAATTGAAACAGGATGTTTACGTCGGCAAGGCCTTTGACGATCGTGTAGGTTGCCTGACGTTGATCGGGCTTCTAAAGGCGATGCATGATGGCGAGCTCAAGACGGACATGGATGTCTATGCAAATTTCGCGACCAGCGAAGAGATTGGTCTGCGCGGTGCGGGTCCTGCCGCATTCGGAATTGATCCACATGTCGCCATCGCCTTTGAAGGCACCATCGGTTCGGACTTTCCGGGGGTGCCTGAAGAAAAACGGCCCTGTGCGCAACGCAAAGGGCCGGTGATTACAATAGCGGACAAATCCGTGATGGTGCCGCGTCGCATGGTGGATCTAATGACCAACTGCGCGCAGGAACTTGGAGTTCCTTATCAATACAAGATGCCGGTTTACGGCGGCACGAACGCGGGCTCTATTCATCAGGCGCGCGCGGGAATTCTTGCGGGATGCATCGCGACGCCTTGCCGCTATATTCATTCTCCCAACACCACACTCTATTGGCCGGATTTCGAGAACACGCTCACGCTTGCGAAACGAGTCGTTGAGCGCATCCACGAAATCGCTTAGACGGCACGCACTATCGAATCAAGAGCACCTTGAGCGGCCCGGCATCTTCCACTCGCAGGAAGTAGATTCCCGAGGCCAGTCCCGGTAGAGAGAGATGCACAGTGCGCATGCCGGGCACAAGGGTAGCAGGAAGGCTGTAGGCAAGTCTTCCCCGCAGGTCAAAGAGCTCAATGACTGTGCTTCTGGCACGTTCACTTGCTACCACAAGCGAGAGCTCAGAATTAAACGGATTGGGATAGGCGCTGACCAATAGCAAATCCTCCGGAATAGGCAGAGGATCAGTATCCAGAGTTGTATCGAGCGTCAGCACAAACTCCTGCGTCCCGCTGAGAGCAAACGAGAGCTCTCCCGAATCATTGACAAACTTCCGGGGCGTTCCGTCCACAAGCGCAACGGCTCCCGGCTGCAGACCGGCTAGGCGCACAGTTGCGGATTCCTGCAAACTGTCAATCAGGGACCACGAACAATACAGAGTGTCCAGCGCAGTCCAAGGAAACACGAAGTTGACGGTAAGATCGGACACATTGCGCAGCAAGTCCAGTTCGAGACTCTTGGTAGAGGAGTCCTTGCGGACTTCCCAGCGCGCAAACGAGTAGGGCTGGTCTCCCAGAACGACGTCGCAGAAGTAGTATCGCCCGTCTTCATCCGCGGCCAGGGAGAGCGTGTCGGGAAAGCGGTTCGCACTGTAGGTGGCAAACCACTGCATAACCGCTTCTGCCCAAAGGATATTGAATCCGTGGCCTGTGATCGCTGCCGGACCAAAATTGGATTCCGCACCAAATCTCCGCAGAATCTGATACTCGAGCGCGGCATTGCCGTAGGCGAACCACTCGAATTCTTCGGCACCCCAGTTGCTCCACACTGGAACGGTCAGGCAGTTGAAATGCATGGAACGTGTGGTGTCCGCGAGATGGACCGCGCTGTAGCGATGATACTCATACGCTATGGAGTCGGACTCGAAGGGAAATCCGCCGAACGCGACGCGCATCGAGAAATTCGTGTCACCATCCGCAAGGTACTGCTCCTGCCTAAGTTGGCAATCGAGAATCTGTGAGCCGCCCGCCGTCGCCGCAATGAAGTAGTCATCGTAGGCACAGTTATTGTTGTGCCAAACTTGCCCTGCCGCCGCACCCATCGAACCGCCGCACATGTAGATCGAGTCGCGTGAGAATGGGAAATTCTCCTCGATCCATTCGAGCATGGCGCGGCAATGCAATTGTGGAAGTCTTGTATTCCAGTGGCGATCATTGGGACCCATATGGCTGGCAATGATCCAGCCGCGTTCTTCGCACCACTCGTCCCACTCGTGCGCGAAGATTTCGTACTGTGAACCTCCCAGCGCATGCCATCCCACCAATAGTGCGGGCGGAAACTCCGGATCATACGAAGACGGAATCTGCATGTAGAATCGTGACGTGTCGCCTGCGGAAGTGAATGCAAGAGTGTCAAACGCAATCGGCTGCGCCAGAGCCACGGCAAGCCAGGAAAGACTCAAACCAAAGAATAGGGCTGTTTTCGCAATATGGAACATGAGTTGAACGGTAAGGTAGCTCTGGTTACGGGCGGCGGCCGAGGAATCGGGCGCGCGATCGCTCTGAAACTGGCTCAGAGCGGAGCGGACGTTGCGATCAACTTCCTCGAACGCGAAGACTCCGCGCAGGAAGTGGTCTCCTGGATCAAGGGACTTGGGCGGCGAGCGATCGCGGTTCGCGCGGATGTTTCAACAGAGGCCGGAGTCGAGAAGCTCTTTCAGGAGTTCTCGTCGGAGTTTCCGCGACTTGACATTGTTGTGAACAACGCGGGTCCGTTCATCGTGCGGCCGGTTCTTGAGACGACTTCGGAAGAATGGGATCTCATGCTGCGCGGAAACTTGCTTAGCGCGGCATGGGTCACGCAAAAAGCAACGGAGCTGATGATTCGCTCCGAGAATGGTGGAACGATTCTCTTCATCGGAGCCCCGAATGCGGAACGAGTCGGTTCACAGCATGTCGCCTGCGCCTATTCCATCGCGAAAACCGGCGTCGTGATCCTGGCACAGACTCTCGCCCGCGAACTCGGTTCGCAGCACATTCGCGTAAATGTGATTAATCCGGGATTCATCGAAAATGACTCGATGACGCCGCGCATGCGCCAATGGATGCCCTCCGAGGTCCCGCTGGGAGAAATTGGAACTCCAGCGGATATCGCCAATGCCGCAGTATACCTGTGTTCCGATACAGCGTCTTATGTCACGGGCGCCGTACTGAATGTCCACGGTGGGCTTTGGATCTGACCCTTCTTCAATATAGTGCCTCTTTTGGAGACAACCAAACCGGAATGATGCTTGCAAAAACTCCGCTGGAAATGCTAATGAAATTGCAATAGTTAATATTTAGACTAATAATAAACAATGAGTTAGTTTTCTTGAGCCGCCTTTCTGAGGCGGTTTAGTCACGTGAACAGGTTGCATACGGCGCATGAACTGCATATTCGACCTGACCCTTTTCCTTTCTCAAATCTTGCGTAGGTCGTTGCAATCCTGACATTTTCGGTCTATTTTCTCACAGTTGCTCGCCCATTTGTTTCGCATCTGGAGGTCCCATGAATCGCATCCTTGTACGGTTCACATTCAGCTTACTGAGTCTCTTGCTCGCAGGCCAGGCAATCGCCGCCATGAGCGGATCGCCTTACCTGGCCATTGAATCGGATAGCCCCGAGTTCACGGCCATTCGCTGGCAGCAGCCGGAGTTTGAGATCAACTCGGCCATTTTGGATGGCAGACGATATTCCTCCGTGGATATTCCGGGCGAGAGCACGATTGCTGAAGAAGGCTTTCCGGCCATTCCGCACGTCACTCGCTTGTACAGAATTCCCAATACTGGATCAGTTGAACTTGTGGTACTCTCGGCGGAGTTCACCGAGTCCGGGAATTTTTATCCGGTGCCCGTGCGTCGTGAAGACCAGCAGTCGTGGGGCACGCCGCTCAAGAATCCCGCGATCTATGGCGTGGACGCTTGGTATCCTCCGCAGGTTGCGGTAATGAGTGACCCTGCGATCTTCCGTGATTTTCGCGTGGTAACGGTGACACTCTATCCGGTTCAGGTCAATCCGGTGACCGGACAGGTGCGCATGTATGACGATATCGCCGTGGATCTGGTCGCCAATGACACGCCGGGCACCAACGAGATTCATCGCACTCGCAGACCAAGCGGGGCGTGGGCACCCATCTACGCGGACGTGATTCAGAATCTTGATGACAGCGCGCTGGATGACGCGGACTATGCCCCGGGCAGCTATGCGATCCTTTGTCGGGACAATGACGAGGGCCGGGATTGGGCGGACTCTCTTGCGAATTGGCGACGTCGCTTAGGTTTCACCGTGACGATTGAGGCGAGAAACAACTGGAATAGCGGGACCGTGAAGTCTTATCTTCAATCGGCCTACGCCAACTGGGATCCGCCGCTCGAGTATGCCTGTATCATGGGCGATCACACCGGTACCTTTGCGATTCCAACCGGTGGCGGCGAATACGACCATTTCTACGCGGATCTCGAAGGCAATGACGACTACGAAGAGATCTCCGTGGGGCGCATTTCCGCGGCCAGCGAGAGCGATTTCGTCAAGGTGTATAACAAGATCATGCTCTATGAGCGCGATCCCTATATGGCAGATCCGTCCTGGTTCACACGGGCATTTCTCTATGCGGGCACGGCAAACAATGTCAGTTCAAATGAGATTCTGATGCTCTGGGCCGCCGACATGTTTCGCTCGTACACGGGAGTTTCGAATCCCCAGGTTTCCACTCACTTCGGCGATGTAAACGAATCCTTGATCGGACAGCGACTATCCGAAGGTGTTTCATTCTTCCTGTGGCGCGGCACGGTCGTCGGGGAAATGGACAACTCGGCGGCGTCCGCGATGGCCTCGTCTCCCAAGCTTCCCGTGGTCTTGACGATCACATGCGGCTCCGGAGACTTCGATCAGAGCGGCCAGCAGGGCCTGAATGAGGCGTGGCTGCTTGCGGGCACGGCGACGTCGCCCAAGGGTGGCATCTGCGGCATCGGCACCGCGACCTGGAACACTCACGTTCCATTCAACAACACAGTTGCGGGTGGGTTGGTCTACAACATCGCCAATATCGGCGTGCGGTACATTGGAACCGCGTTGTCCGGCGCAAAAGTTGAGTTGCTCAGGTCTTTCCCGGGCAGCGGCACGGGTGCTCAGTTCACGTGGTGGAACAACCTGATGGGTGATCCCGCGATATCGATGTGGACCGATGTTCCAACCGTGATGAACGTCACTTATCCCGGCACGGTCAATGTTGGCGCGCGCCGAGTTCGTCCGCAAGTTGTGAATGCGGCAACGCAGGAACCGATTGCAAACGCGCTTGTGGTGGTGATCAAGGACGGAGAGACCTTCGCGCGTACGTTCACGGACGCAGGCGGCTTCGCGGATATTCCGGTCACGGTCAATTCTCCCGGCAACATGACCCTGACCGTCTCAAAGCGAAATCACAAGCCATTTCTCGCGGACATTCAGTGTGTGAACGCAAATGAAATGGTCACCGTGAACAACTTCACGGTGGATGATGACAATTCAGGCGGCACATCAGGTAACGGCAACGGAGAGTTAAATCCCGGCGAAACCGTGGACCTGAGCGTCGCACTTCGCAATTTTGGAATCGCCGGCACGGCCACCGGGATCACAACGTCCATGACGTGTGACAATCCGGACGTGACCATTCTGAACGCAGTTTCGACTTATCCTGATATCGCGTCCGGGCAGCAAGCTTCCGGAAACTCGGCCTTCCGCATCGCGTTGTCAAATAGCATGCGTCATCTCGAAACGGCCAAGCTCACCTTCCAAGTTGCGACAACCAGCGGAACGGCCTTCAGCACCGTCGAATTGACTATTGAAGCCGGGAATGCTGTTTTCGTGGGTGCTACGATTTCTGGCGGAAACAACAATGGCCGGCTGGATCCAGGGGAAGTTGCCAACTTGCGAATTACGGTGCGAAACGAGGGCGGCGTCGCGATGAACGGCGTGTCGGCGTCGTTGGTGTCGCGCTACAGTTTGCTTTCGGTGACGGATGGATCCGGCAGTTTCGGAGACATCGCGGTGGGCGGTACCGCGATGTGCGGCCCAACGGATTTCGAGGTTCGAGCCAATTCCGTAACCTATCCCGGCAGCCTTGCAAACCTTGTTGTGATCTTGCAGACCGCAGGCGACTTTGTGGATTCGGTCGCATTGGCCATCCCGGTTGGAATAGCTGCGTCATCGGATCCAACCGGGCCGGATCCTTACGGCTATTTTGCCTACGACAATGTGGACTCGGAGTATGAGTTCAGTCACCCCTATAACTGGTTGGAGATTTCGTCACTTGGCACTCGACTGACTCGCGCCAGCTCTGACCCGGGCGAACAGGCACCCAGCGGCCAGACAAACAGCGACATAGTTTCTCTGCCGTTTGAGTTTACCTTCTACGGAGAGAGTTACGACACGCTGACGATTTGCTCAAATGGGTGGGCTGCATTCGGCGATCAGGATCACTTGGACATGTTCCGCAACTACCCGATTCCTGGCTCGCAAGCGCCCGAAGCCCTCCTTGCTCCGTTCTGGGATGACTTGAGGACGTCCAGCTCTGGCGATGGAGTTTACTTCTACAACGATGCGGCAAATCATCGCGTCATCGTTCAGTGGAATGCCGTGGGCGCGTTTGCGCAGTCCAGCTCTCTGGATTTCCAACTGATTCTATTGGACCCCGTGCACTACCCGACGAACGACGGGAACGGCATTATTATTTTCATGTACGAGCACGCGCAGTCCGTGTCTCAGGACTTCTACGAGGCACCAGGTGAGACGATTGGAATTCAGGCTCCCCGCGCTCTGGTGGGACTTCAGTACCGATTCGCGACGCTCAATGCATCCGGTGCCAACGGCATAGGAAACTCTCGTTCGATTACAATCACGACGGACGCGCGATTCGCGACAGGTCAGATCGTGGGAACGGTGCTTGACGCAGGTACCAGCGAGCCGATTGAAGGAGTTGAAATCACTCTGGATGGCGAAGAGGATTACGCGGTCACGAACGCAAGTGGCCAATTCCAGATGCTGGATGTCCAGATCGGGACTTACACCGTGCGCGCGACGAAGTTCGGATTCAATGACGGGACGTTCACAGACTTCGTTGTGGAAATTGATAGCGTCGAAGATGCCAACTTCAGCTTGACGCATCCCGAGATTCAGCTTTCCGCAGAGGCGCTGAATTTTATGCTGCCTGGCGACCCGACGGAGCAGACGTTTATCATTGAAAATGGCGGCAACGGGCCGTTGACATTCAACATTCGATCTGAGTATCAGACTGAGAGCGGTGAGTCGGGTCAGTGGGCGAAGATCGCGCACTTGGATGTCACCCAGAATACCGGAGACGCGCAAATCATGGGCTGCGCGTTTGACGGAGACCGTTGGGTGGTTAGCGGTGGCTCGGGACCAAGCGGTCCGAACTACTTCTATCGCTACGATCTTCAGGGCAACTACATTGGCGCCATAGAACAGCCCACCACCACGCAGTTCGGCTATTACGATCTTGCCTTTGATGGCTCTTTGATCTATGGCGGTACCGACGGATTGCATGCGATTCAGGGCGTGGACTACAACGGTGTGATTCAGAGTACAATTCCCGTTCCACAATTGAGCCCCGTCCGTTGCATTGCCTATGATCCGCAGTTGGATCAGTTCTGGGTCGCGGATTACAGCACGGCGATTTACTGCGTGGACCGTGACGGAAACGAGATCCGTCGGTTTGAAAACAACTTGAACAAGAACGGACTCGCTTGGTACGCGGATGATCCGGACGGGTACAAACTGTATGTGTTCCACGTCAGCGCACAAGGAGGTGCTTGGGTCAGCAAAGTGCATCCGCAGTCCGGCGCGGTTTCCTTTGTTACTGAGATTGAGACGGGAGCCGGAGATCGTGCCGGTGGATGCGATATCACGTCAAACTGGAACAGCATGCTGACGGTATTCGGCGGCATCTTCCAGAACTCACAGGGCGACCGCATGGAAATGCGGCAGCTCAAGTTTGACCGCACGTGGCTGGGCATCACGCCGCTGAATCAATCCGTGCTGCCGCAGAGCACCCGGGACATTTCTGTCACTGTGGACCCGTCCAACCTGCGGGACATGACCTATCACGTGAACATCATTGTTCACAACAATGCGATAGACAGTTCCATTGTGCTTCCTCTGACGCTGACGCGGGCGCTGGTTGCCGACGAAACACCGCCGGCACTACCCGGAGAATTCAGTCTCTATCAGAACTATCCGAATCCGTTCAACCCGACGACTCACGTGCGCTTTGACTTGCCCGAAGGAGCCATGACCACGTTGCGATTGTTCAATGTTCTGGGCCAGGAAGTGGCAACACCAATTCGGGCGGAACGGTTGCCGGCAGGTCGTCATGAAGTCGGTGTGGACTTGGGCAGCATGCCTTCCGGCGTCTATTTCTACCGGCTGGAAAGCGGCAGTTTTGTTGAGACTAAGAAGATGATGCTGATGAAGTAGGCCTGCTTACTTCATAGCTCGATGAACGCATACAAAAGAAGCGCGGACTCATTTGAGTCCGCGCTTCTTTTGCAACTTCTGTTCTCTTCCGGAAAAGACTAACTGGGATCAGTCCCTGCTGCCGCGCAGAAGAATCAAGCGAATCATTTGCAGCAGAGCCATGGTCGCGGCGGCGACATAGGTCCAAGCTGCGGCATCCAGAACGCTCTTTGCGCCTTTCACTTCGTCCGGCGCAAGGTACGTCCCGTTGCCAAGAATTGCGACCGCGCGCCTTGATGCATCAAACTCAACAGGGAGAGTCACCATATGGAAGAGCACCGCACCGGCGAAGAAAAGTATGCCCAAGTCCATCATCCAACTGATTGAAGGGACGAGCAGGCCGATGAAGAACAGCGGCATCGCGGCCATACTTCCGATGTTTGCGGCAGGAACAAGAGCGGCGCGCACGGTCATCGCCTTATAGCCATTCTTGTGTTGAATGGCATGACCGACTTCATGTGCAGCAACGGCCAGTGCGGCAAGGCTCGTCGAACCGTGAATACCTTCGGAAAGGCGCACCTTGCGCTCACCAGGATGATAATGGTCGGTGAGTTCCCCTGCCACAGGTTCAACGGGAACATCTTGGAGCCCGTTCTGATCCAGTATGCGCCGGGCAACTTGTTCGCCGGTCATTCCCAGGCGCGAGCGCACCTGACTGTACTCGCGATACGTACCCCGCACCTTGGACTGGGCCCACATGGCCAGTGCAAAGGCAGGCAGAATCAAAATCATCGTCCAATCAAACATGAACGGAAACATCTTGCTGCTTTCTATGAAAGGTTAGTCAAATTGAATCGGGAGCTGCGGACGACCACGAAGGAAATCCGCGATACTCATCTCACGTTTTCCTGCTGGTTTCACACTCTTTAACGAAACGGCGTGATCTGCCGTTCCCACATACATATGATCCTGAGTCCATTGAATTTGGCCAGCCGAAAGTGAGAGACCGTCGCCAGCGTATTCAGCGCCAAGAACTTTGAGCGAGAATCCCTCTGCACGAGCTACTGCACCCGGCAGCGGACTGAACGCTCGGATGCGATTCAAGATCACTGCGGATGGAAGACGAAAGTCCAGCACAAAATCCTCTGACGTGAGCTTCGGCGCCGGAGTCACGAGCGACTCATCCTGCGGTATTGGCGTCACACTCTTTGCAGACTCAAGCTGATCCAGCACTCCCACCAGCATTTCCGCGCCGCGCAGGGCAAGGCGGTCATGCAGGCTGCCGAAGTTCTCAGTGTCACCTATCTCAACGCGTTCCTGCGCCAACATGCCTCCGCCGTCAATCTCCTCAGTGAGCCGAATGATCGTCACTCCAGTCTCGGACTCACCTCGCAGAAGTGTCCATTGAATTGGTGCCGGTCCGCGACACTTGGGTAAAAGGCTCGGATGTACGTTAAGCGATCCCCACTTGGGCAGCGCAAACATACTGCGCGGCAGAATTCGAAAGGCCACGACCACCAAAGCATCTGGAGCTAGCAGTTTTAGTTCCGCCAGAAATGACTCGTCTCGCAGCTTGGCAGGTGAGAGCACCCGCACGCCCCGTTCTTCTGCAAAAGCTTTGACGGGCATGGCAGCAAGCTTGCGGCCGCGCCCTTGCGGCTGATCCGGGCTTGTGACGACCGCCGCCACCTCATGCGAGCTCGCGAGCAGCGCCTGTAGCGTCGGCAATGCAAACTCTGGATTACCGCAGAAGACCACTCGCAATAGTCCTACTCCTGTGAGTCGCGCTCGAGTCTCTTCAACCTGCCGTTCAGCAGGCCTCGCCGAATTGGCGAGAGATGGTCAATGAACAGCACTCCGTTCAGGTGATCAATCTCGTGCTGCAGCACGCGCGCGAGAATCCCGGTCGCTTCGAGCTTCCGGTGTTCTCCCATTGGAGTATCATACTCCATCGTAATGCTCTCCGGACGAGTAACGGTCTCGCGAATATCCGGAATGGAAAGGCAGCCTTCTTCAAAATCCCACGATCCCGACGACGAGGTGATTACTGGGTTGAGGACGGCCAGATAGAACTTCTCGTCTTCCTTGTTTTCTTCTTGTTCGCCCGGAACGCCAATCACCAGCAGACGTATGGATTTGTCAATCTGTGGGGCGGCCAGCCCGATCCCGTCATAGTCTTCCATAGTGGCAAACATCTCCCGGACAAGCTGCCGCAAGTCGTCATCAAAAACGGACACGTCGTCGGCCCGGCGCCTCAGCGTGGGGTGCCCGTAAATGATTACATCATGAACAAGAGTCTGTTCGTCGTAGGGTCGTTCCATAATCCGTACTTTCTGAGTGCGAGAAACTACTGGCTGATCACCCGCGCAACTGCTCCGCGATCCAAACGGACTTTAACATCGCCGGAGATCTTCAGCCACAGCGTACCGTCCTTGTCATCAATCCCGGCGATGGTTCCAAACACACCACCGGTTGTGACAACCTCGTCACCGCTCTTGAGCGCGCTCAACATGGCTTGGTGTTGTTTTTGGCGCTTCTGCTGAGGGCGAATCATCAGGAAGTACATCACGACAATGATCAGGATGAATGGCAGGAGTGTCCCAATCATGCTGGGCGGCTGGGGTGCTCCATCAGCTTGAAGCAACGTCAGGAAAACGGGCGAAAACAGTGTCTCAGGCATCTTGCCTCCGGTTTAGGAATCTTTTCTCTCAAGCAACGGCAGCACACTCTCCATCCATGACGCGAAGTCTCCCGCGTCAATGTGTTCGCGTATCTGCCGCATTAGGTCGGCATAAAAATGAATATTGTGCAGCGAAATGAGTCTCAGGCTCAGCATTTCGTCGCATACAAACAGGTGTCTCAAATAGGCCCGGTCGTATGTTGTGCATGTGTAGCACGAGCAGCTTTCGTCCAGCGGAAAGAACTCCGATTTGTGGCGCGCCGTCTTGACGATCACCCGGCCATTCCACGTAAACGCGCAGCCGTTGCGGCCGTTCCGAGTTGGCAATACGCAGTCAAAGAAATCTACTCCCCAGGAAACACAACGCAAAAGATCTTCTGGAAAACCAACGCCCATCAGATAGCGTGGTTTGTCCTTGGGCAGCAGTTCCGCAGTCATCGGTACAAGATCATGAAAAATGCTCTTCGGCTCTCCAACTGCCATTCCGCCGATAGCATAGCCGGGAAACTCCAGCTCAATCAGAGCTTGTGCCGACTCTCTGCGCAAATCCGGATAAGTGGATCCTTGAACAATCCCCCACAGATTCTGCCTGTGCCCATAGAGCAGAGGTTGCTCACGTTCCGCGATCCGGGCGCGTGCCGCCCACTTGACTGTGAGCCGATTCCAATCGTCGGCCTGCGCATGTGAACAAGGGTAGGGAGGACAGAGATCGAGCACCATCATCATGTCGCTGCCGATATGTCGCTGGATATCTACGACAGATTCCGGAGTGAATTCATGATAGCTGCCGTCCAAGTGCGACTGAAAACGCACGCCGTTCTCATGCACTTTCCGTATCTCTGCGAGCGAAAAAACTTGAAAGCCTCCCGAATCCGTCAGGATCGGACGATCCCAGCGCATGAAGCGATGCAGACCACCTGCCTGCTTCAGGATGTCCAGCCCGGGCCTCAGATACAAATGGTAGCTGTTCGAGAGAATCGCCTGAACATTCGCTTCGCGCAACTCGCGCGGCGAAATCGTTTTGACAACTCCAAGCGTGCCGACCGGGAAGAAGTGCGGGGTTTGAATCTCACCATGCTCAGTCGTCAGAACGGTGCGCCGAGCACTCGTGCCGGACGCGTCTTCCCGAAGAACCTGAAACGGATGCGATACAATTTGGGTCACTTCGCATCCCACGGTTTCCGCAAAGCGTTAGCGACTACAATCGGATCATTGGTCGGCAAATCGCACGCGAAGTTCTTGCAGACGTAGTAAGTCGGTCTTGCGTTCAACAGACTCTTACCATCCAGCAGCGAGCGCAGCGGATGAGTCTGTGGCAGGCCTTCAATTGTGTCAGATCGAATCACGACGACCTGACGATTGTGAGTGTGAAACGGCAGGTCAGGCATCGTTGCGTCATCTGTTGCAACCACGACCACCTGCTCCGGCGGAAACACCAGCCACTCCGCAGTCAGCAATGCCTGCGAGAAAGCAGTCGGCATCCGCTCGAGATAGGGCAGCAATGTAGTGACATGTTTCTCGGCACGATCGCGAAATCTCACTTCACCGGTCAAATAGTAGAGTTTGATGAAGAGATTGCCGGCCAGTGAATTCCCAGAAGGTACGGCGCTGTCAAACAGATCCACCGAGCGAACTCCGGCAACGGCGTCTTCACTCATGTAGTAGAGCCCGTCACCCTTGGCGAAGCGGCGCTCGATTTCATCGGCCAATTGATAGGCCGCATCAAACCAGCGCAGTTCGCCCGTCGTGCAAAACAAATCCAGCAGCCCATTTCCCAGCGCGGCGTAGTCCATCAGCAACTGCACACGCAGCTCTTTGTCGCCAAGAAAAGAATGCACGAGCTCGCCGTCGCGTTGCCAACTTCTGAGAAAACGCTCTGCGATTTGACGGGCGACATCCACTTGTCCCACTTCCGTCAGTCCGGAAATCAGAAGTCCGTTCCAGTCACACAGAGCTTTGTCGTCCCGCGCAGGCGATGGTCTCAAGTCTCGGCGCGCAAGGAGAGTGTTGATCATCTCTTCCATCCAGTCGCCGTACAGAAATGCCGGGTCAGCAGTCTCCGATGCGTGCTTCAGGCGATTGGGAATGGAGTATCCATGCTCGAAGTTTCCGGCGACGGTGATATCGAAAAGCCTATTGAACTCCGCTGCGCTTTCCCCAAGTACTCCGTCCGTTTCATCCGGAGTCCAGACGTAGTACTTGCCCTCTTCGCCCTCCGAATCCGCGTCGTACGAGGAAGCGTAGCCTCCCTCGGGAAGCCGCATGCATGACATTAGCCACCCCGTGCAACGAAGTGCGACGGCGTGTAATGAATAGCTATCGAATTGATGTGAGGCGGCCTCATATACCTGCATCAGCAGCGCGTTATCATAGAGCATCTTTTCAAAATGCGGCACGAGCCACTTCTCATCCGTCGAGTAGCGGTGAAACCCGCCGCCAATCTGATCGAAAATACCGCCGCGCGCCATGTTGTTCAGAGTCAACTCAATCATGTGGCGGACCGCAGCGTTGCCCGTGCGCGAATAGTAGCGCAGGAGCATCGCCAGTTCCATTGCATGCGGAAACTTTGGCGCCCTTGAGAATCCGCCGTACTGTGGATCGAAGTTGCGCTCGGACGCTTTGACTGCGCTGTCCAGCAGAGCAGGGGAGAGCTTGGTTTCTGCGGCAGGAAGAGCGACCTCTTCATGAATCGCATCGTGCAGAGCTGTTGCTGAAGAGAGAATGGAGTCCCGCTCGGTCTCCCACGCGTTAGCCAATCCCCGCAGGACATCCATGAATCCCGGTCTGCCATAACGCGCTTCGGGTGCCCAATACGTTCCGCCATAAAACGGTTTGCGATCCGGTGTCAAGAACACCGAAAGCGGCCAGCCGCCAGAGCCCGTCATCCGTTGGACGGCCTGCATGAAATGATGATCCACATCGGGCCGCTCTTCGCGGTCCACCTTGATAGACACAAAATGCTCGTTCAAGTTCGCGGCGATCTCTTCATTCTCAAACGACTCATGTTCCATTACGTGACACCAGTGGCACGCCGCGTAACCGATGGAGAGAAAGACCGGCTTATTCTCCCTGCGCGCCTTCTCGAATGCCGCATCACTCCATGGAAGCCAATCCACGGGATTGTGGGCATGCTGCAGGAGATACGGACTGGCTTCGTGGATGAGCGCGTTGGTGTGCACTTGTGAACCGGAGCAGGACAAAATGAGAAGGAAGAACAGCGCGAACCGCATGGTCAGCGTCTGCCAATTAGGAACCGTTCCTTGCCCTGTAGATCCCGGTGAATGTCAATCTCTGAGAGCAGTGGTGTAAACAAATCTCGTATTGAAGCAGCCTGATCAAACCCGAACTCAAGCGCCAGAAGTCCGGTTGGTTTCAACAATGAGGGCAAGAGTTCCGCAAATCGCTCGTAGCATTCGAGGCCGGTCGGTCCGCTGACCAAGGCATGTTTGTTTTCAAAGTCACGGACTTCAGTCTGCAACCCTTGCCACTCATCTTCGCGTACGTAGGGCGGATTGGAAACCACAACATCGAATGGGCCGGAGCAAACTTCAACAAATCTTTCGTCAAACAGGTCCGCGCGCACGGCGGAAACTCGATCTGGGACGCCGTTCTTCCTGGCATTGAAGAGCGTTTCCTCAATCGCGGCCTGATCAATGTCCGCTCCCACGACCGTGCACGTCGGGCACAGCATCGCTAGTGCTGTAGAAATGCAGCCTGTTCCGCACCCGATATCCAAAATTCTCGAATCCGGCGGAATTCGCTTCGCTAAGGCAAGAACCATCTCTTCGGTTTCGGGTCGCGGGACAAGTTGTCCCGGCCGCAAAATGATCGTGGCGTCACAGAACGGAACGCTTCCAAGAACGTACTGCAGCGGTTCCCGTTGGCCACGCCTGCGAATCAGCTCTCGCAGCGCAAGAACCTCTGCATCGCTGAGCGGACGATCGTGGTGCACATAAAGGTCAATGCGCTTGAGGCAAAGAGCGTGAGCGAATAGGGCTTCCGCGTTTCTCCGAGGCGACTCAATTCCCTTCGCCTGAAAGAACCTCTCTGTAGCGGCGAGCAGGTCAATCAGCCTGCGGCTTTCGCTCATGCCAAGGAGTCGGCGGAGCGTCCAAGCTTCTCGGCCCGGTCTGCAAGTCTCAGACCCTCGATCAGTTCTCCGATGTCGCCTTCCATGACGCGATCCAGCTTGTAGAGCGTGAGATTGATGCGATGATCCGTGACACGATTCTGCGGATAGTTATATGTGCGAATCTTCTCGGATCTGTCGCCGCTGCCGATCTGGCTTTTGCGTTCGGCGGAAAGCTTTGCAGCTTCCTCTTCACGTTTGATGGCCAGGAGCCTTGACGTCAAAACCTTCATGGCCTTTGCGCGATTCTTGATCTGCGAGCGTTCATCCTGAATGGCAACGACAAGGCCGGTCGGCAAGTGCGTGATGCGAACCGCTGAGTCCGTCGTGTTCACGTGTTGGCCACCTGCTCCGGATGAACGATAGACGTCCACTTTCAAGTCCGTTGACTTGATTTCGACATCCGTTTCCTCTGCTTCGGGCAAAACGGCAACGGACGCAGCGGACGTGTGAATTCGTCCTTGAGATTCGGTAACGGGAACTCGCTGCACGCGATGGACTCCGCTCTCCCACTTCAGGAATCCAAAAACCTCGTTTCCGCGGATTTCGGCAACGACTTCCTTGATACCACCCGCGTCTGCTTCACTCATGGAAGCAACCTCGAGTTTCCAGCGCATCACTTCACAGAATCGCGAGTACATGCGGAACAGGTCCGCAGCGAACAATGCGGCCTCCTCACCGCCCGTGCCTGCCCGGATTTCCAAAATGGCGTTGCGTTCGTCGGCAGGATCTTTCGGGAGCATGAGCGTGCGTAGCTCGTCATCCGTTTTGGACAACTGTTCTTCCAGGGTCCCCAGTTCGAGTTCCGCCAGAGCGCGCATTTCAGAGTCACCACTCCGCAGAAGCTCGCGCGCACCGGAGATCTCTTCGACAAGTTTAAGGTACTCGCGCCCCTTCTCAGCGACCGCCGAAAGCTCCTTGGCTTCCTTAAGCAGCGGAGTGGAGGCAACTGGTGAACTTGCGGTGTCCGGATCGGCAAGCTTGGACTCGATCTCGTCGAGACGCCTAAGAATATGTCTAACTTTATCAATCATTTAGAAAATCAGCGATTTCTATCAATTAAGAACGTAACCCTAAATGTAAGCAACCTTTGCTACGCAAACAAGTCGCTTTAGTCTTCGGTCAGCCTGTTTGAATTCGCCTCTCGATGTGCAGAATTCCTCGCGGATTTAGGAATAATGTGACGTAAAGAAAAAGATTATAACGATATAACATTTTAAGCTGATTGTTGACGTATTCCTTCAGGATGTTGACAGATTGCTATAAATTGACTACTTTGAATTCGACGAAAAGAAGCGGGTATTTCACCCTTTAGAGGTACTAGTTATGAAAAAAATCGTCGCTGCTATTCTACTTCTTTCTGTATTCGCAGTAGCGAGCTACGCTGCACTTGTTCCGGTTCTGCCTCCTCCTCCGCCCAAGAAGGGCATTGAGGCCTTAGTTCCGGTTCTGCCTCCTCCTCCGCCCAAGAAGGGCATCGAGGCGTTGGTTCCAGTTTTGCCGCCTCCCCCGCCCAAAAAGGGCATTGAGGCCTTAGTTCCGGTACTTCCTCCTCCTCCGCCCAAGAAGGGCGTCGCGGCTCTGGTACCTGTTTTGCCGCCTCCCCCGCCTAAGAAGTAGTTTCTCGGGCATTTTCGGCTTTCTCGGCCATTGGCTTACGGATTGCAATTCCGCATGCCAATGGCCGTTTTTTATCTTTATAGCACTTTTACTCTTGTTGTTGCCGCCGCGACACTGATCAGTCCTTCTGCTCCGGAATGGATGTGGAACATCGGCATCCTTGGCAATTTTGGGCTGCTTTCATTCTGCGCAATTCTCGGCTTCCTGGCCTACCGAAAAGAAGAGCACTATCGAAACGTGTTCTTCTTTTTTTGGCTCTATTTTGCCCTTGCTGCACTGGCTCTGCCAGCGTGGGTGATTGTGCATTGGCTGGAGCAGACCTATGCCTACTACGTTGCCTATGTGTTAGTGAGCATGGTTGGGGTTCACACGATCATTGCCTGGTCCATAACCAATATCGCCGTGTCCTATACCGCACGCCCGAAGTACAGAGCTTTGCAAACCGCAATTGCAGGAGTTGGGCTAATGGTAGTTTCCGTGTGGTTGTATTCGCCCTACATCTGGAACCCGCTTGCCGTGTTGGTTCCTGACAACCTGGGGGGCACTACCGTATATTATGGTGAACTATACAGTTCGTCACTTATCCTGAACGTGTACAGCCTTCTCATGCTTGTGGCATTCTATGTGCACAAGTACAGAACGGACAAACCGATTGGGGCATTTGCAGACTCGCTTCTGTTTTTTTGGGCATTAGCACTTAGTATTGACACTGCTGAACTGCTTCTGCCTGCACAGGACGAGGGCTTTCTCCTGATTTCGCAAGGAGTTATGCTGATAGCAAACTTGGGGATGGCGGTAAGTCTCGCCTTACGAGTCAAATTCAAATCACAGACAATAGCCGACTACTATGAGTCCGAATGCTTATCTGATGACCCTTCTATTGATCGGCGGATTGGCTGGTTTGACCGCCTTATTCTACGGGCTTTTTTTGATCCGGAAAAGGTTGGGCAGAAGGTATTCCTTGGGACCGGTTCGTCCCGAATGAGAGTGCGCCGCACTCCGGCACCGGTAGGTCGGCGCTGAGCAATGAACGATGACTATGAGAATAGAGGATGAAGTCATGATGATCAAGAACTGGATGGAAAGCCGCTACACGATCAGCACATTGGTTGCGCGCAGCGCAGCGATGCGCAGACTCGTGGGGCAGGCGTCACGCGTGGCACAGAACTCGGGTCCGGTGCTGATTGTCGGCGACGAAGGCACGGGGAAGAAACTGCTTGCTCGCGCAATACATAACAGCTCAGCCCGGGAAGCAACCCCATTCGTCTGTATTCCCGCGGAGCGGCTGACCTGTGATACAACTGAACACCTGTTGGAGGGAACTGTTCGCGGCGAAGTGGGCGCGTTTGAGCGTGCACAGGACGGAACGTTGCTCTTTTCCGGAATTCAGAATCTTAGCGCGGTCGCGCAGGAGCGACTTGCCAGAATCATGAGTGAGGGTGAGTTTCGAACGGCCAAGGGCGAATCAAAGCCCTTGACCATGAGAATCATGTGCTCGGCTCATAGCGGGGAGTTGGCCGAAGAGCTCGCTACTGGACGTTTCTCCGAAGAGCTCTATGAAGCACTTTCCATGGACGTCTTGAGCATGCCCAGTTTGGCGGAACGTACGGCGGACATTCCATATCTTGTTCAGAGCACTCTACAGGCATTTGCCGATCGCGAACGCGTAAAGAAGCCATCCGTACCATACCATTACATGGAGTTGCTGACGCGTGTGGAATGGCCGGAGAATGTGCGCCAGCTCAAGAATCATGTTGAGAGTGTGCTTGCCTTGTCTCAAGGACAGTTTGATCCGGCCATACTGCTGGCACACTTTGACGAGATTGAATCGCCGCAGTCGCTCAGAAGCCTCGCGCGGGACCTTCTGCACAAGCTCCTGCCTTCGACTCAGGTCGCGGCGGCCTCCGCTACGAACTAACACAATTCCGAATGAAAAGAGACCGCCGAAGCGTTAGCTTCGGCGGTCTCTTTTGCTCTATCTGCGGCTGGACAATAGCCGACTCAGAACGCTTCCCGGGCTGATTTGAGCCATGCACCACGGCTCGCCGTCCGTCCAGCCACAGTTTTGCCGGCCATGCCCGGTACGCGAGAGGCAACATGGAGTGCCGGCATGTATGCCCCTGTGTGGCGGGGGGAAAGCATAGTTCACCTGCGTTGAGCCATAGAGCACGTGAACTTCTGGGCATCCCGCAGCGATCGCTAGAAACGAGACGCCCGTGTCGTTTCCCGCGGCAGCATTACAGAGTGAAAACAGGGCGGCACATTCACGCAAAGACAAACTTTCGACGCGAAATCGGGAGTCTTGAAGACGTTCCAGTAAAGCGCGGGAGGCCTGCTCTTTTGGCCCAATAAGTGCCACAGCTGCACGATTCGGCGCAGATGAAATCCAGCTGTTTGCCAGCTCGCGGAAGTACTCTGTCGGCCATTGTTTTGTCTTCCACGCTGAACCCGGAATGAGCGCCATGACCTCGCAGTCCTGAAATCCCCAGCCTGCAAGCTTTTGTCGTGCAGAAGCAAGCTCGCCCTCGGTCAGACCTACCAGAAGCGGCGGAGCACTGTGTACGTCAACAACTGTCCGCAGAAGATTCAATCTTCGCTCTACATGATCAGGCTCAAGGGCCAGGTCATCGGCTACGAGATGTGTGAACACGCGCGCCGCACCAAGTCCCTTGTATCCAACCTTCACCGGGCAATTCAGCTGTCCACACAATAGTCTCGATCTAGTCGAAGGATGCGCGCACAGGCACAGGTCATAGGGATGCTCATTAAGCGATCGGGCAAGACTATTTATGCCCTTCATTCCTCTCTGCTCTCCGCGCTTGTCAAAGATCCATACACAGTTCAGATGCGGGTGATGTTCAACAAGCTCTCTGGCGCGCGGAGCGACGACGAGATCAATCGCCGTTGAGGGCCAACGCATGCGCACAGCTCCAACCAGCGAGGTCGTGAACAGGACGTCGCCCAGCCACGCCGTGTCTATGATAACGACGCGGGAGGGAGAGTTTTCCATCTCTTGTGCATCCAAAACCATTGCTCGGGAGTTCGCCGAATCTGCTCTTCAAGCTTTGCCGTCAGCGTGGCCATGATCTCCTCTTGTCCCGCGCCCTCCGCAACCGTAACATGATGCATCTGGCAGCAATATCGCTCACCGGGAATCCGTGAGGATGCCATGAAGATCAGCGGCGCGCCGGTCCGTAAGTGAAACACTGCGGGCCCGCGCGGAGTGGAGCTGAGCTTGCCAAAAAACGGCACAAAGACTCCCTCTTGATGGGCATCCTGATCAATCAGGATTGCCACCACACGATTGCGTTTGAGCGCGGATAGAACACCGCGCAGGGCGTCCTTGCGTTGAATAATCTCAACACCACATTGCTCGCGAAGTCGGTTAAGCCAGTTCTCGACGAGCTTGTTTCGTTGTGTCGTAACGACGAAAGACACAGGATATCCAAGTCGCGCGGCCATCGCTCCAATGACTTCCCAATTCCCCAAATGCCCGGAAATCACAAGCCCGCCGTTGCCCCCGGCCACGGCGCGATCGAGCCCTTCGAGTCCCTCCATGAACACCCAGTCGTTTAACGCCTCTCGAGATAACTTTGGCAGTTCTGCAAGACTGACCGCAACATGACCGAAATGTTCGAAGCATCTACGCGCCGTGTCCTGAAGTCCCTTCTGTGGAATGCCCGGGAATGCCGTGTTCAAATTCTGGAACACCACTCGCTTGCGAATCCCCAGGGAATACGCGAGACGTCCCAATCCGGTACCAATCGCCCCTCGAACGCGGCGCGGCAGGACACCGACGAACGCAATGAAACCGCGCAGCGCGGCATACTGCAGCCAGTGAGAAAACCTGTGCGAGTTGGAACCTATTGCTGCCATAGTGGAGTCTAAATAAAGTAAATTCCGCGCACAAGTCAACCCGCCGATTTACACAGTCTTGCGTTTCTGTCATAGTTTTGCTTAATTTCACAAGGAAAATCGAATGCCAACGGGGACGACGGCATCCACGGCGCGCGTTGTAGCTGCCGACGCGCTGGTAGAGCTTGAAAAAACCGAGGAATTCGCAGACGAAGTGCTGTCGAAACATCTCGGATTGTCGCAATTGCGGGGGAGTGACCGCGCTCTGGCTGCGGATCTGTACTGGGGTACCATTCGCTGGCGGGGCAGGTTGGACAGCATTTTGACGCCGGTTTTTCACGGCGATTATCGCCGGGCGGACCCGGTAGCCCGGATTCTGCTGCGCATGGGCGCCTACCAGCTCTATGGGCAAGATCGAATTCCGGATCATGCTGCGGTCAGCCAGACGGTCGAACTGGCAATTCAGCGCCTGGGCAAGAAGGCCGGCGGGCTGACGAATGCCATTCTCAGGCGGCTTGCCCGGGAACGTGATCGCTGGACAACCCCGCCGGACGGTGCGGACGATCTGGCTCAGCTCTCCTTTCTGTACTCGACTCCGCGCTGGATTGTGCGCGAATTGGTGGAGCGGTTTGGGGTGGAAGAGGCCGAGAAAGCCCTGGATGTCGCGAATCACCGCCCGCCGATCACGGTTTTTCTGATGGACCTTTCGGGTGCCGAAGCCTTTGAACAGGAACTCGATGCCCATGAGATCAAGTGGGAGCCGTCTCCGTTTCTTGATGGCTACTACAGGCTGTTTGCGCCCTCGTTTCCGCTTGTCCATGCGTGGCTCGACGAAGGCCGTTTGACGGTTCAGGACGAAAGCGCTGGACTTGCGGCGGCGCTGCTGGACCCCTCGCCGGGCGAGAAGATACTCGATTTGTGTGCGGCGCCCGGGGGAAAATCACTGGCTATCTGGCGGCGGATGAAGGGTGAGGGAAGTCTGACTGCCGTGGATGTGGACAGTCATCGGTTGGAGCGACTGCGGGAAAACCTCGTGCGTGTCGGAGCGTCGGAGATTCAAGTGATTGAATCCGATGCCACGAAGTTCACAGGCGAACAGTACGACCGCGTGATCGCGGATGTTCCATGTTCGGCGACCGGCCTTTTGCGCAAGCAGCCCGATCTGCGTTGGCGGCGAAAGAGCCATCACATTGGTTTGCAGCACGCAATTCAGCACGAGATCCTGGATCATGCGGCGGAACTTGTTAGGCCGGGGGGAGTTCTGGTTTACTCGACCTGCAGCATTCTTCCGTCCGAGAACACCGAGATTGTGCACGCCTTTTTGAAAACTCATCCCGACTTCTTGCGGGAGGATGCTCGGGGCTTCTTGCCGGAGTCTGTCGTTGGCGGACACGGCGACCTTGAAACATTCACGCATGTCCATGAAACCGACGGAGCTTTTGCGACGCGTTTGCGCCGCATGTCACATTCCTAAGCATGGCCACTGAATCGTCGCGAAGAGGGCTTTGGGTCACTCTTGGCGCAAGCACCTTCATACTTCTGCTGTTGTTCATACTTGCAGGCATGGTGACGGATACGGTCATCATGCCTCTTTACACTCGTCACGGCGCGGAGAAGCCCGTTCCGGCCTTGCAGGGGATGACTATCGGAGAAGCAAGGTTGTCTGCCGAGCAGGAAGGGTTTGAGGTTGTCCTGGAACCCGCGAAGATTGGTGGAGATGTTCCGGAAGGAACTGTGCTCGAGCAGAGACCGCTTGCCGGAGCATTTGCAAAGCCCGGTAGAACGATTCACATTGTTCCTGCACGGTCAGGCACGGCAACCGAGATTCCGGATCTGACGGGATTGGATCATCGAGCGGCTGAAACAGAGTGCCGCAATCTGGGGTTATTGATTTCGCCGTCCGGGATCAGTTACGATTTTTCGGCAATTGTTCCCAAGGGTGGAATTGTTCGGCAGCGGCCCGAGCCCGGCTCACCGGTTCGAGGAGCCGAGCCGGTGCAACTGGTGATCTCACTCGGTGTCCGGCCCGAGACAATCATTGTTCCCACACTGATAGACCTTTCTTTGCATGAGGCACGCCAGACGCTGATTGAGACGGGACTTCGCTTGGGAAAGGTCACGCGCAAAGAGACGAATGTCTTTACAGCGGGAACTGTCATTGCTCAGAGTGTCGTCTCTGGATCCGAAGTTGCGCA
Organism: Calditrichota bacterium; assembly: GCA_020637395.1. Taxonomy (GTDB): domain Bacteria; phylum Electryoneota; class RPQS01; order RPQS01; family RPQS01; genus JABWCQ01. The sequence goes on along the minus strand of JACJWA010000001.1, from coordinate 1,503,326 downwards.
ATCCGAGGTCGTGGACGTTGTCGTTGCCATTCCGCAGAGCGGGCCGTCTGAGTCCGAGGCACAACCCAATGAGGAAGCCAACTGATGCCAGGTCAGCCCAAATATCAAGTGCATGTTGCGCCGTCGCTGTTATCCGCGGACTTTCTGCATTTGGAAGCGGAGATCCGCAAGTGCGAGGCGGAACAGTCCGGAGTACTGCACTGCGATGTCATGGACGGGCACTTTGTTCCCAATTTGACGTTTGGTCCTCCGATCATCAAGCGCATCCGCGAGAACACTTCGCTTGAACTGGACGTTCATCTGATGATTGAAGCTCCGGAACGTTCATTGGAATCATACGCGGAAGCCGGTGCCAATGCAATCACGGTGCACGCCGAGGTCTCGCCGCATCTTCATCGTACACTATCTCGCATACGCGAGCTGGGATGTCGGGCAGGTGTTGCGCTGAATCCGTCCACGCCTGCATCGGCAGTTGAACATGTACTGGGAGTCGCGGACCTTGTGCTGGTCATGAGTGTCAATCCGGGATTCGGAGGTCAGGCATTTCTTCCCCTTGCCTTGGAAAAGCTCGCCACGCTTCGCCTGTGGCAGCAGAGCAAAGGCGACTTCATGATCTCTGTGGATGGGGGAGTGGATCCGCAGACTGCTCCGTCGGTGGTGGAGGCCGGTGCAGAACGATTGGTTGCCGGCAGCGCTCTGTTTCGCGGAGACTTCAAATCAAACATCGCGGCATTGCGCAGGTCTGCGGGATGTTGAGGATCGAGAGTCGCATGGTCGGACCGTACCAGATGAACACGATTGTCGCTTGGTGTGACGAGACACGCGAGGCAGTTTGGTTTGATCCCGGAGCGGAAGCAGAATCCGTCTTGCGTTGGATACAGGAGAATGATCTGCGCGTCACTCGCATCGTCAACACTCATGGCCACGTTGATCACATTGCGGAGAATTCTGTGGCCAAAGCGGCTTTGAATGTTCCGCTGTGCATTCATGCGCAGGACCGCGCGAAGCTTACGGATCCGGAGCTGAACCTGTCGCATTGGACAGGCATACCCGTCGTCTCGCCGGATGCGGACGAGATTTTGGAAGAAGGAATGCAGTTGACATGCGGCAAGTTGGTGTTTGAGCTTTTTCACGTACCGGGACATTCACCCGGATCATTGGTCTTTTACGCAGAGAAGAATCTGATCGCAGGTGACACTCTCTTCTACGAATCCGTCGGTCGGACGGACTTTCCGGACTCTGACACGGATGCCCTGTTCAGCGCGATCCAGAAAAAGATCTACTCACTGCCGGATGACACGATAGTGTATCCGGGTCACGGAGAAGCGACAACAGTTGGTCACGAGAAGCTCCACAATCCGTTCGTGCGAGGTTGATCCTGCCGAGTTAAGGCTGATCGAAGAGTGGCTGCGGGCTCGCAAGTACGAGCGCCAGATTTCCGCCAATACGGTTTCTGCCTACTCAAGCGATTTGCGGCAGTTCTGCCTGATTCTGCAACGCGAAGGCACCACGCTGCTTGGCGCGTCCCGTGACTTTGTCCAAAGGGCATTCGCTGAGCTTACGGCGAAAGACTCTGCGCGCAGTGCCAATCGCAGACTCTCCGCGCTCCGCAGCTTCTACAAATGGTCTTTGCGGGAACGTAGGATTTACAGGGATCCAACGGAAACACTGCAAGGCAGTTCACCGGGCCGCCCGCTGCCCAAGATTGCGACGTTGGAGACCATTGACGCCTTGCTCAATGCGGCAAGCGGCGCTGGTCCGGAAGACCTGCGCAATCGTGCGCTCATCGAAGTGGCCTACTCGTGCGGTCTTCGAGTTTCAGAATTGTGTTCGTTGCGGTTGTCACAGATAGATTTTGAGCAGCGAACCGTTCGTATTCGGGGCAAGGGCGGCAAGGAGCGCATGGTGCCGTTTGGCGAGCGCGCAAAGACGGCACTTAGGGAATATCTCTCCCGTGGACGTCCTTTCGCATGCGGCAAGACGGCGGATGAGAAGCCGCTCGAATTGCCCGACCGCGCGGCGGACGTTGTATTCTTGAGCCGACGCGGCGTCCCTCTGACTCGCTATGGCTGCGCCTCGATCTTGAAAAGCCTGTGCGCAAAGGCAGGCTGCACTCTTCATTTGACTCCGCATACCCTGCGGCACAGCTTCGCAACTCACCTTCTGGAAGGCGGCGCCGATCTGCGCGTCGTTCAGGAACTTCTTGGGCACTCCTCAATCTCCACGACTGAAATTTACACACATCTCGACCGCGACTATCTTACTGAAGTCGTTCGTTCGTTCCATCCGCGCGGCTGAGTCCTTGCGCAACATATCACTTTATCGCAGAGCGGTTTTCACAGGCGCGTTGCTCGTTGTCTGTTTGCTTGCTACGCCCGTGCTGCGAGCGACCCCGCTTTCCAACACTCTTGATTCACTCCTTGCGCTGGATCCGCTGAAAGGTGCTTCGTGGAGTGTCCTTTTTGTGGATGTCGAAGCAAAGCAGGAGCTCCTGAACCATGACGCCGACCGGCTGTTGATTCCGGCATCTGTGACGAAACTGTGGACGACCTCTGCCGCACTCGATGCGCTCGGCGCGGACGAGAAGTTCGAAACCGTGGTGAGCTCAAAGAGCGGGGTGGACTCGCAAGGCACTCTGCCCTCTGACTTGATTGTGTCTTGTTCCGGGGATGCTATCTTTGAACAGAAAAATCGCCGGGACCTTGGTGCTCCTGCGCTGGACAAGCTCGCAGACCAACTGCAAAGTTTGGGGCTGAAACGCATTGCCGGTAGCATTGTGATTCATACCGGAAACTACCGACGATCCTGCGGCAACGGGGTCTGGGAGATGGGCGATCTTCGCGAAGGCTTCGCACCCTCTGTGGATGCTGCAGGCTACAACAGCAATGTCTGCCATGTAAAGATTGAATCCGGCCCGAGCGTGGGGGATCCGGCGGTCTTGACGATTGAACCTTCGTTCGCGAACATCGCGATTTGCAATACGATTGTCACGACACCCGGAGGTCAGGACAGTTGGGTGGAGTTCAACGTGACCCCGTGCCGGGATGAGTTGGAGCTCTCCGGCTCGTTTTCAAAAGGGGATCGGCCACAATACTTGTGGTTTCCAATTCAGAACCCAGCGGCGTATTTCGGAAATGCACTCCGTGACGCGCTGTCACGAAAAGGAATTGACTGCGCCGGGCACGTCGAAGTGAAGCGGCAAACTTGCGCCGATCCGGGGCAAGTACTTGTGCGCTGGACTTCTCCTCCGCTCGCAGAGATTGTTTCGACCATCAACAAGGACAGCGACAACTATCTCGCGGAATACCTCTTGGCAGCCTTAGGATCTCGCAAAAGAGCAGAGGGGAGTGCTGAGGCCGGACTTCAAGTTGTCACCAGTTTCGCACGTGCCAGCGGAATCCCACGCGAGCAGCTCACATTGCAGGACGGATGCGGCCTGTCGCGCCAAAATCTGGTCAGTGCAAAAGCTCTCGTCACTCTGCTCATCAAGATGACAACAACTGTGAACGCGGCGGCCTTCGAATCTTCACTCTCACAGAGCGGGTTGGACGGAACTTTGAACGGACGCCTCAGTGACGAAGGATTGCAGGGACGAGTTCGAGCGAAAACGGGAACAATGACGCACGTGTCAGCGCTTGCGGGGTACATCGGATTGGATAACGGGCACAAACTGGCCTTTGCGATCATGTGCAACAACTTCCGCTGTTCGCGGCATTATGTCAGGACCGTGCAGGACAACATCATTCGTGCCGTGTATCACGCGGCAAATTGAGGAATAGAACGGAAATGAGTTCCAAACCCATCGTAGAGTGCGTTCCCAATATCTCGGAAGGCCGCGACCGCGCGAAGATTGATCGTATCGTCAGCGTGGTGTCGAAAGTCCCCGGTGTCAAACTTCTGGATGTGGATCCAAACGGAGACTACAATCGCTGTGTTATCACATACGCGGGCGAGCCGGATGCCTGCGTGGACGCGACGTTCCGATTGGTCGCTGCGGCGTCGGACGAGATTGACATGACGGTTCACCACGGTGAACATCCGCGCAGCGGGGCGGTGGATGTGGCGCCGTTTGTGCCGGTACGAGGCATCACCATGGCCGAGTGCGCGGAGCTTTCGCGCAAGCTTGGTCAGCGCGTGGGCTCAGAACTGGACATTCCGGTGTTTCTCTATGAAGCCGCTGCATCTCGTCCGTCGCGCAGCAATCTTGCGAAAGTTCGCAAAGGCGAGTACGAGGCGTTGCCCGAGAAGATGAGCGATCCGGAGTGGGTTCCAGACTTCGGTCCGCACAAGTTCGTTCCGAAGTTCGGATGCTTAATTACGGGCGCGCGCTTTTTTCTTGTGGCCTACAATGTGAATCTGCGCACCTCGGACGTGGACACAGCGCATGACATTGCATTGCATATCCGTCAGCTTGGCTGGCCACAAAAGAGCTCGGACGGCACGACGTACGTTAACGCACTTGGGAAGAATGTGCTGCATCCCGGACCGCTGCAGAATTGCAAGGCGATGGGAGTATATCTCGAGGAAAGCAAGTTCAGTCAGGTTTCGATAAATCTGACGAACTATCTGATCTCGTCGCCGCACATTGCCTATGAACAAACGAAGGTGGAAGCAAGTGCGCGCGGAATCGAAGTGTTTGGATCTGAAGTAGTGGGGTTGATTCCGCTCGAAGCCGTGCTTCTGGCCGCGGAATACTATGTTTGGAAAGAGAAACTTTCCAAACCCAAGTCAGAACGGGAAGCCGTAGAGCTTGCGGAAGACAGATTGGGACTGTCGTCGTTCAACAAGTTCGAATCGAGCAAGAAAATTATCGAATACGCAATAGCGGAGCAATGAGAATGTCTAACATGCCCGACACACCGGCGAGATTGATCTATCAGCCTGTCGCGGGATTCATCGAGCAGGTTGCCTCCAAGGCACCGGCGCCCGGCGGCGGAAGTGCTGCTGCGCTGTCCGGAGCAATAGGTGCGGCTCTCTTGGTGATGGTCTGCGAGTTTACGATTGGCAAGAAGGGATTTGAAGAAGTTTCAGACGAGCTCTCTGCGGCGAAAGCAAAAGCGGAAGAGCTTCGTCACGCATTGACCCGGCAGGTGGATCTTGACACCTGGGCCTTCAATCGGTTTCGAAGCGCGAATCGCTTGCCGGACGCCACACCGGATGACAAAGCGCACAAAGAACGCGAGCTAAGCGAATCTACACGCGACACCATTGAAGTGCCCCGGCAAACGATGCTGCAATGTCTCCGCGCACTCGGTGAAGCTCATGTCATCATCGAAAAGGGAAATCCGAACACGGTGTCGGATGCCGCAACGGGTTCCGAGATGCTGCTTGCCGGTCTGGAAGGAGCGGCAAACAACGTGCTCATCAATCTCTTGGACAGATCGGATACGGAAGCTGAGCAACTGCGAGTACAGGTGCGCGGCTCGCGCAAAGAAGCTCGCGCCCTGGTCGAAACCTTGCGAAACATTGTCTTGAAGCGGCTTCGTGGCTAAGATTCGCATACTTCCGGAGCATCTTGTCAATCAGATTGCCGCAGGCGAAGTGATCGAACGGCCCGCCTCGGTGTTGCGCGAACTGATAGACAACGCACTGGATGCGAAGGCGCAGAAGATTGACATAGAGCTGGAAGGATCGGGTCGCGAGTTGATTTCGGTTCGCGATGACGGAGTAGGCATGTCCCGCGACGACATGCTGCTCTCACTGGAACGTCACGCGACTTCGAAATTGGATGCGTCGTCCAATATCTTCTCGATTTCCACGCTTGGGTTTCGCGGCGAAGCGCTCCCCAGCATTGCCTCAGTCAGTCAATTGGAATTGACGTCTCGCGACGCGGACGCCGCCACGGCATGCCAGATTCGGATGACCGGAGGTGACATCGTCTCTGAAGAACTGGTAGCCGCTCCTCGCGGCACAACCTTGCGTGTGAGATCGCTGTTCTTCAACACGCCCGCACGGGCGAAATTCATGAAGGCGGACGCGACTGAATTGTCGCACTGCATCCGCACGCTGAGAACCTATGCGCTTGCGTACCAGGAGGTGGCCTGGACCTTTCGGCACGGAGAATCACTGCAATTCGTTTGGCCGAAGAGTGATTTTCTAACTCGCGTGAGCGATGTATTCGGACGTGCAATTGACGATAAGCTTTTGGTCATCGAGCATCAGTTGCGCGGAGTGCGGGTTCACGGCGCTCTGGGAAATCGCGAGCTGAACCGCCGCGGCAGAGGCGATCAATTCTTGTTCGTGAACCGCCGCCCATTTCAGAGTACATCCGTCTCCGGCGTCATTCGCGGCGCACTTAGAGACTGGCTCGAAGACGGCGAGTGGCCCTTCTACATACTCTTCGTGGAATTGGACCCGTCTGTTGTGGACGTAAACGTACATCCTGCCAAGCGGGAAGTTCGTTTTTCGGATGAACGCCTTGTGAACGCGGCGGTCTTTGAATCATTGCGCGAGGCTCTGAAAGGGCAGCGGTCCGCCTTGGATGAGTTGCGGCAGCCACCGGCATTCACCATGCCGCAACAGTCGCCGCAGATAAAGACTCTTTTTGATGAGCCGATACGTCTTCCCGGCACACCTCCCTCTGCAGCGCCTGCTGCCGTTTCGACATCTTATCCAACTGCTTCACAGACTCAGCCAAGCGCGTCTGCTGCTCGTCTCCGCCCGCAGATTTATCAAGTGCACGCCAAGTACTTGATTGCGCCGATTCGCTCGGGCCTCGCCATCATTGACCAGCATGCCGCGCACGAGCGCGTACTCTATGAGCGAGCGCTAAGGAGTTTTGATCAACGCGCGTTTGCCTCGCAGCAGTTGCTCTTCCCCCTGCTGCTTGAGCTCACTCCCGAAGAAGACGGAGTCTTTCAAGAGATGCGCGAAGAGCTTGGGAAGTTTGGCTTCATCCTTCGTGATTTCGGTCCGCGCGCCTATAGCATCGAAGCCGTACCCGCGGGACTGAAACATGCATCGGAATCGTCCATGTTGCGCGAGACTATTGCTGAGTATGAAGAGTTTCGCAAGTCCCGGTTGGGACCGCGTGAATCTCTGGCGGCGGGATTCGCATGCAAAGCGGCAATTCGAACGGGGGACGAGTTGAGCAGCGAAGAAATGACGGCTCTGGTGGACGAGCTCTTTAGCACGCAGCAGCCCGGCAGTTGCCCGCACGGACGGCCAACGTTCATCGAACTCAAACTGAGCGAGTTGGACTACAGATTTGGACGCACGGGATAGTCTTTCGCCGAAACTTCTGATTCTGGCCGGAACCACCGCGTCCGGCAAGACAGAGGTCAGTATTCCACTGGCGGAACAGCTTGGCGGTGAGATAGTTAATGCCGACTCTCGTCAGGTATACCGTGAATTGAGAATCGGCACCGCGCCGCCAAATGAAGAGGAACAGGCGCGTGTCACACATCACTTTGTGGCGACCAAATCTTTGCGTGATCGTTGGACCGCAGGTGATTTTGCGCGCGAAGCAAGATTGGTTATTGCCGAGATCCTGCATCGCGGCGCAGTGCCGATGGTTGTCGGCGGCTCGATGTTGTATCTGCGCGCGCTGACAGACGGGCTGTACGAGAGCGAAGACGAGCCCAAAATAGACTATTCGGAATTGCGCGCGGAGTGGAACCGCCGAGGAGCGGGAGAGATGATGCGCGAGCTTGAGAGCATTGATCCGGAGTTCGCAAGTACCACACGCGCAGAGGATCACCATAGAGTCCTGCGGGCTATCGGACTTTGGAGGACGACCGGGCAGCGGCTCTCAGAGCTCAGAAAAAGCGGTGTGGAACCGATTAATCTGCCCTACCGTCTCTATTTTCTGCACGGAGATCGCGACCAGACTTACGAGCGCGTTAATCATCGCGCGGACGAGATGTTCAGAGGCGGATTGGTGGAAGAGGTTCGGGAGCTCATGGCAAAGGGATTCGACGAGTCGAACTGCAATGCGCTGCGCACGCACGGATATCAGGAAGTGTTTCCCTATCTTCGTGGCGAAATCAGCTACGACATCATGCGCGAAGAGATTCAGAAAGCGGTTCGTCATTACGTAAAAAGACAGTTCACATGGTTCCGGCGTGAGTCGAGAGCCATCTGGGTACATCGAAGCTTCACTGAATCTCCCGACGAGGTGGCGCGACGCATCTTTCTCGACTTCACAGGGACCCCCCCTTAGAGAACAAATGAAAAAACCCGCTTCACGAGCGGGTTTTTTAGTTTCAAGACAAATGCGATTCAGTTCGCGAAGTCTTGCATATCTTCGTCCGATTCCGGGCAGCGGTTCTGTTCTACCGGTATAAGGATCGTGAACTGCGTGCCGCGCTCAGGAGTGCTTTCAACTTCGAATCTGCAGCCGTAGGGTGTCAAGAGTTTCTTGACCGTGGAAAGACCCAGACCTGTCCCAGTGGGTCGTTCGTCGTCGCCGTTGGTCGCCGCGGGCTTCGTCGTAAAAAACGGCTCGAAAATCTTCTCGTGATGGTCGTTTGCAATCCCTTTGCCTGAGTCTTCTATGCAAACCCTGATCACGTCATCTGTGCTGGATGTCGAAACACGCAGTCGCTGCATTTTGCAGTCGTACATTGCGTCAAGTCCGTTGCGAATGACATTCACAAAGGACTGCGAGAAATCGCTGTATCTACCGAAAATGGGAGGCAGATCCGGCGCAAAGTCATACTCCTTCTCGACCTCGTGTTTGAAGCGCATGTCTGCTTCCAGGAACCTAAGTTCCTCTTGCAGCAGCACATTCAAATCAATATCCTGCTTGGCCTGCTCCTGTTCCTGACGGCTCTTCCACATCAGGTTCCGGACAATTCCGTTGATTCTTTCGACTTGAGAAATCACACCGTCAATATCCTGAATGTCGGGGTGTTTCATCTTGATGATCTGAGCAATGCCGTAGATTCCCATCAGCGGCGTGTTGATGTTGTGCGCAACTCCGCTCGCAAGAAGCCCGATAGCTGCCAACCGCTGCTCATTCATCAACTCGGATTCCATCAAGTCGGCCCGTTGCGCAAGCTGCGCAAGATCGCTTGTTTGTCGTGCGACGATCTGCACAAAAACTTCGCCGTCGAGTTCAACAAGATTCACCGTGGCGGACAGGGAGTGTTCTTCATGATCTGCCCCTCGAAGAATCAGGTTGGGAATCTGCCAAACTCGACGAGACTCTTGCGAATCAGAGTTAAAGCAATGATCCAACTGTTGTCCCGCGAAATCGCGAATGGACAAACCCTGCAGATTGAACGACTTTCCACCCAGGAGCCGCGCCGCGGTTGCATTGAGTTCGGTAATCGCGGAAGTCTTCAGTGATACCAGGATGATCGCGTCCACAGTGTGGTCGAAAAGTGTCCTGTACCGCAGTTCAGAGTCGCGCAACTGACCGGTACGTTTGGCGACCACTTCTTCAAGCTGCTCGCGATAGCGCTCGTTCTCTTGTTGGAGTCTGTCACGCTCCTTCACAAGTTTGTGCCTGTCAAAAGCCAACTCAGTGACGCGCAGGAGTTCTTCCCGGCGCAGAGGTTTCAGCAGATAGTCGTAGGCTCCTGCCTGCATGGCCTGTCGCATGCTTGAGAGCGTGGGGTCTCCCGTGATCATGATTACCTGGGACTGCGGGTAGCGCAAGCGAAGTTGGCGCAATAGCTCTCCGGAATCACCGGGCAAGTGTACATCGCACAAAATGACAGGCCACTCGCTCTCGCTTGCCTGGCTTAGTGCTTCGACAGGAGACAGCGCATGTGCTGCCGTCCAGCCGTTTTCGTGCAGCAGGGCTTCCGCGACTTCGCAGATCACCGCGTCATCGTCAATGATCAGAACTTTGCGTGGCGCGGCGGCAATCTCGGATCTCAAGGAATTGCTTCCAATAGATGTAATGGTCATGAGGGTCAAGCGGCAGCGGAACTATGCAGGGCGCGTTCAATCATCTGGCGAAGCTCTTCAATGCGGAAGGGTTTTCCCAGGAAGCCGTCCGCATGGTACTCGCCCGCGGTCTTTCTTGCGTCTTCCACCCCATACCCCGTGACCAGAATCACGGGAAAGTCGGGGTTTTGAGATTTGATGGAAGCCATCAGCTCCAGCCCATTCATGTCCGGCATGTGCACGTCGCTGACCACGAGGTCAATCTGTTCGGCAGCGAATTTCTCGGAAGCTTCACGGCCGCCGAATGCGGTGACGACGTCATATCCAAGCACTTCAAGCAGCTTGGTTAGCGTATGAACCATGAATTGCTCATCATCCACGACCAGAATGCGCTGCTTCCGTGCGTGGTGATGGTCTGTCGGAAGCGCGGCAACGCGCGGCGGATCAATGTCAATCATCCGGTGATGACCGACCGAGTACTCGCGAGTGCGGGAAGGACTTGCTGCGGTGGCAAGCTTCTGAATGACGGACTTGATTTTCGCAACCTCCTGCACGATGAAGTCCAGGGATTGCTTCACGTCCACTGTTTCAGGAAGGCGTTTCAAGCGGATGTACTCTGCGCTGTTCAGAATGACGTTGAGCGGCGTGTTGATCTGATCATTCACCGTCACCGCGGTTTGCGCAATAGCCTTCATTTTCTCGGTGTCAAGTTCCTTGGAGCGCAGATCCGCGCGCAGCTCGGCTCGTTCGAGCCCCAGTCTGATTCTATGCAAAAGTTCGTCGTCTTCACACGGCTTGATGATGTAGTCCGCCGCTCCGCGGCGCAAAGCATCCACGGCGCCGCGCACGGAAGCAAATCCTGTGACCACGACAACCACACAGTCCGGGTCCGCGCCAAGCGCCGCATTCAACACGTCCATGCCGGAAACACGGGGCATGAACAGGTCCGTCAAGACGACGCTGAATCGCTTCTCCGCCAGCAAGGCGAGAGCGGCTTGACCAGATGAACAAGCGGAGACGGAATATCCGGCGCGAGCCAGAATCTCTTTGAAACCTGACAGCACCAACGGATCATCATCAACAACCAAAACCTGTGTCATATCAGTCATAACTCAATCCGATCAAATCCTAACGAGATCATTACCTGGCCAAAGCAAAACACAATTGCAAAGCAAACTCACCTGAATGGTCCACTGAAAGAATCGCGCGCCCTCCGGAGGAAAGCAGAAACTGTCCAAGTGCCGCGGCGTAGCCCGCTGTGTCCTCACGCGAGGCGTCACGCTCTGTGGCGCTGTCGTCTCCCTCCCGAAGTTCGATGTTCAATCTCCACTCGCCGTCGGAGGTCCCTTGCGACAGAACGACACCTTGTGACCGCTTACTCCATGCGGCGGCCCAGCGCGCCGCAAGTACAGGAATCGCGACTTCGTGCGCAACGACTCTGTATTCACCGTGCAAGTCACCCGACATACTTGGATGAAGTCCGAGAGAGGTCAACTCCGTCTTGATATCCTCCAGGACTTGCCGCTGAAGCACCGGGACGGGGCTCCTCAGTGCGGACTCCTTAACCGACTGCACGCACAGAACCGCTGCGGCAATTCTTTCAAACGCAGCATCAAGGTTCGCAATGCGCGCCCGTGAGGCTGCGTGACCATCGAGGTCCGCCTGCATCAAATTCAAGGTCGTCCTTGCGGCTTGAACCGGATTGGATAGTTCATGCAGCAGAACTTCGAGGAGTGAGATGACCGGACCGTTCACAACAGACCCAATCACGTGCTCAGTCGGTGTCGCCACGTTGCCTTTCGTTCTTCACGATGGCCAAATGTAACGACTCAAACCCTACAACTGCAACCTTGGAGCCGGATCAGGAGGATTGACTTCTCGCGAGAGTATAGTTACTACACCTTTCTCTCTTCGCGATACGGCTAACATTGTCGAATGTGGACAAACAAGAACGGTGACCATAGGTCACCGTTCAAAAAGGTCGGTATTTTCAGCTTTCGCGTCTCGCAGCCCCTCGGCCACAAGACTGATTTCCCGTCGCAGATCGGGCAAGATTTCCAGCAGGGTCCTAAACTCCTGTACCTGAGAGTGGGTGTAGCCTCCAATTCCGAGCGTTTTTTGCTGTTTCAGCCAGCGCAGCAAGTTCATTTGAACAGAGTCTTCTTTGACCTGCTGCACGATTTCCGGACCGAATATCTCGTATAGTCGGATCATCTGCCTCCGCAGGGTGAACAAAGCGTCCTCGCCTGCCTTGCGATGCTCTGCCAGGAACTTCTCCCTGTTGAAGGCGACCACTTCGTGCTTGTTTGAGAATTGGTGGTAGGCCTCGGCGGTGCCTCCGACAATTTCATCGGCAAGGATTTCTCGGGCGTAGCATGCTGAGTCGGTGACGGAGCCCAAGAACTGCGCAGTCAAGCCAACCTCGCACACTGCATCAGAAAGTTTGCCGTGTACGCACAGGTGCCCCGTCACCCCAAGCGTGGCATTGGAAACATCACCCGTAATCCGCAAGTTCCCCGTGACTTGCAGCTGACAGCCTGCCGGGACACTGCCCTTCAGAATGCAGTCAGACGCGACACTAAGACTGGAGCCCTTCGGAAGAGTGCCAAGAACCAGAAGCGGCTCATCCCAATTGGATTGTACGGCCGCCTCAGCCTGCACTGTCCGTACTCTTCTAACTTCCGCGTGCAAAATGTGAGGAGTCGTACAAGGTGTATCTTTTTGGCGGCGGTCAGCGAACTCCCTGCGAAAAAAGATGACACCAGCCTCCGTGGCCACGACCTTACGCTCGCCGGGTCCGACCACAACTCCCTTTCCGGCGATCAACCTGGTCTGCATTCCTCGCCTGGGGGAGAGTTCGCGCCCGAATACATTCTTCCCAGACCTCAAACCCGAAGAAGGGGGTTGGTGTTCGAGCAGCTCTTCGCCCTGCTCCGCAGTTCGAAGGCCCAGCCAGGCTGTCGGGAATCCGGAATCGGATTGGGGAAACCAGCGATAGAGCAGCCTGGATGCGGGCCCCACATCCGGCAATTCACCTTCGGCAAGAACGCATTCGAGCAAAGGCCGCTGTTCTTCAAGGCAGTTCTGAACCGACTCGCGGACCAAACCCCAGCTTACGAGGCTGCCATCCACACCTTCCGAGCGAATTCTTGCTTCGACAGATTCAAAAGTCAGCGCCTTCTCATAGTCATCCACTGGGTAGAGGTCCGCGACGACCGTCATGTCAGAGTAGGTTGTACCGTCGTCGGCGGACTGGGGGAGAAATCGAACTCGCATGGGACCCGCAGGAGCTTCCTGACGCCGAATGTGCATCTCGACCAAGATGCCATTGCGGGTTGTCCTCTTGGACAAAAGTTGGTGATACTCCAGCCGGTGATCTGCGACGCCAAAGGCGTGAGCCAGGTCAATCTTAATCTGACGGAGCTGTTCGGGGATTTCGTGCGCTCTCTGGCGGGGAAACAGCATGCGAACTCGCCAAAGGTTTTTTCCCTGGGCGACCAATCGAACGCGAGTTTCCGGGTCGCCAATATCGGCAAGCAGCTTAGGCAGGTTGTCCATGCCTGCCAACTGCGCAAACTTCGCTCCGCTTACGAATCAGGAAGAAGCCGAATCCGGTGGTACCTCAGGTCATCGGCCAGTTTGATGAGAAGTCCCAGCCTCATGGCAGCGCCATCCATGAGTTCGCGGAGCATTGGATCAGAAGCTGTGCGATCGAAGTTCTGCAAAATCAGCAAGATAAGCTCTTCAAAGCGCAGCGCACGCGAAATCGCCTCATCCATTGAAAGCGTCGTCTTTCCCCACTTAACGCCGAAGTCAGGTTTGCATATCGCGTCGAATAGGCTTATGGTTTCCAAAAACTTAGTATCCGGATTGTAGGATTGGTCCAGCAGATCCGCAGGCTGCAGCTCAGCGATCTCAGCGAGTGTTTCCCTGAATTTGAGGTCCGGAATTCGTGGCAACAGGCTTTCGTAAAAGTTCTTTCTGTTCTGCAACAAAATCTTCAACCGGGTACTCCTTTTAGTCAGACAGTGAAGAAAGGCATTTTCTGCGGCTGACACAAGCGCAGACGCCCCGGAACGAAACTGCCCCGACGGAGGTTAGAGGAGAGACGAGTCGGGAGTTCGGAGAAGAACTCAAAATCTTAGGAGTTGGGCGATGTTATCACGCCTCACATTATTGAGCTTACTGTCAGGCCTCATGATCTGTTCCCTTGCGTGGGCAGTTGACAGTCCTATTCAAGTTTCAGCGTCGCCCTCGGGAAAGGGGGGGGTCCTGGTCAAGGACAGCAAACGCGCTGACGACGGCGCGTTCCTAGGCATTGTCCCGGAAGAAGTCACCTCGGACATTGCCACGGACTATGGGGTCAAAACCGGCCAGGGAGTCCTGGTGGAAAGTGTCGTGGACGGTTCCCCAGCGGCCGAGGCCGGCCTTCGCTCGAATGACATTCTGCTTTCACTGGGCGGACAGAACTTGACGGGTCCCTCCGAACTTAAGGTTCAGCTTGGCAAGTACAAGAAGGGCGACGAAGTGGCTCTCGTGTACAAGCGCGGTGGCAGCGATCGAACGGCTACAGCAACATTGGCAGGCAAAGGCGATGATCGCGGTGACTTTGAGTGGTTCTCCTTCGGCGAGGAAGGTCCTATGCCTCAAGTCTTGCACAAGGGCCTGAAATCTCGCGGCACGATGGCATTTGCCGGTGTGGTCACACAGGAGCTGTCTGACGGGCTGAAAAAGTACTTCAATGTCGAAGGCGGAGCCTTGATTTCCGAAGTCGTGGAAAAATCTCCCGCGGACAAGGCCGGCCTGAAAGCCGGAGACATCGTCGTTAAGATCGGCAAGGAAGACGTTGAGGACGAAGGCGACGTGAGCCAGGCGATTCGGCAATCAAAGCCAGACGAAACCATTGACTTTCACGTCATTCGTGAAGGCAAGGCCATGATCATTCCGGTGACCTTGACCAATCGCAAGGACTTCTACGGTGTCGCGCCAGACGCGGACGGACAAATTTGGTCCTTCAATTTTGGCGACGAAGATGCTGATCAGCTTGCCCTAGAGATGGAACGTCTTCAGGAAGAGCTTGACGGTCTTGGTGTTGAACTGGAACAGGTTCCACAAATTGACATGGATTTGCGTATTGATCCGGACGGACCGCGCATCTTCATTTCTGACGGCGATGCCCGCGCCATCAGCGCTCACGAGAACTGGTGGAACTGGAACCTTCGGGACCTACGGACAAAGCTTCAGATCGGCCTTGAAGAGCTCAAGAAGGATATGCAGACGTTGAAAGGCGAGTTGGAGCGCCTGAAGATCGAGCTTCGTGAGCGCATGTCCGACATCTGGTCTCCCGTGATTGAAGTCATTACTCAAGCCTGAGAAACACAACAGAAACTTTGGGGCCCGGTCAAGGATCGGGCCCTTTTGCTTGGAGTCCACATGGAGCTGATCAGCGACTGTCCGTCCTGCAATGCCAGGGTGACAACCTACAAGAATCCGTTTCCTACGGCGGACGTGGTGTGCATTCGAGAGAACAAAGTCCTGCTCATCCTCCGACGAAATCCGCCGGCAGGCTGGGCTTTGCCAGGTGGATTCATTGACTACGGCGAATCGGCGGAGGATGCCGCAATCCGAGAATTGCGCGAGGAAACCGGTCTGGTTGCCGGGCCGCTTAAGCTTGTAGGGGTCTATTCCAAACCCGGCCGCGACCCGCGGTTCCATACTCTGACCGTAGTGTACAAGTCCTCCGCTACAGGAGACCTTCAGGCGGGCGACGACGCTGCGGAGGCCTGCTGGTTTGATTTGGGCGCTCTGCCCGACCAAATTGCTTTTGACCACAGGCAGATCATTTCAGACGCGAAGCGGGTGTAGGCCAAGTCAAAGAGTGCAGAGCCGAGCGGGAGGTTGTAAAGACCTCCCGCATTGTTTATATTAGGGATTAAGCTATCCTAACACGATGCCATTTCGTCCCATGTCCCAATCTCCGATTCAGACAGTATTTGTCAAAGAGCTCCGCGATTTGTATCGCGATCGCCGCACGCTGATGGTGACCGTCGTGCTTCCACTGCTGATGTATCCGTTGTTGTTCATCGGAATCATGCAAATTACGCTGCTGCAAGCTGGAAAGCTCAAACAGCAAGCGGGCGTAATCGCGCTTTTGACACCGGTAGAACTACCGGGTGGCGTGTTTGAAACCGACAGTTCCAGCCTGCTCGAGTTTGCTGATTCAACAGGCTGGCGAGAGCGGCTTCGCGCAGGAGAATTGGACGCGGCACTGGCGCTTTCCCCCGGATTCTCGGATTCGCTTCAGACTGGCGGCACCGCGAATGTGCAAGTGTACTACCTGAGCAGCCGAGACTTCTCGGACCAAATCATGCGCCGCATCAGGGGCACAATCAGCGACTACCAGAGCGGCATAGTTGAGGAACGCCTTGCTCAATTCGGTTTGGACACGTCGTTCGTCGAGCCTATTGCATTTGAAGCGGTGGATGAGGCGACAGAGCAGGAACAGGCTGGATCCGAGTTGGGCCGATTCCTCGGGTATTTCCTGATTCTAACAACTCTCAGCGGCGCCTTCTACGCGGCTATTGATCTGACGGCTGGTGAGAAAGAACGGGGGACTCTTGAAACGCTGCTCGTGAGTCCGGCGTCTCGCCGGGAACTGGTGTACGGAAAATTCCTTGCGACAATGACAGCCGCGCTGATCACGGCGCTGCTCAACTTGCTCAGCATGGGCTTCACCACGATGTACGGGATTAAGTCCATGGGTGAAGCGGCAGGCTTGAGCTTTTCGGTTTCAATTGGAGCCCTGCTGCTGGTCTTGGCCGTCTTGATTCCGATGGCTGTGCTGTTCGCGGGCGTGTCGTTGGCGGTGTCTGTGACGGCCCGCAACTACAAAGAAGGGCAGGGGTTGCTCACGCCTCTGATCTTCATCAGCATTCTTCCGGCTATGGTGTCCATGGTCCCGGGAATCGAGTTGACGCCTTTGCTTGCCGTCGTTCCCATTGCCAATATCTCGTTGCTGATGCGCGCGCTGCTTTCAGGGCAAACGCCGCTTCTGGAGTTGTTCATCACGCTGGCCAGCACGGCGGGATTGGCGCTTTTGTCTTTGCACTGGGTGACCGTGCAGTTCAATCGAGAAAGCGTTTTGTTCCGACACGCCGAAGACGTCAAGTGGTCTCCGTTTCGCAAACCGGTGCAAGTTTCGGGTAAGCGGCTTGCGCCGGGTGCCGTGGGGCTACTCGCAGCATTGGCGATTATCCTGGTCGGTTCGATGGGCACGATTGCGTCGCCCGAGAATCCGTTGTCAGGAGTCTACATCGTTCAATTTGCGCTTGCCGCGCTCGCAGGACTCTGGGTCTATCAAGGCGGCTATGATCCGGTCGCCGCGTTCGGATGGAAACCTCCCGGTGCGCGAAACCTCTTGGCGGCCTTACTTGCCGTCTGCGGCGGCTGGGTATTGACCATCGAGCTTGCCACCTTGCAGCACATGTTCTTTCCGTTTCCCGAAGACCTGCTCAAGCAATTCACGGACTTGTTCGGCGAGTTGGAGTCCTTGCCCACCTGGCAGGCGATCGCGATCATCGCACTGATCCCCGCAGTAGTGGAGGAGCATTTGTGCCGCGGACTGATGCTCCGCGGTTTGGAGCGCGAGACGGGAAAGTGGTCAGCGATTCTGCTTGTCGCGGCGGTCTTCGCCATCCTCCATCTGAATCCGTACCGACTGTTGCCTACCTTTGCATTAGGCGTTCTGCTCGGCTATCTCGCTGTTCGAACAGGATCCATCTATCCCGCCATTCTTGGTCACTTCGTCAACAACGCGTTCAGTGCGTTGGTGTTTCGGTATGAAGAGTGGTTTGTCAGCCATGGATGGGCCGCCGGAGACGAAGCCGCATGGGTTCCGGCCAGTTGGCTGTTAGGCGGCCTGCTATTTTTGGGAGTGGGGCTCGCACTGCTCCGATCATCTCCTACTTCGGTGGAGTCCAACGCCCCAAGCGTGACTTAATAGTCGTCCGGGCTGTCACGGTACTCGCTCAGATCAATACCATGTGTCTTGACTTTGAGTTGCACGTTGCGGCGCGCGACATTGATGGCTCGAGACACTTTGCTGACATTTCCTCAGTATCTTCGCAGCACGCGCCTCAGGAATTCGTGTTAACATCAGGCGAAACGCAATCAATTCTTGTTAACAAACCGAGTCGTGAATGCTCCGATACCGGGTCGAAGCAGGCACACCAGTTTACACCCGCTCCCGCAGTTCCCGATTCAAGAATCCCAGCGCGCCCACAACTCCGGCGGCAGTTCCCATGATCAAATAGAGTTGCGCCGGAGAAAGCAGTTCAAGCAGCACACCGGCCATGCCGGAGCTGACCGCGGTGAGTCCCACCACAGTCAGTTGAACCAGACTGAAGACGCGACCTTGAAACTCCTGCGGGACCTCGGATTGAACCAAAGAAGTTCGCGGAGTCAGAATGAACGGAATGCCGATACTATGGATGAACCAGCCGATGGCGGTCGTCCAGAGTTCTGTGGTGAAATAGAACGGGACAAACGTCACTCCGTCAAAGACCAACGCCCATAGAAGCGTCTTTCCTCGCGGCAGTCTTGATCCGAATCGAATCATCAGAAGACTTCCGGTCAGGATTCCCAGCGCAAAGCAGGCTTGCAGCACGGCGTACGCGTCAGCACCCAATCCCAGATGCACCCGCACATAGATCGGAGCGCCCACGATGGCCAGCCCCATGATAAAGAGGTTGTCCACCGCCGTCACCCATAACAGCCCGTGAATCAAGGGGGATCGCCTCACGTGCTGCAACCCCTCGCGCGCCATTTGTTTGGAGGTGGATGTCTGTTTCGTGCCAGAGAACTGGACGGGTCTGATCAGCAAAATCAGAGCAAACGAAAGCAGGTAGGTCGCGGAGTCCGCTGCAAAGAGCCCGGGCAATCCGATCAGCGGCAGGAAGAACGCCGCGGCGAGTGGACCAACGAAGTAGGCAAGTCCGAGGCTGCTTTGCAGCACGGAAGTCGCACGCATGAGCTGTTCAGGTGGCACGATCTGCGGGACGATCGCATCTCGCGCGGGATTAAAGAACACCGTGCAGATCGCAATTGCAAATGCCAGAAAGTACAAGCTTAGCGGCGTGATATTCTGAGCTGCCACTAACGCGGCAATGATACCGACCAACACTGCACGCAATGCGTCTGCCCAGAGCATGACACTCTTGCGCGAAACACGATCCACCCAGGCACCGGCAAAGATGCCCAGCACGACCGAAGGCAGATAGCGCGCGACTCCGAGCAACCCCGTTGCCGTCGAAGACCCGGTCAGATCGTAGATCAGCCAGAGAATGGCAATGTCATGTAGTGAGTCCCCGATCAGCGAAATGCTGGCGGAGGCCCACAGCGGACGAATCTGGCGCGGCACGTAGGCATCAATTGAAAACATCTTTATTACGGGCAAATCAGACAGGACGATTTGAATGAACTTGAAGATAGTCTCGTTTGCTTCACAGAATCCGCAGCGGCAGAACGAACTGGTCGAAGCGATTCGCGGTTTGGATGCCGACGTGCAGGTGTTCTTCGCAGCAAACGAGGATGAAGCAGTCGCGTTGCTGGCGGATGCGGACGTGCTGTTGGCTCACAGGTTCACGGAAACGCTCTATGACGCGGCGAAAAACCTGAAGTGGGTACATATCACCGGGGCGGGAATTGAGCGCAGCCTGTTTGAGAAGTTTATAGAGAGCGACGTCATGCTCACGAACAGCCGCGGCCTGCATGCGCGCCCGATGGCGGAATGGGTGCTTGGTGCACTATACTATTGGGCACAGAGATTCGACGTGGCAGAGACGTGGCGCAGGGATCGGCACTGGCAGGAACACAAGAAAACGATGACGCGGGAGCGGCTGGTGCTGGCCGGTCGCAGTACGCTGGTGGTGGGATATGGTGAGGTGGGGAAGGGGATTGCGGAACTCTTGCTGGCCGCGGGTCTCAAGGTGGAAGGGATCGCGACGTCCGAACGCAAGGGTAATATTCACGTGTTTCCGATGGAGCTGCTCGAAGAACGTCTCGAGCAGAATGAAATTGTGATTCTCACGCTGCCTTCGACGAATCAGACACGCGGACTTTTCAATCGCCGCCTGTTTCCGCTGATGAAGGACGGGAGCATTCTGGTCAACGTCGGACGCGGCGCGCTGATAGATGAAACCGATCTCATCGCGGCGCTGAAGCAGGGAAAGCCTGCCTATGCCTTGCTGGATGTCTTTGCCGACGAACCTCTTCCGGAGGAATCAGAACTCTTCAGTCTGCCAAACGTCTTCCTGACTCCGCACGTTTCAGGAAACTTCCCGGAATACACGCATCGCGTGCACGAAATCTTCGCGGAAAACGTCGCGCGTTACTTGAATGGAGTGCCGCTCAATTTCGTCGTGGATAAGCGTCGCGGCTACTGACCTTTGCGGTCGAGCCCAATGTCTTCCCATGAAGCAGGATCATCCAGCGACTCGAGGTGAGTCAGCACGGTGACATTGGGAATAGCGGCGCGGATATTCGCTTCGATATTCTCAAGGAGTTCATGTCCGTCGTGCACAGTCCATCCGCCGGGGACGAGAATGTGGACAGATACGAACCGCCTTCGCCCTGCGCGCCTTGTCCGCAACGCATGATACTTGATCTGATCCGAAACGAAGCCGTCGAGAACGGCTTCTACTTTTTGGTGCTCCTCGGGAGAGATCGCCGTGTCCATCAGACCTGAAATGGAACCGCCGACGATGTGAACGCCTTCGCGAATGATATTTGCGGCAACGACAAGGGCAACCACCGGGTCAAGCCACAACCAACCGGTAGGGCGCACCAGCGCAACGGCGGCGATCACCCCGGCAGAAGTCCAGACGTCTGTCATCAAATGCTTGGCGTTTGCGTCCAGGGTGACCGAATCGTGTTTACGTGCTGCACCGCGAATCGCCAGAGCCGCGAGAAGATTGATCAGAGCAGCGACTCCGGTGACGACCAAACCGATTCCAACCTGCTCCAAAGGCCGTGGTGCCAAGAGTCTCTGAATCGCGGCATAAGCAATGCTCGCCGCGGCGAGTAAGATCATCACGCCTTCGGCGCCGCTTGAGAAGTACTCTGCTTTGCCGTGGCCATAAGCGTGGTCATCATCGGGCGGACGTGCGGCGACGGTCAACACAGCCAAAGCAAGCAATGCACCGGCCAAGTTGACCAGCGATTCCAATGCATCTGAAAGCAAACTGACGGAACCGGTCAGATGGTACGCCGCTGCCTTAAGCCCGATTGTGGCGATGGCCGCCGCAATCGAAAGCCACGCATAGCGAGTCAGTGAGTTCTTCAAATCCGCGAAACCGAGTTGCCGAGGTTTACTTCAATATGATTAGCGGAGCGGTCACACGTTGCCGCGAACCCGCAAACTGCACGAAGTACTTTCCGCTGGCGAGTTGATCTACTGCAAACGAAAGCACAGTCGTTCCAGCGTGCGAATCAATTGAATTCAATTGCAGGACTTGTCGGCCCAGAAGGTCGTAGAGCACAACCGCGCCCTTGTCCGGTGTTTCGAGCGTCAGAGAGAGAGTCGCAAAACCATTGACAGGGTTGGGAAATACTGCCATAGATATTGAGCCCGGCAAGGCGGGTCGTTCCGCTGCGGACGTGAAAACATAGTCTGCTGCCGCCGGACCATTCGCGATGCCCCAGCCCAAATCATTGTCCGGGGTTAATGCATTCGAGGCGGTCATCTTGAGCGCTTCGCGAACCTGCTGCGCGGTCCACTCAGGATTTGCTTCAAGTACGCAGGCCGCGATTCCCGCGATAATCGGAGTGGCGAGCGACGTTCCCGACAGGCGCCAGTAGGAATCCAGTCCGAAGGCCGACGCGCAATAGGTCTGTGAACTCTGCGCGCAAATGTCGGGCTTCGTTCTTCCGTCAGCAGTCGGTCCCGGAGAGGATCCGCCCCACAGCACGCCCATCGAATCCACGCCGCCGACGGCCAAAATGCTGTCGGCATCGGCAGGGGAGATGATATAGTTCCACTCGCTGCCGCGCTCGTTGCCTTGCGCGGTGACCACAAGGATTCCACGGCGCTGCGCTTCGGTCACGGCCTGAGCGACGACCGTCGTGTGCCCATCCATTTGGTCTTGCGTGTACCAGTCAATGTAGCCCAAACTGGACGACGTGATGTCAGCTCCGGCACTGTCCGCCCACTCCATTCCGGCGACGTAGTAGTCTTCTTCGACTTCGGTTTCTGTCGGCACATATTCGGTCTTGGCGAGCATCCAGGTTGCGCCGAATGCCGGTCCGATAATGTTATTGCTGTCCAATCCCGCAGCGGCGGAAAGCACCGCAGTGCCGTGCGAGTGCTGGTCAAACGAATCCTGGCCTTCTTCGTTGTGCACGATGGTATCGCCATTGATGAAGTCGAACATCGCGAGATAGTTCAAGCCATTCAGCGACTCGTGTTCCGTTCGAAATCCGGTGTCGAGCATGCAAAGCAGTACGCCGTTTCCGCTGAGGCCGCGGGCGTGCAGTTCGGGAACACCGCACAGCGCGTTCTGCGCGAAGCTTGGTCCGTATTCTGCGGTGTCCACCGCCGCATGTTCAACGCGCGTCGGCTGTTCAATACTTACCGAGCGAGAGAAGCGGCGAGTCTCGCGCACAAATCGCAGAACCTCTATCTGTCTGAGCTGCTCCGGAGTGGCTTCTACGCTAACGGAGTTCAGCCATCTGCTGGTGACGCGGATGCGCGCTCCGGTCTGTGCGACTTGCCGAACATAACTTGCTGAGACGGGTAGGTCACCAATGCTCAACTCGAAAACTCCGTTGCGGGCCCGCCGTTCGAGAGCTCTGGGAGAGTAGTTCGCACGAGCCTCCATGAAGGCACGCGATTCTTGTCCGGGCGCAACGGCTTTGTCCGTAAAGAACACCCAGTAGCGACCAGAGTCTGCCGAAGCAATGGACGCAAAAGCGAGAAGCAGAAACAGAGTTGTGGAATAGCGGAACACTCGTCGTCCTTTCTATATGCGATAAGATAATCCAACGCTCCACTCCGTGGGAGCTTTTCCTTTGGTCGGCACGGAAGCGCCGAGTTGAATGAGGTAGCCGCCGCCACGGGATCCGATCGCACCACCTGCGGTGATGCGATGCGTGTCTGACCAGATATGGCCTGCGCGCACGCTTGCGACCTCACTCACTTGATACTCCGCCCCCAGGCGGGACGAAGCGTACTTGTATTTGACTCCAGAGAGTAGATCTCCATCCCATTGATAGGCAATCAGCATCTTCTGATTGTCGGAACGGACGGAAGCTCCCCATTGCAAAGACTTCTTGACGACGGAAGTGCCGCCGAATGCATGACGAACGTTGGCTCCGAAGTTCAGCCTTTCGCCGGGAGTGAGCACGCCCACGTCAAATGAGTTGCTCCACCGGGATTCCATGTTGGTTTTCTTTTGATACTCGCGGATCAGATGACCGACAGCACCAATAGACAGTCTTCCCATGGGCTGCCAGGCAGCGGCGACATAGGGAACAATAAACTTGCAGTCGGCAGGCTGGGTTTGGCCGTCCACGTAGGTCCCGAATCCGAACCGGCTGCCTTCTTCCGCGCTGGGATTGGCATAGGACCACAGCCAGCGATCCGTTCCACCGGCTCTTGTGCCGAAGCTGAAGTCCGATCCCATTTGCCGGAGTGCGCCGATGCCCGCCGGATTGAAAAGAACTGACGTGGGATCAGCCGGTGAAGCGACGACGGCCCCACCGAGTCCGAGCGCTCGCGGCGTAATCAATGGCTCAAGGGAACGGGCGAAGCCCGTCGAGCACAGGAGTAGCAGTCCGAGAAGAAATAGCATGTAGTGGAATTTACAACAGTTTCAGCGGACAGGCAATGAGGAGACGAGGAGGAGGGATTCCCGAAAATGACCTCCCGATGCCTCCTAATTCTCTGCGTGGACGCGATAGCCATTTTCGTAAAGAATTGATAATAATATATTTTTGATCAGAAAATTCAGAAGCGGGTCCGTAGAGGACGGCTTGACAGGGAAATTGGAGGAGGTTATATTAGGGCCTGCTTGAAATTACGGTAAGTCATGCACGCCGGGTTCCGCCCGGCGTTCTGCACCCCGTAAGGGGCACAAGCGACGACTTGATCTTTGAAAATAGGAAATGTGCGATTCTGACAGGTTCCGCCCGGAGCTTAGTCAGAAGGCCCTGAACAATTCAATTTTCGGACAAATTCAGTTGTAATATTTACAACGGAGAGTTTGATCCTGGCTCAGGACGAACGCTGGCGGCGTGCTTAACACATGCAAGTCGAACGAAGTAGCAATACTTAGTGGCGAACGGGTGCGTAACACGTGACTAACTTGCCTTAGACTGTGGAATAACGGAGGGAAACTTCCGCTAATACCGCATGTTGAGATTGGATCGCATGGTCTGATCTTGAAAGATTTATCGGTCTAAGATAGGGTCGCGGCCTATTAGCTTGTTGGTGAGGTAACGGCTCACCAAGGCGACGATGGGTAGCTGGTCTGAGAGGATGATCAGCCACACTGGGACTGAGATACGGCCCAGACTCCTACGGGAGGCAGCAGTGAGGAATATTGCGCAATGGGCGAAAGCCTGACGCAGCAACGCCGCGTGAAGGATGAAGGTGCTCTGCATTGTAAACTTCTGTAGGGAGGGAAGAACCCCCTGTTATTGACGGGGCTGACGGTACCTCCAAAGTAAGCACCGGCTAATTCCGTGCCAGCAGCCGCGGTAATACGGAAGGTGCAAGCGTTGTCCGGATTGACTGGGTGTAAAGGGCGCGTAGGCGGAGAGGTGTGTCGGGAGTGAAATCGTGCGGCTTAACCGTATCAATTGCTTTCGAAACTACCTCCCTTGAGTACAGAAGGGGCAGATGGAATACCTGGTGTAGCGGTGGAATGCGTAGATATCAGGTAGAACACCGGAGGCGAAGGCGGTCTGCTGGTCTGTAACTGACGCTGAGGCGCGAAAGTGTGGGGAGCAAACAGGATTAGATACCCTGGTAGTCCACACCGTAAACGATGATCACTAGTCGTCGGAGGATTCGACCCCTTCGGTGACGACGCTAACGCATTAAGTGATCCACCTGGGGAGTACGCTCGCAAGGGTGAAACTCAAAGGAATTGACGGGAGCCCGCACAAGCGGTGGAGCATGTGGTTTAATTCGATGCAACGCGAAGAACCTTACCTGGGCTCGAAGTGTAATGTAAACTCATGAAAGTGAGGTATCCCTTCGGGGAGCGCTACATAGGTGCTGCATGGCTGTCGTCAGCTCGTGTCGTGAGATGTTGGGTTAAGTCCCGCAACGAGCGCAACCCTTGTCCTTAGTTGCCATCAGGTAAAGCTGGGAACTCTAAGGAGACTGCCGGCGTTAAGTCGGAGGAAGGTGGGGATGACGTCAAGTCCTCATGGCCCTTACGTCCAGGGCTACACACGTGCTACAATGGCTGGTACAGAACGTCGCAAGACCGCAAGGTGGAGCTAATCGGCAAAAACCAGTCTCAGTTCGGATTGTACTCTGCAACTCGAGTACATGAAGTCGGAATCGCTAGTAAACGCGAATCAGCAGGTCGCGTTGAATACGTTCCCGGGCTTTGTACACACCGCCCGTCACACCATGGGAGTCGGTAGGACCCGACGGCCCCTCGCCAACCGCAAGGAGGTAAGGGTCTAAGGTCAGCCCGATGACTGGGGTGAAGTCGTAACAAGGTAGCCGTATCGGAAGGTGCGGCTGGATCACCTCCTTTCTAAGGAGAATCCTTTGTGCAAGACAGACCGTTTTGCACAGGATATGGTCGAAGGCCTTTTAGACGTCTTGGCGGAACCTCTCAGATCGCACATTTCCTATTTTGAATTTTGAAGACGGAATAAGCAGCTTTTGAATAGCTGCACCTTGGTCGGCAATGGGCCGATCAAGGTCATTCTCCGTCGTACCTTTTTGTTCGGGCCTGTAGCTCAGTTGGTTAGAGCGCACGGCTGATAACCGTGAGGTCACAAGTTCAAATCTTGTCAGGCCCACTCATGCGCGGGCTTGACTGGATGGACTTGGGGCGTTAGCTCAGCTGGGAGAGCGCCGGCTTTGCAAGCCGGAGGTCATCGGTTCGATCCCGATACGCTCCACACAGTTCGTGGGGCGTGTAAATAGTTCTTTTGTAGTTTTTTTTCTAAAGTCTCCGTCGCGATCAGAACTCCTGCCGAGTTATCCCGATCGCAAGAATGGAGAGCCGGACGAAAGTTCGGTCAACATCCGCCGACGAAAGAAGTAGTTGGTGAGTTTCTACCCTGCGGAAGGGTAGCTTAGAGATCTTTGACAATTGGAAGGAAAAATGTAACTTCGTTGAGAAGTACGTTTTCTCGAGCATAATCAATACCGAGGATAGCGATTCAAAGTTCGTGAAGTTTTGGGATGCGGTTGGTCTTCAACGGCAATTCAAAAAGCTTTAAAAGGATTTTGATTAAGCTACTAAGGGCGTTAGGTGGATGCCTTGGCACAAGAAGGCGATGAAGGACGTGGTAAGCTGCGATAAGCGTCGGAGAGGAGCAAACATCCATAGACCCGGCGATGTCCGAATGGGGAAACCTGATCAGGGTCATGCCTGATCGCAAATGAGTCAACCCAGGGAACTGAAACATCTAAGTACCTGGTGGAAAAGAAATCAACCGAGATTTCCAAAGTAGCGGCGAGCGAAATGGAAAGAGCCTAAACCCGCGTTGTGTGAAAGCGTTGTGGCGTTGCAGCGTGGGGGTCATGGGACGTGACTGGACTGCACAATCAGTCTGAAAGAGTTACCAAACTAATTGATAGTTGAACTGTCTGGGAAGTCAGAGCGTAGAGGGTGAAACTCCCGTAAGCGAAATCAATTAGTCTCTTGTCACTGTTCCCGAGTAGGGCGGGGCACGTGGAACCCTGCTTGAAGTTGGGTGGACCATCATCCAAGGCTAAATACTCTCTTGTGACCGATAGTGAACCAGTACCGTGAGGGAAAGGTGAAAAGCACCCCGGGAGGGGAGTGAAATAGTACCTGAAACCTAACGCTTACAAGCTGTAGGAGCCCCGTAAGGGGTGACTGCGTACCTTTTGCATAATGGTCTGGCGAGTTACTCGTCACTGGCAAGGTTAAGTGTTTCAGACACGAAGCCGCAGCGAAAGCGAGTCTTAATAGGGCGAAGAGTCAGTGGCGGTAGACGCGAAGCCGAGTGAGCTACGCATGGCCAGGATGAAGTCAGGGTAACACCTGATGGAGGTCCGAACCAATTGGGGTTGAAAACCCACTGGATGAGCTGTGCGTAGGGGTGAAAGGCCAAACAAACTCGGAGATAGCTCGTACTCCCCGAAATATATTGAGGTATAGCCTCAGGACCTGTGACTACTGGAGGTAGAGCACTGGAAGGGTTAGGGCCGTCACCACGGTACCGTCCCCTACCAAACTCCGAATGCCAGCTAGTTGAATCCTGGGAGTCAGCCTATGTGGGATAAGCTGTATGGGCGAGAGGGGAAGAACCCAGACCGCCAATTAAGGCCCCCAAGTGATACCTAAGTGATTAAAGAGGTGGGTCCGCAAAAACAACCAGGATGTTGGCTTAGAGGCAGCCACCATTTAAAGAGTGCGTAATAGCTCACTGGTCGAGTAGATCTGCGCTGAAAATCCACGGGACTCAAGGTATCCGCCGAAATTGCGGGATCATATATGATCGGTAGGGGAGCATTCCAGTTGCCGACGAAGCGGAAATGTGAATTTCCGTGGAGGTCCTGGAAGAGATTATGCCAGAATGAGTAGTGAGAAAACAGGTGAGAAACCTGTTCACCGTAAGCCCAAGGGTTCCTGGGTAAAGTTAATCTTCCCAGGGTTAGTCGGCCCCTAAGTCGCAGCCGATAGGCGTAGACGATGGGAACCATGTCAATATTCATGGACCGCCGAAAGTTCGTTTGTACGATGGGGTGACGCAGGAGTGAAAGGACAGCCGGGTGCTGGATATCCCGGTTCAAGGTCGTAGGCTGATCAGTAGGCAAATCCGCTGGTTAAGGCTGAAAGCCGAATACGAGGGCTTAGCCCACAAAGTGTCCCTAATCATGCTGCCAGGAAAAACCTCTAAGGAGAATTGAGGCGACCGTACCCGAAACCGACTCAGGTGGGCGAGGAGAGTATCCTCAGGTGCTCGAGAGAACCAAGTTAAAGGAACTCGGCCAACTAACTCCGTAACTTCGGAAGAAGGAGTGCCCGAGCAATCGGGCCGCAGTGAAGAGGCCCAGGCGACTGTTTACCAAAAACACAGGACTCTGCGAAGTCGTAAGACGACGTATAGGGTCTGACACCTGCCCGGTGCTGGAAGGTTAAGGGGATCTGTCATGGGAAACCGGCAGCAGTGAACCGAAGCCCCAGTAAACGGCGGCCGTAACTATAACGGTCCTAAGGTAGCGAAATTCCTTGTCGGGTAAGTTCCGACCTGCACGAATGGTGTAACGATCTGGGCGCTGTCTCTAACTTGGACTCGACGAAATTGCAATCTCAGTGAAGATACTGGGTTCCCGCGGCAGGACGGAAAGACCCCGTGGACCTTTACTATACCCTGACACTGATATTTAGCTTTTGATGTGTAGGATAGGTGGGAGGCTTTGAAGCTGGCGCGCTAGCGTCGGTGGAGCCAACGTTGAAATACCACCCTTTAACTGTTGAATGTCTAACCTAGGCCAAGCCAGAGACACTGTCAGGCGGGTAGTTTGACTGGGGCGGTCGCCTCCCAAAATGTAACGGAGGCGCCCAAAGGTTCCCTCAGCACGGTCGGCAATCGTGCATAGAGTGCAAAGGCATAAGGGAGCTTGACTGCAAGACAAACAAGTCAAGCAGGTAGGAAACTAGGGCTTAGTGATCCGGCGGTAGTGAATGGAAATGCCGTCGCTCATCGGACAAAAGGTACCCCGGGGATAACAGGCTTATCGCCGCCAAGAGTTCACATCGACGCGGCGGTTTGGCACCTCGATGTCGGCTCGTCACATCCTGGGGCTGGAGAAGGTCCCAAGGGTTTGGCTGTTCGCCAATTAAAGTGGCACGCGAGCTGGGTTCAGAACGTCGTGAGACAGTTCGGTCCCTATCCGCCGTGGGCGTAGGAATCTTGAGGAGTGCTGTACTTAGTACGAGAGGACCGGTATGGACGAACCTCTGGTGTACCAGTTGTGGCGCCAGCTGCAGCGCTGGGTAGCTAGGTTCGGATCGGATAAACGCTGAAAGCATCTAAGTGTGAAACCGACTCCAAGATTAGGATTCCCTGAAGATCCCTTGAAGATGACAAGGTTGATAGGCTACAGGTGTAAGCGCAGTAATGTGTTCAGCCGAGTAGTACTAATAGATCGTTCGGCTTAATCAATTATATTGTCTTCGGAAGCCAACCGCTTCCCGAAGCTTCCACTGAGAATCGCACTCGGTTGCTTGAGAAAATCAGGCTTCCGGCGAAGTTGCATCCTTCCAATTGTTAAGAGTTTTTCCGCTGGTCATAGAGAAAGGGCCACACCTCTTCCCATTCCGAACAGAGTCGTTAAGCCTTTCTTCGCCGATGGTACTTGCCGGGCAACTGGCTGGGAGAGTAGGGCATCAGCGGGAATTTTTTAGAAGCCTCGCAGCAATAAGCTGCGAGGCTTTTCTTTTTTTTGCGTCAGGTGCCTTACTGCACTCTTGACAAATGCCATAGAACTCAGCATATTAGACCAAGTTTGGAACATTCTAAGAAAGTTGCAGTTTACAGTTTATCCGTGTTTTCAAAGAACCAACAGTAAGTGAGGATAGAATGAACAAGGTCTTTAGTCTCATGCTCGTGCTGGCTCTGGTCGCATTGCCAGTGCTGGCCGCCGACGAACATGGCCACACGATGGCCAAGCCCGAAATGGGTGAAGTGCACCTGGCTACGGTGCACATGCTGAACAACGTGACGTCCGATCATGACGGCCACAAGATGGCGCACTGCGCCTGCGGCGCGGATTTCGAGGTGACGGACAAGAGTCCCTCTGTTGAGCTCATGGGCGGCACGTACTACCTGTGCGGCGATGCTTGTGCCGAGCACGTGGGGGCCATGGATGCAGAAGGCAAGGCCGGTGCGATTTCAGGTCTTCAGACAGCCATGCTGTCCTCTGAGCACATGAAGTCCAACGAGATGATGAAGGACGGCAAGAAGATGGCAACCTGCGCTTGCGGACAGACATTCGAAGTGACCAAGGACACTCCGGAAGTCGTGGCCGACGGCATGCGCATGGACGCGTGCTGCGCGGGCTGTGCAGAGCATGTCATGAAGGCCGCTCCCGGGGAGCGCGCGGCCATGATGAAGAAGACGATGCACACCGAAGCCAAGCACTAAGCTTGTCTGTGTCGAATTGCCAAGAGCCTCCCGCTGGGGAGGCTCTTTTGTTTTTGAAGATGTTGAATTTCCGGGAGGGAATAGGTAGATTCAATTGTATGCGTGCACTACTGATATTCTTGGTGTTGGGACTGGCTACTGTTGCCTCCGCATCTGTGAAGGTATCCGGCTTCCCTTTGACGTCCCACTCATGGTACGACTACCGCGAGCGAGCCGAAACCAATGGTGGCCGCTTGACGGGGATTCAGCCCTTGATCGTCTCCAGTTGGCAGGCACCCCCGGACACCTCTCGGCCAGAGTTCATTGTGGACGGATTTGCCGTCAGCCGGCCCCACAGCGCCGAAATGGGCAGGTACATGGCGGAGTGGAATGCTCGCAAGTTCATCGCGCGCGGGGGGCTGCGGTATGAACCGGATCACGGTGTGAAGTTTCGCCCCTTTCGCACTTGGCCCGCATTGTTCGGAACACTTTTTGAAGACGGCTTTCATTTCTACTCCTATGCGAATCAGCAGGAGCACTTCGCATTCAGCGTGCAGCCGGTCTATGCGCTGGAAGTGATTGAGACCGATGATGAGCGCGGAAAGATTTCGCGATTCACGGGCGGCTTTCGTGTTGAAGCGGGCTATGATCAGAGACTCTACGGCATGGTGGATTTTCGCGACAACACGGAGTCCGGCAACGGTCCGTATGACGCGCGCGAAAATCTCTATGAAGATCGCTGGGCCGCAGTGGATCTGAAGGGCAACGGCAGCACGTCGTACGACATTTCGGAGTCCATCATTCAGTACTATGGGAAGGATCTTGCGGTCTCGGCAGGACGCGGACGGCACAAGTGGGGACCGGGAAGCTTCGGCGGATTACTTCTGAACGACTATGCTCCGCCGTTTGACTATGCACGGTTGGACATGAACTTCAGCAGGGTGGGCTACACTTTCTTGCACGGGTTCTTGAATGCGAATCTGGATGGTGACACTCTGTATGTGAACCCGGACGGTCGTCCGCGAACTCTTGAAGCTCAGAAGTATCTCTCGGCACAGCGCATCGAAATCTCCACTCCGAACAATCTGCTTGTGGCCTTTTCGCAGGCGGTCATCTATGGGGATCGAGGCCTCCAACTGGGCTATTTGACTCCGCTGAATTTTCTCTATAGCGTCCAGCACTCGGAAGACGACAAAGACAATCTATTGTTGTCACTTGATGGGAAATGGCGGCCCGTAACGGGACTGAAACTCTACGGCGAGTTGCTGTTAGATGACGTGCTGGTAGGGGACTTGTTCAAGGGAACCGGCAACAGCAAGAACGCTTTTACATTGGGCGCGCACGGAATCCTGCAGGGCCATGATTTCTGGTCGCACTTTGACACGCGTGTCGAATACACCAAGGTCCGTCCGTTTGTCTATTCGCATTTCTTTCAGGTCAACACCTATTCCCATTGGACCTCGCCGCTCGGCTACACACGCGAACCCAACAGCGAATTCACAAGTCTTCGAGTTGGCGCGACGTTCTTCCCGTTCTATGGAGCCGTGACGTTTCGACGCCAGATTCACGGGGCGAATACCTGGGCCTACAACTACGGCGGTTCAATTTTCGAACCGAATTACGCGGGGAACGACGAGGACTTTCCATTCTTGGCAGGGGCGTACAGAAGAACGGACGAGCTCACATTCAGCGCGCGCTATGAGGTACTTCCGAACTTGAATCTGCTTGGTGAGATAAGCAG
Organism: Calditrichota bacterium; assembly: GCA_020637395.1. Lineage (GTDB taxonomy): Bacteria > Electryoneota > RPQS01 > RPQS01 > RPQS01 > JABWCQ01. Next base: position 1,471,402 of record JACJWA010000001.1, on the reverse strand, counting down.
AATCGAGTGTCAATGCGGCAGTGTCCGCAATGAGTGGCATGCGGGATTTTCTTGGAATATCTGACAGAACTGCCGCCGACGACCCTTGTGGTGGAACCGTCTCCAGCGATGCATGGAGTGATTCTATCGTTGTGCGATGGGTCGAATCGCATTGCAGTGATCTCGCGGGACACCAGAACGTTAAGCGTGTGCCGCGATCTCCAAAACAGCTTGGGCACGGACGTCTTGCTGAGTCACGCGGATGTGACCGATGCCAACGCCGTGTTGTCGGTGTTTCAGGATATTGCCAAGTGGAGTCCGCGCCTGGATCGAATGATCTTCGATACGATAGGGTTGGCGCAGAGCGAGCCTCAGGATTGCGAAAGCGAAGAAGTGACGCGCGGGATGCGGGTGACTCTTCATGGATTCATGAACTGTGTGCGGCTTGCTCTTCCCATGTTTCTGCGGCTTGGACACGGTCATGTGATTGCCGTGCAGAATAGTTCCGGTACGCGGGGAGAAGTGCGTCCTGCGTCTCTTTCGGTCGGCGGCGCATCACTGAAGCTCTATCTAAACGCATTGCGCGGAGAGTTTTCTACCCGGGCTGTTGACTTCACCGAGATAGAGTTGATTGGAATTCCAAATCACAACATTGATAGCGAATGGTTGCGGCAGGAGATTGCAGTGGAGATACAGAAGGTGATCACCGAGCGCCCGGAACGTATCCGGATAGTCGGGAAAAAGCCCCAATGAGTGTACTTGCGAAGGGAGCAGGATGGAGTGGTCAATAGAATATTGCGTGGTTTGAAACTACGGTCCTTACGCGGCCAGTTTGGCCGATTTCGCAAAAAGTCGTGGGTTGCAGGCACCTGAAATGATCAAATCAGGTGGCGGGGCATTTGAGATTAGAAAGAACGGCGTCCTCCTCTTCTCAAAACTGACTGAGCATCGTTTCCCAGACGATGAGGAAGTTATTGATTTACTTATGGATAAGAAAAATTGAGACAAAAGTACACAAATGCGAAATGTGTCAGAAACAATTGACTTATCCTCACCAGCAATATATATTGACAATTAGGAGTGGTAAAACAGCCATAATTTTCATTGTAGAACTTTCGACGATTTTGTAGATCACTAAGGAACAGAAGGTTGAACCCCGACTTCTCCCACAAGAAGGGTAGGTGACCATGAAACAAGTAGCCGCATTTTGGATACTGTTGTTTGTGGCCATGGCTCAAGGAGCCTCGGCAGGTCTGCACTATGTTCCCGAAGGCCCTGTGAGTGGGAAATGGGAGACAGGAGATTCCGTTATTGTTGGGGTCGGTGCGTTCATTGAGCCAGGTGGATTTTTGACCGTCGAACCCGGCGTTGACATCATGTTTGAAGGTCTTCCGCGGTTTGAGATCGCGGGACGTCTCGTGATGCAGGGTGAAGCGCTCAATCCAATCAATATCTACTGTGAAGCCGGTTGGCGCGGTTTTCGGTTCGAGGGTGCTGCTGTCGAGAACATATTCGACTATGTCAACATCCTGCCGGACGCTGGTTTGGCGGACCGGGCGATAGAAGTACTTGGCCAGCAGGGCTCAAAGTTCACGATCCGCCACTGCAACGTGATGGCGCAGAAGGCATGCTTGGATGTCCATGGCGGCGAACTGACTGCTCTGGACAACAAATTCGTGAGTACAGGGCTGTATTCAAAGGTTGTGAAGATTTCCGCGCTGAATGGGGAGCGATCGGACGACTGCGATATGAGTCCCGGCAATCTGTTTCGTGGGAACTTCCTAAGGGCATTGGTGGACGCCAGAAGTCCGCGGGATCCCTACGAATTGACCGTTGGCCTGACCGTGGATCAGTCCACAAACATCTGTCTGACGCACAATGACATAACTGCGGTCGCGCCGTATTTGGTAGCCGGAGTTCGCTTTTTGAATCGTCCGCCCGCCGGTGATCAGATCTGGCATCTTCATGAAACCATCGTTTATTCTGAGAGCACGACTGGTGGTGCGATCGGAATCATCAACGAGGTGGATGGTGACCTTGAGGTCACAAAGGCGACCATGACTGTACGGGGAGTAGGCGCGTACGTTTCTACCTGCTTCTTGGCTTCACAGACTGCGCACATCTTGATTAACTCGTCCACGGCCACTTTGGGAAGCGAGCGGGACCTTTACTTCCATACGAATGGAGTGGGGCAGGTGGACGCGGATTATGTGATCAAATGGGTAGTTGAAGCGCCAAATTTGGACGGCGGCGGAGCGTTCGGAATGTCTGATGACTTCAAGGAAGCTCGTCGTCTTGACAACAATCCGAATGTCCGGCTTGGAGATTCGATTTGGACCGTTGACCCGCTGTATGCCTATGACGGTGTATGGGGCCTCTGGGAGACGCAGGCGGATCTGCGCCGATTCTTTAGTTTGACGGCATATTCTCCGTGTATTGATCGCGGCGATCCTGTTCGCGGACAGGATCCGGACAATACGCGCTGGGACATCGGGCGCGACTACTATGACCAAAGCTCCTCGGTCGGTGAGCCGTTGCCTGGCGTTATCGAGAGTGCCCGGCTCTTGCCGGCCTATCCGAATCCGTTCAATCCTTCGACCGTTTTGCCGATCGAAGTCTCGCATCCAGGGTTACTGCGGGTTGTCGTTTGGGATGTGTTGGGGCGTGAAGTAGCGAATTCGGCCATCGAAGTGCGGCAAGCGGGATTGCAAATTGTGCATTTTGACGGCCAATCCCTTTCATCTGGCACGTACTTCTCGCAAGCGACTTTCAACGGTCTTACGGTAGGTGGACAGCGTCTCGTCTTGGTGAAGTAAATATTTGTTTTGAGCTTAGAGCGGGTCGTCAGAAATTCTGACGACCCGCTTTGTTGTTTGAGCACACTTCGTGCAAATGTCGTGCACAATAGGTTGACATGCACGCAAAATGTTTATACCTTCATAGTATGATCTGCCGAATTCAGATATTCTTGCTGGTCGGGCTCGTTGCGGGGTGTTCTTGGACACCTGACCGCTTGAATCCGTACGATCCGGAGTCGTCGAATTACGTGGCACCTCCACAGGCAAATCGTCCTCCGCGGATTGACACCTTGATCGTGAACACGGAGTGCATCAATCTCCCGGTGAATGACCATTGCAGCATCATCGTTCATGCAGCGATTTCGGATGCCGATGACAATCTGGATATTGACTCCGTGGTGGCTGCGATTCGGGATGAGTTTGGAGATCGGCGACTGGGGCTTTTGGCGTACGACGCGGCAAGTCAGTATTGGGAACTCCGGCGGGAGGAAACCAGTCTCGATTCCGCAATCGAGAGATATGTTGGCGCGCGTATGGTGGTTTCCGTCGTGGACGATTCGGGTGCAACTGCGGAGCGGACCCTGACCGTGCCCTCGTTGTTCACAGCCTATCCGAGCACGCATTGGCCGATAGATTTGGAGTGTGTCTGTCCGGACTATCGGGATTTTTCGTGGGTGCGCTGGAATGGCGAAGGTCAGGCGCGCAACATGGAAGTCCGGTTCTATTTCAAGAACTTGATCTACGTTCCGGAATACACGATTGGCGGCATTGCGGTGCAGGACACGTTTACGACGGTTCCCTGGCCGTTCAGCGGTTCAGACTTCAACCAAGACGTGTTCTACGGTTGGCGCGTTTTTGTGTATGACCAGCTGGGCAACAGCGCGGGCTCCTTTTCCACGACATTTCAGTATTTCGTGACCTGCACAGACAGCTGCATAGGGCCACCATAATCGCACCGCAGGCAAAATAGGCGTTTCCATGGAAAGTTCGGTAAGACTTCCCGGGTCAACGGGCATGAGCTCGCAACCTGCGCTTCAGCGTGAACAGCTGCAAGCGCTTTACGACATTTCGCAAGTCCTGAACACGATTTGGGACATTGACAATCTGCTCGAGCGCATTATGGACATTGCGCTTCAGACGGTCAGCGCGGAGCGCGGGTTTCTGGTGTTGCGGGAAGAGGGCGACGGCAACAAGCTCAGCGTACGCACGGCGCGCGAGATTGCGCCGGAAGCTGCGTTGTCTGTGACCGAAATCAGCAGTTCAATCGTTACGGGTGCCATCGAATCTCAGCAGGGCGTGTTGACGGTGGATGCGCAAACGGATCCGCGGTTTGCAGGCGCGGAATCGGTGATCTTTCATCAGATACGCGCGGTGATGGCCGTCCCGTTTGTGCTGCGCGGAAAGATTGTCGGCGCGATCTATTTGGACAGCCGCAAGAACCGGGAGGGGTTCACAGATGAATCGCTCGCGTTCCTGAAAGCTTTCTCGAATCTCTGTGCGATAGCGATTGAGAATGCCCGGCTGATGGGCAGTCTGCGCGACGAGAACTACCAACTGCGCAGCGAAGTTCAGCGCACGTATCAGTTCAAAGAGATCATTGGAAACAGCTCCAAGATGCAGGAGATCTTCGAGCTATTGAACAAGATCATCCATGCGGACATCTCCGTGCTGCTTGAAGGAGAGTCCGGCACGGGAAAAGAGCTCGTTGCGCGCGCACTTCACTACAACGGACCGCGCCGGGACAAGGCATTCATGGCGCAGTTTTGCGGCAACTTGTCGGAAACGCTGCTTGAGAGTGAATTGTTTGGTCACAAGCGCGGCGCGTTCACCGGTGCAGTGTCGGACAAGAAGGGATTGCTTGAGATTGCGGACGGCGGTACGTTCTTTCTGGACGAAATCGCAGACATCCCTGCCTCGATTCAGGCTAAGCTCTTGCGCTTTCTTCAAGACGGAGAGTTTCGCAGAGTAGGAGATACGGAAACCCGCCGCGTGAATGTGCGGGTGATCTCTGCGACCAACAAACCTTTGGCCAAGGAAGTGGAGAAAGGAAATTTTCGCGAAGATCTTTTCTACCGGTTGAACGTCATCACGATCAACATGCCGCCGTTGCGGGACAGAGACGGCGATTTGCCGCTTCTGGTCAGACACTTCCTGCAGAAGTATTCTCAGAAAACCAGCACCCCGGAGAAGCGCATTACGTCGGAGGCGATGCGCATGCTCTCGAACTACCATTGGCCGGGGAATGTGCGCGAGCTGGAGAATGCGGTGGAACGCGCCATTGTGCTGGCGGGAGACCGGGACCTATCACCGGAAGAGCTGATCATACCGCGCGTGGTAAAGGCGCCGGGCGGATCGCGCTCGCTGCGCGAACATGAGCGGGAGTATGTGTTGCGGACACTTGAAGAGATGGGCGGCAACAAGACGAAGACTGCTGCGGCGCTTGGAGTATCGCTGCGCTGGCTGCATTACAAGCTTGCGGAGTGGAAGGAAGCTGGTAACTGACCGGCTCTGATCATACAACATGCCAGAGATACGCCTTGAGCTGATCCGCGAATTGTCCCGCAGCGGTGTGGCGACGGTTTGGGAGGGCCGGGACAACAGCCTCGACCGGAAGGTTTTGGTCAAGTCTATTCATCCGCAGTACGCGCGGGATGCCGATCTGCGGATTCGTTTTGAGCGCGAAGCGCGCGCCATTGCGCGGATCTCGCATCCCAACGTTGTTCAGATCTATGATATTCAGTCGGGGGAAGACTCGCTGTCGTTGTTGCTGGAGTTTGTGGAAGGCGAGACGCTTGGCAGTCTTCTGAAACGGCGCGGCGCATTGCCGTATTCGATTGCCCTACGAGTCATGACCGACGTCTTGGCGGGTCTTGAGCAGGCACACTCGCAGGGAATCGTGCATCGCGACTTGAAGCCGGATAATATCTTGCTCTCCAAGTCCGGCGTGGTGAAGATCACAGATTTCGGTTTGGCAAGTTTGCGTGATCTTCCCGGTGTTACGATGGAAGGGGCAGTCGTCGGGACTCCATCCTATATGGCTCCTGAACAGGCTCTGGGTGGGGAGACCGGAGTCCATACGGATCTTTTTACGTGCGGTGCCATGTTCTTTGAGATGCTGACAGGCAAGCGCTTGATCTCTGGAGACAGTTTGGGGGAGGCCTTTCAGAGCGTCATGAAGTACCGCCCGCCTGATTTGACCGCGTTTGCCAAGTCCCTGCCGCCGGACATCGTGAAGCTGCTCGAGTCGCTGCTGGAGCGGGACCCTTCGGACCGACCGGAGAGTGCGGCGATTGTGCGCAAGCAGATCATCTCAGGCTCAACTGAGTTGCCTGCCGCACCGGACGCACTGACGGGGTTCATGGAGGGTACGGACTGGACGCGGCCGGCCAACGAGATTCTCCTAAAGGCGGGGCGACATTCCCGCTATTGGGCATACGTCGGCGCAGCACTTCTTGTGATTGCTCTGGCAGGGATTTGGGCGGTGACGCTGCGGGAAAAGCCGCGAGTGGCACAACTTCCGAAAAGCACTCCCGCAGACACAATTGAGCGTACAATTCCGGAGAACATTCCCGAGACCGCAGAATCAACGATAGTACGGGACACAGTACCCGTTGTGCCTGCTCCTGCGGAAACCACAGCAATCCGGAGGGATAGTGTCCCGCGTACGCCGATATCCCCTCCTGCGTCTGCTCCAAGCGGACCTGCTTATGCGACGTTGAGCAGCACTCCGTGGGCCAGAGTGTTCTACAATGATTCTCTGCTTGGAACCACACCTCTTGCGACTCCTCTCGCGCTTGCGGCGGGGGAAGGCACCTTACTTTTCCTGAACGATGAGATTGGATTTCCGGTAACACAGCGTGTCAACCTTGCAGCAGGAGACACGGCCCAAATCAGTGTGAATCTGCATGAGTTCCTTGGACGGCTGCGGATCGTGTCTGTGCGGCCCTGGGCAGATGTCTACGTGGATGGCGAGATGAAGTTTCGTACACCGTCAGCCAAAGTGCTCTATCTTCCTTTAGGCAGGCATTCGATTGAGCTGCGGCACCCCTCTTTTCCTACCTATCACAAAGAAGTGGTCTTTGAGCCGCATGCTGACATTTTTGAAGTGCGCGCGGACCTAACACAGCAATGACAAGACTCTCGACTTCGCGATGGTCTCGCATTGATGTTTGTTTTTCGTAAGGTTAGATAACTCGATGATGGGGAACCTCAGCCCCGCTCAATGAGTATATTGGGACATAATTGCTATAATCTCCTTCACCAAGCAACTCTTTTCGTGATCCATGATTGAACTTCAGGATGTCTCGAAATCCTACGGCGGCGTAAAAGCCGTAGATGGTGTCACTTTGCAGGTCCCCAAGGGTCAGATCCTGGGATTTCTGGGACCAAACGGTGCCGGGAAGACCACGACGATGCGCATGATCACGGGCTTCATGCCGCCCACAGCCGGGACAATTGTCGTAGACGGCCAGTCCATGGAAGATCATTCGCTGGCGATCCGCGAGAAGATCGGATACCTTCCAGAGATGGCGCCCGTGTACCAGGATATGAATGTCCTGGACTACCTGCACTATGTTTGCGCTCTGAGACGAATTCCACAGGAGCGGCGTAATACCCGCATCAAAGAAGTTGTGGATCGCTGCGGCCTGACGACCGTCCTCGGGAAGGAAGTCGGACAGTTGTCCAAAGGCTATCGTCAGCGCGTAGGACTTGCGCAAGCGATCATTCATGATCCGCAATACCTTATTCTGGACGAACCGACCGCCGGGCTTGATCCGAATCAGATCGTGGAGATCCGCGCACTGATTAAGGAACTCGGGCGCGAGAAGACCGTGATTCTTTCAACGCACATCTTGTCCGAAGTTCAGGCGACCTGTTCGCGGGTGATCATCATCAGCGGGGGCAAGCTCGTTGCGGACAACACACCGGACGGACTTCAAGCGAGCCTTTCGGGGCGCAACGTTTTGCTCTTGACACTGAAAGGCAACGTGGGCGATGCGGCCGCGCGGCTGAAAGCGGTGCCCTCTATTGAAGATGTCCGGCCCGTTCCAACCGGAAAGCCCGGGGAAAGCAAGTTCAGAATTGAGAGCACGCCGGGCACGGACATTCGCGAGGATGTGTTCATTTTGGCTGTCGCGGAACGCTGGACCGTGCTTGAGATGATTCCCGAAACCCAGAGCCTTGAAGAAGTCTTCCACAAGCTGACCGCAGCTTAGTCAACCGAAACCAACCGCACCTTGATCATGCACAACATTATGGTCATCGCCCGCCGCGAATTCAAATCCTATTTTGATTCTCCGGTGGCGTACATTGTGATCACATTTTTTCTGATCATTGCCGGCTATTTCTTCACCAGCAACCTGTTCTTGTCGAATCAGGCGGATTTGAGAACCTTGTGGGGAATCATTCCCTTGCTGTTCGTCTTCTTCATTCCGGCGATTTCGATGAAGCTTCTTGCGGACGAGAAGAAGACGGGGACGATTGAGCTTCTCTACACGTATCCGATTCGAGATTCTGAGATCGTGCTGGGTAAGTACTTCGCGGCGCTGTTTCTGTTGGGAGTGATGCTGCTGTTTACAGTGGCGTATGCGTTCACGGTGAACAGTTTGGGCAACATGGATGTCGGACAGGCAATCGCGGGCTATATCGGACTGATCCTGATGGCCGCGGCCTATCTTGCGATCGGCGTGTTTGCGTCATCGGTGACTGACAATCAGATCATCGCATTCATTCTCGCGCTGTTCATTTCTTTTTTCTTTTTTATTGCCGACAAAATCATTTTCTTCCTTCCTTCCGGGATAGCGGGAATTTTCGAGTATCTCGGCATTGAGTATCACTTCCAGAACATCGCTCGCGGAGTCATTGACAGTCGCAATGTGCTGTACTTTGCCTCGCTGATCTTCTTTGGCCTGTTGTTGGCCAGTCATTCTTTGTCGCGCCGCCGGGGCGACTGATTTAGCTGCAACTCTTCAACTCCAACCCGAAAGACATCGGAACTGCGTTGAAATGAAAAAGACCTGGTCTATAGGAAACGTCTCCACACTGCTCATCGTCGCGGCCATTCTCGTGGTGGTCAACTTGATTGGCCTGAAGCTGTTTGCCCGGGCGGACTTGACGGAGCAGTCCATTTACACATTGAGTGACGCGTCAAGACGTGTAGTCGGCGGGCTCGAAGACCGTCTGACGGTGAAAGCCTACTTCACCAAGGACCTGCCGCCGCCGTACAATGCCAACTCGCGGTACATCCGGGATATTCTCGAGGACTATCGCGCCTATGGCAGCGGCAATTTCCACTATGAGTTTGTGGATCCCGCCGATGAGGCAGAGCTCGAAAAGGAAGCCCAACAGTATCGCGTGCAGCCTGCTCAGGTGAACGTGATGGAGAAGGACGCTCTCCAATTGAAACGGGTGTACATGGGGCTCGTGCTGATCTATGGGGACAAGCACGAGACGATTCCCCTCGTGCAGTCGGTGGAGAATTTCGAATATGAAATGACCTCGACAATCAAGCGTCTGGTGGCAGAGAAGCTCCCGAAGGTGGGTTTCTTGACGGGTTACGGCTCGCCGGACCTGGGTGACGCGCTGCGCACGATTTCAAACGGGCTGAGCAAGCACTTTGAAGTGGTGCCGATTGATACGAAAACGGGCACAGAGTTGATTCCAGCGGACGTCAGCGTGCTTTGTGTCGTTGCGCCGAGCGAGCCGTTGGACGACTGGACAAAGTTTGTGATTGATCAGTTCGTGATGCGCGGTGGGAGTGTGGGTTGGTTTGTGAACAAGACGAAGGGCGATGCGTCCGCGTCGCAGGCCTCGCCGATTCAGCTCGACATGGACGACTGGACGCGCCGCTACGGATTCACGGTGGCCAACAATCTCGTGCAGGATGCCAACGGAGCAATGATCAACATTCAGCGCCAGCAGGGAATGTTCATCATGACGAATCTGATTCGCTACCCCGCTTTCCCGGAGATTGCGAACTTCAGCGACCAGAGTCCGATTACAAAGGGACTGAGCTCCGCGACGCTTTTCTTCCCGAGTTCGATTGACACGGTTTCTCCCGCTGAAGGATCAGTTGAGTTCACGCCGTTGATGTGGTCTTCCGAGTTCACGGTTGTGGAAGTTGGGCAATTTGACATATCGCCTGACACGCGCCGGGATCGCGCGCAGTTCACGGGCGGACAGAAGATGCTGGGTGTGGCGCTCCAGGGGACGTTCCCGTCCTATTTCAAGGGGAAGAGCGTTCCTGCTCCGGCGGATAGCATGGCGACCGCGCCGTCCATGAGCATTCTGACCGAAAGCACGCCATCACGAATGGTTGTTGTTGGTGACGGAAATTTTCTGCAGAATCAATACCTGCAGCAGGGCGGACCGAATCTGGTTCTGTTTCTGAATATGATTGATTGGTTGTCGCAGGACACCGACCTGCTGGCGATTCGCTCGCGCGAAGCCGCGGTGCGTCCGCTGGATCCGAATATCTCGGATGAGACCAAACAGCGCGTGAAGCTTGCGAACCTGATTGGGCCTCCTGCATTGATGCTTGCACTGGGAATCTGGCGTTGGAACCGACGCCGCAAGCGCAAGGAGGTGACGCTGTGAACCGCGCATTAGTTTTAATTGTGATTTTGGCCGCACTGATCGGCGTGTATTGGCTCGTGGACAAGAACGAACCGGTTGCCAAAACCAATGTTCCGCTTGTTCAGGCGGACAGCGCCTCGATCACATATCTCAAGATTGAATCTACTTCTGATACCGTGGAACTCCGCAAGGAGGGCGATGGCTGGAAGGTCGCCGGTGCCAAACCGTATCCTGCCAATGAGCAAAACGTGGGACGCGCGCTTGCTAAGTTCTCGCAAATGACCCGCAAGGCGCTGATTACCGACAAGCCGGAGCGATTTGAGGAATTCGAGGTTGATGGCGACAAGTCAGTTCATGTGACGTTCACATCGAAGGGCAAAGAACAGACTATTCACCTCGGGAAGGCGGGACCGTCGTTTCAGACGAGCTATGCGCGAGTGGACGGTGACGACGACGTCTGGGAGGTGGGCGGAAATCACTCTTCGACGTTTCGCAGACCGGAAGCAGACTGGCGAGATAAGACGATCACGCAATTCCCGGTGGACAGCGTGAGCAAATTGACGGTCACTTTTCCGGGTAGTCAATTGATCTTCTCGCGGCCGGACAGCGTGTGGGCGGCGAGCGAAAACGGTACAGGATTCACGGCGTCGAAAACGCAAATCGAGCGTGCGACGAGACTCTTGTCGCGCATGAGCACGGTCGAGTTCGCGGACACATTGAGCGATTCGCTGTTTGAGGCTCCCGAATGTGCGCTGATTGTTGAATTGAGGGACGGCAGCACGACCGAACTGAAACTTGTCAAGCGGGATGACAAACAGTTCTACCTGCGCAAGACGGGGGCGGCATCAGACTTTGTGATTTACAATAGCACCGCCGAAGTGTTGATGCGAAAAAAGGATGAATATCTTGAGAAGACAGCGCCTGCGAGCTAAGCGCTCGGGCGGGCACAATATGGGCCATTTTGCGAGACCTTCGGTTGGCGCCGGAGGTCTCGCCTATTTGTGCAGGCAGGGGAGGTCAGTATGAAGTCCCTGCTGCACCTGTTGCCTTATCTGAAGAAGTACAAGACGCACATCACGTGGGGGTGTGTTGCGGCGGTCTTCACGACGGGCATATCTGCATTGGCACCGTGGATTCTGAAACTTGCCGTGGACGACTTGCGTGAGACGGTCACGGCGGGTAAACTCGCCATGTACGGCGGATTGTTTGTTGGCACGGCTCTGGTCGGAGGCGTCTTTCGATATTACATGCGCATGTTGTTAATCGGAATGTCCCGCAAAGTGGAGCAGGACCTGCGGGACCGCGTGTTCAGCCATCTTCAGGCTCAGCCGGTGATGTACTACACGCGGCATCGCACAGGGGATCTGATGGCACGTATGACCAATGACCTTGACAGCGTGCGTAATGTCCTCGGGCCGGGCTTCATGTATCCGATAGACACGGGATTGACGGCGATTTTTTCGCTCGTGCTCATGCTGATGCTGTCGGTCAAGCTGACTCTGCTCACTCTTTTGATTACGCCGCTGGTGAGCTGGTCCGTTTTCAAGCTGGGGAAGGTCACGCATCGCCTGACCACGGACATTCAGGAACAATACTCGCGTCTTTCCGAGCAAGCGCAGGAGAATCTTTCGGGGGCGCGGGTGGTGCGGGCTTTCTCGCAGGAACAGCAGGAGATAGAGAAGTTTGACGAACTGAATCAGGAATACGTGAGTCGAAATCTCTCGATGACTCGCGTTCAGGCGCTGTTCTTTCCGCTGATGGGATTTCTCTTTGAAGTCGGTGCGGCATTGATACTTCTGGTTGGTGGATTCGGGATCATTCGCGGCGAGATGACACTTGGCGACTTCGTCGCGTTTGTGGGCTATCTTGGCATGTTGGCATGGCCGATGATTGCCATTGGCTGGGTGGCCAACTTGCTTCAGCGCGGCGCAGCGTCCATGAAGAGAATTCAGGAAATGCTGGATACAGAACCCGAGATTCAATCCGCGGCGTTGCCGAAGTCCCCAAGCGCACGAACCGGACGGGTTGAGTTCCGTGGAGTTCGCTTCATGTATTCCCCAACCAGTCCGTCGCTCGGCGTGCTTGATTTCACGATTGAGGCAGGACAAACCGTGGCCTTTGTCGGTGCAACCGGCTCGGGGAAAACCACGTTGATCAACCTCATTCCCAGACTGCTCGATCCGACTGAAGGTCAAGTGCTCATAGATGGAGTGCCGACCACGGAGTGGGATCTCGCGGAGCTTCGCCGCTGTGTGGCCATGGTACCGCAGGATGCATTCATGTTTTCGGAGACGGTATACAACAACCTCGTCTTCGGAAATCCTGCGGCCTCACGCGATCAAGCCATGGCGTCCGCTCGTGTGTCACGGATTGACAAAGACGTAGAGACTTTCTCTGCGGGATATGAAACGATGGTTGGGGAACGCGGGGTGACGCTTTCCGGCGGACAAAAGGGCCGCTTGGCTCTGGCGCGCGCGCTTGTGCGAGATCCGCTGATTCTGATATTGGATGACGCTCTATCTGCCGTGGACACTCACACCGAGGAAGAGATTCTATCAGGTTTGCGGAGCTTCATGAAGCACCGTACTTCGATTCTGATTTCGCACCGCGTCTCCACAGTGCGCGAAGCGGATCGGATTTTTGTCCTCAGGGAAGGAGCAATTGTCGAAGAAGGAACGCACAGCGAGTTGCTGGAAAACAACGGAATCTATGCGGACATGGAACGCCGGCAGAGGCTCGAGGCCGAGTTGGAGATGACGGAATGAGTAAGAACTCAAACTCGGCGGGCGAAGATCGCGATGTTGTGGGCAAGGCATATGACTCGATGCTGGTGCGCAGGCTGTGGGGATATGTCGGGGATCAAAAGGCCAAACTATTCCTGGCCGTGTTCCTGCTGCTCCTGGGTTCGGCGGCGGAGCTTGCCGGGCCGTGGCTATCAAAGGTTGCAATAGACAAGTATATCGCCAGCGGGGACACGACGGGCCTAATCAGAATTGTCATCGTGTTCGTGGTCGTCGCGGCGCTTGCGGGAGCGCTGCGCTGGAGCCAGGTGTATCTCACCGGAGAAGCCGGACAAATCATCATGTATCGCATGCGGCGCGACGTGTTTGACAAGCTGCAGCGGTTGTCCGTACCGTATTTTGACCGCAATCCCGTCGGACGCCTGATGACGCGCATTACCTCGGATGTGCAGGCTCTGTACGAGCTGTTTGGGTCCGGGATGGTTGCGATTTTCGGTGATGTTTTCATGCTGCTGGGCATCACGGTGGTGATGTTTGCCATTAACTGGAAGCTGGCACTTCTGACACTGACGGTGATTCCGGTGCTTCTGCTGGTGACGTTTGCATTTCGAAAGGTCGTGCGGGATCTATATCGGAGAACCCGATCGCAGATATCTGCGCTGAATGGTTACCTGCAAGAAAACCTGACGGGCATGCGGATTGTGCAGCTCTTCGGGCGTGAAGAACACAATTTCGCCCGATTTCAGGAACAAAACATTGCTCTGAAGAACACGTATCTGAAGACAATCTTCTTTTATGCGCTGTTCTTTCCAGGAGTCGAACTGATTTCTGCTCTGGCCGTGGGAATCATCATCTGGGGCGGGGGAACCATGATGATTGCGGGTGTGGTCACGGTGGGCACGCTCGTCGCTTTTCTTCAGTATGTCGAGAGATTCTACCGCCCGGTCAGGGATCTTGCAGAGAAGTACAACATTCTGCAAGCAGCAATGGCCGCATCTGAGCGAGTCTTTCAGGTCCTGGACGAGCGGGTGGAGGTCGCGGACTCCGGGTCTCCTTCGGCAGCACCAGCCGGAGTGTATCCGTTTATCGAGTTTCGCGGCGTCTGGTTCGCCTACAAAGATGAAGAGTGGATTCTTCAGGACCTCAGTTTTGTCGTGCAGGAGGGTGAGTCCATTGCCGTCGTCGGTGCCACGGGAGCGGGGAAGACGACGATCATCTCGCTCTTGCAAAGATTTTACGATGTGCAGCGCGGCGAAATTCTTATTCGCGGCAGAAACATCACAGATTACCCGTTGACAGAGCTGCGGGCCATGCTGGGCATCGTCTTGCAGGACGTTTTCATCTTCGCCGGAACGGTCGCGGACAATATCCGTTACGGCAGGCCGGATGCATCCGAAACTGAGGTTGAAGACTCCTCCCGCGTCGTGTGCGCAGACCGCTTCATCGAGCGGCTGCCAGAAAAATATCAGGAACCGATGATGGAACGCGGGGCGACCTTGTCCACGGGGCAGAGGCAACTGCTGGCTTTTGCACGGGCGTTGCTGCGCAAGCCTGATTTGCTGATATTGGACGAAGCGACAGCTTCAATTGACACAGAGACCGAGCAGCTAATCCAGCAGGCCATACGACGGGTGCTGGAGGGCCGAACTTCGATCATCATTGCCCACCGACTCTCGACGATCCAGCGCTGCGACCGGATTCTGGTGATGCACCACGGGCGCTTGCGTGAGCAGGGAACACACGAGGAACTGTTGACCTTAGGCGGCATCTATCATCGGCTGTATCGGCTTCAGTTTGGACAAGTCGCGGAAGCTGCTGCCAGCTAACTCTCCCTTGACTTTTGGGGTATTTTGAGCTAACTTGATAGGATAAAGTTGTCAAAGTCAAATTCTTGTAATTGTTAGAGTAAACAAGTGTCAGTTACCCGAGCTCAAGTAGAGCATCTCGCCAAGCTGGCAAGGCTTCGACTGTCGGAAGAAGAGCTCTCTGGCCTCGAGAGCGACCTCAATGCTATCCTTTCCTACTTTGATCAACTACAGGAAGTGAACACGGCTGGAATTGAGCCCATGGATCATGGCGGGAGTCAGGGCGCGCTCTTGGAGGACGACACTCCGCATGAATGCCTGCCTCACGAACTCGTGCTGCGTGATGCGCCGGATAGGACAGTGGAATTCTTTAGGTTGCCGCGAGTCTTGGGCGGATGAGCCGCGTTCTGGCGGTGATACCGGCGCGCTACGCGGCGGTTCGATTTCCGGGCAAGCCGCTGGCCATGATTCAGGGCAAACCGATGGTGCAGCACGTCTGGGAGCGCTGTCGTTCCGCTGAGGGAGTGGACCTGGCAGTTGTGGCAACGGACGATGAACGCATTCTGTCGGCCTGTCGGGAGTTTGGCGCGGACGCGGTGATGACGGATCCCGCGCTGCCCTCTGGAACAGATCGCGTCGCTCGGGCCGCCGAGTCGTTCGGAATCTTCGAGATTGTTCTGAATGTTCAGGGCGACGAGCCCGCAATAGAGCCATCCGTGATTTCCTACGTGGCCGCATTGATGCGCACGGGCAAAGCGCAAATCGGCACAGCGGTGGTTCCTTCCGACTCGACGGAGACGCTGGACAGTCCCCATGTGGTGAAAGCCGTGGTAGCACAGGATGGCCGTGCGCTGTACTTCAGCCGGTCCGTTGTCCCCTTTGTCAGAAATCAGCCACCCCAGCTTGTGCACTTCCGCCATCTTGGAATCTATGGGTTTCAGCGCGCAATATTGAATGAAGTAGTTACTCTTTCTCCCTCTCCCTTGGAACGCACGGAGTCACTTGAACAGTTGCGCTGGTTGGAAGCGGGCTACGCGATCCACACTGTTTCCGTGCAAAGCCGTTCCGTGGGAATTGATACTCCTGAAGATCTTAATCTCCTTATTCAAAGCCTTCCCCGGTAAATCATGTCACCTGCCAAAGTTTCTCGCAAGAAGAACCGCACAAAGTACGTCTTTGTCACGGGCGGCGTGGTGTCGTCTTTGGGCAAAGGAGTCGCGTCCGCGTCCATCGGAAGACTCCTGAAGTCACGCGGCTTGAAGGTCTCAATGATGAAGTTGGATCCGTACATCAATGTGGATCCCGGGACGATGAATCCGTTCCAGCACGGAGAAGTTTACGTGACCGAAGACGGCGCGGAGACGGATCTCGATCTGGGGCACTACGAGCGATTCATCGAGGATGACATGTCGCGCGCGAACAACGCGACGACAGGGCAGATTTATCACACGGTGATTTCAAAGGAGCGTCGGGGCGACTATCTTGGCGCGACGGTGCAGGTGATTCCGCATATCACCGGCGAGATTATTGAACGGATGCTGGCGGTGGCGCGCCGCGAGAAGCCCTATGATGTCGTGCTGATCGAAGTGGGTGGAACGGTGGGCGACATTGAGAGCCTGCCGTATCTTGAGGCCATCAGACAGTTTGGCCTTGAGCTTGGTCCCAAGAACTGCGTGTACATTCATCTGACGCTGGTTCCATTCATTCCCACGGCGCGCGAAGTTAAGACAAAGCCGACACAGCACTCGGTCAAAGAGCTTCGGGAGATTGGCGTGCAGCCGGACTTCCTGCTTTGCCGCACGGATCGCCCGCTCGATCGCAAAGTGAAAGAGAAGATTGCGCTGTTCTGCAATGTCGGCAAAGAGGACGTTTTCGATGTTCCTGATGTGGACACTGTGTATGAGTTGCCGCTGATCATGGAGCGTGAGGGACTTGGCAAGCGTCTTTTGGACAAGCTGGGGCTTCGCTCAAAGGAACCTGACTTCTCTCAATGGCAGAGTGTGGTGCGCAAGATCAAGCATCCATCCGGAACCGTGAAGATTGCGATTGCCGGAAAATACGTTGAAGTGCGCGATTCGTATAAGTCCATTATCGAATCCTTTGTGCACGCCGGTGCCTTTCATGGCGTGCATGTGGAGCTTAACTGGATCGAAGCCGAGAGATTTGAGTCTGAGGAACCTGCGAAGCTCATGGAGGGGTGTGCAGGACTGCTGATTCCCGGTGGATTTGGCGAGCGCGGGATCGAGGGAAAGATCTTGGCTGCGAACTTTGCGCGAACGACAAACCTTCCATTCTTTGGAATATGTCTGGGCATGCAAGCCGCGGTGATCGAGTATGCGCGGAATGTTTGTGGCATGCGCCGCGCGCATTCCACGGAGTTTGCGCCAACCACGAAGTATCCGGTGATAGACCTGCTTCCTGATCAGCGCGGTCTGAAACAGAAGGGCGCGACGATGCGGCTGGGAAGCTATCCTTGCTTCCTGACGCGCGGATCACTTGCGCATATGGCGTTCGGCACGGATGCGATCACGGAGCGGCATCGTCACCGATTCGAAGTGAACAACCGGTTCCGCGAGCAGCTTGATCAAAAGGGACTTCGATTCACCGGCATCTGGCCGGGCGGAGATTTGGTGGAGATCATCGAACTCCCGGATCATCCGTGGTATCTTGCGGTTCAGTTCCACCCTGAGCTGAAGAGTCGTCCCACTCATCCGCACCCGCTGTTCCGGGATTTTGTCGGGGCGTGCTTGAAGTCCGGGAAGTCGGCACAGAAGGCGAACAATTCAATGAAGAAACTTGCAACGGTGATTGAGGAGTAGGTGCAAAGCACTCATCGAGCCACACTAATACCAGGGGACGGAATTGGGCCGTCCATTTCCGAAGCCGCAGTGGCGATCATGGAAGCCACGGGCGTTGTTATTCAGTGGGAAGTCTGCCATGCCGGGCTTGCGGCTATCGCGGCAGGCAAGGACCCGCTTCCCAAAGAGACCAGCGATTCGATCAATCGCACGGGCGTTGTGCTGAAGGGGCCGATCACCACGCCGGTTGGCGGCGGGTACCGCAGTGTAAACGTCGCGTTGCGTCAGCAGTATAGTCTCTATGCAAATGTGCGTCCGTGCGTGTCCTTTGAGGGAATCAACACGCCGTTTGCGGGCACGGACATAGTTGTTGTGCGCGAGAATACGGAAGGCCTCTACACGGGCCAGGAAATGTACGTGGATCCGGACAAGCGCGCGGCTATTGTGGTGGCTTGCAATACGCGCGCGGCGATGGAGAAGATTTGCCGTTACACATTTGAGTATGCGCGAACTCACGGCCGCAAGAAAGTCACGTGTGTTCACAAGGCGAACATTCTGAAGGTGTTCTCCGGAATCTTTCTTGAGGCGTTTCGAGAGATTGCGGCGGACTATCCACAGATTGGCGCGGAAGAGCGGATCATTGACGCGGCCTGTATGGAGCTTGTGCGGAAGCCGCATGCCTATGACGTCGTGGTCACGACGAATCTTTTCGGGGATATTGTCTCTGACTTAACGGCGGGTCTGATCGGCGGGCTCGGGCTAGCACCGGGCGCGAACTACGGTGACAAGACGGCCATTTTTGAAGCAATTCACGGCAGCGCGCCGGATATTGCAGGCAAAGGCATTGCCAACCCGATATCCTTGGTGCTCGCCGGTGTGATGATGCTTCATCACATCGGAGAAAGCGCGGCAGCAGAGCGCGTGAATACCGCCGTTCGCGCCGTTCTGAAAGAAGGGAAGACCCTGACGCCCGATTTGCTTCCGGGCTCGTCCTATGGAACGGCAGACATCACAAAGGCGATCATTGAGCGGCTTGGCTGACATCGGCGGCGAGTTTTACCCGCTGGCATTGATCTCCGGACCTTGTGTAATCGAGTCGGAAGATCTCTGCCTTTACATGGCAGAAGAGCTTGCCGGGATCGCGCTGCGAACGGGTGTGCTGCCGATCTTCAAGGCGAGTTTCGACAAGGCCAATCGCACGTCGGTGACGAGCTTTCGCGGCCCCGGATTGGAAGAAGGGTTGCGCATACTTGAAAAGGTTCGTGCGGAGTCCGGGCTGCCGGTGACGACAGACATCCATCTTCCCGAACAGGCCGCGCCTGCCGGAGAAGTCGTGGATGTTTTGCAGATTCCGGCGTTTTTGTGCAGGCAAACGGACCTGCTTGTTGCGGCAGGCAAGACCGGGAAAGCCGTGAATGTCAAGAAGGGGCAGTTTGTCGCACCCGGGGACATGAAGTTTGCGGCGGACAAGATCGCTTCGACCGGCAACGGCAGAATTTTGTTCACGGAGCGCGGCGCAAGTTTCGGCTACCGTGATTTGGTTGTGGACATGCGTTCATTGGTGCTGCTCGCAGACCTGGGATTTCCGGTCGTATTTGACGCGACGCATAGTGTACAAAGAATGGGTGGCGAGGGCGGAGTGTCAGGCGGCGCTCCGCGTTTCATTGGTCCGTTAGCGCGCGCGGCAGTTTCGACCGGAGCTGTATCTGCGGTGTTCATCGAAACTCACCCTACTCCAGAGCAAGCTTTGTCAGACGGAGCAAATATGCTTCCTCTCAATGAGCTTGAACCGCTTGTCAAGCAACTTGTCGCCATCATTGAAGCCATGCGCGGAGTGTCGCAGGCTGAGGAAGAAAAGAAATCGTGACTGTCGCACTGGATCGCATACGCCTGTTGGGTGTTCAAATGTACGCGCACCATGGCGCTCTTGAAGAAGAGCGCTCTCTGGGTCAGCTCTTCGAGATAGATTGTGAAGTGGCCGGTGAGTTTGGCAAGACCGGGCGCGGCGGGGACGATCTGCATTGGACCGTGGACTACACCTTGCTCTATCGGGAGATCGAAACAGCGTTCTTAGCAGAGTCGTATCAACTGCTGGAGACCTGTGCGTCCGAACTTGCTCAGGGCGTGCTGGCAAGGTTTCCTGCCGTGGAAGAAGTGGTTCTCCGGGTTCGCAAGCCGCATGTTCCCATGGGTGGAGTGTTGAAGGGCGTTGAAGTGGAAGTTATCCGGCGGCGCGCGAATGCTTGAGCACGCATATGTCTCATTCGGCTCCAACATTGGCGACCGCGTCAAGAACTTCGGGAGCGTTTTGACAGAGATTGGTGTACGCGAGATTCATCTCAAGCGTATCTCAAGGCTCTACATCTCGAACCCGATGGAAGGCGTCACCGGCGGCCTGTTTCTCAATGCTGTCTTCGAATGCAGCTGTACGATGCCGCTTCGCAAGTTCTTCGAGACTCTGCAAAAAATAGAGACCGCGCTTGGGAGTCAAACCCGGAAGGACAACAAGGAGCGCATTTGCGATCTTGACCTGCTGCTCTGGGGAGACAGTCTGGTTCATACCGAGAGCCTCACGCTGCCGCATCCGCGGATGCTTGAACGCGATTTCATTTTGCACCCTTTGTGTGATCTCGTAGCGAACGAGAAGGCTCCGGGAAGTAAACAGACGTTTGCGGAGCATTTGAATCAGTGCAAGATGCTTTCTGTAACTGAGACCATTGACAAGTCCGCGTTGTGATGAGCCGGCACCACTACATAGCGATTGAAGGTGTCATCGGGGTGGGAAAGACCTCTTTGGCTCGCATTTTGTCCGAGAAGATGAATGCGCGGCTGGTGCTTGAGAACCACGAAGAGAACCCGTTCCTCGCGCAGTTCTACAAGGACCCGCGCCGCTACGCCTTTCAGACGCAGATTTTCTTTCTCTTGTCTCGGTTCAGACAGCAGCAAGAGCTTCCTGAACCGGATTTCTTTCACTCTGCTCTGGTGTCCGACTACGTCTTTCCGAAAGACCGGATCTTCGCGTATATCAATTTGAGCGAGAATGAAGTTGTGCTCTATGAGAAAATCATGGGCCTTCTTGAACTGCGAGTGCGCAAGCCGGACATCGTGCTGTACCTTCAGAGCTCTACGGAAAGACTGATGAAGAACATCCGGACTCGCAGTCGTCCCTATGAGCGAGAGATCTCAGAGGAGTATTTGCGCACGCTGAATGAGGCGTACAATCACTTTTTCTTCAGCTACGATGAAACGCCGCTCTTGATAATCAATACAACGCAGCTGGATTTCGTGAATAACTCTGAACATCTTGCGGCGATCATGACGGAGATAGAACGTGAGCAGTCAGGCACACGGTATTTCAACCCGGTGGATATTTAGAATGGTTAGGATGCTGCTTGCAGTGCTGGCGGTTGTGCTTGCGGTGCGCGTGCTTCTGAATCTATTCAGATCGAGCAAGTCCGGACCCAGTGTGAAGGGCACTCCACGCAGTCAGGCAAGCGATCGGAAGTACGACGATATCGAGGATGCGGAATTCAAGGAGATTAAGTAATGCATCGTGAGGCAGTCAGCACGACGAACGCGCCAGCCGCGATTGGACCTTATAGTCAGGCCGTGAAGTGCTCAGGGAACCTCTTGTTCACGGCGGGACAGATTCCGCTCGATCCGAAGACCATGGAAATCGTCGGTAAGACCGCCTCGGAGCAGTGCGCGCAGGTGATGAAGAATCTTGGCGCCGTGTTGAGCGCGGCCGGGACAGGATTCGAGCATGTCGTGAAGACGACGATCTTTCTGAAGTCCATGAACGATTTCGCGGCGGTCAACGAAGTGTACGCGAAGTCATTCTCGGAAGCGCCTCCGGCACGCAGTACGGTCGCCGTTGCGGGCTTGCCGAAAGACGTGCTGGTGGAAATCGAGTGTATCGCGCTCTTGCCTTAGTCCTGCTTTCGGTGCTTTGCACGGCAGGCGCGGCGGATCAGGGCATGGATCGTGCAAGGCCAAAGAAGAGCACGACCGGGGCGGTCTTTAGATCGCTCGCGGTGCCTGGTTGGGGGCAGCTCTACACGGAGTCATACATCAAGTCTTTTGCGTTTTTCGCGGCGGAAACGTCATTCCTGATCGGGATTTCGCGCAGCAACGATGACATGCAGGCGGCGAAGACGGCGGACGACTTTCCGGCGGAGAAATTCTATCGCAGCAACCGCAACAAGCTGATCTGGTGGTTTGCGGCCATCAAGCTGCTTTCGATGGGAGACGCGTATGTTGACGCACAGCTTTTCAAGATAGACATCACGCCGGAGCTGACGGCTTCGGAGTCCGACGGGTTTCAATTGGGCGCCACAATTAGATTCTAAGTGCCTCGAACATGACATTGCTTGACCAATTGGTCGTTGGGATGATGCCCTACGTGCCGAAGATGATGGTACGCAAGGTTGCGTCAAAATACATCGCTGGGGAATCGCTCGACGACGCGATGAATGTCGTCCAGAACTTGAATGCGCGCGGCATGCACGCGACGGTGGATGTGCTGGGAGAGTTCGTGAGCGATCCGCAGCTTGCGTCGCGCGACGTTGAGTCATACTTGCGGCTGATTGACGCGATAGCAGAGCGCAAGCTGAAGTCGGGGATATCGGTCAAGCTTACCGCAGTGGGACTCTCCATCAGTCCGCAGATTGCCCGGCAAAACGTGAAACGGTTGATTGATGCTGCGGCAAAGCGTGATGTGTTCGTTCGCATTGACATGGAAGATTCGCCGTACACGTCGGAGACTCTTGCGATCTACGACGAGTTTCGAAAAGAAGCGCGGGTCGGAATAGTCGTCCAGGCCTATCTGAAGAGGACCGCCGACGACGTGAAACGATTGATGGATGGTGGTCCGACGAATTTCCGCTTGTGCAAAGGCATTTATGTCGAGCCGGAAGCGATTGCCTACAAGGAGCGCCGGGCGATTCAGGACAATTTCATGAAACTGCTCGAGTTGATGTTTGACGGCGGGGCACTGGTCGGGATTGCAACTCACGACAAGCTGTTAGTTGAGCAGTCCGAGGCTCTGGTCAAGACGCGCGGCATGAATTCTGCGCAGTATGAGTACCAGATGCTTCTGGGTGTCCTGCCTGAGCTTCGTGACGAAGTCGTGAGGCGCGGCCACAGGATGCGAGTGTATGTGCCTTTCGGCGATGCGTGGTATGGCTATTCGACGCGCAGACTGAAAGAGAATCCTGCGCTGGCGGGGTACATTTTCAAGAGCTTGTTTAAGGCAGGTTAGGAAGCAAGTCGTTTCACAGCAAACGAGGCAGAAGTCGGGTCACCGCGAGCAAGTCGTGAGGTGACCCTCTCTCTGAGGAGCCATGAGCATTCGAGAAGATTGGTTGAACACGATCACGTGCGGGGATTGTTTTGAGATGATTCGGCAGTTGCCGGACGCATCCGTGGACCTTGTGGTCACCGACCCTCCCTACGGTATTGATTACCAATCCAACCGCCGCACGGCACGTGAAAAGCTTCCGAAGTTTGCCAATGACGTGTCGCTTGATTGGGTGGGGGACTGGGTGGATGAGATGTATCGAGTCTTGAAGGATGATACGCACTTCTACTGCTTCACGCGCTTCGACACCTATCCCGTTTTTTACGCGGAGATATCGCGGCGATTTACGGTCAAGAATTGCATCATCTGGGTAAAAAATAATCACGGCAGCGGCGACCTGAACGGTTCGTATGCTCCGCAGTATGAGATGATCATTTTCGCGCACAAGGGCAAGCGGCACCTGAACGGCAAGCGCGACCCGGATGTGATGGAATGTGATAACGTGCCGAGTGCACAGCGCTTTCACGCGACTCAAAAGCCGGTTGAACTGCTTCGCGTCCTGATAGAGAAAAGCAGTGATCCCGGAAGTATCGTACTTGATCCGTTTGCCGGAACGGGAAGCACGGGGCTGGCGTGCAAGGCGGCAAGTCATCACGACGGCGACGGGCACGAGCGCAACTACGTGCTATTTGAATTGAATCCGGAGTTCGTCAGGAAGGCGCGCGCGGGAGGATTGGGACGGCAGGAAGAGCTGCTGGACGTGAAGCGGGACAAACGGAAACTTCCCGCGCCTAAGCTGCGCACAACGGCAAGGCCAAGAAGATACATGGCGCGCAAAGATCAAACCCTCTGGCTCGCTCTGGACTGAAAACAGATGACTGCAAGAGAAAAGCCCGTCTTCACGACGGGCTTTTTCATTTGGCGGAAGAGATGCTCACCGAATGACCCCGAGCGACTTCCCGACTTTCTTGAAAGCGGCGATGGCCGTGTCGAGATGATCACCGTCATGCGCAGCGGAAATCTGCACGCGGATGCGAGCCTGCCCCTTAGGCACAACGGGAAAGAAGAATCCGATCACATACACGCCTTCTTCAAGCATTGCGGCGGCCATTTCCTGTGCCTTGTGCGCATCGTAGAGCATGATCGGCACAATGGGATGCTCGCCGGGCTTGATGTCAAATCCCGCTTCGGTCATCGCTGCGCGGAAATACCTCGTGTTGGAATGCAGCTTGTCACGAAGTGCGGTCGTTTCAGTCAGCATGTCAATTGCGACGGACGCTCCTGCAATGATCGGTGGCGGTACGGTGTTGCTGAACAAATAGGGACGCGAGCGCTGACGCAGAATGTCCACGATTTCCTGACGAGCGGCCGTGAAACCGCCAGACGCTCCGCCCAATGCCTTGCCAAGAGTGGAGGTTACGATATCTACGCGGTTCATGACGCCGTGATGCTCATGCGTACCGCGGCCATGTGCGCCCATGAATCCTGTCGCATGCGAGTCATCCAGCATGACCAGAGCATCGTACTTCTCGGCCAGATCACAGATTTGCGGCAGAGGAGCGAGAGAACCGTCCATGGAGAACACTCCGTCGGTTCCGATCAACCGGAAGCGCGCTCCTTGCGCTTCTTTCAGGCGCTCCTCAAGATCCTGCATATCGCAGTTCTTGTAGATGTAGCGTTTCGCCTTCGAAAGTCTGATGCCGTCAATGATGGACGCGTGATTCAGGGCGTCCGTGATGATTGCATCCTCTTCCTTCATCAGCGTCTCAAACAGTCCGCCATTTGCATCAAAGCAAGAGGAGTAGAGAATCGCGTCATCCATGCCGACAAACTTTGCCAATCGGTTCTCAAGCTTCTTGTGGATGTCCTGAGTGCCGCAGATGAATCGTACGGAGGATAGACCGTAGCCTCGTTCATCCAGCGCGGACTTTGCAGCCTCAATCAACTTCGGGTGATCGCCGAGTCCAAGATAGTTGTTCGCGCAGAAGTTCAGAACGTCGCGCTGTTTGACGTTGATCTCCGCGCCTTGCGGCGATTCAATGATTCGCTCGTTTTTGTAGAGTCCGGACTCCTGTATTCCGGTCAGCTCTGTGGTCAGAAAGTCTTTGATACCTTGATACATGATCTTATGCTATTGCAATCTTACTGGGAGCACGACAAACTGCAGTCCGTGGAACATCAAGCGGCGCTGCAGCGTCATGGGTGTTTCGTTGTGGAGGAAGCGTGTCCAGAAAGTGTCTTTCCAGAAGAGCAAACGGGCCGCGAAGAAAACCGTATTGGGGAATTCTTCGTGAATCTCGATGCACAGCCGCTCGATTTCCGCCATATAATCCAGTTCGCAGCTGGTTCGCGCTTCCGCTCTTAGGCCGTACGAGCGCGCCAGAGTGACGTACTTCTCGGTTTCCTTCTGAACCTCTTCTTGGAGCGAGTTAAGTTCTTCGACTCCTTTGAAGCGGCCCGTGTCAATCGCCCCCACGGAGAGGAAGATGAATTGTTTGAATCGCCCGCCAAAGAGGCGCTGCGTGGAGAGAAGAAGGTGTATTCCCTGGCCGCTGAATCTCTGAACGAGTACTACTGCGGTGGGTTCACCTGGCTTGAGCGATTCTGCCTTGACTGTGGATTCACCGAGCGAGAGCGTGCCGAGAATGTCGTCAAGTTCGCGGACTTTGTCTTCGACTTGCTTGTAGTGGTTTCGGATCTTGAAGCACAACAGCAAGAAGAGAATGGTAATCAAGATGACCAACCAGCCGCCCTTGGTGAACTTGATTCCGATCATCATGATCAGTAAGAGCACACTTACGGTGAGCCCGACGGCGCAGATGAGAAAGTGACTGAGCCACTTCGGGTCCTCTTTTCGCTTGCTCCACCACATGCGGGACATGCCGGCCTGCGCCAGAGAGAAGTCCATGAAGACGTTGATGGCGTAGAGCGAAACGAGCGTAGTAATACTCCCGCCCGCATACAGAATGAAGCCGATCGCCGCTCCACCCATGAGCAGAATACCATTTTGGGTGACCAGTCTCTCGGACAAGTGGCCGAAGCGGTGAGGAAGCCACGAGTCTTCGGCCATGTTTGCCAGAACTCGAGGGCCGCCGATGAAGCCGGTCTGAGCAGCGACAAACAAGAGGAGTGCCGCAGAGAACAGCATCACGGTGACAAGGATGTCACCGACATGGAAGCCTCCCGCCTGCCAACCGCCGGTGATCTGTTCGAACAGCACCGCATTCAGAGTCCGGTCTTCAACTTCAGGGGTTTCCCACAGGAAGAAATTGAAGAGCAACATGGTGGCGAGAAACGACAGCGACGCTGCCATGTAGATCATGGTCCGCTTGCCGGTCTGCACCCGCGGCTCTTTCAGCGTCAGCATGCCGTTGGCAATAGCCTCAATACCCGTGAGGGTACCCGCACCCATGGAGAATGCTGTAAGGAGCGCGGCGGCAATGTATGTCCATCCCTCCTTTGCCAACACGTCCTGTCCATGCGCAAGGCTCTCTGCAGTGCGTTGCGGCAGGTCGGGAAGGTGAATGAAGAAGCCAAAAGTCACCAGGCCGACATGAGTCACCACGAACACGAGGAAGATCGGAAGGAGAATCATGATGGATTCCTTCAATCCCCTCAGGTTCATGACAACGAGAAGGACAACCACGGCGATAGAGGCCTCAATCCGAAGGACTCCGTACTCTGTAGGCAGGGTGGAAAACACGGCATCCACTCCGGCAACGACAGAGACTGCGATGGTCAGAATGTAGTCAATGACCAGACCCGATCCTGCCAGGGCACCGGCCTTGGGAGACAAGAGCTTGGAAGCAACCAAGTATCCACCGCCGCCCGTGGGGAAGTACTCGATCACCTGCATGTAGGCAGCCGAGATAATCCACACCGTAGCGGCGATCATGATGGCAAGAATCGGCGCAAGGAAGTCCACGCCATGAAGCGCGAGAAACGCCTCTTCAGGACCGTAGTTCGCCGAGGAGATACCGTCCGCGCCCAGTCCAACCCATGCGAAAAAAGCCACGAGGGATAGACTGTGGAATACAGCCGGATCAAACGGATTTCGACGTTCGCCCAAGAGCGTTCGACGAATGCGCTTGCCGAGAGTCAGCTTTTCAGACTCCTGCTTGGGAGGAGTGGAGGGAGCCGAGGGTCTTACCAATTATGAGGCCTTGGGAAGTCCGCCGGGATACAGGACGACTTTCAGTCCTTCTCCGGCAAGTTTGGTCTGGAAGCCGCGATCGAAGTCCGCCAGAGCGAAGTGATGTGTGACGATTCTCTTAGCTGATTTCAGGAACTCACCTTGCAGCAAAGCAAGCATGTCCGTCCATGTATTGAATATTCTGCGGCCGAAGATGCTCTTGATCGTGATACCCTTCAGGACAACGTCGGAAGAGAAACTGACGGGTATCTCTCCGGACGGCAGACCGAGCAAGACGAACTCTCCGCCCATGCTCAAAGCCTTGAAGGCATCAGCATAGGCGCTCGGTGCACCGGACATCTCAAAGACGACGTCCAGACCGCCCTTGGCGGGATCAGAGGTCGCCATCTTCAAGAATTCCACATGTTGTTTTTCGTCGCTAACGTTGAAGACTTCATCCGCGCCTTCGTCTTTCGCGACGCGCAGAACATAGTCGGAAACATCCGTCACGTATATCTTCTTCGCGCCCATCAATCTGCAAAGAGAAACAGCGAGAATGCCCAGCGGCCCCGCGCCGAGGACCGCGACGTCTTTTCCGACGACATCGGCGCTGCGCACGGTATAGACTGAGTTTCCAATGGCGTCAAGATATGCTGCGACCTCCACGGGAAGGTCAGGCGGAAGCGGGACGATGGAACTTGCCGGCAGTTTGACGTAGTCGGCAAAGGCGCCGGGCTCGTCAATTCCTCCGACCGTGTGCGAAATGCACCAATTGCCGTTGCCGGTTCTGCAGTTGTGGCACTGTCCGCAGGTCCAGTGCATTTCTGCGGATACAAACTGGCCGATTTCGAGGCCTTCGACTCCTGAACTCAGCTCGACGATTTCTCCGCAGAACTCATGGCCGATGGTCAGCGGCAATCGGGAACCCATTCGGCTCATTAGGGAGGGCTTTGCAGCATAGATGTGAACATCAGTTCCGCAGATTCCGGCAGCTTTAACTTTTACGATGACATCATGAGGAGTTGTGATTTCGGGACTGGGGGCCTTATCGAGATACGTTAGGCCGGGTTCGATATTGCTTTTTTGAATGGCTTGCATAACAATAGCTTAAGGTGGGAAATGAGGGAGGCAAACCTGTAAGCATTGAAAATACCTAATCGAAGCGAATAAAGCAATTTGCCTGCTGTCAACGGAAATTGATATAAGAACTTGTTTATTAATATGATGAATCGAATAGCATGAAGTCTGGTTCGTCACACAAAAGAGCAGACAGATTCAAGACTCCCGGTGAATGTGCCGATACTCCATACGGTAATAAGCATTCACGAACCGGGTGAGTCAATCATGAACCTGGACAATTTCTCCTGTCAGAATCCAAGCTGCCCTGACCATAATAAGACCGGCGCGGCAAACATCAATCTCTACACGCGTTACGGCCGCAAGCAGGTCAGGTTGCTGATTTGCAAAACCTGCGGACGCACCTTCAGTGAGCTGAAGGGCACGCCGTTTTGGGATAGTCGGTTGGATTGGGACACGATCGAGAAGATCTACCGCAGCTTGCTGAAAGGAAGCGGAATCCGTGCGACTGCACGCGAGTTCAATCTTTCCAAGAATACAGTCAAGCGGTATCTTCGACTGGCGAACAAAGACTACCAGACCGTGCTGAACTTCTTGCAGGAGCGGGGAGTGGTTTCGAATGGTGATTCGCAACTTCGGGAGCTGTTGAATCAATTTAGCAGTCGTCGTCAAGCGTCGGATCGCGCTGGCATGGCGGCGGTATAGTTCCAGGCGAAGTTGGGCAAGTAGGGCAACAAGCGGCCCGCCACAGTGATGGCGGGCCGCTTGCTTTTCAAGCAGAAGAACCATAAATTCTTTATTCGCCAAACCATCGGGGCGTAGCGCAGTCCGGTAGCGCATCTGCTTTGGGAGCAGAGGGTCGTCGGTTCAAATCCGGCCGCCCCGACACAAGAAACAGACTCTTACGAGTCTGTTTCTTTGTTTTGCACATCGGACAAGACGGAATGAAACTTGTCTAAATCCGCCGTGCCAGCGGTTGGTACAAGAGCCGCGATCGAACCATCCGACTTTGCCTGGCAGTCAAGCCGACTTTCCATTGCAAACAGTTTCGTTCACCGTGTCCGGAGTCTTCCAAAGGCCGCGACTGCGAGGCCGTGGACGACCAATGCCGCCGTCAGCACGGTCAGAATCATCGGAGCGGCTGGCGCATCAAACAAAAATGCCGCAGCAAGCCCTAGGACGCTGCAAACAAACGCAAACGACCAGCCGACGATCAGGCGCACGCTGGCCTTATCGGAGACGAGCACACCCGCCACCGACGGAATGACCAGAAGCGCGAAGACCAACAGCACTCCGGCGATTTTCACGGATGAGGTGACGACGATTCCGAAGGTTCCATAAAAAAGCACATCCCATCCGAACATGTTGCGGGTTTTCTTGGCAGCCTCGGGGTTGTTCGTGATTTCGAACAATGGCTTGCGAATCAATAAATGAATCAAGCCGATTCCCGCGTAGATTGCCGCGGTGCGAATCACGACCGATGGCGAAACAGTGAAGATGTTTCCGACGAGAGTTTCCTTCAAATGCTCCGTGCCCGACGCCGTGTGTTCGAGCAGCAAGAGCACGAGCGCCTGCGCGGACGCGAAGGTGATGCCGATGAAGGCTTCGAGCGGTACTTTGTGCTCGAGATGCCGAAGCCACGCGAAGATCACTGCGCCCAGCAACGTGGCCGCAACAGGGAAGAGATACTCCGCAACCGGGTGGTCGTGCAGGTCTGTCGCAATGGCTACGGCCATCCCGAGCGCAGCAATCTGCGCCATCGAAAGATCTACGAAGATCACGCCGCGCTTGACGACGTGAAATCCCAAATACGCGTGAATCCCCGCGAGCACGAGACAGGCCGCGAGCGCCCACCACATGAACGGATAGGAAAATGCTTCAATCATTGCGCGGCGGCCGTTTCAAATGCGTTGAAGATGGAGTCAAAATGCGCAAGGTACGACCATGCATTTGCATCTTCGCACGAAGGCGCAAGTTTCAGAACGGTCACGCCCGTTTCGCGCGCGAGGTATTTTGCTCCGTCATTGGAGAAATACGGCTCCTGCACGACGAGCTTCACGCCCTCGGACGAGATGATGTTGACCAGTTCGGCCAGATGCCGCGCCGTCGGAGGAATTCCGGGCACGGGTTCGATCTTCGCCGCGATTTTCAGATTAAACGCATGCGCGAAATAGCTCCATGACGAGTGATAGCTCACGAAAATGTGATTGGGAACGTGATCGGCGATCTCCTGCCAGGCCGGAAGCTTGGCCGCGATTTCCGCGCGCAGCTTTTCAACATTAGAAGTGAACAGATCCGCGTGCGCAGGATCTAATGCCGCGAGTGCATTGGCAATCGTCTCCGCGATCTGCACTCCGTTTTGCGGATCGAGCCAGTAGTGCGGGTTTCCGTCGGGATGCACGTCGCCCATCGCCGCGTCAACTTTGCCCGTCGGTTTTTCCAAGACGGAAATGCCCGCCGAGCAATCGGTAATTTTCAGTTTGGAGTTGCGCGCGCCTTCAATAATCTGATCGGCCCACTGATCCAATCCCAAACCGACTTTCAAAAACAGATCAGCGCGCGACACACGCACCATATAAGTCGGCAGCACTTCTACCGAATGCGGATCGGCCGTGCTGCGCGCGATGGAAAAGGCCTCGACTTGATCGCCGCCGACATACGACGCAATTGATGCGAAATCGGGAAGCGACGTTGCGACAGACAGTGTAGCCAACGACTGCGACGCAAAAATCAAAAGCGCCGCGACGAAATAGCTTATGGTTTTCATGTGTGCGCTCCCTTAGAATTGATGCGGCCTGTGCGGTCCCATCGAGAAGATCACCTGAAACGTGTAGGTGTTGAAGGCATCTTCCGCGTCGGGCATGACATGATCAAAGTTTAGACGAAAGAGCGTCGTCTCTTCCATGAGCGCGAGGCCCGCGAACGCGCCGACAGCCTGGTCCCACGGTTTTTCCGGTTCGGGCCGTTGATAGCGTTCGTAGCGTGCGCCGAAATTGTAACGCTTTTTCATCGTCATATCGCCAAACAAATAGCCGCCCACGGGACGCACGTGCGACGTGGACATTTCGCCGCTGTCTTCATCAACGTCGGCATCTTCACGATCGAGTGCGAGAAATTCTCCCTGCAGGACGAGCACGTCTTGCGCATTGAACCACAACTTCGCTTTGGCGTCGAAACCGAACACGGACGTTGTGGTTTTGGCTGCGACGTTGTTGACACCGTGGGTCGCCGAGACGCCGAGTTCCATCGAGGATTCGTCGTTAAACATAAAGAAATTCGCCCAGCGTCCCAGCACGGCCAGACGCGAGTCTTCTTCATCGGGATGAAACGAATTTCCCTGCAAGACATCGAGCGACACGGTGGAGGAGAGGTCGGATTTCAGCGGAAGTCTATACGAAACTTGTCCGCCGATTTCGTTGAACGATTCTTCGCCGGGAAGAAAGGCCGCCAGGACATTGAAGCGTTCGGTGAAAGGGTAGGCGTGCGGATGCACTTGATTGAGTTTGCCGAAGCCCGCGCGGTACTTACCGAATTTCAATCCGAGACCGTCGGGGAGGCCTTTGCTCATCGTGAGAAACCCTTCTTCGATTTCGACCTCTTCATCGGCGATGGCAATCACAAACGTGCCGCGCGCAAACGGGTTCAATGCTGCGTCGAGAATGAGTTCGGATTCGTCGAAAGAGAGCTGCGCGCGATCACGATTGATATCGGCGGCATCATCGGTCATGAACGCGCGCATTTGACCGACGACGGAAATATCCGGGTTGGTGACTCCGGCCTGCGCGGCTGACCAAACGGCAAGACACGACAGCACAAGCCACATGTATGGATGCGAGAAACGAAACGACATGTATGTAACCTCGTTAAAGTTGAGAGTAGCACAGAGCGCCCATCACGAAGAGCGTGAGCGGACGGCGAGTGTCTTAAAGTGAGCGGAGGTTACAGACTGGGAGGCGAACGGGGAGAGTGTGAGCTGGGATGCTCGATGCGCACCGGACTGAGATCGGGGATCGATACCAGCGTTTCTGGCTGCGCGGGAGGGGTGAGGGTGGGTTGATCGGCATTCTCGGCGGGCGAGAATGAAATCCAGCAGAGGGTACAATCGTGCGAGTCTTCCCCGGGGTGGTGGCAATCGTGCTCGATCGCCACGAAATTCGCGGTGACCAAGAGGGCTGCAAATGCTGCGGACAGCAACAACCTGAGAAGTGACGGACGGGGAAGCATGATGGCTCCCATAATACGGCTTCGTTCCCGGAATTGCAAGGCGGTCAGTAGCATAGCCGGGCAATGATTAAGAGTCGAAAAGGACGCAGCGTGCCCCTTGACTTTTCTGGTTTCTTGTCGTATCTTGTCCTTTGAACAAGTGTTCACTCCGGCTCAAAATGCAGCCGGATTACTTTGGAGGGTCTTTTGAACAGATGTCCAGACAGCGATGAACGACACCGAACTATTTGATCCGATAGAAGTTATTGCCCTTTTTCAGCGGGGTAAGTTGACACCGCTCAAGTTTCGTTGGCGGGAGCGGGTGTACAAGGTGTTTCGCATCAACGGCACTTGGAAGCAGAAAGATGGGACGGCCATATACCACTATTTTTCAGTTCATTCCGATGGCCCCGAGGTTTATGAGCTGTCCTTCAATAACGAGTCCCAAGCGTGGCGCATGGAGCGACTCCGCCACGAAACGTAATGGGTGACCAGCACATTGGATGACTGACGTCGTCTTTCATATTTCATATTTCTGACTTCATATTTAGTGGCGCCATGAGCAAAACCATTTTTCACGTTGATCTCGACCAGTTTTTCGCGGCGGTCGAAATGCGCGACAATCCCAGCCTGCGCGGCAAGCCGATACTGGTCGGCGGCAGTCCCGGCGGTCGCGGTGTCGTGACCACGGCGTCCTACGAGGCTCGCAAATTCGGGGCACGATCCGGTATGCCGATACACGAGGCTCTGCAGAAGTGTCCGCAGGCGATCTGTGTGCGCTCGGATTCGAGCCGCTACGTGGATGCGTCGCGTCGGGTGCGGGACATTCTGATTGATTACACGGACAAGGTTGAGTTCATCTCCATTGATGAAGCCGCACTGGATGTCACGGACGTGGTGTGGCATTGGCCGAGCGTCAAGGCGCTGGGTTTTGAAATCCAGGAGCGCATTGAGCGGGAAGTCGGCGTGACGGCTTCGATCGGTGCGGGGGCGTCGCGCTGTGTGGCGAAACTCGCATCCGGGATGAACAAGCCGCGGGGATTTACTCATATTCCGCCGTCGAAAGTTGCGGAGATCATGGGACCGCTTCCGATTGAAGACATGAACGGCATCGGTCCGGCGACGAGTCACGTGCTGCACGGACTCGGAATTCGGACGCTGCATGAGCTGGCGATCTATCCGACGGAAATCCTCAGGAACAAACTCGGAGTTCGCGGACCTGAGCTGCAGCTGTTGGCACGGGGTGGAGGGAACAGCACGGTCTTGCGCACGGAGGAGCTTCCTTCCGAAAAATCCATGAGCCATGAGACGACGTTTTTCGAGAACCAGACCTCGATAGACTCGATCTTGGGCAGGATCATGCTGTTGTGCGAGAAGGTTGCTCGTCGTCTGCGCACGGCGCATCTTACCGGGCGCGTCGTTACCGTAAAGATTCGATACAAGGGATTTGAGACGGTCCATCAACAGAGAAAGCTTGCGCGATTTGTCCATATGGAGTCGGACATCTATGCTGCGGCGAAGAAGATTTTTGAGGAGTTGTATGACCCTACACGTCCGGTGCGGCTGGTGGGCGTGGACATTTCACAGCTTGTCCCGATGTCCCGCGTGCAGCAGCAGGAGCTCTTCGCACCGCGACAGGATCGGGACGTGCTCACGCATGCCTGCGACGACATCAAGGAGAAATTCGGAGCCAATTTGATTGGTTATGCGGGGAACATGCTGGGACCGAAGGATCGCTTTCACACGGCTCGGCGGGGCCGCCAATTCGGTTCGATTTCATTTAGGTTTGAAGGGATGAACGGGCGATGAGACCATGATGTAGTTCGAGAACAGGATGACCCAATGCGGCTCGGACGTATTCCTTGGCAGATGCGTTCGGGCCGCGACCAAAAACAGAACTCCCGGTGTGCGGCACCGGGAGTTTTTACTAAAGTATGAAATATGAAGTCAGTAGTTAGAAGAACGTGGTTCGCTGCTATATTCCGCGCATTCATCCCCTCAACTTGAACCTCGAACTACCCCATCCGAAACGCACCCTAAATTTCCGCATCCCGCCACAGACTCCACGCCGGTTTCTCATTGCCTGAAGTTCGATCCCAGAGTCCCATCGAATTGAACGGCGCGGAAGTCTGGGGATCAAACAGGAACGGCCAGATCAGTACAAGAGGATCGAGCGCGGACGTCATTTCGAGATAACGTTCGACAAATCGAACCTGTTCGGCTTCGCTGCTTTCCCAGCCGGGAATGTCATTGGCGGTGTGCCAACCGGTCTCAAAGAAGGCGACAGGCTTATTCGTGATGCTGGAAATGCGTGAGTAGTAGTTCGTCGGAATTGAATCCGGATGAGCAAAGATCAAGCTTGGATAGCTGTTGAACCCGATGAAGTCCGCATCCGGGAATGCGGCGATCAACTCAAATTGTGTGTTCGTGGTGTCATTTGTTCCGCCGAAGAGTCCGCCGTGATAGCCCAGAGTTTTTTCCCACAGGAAGTCCGGGGCGACCTTTGTGGTTGGTGATGTGGTGTGGACGCAATCTACTATCTGCGGGAAGTAGGACGCGAAGTCCTGGAAGTTCGCCGCTGAAAAGTCGTAGGCCGTATTGAGTTCGACACCCACCACAAGATAGGGGGGACGGTGCCGCCGCACGAAGTCGGTGGTGTATTCCAGGAACCTTTGTTTCGTCGAATCGTTCATCTCTTGAAGCGGAGCGCCGGTTTCGGTGCTGAACCAGCTTGTGACAATGACAGGCTCATAGTCGTAGGTTCCGCTCAGCGAGGCCACTACCTCCGCGGCCGACTGCGGATTCGCAAAGTCTGTCCAGTTTCCAGTCCAGGTAATGAAACGGCCTGCTGTTTCGGCCAGTTCGAAGAATTGAACAAAGTCGCCACTTGAGAACGAGCGCGGTGACAGCGACACGCCCTTCGTGGAAACCATCGGCCGAACCCGCGGATCTGACGGATCGTCGGAACTGCAAGATGCTATAAAAAGTAAAGATAGAGTGAGCAAGAAGATGCGCATTTTGACTCCCTTTTGAGTAGTTGACAATGGGGGCAAGAATGTGTATATTCCGCGTTCAAATCCGAGGAATCCGAACATGAAACCTGACATTCATCCGACGTACAGACTGATTACGATCGAGTGCGCCTGTGGCAACAGCTTCCAGACACGCGCGAACCGTAATGAAGATACATGGAAAGTCGAAATTTGCAATGCCTGCCACCCATTTTTCACGGGTCAGCAGAAATTGGTGGATACGGCTGGCCGTGTGGACAAGTTTCTTAAGAAATATCAGAAATTTGCGCAGAAATAGGACAGTCCTAAGTTCTTTGTGTGGGCGGTGTCTCTTGGGAGATACCGCCTTTTCCGCATATTGGGGGTAGATCAGAAGGTATTGTTATGAATCAAAATAGTCTGAATCGCAGGGAAATGTCGTCTGAGCTGGCCATGGGTGGCCAGGCGCTTATCGAAGGCGTCATGATGCGCAGTCCGCACCGTGTGGCCATGGCGGCACGAAAAGCCGACGGTAGTATCGCTTTGAGGGCATACCCGTATCACCCCATAACCCGGAGAAATAAGGCCTATGGCCTTCCGATCGTTCGGGGTGCGATTGGGATGGTAGAAGCTCTGAAAATCGGCATTGATGCCTTGAATTGGTCTGCAGAAAAGTCAGATCCGGACCAAGCTGCGGCGGCAAAGAAGCCTTCATTGGGCCAGAAACTGCTTGGATATCTTTCGAGCATTGTCGCGATTGCCGTGGGACTCGGAATGTTCATGTACCTTCCCTATCTGCTGGCTAAGCTGTTGGTGGGTGGCGATCAGGGGCA
This sequence comes from Calditrichota bacterium, assembly GCA_020637395.1. Lineage (GTDB taxonomy): Bacteria > Electryoneota > RPQS01 > RPQS01 > RPQS01 > JABWCQ01. The sequence continues at coordinate 1,435,172 of JACJWA010000001.1, read as the reverse complement.
AATTGCCTTTCACCTGATCGCAGGTGCCGGGCGTATCCTGGCATTGGTCGGGTATATGTGGGTGATTTCGCAGTTCAAGGACATCTTCCGCGTCTTTCAGTATCACGGGTCAGAACACAAGACCATTTTTGCGTATGAGCAAGGACAGCCGCTCGAAGCGGCTCAGGTCTTGAAGCAGACGCGCTTTCACCCGCGCTGTGGGACGAGCTTTCTGCTGATCGTGGCGATTTCGGCTATTCTGTTCTTCGTGGTTGTGGATACGCTTGTGGTGGCACTCTGGGGCCCCTATCCGAATACTCTGGTCCGTTTGGCGGCACACCTTCCGCTGATTCCTCTGGTCGCGGGGCTTTCCTACGAGTTCCTGCGGTTTTCGGCCAGGCATGTCCGCAACCCGCTTGTGAATGCCTTGATTCAGCCCGGCCTGTGGCTCCAGCGGATCACGACCAAGGAGCCAGAAGGCCCGATGTGCGAAGTCGCGATCTGCGCGCTGGAAGAAGCCTTGCGTGATCCGGCGGAAGTTATTGAAGTGGACACGGTGTTTCCGCCGGGGACGCATCCGCATTCGCGGACTGCCGCCGCCGCAGCGGCCATATTCTAAGTTTGGCGCGGCCCTTGCGGGGACGAGTTTGGATGTTCACGCGGGGAGTGAAGCATACCGCGTCAGCGGCATTGGGTCCAGTGTTCACGCTGGCGCCGAGCGGGGATTTAGCGCACGCGGTTCCCCGCCGGAATCCGCAGAATGCAAAGGCCCCTCTTGACTTCATGCCAAGAGAGTTGTATCTTCAAGGGTTAGCCGATATTGCGGGAGTATTTCGGTAAGGAAATCTGTTATGACTATTCTTCGTTTTTCTCTGCTTGCACTTTTGCTGTTCGGAACCGCCGCGATGGCCGGGGATGACCCCTATGCCGATCCCGACTGGGGCTACAGCTTCATGGATCCGCACTATCTGCCCACCAGCGCGCCCGAGGAGCTGGAAGCATTTTGGAATAAGTTCATTCCGATGCTCGAAGCCGAGTGGTCGGTTGAGTCCGCGTATCTGCGCGAAAATTCCAAAGAGCTTTTGAGCTACGCGCGCGACGTGAAGGGTTCGCTGAAAGACGGCACGCCGTATCAGACGAAGTTCTACAACGAAGCCGCCGCCGATCTTGTGCGCGCCTGCAAAGAGCTGCGCACGCTGAGCTACGGTGCTCCGTCCGCCGCGCTGTATTCGGAGATGCACAAAGTCGAAGACGCGTACATCCGTCTGGCCAATCTATGTGAATAGAGCCATCCCGCTTTGATTATGTTGACATAATAACGGGATTCCCAAATATTGCGTCTAACTGGGTCGGGCTTCCAAGCCCGACCATAGAAAGACTGGGAAGAAAACGGCTCGCCTGAAAAGGCGAGCCGTTTGTGCTTGTGAAGCACTCTTTTCGCTAGCGCGGACGCTGCGCACTTGTCATCCTGAAGCCGCCGCGGCTGAAGGACCTATTCAAAGGCCGCCACCATCCCAATCGCAACCCGAGAACGTTAAACGCCTGTCATCCCGTAGGGATCTTGTCAAAGGAGGCCACCAACCAATGCGCAGTTCGAATGCCCTGCTCACAAAGAAATTTGTGTGTGCAACCGAGTAGCGGCTATGTCGGCGAAGCATGTCTGTTATTCAGAGGTTAGTCTCAAGCTCTCGAGTCGCCCGGCAACGGGGCACCCGCAGCGGGTGCCGCCGCGGGGATGTAGTATTGCATCGTAGCGCCCAGCTTGCCGGGTATCCCCCAAAAAAAACTCCACGCCTCCAATTCCCCGCTTCCAGAACCCCCAAAAACATTAACAAAAAAAAACAACTCCTTGCCCTGAGATAAAAATCTCCAGAATCTACTGTCCCGGAAGTCTGGCATGTTTGACGGTACTCCACGTTTGCGTAGATTTGTTACGCAGTAGTGCAAAACAACAAAAAATGAGGGCAACGGACATGAATGGATGGAAATGCTCGATTTTCGCGGTGCTGGCGCTCGCGCTGACCGCGCAGGCTACTATACGGACGGTTAATGGGAACGGGACAGGGCAGTACTTGCATATCTATTTGGCCGTTAATGCAGCTGTCACGGGCGACACGATTCTCGTTGCACCGGGGACATACAATAATTTCAGCGACAACCCAAACATTAACAACAAGCGACTGCATATCATTGGCGCGGGCTGGGATCATGTAAACGCGCAGTCATTTGCTACCCAGTCGGTGGGCGCGAATCATACCGTAATCGAAGGAATCAATTCCTCGGGTCAATGGTCACTTGGTTCATCGGCTGATTCACTGATTCTACGTCGCTGCCGGATACGGGGGAGCAGCAATAACGTTGTCTTCTTTAACGCAAAGAACTTGACGGTGGAAGATTGCATACTAACGCACAATACAGGCAATGGCATCATATTTGAATATAATAGTACATTGCCAGACATCCTGCTCGCTTTTTCGAACTGTCTTTTCTCGACTTCGGGAACGCCAATATCCTCAGGAATTGTCCTTGGGTCATCAACATCAAGCACATTCGGAACTGTCCTGGTTCGCAATTGCGTCTTCTCAAATATCAGACAGCCCTTCTATTTTACAAACTCCTCGACCCTAAAGACTCTCGCAGTAGTCAATTCCATCTTCTACGACTGGGGCGGCACAAGCAGAAACTGGGGAACCTATGGCCCGGCCACGGTGTTTGAGTACAATGCCAGCGATTCTACGGCTCCGGCGATTCCCGGGTTCTTTACCAATCAAGTGCTGCTGAACGGCAACGATCCGTTTGTCAACTATGACGAAACGGCGAACTACGTTCACGGCACCAGCGATTTGCACTTGAACGCGAACACGGGTGGACTGCTGCTGGTGGACGCCGGGCATCCCGATTCGTCTTTCAATGATTTGGACGGCTCGCGCAACGACATCGGACTTTACGGCGGACCGCGCCCGCTGGTGGACAACGGCGTACCGGGCTATCCGTTCGCGATCAGCCTGACGCTATCCACGCCTCTAATTAACGGCGAGCCGCTTGAGGCGCAATCCGTCGGTCGCATCGGTCCGCGCTACTAAGGGGGGGGGCATGCGCAAAGTAATTCTTTTCTTGCTGCTGCTCACGCTTTGCAAGTGGGCGGCGGCACAAGAGCTAATCACACACGCCGAGTACCGCTTCGATTCGCTAACGGTCTATTCGGTGGACCTGACGGACGGCTCGCAGGTTTTGTTTGACGAGATCGTCCCGCAGAGCCTGACCACTGGCTTTCACAAGTTCCGCGTTCGTTTTCAAGATAATACGGGCTTTTGGAGTCTCTGGCACGCCGACAGTTTTCTGGTCATCAACTATCCTCTGTCCAGCAACACTCCGTTCAGCTTTCCCGAGATCATTGGAGCGGAGTATCGTTTCGATTCCTTAGCGATTACGGCATTGGATTTGCCGGATGGAGTCATGGTGCCGTTTGACGAGATTGTTCCCCAAACATTGGCCACGGGTTTTCATAAGTTCAGAATCCGCTTTCAGGACGAAGCAAGCTACTGGAGCCTCTGGCAGGCGGATAGCTTTCTCGTCATCAATTACCCGTATCAGTCGCCTTCGACTTATGAGCAGCCTGCTTTAGCCTATGCAGAGTTCTTCAGGCCACCCGATCCCGGAATTGGCAACGGGGTTGTGGTGCCGTTGCCGGAAGACGGCGCATGGGACGAAGGACTCGAAGCGGCGAGCAGTGTCTTCGCCGGAGTGGATTCGGGCTATCGCAAGTTCTGTGTGCGCTTTCAAGACGAAGATGGATTCTGGACGCCGACCTATTGCGACTCCTTCTACGTCGGCCTGTTCCTGACCATCATGCCGGTGGGAAGCGACATCCGGCTAATTTGGAAATGCGACTCTTCGGCCACCGACTTCCGCATTCACCGTTCACCGCAAACGGTCGGAGGTTTCACGGAAATCGCGCAGACGGATAGCTTCCGCTTCAGCAACGTCGGGATACTCGATTCCGCCGCAACGAAGTACCACTACCATGTGACGGGACACTGGCCCGCTGACTCGCTTTTTGAATCAGCGTCAAGTGGAACACCCGCAGGAACGCCGTTAAAGAGAAGAATAGAGTAAGGGCAGGTTTCATTTGTCTATAAAAGGCCGTGGAAGTATCCGCGGCCTTTTTTTCAGCATCACAAGTTTTGAGTTTTTTACTTGACACAAATGTTCAAATTTCGTATATTACTAAGTTATGAAACACACATCCAAAGCAAAACAGACCCGCTTCCCACTTAATTAGCCTTGTTTCCAAAGCACTTCTGTTTTGCACTTTGTGAGCGTTCAACCCAAAAACAGTAGCTTAAGAAAGCACTCGCGGCGGAATCCGCTGCGGATGCCCCGCATCTTCCATACTCGCGGCGGCACCTGCCGCAGGTGCCCTGCATCCTTCATCTTCCATCCTTCATCCTTCATCCTTTAGCAAGTGAATATCGGCCTTATCGGTGCGCCCCAATCCGGGAAGACCACCGTTTTTCATCTTTTGACCGGCACGGAGCCTGATCCGGCCGCGATGCACAAGCGCGAAACGCTGCGCGCCGTCACCCAGGTCCCTGATCCCCGTGTGGATAAGTTAGGCGAAATGAGTGAATCGCGCAAACTTATCTACACTACCGTCGAATATCTCGACACGCCGGGCCTCGAAGAAGGCGCGTCTAAGCAAAGCTGGTTCGAAGGCGTGTTCTCAGGCGAACTCAAGAACGCCGACGCGCTCGCGTTGGTCGTGCGAGGCTTTGAACTGGCGGGCGCGCTGGAATCCGCCGAGCCGCCGCGCGATATTCGCCGCATTCAAGACGAACTCATCTTCAGCGATCTGATCGTGATTGAAAAGCGTCACGAGAAATTGCTGAAACAAGTGCGCGTCAAACTGCCGACCGCGCAAGAGACGCTCGAACTGAATGTGCTCGAACGCGCGAAGGCACAACTCGAAGACGGCAAACCGCTGCGCGTACTCGATTTAGAGATACACGAGAAGAAAGCGTTGCGGGGATTTCAGCTCTTGAGCGAGAAACCGATGCTGGTGGTGCTCAATCTCGCCGAAAATACTTTGAGCAACGCTTTAAGTCTTGCGGAGAAGCTGAGCACCGAATTCATTGCGGACGGTATGGCCGTAATCGGTCTCTCTGCGGCCATCGAAGCCGAAATCGCGGGCCTTGAAGATGCCGAACGCGAGATGTTCATGGCGGATTTAGGCGTTACGCAGTCCGCGCGCGATCGCGTTCTTCAGGCGAGCTACGCGCTGCTCGGCATGCAGAGCTTTCTGACCACGGGCGATAAGGAAACGCGCGCCTGGCCGATTCACCTGGGAGAAACGGCTGTGGACGCCGCAGGAGTGATTCACAGCGACTTGGCCAAAGGCTTCATTCGCGCGGAAGTCGTGCATTACGATGATTTCGTCCGCGAAGGCGGATATCCGGGCTGCAAGGCGAAGGGATTGGTAAGGTTGGAAGGCAAGGAATATGTCGTCAAAGACGGCGACATTCTGGTCATTCGGCACAGCGGATAGAAGAATACTTAAAGCAACCCTTCAAGACCCGACGCAAAACGCGTCGGGTCTTTTTTTGCAAGGTAAGGAGACTGGTTGCGGATCCGACACGTTCTGAAAGCTGCGCAGGACTTCCCGAATCGCAACTGACCATGTATTCGCGGCATTCTGCATAACAAATGTGATATTAGTGCGAAACTCCGTGGCATGCACTTTGCAAATTTTCTGCGTGATGCAAAGTAGAACGCTCGGAATGTTGGAAACGCAAAACGGCAGGCACACGCACTGATGAGCTCGCGGCTACCCAACCTGTTGATCAGCAACGAACTGATCTCTCAGGAACAATATCTGATTTTCAAGTCTCGCCAGAAGGATTCGGGCAATTCCGTGGTCACGGAGTTGACCAAACTTGGCGTGATCAGTGAGGACCAGATTGCTCAGTTCATTAGCAACTACTATAGCCTTGAGCTTGTGGACCTCGAAAGTATTCAAGTTCCCGAACCGGTTCTGAAGCTTCTCTCGAAGGACTTCATTCAGAAGTATCAGGTCATTCCACTCAGCAGATCAGGCAAGACTCTGCGGGTTGGACTGGTGGATCCGAGCATTGACTTTGTGCTCGAGGACATCAAGTTCATCACGGGCTTCAACGTTCAGCCGGTGGTGTGCACCGAGACGCAGTTCCTGCGAGGGATCGAGCGCTACTACCAGATGGGTGGCACGCTCAACAAGATTCTGGCGGACATGGGGGACGACTCGGGCGTTGAAGTGGTCACACAGTCCACGGACCCTGAGCTTGACCGACTAAAGGAAGAAGTAGAGACCGCGCCGGTCGTTAAGCTTGTGGACGGCATCCTTGCGGACGCGATCAACAAGCGCGCCTCGGATATTCACCTTGAGCCTTATGAGACCGCGTTCAGAGTTAGATTTCGCGTGGACGGAGTTCTGGTTGAGGTGATGGCACCGCCTTCACACTTGAAGGCTGCGATCACGTCGCGCATCAAGATCATGGCGAAGCTGAACATCGCGGAGCGCAGAGTACCTCAGGACGGCCACATCAAAATGAAGCTCGGTGAACGAGCAGTAGACTTGCGCGTTTCCACTTTGCCGACGCTCTTCGGCGAAAAGATCGTGATGCGTATTCTGGACAAGTCCAACCTCACACTTGATCTCACTGCATTCGGTTTCTCCGAGAAAGCTTTTGCCGACTTCGAGAAAGCGATTCGCATGCCGCATGGACTGATTCTGGTCACGGGGCCGACGGGATCGGGAAAGACGACAACCTTGTATAGTGTTCTTTCCAAGATCAATACTCCAAACGTCAACACGATGACGGCAGAAGACCCTGTAGAGTACAACTTTGCCGGGTTGAATCAGGTGCAGGTGAAGGAAGAAGTCGGGCTCACCTTCGCTTCAGCGCTGAAGTCCTTCTTGCGCCAGGACCCTGACATTATCATGATTGGAGAGATTCGAGACTTGGAAACAGGTTCGATTGCCGTACGTGCGGCATTGACTGGCCACCTTGTACTCTCGACGCTTCATACAAACTCCGCGTCGGCGACTGTCACCCGACTTGTGGACATGGGCATTGAACGATTCCTTGTGTCATCGTCGGTGAATCTCGTAGTGGCACAGCGGCTGATGCGAAAGATATGCAAGAAGTGTAAGATTCCGGTAGAAGTTCACCCGGAAGCGTTGCGCGAAGTGGGGATGGATCCGGATCTACACAAAGGACACACGTTCTATCACGGTGCGGGCTGCATCGAGTGCAACAGTTCCGGGTATCGCGGCAGAACAGGTATCTATGAAGTAATGCCGATGTCTCCGCGGTTGCGTGAGATGGTTCTGGAAGGAAAGAACACATTTGAGATAGAAGCAGCGGCGGTTAAAGAGGGAATGCTGACGCTGCGCATGGATGCGGTTGAGAAATTCAAGGGTGGTGTTACCACAATCGAGGAAGTTCTCAGAATCACCGGAGAGGGCCATTAAGTATGGGCAGAAGACTGCAGATATATCTTGAACGGCTGTCACTTGATGAACTGCTGTTCCTTGAGCACGAACTTGACCGCCGCAAACTGAAGTTCAAGAAGGAGTACTCGGTGCTGGCTGTGCAGCCCGAGCAGAAGTTGCTTACTGCTCTTCAGCGTACCACCCTGGTTCCGCTTTCGAGAGAACTGCGCAGGCACTACAATGAATGCGCCGCCGCGGGCGGAGGAATTCTGCTCGCCTACTCACCGGAAGTGTCGTTACTGTTAATGCGCGACGTTAAGGGCGCGGAGACGGCGGCTGTTAAGCTGTTCACGGGACTTGCAGAAGTCAATGGCAGGCTGAGCGGCGACACGCCGAGAGTGTCTTTGAAACTGGGACTTGCAACCGGCGAGGACGTATTGGCGGCTGGCTCGGTACGCAGCATTCGTCAGTCCGAATTGGTAAGACGGGCGAGTCAGTGTGCATGGAAGAGCCCTGCCGGTGCCATGTTGATTGACGAGCGGAGCGCACGCAAATGGGAGCCCAAATCTGCGCCGGTCAGACTGCCAATTGAGATAGAAGGCAATCAGGTGTTCCGCGTGACGCCGAGCGAGCCGTCCCAGACAGCAGCAGTTCCAGACAATGATAAACTTGAAGAGTTTGTGAATCAAGCTGTCGAAAAGGGAGTGACCACGCTCAAGTACTCGTTGCTTCGCGAAGAAGCAAATGAGGTTAGCAATGGCGCTTGGTCGAAACCTGTTGCACGCGCGGTCATAACTGTAGAGGGCTATGATTCCGAAGCAGGAAGAAACATGGTGTACACACTGCGGTGCGCCTTTGCGGAGTACTCGGAAAAGGTGGACTACGTCCGCAGAGTTATAAGTGACCGAGGGCTAGGATTGGTGAAACACGAGGTGGCCACGCAGATCACAGCGTGAAAATAGGAGCAATCAATGGCAGGAAACATAGACGTCAGAAAACTACTCGAAGACCTCATTCATGCACGAGGTAGCGACCTTCACCTAACGGTGAATAGTCCGCCTCGCGTTCGTGTGGACCAGCAGCTCGTTCCGCTCAAGTATGATCCTCTGACGCCTGAAGATTGCCGTGCGTTGGCATACAGCATCTTGACGGACAAGCAGCAGAAAAGGCTAGAGCTGGACTTCGAAGTGGACTTTGCGTTCGGCATCGAAGGGCTGTCTCGCTTTCGCGGAAACGTCTTCTTCCAACGAGGATCACTGACGACGGTCGTACGCGCAATTCCATTTCAGATTCCACCCATGGAACAGTTGCGATTGCCAAGAATATGTCAGACGTTTCCCACGAAGCCCAAGGGACTCGTACTGGTGACGGGACCGACAGGATCCGGCAAATCCACGAGCCTGGCCGCTGTGATTGACCGAATCAATTCGGAACGTCCGGTGCATATCATTACGATTGAAGATCCGGTGGAATATGTACATTCACACAAGCGCGCTCTAATCAATCAGAGGGAAGTCGGTGCGGACACCAAGAGCTTTGCCACCGCGCTTAAGTACGTCTTGCGTCAGGATCCCGATGTAATTCTGGTGGGAGAAATGCGTGACCAGGAGACGATTCAAGCTGCCCTCACGGCGGCGGAAACAGGCCATCTTGTCTTCGCGACGCTTCACACTAACTCCGCGACTGAGTCTGTAAACCGCATCATTGACGTGTTTCCTCCTCATCAGCAAGGGCAGGTTCGCGCACAACTCTCGATGTCGCTGGAGTCTGTGATGACTCAGAAGCTGATACCGCGCAAGACGGGTCAAGGAGTTGTGCTCGCGGCGGAAGTGATGATTCTAACTCCGGCAATTCGCGCCTTGATCCGTGAGAACAAGGTTCACGAAATGTATGGTATCATTCAGGTGTCACAGAAGTATGGCATGCAAACGCTGAACATGTCGCTGTACGATTTGGTGATGTCCAAGCAAATCAGCCCGGAGCGGGCCCTCATGGTGGCGAATAATCCAGAAGAGCTTCAGAGAATGATAGGCGGTGGCGCGCCGCACGTCGCGACGGCCATGGGAAGACCGACCTCCCAACCACGGTAAACCGGAAAGAAAACACATGCCAGTATTTCTGTACTCAGGCCGCGGCGCGGGCGCAAGAACCGTTAACGGCGAGATTGAGGCGAACGACAAGCAGGAGGCAATTTCCAAGCTCAGGCAGCGTCGAATTGTCGTCCAAGATGTGCGGAGTAAGCCAAAGGACATCAAGGTTGGCGGCTTTGGAGGGGGCGTTGGCGTCAAGGACTTAAAGATCTTTGCGCGTCTCTTCGGCACCATGATCAATGCAGGTCTTCCAATTGACCAGTGCTTGCAGATTCTTGTAGATCAGATGCAAAACAAGACGTTTCGCCGAACCATTGCGGAAGTGCACAATCAGGTGGCCGGTGGCGAATCGCTGTCAGAAGCCATGAGCAAGCACAAAGCCGTGTTTGACAATCTCTTTGTCCACATGGTTAATGCAGGAGAAACAGGTGGTGCTTTGGCAATGGTGTTTAACCGGCTCGCAGTGTATTTGGAGAAGGCGGACGCCTTGCGCCGAAAGGTCAAAGGTGCCATGATCTATCCGACGGTGATTGCCTGCGTGGCGATTGGAGCGACGATCTTCCTGCTCATGAAAGTGATTCCTGTTTTCGCAAACATGTTCAAGGATCTTGGCGCGGATCTTCCGAAGCCGACGCAGTTTGTGTTGACGCTGTCGCAGATTGTGCAGCAAACGTTTCTTCCCGCAGTTGGAGTAGCCATTGTTGGATTCTTCATTTTCAAAAGATGGCACAAGACCGCCAACGGCCGGGCGACGGTGGACAAATTCATGCTGAAGACGCCGGTCATTGGCAGTGTGATCAGAAAGTCGGCTGTGGCAAGATTCACACGGACGCTCGGCGTTCTGATTTCCTCGGGCGTGCCGATTCTTCACGGCCTCGAGATCACCGCCAAGACATCTGGAAACGTGGTGATTCAACGCGCGGTTGACAAAGTGCGAAAGGACGTCAGCGAAGGCAGGAACATCACGCAGCCTCTGCTTGAAACGGCGGTGTTTCCGGCGATGGTATGCCAGTTGATTGCGGTTGGCGAGCAGACCGGACGACTCGCGGAGATGCTCGAGAAGATTGCAGATTTCTATGATGAGGAAGTGGATGCAGCCGTCGCCGCAATGACATCGCTGATCGAGCCGATCGTGATTGTGTTGATGGGTATTGTAATCGGCGGACTGCTTGTGTCCATGTACCTTCCGATGTTCGACATGATTGGTGCGATCAAGTAGCGGCAAAACGAGCGCAAAGGGAATTATGCAACGAGAAAAGATATTGCTGGTGGACGACGAACCGGCGCTGCTGTCCTACCTTGAAGAGGTTATCGCGGAAGAAGGATACACGGCGCACAAGGTGACTTCGGCTCACGAGGCGCTGGCGGCTCTTGAGGAAGAGGTGTATCTGCTGGTCATTACGGACCTGCGAATGCCGGAGCTGGACGGACTGGAACTCCTGAGGCGGATTAAGGAGCGGGATCAACAGCTTGGTGTGATCGTGATGACTGCGTTTGCGTCCCTTGAGTCGGCTGTGGATGCGCTGCGCCTGGGAGCGATGGACTACATCACGAAACCGCTTCACGTTCAAGAAGTGCAGGTAGTGCTTCGCAAGGCAATTGAAAGCATAGATCTGAAGCGCGAGAACCGCAGGCTGCGTGCTAAGCTCAGCGTCGAAAGCGGCGAACCTAAGATGATTGGCAACTCGAGTGAAACGCAGACCATGCTCGAGTTGGTTCGGCGGGTAGCACCATCGGATTCCACGATTCTGATCACAGGAGAATCGGGAACGGGCAAGGAGCTAATCGCTCAAGTGCTGCACTTCAATTCGGATCGCGCGCGGGGTGACTTCGTGACCGTGAACTGTGCAGCGCTGCCGGACACGCTTCTTGAAAGCGAATTATTTGGTCACAGACGCGGCAGTTTCACGGGTGCTGTCCGCGACAAGGAGGGGCTGTTCAAGGTGGCGAACGGGGGCACTCTGTTTCTGGATGAAATTGGTGACATGTCCCCAGCGCTTCAAGTCAAATTGCTGCGGGCACTGCAAGAACGCGAGATACTGCCGATCGGAGCGACGAAGCCGATCAAGATAGATGTGCGAGTGATCGCTGCGACAAACGCTGACTTGGATGCCAAGCAACAAAGTGGTGAGTTTCGACCTGATTTGTACTATCGCTTGTCTGTGATTCCGGTTCACATAAAACCGCTTCGGGACAGGCGAGAGGATATTGCAGACCTATCTGAGTACTTCCTGGAGCGTGCCTGCAAGAAACTCTCTGTGGCGCGCCGCAGGTTTTCACCGGACGCGCAAATGAAGCTTTTGAAGTATAGCTGGCCTGGCAATGTGCGCGAGTTGGAGAACACGATTGAGCGGCTCGTCATTCTCAGCGACCACGAGCATATTGAAGTATCGCACTTGCCGAGCCGCATTGCGGGAGCGGAACAGCGAGGAGCGGTATTGTCAGCGCGAATGCCCGCGACGCAGACTTTGGATGAAATGGAGCGATCATATCTGCTCCAAGTTCTTGAAGAAACGGGTTGGCAAAAGAAGCGCGCATCGGAGATTCTTGGAATTGACCCCTCCACGATCTACCGGAAGCTGCAGCGATATGGAATCAGGCCACCGCAATGAAACCTCAGGTTGCGAGCAATAGACCGAGTCAGGCGATTCCCCGTGGTGAAATTCAACCACCATGCAAAGTGCAAAGTGTCAGTTGTAGTATAAATGTTTGAAACTAACGGAGTAGGAAAACGGATCAGGTGTGGCACAGGCGTTGCTGTTACAAAGACCGAACAACGATGTATCACCAAGTGTCCGTTTAAGCCAAGTCAGGAGACAATCATGTTGAAGAAGATTCGTAACAAGAAGCACCAAAAGGGATTCACGCTCATCGAATTGTTGGTCGTGATCGTGATCATCGGTATTCTGGCCGCAGTGGCGGTTCCGCGTTTCATGGGCGCTCAGGACCGCGCGCGTGTCGGCGCCGCTCGTGCCGACCTTGACCTGTATCGTCAGGCTCTGGGTATGTTCGAAATTGACAATGCGGACTATCCCGCCGCGTTGACGCTCGCGACTGCCGCGACGGTGCTTGTGGACCCGCAGGGCAATCCCTATATGTCCCTGCCCACAGGCGACAACTTTGTGAGCTTTGGGTACACCTATGACGGCGCGTCATCGCCGACGTCCTATTCGATTGACGTCGTATGCTATGACAACGCTGGCACGACTCTTACTGCAACGCCGGAAGGCATCCAGTAAGCGGTACGATCGTAGAGCAAAAGCCCGCGGCCATGTGCCGCGGGTTTTTGTTTTGCAACATGCAAGAATTGGCAAAGGGAAAAGGTGCTCTGGGCAATAAACTGCGAATTCAATTGCAATGGATTGAGTTGCCGAACAAGCGGGAGCCGAGGATGCGATAGAAAAACAAAGAGATAGTCGGTACGATGGGCATGGCACATGCCTTGCAAAAGGTTTCATGGGGGTAAAGAGACACCTGAAAAGCGACCGTCGGAGCAACTGATTGAAAACGGGCAGCACGAAAGATCTGGCCAGGGAATTTGTTGTAGCAGAGTCTACAGCGATGCGCGACATAATAAAGAAGGCGCAGCGAGTTGCTCCGTATCGGACAACGATTCTCATACATGGCGAGTCAGGAACAGGAAAGAACTTGATCGCCAAGACAATTCATCTGAATGGTCCAACGCGAAACCACGAGTTTGTTACTGTGAACTGCGCCGCGATTCCCGAAACACTCTTTGAATCTGAGTTGTTTGGGCATGTTCGGGGAGCATTTAGCGGAGCTATTCGGGACAAACAAGGTTTTTTTGATGAAGCTCGCTCGGGCACACTGGTGCTGGACGAGATCGGCGAGCTTCCCATGTCAGTTCAAGCGAAACTGCTGCGTGTACTTCAAGAGGGTACCTTCAGGCGAGTGGGGGCTATAGACGAGTGCCAGACAAATGCCCGAATCATCGCGACAACGTCGCGAGATCTCGAAGTGGCAGTGGCACAAGGCTCTTTTCGCGAAGACCTGTACTACAGATTGAGCGTTGTACCTCTGTACATGCCGCCTCTTCGCGAGCGCAGAGAAGACATTGTTCCGCTTGCGAATCACTTTCTGATGTCTTCTGGTGTAGCGGAAGGAGTAAAGGGGCTGCCGTCGGCCAGCATCGAAAGCTTGTTGGAGTACACGTGGCCCGGTAACGTGCGAGAGCTTGAAAACGCCGTGGAGCGAGCCGTGATACTGGATGGCGGCGAAAAACTGGAGATTCCGCGCGAGCAGAATAGAGAAACCACAAATCCGGAACTTGCAGTTGCACTTCCCGGGGACGAAGTTAGCATAAAAAGGGCATTGGCCCAAGTGATACCGGAAGTAGAGAGCGCGTTGATCAAACGAGCGCTGAAGCTGACGGGAAACAATCGAACGCGCGCGGCAAAGCTACTCGAGATTTCCCACCGCTCGCTATTGTATAAGTTGAAGAGTTATAACTGTGGATAAAGCGCAAGGAGTGCATGTGATGCAGCGCCGTTTGCCAGTACAGTTTTGGTTGCCCATGGGGATGCTGCTCAGCGTCGCCCTGTGGTTTGGTTGCGAACAGAAAGGCGACCTGAGTCCCGTGTCCTCTGCGCGGGAAACGCTCGCGTTTATTGACACCGTCATTGTGGATCCGCCGGAGATTCTTCCTTCTGCCACTGGCTGGATTGAAGCGCGAGTAGTCAACGAACAGCAAGAGCCCGCTCCGAGCGAGAACGTACGGTTCACGGTTACCCGGGGGACGTTTGGCACGTCAGGGACAGATACGACCGTGATCACCGACAACTACGGCAAGGCACGCACTCCCTATACCGCTCCGGCGGAGGTGGGAAATGTCTCCTTGCATGTCGAACTCGTGAGTATGCAGACCACACAGAGCAGAACCTTCTCGGTTACTGAAACTGGTTCTGATCCGAATGGGCTGGTCACTGTTGCGGCCGACGACGACTCTTTGTTTGCGGACAACGGGGCTTCGCAGACTCAAATCCGCGCACGAGTCCGTACGGCTGGCAACAATCCAGTTGGCGGTGCGGAAGTCAACTTCACGACGACTTTGGGTGTAATCACCTCACCGGCTGTTACAGATGCCCAGACGGGAACCGCTATCGCCATGCTAACCTCAACTGAAGCAATCGGGCGAGCAATGGTGATTGCGCAGTACAACGAAAACTCTGACACGGTTTTCGTGAATTTCCTTGAACCCGTTGAAGCGCAGTCCATTCAAGTAAACACGTCGAACTCGACGATGACAGCGGGGTCAGACACCGCTGTTGTAAGTGCTCGCGTGATCGGCGAAGACGGTGAAACCCTTCAAAGCAATGTTCTCGTGACGTTCAGCGCAAATTCGGGATCCTTCTCAGCGCAGGCGGTCACGACGCAAGATGGAATTGCGACCACTACCTATCGTGCGCCGGTAACATCCGGTACTGTGACCATTACGGCATCTACCGGCGGTATAAACGGCTCAGTCGGCATCTCGATTCAGCCGGGCGCGCTTGCTTCGCTCACTGTGAATGCAATGGAAGACACTCTGTTCGCAGACAATTCAAGTGAAACGACCGTACGAGTGCTGGCAAGGGACACTTACGGAAATCCCGCTCTTCCCGGGACTATCGTTGCGTTCAGCTCGTCGGGCGGAACGATTTCAGAATCCGCGTCCACCGACGCTTCGGGATATGCAGCCTCGACATTCCGTGCCGGACTGAATGCAGGCAATGCAACGGTTACGGCTCTGAATGGTTCGATCAATGGGAGCGCGAGTATCTATCTGCGCGCGACTGCCGCCGAACACCTTTCACTGACGGTTAATCCGCGGCAGTTGGTTGCAGACGGCAGCTCGACATCAACACTTCGCGCGCAAGTTCTGGACAGTGAAAATCGTCCGGTATCGAACGGCACGGTCGTGACGTTTACGTCTGAGCTTGGCCAACTGGGCGGTCCCGCCGTTGTGACCGAGCGTGGTCGCGAGCGGATCAGCAGCAAGAACGGAAGTGCGGTCGTTCAAGACAACTGGAGTCGCGTAAGCAGTTCATCGAGTGATCGAGTGCTGCGCGGCCCGGATCGTCATAATTCTGTGTTCAGCGTGTTCAGCGCAGTGACGCAAAACGGCTACGCAGTGGCGACTCTCACGAGCTCTACAACCGCCGGCGATGATGATATCAGTGCAACCACCGGTGGGCTGAGTGCGCAGGAGACGGTAACCTACACGGCTGGCTCACCGGCTACGGTGGAAGTTACGCCTGGCGTCACCGAAATGCCCGCAGACGGAGTGAGCAGCACTCAGATTGTGTGTCGTGTGTATGACGCATACGGGAATCCGCTGCGCGGTGGCATTCCGATTTCGATCACGTCAACGTTGGGAACGTTATTGCCGACCTCCGGCTTCACAAATGCCTCGGGCATGTTCACGACCAATTTGACAAGTTCCGTACAGGTCGGCCACTGCGCCATTGTTGCAACGGCAGAGCAAGCCAGCGGCTATGGCGAAGTCGAGTTCCTGGCCGCAGAAGTGGCGGGTGTGTCGCTGTCGAGCGAAAGCTCATCACTGCTTGCGGACGGAACATCCTCCGTATTGCTCACCTGCACGGTCCGCGATGAGTTCAATCAGCCTATCAACGGCCGCACCGTAGTGTGGAGCGTCAATGCTGGAATTGGAACACTTGAAGCAATCTCCTCGATCACCAACAATTCAGGTATTGCAACAGCTCGCTTCTACAGCGGACCGTCCACCACAAACGCATCTCAGCAGGTCAGTGCCGAAGTGGACGGAGAAGTCGGAACTTACACTCTTACGATGCGCGGCGTAACCGTCTTGGTCAGCCTGGCCGATGACATGCTGCCTGCAGACGGAGAGTCCACCACGGATGTGCGCGCAACGATTCGCGAAACGTCAAGCGGAATCGCTGTGGCGGGCGTTCCCGTGCGATTTTCAGCGACGGCTGGTTCGGTGGAACAGTTCGCCGAAACCAATGAAAGCGGTATCGCAACGGCGACCTATATGTCGGACGACGAGCCTGGAGACGTCGAGATTGGCGCAAGTTACGGCGACGAGCTAAGAGCTGAAACCGGTATTACGCTGACCAACACGGAAGCCGAGAACCTGGTAATGAGTGTCGGAAACTACGAACTCTTGGCGAACGGAATTGCAAGCACGGCAGTTCAAGCGACTATCTTTGACGAAGGCGGACATCCCGTGCCAGGTACGGCGGTCACGTTCACGGCCGTAAGCAATGGCACGTTCACTCCGGAAACGGCGCTTGCAGACGAAAACGGTGTCGCACATTCTGTGTTTACGGCGGCTGCCTCCTACTCAGATATGAACGCGCCTATCGAAGCAGCGATTGAACGCAGCGCATCACAGGACACGCTGCGTTTGTTGGGTGTCGAATTGAACGCAGGCAGCAGCATACAATTGCTTCCCGCGAACGGCTCGGCCACGGCGACCCTCACGATCAATCTTCGCGAAACCACGAGCACAATCGCTATCCCGAACGCGACGATCCTCTGTGGAACCTCGCTTGGTTCGGTGCCTGCGACAGTGACGACCAACGACGCAGGTGTTGCAACAGTGACATATACCGCGGGAACCGAAGTTGGTGTAGCTAACATCATCGTCCGCTATGGAAATCAGCTGCGAGATACCGTTGCGATCAACCTGTTCTCGCCTTCACCGTCTGCACTCGAGTTGTCCTCGGTTGCGAGTTCCATTCTCGCAGACGGTATGAGCACAAGTGCTCTGATCTGCAGGTTGATTGATCAGAGCGGTTCACCGATTCCCAACGTTCCAGTTGTTTGGAGCACTGTCGGTACAGGAAGTCTGCTTAGTGGTACGACTTACACCGATAGCGAGGGTCTTGCGGCCAATACGTTCCGCAGCGCTGGCAATGTATCCGACGGTCAAACGATCATTCGCGTGAACACGCAGTCCGCATCAGATTCGGTCACAATCAATACTCGCGGTGTGACGATTCAGGCAAGCGCGCAGTACTCCGCTATGCCCGCAAACGGCGCATCGTCAAACTCGATTCAGGTTCACGTGCGAGAAACGACCAGCTTGGTTGCTATTCCGAACATGGCGGTGACGTTTGGCTCAAGCTTGGGCATCATACCCGCCAGTGCCGTGACGAACGCATCCGGTGTTGCGACGGCGAGTCTCACCGCTGCGTCAAGTAGCGGCATCGCGGAAGTCATTTGCAATATTGGCTCGCAGCTGTCGGACACTGTGGAAGTGAACATGTACGCCCCGACGCCGCAGTCAGTGTCGGTGGTTCCTCAGCATACATCAGTACGTGCGGATGGCATCAGCAGTGTTTCCGTAAGCGCGATTGTCACGGACGCGATGGGCGTTGCGCTGTCCGGAGCTCCGGTTACATGGACTGCGAGCGGATTCAGCTACACACCTGTCACGACGATGACAAATGCGCAGGGTATGGCGACGCTTAATTTCCTTCCTTCCGCGCGTACGGCGAATCTCGCGTCGACCCTCATGGCAACATCGGAGACAGCACAAGGATTTGTAGAGATTACGCTACGCGGCGTGACCGTGACCGCGAACGCGGTGCCCAATCTAGTCATCGCGGACGGCATATCCACGTCAGAGATTCAAGTGCATGTTTATGAGACGGCGTCCGAAATCGCGATCTCGGGTGCTGAAGTAAGCTTTGGAACAAACTTCGGTACGATACCCAACAGCGCGACTACAAACGAAAGCGGAGTGGCAAGCGTCTCATTGCAGGCGTCTACACAGACGGGAACCGCACTCATATCGGCGAGCTATGGCGAGACGTTGACCTCTCAGGCAACAGTGACGTTTGCGGCTTCGACGCCGACGACCATTTCTCTCACGGCCAATCCGACGATTCTGTTTGCAGACAACAGCTCAAGCTCGACACTTGTCGCGAATGTGACGGATCAAAATGGCAATCCTGTCCCGAACGGGACGCAGGTGCGCTTCAGCATTCCGCCTCAGTCGGGTACACTTGAGAATCTCCGGACAACGACCGGTGGCGTTGCGAACAACACTCTGGTATCGAGCTCGACTCCTGACACATTCTTCGTGGCGGCGTGGCCGGAAAGCAATCCGAGCGTTCGAGACAGTGTGCAGATCATCTACAGAGTGGGCGATCCGTCAAACGTGATACTGTCGGCAACGGTGGACAGCCTGGCGGCCGACGGAATCTCAACGGATAGCGTGACGGCGCGCGTAACCGACGCAGTAGGTCACTTGCTACCAAACGTCGAAGTGCAGTTTAGCACGACCATTGGCAACATAACGGCGAGCCGCACGACGAACGCGCAGGGATTGGCAACGGTACCGTTCAGTTCGTCTCAAACCGGAACGGCGATCATCACGGCCTCCGCAGGCAGCGCAACGGGCCATTACACGGTTTACTTGCTTCCAGGAGATCCGAACAGTATTCAGCTCTCGTTTTCGCCGAATTCGGTCGGTGTTCGGGGCAGCGGACGAAATGAAACGCTTCTGATCACGGCAACGGTTCGCGATGCGAACAACAATCCCGTGTTGGACGGCACAGATGTCTTCTTCAATATCAACAACTCTCCTGGCGGCGGAGACTTCCTGTCGAGCACGGGAGCAATTCCGACAATCAATGGGACCGCCACGGTTGCGTACAATAGCGGCACGGTATCTGGGACGGCTCGTGTTCGCGCTGTGTGTGAGGGAATCAGCGGCGTGTCGACGGAGATTCTGATCTACGCCGGGCCTCCTTACATTGAGAATATCCTGGATGGCTGCTTGTCGAGTCACATGGCTATCGGCGCGTCTCCGTGCAATATGTTTGGTATGGATCGCGTTGGAGAGAGCGTGGAAGTTGTGTGCCTGGTCGGTGACCGCTACAACAATCCGGTGACTCCCGGTACCGCCGTCTATTTCACGACGTCTGGAGGAGTCATCACCACGGGGACGGGCTACACGGACTCTTCCGGATTCGCACGGGTTACGCTGTATAGCGGAAATCCGCTTCCGACCGTGAGCAGATGGCTGAACACGCTCACGGACCCGAACCTCGGAACATCCATCCTGTGCAGCGACGTACCTGATCGTGATGGTGTGGCCAAGCTTCTTGTGAAGACTGCTGGAGTGGACGCCACCGGCGACAGTGTTTGGGTGTGGTCCACAACGAATGTGATCTTCGACTACAGCCAGCCGATCCTGAACATACGAGAAGTCACGGTAAACGGGGACCCGAACGAACGTACGCTTTTCATCGGGGAAAACGCTCTGATTCGATTTGCCCTGCATGATTTCAACTACTGGCCGATGGTGGCCGGCACGGTTGTATCGTTCAGCGCGAGCTCCGGAAATGTGTATCCGACGGAGATCGAGATCGGATGCCCGGGCGACACGAGCTATACGATAAGCTTCTTTAACAATCTGACGATCACCGATGATGATGTTGCAACGCCGGTGCTCATTTCTGTTGATGCAGCTTATGGGTCGGCCTATGCGTTCACGGAGACGTTTACGCTTCGGGCAGCTTTCAATTCGCTCGCGATGCCCGAAGGGCGTGACGAGGAAATCATCCAGTAATCGAGGCACACATGCAGATTCAACGTATAGCACTCTTCGCAGCCGTCCTCATAGTAGCGGCAGAAACACATGCGATGGTTGGCGGCCCGCTCTTCTGTGTGGGTGATCGAGTCACCAGCATGACAGTGGAAGTTGAGCAGACGAAGCTGAAGGTTCCCATGGCGGACATGGTAGAAGGCCGTGGCGGGACGCAAAGCCGGAGGCTCTTTCTGACCGGGCGATACGGACTCCAGGACTTCGCCGACGCTTTTGTTCGACTGGGCGCAGCGAGTCTCGACTTTGATGAGTTCGGAAACGGTTTTTCTGCTTTTTCGAGCAGTCCGTCGTTCGCCTGGGGAGCGGGAATGAGAGTCGGTTTTGCAATCTCTGAAAAACTAGAGGTGAATGCAAACGTCTCATACCTCGGTTTCAAGGCAGAGGGCGAGGTAACGCGTTCCGGCAGAAAGATTTCAAACAGATACTTGTGGCAGGAAATTGCGCCTGCAATGACCATCGGCTACCGCGTCTCGGAAGTGACTCCGTATGTTGGAGTTGGTAAGACCTACCTGACAGGTCAAAGAGACTTCGATGTGTCCTACAATGGCGAACAGCTTGCCTTGGCTTCCGGGAGCGAGTCCTATAGCGACAGTGAGCAGCCCATCAGCCCGATTGTGGGCTTGGAGTGGCACCTGCCGGATGGGTATTCTTTGACTGGCGAGGCAACCGGTGCAGATGGTGATTGGAGTGTTTCAATCGGACTTTCTCAGGCGTTACGATAAGACTCTTCTCAAAAGGGGGTCAGGATGAAAAGCAAGAATAAGAAGCAGAAACTTCAGGCAGGTGTGTCGCTGCTTGAAGTTTTGGTGACCGTGCTAATTGTCACGGGCGGGCTTGTGGTAGTGATGTCATCGTTTATTGGCATTCAGAAGTCAAGCCGCTACGTGGAGCACATGGAAACTGCGAACAGTTTGCTACGATTGGAGATGGAATCGCTTCGCAGCCTTCCCTATGCGAGTATTGACTCCGAAAGTGGGAGCTACGGCAGTTCCTGGAACGATCAGCACGACTTTCGTCAGGAAAGAGATGTGACCGATTTGGGAAATGTGAAGCGCGTCAAGATCAAAGTGTACTTTGATAATGACCGGCACTACGCGGAAGCAACGACTATTATTGCGAAACTTTAGGAAGGACGAAAGGATGATGCCGCAAAAGCACCAAGGCGGTAGCTGGGCAGCAAAACGGGCATACGGAGGTTCACTCCTCGAAATGACCATTGCAATGACGTTGGGCGCCGTCATTCTGGTATCACTTTTCTCTCTCTACTATGTTGCAGCGGCTTCGGCATCCAAAGAAGAGAGCCGTCAGGCCTCGGTAAAGGAAGGGCGAATGGTGGCGATGCGCATGGTCCGCGACCTGCGTCTAGTCGGCCTCTTTGCGACAGAAGACATAGACGGCGACAGCAACGACATAGATCACGACATTCCCGGAATTTCCTGGAATAACGGACTGCATGAGGCGCTGGAGTACGCGACCACCTATTCTCTCGTGTTTTCCTGTGACGTTGACAATGATTCAACGACCGAGACGATCGGTCTATGGCGAAACGACGAAGGCGTGCAGCAGGACATTTGGGAATGGCAGCGGGATTCGGTGGAATGGAGTCAGCGTACTGCAAGAGTGATCGGACGAAATGTGGATGCGCTGCTCTTCCGGTACTACGACAAAAACGGAAACGAGATTCCAAGTTCCGGACCAATTCCAGTCGGCGGCTACACGTTGACCACGGGCCAACGATTCAAAGTGGCTTCAATTGAAATGACTATTGTGACTCGCTCCGATCAGGAGGAACAAGGTCACTATCAGGAATATACGTCACTACCGGACGGGACATACTGGTACGACAATCACCATCGAGAAGTGTACAGATTCCTGGTAGCAGGACGAAATCTCGGATTAGGAGCATAGCCCTCAAAGGATGACCATGAAAACGCAAAATGGACAACCACTGCAGGGCAAGCATAAGGGCAAAGGCCGGCAACAGGGCATGATCATGATCGCTGCGGTCGTGATGCTTGCCGGTCTGATGTTCGTCGCCACGACGGCATCAATCAATTCGATAGGGACAGCGAAGGTCGAAACAACCGTCCTGGATGAAACACGCACTTTCTATGCTGCTGAGGCAGGGGTCGAATGGGGGTCCCAGCAATTGAAGACCCTCTTGCAGACCAATCTCGATCCAAGCGACGCAGACTTGGACTCATTGCCGTCGCCAAGTATGGAAGGTTATGTCTACGACCGCTACGAGATCACCAAAGTGGACAGCACGACGCAAGAGACCATTTCAACGGGCGACTACAGGGGATTAATTGGCTTTGTCACTCGTTATCAAGTGGACACACGGGCATCGTCGAATCGCACATCTACCGAGATTAGCCGGGAGATTCAGCATCAGTTCATTCCACTCTTTCAGTTCGGCGTGTTCTATGACGAGGATCTCGAGATATTCCCCGGGCCAGCCATGACGTTTGAAGGTCGCGTACACACGAACGCGGATCTCTACATCGGTGCAGAGTCCGGGATAACATGTAACTCCTATGTGACGGCAGGCGGGACCATCTGGCATCATAGGAAGGACGGCGGTCACGTGGACCCACCGGGTCCAGTGAACATACGCGATCAGCTTGGTGTCTATCGGAACATGTGGCGCGGGGCATACTGGCTGGATAATCGGCGCGCAGATTGGGATACCGAATCCATCAGTGTGTGGCAGGGTCAGGTGCGGGATCGCGCCCACGGGATGTCCACGCTCAGGCTGCCGCTCCCTCCTGCGGCGGATCAGCATGAAATTGTGGAGCGGGCTGACACGGTGAACGACGGCGCTCAGCAGATGGAAACAAAGTACTGGTACAAGGCCGGCATGCGTTACGTGGATGGTGTGCTGACAGACAGCGCAGGGAATGCGTTGGCGAATAGCGGCTATTTCACCTATACAGTTAACAAGTTCTATGATGACCGCGAGAATCGCTGGATGGATGTCATTGACATCAACATCTCGGCAATGCTTGCGGACACAGCATTTCCGGACAATGGCATCATTTATGTCAGTGACTATCGAAACACGGACCCTGCAGTACGAGTGAAGAACGCGTCGCGGCTTCCAAGCACGGGGCTAACCATAGCTACAGACTTGCCATTGTATGTATGGGGCAACTACAATACTCTGAACAAGCGTGGCTCGGCGCTGTTGTGCGATGCAATCACGTTTCTGTCACCCAACTGGAACGACGCGAATTCGAATCTGTCTTTGAACTCGCGAATCCCAAGCAACATGAGCGTGAACGCGTGTATCATGACCGGGCACGTCCCATCCGTAGACGGTGGAAGTTACAGCGGCGGACTCGAGAATCTGCTTAGGTTTCTTGAGAAATGGGGCGGCACAGTCACGTACCGTGGAAGCATTATTGATCTTTGGTTTAGCCGCCGAAATGTTGGTGCGTGGTCATACGGAAGCTACTATACGGCACCGAGCAGAAACTGGGGATTTGATACGGACCTGCTCATTCCAAGCAATTGGCCTCCGGGAACACCGCGCGTGCACACAGTTCAGCGCGGCGCCTGGCGACAGATAAGTTAAGGAACAAGACATGAATCTGGTGAATACCACACAGAAGAGTCCGGAAGCCAAGGCGCGCAAACTTCTGCGCAGCGGCAAATGGAAAAACGCCGTGACGGCGATCGAAGAACTTGCGTCCGCTAATGAACAGGACTACGCGAAGTGGAATCTCCTTGGTGACACGCAGTTTCGCGCAGGCGACAAGGTTGGCGCAAATCTCAACTGGCAGCGCGCGTTGGACGGCTATGTCCAGGACGCACTGCATGAAAACGCTCTTGGTGTCGCCAGAAAGATCGCGCGACTGGTTCCGGAAGAGACGGGTGTTCATCTGACGATGTCCGATTCCTACCTTGGCTTAGAATACTATGCCGATGCGGTTGCCGCATTTCGATCATTCATCAAGCTAAATAGATCCAGTCTTCCGGCCGAACGCAAGAGCTGGTTCAAAAGGGTGATGTCTCTTGAAGTGCGTCATCCGCACCTGACGGAAGAAGTCGTACAGCTGCTAACTGAATCGGGACTCGAGGATATCGAGCTCGAGCGGGACGTCAAGGCGTGGTCGGAGCGGATGAGCATCACCGCAGAGACCCCGCAGGTAGAGCCTGAGATATCGCTTGAACCCTCTCCAATGCTTGAAAGCCCTGTGTACGAGGAAGATCAATCTGGATTGAGTTCTCTTGACGCCTCAGGGACAGAAAATGAGTACTCTCTTCATGCCCCGACGTTCGAGGCAGCGCATGACCTTACGGGCAGAACGTCTCAGTTGGCGGAACAGGCGGCCTACGAGATTCCCATGGACCAGGCGGCGGAAGATCTTCCCGACGGGCAAGGCAAAGACCACTATGACTTGGGAGTCGTGTACGCCGAAATGAAACTTTGGGATGCGGCGATCACAGAGTTTCAGACGGCGCGACGTGACCAAAGCGTTCGCGGCAAGGCGACGATTGAATTGGCCCAGTGCTACCGGAATTCGAACGATCCGCACAGGGCACTTCGCCTGCTTGAAGAGGAATCCGCACTCGGCACATATGAGGTTGGAGTGCAAGACGATTTGCTCTATCAGATGGGTGTGTTGCACCAGATGCTGGGTAACGTAGATGAAGCAATTCAGAATCTTGAGAAGGTAGGACACGAGTCGGGCTACTACATAGACGCGGCGAATCGTATCAGTGATCTAAGGGGCCAGTAGGCAAAGCGAGGGCAGGGCAAAATGGAGTTGAAGGGGCTACTCGAACTTCTCTTTACAAGAAAGGCGTCTGATCTGCATCTGCGGGTTGGCAGCGTTCCTGTGCTTCGGATTGACGGAAATCTATTCGGCACACGTCCGGAGCCTGTATCGGAACGCGAAATGAACTCGTTGCTAAACGAAACGGTGACAGCGCAGCAGCTCGAGATGTTCGTCCAAGAGAAGGAGTTGGACCTTGCTTTGACTGTTCCTGGTCATGGACGCGTGCGCGTAAATGCCTACTATCAGAAGGGCACCCCCGCGCTTGCATTTCGGGCAATCAAGACGCAGATCCCCAGCTTCACTGAGCTCAATCTGCCTGCAAGCGTTGAGAAGTTGTGCAATCACCGCCGCGGGATAATCCTGCTTACAGGAGCGACAGGATCGGGCAAGTCCACCACAATGGCTGCAATGATTGAACACATCAATCAGACGCGCAGTGTCAATATCCTCACAATCGAAGATCCAATTGAATTTGTATTCAGCAACAAGAAGTCTCTGATCGCTCAGCGCGAAGTGATGATTGACACCGAATCATTCCTAGCAGCGCTGACACATGCACTGAGAGAAGATCCAGATATCATCATGGTAGGTGAGATCCGCGATCAGAATACAATGAAAATTGCATTACAGGCTGCGGAAACGGGGCATTTAGTGCTGACGTCGCTGCATACCTTGGATGCTGTTGAAGCGGTGAATCGCATCATATCATTCTTTCCATTGAACGAACAGGCTCAGATTCGCAGCATGATTGCGGGTTCGCTGCAGGCAGTCATTTCTCAGCGGCTCGTTCCGCGGAGCGACGCAAAAGGGCGTGTTCCGCTGGTCGAGGTGATGATCAACACGGCTGCAATCAAGGAGTGCCTTGTGCAGACGGACAAGATGAATCTGATTCATGGCCTGATTGAAGACGACCAGGGTACTCATGGAATGCAGACGTTCGATCAGTCTATCTACTCGCTCTTCAAGAAGGGCGTGATTTCCCTCGAGTCCGCTCTCGAAAACGCAAACAATCCGAACGATCTTGAAATGGCAGTTCGGGGCATCAAGTCCTCGGGCTCCCGCTTGGTGGAGGTGCAGTAGTGAATGCCGCGCAAACACCCACAATGCTCACCGTGCTGCGAGACTTTTATCACGAGAGCTTCAGCGGTTGCGCAAGGCTCAAGTGCGGCAACGACACATTGACTTTGTGGTTCGTTCGAGGGGCACTGACGCACGCGAAAAATGAAGGCGGCGAAGTAGGGTGGCATGCGCTGAGCTCGGCATCCAAGTGTAGAACCGAAGTGGTCGGAAAGGATGCGTCGGAACTGCCGCCGGAACGATCGGTCAGATTGACACCGGAACGTTTGTTTGCAGTGTTGGAGGATGAGCTTGGACGAAACGGCAAGGCTCAGCAGTTTGCACCCATTCCGCTGCACGCGCACCTAGAGGCAAGATTCCGCGAAATGAAAAAGCGGATCAATGGGTTATCGTCTCTGCATACGCGCGCGAGTCAGCCCAGTCCGCAGACTGAGAGTGCCAACACCAGCCACAGCGGTGCAGCAGAGCGTGAACGAATTGTTCTGGAGATTGGTCCGCGCGGCGCGACTTGGACGCACATTGGTGACGGTCAGGAGATATTGCTTGAGGCGGACACATCCCTTTCAACCGCCGAACTGTTGCGTGCGGGCGAAGAACTGATGATGGAATTGGGTCAATTGAAGCGAAGAGCGATATGATATGGCGAAGAATACAGAACAGGATGTTCGCTTGGAAGCCAAGCTTCGAAAAGCACATTTGCTAAGCGAGGAGCAGCTTGCCTTGGTGCAGGAGCTGCAAGTGGACTCTGAGTTAGGATTGTCGGAAGCGTTGGTGCAATTGGATCTTCTGAGCAGCATGGAAATCGAGAGGATTCTGGCGTCAGGAGCTGAAACTCGCACTATTCGGCTGGAAGATGTGGCACTTGAGCGAGATGCCATCCGTCAGATTCCTGCGAAACTGGCGTTTGAGAAGCGTTGTATCCCCGTGCGGAGAAGTGGAAACACGCTGGTGGTTGCAGCCGCTGATCCGCACGACGAGTCGCTGTGGGAGGCACTCATAGCGGTCACCGACTATGATGTGGTCATGCTGGCCGCTGAACCTGAAGCACTCGAACACGCGCTCTACATCCATTATGGAAGCAACTTTGTTGGCACGAAAGCCGTACCAAAGACGGCGCTTGCGAAACAGCATGTCAATGGAAATCCGTGGGGAATTCCAGAGCCGTGGTGCTTGAGCTTTGAAACACTATCGGATCATCAGGGGATTCGGCGCGGACGTGAGCTTGCGAAACAACTCGCTTCGGAGACGTCTGAACCCATCAACATACCGGTCTTGCTGGTCGGTCCCTCCGGGTGTGGCAGAACACACATATTAGAAGCCATAAAGCGATACCGTTCAGCGAAGAATCCGCTTGCGCGTGGACTTTTGATCAACGGATCGGAGTTAGTGGAGCGAGTTCGTGACTATGCAACGGTGAACCAACACGACTACTTGCGATTCGAGCTTCGAGATCGCGATATCGTGCTGATTGATGACGCCGGTGTGTGTCTCAGGGACAAATTGGCGGCACAAGAGATTGGCGCATTGATTTCCCACTTCAAGCAATATGGCGGAGCAGTTGTTCTGGCAATGACGGCAGAAGAGCGACACGGCAGTGCTCAAAGCAGCGAACTTCAGGAATTGCTCTCACAGGGAACTGAAGTGGAGATGCGCGCACCGGACCAAGTAGAGCTGAAGGCCATTGCTTTGGACAGAAATGTATCCGAAGAAGCACTGACCGATCAGGCGCTCGAAGCTGCTGCGCAGAGCGGCACCGGCTGGTACGGGCTGTGTGAGGCACTTGGTGCAAATCACGAAAAAGCAGGGACGGGGCGACACGGAGACGAATCGCATGAGAACTGACGGACCAACCCGGGTGCTGCTGCTTGACGATGATCTTCGTTATCTGGAACTCGTGCAACTTATGCTTGAAGCAGAAGGATTCGAGGTGCACACAGACACGTCTGGCGCGCGGCTCATGGCAAAGATCAGCCAGCAAAAGCCTGATGTCGTGGTGCTTGACATCATGATGGGCGAGCACAATGGAATTGAGCTCGCGAGACAGGTGCGCGCATCCGAAGTTGGTGCCAAGATACCGATTCTATTCGTAAGTGCATGGACAGGCCGTCCCGATAACAGAATGCCCGCAAACACGACGCGCCTGTTCAAGCCGTTCACACAGTCGGAGATATGCGGAGCGATCCGCTCTATCCTGACTAAAGCAGAAAACGTTGGAGCAACGGAAGAACGAAGCGATGTTTAACGCAACGGACAAAGCAATTGAGCTATCCTCGGCGATCCGCGAAGCAGCCGGCGAAGTGATCTTCGTGGTGTCAAGCAACGGGACGATCTTGGATGCCAACACTCGGGGTCTAACCGAATTCGGGATTACTCAACAAGCGTTAGGAACTGTTTCGTGCGACGCGCTGCTCTCAGAAGAAGACAAGAGTGTCGCCAAGCGGACTCGCGAGAGTATCTTGAGCACGAAGCGCGGAGTTTTGTCTCTGCAAACGTTTAGAACTGCGAGTGGCTCACAAATGATCCTGGAGGTGTCACAAACACCGGTTCTGGACAGGGGCGAAGCCGTCGGTCTGCTGTGCGTTGGCCGCGACGTGACGGACGAGGCGATGATTGACGACAAGTTGTGGGAGAATCAAGACAACCGCGAAGCAGCGCTGGAATACTCGGTCAGGGCGTCTCTTGGACTCATCAAAGGATACGTGTATTCGCTTCGCAAAGCCGAAGCTCTGAGCCAGAGCCAACGGGAAAGATACGCTTCCGTGATCGTGGAGGAAGTTGAGACACTGAGTAGAAACGTAGAGAATCTCCTATTCAGCAGAAATCTCCCCTGTGACCCCGGGAATCAGGATTTGTGTGACGTTAGGAAGATTTCGACGCAAGTGATTGGTACGATAGGGGGAGAAGCAAGCCGCAGGGAGATTGAGATAGAGGTTCCGGACGGCGCCGAAGTGCTTCTGTTCGCGAATCCGGAGGCGATTCTGCGAATCATTTCAAATCTTATTGACTACTTCATGCTGCGGATTGTGCACTCGGGCACAATTCGCATGAACATTCAGGATTCCGGAGAATACGTTGAGCTGACGCTTACAGGAACCGGCGGCCTGCCGACCGAAGAAGAGTTGGAGCAGATTGCGAACGATCAGGCCGGCGTAATCAACCCGGACGGACAGACTATCGGCGGGAAAGTGGACATATTCGTCGCGCGTCTTCTATGCGAAGCGCTTGGCGGCGGACTGACGGCTCGTACCGATGAACAAGGTCAGTTGGAATTAGCGGTAATGCTGCCTCGTCAGGCGGGGCAGGCAGGACAAGGCGGATCGCTCTAAGTCTAAGGACTTGAGACAAACAACGCGAAGAATAGGGCAAGGAAATGGCAAAGCGCAACAAGTATGGGATCGGCATTGACATTGACAGCAAGCGGATTCACGTTGCTGGCCTAAAGGCAAGCGGCGAAGGCGTGACCGTCGAAAAGCTTGCGTGCGTGGACCTTCCGCAAGAGTCCCTCGTAGACGGAGCGTGGATGGACGGTCTGGCATTGAGCGAGATTCTGGCGAATCTGGCGAAAGATCTCCATCTGAAGGGGAAGGACGTTGCCGTCTCTGTCGGGGGTCGCCAGTTGATGATCAAGAAGATCACAACGGATGACATGTCTGATGACGAATTGCGCGGGGCAATTGAGTACGAAGCGGATGCCAATCTGCCGTTCAACATTAGTCAGGTGTCGCTTGACTATGCCAGACAGCATCAAGACGTGGACAGTGGCAGGATGGAAGTGCTGTTGGTCGCAGCGAAGAACGAGGTCGTTTTTGACTCGACCGAGCCTCTTGCATGGGCAGGGATGAAACCGACTCTTCTGGAAGCCGCGCCTTTTGCCATTCAGGCAGCGCTGACTGAGTCAGGCTACCTTGATGATGAGGGAATCGTGGGCGTCCTTCACATCGGATTTCAGAGCACGGAAGTGATGCTCTACGAATTCTCGCAATTTGAGACGAGTCGCAGCATTCCGACCGGCGGCAAGGCATTTGTCGAAGGTCTTATTCGTCGATGCGGATTCGGCTTTGAGAAGGCATTAGGCGTGCTTGCTCGCGATTCGCGCACGGAAGAAGAGCAGGATGCTTTGGATGTGGTCGCTCGGGCGACGAGCGAACGACTGGCCGAGCAGATTGAGCGTGCCTTGCCGGAATATCTCGGCGTGCTTGCGGAAAAGCCGATCAGCAAACTGCTCTTATGCGGCGGCGGGGCGAATCTGCCTTGTCTTCAGTCCGCGATCAGGCACCGATTCGGTCTTGATGTCGAGGTCGCAAATCCGTTTCGCAGAATGAACAGCGCAGGCAAAGATGTCAGTATTCCCGAAGGGGGCGACGGCGCGGGCTACTCTTGTGCGATCGGGTTGGCATTGCGTGCGATGGGTGGGGAGCATCCCGGGTTCAATCTGATTTTCACGGAAGACAGACCGGAGACGAAGCGCGCAAGCTATCTTGGCGCCAGCGCCATCGTGCCGATACTAGGGTTCTCTGCGGTGCTATTAGGGATTCTGATCGTTCACCTGAACCAAGTGACAAAACTCAATGGCTTGGAAGCACGGCTTGAGGCAATTCGTGAAGAGACTGATCTCTATCGCGACAAGATCGCCGTTGTAGAGGATCTCACGGTCAAGCGAGCGGACGTCTCATCGAGAATTGATGTGATTCGGGAGTTGGATCGAAATCGCTTTGCGCGCCTGGACGTGCTGGAGATGTTGGCGCGTCGGCTTCCTTCCTTAACGTGGCTGACTAGCACCAAAGAGGCGCCGACGCCAAACGGATCCGGCATTCATGTCTCTGGAATCACAAGCTCAAACACGAAGGTCGCAGAGTTCATGACTGCACTTTTACAGGAGCCTGAGGTCCGCGCGGTGGACTTGCTGGTCACGCAGCAGACAGAGATTGCCGGAACGGAAGTGACCGAGTTTACTCTTCAAGTTGCGATACCCACGATTGAGATTCAGGTGGCGAAACCGCGAAAAGATAATCTTCTGAAGAAAGGTGCGGATGCCATCAAGGAAACCAATGCGGCGCTGGAAGACGCGAAGCAGAAGTCGGCAAGAAAGTAAGAAATCAAATTAGCATAGAGTGGCAGGAGGTACCATGCGTACAGCAGTGTGGGTGAGCTTGCTCGCGGTGATAGCCGGTTTGTCGTTGTCCTGCGATGAAGACATCAACGGAGGCACCAGTTCCGCAAAGGTCGTCGGATATGTCTATCATTCGCACGCGAATCCCTCGGGCGTTGCCGGTGTGAAGGTCATCATCGAAAGCGATGTCGAATCGGACAATCCATACTTGGGACCGGATCGCTGGTTCGAGACGGATGAAAACGGTTACTTCGAAGGTTACGTGTTTCTGGGGATTGACGAAGAGACAGGGCGCTACGATTACGTTAGTGACTGTTTGATTCAGTACTTCTATCAGGATCAAGCAGTAGGCGCAGCGACGGGCGGAATCACACTGGCTCCTGGGTCTGTGTTCACCATGCCGCCGCGCTACGTCAATCCGTAACCCGAGGACGACATGTCATTCAATTTAAGAAATCCGTCAACGCAGAAGTGGCTCATCGCAATGTTTCTCCTTTTCGGAGCAGTGTACGCGTATGCCAATTTTGTGTACATGCCGCGCCAAGACATGGCGCTTCGATTGGAAAAGAGTATTGCCGAGGAACAGGCGATTCTCGTGAAAGGGAAGCGCGTGGCGGCAAATTATCAAACGGTCGAAGAAGATTACGCGCGCCTGATGGCGAGCTGGGATGTCGCGATAGAATTGCTTCCAACCGAGCAGGAAATGGATGCTCTGCTGAAGAGCATTTCCGAGGAAGGCAGTAAGCGCGACGTGAACTTTCTGCTTTTTCGACCGCTGGATCCGGTTGAACAGCCTTATTATTGGGAGCATCCAATTCAAATTAAGACGCTTTCGTCTTATCACAATCTGGGCCGGTTCATCTCCAGTGTGGCAGGGCTTCAGAGAATCGTGAACGTGCGCAACATTCGCCTAAGTGCTTATAAACCCAACAAGGGTCGCAGCCCGTACAGCGTTGAAGCGGAGTTCCTGGCGACCATTTATGTCTTCAAAGAGCTGGGCTCACCGGTTGAAGTGGCGCAGAAGGAAGACGACGTGAAGGGCAAGAAGCGCAGGCCGGCCAAGAATGGGGAGGACAGTTGATGCAAGCGATTAGACTGCTGGCAATCCTCTTAGTACTCATGGGAGTGAGTCTCGCGCAGGAGGACAATCCTGTGAAGCGCAAGAAGCTTGCACCGCAGGGGCCTGCGGTTGAGCAGACGGACATCACGGACCGCGATGGTGAAACGCTTTCCACGGCCGCCGAAGGCTTGGACTCGCTTGGTGTGCTGCCTGATGAGATGACGACTGAAGCACAGGGCGGAACTCGTCGCGTAAAGCTTGAGACCACCGTGTTCAAGCGGCACGAACCGGTTAAGTATGAAGCCGCAGGGCTTCGCGACCCGTTTCGGGCGTTGGTTGCGGATGAGAAGAAGGAAGGCGAAATCAAGACGGACTTGTTGCGTCTCGAAGATGCGCTTCTGACAGGTGTAGTTTGGTCGGACGGACAGTACCTGGCGATGGTTCGCGACAAAGATTCCAAGAGCTTCTTCCTGCGGGAAGGTGACGCGATATACAGCGGACGTGTGCTCTACGTCGGTCAAACCGAAGCCGTGTTTGAAGTCACGGAGTTTGGTGATTACAATAGAATCACGCTGAAGGTACAGGGTCAATAATCGAATCGGAGCCGGCTCCGGTGAATCAGCATAAGGGTGCAATCATGCAGCGAACAGTTAAGGCAATCCTGCTGCTGCTCGGGCTATGCTCAGTAGCCTACGCGCAGCGAACAAGCGAGCCGAGCTATGAGCGGCGCATCTCGATGAACGTCGAGCAGGCGGACATCCGGACGGTGCTGCGCAGCATCGCGGAATTTTCAGGCACGAACATCGTCGCGGGTTCGGAAGTGACCGGTCCCGTGACGGTCCTGCTGAACAACGTACCGTGGCGTGAAGCTTTGGACAATGTGCTTCGCATCAACGACTTTGTCGCGGTCGAGGAGAAGGGTGTGATCCGAGTGACCACCCACAAGGATATCGCAAACGCAGAGAAGCTCGAAGCGCTGTCCACAAACATCTACAAGATCAGCTATGCGCGCGCCGAGACGTTGAAGAAGAATCTGGCAAGGCTTCTCTCCGAACGCGGTAAAATGGAATCGGATACTCGGGCAAACACGTTAATCGTGACGGATATTCCCGCAGTGATCGAGTCCATGAATAGGATCATCGTGGAGCTGGACAAGCCGACGTCTCAGGTGCTCGTGGAAGCCAAAATCATACAGGTGGACGCATCGCGAAGCAAAGAGCTGGGTGTGAGCTGGTCAGTCGGGAATCTGGGGAATCCGCTGGCGAATACGAAGGCCGGTGCGGACGTGGATCTGGGCGTGAATAACCCGACAGGATCGTTCACCTTCGGACGTCTGGAGAACGGCGTCGAGATCGGCGCGAAGCTCAGTGCGTTGGAGGATGAGAATGCGGCGGAAATTTTGTCTCAGCCTTCCGTGCTGATCAATGACAATGAGTCGGCGACCATCACGTCCGGCAAGCGTATTCCGATCAACCGCCTGGATGAGTCCGGAAACATCGTGACGGAGTTTTTTGATGTGGCAGTGAAGATGGATGTGACGCCGCACGTCAATCCGAATAATGAAGTCCTCATGACACTGAATCCGGAAGTCGCGGATCTGTCGGGGGAAGCGACGGTGGCTGGCGGAATCATCATTCTGACTTCGGAAGTAAAAACCACATTGCTGGTCAAGGACGGCGAAACGGTCGTGATCGGCGGCGTGATTCGCTCGAAGGAAGGCAAGTTGAATCGTCGCGTTCCGTTGCTTCACGCGATTCCGTTGTTCGGGCGACTTTTCGACTACGAAGTTGAGACATCTGACAAGTCAGAAATCCTGATCTTCGTGACACCAAGAGTGATCCCGGCTGAGATGGCCAAGAACTAAGGCAAGGCACACCTGCCTCTCAGCGGGTGAGTGAAGCACTCTGCTTTGCACGCGACAACGCATGATTTGCACACAAGAAGGCTCTCAATCGAGAGTCTTCTTGTTGTTTTTTATTAACTTGAGTATCATTCACAGGGTGGCGCGATATGTGCGGAAAGCTATAGAAAACATTGACTTTCTTGCACGGTATCCGTAGCTTTACAAATTGTTCATGAGATGTTAGTCTCCGCCTCTGCGCTTCGTGGGTCTGCTCAGAGGTTGAATCCGCTTGGCCCGGCAAAATCAGGAGTTGGGTGAATGAAGTTTGGACACGCTATCGTACTCGTATTGGCTTTGACGCTTACCGGTGTGGCCCTGGCAGGACCGAGTGATCGTTGGGCGGGTGTGGATTATCTGAGCGGCCGCTTGCTGCTGGTCATGTCAGAGTCTCTGGGTGAGCAGGTACCGGTTACGAACGAATACGGTATCGTGGAGATTGGCATTCCCGACTTGGACGAGCGATTCGAAGAGTTTGAATGCTCGAGCATGAAGCGTCTGGTTCCGGATGTGATCTTGGACAAGGTGCCCACGGCCGGTGCGGAGATCTATCGCACCTACGTCTTGGTCTTCAACTCGGAGTATCCGGTCATGACGGTTCTGGAGTCGTTTTTGACTTCGCCGTTCGTGCAGGACGTGGAACCCGATATGCTTTATCGCTTGAGCCGCGAGCCAAACGATCCACAGTTTTCCAGTCAATACGACAAGACCATCATGGGTTGCGAGGCGGTATGGGATTTGTCGGTCGGCAGCCCATCCATCATTGTGACGGGTCTGGACACGGGTGTGGACTGGCGTCATCCTGATCTGCGAGACATTCTGTGGGTAAACCCGGGCGAGGACCTTGACGAGGATCAGGAACCGTGGTCGTTCAACGACTATCCTGGCGATCTCGACGACTTGAACGGCGCGGACGATGATGGCAACGGCTACGTAGATGATTTCCTCGGATGGGACTTCATTTCCGGTATTGGAGGCTGCGCCGCCAACGAGGATTGTGATAACATTCAGGACAATGACATGTTTGGCCGTGAGTCGCATGGCACGCACGTGGGCGGGATCATGGCCGCGCACGGCAACAACGGCATCGGCGTGGCAGGCTGCTCGTGGGTAGGCACTCTGATGGCCCTACGCTGCGGCTACCTGGCTTCGGACGGCAATGGCTACATGCCGCAGTCGGCGACCATTCCCGGAACCTACTACGCCATCGCGAACGGATCGAACATCCTGAACATGTCATACGGCGGGCCCGGATTCTCTTCAACCGCGCAGGCCGCCACGGTGGCCGCCTGGAACGCCGGGCTGATGCTGTTTGGCGCCAGTGGAAACGACAATCAGAGCTCAATTCAGTATCCGGCAGGCTATGAGAACGTCATCGCCGTAAACGCCACGAATCAGTCGGACCACAAAGCAGGTTTTTCGAATTACGGCACATGGACCGACATTTCTGCTCCCGGTGTTTCGATTCCCAGCACGGTCATCAACGGCGGCTATCAGTCATGGGACGGCACGTCCATGGCCTCGCCGAACGCGGCCGGTGCAGCGGCACTGCTTTGGTCCCTGTTCCCGGACCTGAACAATTCGTCCGTGCGCGACCTGATGTATCTGACTGCTTTCAACCTGGATGCTTTGAATCCCGGATATGTGGGCATGCTTGGCGCGGGCAGAGTGGACATTGACTCTGCAGCCGCTCTGTTGCTTCCGAATCTGAACGTGACCTCCTCGACTTTGACGGATCCCACGGGCGATAACGACGGCAGGCTCGAAGCGGGCGAAACGGCCGAGCTTGGCCTAGTCGTATCCGCTGCTACGGGCTGGTCTCCGGCCAGCGGAGTCGTGATTACAGTAACGTCAGGTGATCCTGCGGTGACCGTGACCAACGGCACGCAATCGCTCGGCGGTATCGCCCCGGGATCCTCTGCTTCCGGCACCGTGACACTTCATGGACAGGAGATTCCCGAGGGCCAGTGGGTGGACCTCGAAGTACGCATCACGAGTGACGAAGGTTTCGAGCGCACGGTGGTCGTGACGCTGCGAGTCGGTCGCGGCCGCGTTCTAGTGGTGGATGACGACGGCACGGGCAACTTCCAGCGCTATTTCTATGACGAGCTTGTGACCCTTGGAGCAAATCCGGATCTATATAGCGCCGCATTGGACGGAGAACCGACTGAATCCGACTTGGGCCACTATCCCGCGGTGTTCTGGGTGTGCGGAAACGAGACTTCCAATACGCTGACCGCTGGCGAACAATCTGCTCTGACCGCGTACCTGAATAACGGTGGCAGACTGCTGATCAGCGCTCAGGGCTTGCGAAATGACATTAGCGGGTCGAGCTTCTTCTCGGACTACCTACACGCGGCCAGTGACAATGATCAGGCCGGAGACAGAGTGGTGAACGCCGTGGCCGGAAATCCGGTCTATGACGGTATCAATCTGCTCTTGCAGGGCGGATCCTGCGCCAACAACGGCACCATAGGCCCGGACAAGATTACTCCGATGAACGACGGTGTTGCGGCCTTTGAGTACACCAACGCAGGCGGAACCGGCGCGGTGATGTACGATGGAAACTACAAGACCATCTACTTCGCATTCGCGATCGAAGCGGCATGCGGACTGGCGGGCACGGTCCATTATTCGGCTGTGCTGGATCGCACGTTGGAGTGGTTTGGAGTTTCTACTGAAGACGCCGACGATCGTCCGCTGGCGCCTCTGCCGCAGACCGCGAAGTTGGTGGGCAACTATCCCAACCCGTTCAATCCTACGACTGACTTGAAATTTGAGCTTGCCTCGGCGACTCACGCCACGCTCAATGTATATGATATACAGGGCCGCCTCGTATCCGAATTGGTGAACGGAATGGTGCAGGCCGGTTCGCACACAGTGCAGTTTGATGGCTCAGGTCTGGCGAGCGGCGTCTATTTTGCGCGCCTCGCGACGCCCGGATTCGCACAGAGCGTGAAGATGGTTCTCTTGAAGTAGAAATCAGAATGAGGTCCCGGGGCATTTGGTCAAAACACGAAAGGGTGTTTCGGTGAATGCGATGAAAACCTGGATTTTGGGTGTTCTGCTGATTCCTTCGCTGACGTGCTCCGCGCTGGAATATCCTGATGGAACGCAGTGGTTGCCGGGACGAGTATTGGTCAATTTTGCTCCCTCAGTCGGGGAGCTGCAAACAACGCGTCCACTTTCCGGTCTGCTCACTTTGGGCGTGCCGGAAGTGGACGCTGTGCTTTCGGCCTATGGCGTCGGGGCAATGTACCGGATTGTTCCGGATCAGGTGCTGGGGAAACTTGAGCACAAGCCTGATGCTTATCGGCTTGTGGCGATGACGTTTCCGGAGGACTACGATGTCCTCGAAGTCTGCGATGCGTTGAACAAGCTGCCGGAAGTGGTGATCGCTGAGCCGGACATCACATGGCCGGTGAGCGAGACGATTCCCGACGATCCGTTCTGGAATCAGCAGTGGGACAAGCGGCTCATGAGTTGTGATTTGGCCTGGGATTTCGGACAGGGAAGTCGTGACATTATCGCCGTAGCCGTGGACAACGGATTCTGGTGGCCCCATCTGGACGCGCGGGACAATCTCTGGGTGAATCCCGGAGAAGACCTGGACAATGACGGCGTCGCGTGGTCATTTGACGACTATCCCGGCGATATTGATGACCTGAACGGTCTAGACGACGACGGCAATGGCTATCCGGACGATTTCATTGGCTGGGATTTCATTGACAATATCGGCGGCTGCGCGACTGGAGAAGACTGCGACAATCCTGATAACGACACGAAGAGCGTCGGGGATCATGGCACGCATGTGCTTGGAGCCATCGGTGCCGTGGGCAACAACGATCTGGGCGTCGCGGGATGTAACTGGAACATGCGAATCATGGCCAGCCGCGCGGGGTACGTTCCGCAGGGCGGGGAAGGCCTGATTGTCACGTCGGCGGCAATTGCCACGATAAACTGGGCGGTTGCGCATGGCGTGGATGTCATCAACATGTCTTACGGTGGACCGGGATTCAGCAACACCGTGAACAACACCATTCAGGCCGCATGGCAGAATGGTGTTTTGCTTTGCGCGGCATCCGGAAACGACGGAGTGTCTTCGATTCAGTATCCGTGCGGCTATGACAATGTGGTTTGTGTCGGATCCGTGAACAACAGCGACGCTGTCTCGGGCTTCTCCAACTATGGAACGTGGGTGGACTGCTACGCACCGGGTGAAGGTACTCAGTCCTTGAGCACGAACAACGGCTATGCGAATTTGCAGGGTACGTCCATGGCGAGCCCGAACGCAGCAGGCGTGTTTGCACTCGTTTGGTCCATTGTGCCGGGGCTGAACAATGCTCAGTTGCGCGACTTGGTGCTGCCTAATTGCGTGGACATTTCGGCAATCAATCCCGGCTATGATCCAACGCATTTGGGCTTTGGCCGTATAGACGCCGCACAGGCCTTGGCCGCGATCTATCCCTATCTGGAAGTTCAGTCTGCCTACGTCGTCGGGGACACCGACAACGACGGCAGACTCGAGGCGGGTGAATCCGCGGAGCTTCAATTGACGGTGAGCAACGATCCGGACTGGTTCAATGCACTGAATGTTCAGGTGACCGTGACTTCCGACGATCCCAACGTGACACTATCCAATGCCGAATACACCATCGGGAATCTCGAACCGGGACTCACGACGACCTTGACGAATCCTGAAGCGCTGATCAGTTGCTCGGGTGGTGTGGTCAACGCCTATTCCACGGTGCTGACGGTTCACTTTGAATTCGATGACGGCACGCTGTTCTCAAAGGATGTTCTGCTCAGACTTGGACGCGCGCCTCTGCTGTTTGTGGATGACGACGGCAGCGCGGGTCACGCGAACTACTTCGCGACCGCGCTGACCACTCTGGACTACAATTTCGACGAATACTCAACAGCATTGGACGGCGCGATCTCGGACGAGACGATTGAAGAATACGACTTCATCATTTGGGGCTGCGGCAACGAGAATACGAACACTCTGACGCAGTCCGACCGCGACGCGCTGGAAGCGTACATGAATGCCGGAAACGACTTGATGTTCTGCTCGCAAGGTGCGGACGAAGACGCGGATTTGCGAAACAGCGCCTTTTATGCGGACTACCTTCACGCCTCAAGCGGAAGCGCTGGCGGCGGCACGCAGGTAACGGCGGTGGCAGGTGACGTTATCTCGGACGGAGCGAATCTGGTCTTGATCGGCGGCGGCTGTGCCGGGAATGGAAGCGTCAGTCCGTCGGTGTTGAACGCAGTCAATGACGGAGTCATTTTCTACACCTATCAGACAAACGGGCTTGGCGGCGCGGTCCGTTTCCAGAATTCGACCTATCAGTCCGTGTACTTCGGGTTTGCGGTGGAAGCGGCTTGCGGGGCAGTAGGCACCACACACTACAGTGAGGTGGTTCGCAGGGTTCTGGAGTGGTTTGGAGCAACCGGTGTCTCTGAAGAACCGGGTGCGCCTTTGCCCTCCGACTTCAAGGTATCGCGCGCATATCCCAATCCATTCAATCCAGAATCGGTGGTTGACCTGGATATTCCTCGCGCGTCGCATGTCCGTGCCACTCTTCATAACGTACTGGGGCGTCAGGTGGATATCATTGCGGATCGTACGATTGCCGCAGGAGTCCATCAACTCAGGGTGGACGGGCGCGCACTTCCCAGCGGATCCTATTGGCTGAACATCACGGTGGACAATCACCCGCATGTGCAGCGCATCGTGCTCCTGAAGTAGCACGCACACTATTTGAAAACAAAAGGCCCGCGCAAGCGGGCCTTTTCACTTTTCGTCCCTGAAGGACTACAATCGGTCGTCGAGTTCGTAGCCGCTGCCGGAAGTGGATTCCAGATAGGCGGCAAGAAGCTTGACACAGGCCTCAAGATCACTCTTATGCGCGGTTTCTACGGTCGAATGCACGTAGCGCAGCGCCACCGAAATCGCGCCGACCGCACAGCCGCCGGAAACCATGCGCATGGCGCCGCCGTCCGTACCACCGCGCGGAAGAATCTCGTACTGCCAAGGGATCTTCTTCTTGGTCGCAACGTCTTTGAGCTCACGCACGATCTTCGGATTCGAGATCATGGAACCGTCCAGAATCTTGATGCAGGCTCCGCCGCCGACCTTTGTGACGTGGTCTTGAGGAGGCGTACCCGGAATATCCGCGGCAATCGTCACATCCAGCGCAAGGCCGACATCAGGGTTAATGTCACGCGAGACAGCCAGAGCGCCACGCAAACCGACTTCCTCCTGCGTCGTGGCCACCGCGTAGATGTTCACGCTGTGCTTCTTCACGAGCTTCAGCGCTTCGATCATCAGCCAGACTCCGAAACGGTTGTCAAGGGACTTGCCAGTCAGGCAGTCTCCAAGATCATCCAGCTCGCGGGCCATCGTGATCGGATCTCCGATCTCCACGAGCTTCTCGACTTCTGTCGCAGGCAGCCCAAGATCTACAAAGTAGTCTGTGACTTCCAGCGATTTCTTCTTTTCCTCTTCTTTCAGGACGTGTACAGGCTTTGTGCCCATGACGCCAAGCAGTCTCTTCTTCGCCGTGTGAACATACACACGCTGACTCATCAGAGTGCGCGGATCGAATCCTCCGCAAGGCTGAAAGCGCAGAAAGCCCTCTTTGTCAATGTGCGAGACAATGAACCCGATTTCGTCCATATGTCCGGCGAGCATGACCTTCTTCTTTCCGGTTCCCTTTTTGAATCCGGTCATGTTCCCCATCGCATCCACGGAGACGTCGAGCCCAAGCTTTTGGAACTCGTCGCGAATCATTTTGCGGATCCCTTCTTCACGTCCGGACACGGCGTGGGACTCGCACAGTTTCTTAAGTAGTTTGAAATCCATTATTTTAGCCTCATGTAACAGGATTGAACAACTTAGCGAGAAACTCGGACTTTCGCAAGTGAAGAAGCCCATCCGTAGGGATGGGCTTCTCGACATTGACTCCGGCGACCCTCAGTCCATCTGTCTCCGCAGAAAGGTCGGAACTTCGAAGTCCCCGACAGAACTCTCTCCGTCATCGCCAACAACGATTTGCTCAATCTTGCCGTTGACTTCGCGCGTCAATGGCTTGACATCTGTCGGAAATGGCGCATGGAACGACTCCATGCGGATGGGTTCGCGATGCGCCGCGGCAATCGGCATTTCGACGATGTTTGCACGACTGACGTGAGTCGCGCGGATCGTGTTTGGACGCATGCTTGCGCCAGCCACGCTGAAACCCGTGGCAATCACAGTCACGCGAATCTCGTCTTCAATACTGGGATCAATTACGGCACCGAAAATCACTTCGGCGTCTTCTCCTGCGGCCTCCGTGATCACCGTGGTTGCATCCGCCACGTCGTGCAAAGACAGACTCTGGCCGCCGGTGATGTTGACCAGGACGGACCTGGCGCCGTCAATAGACACTTCCTCAAGCAGGGGAGAGGAGATCGCTTGCTGCGCAGCCTCAACGGCTCGATGATCGCCGCTGCCGGTTCCCACGCCCATCAGAGCGTCGCCCTTCGCGGCCATCACGGTTCTCACATCGGCGAAGTCCAAATTGACCATGCCGGGTTCCGTAATCAAATCCGAGATGCCACGCGTGGCATGCAATAGAACATTGTCGGCAAGCTTGAACGCGTCAATCAAGGACGTCGAACGATCCACAAGCGAGATCAAGCGCTGATTGGGAATGACGATCAGAGTGTCCACCTGTTCGCGCAGCGCTTCAATGCCTTCGAGGGCTTGCGCCATGCGCTTCTTGCCTTCGAACAGAAACGGCTTGGTCACGATTCCGACGGTCAAAGCACCCTGTTCGCGAGCAACTTGCGCGACAATCGGAGCCGCGCCGGTACCCGTGCCGCCGCCCATTCCTGCTGTGACAAACACCATGTCCGCGCCCGAGAGGATCTGCGTGAGTTCTTCGCGATCTTCCTCAACCGCTTCACGGCCCACATTGGGATTTGCACCCGCACCCAAACCGCGAGTCGAGTGCTTGCCAATCTGAATCTTGCGCTGCGCCGAATTGGTTTCGAGAGCCTGCGCATCCGTATTCACCGCAACAAAGTCAACACTCTTGAGTCCCGCCTCGATCATCCAGTTCAGCGCATTTCCACCCGCACCTCCGACGCCCACGACTTTCATCTTGGCACCGAGAGAATTGTCGGCAAACATGAACTGCATCGCTGCCATGGAAACTACTCCTTCTGCAATTAGAATATTTCAGAAAACCATTTACGGACTTTAAGTGATGTCTTCGCGGTCCACGTTTCCGCGTTGCGTCCGGACATCATCATATCAACATACTGCTTGTTCGCCTGACGAACGAGGCCGACAGCCGTGGCGTATTTCGGGCCAAGTCCCAAGTCACGGCCGTCCATTCGATCTCTTGGTGCGCCAATGCGCACGGGGAGCGCAAAGATTTCTTCCGCGATCTCCGCCATTCCGGACATGGACGCGCCACCGCCGGTCAAAACCACACCCGCGCCGATCATGTCCAGCACACGCGTTTTTTTCAATTCTTCACGGGCGAGTGTCAGAATCTCTTCAACTCGCGGACCGATAATCGAAACGAGCATCGAACGGCTCAGCTCACGCGGCTCGCGACCGCCGATACCGGGAATCTCCAGAAAGTCATTCTGATTGATGGAGCGATGATGCGCTGCACCGTGTTCGATCTTGATCGTTTCGGCGGACTCCATGGGAGTGCGAAGCCCCATGGCAATGTCCCGTGTGATATAGTCGCCGCCGTATCCGATGACCGCGGTGTGACGAATCGCCCCGCCTTGAAACGCTGCAAGGTCGGT
This sequence comes from Calditrichota bacterium, assembly GCA_020637395.1. Lineage (GTDB taxonomy): Bacteria > Electryoneota > RPQS01 > RPQS01 > RPQS01 > JABWCQ01. Next base: position 1,392,290 of record JACJWA010000001.1, on the reverse strand, counting down.
GGTGCCACCGCCGAAATCCAGCAGGATGACGCCAAGCTCTTTCTCGTCGTCGGTCAAAACACTGTCCGATGATGCAAGTGGCTCGAGGATCAAGTCTTGAACCCCCACTCCCGCGCGCTTGCAGCAGGCAATGATGTTTTGTGCTGAGGAGACGGCGCAATGGACGATGTGCACATCTGCTTCCAGTCTAACTCCCGCCATGCCGACGGGCATGCGAATGCCGCCTTCGGCATCCACCATGAACTCCTGAGGAAGCACATGCAAGACTCTGCGGTCCGGCGGCAGCAGGATCGTGCGCGCGGCCTCAACTACTTTGTCCACATCCGCAGTCGTCACTTCACCAGTCTGATCACCGCGCCAGCGCGTGACAGGAATCACGCCGCGTGAATTCAAACTCTTCACGTGCTCTCCTGCAATGCCTGCCCACACCGTTTCGATTTCTACTCCTGCCTCTTGCTGCGCCATTGAGACGGCTTCGGCAATGTCACTGGCGGTCTGCTCGAGGTTGACGACAACTCCGCGGCGCAATCCGCGCGAAGGCACGACACCCATGCCAAGCAGTTGCGGTTCATCACGGGAGGGAGTGGCAATGATTGCGGCGATCTTCGTTGTTCCAACATCGAGTCCGCAGATGACATCTTGTTGTGACAGTGCGTTTTTCATGAGTGTCTGCTGTCTTCCGCCCGCGCATTGGGCACTTGAAGTGTTACAAAGCCTGAAACCGTCAAATCAATGACTGAGTTGCTGTCTATGCGTTCACGAAATCGTGTATCTTCAATCAAGTTGTTCAGGGCAGACCAGCTTGCAGCCTCGGTACTTTGCAAATAGGAAATCGTCAGAAGGGGATCCACAAGGACGGCGCCCCATTTGTCATTCATTCTGTAGATCTCGGCGACATTTTGCGATAACTCGGGCGCACTCAGGCGAATCTGTTTGAGTGATCGAACAACAGAGTAGAGAGGGTCGAATTGGGGGATCATTCCAGGCGCATGCACATAGACGCCGTCCAGGGAAATCCATGTCTTGGAGTTGATCCACGGTTTGCCCTCGCAAGGCACAATCTGCATGTCTTCCGTGACTCCCAAATCCGGGAAGTCTCTCAAGATGCCAATGCACATCCGCTCCGAGATGACAATTTGCAATGCATCGGGCGGCAGCCGGCGCACGGCCGCATCTTTGATCCAGGGATGCTGCAGCAGTCGAGTGCGCAGGACTTCAGTCGAATACAATCCGAGAGTGGAACCTGGCTCACAAGCGGCAAGAGCCAGAACCTCTTCGCGAGATACCTCGGGGCCGGTTTGAACTCTGATCTCACTGCACTGCCACTCGCTCGTCTGCTCGACAAGCTGCAGGAGTCCTCGTTTCAGAAATCTGCCGCTCACGGCAAGCAGGATCATAAAGCAGAGGGCAAAACCGCACCAGAGGAGAACCTTAACGGCACTTCGTCTTCTTTGCTTGCGCAGTTTAGACTGCAAAGGGGTCAGAGTCGTAGCCAACGGGGAGGATCTCTGTTTCTAGTAGGATTCCGAATTGTTTTTTGATTCGCCGACGAACTTCACGAATCAGAGTAGCGATGTCCAGCGCTGAAGCGCGGCGGTCATTGACAAAGATTCCAGCATGCTTCTCGGAAACGATTGCTCCGCCGACGCGCAGCCCTTTGCAACCTGTGGCTTCTATCAAGCGTCCGGCAAAGTCATTAGGCGGTCGCTTGAAAATCGAACCCGCACTTGGGAATTCGATCGGTTGTTTCTCTTTGCGTAGCCGCCAAACTCTCCGCATCTCACCGTAGATGCTGCTTTGATCGCCTTGCTTCAGGCGATACCTGCTTTCGAGCACGATCATGTCTTTGAGCTCGGGAGCACTTCTATAACCAAAGGAAATCTGTGAATTCGTGAGTCTCTCTTGCCTGAGCGATTTCGTCAGAACATCGGCTTCCACGAATGTATCAGAAATCTCACCCCCGTAAGCGCCGGCGTTCATCCAAAGACCGCCACCTACCGATCCGGGAATTCCGGAAAGAGGCTCTATTCCCGAGAGCGAATTCTCAGCGGCGAATGTGGTCAATGCAAACAAACGTGCTCCGGGTCCCGCAACGCAATCGCCGCGATCCATGCGAATGCTTGCAAGTTCTCCGCGAAGGCGAATGACCACGCCATCAAACCCGGTGTCAGACACGAGCAGGTTGGAACCAAGTCCAAGCAGGAAGTAGGGGATCCCATTCGCCCGGATCAGCTCAAGCAGGCCGATCAGTTCCTTGCTTGTCTTCGGCTCCGCAAGTACCTTTGCAGGACCGCCGACACGAAAAGTGGTCAAAGGCGCAAGCGGTGCGTCGGCACGCAACTCACAGGGAGCGTGAGCGGCGATCACACCAGCGATGTCAATCATTGGAATCGGCAATCTGCGCCGAAAGAGAGGTGATCGAACCCGCGCCCATGAACAGTGCAACATCGTCCGGTGAAAAGACTGCGCGCAAATCGGAAACATCCACCGGAGTCTCTTCAATAAGAACAGTATCCACTCCAGCACGCCGCAGCGGCTCAGCAATCAACTCGGAACTTACATCGGGAATGACTTGCTCTCGCGACGCATAAACGGGCAGGAGAATCACTTTGTCCGCAATTGCCAAAGACTCTGCGAATTCCAGTGCGAAGTCGCGAGTCCTGGAGTAGAGATGGGGCTGAAACACCGCGATCAATCTCCGTTCGGGCCAGCACTGGCGCGCGGCCTCTAAGGTGACGCGCACCTCGGTCGGATGATGCGCGTAGTCATCGAAAACAAGTGCGCCGTTGCAAGTGCCTTTCCGCTCGAAACGCCGGTGCACGCCTTCGAAAGACTCGAGTGCCGTGCGAATAGCCGAAATCGAAACTCCTGCCTCGATTGCAATCACAGTCGCGGCAGTTGCATTCAAGACGTTGTGTTGCCCGGGCACCGCAATCCGAAGATCAACCTGCTCGCCCTCGGGTGTACGCAGACTGAACGTGCAGGTCATTCCGCTGTACGATTCAGAGACAATCCTGAAGTCCGCTTCAGCAGCACGACCATAAGTAATCGTTGGCCGTTTGATGCGCGGCAGAATATCTCGCGTGTGATGGTCATCCAGACACGCGACAACCAATCCATAAAACGGAACCTTGTTCGCGAACTCCACGAAAGCGTCCTTGATGCTTTCAAGATCAAGATACGTATCGAGATGCTCGGCTTCCACGGTGGTGATCACGGCAAGAGTGGGGGAGAGCTTTAAGAAAGAGCGGTCAAACTCATCCGCTTCTGCGACCAAGTAGGTTCCTCGCCCCGTTGCGGCCCCTGTACCAAGTGCGCGAACCTTTCCACCAACGATGATCGTTGGATCAAGATTGGCGTTAGAGAGAATCGCGCCGATCATGGAGGTGGTCGTGGTCTTGCCGTGCGTACCGGAAACTGCGATGCCGCTCTTGAGGCGCATCAATTCCGCAAGCATTTCGCTGCGCGGAATAGTCGGAATGCGATTCTCGCGCGCGTATCTGACTTCCGGGTTCTCAGGCCGGACGGCGGAAGAGAAGACCACGACATCCGAGTGCTCGGCGTTCACCGCACTGTGCTCATACGAGATACGAATACCGAAGCTTTCAAGCCTGTCGGTGGCATCAGAGTGACTAAGATCTGAGCCTGAGACTTCAAATCCCATCGCGCAAAGAACCTCTGCAATGCCGCACATTCCCGCACCGCCGATGCCGACCATGTGAATCCGTTTGACGTGCCTGAAAGCCTGTGAGTGGTTCATATCCGTATGCATTCAATTGCAGTTCGCGCGACATCCAACGCGGCGTTTGGCGCTCCGAGTGCGCGCATCGCAAGCGACATCTGTTGCAATCTATCTCGATCCTCAAGAAGGCTTTTCACCGTCTCGCACAGGCGCTTGCCGGTAAGCTCTGCATCGAGAAGAACGGCAGCAGCTCCGGCTGCTTCCACCGCGCGCGCATTGCTGAGCTGATGTTGATGTGCGGCATGCGGAAACGGGATGAGTACTGCGGGCAAACCAAACAGAGCAAGCTCCGCAAGCGTTAGCGCACCAGCGCGGCATACCACAAGATCAGCGGCCGCGTACTTCAAGTGCATGTCATCAATGAACTCGCTTGCACTCAAAACGCCTTGGTTCGAAAGTGTCGCGAACAGGTCATTTGAAAGTACTTCCGGTAGTCCGCTACGTCCGTATTGCCACGTGAGGTTCGAAATCTCTGCAAGAGAGTCCAGTCCTTCCGCAACGGCACGGTTGATAGATCGCGCGCCAAGCGACCCACCTACGACGAGCAAACTATGACCACTATTGATAGCAGGAACCAACACTGCTTTTCGAGAAGCTTCAATCAGAGAGCGGCGCACCGGGTTTCCCGTAACGATAGTCCGTGCGTTCGGCAGATGCCGCGCCGCATCCGCACTTCCAAGACAAACACACCGCGCACCACCTGCAAACGATCTTGTCGTAAGTCCGGGGAATGAATTCTGCTCTTGCAACACATATGGTGTGCGACGCAACTTTGCCGCAAGTAGAACGGGCGCCATCACGTATCCACCGGTTCCGACAATGACATCTGGTGCGAAAGAACGTAAATGCCCGAACGCCTGAATCACTCCCTGAGCGACCGCCATGAGATTCCTGACTTTTGCGGTTGCACTCTTGCCAACTATTCCACCTGCAGAGATCGTTCGGAACTCTATTGAAGTTCTACTGACCGCTTTCGACTCAAAGCTGTTTGCTTTGCCGACATAGCATAGTTGAGCGCGAGGTTCCAGTTCAAGAATTGCTTCTGCAATGGCCAGAGCCGGGTAAACGTGTCCACCGGTTCCGCCGCCTGTAAGCAGAATCTTCATCTAAACGAACGAAGGAGTGCGGACAACTCCCTGCCATGGCGCAGATTTGTTTTGCTGTTTTGCCATGTTCAGCAGAATTCCAATTGCGGCAAGCGACATCACCAAAGAAGAACCGCCATAACTGACGAAAGGCAGCGGCTGTCCGGTCGCCGGCAGCAATGCCAGGTTTACTCCGACATTGACCACAAAGGAACATATGAGTGATGTGGTAATGCCCGCCGCAAGAAAATATGAGAAACGATCCGTCGCGTGCATGGCGATTCTCCAACCCCTGACGGCCAGCACCGCGAAAGCAAAGAGGATCAGAACAGATCCCAGAAGACCTGTTTCCTCACCAATAATGCTAAAGATTGAATCGTTGTACGGCTCGGGCAAGTAGAAGTGCTTTTGGGTGGATTGGCCAAGCCCCAAACCAAACAGTCCGCCTTGACCAACGGCGATCAGCGATTGGCGTACGTGATAGCTTAGCGCAAGGGGGTCCGTAATGCCGGCGGCAAAGGCACTCACTCTGGCCATCATGTAAGGCTTGATCAAGGCCACCGCGATCACACCGACGCTTCCTGTTGCCGCGATGAGTGCGATCTTCTTCCACTCCAGGCCGAACAGGAAAAACATGACAAAGAGGGATGCGGACGTGAGCAGAACCATGGAAAGATTCGGCTCCAAAATGACCAACAGAAGCACAATTGAGGACACGACGAGCAGTGCATTAAACTTTTGTGTGCGTTCCGAAGGGAACGAAGACTCCTCGATCTCGGTCAGTCGCCTGGCGGCATAAAGAATGAGCGCGTACTTGGCAATCTCAGCTGGCTGAATACTCAATCCGAATAGCATGAGCCACCGCTTTGCGGAAGTTCCATGCAACTGCGGGAGAAAAAGCACGGCGATTAATGCGACAACTCCTGCAATCAGCGCAGCTTTCGCGAAACGCTGCAGATACTGATACTTCAGATGATAGAAGAAAACGAGCGCAAGAATGCCGGTAAACAGCCGCTGAAGATGGTTGGTCAGAAAGGACATGGACTGTCCACTGGCCGTCTGCCACGCATGTGCGGCGGAGGAAGTGAATACGAAGATAATGCCCGCAATGCACAAAGAAACGACCGCAACGAGCAGCGGATAGTCGAGATTCTGTCTTGCTTTTTCCAACGGGTGTGGCACAGTGATTCCGGAGGTGTTAGGCGTGAAGCGCGTGAACGAGCGACTTGAAGTGCTTTCCGCGTTCTTCGTAATTATCATACTGGTCAAAAGAGGCACAGCCGGGCGAAAGCAGTATCGTCGTGCCTGGCGTCGTATGCTGTCGCGCAGTGTTCAGCGCTTCCGCGAGTCCCGCAACATAACAAACATTTTCGCTTTCTCCGACCTCCTGCCGCACCTTGGCACGGGCCTCTCCGAAAGTGATCAAGGTCGAAATCTTTGAGTGAAGGAGCTTAGACAACATTGAGAACGACTCAAGTTTGGGTCTTCCTCCGAAAAGCAGGACTACTTTTCCTTCCAAGGCATTCAGCGCGGTGAGCGTCGCAGTAAGGTTGGTGCTCTTCGAGTCGTTGACATAGAGAACGCCTTCATGGCGGCAAACCAACTCAATGCGATGTTCCACGGGCCTCGCTCTGAGCAGGGAGTCGCGAATGTGGCCTGTTGAAACACCGAAGCTGGTCGCCGCGCAGGCGGCAGCTGCGGCATTCAGCAAGTTGTGTGTTCCGAGCAGATCCCATTCGTTCGATTCGAGAGTCGGAATGTCCGTTCCATGCTCCTTGGACCAGAGCGACTTGTCTCGAACAATCCAGTCGCAGGAGTCGCCGAATCCGAAGTACATTTTTCGGGACTCTATTCCGCTCGCATTTGCCGCCAGAAACCGGTCATCGGCGTTTAGAACGGCGAAGTCGCTTGACTGCTGATTCTCGAGCAGCTTGAGCTTCAGAGCACCGTAGATTTCCATGGTACCATGACGATCCAGGTGATTCTCAAGAACATTCAGAATGACACCGACTTTAGGCCGTAGTGTCGAAGAGTGTTCCATTTGAAAACTGGAAACCTCAATGACAAAAACATCCACGTCAGTTTCCGGCAGATGTTCGCTCCATGCCGATCCGATATTGCCGGCGGACTTAGCGCGCAATCCCGCCTGATTCAGGATTTCGGTCAGCAACGTAACCGTAGTGGTTTTCCCATTGCTGCCTGTCACTCCGATCCACGGGCACTCGCAGCAGCGGCTTGCGAGTTCGAGCTCTGACCAAAGCGGGATGCTCCTGTCAGCAAACGCTGCCTCGGCCGCTGCGGGAAGAACTGCTCCCGGAGAAAGGATGACGATATCGAAGTCTTCACCAAAGAGCCGCTCATGCGTTCCGCACTCGACCTCGATTCCGCCGGCTTCCAACTGGTCGAGTGCGTGCGTAAGTAGTCTCCGGTCCTTCCGATCCGAAATTAGCGCATTCCCGCCGAGCCGTTTGACAAGTCTCGCTGCGCCAATTCCGCTTCGTCCCATTCCCAGAATCCCGACACGCCGCCCACTGAAGTTCTCCGGCATCAGCGCACCTTAAACATGGTCAAGCTGATCAGAACCAGGAGTACTTGCACCACCCAGAACCGAACAACAACTTTCGATTCATGCCAACCAAGTTGTTCGAAGTGATGGTGCAAGGGCGCCATTCTAAAGATACGTCGTCCCTCGCCGTATCTTCGTTTGGTGTATTTGAAGTAGCCGCGTTGCATCATGACACTGAGCGCTTCAGCCACGAAAATTCCGCCGATGACAAGCAGAAAGAATTCTTTCTTGATCAAGACCGCGAGTGTTCCGAGCGCGCCACCAAGAGCAAGAGCTCCAGTGTCTCCCATGAAGACCGAAGCGGGAAAGCCGTTGTACCAAAGAAATCCGAGTCCAGCTCCAAGCAGCGCCGAGCAGAAGATGGTCAGCTCGCCAGCTCCGTCGAGATAGATGATGTTTAAGTACTCAGAGAACCTGACATTTCCCGTGACATAGCACATGACCGCGAACGCCGCCGCCGAAATAGAAGTCACTCCGATGGCAAGACCGTCCAAGCCGTCCGTAAGATTCACTCCGTTGGATGTTCCTGTGATCACGATAACCACCATGACCGGGAAAAGCCACCCGAAATCAAGCATGGCTTGTTTCACAAACGGGAGCGTAGTCTGAGTGACGTGATGATGAAAGTTCTGTCCGAAGAGGTGAGAGTAGTTCAGCAGAAACAGACCAATGATAAGGCTGAGACCGACTTGGCCGATCAGTTTTGAGCGGGCGACCAGACCGGCTTTCTTCTTCTTGACAACTTTCAGATAGTCATCGTAAAACCCAATCGCTCCCATCCAGAGAAATGACAGCAGCGTAAGCAGAACATAGAAATTCGTGAGATTCGCCAGCAGAAGAGTCGGAACAGCAACGCAGAAGAGGATCATGAGCCCGCCCATCGTGGGCGTGCCCTTCTTGCTCAAATGCGTCTGCGGTCCGTCAGTGCGAATCTCTTCGCCAATCTGATGTTCCTTGAGTTTGCGAATCAGCCACGGGCCGAACACAAACGAAAGCACGAGTCCCAACACAGCGGCCAATGCGGAACGAAATGTCAAGTAGCGAAACAGGTTCGCCCCGATCAAGTGATCACGCAATGGAACCAGCAGGTGGTACAACATCAGGAATAATGTTCTTCGAGTTTCTTGACGGCCCGGTCAAGCGCCATACCGCGCGACGCTTTGACCAAGACGAGATCATTCGGTGCGATGAGTTGAGGCAGGGAGGGAAGGGCCTCTTCTACTGAAGGATAGATGAGCAGTCTTGCCCGCGTGAAGCTTGAAGCAGCCACATGCGAGAACCTCGGTCCGACCAGTACGGCAACGGCAACACCTGCACGGTCAAGCTCGCCGATAATCTCACGATGTGCTTCGTCGGAAAACTCGCCCAGCTCAAGCATGTCTCCAAGAATGGCAACCCTGCGCGCGGCTTGACGAAGAGAAAGTGTTTCCAGCGCGGATCTCATGCTGGACGGATTCGCATTGTAGCTGTCGTCCAGTACGGTCAAAGAACCGAACTTGTGCAGACTTGCTCGACCCGCAGTCGGTACGGCGCGGGCGACTCCTCGAGCGGCGGTTGACGCTGTGAGTCCGTGGTGCATGGCTACGCTCATAGCGGCAAGTGCGGCTTGAGCTGCAGGGCGGCCGGGCACGCCAAGCGAGACAGGCTCACCTTGAACAACGAATCTTGCTTGACCGGAGTCATCAAATTGGAGATCTTCACCCTGGACATAGTCACTCTCCCAGTTGCTGCCGCGTGGTTCGAATCCGTATCCTATTCGATGCTTGCAAACGCCGCTGGCGGCCACGCATCTTGCGTCATTTAGCGGCACGAATGCCGTTCCTTGCTCTGCGACGTATCGAAACAACTCACCTTTTGCAGACTGCACATTCTCAATCGAGTCAAACGACTCAAGGTGCGCGAAGGCTATCGAAGTGATGATACCGCTGTCAGGTTTGGCAATCTTGCAAAGGTGATCAATATCGCCTGTGCGAGCGGCGCCCATTTCGCAAACTAAAACGTCCGTCAGACTGTCAGTGCTTAGAAGTGTTAGTGGAACACCAATCTCATTGTTGAAGTTTCCGACGGTTGCGCCGACTGTTTTCTGTTCGCTTAGCGCGGCACGGACAAAATCCTTTGTGGTTGTCTTGCCGACTGATCCAGTGATTCCGAGCACACTGCTCTTTATGGCGGCTCGCCACTTTGTTGCGGCAAGAGTCAGAGCCTTCATCGTGTCGTCCACTCGAATCAGCTTGCGTTGCATGGCCGGTTCAAGTTCCGGAAACTTTCTGGTGACCACTGCAGCGCGTGCACCGCTGGAAAGAGCGTGTTGAACGAAGTCATGTCCATCCCGCGCACCATGAAGCGCCCAAAACGTGTCGCCGACTTCGAGCGTGCGTGTGTCAATGGAGACTTTGAGCGGAGCAGAGTCATTCGTGTCCGTCGAATCGCGTGGGCCAAAGAGCTCGCGCAGCCAGGCAAGAGTGGGGCGGCTCATCTCAGAACGAGTGCTCTCGAAGCCACTCTTCCGCCACGGCACGGTCATCGAAATCGAGCTTCACGCCTTGAATCTCCTGGTAGGTCTCATGACCTTTCCCCGCGATCACAATCACGTCTCCGGCCGAAGCGCGACTGAGGGATTCGAGAATAGCATCGCGGCGGTTAACAACGATTCGCGCACGTTCCGGATGTTCAAGTCCTGCCTTCATATCGTCAAGGATCGCGTTCGGGTTTTCGCTGCGGGGATTGTCAGAGGTCAGGTAGACTTCGTCGCTGTGTTCTTCCGCAGCTTGTGCCATCAGAGGCCTCTTGCCTTTGTCGCGATCGCCTCCGGCTCCGATCAGAACCACGAGTTTACGCGTGGCTATGGAGCGCACCGACGACAGAATCTTGATCAGCGCATCAGGTGTATGCGCGTAGTCCACGATAACTGCAAACGGAGCGGAGGATTGAATCAGTTCGGCGCGTCCGCGCACAGGCTGAAGGCCGCGAATGACTTCCAGAATCTGATCAAGCGGCACACCAAGCGCGAAGGCGGAAGCAATAACCGCAAGCGAGTTGTGGACATTGAATCGCCCAATAAAGGCTGTGCGAACCTCACGACGCATGCCTTCGTGGAAAAGTGAGAACGATGTACCCGAGGTGCCAAACCGAACGTCCTCCGCTCTGAAGATCGCATCCGAATCCAGTCCGTAAGTCAGCGCGTTGCTTCCAGCGCACTTGATGAAGTGTCCTGACTCCGCGTCGTCGGCGTTGATGATCGCGGTTCCCTTGAGCATCTCCGGACCAAATAGTTTGAGTTTTGAATCGCGATAAGCCTCCCAACTTCCGTGAAAGTCAAGGTGATCGCGCGAAAGATTGGTAAACACCGCGATGTCAAATCGCAGCATATCCAATCTGTGCAGATCAATGCCAATGGACGTCGCTTCAAGCGCCACCCGACTGCAACCCGCGTTCAGCATTTCAGAAAACGCTCTCGCGAGTTCGGGAGCTTCTGCCGTAGTTCTATCGCTCTCAAATTTCAAAGAACCAAAGTGCATTCCCAATGTGCCGCAAACACCCGTGGGAACTCCGCAGCGATTCAGCAACTCCGCAAGGTTTGACGTCACGGTCGTCTTGCCGTTTGTTCCGGTCACACCGATCAGCCCAAGACGCTCCTGCGGAAAACCTGCAAGCATCCACGCAGCTCTTGCTAACGCGGCTCGCGCATTCTCCACTACGATACAAGGAGAGGACAACTTGTCTGCAGCTTCGCTTTCACAGATCACAGCAGAAGCTCCTCGATACAGAGCATCTGCTACAAAACGGGCTCCATCTTCCTTGAAGCCGGGTATCGCAACGAAGATGTCGGCAGGCTGCACACGTCGCGAATCGTAGGCGACCCTGTTGGCTGTCTCCGTCCCGTCCGAGTTTCGCAACTCGCCGCCGACAGCCTCAGAAAGCTCAGTTAGAAGCGGCATACTGAGCGGCGGTCTTTGGCTGCGCAGTAACCTGACAGACAATCGTCTTCGGAATTCGCTCGCCTGCCGGTGGAAATTGCGAAACAACAATTCCGTTGCCGGTGAGAGTCGCGGTCAATCCAGCGTCCTGCATACGTCCGGCGGCAAGTCGCAGCGGCAGTCCGATCACATTTGGAACGTCGACGAGTGGTATGCCAACATACTGAGTTGTGTCAAAAGCAAACTCCCCGGACTTTGAGCTGTCCGGCTCATCGTTTGCCTTGGACTTCACATCTTCGGTAGAGTCGGTATCAGTAGGCTTGGGAAGCAAGTAGGAGTGCCGCTCTTCCAGAATCTCGCGGGCAATCGAGGCAAACACGGGAGCCGAAATCTGACCGCCGTAGTATCCTGATCCGCGTGGATCATCTACGACGACCAGCAAAACGTAGCGCGGGTGATCCGCCGGGAAGAATCCGGCGAAGGAAGAGACGTAGCGGTTTGAATAGTAGGTCTTGGCTTCGAGATTGACTTTTTGCGCGGTGCCTGTCTTTCCAGCGATGGCGACTCCTTCAATCTTCGCTTCGCCACCCGTTCCGTGCTCAACAACCTGCTGCATCAATCGGGTCATCTCTTGAGCATGTTCTTTGCTCATGACTGGGCGCAGTGCAACCGGATCAAACGAGACCAATTCGCCTGTGGGGAATTCGAGCGCCTTGATCAACTTGGGTTGCATCAGCATGCCCCCGTTGGCAATGGCGGAGTATGCCGCGGCAATCTGCAGAGCCGTGACGGAAACTCCCTGTCCAATAGCCAGATTGGATCTCGTCGGTCCGCTCCAGTTAGCGGGTTTCGGTACGAGTCCGGACGGTTCAGCGGCCAAACCCACGTCGGTCTTTGTGCCAAATCCAAACTTCTGAATCCACGAGTAAAACGTTTCGGCGCGGAGACGTTCAGCGACTTTGGCGCATCCGATGTTGGATGACTTGGCAAATACTTCGGCCAGGGACAGAACCCCGTAAGAGTGCGCATCGTGCAGGACTTTTCCAGGAACACGGTAAGCGCCGCCTTCACAGTCAATCATGGTCGAGGGGGTAACCACTCCCTCTTCAAGTCCGGCGGAAACCGTAACGATCTTGAAGATTGAGCCGGGCTCAAAGAGGTCGGTGACAGGCCAGCAGCGGCGCTCACCATTCGAATAGTCGGAATAGGCGTTGGGATCAAAGGTGGGAAGAGTGGATAGTCCAAGAACTTCGCCCGTGAAGGGGTCCATCAACACCGCGCAGGCGCGCTCATAGGTGCGTCCGTCCAGGCCTTGCGCAAGACTGCGGTCGAGAATGGACTGGAGCTCAAGGTCAATGGTCAGGAACACGTTCGCGCCCGAATGCGCTTTATCGTCGTCCAAGGGACTCATCACTGCGGGTACGGCGCGGCGGGCATCATTCCAGACAACCATTTCGCGGCGGTCTCCGCAGAGCAGCGAATCAAGCGACAATTCAATACCGGAAAGCCCGACACCATCCACGTTAGAAAATCCGACGACAGTACTTGCCGCAGTCGTCGCGGGGTAGCTCCGTCTTGCTTCCTTGACAAACTCAATACCCGGCAAATGGAGAGAATCTATGTCCTGTTTGACTTGCCAGTCCACCAGTCGCGCAAGATACGTGTAGGTGGATCGTTCCATCTTGGTCCGAATCATGGAATCGGGGTAGGGGAGATACCTTCCGAGCTCAGCCGCAATAAAGTCGCGATCAATCCCCTCATGCGGTCGGAATCCAACGGCATAAGAAAGCGGCAGAGTCACGGCAAGGGGTAGTCCGCTGCGATCTCTGATCTCTCCTCGCGGCATGGACTCGCGCGCACGATCAAGCATCTGTCCCTGAGCCAAACTGTACCAGCGGCTGTGCTCGACAACCTGCAACTGGACGAGACGCGCGGCAAATGTGAACAGAACAACGAAGAACATGACCGCAATGATTCGTTCGCGGCCGGTCTTTCTGGTCGGTTGAAGGGCAAAGACGTGTTTCGGAGGAGTTGGATTCACTTTGCCACCCCTCCGCTGATCGTGGACTTCACGAACACGGTGTCCACACGTTCTTTGCGGGCCTTCCAACCCCTGGTCTTCTGTGCCCAGTTCGCCACGTCGGGATATGGTGCCGCCGCCTCGATGAGGCCATTCAGGTGTCGGTTCTCTTCTTCCAACTGCATGATTTGGGAACGCTGACGAGCCGTGTCAATCGTGAGCTGCTGATACGTGAAGTTTCGCCAAGCAACAAAAAGTCCGATCACGGCCAAGACACCCAACACCGACAGCAATCGAATCAGCGCCGCTTGGCGTCGCAAGACGCGCGGCAACCGTTTCGGGCGATAGAGTGCTGCGGGGGCTGTGAGCGTGGACATGGTTCAGATTTTCTCGATGACTCTCAGTTTGGCACTGCGAGCGCGCGAGTTTCGCGCGATTTCTTCAGCTGTTGGAAGGACTGGACCTCGAACGGGAAAACGTCCAAGGGCAGGTGGGGGAGGTGCGAAGGGCAAGGCGAGATCAGCAGGACGATGCACCTTGTTCTGCATGAATCTTTTCACGGGCCGGTCTTCAAGCGAGTGATAGGAGATCACGCACAGTCGGCCGCCGGACCGGAGCAATTCCCATGTATCAGTGAGAACCTGATCAAGTTCTTCTAACTCGTTGTTCACCGCGATGCGAAGCGCTTGAAAGACTCGCGGCAAGGACTTATGCGCGGTGGCAGGCACAGAATGGCGAATGATGCTGGCCAACTGTCCTGTCGTCGTGATCGGGGCTGCGGCGCGAGATCTCAGGATTGCTCTCGCAATTCGATTCGCCTGCGGCTCTTCTCCCAGATTCCTGAGGAGCGTCCGCAACTCGGTCTCAGTGAGCCGAGCCAAGAGGTCGCTGGCGGATTCGCCAGCGTGGGCGGACATTCTCAGGTCAAGCGGACCGTCAAACCGGTAGCTGAACCCTCGTTCTGCAGCATCAAGTTGATGCGACGAGACTCCGAGATCGAGCAAAAATCCAGAAAAACCGTCATTTGACCAGTCTGAGAGCTTGCTCGCAATGTCAGAGAATCGTATATTCCACAGAACGATGCGATCTGGCAACATCCTCCTTGCCTCCTCGATCGCTTCCTGATCCCGGTCAATTCCGCATAATCTGCCCGCTCGACCCAAATTCTCCAAGATTCTCTTTGCATGTCCGCCTCCACCGACCGTTAAATCGGCATAGTCGCCATCAGCATCGGTAATCAGCCATTTCACGACCTCGTCGGCGAGTACCGGAATGTGATAGGGCTCAGGCAACGGTGACAAATTGAGAACTCAAGGAGCAGACAGAGAATTTGCCCCGGTGATCGCTGCGGACAACCACCGGGATGCCGTCAAGAAGCTAGTCCTGACGGATGGCGATAAGATCGGAGACATCTCTGACCTCGTGCGCCCACGTATGCACCGGGGCGTCGAAGTCATGTTCGATGCGAATAATCTTGCAGCCGCGCGACTGAAAGTGCTGAACAGCGGCCTCAAGCTGACGAAGTGAAGCGGCTTTCAGGTCTCCGGCTATCTTAAGCAGAGCTTGATCTGCGTCTTGGTTCGTGTGGATGTGCAGGCCCATTGTTAGCCCTTCTTGTTCTTGTTGGTTAGCATTTGCCAGGCATCGGCCTTGGAAAGGCGAAGTTGGTCTGCGCGAGCCTGATAGGCTTCGGCGTTCCAGATCGTGAAAAACTTCTGGCGGCCAAGGAAGATGACTTCACGAGCCATATTGGCCTGTTTGAGAAGGTTCTGCGGAATGGTGATTCGTCCCTGACCGTCAATCGGGCGAACAGCGGCCTCCGACAAGAGGATCATGTCCCGATCAATGGATTCCTCCAGGGCAAAGTCAGCGGTGTCGTTTTCGCCAGGCGCGTAAAACGTGTTAAAATAGTCTACTGGAAAGGCGTTGATGAAGTCCGAGCTGCCTATCGTGAGCACAACATGCAGCTTCTCCTCTTGAGGAAGCGCATTTCTGAATTCCGCGGGGATCGAAAGGCGGCCCTTATCGTCCAAAGCTGCGGAGTGTGTGCCAACAAAAGGTAACCGAATCATAGGCTGGTCTTGCCGATCCTTGCCAAAACTTACCACTCTCCCCCTAAGATACTGCCCAGCCGAAGGAATGTCAAGGGCTTTGGGCCCGGCTTAGAGATCGGTTGTGAGCGTGTAAGCGTTTGAAATACAAAATTATAGTCTCCTTCTGCACTCATATAATACTCACACATCACCAAACCGGAGGTCACATCGCCTCTCACCACCCGCAGCCAACCGCGGGTTTTTTGTTTTTCGGGGAAACAAATGGGCGATAAGATGACTCAAAGTGATAGTACCCTTGACCATGGTGTTTTCATGACTTTCCTAAGAATTTCCCTTCTTCTGTTACTTTCCGCCGCTTTCGCCTTATCGTGCAAGGACGACACAAAAGCCAAATCCAAACTGAAGCTCAGCGCTGTGGAGCGGGGCGACCTGACGCAAACTGTGGTGGCCACAGGGAGCATCAAGCCACTCCACCAGATTGACATTCGCTCGAAGACGGGCGGGACAGTGCGGACGTTTTACGTCGAAGAAGGGGATTGGGTGCAATCCGGCCAGCGGCTGTTTGAGATTGCGCCGGAAGCTTCGCCAACCGAGCAGGTTCGCACGCGAGAAGAGCTTAGAATGGCGGAAGTGGAGGTTCATCAGGCGGAGGACGACCTAAGAATCGCCAAAGAGCTTGCGGACAAGCAGCTTGCACCGGAGCAGAATCTGCGGGATGCGGAGCGCACTTTGGAGCGCGCAAAGGCCCGCCTTTCGGCAGCGGAAGCCGAGTGGGCTTTGATTCAACGTGAAAAGATGGGGGAGCACAAAGAGGGGATGGAGATTGTCCGTACGTCCACGACAGTCTTGGCGCCGATCTCGGGCCTGATTTTCACCCGCGAGTTGGACGAAGGTGCTTCGGTGACTCCGACGACATCCGCATCCGGCGGCACCGTCGTGCTCACGATGGGAGACCATACGGAAGTGGAGTTTCGAGGCGACGTAGATGAGGCGGACATCGGTAAGCTCAAAGTCGGACTGAAAACCAACATCACCGTTCAGGCCTATCAAGGGCAAAGTTTCGAAGGCGAGATCTATCATATCTCACCGGTAGGGCGCTACAGCGACAAAGAGCAGCAAATCGTGTTCAACGTGAAAGCGAAGGTCGCAAACGCAGAGGAAGCGCTGAAAGTCGGCATGAGCGCCACGGCGAAGATTGTTGTGGATGAGCGCAAAGACGTACCGATTCTGGATGAAATGGCTCTGTTCTTCAAGGGAGACTCCGCATTCGTTAAAATCGTCACCGACACAATTCAGGGTGCGACAGAAGACCGTGCCGTTGTTCTGGGAATTTCAGATGGTATCCGGACTGAAGTCACCAGCGGGTTGGATGGGGGAGAGATCGTGAGCGCGGGTACCGTCGCGCAAGAGGAGAACTAAGGTGGGTTTTCTGGAGTTGATCCGGCAGGTCTTTGCGACGCTGCGCGCTAATCGTCTGCGCAGTGCGCTGACCATGTTTGGTGTCACGTGGGGAATCGCCTCGGTGATGCTGCTTTCCGGACTGGCCACAGGATTCTCTGAAGATTCCCTGAGCGGTATCCGGTCGTTGGGCAAGGATGTCGTGATCGTGTGGGGTGGCCGGAAAAGTCTGGCGGCGGGCTCCGGTCGAAAAGGCGATCCCATTCGGTTTGACGAAAAGACCAACGAAGCGTTGGCGGCAAAGGCGCAGCTATTCACGTTTTCGCCGGAAGTCTCCGCGTGGAGCACGGAGATGCGCGCGGGACCGCGCATCTTTAATACTCGAATGGCGGGCGTGGGGGAGACCTACGGCGAGCTGCGCAATGTCATTCCGGACAACGGCAGATGGATTTCACATCGCGACATAAAAGAGGCCAGGCGCGTCTGTGTCATTGGCAACGAGGTGCGCAAAAAACTGTTTGGAGAAGACTCCAATCCGCTCCATGAACGGGTTCTCATTGGTGGGCGGGAGTTCTTAATCATTGGCTGGAAGTCAGAGAAGAAACAGAATTCGAGTTATTACGGACCGGACAACGATGTGGTCTGGATCCCCTACACGACGCAACTTGCGCTCTATGACCGATTCTGGTTTGGGAATTTCATCTTCGCTCCTAACAATGTGGACGAGCACGAGCTTGCGGTCACGGAGTTCAAGAACATTGTCGCCAAGGTACACAAATTCTCCCCCGAGGACCCCGAGGCCCTGAGCTTGTGGGACACGCACAAAAGCGCCATGGAAACCGAGAAAGTCTTTGCGGCGATCAATGCGCTCATGGTGGCTATTGGAGCAATCACGTTGATGATCGGCGGACTCGGAGTCATGAACATCATGCTGGTTTCGGTGGTCGAACGAACCCGTGAAATCGGGATTCGCCGCGCGATTGGAGCAAACGCGGCGGACATTGTGAAGCAGTTCTTTCTGGAGTGCTTGGTGATTACGGTCGTGGCGGGAGTCGGGGGGATGTTTGTAGGATGGGGCATGATCGAGCTGATGAACAGCGTGCAACTCCCTGAGGGGCTTCCTGCTCCGATTCTTTCCGAAAAGACCATGCTGATCTCCGCAGGAATGATTGGACTCGTAACGATCTTGTCCGGTCTCTATCCAGCTTTGCGCGCGGCGCGGGTGGATCCCATCCAGGCGCTTCATCACGAGTAAGAACTGATGCTGATTCGATAGAGTAAGAAGAGCCCCGCGTGCGGGGCTCTTTCAATATGCGTCGTAGTGTAAGTCTCAGTAATGCGTCACGACGGATTGATCTTCCGATTCACCCTCTATGAAACGGCGGACAATGCCGAGTTTCGTACTCTTGGTTTCCGCAGGCGTACCCGTGAACACAACCTTGCCTTCATGGAGCATGACGATTCTGTCCGCGATCTTAAAGGCAGAAACCATGTCGTGCGTGACGACGATCGTCGTAACGTCCAACTCTTCGTTGAGCGAAATGATCAGATCGTTGATCGAATCTGCCGTGATCGGATCAAGTCCTGTTGTCGGTTCATCATATAGGATGTACTTGGGCTTCATGGCAATCGCCCGAGCCAGACCAACGCGTTTGCGCATGCCGCCGGAGAGTTCTGAAGGCTTGAGCTTTTCCGTGCCGGGCAGGCTGACCATTTCGAGACACGCCGCCACGCGTTTCGTAATCTCGGACCGGGACATATCAGTGTGTTCAATCAGTCCAAGCGAGACGTTATCCATGACGGTCATGGAGTCGAAGAGCGCGGCGCTCTGAAACAGCACTCCGAACTTCATGCGAATACGATAGACATCTGCACGTACCGCGTTGGAAATGCGGTCCCCGTCAACATACACTTCGCCTTCATCGGGATCAAGCAGCCCGACCAGGTGTTTCAGAAAAACCGACTTTCCGCAGCCGGATTGGCCGATGATCACGAGAGATTCCGCAGTGGGAATAGTCAGGTCCACACCCTGCAGAACTTGCTTCTCCCCAAAGCTCTTCTTGAGATTTCTGGATTCAATCATTAGAACAGGATCATTGCAAGAATGTAGTCCAGCACAAGCAGCGCAATCGAACTCCAGACGAATGCTTTGATGGTCGCGGTTCCAACACCTTCCGCGCCGCCGGACGCATCAAAACCGACATAGCACCCGATCATTGCGGAACTCATGCCGAAGAAACAGGATTTGAGGAGTCCCGAAATGATGTCATAAACGTGGAAAAAGTTTGGCACTAATCCCCAGAATTGCGCGGTGGTGAACGAAAGAAACATGGTTGTGACGAACCATGCGCCCATCAATGCGATGAAGTTTGCCTGCACGACCAGAATCGGCATCATGATCGTCATGGCGGCGATTCGAGGGACGGCAAGGTAACGCGTACTCGAAATGGCCATGGACTCAAGTGCGTCAATCTGCTCGGTGACGCGCATGGTGCCGATTTCTGCCGCAATCGAAGCGGCCACGCGTCCTGCGATGACGAGCCCCGTCAAGACCGGGCCCATCTCAAGGACAATGCTCTTGAACACGCCGGGGCCGAGGAGATCCCGCGGAAGATAGCCTTCCATCTGATAGCTAAGCTGCCATCCGGAGACGGCGCCCGCGAACACGCCCACTACCAACACAAGCGGCAGACTGTCCGTGCCTAATCGGACACACTCTCTGAAGAACAGGTCTCGTCGTCTGAAGATGTCGCCAACTTCTGACACCACGCGCCCCATCATCATCCCGAACCTGCCGAACTCGGCCACGAACTCGACAAAGCGTCTGCCAAGCAGATAGATTGGGCCCAGCAGAACACCTTCAATAGAACCGGATCTTGCCACGATCAGTACTCAGCTCCAAGTGAGAAATAGTATCGCGGTTTCGACGTGTCCACGCCGTCGGTGGACCAGGCCACGTCCCAGCGCAACAGCAGAAACCCAAGATTGGATCTCCAGCCAAAACCATAGGCAGTCTGCAGGTCGTGCAGCCGCCGTTTTCCATCTTCGCCGACTGAAGTCAACTGAAACGTATCGTTGAACCAAGCGGCGCCTGCGTCCACGAAGAGCGCGCCGCGCACGTCCTGCAAAGCCAATGGCAGCGGCCAGCCCATTTGCAGATAGCGAATGACCGGGAATCTGAATTCCTGGTTGGTCAGGAAGTATCTGTTGCCGGTGCCGCGTTTCTCAAAATAGTCACCGCCGCGAAACGGAGTGACGAAAGAAGAGAAGTAGAAGTCGTTGATCTCGTCGGTCGGAATCGCATCATTCTCAAATCTGCGATTGATCCAATTCGAGACGCCGCCCATAAAGAAGCGCTGTGGTTCCGGTCCGCCTGAGAGTCCCGCGGTAAGGCGTGACGCCCATGAATAGTCGCGGCCCATTCGGAAGTACTGCCGCATGTCTCCTTTTGCGGTGAAGAACTCCGAACTCCAGACCTCTTGATTCTTTCGGTCTGCCTGTAAGTTTGGACTGTACGCACCGGAGACGCGGTAGCGTGTTCCATTCACAGGTCCGGTGCTGCCCCATACCACCGTGTCATGCACATAGCCGAGCTCAGGAAGCAGGATTCTTCGTCTTGCCGTCTTTCGATAGTCGTAGTATCCGTATTCATCGGGCAGCCATTCCGCGCGGTCAATACCGTACGCGCCGATGATCAGCTCAGTTCTCGTGTACTTTGAGAACGGATAACTCAGGTCAATCTGCGACTGCAGGGTCTGATCGCGAACGTTTCCCGCGTCAAGGTAGTACACATACCTGAACAGCCCGGCACCGTAGTTGATCCGGTTGGGGAGGTAGTAGTACTGCGCCGAGAAATTGGAATTGTCCAGATTGTTGAAGTCGTAATAAAGATCGGTATTCAGCAGAATCAGCTGGTTTCCCAGCACGTCGCTGAAGAGGATCTGCCCGGTGCCCTGCGCGCCAAAGAATGAACTGTAGGCAGCGGTGGCATACACGTAGTCCGGCGTGAACTTGGTGCGATACTTCTTGCTGAAGAAACCGCCGCCCGGTTTGCGCGTGTTGGTGGTGTCTTCCTTGATGGATTCTTCCAGTGCTCCACCGCCGCCGATATCATCGGCGAAAACGTAGCGCGAGAACTCGCGTGAGCCTTCGCGCAATTCCATGCCTTCCGAGAATCCTGCCTCCGTTTGCGCTGCTTCAGGTTCCGGAACCTCGGGAGAACCGTGCTTGCGGAACGCAGTCAACGGGGGCTGCTTGGCGGGCATCATATCCGGCGACTTGATCAGAAAGACGTCATATCCGCCTTCGTAAAATGAAGAGAATACAAGCCGATTGGATTTGGCTGAATAGCTCGGCTGAAAACATCCCGTCGAGGCATTGGTGATTGCCACGCTTTCGCCGGTTTCCAGATCCATTCTGTACAAATTCGAGAGTCCCGTCGAATCTGAAACGTAGATAAGATACTTGCCATCAGGCGAAACGGTTGGATTCTTCTCTCGAAACTCGCTGTGTGTAAGCCGTTCGCAGGAATCGGATCCGAGAGCGACGCGATAGACGTCAGAAGTCTGATAGTCAAACTCCCACATATTGAACGCGGGATCATATCCTGAAATTCGAAGCGAGTCCTTGCGGTCGGACGCAAAAAAGAGCGTTTGCGAGTCCGCACCCCAAGCGGGATCATCGTCACTGAACACATCATTGGTCACCTGAACGAGTGTCTCATCCTCGACAACGTAGTAGTAAAGATCAGACTGGCCGCTCTTCATTCCGATAAAGGCAATGCGCTTACCGTCTGGTGACCAGGTGGGGTTGAAGATGCCGTCAAGTTTTGGACGAAACCTCCGAACGATGTCCCGGCGCTCGACGTTCAGGATGTTAATAGCGTCATAGGCACCGGACTTGGAAGCAAACACGATGAACTCGCCGTCTGGTGACCAGGACATGCGCGCATCGAGCCACTTCAATTGTTCAAAGTCACCGCTGCGCTCGCCTTGAAGCAGTCTATGGGATTTGCCGGACTCCAGATCGTGAAGCCACACATCGAAATAGTCGGAGCGATCGGAAAGATACGCGATTTTTTGTCCGTCGGGCGAGATCGCCGCGCCGTTATTCACGTAGTTTCGAATCTTCCGATGATTGGTCACGCGTTCCGCGATGTCTTCGGGAGTTTCAAAGTCCACGACACCGGGCCAATAGATTTTCTTCAACCACTGCTGCCATGAGCGATTGAAGTCATCCATGCTCACCCCAACGGCATCCTTCAAAGAGCGCGGAACCTCGCGGGAAGCCCGTACTTTGTTGACGAACTCGCCCACCTTTTCCTTGCCGTAGCGGCTGTCCATGTAGTAGAAAACGGCTTGTCCGCCCTTGTAGGCAAAGTAGCCGCCGAGATAATCAATCGGCGGGAGGTATCCCGTGATGGTGGCGTCGCGCATGAACATATCCGCTTCCACGTCCCAGCCGCCTCGGGACTCGTACTCCGCAAGTCCTTCGGAAAACCAGAGCGGAATGTCAGATGTTGCAACACCGATCAAGATGGATTGGAAGCCTGAGCCGTAAAACATTCTGAGATTCACGGCGTGAGCCAACTCATGATGGATGACGTGCCGGAACGCCTCGTAATTTCCGGTGTAAGGCAGCACGACGCGGTTCTTCAGAAACTCGGTGAACCCCCCCAGGGACTCTTCCTGAATGGATAGAGACACATTGGTCTGTTGGAAGCGGTTATGGGAAGAATAGATGATGAACTTGACGCGTCCCTCGAGTGAGTAGTTCCAACTCGACTCAATGAGCTTGAGCGCTCGCTCTGCGGTCTCAGCTGTGAACTCCGCAATCCGCTCCTGTCCCTCGGCATAGTACACGTCAAAGTGCTCCGACTGGATATATCTCCAATCAAAGTCCACATATTGCACCTTGTTCTTGCCAAAGCCTTGCGCCAGAGCGGCCAACGGCAACAAGGCAAGAATGAGTATGAGCTTTAGGTTGCGGAACATGGAATATTGACCTCGCGGATTCTGGACCAGGGACCCACCAGTTGAAACTCCCTGAAACACATGCGGGTTTCGCAGCTTTTGGCAAAAACGGCCCCGTAGCAGAAGCAGCGGGGCCGGAAGTACGTCGAAACAGGCTGAATTTCCGGGCAAACTATGGCCCGAGGACCTCGGCCACCATTTCAAGCAACTCGTCGCTCTTGATAGGCTTGGTGAGGTAATTGTAGGCGCCCTCTTTGATCACCTGAACCGTGTCCTCGATCTTGGGATAGCCGGTCAGGATGACTATCATCGCATGAGGATCCACGGTGCGGATTTCCCGGAAGACGTCAATGCCACTCTTGCCGCGCAATTTGACATCCAGAAACGTCAGGGCAGGCTGCTTCTCCTGATGCATCAGCACCGCTTCCTCACCGGTCGAAGCAGTCAGCACATCGTAGCCCGCCGCGTGCAAAAGGTCGGACATGACCTGCAAAATCATGGTGTCATCATCCACAACCAGGACGTATGACGAACGTGGTTTTGCCTCGGAGGCCTTCTGCTTCTCGATGTTCTGGCGGATCTCTTCAAGATTCCGCTCATCGTAGAGCCTCCAGCCGCGCCAATCCCGCCTGACCTTTGTGATCAGGCCCTCGCGCTCCCACTTGAAAAGCGTGGACTTGGAGATCTGCAGAGTCTCGCAAACGTCCTTGGAGGAGTAGAACTTGCCGTCCTTACCACTCATATTGCCTCACTATATTAGGTATATTTACTAATATAGCAAGCGCAAGACCAGATGTCAAGTCAAAATGACCCGAAACTGCTCCTACGCTAAGATTTCTTTGAGGTTGCGTCGTCACCACGCATGCCTTCTTTGAATTCCCGTGCGCCCTGGCCGATGCCCCGCATCAGCTCAGGAATGCGCTTGGCGCCAAAGAGAAGCACGACGACCGCAAGAATCAAGAGGATTTCCGTCCAACCAAACCGCATTTTAGCGCCTTCTGTATGTGATCCAACCTCAGAACACCCAGCAAATTAACGAATTCCCCGCGCCAAAAACAAGTGCCTATTGAGACGACCGAACCACGTAGAAGGCCATCCCCAGCGATCCGATGACGCCAGGGTCCGTATAGCTCGTCTCCGAAACCACAGCCAAGGGCACGTCAAATGGCCCTTGCGGGTTCGCCGATCTATAGATAACGTAGTGTGGCGCCCCCGTAGACTCCCATCTCAAGATGGCGTCCGAACCAGAGGTTGAGATCACCAGTACGGGTGGAAGCAGAGGCCATCCGATCACCCGAATCATCCGTTGACCAGCCCTTGAAGTCGGAGCAAGCCCGTACTCCGGTAGCCAGGAAAGTTCGCAGGGATCCCAGACCACAGATCTTTGCACGGCAACTCCGTTGCTGTCCAGGCCCCACGCGACAGAGTCACCGGAAACGCTAACGTAGAAGTCGCCGTACACAACGACCAATCCCGTGTCGCTCTCATGCAGAACCGTTTGTCCCCATCCTGGACTTGTTCCGTATTGGCCGCTCAATGGATTTGGCAGAACACCCGAAGAGAATGACGCGAGCGTGTCGCCCGGCAAGCCGCCGATTCCATTCGCATCGAGGACGCGAACGACCATGGGCGAGTGGAGAGTATCGGGACGCAGCTTGGAAACCGCGTAGTCTGCGGCGCAAAGAACGAACGGAGTGGAAGGCGGCGTGAACCGAACGGCCCAAGCGAAACCCTCCGTGGGGCTCCATTGGTAAGATTCCGGAGTCGAGTCATCATACGAAATCAGAACACCGCATTCGTCTGCAACGCGCAATCGCAATGTGTCTGTGGTTGAAGTGAGATTCCCTGCGTCCGTTACTCTGATGAAATAATCATAGTAGCCCGCGTCAAAGAGATTGGCAACCGAATAGACGGACCCGTACACGTGAGACATGATCGTACTGTCTCTTGTCACAAATGAATCGTTAGACCAAACCAAATACGGCAATCCGAACCCGCCGTCGTCGCTGAGCGTGGCAAAGAAGTTCACAAGACCCGGCTCGGAATCACAGACCGGATTATGCCCAAGCACCGGAGGAATATTGTTGACCAGGATTGTGAAGTTGCTTGAGGAACTATCACCGACTTGCGGCAGGCTGTTTGATCGGACGCGCACTCTGGCGGTGGTCGTAGCGGGCCCAGTTACCGTCCAAATGTACGGGGAGCTTCCGGCTAGCAGGCTCGAAGCGATTACTTCCCACGCACCCGCTGGATAGCTTCGATTGACCTCGAGGGTCACTGTACCCGTAAGGGCGCTCTGCGTCCACTGAATCTGCTCGTTTGCACCGCTGCTGAACAGCTCGCCTCCGTTCGGACGCACGAGGGTCAGAGTCGGTTGGAGCAAGCGGAACATGCCCGAGGTGTCGGCAAGCCCAGGAGTTGTCAGACTTGAAAGCCGGACGCGGGCGGAGTCAGTGGCGGAGCCTTGCGCCAACCACAGATACGACCCTGTGTTGGGCACGGAGGCCGACAAAGTCTCCCAAGTGCCGGCTGCAGGAGAACGCCGTAACTCGAGTTTCAGATTGCCGGTTACTCCAGACGCCTGCCAGAATATGTCCACATTCCCGCCAATGGGATATTCGGCGGCCTCGACCGGGGACAACAACAAGAGCTCGCGCAAAGTGATCGCAAAGTCGGAGGCTGATATGTCCGTCACCGTCGGCGCGCCATCCAGGACAATTTTCACGCGCGCCGTGCTGGTTGCAGCCCCTGCGGTGATCCAGGCAAAGGAGCCGTCGTTTGCGGTTCCGGCCACCAGCGTTTCAAACGGACCTCCCGCACCGCTGCGGCTCAGAAAAATGCTGACTGTACCGGAGTAGTTTTGCGTGGACCATTGAACTGACAGAGTGTCTCCTGTGCCAAAGGACTCTCCTCCGTCCGGTGCAATTAGGGAAACCGTCGGCGAAGGAGTAATCTGTCTATAGATCTCAAAGAAGACCGGCAAGTGATCGGACGAGACATGCAACGCGTCCGCAATGCTGTCAGGCACGGCGAAATTAGTCCCGTTGTTCACAGCTTGACCGTAGTGGGCGCCGTCGTTGCCGTATTCCGTGTAGCTTCCGGGAACAACACGCCAGCCCGGCAGAGTTTGAAACGGGAAGGAGGGGAGCAGAAAGTCGAAGCGATCATCCAGTCCGCCCGTTGCGCCTCCGTCACCGAGATCGGTCAATCTCGGAGACTGCGTATGGACGGCGGCGAAAGACGAGTTGTCGTGCCAACTTCCGGGCTGCCCGAGCGGATCATAGAGTCTTCCGTCATTGTCAGCTTGACTGCCAATGAGCTCTTGATAGGCATCTTCCGAGCTGGTATAGAGATTGAAATCGCCGCCGAAGATATAGTAGCCGGGCCCCAAGGCATTGAGATGGTTGCGCAGAGTGTCAGCTTCCGCGAAACGCGCTGCTTCCTCGCCCTGCGAGGCCTTCAAGTGAGCGGAGTAGATACGGAAGTCCAGACTATCCGACGAGACGCCTGCCGGACGCAGCACGTAGCCGTTGATATCACGCAAGGCGGTCTCTAGGACAATTTGCGACAAAAACGAAACGCGCGAGGGCTTGTAATAGAGAGCATTGTCCGTGTCTGGACCGTTGGAAAATGGGGCATTCGTGTAAGTTCCGGGCTGACCGAAGTTCAGAACCTGTCCCAAAAATTCAGCCACACCGGCGCTCGACGTCATTTCCTGAACGATCAGGATATCCGGGTCCATAGCATGCAGAGTCTTACGGAATTCAGGATTCCGGGCGCTTGAAGTTGTCCCGGGATAGTTCAGGAGGTTGTACGTTGCAACCCTGAGGGTGTCGTAATCCTGAGCGCGCCCGGCGGTAACAAGTGTCAGCATCATGAGGATCAGAAGCATCGGGCGCAGAGAAAACATGTTCATCTTGTTCGCAAGTAGAGTGAGTAGCAGATGTCAATTTGGACAACTCACAATTTACGCTCAAAACGAGCGTTTTGCAAGCTCATCGTTCGTAAGCCAATAAAATACTTGACATTTAGCGCTGGGTTAGGCATATTACTTGCTTGAGCCATCTGTTCTAAGTCGAACAGAAATAGACAGTATTGCCGGGCTCTCGCAAGAGGAGTCCGAAGGAGAGAGGTTATGCCGGAACTGGCTCCTACGATCCCCCTCTGGGGACGCCCCAAAAGGGGGGACGAAGTGCGGGAATTTCGCTTTGAATATATCCGAATTGAACAAGGCTCCCGACCGCTGCCCTGGGGCGGGCAGGCGCAATGGGTTCCAGCGGTAGATATTCTTGGAAATGAAGAACTGCTGATTATTGAAGTGCATCTTCCCGGCGTCCGTCCGGACGATACCCGAGTAGAGATTGAAGCAGGTTACCTTCGCGTGCAAGGAATACGTCAAGACGCGGCGATATCAGGGCGGAGAGAGTTCCTGCACATGGAAATCGAGCGGGGAAGTTTTCAGCGAGTGATCCAGTTGCCCGAGGGAGTTTCACTACAGGATTGGGAAATGGAGTTTGATCTGGGAGTGATGCGTATCAAGATGCGCTGGCAAGGGAAAGGGCTGGGTTCCGCGCGCAGCGCGGGCCGCTTCCCTGAGGAGTGGTCATGAGCGACGACAAGAACCAGGAGAAGAAATCTGAGAACGTTGGGGTGGAAGGTCCCGACGGGCTGGTAAGAATACCGGAAGTATGTCCGGCTTTGCTGCTGAATGATGTTTTGATCTTCCCAAATACAATCATTCCGCTTGCCATCACTTCGCCCGCCATGATTGCCATGGTGAACGACGCGCTTGCGGGGCACCGTGTTGTGGCGGCGTTCTCACGAGCGCAGACACCCGTCAGCGATCGGCCGGAAGATCAATTCTATGAATACGGCACAGCAGCGCACATCATGAAGATGTTCCGCATGCCGGACGATTCCATCCGAGTTTTGATTCAGGGCATGGTCCGCGTGCGTCGTAATGAGATTGTTTCCACTGAGCCGTATCTGCAGGTTCGGATCACTCCGCTGCAAATCTCTCGCGAGACGAACCTGAAGATTGAAGGGCTGACCAGAAAAGTGGTCAGCGACTTTTCGAAATACTCTGAGGAACACGCGCTTCCAGAAGAGGTTCGGATTGCGATTCACAACATCTCCGATCCGGGGGCACTTGCGGATATCGTGGCGTCGAATCTGTCGCTTCCTATAGCGGATAAGCAGAAGATTCTCGAGGAGAATAATCTTGAAGGGCGGCTCACGTTGGTCGCGACGCATCTGTCGCGCGAACTTGAACTGCTTAGAATTG
The DNA here is from genome assembly GCA_020637395.1 of Calditrichota bacterium. Classification (GTDB taxonomy): domain Bacteria; phylum Electryoneota; class RPQS01; order RPQS01; family RPQS01; genus JABWCQ01. The sequence continues at coordinate 1,364,252 of JACJWA010000001.1, read as the reverse complement.
GAAGTGAAATCCGCGGGAAAGTGGAGCGGGAGCTCGAGACCAATCAGAAAGAGTACTTCCTGCGGGAACAGATGAAGGCGATCCGCCGGGAGCTTGGGGAGGAAAGCGACACGGGAGCGGAAGTCGCGGAGTTCGAACGAAAGATCAAAGAAGCCGGGCTGCCGGCACATGCATCTGAAGCCGCGCAGAAGGAATTGGATCGCATGCGGATGATGTCTGTGTCATCGGCTGAATACTCGGTTTCGCGGACGTACGTGGATTGGCTGGTCTCGATGCCCTGGAGCAAGAGTACCACCGACGAGCTGGACCTGCTTCAGGCCGAAAAAGAGCTCGACGAAGACCATTACGGACTGACTGAAGTCAAGACGCGAATCCTTGAGTTTCTCGCCGTGCGAAAATTGAAAGGCGACAACCGGGGACCAATCTTGTGTTTTGCGGGACCTCCGGGAGTTGGCAAGACCTCCTTGGGACGTTCGATTGCCCGTTCGATGAATCGGGAGTTTGTGCGCATGAGTCTGGGCGGCGTCCGCGACGAAGCTGAGATTCGTGGACACAGGCGAACGTATGTGGGCGCGATGCCGGGGCGGATCATTCAATCCATTCGCAAGCTGGGAGTGAACAACCCGGTCATCATGTTGGATGAGATTGACAAACTGGGAATGGACTTTCGTGGCGATCCCGCTTCGGCTCTGCTCGAAGTGCTGGACCCCGCGCAGAACAACACGTTCAGCGATCACTATCTCGATGTCGAGTACGATCTGTCTTCAGTGTTTTTTATCACGACGGCCAACGACATGGGACAGATTCCGGGTCCACTGCGCGACCGTATGGAGATCATCGAGATTCCTAGTTACATCACGGATGAAAAAGTGCAGATCGGGCTCCGCTACCTTTTGGCGCGCCAGATTGAAGAAGCGGGTCTCAAAAAATCGCATTTGAGCATTGCAGAAGACGGCATGCGGACGATCATCCGCGGCTACACGCGCGAAGCGGGAGTTCGCAAGCTTGAGCAGCGAATCGGAGCAATCTGCAGGAGGATCGCTCGTTCCGTGGCGGAAGGAAAACGCAAACGCATAACGATAACATCGAAGAATGCGGCTCAGTATCTCGGACCGGCGCCCTATGCGGACGACGTGCTTCCGGAATCGCCGCAAATTGGATTGGCGTTGGGGCTGGCCTGGACTCCGGTGGGCGGCGAAATTCTAATCATTGAATCCACGGCGATGCCTGGCAACGGCAAGCTTCAGGTAACCGGGCGGTTGGGCGACGTGATGAAAGAGTCCGCGCAAATTGCTTTGTCCTATTTGCGCGCGCATGCGGCCGAGTGGAAGATTGCGGAAGAGAAGTTTTCTAAACAAGACATTCATCTTCACATTCCTGAAGGCGCGCAGCCGAAAGAAGGGCCAAGTGCAGGAATTGCTCTTACGACATCTTTGGCTTCACTCCTTTCAGGAAGAGCGGCGCGCAACGATTTGTGCATGACAGGCGAGATTACGCTGATCGGACAGGTTCTGCCCGTCGGCGGTATACGCGAGAAGATCGTGGCGGCAGCGCGGCGCGGCATCAAGACCATCGTCATGCCAAAGGCCAATGAGAAGGACCTCTTCTATGTGCCCGATCACATCAAGTCAAGCTTGCGTTTCCATTTCGTCAGCGATCTTGGGCACGCGCTGGACATAACGCTGGAACCGGTCAAAGGCAAACGAGTCAAGCGATCCGAAGGACATCACGCCTGATGCTTCACCTGCCGCCGATTCGTCAGTGGGCCATTTGGTCTCTATTCTTTGAGTCGGAGTGCAAGCATTGCGGCAAGGCTCTTGCCCCATCCGCGATTTTGTTTTGCGAGAAGTGTTGGGCGAGTCTTCCCCGCGCGGAAAGAACTCCCGCAGATAAACTTCCCAAGCACGTGGATGCGGTGTTTGCGGCCTACGCGTTTCACGAGGGGAACATCACGCGAGAAATCGTGCATGCACTTAAGTTCGACGGGATTGTTGAGCTTGCTCCTCGGATGGCAGAATCGCTCTTACGCTCAGTTCCTCTGGGCTATCTGAGCACGGATGATGTTTGCGTACCGGTTCCCCTGCACTGGCTCCGACGGGGAGACAGATCGTTCAATCAGAGCGAACTTCTGACGTCGGAAGTGTGCAAACGAACCGGTGTTCAGAAAGCTGAAACGCTGCGTCGTGTGCGCAACACGCCTGCCCAAACTGGGCAACAAGGCATTCGCGCACGCGCTGCAAACGTGCTCGATGCATTCAGCATTCGCACAGGAGAACCCGTGCCGGAATCGGTAATGTTGGTGGATGACGTCGTGACCACGGGTGCGACAGTCTCAGAGTGTGCCAAAGTCCTGAAAGATTCCGGAGTGAAACGAGTGCGAGTGCTGGCATTCGCGCGTGCAGTTTAGGAAATCCCATGCCCCCAATGAGTTCACATATTGCACGCGTTGTACTGCTGGCTCTTCTTGCATTGCCGTGCATGGTCAACGCGGACTTCACGCCCGACGAGCTCTTCGTGAAACTGCGCGGCAGTGTTCGGATGTCGGCACTCGACGGCACATTATCCTCGTCGTCGCCTCTGCTGGACAGTCTCACCTCATTTGCCTCCGAAGCGAATCTTCCTTTTGCCAGCCAAGCGCTGCTGGACAATGGTTTGGGAAAGATCGTCAGACTGAAAACTCGTGATTCATCGCAGTCAAACGAATTTGCGGAGCGCCTTCAGACGGACTCAGAAATCGAATGGGTGGCCAGGAACAATCGGTATCAGACCGTGTCTCTGGACGATGGCTACGTTCCGAACGACGAGAATTTTGACCAGCAGCGCTGGCTCAGGCAGATATCCGCGCCGCTCGCCTGGGAGATTACGCACGGAGACTCCTCAATAGTTATTGGGATCATTGACACGGGAATTGATCATACGCACCGTGATCTTCGGGACAATATCTGGCACAATCGCGGAGAGATTCCGGACAACGGTGTGGACGATGATGACAATGGGTTCATAGATGATGTCATCGGCTGGGATTTTGTGGATGCGCCAAGTTTACCCGCGGGCGGCGACTATCTCGTGCGCGATAACGATCCCATGGACGACTTCGGGCACGGGACATACGTCGCGGGTTGCGCTGCGGCAACAACGGACAATGGAACGTGCTATGCGTCTGTAGGTTTCAATTGCCGGTTGATGCCTTTGCGCGCGGGAAATGCAAACGGCACGCTGGAAGAAGATGACATCGCCGCCGCGGTGTTGTATGGCACGGCCAACGGCGCACGGATCATCAATATGAGTTTTGGCGACGTGGTTGCGTCGCCGCTGCTGCGTGAAGTGGTGCAAGTCGCTTATGCTCACGGTGTGGTTTTGACGTCATCGGCGGGCAATGCTCGCCGCAATGATATTCACTACCCATCGGGTTTTCCGGAGGTCATTTCCGTGGGCGCATTGGACTCCGTGGGCAGAAAAGCAAACTTCTCGAATTATGGCCCAAGCGTAGACATCATGGCGCCCGGTGACTATATATACTCGACAATCCTTGGAGGTGAGTGCGGCGAGTGGACTTTTTCTTCAGGCACGAGCTATGCCGCTCCGATTGTTGCAGGTGTTGCAGGGTTGCTTTTGTCTATCAACCCCGAACTAACACCCGAAGACGTGCGGGACATTTTGCTTTCCACGGCTGAGGATCTTGGACCCGCCGGATGGGATTCAACATACGTGAATGGCCGTGTACATGCGCGCCACGCCGTGGAGGTCGCAGCATTCGGTGCGGACGCGGTTGCGCGAATCCAATCCCCTCGCAGCGACGGAGGAGTGCGCGGGGAATTCGATCTCATCGGGATCGCTGCGGGCGCCGCCTTTCTGGAATACGATGTGGAGTACGGACTTGGCGAAAATCCTCTGACATGGCACAATGCCGCGCACGGAACACTGCGCGTGTTCAACGACATTCTGGGAACCATAGTGGCGCCTGCTTCCGACACGATTTTGACCGTGCGTCTGACCGCCACGGCAACGAACGGAAACCGATCGGTGGACGTCGTGCATTTGTACGTACAGAATGACGAACCGAGAATTGACAGTCTTGTATCCCGGCAAGTGCTGGATGCGGACGGCCTTGGTCAGCAGATACTTGCGTGGTCCAATCAAGTGTCTCGCGCAACGCTTATCATGACTAACTCGGCGGGAGACTCTGTGCGCGAAGACTTTGGATATGTCAACGACGTGCATGTCGCGGTGATTGCGCAGAACCGCTATCCGGGTAGTTGGACAGCACGACTTCGCGTGACAAATCTCCTTGAAGAGTTCGTGGAGTCGGACACATTCACCTACGTTTCCGGTCAGCCCAGCATCGAACCCTATTTGTTTTCCAGCGCTCCGGCTGGGATTCCGTATGGAAAGATCGGCTCATTCGTATCGGACTATGATTGTGACGGACTTCCGGAAGTGTGGTTGCTTCCCGTGGACGAGAATCAAATCGTGGGAGAGCTTGAGCCCTACGAATGGAATGGCGGAACATTTCAGGCGACGGGCAATACGTACGGCCCACATATTCCTCAGGCGTGGGGAGATGCAGACGGAGACGGGCTCTTTGAAATGGCGGGGCGAAGACAAGGCGAAACTCGCGTCTGGGAACAGAGTGAAAGTTGCGGAGTACCCAACAATATTGTTTTCGAATCTGCAAATCCCGAGTCGGAATTCATCATAAGTCGGTTTGTTGTCCTGGACAGTTCCTCTGGACGCGAGGAGATTCTTGCGCGAGTCGGAACGAGCGAAGGATCACGCATGGCCCTCTTCGACGTTTCCCCGGAGTACAGTGTCACTCTTCGTACGGTGTTGCCCAACGAAACGAGCGGAATCAATCTGCTCGGTTCGCCAGGCACAGCGGCCGGAGATCTGGATCGCGACGGAAGGCTGGACATCTTCTACGGGGACTATGACGGCGATCTGGTGTGGTGTGAGTGGACGGGCACGGAGATGCAGCAAGTGCAAACCATTCGATTGCGGCAAAATGACGCAACGAGTTGGATTGAGCTGGCGGATTCTGACGGAGATGGTGAGCAGGAGCTGATCGTGGGCTGCCGCTCGAATGCGGGGTACTCGTCCGAGAGCCAACGTCTGCTGCAAGGATGGGATTACTACATTTTCGAATCCCAGGCTGACAACGTGTTTGCCGCAGTAGATAGCGTCCTGATTCTTGGAAACGAGAATCTCTCTGCCAATCCTGCGTCGGTCTATACGGGAGACCTTGACGCTGATGGAACAAGTGAGATAGCGATCTCGGCATATCCTGACCTCTATATCGTCAAGCTCAATAGCAATACGGGACGCTATGAACCGGTGTGGTATGCATGGCCGTCCAAGTCAGGCGGCATGACGGCGTTGGATCTGAATGGCAATGGAGTCAATGAGCTCATCACAACCGACGGCAGCAGCTTTCAGCGCTACGAGAACACTGGGGTCAATCCGTTGAGCCCGTTCCCTCCGCATCTTTCTGGCGAACCATTGAACGAGACAAGTGTTCGTCTGAATTGGACCACAGTTCCGGGAGCAACTCACTATGAGGTGTATGGCGCGCCGGAGGGCCAGGATCGCGATTTCATTTCGGCGACGGTTGAGCTTGAAACAACCTTGACTCTGCCAATAGATGTTCCCTATGAGTTTGCAGTATTGACCTATGACACGGCATTTGCGGAACCGACCAGCGCGTTTTCAAACACGGTTACTCTAACGGCCAATTCACCTCCTGCCGTAAACAGCGACATTCAGTGGTCTGCGCCACAAACCATCTCCGTATTGTTCTCCGAATCCATGGGCAATTCAGTCTTTGTTCAGGGCAACTGGCTGCTCGACGGCGGCTCCATGCCGTCCCTTGTGCTGGAAGGTGAAAATCGGCGGCGGGTCTATCTGTCCTTTGACAACCCGTTGTCAGCGGGGCCGCATACATTGGTTTTGCGGAATCTGCGCGACGCGCAGGGTACGGCACTGCCGCAGTCTCAAACAGAGCACGCGTTTGACCTTGTGAGCGATACGACCGAATACTGCCATGTGCTTGCTCACGAGCTGGTTGATAAGCCGGTTGGCAATAAGGTGAAGATCACCTTCTCGGAACCCATGTCCTCGAATGTTCTGAACGTGGCGCACTACCGCGTCATCGAATCAAGATCACCGGACGGGGAATATCAGGCGATGAGTGTCCGCCAGCATGGGGAAAGCAGGACAGAAATTGAACTCGAGTTGGATCCGCACTATCCGGCGGGAGCGGTAGGCGTCCCTGTTCGGATTCGGGTGGAAGGAGTCACGAGCGAAAGCGGAAAAAATCTCGCGCAGACCATTCTGCTGATTGAAGAAGCGGCGACGGATCTTTCAGACGCCTATGTCTATCCCAATCCATTTCAAGGGACCGGTGCAGCGGGAAGCAACGGAGTGTTCTTTGCCGGACTCCCCACCGAAGCGACCATACGAATCTTTTCCGCAAATGGCGCATTGCTCCGGAAGATAGATCACAAGAGCTCATCCGGCCACGCGGAATGGGACCTGCGTACTGACGACGGGGAACGCGTCGCGTCAGGTATCTACATCTTCACAATTGAGTCTGCGGGAGCTGAGAAGACGGGCAAACTCGCGATTGCGAAATGAAGAAACTCTCGGTTGCACTAACCGGCGGAATTGGAGTGGGAAAGAGCACCGTCGGAGAAATGCTGGCGGGACTTGGTGCAGACGTCGTCTCCGGGGATGAGTTGGGCCGCGAAGTGCTTGAACAGGACAGTATCGTTCAGCAAGAACTGATTCGCGTACTGGGTCCCGATATTCAGGATGAGGCAGGCACGTTCAACAGAGCTCTGATTGCCAGGCGTGTCTTTGCCGAGAGTTCCCTGACAACGTGGCTGCGCGCTCTGACATTCCCCGGTATCCACAAAAGGTGGCGCGCACGACTCGACAGCTCGCCGAGGCAGGTCGTTGTTTTCGATGCTGCATTGATTTTCGAATGGGAGATAGAGATCGAGTTTGACTTGATCCTTGTGGTTAGTGCGCCGTACAGCGAACTAACTCGCAGGTCGCAGGGGCGCTTCACTGAAGAGGATATTGCTCGTCGTTCAACGGCTCAGCTCAATGTTGAAAAGAAGATTCAGAACGCGAACTTCCACATTGTGAACGACCAAGACAAACTATCGCTTTCCCTTAAGGTACAGACTTTCTGGAACACACAAATATTACCACGAATTGCATGAAACGACAACTACTCGTTCTTTCAATCCTTCTGACGGCAATCGCCACAGCGAATGCATCTGACTTCACGCTTTCGCAGTTTCTGAACGTTCAGTATGCGCAGCGTCCGACCTTCAATCCGACGGCCACGGAGTTGGCCTACATCAGCAATGTGAGCGGTGAACCGCAGGTTTGGCGGGTTGTGGGCAGAATGGGAAAACTGATTCAAACGACGTTTGAGCCGGATGGAATGGACGGCGTGTGGTGGTCGCCCGCGAGCTCGAATCAGATGGTGGTTTCGGCGTCGCGCGGAGGCAGCGAACGCAGCAAGCTGTACATGCTTGACCCAAATGTTTCGCCGCTGATGCCCCTTACTCCCACGGAGGATGATGCTATTTACCGCTTCGGCTGCTGGTCGCAGGACGGAACAAAATTGAGCTACGTGTCGAACGCACGAAACGGCGTGGACTTCGACGTGTACGAGCACTCGATCACGGAGTCGGAGCCGCGGATGGTTTTCAGCGGCGGCGGCTCATTGAGCGCGGAATGCTACTCGCAGGACAACCGTTTTCTGGTGATCACACGGGATCATTCAAATGTGAATTCCGACATTCTCTTGTATGATCGAACCACGGGCGAAACCAGAGTCTTGACAGAGCATGTTGGAGACGAGCTTTTCTCCAACCCGCATTTTGATGACACCTCCACGAAGCTTTTTGCGCTGTCAAATCGCGGTCGGGAGTATTCAGGTGTCTGTTCCATCAACATTTTTGGTGGAGAGTTGACGTGGATTGAAACTCCCGAGATGGATATTGATTTGCTCGCGGTATCGTCGGACGGATTGAACTATGCGTACTCGGCGAACGATCGCGGACTTTCGCGGTTCAACTTTGTGGATATCCGGCATGACCGGCGCGTGGGCAGTTTTCGCTTGCCGGACGGAATCATTCGCGGCATGACGTTTTCAAATGATGGCAAGCGCCTGGCAATGACCTTCGGTGCTGCGGATCGTCCGTTCGACGTGTGGATTTATGATGCCGTGAATGATCTTCTTTCGCCGGTTTCGTCGTCCGCCACGGGCGGAATACCTACAGACCTATTCGTGAAACCAGAACTGATCGAATACGACTCGTTCGACAAGCTCAAAGTTCCTGCATTCTGGTACACGCCCAAGGATGCGAAGGGCAAGTTGCCCGTGGTGATTGCGATTCATGGAGGTCCGGAATCTCAGGCGCGGCCTGATCTGTCCGGATGGTTTCAGTACCTGCTTCACAATGGATATGCGATACTCGAACCGAATGTACGCGGATCTTCGGGCTTTGGGAAGAGCTACATGAGTCTGGACAACGTGCACAAACGCATGGACTCGGTAAAGGATATCGAGTACGCCGCAAAGTGGTTGGCCAAGCAGAAGAATGTGGACAAGAGCAAGATTGTCTTGTACGGCGGCAGCTACGGCGGATTTATGGTGCTGTCCGGTCTGACCACGTACCCTGATTTGTTCGCCGCAGGAATTGACGTCGTTGGGATTTCAAATTTCGTATCTTTCCTTGAGAATACTGGAAAGTATCGCCGAGCGCTTCGCGAGGCGGAATACGGTTCGTTAGAGACAGATCGTGAGTTTCTTGAGTCGGTTTCACCGCTGAATCAAGTGGACAAGATTAGGGCGCCGCTCTTTGTGATCCAAGGAGCGAATGATCCGCGCGTGCCGCAATCTGAGTCGGATCAAATGGTGGAAGCCATTCGCACGCGCGGCGGAATCGCGGAGTACCTGGTGTTTGAAGACGAAGGACACGGACTCAGCAAGATCGAAAATCGGATCGAGGCTTACGACAAGGTAGTCGAATTCTTGAACACGCACGTCCGGAAATAGAAAAGGCGGCCAAAGGGCCGCCTCGAAAAAGGCAAGAGACTTTCAGTTCCTGACTTGAGACTTGCAGGCTTGGGTAGGATCGTACTGCAGTGCGGTAGTTTCGCAGAGATCGACCAGCGCCAACTCCTCATAGAAGGAGTCTCCTTCCGGCTGCCAGCGAACTGTTCGCGCGCCAATGCTGACTTCTATGACGACTTTCGAATCCGGGAGCAGGACGACTGACTGATCCGTTGCCCACGAGAACGTCACTGGCAGGTGGCAGGCGTTTCTTAGCGACAGGAAGCCTGTTTGCCGTGTTTCGCAGAGCGGAACGGGAGGTTCAATCTCGTCCAGCGAGGGAATAGCCTCGGCCAGGCTAGCCGTTGGCGCGACGTCCGGAGGGAATGAGTTGGTGCCAACAGGATTTGCGTTCCATTCCGACGAACATCCCATAAGGAAGAGAATCGGAACCAAGACCAACAGCGCTTTCATCTTGTTCTCCTTGCTTTGTGCGGAACCACGTTGCAGGGGAGATCGCCGCTTGAATTGCGGACGACGAATTGATAGCGCGGGACGACTCAGGCGGTGTGACACCACCTCCCTTATCTAGTTAGTCGAAGGAATGAGAAAGAAGGTTGCGCGGACTTGTTGGCATAGACCCAAGGCCGTGGAAAGACTTGTATGTTATTGAGAATTGATTAGATTTCGTGAAACTGCGGATGTAACTCAATGGTAGAGTGTCAGCTTCCCAAGCTGGAGGTTGCGGGTTCGAGTCCCGTCATCCGCTCTAATAAAAACAGGCTCTTAGGAGCCTGTTTTGTCCAAGCGCAAGGACAGTATAGCAGACATCCAGAAGAAGGAATTTCCTGAGGGAACGTGGTTATCAAAGCTGTGAAGTAGAAGAAGGGGGACCATGACAGGGAGCGTGTCTGGTGGGATAGAGAAGTGCCCGCTATGCGAGGCGGAAGTCGGATCGGCGGCGATCCTATCCGATCGCCGTGCCGTGAGATGTACGAATTGCGATTTGATCACAGTCATTGAAGACGATCGGCTTTCTCCGCTTGAGGAGCACGGGCGCTATTTGCTGCATAAGAACACTCGGGCGGACCTGAACTACGTCACGTTTCTGGCAAGTCTTGTGTCAAGGCTTGTCGAGCATGTTGACCCGCCGGCACAGGTGCTCGATTTTGGCAGCGGGCCGGAACCGGTGCTCGCCGAGTTATTGCGAGAGAACGGATACACAGTTTCGATCTATGATAAGTTCTTCGCGGATGATCCCGCCGTTTTGAATGTTCAATATGACGCCGTAGTATGCTGCGAAACGGCGGAGCACTTCCGCGAGCCTCTGAAAGAGTGGATGAGACTCATCTCGCTCACGAAAGAACATGGAATCCTGGCGGTCAAGACCTTGTTCCACGGTGAAAAAACGGACATCTTTAACTGGTGGTACATGCGCGACCCAACTCACGTGTGCTTCTACTCACATCAGACCATGCGTTGGATTGCACAGCATTTCGGGTGCAACCTTGAGTGCCTGGACGCAAGACATGCCGTCTTAAAAGCGAAAGCGGGACCTTAAGGTCCCGCTTTCGCATCACATTCTTCAAATCATCAGAGCGCCGCAGTCATCCTCTTTAGCCACACCGCGGCCTTCCCTTTGACTTTGGGAAGTAAGACGCGCCTTACCGTCGCATGATAGCCGTTCAGGTACGCGCGTTCTGCAGAAGTCAACATCGAGACATCTATAAGTCTTCGGTCAATCGGACACAGCGTCAGATTGCCGAAGCGGTAGAAGCCGCGGAACTCTGGATGCTCGTACACATAGACAAGATTCTCAATACGAATTCCGTATTCGCCATCCAGATAGAACCCCGGCTCATTCGATAGAACCATTCCCGGCTGCAGCGGCTCATTGGGGAATCGAGGCGCAATGGACGCCGGACCCTCGTGCACGCACAGGTAGTGCCCGACTCCGTGCCCGGTTCCGTGCATGTAGTCGAGTCCCGCTTCCCAGAGAAATTGCTTGGCAAGGACCTCAAGCTGCGGGCCTCTGGTCCCTTTGCGGAATGAACAAGTTGCGACGGCAATATGGCCTTTGAGCACTCTGGTGAAGTGCTCTTTTTGTTTGCGAGTGGGAGATCCGCAGCAAACAGTGCGCGTGATGTCCGTCGTTCCGTCCGGATATTGTCCGCCGGAATCAATCACCATGAGGCCGCGCGGTTTGATTTGGCGGTCAGTTGCCGAAACCGCTCTGTAGTGGATCACAGCTCCGTTGGCCGCATACCCGATGATAGGCGAGAAACTGGGGCCACGGTACATCTTGGAAGCAGAACGAGCGCGCTCAAGTTCCACTTCAAGCGAGAGCTCGCTCATGGGAACCTTTCCCATATTCTCATCCAGCCAGCTCAGGAACTTCACCATCGCCACACCATCCCGCACATGTGCCGACTGCATGCCGCGAATCTGGCGGTATGTCTTGCAGGCCTTGAGTAAGGTGATCGGCGAACGCTCTGTGACAAGTTGGGCCTTTCCAAGCAGAGAAAACGCCCACTGGCTTGCGGTACCGGAGTGAATCCACGCTTTACCGCGCCCCTTGGCAAGCTTCTTCATCTCGTTGGCAAATGCGTCGTAGCGATGAACACGGACCTTCTTCCCGAGGTGCCTGCGCACGGCGGGGGTAACTTTTCGCAAGTCCACATAGAGATGCGCGGTGGTCTCGCGCACGATCGCATAGGCCACAAACACGGGATTGAACTCGACATCCGCGCCGCGCAAGTTGAACAGCCAGGCAATGGCATCGAGCTCGGTCAAGACGTGCACCGTGGCGCCGTGGGCTTTCATGGCTTTCCGCACACTCTGGAGCTTTGAGGCGACGGATTCACCGGCATAGGTCAATTCATGGACGATCAGCGGCGAAAGGCTCAGCTCTGGACGATTGTCCCAAGCCTCATCCACGGGATTTCGTTGCAAACCGACCAGACTCAATCCCGCACGGGCGAACTCATCTTGCAGATGCAAGAAGTGATCGCGCGTGATGACTTGGGAATCCACTCCGACCTTGGCGCCGCGGGGAAACTGCTTGGCGAGCCACTCCGCAATCGTTGGGGTGCCCGGCAGTCCGATCTTCTGGAGCTTTATCCCGGAGCCGGCCAACTCTCGCTCGGCCTGCAGGAAATAGCGCGAATCCACCCACAGCGCGGCGCTGGATGCGGTGAAACATGCCTCGCCGACGGAACCCGTAAATCCCGTAGCAAACTGTCTCCGGTTCCAATGCGCGGGAACGTATTCGCTGCCATGGGGATCCGAGTTCGGCACCAACAGGGCTTGCAGTCCCGCAGCTCTGATCCGTTCACGAATTCTTTGTAGTTTGACTTTAGTCTTCATTCTTTTTCCTCCTGCTTCAAGGTAACTCTAAACTCTTGAATTATCAAGGGCACGGTGCGAAGTTCGCGACGGCCCGAAACGCGTTTGCGTGCGGCTGATGGCTTGCCCTTTGCACTTTTCAGGGGCGTTTGCGGATTTCGTTTGGAATCGCTACACTTAAGGTTCACTCAAGTCACTTACAGAATTAGATTTACATGAGAATCAGCATATTTGGATTAGGATATGTGGGCTGTGTTTCAGCCGCTTGCCTTTGCGAATCCGGACACGAGGTGTGGGGAATTGATGTTGACCAGACGAAAGTTGATTTCCTCCTGGACGGCAAGAGCCCGATCGTTGAGAAGGACCTTCCCGAGTTAATCGCAAAACACCGGGCGGCCGGACAATTGAACGCCACAACGTCCATTGAGGATGCCGTGGCGAACACGGAAGTTGCCCTAATCTGCGTCGGAACGCCGTCACTTCCGTCAGGTGCCCTGAACACCGAGTACGCGCGCCGCGTGTGCGAGCAAATCGGCCTAGCGATTCGCAAACTCGATCGGACATTCACTGTCGTTGTCCGCAGCACTCTGTTGCCCGGAACAACGCGACGCGAATTACTCCCCATTCTTGAGAAGTCATCCGGGAAGACGGCAGGGCAGGGGTTCCAGCTTGGCTACAATCCGGAGTTTCTGCGCGAAGGAACTGCGGTAGCGGACTTCTTCGCTCCGCCCAAGACGGTGGTTGGTGCGGAGAACCATGCCACGGCAGAGCTGATCTCAGCACTCTACGCAGGGCTTCCGGGGGAGTTTCATGTCGCCAAGATCGAAGAAGCTGAGCTGGTGAAATATGCAGACAACGTGTTCCACGCGGTCAAGGTGGTCTTCGGCAATGAAATTGGAGCCATTGCCAAGTCCGTGGGTGTGGACAGTCACCGGGTCATGGACATCTTTTGTTCGGACACAAAACTGAATCTCTCGCCGTACTATCTAAAGCCGGGGTTTGCCTTCGGAGGATCCTGCCTTCCCAAGGACGTGCGGGCACTTAGCGCGTGTGCCAGGCAGCAGAACTTGAGCACACCAATGCTCTACTCGCTGATGGGATCCAACGAAGAACACGTAAAGAGATCGGCGAAAGCGCTGCAAGGTTTCGGCAAGAAGCGGCTGGGAGTACTGGGATTGGCGTTCAAGGCGGGGACAGATGACCTGCGCGAGAGTCCGGTCGTCGAACTGGTCGAGACCCTTCTCGGGAAGGGTTTTGATATCAAGATCTATGACCGGAACGTGTCATTGGCTCGCCTGATGGGAGCCAATAAGCGATTCATTGAAACAGCCATTCCGCACCTTGCGGAGCTACTTGTCAGCAATCCGAACGAGCTCGCTTCGCACTCGGAGGTTGTGCTTGTAACCTACCGTGATGAGGAGTTTTATCCAGTGTTAAAATCCCTTTCGAGTGAACAGATTGTCTACGACTTGGCGCGAATTCCCGTGGCGGACAATATCCATGCGGAGTACCATGGCGTCTGCTGGTAAGGTTTTGGTCCTTGTCGAGAATCTGTCAGTACCCTTTGATCGAAGGGTATGGCAGGAGTCTTTGGCGCTGCGACACGCAGGCTATCAAGTCAGCGTGATCTGCCCGCGGATGGTGGACAAGAAGCCGTTTGAGATGCTCGAAGGCATCGCGGTGTATCGCTACCCCATGCCTTACACCGCCAATCGCGCAATTGGCTATGCTTGGGAGTACTCTTGGGCAATGCTCTGGACATTCCTTTACGCCTGCTATGTATTCTTCCGGCGAGGGTTTAAGGTTATTCATGCCTGTAATCCGCCGGATTTGTTCTTTCTCGTCGCCGCGCCGTTCAGACTTCTTGGAGTAAGATTCGTGTTTGATCAGCACGATCTATCGCCTGAAACCTTTGAGTCTAAATACCCGAACAAAGGTGGTTTGATTCTTAGAATCCTGAGAGCACTTGAGTATGGAACGTACCGCTCCGCGACGGCAGTGATCTCAACGAATAACTCCTATCGCAAGATCGCGATTGAGCGCGGAAGACTATCGCCGGAACAAGTCTTCGTGGTTCGAAGTGCGCCCGACTTGAACAAGTTCAGTCCGCTTCCACCGAATGCCGAATGGAAACGTGGCCGGACTTACCTGGCAGCCTATCTCGGAACGATGGGGGCACAGGATGGGCTGGATTACTTGCTTAAGGCGGCAAAGCTGATCAGCCAAGATTGGGGAAGGCAAGACATCCATTTTCTGCTAATGGGGGGCGGTGAAAACCTTCTGGTGCTGAAGCAAATGGCCGAAAGTTTAGGGCTGACGGATGTCGTCGAGTTCACAGGCAGAGTTTCAAACGAGCAGGTCAGGGAGGTTCTTTCTACCGCCGATGTTTGTTTGGCGCCGGATCCGATCAATCCTCTGAACACCCACTGCACGATGAACAAGATACTCGAGTATATGGCCATGGCGCGGCCTATTGTGTCCTATCGCCTGACCGAGTCCGAGTATTCTGCGCAACAGGCCGCAGCATATGCGAAAGATAATGACATCGAGGATTTCGCGAAGAAGATTCTCGAGCTTCTTGATAATGAGGATCGCCGTCGGGAGATGGGTGCGTTTGGGAGCCAAAGGCTCAAAGAGCAACTTTCTTGGGAACATAGCACAAGAGAGCTGCTGAAGACTTACGACTTTGTGTTTCAAAAAAAATAGGACCGCAGTGAGTTGCGGTCCTATTTCATAGGTACTGCGCAGGCTATTCAGTCTTCCCGAACGCCACTCTGGCCAGCAAGGTCAGGAGCGCCCCACCAATCAGGGCGAAGGCGATAGACAAAGCAATCGGGCTCGGAGCGTTTCCTCCCTTGAATGGGGAGGATAGGACAGACGAAGGTTCGTTCTTGGTCACGATGATATACCAATCCTTGCCCTGAGCGGAATGCAAGACGTAGTGCTCGCGACCGTTCGAGACATGCCATAGTCCTTTCCCCGGCATGAGAGAAGTGACTTCGCTCGATTGTTCTCTCGGCAAACCGATGTCGGCCGCCGCTTCGCCAGCGGTCTCGCGTATGCGAATGTCTGCATCCAGAGCTTTTTCCCAAGCTTGCGGGACATTCGCGATTCCTGAGTTAGGAATCTTTGCGAGGCAGAACTCATCTACAAGCTCCGCTTCTCTTGCAAGCAAGGATCCGCCGCCAGAAGCGCCCGAAGCTGGGGCGTTTCGCGTCATGGGCCAAAGAACGAGCAGGAAGAGTAAGAACGTAGCGGCAATTCCGAACTTCAGGTATCGGTTCATGGTACTCGAGGTGTGGTGGTTCGCAAACGGAGGCTGTCGGATTTCCCCGCGAAATCAACCATTTGCGTTGATTTGCACCATTCGTAATGGTGGCCCTGTGCGTCACGGGACGACAAAGCGTTAAAAAACAAAATATAGAGAACGGGAATCAAACTTGCAAAGCTCGTCGCCAAGAATCAACGAACAAGTGTCGAGATCTGGAAACTTCCGCCATGAGCAACGAGTAACAGAAATTGAACGATTTGGGCGGGGGGCACTGCCTAATGAGTCCGGCTCGATCGCGCGATGGGCCGGACTCGACAATTCTGGGGGTGAGGACTTGGAGCTGAGATGGCCCTGATCTTGCCCTACAACGGTGTTGAACCGGACTTGCATCCGTCGGCCTGGCTTGCCGAAACGGCGGTCGTGATCGGAGACACTCACATTGGCGCGGAATCGTCCGTCTGGTATGGGACGGTGGTGCGGGGAGATGTGAACTGGATCCGCATCGGTGCGAAGGTAAATCTTCAGGATGGCGTGATCTGTCATGTGACGATAGCCCGGGCACCGCTCTTGATCGAGGACCTTGTGTCCGTGGGGCACGGCGCGATCGTTCATGGCTGCAGCTTGAAGCGCGGCTGCCTGATAGGCATTGGCGCGCGAGTTCTGGATTTGGCGACGGTTGGGGAAGGATCGTTGATTGCTGCGGGATCCGTAGTACTCGAAAAGACAATCATACCGCCGGGCGAATTGTGGGCCGGAGTGCCTGCTGAAAAGAAGCGCGAGCTCTCTGCAGAGGAACAGCAAGGGCTTCTGGACACGGCGGAGCGTTATGTCCAGTATAGACTGCATTATCAGGGAATGGAGGCCGAGATTCCCGGCCATAGACTGCCTAAGAAGTGAAGGAAAGCATGATTACAGCAATTCGAGCCAAGTCCGATGCTCCCTCGAGTGGATTGACTGACCGCGGTGTGGTGAAGTGGTTCTCCCAGAAGAAGGGATTCGGCTTCATAGAGTCCGAGTCAGGCGAGGAGATCTTCGTGCACTATTCTTCGATCAAGGGGCGTGGGTATCGAGTGCTCGAGCCGGGTGATCGTGTGACTTATGAAAAGGTGCCCGGTCCCAAGGGCGAGCAGGCCTTTCATGTCGAAGTTCTGAGCTGATCCACAGACGAACAGATATCAGGCGGGCTTCCGGAGCATACCGGTAGCCCGCTTTTTGTCTTGGGCAAGGGGTTTGCTCAATCAGTACCGAAGGCTCCGAGACAGATGAAAAGGTAGAGATCATGAAACGGAATGTTGCGCAAATCCTGCTGGCTTGTATGCTTTTCGCACAAACTGTGTTTGCGGCGAGGGAAGCAGATCGAGACGTCCTGACCTGGACTCAGGTCGGGCGCTCGGAGTGGCTCATTGAGTTCGTGCTTCCTGCCATGGAGATTGACAGCCTTTCCCTTTCGGGCGAACAGTGGGTCGAGATTAGTGTGCCCGGATTGACCAAATTGAATCAGCCGGGAGCTCCCGCGCTGCCGCAACTTGCTGACTGGATTCCTGCTGCCGTGAGCCTTGCGGATTTTGAGATCCTCGAACAGCAAACGCGAACGCTCAGTTGCGCGAATCCGATGCCGGCTCCTGAGTTTCTGGACCGTGCCGCGTCTTCCAGCCTGATCTATCTTCCGGATACAGAAATCTACTCGCAGTCCACGCACTATCCGGAGGAACTGATTCGAGTCCAGTCCACAGCGCAGTTCGGTGGCACTCCGGTGACGATGTTCACAATCACACCTGTCGGCTACAATTTTGTCACGCGTTCACTGGTCGTCACAGATCGGCTTCGCCTGCGCGTGCGACTTTCGGGCGGCCAAAGTCTGGACGCCCGGCCCGGTGTCCGCCACCGCGACGTTCCGTTCTATCAAGAATTCTCGCCGTTTCCCCTTGGAACAAATACTCCCGAAGAAATCGTCGAACCAAGACTGTGGATCGTCACGTCGCCGCAGTTTGCCCCGCTGCTTGACGAATGGAGGAGCTTCAAGCAGATCTCGGGAATTCCAAGCGAGCTAATCCTGTACCCGGAGGTTGCCGCCAGCGCGCAAGCGCTTCGAACCTACCTACTGCAACGAGTTGAAGGAAGCTCAATCGCTCCGGAATTCTTGCTGATCGTCGGCGACTATTCAGTGATCCCGGCATTCCACGGCGTGAGTTCGAGTCTGACGGATCACCCCTACAGCCAACTCGCGGGCGACGACTTTCTGCCGGACATCTCCGTGGGGAGAATTCCGTGCGAAACAACCGCTCAACTCACGCACTGGCTCGACCGCGCTCTTCTCTATGAGCGAGATGGCGAGACAGGGTCCACAGGAACTGCCACAGTATTCTCGAGCTCTGCGGCACTTGATCCATCTCATGGAGTGCAGGTACGCGGCCTGTTTCAAAGCGCGGGCCTTACGGCAGCGCACATGCAGCAGCCGCAATCAGGAGCTCTGCCGCTGTTGATGAGCTCGCTCGAATCCAATCCGCTCTGGGCTTTCTACATCGGCCACGGCAATTCGGAGTCCTGGTCATCGGTCGCCCCGCATTTTGTGAGCGGGATGCTGAATCAATTGCAAGAGAATCGCGCGAGCGTTGTGGTCTCAGTTGCGTGTGCGACAGCGGACTTTGATGAAAGCGCACCGAGTTTCGCAGAGCAATGGAACCTGGGCCTGCTCGACGGAGGCGCCCTATGCTACATAGGCGCGACCGAAAGTACGGCTTTCTTTTTCAGCGATACAATCGGACTCGGGACTTTGCAGGCCGTGTTTGAAGAAGGGTGTGAATACGCGGGTCAAGCGCTGGACTTCGGTAAACTGCGCTGCGCGGAGTCATTTCCACAAGGACAGGGAGGTTTGACCGAAGAGACGATTCAACAATTCGTGTTGCTGGGAGATCCGTCCCTTAGGCTCTTCACATCGCAGCCGCGACCTGTGGCGGTGACGATTCCGGAAACACTCCCCGTTGGCAGCACTCACATTCCGGTAACTGTGACCCGCAACGGGACTCCTCTGGCATACGTGGAAGTTGTGCTCACCAGCCCAACGACATATCCGAGGATCGTGCGGACGAATTCGGCAGGGCTTGCTCTGGTCGCGCTTCCTTTCAGCACGGCGCATAATTGGACGCTGTTCGTTCACGGCAACAATATCGTCCCGCGGCAATTCGATGTGGTCGTTGCACCGGTCGCGGGACCTCTTATTCAGTTGGTCGAACTTGATCTAAGTGAGACTCAAGGCGACTTGGACGGGCGGGCAGATCGCGGCGAGCGCGGCACCATGTTCGTTTTGGTGCGCAACGCTGGGACTGCGACGTCGCCGGCAGGCGTGCTTCGCTTGCAGGTCTCAGGCGGCGGATTGAACCTGAATCGCACCGACCTTCCAATGCCCGCATTTGCAGTGCAGAATGAAGATTGGTTAGAGACAGAAGTCGGATACTCTATTGGCACGCACATCGCGGACGGCAGTTCGGTGACGATACAAGCATGGTTTGTTCACGGGGGTACCTCTACCTTTGCCGGAAACTGGACTGTGGAATTGCACGCTCCGAATCTTGAGCTCGTATCTCAAGAATTGCGCGAAGTCACAGGTGACGGTGATGGACTCCCTGAGGGTGGCGAGCAACTGAGACTTGACATCGTGGTCGCCAATCGCGGGGGTGAGCCGCTACGCGGGGTCGTCGCGGAATGCAACCCTGATCATCAATATCTGCATATTCAAGAAACGCATTGGTTCAGAGATGAGCTTGCCGCCTCGTCTGCAGATACGATCTCGTACTATTTCGCCTGCGACTCATTGACTCCACGCGGCTATGCATTTGAGTACAACGTGGAAATCAGCGGGACGAACGGAGACACAGCCGCACTCTGGGGACGACATCGAATTGATCAAATTCCCGTGCTGCTTTACGTGTTGGATGATCTGCCGCAGCAGATACCCGGGATCGTCGGTGCACTGGATGTGTTGGGAGTCGAGTACGAAGTAAGCAATGTGCTGCCAACGGATCTCAGCTTGTACCGAAGTATATGGATTTTTTGCGGGGTGCATCCCAACGAACACGCACTCTCCGCGGCGTCAGCCGCGAGGCTAACTTACTATCTGGACGACGGAGGCAACTGCTACTGGGAGGGGGCGGATGTCTGGGCCTTCGACTCGCAAACGGAATTGCAGCCCTACTTCGGCATTCACGGTGTCTCGGACGGCGTGGGCGATGCGGGACCGGTGGCAGGCACTCTCGGTCGGTTCACGGAGGGCATGACCTTCACCTATTCCGGCGAGAACAGTTTCATTGATCGTTTGGAGACGACCGGATCGGCCTTCGAGATGCTTCGCAATAGCCGGGAAGGCTCGGAGTACACGGTTGCTGTGGCGAATTCCGGACCCGGTTATCGCACAGTTGGAAGTTCCATAGAACTCGGCGCGCTGAATGATGGGTCCTTGCCTTCGACGCGCGTGATGCTCGTGAACGGGATTCTTGAGTGGTTTCAAATCCCGATCCTTCACGACATTCATCCACCGGTGATTACTCATGTTCCCGTTGTCGACTGGCACCATGCGCAGCGGCCGATTCCAATTCGTGCGGATGTGCAGGACGACAGCGAGTTAGACTTCGTGGCCTGCGACTATAGGGTGAACGGCGGCGGATTTTCGAGCATTGCTCTCCAGCACGCCGCAGAAGAGTATTACGCAGAGATACCCACGCAGTCGGCAGGGACTCGAATCACCTACAGACTGCGCGCCGCGGATCAATCCTCGCCTCAGAACACGGTGCTTACCGATGAGTTTGAATTCACGGTTTCGTCGTGGGCCGAGCGGCAATGGGAGCTGATTCCAGAAGGGGAGACCTTTGCGGCGATGCGCAAGCGCGGATCAGTCGGGCAGTTTTCACTCATGAATACGGGGGATGCAGCGCCGTCGGTGGTTCTGATGAACAGCGCTCGCACGCATGTGACGTCCTACGTGACTGAAGCATTCGATCTTTCATTGCTTTCCGCACCACGACTGACGTTCTGCAGCAGCTTGACGGGAGGAAGTGCGGAGGAACCTGTGGCAGCGCGGGTATTGGCCAGCACGGACGGGGGACGAACTTTTCCGCATCTCTTGTGGAGATCCGGCGCGGGCGAAGAAGGTGCACAGGAACACATCGAGGAGCCTGACCTGTCTGAATTGGCGCACAAGTCCGAAGTGGTCTTCAAGTTCATCTACTACGGAGACAGATTCTGGCAGATTACTCGGATCGTCGTGTCGGAATCCATTGGGAGGAAGCGTCCCGTCGAAGGATTGGTCGTTGTGCCGGGCGAGGACATTACTTTGCATTGGAAGCCGGTGGACACAGTCGGAACGGCCTATGCGGTGCTTGCCTCGGCGCAGTGGTCCGGTCCCTTCGAGCTAATTGCAACCACGCAAGACACATTCTTCGTGGATGATGAATGGACAGAATACTCACAGAGGTTTTACAGAGTTGAAACACAGAAGAGTGAAGCGGCCACGGAGCGCTGTTCGACCGCGCATGAGCAGCAGTTCGACCGCCTCTCTGGTTCCTACTTGAGAAGGCGCTAAGTACAGCCTTCAGAACACATTGCAGGGGCCCCCTTTGGGGGCCTCTGTGCGTTTGTCACGAAGTACAAAGCCTTGAAATTCATGTGCTAAAGTCGTAAATTTTGCATAGAGATGAGGAAGTTTCGTGAAATATAACATATTGTTATCATTAATCTTAGCTGCATCTGCGTGGGCGCAGGGGTGGCATGACCGCTTTCTTGCTGACTTCGAAGAGCCTGCGCAAGAACTGTTTTGCAGATCGGTACGCCCTTCTTCTCTGGACGATTCCCTGCACTTCTACGACGTGCAGAAGATGTGGTCCACGATAGTTTTCGACCTGGACAGCAGCCGGATATTCGCGTCAGCGAAGCTGAGGCTTGTTTCTGAGACAAATGGATTGGACCGGGTTGACTTGCGCCTTGTGCAAAGTCTGGCGATAGATTCCGTGCTGAGCTCCACTCACGTTGTAACTTCCTTCACGCGTGAACAGGAAGATTCCCTTCAGATTTACCTTTCACCTGCTCTCAATACCGGGGACACGGCGGAGATCACTATTCACTATCGAGGCACACCGTCTATCATTGATAGTTGGGGCGGCATGCGATTTGGCCAGACGAATTCCTGGAGACCGCAAATCTGCTACACTCTTGGAGACGGATTGAATCTGGAACCGCCGCCTGCGAATTATGCATGGCTGCCGAGCTATGCCG
Organism: Calditrichota bacterium; assembly: GCA_020637395.1. GTDB lineage: Bacteria > Electryoneota > RPQS01 > RPQS01 > RPQS01 > JABWCQ01. The sequence continues at coordinate 1,342,302 of JACJWA010000001.1, read as the reverse complement.
ATCCCAATGACAAGACCGAGTGGGAGTGCTGGCTGGGTGTCCCGGAAGGCAAAGTGGGCGTGAGTTCGGGAATTCGCCTGGACACGACGCACGCGGATGGGCTGGTCTGGTGGCACTACAGATTGGATCAACCGGTTTCAACCTATTTGCTGTTTGTCTCGGTTTCCGACTATCAGATCATGACGCAGCGCGAGAGTGATCCGGTGATCGAGAACTTCGTCTATCCGTCGAGATGGGCGAATGCGCAAGTGCATTTTGAGGCGGTGCCGAATTGCCTAGACGCGTTTTCGCAGAACTTTGGACCGTATGTCTTCGACCGTTTTGGATACAACATGACGCGCAACGGAGACATGGAACATGCGACCTGCGTCTCGCACTACGATGCCGCTGTCATCAGTGGTCGAACTTATGACTGGCTGCTCTTTCACGAAATGGCGCATCAATGGTGGGGAAATTGGGTGACGGTGGCGGACTGGCGTGATCTCTGGCTGAATGAGGGATTTGCCACGTATTGCGAAGCGCTTGGCATGGAGTGGGTGAGAGGCGAGACCGAGTTTCGAGACTATGTCCGAACGGACTTGCAGCCAGCGGCGCGGTCTGCGGGAACAGTTTCAACAATCTACGACCCGGACTACTATTGGGGAGCAATCGTCTATGAGAAAGGCGCGTGTGTGCTTCACATGCTGCGTTGGGTGATGGGGGACTCGCTGTTCTTCGAATCATTGCGCGACTACGGTCAGCAGTTTGCTTTTGCGACGGCCACAACTGCGGACTTCCAGACCGTCTGCGAGACGCACTACGATTCAACCTTGCAATGGTTCTTCGACGAGTGGGTGTTCGAGGGTACGGGTTTTCCGCACTATGAGGTGAACCTGTGGGGTGCAAGCATTCCGTTTGGACATCACGTGAATGTGATCAACCCCGAAGGATTCGCAATGCCCTTGCGGATGGACTTCTATCATCGCGGCGGCGCATTGCTTTATTCTGATACGGTTATGGTGGATGGTGACTTCACAATGAACGCGCTGCCCAACTTCCCGGACTCTGTGGTACTCGATCCTGAGGGCTGGGTACTGAAATCTGTAGTATATCATTACTCGCTTGAAGCTGAGGATCAGATTGAATCGCCCGCAAGCTTCGAGATATTGAAATCCTATCCCAATCCGTTCAATCCGGACATGAACATCTCGTATCAGTCGCCTTCCGCTCAGCATGTACAGTTGCGTGCTTATAATGTTCAGGGTCAGCTGGTGCACGAACAAGAGTCGTTTGCGCTTCCGGGCGAGAATATGCTGACCTGGAATGCTGCGGGTCAAGCCTCAGGAGTCTATTGGATCAAACTTTCAACCAACTCGGAATCGCGCACGGTCAAAGCCGTGCTCTTGAAATAGTCCATTCTTTATCGCGGGACGGCTTGGCCGTCCCCGCCTCTTTACACACTTGGAGAAGCATCCCTTGAGTAAGTACGTTTACACATTCGGCAATGGAAAAGCAGAAGGCCGTGCCGATATGAAGGATCTGCTCGGCGGCAAAGGTGCAAACCTCGCCGAAATGAATCATCTTGGCCTGCCTGTTCCGCCGGGATATACGATTTCCACCGAAGTCTGCACGTATTATTATGCCAATAATCGAAGCTACCCGACCGAATTGACCGCACAGATTGCCGACGGTATCAAGTACATTGAAGGATTGACCGGCGCGAAGTTTGGCGACGCTCAAAACCCGTTGCTGGTTTCAGTTCGCAGCGGCGCGCGCGCCTCGATGCCCGGCATGATGGACACGATTCTGAACTTGGGTCTGAATGACAAGACCGTGGAAGGCCTGATTGCCCGTTCAGGTGATGCGCGTTTTGCCTACGATTCCTATCGTCGCTTTGTCGCGATGTACGGCGACGTGGTGCTGGATCTCAAACCTCAGACCAAGGAAGAGCACGATCCGTTTGAAGATTTGCTGGACGCCAAGAAGAAGAAGGCCGGCGTCAAGTATGATTCGGATTTGAATGCGGATCAGCTCAAGGAGCTTGTTGCCGAATTCAAGAAGATCATCAAGGAACGCAAGGGCGTTGCTTTCCCGGAAGATCCGCAGGAACAGCTTTGGGGCGCGGTCGGTGCGGTATTCAATTCTTGGATGAATGAGCGCGCGATTGTCTATCGCCGTTTGAATAGGATTCCCGAAAGTTGGGGCACTGCGGTCAATGTGCAGGCGATGGTGTTCGGCAATTTGGGCAATGATTGCGCGACCGGTGTAGCGTTCACGCGCGACCCGGCAACGGGCGAAAAGGTTTTTTATGGCGAGTTCCTCGTGAACGCGCAGGGCGAAGATGTGGTGGCCGGCACGCGCACTCCGCAGCAGGTGGCGGTGAAAGCTTCCAAGACGTGGTCGGAAAACCACGGAATCAGCGAAGCGGATCGTTCGAAGAGCTTCCCGTCGCTTGAAGAAACCATGCCGGATGCCTACAAGCAGCTCTTGACGATTTCGGATACGCTCGAGAAGCACTACAAGGACATGAACGACATTGAGTTCACGATTCAGGACAAGAAATTGTGGATGCTTCAATGTCGCGTTGGCAAGCGCACGGGTATGGCCGCGGTTCGCATCGCCGTCGAAATGGTTGATGAAGGATTGCTTTCCTCGGATGACGCGGTGCTTCGCGTGGACCCGAATGCGTTGAATCAATTGCTGCGTCCGGTGTTTGACGCGGAAAAATTGAAGAGCGTATCACCGATCGCTCGTGGTCTAAATGCGGGTCCGGGTGCAGCGGCGGGCCGCGTGGTGTTCCATGCAAGCGACGCGGAAGCGTGGGCGGCGAAAGGCGAGAAGGTCATTTTGGCACGTGTCGAGACAAGCCCCGAAGACATTCGCGGCATGGACGCGGCGCAGGGCATTCTCACGCAGCGCGGCGGCATGACGTCGCACGCGGCGCTGGTTGCGCGTCAGATGGGCAAGGTCTGCGTGGCAGGATGCGAGCAGATTCACATTGACTATACAAAGGGACATTTCACGGCTGGCAGCAAGACCGTGAAGGAAGGCGATTGGATTTCGCTGAACGGAACGACCGGTGAAATCTACGAAGGCGCCATTCCCACCAAGCCATCTGAAGTGATTCAAGTGCTGCTTGATAAGACACTCGATCCGAAGGATGCTCCGACGTATCAACTGTACGCAAAGCTGATGGGGTGGGCGGACAAGGTTCGCAGAATGCGCGTGCGCACGAATGCCGATCAGCCGGATCAGTGCAAGAATGCCCTTGCATTTGGCGCGGAAGGCATCGGTTTAACACGCACCGAGCACATGTTCTTTGAAGGTGATCGCATTGACGCTGTTCGCGAGATGATTCTTGCGGCGGATCTTGAAGGGCGCAAGAAAGCGCTTGCGAAGCTCGAACCGTATCAGCGCGAGGACTTCGTGGGCATCTTCAAGGTGATGAATGGCTTGCCTGTGACGATTCGCCTGCTGGATCCGCCTCTGCACGAGTTCCTTCCGCACGGCGACGCTGCTGTGAACGACTTGGCGAAGAAGATGGGCGTGAATTCCAAAGACATCGAAGCAAAAATTGAACTGCTTCACGAGATGAACCCCATGCTCGGTCATCGCGGCTGCCGTTTGGGCATTCTGTATCCCGAGATCACTGAGATGCAGGCACGCGCAATTTTCACGGCGGCGTGCGAAGTCAAGAAGCAAGGCACGGAGGTTCATCCTGAAGTGATGGTGCCGCTGGTGATGACGCCAGGCGAATTAAAGGCGCAGGCGGATGTGATTCACCGTGCGGCGAAAGGGGCCTTCAAGACATCTGGCGTCACCGTGGAGTACCTCGTCGGCACGATGATTGAGCTGCCGCGCGCGGCGCTGGTGGCCGATCAGATCGCGCAGATCGCGGACTTCTTCAGCTTTGGAACGAACGACTTGACTCAGACCTGCATGGGATTGTCGCGAGATGATTCCGGACGATTCCTTCCGTACTACGTGCAGTCTCAGTTGCTTCAGGCGGATCCGTTCGAGGCGCTCGATCAGACGGGCGTAGGTCAGTTGGTCGAAATGGGCACAAGCCGAGGCCGCCAAACGAAGCCGAAGCTCAAGGTTGGTATCTGCGGAGAGCACGGAGGCGAACCGTCGTCTGTAATTTTCTTCGACGGCGCCGGCCTGGACTACGTGTCGTGCAGCCCGTTCCGTGTGCCGATCGCGCGATTGGCGGCGGCGCAAGCCACATTGCAGCATAAGAAGGGGTAACCACCGGACGAATGCTGTCCGAAGAGTATTGGACACTTGCGGGGCCCGGCACAGCGCAGACGCGTGTGCTGGGCTCCCGCTTTTGGGCCACGGCGTTGCCGGTTGAAAGCGAGGAAGCGATTCACGCCCTGTTGGAGCAGACTCGCAAAGAGCACTTTGATGCGTCGCATCACTGCTGGGCCTTCGTGCTCAGGGTAGGTGATGAGTTGGTTGAGCGTTCGAGCGACGCCGGAGAACCAAAAGGCACAGCGGGAATCCCGATTTTGGGTGAGGTCAAGCGATGTGAGATAGAGAACTGCTGCGTGATCGTCACGCGGTGGTTTGGCGGGACGAAGCTTGGCACGGGCGGATTGGTTCGTGCGTACTCCGAAGCAGCATCGCTGGCGCTCGATCAGGCACCGCGAGTTCTTCGCCGGACAGGTGTCGTGTTTCGTGTACAAGTACCATTTGAGTTGCAGTCACACGTGTTTCATATTGCGGGAAAGCTGGGAGGTGTAGTTGAGATTTCGGCGCAGTCGGACGGCATGAAAATGCTAGTGAAGTTGTCGCGAGACAAGACAGAGACGTTTGTAGCGCAGCTGCATGAGCAAACGGCGGGGCGACTCACCGCGCAGGAGGTGGGAACATGGAGTTCATAGGCCTCACACTTGCAGCGCTTGCTCTGAGCAGTTACTTCTCAGCGCTGGAAATCTCCTTCACGACATTTGACACCATCATTATGGGCGGGTGGAAAAAGGCGGGGAAATTTGGAAGCAGCTCCGTGGAGTTTTTCGCGACCGTTCCAGAACGCTACCTGTTCACGACGCTTGTCGGAAACAATCTCGCGAACGTGGCCTATTCTTCCTTTCTCGTGATCTGGGCCGGCCAGGCGGGCATTTCAGAGACCTTGCTGATTCTCTTGTCGCCGTTTGCCGTGATCATCATCGGAGAGGTGATTCCCAAGACCATCGGACTGGCATTCGCAAACCGAATCGTGCGCATCGCCTCGCCCACGTTGTATGCATTCTATTGGCTGTTTGCTCCGTTCAGACTATTCATTGCTCCTCTGGAAAAAGTGCTTCGCCGTCGGACGGGCAGTGGAGACCACTCTGCTCACGCCTATGATGTCCTGTTTCGTAGGGAGATTGATTCTGTATTGGGCAGGGCAAGCCGGGAGGGCACGGTCACGGCAAAAGAATCGGAGATTCTCGAGCGATATCTTCATGCGCGCGAAGTGCGTGCCCGGGACATTATGACTCCCCGTCCCTTGCTGGTTGCGCTGCCAAAGACCTCCACGATAGCTGAGCTTATTGAAACGGTAGAGGATACCCGACATAGCGTAATTCCCATTTACGACCAGACTGTGGACGACATCATTGGGATAGTGGAATCTAAGGATCTGTTGGTGCCGCGGGCTTCTCTTGAGGAGTTGTTGCGGCCAGCACTATTTGTCCCCGAGTCAAAGCTTCTGGTTGAGCTGATTGAGCAGTTCAAGCACGGCGGAGCTCCAGCGGGAATTGTGGTGGATGAACACGGCGGGACGGACGGTATCATCACACGCAAGGATCTTTTCAGAGAGCTGGTCGGCCCCTTAAGCGAAACAGATGAGACTCGTCTGCACGCGATCAAGCGGCTGGCGCGCGGAAAGTACCTTGTTTCGGCGCTTGCAGACCTCTCGGATATTGCTGAGGGAACGGGGTGGCGGCCTCCGGACGGAGACTATGCCACGTTGTCCGGGCTTTTGGCGGAACACCTAGGGCACATTGGGAAGCCTGGTGAAGAAATTGTTATTGATAATGTTACGATCAGAATTCTGCGTGCCAGTGACCGACGAGTGGAAAGTTGCTTGCTGAAACTTACGGAAGAAGGCGCACAGGATGACGAATTTTAGGAGTGACTTGACATTCGTGGTCAGGCGGCCTATATTAGCCAATTCATTGCGGGGTGGAGCAGTCCGGTAGCTCGTTGGGCTCATAACCCAAAGGTCGCAGGTTCGAATCCTGCCCCCGCTACAAAAAAACAGCCGTGAAGCGATTCACGGCTGTTCTCTCTTCAGAGCGAGCGGCGCGCACTTCTTAAGGTGCGCCCGCTTTTTTGTGCTTCTCAGCAAGGCCTACGGGGTGCTGGACGAGACTACGACATAGAAGTACTTGGTCTCGGTGGCAATAATGTTCGTATGCGTGTAGGATGTGCTGCTGGTCGAGCCGACAAACGTGTCATATGGTCCTTCCGGGGACGCCGAGGCGTAGACCCTGTAGAACGGCGCGCCTGTGGACTCCCAACGCAGAACGACGTTGTTCCCGCTGCTCTGAATCGTCACAGTCGGCGCAACGAAGTTGAACCCGCTGACCCGAATCATGCGATTTCCGGCACGCGCGTTCTCTACTGCGGCCGTTTCGGGATACCATGCGGCGTCACATTCGTCGTAGAAGAACGAGTTTCCGGAAGGCGTGCTGGTATCCAGTCCGAAAGCGAGCGGACAGTCGCGCGGTTCAAGATTCTCAACGACAACATAGAACGGTCCGGAAACGGGGACGCTTCCAAAGACGACGTCCGACCAAGCTGCTCCTGCCGGAAGGCCGCCAACTGCATTGACGGTTCCGGTAGTGTCAGACAACACCAGTGTGCCAGGATTTCCGCCCGGTCCGTCGGCCAACTGAACGGAGATCACAACCGGACCCTTGAGATCGGTCGGGGCAACCGGGTTGACTGCAAACTGAGCTGCGCAGAGGTTGAAGGGATAGGTACCCGGATCAAAATAGACAGCCCACTTGAAACCAGGTCCGTCCACCCAATTGTAGTTCTCTGCCGTGCCGTCGTCATATGAAATCCACGGCACACACACGTCACCTACATCAAACGTCAGGTGGCCGGCATCAGGAACGCGATCACTCAATCCTTGCTGATCAACCGCGCTGACATAGTATTCGTAGCTTCCGTCCGGAATCGTCGCAATCGTGACAGAGTATTCGTCTTGATTTCCGGTAGGTGTAAAAGAGACCGAATCGTACGTTCCACCGCCGATGAGCCGATAGTAGGCACGAATCACCGTGCTTCCCGGAAGATCGTCCACCATGTGAGCAATCAGCGTGGCAGGGCCAGCGGCTTGATCTGCCTGCTGCTTGTGCGTCAAGACAGGAACCTGGCCAATAGAGAAGGATGCGTTGGATTCGTCCGAAGCGAGGGAATAGGCAATGCCCTTGATCCGGATGCGTGCATTGTTCGTAGCCGGACCAGTGACCATCCATTGGTAACCATCTGACGCTGAACTCGAAAGAAGCTCCCATGAACCTCCGGGATAATCACGATTCACTTCGACCGAAGCAGGGCCGAGTCCCGTCGAAGTCCAGGCAATACCATAAGGTTCGCCCGGGGTAAGCAACTCTCCTCCGTTCGGAGTTTGCACCTGCACCAATGGAACAGCAATCTGGAAGTTGGCATCTGATGAATCACCAAAGGCGGGTTGTGCAACGCTGTAAACTCTGAGTCTCGAAGTCGTCGAAGCGGCGCCGCTGGCCGTCCAAGAGTATACGCCATCATTAGGCGTGCTCGTGACCAGTGTTTCCCACGTGCCGCCTGGATAGGAACGCATCAGCTCAATGCCGACATTTCCGGAAATCGCCGTGGTTTGCCAGAGAATGTTGTAGCTTTGGCCGAGGTAGTAAGTTTCGCCGCCGTTCGGTGCGTTCAGAGTGACGGACGCATTCAACTGGCCGGAGTCGTCTGTGGTGTAGAGAATCGAACGTCCGTTGACGAGACTGGCCGCGCCAGGTCCGTACTGATTCCAGTAGTAGTAGTCAAGTCCGGTGGAATGGTCGAAGTTCTGAATACCAACAGAAGCGTAGTCATTGTCGTTGCTATTGCTGTTCGCGGACAGGTTCACGGTGTTGTACTGAACCTTGACCTTGCCATCGCCTGTGCCGGAAGGATAGAAGGCGGGATCATAGATGATCACTTCAAAGATCTCGCGCACGTCGGAGTACTGAGTATGTGCGCGCCACTCCACTACATAGTAATGCTCGATCGAGTCATAGTAGTAGAAGACGTTCAGAGAGTCCGCCGAACCGCCGCTGGAATTGTTCATGTACAAATCGTCCCAGTAGGCGGCGACCATGCTCGGCGGACCAATCGGCGAGCCCATGCGGTAGTTGCGGAAGTCAATGATCGTGGGGTAGTTTCCGAAGGCAAGCCAGCCGTTGCAGCAAATCGTGACGCTATCGTAGGTTTGGCCGTAGAACGTAAAGTCAAACGGCAGCGGAAGCACCTGAGTATCGTCATCGTCTTCTTGCAGGTCGCTCATATTGAGCGAAGTTCCCGACCCGCCAAACAAGGGAGCAATCTCTATCCATTCGTAGTTCGAGGCTATGCCGTTTTGAGTTTCGGTGTTGTCAAACGCATAGTAGCCGTAGGCGTCCGGACCAGAGGGGCTTGTAGAGGTGAAACTGCCGATCGTCAGATTGAAGTCGGTGCTGTCTCTGAAGCCGTTATCATCATACACGACGAGCTGCATCGGAGCGATATGCCCGTTGAACATGGAACTCGAAATCGAAATGGCAAACGTGTTGGACGACGAGTTTCCGTTGGCGCCGGAATTGATCGTACCAAAGATACCCACGGAGTCCGTCACGGAAACGCGCGGATCGAGCGACCTCAGAATGCCGTCGGCCCCAATGAGAGGGCGCGTTCCGGTGTTGGTGATCGTCGGTGTAAAGGTGCCCGATTCGTCTGGATTGAGGTTGCCGCCCGGACCGCCGAACGTGAACGAGCTGTAAGCAACATCCGGCGCTGCGGGAGTGAAGTCCGCGCGAACCGTGAAGTTGCCTTGAGCTGTTGTCAGATTCAAGAAGAGTGCCACCGGTTCTGCATTGAACACGGATGATACGTGAATTCGATAGGGCGAGACAGGGCTGCCTGTGCCGCCTGACGCAATATTGGGATAGGTCTGCGATCCGTTCACGATAGTAACGCCGGGCGCGGTGCTGGTCAGGTTGCCTGTGATGCCCGTGACAGTGTTCGTTCCGGTGTTGGTCAGCACAATGCTCAGATCAATGGTTTCGCCGGGATTTAACACATCGTCGTTGTTGCCAATCGTTCCGCTCAGGTTGTCGTCATCCACGGCAACCGAGGAGAGAGTCAGGTTCGCGGCGACGGTGTTTACGGTGATCGCTCCGAGATAGGGGAATTGATCATCTTTTGTCACTGTCACAAGCAGTGACCCCGTGGTAGGCGTGGCGATCGGGAGATTCACCTGACCATTGGCATCGGTATATCCGCGGGCAAAGGTCTCGGTGCCTTTCAACAAACAGACTTGAGCACCTTCGACGTTGGCCGCCAGCGGGTTGCTGACGGAAATCGTTACATTGTTAGTGCCGCGTGAAATCGTGACCGGGTGCGAAACCGTCGTCGTGTTCGGGAAGTTGGTCCAGATCTTCGTCGCGGGATCACCCATCAGGTTCGCCCAGTAGCAAAAGTTGATGACTTCCTGAGGTTCGAAATTCTGATAATTCTTATAGAGTTCAAGCTTGCCGGATATGTTGATCAGTCCCATTTCATGAATGTCGTACACATACAGACCGTACATGGCTCCGGCGTCCAGAATGTTGTTGTAGGGCACATGCGTACTGATACCGAGCAAACCGACGCAGCCGATAGCGCCGCGTGGCGAGGAGTTCGTCTGTGTCGGTGGCTGCACCCATTCTTCCGAGACGTCTTGACCGACACCGGTGAAGTCGCCGGTTCCGCAAGTCATGGCATATACAAAAGGCATCGCGCCGCCTACTGTCGCCGATCCTCCAACCGCAGGTGCTGACTGTAAAGCGGTGATTGGTGTTTCGCCGATCCAGGACATGCGATGGTTGAACATACTCGGACGCGAACTCAAAATCGCGTTAAGCAGCGATTCGCTCATGCTTCCGGAAAGCACCTGCACTGGTAGGCAGGTTTGTCCGGCCTGCAGCATGATCTGACGCACATATTCCTTCATGGATGGATTCGAGAAGATGAAGGCGGTGTGTGCCGTGCAGTGTGCACGCGTGAACCAGCCTGGGTCACCCGTGTACGGATTTGCTTCGTAGTTGATGGTCTTTGTGACCATGGCGGTCAATGTGCCTGCTTCGTCTGAAGAAATTCTGCCGACGGCAATGTCAGGGACGGGGTCAGAGTTCGGTCCGCCGGACGGACTCAAGACTCCGAGGTAATTGTCGTAGCCCTGCGAGCCGTTTCCGGTCGGCGTGGCGAACGTTGCTCCGCCGCCCGGATCGCCCATCATGCAAACGAATTCAAGCGCGCCGTTGCTGGAGACATATTGACTGCTGATGTAGTCGCGAACGTTGGTCGCGGTTGAACCCGTCGTCGTCAGCGTGACGTAGGACGCATCGAGTCCCTTACGGCGATGCCAGTCCACGAGGCGCTGAGCCTCCGTCGTGTTGGTCGCATTGTTCGGGCAGATGACCAGATACTTCCCGGGAAGCGTCGGCAATTCATCGAGAGAGCTTCCGGCGAAGTTCTCGAAGCTCCGATAGAGTTTCTTGAAGCTTGGCGAGATGAACTCGGGATTTACCACGATCTCGTTTTCGCCGATGCCGCCGATATCCTCAATTGCGACTTCAATGTTGTCGTAGATGCGCAGTTCGCGGCGAGCCGGGTTGAATTGAACCGGCGCCACGGACAGCGACACAAATCGAACATCACGCAGCGTCGCAGGCGTGGATATCACGGCGATCTCTTGCGGATACCAAGCGTCCTGCGCATAGAGATCGTTATCATAGGCGAAGCTCATGTCATCGAGGCTGTTCGCAAGCTCTTCACCTTCATAGGGCTGCTTGGGAGCCGCATCAATGTCGGTCATCGTCGTGAACGAGCTGTTCGTGACTGTGACGCGAACTTCTCCGGTTCTGTTGACCATGATCAGCTTGCTGACGCGCGGCAAATCGGGCTCACCCTGCTTGGTCGTCGTGCCTTCGGCAGGCATACTTACTCGGGTGAATGACTGATTCTCGAACTCGACCTGACTGTAGTTCAAGACAGGATCGAAGAACCGCACGTGAACCGCCGACGGATCAGGCTCCACGACCTCGAAAGGCATGGGCTGAACTTGTTCAGGACCGGTGAATTCCCAGAAATTGGCGGGGGTAGGGGGGACGGAAGGGGTAGACTGCGAGCCATGCGATTCCGACAACATCGTTAGCATCCCAAAGATGCAGGCCAAGGAGTAAACCCAGGGACGAATGTTCATAGACATCGTTTCACTCTCTCAATATTTTGTCAAAGGCGTAGTTTCAATGAATCAATAATTTAGCGCAATTTGGCTGTGAATGCAACGACGCGCCCCTGTGAATCGAAATTCACAGCGTGTCTCAAGAGTAGCGTAAATAAATATTTACATTACAATGGGCATGGGATGCGCGGGGATTTGGACCATCGCCTCGCCTATTGTAATATTCAAGTCCTCGCTTGAGTATCGGATGAGCCAAAAAAAGGACCGGCGTTTCCGCCGGCCCGTGTTCATCCAATTGTGCATTTGCCAAGTGCTACTGACCGTTCCACCCCACGACGTAGTAGAACATTTGCGGAGAAAGCGCGCCGTCCGTGATCGTGAACTCCGTGTTGCTGGTCTCGCCTTCGATGGTCAGAAAGGGCGGAGTGGAACTTGTGCTGCTGTAAACTCGATAGGCGACATTCTCGTCCGCGCTCCATCTGAGAACAACATCATTTCCCGAGATTGAAATCGTCACACCAATCGGCATGACCGGTTGCGGGATAGCAGCAATGCCATAGACCGAAACATCATCAATGTACCAGCCTTCGCGGGTGGCTCCGCCGTCAGACGCAAATCTCCAGCGTAGCTGAATGTTACTGCCTTCGTAAGCGGACAAATCGAATTGTTCACGAGTCCACGCATCTACGGTGCCGGAATAGCAGTCCTGTCCGGGAACAGGCCCGCTGTAGGGATTGCCGCTTCCAGACTCGTGGCGCGTGGTTTTGGGATAGTCTTCCGAGGGGTAGATTGACGTAAACGGTCCTGCGTCAGCCGAAATCTCGACCCAACCCCCATCATAGGCAGAGTCAGGATATTGGGTAGAAAGCTCTCCTTCGATTTGATGCGAGAACTCGAGGACCGCGCTCGCCGGCAGGTTGCTGATCACAGGTGAAGTGAGCTGAGCATCGAGAAGGTTTGCATAGGTCCCGGTTCCGGTGTCGCCGCACTTGTAAGAACTTGCTCCGCTCAGCGCACGCTCCATGCTGATGTGCCATTGGTCGCCCCATCCGCCCGGTGACGTGTGTGTCCATCCGGGAGCGCCTGTATCAAAATTCTCGGATGTCAGTACAACGACTGCCGCAATGGTGAAATCGCCGGCGCTAACGTCCGTGGAATCGGGTGTGTTTACGGACGTAATCCGCACACGACAGGATTCCGACTGCGGGCCGCTGGCAACAAAGGAATGTTGGCCATCATTTGGTGTGTTCAAAACGATAGGCGACCACGGACCAGTCAATCCATTGCGGGACAATTCGATATTGACATTACCGGTGACGAGCGCGGGAGACCAGATAACCGACACGGTCGAATCTTGCAGCCACAGCTCGCCGCCGTTGGGAGAGATCAGCGCAAAGTGCGGATTGATCGCACCGGAGAAGTCCGTTGTGAATAGGATAGCTCTGCCGTCCGCAAGCGGAGTGGATCCGGGAGTCGCTGCATTCCAATAGGTGATTTCCAAGCCGTCGGTGTGATTTTCATTCTGAATTCCCACGGTGGAGTAGTAGTTGTCAAAACCGATGTCGTTCGGATCTTCCGTATAGTCGAGATACTGCACGAGAATTTTTCCATCGCCAGTCTGGCTCGGCTCCACAGCGGGATCATAGAGCACAACCTGGAACGTCTGCGGAGCCGTGCCGACACCTGCCCAGATGCACCGCGTAATCCACTCGATGATGTATCGTCCGTTTGCCGCGTCGCTCTTAACATAGACACCGCCATTGGTCAAACTATCCACGACAAGATCATCCCAGAAGGCGGCGATCATGTTGGGCGGGCCAAGCGGCGAACCCATGTGGAAGTTACGGTAGTCAATCTGCGTCGTGTTTCCAAAGGCAACCCAGCCGTTCGAGCAGATCGTGATCGTATCAAACTGCTGGCCGTAGAATTGGAACGAGAAGGGCAGGACTCTCGTCGCGATGTCGTCTTGATCTTCGCCGCCATCGGTGAATCCCAGAGACTGTCCGGTGCCGCCAAGCGCCGGGCAGATTTCAATCCATTCAAACTGCGGCTGTGAATTGGCTGGTTGCGTGTCACTGTTCTCATATGCCAGATAGCCATAGCTATCGGGTCCGGTCGGCGCGGTTGCCGATACGGTTCCGACAGGGAGCAGGAAGTTTGTCGAGTCACGGTTGCCATTGGCATCCAGAACAACCAGCTCCATCATCGCCTGAAATCCGCGCGGCGTGGCAACAAGTGCGCTGACGCCAAACGGATTCGCTGCGTTTGTCGCGTTGGCTCCGGCGTTCACGGTGCCGAATGTGCCGTCCGCATCGGTGACTGTCACATAGTTGTTCAAGGATCTCAGAATCGCTGTAGCACCGGTGAAACTCCGGGAACCGTTGTTCTGCATGGTCACGATCAAGTTGCCTGTTTCACCCGGCTCAATCTGATTGTTTCCATCCGGGAAAGAGCTTGATACATAGACGACGCTCGCGGAAGCGGGTGTTACGTCCACCCGAATCACTTGAGAGCCTGCCGATGAAGTCATATTAAGAAACAGAGCGATGGGCTCATTGTCCGCAACGGACCCAATCGCAATCGTAAACGGCGAAGTCGGTCCGGACGTCGCTCCAACCGTCAGGTTCGGATAGCTACGCACACCATTGACGATTCCGATATTCGGTGAAGCGCTGGTCAGAGTTCCTGTGATTCCTGTGACCGTCTGCGAAGTTCCGGTGTTCTGCAGGACAATATTCACGCTGACGATTTGGCCGGGACTCGGATCGCCGGTCAGAGAGCTTGAACTGTAGGACAGCGAGGCCGCGACATTGATGACGTTGATTGTGCTCACATAGGGGAGCAGATCCTTGCCTGTCACAACAATATCGAGAGTTCCGGTCGTGGGAAGACCTACGGGTAGATTGATTTCGCCGTTTTCGTCCGTGTATCCGCGCGCAAAGGTTTCCGTGCCTTTGGTCAATCCAACCAAAGCATTTGTCACGGGAAGTCCGTCCGACTCCACGATGACTCCGACGTTGTTCGTGCCGCGAGTGACCGTCACTGGATGCGTCACTTCAAGAGTCTTCGGGCGGGCAAGGTACACTGGCACCCCGGGATCGCCCTGCAGATTGCACCAGGCCGAGAAGTCACTGACATTGGAAGGGAAGATCGAGTAGAAATTCTTGTAGAGCTCGAGCTTCGCGCCGATCACAGCCATTCCGGTTTCGCGGATGTCATAGGCAAATATGGTTTGCATACCGCCGCCGTCGAGGATGTTGTTAAAGCGAGTATGGGTGCCCGCGCCCGACATTCCAACGCAGCCAATCGCTTCGTCTTCGGTCATGAAAGCCTCGGTCAACGCCTGGTCCCCAAAGGAATCATCAAAGGTTCCTGTGGCGCAAGTCACCACCCAGACATACGGCAGTTGCTCCCCCACATTGACACCACTCAAAGCCGTCGCATTGAACTCGCCGATCCATGACATGCGGTCATTGAAGACGCACACACCAGCATTCAACCGGGTGGCAAGAGTGGTCGCATTCATGCCGCTTGAAAAAACGTCAAAGTCCACAGTCGGCATGCCGTGCTGCAGCATGATCTGCCGCATGTACTGTTTGGTGGACGGGTTCGAAGGAACCTGACTCGTGTGTGCGGCGCACCACGCACGATCATACCAATCCGTTTCGACCATATATGGATCGGACTCGTAACTGATGATCGAGTTGATCATCGTTCCCAACTCACCGCTACTCGTCGCGGGCAATCTGCCGACGGACAAGTCGGGGACGGGATCCGGATTGCCGCCGCCCATCGTCGCGAAAAAATTGTCGAGCTGATTCGAGACGCCGGTCGCAAGATTATAGGGAGCTGCGGCGTTGGGATCACCGATCAGCGTGACCGCTTCGAGAGTTCCGTTGCTGCTGGCATACTCATTTAGAATATAGCTGCGGATTGCGGCGGCCGTATTCGCGCCGATATCTGTGGTCGTGGCGATATAGGCATCAATACCGCGCTTGCGTCGCCAGTTCACGAGATTTGTCACGGTATTGACAATCGTCGCGTTGGGATCGCATACATACAAGTGCTTTCCGGGCACGACGGGAAGTTCGTCCAGGCCGCTGCCTTCAAAGTTCGGAATCGTCCGGTAAAGCTCTTTGAATGCGGGGGAAAGAGACTGTGGGGTGTGCTGCAATTCATTTACGCCCACACCGCCAATGTTTTGAATCGAGACATCCACCGTTTCGTGAATTCGCACTTCGCCGGTGACCGGATTCACCTGCAGCGGATAGACCGTAAGAATCACGAAGCGTAGGTCACGAAAAGTGGCTTCCTCGCTGATCTCAGCGATTTCGCGCGGATACCACTGGTTGGCTTCGTAGAACTCCGGCGAGACAAGCGGCACGTCCTCATCAAGGCTCTGGTCGGCTTCTTCCAGCGGCACATAGGGCGCCGGACCATGAGGCAGAGTCAGGGTTCGATACGTGCTGGTGGCCGAGGACAAGATATTGCTGCCTTGTGCTCCAACCATAATCAGGCGCACTATTCGCGGTACTTCGGGAGCGCCCGGCGTCTCGGTCACAGCTTCTCCTTGAATCCGCAACGCGGTAAAGTCTATGCCGTCAATCTGCGCACTTTCCGTGCGAACTTCAGGGGCAGTCACGAGTAGCCTGACCAAAGAGTTATCAGACTGCAACACATTTGTCGAGGCGCTTTCAACCTCCTGCGGCCCGGCAAAACGGCTGGGTACGGACGGCAGCACCGGCGCACGGGATGGAGTTCGTTGTGAAGCATGGGCCTGGGCTGTCCATGCAGCGCAAATCAACATAAGCAGCACAAAACGACGCCGGAACATATTCAGTCTCCTTGAAGCATATTCAAATTCAGAACTTAACAAACCTTACACGTTAACTTTACAATATAGGCCATTCAGTTCCTGAACGCAAGTTCAGCGAAGTTTTTTGCGCAGATTTTCTCGCAAGAAGAGTGACCCTGCACATGATTCTGACCCGTACAGAAGTGCATGATTGCAGCATATGAGACAAGGCACTTCCGCAGGGATTTTGAGTTGCCCAAACGGTACCAGATTTGCTCTGCTTGGAGTTGGTGCAGGCGATCCGCACACTTCGCCTCTCTCGAGACAAGCTTAATCAAGGACTGACGTGAACGAGCAGACGGGACAAGACGCTTTCAAACCATCGCAGGACTCCGCAGGGAACACGGTGCCAACGAGCGAATCCGCCCTTCGGGCAGAACTGGAAGCGCTCCAGAATCGGCTTGCGGAGCTCGAAGACCTGGAAGTTCAGCGGCTCTCGGAGGAGCAGGAGCGGTTTGATTCGCTCAACGTATTGGATGAGTACGCACAACAGCTTGAGGAGAGTCGGGACAAACTTGCTCGGCTGCTTCAGGCGGGAGTTGCCATCGAGGAGGCTCGTACGACTCAGCAGATTCTGCAGAACGTCGCGAATGCTGTGGGGTCAGCGGGCTGGGCATCGGCGGTTGTGTACCTGTTCAACAATTTTGAGATTGCCGAAGCAGCATTCTATGGCGTCTGCGACGACGACCGCCTTGAGTTGGAAAAGAATCCGCGACCGCCGTCGGAACGGGCCAAGATGTATTCGCAGGAATACGACGAATTCAAGATCAGCAGATCCTATTTTGTCCCGGCAGAGCGGCTTCATGAAGTGATCAACAGCAAGTACGTTGTTCCAGGCCGCCGCGAGGTCATGCCAGGCGATGACTGGAATCCGCTCGATCTTGTCTATGTTCCTCTCTATTCAAGTACTGGGCAGGTCATTGGCTCGGTCAACTGTGATGACCCGGTAAACGGCAAGCGTCCGACCGCAGAGGTGATTCAGTATCTTGAGATTTTTGCGGATCTCGCGGCGCGAAAGATTGAAACCGTACGCCTGTTGAACAAACAGGAGGAGATCGAGGCAAAACTTCGCGCGAGCGAAGAGCTCTACCGCACATTGTTCAACCGCTCAGCAGACAGTTTCATTCTCATGGACGATCTGTTCAGAGAGTGCAACGAAGCAACTTTGAAGATGTTCAACTGCGAGCGGGAGGATGTGATCAATCATTCTCCCGTGGAGTTTTCGCCCAAGTATCAACCGGGCGGAGGTCGTTCGGACAAGCTTGCGGCCGAATACATCGAGCGCGCAAGAAAAGGCGCACCGCAGAACTTCGAGTGGGTCCATCTGAGCAAGGATGGAACTGAGTTGAGCTGCGAAGTGTCGCTTGCCTCAATTGACATAGGTGGGCAGCCGAAGATCATGGCGATTGTTCGCGACGTGTCGGAGCGCAAACGCGCCGCCCGCGACAAGGAAACAGCGGCGATCGCGTCACAACTGTTTTTGTCATCGCGCACGCCAGAATTGGTATATTCACAGTTGCCCAAGATTATGGTGTCCCGATTCGGCGTGAGTGCGTCGGCCATCGAGATATACGACGGCGCGTCAGATGAAATGGTGGTCGTGGGAGAAGACGGGACGGGGCTCCCGGTGGGATTTCGTGCTCCCTTGTCCATGACGTTCTCTGGAACAGTGCTTCGCTCTGGCGAAGCGATTATTGACTTGCAAGTTGGACGGCGCGCGGACTATGCGCATGCTGACTTGAGACGGATCGGACTTCAGAGTGTGGCATGCGTCCCGCTCAGAGTGCGTGATCAGACGATCGGCGTGATATGGCTTGGGGACATGCGCGTCCTTCCGAACATGTCGCAGTTTGTGATGCCTTTGCAGGTCGTGGCAAACTACCTTGCGCAGGCAATTGACCGCTACAGAGCGGAAGAAGATATGGCAGACTTGAAGCACTTCTTCGAAAGTCTGTTGGACAATCTTCCGGCGCAGGTCTGCGTTTATGACCGGAGCGGAAACTACCGCTACACGAATCATTCGACCATTGGCGATCCCTGGCTGTCAGAATGGTTGATTGGCCGGAACGATGGCGAGTTTTGCAGTCGAAATGGCTGGCACGACTCAATTGGCATGCAGCGTATGAATGCGCTGACCCAAGCGATCACTGACCGGCAACTGGTGAGGTTTGAAGAGTCGCTGCGCGATGCAAGTGATCGGGAACGATATTACCTACGTGTGATGAGCCCGGTTGAGGACTCAAACGGCGAGATTGATCATGTTATCGGGTACGCGCTGGATGTCACGGATACCAAGCTTTGGGAGCAGGAGCATAGCCTCTTGCTCCAGCTTCCAACGGAAAACCCATTCCCGGTGTTATCTTGCAGTATGGATGGCAGGGTGGACTACATGAATGCGGCGGCATCGCAGTTGGCAGCCAAGGTAGGCGTGGGCTCCATTGAATCAGTCTTGCCGACGAATCACGTCGAGACGCTGCGGGCGCTGAATTCGGAGTCCGAACCGCGGCTGGTTCGCAAAGTGAAGATCGCGGGCCGAAACATACATTGGACCTACTACCTCACGTCGAACAATCGGATTCACTTGTACGGCGTGGATATGACTTCGCTGGCGGCGTCCGAGTCCTCTGAGTTAGACATGCCAAGCAGCACGGCGCAGTGGGTGAAGCATTTAACCGGAATTGCGTGGATCACGGATCTGCGCGGGCGCGTCCACTGGCAATCCGGGGGTGCGCATAGTGCACTTCAGCGAGAGTCGGGAGTGCCGTTGCCGGAGTTGGCTGGGGACGAAGTTTGGGCCCAAGTCATTTCGGACCGTAGCGTCGGTACGACGAGCCTGATCGAGAGTCATCGTTCGTCACGAGCGTGGCTCTGGAAGGTGATTCGGATTTCGGATGATCAGTTGTTGATTCAAATTGAGGATCAGACGGAAGTCCGAGAGCTTCAGGAGAAGCTCCGTCACGCTCAGCGGCTCGAGTCCGTCGGAAGGCTTGCCAGCGGAATAGCGCACGACTTCAACAACTTGCTTACCGGGATTATCGGCAATTTAGAGTTGCTTGAGAATCTAAACGAGAACACTCAGCAGGAAGGAGACTGTATCAGGGATGCCGCCCGAGCCGCAGAGCGCGCGTCGGTCCTCGCGAAACAGTTGCTGAACTACGGACGAAAGTCTGCCGGCGAACAGCGGAGCATAGATCCAAACGCGATTTGCGAGTCCGTCAGCAGGATGCTTTCTCGTACGGTGGACCGCAGAATCAATGTCCGCACGGAATTGGCTCGGGATGCTTGGGACGTTATTGCCGAACCCAATCAGCTTGAACAGGTTTTGATGAATCTTGGGGTGAACGCTGCGGACGCGATACTTGAGAAGCGTGAAGGGTTGGCGGACAGCGGCGAGTTGTACGAAATCGTACTTGCAACAGGCAATGTTAACAGGCGCCTGCGCTCATCGGATGGACTTGGGACTCTTACGGAGTGCCTTGCTATTAGTGTGACGGACAATGGCAGCGGGATGACGCCGCAGATTCGGGCACGGATCTTTGACGCGTTCTTCACGACCAAACCCGTGCAGCGCGGCACGGGCCTCGGGCTTTCGATTGTGGCGGAGATCGTTGGCTCGCTTGGCGGCGAGGTTGACGTACAATCCGCCCCGGGCGAAGGGACCGTCTTCACGGTATTTTTGCCGAGGTCAATGGAAAGCCGTTACGAAGACGAAGGCAAGAAGCCTGTGGCGCACAATGTATCGCTTGGCGGGCAAGAGACGATTCTGATGGTGGACGATGAGCCGGTGATTTTGGAATTGGGACGAGAAGTTCTGGAGCAGTTTGGCTACACGGTGATCACCGCGGACGACGGTCAGGAAGCTGTGGATGCTTTCCGGCAAAGGCGGGATCAAATTGACATGGTGATCATGGATCTCAGGCTGCCGAGAATGAATGGTGAGGAAGTCGTTGCGCTGATGCTGTCTGAGAAGCCGGACATTCCGGTAATCCTGTCAAGCGGTCTGCCGGAATCGGAGAGTCATTACCGGAACATCAATCTCGGATCTGTTGCATTCATACAGAAGCCTTACCGTCCTTCGGAGCTTCTGGCGGCTGTTCGGGAGGTGTTAGACCACGCGAAATCATGAGTTTGGAGAGCAGTAACGTAGCTCCAATATTTTAAAGAGATTGATTTCAATAAGTTAAAAAGTCAAGTGCTGGAAGCGTGCATCTTGACTTTTTCTTTTTCAATGCATAAAATTTGTGTTCTTACGGCATGAGGGCCGTTCTGACCTTCAGCCGCTATGGTGGCTGTAGCTCAGTTGGTTAGAGCATTGGATTGTGGTTCCAAGGGTCGGGGGTTCGAATCCCCTCAGCCACCCTAAGTAGCAAGAGATACCCTGTATTTTCGCCGTGGCCCCATCGTCTAATGGTTAGGACTCGAGATTTTCATTCTCGCAATGGGAGTTCGATCCTCCCTGGGGTCACTAAAAGCCCCCGTCAAATTGACGGGGGCTTGCTATTTTGAACAAAATCTCGTTTGGCAACTCAGATATGATAGAGGAGATGCCTCAAACTCTCTTAATCGTCGTTTCAGCAGTCTCGGCAGACTCTTCAGACCGGCCTGGACTCCACAATTTAGGACCACGCACTGCCCTGGCACGCGCCAGTGCACCGACGTATGCGTAATCCACGGCCACGTCATAGCTGCGCCGCACGAGCATACCGGCTAACGGCCAGAAGATGAAGTTCATTTGGTCACTTTGCCAGGTATTCATGTAGAATAGCCAAGCTACATAAAGAAAGACCATTCCCTCGAGCATTCTGCCAAGAACTCGATCGTCCCGATTTTCGGACAACCTCAGGTGCTTGCCTCTGCGGAAAATGAACCAGAGGACGCAAAAGAAGAGGAATACGCCTCCATAGCCGTACTCAATCAGCATCCAAGGAATCGTAGGGGCACTTGATGTCAAGCCGAACCCGGCAAAGTACTCAGACTTACGCGTCGCATTGGCTGACACGTACGACAACGTGATGGACCCCGGGCCATTACCGACCAGCGCAGTCTTGGGCGATTCCGCAGCAAGTCGGATCGCACTGACAAAGCGAAATGCGCGTTCAGCTCGTCCTTCTTTTGAGGGTTCAAGCTCCTGCTGGAAAATCTCAGGAAGTTTGGTTACATAAGTTAACGGATTACGTCCTTCGCGCCAAAACCCGGTTTGGACAATCACGTAGTCAGTAATTACTACCATGACGACCCCGACAACGCCAAGCAGAATTGCCGTGCCGGGAGACTTAAAGACATCGTGCCGAGATAAAAAGACAACGAAAAGTGGAAGAATAAGAAAGAAGAACTTCACTTCGCCAAGAATGATAACCGGCATCATGAAAAACATCGTCCAGATGAACAGCGGGCGAGTCTTGCGATCTTCCAGCATGTTGGCAACCATATACGCAAATAGGACGAGGGTAAACAGGGCGATAGCAGGGGTTTGATTGCGTCCGAACGAACCGGAAAGATCGTCAGGGGATATCCAGTTGGTGAACTTCCACTGCCAAAGGATAATAGGGGTTTGAACCAGCCCGACTACAAACAAGTACTTGATGAATCGGCGAATGGCCTCAGGCTCAGGATGCAGCCCCGCCGCCGCCATGAACAGGAAGAGATAGCGAAAGCCGACGCGCAGGCCGATAAAAGTGGTGCTTGCTCCCAGTCCGTTAATCAGGGCGGACATTAGCGCAATGACCAGAGCAACAAGTATGAGCTTTTCGACCGTAAAGAATTTGTGCTTGGCCGTGTAGAAAGTCAGACCATACCGCGCGGCGAAGAGCAGGAGCAGAATATCAATCAGCCAGGTGGCCTCCCTGGGAATCGCACCCCAGTACTCTGCCAGCCAGTCAATGCTGTAAACAAATGCTCCCAAGACATAGAGGGACACTCTCGGTGCAGCAAAGAACCCGATCGCAAAGGGTACTCCGAGCGCGGCCAGATAGAAGATATTGGCCGACGGGTCGGTTCCTTCCAAAAAAGTAAGAATCACGGCAGCGTAGAGGACAGCGAGCCCACTAAACAAGACGGCCATGATCGCACGATCGAGGTTCAATTCATTGCTCCGGAAGTGTTTAGGAGACAAAAACCGGCAAAGCTCGTGCCTTAACAGATTCCGGCCAAGGGAATCATATTGACCACGAGATTTTGTAAATTAAGAAGTTTGGCGGCGAAAACAAGTCTTTTTGCCAATCAAGAGTGAATGGAGAGCAGAATGTCATCAAACAAAGCGTGCTGCTGGATACTTGGAATTCTCGTCGGCGGGTTTGTCCTGTCGGTGTTGATGGTTGCCTGGGGCGTCTCGCGGGTCATGAGCGGGGCGGTCTCGTCCGGGTTTTCGTCAGGGGTGAAACTTGAAGAAAAGACCTGGCTGATGATTGAGCCGCAAGGTGTTGCCTCAGATTACCACGCGGAACCGGACATTGCCTTCTGGGCGGAAGACAGAGGGGCATCGCTCAATGAAATGCTCCGTGCCCTGGATCGCGCCGCCGAAGACGACAAGATCATTGGTGTGATCCTTCGGCCCCAGGGTACCGGCGGCTTTGCGACTCTGCATGAGCTTCGCGAGGCAATCCTCCGCTTCAAGAAGGAATCTGATAAGCCGATCTATGCGCACCTCGACATTGCCTCGGACAGGGATTATTATCTGGCGAGCATCGCCGACAGCATTCTGATGATGCCCGGTCGAATGGGCGGAATCAACTTCGGCGGAATTGCATATTCTTCGACGTACCTTAGACGAACTTTTGAGAAACTTGGCATCCGCTTTCACGTATTGCATGCGGGCCAATACAAAGGCGCTCTCGAAGAGTTTTCGCGGGACAGTATGTCCGCGGAGGTCAGACTGAACCTTGAAACGATCTTCTCAGATGTCTTTGAGCAATATGTGCGAGAAGCGGCGGAATCGAGAACGCATCTTACGCTCGAAGCACTGCAAAAGGAACTGTTGGAAGGGGACCAACTGATTGTGAGTGGTGAATCCTGCTTGGAGCGTGGGTATGTGGACGGGCTGGAGGATTGGCCGGTCATGCGCCGCCGCCTTCAAGGGGATGCGAAGGAGTTTCCGGAGATCGGTCCGCACGCTTACCTTCGAGCGACACGGATAGAAGATATTTCGGCCAAGGAGAAGGAAGTTGCGGTGGTGTATGCGGAGGGTGAAATCGGGTTTGGTGGCGGGGATGGATTCAATAGCGAAGGAATCACAGCGGCGAAACTCACCAAGGAGCTGGACCAGCTCGCGGAAGATGAAGACGTGAAGGCCGTAGTGCTTCGCGTGAATTCTCCCGGCGGATCCGCATTGGCATCCAAACAGATACTTGAGTCGGTGAAGCGCGTGAAGTCCAAGAAGCCGGTGGTAGTTTCCATGGGGCGCATTGCGGCGTCGGGCGGCTACTACATATCAGCGGCGGCGGACAAAATCTTGGCGGAACCCAGCACGTTGACGGGTTCGATTGGCGTCGTCACCGCGTTTCCGACGGCAGAGGAGCTTTATGAGAAGATCGGTGCGCGTGAAGAAACGATATCGTATGGACGTTGGGCAAACTTTTTCCGCTTGGACAAGACCCTGACCTCTGAGCAGGAAAGGGTGATACGTGATATTATGGACTCGGCATATCTGGAATTCCGAACGGATGTAATGGAAGGGCGGGGCGTCACGTCTGCGGCGCTGGACACCATTGCGGAGGGCAGGATCTGGACCGGACGTCAAGCTTTGGCTCGCCAGCTTGTGGACTCATT
The DNA here is from genome assembly GCA_020637395.1 of Calditrichota bacterium. Taxonomy (GTDB): domain Bacteria; phylum Electryoneota; class RPQS01; order RPQS01; family RPQS01; genus JABWCQ01. The sequence goes on along the minus strand of JACJWA010000001.1, from coordinate 1,318,261 downwards.
GGGAGGTGTGGAAGACGCGATAGGTGTGGCCGCGAGTTTGGCGGAACTTTCAAGCGACGACTACGACGTGGCATACTATCCCAAACAAAAGGACTTCTTCGAAGCTCTTCTCAAGAAGCTTGCCATGGAGATACAGGTGCTGACGGGATTTGGAAAGAGCCTTGCCTATCCGCAAGATCCCCGGGTGATTGTGGAATACGTTCAGAGCTATCTGAATCGCATGGAGTTTGTGCAGACCTACTGTGACGTGGAGCACACCCCTTAGCAATCGTTCGAAGCACAAGAGATATAAGACCCCGCCGTTGGCGGGGTCTTCTTTTAAGCAAATCTGTCTTGTGAACCGCTATTGTTCGTCCAAGTCGCAGCCAACAAAGATTTCGTACTCTCCGGTTGTGCCTTGTTCGCCGCTTACCTCAAAGAAATAGGTTCCGGGTTCAAGATGAAGAGACACTTGACTGTCTGTTCCAACCGGATCGCCGTCGGCCGTTCCATTGAAGTCAGTATTGACGGAAAGCGGTGCCTCACAGGTGACCGGCCAGACGCGCAGCAAAGAATTCAGACCCTGTTCGTAGCCTGTGCGGCCCGGGGTATCGTCCGCATAGACGGACACGGTGACGTCGCGGGGTTGACCCTGAATGGTCAGCGCGTAAACATCCAGATCACCTTGTTGATCAATCAAGCCACAGTAGCCTTGACCGCAGAAAATTGTATTGGAATAGGCATCGCATCCTTCAGGCAGACCTTCCTCGTGCTGGCTGAAATCCGCAGGGCATTCGGGCTCAATAATCGTCGGAATGCAGGAGTTACCATGGAAGAAGATTGATACGCTGAAAGAACCGTGGCTTCCGGGTCCGTAGCCATCCACGCAAATGTAGTAGAGTCCCGGATCGAAGCAACGCGTAATGCCGGCCTGAAGGGTTAGCGGCGAGCTGCAGACGAGTGGGTTGTTGTCATTGGAAGCAAATGGCACGGCCTGCGGGTCGGTGCAGCAACCGCCTGTCCAGATGCAGAGATACGTGTCGAAGTTCGAGCCGCACGTGGAAACGGTCACGCTGTCTTTGTAGCGGACGTCGAGGACCATGAATGCGTCACGTCCATATCGGCACGTGGGGTACGAGCAGTTATTCGTCTTGTTGGTCGTTGACCCGTTGTTGTAGTACGCCCAAACAACGCCCGAATCCGGTCCGACCACAGTAATGCCAGGGCAGATGTTGCTGAGCTCGTCAAGGGAAGGCTCTTGGTTGCGGCCATAGTTTTCAGGGTTGACCAGCCTGTCCAGCTCGAAGTACCGGTCGTACAAGTTCTGGGGCACTTCCTGTTCGAGAGCCTTATAGTCTTCAATCTGCTGAAAAACACTCCAAAGCTCACGAAGCTCAGGGCTAGTTTTGGACGAAACCTGTTGCGCGAAGCTGACCACCGAGATCAGCGAAAGAACCGCCAACAGTCTAAGCACTTGCTTCATTGTTACATTCCTTTGTTCAAAGTCAGATCGGCTAAACTCTTGCCCGCTCACCAGAAATAGTTGCCGGGTGAGTGGGCGTCTGTCCGCCACACTCAACTAAGTGTATGACAAATAGTAGCGAATTACGACGAAACTTGATACCGCGCATGCCAAGCGGCGGCGATGCCATACAGGGGCAAAAGCCGCACCAACAAAAATAATGTTTCCCCCGGGAAGTGCTTGACTCAGCCTCTCCAAACAGCTATCTTCCTAAATTCGATACATGTAGGGCTGTAAGGTCGGGGCCGACAAACTGGCCGGTCTCCTGTGAGGCAAGCCTTTGCAAAATACGGACTTCTCAGCTGAATTGTCAAGTCTCCTTATCCGATCAGGGAACCGCAAGTAACTTTCCCTCCTGTTGGGAAGCATATTTACTACATTGGTTTGTCTACAAATCAGGGTGTCAAATGGGTCATAAGTTTCGCATCTTAGCTCTGCTCGCTGTGTTGCTGGCTGCTGTGCCAGCAGGGGCCCAGCCTATCCCCTTTGGGTTTTATGAAAATGCCGAGTTTTCACCGGATTTTCAACTCCTGGAGTTTAGCGGGAGTTCGATTCGGTTCCGCCTCGACATGAGCAGGCTTCAGCCAACGGGTACGATAGATTTCTTTCAGCGGCAGCCGGGGACTTGGGCAGACATGAACCATAACGGCCATGCCGTTCTGCCGAGATTTACATTCTATCTGGCGCTTCCAAACACCGGAAACCCGACGGTTGTGATTGAGGACTGGAGCACGATCTCTCGCCCTGCGACGGCACGGTCGGGATTCGAGGCGCAAGGTCCGGCGGTGCAAGTTGGGGACGTGGGGATCTTCGGCGGAGTCAGGCTGGTGCCGGTCACGGTGAAGCCATTTACGTATACGAACGGCCAGAATACGTGTCAAGTGATGTCCGAAGCGACAATTCGCTTGGACATTAGCGGTGGGTCGGGAGACAACCCGCTTGCAGCTTCTCGTCCTGCCTTTTCGGATGTGTCGCGTCGAGTTTACAAGGCAGTTGTGGCCAACTGGGAGAATATTCCCAATCTGGACGTGTCGGAACCATCGCACATGCTGATGATTATTCCGGACAACTACATCGAGTCGTTGTCGGATTATGTTCTTTGGAAGCGGCAATTGGGAACGATGGTCACCATCGTGCCAGCAAGTGAAGTTGCGTCAGACGGCACTGGTGCTACGATGCGAAATCGGATTCAGCAGGAACTCAATGACTCTTCGCCGCGCATTGACTTTGTGACGCTGGTGGGCGATGAGACCGTTTTGCCGGTGAAGATGCGCGCGACCGCGGACCCGATCACACGTTTTAGCGATTTCACATATCCCGGTCAATTCACAAACGAAGGGTACTTTACGGAGCTTGAGGGCGATGACGTATTCCCGGACGTGTTTCTCGGGCGGTGGATTGTCAATACGCAATCTGAGGCTTTGAAAATCGCTTCGCGGACGATGCTGCATGAGCGCAATACGTTTGCGGCGGACTCCTTGCGATTTCATCATTGCGCCGTGGCGGCTGATTTTACCGAGGTCACACAGCGCATGACCAAGCAGCATGTGCGCGAAATGATGCTGAACGCGGGTTTTGCCGAAGTGGACACACTTTGGGGGGACGAGAATCCTGGTCCGCAGTTGTTGCTCAATTGGCTAACTGAAGGCTTGACTTATGTGAACTATCGCGGGTCGGGCTGGAATACAGGTTGGGCGGGTATCAGCTTCTATGTAGGCACCATTCAGCAGATCAACAATCCGGGCAAACTGCCCGTGGTCACGGGAATCGGATGCGGAGTCGGAAAGTTTGACGTGCCAGAGAATCAATGCTTCGGAGAAGCTTGGATGCTGCACGGGTCCTTCACGACTCCTCAGGGCGCGGCGGGGTTCCTCGGACCTTGCTGGAATACGCATACGGCCTACAATGACAACTTGGACTCCAGTCTCTACCGCGCGATCCTGGACTACGATATTGGTCATTTGATGGCGGCATTCGTCACAGGCAAGATGTTCACCTGGGCGATCTTCGAAGACTTCGTAGACGAGAGTGCGGTTGAGGAAGTTTGCCAGGTAATGTTCCGCCAGTACCTGTGTCTAAGTGATCCGTCCCTTCAGCTGTTTACCACCACGCCGGTACGTGTATCCGCATCCTTCCCTCAGGCAATTCCGGCTGGGCAATACAATGTTGTGGTGACGATTGAAGACGATCCGGGGATCCAAGCGGACAGTCTGACAGTAAGTTTCTCGTCACAAGCAGGTGTGGTCCATTCAGGCAAGGTTCCTTCCTCCGCAGGTCAATGGACCGTGCCGGTGAATTTTGATTTTGGTGATGGCGTGACCGCCACTCTGACCGGGCAGGAAGTGCTGGCTCAACAGTGGCAGATTGAAGTTTCGCCCAATGGACCGTATTTGATTCACAGCGGGCACGTGTTTTCAGAATCGGTGGGCAACGGTGATTCGTGGATTCAACCCGGCGAGACCATTTCGCTGGTGGATGCGGTCAGCAACATCGGGACGGAAACGGCAGAGTTCGTGAGTGGTATCCTGACCACGGATGAGACTTTTCTGACGATTGAAACGTCAGAATCAGAATACGGCGATGTTGCCCCGGAAGTGACTGCAGAAGGGACCCCTGCCTACGTATTCACAGTGGATCCCGTATCCGCGAGGCAAGAGGATTTCACTCTGAAGGTGGACTACGCTGCAAATGGGCTCACGCCGAGGTCTTACAGCATTTTCATGACACTGCATGTTCCGCATGCGGCAACAGGTGCTGTGCAAGTTGCAGACGGCGGGAACGGCGTTTTGGAAAGGTATGAAGAAGCCGGGCTGATATTCAGGGTTTCAAACAACGGTAATGATACGCTGGCTTCGTCGGTCTTGACCTTGACGACAGAAAGTCCCTATGTCGAAGTCTTGGACGGAGAAGTGGTTCTGCCGGCGCTTGCACCGGGTAGCTACATTGACCTTCCGCAGGACGCTTTTCAGATCAGCGCGGCAGGCAATGCTCCGAGTGGAGTACAGGCTGACTTCTCGGTCGCACTGAGCTCTGACATGGGGACGTACACCTATCAATACTCGAACCAGTTTACACTGACGATTGGCGTGGTTGGGACGAGCGATCCGCAGGCCGGTACAGATGGCATCTACTATTTGTATGACGATACCGACGTTCTCTATGATCGCGTCGCAGTCTATGACTGGCTGGAGATTTCTCCGGGGCGGGGTGGACCGGGTACGGAGCTTGATTTCGTCCAGAGTCAGCAGACTTTCAACGTAACGGTTCCATTCAGTTATTCTTATTTTGGAACAACGTATTCGTCTTTGTCCGTGTCCACGGACGGGTGGGTGGCACCTGGTTTTACGGAAGCGACAAGCTACGCGAATCAGCCGCTTCCGTATGCACCGGATGCGGTTTCCGGAATGATCGGCGTACTGTGGAACGACTTATGGTGGTTCTGGGGTGATACTCTGAGCGACGTGAGTTACTACTACGATGCGACAGGCGACCGGTTTGTGGTGGAATGGCGAGAGATCAATCCGTGGTCTACGAACGGTGAGCCCAGCACGTTTCAGGTGCAGTTGTTGAATCCGACGACCTATCCGACGCCTACTGGTGATGCGGAGTGGCTGTTCCTCTATCAGGAATTGACCTACACTGCGGCCGCAGCTTCAGGCGCAACGATTGGATACGAGAACCAGGACGAGACGTACGGCGGCACGTACTACTTTTCTCAAGCGCGTCCAGCGACAAGCGCGCCTTTGGCGGACGAGCGCGCGATCCGATTGACGACTGCGCCGCCTGTGATTCTTTCAGCGGAGCACGCAGCGCCGATTATACCCGAGGGATTTGAGCTCTCTCAAAACTATCCGAATCCGTTCAATCCCGAGACCTCAATAGAATTCTCGTTGCCGTATCGTTCGAACGTCAAGCTCGAAGTCTTCGACGTTTTGGGCAGAAATGTTCAGACGTTGGTTGCAGGGTACTTCGAGGCTGGCAGGCATCACGTGACTTGGAACGGCACAAGCCACGCTGGAGTAAGTGTTCCCAGCGGTCTGTACTTCTGCCGGATGAGTTCTCCGAGTTTTGTTCAGACGCGCCGCATGCTGCTGATGCGATAGACCGGACCTCGCATAAGACACAAATTTTCACATCACATATAGGATCGAGACTTAGATGGCAAAGAAGTGGACCCCTTCTGAAGAAAAGTATCTGCTTGAGAACTACGGCAAAGTGCCGATGGCCGAGCTTGCCGATCGCTTTGGCGTGACTCGTAAGGCGATCAGCGCGAAGCTCGACAAGCTCCGACAGGCGCACGGGATTGATCCGGTTGGTGCGCGGGAGCGCGCGTCGGCACGCCAACGCCGTCAAGCTCTGCTGAACGAGAAAGTTCCGCAGACCGGCGGTGCGATTCCGCGCAAGATTCCGTTGTTGGGAGTGATTTCCCAGCCGCAGATCGAGAATGTCACCGCGGTTGAGCCTGCCGGCATGACGGCAACGACCAATGTCGTGCGCACTGAGCAAGGCTGGCAGCCGATCATGGTCGGGAAGAAGCGCGTAGCGAGGTAGCCCTTGAACATTTCGCTGGACGGCCATTCGCTGACTCTGGATGCGGTCGAGCGGGTGGCACATGGTGCGCGAGCGACCTTAACGGATGATGCTCGCAAGCAGATGGAATCGTCAAGAGCATGGATAGCCAATTTGGAGCGGCGCGGCGACGCCGCTCCGGCTGTTTATGGCATCAATACCGGGTTCGGCAGTCTGAAGAGCACGGTGTTCTCGATTTCCGAAGCAAAAGAAGTTTCCTATCGCCTCATTGTTTCGCATTGTTGCGGAACAGGCGCTCCGTTTGCCACGGAGGTCGTGCGAGCGGCCATGCTCTTGCGAGCAAACTCTCTTGCCCAAGGGTTTTCAGGCGTGCGACCGGTCGTAGTTGAGACGCTGTTAGAGATGCTGAATCGTGGAGTCACGCCGGTCGTGCCGTCGCAAGGCTCGCTGGGCGCCTCGGGTGATCTGTCTCCGTTGTCACATCTGGCACTGGTGATGATCAAACCTCCATCGGGCGAATCTCCAGATTCGGGTATTGCTGAATACAACAGTGAGCGGCTGAGCGGAGCCGAAGCCATGCGTCGGGCCGGAATTGAGCGCTTGGAGCTGGAGGCAAAAGAAGGGCTCGCACTGAACAACGGCGTGCAGTTCATGTGCGGTTCGGCCTTGCTTACCCTTCAGCGGGCTGAGCGTTTGCTGAAACTGCAGGACGCTGCGCTGGCGATGCATGTGGACGCAATCCGTGGCGCATCTGCGGCCTTCGATGCGAGAATTGCAGGGCTCAGAAAGTACTCCGGGCATGCCGTGACCGCCGCAAATGTTCGCGGCCTGCTTGAAGGCAGCTCGAGCGCGGACAATGACAAAGGGCGGATTCAGGACGCGTACAGCATTCGTTGTGCGCCGCAAATCGCCGGAGCCGTTCGTGACGGACTTAGACATGTGCGAGAAGGACTTGAAATCGAAATCAATTCCGTGACGGATAATCCGCTGATTTTTGCGGAGGACGACCAGTCGTTGTCGGGCGGCAATTTTCACGGGGATCCGGTCGGTCTGCGTGTGGATTACATGAAGACGCTGCTCACTGAGCTTGGCAATCTGTCTGAGCGTAGGATCAATAGGTTCATGGACCGTACGTTGAATGGCGGATTGGGTCCATACTTGCTTGAAGACAAGCACGTCGGGCGACACTCTGGGTTGATGATCACGAGCTATACTGCGGCGGCCCTGACCAGTGAGAACAAAGTGCTCGCGCACCCGGCCTGTGTAGATACCATCCCAACGTCGGAGAATCAAGAAGACATCGTTTCGATGGGAACGCACGGTGCGCGGCATGCGGCGCAGATTCTGGAAAACGTTGAACACATCGTTGCTATTGAACTCTTGTGCGCGGCCCAAGCGCTCGACCGTCGCAAGCAGCTTCATCCGGTGATTCTGTTCGGCAAAGGGTCTGAGGCGGTGCACAGGGCCATTCGGGCTGTGGTCCCTGCCTGGAAGGAAGACCACGTGATGGCAGGTGACATTGATACCGTTCATCGGCTGGTGAGCTCTGGCGAACTCTTGCGGCAGTTGGAGTCTGTGGTGGAGCTTCAATGAGCGAACACCCGGTCTGGCAATTTCTGGATGAGTTTCCCGAGAATGAGCAATTGCTCTTGCTCTGCGCTTTGTCCGTGCTTTGGTTGAAGCCGCAAGAGCCCTTGGCAAGAGAGTTGGTGGCGCGCTACAAGCAAGAGAGCTATTCGATTGAATCACTTCGCGAGGCGGCCTTGCAGCTCTTCCTGCTTGCGGGTTTTCAGACGTCGCTCGAGGCGGCATTCATGATTCAGGAGGTTTATGGAAGCGGGTTGCCGTCACACGCCGATGAGCTTGTTGAAGCTCCGCCTTCAGAGACGTTTGCACGCGGCTGGGAGTTGCAGGAAAGGGTTTATCAGCAAAATGTCCAGAAGCTGCGGACGAATCTGGAAGGTGTCAGCCCCGAGTTGTCGCGTTGGACGGTATGGATTGGCTACGGGATGGTGATGTCCCGACCGGGCCTGCCCGCGCATTGGCGGGAACTGCTGGAGGTTGCTGTGCTGGCTGTTCAAGGATTTCCCCGGCAACTCTTTTCTCACTTCAAAGGTGCGCTAAACCTCGGCGCGACGGCAGGAGAAGTCGAGTTGGTTTTGAAGGCAGCTCAACTTCTTTCAGCAGAGGAGACCCTCCGGCCCGCTTGGCAGATGTGGCGCCGGATTGACAAATAGACTCTGACATATTGGCAGAAATCAGTGGCAGACTCAAACTCGAGTCTGCCACTTTCTATTTGTAAAATATACATTTACCCATCTGGTATGACCCTTGCCTACATATATGCTGAATGAAAACTTGAATTTTCAACTAACTGAAGGATAGAATCATGTCGAAAATCATTGGAATTGACCTCGGTACCACCAATTCCTGCGTATCCGTCATCGAAGGCGGCGAACCTGTGGTGATCCCGAACAGCGAGGGAGCGCGCACCACGCCCTCCGTGGTCGCCTTCTCCAAAACAGGCGAGCGCCTCGTCGGAGCCGCCGCCAAACGCCAAGCCGTAACCAACCCCAAGAAGACCATTTACTCGATCAAACGCTTCATGGGCCGCCGCCGCGACGAAGTCGAGCACGAAATGAAACTCGTGCCCTACGAACTCGTCGGAGGAACCGGCCTGGCCAAAGTCAAGATCGAAGACAAAGAATACACGCCCGCTGAAATCTCCGCGATGATTCTGCAAAAGATGAAGCAGACCGCCGAAGATTATCTGGGTGAAAAAATCCGTAAGGCCGTCATCACCGTGCCCGCGTACTTCAATGATGCACAGCGTCAGGCGACCAAAGATGCCGGCGACGTCGCGGGTCTCGAAGTCGTGCGCATCATCAACGAGCCGACGGCGGCCGCTCTGGCTTACGGTCTCGACAAGGATCACAAGGACGAAAAAATCGCGGTCTATGACTTGGGCGGTGGTACGTTCGATATTTCGATTCTCGAACTTGGCGACGGCGTCTTCGAAGTGAAGTCCACCAACGGCGACACGCACTTGGGCGGCGACGATTGGGATCAGCGCTTGATCGACTACCTCGCCGAAGAGTTCAAGAAGAGCGAAGGCATTGATCTGCGCAAAGACCCGATGGCCTTGCAGCGGCTGAAAGAAGCTGCCGAAAAGGCAAAGATCGAACTTTCCGGTTCGTCACAAACGCAAGTCAACTTGCCGTTCATCACCGCGACAGCCGACGGTCCAAAGCACTTGGACATCGTCGTCACGCGCGCGAAATTCCAAGAGCTGACCGAAGACCTCGTGCAGCGCAGCATCACGCCGACGAAAAAAGCTCTGCAGGATGCAGGCTTGCGTCCGTCGGAAATTGATGAAGTGATTCTGGTCGGCGGTTCGACCCGTATGCCGCGCATCATCGAAGTCGTTAAAGAATATTTCGGCAAAGACCCGCATCGCGGCGTCAATCCTGATGAAGTCGTGGCCGTCGGCGCGGCGATTCAAGGCGGAATTCTCGCAGGCGACGTCAAGGACGTGCTCCTGCTCGACGTAACACCGCTCTCACTCGGAATCGAAACGATGGGTGGCGTGATGACGCACTTGATCGAATCGAACACCACGATTCCCACGCGCCGCACGGAGATTTTCTCCACGGCCAGCGACAGTCAACCGTCGGTCGAAATTCACGTCTTGCAAGGCGAGCGTCCGATGGCGATGGACAACAAAACCATTGGCCGGTTCAACCTCGACGGAATTCCGCCCGCGCCGCGCGGCGTCCCGCAGATCGAAGTGACCTTTGACATTGACGCGAACGGAATACTCTCCGTTTCCGCCAAGGACAAGGCCACGAACAAAGAGCAGTCGATCAAGATCACGCACTCAAGCGGTCTGTCAAAAGAAGAAATCGAGCGCATGAAGACCGACGCGAAAGCTCACGCCGACAAAGACAAGCAGCGCCGCGAGGAAGTCGACATTAGAAACGGCGCGGATGCTCTGGTCTTCCAAACCGAGCGTCAGATGAAAGAACTGGAAGAGAAGCTCGGCGCGGACAACAAAGCCAAACTCGAAGCCGCAGTAGGCCGCGTCAAAGAAGCGCTGAAAGGTTCGAGCGTCACAGAAATCAAGAGCGCGACCGAAGACCTGTCCAACATCTGGCAGCAAATCGCTCCGTCGCTCTATCAAGATGCCGCGCAAGGACAACCGCAAAGTGAACCATCAGGTGCAACGCCGAACGACACCACTGACGGCAAAACCGAATCCGCCGACTACGAAGTCGTGGATGATCAGAAAAAGTAGGGGCGGATGGCAATCCGCCCACGGATGACAGAGCGATAATGTAAAATGCGTCGTCATCCTGAACGTAGTGAAGGATCTCTCCGCTCTCCCCCATTCGCGTCTGCGCGAATGGGGGGACCAAGGGGGGCTTCCGAAAACCCTTGAGCAATTCAAGGGTTAGGAACCATGAACAAATGTGTCGCACAATCAGCCGAGCGAGGATTATGCGCAGCGGATTTTCGCGGCGGCACCCGCTGCGGGTGCCCCGCCGCCCCGCCGTTGTGGGTCTCCAGACCCGCAATGGCAACGGCTGGAATTTGGAATTTGTAAACTGGATTTTTCCCTCGCCCCCGCTGAGAAATACGCGAACTACTTAAAAGAAGCAGGCTTCACCAACATCCGCACCGAGTACAAACAAATGCAACCCGTCTCGGCGGTTTGTGTGATGGGGGAGAGGGGAAAAGTGTAGATTGACATGAATTGAATTTGGGGGCAAGCTGACTTTGAAGGTGGGACCGCCAAGGCGGAAATGGGTTCAGCATCCTCCTGCCCGGCTATGGATGCCGCCCCTTTTCAATTCTCGGTTTTTTCAACGCACCTGTTTATAGTTATTGTAATTGCTTGATTTACACAATCCAAGCAAAACCCCATATTGAACATACTTGCAAATAACGGAACATTTGTTTAAATTACTTCTGCCGTATTATCTTAAAGGTCACAGCAATGAACGAAGTTGTTTTTTCAATTGGAGATAGGGTAAGACACAAGACGGGCGGGCCAATCATGATTATCTTGAGAAAGACAATTCATGAAGAATTGAAGATTTCATGGGCAGAAGCTGTCGCAATGCAACAGAGTGCAAAAAATAGATCTGATGCGGAAAGAGCACGGATTGAAGAGGAGTTTGGACGTCCTAAGATAGGATTCGAGTGTGAATGGTCGGATGGAAAGAAACATCATACGCGCTTCTTCTATCCTCATGCGATAGAGAAAGCAGAGGAGTAACTGTAAATGGCATTCAAAATAGTTGTGAGTTACTCGACTAAAGACATCAAGCATGTCGAACGGATTCAATCTTCACTTAGCAATGAGGCGATTGAAGTATTTGTAGCGGATAGCTCGGTCTTGCCCGGAGATGTGCTAGATGAGAAGATTAAGATGGCTATCAGATCCTGTGATCTTTTTGTGGTTCTATGGTCATCTGAATCAAAGCGTTCAGAATGGGTGTCGCAGGAAATAGGTATAGCAGAAGGTTGTGACAAGACGATTCTGCCTATCGTGCTTGATGATGTAACGCCACCGCCTGCTTTCATACAAAAACGGAAGTACATAAATGCGTGTACGGATTTTGGCAGTGCACTTTCACAACTTCGAGAAGCTGTGCTTGCAAGAATTGTAAGCTCTCCTCAGATGAGCATTGGAGCTGCGCTTGTTATTGGCGGTGCGATTGGGTTCCTGATAGCTTCAATGCTTGATGATTGACAAATGATTAGATATTCGTAAAGAAGTAGGATACTCTTGCTTCAACATGTACTTTAAGCCCACCCCATGAACATAGATCAATGGACCATTAAAGCGCAGGAGGCGCTGCAAGCTGCGCAGGCGATTGCGCGGGACCAGAGTCATCAGGCTCTGACTCCGTTGCATCTGCTCGGCGGTATGCTGCGCGACAGCGAAGGAATTGCCTCCGAAATCCTCGCCAAACTCGGCAAAAACGCCGATGATATTCGCCGTCTGGTGGATATCGAAATTGCCAAACAACCGAAGGTCACAGGCTCGGTAGGCTCCACATACCTCGCGTCGGAGTCTTCCAGACTCTTCGAGAATGCACTCAAAGAGATGAGCGATCTCGGCGACGAATTTCTCTCCGTTGAACATCTGCTCTTGGCGATGACCAAGGGCGATGACGCAGCCGCGAAATTCTTGAAAGAGTCGCGCATCACACACGCCGACGTTTTGAAAGCGATGAAAGACCTGCGCGGCGGACAGCGCGTCAAAGATCAAACACCCGAAGAGAAATACCGCGCGCTCGACAAATACGGACGTGACCTGACCGATCTCGCGCGCCGCGGCAAACTCGATCCCGTCATCGGACGCGACGAAGAAATTCGCCGCGTCTTGCAAGTGCTCACGCGCCGCACGAAAAACAATCCCGTGCTAATCGGCGAACCCGGTGTCGGCAAAACCGCCATCGCCGAAGGTCTCGCGCAGCGCATCGTCGCCGGCGACGTGCCCGAAAATCTCAAGAACAAACGCGTCGTCGCGCTCGACTTGGGCAGCCTCGTCGCGGGCGCAAAATACCGCGGCGAGTTTGAAGAGCGTTTGAAAGCGGTGCTGAAAGAAGTCACGAGCGCCGAAGGCTCGATCATTCTCTTCATAGACGAAATGCACCAGTTGGTCGGCGCAGGCAAAACCGACGGCGCGATGGATGCATCGAACCTGCTGAAACCCGCGCTCGCTCGTGGAGAGTTACATTGCGTCGGTGCGACCACAATCGACGAATACCGCAAACACATCGAGAAAGATGCCGCGCTTGAACGCCGCTTCCAACCGATCATGGTCACGGAGCCGTCCGTCGAGGACATGATCTCGATTCTGCGCGGTCTGAAAGAAAAATACGAAGTGCACCACGGCGTGCGCATCACCGACGCCGCGTTGATTGCCGCCGCACAACTTGCAGATCGCTACATCACCGACCGTTTCATGCCCGACAAAGCGATTGACCTAATCGACGAAGCGGCCTCGAAACTTCGTCTGGAAATCGATTCGATGCCCGACGAGATCGACAAACTCGTCCGCAAAATTCGCCAACTCGAAATCGAGAAAGTCGCCGTCGCGCGCGAAAAAGATGCCGCAAGCAAAGAGCGTCTCGAAACCATCGACGAAGAGCTGAACGCTCTAAAATCCGAAGAGAAAACCCTGCGCCTGCAGTGGGAGCAGGAGAAAAAAGTCATCGAGAAAATCCGTCAGATCAAAGAGCAAATCGAACAAGCCAAACTCGACGAACAAAAAGCCGAGCGCATGGGCGACTTGGGCAAGGTCTCGGAGATTCGCTACGGCGTCTTGCGTGAACTCGAAAGAAAACTCGAGCACGCGCAAGCCGACATGAACAAGCTTCAGTCGTCGCAATCACTCCTGAAAGAAGAAGTGACCGAAGACGACATCGCCGAAGTTGTTTCAAAATGGACAGGTATTCCCGTGTCGCGTATGCTCGAAGGCGAACGTGAAAAACTCCTGCACATCGAAGAGCGTCTGCACGACCGCGTCGTCGGACAAGACGTCGCCGTTACTGCCGTTGCGTCTGCAATTCGCCGAGGACGGTCGGGACTTTCCGAAGAGAGTAAACCCATCGGCAGCTTCTTGTTCTTAGGTCCAACCGGAGTGGGGAAGACCGAACTCGCTCGCTCGCTCTCGGAGTTTTTGTTCAACGACGAGCAGGCGATGATCCGCATCGACATGTCTGAGTATCAAGAGCGTCACACGGTTTCTCGTCTGATCGGCGCGCCTCCGGGCTATGTCGGTCACGAAGAGGGCGGACAACTCACCGAAGCCGTGCGCCGCAAACCGTACAGCGTGCTCCTGCTCGACGAAATCGAGAAGGCGCATCCCGACGTGTGGAATATTCTCTTGCAAGTGCTCGACGACGGCCGCTTGACCGATTCGAAAGGCCGCACCGTTGATTTCAAAAACACCATCGTGATCATGACTTCGAATATCGGTTCGGAGTTGATCAATGCGCGCGCGGAGTCGCTCGAAACCGAGTCCGGCTACGAAATCGTCCGCCTCGAAGTGCTGGAACTTCTGCGCCGATCCATTCGTCCCGAGTTCTTAAACCGCATCGACGAAATTCTGGTCTTCAGACCGCTCGGAAAATCCGATTTGACCCGTATCCTCGATCTGCAAATCGAGCGCACGGCCATGCGCCTGCGCAAGCAAAATATCGAATTGTCGTTGACCCAAGGGGCCAAGGACCTGATTCTCTCAAACGGTTATGACCCTGTATTCGGAGCCAGACCCATGAAACGAGCCATTCAGACCCTCTTGCTGAATCCCTTGGCCGAGGCCATCTTGGGCGGAACCGTCCTGTCCGGCCAGACGGTGGAGGCGCAGGCCTCCAACGGAGAACTTTCGTTAACGGTCAGCAACCGTGATGAACACCCCGAAATCGCCTGAGTTACATTTCACAAACACGGGGCCTGAAGTCATTGATTTCCGGCCCTTTTTTTTGTATATTTGACGTTTAGCTGGATGAAAACGTGCAATTTGCGAGGGTCAGAGTTTATCTAGCTTTTAACTTGTCATAAAATCCCCCATGGATAGAAAAATCAGAGTGTTAGTGGCCAAGCCCGGATTGGACGGCCACGACCGCGGAGCCAAGGTAATGGCTGCCGCACTTCGCGATGCTGGAATGGAGGTCATCTACACTGGCCTCCGCCAGACTCCTGACATGATTGTTACCGCCGCCCTGCAAGAGGATGTGGATGTGGTCGCTCTATCCATCCTCTCCGGCGCGCATATGACCTTCTTCCCCGCCGTGCTGAAGCTCATGAACGAAAAGGGCATCGGCGACGTCCTGCTGACCGGCGGAGGAATCATCCCCAAGGGGGACATGGAGGCCTTGGAGAAGCAGGGAGTCGGTAAGTTATTCGGTCCCGGTACACCCACAACCGAACCCATTGAGTACATCAAAGAATGGGTCGGCAAGAACCGGGCGGCCTAAACAAAGTTCATTCTCAACAAGCAGCATAGAGCATGTCCGGTCACAGTAAATGGGCGACGATCCGTCGCAAAAAAGAGAAGATAGACGCCGCTCGCGGCAAAGTGTTTACCAAGCTCATTCGCGAAATCCAAATCGCTTCCCGAATGGGTGGATCTGATCCGAACAGCAATCCCAGATTGCGCACGGCAGTGGATGCCGCAAAGGCCGCCAACATGCCGGCCGCGAATCTTGAGAAGGCAATTAAGAAAGGCGCGGGCGAACTTGACGGACAGGTTCTTGAAGAAATCCTGTACGAAGGATACGGACCAGCGGGAGTCGCGATACTGATCGAATGTGCGACGGACAACCGTAACCGCACTGTCGGCGAGATACGCGCGATCTTCAACAAGCGCGGCGGATCCATGGCTGAAGCCGGTGCAGTGTCGTGGATGTTTGAGCGACTCGGCTATTTGACTCTCGACAAGAGTCAGGGCGAAGAAGAAGACGTGATGATGCTCGCGCTCGAAGCGGGTGCGACCGATGTGAAAGACGGTGGAGAAGTTTGGGAAGTCTTCTGCGCGACGGGCGATCTTTACACCGTCAAAGGCGCACTGGAAGATGCGGGCAAAACGGTGGATTCTGCTGAGCTATCGTACATTCCGAACAATACGGTCAAGGTTGAAGCCGCAGATTCCGCCAAGTCGGTCTTGACCATCATCGAGCTGCTTGAAGAGATTGACGATGCGCAGAACGTCTATTCCAACTATGAAATGGACGACGCACTGATTGAAAGCTTGGCCTGATGTCACCGGCCGGCACTTCTGAAATCATCATCGGCATTGATCCGGGGTTGACCTGCACGGGCTGGGGTGTGATCAGTAAGCAGGGATCAAAGCTGATCTACGTGGACAGCGGCAGATTGCGCACGAAACCTGCCGAACCGATGGCGGTGCGACTCACGTACCTGTTTGATCAGATCACTTCGATCTGTGAAAAGCACTCTGTGACTCGCGGTGCGGTGGAAGCGGGGTATGTTGGCACAGGCGCAATGTCGGCTCTGAAATTGGGGCAGGCGCGGGGATGTGCAGTACTGGCGATACAGCGGGCCACGAAGCAGGTCATGGATGTTGCTCCTCGCGAAGTGAAGATGGCTGTGACGGGAAGCGGTGCGAGTTCTAAGCAGCAAGTCAGCTATATGGTCAGTCAGATGCTCGGTATCGAGTTTGACCGTGGTGAAGAAGACATCTCTGATGCTCTCGCGATAGCGATTACAGCAACTTCGATTCGCAATCCGAAACTCCTGGCCTCGCGCGCATGATTGATGCTCTGCATGGCTGCATCGTTGCCAAGTCGCCCGCCGAAATCGTCATTGATGTTCACGGCGTCGCTTTCTCGGCCAGAGTTTCCTTGACCACCTACGACAAACTGCCGTCCGTCGGAAGTGACGCGCAACTTTACACAAGATTGTTTGTTCGTGAAGAGCAGTTCGAGCTGTTCGGGTTCTCGTCTCGCGACGAGCGCTGGGTCTTCGATGAATTGATTTCCATCAGCGGAGTCGGACCGAAACTCGCGCTCACGATGCTGTCTGGTATGCCCGCAACCGATCTACGCGAAGCGATCGCCGCAGGAGATTCCGCCAGGCTGAAAGCCGTGCGCGGAATCGGAGCGAAGATCGCAGACCGGATTGTGCTCGAGCTTGGAAAGAAGTTTGGCGGAGTCTCAATTGAGTGGCCCATTTCGACATCCGAAAGCGGCACCTCTGCGGTGATACAGGCACGACAGGCCTTGCAAGCGCTGGGACTCTCGCCTGCCGAGATTGAAAAGAGTCTCGAAACGGCGCGTGCGCAGAACATTGAAGACGTCGAACAGATTATCAAATTTGCTTTGCGCAAGAACTAAATGCCGCGCCTAATCGAACCCGTTTTGCAGGAAGATGAACAAGTTGTTGAGCTGAGTCTTCGGCCCAACACGTTTTCTGAGTTTGTCGGCCAGCAGAAGGTCAAAGAGCAGCTTTCAATATTCTTGCAGGCGGCACGCGAACGCGGCGAAGCACTTGATCATTGTTTGTTCTACGGACCGCCGGGGCTGGGCAAGACCACGCTGTCGCACCTGATCGCCCAAGAGATGGGCACAAACGTGCGCGTCACGACTGGCCCTGTACTTGAACGGCCTGCCGACTTAGCGGGTTTGTTAACCAACTTGCAGCACGGTGATATTCTCTTCGTGGATGAGATTCACCGGCTAAATTCGAGCATTGAAGAATACTTGTATCCGGCGATGGAAGATTTCCGGCTGGATATTCTGATTGACAAAGGTGCCGCCGCGCGCACGCTGCAGTTGAACCTGAACAAGTTTACACTGGTAGGCGCAACGACGAGAGCGGGACTCTTGACATCGCCTTTGCGTTCACGATTCGGCGTTACACTTCGGCTTGACTACTATTCACCGGAGGAGTTGGTTGAGATCCTGCGCCGCACCGCGCGACTTCTGAACACAAACTGCACCGAAGACGGCTTGCGTGAGATAGCCTCAAGATCACGTGGGACTCCCCGCGTCGCGAATCGTCTGTTGCGCCGTGTCCGGGATGTGGCACAGGTCAAGAACGCGGCGGTCGTGACTCCCGAGTTGGCGAACGAGGCTCTGCGTCTGCTTGAGATTGACGATTATGGACTTGATGATCTCGACAAGCGTTTGATGCTTGCACTGCTTGAAAAATTTCGCGGCGGCCCTGTTGGTTTGGGAACACTTGCTGTCACCGTCGGAGAAGATGAAGGTACGCTGGAAGAACTTTGCGAGCCTTATCTCATCCGGCAAGGATTTTTGGAAAGAACCTCGCGCGGCCGTCAGGCGACGATTCGCGCATTTGAGCACTTTGGTGTTCGTCGGACAGTCGCGGACCAGACGCGGCTCATATAGATTTAGTCAGCTTCGCACTTGCATCATTAGGAGTAAGCACAACCTATGCCCGTTACATCGGCAGTCTACGAACCCCGGGGTGTACAGACGATTCCACGTTTGTCGGATTTCAAGTACAATCTGCCAGAGAAGCTGATTGCTCAATCGCCGCTCGATCGTCGGGATCAATCGCGCATGCTTGTGGTGGATCGCGAAACCAAAGAATTCCGCGACGAGTCATTTGCCGATATCACGAATTACGTCAGCAAAGGCGACGTGGTCGTGGTCAATGCGACGCGCGTGTTTCCAGCGCGTCTCTTCGGCTATAAGGAGAAGACGGAAGCTGAAATCGAAGTCTTCCTGCTTCGCAAACTGACGGATGAATTGTGGGAAGTGCTGGTAAAACCGGCGCGCAAGGTTCGCACGGGGAACAACATCATTATTGGCGACGAAATCGTTTGCGAAGTCATTGATAACACGACGAGCGGTGGGCGAGTGGTGCGGTTTCACTATGAAGGAGATTTCGCCGAGCTGGTGGAGAAGCACGGCAAGCCGCCGCTTCCTCCATACATCAGGCGCGAACCGACCCCTGAGGACAAGGACCGCTATCAGACCATTTTCGCTCAAGAATCCGGCGCGGTGGCCGCGCCGACCGCAGGGCTGCATTTCACGAAGGAAATGGTCGCCAAGTTGAAGCGGAAGGGCGTGGAAATTGTGCCAATCATCCTGCATGTCGGACTGGGGACGTTTCGTCCGGTGCAGGTGGAAGACTTGTCCCGCCACCGAATGGATTCCGAATACTACGATGTGATGCAGTCCACTGTGGATGCGGTGAACGGCGCAATTGAACGCGGCAACAAGATTATTGCAATCGGCACGTCCGTGACTCGAACTCTGGAAACTGTTGCCAACTTTAACGGCGGCATCAAGCCTGCAGGCGGATGGACCGACAAGTTTATCTACCCGCCTTATCACTTCAAAGTTGTGGACAAACTGCTCACGAACTTCCACCTTCCCGGCTCAACTCTCCTGATGCTGGTTTCCGCGTTCAGTGATCGGGAATTCATTATGAAGGCGTATCGCCATGCGGTGAAAGAGAAGTACCGCTTTTACAGCTACGGCGATTGCATGTTGATTCTTTGACGTATTCGCTGCTGATACCTGCGGCGGGGCGCGGCGAGAGACTCGGAACGAACGAATCGAAGGTGCTGCTTGACCTCTGTGGGCGGCCCTTGATTCACTGGACTCTGGACGCATTCCTGGACGATGACCGCCTGCGACAGATTGTTCTTGCGACGTCTCCGGAAGATGAGCTTGGATTACGATCCGCCGTGGCGTCCCACGCGCTGGCTCATAAAACGATCGTGGTTCTTGGCGGTGCGACGCGGCAGGATTCAGTTGGTCTGGCTTTGGATGCCTGTGATGCAGAGTCGGCGTATGTCTTGGTACACGATGCCGCGCGACCGTTTGTTCAAATGGCGACCGTCAACTTTGTGTTAGCCGGTCTTCGCGACTCCGTGGCTTGCGTTTCAGGAGTGCCTGTTGTGGACACGATCAAGCGGGTTCGGGAATCCCGGATCGT
Source organism: Calditrichota bacterium (assembly GCA_020637395.1). Classification (GTDB taxonomy): domain Bacteria; phylum Electryoneota; class RPQS01; order RPQS01; family RPQS01; genus JABWCQ01. Next base: position 1,298,781 of record JACJWA010000001.1, on the reverse strand, counting down.
TGAGACGCTGACTCGCAACGAGCTTTTCGCGGTGCAAACTCCCCAAGGCATCCGCGCCGCAGAGTTCCGGGAAGCGCATTCTCTTGCCCGCGCCTCAGGCGTGCAATGCACAGACGACGTCGCGCTGATTGAGCATTTCCGGTTAGGAGGTGTTCAACTTGTGCCGGGCGATCCAGAGAATCTGAAAATCACTCATCCTCAAGACGTACCGCGCGCGTTGGCCAGACTTCGCGACCTGCGGCCCCTCTGAACTTCCGGGTCTGTCCGACATGCGCAGACCCGTTTCCAGTCATGCACTCATCCTTTGTCCCATTTCGCATTGGAATTGGAGTAGACGCCCATCGTTTTGTGGAGGGGCGTCCGCTTGTGCTTGGCGGAGTGACGATTCCATTTCCCTTCGGGCTGGAAGCTCATTCGGATGGCGACGTGCTCTCGCATGCAATTTTGGACGCATTGCTTGGCGCGGCCAATGCGGGGGACAAAGGCAAACTGTTTCCGCCTTCCGATCCGGCGTACAAGGGCGCTCGATCTACCGATCTACTGCACAAAGCTGCAATAGAAGTGATCAAGATGGGCTATGCGATCGGGAATGTGGATGTCAGCGTGGTGTGTGAGGCGCCCCGCATCTCAACCTATCACATTCAGATGTGCGAGGAGATTGCCGCTGCGACGGGAATAGAAGTGCATCAGGTGTCCATCAAGGGCACAACTTTCGAGGGACTGGGGTTCACCGGACGCAAAGAGGGAATCACCGCCATCGCAACAGTTCTGTTAATGAGGCAAGAGTGAGCAAAGTCGTCCGCACGCGGTATGCGCCAAGTCCAACGGGTTATCTGCACGTAGGCGGGTTGCGTACAGCACTCTACAACTACCTCTTTGCGCGGAAGCACGGCGGGCAATTGCTGTTGCGCGTGGAGGACACTGATCGGATGAGATTGGTCGAAGGCGCAGTTGAGAATTTTCTGGACATCTTCGATTGGCTCGGAATTGAATTCGATGAGAGTCCGCGAGTGGGCGGTCCGCACGCACCGTATGTGCAGTCGGAACGTCTTGCGCTATATCACGACGCGATCGCAACTCTGAAAGAAGAAGGCCACGCGTATCCGTGTTTCTGCACGCCAGAGCGTTTGGAAAAGTTGCGAAGCGACCAGCAGTCGCAGGGAGTGCCGCCGATGTATGACGGCCATTGCCGGACGCTCTCCGCGGATGCTGCGCAGGCACGAATTGCGGCGGGCGAACCGCACGTCTGGAGAATGGCAATTCCCAAGCAGCAGACGGTTGAGGTAAACGATCTGATTCGCGGTTCGGTTACGTTTGATTCGTCAACCATTGACGATCAAGTGTTGCTGAAGAGCGACGGCTTTCCGACCTATCACCTGGCCAATGTTGTGGATGACCACGACATGCGGATTTCGCACGTGATTCGTGGCGAAGAGTGGCTTCCCTCGACGCCCAAGCACGTGCTGCTCTATTCCTTCTTTGGCTGGGAAGTTCCGCAGTTTGCGCACTTGCCGCTGCTGTTGAATCCTGATCGGACCAAGATGTCCAAACGGTCCGGAGATGTGGCGGTTGAAGCATATCGTGAGAAGGGCATTCTTCCCGAGGCATTGATCAATTTCGTTGCGCTTCTGGGTTGGCACCCGCAGGACGAACGCGAGATGTTTTCCTTGAATGAGTTGGTCGGCGAATTCGAACTTGAGCGCGTCAACAAGGCGGGTGCAGTCTTCGATCAGCAGAAGCTCAATTGGATGAACACGGAGTATTTGTCTCGCAAGTCCGACGACGAGACATGGGACGGTGTGGCTCCTCACTTAAGTGATGAACTTCAGGGTGTGTCCATTGCGCGCGTTAGATACGCCGTGAGCTGTCTTCGTCAGGGAGCCGTGTCGTATCTTGATCTTGCGGAAAAGGTATCTGAGGCTTTTCGGCCTTCTGTGCTCGTCGAGACCGCGTGGGAAGAGGCGCAACTGAACCTGATTGCCGGGCTGGCGGATCGCTTATCCGCGTTGCCTGCCGAGAGCTGGAATGAGTTTGAAGTTCTGATGAATGAGTTCAAGTCTCTTGCCAATTCAGTTGGCGCAAGTCAAGGGTTGAAGGGGAAGGGAATCTGGATGACTCTTCGGCTTGCGTTGACCGGACGCGAGCACGGTCCGGAACTGGGACGATTGGTCGGCATGTGGGGGCGTGAAGATACTCTGAACCGTCTCCATGCGGCGGTTGCAAACATGACGAGCCGGGACGCCCAATAGTGAGAGTATTAGTTCTGTGTGGCGGAGCATCTTCAGAGCGAGTGGTATCGCTTGCTTCGGGCGATGCCGTGGCCGCTTGGTGCGCGGCGCTTGGGCACGAGACCTACAAGTATGATCCGGAACGGCCGGGCGAAATATTCAGTTGGGATGAGAAGCTCGCACCTGTTGCCATTGGACTGGAAGCGCCCGCAGTTCACGGCACGGCAGAGTTTGACCCGCGCGTAGCTCGTGGCCTGCTGGAAGTGATCGAGAAGCTCAATGTTGATGTAGTTTTCCCGATTCTTCACGGAGGTTATGGTGAAGACGGGACGTTGCAATCGCTGCTTGAGTGGACAGGTGTTTCCTACACCGGCTCGGGGCCGCGCAGCAGCGCAATCTGCATGCACAAACCGACCGCCAAGGCATTGATGAAAGAAGCCGGGGTTCCGCTGGCACAGGGAATTGCGTTCAATCTCGAAGAGCTCTCAAGAGTTAAACGAGTGGGTGAGCGAATAACCTCCGAGCTGGGGTACCCTTCAATCCTGAAGCCGCAGGGTGGTGGTTCGACTGTTGGTTTGACGGTTTTGGAGTCAGAACGCGATGTGGCTGGTGCGGTGCAATTGATTGTGGAGCAGCACGACGGAGCGATAGCAGAGACCTTTTTCAAGGGCAAGGAAATCGCTGCGACGGTCGTCAACGGCGAGTCTTTGCCGTTGGTGGAAATCCGTCCGAAAGTCGGCATCTACGACTATTCGAACAAATACACATCGGGGCGAACTGAGTACATTTGCCCGGCGGAGTTGCCAGCACAAATGACATTTGCGGTGAGAATGTCCGCAGAGACCGTGTTTCGCATCCTCGGCGCGCGCGGATTTGCGCGCATTGATTATCTGGTGAATGACGAGGGGATTGTCTGTCTTGAGCTCAATTCATTGCCCGGAATGACGGCATTGTCCCTGGTGCCCAAGGCTGCGCATGCGCACGGTTGGAGTTCGGAAGACTTAATCGCTCGCATCTTGGATACGGCATGGCGCCCGGTCGGAAATCCGGTGGTTTTGTGAGTTTCCACAGGGAGCGACGTGGCCGGTAAGTCCAAGGCGACTCAGGACGAGCGCTTTATGAGATTGGCGCTTAAAGAGGCGGAAAAGGGCGCGGGGCATGTGAGTCCGAATCCGCTGGTTGGAGCGGTTGCGGTGAAGGGTGACAAGCTGCTCGGCAAAGCATATCACCGCAGATTTGGTGAACCGCACGCCGAAGCACTACTCATAAGCAAATTGACGCGCGAAGAAGCCCAAGGCTCGACCATCTATGTGAATCTTGAACCGTGCTGTCATATCGGGAAAACGCCACCGTGCACATCTGCCCTGATCTCTGCCGGTGTGGCGAGAGTGGTCGTCGCGATGCAGGATCCGAATCCCTTGGTCAATGGCAAAGGGATGATGCAGTTGTCGGACGCGGGCGTGAAGGTCACACTTGGCGTGTGCGAAGCGGAAGCACAAAGACTGAACGCGCCGTTTGTCACGTTCATGGAAAAGGGCCGCCCGTGGCTTTTGCTCAAGGTTGCGCAGAGTCTGGATGGTCGGATCGCGTTGGCTAACGGCACGTCGCGCTGGATCACAGGCGAGGCGTCGCGCAAAGAGGTGCACGCAATTCGCTCTCGGTTGGATGCGGTATTGGTCGGGGCGCTGACGGTGCTTGACGATGATCCCGAGTTGACCGTCCGGCACGTGCGCGGCAGAAACCCGATCAGGGTGATCGCGGATTCGACGCTGCGAATTCCGGAGGATGCGCGGCTCTTGAGGCACAAGCACCCGGAGTTGACATGGATTCTAACCACGGAGAATGCAGATCCTGAGAAAGCCGAGTTGCTGAAGAGCAAGGGTATCGAACTTATTGTTTGCAGAGCGTCTCACGATGGCAAAGTGGACTTGCGGCATGCGATGCGCGAGCTTGCGCGACGGGGTATCACCTCGATTCTTGTGGAAGGCGGAGGAACGGTTCACGCGGCAATGCTTCGCGCTGGACTGTGCGATGAGTTGATAGTGGCCGTAGCGCCGATGCTGATCGGAGCGGATGGGAAGGCGAGCATCGGAGAGTTGGAACTGAATACGCTGAAAAGCGCACCGCGATTCAGAACGTACCGCCACCGCGTGGTTGGGGACGATCATTGGTACTACTTGGAGAAAGATGTTCACGGGAATAGTTGAAGCGCTGGGCGAAGTGAGTCGAATTGAGGACCGCCCGGGCTTCAGAAAGATATGGCTGCGCGGACCGGAGTGGCTCGGCAAGTATCCTTCGGGAGGAAGCTTAGCCATCAACGGATGCTGCACAACAAACGTTTGCGAGCACGAGTTTGCCTGTGATCTGATGAAGATCACGCTGGAGAAAACGTCATTGGGGCTACTGGACCTGGGGGCGAAGGTGAATCTGGAGCGGCCCATGGCTTTGGGAGAGGAATTGGGAGGTCATCTTGTGCAGGGGCATGTGGATGGCACTGGGAATGTGGTTTCAATTCAGACCATTGGCGATACACGCTTGGTGGAGATATCCATTCCTGAGTCTTTGCGTCGGTACGTGATCCTGACCGGATCTATTGCTATTGACGGCGTTTCCTTGACGGTCGCGGAGTTGCGCGCGGACTCGGTGGTCATAGGGATCATACCACACACTTGGGAAGTGACTGTTTTCCAAGACTACTTTGTTGGACGTAGGGTTAACATCGAAGTGGACATGATCGGCAAGTACATAGAGCGTCTGCTTCCAGAGAAGTTTCTGAAGGGTGAATTGCGGGAAATGAGCGGCCAATGAGCGAAAACAGCCGTCAGGGTTTTCTTGATCCGCTGGACGAAGGACTTCGGGATTTCGCGGCGGGGAAACTCGTTATCGTGGTGGATGACGAAGATCGCGAGAATGAAGGGGATCTCGTTCAGGCGAGCGTCCATGTCACTCCGCAGTCGGTGAATTTCATGGCGACGCATGGTCGTGGCATGATTTGCACGAGTCTTTCAGCGGATCGCTGCGCGCAGTTGAGTTTGCGTCAGCAAGTTGCCGAGAATACGGCCCGGTTGGGCACCGCGTTCACCGAGTCGGTGGACTACCTGCACGGAACAACGACCGGCATCTCCGCTGGGGATCGCGCGGCCACGATTCAAGCACTTGTGAGCAGCAAGACGCGTCCTCAGGACCTTGGGAGACCAGGACACATTCATCCTTTGCGAGCGCATCCCGGTGGAGTGCTGGCCCGCCCGGGGCAAACAGAGGCTTCGGTGGATCTAGCACGCTTGGCCGGACTCTATCCGTCCGGGACGCTGTGCGAAATCATGGGTGATGACGGCACGATGCTTCGCGGAACCGCGCTTCGTGAGTTTGCGACGCGCCATGAGTTGAAGATTGTTTCCGTTGAGCAGATTGCCGTGCGCCGGGCGCAAACAGAAATGTTTGTTGAGGAACGGGTTCGGGTTCCGTTTCCGTCAAAATTTGGGCGGTTCACCCTTGCGCACTACAGCGATACGATCCGCTACGAGGATCATATTGCGCTGATCAAAGAGCCATTGGATTTCAGTCGCCCGATTCTTGTGCGTGCGCATTCCGAGTGCCTGACCGGCGACGTGTTCGGAAGCGGCAGATGCGACTGCGGTGCTCAACTCGAATATGCCTTGCGCATGATGGAAGCCGAAGGTTCGGGCGTATTGGTTTATTTGAGGCAGGAGGGACGCGGCATAGGGCTTGCCGCCAAGCTTCAGGCGTATAAACTTCAGGATTTCGGGTTGGATACTGTTGAAGCGAATCTCCGCTTGGGCTATAGAGCGGACATGCGCGGGTACGCGCAGTGCGCGCAAATTTTGAAGCTTCTCAAAGTGCAGCAGGTTCGCTTGATCACGAATAATCCGCAGAAGGTTGCGGATCTGCAGAGGTACGGAATTGATGTAGTGGAACGTGTTCCCGCGGTCAGCGAACCGACGTCTTCAAATCGCGATTACCTTGCGGCCAAGCGGGACAAACTGGGTCATCTGATTGATCTGAAGTAAGAAAGGGGCAGCAGACTGAGCAGTCGTCCTCTCACGATCCTGCTCGTGTTCAGTTGGGCATTTTTCGGCTGCAGGGACAAGTGCGCCGACTGCGGCGTAACGGGCCAGCTCGAAAAGCCATTCGGCGTTGTGATTAGCGCTGTAGGCGGCGAGGTGGCCCTTTTTGATTTGAGTACGCTGGAGATTAGAAGTGAGGAGCGGCAGCAGGGCTGGGCGACGGCGTGTGAATTACTGAGTACTGAAAGCCGCTTGGTGACGACGGACAATGAATCGGGGGGGATGGCGGTTTATCAAATTCCTTCACTGGAACGCGTTGAATCTATGTCGTTGTCCGGAACGCCGGTGGATTTGAGACTGGACCGGTATTCGCTCTCTGCGCACGTGATTACGCGAAATGGCCTCTATTTTCGCATTCCCTTTTCCTCCTTGCTTCCTGACACTTTAGACACGGGCCCTTCGCCGCGACGAATCAGATTTAGACCTCCTAGTGATCTTGAAGCGTGGATCACCTGCCCGGGGGACATGACGGTGCGAGTGATAGACATGCAAGGACCCCACGAATCAGGCAGCATCTCATTTGCCGCCGCATGCACGGATGTGTGTTTCACACCAGACGGTGGGTGGGCCTATTGTGCGGTCCCCGGGACTCAAAGGCTCTACAAGGTGGCTGCGGGATCACATACGATTACGGACTCTCTATTACTACAGGACGGATCCGTGGACCTCGCGATTTGTGATGCGGGCAGGTATGTGGCGGCAGCGGATTCGGTCACGGGACGTCTCAGGGTGTTTGACTTGCAGCACGGCGCATCCTCCGAGATTTTCTGCGGGACAGAGGCGCGCAGAGTTCGCTACTCCGTGTCGCGGTCGTCGTTTTTTGTCTTGTGCCCTCAGGAGTCGTGGGTTCTGCGGGTGGATCCTTCGGTCATTCCTCTGACGGTGCAGGACACCCTTCGCGTTGCGTCAAGTCCTCAGTGCATGGCGTTTCTCGAATAATCATGAAGATGGTTTTGCAGCGCGTCGCATCAGCGCGTGTAGAAGTTGATGGAGCTGTGGTCGGTGCGATCGGTCAGGGGCTGCTCGTATTGCTAGGCATCGCAGAGGGAGATTCCGAGGCAGATATCCGGTGGGGAGTTGAGAAGGTCCGGGAACTCAGGATCTTCTCAGATTCCGAAGGGAAGTTCAACTTGAGCCTTTCCGAGATTGGCGGTGAGGCTTTAGTCGTAAGTCAGTTCACACTGCTTGGGGATGCGCGGAAGGGCAGAAGGCCGAGTTTTGCGAAAGCGGCTCGACCAGAGGAGGCGACTCCCCTCTATGATTTGTTCGTTGAGTTGCTGCGGCAAGGCGGAACGAAGACCGAAACGGGTATTTTCGGTGCGAGAATGCAAGTCCACTTGGTCAATGATGGGCCTGTGACACTGGTGGTCGAGAAATAGGAGTCGGATGCTCTTGACACATGAACAAATGTTTTGTATATTTGTTCAAGGAAACAACGAGGGCCTCCAATGCCAGAGCAACTTACTGAAAAACAGCAGCGTGCGCTGAAGTTTATCCAGCTTGAAATTCGCGACAAAGGGCGTCCCCCGACCCTTCGAGAGATTGGCGGGGAGATTGGAGTCTCCTCAACGAACGGGGTGCGGTACGTCCTCGACGCTCTGGTGCGGAAGGGATTCCTGGAAAGAAGCCCAATGCTGTCGCGCGGCATTGAGCTGACTGAGCGTTCAATGATTCACGCCGGGGCGCCGGGAACGAGGGACATCCCGATTTTGGGCAGGATTGCCGCGGGAATCCCGATTACTGCGACTGAGAACTTGGAAGGCAGAGTCACGGTGGACCGCAGTATCGCCCCGACCGACGACACGTTCGCCTTGCGGGTTCGCGGCGAGTCTATGATTGAGGCGGGTATTCACGAAGGGGATGTGATCTTTGCACGTCCTCAGCGTACTGCAGACACCGGAGACATCGTCGTGGCCATGATTGGCGACGAAGCGACGGTCAAGTACTACAGGCTGATGGGTAACCGAATTCTGCTTGAGCCGGCAAACTCGCGGTTCAAGCCAATTGTAGTGGAGTCCGGCACACCGGGCTTTCAGATCCTCGGCAAGGTCGTCGGATTGATGCGCAAGTTTTAGGTTTTGGCCACTGATCAGAACCACAGAATCCGGCTCGAAGGGCCGGATTCTGCTTAAGATAGCTTGCAAAGTCAGCTTGACAAAGCGGGTAGGTTTGTCTATATTTTCAGGGAGTGGTTGGGCTTCCGAAAATCTGGTCGTAGGCGTCCTTGTGAATCGGATCCATCTGCCGTAGAACGTCAATACCTCTGGCATAGTTGCAGTTCTTCAGGGCCTCGGCCAAGGCCGCGTGCTCGTGATCGAGGACCTCATTGCGTTTCTCGATAGGTAGGGCGTCGAGCCTTAGCAGCGCGTAGTGCAGGTAGGCTTTTGCGTCCTCAAAGAGCGATTCGTCGTTGAAGTACAATCCGGTGAAATAGAAGAACACGAATTCTCTGTAGTTCTTGTTTCCTTCCGAAGTCAGTTCCCGCAATAGGTCGCTTCTCTTGTCCCACCCGGTGTAGTAGATGGAAGAGGTGCTGGACAACTGGACGCTGCGAGCCTTCTCGTAGTAGCGGTCTCCTCCCAGCTTTTCATACTTGTCTTCCTCATTCGCAATCAGCAGCCACACATAGAATTCGATCACACTCACAAACGGGTCGAATGAACCCTGTGTCGGAGTGTAGGGGGTTCGCATGCCAAATTCCCAGCGCTTGTCTTCAAAGCGTGCGTCACGTTTGTTCGTGACGATAAGATTGGCTTTGAACTTGTCTTCCTGCGGATTTGGGCTGTAATCGGTGAAGAAGATACTCACCTGAACGTCAAGATCATAGCCGCCATCGTCCCGGTTCCAAGGCTGGCGGGTGTCCTTTAGATACAGCGCAACAAGTGAGTCTATTCCGGCGAGTTTTACGCGTGCCTCTTCAGGAAGTCTCTGGAGGTCCGCCGTGACTTCGGGGTAGATTAGCTGGGCAACGCTCATCTTGCCGCAAAGAAGGATGCAGAAGACGGCGCTCCACATGAGGAGTAAGAATCGCTTCATGCCGGACAGTATAAGGATTGGGCGGCGGATTGTCAAGGTTGCGTTCCTCGGCTGGTTGCTGGGGCATGCGAGCGCTTCCTACGCCGCCTTTGAGAGGTTTCCGGTTCCGGTTTGCGCCGCAGGGCGTGGCGGCTCTGGCGTAGCCATGTCCGACGAGGCGTCTGGATGGCTAAATCCGGCCAGCGAGGCGCCGACGGGTATCTCCGGCGGTTGGTCTGAGCCTTTTGGACTCCGGGAGTTGGGCGCCGAGTACTTGTGCGGGGCGATAACGCAGAAGACGTGGTCCGCAAGTGCCATGGTGAGTCAGCTCGGAGATCGCCGGTATGGCGAGCAGATGTTTCGGGGGCTGGGAAGTCGCCAGTTCACGCCGGACCTGCGGGCAGGTCTTGCTTTGACGTGGCACCATTTGGATATCGAAACCCTCCCACCCGGAAATGCCCTTGCCGTTGAGGCAGGAGTCCAGGCCACACTTCGTCCAGACACGAAAGTCGGCGCGGTTTGGCGCAATGCCGGATCAGCGCGGCTTTCAAACTATCAGGACCGTCTGCCGGAGCATCTTGCCGCTGGAGTGTGCTTTGAGGCGGACAGACGATCCAAGGTACTGCTGGACGTTGTCCAGGAATCGGGTCAGAGACTGGAGATACGTTCCGGGCTCGAAGCAGCGGTGATGAAAGCGCTAACGCTTCGTGGCGGCGTCCTGTTTGAGCCCGCGCAGTACACGCTTGGCGGGACAATCCGGCACCGCGGCATCAGTGTTAACTATGCATTTCAGTGGCACAGAACGCTTGGTGCGACGCACTTCGCCGGTCTTGACATCGCCCTCAGGTGAAGCTGGCTCTCGCATTCATCCTGAATCTTTGCTTTCTGCACATTGCCTTTGCGGAGTCCCCTGAGGGAGTGATCGAAGATGTACTGGGACAGGGGGCAACCGAGGGGTATCTTCGCGAAGACAGTCTCGCAGTTATTGCAGGGGACAGGAGCGAGGAACGAGACCGCATCATTTTCAGCAGTTCGTTCCTTGTTGATCCAGAACCCGAACACAAGCTTGGCCGTTCGCTCTGGTGCAGAACAAGACTGTCCGTTCGTTCGATATCTGGCTTCAAAGCAGATGTGCTGGGGGTGCGCCGACGCGATGATCCCCGCGTTTTTGATGAAGTTCATGTCACTGCTTCGGGCATGCATCGGCCGTCGGGCGTTCAGTTCACGGCTGGCACGTATCAAATCGACTGGGGACTTGGTCTGGTGCTCAGCTCCGCCTACGGCGCTGCGCGAGCTTATTCCTATTCCGGTATGATACGTCCCGTTGTCGGGCGTGGGGTAGTTTCCCGAGGCACCTCGCGTGAAGAGAGCTGGCTGTTCGGAGCGAGTGCGAGTCGGCAACTCGGCAAAGTCAGGACAGGACTCTTCGCCAGCGATCGCATGTGGAACGGCAATTCAGCAAACGGGAACTTGACAGGAATTCTTCATCCGGCCAGTGCTTCCGGGATCGCTCGGCGTGATCAGTTTGAGGAGCGGCTGATGGGCGGCTATCTCGAAGCTCAGACTGGTGCGCTTCAGACTGGGGTTCTCGCAACAAGAAGCAGGTTCACGCCGGAGCTTGCGCGTGCGGAAGACGGAAATAACCAAGTCTCAGCCTATGGCATGTGGGACTACGGGTCCACGAGGCTGGCCGGAGAGTTTGCAAGGTCTGGAAACAAAACTGCTTGGCAGACGGTTCTATCAGGGCACGCCGGGAACTTGAGCGGTGCATTCTTTCTGTTGTACTCTGCTCCCGGTCTTTTTGCTCCGCGCGGTCAGAGCTTCGATAGTTATGGCGAACCGCCCGAAAATGACCGGGTGGCCGGGGTGCGGATCGCGTTGAACAAAGGGCGACACAACTTCTCAAGCGAGATGAGAAGCTCAAAGTCACCTTCCGCCACGGCCACGGTTTCGCCTTCGCGTCAGGAAACTGACCTGAGTTTGCTTTGGTCGTGTCAAATGGACCGATCTTCAGATCTGTCCCTAAAGCTTGATCAGATTGTGCGCGAAGAAAGGCGATCTGATTCCATTGTAGATCGTTCCTTCACGCGTGTCAGAGCAGTTTTCATGTGGCGCACGGGCATGGATTGGGCTTTACGCGCGGATGCACGTCGTGGCCAGGACATCGGCGGGGCCGCCCCTTCGATGGGTTCCTACTCCCACCTTCAGGCGGCGTTGCCCGTCGGAAACTGGAAAGGCGGCGCAAGAGTCGCATACTTCTCGTTACCTGCGGCCAGCGGTGCGCTCCTAGTGTATGATCGGACCATCGCGGGAGGCTATCCACTGTATTCTATTTCAGGCGAGGGAAGGCGACTCTCCGGATGGATTTCCTATCGGCGGGGCGGCTTTGGCCTACTGGTCACAGCGGACCACCTTGCCACGATTGAAAAACAGGACGACATGTCTGTTGGTGTTTCATTGTCTGTCACAGGTCGTCAATGAGTTTCTTTAGTGACAGACTATCTCATGTGTTCTACTTCGAATCTGCACGAAAACCCATGCATCGCAAGAGAATAAACTTGATCGGATTGTTGGCGGCACTTTTGGCCTGCTGGTCGCTTGCCGGCGCAGCGCAGAATGTGCTGATGACGGATCTCGTGGGCACGCCGATCGGACGACTGCCGTGTATGAACCGTGGGGATGCTCGTCTTGTGCCGTTGGCGATGCTTGCGAAGTCTGCGGGGTTCACGGTCGAAGCCGTACGCGGAAAAGAGCACGTGACTTCGCCGTCCTGTCTGACCATATTCGAGATCGGAAATGGCTTTGCGGAGGTGAACGAGAGCTTTGTTCAGCTATCGTCGTCGGTGGAGTCTTGGGATGGATCTCTTTGGCTGCCTTTGGCCAATTTGGACGAGCTGTTCCCGACCACAGTTGAACTGAGCGAGGGCGGCGACATCATTCGGCTCCTGGGTATCGCGGACTCATCGGGCGGTCCGGTCACTTTGCTCGAAAATGAAGAACCTGCCAAGCAGCGCGGGGTATGGCAGTTTGGCAAGGTCATCTTGGATGCGGGCCACGGCGGCAAAGACCCCGGAGGACGCGGACCTGACGGCATGGTAGAGAAGGACGTTGTGCTCGACATTGTGCGGCGAGCGGAGCAATCCTTGACGGCGCTCGGCATTCCGGTCGTCCTGACGCGTCGTTCGGATCAGTTTCTGACTCTGGGTCAAAGAACTCGCCTGGCGAATGCGGAAGCGGGAGATTTGTTCGTGTCTGTCCATTGCAACAGCTACGAGGATCCCACCATCGGCGGCGCTGAATGCTATATTCTGAAGCCCGCGCGAAGTGAGCGAGCGGTGGCGGTTGCGGCCAAAGAGAACCAGGTCGTAGAACTTGAGCGGGACGCGGAGCAATACGAAGCCCTCACGGAAGAGAACTTCATCCTGTTGTCCATGGCCACAAGTCAGTACTTGAATGACAGTGAACGCTGGTCGGACATCCTGCTGAAGAAGCTGACATCTGAGGCACGTCTGAAGAATCGCGGCGTGGATCAGGCTGGGTTTTATGTGTTAATGGGAGCTTCAATGCCTGCAATTCTGTTAGAATGCGGGTACATGACCAATCCTGACGATTTGCTCGTGCTGGGTACGGAGCGGGGCAGGCAACGCATCGCCGACGCGATTGCTGATTCAATCGTGGAGATGAAGACTGAAATGGAAGCGGCCGCGCGATGAGTTTACATGCAGAGTCGCGCCAAGTTGAAGGGCCAATTGCGGTTTTCGATTCGGGACTTGGTGGACTGACTGTTCTGAATGCGTTGCATCGGACACTTCCATCTGAGGATTTTGTTTTTTTCGCGGACAGGGCGCGAGTTCCGTATGCGTCATTGAGCCCGGCACTGATAACGCGTTACGCCATGGAGAGTGCACGGTTTTTGGCCAGCCATCGCCCCAAGGCGGCGGTGATTGCCTGCAACACGGTGTCTGCGGTGGCTTTGCGGCAGGTAGAAGCGGCGCTTGATGTGCCAGTGATCAATGTGCTGGAGCCAACTGCAAAGGCGGCGGCATCGCGGACTCGAAACAAACGCGTCGGTGTGCTTGCAACAAATGCCACGGTGAAGCGCGACACGTATGCACATGTGCTTGCCGACTTGGTTCCCGGAGTTGAGGTCACGTCGCAGGGATGTCCGCTGCTGGTTCCATTGGTGGAAGAGGGGTGGACCGAAGGAGATATTCCGCGGCTGATTGTCGAGCACTATTTGGATCGGATCCAGGCCGCGCGGGTGGATACGGTCGTTCTTGGGTGCACTCACTATGAGTACTTTCGGGACCACATCCAGCATGCCATGGGTGACGACGTGTTTCTTGTGGACACTCCGCAAGTCACAGCCGGAGAACTTCTGGCAAGAATCCCGGCAAGAGCTGGCAGGCATGGCCGCGTGAAGATCTTCAGCAGCGACGTAACAGATGCCTTGTACAGAGTGGTTGAGACCTTGTTTCCAGAAGATGCACAGCCAGAGATTGAGTCCATTTCGATTGAAGAGTTGACCTTGACAAAACTTCCGGCATAGTCCTTCCCGGCTTTTGACACACGATTTGCTATGTCAAAGGCCAGCAGATAGATCCCACCACGCGTTTCACGCGAAAACTCCCCTCAAGCTATGGATATTGCGACACTTCAATCCATGACGGTACCGGACTTGATTACCTTGGGCAAACAACTCGAGGTGCAGGAAACGTCCGGTTTGCCGAAACATGAGCTCATTTTTCGGATTCTTGCGCGGCAGTCCGCAAAAGATGAACTGCTGACCGCCGGCGGTGTACTTGAAATCCTGCCGGACGGGTATGGCTTCTTGCGCAACGCGCAGGCATCCTATCTTCCTAGCCCAGATGATGTCTATGTTTCGCCGTCGCAGATCAAGAGATTTGGTTTGCGAACGGGACATTTGATCACCGGCCAAGTACGTCCGCCCAAAGAAGGTGAGCGGTTCTTTGCGCTTCTCAAGGTGCACAATGTCAATGGCACGAACCCGGACGTCGCCAAGGAGATCGTCCACTTCGATGATTTGACTCCGATCTATCCTGATCACAAATTCAAGATGGAGATGGAGGCAAAAGACTTGACTCTGCGAGTGATAGATGTGTTCGCGCCAGTGGGCATGGGTCAGCGTGGGCTGATCGTGGCTCCGCCGCGGACAGGAAAGACTATTATCTTGCAGAAGTTGGCCAACGCCATTACGACAAATCATCCGCAGGTGGAGCTGCTTGTTTTGTTGATTGACGAGCGTCCGGAAGAAGTGACGGACATGGAGCGTTCGGTGCGGGGGGAAGTCGTTTCGTCAACATTTGACGAGAAGGCAGAGCGCCATGTGCAAGTGGCAAACATGGTGCTTGAGCGCGCCAAGCGGATGGTGGAACTTGGCAAGGATGTCGTTATTTTGCTGGACTCGATCACTCGACTCGCCCGCGCGCACAACGCGGTGATGCCGCACTCCGGGCGTGTGCTGTCGGGCGGTATTGACGCGAGTGCTCTGTACGAGCCGAAGAGATTCTTTGGAGCCGCGCGAAATATTGAAGAGGGCGGAAGCCTGACGATTCTCGCCACAGCACTGATTGACACGGGCTCGCGAGCCGACGAAGTAATCTTTGAAGAGTTCAAGGGGACGGGCAACCTTGAGCTTGTGTTGGATCGCCGTTTGGCAGAGATGCGAGTCTTCCCGGCGATTGATGTGCTGCGCTCCGGCACTCGCCGCGAAGAGCAGCTCTTGACTCCGATGGTTCTGCAGAAGATGTATGCGCTGCGCAGCGTCCTGGATCACGGCAACTCTTTCGAATCCATGAAGTTTATTTTGGACAAGATGCGTGACACGCGATCCAATGCCGAATTTTTTGAAATGATGACTAAGTCCTGAGCATGACATTGCCCGTGCTTGGCCAGGTGCAGGTGGACGGCTGGACGCTCCTTGGCCTGGTTGGTCAGGTCCTGTTCTTCATGCGCTTCATCATTCAGTGGATCGCCACCGAGCGAGCCAAACGCACGGTCATTCCGACATCGTTCTGGTACTTTTCAATTGGCGGCGCATTAGTTCTCCTTTTCTACTCGTTTGTGCGGCGTGATCCGGTGTTCATTGCGGGCTATCTTCTTGCAATGGTCATCTACGTTCGCAACCTGCGATTTGCTCTTCGGCCCGGTTCGACGGGACGCGAAGAGTAGTTGCCACTCTATTCGGTTACTCACCAAAAACTCACTTCAGGCATTGAAAGAAAACAGACTACTCCGTCTGGCGATGATCGCCATGTTGATGGCGTTTCTTGCAGGCTGTGCTCAACGGGAGACGGACATCGGTTCGGACTTGATTCCGCTCCAGCCGCAAGGGAATTCGGGCCAGACGACGATTTTTGCCACGCACTCCGCCGAGTGGGACCGAGATCTCTCTACCGGGCGTGGTTCAACTTTGCAGGTTGGCGAGGCTCGGGACTTCGTCACGGTATCCGCACTTCGGTTTCAACCGCTGGACGTGCTTCCGGACAGCTTTGTGTTGGACACGGCCCGCATTCGCTTTCGCGTGGACCGCATCTATCCGGCGCGCGGAGAGGCTCCCGACCTGCGTATGCTGATCAAGCAAATTCCCATCGCGTGGTATGAGGATTCGCTGAAGGAAGGAACGTTTGCGGATCGCTCGTCCTATCCCGTTATTGACACAATTCTGATTCCAACCGGTGCAGGTGCTGTGGACTCTCTCTACTGGAAAGTGCCGGATAGCGTATGGGCATCGTGGCTTGTGGACGACTCATTGAATCATGGGATTCTGCTCGAGGCCGACAATCCAGACGTGATCGTGGGATTTCAAACAGCGGAAGGCGCGGAGAATTTTCGGACGTTTCTGGAAATTATCGGTCAGGAATTCTCTACGGAAGAAGGCGCGGAGCCTGTTGCCTGGGATGATACCTTGTATGCGACCGATGACGGGTACGTTGCTGAAGACTTGAGTGAGCCTGTTCCGGGGAGACTGCGGATCAGCCAGGGCGCTTATCGCCGCGCACTGCTGTATTTCCCATTGGATAGTGTCACCTCAAATCCGCTGCGAACGGTGGTTCGCGCCAGAATTCATTTCTTTGCCGATCTTGGAGTGCCAAACTCTCTGGTGTATTCGGGGTCGAACTTCCTCTACAAGGACGCATCCTTGGCGGATACGTCGTGGTTTGCCGAACCGGACAGCGCGTCGCAGAGTTTCGTGGCGGTGAGTTCAAGCTCTTTCGGATCGGACAATACGGAAATCGTGTTTGAAAACACCAGCGTGGTGGCGTCCCTTGTTGGCAATCCGGAAACGAACGGAGGGTTTTCCATCCAGGCGACGCTGGAGAGCGACGTGGTCTCTCGGCAATTCTTTCACGCGTACGACAGCGAAGTGGATTCACTGAGGCCGCGCCTTGAGATTTGGTGGGTGGAACCATGATTCTGATCTTCTTCTTGCTGTTCGGAGTTGTGCAGGCACAGGCGGGTGGTTCTATCTTTGGTGCGCAGCCGACCGGCGATCCTCAGCAGAGCGGCGGAGTGCGCTCCGTGGGTCTTGGCGGCGCGGGTCTGGCAATCTGGGACAGCCTGGGCATACACGCGGACAACGCCGCACAGATGGGCGGCATCACAGGAACGATGCTGCGCGCGGGGATGTACACCGGACTATATACGGTTTCGGGTAACTCCCAGAACGACACAGATAGCGAGTTTGGTTGGCAATCCTTCCGGCTGTATCTGAATCTTCATCCGCGCTATCGAACTGCCTTGGGGGTTGATCCAATACGGAAGTCGGACGTTAGAACGATTGGTCTCGACACCTTGTTCTTCGATACAGCCGAGGGAATGGTTGCGGAGCCGTTTGAGCGACGCACATCCTGGCAGGGCAGCGGGCTGGACATTCGGTGGGATCATGCGTTCGTACTCTCCAATCGAATCGTCCTCGGTGCGACCGCGGGATTCCTGACGGAGCACATGGAGTTGATCAGCGATTTGGATTTCCCGGATACGGATGCGTCAAACGATGCGCGGGATGCGTCTTTCAGAAGCGTGCAGCGGTTCAGCGGTTTTTGGGGTGGCGTTTCGTTCCTGCTGAAACCGGTTGACCGATGGACGCTTGGCGGATTCTGGCGCTCACGAGCGTCGAGTGATTTCGCATACGAGCGCGCCGTGAATCACGGCGGCGACGCAATCTTGCTTGAACCGACGGGACACCGTCCGGGAGCCTTTGGAGCAGGTGTGGGGTACAAGTGGGACCGCATGTGGACGGCCTATGCGGACTACCGGCAGCAGAACTGGACGGTTTCAGATTACGGACCGATGTTCAGCGAGAGCGGTTTGCGCGATGTGGATGCAACAGCTCTCCTGCTTGGCGTGGAACGTCAAGGCGGAACGCGTCTCACGGACGAGGGATTTGATCGCTGGGATTATCGAGCGGGTCTCGCCTATCGGTTGCAGCCGTGGCAGATCTCAGGAAGCTCGGGCGACGTGGTGGAAACGGCTCTTTCATTGGGCGTGTCGCTTCCTTTGGCTCAGCAGGCAGGCAAGCTCCATCTTGCCTTGGAAGGCGGCCAGAGAGTGCCGGAAGATTCGGACTCATCAGAGAATTTCGTGCGGTTTTACATGCAGCTGGATATGCACGAACGCTGGTTTCAGCGTGAACGAAGAACATTGCGAAAGTAACCGACATGTCAGCACACTTGAAGAACTTACTGAAAGACAGCGATCCGGCGGTCGCTGAGATTATTGAACGCGAAAGAGCGCGCCAGAATCACGGACTTGAGTTGATTGCGTCAGAGAATTTCGTGTCGCCAGCGGTACTTGAGGCGATGGGAAATGTGATGACGAACAAGTATGCGGAAGGCCTGCCGGGCAAAAGATATTACGGCGGCTGCAAGCATGTGGACGAGGTCGAGACGCTTGCGATTGAACGCGCCAAGGAGCTTTTTGGTGCGAAGTGGGCGAACGTTCAGCCGCATTCCGGCGCTCAGGCGAACATGGCGGTTTACTACACGTTTCTGAAGCCCGGTGACACAATTTTGGGAATGGATCTCGCGCACGGCGGGCATTTGACGCATGGTTCCCCGGTGAATTTCTCGGGGCGCATGTTTCAGGTGATCAGCTACGGCGTGAAGCGGGACACTAACTTGATTGACATCGATGATGTGGCGCAAAAGGCGCGCGAGCATCGTCCCAAGCTCATCATGACCGGATCATCGGCTTATCCGCGCAAGTGGGAATTAGCACTCTTCCGGGAAATCGCGGATGAGATCGGCGCCTATCTGATTTGCGATATGTCTCACTTCTCGGGCCTCGTCGCGGGAAAAGTTCATCCGGATGTTGTACCGTTTGCGCATGCGGTGACTTCAACGACTCATAAGACGTTGCGCGGACCGCGCGGCGGAGTGATTCTCTCGTCGCAAGAAGGCGGCGAGCTATTGCTTGCAGGAATGCCCAAGCCAAAGAGCTATTGGGATGCCTTGGATTCCTGGGTGTTTCCCGGAGTGCAGGGCGGACCTTTGATGCATGTGATTGCGGCAAAAGCGGTGGCCTTTGGCGAAGCGCTGACGCCGGCATTCCGTGAGTATGCGCAGGCCGTGATCAACAATGCGAAAGTACTTGCGGATGAGTTCCTCGCAATGGGCTACAAAGTGGTCTCAGGCGGAACGGACACGCACTTGATTCTGCTTGATCTCTCGCCGATGGGCAAAACAGGCAAGGCCGCGGAAAAAGCCTTGGAAGCGGCGGACATTACCGTGAACAAGAATATGGTTCCGTTCGATCCGCAGAAGCCTTTGGTGACGTCGGGCGTACGCATTGGCTCGCCTGCCATTACCTCGCGCGGCATGGGCGTAGCTGAAATGAAGAAGATTGTCAAATTGATTGACCGGGTGATTCAGAATCTGGACTCTGAAGAAGAGATTTCAAAGGTTCGTGCGGAGGTCCAGGAGCTCGCGTCCGGTTTTCCCCTTTACCCCCAGGCCTTTCAGTATTAGAGTGTAGGAGCAACTTTGCGTTGCCCATTTTGCAGCACGGACGATGACCGGGTAATAGACTCGCGGCCCGCCAAAGAGGGGCGCGCGATTCGCCGCCGCAGAGAGTGCGTGAAATGCGGCCATAGATTCACGACCTACGAAGCGATTGAAGATCGCGTCGTGCAAGTGGTCAAGACAGATGGAGCCCGCGAGCCTTTTGATCGTGAAAAGGTGTATCGCGGGCTTTCGATTGCATGCACCAAACGTCCAGTGACGGCTCACACGATCGAGACCATGACCGCAGCGATTGAAGCGCGCGTGTTGGCGGACACAAGTCGGGAAGTCACCTCCGCTCAGATCGGCCAATGGATTCTTGACGAGCTCTCCAGGACGGACGAAGTCGCCTATGTGCGCTTCGCGTCGGTCTATAAGAGGTACAAGTCTGTCTCGGAGTTCTTGAGCGAGTTGGATAGAATCGGAGTAGGGAAAGAGCAGAATATTCCAAACCAAGACAAGTCCAATTGATTCTTTGGCTGCCTGAACAACTTTACCGGATAGGCTCAGGGTTCTATCATCGCCGCTGGGATCAGCGGGGAGGATGGAAAGCGCATGTCCCGGTGATCTCTGTGGGCAACTTGACGGTCGGCGGAAACGGAAAGACTCCGTTTGTGATTGCGCTAGCCAGACTTTTGATGAGTCAGTGGCCGGAGCTTCGAAAACCGAACGCAATCGCCGTGCTTTCGAGGGGATATGGCCGAACGTCGCGCGGGTTGGTGATTGCGGAGTCGGACGCCGACTGGACAACAACCGGTGACGAGCCGCTTCTTATCAAACAGACATGTCCTGAACTGCTTGTGATCTCGAATGCCGATCGAGTGGCGAGTGCTCGGGTTGCTGTTGAAGAATTCGGGGCGAAGGTAATCTTGCTGGATGACGGCTTCCAGCACCGTGCGCTGGCGCGCGACGTGGATATTGTGCTCTTCGATGCGCTTGAACCCGTGGGGAATGGGCGATTGCTGCCTGCGGGAAGGCTTCGTGAACCAGTCTCAGCACTGACGCGAGCAACTGCCTTGATCTCGGTCGGAAACGGTGACGGAGTGGAGGCGCTTGGTGCGGTACACGGGAAACCCGTGTACAAGGTGGGCATCGCTGAGATTCCAGCGAAATGGACCCGGGCCATTCAACAGCCCTGCTTTCTCGTAACTGGAATTGCCCGGCCCAATCGGGTCTTGCAGGCGCTCACCGCTACTGGGTTATCCGTTGTTGGGCGAAAGCATTTTCGGGATCACTACAGGTTTTCGGAGCAGGAGATGCTTGATATTGACCGCATGGCACGAAGAAGCGGAGCGAAGACGGTTCTCACAACAGCTAAGGATTTGATTCGTATGCGGCCAATAGACGGCGGGTTAAATGTCGAGGTCATTCCGCACGAGGTGCAATGCTTGGACGACAAGGCTGTTCTTGTTCATGTCGCACAATGCTTGAATTGGTCCCTTGCCTCTGAAAGCTCCTGATTCTTGCCGATTTGCTAAATAGGGATGAGTTTAAATCTTTATTAGTATTTGACTTAAGCGTTAGCCGCCATGAGCAAACATTCACAAAATGATTGACTTTTTCTGACGAAACCCCTATATTCAGCAATCTATGGATGTTATAGAGTCATTGCCGGGCAGCTGACCAGTCTATGGGCCTTGAAACTATTCTGTTTTTGGTGCTTGCTTTTGGGTCCGTTTTGACGGCCCTTTTGGTCGTGACGTCACCCTCGCCGATCGGCAGCGCGCTCTATTTGGTCGTGACGATGTTCAGTCTGGCGGGTCTCTATGTCTTGCTCGCTGCACCATTTCTCGCGGCAATTCAAATCATTGTATATGCAGGAGCCATTATTGTGCTCCTGCTTTTTGTTATCATGCTTTTGAATCTTCAGCGAATCGAGGAAAGGCTGCCTAGGTTCTGGCGAGTCGCGGGACTGTCCGTGGCTGGCCTGACGCTCCTTGTGCTCTTCATGGCCATCATTCGCGGAAGTTCTGTTTTGCCGGATATGCCGGCGGTTCCTGATCAATTTGGCAAGGTCAAGTCGCTGGGCGGTCTGTTGTTCAGCAAGTATTTGTTTGCTTTCGAAGCCACGTCGGTGCTGCTTCTGGCGGCGATGATCGGTGCTGTGGCACTCGTGCGCAAAGCGGATGAGGGTAAAGATGGCCGTTGATCTGGCGCACTATCTGTTGCTTTCCGCCGTGTTGTTCGGAATCGGCGTGATGGGTGTTCTGACGCGGAAGAACCTCATCATCATTCTGATGTGTGTGGAGTTGATGCTAAACGCGGTCAATCTGAGTTTCATTGCGTTGGCGCGCCATGCGGCCGATCAGGAGGCTCAGGTGGTCGTGTTTTTTGTGTTGTGTGTGGCGGCGGCTGAAGTGGCCGTTGGTTTGGCGATCTTGATATCGGTTTGGCGAAAGCGCGGCACGATGAATATAGATGCGTTGAGCGCGCTGCGAGGATAGATGCTCGAATTTCTTTACCTGATACCGCTGTTTCCGTTGTTGGGTGTCGTGCTCAACACGTTTGTGCTACGCGGTCAGCCGGAAAAGCTGGTCGGCGGTGTTGCAGCGGCGATGGTAGGAGCAAGTTTTGTCGTGGCAGCCGGAGCCTTCTTCCAACTTCTGGGAATGCCCGCGGAATCGCGTCACTTCGAGCAGGAGCTCTTCCGCTGGATTGTGGTTGGCAATTTCTCGGCGCAAGCTGGGTTTCTTGCCGATCAGCTTTCGATGATCATGATGCTGGTCGTGACAGGCGTGTCGTTCTTGATTCACGTGTATTCGATTGGCTACATGCACGGCGACGCGGGATTCCGGAAGTTTTTCATCTATCTCAATCTGTTCGTCTTCTTCATGCTTCTGCTGGTGATGGGAAGCAACTACCTCGTGATGTTCGTGGGGTGGGAGGGAGTCGGACTGTGTTCGTATCTGCTGATTGGATTCTGGTTCACCGATGAGTTGAAGGCTTCCGCCGGCAAGAAGGCCTTCATCATGAACCGAATCGGTGACTTTGGGTTCTTGCTGGCGATCTTCCTGCTCTGGACAACTTTCGGTACGATCAACTTCCGCGAGATCGAACCAATGGCGCAAGCCTATCCGGTTGGCGCGGGTGTGATCACGGCGATCTGTTTGCTGCTGTTCATGGGTGCCACCGGCAAGTCTGCTCAGCTTCCGCTCTACACGTGGCTTCCGGATGCCATGGCTGGTCCGACTCCGGTTTCTGCTCTGATTCACGCGGCGACGATGGTCACTGCGGGTGTCTATATGGTCGTGCGCTCGAACTTCCTGTTCTCATTGTCGCCTATGGCGATGGATGTGGTTGCCTGGGTGGGTGGTATCACGGCCCTGTTTGCGGCGACGATCGGACTTGTGCAGACGGACATCAAGAAAGTGCTTGCCTACTCGACCGTGAGCCAATTGGGCTACATGTTTTTGGCATGCGGCGTTGGCGCCTATACTGCCGCTGTTTTTCATCTGATGACACACGCCTTCTTCAAGGGGCTCTTGTTCCTTGGGTCGGGTTCGGTGATTCACGGTATGTCGGATGAGCAGGATATACGCTTCATGGGCGGCTTGAAAGATAAAATGCCCACGACGTACAAGACATTTCTCGTGGGGACATTGGCTATCGCGGGTATTCCTGGATTGGCAGGGTTCTTCTCAAAAGATGAGATTCTTTGGAAGACTTTTGAGTCGCACAACTATGCTCTGTGGGCAATCGGCGCGACTGCCGCGTTTTGCACAGCCTTCTATATGTTCCGTTTGCTGTTCCTGACCTTCTTCGGAAAATTCCGCGGGTCGAAGGCACAGGAACATCACGTGCATGAGTCGCCGAAGCTGATGACCATTCCGCTGATCGTATTGGCAGTTCTGTCAGTTCTGGGCGGCTATGTGGGAGTGCCTCACGCGCTCGGCGGCCACAACAATTTCCACGAGTGGCTGCTTCCGATTCTTTCAGAGACTGGCGAGCATGCTGGAGCGCATCATGGTGTGCCGACGGCTGAATATGTCCTGATGGCAGTTTCAGTATTGATTGCCTTGATCGGCATCTTTGTTGCCAAGTCGTGGTACTTGGGGAAATCCTCTCTGGTGGAATCTCTGGGTAAGTCAGGAACGCGGAATCTGCTCTACAACAAGTACTGGGTGGATCAGATTTACGACACGATGATCTCGCAGCCGCTTGTGAAGTTGTCAGAGATCTTTGCAAGGTACGTTGATCAGGGAACCGTGGACGGCTCTGTCAACGGGCTTGGCGCGACCGTCTCCGGTATTGGCGGAATAGTTCGGAAGGTACAGACCGGTGTCACGCAGAACTATGCGGTGATCATGAGTCTGGGTGTGGTCTTGCTGTTGGGTACCTTGTTATGGTCGGTCCTGGGGTAAGCGCATGCTATTGACTCTGTGCATTGCCATTCCTGCGCTCACCAGTCTGCTCATGCTGGCACTGCCCCGTACGTCTGTTGGCTTACTCAGAGGTGTCGCGCTGGCGGGATCGCTTGCGACATTTGCTGTTTCTCTGGCCATCCTGGCAGGATTTCAAGTTGGTGAAGCCGGCTATCAAATGGTGGAGAAACTGCCATGGATTCCCTCCATAGGTGCAGAGTGGCATCTGGGTGTGGACGGCATCAGCCTTTTCCTGATCGTATTGACCACGCTCCTGACCGTGTTGTGTATTCTGGCCAGTTGGCACAGCATCACGGATCGAGTGCAGGAGTACTTCTTTTTTTTCCTGCTATTGGAAGCGGGCATGGTCGGCGTCTTTGCGGCGATGGACTTGTTCGTATTCTACGTGATGTGGGAAGTCATGCTGGTGCCGATGTTCTTCCTGATCGGCGTCTGGGGCGGCCAGCGCAGACTGTACGCTACGGTAAAGTTCTTCCTGTTTACGATGGCTGGATCCGTGTTGATGCTGGTGGGCGTCTTGTATGTCTATTTCCACACGGTGGATCCGGAGACTGGCCGACACACGTTCAATCTGCTGCTTGCGACTGAACAATCGAGTTATGCGCTCGACATTCAGCGGTGGCTTTTCCTGGCTTTCGGTCTTGCCTTTGCGATCAAGGTTCCGCTTTTCCCGCTTCATACCTGGCTTCCGGATGCGCACACCGAAGCTCCTACGGCAGGCTCCGTGATTCTTGCGGGTGTTTTGCTGAAGATGGGGACCTATGGCTTCCTGAGGTTCTGCTTGCCAATGTTTCCTGAGGCGACGCTTGAGTTTGTGCCGTGGATTAGTTGGCTCGCGATTATTGGAATCATATACGGCGCGATGGTGGCGATGGTGCAGAAGGACATGAAGAAGCTTGTGGCCTATTCATCCGTCGCGCACTTGGGATTTGTAATGCTGGGAACTTTTGCGTTGAACCAGCAGGGACTGGCCGGATCACTTTTACAGCAAATCAATCACGGCATTTCGACTGGCGCGCTGTTCTTGCTGGTCGGAGTCGTTTATGAGCGCCGCCACACGCGTTTGATTGCGGACTACGGCGGCATTGCGAAAGTGATGCCGGTATATGCCGCATTGTTTATGATCGTGGCGCTGTCTTCCATAGGGCTTCCGACCACCAACGGCTTTGTCGGTGAGTTCTTGATCTTGATCGGGACGTTCGCATCGAACACTCTGTATGGCGTGATTGCGACATCGGGAGTAATTCTCGCGGCCGTTTATCTTTTGTGGATGTATCAGCGAGTGTTCTATGGCGAGTTGATTCACGACGAGAATCGAAAGCTCAAAGACATTACACTGTTTGAGGCCGTGCCGATCTTGGTCCTGATCGTCCTTGCGATTTGGATCGGAGTTTATCCGGATCCGATTCTGACACGCATTGAACCGTCGCTCCAACTGGTGCTTGATCATTTCCAGCAAGGGCAGTTTTCTCAGTTGCAGGGGGTCTTGCCGTAATGGATTCCGGCGATTTCATGGGCGTCCTGCCTGAGCTGATTGTCGTCGTCACGGCCCTCCTGGCGATCCTTGCGGATGTTGCTTCCAAGGGCCGCAACCCGTCCGCCGCGCAGGGCGTTACCGTGCTTGGCTTGGCCGTTGCTGCCGCAGTCGCCTTGATTTCTCCGTCTGAGCAGACCATGCTGATGGCGGGGCAGTTGTTCAATGACGGCTTCTCTGCCTGGTTCCGTGCGCTGTTTGCAGTGGCAGGACTGGCGACGGCGATTTTCTCACCTCTCTATTTGACGCACCGCAAGATTCGGCTCGGAGAATACTACTCGCTTCTGGCGATGTGCGTGTTTGGCATGATGGTCATGTCAGCCGCGGCGAATCTGTTGCTGTTCTTTGTCGGCCTTGAGACGATGTCCATTGCGCTCTATGTTTTGGTCTCTTTCCGGCGCGACGATGCCGCTTCAGTCGAGGGCGGCTTGAAGTATCTGGTACTTGGGGCGTTTTCCTCGGCATTCTTGCTTTACGGTATGGCGCTGATTTACGGTGGAATCGGATCGTTGGACTACGTCGCAATCGGAGAAGCTCTCCGCCAGAGTGACGGGATCGGCCCGATGACGGTTACGGGAATCGGACTGTTGCTCGTGGGCTTTGCGTTCAAGGTGTCGGCGGTGCCGTTCCACTTCTGGTCTCCCGATGTGTATGAAGGTGCCCCGACCACGATCACTGCATTCATGTCCACCGGGGCGAAGGCAGCGGCCTTCGTTGGGCTTATTCGTGTGTTTGGAGTCGCGCTGATACTGACCAGTGAGCACTGGACGACGGCGCTCTCTGTGATGGCTGCGCTGACGATGACCGTCGGCAACTTTGTGGCGCTCAGGCAAACGAGCGTGAAGCGCATGCTCGCCTATTCGTCCATCGCGCATGCCGGGTATCTTCTGGTGGGCATCGTGGCCGGAACACCGCAAGCTTTTGCGGCGGCGGGATTCTATCTGATTGGATATGCTCTGATGAATCTAGGTGCATTCGGCGTGTTGATGCTCATCAATCAGCGAGGCAAGGGTGATTATTCGTTTGAGTCGCTGCGCGGCATGGGAACGGTCTATCCTGTGCTCGGCTTGATGATGTCCGTCTTCATGTTTTCCTTGATCGGAATTCCTCCGACAGCAGGTTTCTTTGGAAAGCTTTACGTCTTCTCCGCGGCCATCGAACAGGGCCATCTCTGGCTTGTGATTATCGGTCTATTGAACAGCGCGGTCGCCGCTTATTACTATCTGAAGGTCGTTTCGACGATGTTCATGGCGAAGCCAGAAGGCGACGTCGCTATCAGTCAGCCTTTTGCGTACAAGGCCGTACTGGCGATTTCATCGCTTCTTATCATCGTGATCGGATTGTTCCCCGATCAACTGGTTACCGCCATGCTCAGAGCAGTTCCATAATCTTTTGTTGCTTTGCAAAGAAAAGCCCTCGCATTTGCGAGGGCTTTTTCGTTGTGTTTGGTGATTGATCAGGCGGCTGCCGGTTCGAAGACGGACAGAAACTCTTCGATGTGTGCATACGCCTTCCTCAAAATCTCTTCCTGAGGCAGGAACACGATTCTGAAGTGCTTGGTTCCCGGCCGCTGACCGAAACCGGAACCGTGCACAGTCACGACGCCCTTTGCCTTAATCAGTTCGCGCACGAAGAGCTCATCGCTCTGATCAACTGTGAGCCGGGGGAATGCATAGAATGCTCCGCGCGGAGCTACACAGGAGACGCCGGGAATGGCATTCAACATGCTCACGGAGAGGTCACGCCGGTGAGAGAGTTTCTGCTTGATTTCCGTCAGGTGTGACTGATCACCGTCCAGAGCCGCGGCAATGGCATACTGCTCGGGATGATTGGCCGAAAGCCGTGCCCGCAGGAGTTTGTTGATCGCCTCGACGTAGTTGCTAATTACGGACGGATTGCCGGAGACGATTCCCCAGCCAATTCGAAATCCGGGTGCGACGTAGGCTTTGGACATCCCATTGAATGTTATGATGGGATGTTCATGATCAAGCGAGGCGATGGAGACATGCTCACCACCGTCGAGGATGAGCTTGTCGTAGATTTCATCCGCGAAAATGACCAGATTGTGTTTGCGAGCGAGCTCCAGGATTCCTTCAAGCGTTTTGCGCTCGCACACCGATCCGGTCGGGTTGTTCGGATTGATCAAGACTATCGCTCTCGTTTTGGGCGTGATCTTGGAGGCAATATCCTCAAGGTCAGGCTGCCAGTCGTTATCCTCGTCAAGATAGTAAGGAATCTCTTTGGCTTCGAGCTTCGCCAGCACCGCCGTATAGAGCGGATATCCGGGAGTCGGAGTCAACACATTCTCACCGGCATTGACCAGCGCACTGAAACAAACATCAATCGCTTCACTGGCACCGGTGGTGACGAAGATGTCGCGAATGTTTCGAATGCCGCTCCGGTCGGCTTGTGCCCGAATCGCTTCAATAGCATCGGGGATTCCGCTGGACGGGGCGTATCCGTTTCGGTTGTCCTGCATCGCGCGAAGCGTTGCATCCACAATGTGATCGGGTGTCTTGAAATCGAACAAGTTCGGGTCGCCGATGTTCAGATAGAGCATCTCTCGACCCGTCGCGGCCACTTGCTGTGCGACGACAACCACGTCTCGCACAGCATAGGTGACCTGCTCGGTTCGATGCGCCGGAACAACTTGAGTCAGCGTATTCATTCGGTCATTCGGTTTCTTGCTATGAGACTATACATCTTCTGATTGCCATTTGTGCGCAAAGTGCGCGTAGATGGCGACGCCGATAGCGGAGGCGATTCCGATGGCGGCGAACTGATACCAGAGTTTGTAGGGGTGATAGACACTCCAGAGAGTCTGCGTAACTTGAGCTGCATCCAGTCCTGAGACAGTCTGCAGAAACTCGGTGGCCTTGGTTCTGGCGATTCCCTCACCTTGCACGAAGGCATCGCTGACCGCCTGTACCGCGCGTGTGGAATCCACTCCGGCGGCCTGCACCTTTGCGACAATGGAGTCCTGAGACAGATCTTTTGTGATTGCGAACTTCTCTGCAAGGTAGTTCAGGGACAGGTTTGCCTTGTCTCCCATCTTGTCATACACTTCGCCGCCGCGCAGAGATCCATAGCTCCAACCGATGGCAAGCGGGATATTGGCATAACCCATGTAAAGCGCCTTTTGGCCCTCGGGAGCAATCACGCCAAGATAGTCGTTCATCTTGGGGCTGGCCAGCATTTCACCGACACTGAAACAGAGGATTCCCAGAATACAAAGATAGCCGGACATTGTGAATCCCGCGGCGACCAGTCCTCCAGCGGAGATGGTCATGCCGAGCAGGATGGAAGTCAAACGGCGCATTCTGGCGACAAGATAGGACACGAAGACAACCAAAACGACGATCAGTCCTGCATTGGCATTGATCATCCATTCCTGCGTGATCATGGTTCCGCGAGCGGTTTCCACGGTCATCCATGCGGGTAGTCCTAAGGCATGGACAATCATCGAGCTGTCCACCCAGTCCACGATGAAGTTCGGCAGCATGTCAAACAGCTGCATGAACATCAACCAGAAGCCGGACATCAGCCAGATAAAGGCACCCACGCGCGTAGTTCGAACAATCAGCAAGCCCAACGCAATCGCAACCACAATCATGCGAAGAGTGGAGGGGAAGGGCAGGACGAAGACGGCCAGAATCGAGAGCAAGCTTGTGGGGACGAGCCACCATGGGCGCGCCATGTTGACGCAGGTGGTCTTGAAGATTGTCCACGGCGTGCCGGTTTGATCTCCGCCTGCCGGAACTTCCTTGTAGGTTAAGAGCATCAGGAAGTTCAAGCTGACGATGATGGCGCAGCCGTAGAATACTGCGGGCCAGGAGATACCGTACAAGAAGTGCGCGAGGGGCGGTCCAAGGAACCCACCGATGTTGACGACCATATAGAAGGTTCCCCAACCCACGGACGAGGTGGCCTTCGTAATGCTCTGAACCAGCGTTCCCTGAATGCCGGGCTTGAAAACAGCTGTACCGAAGGCCAGCACACAGCATCCGAAAAGGAACGGATAGAACTCTCTCTGCGTCGCCATTAGGAGATAGCCCGCAGCTTTCAGAGCGATGCTCCAGGCAATCGTGCGCTTGTAGCCGTAGCGGTCGGCAAATCCGCCCGAGAACATCGGGACAAGCGATTGGACGAGTGCCCAATAGAAGAAGATTAGACCCTTTTGGATCTGCGTGAAGTGCAGACCGGCAACTTCGTCGGCTTGAGCGATATAGATTGGAATGACGACTCGCACACCGTAGTACGCGAGCCTCTCAATCATCTCCATGATGTTGAGCATCCAGAACGCTCTGCCAAATTGCGAAAGCTGTCCGACTAGACCTTGTTTGGAGTTACTCACAATTAGATAGGATTAGTATTGATACACGGGTGTATGCAAAGAGAAGCGGAAAGAACTACTTGGAGGCAGGGCCCTTTAGAAAGACTGCGGCAAGCGGAGGAAGAGTCAGTGACAGCGATTGAGCGTGTCCGTGGGATGAGAATTTGGATGTGGTGACTTTTCCCAGATTCCCAACACCGGATCCCCAATAGCTGGCGGCGTCGCTGTTCAGGACCTCTATCCACTCGCCGGGGACTGGCACTCCGACACGATAGTTATGGCGAGGCACGGGAGTGAAGTTCAATGCAACAAGAATAGGCGAATCACCGGCTTCGCCTTTGCGCAGAAACACGAACGTGGATTGATCAAAATCGTGGCAATCAATCCACTCGAAACCTTCCTGCTGAAAATCAAATTTGTGCAGCGCGCCTTCTTCAGTGTACAACTTGTTCAAATCCCGAACCCATCGCTGCATACCTGAATGAGAGTCGAAATCAAGCAGATTCCAGTCCACGGCGTCATCATGGCTCCACTCCCGCCACTGCGCGATTTCACCTCCCATGAAGAGCAATTTCTTGCCCGGCATGGACCACATGTAGCCATAGAGGCTGCGCAGGTTGGCAAACTTCTGCCACATGTCACCGTTCATTTTCCCCAGTAGCGATCCCTTGCCGTGCACAACTTCGTCGTGGGAAAGCGGAAGCACGAAGTTCTCGGTGTAGGCGTAGAGCATCCGGAAGGTCAGCAAGTGATGATGGTACTTGCGAAAGACCGGATCGAGCGCCATGTATTGCAAAGTGTCGTGCATCCATCCCATGTCCCATTTCATGCGGAAACCGAGTCCGCCGATATAGGGAGGCCGGGTAACCATGGCCCACGAGGTGCTTTCTTCAGCAACTGGAAGTGTGCCCGGGAATGCCACACCGACTTCATGGTTTAGTCGCTTCAGGAACTCGATGGCGTCCACATTTTCCTTGCCGCCGTACTTATTAGGAATCCAATCACCACCCTGCCTTGAATAGTCGAGATAGAGCATGGACGCAACTCCGTCCACTCGCAGGCCATCCGCATGATATACATCAAGCCAGAAAAATGCCGAGCTGATCAAAAAGGACTGCACCTCCGTGCGGCCATAGTTGAAGATGAAGCTGCCCCAGTCGGGATGAAATCCCTGCCGCCGATCCGCATGCTCATAGACATAGGTGCCGTCGAAATAGCCGAGCGCAAACTCGTCGGTGGCGAAATGCGAAGGAACCCAGTCCAGGATGACGCCGATACCATGCAAGTGCAACTGATCAATCAGGTACATGAGGTCTTGCGGAGAGCCGTAGCGCGCGGAGGGGGCAAAGTAGGACGTCGTCTGATATCCCCACGATCCGTAGTAGGGATGCTCCATGACCGGCATGAATTCAACGTGCGTGAAGCCGTTCTCATGGAGATACTTGATCAAGCGCGGCGCAAGTTCGCGATAGTGCAGTGAGCGTCCACCGTCTTCATGAACCTTGTCCCAGCTTCCGAGGTGCATTTCATAGATACTGATCGGGGCGTTGTCCGCGTTTTTCGCGGCCCGAGAATTCATCCACTCTTTGTCATGCCACTCAAAGGCAAGGTCATGAACCACGGACGCGGAGTTGGGCGGCATCTCAGTTCGAAAAGCGAACGGATCCGCTTTGTCCACTTCATAATGTGAAGCACGAGATCGGATGTGATACTTGTAGCCTTGGCCGAGCACCGCACCCGGAACAAATCCTTCCCATATGCCGCTATGCTCAACGGGACTAAGGGGATTTCGGTCCGGCTGCCAGGAGTTGAACTCGCCGACTACGGAGACGTCCCGGGCATCCGGTGCCCACACCGTGAAGCTCACGCCCTTATTGCCATCTCGAACGTCCAAGTGGGCACCGAGCCTCTTGTACAGGCGAAAATGGCTTCCTTCGTTAAAAAGATAGAGGTCTTCTGAGGTGAGGCGGGTGGACATTCGGGGAGAATTCTGTTGAGGTAGCTTGTACAATATAGAGGTTATCTGCTTGAAGTTCAAGGTCTATTGTCCGCCCAAACGGGCAACTCCATAGCCCAAGGCGGTCAAGAGTAGTCCCCCGATGAGGCTTGCAAGAATGTAGGCGGCGGCGGCGGACAGCTTGCCTGATTCGATCAGCAGCCAACTCTCTGCGGAGAAGGCGGAAAACGTGGTGAAGGACCCGAGGAAGCCCGTCACGAAGGCAAGCCTGAGGTGCGGATGGCGGGGCGAGTCCAATAGGCCGGACCCCATTATCGCCCCAATGGCCAGACACCCCAGCAAGTTGACGACAAGTGTAGGCCAAGGAAAACTTGCATGAGTTTTAGGGGCAATCCACGAGGAAAGTCCGAATCTTGAGAGCGCTCCAAGGGCTCCGAAGAGCCCGATCCATGCGAGGTTCACGTTGATCTCCTCATAATCAGAAAAGGCCACCTGATGGTGGCCAGATTTGCTCCGGAGGAGGGATTCGAACCCCCGACCTAGTGGTTAACAGCCACCCGCTCTACCGCTGAGCTACTCCGGAAACAAGCCGGAATCTACTGAAAAACACTCAACTTGTCAAGCGGGGGCGCTCAGATTGCATTGAGATTCGGAGCCACAAGCTTGAAAGTGTGGACTCCATGATATATATTTAACTATTTACGACAAAACGGGAACAAAGGAAGCTGAAATGAGTCGAAACAAGACAATCATGAAGATGATCCACCGCCGCAAGCTGCGTAGAAGACGGGCAAGAATCCTGGCTGCGAAACAAGCTAAAGCCTAAGATCCGTGGCCGAGACGATTTTTGGAAGAATCATTGCGGGCGAGATACCTGCAGATAAGATTCTGGAAACAGAAGACTTAATTGCGATTCGTGACATCAATCCTCAGGCGCCGACCCACGTTCTGATCATTCCCAAGAAGCCTTTGAAGGCACTTTCAAGTACAGGGGAAGAAGATACTCTGTTGCTTGGGAAGCTGCTTGCCAGCACACGCAAGCTGGCTGAGCAATTGGGACTCATCGCGGACGGATACCGTGTGGTGATCAATAACGGGGAATCGGCAGGGCAATCGGTACCCCATCTTCACATTCACTTGCTGGGCGGACGCGACTTCCGTTGGCCCCCTGGTTGATTCTAAGAAATTGAGAATAAAGAGGTTTAGATCCATGAGACGTGTGTCTCTCGCATTGTGGTTGCTGGCCGGAGCACTTTCTCTGGTCTGGATAGCGGGCTGTCAATCGGGGCCAGGCGAGCAGGAGCTGTTTGACAAGGCGACCGCAGCTCAGGAGCAGAGCGATTTTCCCACCGCGATTAAGGCCTATCAGGACTTGGTCAGCAAGTATCCAAAGTCCACGTATGCACCGAAGTGTCAATTCATGATGGGCTATCTCTATGCAAATCATATGAAGGATACTGCGAAGGCGAAAGCGGCATATCAGGACTTCATAAAGAATTATCCGGAAGACCAGTTGATCAAGGATGCTCAGTGGGAGCTGGATCACTTGGGAATGGATGTCAACGAGATAGAAGAATTGAACAAAATGCTCGAGACGTCTGACACGACAGCGACCCACCAAGGGTAGTCAGAATCTGTATCAAGTTTGCAACTTAGATCCCCTTTCCGGGGGTCTAATTTTTTGTACAGGGAGCGGAACTCAGAAGCTCATCGGCGAGTTTCCTCGTCAAGCGGGACCAGGGAATCGCAACAACTTAGAAAGAAAACATTTGCATGGATGCGGACATCAGGGAACTGACATTACGGATTGAGCGGGAGGCCGAGCTTGCCGACCGGATCCTGGCCGAGGCCGGAAAGGTCGTGGTGGGCCAGAAGATGATGCTAGAACGGCTGTTGATCGGCTTGCTTAGCAACGGGCACGTCCTCTTGGAAGGCGTTCCGGGGCTGGCAAAGACGCTGACGATCAAAACACTTGCCTCGACCGTTTCGGCACACTTCCAGAGAATTCAATTCACGCCTGACTTGCTGCCCGCAGACTTGGTCGGCACCCTGGTGTACAACCAGAAAGATGGCAATTTCACGACCAAGAAGGGTCCTGTCTTTGCCAACTTTGTTTTGGCTGATGAAATCAATCGTGCTCCGGCAAAGGTTCAATCTGCGCTATTGGAAGCGATGCAGGAGCAGCAGGTGACCATAGGCGAGCACACGTTTCCGCTTCCGCAGCCGTTCTTGGTGCTGGCCACACAGAATCCGATAGAGCAGGAGGGAACCTATCCGCTTCCGGAAGCGCAGGTGGACCGCTTCATGCTGAAAGTGAAGGTGGACTATCCGCGGCGCGACGAGGAAGCCCGCATTATGCGCACTTTCTCGCGGAGTGAATCACAGACGATCAATGCCGTGGCAACGCCAGACGAATTGCTGCGAATCCGTAGCATGGTAGAATCCATTTATGTGGATCCAAAGATCGAGGACTATGTGCTGGATATTGTCTTCTCGAGCCGTCAGCCGGAGCATCACAAGCTTCCGGACTTGAAGCCGCTCATTCAATACGGCGCCTCGCCACGAGCTTCAATCTTTCTTCTGAAAGCGGCTCGCGCGCACGCGTTCTTGCGACATCGCGGATACGTTGTACCGGAAGATATTCGCGCGGTGGGAATGGATGTGCTGCGGCACCGCATCGGCGTCACCTACGAAGCCGAAGCCGAAGAGGTGACCAGCGAAGCAATCGTCGAGAAGATCTTCAACACGGTAGAGGTCCCGTAGAGTCGTGCTGGAGACCAGGGAAATTGTTCGCAAGGTGCGACAGATCGAGATCAAGACTCGCGGTCTGGTCAATGAAGTGATGTCCGGCGAATACCACGCGGTGTTCAAAGGCCGAGGCATGAACTTCTCCGAAGTGCGCGAGTATCAGATTGGCGATGACGTGCGCACCATTGACTGGAATGTTTCAGCGCGGACCGGTCGTCCGCATGTCAAGCTGTTCGAGGAAGAGCGCGAGCTGGTGGTCATGCTGCTCTGCGATGTTTCGAGCTCTTCTTTGTTCGGATCGGGCCGCGCCCTGAAAATGGAGGTGGCGGCGGAATTGGCCGCTGTGCTGGCCTTCTCGGCGATCAACAACAACGACAAGGTCGGGCTGCTGCTCTTTACGGATCACGTTGAGAAGTTCATCGCGCCGCGTAAGGGACGTTCGCACATACTGCGCATACTTCGCGAACTGATTACCTTTGAACCGCAGCGCAGCGGCACCAGCATCACGACCGGTTTGGAATACTTGCTTAATGTCCTTAAGAAGCGCGCCATTGTGTTCTTGATTTCGGATTTCATTGATGAAGGCTATCAGAAGCCGCTGCGCGTGTGCGCGAGGAAACACGACTTGATGGCTCTTCATCTCACGGACCCGCGGGAGATCGAGTGGCCGAGCGCAGGGTTGGTGAAACTACACGACGCCGAATCGGGGCAGACCATGTGGATAGATTCGTCCAGCAGATCTGGCATGAAGACTTTGCGTGCAGAGTATCTGCGTTGGCAGGAAGGCGTCCGTCAGCAAATGCAGAGATCCGGTGCTGACTACCAGAATCTAAGCATTGCCGAGGATTATGTGCGGCACCTGGTGACGATGTTCAAGCGTCGGGAGCAGCGGCGGTAGATGCGCATGATCGTTCGCGTGTTCCTGCTGACTATTCTCTCGATAGCTCTGGCCGTAAGCGCCGGTGCGGCACTGCGGATCGGAGATCCGATAGAGTACGAGTTGTCTCTCCCTCCAAGTGACAGTGTACAAGTATTGCCGCCTTCCGGTTTGCCGTTGCGAGTGTTGCCCATTCGACCGGATCAAACGGCGCAAAAAGGAGGGGTGTTCCGGTTTCAGGCCGCGCTCTACGACACGGGTGAGTTCGTGATTCCGCCGATGCGGGTTGCCTTGTTCCGAAACGGACAGATAGTGGACACTCTCCGGACCGAGGAGCGAACAGCTCGCGTGGAATCCATGCTTGCGGATACCGCATCGTCTCCGAGTCCGATCAAGCCATATCGCGAGCATCCGCTGTATGTCAAAGATGTTTTTCGCGCGTTTTGGCCCTGGGTCTTGGCCGCAACATTAGTTGCGTCGCTGATTGCGTTGATTTTGTGGTGGAAGCGCTGGCGAGTCGTCGCGGACTCCGAGCCCGTCGTTCCAGTGCTTCCGCCGGCGGAGCTTGCCATTCGCGAGCTGAACGCACTTGCTGAGAAAAAGTATCCGGACCGCGGTATGCTGAAAGAGCATTTCAGCGAGTTCTCGGAAATCATGCGGAAGTACGTTGAAGGCAGCTACGGCTTCTCCGCGCTGGAAATGACAACCTTCGAACTGGGACGGGAGTTTGGAAGGGAAGATCTGCCCGGCTGCTGGAAGAACGAGTTGCTTCCATTGCTGCGCGATGCGGACTTGGTGAAGTTCGCGAAGGAGATTCCTACACTGGACGCAAGCCGTGCGATTTTGGAAACTGGGTTTCGACTCATCGCAGAGACTCGTCCTCGTATTGAGACAAGCAACGAGACGCAGGCCGCATGAAGTTCGCACATCCCGAGTTCTTTTGGCTGTTTTCCCTGCTTCCCTTGCTGGTTTACGTGCAGTTCTTTCGGGAAAGCAGGCTGAACTCTGACTTTCGATTTCCGACGCTTGCTCACGCACGAAA
Source organism: Calditrichota bacterium (assembly GCA_020637395.1). Classification (GTDB taxonomy): domain Bacteria; phylum Electryoneota; class RPQS01; order RPQS01; family RPQS01; genus JABWCQ01. The sequence continues at coordinate 1,262,558 of JACJWA010000001.1, read as the reverse complement.
GATGGGGCGGAGCATACGAGTCCGACTGCGTCTTTTGCCTTTCTTGCTGCGTCTCGCGGGACTTTCGCTGCTGATCATCGCGCTTGCGCGTCCGCAGCAATTCGACACGGAAAGTACCCGCTCGATTGAGGGAATTGACATTGTTCTTTGCATAGACATCTCGACGTCCATGGACGCAGAGGATCTGAAGCCGGACCGTTTGGAGGCCGCAAAGAGAGTTGCCGCGGAGTTTGTTCAGCTGCGCGAACACGACCGCATCGGAGTTGTGCCTTTTGCGGGCGAGAGTTTTACTCAGGTGCCGCTCACGACCGACCACAAAGTTGTCTTGAGCCTGCTTGGTCAGATTCAAATGCGCATGGTGGAGGACGGCACTGCAATTGGAATGGCGTTGGCCACTTCTGTGAATCGTTTGCGTGAATCAGATGCGAAATCCAAAGTGATCATCCTTCTCACGGACGGTCAGAACAATCGAGGTGAAATTGATCCGTTGACGGCAGCGCAGGCTGCGCGCGCGTTGGGGCTTCGGATCTATACGATTGGAGTGGGAACCCGCGGCATGGCGCCTTATCCCGTCGAGACCGTTTTCGGAAAGCGCTACCAAAACGTGCAGGTCAATATTGATGAGGAAATGCTGACCGAGATCGCCAATCTCACGGGGGGAAGATACTACCGAGCGACGGATGAGAAGAGCCTTGCCACAATTTATGAGCAGATTGACACTCTCGAGCGAACGAAGATACAGGTCGAGGAATACAAAGAGGTGGCGGAGCTCTTCATGCCTTGGCTTATTGCCGCGGTGCTCTGCCTTGCTTTGGAACTCTTGCTCAGTCTAACTTGGCTGAGGAAACTTCCATGATCAAGTTTGCAGCACCGGAGTTGCTTTGGCTGTTGCTGCTTGTTCCAGTGGTTGGAACAGTGTGGGTGTTCATGATTTTGCGCTCGCGTGCGATGGCCCGAGCGGTTGTACCCGCAACGCTTCTGCCGCGAGTCGCCTACGGGCAAAGTATGACCCGCAAGTGGCTCCGAATGGCCGTGTGGCTCGTGGCATCGTCACTCTTGCTGGTCGCTCTTGCAAGACCGCAAATCGGAACTAAGCTTGAAGAGGTGAAGCGAGAGGGCGTGGACGTGCTGATTGCTGTGGACCTTTCGAACAGCATGTTATGCGAGGATCTGGCTCCGTCAAGACTTGAGAGCGCGAAGTTCGCGATTCAGCGTTTCATCAATGGCCTGAAGGGGGATCGTGTCGGGCTGATCGCTTTTGCCGGAAGTGCGGTCTATCATTGCCCACTCACGACGGATTATGGCGCGGCAAAACTGCTGACGCGTGTTTTGAACACAACAATCATCCCTGAACAAGGGACCGCCTTGGCTGAAGCCATTCGCATGGCGATTCAGTCTTTTCAAAATGAAGAGGCCGCTAAGAGCAAAGTACTCGTTGTGATCACGGACGGTGAGGATCATGAGCCTGAGGCGATTGAAGCGGCGCGTGACGCGCGAGAGCAAGGGATAGCAATCTATACGATCGGTATGGGAACGCCTCAAGGTGCTCCGATTCCTGTCGTGGATGCAAGCGGGAGAAACGCGGGTTACAAGAAGGATGCTCAGGGCCAAGTGATCATCACGCGCTTGAATGAGGAGCTACTTCTTGAAGTGGCGGAAACGGCATCTGGCAAGTACGTACGGGCAACCCCTTCAGGCCAGGAGCTCGAGCGCATTTGGGACGACCTGAATCAGATGGAGAAGTCGGAGTTCGGTCAAATGCAGTTCAGTGGCTACGAAGATCGCTTTGCCTATTTCGTTTTGCCAGCGCTGCTGTTACTGATCATCGAGGTCTTGATCGGAGACCGAGCTGGGCAGTTTGCGGGATTTGGTAATATCTTGCGGAGTAAACAGTGAGGATTTTGGTTCTCTTTCTATTCGCCTCGGTTGCATTGGGCGGTCTTCCTTCTCGTGACGTGAAGAAAGGCAACCAAGCGGCGCAGGAGAAGCGGCTGGACGACGCGCAATACTATTATGTACGGGCGTTGGAGGACGGTGCCGACACTGCGAACGTGATGTACAATTTGGGAAACGCAATGTACGATGCGGGTGAGTTCGAGCGCGCACAGCGGATCTACGGAGCGGCGCTGGACAGCACCGAATCTACAGAAGTACTAAGCCAGACTTTGTACAACATGGGTACGGCGAGCTTGCAGGCACAGAAACTTGACGAAGCCGTATCTGCCTTGACCGAGTCATTGGTCATGAATCCTGCAGACGAGGATGCGAAACGCAATCTTGAGCTTGCCCGTCGGTTGCAGCGGATGCAGCAAGAGCAACAACAGCAACAACAGCAGCAAGGCGAGCAGGACTCAACGAAGCAGAATCAGGACCAGCAGCAGCAACAGCAATCTGAGCAGAATCAGCCTCCCGAGGATCAACAGCAGGAGCAGCAACAGTCTGAGCCTCAGCAGTCAGAGCAACAGGGCGACTCGGTGCAGCAGCAGCCGCAGACTCCACAGCAGATGACAAAAGAAGAAGCTGAACAGCTTCTGAATGCATTGCAGCAGGAGGAACAGAAGACTTTGCAGGAAGTCCGCAAGGCGAAAGTGGCCGGCAAGAAGAAGAAGGAGCGGGACTGGTGAGACTTGCACTTGTCGCGGCACTTCTGCTTGCGAGTCTTCAAGCATTCGCTCAACTGAGCTTCGAAGCGACTCCAAGCCGCACGACGGTCCCTGCCGGCGAGCCATTCGAGGTGACGTTCACGTTCAATGGAGCGGCGCGAGGTCTCCCGACTCCGCAGCCCAATCAGCTCTCGAACGTGACCTTGATCGGCGGCCCGTCCACCTCAACCCAGACATCGAACGTCAACGGCCGAGTGACATCGTCCAAGAGCTTCACCTATGTCTTTTCAGGCGGCACTCCCGGGCCGGCGGTGATTGGTCCAGTGGACATCGCTTACGGAGGGCGGAAATACTCGACACCTCCGATCAGTATCACGGTGGTCAAAGCAGGTGAGCGGCAGCGCGGAACAGCGCAGGACGTTTTCATAGAGGTGATCCCGGACAAGCGCGATGCCTATGTTGGAGAGCAGATCATACTCACCTACAAGCTCTATTTCTCGGCAAGTATTTATGCTCCGGAAATCAAAGAGCTTCCCAAGGCGACCGGATTTTGGACCGAGGAGTTTGAGCTTCCGGACAAACTTGTGCCGCGTGACGAAGTAGTGGAAGGTCAGAGCTACAAGTCTATTGTGTTCAGGAAGGCGGCATTGTTTGCTACGACTGCCGGTGACCTGACGGTGGATCCTCTGACCGCGGTGGTTCAGGTGGAGCGTCGCAAGAATTCTTCTCGCGGCCGCGACCCGTTTTTTGATGATCCATTCTTCAGTCTGGGGAGACGCAGGGAGTCGGTTCAGGTAAGCTCGCGTGCTTTGAAGCTTGCGATAAAGCCTTTGCCGGATTCAGGGAGACCGGAAGGCGATGTTGCCGTGGGCAGGTTCACCGCGACGGCGCGTGTGGACAAGCAAGAGGTTTCACTGAATGACGCGGTGACCTTGACTGTACAGATTCGAGGAACGGGAAACATCCGAACTTTGCCGATTCCTGAGATCCGCTTTCCGACGGACTTCGAAACCTATGAGCCCAGGACGAGCGACCAGATTCGCAGGGGACCAGACAAGATTTCAGGGACGAAGACCTTCGAGTTTGTGCTGATCCCGCGCGCGGCAGGTACGCAGACCATTCCATCTGTGAGCTACAAGTATTTTGATCCGCAAACACAAAAATACGAGACTGCGGAAACTTCGCCGATTTCCATCGAAGTCGGACGTGGCAAAGGAAGTAGCGGTGCGCAGCAGTTTGAATCCAAGCGTGAAGTGAAATCGGTGGGGCAGGATATTGCGTACGTGAAGGCGGAATCGGGAGAGATTTCGCTAATTGGCGTGCTGCCTCATGAACGGCTTGGCACTTGGGCTCTGATAGCATCTCCTTGGGTTGCGATGGCCGGATTGGCTTTTGCGCTGAGACGAAATGCAGAGACCAGCAGAACTCTTAGCTCTCGTCGTCGTCGAACGTTGAAATCGGCTCGCGCGCGGCTCACACATGCGGAACGGTTCGCAAGTACTGAGAAGCTGCAAGATTCTTCACGGGAGCTTGCCCTGGCTGTGCAAGATGTGTTTTCTGAATGGACGGATCTCTCTTCTGCAACCCACACGATTCAAGAGTGGGAGAAGGAGTGGAGGTCGCGTGGTTTCTCGGACGAGCACTGGATCACCTTGAAAAGCGCACTGTCCGCAAGCGAGCGATCGCGCTTTGCAGGTGGTCAGGCGAGCAGGGCAGAGATGCATGACGCCATTCAGAATGTTCGGAGCGTTTTGGTTCAGCTCGAGTCCGCCTCATGAGAGTAGCGCTTCTGATCCTTCTTGCTTTGAGCTCTGCGCGTGCCGAGGTTTCAACATCTGCAGCATTTGACGCAGGACTTGCAGCGTATCAGGCTGAACAGTGGGACCTGGCGATCGAACAATGGCAAAGCGTTATTGCTACCGGCAAGAGCAGCGGTTCATTGGAGTACAACTTGGGGAATGCCTATTTCAGGAAAGAGGATTTTCCACGTGCCATTGTTCATTACGAGCGCGCATTGAGACTGATGCCGGATGACAAGGACGTTGAACACAATCTGCTTCTGGCAAATCGCGGGATCGTGGATCAGATCACCCCGCTCCCGCAATTGGGGGTGATACGCTTTGCAGGAAAGCTTCGGGATCAAGTGTCGCCTGAAGCGTTGATGCGCATTGCCGTCCTACTGAATTTGCTATTGGTCGTTTCGATTTTGCTCCAGCGCTACGGCGCAGGCGTGTTGCGGAGATGGTCGGCTCGTTTGTCGCTTGCATTTGGGCTATTGCTCGTGATATCCACGGCTTGGTATTTCTGGCGGAACAGCGCATTCAACGAGAAGTATGGCATAGTCATGACCGAACGAGCTGATGTTAATTCGGGGCCGACCGCGGAAGCTACTCAGCTCTTCTCATTGCATGAAGGAACGAAGGTGAAGCTTGGCGAGGCGCTTTCCGACTGGGTGGCGGTCGAGCTTTCGGACGGCAGAAAAGGGTGGCTGCAGCGTGGCTTGGTCGAAGAGATTTAGCATAGTTTTCCTTGTTGCTTTTCTGATCGCATCCTGTTCGGGAGTATTGCGCTCAACGAAGTCTGCAAATTCGGACGGCACCAGAGTGAGTGCCACGGACACGCACCTCGTGATAGACCCATATGCGCTTGGACCCGACGTTTTTGCGCAACTCGCGCTGGCAGAAGGACATCTTGGCGACAGCATGAGAGCAGCAGTTAAAGAGACTACACCAGCTGAGAATGTCGTGGAAGGAAGAGGCGAGATATTGGACGGCAGTTTTGAGAAGATGGGCGATGTAGAGTCGCTATATGCCGTTGAATTGGGGACTTATCTTGACCGAGCCAAAGCCACGGTGACGGCCGCGCGGGCCTCAACTCTCCTGGGAGTTACGGGCATTCTTCAGCTTGACACACCTTTCTATCATGTCCTATTCAGCGACTCGTTTTCCCGGGGCGAAGCGGATTCCTTGCTCAAGGTTGTGATATCCCGTGGTTACTATGATGCCCGGGTTGTGGAGATCGTTCGCTGACACGTCTTGTCGGGCAGACTGGAATTGCTTGACAATCCCTCGGATATTCCTTATTTTCTTACATTTCCCGCCTAATGAGGGTAGATGACGCCTCGCCCGCTTGTCAGCGTTATTATTCTAAATTACAACGGCTTAGAATTCCTGCCAAGGTGTCTGGAGTCCCTCTCTCGCACGGCATACCGCCCTTTTGAGATCGTTGTCGTGGACAATTGCTCTCGGGACGGCAGCCTCGACTACCTGCGCCGTGACTTTCCCGATGTGCGGATTATTGAGTATGGCGAGAACTTAGGCTATAGCGGAGCATACAATCGATCTGTGCCTGAGGCTTCGGGTGAGTATTGCGTCCTGCTGAATTTTGATGTCGAAGTGGAGCCAGAATGGCTCACGGAAGCAATCGGGATTCTTGAGCGCGACCAAACTGTAGCGGCAGTACAGCCCAAGCTCAAGTCCTATCAAGACCACGGCAAATTTGAGTACTCGGGCGGTGCGGGCGGATTCATAGACGCCTACGGCTACCCTTTTGTTCGGGGCAGGGTTTTCGAGACGATCGAAACGGATAGCGGCCAATACGACGATTCGCGGGAGATATTCTGGGCAACCGGCGCGGCACTCGTCTTGCGGAAAAGTGATTTCGTGGAAGCCGGTGGTTTGGACGAGGACTTCTTCATGCATATGGAGGAGCTTGATTTCTGCTGGCGGCTATGGTTAGGGGGGAAACGGGTGATGGTGGCTCCCAGTGGGACAGTCTATCACTGGGCAGGCGCGGCTCTTTCAGCGGATCGCATCCGGAAGATGTACTTGAATCATCGCAACAGCCTTGCGATGATTTTGAAGAACTATGGAGCAGTGAGATTGCTCAAACACCTTCCGGTTCGGATCGCATTGGACTGGATCGCCGTATTGACCTCTCCTCTGAAGCGTGAGCCGAAGCGATCTGCGGCGATACTTTGGGCGCACTGGTATTTGCTTTGGAATCTTCCGTCTATCTTGCGCAAGAGGCGTCGCGTGCAGAAAAGTCGGCGCGTGCGCGACCAAGAGCTTGATCACGTTGTCCTGCCGTTCAGCGTTGTCTACCGGTACTACTTTAAGAAACAAACGACATTCAGTAACCTTACTCGCCTGTGAAATATAATGCCAAGTGGTGGGCCGCGGCCGCCGTTTTCGCCATTTCGCTCGTTGTCTATACTCTGACGATGGCGGATACCGTTTCGTTCTGGGATTGCGGAGAGTTTGCCGCGTGCTCCTACACGCTTTCAGTTCCGCACCCTCCTGGATCACCGCTGTTTCTGATTTTGGGGCGAGTGTTCTCCATCTTGCCGTCTTCCTCGGACATTGCAGTCCGGGTGACGTGGATGTCCGTGCTGTCGAGCGCATTTGCGGTTCTGCTTCTGTTCTTGATCATCGTTAGATTGATCCGGCACATGCGCGGAATGGAAGAGAGCGCGTTGGACAAGCTTGTGGTGTACGGGTCTGCCGCGATCGGAGCGCTCTCGCTTTCCTTTTCCTATTCGATGTGGTTCAACGCCGTCGAATCGGAAGTTTACGCGATGAGCCAGTTTGTAACGCATTTGGTGGTTTGGCTTATCCTTGTGTGGCACGAGAAGGCGGACGAGCCGGGGAATGAACGCTGGTTGCTGTTGATTGCCTATGTTATCGGGTTGTCCACGGGCGTTCACCTTCTGATGATCCTTGCTTTGCCTGCACTTGCCTTGGTGGTCTATTTCCGTCGTCGGACTTTCGAGCTCACTAGCTTTGCAGGGCTTGTTGCGGCAACCGGGCTTCTGTTCATACTGGTGTATCCAGGTGTCGTGAAGTGGCTTCCGGCGCTTGCGAGCAAGATGGGCAGTCTAGTCGCGCCGTTCGTGGTCGTGGCTCTGCTTGGCGCGGTGTTTTGGTGGGCGGTAGAAAAGCGGCACGGGGTGATCGGAACGGCCATAGCGGGGCTCTTACTCGTGATTATCGGGTATTCAACTTACACGATGATCTACGTCCGCTCTGGGTTGAATCCTCCGATTGACGAAAACGATCCGGAGACTCCGGCGGCATTCCTGAGTTACTTGAATCGCGAGCAGTATGGTGACATGTCCATGTACCCGCGAAACTGGAAGAATGACCCTGCCTATTCGAGTCAGGCGGATTTCTTTTGGCGATATCAGGTCAATAAGATGTTCAACCGGTATCTACTGTGGCAGTTTGTCGGACGTGAAGGCGCACCGGAGCTGGAGTACCAGGATGCCCTTGTGGAGCCTGTGTATTCTCCGCTCACAGCACTATTCGGCCAATCCACCGGGATTATTAGGTGGCTGGCGATCCTGACGTGTGCTCCCTTGATCCTTGGCCTGATTGGCTTCTTCGCGCAGTATTCTCGTGACAAGACGGGCTGGTTGGTCGTGGCCACTCTGTTTTTCATGACTGGCTACGCAGTGATTCTGTATTTGAATCAGCCCGATCCGCAGCCGCGCGAGCGTGACTATTCTTATGTGGGCGCGTTTTTCGCGTTTGCAATCTGGATAGGAATTGGAGCGATGGCTGCACTTGATTGGATCAAAGAGAAGCTTAGAGGTTCGCAGCAGGCCGTAGCCCTTAGCGTGGCACTTCTGCTTGTATTGTCGCCGGGGATTCTGCTCGCGCGCAACTTTACCATGAATGACCGCAGCGCAAGCTACGTGGCATTCGACTACAGTTACAACACGCTGATGTCGTGCGAGCCGAACGGTATCATTTTCACGAACGGTGACAACGACACGTTTCCTGTTTGGTATCTGCAGGAAGTGGAAGGGGTGCGCAAAGACGTGCGCCTAGTAAACCTGAGCTTATTGAATACCGGATGGTATATCAAGCAGCTCAGGGATCGCGAACCAAAGGTCCCCATATCCTTTGCCGATACGTACATAGATCGCTACGTGGATGGAACGGATGCACAAGCCCTGCTCTCGAGGTATTGGCCCGCAGAGAAGCGCCGCGTAGAACTCGCCACGCCTTCCGGAAAAATGAGCTGGGATGTTCCCGGCGCAGTCTATATTCCGTACAAGCAAGGTGAAGCCAGAGATCCGAACTTCCTCCGTGTGCAGGACCAGATGATCCTGGACATTTTGCGCACGAACTACGATCGCAGCAAGACGCCGACACCCAAGCCGATTTACTTCGCCGTGACCGTGGCGAACTCGAACATGATTGGCCTTCGGGAGTTTTTGAGCATGGAAGGGCTTGTGTTCAAGGTCGCTCCGGGCGGATCCAGAGGAATTGACGCGGCTCGAATCAAGACGCATATCCTCGAGACTTTCAAAGGACACTTCCGCGGCATAGCTGATCCTTCGGTTCATTTTGACGACAATGTGTCGAAGCTTTTGCAGAATTATCGTTCCGCTTTCCTTCAGCTTGCCTACTATTATCGTTCGCAGCCGGATGCGCTTGGCGGGACACCGCAGAGCTTCGGAACTCTGGATGAACAGATTGCGAACTTCGACAGGCTTTCGAACCGTGACAAAGCGTTGGCGTTGATGAAGCTCATGGATCGCGAGATTCCTGAATCTGTTAGGCCAATCAACAATGTCGAGCTATCGCTTCAGATCGGTCGCATGTTCAGCGAATTGGGCGAGAACGATGAGATGAGGAAGCGGTTGGATTGGGCCGAATCGAGACCTGATTTGGATCTTGAGGCTCGTTTGCGCATCGCGGGTATGTATGCCGGATCCCTGAACGACACGGCCCGCGCCGGACAGATTGTTCGCGCTGCAATTGGCGACACACCTACCGCGGATCAACTCTATCAAGCGGGCACGGCAATGTACGGGTCGGATGCTCTGCCGTTGGCTGTTGAGTTCTTCGAGCGAATGATGCAGGTGGATCCGCGAAACGGTCAAGCCATTGGCGGACTGCTTCAAGCCTACGAACGACTTGGCAGGTTGGATGACGCTGTCACATTGTTGACGAAGTGGCTGGAAACGACGCCTCAGGACGCAGGGGCACGACGACGATTGGACGATTTGCGCGGCAGACTTGCCGCTCGTGATAGCAACGCCGCGAATGCGGCAACCACTCAGAACTAACGCAACCTTTTTGAACTCGGAGGCAGAGTTATGAACCGACTACTGGTAACCTTGTGTATCGCTTCCCTGCTGACATTGTCGGTGACAACGTCCAGTGTCGCCTATGAAAGCCCGCGCAAATACGGGATTCAGTTGGGCGGAGGTTTTGGCATTTACGACATGGGAGATATCACGTTGGCGACGGACTTTTTGGAGTCACGCCGCAGCGGGAGCACCGTCACCACGGCAGACGCAGGCCCGATGGGCAATCTCGCGCTGATTTATCGCCCGTCCCGCCATCAGATGTGGGAGATTGGGTACAACGCATTGCTGGACGTGGAGAATCTTGTGGAGAACAGCGCCGGCGATTCTCTGACGACGGGACAAGTCCTGATGCACGCCAACGAGTTTTACGCAAAAGCTGGTATTGTGACGTATCCTTCCGAGCGTCTGAACTTGAACTTCGGGTTGGGTCTTGCGTATTACAACTGTGAAATGCAGATTCAGGACGAGTTCACGAATAACTACTACTATGACGCGGTGGGCCGCGCTTTCGGCCTGGTGGGTTCGGTCGGATTGGAATTGGGAGTTTCAAAGCGTGTGGGACTGTATCTTGGCGGCGGCGGACGCCTTGCCAATGTCACCAATTTCACGCATGAAGCGACGCGCGGCGTGCGCTCTGGCGTGACGGTGTTGAACGGCAGTCGTCCATGGGAAGTCAACTTGACAGGTGGCTACGGCCAGCTTGGGCTTCGCTTCTATTTTGACAAAGTGACTGAGCCGATTGATTTTTCGCGATAGACTCAGCAAGTTTTCCACAAAGAAAGTGACCATCCTGGCCGCCACGGCAGGATGGTCTTTTCCTAAATAGGCGGTAGGTAAGGAAAGACCATTGGCAGCAACAGAAATACTGATACTTCTTGGATCAGATAGTGACCGCGAGCAATTCGAAGACACCGCGAAGTACGCAGATTACTTCGGAGTGACTTGGTCACTTGAAGTGATTTCAGCTCACCGCAATCCCGAGAAGCTGCGCGAGAGGCTGAGTCGTGCGGAAGCAGAGGGCACGGAAGTTCTGATTGCTTGTGCGGGAATGGCCGCCCATCTTGCAGGAGCCTGTGCGGCGCACTCCGTGTTGCCGGTGATCGGAGTCCCCGGTGCCGGTTCAACATTGGGGGGACTGGACGCATTGTTGTCCACAGTGCAGATGCCTGCCGGTGTTCCGGTGGCGACGGTGGCGATCGGAAAAGCAGGCGCCAGAAATGCAGTTATTCTTGCAGCGCAGATGCTTTCCCTGAAGCGTCCGGAGCTGCGCGCGAAACTTCGTTCATTCAAGCAGGCGGGTTCAAAGATTTGAAAGCGCTTGTGATTATCCCCACGTACAATGAACGTGAAGGAATAGATTCCATTCTTCGAGCCGTGCTTGGTCAAGAGGGCGATGTAGACATCCTTGTGGTGGATGACAACTCTCCTGACGGCACGGCGGCGATTGTGGAGGAACTGCAGAAGACGGAGCCTCGCGTGCATCTGCTGAAGCGGGCAGGAAAACTTGGACTTGGCACAGCCTACGTTGCCGGTTTTAAATATGCGATCGAGAACGGCTATGACGCTGTGTTCGAAATGGATGCCGATTTCTCGCACGATCCCGCGATGATTCCGCGATTCTTGGAGAAGATTCAGAACTATGACTTCGTTTTGGGGTCGCGGTACATCAACGGCATTTCAGTTGTGAACTGGCCCTTGTCGCGTCTGATGCTCAGCTATTTTGCGTCATACTACACGCGGATCATCACGGGAATGCCGATCAAAGACCCGACTGGCGGGTTCAAGTGCTTCCGCACAGGCGTTCTGAAGGCCATTGATCTCGATCGTTTGAAATCGAACGGCTACAGTTTCCAAATCGAGATGAACTTCAAGGCTTGGAAGAAGGGATTCTCCTATGTCGAGATTCCGATCATTTTTGTAGATCGCCGGTATGGGAATTCCAAGATGTCGAAGGCGATCATTCGGGAAGCGGTTTGGATGGTTTGGAAACTCAGACTGAAATCAGTTACCGGCAGATTGTAGATGGCGGTCCGCGCTTGTGTCAGTGCGATTGTCGTCACGTACAATTCAGCCGAAACCATTAGTCCTTGCTTGACATCATTGTATGCTACCGCGGATGCATGGCTCGAGTCAGTTGTCGTCGTGGACAATAGTTCAGAGGACGACACACAAGAGATCGTCTCAACGCAGCATCCCAGGGCGAAACTTCTCCGAAACGCAGAGAACTTGGGATTCAGCCGGGCTTGCAACATCGGCGCGAGCGCGGCAGGAGGAGAGTATCTGTTGTTTCTGAATCCGGACGCAGTCGTTGAGCCGATGGCGATTGCCGAGCTTGTGCGGATGCTTGATGCACGCGACGAAGCGGCGTGTTGCGGTCCGCTGATAGCAGACGAAGCAGGAACTCCTGATCCCGCATGCAGGCGAGGATTTCCGACACCGTGGAATGCGCTGGGCAGGTTGTTCTTCCTGGAGAATATTTTTCCGGCGAGCAGAACGTTCGCCAGTTACAGTCTTCCGTGGTTGGGGTTTGAGCGCGAAGCGATTGTGGACTGTGTCTCCGGGGCGTGCCTGTTTATTCGCCGTTCAGATCACGCGCAGTTGGGCGGGTTTGATGAGGATTATTTTCTTTTTGGGGAAGACATAGATCTCTGCAAACGCCTGTCTGATAGGCAACGCGAGACCTGGTATGTGCCGTCGGCGCGTGTTTTTCACAGCGGCGGCCACAGCATGCAGCAGTCAAAGCTTGTCGCAAACCGCGAGTTCTACCGCGCGATGCGGCTTTATCTTGAAAAACATTGGCAGACGTTGCCGCGCTGGTCGTCCAAGTTGATTCAGCTCGGCATAGGCTTTCGGGCCTGGCTCGAAAAGTATATCGGTCATTGAAAGGTTCACCCAAACCTCTTGCAGGAGGTGACGTATGAACAGCACCACTACTACGCAGGAAAAGGCAAAGGCGGCGACTCCGGTATCGCAGAATGGAGCGAGCGGATCGAAGTCCTACGCCAGCACGTTTGTTTTGGAGTTCGAGAAGCCGATTCTTGAGCTTGAGCAAAAGATAGACGAGATGCGCACGCTTGCGGAAAGCTCGGGCATGGGCAACCTCGCAGTGGAAATAGATCGCATGCAAAAGAAGGCCACGCGACTTCGAGAAGAGGTCTTCTCGAAGCTCACTCGCTGGCAAAAGGTGCAGCTTGCTCGGCATCCCCGCAGACCGTACACGTTGGACTACACGGACAGGATCTGCACGTCATTTCTTGAGCTTCATGGCGACAGATGTTTCTCGGACGATCACGCGCTGGTGTCCGGCATTGCTGAGATAGACGGCCAGTCGCTCATGATTATGGGGCACCAGAAGGGGCGCGGCACGAAGGAGAACATCTATCGGAACTTCGGCATGGCGAATCCGGAGGGATATCGCAAGGCGATTCGTCTTCTCGCCATGGCACAGAAATTCAAGTTGCCGGTGGTGACATTCATAGACACACCGGGAGCATATCCGGGCCTTGGAGCGGAGGAGAGGGGACAGGCCGAGGCTATCGCCCGGAGCCTCTATGAAATGGCGCGACTTGAAGTTCCTATCATCACCTTTGTGATCGGGGAAGGCGGATCAGGAGGAGCGCTCGCGCTCTCGGTGGCCGATCGGATTTTCATGCTTGAGTACTCTATCTACTCGGTGATTTCGCCGGAAGGTTGTGCCTCGATCTTGTATCGCGATGCCGGGCAGGCACCTCAGGCCGCGGAAGCGCTTAGACTAACTGCGGATGACCTGCTGGAACTTGGGATCATTGACGGCATAATTCCCGAACCTTCCGGCGGAGCGCATGAGAATCACGATGAGATTGCAGCACGTGTGAAGGCGCGGATTCTTGAGTCGCTGCCCGATCTTATGAGCGAGACGACGCAAAAGCTTCTTGAAGCACGGCATAGGAAGTATGAGCGAATCGGATTCTTCCTCGAATCATAGTGACCGTGTGCTTCGCTCTTCGTGCGTTGTGCGGGTGCGCTATGCTGAGACGGACGCGATGGGCTGGGTGTACTATGCGTGCTACTTCCAGTATTTTGAGGTGGCACGCTCGGAACTGATCCGGGAGCACTGGAAATCGTATCGCGCAATCGAGGAAGAAGACGGGCTGCGGCTTCCTGTCGTCGAAGCGCGCTGCAACTACGTTAGTGGTGCGCGATACGAGGATGAACTGCAGCTTCTTACGACCATGCGGGTGCACGGCGCACGGCTGCGGTTTACGTACAATGTAACACTGCTTGGGTCCGAAGCAAAAGTTGCGGACGGTCTAACCGTGCATTGTTTTGCCTCGCACGATGGGAAACCACGTCGAGTTCCGCTAAACTTCATTCGGCTGTTAGAGAAGTAATGCCCGTCACAGTTGTCACGGGAGCAACGGGTTTCGTGGGCAGCCATGTCGCGGAGCTCGCCCTCGCCAAGGGCAGTACTGTCCGGCTGCTGGTTCGCGATACAAGGCGCTTGAAGTGGCTTGCTCAAGAGCGCTTTGAACTTTTTGTTGGCGATCTGCTGGATCGGGAGGTGCTCCGGCATACCGTCCAAGGCGCGGACAGCGTTATTCATTGCGCTGGACTGACGAAGGCGGTCTGCGAAGCAGACTACCAGCGGCTGAATGGCGAAGCGACCGGCATACTCGCGAAAGAATGCGAATCCGCAGGGGTTCGCCGCTTTGTTTATTGCTCTTCGCTTGCGGCGTGCGGCCCGTCGCCTTTTGGGGCGCCGCTGATCGAAACGATGTCGCCGAAGCCTATCACTTCATATGGCAGAAGTAAGCTCTCTGGCGAGGCCGCGACAAGCAGCGAACTCAAGCAGACCGAGTGGGTAATCGTGCGTCCTCCCGCCGTGATGGGGCCGCGCGACGAGCAGTTTGTGCCGCTTTTCAAAATGATGCGGCGGTGGGGTCTCTACACGCAAGCTGGTGCGCGACGCCGTGAGTACAGTCTCATCGGAGTGAAAGATCTGTCGCGCATTCTGGTAGACGTAGCTGAGAGTCACTCTGGCAATAAGGAGACATACTTTGCGACGATGCCCGTGCCTTTTCAGTGGTCGGAAGTGGCTCGAGCGTATTCCGCGGCAACCGGCGGGCGATGCCGCCGTGTCGTGATTCCGGAAACCCTTTCGCGCTTTGTGGGAGCCCTAGGCGATCTTCAAATGAAAGTGACCGGCAAACCAGTGCTATTGGGCAACGAAAAAGTTCTTGAGATACTTTCAGAGAGCTGGGGCTGCAGCGGAGAGAAACTCTTTCGCCATCTTGGCTTGAAATGCGATCAGTCATTGCAAAGCCTTCTACACGAAACAAACGACTTTTACCTGACACAGGGTTGGATTTGAGAGTGAAGCAATGTCAGAGAAAGAGTTTCTAAAGCCGAAAAAGCGCATTCCGTTGCCAGTGAAGCCTCCTAAGGCGGAAACCAAGCCAAACGCCTACACACGAAAACAGAAGCATCCCAAGAAGTGGCAGGAACCGGACAATGCGTCTGACGAATCTGGCGGAAAGACTTGAGAGTGACGATCTGTTGCGTGGGTCTGTGGTCAGCAGGCAGACGATGGCATCTCAAGAGGCGCGGTATTGCAGACCGGAACCTTTCCTTCCGAAAGCCCTGAAGGACTGCCTCGCTCAGCAGGGGATTAGCGAGCTCTATTCACATCAAGCGGAGGCACTCGAAGAGATTCGTTCCAGCCATGATGTGGTAGTTGTTACGCCCACATCGAGCGGCAAGTCTTTGACCTACATTCTGCCGCTGCTTGAGCATCTGCTCGAGCATCCCGACGCGACGTCGCTGCTGCTGTTTCCGCTCAAAGCGTTAGAGCAGGATCAGTTCACCAAGCTTCAGGTTTGGAAGAAGCAGCTTGAGGGAGAACTTGAGTTCACTCTGTCGATCTTTGACGGCGACACGCCTGCCGCCGAAAGGCAACGGATCAAGAAGAGACCGCCCAATATCCTGATCTCAAACCCGGACATGCTTCATCAAGGGCTACTGGCGTATCATCAGAGTTGGGAGAGATTCCTGAAGAATCTCCGCTTCGTGGTGATTGATGAACTGCATGCTTATCGAGGCGTTTTCGGGTCGCATATTGTCCAGGTACTTCGCAGACTGCAGAGGCTGCTTCATTACTACGGAGCATCACCGCAGTTCATTTGCCTGTCTGCGACGGTTTCAAATCCGTCTGAGTTTGCGGCATCTCTGATCGGTCGCCCCGTTCAGGCGATAGACCAGTCTGGCGCTCCCATGCCGGAGCGCGAGTTCAGTTTGATCAACTCACAGACGGTTTCGCTGACGCAGGCGATAGCAAGAGTCTTCACGCACTGTTTGGATGCAGGACTGAAGACCATTGCTTTCACGAAGTCAAGAGTTGCCACAGAGATCGTCTACCGATCACTCTGCGAGACTCGTCCCGACTTGTCCACACGAATCAGCGCCTACCGCGCGGGCTATCTGCCTGAAGATCGTCGGAAAATCGAACAGAGTCTGCAGGATGGTACTCTGGATGGCGTGATTTCCACAAGCGCTTTGGAAATGGGCATTGACATCGGCGGACTGGACGTTTGCATCCTCGGCGGGTTTCCTGGCAGCATGATGTCTTTGTGGCAGCGTGCAGGACGTGTTGGCCGCCGGGGTGAGCGCGCGGCGATTGTCTTGATTGCGGGAAGCGACCAATTGGACCAGTACTTCGCACGTGAGTCCGAGCGCTTGCTTTCGCGACCCTTGGAACGCGCGCTGATCAACTCTCGCAACGAGCATATTCTGCGTCAGCATTTGCCCGCAGCTGCGGCAGAGATACCGTTGATGGAGGATGATCCTTACATCGTGGTTGAAGAGCACGCGGATGTGATCAGCGCACTTGAGCAGTCGCGGGACCTCCTTCGAAGCGCGTCCGGGCAACAGTGGTTCCCCGGACGTCCGCGCCCGCACGCCAATGTCAGTCTGCGCAATGTCGGTGGCACGTTTGAGATCCTTGACATAAGTCGTGACAAAGAGCCGGTAATCGGAACTGTGTCAGGAAACGCAGTGTTTCGGGAATGTCATGATGGTGCGGTCTATCTGCATCGCGGCGAACCATATCGCGTGGAGAAGTTGGATCTGAAGCGGTCCGAGGTGCACGTGGTTCCGCATCGTGCCGCAACATACACGATGATCAGAACGCAGAAAGAGACGGAGATTCTCGATGTTGCCAAGACAGATTGCGTAAGATCATTTGTCGCGCGATTGGGACTGCTTCGTGTAACGGAGCACTTTGTTGCTTACGAGCGCCGAAGGCTCTTCACGCAAGAGCTTCTCTCTGTTGAACCGCTCGAACTGCCTCCGCAGAGTTTTGTTACGGTCGGCTGCTGGATCGAATTGCCTGAGTTACTTCCGCATGTGCTGGCGGAGACAGATCTGCACTTCATGGGCTCTATTCATGCGCTCGAGCACGCCGCGATTTCTCTCACTCCGCTGCTCGCACTATGTGATCGAAACGACCTGGGCGGGATAAGTTTCACGAAGCACCCGCAACTTCCGAACGGAGCGGTGTTCTTCTATGACGGCTATCCAGGCGGAGTCGGCATTGCGGAATGCATGCACGATAACGTTCAGGACTTACTTGAACGCACTTTGCAGTTGATACGATACTGTCCCTGCGAAGAAGGGTGTCCGTCTTGCATACAGTCGCCGAAGTGCGGATCGGGAAACAGGCCATTGGACAAAACGGGTGCGACAGCAGCAGTTGAGCTTTTGTTGAGTGAAGCAATCCCCACCCCCACGCCGTCTTCGATTCGAATTGCAGACGGGCCTCACACAGAGGGGAAAGAGCAAGAGCCTTGGTCGGCACAACATCTGCCTGAAGACAGGCGAGTCGTTGTATTTGATTTGGAAACGCAGCTTTCCGCCAAGGAAGTAGGTGGATGGCGTCAGGCGCGACAAATGCGGATTGCGATTGCGGCGGTCTGGGACAGCATGTCGGGGACAGTTACCACCTATGACGAGAGTGAAGTCGAAGCGCTCATTGCGCATCTTGATCGTGCGGACCTGGTGTGCGGGTTCAACATAAGAAGCTTCGACTATGAGGTGCTGCGTGGCTACTCATTTCGAGATTTCCAGAAACTTCCGACACTGGATCTTCTCGAAGTAATCACCGCACAAAGAGGTGGTCGTTTGAAATTGGATTCGATCGCAAAAGCGACACTTGGAATCGGCAAGTCTGCGGATGGACTCCAATCCTTGGAATGGTTCAAAAATGGTGAGATTGAGCGAGTGCGCGAGTATTGTATCAAAGATGTGGAGGCGACTCGCGACGTTCTTCTTCACGCGCTCGAGAACGGGCAGGTTCTGTTTCAGGACAAAGGCGGAGCGTCCGTAGAGCTTCCGGTTCGCATAAATTTAGAAATGTATCTTACTCAACAAGAGTGAAAAAGTAAATGAAATCAATATTGATAGCTAATCGCGGCGAGATTGCCGTGCGCGTTGCGCGCACGTGCCGCGAGATGGGTGTTAAGACAATCGCAGTATATTCTGACGTGGACAAGAACAGTCTCCATGTTCGAGAAGCAGATCACATGGTAGCCCTCGGTGGAGAAACGCCTGCCGAGAGCTATCTGGATCAAGAGAAGATTATTCGGGCCGCGAAGGCCTCCGGCGCCGAGGCGATTCATCCCGGTTACGGCTTCTTGTCAGAGAACGCGGGTTTCGCGGACAAAGTGGAGAAGTCCGGACTGATCTGGGTTGGTCCTCCGGCTTCAGCGATCAACGCAATGGGATCAAAGACTGAAGCTCGTGCGCTGATGATCGGTGCAAATGTTCCCGTGGTTCCCGGCACGAAGGGCGCGGTGAAGGATGCGAATGAAGCGATAGAGTTTGCTCGAAGTGCGGGGTTTCCCGTTTTGCTTAAAGCAGCTGCCGGTGGTGGTGGAAAGGGAATGCGCGTCGTTCGCAACGAGGGTGATCTTGCGAATGCATTGGCAGCGGCACAGCGTGAGGCAAAGTCCGCTTTCGGTGATGACGCCGTGTATGTCGAGAAGTACCTTGAAGAGCCAAAGCACATAGAAGTGCAGATCTTTGCAGACAAGCACGGAAACGCGGTGTATTTTGGTGAACGCGAGTGTTCGATGCAACGGCGCCATCAGAAGATCATTGAAGAAGCACCTTCGTCTGCTGTGTCCCCAGAGCTTCGCGCAAAGATTGGTGCGACAGCGGTCATGGCTGCCAAAGCTTGCGGCTATGTCAACGCGGGGACTTGCGAGTTCCTCTTGGACAAGAACGGTGATTTCTATTTCCTTGAGATGAACACGCGCCTTCAGGTTGAGCATCCCGTGACGGAGATGGTTACCGGGCTTGATCTGGTCAGGCTGCAGATTGAGGTAGCACGTGGCAAGAAACTGCCGATGACTCAAGAGCAGATTCAACTGCGGGGTCACGCGGTCGAGGTTCGCATCTATGCAGAGGAAGTGATGGGCGGATTTCTTCCATCCACGGGAAAGTTGAGTTTGTGGCGGCCCTCATCGGGTCCCGGTCTTCGTGAAGATACCGGAATGTATGAAGGCGCGGAGATCAGCAGGTTCTATGACCCGATGATTTCCAAGCTTGTGGCCTATGGAGAAACTCGGGAAGCGGCAACGGACCGCATGGTTCGCGCACTTCGCGAGTATCGTATCGCAGGAGTTATGACTAACATTGGATTCTGCAGGTTTGTGCTGGATCGAGAAGAATTCCGATCCGGCAACTTCGATACAGGCACTGTCGAACGCATCTTGCTTCCGGCCTACAGGGAGTACATAGAGCAAGGAGAAGTGGTGCCGACTTGGCTGCCTGGAGTAATTGCAGCGGCCAACAAGGTCTTTAGGACAGAAATCAATCTTGCCAAGTCCGCCAAGGGGTCCCAGCAAAGTGCGTGGAAGACCGCAGGTCGGAGAGCAGCAATGAGCAACCATAGAGGGTAGGGTCATGTTTGACAACGCCACAATTACCATAGGAAAAGCAAAATACGAAGTCAGACAGAATGACAATGAGCTGTTCGTGAACGGGCAGAGGTTTGACATGCCGGAATTCGCGCTGACTGACCGCTTGGTCCGCGTGCGAATCAACGACTCTATCGAGGAGTTCGTTGTGAATCGCAATGGCGACGATCTTTGGTTGAGTTTTCACGGAAGGGCATTTCCGCTCGTGATTGAAACCGAACGCGAGAAGCTGCTTCGTGTGGCCTCGCAGGATACTGAAGGCGGAATGTCGGGCGCCATAGTCAAAGCACAGATGCCAGGTTTGGTTGTGAGGATTGCAGTTAAGGTTGGAGATACAGTCAAGAGAAGCGATCCGGTGCTGATTCTTGAGGCGATGAAGATGGAGAACGAAGTGCGCGCTCCGGCGGATGGCGTCGTGAAGGAAGTTCGTGTCAAAGAGCGGGACTCCGTGGACAAAGGCACTGTGATGCTTGTTTTGGAGTAGCTGCTGTGAACAACGATGACCAAACATCGCGGCGATCTGAATGGCACGCCGCGCTTCAAAAACTGATTACCAAGTCCCCAGAGCGCCGCTCTGAGTTTTTGACGGAGAGCGGCCTCGCGGTGGACGCACTATATGAACCTGGTTCCGATTTCTGTCATGAACGGGACTTGGGTTTTCCAGGCTTTTTCCCGTTCACGCGCGGTGTGCAGCCAAACATGTACCGCGGCCGGTTCTGGACGATGCGCCAGTACGCAGGATTCGGCACGGCCGAAGAATCGAACGCGCGCTACAAATACCTGCTAAGTCAGGGTACGACAGGATTGTCTGTGGCCTTTGATTTGCCGACGCAAATTGGCTTCGACAGTGATTCGGCGGAGGCCGTTGGCGAGGTAGGGCGTGTTGGCGTGGCAGTATGCAGCTTGGACGACATGCAGGTGCTTTTTGACGGTGTCCCTTTGGAGAAGATCAGCACCTCCATGACTATAAACGCCACGGCCTCAACGCTGATGGCGATGTACATTGCGGTCGCAAGATCGCGCGGAATCCCAGAGAGTAGCCTTGAAGGCACCGTTCAGAACGACATTCTGAAGGAGTTCATCGCTCGCGGGACGTACATCTATCCTCCGGGTCACTCGCTTCGACTCGTCACGGATGTCATCGAGTATTGCCGGGTGAATCTTCCGAAATGGAACACGATCTCAATATCCGGGTATCATATTCGAGAAGCAGGTTCCACGGCAATTCAGGAACTTGCTTTCACGTTTGCGGACGCGATTGCGTATGTGGAGGCCGCACTCGCAAGAGGGATGGATATTGACGAGTTCGCTCCTCGTCTGGCATTCTTTTGGGGATGCCACAACAATTTCTTTGAGGAGATCGCGAAGTTTCGTGCATCGCGCCGAGTCTGGTCACGAATCGTGCGGGACAGATTTGGGGCAAAGAGCGCGCGATCCATGATGTTGCGTTTTCACACTCAGACGGCCGGGTGCACGCTGACGGCACAGCAACCGGACAACAACGCAGTTCGTGTGACGCTTCAGGCTCTTGCGGCAGTGCTTGGCGGAACACAGAGTTTGCACACGAATGCTCTTGACGAAGCTTTGGGACTCCCGACGGAGCGGACCGCGCAGCTTGCGTTGCGAACTCAACAAATCATCGCGAACGAATCAGGCGTGACGGATACTGTAGATCCGGTCGGCGGGAGCTACTATATCGAGTCTCTAACCAATCGGATTGAAAAAGCGGTATGGGAAGAGCTTGAGCGAATTGACCAGCTCGGTGGATCCGTGAAGGCGATTGAGGCGCACTATTTCCAAGAGGCAATTGCCCGCGAAGCCTACAGGTATCAGAAAGACGTCGAATCACAGGATCGCATCATAGTGGGAGTTAATCGCTATCACGCGGAACGCGAGGCGGAAGCCCCGGTGATGAAAGTAGATCCTTCATTGGAAGTGAAGCAGCGCGTACGCTTGGGCGAGCTTCGCAAGTCTCGCAGTTCCGTTCACGTGACGAACGTTCTGAATCGCCTCAGGACAACCGCACTTTCAAATGAGAACCTCATGCCGGTGCTGATTGACGCAGTGGAATTGAAAACCACGTTAGGCGAGATTTCGAACTGCTTGCGTGAAACCTGGGGCACATATCGGGACGCCTGATGTCTTGGAACGGAAAGCAGTTTTACTGGCACTTGACGACACGGAGATTCGGCAGGGAGTTCAGATTTCTGGAGGAAACGGACTCTACGAATCGCTGGCTGCGCGACAATATCAGCGAGTTCCATTTGAGTGGTTCAGTCGTGGTCGCGGGGCATCAAACCTCAGGGCGCGGACGTTACTCGAGAGTTTGGGACGATCGCGCAAATCAAGCTCTGCTTTGTTCAGTGCTGCTAAAGCTCAAGGGATTGCCTGAGAGGCCCGGGCTTTTGTCCATGCTTCCGGCGATTGCTCTGGCAAGAGTCGTGGTCGGACATGATTCGACGGCCGCTGTGCGATTGAAGTGGCCGAACGATGTCCTGATCGGCGGCAAAAAGGTGGCGGGAGTTCTAGCAGAAGCTACAAAACATGGTGACGACCATGTCATCATTGTCGGTGTCGGCGTAAATGTGAATGGCGTTCCCGAGACTGCTGGGCAGAAGTCAACGGTGCCTGGTAGTCTTCTTCAGGAAACAAGCTGGAAAGCGGATCGCGAGAGCGTGCTTGCGGCTCTCTTGAATGAATGGGAAGAGCTGTTTGACATGTACCTTGAAGGGGAGTACGAGGCACTTCGCATGGCGTGGGAAGAACATGGCCCCGATAGAGGAGCGGTGTTAGTCAGGTCAGAGGGTAACGAACGAATCGAAGGGGAATACTGCGGAATTGGTTCGAATGGACAATTGCTGCTGCGCGATGCCAGTGGAGTGCTTCGTGAGACTTATAGCGGAGATGTGACAGTCGGTCTATGAGCGAGTTCATTGGTATAGATGTCGGAAACTCCCATACGACAATAGGCTACTGGTCGGAGGGGAAGTGGCTCCACGAGTGGCGCCTCAGCTCGTCGCGTCAGCGGACTTCTGACGAGTGGAGCGTGCTCCTTGATGGTGTGCTTTCCCGATTGGGAGGTTTCGAAGATCGCGGGATTCCCTGCGGAATTGCCTCAGTAGTGCCGCATTTGACGCTGGAGTTGAGTCGCGCAATGCAGAGTCTTGGCTATGGTCTCACGGTTGTGACTAATACTCATCTTAAGAGCATCCGGCTGGACTACGATCCACCGACAGCAATTGGCCCTGACCGACTGTGCGGTGTCGCCGCAGCAGTTTCAAGATTTGGCGCGCCATTGATCGTGGTGGATCTTGGCACTGCGACCGTTTTGGATGCCGTGACTTCGGAGCATGTGTACATTGGTGGAGTAATCGCTCCGGGAGTGGCGACTGCGGCAGATAGTCTCAGCCAGTCCACGGCGCTCTTGCCGCGTGTTGAGCTTGAGTTTCCTCCGCGCGTGATCGGTAGAACGACCAGGCATGCGATTCAGAGTGGCATCTTGCACGGGGCATTGGCCATGGTGGACGGCCTGGTGGAGAAGATGAAGCGGGAAGTTGGTGCTGAAACTGTGATCGCAACAGGCGGATTTGCCGAACTCATTCACAGTCGCAGCACTACGATTACGTCTGTGGAGCAAACCTTGGTTCTGGAAGGAGTGCGCCTGCTATGCACCGGCGAGTGGTCCTGAGCCTGAGCATAGTGGTTCTGCTTAGCATAGGAGCGCCAGCCGCTGAGATACACCTCGTGTATCCGCGTCTGGAGCAGGGCCAGGACACGTTTCGCTATGCACCGGACTTGGATTCTTCATTTGTGTTGGGTCAGGTCACGGGTGCGAGAACCGGGTCAAAGCTACTCTGCAACGGTCACAGCGTTGAGATGGCAGAAGACGGCGCATTTCTTGCCTTTTTGCCGCTCGGAAACGATCGTGAAACAAACAACTGGTATTTCAGTCTAATAGAAGGGGAGACAGGCACTTCTCAATTGGAGTTTCCCTATGGGAGACTGCCGTCGGCGAATGCGACCGAATGGGTCCCGCTTGAGCCGCCGGTATGGTATGCGATTTCAGAAAGCAATGCACATACCCGTACCACAATTGGAGGAAGCTATCACCTGTTCCCGGAAGTCGGAACACCATTGCAAGTAGTCGCAATCTCCGACAAATGGGCGGAGTTCGAGATAGAACCGGGGAATCGGGGAGTCATTGAGAAACGATTTCTGGCGACCAACACGGAAGCGAAGCTGGATCAGAAGGGTCAGATCAGGGTGGGGGATGGGATAGTGAACGCCAACGAATGCGAGGCGGTGATCACCTTCGGCGTGGATAGAATGCCGCTCTGGGAAGTGGACGTTGAGTCGCTTTGGTCCTTCGTTGTGACACTTCACGATGCAGTCAGCACCGTTGATCGCATTCGATTCACAGCGGATGCGGCGAAACTGATTCGCGACGTGACGTGGAAACAGCGCGGAAACGCGCTGGAGATTCGCGTGGATTGTCATCTGGCGAGATTTCAGGGATACAGGATTCATGCCAGTGACTCAGTTATTCAGTTTGCCATGATTCGTCCTCGCACCATGAAGTCAGGCTTGCGAGGAAAGAGAATTGCGGTAGACCCTGGACATGGGGGCGCAGCGGACGGTGCAATCGGCCCACGCGGGACGAAAGAGAAGGATGTTGTGCTGAAGTGGGCGCATGTGTTGGAGCGCTCACTCCGTTCCGCCGGTGCGGAAGTTGTCCTCACACGAAACAGCGACTCCGCCGTATCGCTTCACGAGCGGATTGATATTGCACGCAATGCTGACTGTGATCTGTTCTTGAGCCTGCACGCCAACGCATTGCCGGACGGTGAGAATCCTGCTGAACGGCACGGCTGCGGAGTCTACTACTACAATTCGCTGAGCAGAAGTCTTGCAGAAACTGTGCAGGCTCACGTAGTCGAATCGGCGCATCTGAACAATGATGGAGTATTCGACGCAAATCTTGCCGTGATCAGACCGACTGATTTTCCGGCAGTACTGATTGAGTCCGCATACATGATGCACCCGGAAGAAGAACTCATGTTACAGGACGACAAGTTTCTTGACAAGCTTTCTCGCGGTGTCAAGATGGGACTTCAGGAGTACTTCAATAACGTATCGTCGAGGTAGAGATTGGACAAACACTATCTGTCAAAGTCCGGAATGGAGAAGCTGCAAGCTGATTTGAATGACTGGAAGTATGTCAAGCGACCGGCTATGGTCAAGCAGTTGCAGATTGCACGTGAACACGGCGATCTTTCCGAAAACGCGGAGTATCACGCTGCGAAGGAGGAGCTTGCTCGCATAGACTCCAAGATTCATCAGCTCGAGGCGACAATGAACTCGGCGGTGATGATTGACTCCAGCAAGATTGTGGCCGATAAGGTGAGATTGCTGACTCGGGTGCGGGTTCGAGACGAGAAGAAGAAATCGGAGCGAGAATTCACGATAGTGTCCGCCGCAGAAGCCAATCCGGCGGAAGGGCGAATAAGTCATCAGTCCCCCATAGGGCAGGGATTGATGGGAAGCAAGATTGGCGACAAAGTAGAGATATCAATTCCAGCTGGTGTCGTGGAATGGACGATATTGGATATCTTCCCCTTGGAATAGGTGAGAAAGGAACCCCAAAATGGACTCCACGATCAGACGGCTAACACGTTCCTCGAATGACAGAATTTTCGCGGGTGTGTGCGGAGGATTTGCGAACTACCTTGGCCTCGATCCGGCACTTGCCAGGATTGTATTTGTCGCGGCAACTTTGCTGACCGGCATTGGCCCTGGTGTTGTCTTGTATCTTGCAGCATGGCTCTTGGTCCCACTTTCGATGACGCCGCGAATCAGTGTTGCGGGAAGGAGACGCGGCTCGCAGCATGCCGCTGCGGTTACGTTGCTTGCAATAGGAATCTTAGGAATTGCGGTGTTCGCCTTGCTCGACGGCAAAGCGAATGGCGTCTTCGTTTTTCTTGGACCGATTGCTGTGACTGTTGCCGCGTTGTATCTCTTTTTCCGGGGCAAGGACGCGGCATCAAACCAGGACACTTATCAAGCTGAAGGCGAATTCATGAACGAAACGAGCAATCAAGTCAAGCGTCTTCGTCGCTCTGCGTCGGAGAAGAAAATTGCCGGGATCTGCGGCGGCTTCGGACAGTATTTTAATGTTGACCCGACCCTGGTTCGGGTACTATGGGTCTTGGGTGCGTTGTTGGCGTTTGCCAGCGTTTTTCTTTATCTGATATTGTGGGTCGTTATGCCGCTGGATGGCGACCCGGACATTGTGACCCCACGCGGTTAGCACTGGAGATCCATGCAGCCTGACGTTCGGAATTTTTGCATCATAGCTCATATTGATCACGGCAAGTCAACCTTGGCCGATCGGTTGCTTGAGGAGACTCGCACGCTCGATCAGCGGAAGATGACGACTCAGGTTCTTGACAACATGGATCTGGAGAAGGAGCGCGGCATCACGATAAAAATGCATCCGATCACGATGCAGTACACGTACACGGACGGCAAGGCTTATACGTTGAACTTGATTGACACCCCGGGGCATGTGGATTTCACATATGAGGTTTCGCGCAGTCTGAAGGCATGCGAAGGTGCGGTGCTCGTGGTGGATGCGACGCAGGGAATCGAGGCGCAGACCCTTTCGAATCTCTACCTGGCATTGGAAGCGGATCTTGAGATTCTTCCGGTTCTGAACAAAGTGGATCTTGCGGTTGCACGACCGGATGAGATTGCCATGCAGGTCGGCGAACTGCTCGGGGTCGAACCGGAATCGGTGCTTCGCGTGAGCGGCAAAACGGGCCTCGGTGTTCCTGAGCTTTTGCGAGCCATAGTTGAGAGAATACCTGCTCCGCGCGGCAAATCCACCGAGCCGCTGCGCGCGTTGATTTTTGACTCTCAATACGACACGTATCGCGGGGCGATCGCTCACGTGCGCGTGGTGGACGGCAAGGTTCGTCCCGGGCAGAAGATCATCTTCGCCGCAACGCAGAAGCAGTTCGAAGTGCAAGAGGTCGGAGTGCTGCGGATGGCTCAGATTCAGCGGCAGGAACTTGTCGCGGGTGACGTGGGTTATGTGGTTAGCGGCTGCCGGGATGTGAAGGATATCCGGGTGGGGGACACGATCTTTGATTTCGAGAATGTGTCGAGCATACCTCTGGCAGGCTATCGTGAAGTCAAGCCGATGGTCTTCGCCGGAATATATCCCGCAGACAACGCCGACTATGAGCTCTTGCGGGACTCGCTCGGCAAACTGAGTTTGAATGATTCGGCGTTGATTTACGATCCCGAAACGTCAGTTGCGTTGGGTTTTGGTTTCCGAGTCGGGTTCCTGGGCCTGTTGCATTTCGAAGTGATTCAAGAGCGATTGGAACGGGAGTACAACCTGGATCTGGTCTGCACGGTGCCATCTGTGGAATATCGGGCGATGTTAACCGATCAGAGCGTTCTACTCGTAGACAATCCGGTTCAGATGCCAGCAGCAGGTGAGTTAGAGTACATGGAAGAGCCATATGTGCGATCTTCAATCATCACACCGGAAGAGTACATCGGCTCGATCATGCAGCTCTGTATTGAAGCTCGTGGAACGTACATCAATACAGAATACCTGGATGGCACTCGCGTCAATCTGCACTACGAGATTCCCCTTGCGGAAATCATCTTTGACTTTTACGACCGCTTGAAGAGCATTTCGCGCGGCTATGCGTCCTTCGACTATGAGATTCTGGACTACCGCCGAAGCGAGCTGACCAGACTGGATATTCTAGTAAATGGTGAGGTGGTGGACGCGCTTTCCGTGATTGTTCACAAGGACAAGGCCTACGATTGGGGACGGCGTGTGTGTGACCGCCTTGTGGATTTGATACCGCGACAGATGTTCGAAGTAGCGATTCAAGCTGCAGTCGGATCACGCGTTATCGCCCGTTCCACGGTTCGCGCCATGCGTAAGAACGTTCTGGCGAAGTGCTACGGCGGCGACATCACGCGTAAGAGGAAGCTGCTGGAAAAGCAAAAGGCCGGCAAGAAGCGGATGAAGGCCGTCGGAAACGTCGAGATACCGCAGGAAGCTTTTCTCGCTATCCTGAAGGCGGGCGAGTAAGAAATCGGGACCAGAAGCCAACCACTGAACTCACGATATGACAACCCAAGAAACAGGAACGTCGCAGCACACGAAACCTCTCCGCCGCGTGAGACCCAAAAGTACGGCCAGGGAATGGACCGAGTTTCTGATCACATTGGTGATCATGGTGTTTTTCATCCGTGTCACAACCGTAGAAGCCTACCGCATTCCGACCGGTTCAATGGAGAACACGCTGCTGGTGGGAGATTTTCTGTTGGTGAACAAGTTCATCTACGGGATACGCACACCGGACTGGGTAGGAATCCCTTTTACGGGTATTGGAGTGGACCTGCCGTGGTGGCGACTTCCGGCGCCTCGACACGTCGAGCCCGGAGACATCGTGGTCTTCAAGTATCCCAAGGATCGTTCGGTGAACTACATCAAACGATGCGTTGCGGGGCCGGGACAGATTATTGAAATCAAGAATCGTCAGGTGTATGTAGACGGCGTGCTGTCGGAGTTTCCTCCGGAATCGAAGTTCACGAGTCCAGCACCAGTGCGTGAGGGTCTTGGCGAGAGGGGCATCTTCAGTCCGCAAGGAGAGCTTTGGAATCATGACAATTTTGGTCCGCTCGAAGTGCCAGAGGGGCACTACTTCATGATGGGGGACAATCGCGACAATTCAGCGGACTCGCGGTATTGGGGATTCCTGCCGGAAGAAGATGTGATCGGAAAAGCACTGATCATCTACTTTAGTTGGGACAAGAATCGAACGCTTTCGGACGTCACTAAGTCGGTGCGGTTCTCCCGAATCGGAAACTGGATCAAATAGGGCGGAAGCAAGACGAAATGCAAGAAGGCCGACTCATTTGAGTCGGCCTTCTTTTTAGCATGGCAACGCGGCGTTAGGCCGCAATCTTAAGCCATTCCACAAAGAGAAAGTAGAAGCGATCGAATAGCAGCGCGATACGAGTCATGACGGTATAGCCGTAGCCCGCGCCGAAGCCGATCATCAGCAGCGTAGTTCCGGTCGTCGCAATGTGCCGAAGCCCGCCTTTGTGTTCCACGGAAAAGAAGAAGTAGAACAACACGCAGATCAGTCCAAGCGTGAATAGGGGATTCCTAAAGATCTGGAGGAAGTTCAGGACCGAAGGTTCAGAAGAGAAGGTCGAGATCGTGGCCGGCTCAAAGACCGGAATCAAACTCGCCTGCACTTGCAAAACCATGTCGCCCGAGGCAAAGCCGATTACGGCGAGACCAGAATAAGTTCCAATGATCACAGACATCGGCCAGCGCGAAATCCAACCAAGCTCATCAGAGAATCTCGTGAACAGAGCGATACCAAGAATCAGCGGAATAATCAGCCAATAGTCGGAGCCGGATGTCAGAGGACGCCAGAGGTTTGGGAGAAAGACATTGTAGAACTCCGCACAGACCACATATCCGGCAGCAATGCCGACAAAGAAGTGCTCCGCCACTTTGTAAAGCGGATTGTCGCTGTAGAGGAAGCTTAGAATAGCCACCGTACACAGACCGGCAATCGAAATCCAAAAGAATTCCATGGTCTATGCCCTTCCTTTGCTGCGGCGGTTGATGAAGAAGATCAGGTTACCAAACAAGATAAAGAAGATGATGACGAAGTGTCCCATGGTCTGTCCGTCCATGGCCGTGATGGCCAGACCGGGCTTTCCGATCAGAGCTTCATACTCGGCCGCACCCGTGATCCCTGTCAGCAGTCCTCTGAGCTGACCGCTCTGAAAGTATGCAGAATACTCGGGAACGGAAACCGCCGAAGAACCGCTTAGCATGGGAATGGCGAAGCGCGACGTAACGTATTGCACGTACTCCTTTGTGCCGGGATAACCGGCGGAGACATTGATAAGAAGCGCGAAGCTGGAGTAGTTTTCGACGCCATTCATCAAAGGTAGGTTGTCCAAGGGTGTTCCGTAGAAGTCCGTCGGGAATGTGGAACGAATGGACTTGCCCATCGCGACCATCACCGCTTCACGGCCTTCTTTGAGACCCAGATAGACGTAGTCTACACCGTACTGCTTGCCGAACTCATCCCGGCAAACTTCATTGATGTTCCGTTCAATCAATGCGGGTGCCGTGGACCAAAGCGTCAAAATTACTGGTTTGTGGCCCTTCAGCATAATGTGACGCAACACGCTGACACACATCGGGTTCAGTTCGGCCTTTGAGCCCGGGTCGTAGTCAAAAGAACACAGGACACGCGATCCGGGAGGCAGTTGCTCGATGTAGTCGTAGAATGCTTTGACCGGAGGCGTCGTTTTCGGCGCAAGGCCCAGTTTGAAAAACAGCGGAGCTGCAACGGCAATCGCCATGGCCAGGAAGACCCAGCGACGGTCGAGTTTTTCAAGCTTCTGTAGAGTGGTATTTGCCATTACTGCTGATTACTCCCGTCCTAAGTAGCTGCGTTCGATTCCCAGAATGACCTTCAAGCCGGTCGCGATAGCTCCCAAGGCGGCGCCGATCAGAATGCCTCTCTGGGCAACGGCGTTCGGCACGCCCATGATCCAATCCACGATGCCGGGCAGGTCCTGCCAAATGAAATGGCTAACAGGAATTCTGCCGAGCATCACAATCAGTGCTGTAATGGCCAGCACCGACGCCTGCCAAGTTCGCACACGAAATGCGCGAAATGCCGCCGAGGCGATGTAGAATGCCAACGACGCGTACATTGTCGAAGCAAGCGGCACATAAGTGAAGGTGAACAGCCTGTCATTGGTCCAACTGCCTTCGGCAATTCCGAGGATCAAGCCCGGAGTAGCCATGGTGAAGAAGGCAATCACCAACACAAGTTTATAGGGCCAGCCGGGGGCGCGCCGATAGACGAGCTCACCATTGATGCGCAGGATGTTTGCGGAACCCAGCACATACGAGAACGAAATGACGATGATGGCCCAGTTCTGCAAACGATTTGCAATGTCATTGACCGCGGGATGCGGAATGAAGAACTGGACGATCATAAAGACGCCGAAGACCAGCGTAATCAGAATGGGTATTTCACGTTTCATAGATGCGGTGTCCCCTTAGATTACCTGGAACCATGAACGAAGGAACTGCACACCAAGCATCTCTAGCACCAGAGAGGCAAGGAGACAGGCGATGATAAACGCCTTCATATAGTCCGTGGCTTTCAGCGTTCCCATCATTTCAACATCCCGGGTGACCAACGCACTGGTGGCAAAATACTCTTCGCCGATCAGCGTATAGTCGCAGGCGACCACGAAGAAGGGAAGCTGGTGAGTGTTGGCCGTACCGGCAATCTGAATAGCACCCGCCACAAAGCCGGTTTCAGACAGAATGAGAGACTCGGCGTAGAACGCGCCAAGGAAGAAGTGCGCGGCGGTCTTTTCGCGCATCATGATTCCGGTGGTTCCGCTTGTAAAGGCGAACTGCTCATCCGACAGATAACGAATGTTATCCCGCATATAGGCATCCGGGCGGCCTGCATTCAGGAAGCCCTGCTTGACGGCCTCTTCCGCAACGGTGACCATGAAGGCCCTATTCAGGGGCACAATGATCGGGATGTCGTAGTTTGCGGCTTTTGCGGCGACAGAAGTCAGTAACTGAATCGAGGCAATCGTTTGAATGTTCTCGATGTTCTGTGTACCGGGAACATACATCACCGGCTTGCCGAGTTCCGTTGCGCGTCCGATTGCCTCATCAATGGCGTCAATACCGGCGATTCTGCGGAACTGAATATTGGCTCCAGCTTTGGCACGGCGCACCATGAACATCACGGCAAAGTAGAAGGCCAGGACCAGCAACAGAATATTGAGCCGGTTCATATTGAACCATGCGGCCCTGGGCACAAATGGTCCGGCCACGGCGGATTCGCTGCGGCGGAGCCTCTTCTCGAAGCGCACGACGACTGAATCAGGATTCGTGGAATCCGGAACGGCAAGTGAGGTCGAGTCAATCGCAACGACCTTTACGTAATAGGGATGGTCGTGCTCGAGCCTTAAGCCATTGCCTGAAGTGATCACGGAAGATGTCATTTTGTGATCACCTTCCGCAAGCACCTTGAAGGGGCCTTCGGCGGCTTCCGCGGCAAGCACCTCGTATTTGAGGATGTCAAAGCCGGGCTGTGCGGTAGGTGTCCACGACACATCGAGTTTCTCGCCCCCGTCATTGGGCGGGTCAACCACGAGCACCTGAGTAGGTGCAGCGCCTTGGCCAAGCACGACGATAGCAGAGTCATTCTGCGCGAAAGCGCACGCGGTTAGCGCCACGACAATCAACGCAAACGACGCGGATTTAAGGAGCATACTCCTCCATCCAAGAAAAGGTGAAATGCAAGAAAATATGAGCAGGCTGATCAAGCAGGAAAGTGGGGGGACCCGAGAACGAGGCTGATTTACCAAATATTACGGGAAATTAACGATTTAGATTCAGTTAGTCAAGCTGTGACTCACACAATCTCCAAAATGTGCACAAAACAGGGCTCGCCGAACAAAAAGATCGGCGAGTAGTTCTAAGTAATTGATATTATTAATATTTACGGAGAATACACACCGAGGTCCGGTCGTCCGCCGTCGCGAGCTTTTGTCAATTCTTTCTCCGTGATCCCCGCGTGGCCGTTCCCCGGGGTGTATTCCTCAAGCTCGACGGTAAATGAGCCGAATGAGACTTTGGAGCTCATGATTACAGGAATCCGTCGTTCGTCTGCGGTCACCCATACATAGACATGCGCCTTGCGTTCTTTCTGAAAAAGACCGCCGCTCTTCAGGACGGGCTCGCACACGAAACAGTCGAATTCGCCGGCAAGAGTCTCCACGGTATCGCGGGCGTGGACGATCACAAGCAGATCATAGGTCTTGTTCACATCGTGCGTTCGAATCGCAACCGTGTCGCCCACATTGAAGTCCAGGCACCGGGTGCGATATCCCGCCGACAGGACGTCTTGCACGTATGGCTCGACCGTCTGCATGGATCTCTCTTTTCCGTCGTCCCACCAACGCACCGTTCCATCTGCCGGGTAGAACTTGACCAACTTCTCGTCTTCAAAGAAGCCTTCAAGCAACTTTTTGTAGAATCTATGCGTGTAGATTGAATCCATGTCAATCCACGTAGTGATGGTATCCCTTACTTTGAATACCCAGTCAAAGCCTTTTGCGGAGCGAGCACTGGACTGCACAACCCAAGACCATTGATCGTTTACCAGCGCGGAGTCCAGCACGCGAAGCTGGGCTTTGCCGGCCGGAACCGCGCCGAACGAAACGTGGTAAGTCATTTCCTCGCCGATGCCGAAAGGAAGTGCAAGAGTTGGAGGGCCAACCGGATCGCGGCGCGCCTCAAATGTTGCATCCTCAGGCGGTCCCGCTTCATTGCCCGCACGAGATGCAGTGAAAACGGAAAAAAGCAGGATAACGGCTAACCAGAGTTGCGAAAATTTCACGAAGTCCAACTATCCTTTCTTCCAAACATGCAGGATATCCGCTTCCGAGATTGCGCCTTCCCGGAGTACCACAGGCAATTTGCCGCGCACATCAACGACTGTCGAAGCTCTTCCGGACAGCAGAGTGCGAGTCTTGATCACAAGATCGGAAGCCTCACATACTGAGGAATCCACTTCCGAGAAAAGTCGCGGTGCCGGACGTCCGGGCAAATTGGCGCTGGTTGCCCAAAGCGGACGTTCGGTTTTGCGAATGACTTTTAGTAATAACTCGGAATTGGGGATTCTGTATCCCAACGTCCGATCCTGACTCAGAAATTCTGCAGGGATGGATGACGCGGCACGCCAGACCAGTGTGAGTGGTCCAGGCCAGTAGGTTTCCGCAAGGTGCACAATCTTGGGGCCCGGAACATCCCCTCCAAACTGGCTTAAGCGAATCAAGCTATCTATCAGAACAGCGGTCGGTTTTGAGCTTCGTTCCGGCTTGATGTTCATGAGCTTGTCGAGCACTTTTCTGCTGAAAGCGCAACCTCCGAGACCAAAGACCGTGTCCGTTGGGAAAACGGCCAACTCCGAGTTCAAGACAGCTTCTTCAAGTCTGACTGCGCAGGCCCCCAAAGAATGATCATCAAGCTCAATCTGTATCATCACCAACTTCCGACGATTTTGTTCAGCAAGTCTTCGACCAATTTTCCGGTTGCTTCCGTGACGGCCTGCTCCCGGTTGGAGAGGTCCCCAGTATAGGGATAGATGGCAAAAACCGAGAAACTCTGTACCCACTTCGGCTCGCCCGTTTCGCGCAACTGAAGCTCGACACGGCAAGTCATCGAGAAGCGGTACTCATCCACGACAATCTCATTTCCGGTACCGCTGCTTCGCGCCGTGTTTGGGTTGTCGCGAGCTTCCACCAGGATCCCTACCAGTACAGCGTCGGCCTGATCTTCAGGAAGCACACGCAGCGTTCCGTCCCGTTGAAAACCACGAATAAGTTCATCAGTGACGGTCTCTGCGAGGCCGAATTCCGCAGATTCATTGCCAAAAGTTGGAATCGCCAATGTGCGAATGTCCCCGGCTACTTGACCGCGAAACGAGTAGCATCCGGAGAGCAGTAAGGACATGCAAATCACAATCCTAACCAAGATCGTACTCCTTCAACTTGCGGTAGAGCGTCCGTTCGCCGATGCCGAGCTCCTTGGCGGTCTTGCGGCGGTTTCCGCCATGTCGTTCAAGAATGCGCTGAATCTGTTCGCGCTCCAGATCAGTGAGACGATTGGAGGGCAAAGGCTCCTGAGAAACGGCCTGGGAGGCTGTAATCGCGGATTGCAGCGCTTCTTTCATCTCGCGCACCTCACGCCGGACCTCGAGCATCGTGGCCAAAAGAAGCTCTTGACTAACTGGCGGCGGCTGGTCACGTGCCGCGAGCACGGGAAGCATAGCCCGAGACGATGCCAAATGCGGCCTGAAGTGCACATCATCAAGCTCCTGCACGCCGCGATTCAGAGTCAAAACAGACTCAACCGTGTTTTTCAGTTCGCGAACATTTCCGGGCCAATACTGCCGCGAGAGAAGCTGAAGAGCGTCGAAACTGATCACCGGAACGGGTAAACGATTGCGATTCGCAAAGTCCCGCGTGAATTTCTCCGCAAGCAATGGGATGTCACCTGAGCGTTCCCGCAACGGAGGAATCTGAATGGTCACGGCTTTCAGTCTGAAATAGAGATCATGTCTGAATTCACCTTTGGAAACGGCGTCGGCAAGCTCCACATTTGTGGCGGCAAGCACGCGAACATCCACGGGAAAAGCTTTGCTCGACCCAACGCGCATGATTTCGCGCGACTCCAGAATGCGCAGGAGCTTCACCTGGGATTCCAAAGGCATTTCGCCGATTTCATCAAGCACAAGTGTGCCGCCTTGAGCCTGTTCAAAATAGCCTGCGCGCCTCTTTTCTGCACCCGTAAAACTTCCGCGCTCGTGGCCAAAGACTTCGCTTTCGAAGATGCCTTGAGGAATCGCGCCGCAATTCACGAATAATAGTGGAGCATCTCTTCGGGCGGAGTTTTCGTGGATGGCTCGTGCGACGAGCTCTTTCCCCGTGCCGCTTTCGCCGATGATCAGGACAGAGATATCAGTCGGAGCCGCCTGCAGGAGAAGAGACTTGACCGCTCTCAATGAATCACTTTGCCCGATCAGTTGGTCTAGTGCGCTCATGAAGCCGCCTCCAAGGCGATATCCGTACGAAAACGCAGTCCGGGGACCGCAATTCTCGCGGCGAGCTCATAGGCGTTTGCCCGCGCCTCGGCGACCGTCGCACCTGTTCCGACGGCATTCAATACGCGCCCACCATTTGAAACCCACTGTCCGTCGCTCAGGGTTGTGCCCGCAGAAAATAGAATCTGGTTGGAGTTGAGGTCTGCTTCGTGCAGGGGAATGTGCTTCTGATAGGATCCAGGGTAACCCTCTGCGGAAAGAACAACGCAAACTGATGAACAGGCAGGCTCGCTCGAGAACTTCTCGTGAGCAAGTCCGCCATCCGTGCACGCAACAACAGCATCAATCAGATCGAAACTCATGCAGGGAAGCATCACTTGGGTTTCGGGGTCGCCAAAACGGCAATTGAACTCGATGACCTGCGCGCCCTTATCCGTTAGCATTATTCCGACGTAAAGCACTCCGCGATAGGGACACCCGAGTTCGGCCATTGCAGTGAGTACCGGGCGAACGATCGCGCGTTCCGCACTCTCAAACACCTTGGCATCGGCATGCGGAGCGGGGCAATAGGTTCCCATGCCTCCGGTGTTCGGTCCGAGATCAGAATCAAATGCGCGCTTATAATCTTGAGCAGGGGGGAGCGCGACGAAGTTGGTGCCGTCACAAAGAAAATGCAGCGATGCTTCGCGCCCTGCTAACTTCTCTTCGAGCACAACTTGGGAACCTGCCTTGCCGAGCTCATGATCCACAAGAAGCTGGTGCGCAATCTCGAGTACTTCGTCATCCGAAGAGCAAACAAAAGCTCCTTTGCCCGCAGCCAAACCGTCTGCCTTCAAAACTCTTCCCTCTGCGCGCGGGTTTTCCCGCACGAAGTCGGAGAGAGCATAGAAGTCATCAAAGATTTCAAAAGGCGCGGTGGGAACACCATTTGCCTTCATCAGGCGTTTGGCAAAAACTTTCGAAGACTCAAGCCTTGCCGCTCCTGACGTGGGGCCGAAACAGCGAATTCCCAGCGCTTCGGCGCGCTCGGTCAGTCCGTCGGCAAGAGGCTGCTCGGGGCCGACGATCACGAGGTCAGGGCCAATCTCTCGAATGCGGGTCACAAGCTCATCAACACCAATTCCGGAAGAACAAAGCTCCGCGCAATCCGCCATTCCGGGATTGCCGGGCAAAGCAAACAATCTGGGCGCCAGAGCACTCTGCTTCAGTTTCCAGAGCAGAGCATGTTCCCGACCCCCGCTTCCAACTACCACAATGCGCATATCAAAATTCCCGTGTGAAGACAAACGCGCCGTAGTCGTAAACGCTGTTTCCGTACACTTGCCAGGACCCGCTAATGCTGTCCGGAGTGCCGAAACTCCCGTCCAGGCGGAAAGAGTAGCCGGGAAAGTCGCTTCCGGTCACTCCTCCTAAATAGAAACTTAGATTTTGCATGGATCCGCTGTTGATGTCACCGGATAGGGTGTAGAACGAATACGGAGCACGAATGTCACCGTCAAACAAAGCGCCGAGTTGATCCACATATAGAGTTGCCGCCGCATCATCCTGCAGGTACTCGCTGAACATAGTCCCTCGCCACTCTCCGCTCAGATTCCGTCCATTGATTTCCTTATTCAGGGTGTAGGACGGCTGTCCGCTCGGCTGCAACACTGTCAGAACGACGGACGCTTCGGAAAACACTCCGAGTAGGTCATACTGAACAAATCTTGTGTACTCAAACTCGACGCTGTCTCGTGTCTCTGAAACGGTGGAGACAGAAATTAAGGTCGTGTTGTCGCCGTAGGTTATGGCACCTTGCCAGACTCCGGAATCGCCTTCACTGAGCGCAAGGCGCACGTTTTGACCAACATTTCCGGGTCTGCCCCAACCGACATATGAGCCTGATGCTTCCGGCGGGAGAGTGTCCGTTCCGCCTGTCGGTGACTTCTTGCAACTGCTCACTCCAATAGTTGCAATGAGCGCCGCACACAACCACAGTCTTCGCGTCATCCTCGCACCTGTTCTTTCAGTTTGGTGATCTCATCCCGAAGTTCAGCGGCTTTCTCGTAGTTCTGCTCTTTTGCAAAACGCTTCATTTCCTTCTCGAGTCTCACAATCAAATCTTCGAGGTCAAATGTGGACAAGAAATCATTCTGAGCGTCGTTGACGATTTCCCTGATTTTCGCGTCAGCAACTGTCGTGGAAATCAACACGTCTTCTATGGACTTGACAATGGATGCCGGTGTGATGCCGTTGGCCGAGTTGTATTCTCTTTGCAGAGTTCTGCGGCGCTCTGTTTCATCCATGACCTTGCGCATGGAGTCCGTAACTTTGTCCGCGTAAAAGATGACTCTGCCATTGATGTTTCTGGCGGCTCGGCCCGCGATCTGGAGCAGGCTTCGTTCGCTGCGCAGAAATCCCTCTTTGTCCGCGTCCAGAATTGCGACGAGCGAGACTTCAGGAAGATCGAGCCCCTCGCGCAGTAGATTTATCCCGACCAGAACGTCAAAACGTTTCAGTCGAAGGTCCCGCAGAATCTCAACTCGCTCAAGCGAATCTATCTCGCTGTGCAAGTATTTTACTCGCAGTGACATCTGTTCCAGATACTCCGCAAGGTGCTCGGACATTCGCTTGGTCAGCGTGAGCACCAGAACGCGCTCTCCGCGCGCAACGGTTTCGCGAATCTCGCCCAAGAGATCGTCAATCTGGCCCTTTGAGGGTCGTACCGCAATTTCGGGGTCAAGCAAACCGGTGGGCCGAATGATCTGTTCCACAAGCACGCCTTTGCTTTGCGCGACTTCATAGTCCCCGGGCGTGGCGCTGACGAACACGCATTGGTCAATCACGGCCTCCCATTCCTCAAAATACATGGGGCGATTGTCGAAAGCAGAAGGGAGTCTGAATCCGAACTCGACAAGATTCACTTTGCGGGCGCGATCTCCGCGATACATGCCGCCGATTTGCGGAATGGTCACGTGCGATTCGTCCACAATAAGCAGAAAATCCTTGGGAAAGTAATCAAACAGCGTGTCGGGGCGTTCACCGGGTTTTCTGCCTGAGATGTGTCTGGAGTAGTTTTCAACCCCCGAGCAAAATCCAACTTCGCGAAGCATTTCGAGGTCGTACCGGGTCCGCTGTTCGATGCGCTGAGCCTCAATGAGTTTGTTCATTCCTCGCAGCTCCTGAATTCGCTCTTCAAGCTCCTCTTGTATGCTCTTCATGGCGCGAGTGAGATTTGGCGATGAGGTCACGAAATGCTTGGCGGGATAGATCGCGAGAGAGTCGCGAGTGTCCAACTTGTCGCCTGTTAGAATCTTGAAATGGGTGATGGATTCCAGCGTGTCTCCAAAGAAATCGAGCCGGAAGGCCGTCTCCTCATAGGCAGGATGAATCTCTATCACGTCCCCTTTCACGCGAAAGGTACCCCGGGGAAACTCCACATCATTTCGCGTGTATTGCATCTCGACCAGGTGCGAGAGTACAGTCCTGCGTTCGTAGTCCTTTCCGGTCTCCAGGAAGAGCAGCAAGTCCTTGTAGTCCTTGGGCGAGCCAAGCCCATAGATGCTGGACACGGACGCGACAATGATGACGTCCCTGCGTTCAAGAAGGGAAGAGGTCGCCCTGAGCCTCAGGCGATCAATCTCCTCATTAATCTGCGTATCCTTCTCGATATAGGTGTCTGAGCTGGGGATGTAGGCTTCGGGCTGATAATAGTCGTAGTAGGAAATGAAGAACTCGACCGCATTCTCAGGGAAGAAGGATTTGAACTCTCCAAAGAGCTGAGCGGCGAGAGTCTTGTTGTGGCTCATGATCAGGGTCGGTTTCTGGACCGCCTGAATCACGTTGGCCATCGTGAACGTCTTTCCTGACCCAGTAACTCCAAGCAAAGTCTGGAATTTATCGCCCCGGTTGAGACCGTCCACCAGCTGTTGAATGGCTTCGGGCTGGTCGCCCTGTGGTCTGAGGTCGGAATTGATCTTGAACGCACGCATGGGGAGAAGATAGCATTATCTGCCAAAATTGCAATAAGCATGGCAGAAACAGCAAAATGTACATGTATTATTAACAATAACTTAGTTAGTAATGGTCAGAAAAGAAGAGCACTACCGAGCAGAGCTGAAGACTTGCGAAATAGAGACAAGGTTCGTATATTTTAGTTTCTAAAAACCAACATGATGAAACGGTAAGGCGAGTAAATGCTGCAATCAATGCGTGAGAACATGCCCTTGGTCATGTGGATACTGGTCGGTGCTTTTGTGGCGACCATTATCTTTAGTTGGGGCATGGGAGGATTTAGCAACAGCGGGAGCGGAGCTCTCGACGGTGTTGTGGGCAAAGTAGGCAACACCGAAATACTTTATGACCGATACAACCGCGCAGTGCAGGACAAACTTGTGCAATTGCGCGGCGATAAGCCGGACCAGGAGATAACCGAACAGCAGATCAAGCAGGCTCGCCAGCAAGTGTGGGATGATATGGTCCGCTTTGAGCTGATGAAGTCGTATCAGGAGAAGTGGGGAATCATCACTTCCGACGACGAAGTGGCTTATGCAGTTCGAAACAATCCGCCGGACTACGTCGTAAATAGTGAAGCCTTCAAGAAGGAAGGGCGATTTGATCCCGCGCTCTATCAGGAGTTTCTGAAGGATCCGCAGCAGACGCAGACGATCATTGCCATCGAGCAGAGCTATCGCGAGAGTATTGGCAATCAGAAAGTGATTGACCGTGTGATTGCGCCGGTCTTTGTGGCGCCCGACGAAGTCTGGGACGAGTTTCTCGCCACAAACCGCAAGTTCAAAGGCATTGTTGCGTCGTTTCCGACGACCGGATTCACGGTGGACACCACGAGTGTTACCCAGGCGGAGATTGAGAAGTACTACAACGATCATCAGGCGGACTTCAAGCTTGAAGAGCGGCGCGCGCTATCCTATGTGGTGCTTCCTCTGGCCGTGTCCGAAGCGGATTCCCAGCGCGTGAACGAGACGGTCGAAGATGTGCTTTCGATGCTAAAGCAAGGAGATTCTTTTGAACAGCTTGCCGAAGAGTATTCTGAAGATCCGGGATCTGGAAAGAATGGCGGCAGTTTGGGATGGTTTACGCGCGGCAGGATGGTTGCCGAATTTGATTCGACAGCTTTTGCTGCGGAGATTGGACAGGTTGTAGGGCCGGTGATGACGCGATTCGGCGCGCATTTGATTCGGGTGGAAGATAGAAGCCTGAACGGAGAAGCTGATTCCGTGTTGGCCAGTCACATCCTTGTGAAGTACGCGGTCGGTCCTGAGACCGAGTCGCGAGTTTCCCAGAAGGCAAAAGACTTTGCTGATGCGGCGACTACCAACGGATTTGAGGCGGCTGCAGAGCAGTTCCAATTGAAGATCGAGAAAACCTCGCTCTTCCCGTATAGCGACGCGGGTTCGATTCCGGGCATTGGCGCCATGAAGCCCGTCGTGGATTTTGCCTTCAATTCGCCAATTGGAAAGGTAAGCTATCCGCAGAAAGCACGGCTGAAGAATCAGGACAGTTACGCCGTGTTTAGCGTTTCGGAGCAGGCTCCCGCAGGAATCAATCCACTGTCCAATGTGGAATCCACGATTCGCTCGCTGCTCGTTCGCGACAAGCAGAAGGAAATGGCGCTGCAAGCGGCGCAGCAATTCCGGAGTCGCGTTAGTTCCGCGGAGATGCTTGTTCCGGTGGCACAAGCGGAGAGTGTCAAGATTGACACGACTGCGCAGAATTCGCGCCGCGACTTCATTCGCGGCATTGGTCAGGACGAAGAGATTGCCAAGCAGCTTCTCTCGCTCTCGCCGGGGCAACTGTCTCCCGCACTGGCAAACTCTCGTGGAGGATACGTCGTCGCTGTGCTTGAGATCATCGAAGCGGACTCTGGATCGTTTGCCGCTCAGAAGGCGCAGCTCCAGCAGAATCTCGAACGCACCAAGCAGAACCGCGTCTACGCCGACTGGTTGAAACTTGCGAATGAAGATATCGGTGTGGTGGACAACAGATACTTGTACTACACGGATTTCTAAACGATCAGGCGGATCACGAGTGAGTAATCAGGACGCGGGTAAGTTGAGCATTTTCGAGATCTTCGCCTTTCTTGGGCGATGGCGCCGAGTGTGGATCATTTCGACACTGGTTTGCGCGGTCGCATTGGGAATCTACTCCTTTGTAACGCGAAGCCAGTATCGCTCCATTGCGGTTCTGCGCAGCGTGGAACAGGAGTCCGGGGGCTTCGGCAGTATTTTGGCCTCGAAACTTGCCGGGTTGGGAAATCTCGGAGGATTTTCCGCGTCCCTTGGCGAAGTTCGTGGAGACTACTACCTCTTGATCCTTCGGGGACGCGCTATGTCGGAGGCGGTCATAGACCGCTTTGATTTGCGCTCAAGATGGAGAATGCCAACAGCGCCGATTGAAGAGGTGATCGAGAAACTGAACTCGACGACATATTTCAAATTCGACGCAGGCACAAACACGATCAAAGTTCAGGTGGACGATTGGGAGGCGAGCAAAGCGAAAGAGATTTGCGATTTCTACGTTTCTGAGCTTGATCAGCGCAATCAATCCTTGGAAACTCAGAAGGCTCGCAAGGAACGCGAGTTCGTTGAGAAGCGTCTCGCGGAGGCTCGGGAGACGCTCTACGCTCTTGAGGACAGTATGGCCGAGTTCCAACGGACGTCGGGAATCTTCAATCTTGAAGAGCAGGCCCGGGCAACGGTGCAGGCCGTTGCCGCAGTGCAGGTTCAGCGCACTCTGGCGCAGGCAGAGTACCAGATTAAGTCGCAGATCTACGAGAAGGAAAATCCTGAGCTCCAGATGGCGCGACTGAAAAAAGAGAGCGCGGATTCGAGTCTCGCGCGCTTGATCAACAACGACAGCGCGGAAAAGGACTTTCTGCTCAGGCTTGATCGCGCGAGCGAAGATGGCAAAACCTATTTGAGACTGTATCGCGACATTGAGATCAATTCATTGCTTTCTGCATTGATGACTCAGCAATATGAGCAAGCCCGCTATTCAGAAGCGAGAAACACTCCCACAATGCTGATCGTGGAGCCGTCCGCGGAGGGAACCAAACGCGTGTGGCCCAAGCGCGGCGTGCTGGTTGGACTGGGAGCGATCATTGGATTTGCGTTGAGTGGATTTGGATGTTTGTTCTACGAGTATTTTGCTCGGCTGAACGATCCGGCTGCACCGGGACATGAAGACCTCAAAAAGATGAGGCGGTCCTGGCAGAGCTGATAGAAGCAAAACTTCTGTCTTTAGGCAGACAGAAGCAAATGCTTGTGGGTCTGGCCGCAGGTTTGATCATCATTCTATTGTTGGCGATCGGGATGTTCTGGGGCCGTGCTCTGATCATCGCCGCGGCCCTGCTGGCAGGGCTGATTGGTTTGGCGGTCTTTCGGTACCCTGTGATCGGAACGGCGTTGATTGGATTCACGCAGCTTTCGAACATTGCGGAGTTCGTTCCGGGTTCGACTTCGGCGCTGTTCGGAGCCATGCTATTGATCGTCGTTGCCAGAAAGCTCTTTTCACACGACACGCGCATCACCTACACGTCATTCTATCTTGCAATCATTGCATTTGCCGTGTGGTTTCAGGCATCGGCACTGTGGTCTGACTCGCTGCTGTTCTACGACTGGAAGCTCATGTACCGAGTGCTGCTTGCCATTGCGGTTCTTCATGAACTTGTCGCCAGCGAAGAAGATCTCCTGGGATTCATGATAGGCGCCGCGGCGGGAATGATCTTCACAGCTGTGTCCGCCGTGAAAACAGCCTATGAGTTTTATGTCTCGGGTGTTGCGGACCAAGTCGCGAGTGCCGTTACGAACATCGAATCCTCGCGCTTCTACGGGCACTGGATGGACCCGAATATTATGTCCATCACTCTCGTGTTCTTTCTGGGTGCGGTCATCGCTCTTTGGCGTAGCCAGTTGCCGTTCAGGATCAGAGGATTTATGATGCTCGCGGCAGTAGGCTCAATTGTCGCGATCATGATATCCCTTTCGCGCGGCGGCTTGATTGGTGCTGCGATCGTGGTCGTATTGATGCTGGGCATTGAGAGGCGTCGTTGGCAGCTTCTCTTGGTGTTTGGAACTTTCATTGCTTTGCTGGTTCTCGTTGCACCGTTTGATCTGTTTGGCAGGGTTGCAGCGTTGGTCACCGGAGACG
The DNA here is from genome assembly GCA_020637395.1 of Calditrichota bacterium. Lineage (GTDB taxonomy): Bacteria > Electryoneota > RPQS01 > RPQS01 > RPQS01 > JABWCQ01. The sequence goes on along the minus strand of JACJWA010000001.1, from coordinate 1,219,045 downwards.
CGTCCACCAGTGAGCGCAGCAACCTCATTCTGTCGGGAATCAAGCTATTCCAGGAAAGCCCCATTTGGGGTTTGGGCATGGGAGTATATGATCATCGAGTGACCTACATCCTGCCTCAATTGCAATATGGCGTATTCGCTCACAACACATTCATAGATGTAGCTGTGAATGGCGGATTGATTGGTCTCGTGCTGTTCTTTCTTTGCTGGTGGCTTGTTATGCGTAAGCTATCGTGGAGGGACTGGAACGTGGACCGCAGGGATACACTGCAACTGCTAAATGCAGGATTTCGTGCGAGCCTTGTGTCCGCCGCGTTCTGCCTAAACACGTTGTCCGGCACCTCTTTTGTTCCCTTTTGGACGCTTTTCACATTGATTGCTATGTTAGGTCTGCTTCGTCAGAGACGCGATGGAGAGCTAGTGACCACGTCCGGTCAAGTTGCCGGCCGAATCTAATCGGAGCGTTCCAGGAAAAGAATGCGACGATTTTGGCTGCGAGCACTTCAGTTTCTTCTGGACTTCACACTGCTCGAGATGGCGTTTCTCGGAGTGTACTGGTGGAGATTCAAGACAGGTCAGTTTGCCAATCCGGTCATCTTCACCTTTGAAGACATGATCGTTCCCAGTCTGATCGTCAGCGCTTTCTGGCACTTGTTCTTTTCTGTCTTCGGGATGTATCGCATTGACCCGCTGCAGTCGCGAGCGATTGTGCTGGCACGCTGCGCCCAAGCGGCACTCTACGGCTGCATTCTGATTTTCCTGCTGACCTTCGATCCTTCCAACCCTTTCCCAACCACACGAATAGTCCTGCTGTCTTACGGCATAGTGGTTTTGGCCGGCTCCGCTGCGACGAGATTGGCTCTGCTTACAATCTTACAGGAGTTACGTTACCGAGGAATTGGCAGGCTTCGTACGCTGGTGATTGGTTCCGGACCGCAATTGGAGAATACGCTTCGCTTTCTTGAGCAGCGGACGGATATTGGCGCGGACCTCATTGGAATTCTCAGTGACGATAGGGCGTATGCCGACCGACGAGAGTTCAAGGGCGGTGTCACACAGATTCGCCGCGAGCTGACAGAGAACAACTATGAGTTAGTCTATGTCGCGCTTGGCGACGGGAAAGAGCAAATGCTGCGCCGAGTCGTGCTTCTGCTTGGGGAGTTTCCGGTCAGACAGTTTCTACCGTCCCAGCAGTATCAGGAACTGCTGGGATATGTTCGTCCAATTGGTCAGCATGGCCAGCTCATGGTGGAGATTCGCGCTGAGCTGCTGACGCAAATCGAACGCGCGCTGAAGCGTGTGTTTGACATCGTTGCTTCATTGCTCCTCTTGATTCTGACGTCGCCGCTCTGGCTTGTCGCGATGATTCTCGTGATTTTGGATACCGGTCGTCCCGTTTTCTATACTCAGCTTCGGGTCGGTGAAATGGGGCGCGGATTTTTCATCCTCAAGTTTCGAACGATGATTCCGAACGCGGAGCAGCAGAGCGGACCTGTCCTTGCCGTGAGAAATGATCCGCGCGTGACCAAGGTTGGCAAAGTGCTCCGTGCCATGCGGATTGACGAACTTCCGCAGCTGCTCAATGTATTGCGCGGACATATGAGTCTGGTTGGACCCCGCCCCGAGCGCCCGGAATTCGTCAGCGAGTTCGAGCGCCGTACGCCGCTGTACGCTCGCAGATTGAATGTGCGACCGGGAATGACCGGGTGGGCTCAAGTTCAGTTACGTTATGATGCGACGCAGGTCGCACCCGAGCTGAAACTACAAATGGACATGTATTACATCGAGAATATGTCACTACTGCTTGATATGAAAATTCTTTTCATGACAATGTTCGTCGTACTGCGAGGCGAAGGATAAGAATCTACGGATGATAGATATTAGGATTATTCGCGACAATGAGGCTGAAGCCCGGCGCTTGCTGGAACTTCGTGGGCAATCGGACCTTCTGGACGGACTGGTCGAACTTGATCGCAAGCGACGGGCCCTGATCGAGAATACAAACGCGCTTAAGGCGCGGCGAAACGAGTTGAGTCGGGAGATCGCGGAGGCATCGAAGCGCGGCGAGACTGTGACCGCGTTAAAGGATGAGAGCCGGGGAATTGGCGACTCCATCGCAAGTGGAGACGAAGAGCTAAAGGCTGTGGACGCTGAAGTTCAATCCCGACTGATGCAGATTCCGAACTTGCCACACGAGTCCGTTCCGCCGGGCAGAACTGCTGACGATAATATTGTTGTGAGGGAGTGGGGCAAGAAACCGAGTTTCGAATTCACTCCAAAGGATCATTTGGAGTTGGGAAGAAATCTTGGAATCTTCGATTTCGAACGTGGAACAAAAATAGCGGGCAGCGGCTATCCGGTGTTCAAGGCGGCCGGTGCGGTCGTCGAGCGCTCTCTGATCAACTTCTTCCTGGATTTTCACCGTGAACGCGGCACGTACACCGAAGTGTCTGTGCCATTCCTGGTGAATCCGGAAAGCATGACAGGCACGGGGCAGCTTCCCAAGTTTGAGGACGACCTGTATCGCTGCAAGAATGACGATCTATACTTGATCCCGACCGCCGAAGTTCCGATTACGAATCTTCACCGGGACGAGATATTGCCCGAGTCCACGCTTCCGATCTGCTATTGCGGTTACACTCCCTGCTTCCGCCGGGAAGCGGGGTCGTACGGAAAGGACACTCGAGGATTCTTGAGGCTGCATCAGTTCGACAAAGTTGAAATGGTGAAGTTCTGTCGGCCTGAAGACTCTTATCAAGAACACGAGGCCTTGACCAAGGACGCCACAGACTTGCTGGAAGTGCTGGGGATTCATTACCGCCAGGTGCTGCTCTGTGCGGGGGATATGGGCTTTGGGGCCGCGAAGTGCTACGACATTGAGATTTGGTCGCCCGGCGAGGCAAGATGGCTGGAAGTGTCTTCCTGCTCGAATTTCGAATCGTTCCAGGCGCGCCGCGCCAACATCAAGTTCCGCAGGACAGACACGGGCAAGACGGACTACGTTCACACTCTAAATGGTTCCGGGTTGGCGACGCCGCGGCTTCTTGTGGCCATGCTGGAGACATACCAGAATGATGACGGAACCGTAAGTGTTCCGGATGTGTTGAAGAAGTACACGGGGTTCGGACTGATGACACCGGGCGGAGCAAGATAGCGGTGTTGGACGGGGCATCTCATGAACTGCTTCACGCGGCGCGGGTACTCGCGGCAGCGGGATGTCTTACTGCGACAGACGGAAACTTTTCTGCACGAGTCGGTTCCTCCCAGGTTTTGGTCACGCGCCGGGGAGTGGAAAAGCGGTCCTTGACGGCGTCGGATCTGATCGTGATTGAATTGGACGAGGAAACTCCCGCGGACGCCTCCACAGAGTGGCCTTTGCATCGCGCGCTGTACAATGCGAACCCGGAAGTGCAATCCGTTCTTCATGTCCATGCTCCGCATCTGGGCGCGTTTGCGGCAATAGGGCAGGTTCCGAATACGAAGTTGCTGATCGAAGCGGAGATGACTCTCGGCGGCATCGCGCTGATACCGTTCGTGGAGCCTGGAACGGCGGAGCTGGGAAAACTCGCCGTCGAACGAGGTCAAGGCGCGGGAGTTCTGCTCTTGGAGAAGCATGGTGTGGCGACGGTTGGAAAGTCCGTTCGGGAAGCACTCCACAGGCTTGAGCGCGCCGAACTTCTGGCAAGGATAGAATTGGAAACTAAGGTTCTGCTGGCATAGTGCGCATCCTGGCCGTAGAATCAAGTTGCGATGAGAACTCGGCCGCGATTCTTGAAGGCCGCGAGATTCGTTCGTTGGTCACGGTCACGCAGTCGGTACACCAGAGCTGGGGTGGAGTAGTGCCAGAGCTTGCGGGACGCTCGCACCTTGAACTTCAGGATGACGTGGTGCTACGCGCATTGTCTGCGGCAAACCTTGATCTTTCTGACATGGACGCAGTGGCCGCTACGTGCGGTCCGGGGCTTGTTGGTTCGCTTCTGGTGGGCTATCACTACGCTTCCGGACTTGCGCTTGCGCTTAATACTCCTTTCGTGGCCGTGCATCATATGGAAGCTCACCTCTGGTCCGTGGAACTGGAACGCGAGCCGGCGAATCTTCCTATGCTTGTTTTGTTGGTCAGCGGCGGCCACACGCTGCTGATCCTTGTGCGTGATTTTCGTGACTATGAGATTCTCGGCCAGACTCGCGACGACGCGTTGGGCGAGGCCTACGATAAAGTAGGCAAATTGCTTGGCCTTTCCTTTCCGGCCGGCGCTGAAATGGACGCACTCGCACAGCAGGGCAATTCAAATGCAGTGGCTCTCCCGATTGCCATGCGCGACAAGAGCTTGGATTTCAGCTATTCGGGTCTGAAGACCGCGGTATCGAATCTTGTGAATACAAGTTCTGAATATTTTTCTGCACCTTTGCGGAATGATTTGATCGCTTCATTTCAGCGCGCCGCGATTCAGTCCGCTCTCGAGAAAGTCCGTCTGGCATTTGTTGGCCGTCACATCAGGACTTTGGCAGCAGCCGGAGGAGTGGCAGCTAACAGCGAATTGCGAAGCGGATTGCAGAACATCGCCGAGGAGTTTGGAGTGCCGCTCGCCGTTCCGCCCATGAAGTATTGCGCGGACAACGCCGCCATGGTAGGCTACGTCGCGGCAAAGCACTTGTCTCGCGGTCATGGAATGGCAGACTCCAAGGTCAGACCACGCTGGCCCCTTTCTGAATTGAATACAGTCTCGAATCGCAATTGCTAATACTGAACACCAGCTTACTCTTGATTCGCGGAATATCGTTTGGACTGCCATATCTGTACTTCCTGTTGGGAGCGCTGCTCCTTGCGGTCGTGGCATTCCTGGTTAATAAACAGACCCTTCCGCCGGTGTCTGTGCTTCGCAGGCGCATCTTGTTTGTCCTGCGAGCGCTAGCTCTGATGTTGATTCTCTTCTTCCTCTTCGAGCCGGTGGTGGGTTGGACAGATCGGAACGAGGAACATGCCAAAGTCTTGCTTCTTGTGGATAGATCGGCTTCGCTGGCACTTGAGGACAAGGGAGTCGTTCGCGACTCGGCGGCAAAAAACTTTCTTCGCGAGCCCCGGCTGCGCGATTTGGAACGCGCGGACCAACTCCGCGTTTTTGCGTTTGGGGATTCCGCAATTGCTTCGACACTTGATTCAGTCTCGACATCAACACCTTCGTTGATCGGAACGAATCCGGCGGACGGTTGGTCGGGAGCGCTGCGCGAAGTCAGCGGTGAAGATATTGGCGCAATCGTGCTGGTCAGCGATGGAGCGCAAAACTCGGGACCTTCTCCTGAGCGCGTCGCCTCCACTTCTGGAGTGCCAATCTTTACGGTTGGAGTTGGCGACACGACTCAACGCAAGGACTTGCTCGTCGCGGAGCTTTTCACGAACGACGTTGCCTATGCGGGGTCCTCGGTTCCGGTTCGAGTCCGTGTTCGGGCGACTGGACTTTCCGGGCAGCGAAGCCGACTCCGAATCGTGGATTCTCAGTCACGCACACTTCTTGATCAGGAATTGAGCTTTTCCGGCAATGCGGACGAGCAGACATTTGAAGCACAGTTTGCTGCGGATCGGAAAGGCGACCAGCGCGTCACCGCAATCCTGGATTCCGTGCCGGGCGAGCTCACTGCGGGTGACAACCGCCGGTCTCGCATCATTCGTGTGCTCGATTCACGTTTCAAGGTTCTCGTTTTGGCTGGGGCACCGTCCGCGGATTTGACTTCGCTGTTGCAGACGATGGGCCATGATACCACACTTGAAGTCACTGCACTCGTTGAAAGCAAGATCGGTTTCATTGGCGGTGGCAAGAACGCGGACGAAGCGATTGAGAATGCGGATTTGTTTGTGCTTGTCAACTATCCTACAAGCGCAACGCCGGAGGCCGGATGGAACAGCGTCGCGAACCGAATCAATCGAGACCGCATTCCGATGCTGATTCTGCTTGGCGAAGAAGTTTCTGGCAGGAGACTGGAACGCATCGCAGATAGACTGCCGGTTGAGCTTTCTGTGCAGTCAGGATTCTCATCCGTGATCTTGAAATCCAGCAACTCGCATGCAGCGCTGTCTTCTCGCGGAGCTTTGCCCGCCGATTGGTCTGCCTTGCCCCCTGTGTTGGGCGCAATGGGAACAGTAAAGGCGAAGCCATTTGCCGTGGTTGCCGCGGAGTTTGTCTCGGAACTGACGCCTGAGCTACCGGGAAGTCCCGCGTTGATTCTCTCTGATGTAAATCGAGCCCGCAGTGTTTGCATAACTGTACATGAGACGTTTCGCTGGAAACTGGGCATGGCCAAGCATGAGTCCGGGCACGGATTCTATTCTGAGCTGCTCTCTCGCCTTAGCTCCTGGCTTCTTGCACCGACGGATGAGCAGTTGGTCAAGATTTCTTCGGACAAGAAAGTGTACAGCGAAGGCGAAACGGTCAGACTTCAGGGACAGGTTTATGGAGAGGACTTGGCGCCGGAGGACAACGCGAAGGTGCTGGTGGAGGTTTCCGCCGCTGAGCGTACGGAGCGAATTCCATTGATCGGCCGCGGAAACGGGCTGTACGAAGGTGAGTTTGTTCCCTGGGGTTCCGGGGACTACTCGTTCACGGGAAGTGCCGTTGCAAACGAAGATACGCTTGGCAAGGACCGGGGATCTCTGGTTGTGGAGGCATTCAATCCCGAGTGGTTGGAGTCGCGCGCACGTTACGATGTTCTGGCGGCGATTGCCAAGAACTCAGGCGGTTTGTTCGTAACCGCCGAAAATCCTGATTCACTTTTTTCGGGGCTGGAGCTTTCCGGGCGTGTGGTCGAAAACTCGCGCGAGATTCCATTGTGGAATCGCCCCTTGTTGCTTTGGATACTGATTGGTTTGCTGGCCGTTGAATGGCTGCTTCGCAAACGAAGCGGCATGCTATAAGGACATTTATGAAGAACAAATTTGAAGAACTAACAAATCGCCGAGGGCTTTCCAAACAGGGAGGCGGCGAAAAACGTATTGAAGCGCAGCACAAGAAAGGCAAGATGACAGCCCGCGAGCGGCTGGACATCCTGCTTGATCCTGGTACATTCATTGAAATTGACGCGTTAGTAACACATCGTTCGAGCCAATTCGGATTGGACAAGCAGATTGTCTATGGCGACGGCGTCGTGACGGGCTATGGCAAGATCAGCGGACGACTTGTGTATGTGTTTGCACAAGATTTCACAGCGTTTGGCGGATCACTCGCCGAAGCGCACGGAAAGAAGATCTGCAAGATCATGGATCTTGCGATGAAGACCGGTACGCCCGTCATTGGATTGAATGATTCCGGCGGCGCGCGAGTGCAGGAAGGCGTCGTTTCATTGGGTGCGTATGCCGACATCTTTTTGCGCAACACTCTCGCGTCCGGTGTCGTGCCGCAGATTTCCGCGATCATGGGACCCTGCGCGGGCGGCGCGGTGTACAGTCCGGCGATCACGGACTTCACCTTGATGGTGGAGGGGACAAGTAACATGTTCGTGACGGGCCCCAAAGTCGTCAAGACCGTCACGCACGAGGACATTTCAAGCGAGGACCTTGGCGGCGCAAACACGCACGCCACGAAATCGGGCGTCGCACACTTTGCCTGTCCCAATGAAGCTCATTGTTTGTTGACCATTCGACAACTTCTGAGCTACATGCCGCAGAACAATCAGGAGGATCCCCCGCGCAAGCTTCCTCCGCAGCAGCCGGCGATTGACGAATCTCTGGACTCGATCATACCCGCTGAGCCGACCAAACCATATGACATCAAAGAAGTCATCACGCGTGTTGTGGATGCGGATTCATTCCTCGAAGTCCACAAGGACTGGGCGGAAAACATTGTCGTCGGGTTTGCGATGTTCGCGGGACGTCCGGTGGGAATCATAGCCAATCAGCCTGCGGTGTTGGCGGGAGTACTGGACATCAATTCATCGAGGAAGGGCGGACGGTTCGTCAGATTTTGCGATGCGTTTAATATTCCGTTGGTGACTTTTGTGGATGTGCCGGGTTTCTTGCCGGGTACCGATCAGGAGTGGGGCGGGATTATCGTGAATGGTGCGAAACTTCTATATGCCTATTGCGAAGCGACCGTCCCGAAGATCACAGTCATTACTCGAAAGGCCTACGGCGGAGCTTACGACGTCATGAGCTCGAAGCATATTCGCGGCGACATGAACTTCGCGTGGCCGACGGCGGAGATTGCGGTGATGGGTGCGCAAGGCGCGGTGGAGATCATCTTTGCAAAGGAAATCACGGCATCAGAAGATCCGGATTCTGCCAAGAAGAAGTTTGTTGATGAATACACGACTCTCTTTGCCAATCCGTTTGAAGCCGCGTCCTACGGCTACGTGGACGAAGTCATTGATCCGCGTGAGACTCGTCAGCGAATTATCAGTGGGCTCGAGCTTCTTGAGAACAAGGTGGACAGCAACCCGCGTAAGAAGCACGGAAACATTCCGCTGTAGGCGGAGAACGAACATGGGAGGGGTGGATGGCGCGAATCCTATTGATTGACGACGATCGTGACTATCGCGCAGTGCTGCGCGAGTTCATCGAGGCGCGCGGTCATACCGTTCTCGAAGCGGAGTCGGCTCGCGAAGGAACGGACATCTTCTTGAAGGAAAAGGTTGATCTTGTGGTTTCGGACTTCATGATGCCGGAGAAGTCCGGGATGGAGCTCCTTACCGAGTTAAAGAGAATCCATCCAAAGGTGCTCTTCATCATGGTGACCGGCTTCGCGACACTTGAGACGACGAAAGAAGCCATTCGATTGGGTGCATACGATATTCTTCCCAAGCCGGTGGAGATGGATCAGCTTGCGGTCGTGATGCATCGCGCACTCTCGACCATAGAGCTTCAATCACATCTCTCAACCGTACGCGGAGTGAACTACGCGCTTTTGCTTGCCATTCCGCTCTGGTTGGGAGTCGGCTATCTTCTGTTTCGCTTCATTGGACGGTAAACTCTGTTTGACAGGAGGCCAGCATGAAGGCGTTCAATAGTATCTCGACTGCTGCCGTATTCTTGGCGCTTATTCTGTCGCTTGGGAGCGCGTGCCGCAACAAGACAAGCACTGGCCCGAACATTCCGCCTGATCAGGAGACTTTCATCTTGGTCATGGACGCTCCGGATACGATTCGGTACGGCGTTTACACCACCATACCGATCCGTCTCTTCAAAGGAGACGGTATGGCCATCAGTGACACGCTTCTGCTGCTCGCGTTTTCCGGAGTCGGCTACATGCACGACGATCTTGTGATTCCGCAGTCAGACACCATTAATGTGAACGGCGGCTGCGGCGCAAATCCTTGCGTACGCTATCGGTGTGATGATACGACTCTTGCCAAGGATAGCGTGCTGGGCTACGCGATCTCAAATGGCGACACCGTTGCCTATCAGGCTACGGGCTTCTTCCTCTCTCACTAAGTGCCGGAAGGGCCGCCGAGTGGCGGCCCTTCTGCTCATTACCCTATTCTCAAAACTTCGAAAACCACTCACAGCATGCCTCCCATCGTTCGCCTCGCGGGTTACAACGTAGACGCAGAACTTCTGTCCGACACGCTGGATATCTTGCGCCGACTGGACGACTTGTCGAAGTCCGTCGGATCAGGATCTTCTGCGTCGGATTTGCGTGCGGCGATTGAGGGACTTGGTGAGGAGCTACGTAACCGGATTGACTTTGATTCGTTCACGCCAGAGACCGTTTCAGCCGCGTACGCCCGGATCAGCCGGGACCCTTCTCACGTGACGGAACTTCGCAGGTCGGCACGTTTTGCAGTGGCGCGAGCTCGGAAGTCGAATGAAAATATTATCTTTGGTCTCGGCCATGCATCTGTAGCAGAGCATGCCGTGTTCAATTTTGACATCTCGCACCTCTCGCGGCTGTCCACCGAGGAACTCCAATATCATCGCTTGCAAAGCTTCACGGAGAAATCCCAGCGCTACATCACGATTGGAGAAGAGTACGTTGTTCCAAGCGAGATCGCCGGGTCCCCTTCTGAAACTGAATTCCGGACTGTCGTCGGCGAGCTTTTCTCGGCCTACTCCAAGATATTGCGGGACTTGCACAAACATCATCAGCCGGACGATACGACGGATCTGTCCAAAACGGAACTTCGGGACATTGAGAACCGGGCAAAGGAAGATGCGCGCTATCTTTTGCCATTGGCCTGCATGACTCAGATGGGGATGACGGTAAACGCGCGAAATCTTGAGCATTTGCTCTGGGAGTTGTCGGATCACCCGTTGTCTGAGCTACGAGACCTCGGCCAAGCCCTGCACAAGGCAGTGGGGCGGATGGCACCTTCTCTGGTAAAGTACATAACACGCGGCGCGTTTCCACGTGAAAACCGCGCACGGATTGCAGAACTTCTTGGAAGTGCATCTGATGCACCACCGAGTGAAATTGAGTTCTTTACCGGACCAAGCATACGGGTCGTGCACTTTGATGATACTGCCGAGCAGCGGGTCGCCGAGGCTTTTGCCTTCTCTTCCGGCAGACGAGATAATGGCGGCAAGGTCGCGTCCGACGGCAAGTTCTGGAAGGCTGTATTCAACGGCCTTTCGCCGCATGATTCCTTGTACAGGGAGTTTGAAACTGCGCGTGCGAGTTTCGAAATCGAGATGAGTGCAACTTGCTACGCCCAGTTCAAGCGGCATCGGTTAATGACACAGATTGTGCAAGAGTATGATTTACAGTATGCTGCTGTCGTGCCGCCAGCTATTGAGGAACTGGGTCAAGGAGAGGTGTTCAGAACCGCAGTGAAATCGGCCACGGATTCCGCAGCGAAGCTATCCCGTGTTAACTCTTTGGCATGGCCATATCTGATTACAAATTCACATGTTAAGAGAGTTCTAATTGACCTGAACGCCAGGGAGCTGAACCATTTGGTCCGTCTTCGCAGTGATGCGCACGCGCAGTGGGAGATTCAGGAAGTCGCGAACCAGATGCTTGAGCTACTCAAGGATAAATGGCCGAATATTTTGGCTTTAACTTGCGGAAAAGATAGATTTGATAAGACATATTCATCTTACTTTCGGTAGTGTGGATGGATAAGCACAAGGAAGCCCGACCAAATGGTCGGGCTTCGTGTTAGTTGAACGTCGGATGGGAGGAGGCCACGATCTTGGTGGGTCCCGGGGTATAAATGCGTAAACCACCACCTTCCCCGACGCTCAAATCTGCATGGTAAACAGATTGTCTGCATATTCTGAATGCCTATTATGCATATTTCGCGCCAGAACGTGAGTCAAGCCTCTGTTGCGGTATCTCTGCACTTAACTCAAATGAAAACAATTGAGTATGAAAATGTGCACAGCTGTGCTAGTGCATAATTGTAGACTGATAATGAGAAAGTCGTGCATATTGTGCGAGAATAGTGCAAGACTGCTCTTGTCGTAGTGCGTTGATTGCGCGCCGAGAGAGGCTGGGCGTGGCTACACAATGAACGGCTATGTGGAGATCTTCAACTGTCAGCTGAAGGAGTTCTTGAAAGGTGAGATCTTCGATACGCTCAAGCAGGCGCAGGTCCTGATCGAGCAGAGGCGGGTGCATTAAAACACGGTCAGGCCACATAGCTCCCAGGGCCGCAAACCGCCCGCGCCGGAAACAGAAAAACAGTTACTTCCGTCTCCGCTACGCTACGACGGAATTAACCGAGTGTAATCCTACAACTGGTACAGAAAATGGGGGCAGACCACGCCCGAAGAGGCACGTCGGCAGATCGAACGGTTCATCAACTCGGTCTACAACACAGAACGAATACACTCGGCCCTCGGCTACACGCCCCCCGCCGAGTTCGAACTTCAATACAATCAAACCCAAAACGCCGCCTAAACTAATTGGATACCGACTCCAATATTTGGGGTGCAGTCCACTTTATTACTATTTCTGGTCAGCGATAGCTTTTAGAATTGCGGCATGTGTACGTTGATAGTCAGATTCGGCAACATTTGGCCCAGAAGGAAGGAGTCCTGAAGTTCCAAAGGTCGCATACTGCAGGTCAAGGTGGACTGCTAGGAATCAGCTAGCGCTCTTCTCTCTCCTGATCAGCAATATTCTGAATGATCCGCTCGCGCATCTGCTGATACAGTACTTGCTGATCGGCGGCTGAGCGCTGTGCACCACCTATCGATGGGACTGCCCAACCTAATTTGCGAAATCGATAATCAATTATCTGCAGTGCCTTATCGTATCGTTTTAAGGCATTCGCAGCAATTTCGGCATCAAGCAACGCGATAGGCAGTCCTCTATTCATTGCAGTGTCTGCTAGTTGAAGTGCCTGTTCGTATTGGATAGACATCCTTGCAATCATCAACTTCGATTCGATGACCTTCATTGAATCTGTAAAAGAACACGGTGGCACAACGGTCAAACATGACTTTGACTGAGTTTCTGTTACGACAATCTCCTTCTGTGAAACTTCAGGCGGATTGGATATAACCGCACGCGCACAGATCATTTCGCCAGATACTTCATGGGGAATATCTATCCAAAAATAGTACACTGGTCTATTTGCATAAACACTTATGGAATCTCCTATGTCATGAGCTGCGTTGAGTGTTGCCTGAATGTCTTCAAGGAAGTAAGTTGCCGTAAGCCCCATATCTCGCACGAATTTATCACCGCTGTTAACATAACCAACTTCTACCTCGAGCCAAGGGGGTTGTTCTTCCGGGAAACCACTAAAGATAGATCTATCGCTTTGGGAAACGGACGACACAACTACAGCAATAAGCGCTCTTGAACCACCAACAATAATTCGTTCACCGCTTGGCTCACATGTTGATCCTATCATTCCACCAAATTGGAGAGTGGCGTGCATTTCTGCGAATACACAGGAGTTGAGTGAAAGCACGACATCGATCACTAATGCGAATATGCTTGATGAATTAGGGAAGAATCTCAAAGTATTTGCCATTGTGATCTGCCCCCATTTTATGTACCAGTTGTAGAGTCACACATGTATCAAGCCATCGAAGCGTAGCGGAGACGGAAACGATTACGTATCCGTTGTCCGCGCGGCAAACAGTTCGTTCGATGAGTTCACGAAAACAACAAAACCGCGACCCCACCCGCTTCAAGAACTTGAACACAGAGAGAATTCGCGTCATGATCAAGGCCTCCGAGCTAAGTTGTTCAACCAGTTTTCCAAGACCTGAATGCAATGTAGGAGAAGCGCCGAAGGAAATCAAGGGAACAGTGCGGAGCGGGGGGCTTGCATTTCTGGGGCTAAGTCTCTATATTCCAGCTTACCATTTGCCCGCTTTCCACCAGCTTTAGCGTGATCGCTATTGCAATTGGCCCCCCACGATTGCAAAGCTCCGCTCGCTGGTGGTGTTTCTCTTAGCCGGGGTGGCGGAACTGGTAGACGCAGCAGACTCAAAATCTGCCGGGGGTTACCCCCCGTGCCGGTTCGATTCCGGCCCTCGGCACCGGCCCGTTCAGAACGGGCCTTCTTGTTTCTCAGAGAGTTAGGAGCAATCTTGTCCTCCAGCTATTCCACATCCGGCGTAAGCCTCGATCGGGCGGCCTCCGCCAAGTCCCTGATTGCCAAAGCAGCGAAATCCACACATACTCCCGAAGTCCTGCGCGGGATCGGGCTGTTCGGCGGGTTCTATGCGCTGGATCAAGCTCCGGACGGACAGGTTCTCGTGGCCTCCACGGATGGTGTGGGGACGAAGGTTCTGCTTGCCGCGCAGTTGGGCAACCTGAAGGGGATCGGTGAGGACCTTGTTCATCACTCGATCAATGACATTTTGGTGTGCGGCGCTCGGCCTTTGTTCTTTCTTGACTACCTGGCTTTCGGAAAGCTTGAGCCGGACGTCGCGGGAGAACTTGCCGAGAGTCTTGCGCGCGGCTGCAGAACTCACGGCGTCGCGCTGATCGGCGGCGAGACGGCGGAGATGCCCGGACTCTATGCCGAAGGACAATTCGATTTGGCCGGTACGATTGTTGGAACCGTTCGGCGCGACCGGATTTTGGACGGATCCCGTGTGAAAAAGGGCGACGTTCTGCTGGGATCGGAGTCAAGCGGGCCGCACACGAACGGGTACTCACTCATTCGCAAGATTCTCGAAGAGAAGTTTGGCGCTGAAGAGCTTCTGAACTATCGGATGAGTGACGGAGTTCTATTCCGAGATGCAGTGCTCGAACCGCACAGGTGCTATTGGAAACTTGTTTCGCCCTTGCTTGAGAACCCAGCGCTGCATGCGATGTCGCACATCACCGGCGGCGGTTTGGTCGAGAATACGGAACGCGTGATCCCGGAAGGGCTTTCACTTGACGTGGACTGGAACGCTTGGAAACTTCCAGAACTGTTCCAACTGCTTCAGGATCGCGGTCAGGTAAGCGATGACGAAATGCGCCGCGTGTTCAATTGCGGAATCGGGTTGGTCTTGGTCGTTGCGGAAGATTTTGTGACTGAGTTTCAGGCTTACTTCGCGACGCAAAATGAACAGGTGCACGAAATCGGGCGCGTAGTTTGAGCACCTATCTCGCGGCGCTGATCGGCTATGTCATCGGCGGAATTCCGACGGGGATATGGCTTTCGAAGTGGATCGGCGGGACGGACCCACGCAGCGTCGGATCGGGAAGTTCCGGTGCGACCAATGTGTCGCGCGTCCTGGGGAAGAAGTGGGGCGTCGTCGTCTTATTGTTGGACGCGGCGAAAGGCTTTCTTCCCGTTGCATATCTGGCTCCCTTGATCTTTGGAGCGGATGACAGTGTCGCGCGAGTGGTCATGGCATTTTCCGCAGTCGCGGGGCATGTTTTCACGCCATTCGCGGGATTCAAAGGCGGAAAGGGCGTGGCGACTTCAGCAGGTGCGATGGCCGGCATTAGTCCCGCAGCGCTGGGTTGGTCGTTACTGGTGTGGTTGCTTGTGATGTTGCTCACTCGTCGAGTGTCCGCGGCATCCTTGACGGCTGCGGCAGCGTTTCCAGTTTTTCTGTTTACGAACGGGGACGCGAAGCCTGTGGTGATTTTGATTGGCGGAGTGATCATCGCCGCCTTTCTGTTCTACACTCATCGCCAGAATATCGAACGTCTGATTCACGGCAAGGAACCAAAGTTCTTCTAAGATGAAAGTTGCGATTCTCGGTGCGGGAAGCTGGGGGACTGCGTTGGCGATTCATGCAGCGCGTGTCGGAAATGACGTTGTGCTGTGGGCGCGCGACAGAAATCAGGCGAAAAGCATACGCCAGGCACAAGAGAACGCGCGGTACCTTCCCGGTCAGATGTTTCCGGCCGGTGTGGCCGTCACGTCGGAGTTTGAGAGTGCGATTAGCCGCTGTGAGTTGTTGATTCTCGCAATTCCGCTGCAGAGTGTTCGCGAGTTTGTCAAGTCGTACGGCGACAACTTGCCGCGCGTGATTTGCATAGGAACCGCGAAGGGCATCGAAGCCGGAAGCGGACTGCTTGAGCAGGAAATACTTTCTGAGTGTCTGCGCGGCTTTGACGCTGAACTGTATGCCAGTCTTTCAGGACCGACGCTTGCCGCCGAGCTTGCGATGGGAATGCCCACATCTGCGGTCATTGCGAGTCAGTCGGAGGGGACCGCTCAAATCATCCAGCGGGAGTTTTCCTCAGAAGTTCTTCGCTTGTATCGCTCGACGGATGTGCGCGGGGTGGAGTTCGCGGGCGCGATGAAAAACGTGATCGCGCTTGCCGCCGGAATGATAGACGGAATCAGTTATGGATCCAATACGAAAGGTGCGCTGATCACGCGCGGATTGGCGGAGCTTTCGCGGCTTGGAGAAGCTATAGGCGGAGACCGTAAGACGTTCATGGGACTTTCGGGTCTGGGTGATCTTGCGACTACCTGCATGTCTCCGCGCAGCCGGAATCGAACGGTGGGTGAGCATATCGGCCGTGGCGAATCACTTGAGAATGCTTTGCGCAAAACAGAACAGGTCGCGGAGGGAGTCTGGACAGCACGTGCGGCCTTTGAGCTGGGGATTAAGCACAAAGTGGCGACGCCGATCACGGCGGGAGTGTGCGCGGTTCTCGAGGGAAAGCTCTCGGCGCGAGACGCGGTACGCGGATTGATGGAACGGGAATTGAAAGAAGAAGATTAGCGACAAGAGGTGAATATGGTGACGCCAAGCGCACCGCACGTTTACTTGCAGGACATCGCCAACTGGGATGGCAAAGAGATTACATTGAAGGGCTGGCTCTATAATAAGCGCTCGTCCGGCAAGATTCGCTTTGTCATGCTGCGCGACGGCACGGGAGTGATTCAGTGTGTCGGTTCCATCAAGGATATCGGCGATGAAGGCTTTGCCGCGATTGACTCGATGTCGCAGGAGTCTTCATTGACCATCAGAGGAACCGTGCGCGCGGATGAACGCGCTCCCGGAGGTTTTGAACTCATCATGAGTCACGTCGAGTGCGTGGCGACTGCCTTGGACGAATTCCCGATTTCTCCGAAAGAGCACGGGACTGCATTTCTGATGGACAATCGTCATCTTTGGCTGCGCAGCAAGCGGCAAGTGGCGATCATGCGCATCAGGCATTGCATCGTGAAGGCGATTCGCGACTTCTTTGACGAGAACGGGTTCACGCTGTTTGATCCGCCGATCTTCACGAATGCGGCGTGCGAAGGAACTTCGACTCTTTTTGAGACGGACTACTTTGGTGAACCCGCTTATCTCAGTCAGTCCGGACAGCTTTATGGCGAGTGCGGCGCAATGGCTCTGGGTCGAATCTACACCTTTGGTCCGACGTTCCGCGCCGAGAAATCCAAAACGCGCCGTCATTTGACGGAGTTTTGGATGATTGAGCCGGAAGTGGCCTACATGGATATGTGGGGTGCCGCGGAACTTGCGGAAGACATGATTTGCTTTGTGGTGCGCAGAGTGCTCGAAACTCGCGCGGAGGAGCTGAAAGTAATTGAGCGCGACGCGGCAATTCTCGAGAAGATTCAGAAGCCTTTTCCGCGCATTAGCTATACGGATGCGATCGAAGTCCTGAAGAAGAACGGACACGAGATCAACTGGGGCGATGACATCGGCGGCGACGAAGAGACGACCATTTCGAATCAGTATGATCGTCCGGTCTTTCTGCATCATTTCCCCGCCGAACTCAAGGCCTTCTATATGAAACATGACCCAGAGAATCCGAAGCTCGCGCTTGGCTTTGACGTGCTCGCTCCGGAAGGCAAAGGCGAAGTTGTGGGTGGGGGACAGCGTGAAGACAGCTATGAAGAATTGGTCGCGCGCATCGGGGAGCACGGACTAAAGGTCGAGGACTTTAGTTGGTATCTTGACTTGCGGAAGTATGGCAGTGTTCCGCACGCGGGATTCGGGCTGGGCCTTGAGCGAACGGTGGCCTGGCTGTGCGGACTGCCGCATGTTCGGGAGACGATTCCATTTCCGCGAATGATTTCACGGTTAAAGCCGTAGTTGCTTTGAGTGAGAGTGTCAGAACACGTGTGACTGTAACCGGCACAGTCCAGGGCGTTGGCTTTCGCTATTTTGTTTTGGAGCGAGCGCAGTCGCTTGGCGTGTCGGGCTGGGTGCGCAACCTGAGGGATGGGCGCGTAGAAGCGGAGCTTGAAGGCGAACAAGAGTCAGTCAATATGCTGATCTCCGCCATGCGCGAAGGGCCGACGTTTTCACATGTTGAGTCGCTGCATCAGTTTCCCTTGGGCGGCGGCACGGAGTACACGGATTTTCGGGTGCGACCGGATGGTCAATAGACCGACACGTGCTCAGATTGCTGAGCTTCAGTCGCTACTGCCTGCGGACGAACTGATACTTCCGGGAGGGTTGAACTTCGACCGTTACGGCAGGGACGAGACCGAGGATCTGCATTTTGCCCCGGATGTGGTTGCGCGCCCCAAGAGTGTTGAGTCGGTTCAGAGTGTGGTGAGGTGGGCTTCCAAGTATGTTATTCCTGTCGTCACACGGGGCGGAGGTACCGGACTGTCGGGCGGAGCGCTGCCTTCTGAGGGCGGCGTGGTGCTCTCGACCGAAAGGCTGAACCGGATACTAGAGATTGACCGGCAAAACTATTTCGTTCGCTGTGAACCTGGTATCGTGACTCAGGTTTTGCAGGAAGAAGTAGAGCGGGTCGGATTGTTCTATCCTGTGGATCCCGCGAGCAAAGGCTCTTGCTCCATTGGCGGAAATGTCGCCGAGGGAGCTGGAGGGCCCCGGGCACTGAAGTACGGGACGACCAAAGACTATGTATACGGTGTTGATGTCGTCCTGGCCAACGGAACACTTGCACACTTTGGCGGCAAGCGATTGAAGGATGTGACCGGGCTCAACATGACGCAGCTCTTCGTGGGCAGCGAAGGCACCTTGGGTATCATCGTCGGCATTACGCTGAAGCTGCTGCCTCTGCCAAAGTTCAGACGAACCTTGATTGCCACGTTCGGATCGCTTGAAGACGCGGCAAGAGCTGTTCCGGAGATTCTCTCACAAGGGGTGATTCCATGTGCGTTGGAATTCATGGAACAGGCTTGCATTCATGCGATTGAAGCTCGCAGGGGAGAACGAACGCCATTTACGAATGCCGCGGCATGTTTGTTGATCGAAGTGGATGGCGCGCACGACGAGCAGTTGGATTCCGAGATAGTTGAGATCGGTAACGTGCTGGATCGTTGCGGCGCACTGGAGATCAGCATCGCGGAGTCCCCGGCTCAGCAGGAGAAACTATGGGCGTTTCGTCGTCAGGCGGGCGAAGCGACGAAAGCAATAAGTCCGTACAAGGAAGAAGACACGGTTGTTCCGCGGGCGAAGTTGCCTGAACTCGTGACAGGCGTGCATGAAATCTGTGATCGCTGGGGAATACGCGTGATTTGTTACGGGCATGCAGGCGACGGAAACATTCACTGCAATCTGTTGCGCGAGCAAATGGATGAAACCGAGTGGAAGAAGCGCACAGCTGGAGCAATACCGGAGATATTCGCTTTGACTGTTCGCTTGGGGGGGACGATCAGTGGAGAACACGGCATCGGCTTGGTGCAGCGCGAGTATCTGCCGCTGGCCTTGTCCGAAGCTGAAATCGCTGCGATGCGGTCCGTGAAGGGAGCCTTGGACCCGCTGGGAATTCTGAATCCAGGGAAGATTTTGCCATAAAGTTGGCTTGATGGGCAAGGGGACCTCGCCGCATATTGGCATTTGCATAAATAAGATGCCTACATACAAACACCTAAAAACAGCGTTTTTATTGTTCCTCGCTTGACAAAATTCGTCAAGAGCCCTATATTATTAGGTTTCGCCGGGAGATGCCCCCGTAGCTCAGCTGGATAGAGCGAGAGTTTCCTAAACTCTGCGTCGGAGGTTCGAGTCCTCTCGGGGGTACCAAGGACTCGAATCGCGTAATTTCAGAGTAGTCAAACAGAGAGTAACATGTCAAAAGCAGCAGCCACACGCGGTGGACGTCTCAGCAAGAGCGACCTGAAGCACGACAAACTGGTCGAGACGGCGGCCAAGGCCGAGAATTACTATCATTCTCACAAGAACACCGTATGGATGGTAGCGGTTGGCATCCTTGCCTTGGTGGTCATCATCATTGGATTGCAGAACTGGATGGGAAGCTCTTCCCGTGCGGCGAGTTATGACCTGATGCTTGGAAAGTCATTGTATGGTCAAAGGCGCTATGCGGAAGCGCAGACTCAGCTTCAAAGCACCCTTTCGTCACATGGCGGGACGACCGCATCCGAAGCACAGTACTACTTGGCCAGAATCAAGTTTGATCAGGGCGATTTCACGGGTGCGTTGGCAGGCTTTGAGTCCTGTTTGAGCGATTACTCACCAGACGCGGACACACAGGTCGGCGCCGAAGCAGGTGCCGCAAGCAGTTTGGAGGCACTGGGACGTGCTGAAGAAGCCGCTCAACGTTATGAGCAGATTGCCAAGAGCCATCATGCGTCAGTCTTTGCGGCCGAGTCTTTGAACCAGGCCGGAAGGATTTATCTTTCGATAAATCAGAAAGATAAGGCGATCGCCGTATTGGATGAACTTGTGCGCGAGTTCCCGGAATCTCAGCCGGCAAGTCGCGCGCGCACCCTTCTGGGGCAGCTCCGCTAAGGCAGGTCAGGGCTTGCATTTGGTGCCTGTTTTTCTTAGATTATAGGAATGAATTCCTAAGTAGAAAGTGGGCCCGCGCCCGCTTTTTTGTTTCTCAAAACCACCCTCCGGACCGTGGATCAGCTTCAAGAACAGACTCGTCAGCTTTTGCGTGAACATGGATTCGTGATGCTCGAGTTCTCTCAGGTGCAGCGCAATGGGAGCACACAGTTGCGGGTCGTTGGAGATCGGGAATCAGGAAGGATTTCCATCGAGGACTGTGCGATGCTCACACGCGAGCTTCGGAATCTGATCATCGAGCAGAAGCTTCTTGGTGAAGACTTCAGGCTTGAGGTGAGTTCACCGGGATTGGACTATCCGTTGCGCGAAACGTGGCAGTATCGCAAGAACGTTGGCCGTTTGCTGAAGATTCGGATTCCGGGCGCAAAGGGTCCGAAAGAGTTGCGCGGCCGTTTGATAGATTACGATGAAACCGCAGGTCTGACCCTGCAAGTAGACGCTCAGGTGCACCGGGTAGAGAGAGCCGATGTGTTGTCGGCGGTCGTGCTTCCCGAGTTCAAGTAACCATTGGAGTTTGAGGGATGAACACTCCGATAGTCGAAGCCATCGGCCAGATTCTTCAGGACAAGAGCATTGACCGTGACGCGTTTCGCGAGATCATCGAAGGCGTGTTTCACGCGATGATCAAGAAGAAATACGGCAATGCTGAGAATTTCGACGTCATTTTCAACATTGAGAAGGGCGACATCGAGATTTTCTGCGAGAAGGAAATCGTGGATGACGATGACTTGACGGATTCGGTGACACAGATGCCGTTGTCGCGTGCACTGAAGATAGACGATGATCTGGACATCGGGGACACGTACGCCGAGCTTGTGGACGTGAATGAGTTCGGGCGTCGTCTCGTGATGACGGCGCGTCAGAACCTGACTCAGAAGATCCGCGAGATCGAGAAAGAGAACATCTATCAGGAGTTTTCGTCGCGAGTCGGCGAGATTGTCACGGGCGAGATTCATCAGATCAATCGCCGGGAACTCCGTATACATCTTGACCGGTATGAGGCGGTAATGCCCAAATCGGAGCAGGTGTACAATGAGAAATATGTTCGCGGCAAGTCTATTCGCGCTATCATCAAGGAAGTGCGGAAGACGACCAAGGATCCCGAAGTCGTCGTGTCGCGGGCGGACGCGGCATTTGTGACGCGGCTGTTTGAACTCGAAGTGCCGGAGATTTTTGACAGCATCATCGAGATCATGGGGGTTGCGCGCGAGGCGGGTGACCGCACGAAGATCGCGGTTCGAAGCCATGACAAGCGCATAGATCCTGTTGGCGCCTGTGTCGGCATGAAGGGAATTCGAATTCAAGCGGTTGTTCGCGAGCTTGGCGGCGAGAAGATAGACATCATTCATTGGAGCGCGGATCCGGAGATTTTCGTGAAGCGCGCAATGTCGCCCGCGACGCCACTCTTGGTGGTGTACGATCAGGAGTTGCAGACGGCCACCGTGGTGGTTCCGGATGATCAGATACAGTTTGCGGTCGGCAAGCGCGGACAGAATCTTCGATTGGCCTCCGAGTTGACCGGCGTGCCGATCGAACCGATCAAGGAGTCTGAATATCTTGCTCCCGAGCCTTTGCAATTGGCGGAGGTCGGTGAGCTTGATGAAGCGATTCGGAACAAGCTGCTCGAAGCAGGTTTCGAGCTCGCAGATGATGTGTTGGATGCCGGCGAAGAGAAGATCATGACTCTCACCAAGCTCAGTGTGGAACAGGTGCGTGAAATCATGTCCGTTCTCAATAGCTACTTTGTGACGGATGAAGGCGCCGCGAAGGCCCAGGAATCGGGCGAAGAAGATGATGGCGAGCTGAACGCCGAGTCCAAGATAGAGGGATAAGGAAAGACCTTTTGAGTCCTGCTAAGCAGAAGAAGATCTACCAAGTGGCCAAAGAGCTCAACGTCGCCAGCCCGGCGATTGTTGAGTTTCTCGAGGATCGCGGCTTTGAGGTATCGAAGACGCCGAAGCACATGTCTCCGATGACGGAGGACATGTACGACGAGGTGTTGAAGAAGTTCGATCCTTCGCGATGGCAGGAAATGCAGTCTGCAACACAGACTCCCGAGGAGTTGCGTGAGGAGGCTGAGAGGAGCCGCACGGAACAACTGGACGAGTTGTTGAACACGGCGTCAAATCAGACGCTGGATTCCGCGGCCAGTTTGATCAGGCAGGTCGAGGCTGAGGAAGAGAAGCGCCAGCGCGAGCGAATGGCAGAGCAGAATCGCGAGCGCGAGCAGCAAGAAGCCGAAGAGCGTGCTCGTCAGGCGGAGATAGACAAGCAGAAACTGGAAGCGGAAGCTCGCGAGCAGAAAGAGCGCGCGGAGATCGAGAAGCGGCGCAAGGAGATTGAGGCTCAGCGCGCGGCGGATGAAGCGCGCCGTCAAGCCCGGTCGGAAGCTGCCAAGAGTCGTACAGAATCACGTCCGCCGCGAAGCACGGAAGGGCGGCCGGAGCGCAAGAGTGGTGCACCCGGTACGCAAACGCGGCGACCGGCTCCGCAAGCTGGAGAAGGTACGCATCGGCCCCGTCCAGGTGCAGCGGCAGCTCCGGCACCTGCGGAGACTACAGATGCCGCTCGCACGGCTGATGCCAAGAAGCGCCGCGCTCCGTCCAAGGCGGATATCGAGCGTATCGAAAAGCAGAAGCGCCTGATCGCTGCTCAAAAGCAAGAGAAGGCGAAGCGAGTGCCTCCGGCCGTTGAAGGTCGTTCACGCAGAACCAAGACCAAGACGAAGCGCAAGGAAGTGAACGTCGCCGAGGTCCAGGCTTCGATTCGTCAGACGCTTGCGTCCATGGATTCCGGAAAGCGCCGTGCGAAGCGCCGTGACAAGATTACGGGCGAACTGGTCGAGACGCAGGATAATGTTCTGCAACTGACTGAGTTCGTATCCACACAGGAACTCGCAAACTTGATGGACGTTCCTGTTGCAGAAGTCATCAAGAAGTTTTTCATGATGGGCAAGTTGGTCACGATCAATCAGCGTCTCGAACACGACCTGATCGAGCTCATGGCCGATGAATTCGGATTCCGTGTCGAGTTTGTTACAGATCAGGAAGAAGTCGTCCAGGATCTTGAAGAAGAGAAGGATGATCCCGAGGATCTGGAGGCTCGTCCGCCGGTAGTCACGGTGATGGGACACGTGGATCACGGTAAGACGTCTTTGCTCGACTACCTTCGCAAGACGACTGTCATTGCCGAAGAACACGGCGGAATCACCCAGCACATCGGTGCCTACGAAGTTGTGCACAAGGGCCGCAAGGTCACGTTTTTGGACACGCCGGGCCACGAGGCATTTACGGCTATGCGTGCGCGCGGAGCTCAGGTGACGGACCTTGTCATTCTCGTGATTTCCGCGGATGATCAGGTGAGGCCGCAGACTTTGGAAGCGATCAGCCACGCGCAGTCGGCAAATGTGCCGATCATCGTGGCAATCAACAAGATTGATCGTCCGAATGCAGACCCCGAGAAGATCAGGAAGCAGCTTGCTGAACACAACTTGCTTGTGGAACAGTGGGGCGGCAAGATTCAGTCCGCAGAAATTTCCGCGAAGTTCGGTCAGGGAATTGACAACCTGCTCGAGGAAGTTTTGCTTGCCGCGGATATTCTCGAACTGAAAGGAAATCCGAACCGGCGAGCACGCGCGACGGTCGTGGAAACTCGCATGGAGAAGGGGCGCGGTGTTGTAGCGACTCTCATCGTCACAAACGGCACACTCGCGGTCGGCGACTTCTTTGTGGCGGGGCAGTATCACGGCAAGGTGCGCACTCTGTTGGATGAGCACAGTCGTTCGATTGACAACGTTGGTCCGGGCAGACCCGCGCAGGTGGTGGGATTTTCCGGCGCGCCTCAGGCGGGAGATACATTTGTCTGTTTTGACAGCGAGCGCGAAGTCAAAGACATCGCGATGCGCCGCCAGCTCTTGCAGCGTGAACAGACTTTCCGCCAGATTCGCATGTTGAGTCTGGATCAGCTCTCGCAGCGCATTCGCGAGGGCGAAATTCGAGAGCTTCCGTTGATCATCAAAGGTGACGCGGACGGTTCAGTTGAGGCGATTTGCGATCAGTTGCAAAGACTTTCAACCAAGGAAGTCGGCGTGAAAATTGTTCACCGCGGCGTCGGCGCGATCAGCGAGAGCGACGTGCTGCTGGCTGCTGCAACAGGTGCGATTATTCTGGGCTTCCATGTCCATCCGAACCTGAAGGCTCGCGAATACGCGATGCGGGAAAGCGTGGACATTCGCGTATATCGCATTATCTATGAGATGGAGAATGACATCCGGACCGCACTGGAAGGGATGCTTCGTCCGGACACGCGCGAAGATGTGATTGGCTTGATCGAGGTGCGGCAGACATTCCATGTGCCGTCTTCGGGAACGATTGCCGGCTGTTTTGTGGTCTCCGGATCCATCAAGCGCAACAGCCAGATCAGGCTTCTGCGCGATGGCAAGCAGATATGGTCGGGCACGATCGGTTCGTTGCGCCGTTTCAAGAATGACGTGACCGAAGTAAAGTCGGGATATGAATGCGGTATCTTGCTCGCCAACATGAATGATGTTCGCGAAGGCGATTCGATTGAAGTGATTTCAATAGTTGAAGTCAAGCGCACGCTCGAGCAGTCTCATACGTGAAGTATTGCGTAGCGGTGATGACGGTTCAACTGCATCTGCCGCAGAGTCATTCGCTAAAGGAGCGCAGGAGCGTTGTTTCTTCGCTCAGAGAGCGGATTCGCAAGAGGTTCAATGTTTCGGTTGTTGAGGACCCCACGGATACATGGCAGTTGGTCATGGTGATTATGGCCGCGGCCGGACATTCGGAATCCATGCTTGAACAGCAATTCAGTCAGATCCGCGAGCTCATGGATCAGGAATCGCGGGCGATGGTATTGAATCCCCGTATCGAGTACTATGTCTAACCAGTTTCGATCACAGGGCGGCGCACGGCGGCCGCTTCGCCTGAGCGCGGAACTCGAGCGGCTGATGCCGGACTTGATTCGTGATCTCATGAGTTTTCCTTCTTCCGTTCTGGTTACAGTAACTGGTGTTGATGTGTCGGAAGATCTATCGCTGGCGCAAGTGTACGTGAGTGCATTTGGCGAAAACGCGAACTCAGAGCGAATTGTCTCAGAGTTGAACGCAAGTCGCGGGAAATTTCGCACCGAAGTTGCCAAGCGATTCGTGATGCGCCAGCATCCCGAAATCAAGTTCCGCTACGATGATACGCCGGCCCGGGCGGCAAGAATCGAGGAGCTCCTGAAAAAGGCAAGCGGAACAGGATCACAGTGAGTCTCGATAGGTCACACTGCGAGACACTCAGACCCTTCCTTCAAGCATCGCGCGTCTTGATCACATCTCACGTGCGGCCGGATCCGGATGCCATCGGTTCAGTACTTGCTTTGCGTGAGGCTGTGTTTCAGAGCGGTGGAACTCCGACCTGCATCATGGAAGATAGTTGTCCGCGCAGGTGTTTGTCACTTGCCGGAGCGGATGATATTGTCACTGCGGATTCCGCCGGCGAGCAAGCGCCATTTGACGTGGCGATCATTGTGGACTGCGGCAATCAGGAGCGTATTGGCGACGTTCTCCGTTTCTTATCCACGTCGGCGCGCATCGCGAACATTGACCATCACATTTCGAACACTCGATTCGGCGACGTCGTCCTGTTGGACACGGACGCGTCGGCATCCGGCGAAGTTCTGCATGGGATCTTTCATAACTTAGGGGTCAAGCTTACTCCTACTATCGCCGCTAGCCTGTTGGCGGGAATCCTGACGGACACGGGTCGGTTTAGGCACACGAATACGACACCCGAAGCGCTTCGTGTTTCCGCAAAACTCGTTGAGGCGGGAGCATCGCTTTCCGAGTTGACGGAGCAGCTTTACTTCACGATTCCTTCTGCGGATGTTCGGGCAATGGCGAAGATTCTGGGCACTCTGGAGCTCTTTGAATCAGGAAGAATTGCGACCATGCATGTGGACGGCCAACACACGGTTGAGGATCCGGATCATCTCGTGGATTTGTGCCGAGCTATCGAGAATGTGGAAGTCGCGGTGCTTTTCTCTGAGATGCGCGATGGACGCATTCGAGTTTCGATGAGGTCCAAGACAAACGTGAACGTTTCAGAGATAGCCTCGTCTTTTGGCGGAGGGGGACATGAACGCGCAGCGGGCTTCCGAATGTTCGGAACAATTCAGTCTGTCCAGCAAAGGCTGTTGCCCGTTCTGCGGTCGGCTCTCGAGAAGTTGCCCGACGATCTTCAAAGTTGAACGGCCTGATTCTTCCGATAGACAAGCCTGCCGGCTGGACCTCTTTTGACGTTGTTGCAAAACTGAGGCGGGGACTGAAGTGGAAGAAAGTCGGGCATGCGGGCACGCTTGATCCTTCCGCCACGGGTCTGTTAATCGTGCTTTTCGGGGAAATGACACGATACTCAGATGAGTTCATGGAGCTCGGAAAGAGTTATAGCGGAGCGATTCGACTTGGCTTGACGACAGACAGCGATGATCTGGACGGCAACATTGTCAGCGAGTCCGAAGTTCAGTGGAACGAAGAAAGCATTACGTCCTTCCTCTATTCGCAAGTCGGTGAGATCGCGCAAAAGCCCCCGGCGGTTTCCGCAATTCAGGTTGCGGGGGTCCGGAGTTACAAACGCGTGCTCAAAGGGCATGCTATTGAACTCGCGGCGCGACAGGTGAGAATAGATGCGATTCGCGTGACATCCTTCAGGAATCCGGAGATAGACTTCGAGATGGACTGCGGAAAAGGGACATATGTGAGATCAGTTGCCCGTGATCTTGGAGAAGCGTTGGGGTGCGGTGCCGTGCTTGCGTCTCTGCGACGCACGCGCATCGGAGGATTTCATGTGAGGCACGCTTGGGCTGTTGGCGAAGCGTTGGAGCGCCCTGAGTTTAGAGGGGGAGAGCATTGATTGTTCATCGCGGCAAATTGACTGGAGATTTGTTGACACAAGCGAGTGCCGTAACGGTCGGCACTTTTGACGGTGTGCACATCGGTCATGTTTCGCTGCTCAGAACTTTGTCAGCTGCAGCAGCGCGGCTTGATGCGATTCCACTTGTTGCCACGTTTGACCGGCATCCGCGTTCAATCGTTGGAAACGAGCCTCGGCAGATTTCGCATCTCTCGACCTTTGAGGAACGGTTGGCTCTCATCGAAGCTCAGGGAGTTGAACATGTATTCGTAATGGAGTTCACGGACTCGGTGCGTAACCTGACTGCGCGGGAGTTTGTGGAGGAGTTCGTGCTGAGGCGTTGGAACGCGAAGGCACTCGTTGCCGGATACAACCACTCTTTCGGAAGGGATCGCGGCGGAGATCGTGAAAGCCTGATTGGCTTCGGTCGCAGCATGGGATTTGAAGTGGAAATCGTCCCACCGGTGTTGGCCAGCGATCAGCCGGTTTCTTCAACTCAAATCCGGCGATTTCTATTGGACGGCGAGATTCGATCCGCCAATGAGATGTTGGGCAGACACTATTCAGTCGGGGGCACCGTAGTTCGCGGCTACGGACGCGGCAAGGGACTTGGTTGTCCGACTGCCAATCTGGATGGATTTGCCGAAAACAAGCTGATTCCCCGGGACGGGATTTATGCGGCATTTGCAAAGATTGACGGCACAGACTACGGCGCCGCAGTCTCCATCGGATATAACCCGACATTTCAGAACGCGCGTCACTCTGTGGAAGCGCATGTGATCGGATTCGAGGGGGATCTCTACGGACGGCGATTGGAGCTTGAGTTTGTTCAGAGAATGCGCGGCGAAATCCGCTTTACGAGCACTCAGGCGCTGTCTGAGCAGATGAATCAAGATGTTTCAGACGTACAATCCGTGCTTCGCAGCGAGGGCAGGAGATTGGTACGCCAGGACGTTCAGCCAAATACAGAATCATAGAAGATAAACTGACAGAAAGAGCAAGAAGATGTCGGAATCGTCAACTCCGCGCCGTGAACTCGTAGAGAAGTACGGCAGAACCAAAAATGACACCGGAAGTCCGGAAGTGCAGGTGGCACTGCTGACTCATCGAATCAGCTATCTCACAGAGCACCTCAAGACGAATGCCAAGGACAATCACTCGCGCCGCGGTCTGCTGCTGCTGGTCGGACAGCGCCGCCGCTTGTTGAAGTACCTTGCAAAGAAAGATATCAATCGTTACCGCGAACTGGTAAAGCAGCTCGGCCTCCGCGGCTAAGCGCGTTTCGCGAGAACAAACTGGAGCAGGAGAGAAGGAGAAGAGAAAGATATGACACGCGAAACGATCGAACTGGGCGGTCTACCGCTCACATTGGAAACTGGCCGGATGGCGAAACAGGCGGACGGCGCGATTTGGCTGACGCTTGGGGAGACGACCGTATTGGCGACAGTGTGCGCCAATCTCGATGCGGAAACGGATTTTGATTTCATGCCGCTGACGGTGGACTACCGCGAGAAGCTCTATGCGGTAGGCCGGATACCGGGCGGATTTTTCAAGCGCGAAGGCCGTCCTTCGGAAAAAGAGACATTGTCCGCACGCTTGACGGATCGCCCGTTGCGCCCGTTGTTTCCGGACGGATTTAATAAAGAAGTGCAGATTATGATCAATGTGCTCTCTTCGGATGGAGAGCATGATCCCGATGTTTTGGGTACAATTGCCGCATCAGCTGCGCTTTCGATTTCGCAGGTTCCATTCCTGGGACCCGTCGGTTCGGTGCGCATGGCCTATGTGGACGGTGAGTTCATCGTGAATCCCGCGTTCAAGCAGCTCGAGAATTCGGCGCTTGATGTGGTCGTTGCCGGCACAGCCGAATCCATCATGATGATTGAGGGACTTGCGCGCCTCGTTGACGAAGATACGTTCCTGAAGGCAATTGAGATTGCGCACGGTGAGATCAAGCGCATCGTGGAGCTTCAGAATGCTCTCGTCAAGAAGATTGGAAAGACCAAGGCAGAGTTTGTGCCTCGCGAGCGAAATACCGCGTTGGCAGAGCGTCTATCAAAAGATTATGATACACGTGTGCGCGAGCTCTTGAGCACGCCTGAAAAGCAGGCTCGCAAGAAAGCGATGAAAGCGATCGTCGCTGATGCGGCCGAAGCTCTGGAAACGGAGTTTCCCGAGGAAGACGGCGCGATTAAGGAGTGGGTCAATGCGAGATTCGATCAGGTCGTTCGCCAGCGCGTCGTGAAAGATAAGGTGCGCTTGGACGGACGCGGACCGACCGACATTCGCCCGATTACTTGCGAGATTGATATTCTTCCACGGGTGCACGGCAGCGCGTTGTTTACCCGCGGTCAGACGCAGGCACTGGGTTCGATCACGCTTGGCGCGAAATTCGATGAGCAGAAAGTGGACGGCATTGACGGCGTGTATTTCAAGCCGTACATGCTGCACTACAACTTCCCGCCGTTCAGCGTGGGTGAGGTTCGCAAGTTCTTGGGGCAATCTCGTCGCGAGGTCGGCCATGGAAACTTGGCGTGGCGCGCGATTCAGCCTGTGCTTCCGGCCTGGGATGATTTCCCTTACACGATTCGCGTCGTATCTGAAGTTTTGGAATCAAACGGCAGCTCGTCCATGGCGACTGTCTGCGCGGGCTGCATGTCGTTGATGGCAGGCGGCGTACCGCTGAAAGCTCCCGTTGCTGGAATCGCGATGGGACTGATCGAGGAAGACGGCGACGTGGCGATTCTCTCGGACATTCTCGGTGACGAAGATCATCTTGGCGACATGGATTTCAAGGTGACAGGCAATGAGCAAGGCATCACCGCCTGTCAGATGGATATCAAGATCACGGGCATTTCGATTGAATTGATGCGCACGGCTATTCGTCAGGCTCGCCAGGGAATCGAACACATCTTGAACAAGATGCGCGAAGCCATTCCGGAGCCGCGTCCGATGATTTCACCGTTTGCACCTCGCATTGCATTCTTCACGGTGGATCCAGACAAGATCGGATTGATCATCGGACCGGGAGGTCGCACCATTCGCGACATTATTGCTCGCAGCGGTGCGCAGATTGACATCGAGGACACGGGCCAGATTTGCATTTCTGGCCCCAGTTCAGAGGAAGTGGAGAAGGCGCTGTCTATTCTTCGCGGCATGACAGAAAACCCGGAAGTTGGCAAGACGTACGACGGGCGCGTCACGAAGATTACGGACTTCGGCGCGTTCGTGGAGATTCTGCCCGGTCGTGAGGGCCTTCTGCACATCAGCGAGATCGAGTATCACCGAGTCGCCAAGGTATCTGACCACCTGAAGGTGGGCGATCCGGTGGATGTGAAGCTGGTAAAGATCACGCCCGAAGGTAAACTCGATCTTTCGCGCAAGGCGCTGCTTCCGAAGCCTGAGGGCTATGTGGAAGAGCCGCCGCGTGAACGTCACGATCGTGGGCACGGAGGAAAGGGCGGGCATGACAAACGTCCTCGCCGCGAGAAGGTAAACGACGAGTAGTCTCACTCAACGATTGACGAGGTAGATTTGGCGCGAGGCGCTCAGTTCGAAAAGAGCATTCTGCCCAATGGGGTCAGACTGGTCACGGAGAGAATTCCCGGCGTCCGATCCGCGGCGCTGGGAATCTGGGTTACTGTTGGTTCCCGCCACGAACCGGCGGAGCTCAACGGCATGTCTCATTTCATCGAACACATGGCGTTCAAGGGAACGGCCACGCGTTCGGCGATGGACATTGCCCGCACCATCGAGCGCGGCGGCGGCCACATCAACGCGTTCACGGGCAAGGAACTTACCTGCTTCTACGTGCACGTGCTGGACGAACAGCTCCCGACGGCGGTGGACATCCTGACCGACATTTTGCAGAACTCCGTCTGTGAGCCATCGGAGATCGAGAAGGAGAAGCAGGTTGTACTCGACGAAATCAGGGATCATGAGGACATGCCCGATGGCGTCGCTCACGAGTTGTTCATTTCGCAGGTGTTTGGAAATCATCCTCTGTCCCGTCCGATTCTCGGGCCGCCGGAGAATGTGTCGTCATTTTCTCAGCAAACGATCAAACAGTTTCAGAGCGAGCACTACACTCCGTCTCGAATTGTGGTGGCGGCGGCTGGAAACGTGAAACACTCGCAGCTTGAAAAACTTTTGGAGCAGAAACTTGCCTTGAAAAAGAGCAAGGGAAAATCCAAGCCCGAAACTGTATCGGCGATGATTCCGAGTGTGGAACGAAAGTCGCGGGCGATCCAGCAGGCTCATATGCTGATGGGTGGGCGAAGTGTTGCCTACAAGTCGTCTGAGAGGATGACAGTTTCGATGCTCAATACCGTGCTGGGTGGCGGGATGTCGTCGCGTCTGTTTCAGAACATCCGCGAGAAGCATGGTGTAGCCTATTCCGTCTACTCTTACAATGACTCGCTGTCGGATGTGGGTTACTTCGGGATCTACCTTGCGACCGACCAGAGCCGCGTGGATCGAGCAAGAGAGCTTGTATTCGCGGAGCTGAACGACTTGAAGGAACGTGCCGTCTCTGCTCAGGAGCTTGAGGAGATCAAGGTGCAGTACAAAGGTGGCTTGATGCTGGGTCTGGAGAATACGTCGAGCCGCATGATGCGGTTGGCGCGAATGGAAATCTACCAGGGCCGCTATGTTTCATTGGATGAGATCAGCGACAAGATAGACGCCGTGACGCCTCGAAAAGTTCAAGCGATGGCCGGCAAACTGTTTTCCGAGCAGAATCTGGTGACCACGATTCTCGAACCCAACGGCAAGGCCGATTAGGACGAGGCTTGGTGGACGTTTCAATAGTTCGCTTGCCTCACGCGCCGAGGGAATTGCCGTCTTATGCCTCGGATGGCGCAGCAGGAATGGACCTTGCCCTGGCAGGCGAAGAGGTCAGTTTACAGCCGGGTGAGCGCGCGCTTCTGCCCACGGGGTTCTGTTTCTCGATTCCCAGCGGGTATGAGGGGCAGGTCCGTTTGCGATCTGGTTTTGCGCGCAGAACGGGATGTCTGATGCCGAATGCACCGGGAACGATTGACTCGGACTATCGAGGCGAGCTCCTTGTTTTGCTTATGAATGCGACGGATAGCCCGGTGACCGTGGCATCTGGCGAGAGATTTGCACAACTTGTGATCTGTCCCGTGGCTCGGGCAACTCTGATTGAATCGCGGGTGTTGCTTGAGACGACTCGGGGCGAAGGCGGATTTGGAAGTACAGGCAGATGACCGTCGAATAACATCGGCCTTAAGAAACGCGAGCAAAGGTCATTGTGACAGTTATGGAAGCAAAAGATTCGCGGGTTCCGCAGCTCAAGAAGCTCTACTATTCCATTGGTGAAGTCGCCGATCAGATTGGCGTCCAGCAGCATGTGCTTCGATATTGGGAAAGCGAGTTTCCCAAGCTGCATCCCAAGAAGGGCAGAGGCGGAAACCGCCTGTACACGGAAAATGACGTTGCACTTATCACAAAGATTCACGATCTTCTGCACAACAAGAGATTCACGATAGCCGGAGCCAAGCAGCAATTGGAGCTGGGGCTGGACGTGGAAGAGAGTACTCAGCCCTCTTCGCCTCCCAGCAGAATGCTGTTACGAGAAGTGCAGGAAGAGCTGAAGAGCATACTTGAATTGTTAGGATCGTCGGGGCGTGGCGCAGCCCGGTAGCGCACCACACTGGGGGTGTGGGGGTCGCTGGTTCAAATCCAGTCGCCCCGACCAAGAAACACACGGGGCATCGTCTCGTGTGTTTTTGTTAAGGAGAGTGAGAGATGTGTAACGCGTACGGCACTATCGGTTATTCACGCAGCGCATTCGTCCATGACCTGCTCGGAATACCGCGAAACCTGGACTACGACCGGCCGCGGAAGATCGTTCGTCCGACGGACCAAGTGCCGGTCTTGCGGACAAACGGAGGCCGGGTGGAACAACTCGAGATGCGCTGGGGGCTGATTCCGGCGTGGTCCAAACAGGCGCCGGATCGTCCACTGACCAATGCGAGGTCTGAGTCCGTTGAAGAGCTCCGGTCATTCTCAGAGGCGTTTCGTTCGAGGCGCTGCGTGATGCCTGCAGACGAATTCTATGAGTGGACCAAGGCAAAGAAACGGCGAACATTCAGACCGACACAAGAGGAATTCCTATTCGCCGCCCTGTGGGACACGTGGCGCGACTCGGAGCGCAGCATTTCCAGTTGTGTGATGATGACCACAGCCGCAAACGATGTGGTTGCGGCGGTGCATGATCGGATGCCCGTGATCTTAAGGCCAGAAGATGTTAGGACCTGGCTGAGCGAGAGTTCAACCTTAGCTGAGATTCGCGGACTACTGCGGCCGCTTGATAACGAATTAATCGTGCTGGAACCTGACGAGCTTCAATCAAGTTCACAAACATCGTTGTTTTGAGACATGTCACTAGCTGACTATCCGACAGTCGTTTTGAAGCGCAGCGCGCAGTCGCGTGTGTATGGCGGACATCTGTGGATATTCGCAAATGAGTTGCACGACGGATTTCAGGAACACGAGCCAGGAACGCTGGTTCGGATCACGGATGAGCAGCAGCGATCCTATGGTGTCGGCACGCTGAACAAGCATAGCTTGATTGCAGTGCGCGTGCTGTCGCGGCAGGATGTAGAGGTGAATCGGGAATTCATCTTTGGACGGTTGGATGCTGCACACGAATTCCGACGCCGAGTCTTGCGCGACAGCCGGAATTGCAGACTAGTGTTCAGTGAAGCGGATGGCTTGCCTGGCTTGATTGTAGATCGCTTCTCTGACTTGGTGGTTTACCAGAGTCTGACTGCGGGAATGGATCGGCTGACAGATGATGTTGTGGAGTGGCTGAATGACAGGCTTAGTCCTTCCATCATCGTGGCCGCAAATGACTCGTCCATGCGGCAGCTCGAAAAACTTCCTTCAGAACGGGTACTTCGGCGAGGGGTGCTGGAGGGGGCGCATGTTTTTGAGCAGGACGAGCTCAGGCTTATATGTGATCCCATTGGCGGACAGAAAACGGGATACTTTCTGGATCAGAGACTGAATCGAAAGCTCATTCAGCAATTCATTCGCGGCGACGAGACGTTCTTGGACCTGTTTTGCTATTCGGGTGCGTTTGGCGCCTACTCTCTGCAAGCAGGTGTCAAGAGCGCGACTTTTGTGGACGGTTCTGAACGCGCACTCGAACTTTCGCGGCAGGTTTGTTCATTGAACGGGTTTGCGGATCGCGCTTCTTTTGTGAAAGCGGACGTATTCGATTGGGTGAAGGACTCCAGCGAGCAGTATGATATTGTTAGTGTGGATCCTCCCGCGTTGACAAAGAATCGAAGCAAGGCGACTGCCGCATTGCGCGCCTACAGGGACTTGAATTCGCGCTGTATGAAACTTGTTAGGCCGGGAGGATTGCTGCTCACCTCCAGCTGCTCGGGATTGATCTCACGAGTGAATTGGCGACGGGCGCTGGAAGAGGCGGCGTTCAAGAGTCGCAGGAAAGTACGTTTTCTGGCATTCGGCTCTCAAGCGCCGGACCATCCTGTCTTGGCTGCCATGCCGGAAACCGAGTACCTGAAATTTGCGATTGCGCAGGTGCTCTAACTTTCGCGTTTTGGGGAGCTTGACAATCCGGTTGAGGTGTCGTATATTCTGGTTCTTTCCTGCACGTCCATCAGATAGTCGGCGAAGGAGCATCTCGGACATAAACATATGAGAAATTATAAGTTAAC
This sequence comes from Calditrichota bacterium, assembly GCA_020637395.1. Lineage (GTDB taxonomy): Bacteria > Electryoneota > RPQS01 > RPQS01 > RPQS01 > JABWCQ01. The sequence continues at coordinate 1,184,325 of JACJWA010000001.1, read as the reverse complement.
CCGAGATGAAATGGTTCTGACGCAGCTTCGGCGGCGCGGAATAGAAGACGACCGGGTCTTGGAAGCCATGACGGCAGTAAAACGCCACGAGTTTGTTAACGAGGCTTTCCAGAATCGCGCCTACGAGGACACACCGCTTCCGATCGAATTGGGACAGACGATCAGCCAGCCATTCATTGTCGCAAGAATGACTGAGTTGCTTCAAGTTCGTCCCACGGACAAGATCCTTGAAATCGGCACAGGCTCGGGGTACCAGGCGGCGGTGTTGAGCAGGCTTGCCGCAAAGGTGTTCACGATCGAACGGCACTTCGAGTTGGCAAAGACCGCTCGCGCGCGACTTGAGGCAAGTGGGTACACGAACGTGATTGTAAAGCACGGCGACGGTACCATCGGCTGGTCCGAGCACGCGCCGTTTGACAAAGTATTGATAACAGCTTCCGCCCCTCAATTGCCCAAGACGTTGTCTCTGCAATTGAAAGAAGGCGGCCGCATGATATTCCCGATGGGTGCGGACCGCGAACAGAAGCTGATGGTTGCGGACAAGATTGACGGAGAACTGCAGATCCAGGACAAGGGAACTGTGTCGTTCGTGCCGTTGATAGGTCGAGAGGGTTTTAGTGATCCGGGAGCGGATCCTAGACAATATATGTCGGGGCGTAGCGCAGTCCGGTAGCGCACTTGGTTCGGGACCAAGGGGTCGCTGGTTCAAATCCAGTCGCCCCGACAACGCAACAAAGCCGCCCTGGTTCAGGTGCGGCTTTGTTGTTTTCGCAGGATACATGAACATCTTCTCACAGATTGCCGACACACTGGCGCACCTGGACACGCGGCTTGAGCAGATTGCGGTAGCCTATGGCTCGTGGACGTATTTGCTGATCTTTGCGACGGTGTTCGCTGAAACCGGATTGATCGTCGCTGCTTTCCTTCCCGGTGACACGCTGTTGTTTGCAGCGGGGACATTCGCCGGCGCGGGGCACTTGGACATCTACAAAGTGGCAGTCGGCATTCACGTGTCGGCAGTGTTGGGAGACAGCGCAAACTACTGGATTTCCCGGAAGCTTGGACATCAGGTGTTGGTGAAGTGGACGAAGCTGATCCGGCCGGGCTATCTTAGGAAAGCGTCGTCCTTCTATCGGAAGAACGGGATTAAGGCCGTGCTCGTGTCGCGCTTTGTGCCGACATTTCGAACCTTTGTCCCGTTTATTGCGGGATTGTCGAAGATGAAGTACTCTCGATTTTTGATTGCGAGTTTAGTCGGATCCGCGCTCTGGGTGTCCGTGTTTGTGTTTGGCGGATACTTTTTCGGTTCGATTCCTTGGGTGCGGAAGAACTTTGTCTTGGCGATTGTCATCGTGGGTACAGCAACTGTAGTGCCGAGTGCGATTGGAGTTGTTCGAGCGTTGATGAAGAGACGCATTGATCGGAAGAAGAGTAACTAACGGGGCTTTGTAGTGGAAATCCTTGCTACGATCATAGATATCTTCTTGCACCTCGACATTCATTTGGGCGAGGTGATTAAGGATTACGGAACTCTCACCTATTTTATCTTATTCGCGATTATTTTTTGCGAGACGGGATTGGTGGTGACGCCGTTTTTGCCGGGGGATTCGCTGTTGTTTGCGGCTGGTGCGTTTGCGGCATTGGGATCGCTTGAGCTTCCGTTGTTGTTGGGTATTCTCTATCTTGCCCCGATATTGGGGGATTCGACTAATTATTGGATCGGGAGATTCATCGGGCCGAAAGTTTACAATGCTAACTCGAGGTGGGTGAAACGCGAGTATATTGACAAAACGCACGCGTTCTACGACAAGCACGGCGGGAAGACGATTGTGATTGCACGGTTCATGCCGATTTTCCGGACGTTCGCGCCGTTTGTGGCAGGGATCGGGAAGATGAACTACGCGCGATTTGTTTCGTTTAGTGTGTTCGGAACTCTGTTATGGATCACGTCGTGCGTCGTGGCGGGATATTATTTCGGAAACATTCCGTTTGTGAAGAAGAATTTCTCGCTGGTGATCTTTGCGGTTATCGGGATTTCGGTTTTGCCGATGGCGGTGCATCTTGTGCAGGATTGGTTGAAGAAAAGACGTGCGGCACTCCCTAACGCTTGAGTTTGGCGATCACTCGCTTGCGGCGGAGATGTTGCTGCATGGGGATGCGGTGGGGGGCCCGGCGATTGTGCTTTTGCATGACGCGCTGGGGTGTATGGCGACTTGGAAGGAATTTCCTGAACGGCTCTTTGATGCGACCGGGTTGGATGTGGTGATGTTTGATCGGCGGGGACATGGGGTGTCTTCGCCGCTTTCAGATGAATTGCGCACGAGTTCTTATCTTGAAGAGGATGCGCGGAGGTTGCCGGAGATATTGGATCGGCTTGGAGTTCGGCGCGCGATTTTAGTAGGGCATAGTGACGGGGGATCGATTGCGCTGGTGGCGGCGGCTTTGTTTCCTGAGCGAATTGCTTCTGTGGTTTCGATTGCGGCGCATGTGCTGTTAGAAGAAATTACGATTGAGGGTGTGAAGAACACGGTGGCGACAGCGGGGGAGACGCGGCTCTTGGAACGGCTGCGCAAGTATCACGGGGAGAAGACTGAGCGGCTCTACTCTGTTTGGCATGAGACTTGGCTGAATCCTGCGCATCGCGAATGGAATTTGTTTTCTTGTTTGCCGAAGATTGTTTGTCCGGTGTTGGTGATGCAGGGGGAGCTGGATGAATATGGATCGGGGGAACAGGTGGATAGGATTGTGAAGGGAGTCGGAGGGAGTGCGCGGAGTGTGATGTTTGCGGGGGTGGGGCATGCGCCGCAGAGGGAATGCATGGGGGACGAAGTGAGGGAGATTGTTATGTTGTTAGGTGACACTTCTGAGGTCAGGAAATAGCGATGGCAGAGAAGAAGCACATATCCGAACAGGCTTACCCGTTTGCTGATGTTGAATCCCGCTGGCAGTTGTGGTGGGAGGAAAACGGGATTTATAAATGGGGGCGTCGTGTGCCCTCGGGTTCTGGAAAGACCCCCCCTAGCCCCCCTGGAGGACCGGGGGGGAAGTCGGATCGTCCTAAGCATTATGTGCTGGTGATGTTCTCTTATCCTTCGGGGGATAAGCTGCACATGGGGCACTGGTACAACTTTGGGCCGACGGATAGTTATGCGCGGTTCAAGCGGATGCAGGGGTATGACGTGTTCGAACCGATGGGGTTTGACTCGTTTGGGCTGCCTGCTGAGAACTATGCGATCAAGACGGGGATTCATCCGGCGAAGTCCACCGCGAATAACATCAAAGTTATGCGCGAGCAGCTCAAGAAGATCGGCGCGATGTACGACTGGGATTACGAGGTCGTGACGTCGTCGCCCGAGTACTACAAGTGGACGCAGTGGTGGTTCCTCTTGATGTACAAGCGCGGGCTGGCCTATCAGAAAGACGCGCTGGTGAACTGGTGCCCGAACTGTCAGACGGTGTTGGCCAATGAGCAGGTGACTTCGGATAATCTTTGCGAACGCTGCGACACGCCAGTTGAACGGCGAAAGATGAGGCAGTGGTTTTTCCGAATTTCCGACTATAACCAGAGACTGCTCGATGGACTTGATACGATTGACTGGCCGGAGAAAACCAAGGCCATGCAGCGGTATTGGATCGGAAAGTCGGAAGGGACGGAGATCTCGTTTAGAGTAAGTCAGAAATCAGAAGTCAGAAGTCAGAATGAGATTCGAGTGTTTACGACTCGGGCGGATACGCTGTTTGGGGTGACTTATGTGGTTTTGGCGCCTGAGCATCCGCGCGTGAAAGACGTCACTACGGATGAGCAGAGGGGAGCTGTTGATGAGTATGTACAGGCGGCTTTGAGTCTCTCTGAAGTTGATCGGCAGATGGAGGGTCGTCCCAAGACTGGGGTGTTTACCGGGGCTTATGCGATTCATCCGTTAACCGGTGACTCTGTGCCGGTTTGGGTGGCGGATTATGTGATCGGGTCGTATGGAACGGGCGCGGTGATGGCGGTGCCGGCGCATGATACGCGGGATTTTGCGTTTGCGAAGACGTACTCGTTGCCGATTAGGGAAGTGATTGGGGCAGAAAGTCAGAAGTCCGAAGCCAGAAGTCGGAAGACGGACGAAGCATTCACTGAATATGGAGTGATGTTCGATTCCGGGGAATTTTCGGGGCTTTCTTCTAAGGATGGGATCAAGAAAGTGGGGGAGAAACTTAAGTCACTTGGGCTGGGTGAACCTACCGTGACTTGGCATCTTAGGGATTGGACAGTGTCGCGGCAACGGTACTGGGGTGCGCCGATTCCGATGGTGCATTGCGAGAAATGCTGGATAGTGCCGGTGCCTGAGGATCAACTGCCAGTACTGCTGCCTGAGAATGTGGAAGAGTACAAGCCTAAGGGAAAATCACCACTGGCGAGTGTGGAGTCGTTCATCAATACGACCTGTCCGCAGTGCGGCGGCGCGGCCGAGCGCGATCCGGATACGATGGATACGTTCGTGTGTTCGTCGTGGTATTACCTACGCTATCCCGACGCGCATCTGTCCAACGCGCCGTTTGATAGGGAACATCTGAAGAACATGTTTCCAGTCGATCAATACGTTGGCGGACCGGAGCACGCGATGGGTCACCTGATTTACAGCCGCTTCTTTGCGAAGGTTGCCAAGGATGAAGGATGGTTTCCCTACGAAGAGCCGTTCACGCGGCTGATTCACCAGGGAATCATCCTAAACAACGGCGAGCGCATGTCAAAGTCGAAGGGCAACACGGTTGCGCCCGAACCGGTGCTGGAGCGTGTCGGCTCGGACGTTCTTCGCTGCTATTTGATGTTCTCGGGGGACTATACGCAGGGGGGAGACTGGTCGGAAGGCGGGATCTCGGGAATTGAGAGATTTGTGGCGCGCGTCTGGCGATTGGGGATGGCGGTGGCGGGTTCTACCGAAGTGATTCAAGAGGCCGTGCCACGGAATGTTGAGCGAAAGCTTCACCAGACTATTGAGGCCGTCGGGCATGACCTCCAGGCGTTCTCGTTCAATACCCAACTCGCACGTCTCATGGAGTTGACAAATGAACTCTATGGATGGGTTGAAGCGGGCTTGAAGGATGTGAAAAAGAGCGCGGCACGAGTCGAAGTAATCGAAACACTCGTCAAACTGCTCGCGCCGTCGGCGCCGCACATGGCCGAAGAGCTATGGCATGTGTTCGGGCACGCGGGTTCCATTTTTGATGAATCCTGGCCGGAGTTCGATGCTGAAAAAGCGAAGGCTGATACGGTGACGATCGCGGTGCAGATTAATGGAAAGCTGCGTGAAACGTTTGATGCGGCGGCGGGAGCTTCAAAGGACGAGCTTGAGAAACAGGCGCTCGGGCTCGAAAAGGTCAAGGCGCAGCTTCAAGGCAAGCAGCTTGCCAAGGTGATCGTGGTACCGGGCAAGATTGTGAATCTGGTGGTGAAGGGATAGTCACCGTACTCGGTTGCTTGAATAGGTCCTTGCAGAGGATGACAGAATAGAGAAGGGCCGGGTTTTCACCCGGCACTTCTACAAACGTAAAAGTCACATAAGTAACATTATGTGTACAAGAAATTGAAATCTGGCAAGAAAAAGGGCCACCCGCCTAAACGGATGGCCCTGTCTGCTACGGAAAATAGCTAGCTCAAGCGCTTTTCGAGGGCTTCCATCTCAGCATTCAGCGCCTTCGGGAAACGATCGCCGAAGATCGAGAAGTACTCGCGAGTTTCGTCAAATGATGCTTTCCAAGCCGGCTTGTCCACCGTTAGAATCGTGTTTAACGCAACTTCCGAACAGTCCAAACCTTCACGGTTTAGGTCATCCGGGCGGGGCATGTTTCCGAGCGGAGTCTCGACCGCGCCGGCTTTGCCTTCGACACGATCAATAATCCACTGTAACACACGGACGTTGTCGCCAAAACCTGGCCAGAGGAACTTGCCGTTCTCATCTTGGCGGAACCAGTTCACGCCGTAAATCTTTGGCGGATTTGGTACCTTCTTACCCATGTCAATCCAGTGCTGGAAGTAATCGCCCATATGATAACCGCAGAACGGTAACATAGCCATCGGGTCGTGGCGGATGGTACCCGCCTTCGTGTCGGTTGCCGCCGCAGTAGCCTCTGAGCCCATTGAAGCGCCAATCAAGACACCGTTGTCCCAACTGGTGGATTCGACGACCAGCGGAACGAGCTTGGCGCGACGGCCGCCGAAGAGAATAGCGGAAATCGGCACACCTTCGGGATCTTCCCACTTGGGAGAGATTGACGGGCACTGAGAGGCCGGCGTCGTGAAACGGGAGTTCGGATGCGCGGCCTTCTCCGGGCTGTCTGGAGTCCAGGGATTGCCCTTCCAATCGGTCAGCTTTGCCGGGGCGGGCCCAAGGCCTTCCCACCAGACATTTCCGTCGTCATCCACACCAACATTTGTGAACAAGGAATTGGCGGAAGCAGTCTTGAGAGCATTCAAATTCGTCTTGGCCGACGTACCCGGCGCGACGCCAAAGAACCCGGCTTCGGGGTTGATCGCATACAGGCGGCCGTCCTTGCCGAAACGCATCCAGGCGATGTCATCTCCAACCGTCCACGCTTTCCAGCCCTTCAGAGCATTCGGCGGAATCACCATGGCGAGATTGGTCTTGCCGCAGGCAGATGGGAACGCGGCCGCGATGTAGTAGATCTTTCCCTGCGGATTCTCAAGACCGAGAATCAACATGTGCTCGGCAAGCCATCCCTCCCGGCGCGCCTGAGCGGAAGCGATGCGCAGCGCGTGGCACTTCTTGCCAAGCAGCGCATTTCCGCCATAGCCTGAGCCAAAGGACCAGATTTCGTTTCTTTCCGGGAAATGACAAATAGCACGGGTCTCTGGCTTCAGCTCGCCAATGGAATGCATTCCTTTGACGAAGTCGGTGGAATTCCCGAGCTGATCCAATGCCTTCTTCCCCACCCTGGCCATGATGAACATGTTCAGAACAACGTATACGGAATCGGTCAGTTGAAAGCCGACCTTGCTGTACGGGCTTCCCAAGGGACCCATGACGTAGGGAAGCACGTACATGGTGCGGCCCTTCATGCAGCCATCATAGCGGGGCCGGATCTGCGCTTCAGCATCAGCAGGCGAGAGATAGTTATTCGTCGGACCGCAGTCGGACTCCTTTTCGGAGCAAATGTAAGTCACCTTCTCTGTTCGCGCCACATCTGTCGGGTCGGAGCGATAGAGAAAGCAATTCGGCCAATTCTTTTCGTTCAAACGCTGAAATTCGCCGCGATCGAGCAACATTTTTGTGAGCATGTCACGCTCGGCATCAGAACCGTCACACCAATGGACCTTGTCGGGCTTGCAGAGCTTGATACACTCATCCACCCAAGTCGTGACAGCGGTGTTTCCTGTCATAAGTTCCTCACTAACAATAAGATAAGATTGTGAAAGAAAGTACCTTTCTCATCAACAAACTACCCAACTTCAAGCGAAATGTCAAGTTTTGCATGATCAATCTACGCTGAAGTAACGGGGGCTTGCAATGCAGGCATAGACAGGTATCCTGCCAATACAGGAACCTTTGCGGGAACGTCTGGGAATCGAACCCAGCCATCCATGTGTTACATGGACGCAAACGGTTTTGAAGACCGCGGGAGCCACCAGTGCCCCATCCGTCCCCACGGCAAAAGAGCCGTGTATAGAATTACAAGTTATAGTAGCCGCAAAACCTTTGGCATGCGCCGTCAAAACTGCCATTGCTCATGAACAAGACAACGTTCTGCTTCTCGCGAACAAGGCTCGCCTGAATGAACTCTGGCAGATCGGCGTTGGGAACACTTGCGGCCCGGACTCCTCGTTGCTTAAGTTCAGTGCACATGGCGTCAGGGTCCAATCGCACCTCGGAAGGAATCTTCTCTTTGCGATGAATGCTTCCGATCGCGACGTGATCCGCCGTACCCAGCGCATCAGTGAGTTCATGCTGAAAGAGACATCTGGTAGCCGTGTTCGAACGGGGCTCGAAAGCCGCGACAATGTTCGCTTCAGGATGCCTGCCGCGCACTGCCGCTATCGCGGCGCGAATTGCCGTTGAATGATGAGCGAAGTCGTCGTATACGATCAAGCCATCGCGATCAAGCACGCATTCCATTCGCCGTTTGATTCCACGGAAACCGCGAGCGGCAGCAAATAGCTTGCTCGTACTCACTTCGACCTTCGACGCAGCAGCAATGGCCAACGCAAGATTTTGCAAGTTGTGCGCGCCAAAAACCTGTAGCGAGGATTCAGCGAGGATAGCCCCATCCGGAGCTCTCACGCCGCCATCGAGAAGCTGCCAGGCACAGCCCACATCCTCACCCACTGTCAGCACGCTACATGGCGCGTACTTCGCGAGATCCACTGCGTGCTCGCTGTCGGCCGCGACCACGAGCGTTCCATCGGTTGGCAACTGCTGCACAAGCCTTCGGTAGGAAATCAGCATTTCCTCCAAGGTCGGAAAGATATCCAGATGATCGTGTTCGACCTTACCAAGAACAAGAATCTGCGGGAAATAGTCTAGGAATTTCGATCGTTTGTCAAAGAAAGCGCTGTCGTATTCGTCGCCTTCGATCACAAATGGGAGACCGTGTGCGGCGTGCCCACCGAAGTCGAGGTCCAGGGGATCTGCGCCGATCAAGTATGAAGGGTCGTGGCCAGTGCTGCTGAGCAAAAATGCTATCGCCGCGGTTGTAGAGCTCTTGCCATGCGTCCCGGCAACGACGATCCTCGTTCGGTCCCGCATGACGGTCCTGCGGAGAAAACCGGAAAACGACTCAAGCGGAAGATTGCGACGCAGCGCTTCTTCCACTTCAACGTGACCGCGCGACAGGGCATTTCCGACAATGATAGTGGTCTCGGAACTTGTCGGCACGGATGCAGCCTCATAAGGTGTTCGCACAGCGATTCCGGCTCGTCGCAGGATAGAGGCTGCCGGCTCATAGACGTTTTGATCTGATCCTGCCACTCTGTATCCGGCCTCAGCGAGCAGCACCGCAACATTCGCCATCGCAATGCCGCCAATTCCCATCAAGTAAACTTTGCGAGATTCCATCTTCTGCGATCAGCGATGCAAGAGCTTTGCGGCCAGCAGAGTATTGTGCATCAGCATGGCAATTGTCATGGGTCCAACGCCGCCGGGAACGGGAGTTATCGCCGCAGCGATCTTGGACACTGCTTCGAAGTCAACATCACCGCATAGACCGGAACCTTCAGACTCGGGAAGTCGGTGAATACCTACGTCAATTACCGTACTTCCTTCGCGCACCATGTCAGCTTTGATGAACTTGGGTTGGCCAATCGCAACGATGAGGATGTCCGCAGATCGCGTCACTTCAGCAATTTCTTTGGTCCGCGAATGGCAGAGTGTGACAGTGGCATCGCCGGGTTCACCCTTTGACGACAGCAAAGTCGCAATAGGTCGTCCCACCAGATTTGAGCGCCCCACCACGACAACATGCTTGCCGGATGTTTTGATGTCAGAGGATTTCAGAAGCTCGAGAATTCCTGCCGGAGTGCACGGAACGAAACGCGGGCGGCCAAGTGCAAGCAGTCCGGCGTTGGCGGGATGCAGACCGTCTACGTCCTTCTCCGGACGAATCGCATCAATAACATCATTAGCATCCAAGTGACTTGGAAGAGGGAGTTGCACCAGAATACCATGCACGTCTGTATTCTCGTTCAACCGATGGACAGTATTAAGGACTTCCGACCGGCTTGCGTTTTGAGGAAGCACAACAGTGCTGGAGTGCATGCCCAGCTTAACGGACGCCTTGCCTTTCGACTTGACATACACTGCCGATGCAGGATCATCACCTACCAGAACGACTGCAAGTCCAGGAGTGACGCCCGTGCTCTGCTTGAAGGACTCTATCTCCTGCGACAAAGAGGCTTGCATGTATCGGGAGATTGAAGAACCGTCAATCAACTTGTTCATCATGTAGTGTAACTTGATTTATAATAATCCGACTCCATGAAACCAATCGTATACTGCCGCAAGTGAAGATAGTCCAGCACAGACCGCGGCAGTCTGACTCTGCTCAACATACGAGCCATCGCCAGGATGATCCAGTACACGGGAGCCAAGAATGCAACTCTAAACAATGCACGAACAGGTGTCGGCGTCCGGTTCGGCTCGAAAGGATTTGCAAGCGAGCGATCCAAATTGAGTTCTCTAAAAAGTCTCGGATGCTTGCGCAGCAGCAGCGGCACACCGTCACGACCATAAGCTCTAACGGTAGTCATCAATTCGTCAAGCGAACGAAAATGATGGTGAATTGCCAGAGCCTCGGTGGACGCATAGATGGGTACACCGGCGTTCTCTATTCGAACTCCAAGATCGAGATCTTCCCCGCCCCAGCGATCGAATGACTCATCAAACATGCCGATTTGCAGAAGAATCCGCTTTGGTACTGAACAGTTTCTGGTCAAAAAATACCTGCCCGGCAGAGATGATCCGGTCGGAAGTTTTGCTGCTCCCCCCCCATTCAAATAGGCATTCAGCGCGGCGTGAGCTTTCGATTCTGCAAAGTCGGATTTCCCAACGACGGCGCATTCGCGCTGCTCGTGCAGCTTCCAATGAGCTTCAAGAAAGTTGTCCTGCACGGTATGATCGCCGTCAACCATTACAACGATGTCGCCACGCGCAGCTTCAATGCCTCGATTGCGGGCAAATGATCTGTTGGACGGAACATCCAAAACGAGCGGCCGCATGCGACTGTCTATCACTCCGGACAGCCACTCGCATGTACCATCCGTCGAAGCGCACTCTACAAGAACGATCTCGTACTCAGCAGTTGGAAAGCCCTGGTTCAGAAGCTGACTCGTGAGCCGTTTGATGAAGTCAAGCTGATTGAAAGAAATGACGACAATGCTGAATCTCACTTCAACCACCCCAACCGATCGTAGTGCTCGTAGAGGGAATCGCCAACTTTCGCAAGCTCATGTCTTTCAAAAGCCCACTCGCGTCCCTGCTTTGACGAACTTCGAAGTAACTCGCGATTCAACAAGCACTCTCGAAGAACTTGCTCAATCGTCTCGCTATCGGCATGCAGAAACGGGTGCTCGCCGAGCTGTCTTCGCATCGCCTCGGGAATGTTTGTAATGACAGGCAAGCCCATCGCCAAAGCTTCGACACTGCTCATGCCGTAGCCCCACCCACCTTCATTTGTCAATTGATCAACAAGAATGTCGCAACTGAACTTGACGCGCAGCGCTTCCTCATGACTCATGTCACGAATCAGAACAAGTTCAAGCGCAAACTCTCTCTGGAGAGCACGAACCGCTCGTTCGACATGCGCAGTTCCTTTTAAGGGGTTTCGCGCAGCATGACCGATCCTTACTGGCGAGCCGGGTGAATACACTTTGGAGGGCAATGACTTGCCTTCAAACGGCAAATACAAATATTGCAGGCGCGAGTCAAGGCTCACTAAGTCCCACTCTGGAGTCAACCGAAGTTCAGTGACCTCATCTACCGCCGGAATATAACCACGGGATCTCAGATCGGAACCGTGGTAATAGGCCACGACGTGCTTCCCGGAAGCTCGCATCTCCTTGGCGAATCTCGCATTGCGCGTGAAGTCCGCGCCGCCATCCAATTGAATCACGTCGAAACTTTTCAGATCATGCAACTCTATCGCACGCGAGATGGCCTTCCAGTTTAGAAAGTCCCTTGCGGCAAACAATCCGCGAATCAAGGGGTTCGGATTCCAAACTGGAGGCTTACCTGCCACGATACGCGATGGAACCTTGTGCGGGTCCGGCGCGATCGCATTGCGCAGGGCGAGTACCCAGCTTCGATTTGGCATCCACGGCAAGTCCAAACAGATATCATCTGGAAAATTCCAGCGGCTATGCCAAAATGTGACAAATCTGCAGTGGTCCCCGCGACGCTCGTGTTCCTTTTTGAAAAGTGACAGAGTTCCGGACACATGCTCTGGCGCGATATAAAGGAACTTCATCACTTGTACAAACGCCGGACCGCTGCCAGTTCGCCTTGTGTTGGAAATCTAAGCAGAAGCAGCGACAGCGGAAACGCCAGCACGACGAGCACTCTTAGAGTCCATCCAAGTTCGCTCTGGGCAGCCACAAGTGTGAGAATCGTCGTCACAAGCCCAAGCAGCCCAATGCGGCCCCATTCGTAGTTCAGCGGGTAACACTTGCGAATCACGAAATACAAGAGGACTGCCTGAATCATGAATGCCGCCAGCGTGATCCACGCGGCTGCCATCATTCCGTACGTTGGCACAAGCAGCAAATTGGCCGCGATGGTGAAGACTGCCGCAGCGCCGGTAACGGCAGGAAGTCTACGAGTCTGCTTCTGAATGTAGATGCCGACCATGAGATTGGCGTACACGCCATCGAATATGTGAGCGGCAAGTATGACAGGAAAAACAACAAGACCGCTTGAAAACTCACTCGAAATCAATCTGCCGATGACCGGTAGATCGGTCGTGACCAGCGGAGGTACAAGCGCCGTTAGTGACACCAAGAGTGCGCAGGCGACCAGCAGGTAATAGGTCAGCGTGCGAGAGAATAGTCTCGGTGCGTCACTATCTTCCGCATGTTTTAGAAAGAAGGGCTGCCAGGCAAAACGAAACGCTGCGTTGACAACACCCATAAACATTCCAAGTTTGTAGCCGGCAGAATAAAGACCTGCCTCCTCCACACCCCGAAAAATCTCCAAGGCCTTTCTGTCTGCAAGTTCAACAACCATGACAAAAAGATAAGTCGGAACATTGGGCAGGCCGAAGGTAAGCAATGATTTGAGCAGAACACCGTCAAGGGTCAAGACCAAGGAGCGCGCGAACGAAGGAAGGAGCAGCAGGAAAGTGACCACGCTTGAGATCAGATTCGCGTAGAGAACTCCCATCACTCCGAGCCTTAAGCCGCCGACCATCCAGACATTCAGAGCAATATTCAGCGACACATTGATCAGCTTCTGAGTCGAAAAGGCAAGCGGGCGATTGTCGCTTCGCAACTTTAGGAACGGAAAAGTCCCCAATGTGTCAAAGAACAGAATGCCGGCGCAAATCATCACACCGGTAGCAACTTCATCTGGTCGAACGGGATTATGAATGACCAGCCTTCCAATTCCGTCGCGCAGCAGCAAAAGAATGCCGCTCAGCGACAGGGCGCTGACCAGTACTGCCAGAAAGACAGTCCCATTCACGACTTCCTTGCTCTTGCCATGGTCTTTGAGGTTGTAGAACCTCAGATACGCGATATCGAGACCATAGACATAAAACGTCTGAGCTACAGCAAGGAACAAATAGTACAGGGCAAGCTCTCCGTACTCTCCCGCCGACAAACGGTAGCTGTAGTACGGGAGAAGCAGAAACGTGACGGATCGGGTCAGGATGTGAGCCAGTCCGTAAATCATTGACTCTTTGGTCAATGCCTTCAGCTTCGATTTCATGCCGTCAGAAGACAAAGAGCAAGTAAGGTAAGGTCAACGAAGCAATCATTATGAACGGACCATTGGCTGAAGTGCTTATTGGTTGAAGACCTGCAACCACGACGGGCCAAGCGACAAAGAGATATCGTCCTTCGGCCTGATGATATTGGAAGTTCAGTAACAGATAGGCGGCCAGCGCACTCAAGGACAGCCAAGAAGACCACAGGCGCATGGGAGGGCGAAAAGCGCCTGACCAGCACGCTCGCACGAGGACAAGCAGTGCTGGTGCCATCACCAAGACTCCTATCCACCCCTTCCAGAATTCACTCCAAGGAAACACTACTGATCGAAAACTGAAAGCAAGAAAATCAGGCCCTGGAATTCTGAACAGGGGAAGGCCAAAACCGGCAGTCAGGGGCAAGAAGCTGTCAAAAACGAGTTTGTTGCGCAGAAAGACCGGAGCGACCAGCAGAACGAAAAACAAGACAACACCTATGCTGGTCTTCCGCTGCGTCCTGAACCGAGTTCCGGATCGAACAAACAGCAGTGGGAGCAGCAAGAGTGCCGAAAGCTTAACATAAACTCCCAGCGCACTCACGACGGCCAGCAGGAGCAGACTTCTCGGGGCTTGCCGCTCCTCATCTCTGAGATAGGAAAGAACGATCACCCCGGAAGCAAGCCAAAGTAGTGTTTCATTTCCACACAATGCGCTGAACCGAACCATGACCGGACTCAGACTGAGAAAGATCACCGCACACGCCGTCATCGCGGCTCCTGGTGCAATTCGGGTTGCGATCTTGCAGGCAACCGGTATGGACAGAAGCATGAAGCACAGGGATAATATCCTGCCCGCCAAGACTACGCCCTCGATACTATCTGCACCAACCGCGCGACATGACAGTGCATGAAGCACATAGTACGCCGGTGACTGATAGTTCTCAAATGATGGAGCGGCACCTGTTTCCTCCGTTATTGGAGTGATGAAAGCCGGCAGTTCACCATTCTCGAGCAAGTGCATCGTGTAGGCCACGTGCGCAGGCTCATCGCCATACGCTGAGAGTTTGCCGATTTCTACAGGACGGTCGAATGGAGTCGCAACGATGAAATAGGCACGCAGCAGAATGCCAAGTGTGAGTGAAACACCAGCAAATCGTGTCCACCGGTCAGTTTTCACTTCGAATTGACAAGCAGTGACGTGCCGGACATTTCAGGGGACTTCGGGATGCCCATATACTCCAGAATTGTCGGGGCAAGATCGCCCAGGACGCCGCCATCTCTCAGGCGAAACTCATCCGCTGCGTTAAAGAGAGCCACGCGAACAGGATTTGTAGTATGAGCCGTATGTGGGCCATTCGTCTTTTCATCCCACATCTGCTCCGCGTTTCCGTGATCCGCCGTAATCAAAACTGCATAGCCGTATTCCTTGGCGGCAGTGCACATCTCCTGCGCACCGTGATTTGCGGTCTGGACGGCTTGGATCGCCGCTTCAAGGACACCGGTGTGACCAACCATGTCACAGTTTGCAAAGTTTACACAGATGAAATCAAACGATTGGGAACGAATTGCCTCGCAGAGTTTCCTCGTAACTTCTGGTTCGCTCATTTCAGGCTGAAGATCATACGTGGCGACTTTTGGTGAGGGAACAAGAATGCGTTCTTCGAGGGGAAATGGCTGGTCATCACCTCCATTGAAGAAAAAGGTGACGTGCGGGTATTTCTCCGTCTCTGCAATTCTGAGCTGTTTCAGTCCGTTCTCCGAAAGAACTTGTCCAAGAATACCTGTTAGCGGTTGTGGCGCAAAGAGTACGGGAAAGGTGTACTCTTCGTGATACTTGGTCATGGTGACGTAATCGTCAACTTTCATGGGAGCATCGAACGCAGAAAATCCAGTATTGGTCAAAGCCTGCGTCAACTGCCTGGTGCGATCCGCTCGAAAATTGAAGAAGAGCACGCCGTCGGATGAGCTCACTCGCAGACGAGGATATTCAGGATGCATCACTATTGGAAGCACGAACTCGTCCGTGATTCCATCAGAATAAGATTCAGACATTGCGACATCAATGTCAACCGCAGCTTTGCCCTCGCCAAAACATAGTGCGCGGTACGCTCGTTCAACGCGTTCCCAGCGATTGTCCCGGTCCATAGCATAGTAACGTCCGACAACCGTTCCGATTCGACCAACCTTGAGCTTGTGCATCCATTCCTGAAGTGTGCTCAGGTGCTGTCTGCCTGAATGCGGTGGAGTATCTCTGCCATCTGTGAAAGCGTGGACGACGACACGATCAAAGGCTTGTTCCTTGCAGGTCTCAAGAATTGCCCGCACATGATTGAGAGACGAATGTACTCCGCCGTCGCTGACCAATCCCATAAGATGCAGCGTCGCTCCAGACTTCTTGAGTCTGTCCAGCAAGTCCAACAGAGTTGAATTCTCGTGAAACTCGTGCTTCCTGATGGACAAGTCAATTCGAGTGATGTCCTGATAGACGACACGACCGGCGCCGATATTCAGATGGCCGACTTCGCTGTTTCCCATTTGCCCTGCGGGCAATCCAACCTCTTCACCCGAAGTAATGAGGGTAGAATTTGGTGACTCACGCCACAGCTTGTCTAAGAACGGGGTCCTTGCAAGTGTGACCGCATTGTGAGGGCCAGCCGGTGCAAGGCCGTATCCATCAAGAATCGCGAGAATGATTCGTTTCATTGTATGCTATCGAAATTCGAGAAGTTTCTTCCTTCTACGCGAAGATTGTCCTGCCGCTCAGTGATTCCTTTGGAGTCAAGATACTCCAGAAATGGAACGACATACTTGCGAGACGAATTCAAGATCTTGCTAAGCTCCGACACCTGCGCGCTTCCTGATGACTTAATCACCGAGACAGTCTTGGCGATTGCATCTGCAAAGACTTGTCGTTCAAAGAATATATCAACGCCCAGTCGAACTACGAGGTTCTGACGGGTCGCCAGAACCAATACTCGTTCTACATCGCTTTTTCGCTCGTTCAGCTTTTCGGACAACACATTTGCCGAGGGCGGCGCAAACTTTGACACCGACAATTCAACAAGCACTCGTTCGAGCAATTGTGCCTGTTTGGGGTCCACGTTGGCGGACTTGCCGGGCAACGAGAAGCCAGAGGCATTGGATTCCATCTGAGCTCTGGCAACAAGCTCAGAAACAGCGGATGCGAGCAATGAATCAGGAAGTCCGGGGACGAGTTGCGCAAGTCGCAGCAAAGGGAACGAGGCGACATCTGATTGTTCCTTGTGCAACCTTGCCATGCCGTCCAAGATCTTCTTCTGCCATCTATTGACGTGCTCTCGATGCGCAGCATACTCTTCTACTAGTAGCCATTCGCCGTGCGCACTTTCGAGTGCCTTTTTGACAAAGCCCAGCTCCGCACTAAAGACCTGTGCAATCCGTTGTAAGCGCACACCAAGGAAACTGTGTGAATATGCCCAGTTTCTCACACCACTTTCGAAGTCCGACTGTACGGTGTCGCCAAGCATGTTCAACAAGCCAAGCTTATCTCGTGCGCCTCGCAGAATGGGAGCAACATCGAGCACTTCGCCGCCCCCAAGTGTCTCAAGAGGAGAATAGCGACGCACAATGAAACAATCCCCCCAAGAGGCCACAACTTCCTCGTCCAACAAAAGCAGGGCAAGGTCGAACGACGAGTTTCGCTTAAGCAGTCTGAAGCGACCCATAACCTCTTGAGTTCCGATCAACAGCCTAACTCTTTGCCTGTCTCGAATCTGAGGAGTTCCAGGAACTGGGCGAAAACTGATGACCAGTCGCTTTGTCACCGCGAGTGATCCTTCAGTTGTGATCGTTTGACCGCGCAAGATTTCAGAGTCTGTCACGAGATTGAGCGCCGCCCGCATGCCGGGTTCAATTCTGGTTCTTTCACGCGCGTTGGACTGCAACTGCTTGACTCTGGCAAACGCACCGCCGGGCAGTATCTGAACCCGCATGTCACGTGTGATCTCACCTGACAGGACAGTACCCGTGACGACCGTCCCATGACCATGGACCGTGAAGACACGGTCAAGTGGAATGCGGAGAACCGAACGAGTGCGGCGCCGCACAACTTTTGGCAGCTCGTTGACCAGAAACGTGCGCAGTGCATCAATGCCAGTCCCTTGCAACGAGTCCACCTCGAAAATCGGAGCGTCTTCAAGGAAGGTGCCGCAGACTTCGGACTTCACTTGATCCGCCACCAGTGCCAGCCAATCCGTCTGTACGATTCCGCATTTGGTCAGCACAATTGCGCCGTTCTGCAGTCCCAGCAATCTCAAGATGTGCAGATGCTCTCGAGTTTGCGGCATGATGCCGTCGTCGGCAGCAATCACGAGAAGCGCATAGTCAATGGTTGCAGCACCCGCAACCATGTTGTGGATGAACTTTTCGTGGCCCGGCACATCTATGATTGCAGCCACCTCGTTCAGAAAGGCGAACCCCAGATCTATCGTGATCTGGCGCCGCTTTTCTTCGGGCAAGCGATCCGGATCGGTTCCGGTCAGGGCCCGGACGAGCGAGGACTTTCCGTGATCAATGTGCCCGGCAGTGCCGACAATTACGTGTGGCATCGTCAGTCATGCTTGAAGATACTTTGCATGTCAAAGGTATGATATTCCGGCATACACCACCTGCAGCCATTGTATTGCGGACGGTGCTGTGTGTCAATCATCCGCTTCACCTGATCAAGTGTGTAGACCTTGCGACGCTTGTCTTCGGCAATCTTCTTGATCTCACACTCGTACTTCGGCGACGACATATCATGAATAATCAGTTTTTCTTCATCCACGAGGTACATGTTATCCGTTCTCCTGAAAAGGCGATGAACCAGACTGAAGTGACTCTTTCAGTCGTTTGATTTCGGAAGCGGAAAGTTCCCGCCATTTCCCTGGCGGCAGACTTCCCAATCGAATTCCGGCCTGCTCGATCCGTGTCAATTTTGTAACTCGAGCACCGACCGCAGCGACCATCCGTCTAATTTGGCGCTTGCGGCCCTCCGATAGAATAATCTCAAATGAGTGTTCGCCAACCTGCCGCAACGCCGCTGGTCGTGCCGGGCCGTCCTCAAGGATGACGCCGCGAGCCAGAGTTGCATATTGTCTGCGAGTCAGCGGCGGTTCAGTATCCACGAGATAAGTCTTGTGCGATCCATATCTCGGATGCATCAGCAGATTTGCCAAATCGCCGTCGTCCGTCACAAGCAGCAAACCGCACGAATCCTTGTCCAATCTTCCGATGGGATAGAGCCTTCGCCCTGATGGCAGATACTCGGTGATGATGGCACCCGTTTCGCGCCCGGCTCGGCAAGTGGAAAGAACACCAACCGGTTTGTGAAAAGCAATCACGGTAGGGTCTTGCGCTTCGGCGACGCGCTCCCCATCCACTTCAAGCGTGTCACGCATCG
Organism: Calditrichota bacterium; assembly: GCA_020637395.1. Lineage (GTDB taxonomy): Bacteria > Electryoneota > RPQS01 > RPQS01 > RPQS01 > JABWCQ01. The sequence goes on along the minus strand of JACJWA010000001.1, from coordinate 1,165,512 downwards.
GATCAATCTGTATTCCGAGTTCACGGACAGTCTTGCCGTTGACGGTCACTCTGCCTTCGGCAATCAGCCTGTCCGCTTCGCGGCGGGAGCAAACTCCACAACGCGCGAGATATCTGTTAATCCGCTCGGAATTGAGCAAGAAACCCTCAGGTTGAGGGTTTCTGCCATGCTCGTGAGTCACTTTGCGGCGCAACGACCTTAGCTCTGCGTAAGTATGGTGGATTTCTTGAAATCGGACTGCCACTTGTCAAGCGGAATGTCCGTCTTGGTCTTGAATCGCAGACTGCGCTTGCCGAATGCGGCATTTATGCGGATAGTCAGCTCGGCAACTTGATCATTGAACACTTTCACAATGTCTTCCGCGACCAGGCCATCGTACTCAAGCTTTACCGCGCGTTCGCCGGGATATAGTCCGCCCAAGAGCGTGACATCAAAGGGCTCGGTTGGACCATCGAGAATCAACTCACCGTCCACGAAGACGCGCAGTTTGCTCCCGTCAAATCGGGGAAAGTTTGCATTGGGGACTACGGCAATCATTGAAGATCCGGACAGTCGTTCATAGACTCCCGCAACTTCATGATTGGGATGGTCCTTGGTAATTTCGACGCGGGTCGGATTAGGAGTCTGATAGCCCGGAACAGCCACGAACTCGATCAATACACTTCCGTAGTCTGCATTCACTCGCGCAGACCCTACACCAACAGCTGTTCCGTTGACACGGATTCCCGCAGCAAGAGGCTTCGTCGAGATCGTTAGCTGCGGTATGGGCAGTTTTTCGAGGGGCTCGAGGGAAAACGCGGCAAGCTCCGACTGCCCATCCAGCGTCAGGACTACTTCTATGCTGTCAGGTGTTGCCGCATGTCCGGGCATTTCTATCGAAAAAACGTAATAGCCTCGGTCAAGTCCACGAAACGTGTAGGGTGTGCTGCTCGTGGTGCGCGCACCATTGACGAGAATTCGCGCGCCGGGAGGTTCTGAGCTAACCGTAATCTGTGTACCGGCAAGAGACTTTCTTGTGTCATCCGAAACTCTGGAATCGCTTTCTCCGGACTCGGTAAGTGACTCAGAGGACGGTCGAACACGCGGTTCGAAGCGCGGCACGGTTCCGCGATCCGCGAAATCATCCACGTCAGGGTCAGAGTAATCCAGCATTTCCGGAGAAGGCGGCGCGGGAGGAATAGCACGCACGTAGGATTGATCTTCCGCAAAGATGTCCTGACGAACGCCGCGTTTCGCGGAAAAAGTATCCGCCTTCGCCGCTGAAATGGAATCCCTCATGATAAAAGCCGCAACAGCAGTTCTACCTTTCTGAATCTCGACGATAACGACCTCAGGTTCAGAGATGAGCCCTGGTGCACGTACCGTGACGAATCTTCGCCCTGCTCGGATTCCGGTTAAGACGGTATCACTCTGCGCTCCCGCATGTTTTCCGTCTATCTGGATCTCCGCGCCGGGAATAGTGGTCGTGACTCGAAGGTCGCCATAAGGTGTCGGATTCAGATTCAGGAACCAAACCGCGGCAGCGGCAATGAGAGCAAGCGGAATCGCAATTCTCGCAAGATTGCCGATAAGCTGGATGATTGGACGCGAACTGCGACGTGGCATGTAGGATGTATCCCGGCCTTTGAACAGCGGTTTAGGAATTGGACTTGTTTGCGTTGTTCAGGAACGGCTTCAGTAAGTCAATGGGAATCGGAAAAATCGTCACTGAATTGTTCTCCGCCGAAATCTCTACAAGCGTTTGCAGATAGCGCAGTTGAAGCGCCTCTGGATGGGCCGCGATCACAGAGGCGGCTTCTGTAAGTTGATCGGCCGCCTGTCGTTCGCCCTCAGCTGCGATAATCTTCGCTCGGCGCTCGCGCTCTGCTTCCGCCTGCCGCGCCATCGCCCGTTTCATCTCTTGCGGCAGATCCACATGCTTGATCTCGACCAGCGAGACTTTGATGCCCCAGGGGTCAGTCTGTCTGTCAATGATCTGTTGAAGTTCGTCGTTTATTTTCTCGCGCTCGGAGAGAATATCGTCAAGCTGAATCTGACCAAGCACACTGCGGAGAGTCGTCTGCGAAAGTTGACTTGTGGCGAACATGTAATTCTCAACATCAAGAATTGCTTTGTCCGGGGCAAGCACTCTGAAATAGACTACTGCGTTCACTTGCAGCGAGACATTGTCTCGCGTGATGATGTCTTGCGGCGGCACATCGAGCACCACGGTGCGCAGGCTGACTTTCACCATGCGGTCCACCAGAGGAATCAGAATGATCAATCCCGGTCCTTTGACTCCGATGGCGCGGCCAAGCCGGAACACAACGCCCCGCTCATACTCATTCAGCACGCGCAGGGACGTGCTTAGTATGAAGATGAAGAAGACGAGCACAAAACCAAGAAGCGGCAGCATGAGAAGCTCCCTTACCTGTTAGGTTGTCGAAGCAGGTTTGACGGACTCAACCGTCAGAAGCATACCGTCCACACGTGTGACTTTGACTCGTGCCCCAATGGGAAGAGCAACGTCTCCTTGCGCGGACCAAATTTCACCGTGGACGCTCACCTTGCCTTCCAGGGCAAGAGGAGTGGTCACCACGGCGATTTCGCCAATCAAGCCCTCCGCGCCCGTGACGACTTTTCTCGCCTGGGCACGCAGCCCCATCCCCACGACGAACAGGAAGAAGGCAGCCGTGAGTATCGCCGCAGGGATGACGACTCCCAGGCCGATAGTAAGTCCGGTGAGCCCGGGCTGAAAAAGCATAAGAGATCCCAGAACCATGGAAAGCACTCCCGCTATAGACAAGAGTCCGTAGCTCGTGATCTTGATCTCGAGAACAAACAGAATAATAGCCAATACGATCAGCGCAAGTCCTGCCCAGCTGATGGGGAGCAATTGCAGACTGAAGAATGCGAGAACGAGAGACATAGCTCCGACCACTCCGGGAAAGATCGCGCCGGGATTGTAGAGCTCAAAGAACAGTCCGTAGATCCCCAGAAGCAGGAGGATGTAAGCAATGTTGGGATCCGCAATGAAGTCCAGGATTCTTAGTCTAAGACTCATGGGAGTTTCAGCGACAATTGCTCCTGAAGTATCAAGTGTATCTTGCCGCCCATCCACGGAAACTATTCGCCCGTGAAGCAGAGTCAACAGCGAATCAGCGGACGGTGCAATCAACTCGATGACGCCGAGCTCCAGCGCTTCATACTCGGTGATTGACTTACTTTCGCGAACCGCAAGCTCGGCCCATTCAGCGTTTCGGCCCCGCTGTTCGGCCAGGGTTCGGGCGAAGGCTGCGGCATCATTGGTCACCTTCCCCTCCATCACTCCGCTGGTGTCCTGGGAGCTTCCAAATCCTCCAAGACCAACAGGATGTGCCGCGCCGATATTCGTTCCAGGCGCCATCGCCGCGACGTGCGACGCAAGCGTAATGAACACTCCGGCTGAACCCGCGCGCGCGCCGGAAGGCGCGACATAGACGATCACCGGAACGGGTGATGCCAGAATAGACTTGCACATGATGCGCGTCGTCTTCAGCAAGCCGCCTGGCGTGTCGAGCTCAATGATTAGAGCTTCGGCGTTTTCCTGGCGAGCAAGCTCTAGCGCACTTTCAACCATCTCATTTGAGACCGGACCAATGGCTCCGTCAATCGTGAGCCACCTCACCGTCGCAGCTTGCGCGCAAACAGAAAAGAGCAGTATGACAAGAACTCTGATCACTTTCGGGAAATCAACAGGTCACCAATTACGGACACAATATCCGGTATCTCGTTATCGCTAACCGTGCGCATGTTCATGAGGACAGCGCCCTCCTGCACGACCGGAACGATAGGAATGGTTGCCGTGCGAAGCCGCTTGGCCCATGAGGCGGCGGTATGTCTCTGCGGAAGCAGTTTGACCGCGCTTGACTCAAGTCCGACCGCCGGCAGGGTTCCCGATCCGGCTTGAGCGGGAGACTGAATCACTTCAAGAATCTGCCAGTCCGATAACGAACGAATCTTCTCGCAGAGACCTTCGGCTCTTGTACGAGTCACTTCCGGCGTTTCCGTGAGCATCTGCCAGGAAAGATTTTCGACTGGGGGCCGCTCATGATGCAAAAAACCAGCAACCGTTGCTGCAAGCGCAGCAATCTCAAGCTTCCCAGGGCGCAGAACTCGGGCCAAAGGAGACTTCTTGAGCTTTGCGACGAGCGAGGCTTTGCCGAGGATTAAACCAGCCTGTGGTCCGCCGATGACCTTGTCCCCTGATACCAGAACAAGATCAGCTCCTCCTCGCAAGCTTTGCTCGACATTGGGCTCTTCGGGCAGTCCCCACGATGTCCAGTCCCAAAGCAGTCCACCGCCGAGGTCATCCACGCAGATGAGATTGTTTTTGCGCGCGACGTCCGCGAGCTCGGAAATCTCAACGGACTCCGTGAATCCGTCAATACGATAGTTGGACGGATAAGCGCGCAATAGCATGGCGGACTTGTCCGTAACTGCGGACGCAAAATCGGAGATACGTGTGCGATTCGTGGTTCCCACTTCCACGAGCTTGCACCCGGACCGCGCCATGATCTCCGGGAGTCTGAAGCTTCCACCGATTTCAATCAACTGGCCGCGGGAAACAATCACCTCTTTGCGAAACCCCAGCACCGCTAAAACAAGGTACAAAGCGGCGGCATTGTTGTTCACCACCAGAGCCGACTCGGCTCCCGTGGCACAACAAAGCAAGCGCTCTACATGATCCTGGCGGTCTCCGCGAGCTCCGGAGTCCAGATCGAACTCCAAGTCACAATAGCCTGCGGCCTCGGCAACGGCCTTTCGAGCGGCGTCAGAAAGCGGCGCTCTGCCAAGGCCAGTATGGAGAATCACTCCGGTCGCATTGATAACGCGGCGAGGACCGGCGTGCATCGTCGCTTCAATTCGTATTACTGCACGCTCGACCAGAATCTCGTCTGCCGGAACACTCTTGTCTTTTTCCAAGTCCCGACGACATTCGCTGAGTATCTCGCGAAGCACCCGCGTCAGATTGGGCGTAGAAACAAGTTTTCTAAGCTCCGCAAGTCGCGGGTTCTCGAGCAAGCGATCCACACCGGGCAGCTGACTGCGCGGATCAGAACTCCGCGGCATGATTAGAGCGACGTTTCCAGAGTGAATCGCAGACCTGAGAATGCTTGTACCTGCCTGCAAACTCCGTTCGAGCACTTGAGTCCGCCGCGCTCGCTTCCATAGAAGAGAATCGCGCGATGCTTGCCGCCCGCAAGCTGCATAGCAACTTCACCGCCAGCCCAGAACTCTCCCTCACGCTTCTTCAATTCTTCATCGTCTGTGAACTGAACCGAAGCATTAAGGGAAAGGATATGCGAAGGCACCCACGAGACGCCGTAAAGCATGTCGTGAAACTTCTCATCATCACGGGTGCGGTCGGTGATCAGCAGTTGTTCCGTCTCAAGCTCAAGCTCTTGGTCGCCGCGAATATGAAACTTGAAGCGCACCTGTCCCCACTTGCGCTCTTGCCAGACGACAGCAGCTTCTTCATTTGCACCGACTTCAAGAATTAGTATCTCTCCACCGCCGAAGGTGTGGTCGGCATTGGCAAACACCTCCCAATACGGACGATACTTTTCCTCGAGCGCGGGCAAAGGCACTGACTCGTCTTCGTCACTGTGCCGGCTGCTTGCGTTGTAGTGCGCAGTGACATAGGTGTTTTCACCGACACTTCCGTTCAATTCAACCTGCACTCCGACTTCATCGGCAATGTTCAGCACATGCGGCTCTCTGCCCTGAAGCAGGCGCGGTCCGACTTCACGATGTGTCGTTGGCGGATTCTGAATCGGGGTATTGATACGGTAGTCGTAGTCCGCATACTCCGCAAGCAGGGACCATCCCCACTTCGAGAGAGTCAATCCCGCGAAAGTGGCGTGGCCGGCACTATTGCCTCCCGCCAGGACGGCCTCATTCCATGCGCGCTCTCCGTAGAGATTCAGAATACCCCGAGTGATGTTCCAGTCCACACCGGCGACGCCCATCTCAGGATTGGACAAGCTGTCATGATAGACATAGCTGAATCCCAGCCTTCTTCCCTTGCCGGGAGATAGCTCAACTCGTCCGGCGGTCGCCTTCATCTCTGGCACCAGTGGACCATCTTCCGTCGTGCCCGTTGCGCCGATCAGCTTTATTGAACCGGCATTCAACTGTACGCGTGCGCCGTCCAGTTCCGAGTCGAAGTAGAGATCTCGGTTTTCAAACGCGCTGAAGACGAGCCCTGATCCCCAAAGATCGCTGAAGTGCCCGAATCTGAAATCGAACGGGGCAATCTTGCCTTCGAAGAAGCGCTTGTCAAAACGGTTTTCGTCCGCCAGCCTGAACTGATCAACGTCCGCTTCAGCCGGACGAAAATAAAGAAACCGCCCACCCAAATGAAAATCGCCACTGAACAAGTTAAGCAACAGTCTGTTCTCAATGAAATGGCGGCGAATCGTATTGTCAGGATGCTCCAGCCCGGCGCGTTGTGTATCCACTTCTCTGCCGTCGTCAAATCGAAGCTGGTTGGAGCCATCCAGTTCAATATCTTCAAGCTGCGCCCACGCTGGAACGGCAAGCAGAAGGAATGTGCAGAATACGAGAAACTTAGTCACTTGCGGAGTCAATCAGTTGATTTGCCTTGGCGATCATCTCTGAAGGGTCTTTTAACTCGCCGCGATGTTCATATACTGGAGTGCCTTGGGCGTCCAGCATCACTGTGAACGGAATTGAAGTTCCTCCATAGAGCTTCAGGACAGCGCCGTCGGGATCCAACAGTGCGGTCCAAGTGTACCCTTTGGAATCCAGAAATGGTTTGACGCGGCTCATGGACTTCTGCGTATCTTCGGAAATCAAAATGACATTGAGCCCACGTGCATTCAAGTCGTCAAACGTCTCCTTCATCGCATCCATTTCGGCTTTGCAGGGCTTGCACCAGGTGGCCCAAAAAATGAGCAGGCTGGGTTTCCCGCCGGAATGATCCGTGATGCTGAATTCTCCGCCCTGAACCTGAGTCAGAGACCAGTTTCGACCCGCAAACGCCGCGGAAAGCAAGGCAAGAGTGAGCAGGATTGCATAGGATGTTTTCACAGGTGTCCTCGTGCTTAGGGAGTCGGTGAGTCGAATTCTGAAATCAGTTCTCCGACGGCGCTGCGCAGTTGCTCTTCGGTGATGCTGAGCCACTTGTACCGAATCACGCCGCTGGGATCAATGAGAAAATTGGTCGGGTGACTTTCCACGGCGTACAAGGCGGTGCGGGTCGTCTGCGTCTGATCCCACAGCAACGGGAACTGGATTCCGAGAGTCGGATGCGTGGACTTATACAAGTTCAGAAGGGACCACGGATCCACGGCATCAATGCCCAACACATCCACTCGTCCTGCATATTGCGGATCTGCATAAACGGCCTGAATATGCGGAAATTCAGCGAGACACGGCGCACACGCATAGAAGAAAAATGTCACCAGGACAATCTTGCCCCGATAATCTTGAAGTCTGTGGATGGAACTATCTCCATCGCTGGGCAGCGCGAATAGTGGAGCAAGCTCTCCGACTTCGTGGCCCGTGGTCACAGGATCAAATTGTACCGGAATCTGTGCGGTGTCCCCTTCCACGAGTGTTACGGTCCAGCGCGCAGGTGAGCGCGTGGCATGCCCATCCAGAAAAGCGGACAAGGACCAGGACCCGACGCCGATTCCAATCAGGCTTGGCGGCGTCATGGCAAACTCGGACCCATCCACGATCAGCGCGGTTCCGTCAGGCACGTCTCCGAGATCCACAAAGGGAAGAGGTGCCAGCGAAGTCTCCAAAGAAACGGTTGACAGCCCGCCTTCCGCGACGGTAACCTGCTCCGAGACCTGATAGTAGCGGGGAATACTGGCTGCCACGGTGTGCACACCTGGGGCAACTTGCCTCAGGGTGTCCGGAGTGAGCTGCGACATCTGCACTCCATCCAGCCAGATTCTCGCACCGGTAATCTCGTCACCGCTATCGTCGCGCAGTTCGACGAAGATGCGGCCATTTGCGACGGGTGATTCCTCAATGTCGCAGCCAACGATCAGCAGCAACAAAACAGCAGACCAGAAGCCGACAATTCTCATGTGTTGCATTCCATCAGTTGTTCCGCCTGTCGGACAAACTCGGCATGACTTCTGAAGGCCATGTCCGGCAAATTCTGAGTATCAAACCAGAGCGCTTCACGTGCGTCATCACCCGCCCGAAGATCACCGTCGGCGAATCGTGCGGCAAAAGCCAGCACAAGGACGTGGCCGAAAACATGATCGTGATGTGTGGTTGCTCCCAACAATCGTCCCGGCACACACTGCACATTCGTTTCTTCAAGGACTTCTCGGACGACGGCCTGTTCGGGGGACTCGTCCTGTTCCATGAATCCTGAGGGCAAGGCCCACAGGCCCGCGCCGGGTTCCACGCCGCGCCTAATCAACAAAACGCGGCCACTCTGCAGAAGAACGGCCGCGACGGCAGGTAGAGGGTTCAGATAGACGATGTGCCCGCAACCGGAGCACGCGGGCCGCACCCGGCCTTCCACAAACACATCAGATAACTTCTCGCCACAAAGGGTGCAAAAATGATTGGTGGTCAACCTATCCCCCTGCGCTGTGCAGTCGCAGATCAGCCGGATGCCGAGTCAGAATCAAGATCGTCAGAGCCAAGAAGTCCAAGTTTTGAAGCAGCTACAGAGGCCGCTTTCTGCTCAGCGGACTTCTTGGAACTGCCGTCTCCTCTTCCAAACGACTCTCCGTTCAGAAAGATTTCCACAACAAAACGCTTGGAGTGGTCGGGACCGGTTTCTTCAACCAGGCGATACTCGGGACTGTCCCACGAATTCGCCTGTGCATGCTCCAGAACAAGGCTCTTGAAATTGACGTATTCGTCTTTCTTGACGACTTCCCGCCAATTGTCAAGCAGGTGAGTCTCCACGAACTCCCGTGCCGGAGCGATACCTCGATCAAGATAGATGGCGCCAATGAGCGCTTCGAACGCATCTTCAAGAATGGACGCCCGATTTCGACCGCCTGCGCGATCTTCGTTCTCGCTCAGGATGAGATGAGAACCGAGATCAATGCGTCGGGCTGCTTCCACGAGTGCCGTTCCTGACACAATCACGGATCTCAACTTAGTCAGCTGACCTTCCACCATTCCGGGGAACAAGTGGTAGAAGTACTCTGCGATGATGAAATCCAATACGGCATCACCGAGAAACTCGAGACGTTCATTAGACTCATGACGCCCGAGGTTTTCCTTGTTTAGCACACTCCGATGCCGAAGCGCGGAAACAAGCAAAATGCTATCTGTGAATCGGTAGCCGATTCGCTTTTCGAGTCTGCGCAGCTGCTGCCGGAGCTCGGAAGGGACACCCCCATCGTTGCGTCGAAGCAGTTGGCGCAGAAAACTCATGCGAGACTTGCCCTTATCGTCGGTACTCCGGTTTGGCAAAGATCAGAGAAGAGTTGTGTCCTCCGAATCCGAATGCATTGGACATTGCCACTTGGACAACTCGCCGCACGGCCTTGTTCGGAGTCACGAAGAGATCGCACTCCGGGTCCTGATTCTCAACATTGATGGTCGGCGGAATCAGGTTGTTTTGTGTAGCGAGAATTGAAGCAATTGCTTCAATTGCTCCGGCGGCACCCAGAGTATGCCCATGCATGGACTTAGTTGACGACACGGCTAACTTCTCAGCGTGCAAGGCGAATACACTGCGAATGGCCTTGATTTCGGTCGGGTCTCCCACATCCGTGGAGGTTCCATGCGCATTGATGTATGCGATGTCCTCGCGGGGGACGCCGGAATCTTTCAGCGCGGCCTCCATGGCTCGACGCGCGCCCTCGCCTTCTGAATGCGGCGCGGTGATATGAAATGCATCGCCTGACGCTCCGACTCCGAGAAGTTCGGCGTGAATCTTTGCTCCGCGTCGTTTCGCCGAGTCAAGGCTCTCCAAGACTAACACTCCCGCGCCTTCACCAATCACGAATCCGTCTCGATCTCGATCGAATGGACGGCTGGCTTTCTCCGGATCATCGTTACGCGTTGACAAGGCTTTTAGAGCGTTGAATCCGCCTACCCCAAGGTGCGTGATCGCCCCTTCCGTTCCGCCGGCAAGAATCACTTCGGCCTCGCCGGACTGAATCAAGCGGTTGGCCACATGGATCGAATGCCCGGCTGTGGAACACGCGGAAACGACCGCGAAATTGGGACCTCCCAAACCGAAACAGATCGAAACTTGTCCCGCGACGATGTCCGAAATCATCATCGGCACAAAGAAAGGGCTGATACGTTTGGGTCCGCGCTCGAGGTACGTCTTCGCCTGTTCTTCAAACAGTTCAATTCCACCGATACCGGATCCAATGATGACGCCAATCCTTTCCTTGGGCACAGGACTGGACTCACCCGCAAGACCCGCGTCCGTCAGCGCTTGATGCGCCGCGGCAATACCGAACTGAGTGAATCGTTGGAATCTTCGAGCCTCCTTGGGATCCAGCAAGTCCCCAATGGAAAAGTCCTTGACTTCGCAGGCGAACTTGGTCACGAAATCAGCAGGATCAAACAAAGTGATTGGTCCTGCGCCGGAACGTCCGGAGATCAGTGCATCCCAGAAGGTTGAAACGTCGTTGCCAATCGGGGAGATAACACCCATTCCGGTGACAACAACTCGCTGCTTCTGCATGACAGTAGGTTCAGTAGTTAGGCGTTTTCCGCGGGGCTCTTGCTCTTCAAGTAGTTGACGGCATCTCCCACGGTCTTCATCGTTTCGGCGTCCTGATCCGGGATTTCCAGGCCGAACTCTTCCTCGAAGGCCATGACCAGTTCGACGAGATCAAGCGAATCCGCTCCGAGGTCCTCGACGAAACCTGCGCCATCGGTGACGCTGCTGAGGTCAACCTGCAAGCGGTCGGCGATGATCTTTTTGACTTTGTTTTCCATGTCGGACATTTTGCCTCCGTAGAATAAACGACGGTTAGTGTTACGTTACATATGTAGGCCGCCATCCACGATCAACACCTGTCCTGAGATGTAGTCGGATGCGGCACTTGCCAAAAACGCGCAAACTTGCGCAATATCGTCTGACGAGCCGAGGTACTTGAGCGGAATGGCCTGCAAGTAGGCTTCCTTGACTTCGGGACTCAACTGATGCGTCATATCTGTCTCGATGAAACCGGGAGCGACCGCGTTGGCACGCACGCCTCGTCCGGCAAGCTCTTTGGCAACGGACTTGGTCAAGGCAATCATTCCGGCTTTGGACGCGGAATAGTTGGCTTGTCCGGCATTGCCCATCACGCCGACCACGGATGCAATGTTCACAATCTTTCCGTAGCGAGCCTTCATCATCGGCTTGATGGCTGCCTGTGTGCACACAAAACTGCCAGTCAAATTCACATGAAGCACTCGTTCCCAATCATTCAGGGACATTCTCATCATCAATGCGTCACGCGTGATACCCGCATTGTTCACCAAAATCGTCAGTCCACCGAGCTCATCCACCGTACGCTGCACAAAGCCCGCAGCTCCAACCGGATCCGTCACGTCCAAGACCTGATGAATCACCTTGCGATTCGATTCAAGCGCAAGCTCCTTGGCTGTCGCGTACAGGTCATCTTCCAGCACATCGGTCAGAGCAAGATCAGCGCCCTGAAGCGCGAGATGACGGGCAATAGCTTTCCCAATTCCGCGCGCGGAACCTGTAATCCACGCAACACGTCCGGCCAACGGTTGATTCACGATGCAACTCCCACTTTCACTCGCTCAATATCCTCAACGGTTCCCACCGTCTGTGCGGACGCACCGCTGATGGTCCGTTTCAGCAAACCCGCTAAGACGTTGCCGGGACCGAGTTCCATCCAGCCTTCAGGCTTCAGTTCACTGAGCCCATTCAGGCATTCTGTCCAGCGAACCGGCGCAAGAAGCTGCTGAGCAAGCGCAAGACGAATCTCTTCAGCGTTACCGTGCGGTTTTCCAGTGGCATTGCTCATGACCGGAACGGACGCGGAGTTGATCGTCGCGGAATCCAGAGCTTTGCGCAAACGCTCTGCGGCGGAGGCCATCAGCGGCGAATGAAACGCGCCTGAGACCACAAGCTTACGCACCAATTTTGCTCCCGCAGTCTTGCAGGACTGCATGGCCAAATCAACGGCCTCAATCTCCCCCGAGATCACGAGTTGACCCGGCGAATTGTAGTTCGCTGGGACCACAATCCCCGGCGTTTGGCTGCAGATTTTCTCGACCTGTTCAAATTCCAGTCCGACGACCGCTGCCATGGTTCCGGGGCGCTCTTCTCCTGCCGCCTGCATGGCGTTCGCGCGGACCTTCACAAGTTCGAGTCCGGTGGCAAAGTCAAACGCTTTTGCACAGCACAGCGCTGAGTATTCACCCAGGCTATGCCCTGCCGCGCAAGTGGGCAGCACTCCCAGCTCAGCCAGCAATTCTCCGACGATCACGGAATGAACAAAGAGAGCCGGTTGCGTGACGCGAGTTTGGCGAAGATCTTCTTCGGGCCCTTCAAAACAAAATCGAGCAAGATCGAAGCCGAGCAGATCATTCGCTTCGGCAAAACGCTGCTTGACCAAGCCGAAAGTCCCGTGCAGATCACGAGCCATTCCGACGAATTGGGAGCCCTGGCCGGAGCAAAGAAAAGCGGTCGTTTGTGAGGTCAAGATGTAAGCAGCAAGCAGGAATTAGAAGCGGATGACGGCGCCGCCCCAAGTGAAACCGCCGCCAAACACGACGGATAACATTACTTGGCCGTCACGCAGAGCGCCTTCTTTGCGCGCCTCATACATGGCCAAAGGTACTGACGCAGAGGACGTATTGCCGTACTTGTGAATATTCAGGAAGACTTTTTCCATCGGCAGACCCAAGCGTTCCGCAGTTGCGGCGATAATGCGAGTGTTGGCCTGATGGGGAATCAGCCAGTCCACGTCCGCCGGATCAAGTCCAGCCTTTTCCACGGCTTCTTTTGCGGTTCGTTCGAGCATTCGAACGGCATGCCGAAAGACTTCGTTGCCGTTCATGTGAATGACCCGCTCGCCGTTTAGTGCTGCAAGTTCACCTTTGGAAGAGGTTCCGTGGCCAACGCAATAGAGTAGATCGGTGTATGAGCCGTTCGAGCCGATGACCACGGACAACACACCACGGTCATCCGTGGCACGTGTAACGACGGCAGCACCGGCAGCATCCCCGAACAAGACGCAAGTGCCGCGATCGGACCAGTCGGTGATTGGCGTGAGAAGTTCCGCGCCGAGCACCAGGACATTCTTCGCGCGGTTCGCGGCAATCAGAGTATCGGCACTGTACAGGGAGAACATGAAACCGCTGCACGTCGCGCTGATGTCCCAGGCCGCAGCATTCTTCGCGCCAATCGCTTCTTGAATGAGCGTCGCAGTGGCCGGAAATCTCAGGTCGCCGGAGATTGTACCAAGGATAATGGCATCGAGCTCCTCCGCTGCAATACCAGCTTCGGCCAATGCTTCGCGCGCGGCGCGAATACAGAAGTCGGACGTACGCTCGCCGCGTTTGACGAGATGGCGTTCCTTGATCCCTGTGCGAGTAGTGATCCACTCGTCATTGGTTTCGACGATCTTCTCGAGGTCCTGATTGGTCATGATGTTATCAGGATAGCTGACACCAAGACCCACAATCCTCGAAACGGGTTTCACGCCCTTACTCATCGTCTGTCTCCTCTACCTCCAGCTCGTCACGCTTTTCCTTACGGCCCTTGTACATGGCCATACCGCGCGCCAGCATACTGGCATCGTATTGATCAACACCTTCACTGAGGGCGGACGGCAGGTTTTTCTGAACCAGTCGGCGCGCCTCCCCGATCGCGTTTTTGATCGCCTTGGCGGGAGATCCTCCATGACAGATGATGGAGACTCCATTGACTCCAAGCAGCGGCACGCCGCCGATTTCAGAGTAATCAAACTCCTTGGCCATCTTGCCAAGCACCGCAGGTGTCGGGCCATTGCCATCGGAAACGGCTACTCTGCTCATGAAGGCATGAAACAGCGATTCGCTGAGTTTTAGAATGACATTTCCGACAAAACCGTCACAGACCATGACATCGGCCTTATCAGACAGGAGATCCCGGCCCTCCACGTTTCCGACAAAGTTCAGGCCGCTCTGTTCGAGCAGATAGTGCGTTGCGAGAACGAGTTCGTTGCCCTTGGTTCGTTCTTCACCGATTGAGATCAGAGCAATTCTGGGATTCTTGGTGCCAGTCAGTAGCTCCATATACACAGAGCCCATGACGGCAAATTGCAGGAGGTTAATTGGCTTGCAGTCCGTGTTCGCGCCGACATCGAGAAGAATGGCGAACTTGCCGTCTCCCTTGGGGAAAAGTCCGCCAATCGTGGGGCGTCGCACTCCCTTGATCAGACCGAGTTTCATGTAGCTTGCGGCCATCTGCACGCCGGTGTGGCCAGCCGAGACAACGGCTTGCGCTGCACCTGATTGATGCATGTCAATCGCGCGCAAGAGAGACGCATCCGGTTTCGACCTCACGACCTTACCCGGCGAATCAGTCATCTCGATGACTTCCGCGCTGTGCTCGATCAGAATGCGATCCATGATGTCGCTCGCATCCAAGCGTTTCAACTCAGATCGCAGGCTTTCCTCTGGTCCAAAGAGGGCAACATGCAGGTCATTCCATTCACGGAGTGCCTGACAGGCCGCCTCAACGGGTACATGAGGGAAGTGATCGCCTCCCATTGCATCCAGGGCTATGACCATGGACGAGACGATATTTGACTCTACCTTGCCTTAACTTGAATGACAAAGCGGCCGTTGTAGTATCCGCACGAACCGCAAACACGGTGCGGCGCGATGGTCGCTTTGCAGTTAGGACAGGTGGCAAGGGCCGGTCCGTTCAAGTTGTAGTTAGCCCGGCGACGGTCGCGTCGCGACTTGCCGGTTCGTCTTTTGGGTACTGGCATGATGTGTTATGTTGGTTGTGAATAGGAATCAGTTAGGCGCACACTCGCAGAAATGCTCATTGAGATTTGCGCCGCAGTTGGGGCAGAGCCCCTTGCAGTTCTCGTCGCAGAGATGCTTTCCGGAATATGCGAGAATCAAAAGGTCACGGAAATCGTGACTCAAATCGAGTTCCGTTGTGCCTGCCTTGAAATAGACAATATCCGTGTCGTCCACGTCATCGCCCTTTGGGGGATGGCCCGCGACGAACAGCAAGGGCGCGCGAACTTCCAACGGCAACTGAAAGCCCTCGAGACAACGATCACATTCTGCATGAGCAATTGCAGTCAGATGAATTCGGAACTCAAAGTAAGGATCATGCCGGTCCAGTCTCAGAGCGGCATGCACGGCCTGCTCAAAGATCGCCGGATCGAGCTCAAGCTCAGCGGCCTCCAAATCCTGATTGATTTCGTGGACGCCTTGCCCGTAGGTGGGTAGGTGGATTTTCACGTCAGGATTCCTGAAGTCGTAAAGATAACAAGACTTTGCTAATATATCAAGCCAGAGCGAAGGCGCTCAAAGAAAGGGCAAAAAATGTTTAAGTCGTTAATAAACAGGAGAAAGAAGAAAACGAGCGAATCGGCTATGCCTTGCCTTCCGTAGGACCGTCCGATCCTTGGGGTTCATGCTCGGACAGCCGGGTTTCCAGAGAGCGAATGTGATCTCTGATTTTGGCGGCCTCCTCATAGGCCTCCACCTCGACATATTCCTTGAGTTTCTGGTGCAAGTAGGCGATTTGTTCGACGATTGAGCGATTCACAGGCTCGTTGCTGACCGCCGCACTATCCATGACTTTATTGGCCACTTGGATTGGCGCTTTGCTTTTCAAAGCAAGCGCGATGGCGTCAGAAGGACGGGCATCAATTCTCCGGATCTCATCACCTGTAATCTGGAGCTCAACTTCGGCGTAGAAGGTGTTGTCTTTCAAGTCGCAAATAGTGGTGGAATTCACAGATACACCACCTTCTTCCAGGATTGCGGCAAACAGATCATAGGTCATTGGGCGGGCATACTCCAGACCTTGCAGCAAGAGCGAAATACTTTGCGCCTCTGCAGCGCCAATGAAGATAGGGAGCCATCGTTCACCCTCTTTCTCCTTCAGGATAACAACGTATCCCTGGTACGGGGGGCAAACCGAGATTCCGATTACTTCAACGCTTATCATGACAACTCCAAGAAATAGATCAGAGGTCTTCTGCGGGCAGAGACTCGTCCACCGAGTCCGCTTCGGACTTTGAGGCAACTTTCGGGCCGCTCACCGGAGTCTTAACTTCAGGTAAGGGCTTGAGTTGCGAAACCTGATTCGCGGCAAGGTTAGAGCCATGCCGTACCAGCTTGCCCGAAGGAGTACGTAGGAGCCCGTTCGGCTCAATGGAGAGCGTACGCGGAATCTTAAAACGAACCAAAGCACCAAGCAGTTTCAAAGGAATTTGCTGAGCATCTATCATCCCGTCAGAAGGAACTATGCATGCGGACACCTCGCAATCAAGGTCCTCGTCGGGTTGTGCAAATGCAACTGCGTCCGCAATGCCTTCGATCCGAATAAGAGCGTCCTCGATCTCGCTTGAGACTACAGTGAATCCGCCCTTTTCAAAGACGGCACCTTCGCATCCTTCGAGGTGTAAGAAATCATGAGCATCCATTCTTGCCCAGTCTCCCACCCACCACCAGCTGTCTTCCGCACTTTTCGCCACAGTAGACTTGAATGAAAGAGAGACAGTCTTCTGCGGTTGAGGCGTGCCTGAAACAGCCAGTCGTCCTATTTCATTGCACAATACTGGTCTGCCATCAGTTCCAAAGATCCTGAAGCTCGCTCCTCCAATTGGTCTGCCCGCTGACTCAAATGGCCAGACACCGGGGAGCGTGTTCAGCGCATAGAATCCTGCGGTTTCAGCAGCATAGGACCCTGTCCAAACACTTGCATCCGTCGCACGCGAGAGTCGTTCATGAAACTCCTCGCTTAGTCGCGCGTCGGTGTGTAGGACAGCATTCACCCGCCCTTTGATTTTCAGAAGATTCTCGGCATTCCACGACTGCTCATCTTTTGCTTCGGCAAGTATCAGGATGCGTTGGCCCGGCGACGTACTTGCAGAGGCAAGATGCGAGTCAGGTTCATCAAGAACCAGTGTCCCACCGCAGCTAAGAACGGTGAACACCCCAAGGGACAGAACAGCAGGAGAAGCGAGAGTTCCCGTGAACCAAACTTCAAGACTCGCACGCAAACGCAACTGGGAAATCAGGGCTTTCGCCTGCCATGCAATTGCGGCACCAGAATGAAACAGAGCGCGCGGCAATGAACAAGTGCCAGCGGAATGCAGCACAAATGCTGAGGCCTGTTCGACGGACGGCGTCGTGCTGTCAAGTGTTCCTCCCTGCCCTTCACACTCGCCTTTCCAGCGAAGGTAGGGCAATCGTGCGGCAATGCCCTCCCTATCCAATGTCGTACCGCACCAGATTCCTTGAATTCTCACTGCATCCAGGAGCTTGTACAAGTCATTCTGGTCTTGACGCGGATCCACAAAGAACGGCAATGCGCCGCACTGCAAGCAAGACAGAAAAAGAGCAACGGCATCGGGCGAACGTTCAGCGGCAATCGCAACTACCGCTCCGGGTTCGATCCGCGCGGCGAGCAGACTGCTTCTCCACACCTCACAACTCTTTGCCAATTCATCGCCGGAAATCTCACGACCATCGGCAACAAGCACGGTGCGATTGCGGACTGAAGCGATCTGGTCGGCTGCCCACTTCGACGCATCAAACGACTCAAACCCGAGACTAGTGCTCACGCGACAAACTCTCCCAACCTGTCCAGAGATCGGTATTGTACCGCTTCGGTGACATGTGAGAGTTGAATCTCGTCAAAGCCCTCGATGTCGGCAATCGTGCGGGCGACCTTGCGAATACGATGATAGGCCCGAGCGGAAAGTCCCATGGTCTCAACAACCTGCCGCAGCAACTCGAGGCTGTGCGCATCAATCGGCGCAAACTGCTCGATATCCTTGTTGCTCATTTGGGAATTTGAATAGAGACCCGGCCGATGTTTTTCGAATCGTTCACGCTGTCTGCGGCGCGCCAGTTCTACGCGATCACGCACAAAGTGTGTTTCATCTATCTCAGCGGACGAAGAGAGATCATTCCAAGAAACTCTCGGGACCTCCACATGCAGATCAATTCGGTCCAGCAGCGGGCCGGAAATCTTTGCGACATAACGCCGAACCTGCTCGGGAGTGCACTTGCACTCGCGATCCGGGTCCGTGGCAAAGCCGCAGGGGCACGGATTCATGGCGGCAATCAACATGAACTGCGCAGGATAAGAAAGGGTCACGGCAGCGCGAGACAGAGTGACGATTCCGTCTTCAAGCGGCTGACGCAAGACTTCCAGCACGTTCTTGTGAAACTCAGGCAGCTCGTCAAGAAACAGCACGCCGTTGTGAGCAAGTGAAACCTCTCCCGGACGAGGGATCATGCCGCCGCCAATCAATCCTGCATCAGAAACAGTGTGATGCGGAGAACGGAATGGACGATTGGCCACGATTGCTTGACCATTTCGCAAGAGACCAGCAACCGAATGAACACGCGTAGTCTCAAGTGCCTCGTCCAGACTGAACTCGGGAAGAATTCCTGGCAGCCTCTTGGCCAGCATCGTCTTGCCCGAGCCCGGTGGACCAATCATTAGCACATTGTGCGCACCTGCGGCGGCGACTTCAAGTGCGCGCTTGACAGAACTCTGACCGCGGACGTCACTGAAATCGCCCACGGGTTCTCGCGCGGAATCAAACAGGTTCTGATGATCCACAGTGAAGCGCGGAATGGGGACAAGCCCGTTGACGAAATCCACGGCGTCGCGAAGCGACGCAACCGGATGAACATCTATGCCGGGGATCAGCGCAGCTTCCTGGGCATTCGCTTCGGGAACGATTAACCGCTTGAATCCTTCGCGCTTCAAGGCGCTGGAAATCGGAAGCATTCCGCGCACGGGGCGAACGTGCCCGTCCAAGGCAAGCTCACCGGCTAACGCGGTCTCGTCAGTTGCGCCCGGAGCAAGTTGACCGGATGCGGCGAGGATACCAAATGCAATTGGCAAATCATAGCCGCTGCCTTCTTTGCGAATATTCGCTGGAGCAAGATTTATGGTGATCTTGCGCTGCGGCATTGCATAGCCGGAATTCTTGATAGCTGCGGCGACACGCTCGCGCGCTTCTTTCACCGCATTGTCCGGCAATCCGACGACAATAAAATCAGCGCTGGTGTTCTCCAGATGGCACTCTGCGCGGACGCGGTAAGCATCCACGCCCAACAGTGCAGCAGTTGTAACATCGGAGAACATGCTTTTTCAAATTGCCTTATCGTAGATTCGCCAGGTCTTGTACGCCTTTGAACCCATGGATTCCGCGGCCTTGGTCATTAGTTGATTGTCCGCAAGAACCCAAGAGAACTCTCCCCACTTGTAGCCTGCTTTCGTCCCTGCTTCATAAGCCCGCAGATACAAGACCGTATCAATGCCCTTCTTGCGATACTCCGGCAGAACTCCCATGGCCAGTACACGCGCCCTTCCAACTTTGTGCTTCCCTGCCAGTAAACGGAATATTCCGAATGGAAAGAGCTTGCCGTTCAGTTTGCTTAGGATAACATTCAGGTCAGGCAGACCGAGAATGAATCCCGCGGTTTCACCGTTGGGAGTCTCTGCAAACTGAATCAGCCGGGGGTCCAGCACCATCTTTAGGCTCGCGGCCATCACGTCAATCTCCGCGTCGGTCATGGGGACGAAGCCCCAGTTTTCTTCCCACGCAGAATTGTACACTTTCTTGAAGCGTTCGATCTCGCCTTTGAAGTCCTTGGGATTGAGTTCTCGAAATCGAATATCGAGCTTATCCTCGAGTTTCCTGCCGAACTCTCGAACACGGTCCGTCAGCTCACCCTCGAACATTTGATACGCAAGCAGGTCTTTTGCCTTGACGAGTCCTTGCGATTCCAGAAGTCTTGCGTAGTAACGCGGGTTGTGCGTCATCATAACGGCGGGCGGAGTCTCGAACCCGTCCACCAGCAGACCGCACTCTTCGTTGGTCGAGAAATTCATCGGGCCTCGCATCACTTCGAGGCCCCGATTCTTAAGAAAGTTCTGCGCAGCGCCAAGCAGCGCCTCTGCCACAATCGGATCATCTTCCAATTCAAGGAAGCCGAAGAATCCAACCTTATCGCTCCAGAAGCGATTGTGCGCGTGGTTGACGATGGCGCTGATTCTACCACGAACAACGTCATGCTCATCGAATGCAAGGAAATGTTCGACTTCGGCGTGCTGATGAAACGGATGCTTGGGCGAGAAGAGCTGCCGCTGATCAAACAGCAGCGGCGGAACCCATGCGGGATCAGCGGCCTGGATTTTCCAGGGGAAGCGAAGGAACTTCTTCAGAGCTTTCGGGTCTGATACCGTTTGGACTCGAATGCGGATGACTTGCCTCTGCGCGAAAGGGGATGAGCTTTGAGATTTTTCCAATCTTGTCCAAGGCGAAATCGAGCTGGTCGGTGGTATGAGTGGACATCACCGAAAAGCGGATCAGGGACTGGCCGGGTTGAACAGCAGGCGGAATGACCGGATTGATGAAGACACCTTCGTCCTGCATCATCTTGCACACTTGAAATGCGCTGGTCGCGTCTCCTACGACGACCGGAATAATCGGAGAATTGCTGTGTCCCGTGTCCAAACCAAGAGATTTGAGGCCGTCTCGCAGATACTCGGCATTTCGCCAAAGAAGCTCGCGGCGTTCAGGTTCTTCGACGATAATCTTAAGGGCGGCAAGTACTGCGCCGACTGTCGCGGGCGGCGGACTTGCTGAGAAGATCAACGCGCGCGCATGATGTTTCAAGAAATGGACGATCTCTTCCGACGCGGCGACAAATCCGCCGATTGCCGCCAGGGACTTGGAAAAAGTTCCAACTATGATGTCTGTTTCGTCATTGAGACCGAAGTGGCCTGCTGTTCCTTCTCCATGTGAACCATAGACTCCCACGCCATGAGCATCGTCAAGCAGGAGATCTACATCGTACTTCTGACAGAGCTTGACGATCTCAGGAAGGTCGGCGGTATCTCCCTCCATCGAAAAGACGCCCTCCGTGACGACCATTACATCCCGACCCTGATGAACCTGAAGCAGCCGCTCCAGATCCTGCAAGTCATTATGTTTGAACTTGGCGACCCGGCCAAAGGAGAGCCGTGCGGCGTCAATGATTGAAGCATGCGACAGCGCATCCGCGATGATCCACGTGTTCCGTTCGACCAGAGTGGCGATGGTCCCGACGTTGGCCTGATACCCGGTCGTGAACAGCAGCACAGACTCCTTGTGCAGGAACTCCGCCAGTCTGTCTTCGCATTCCTTGTGAATACTCAGCGTACCGTTTAAGAAGCGCGAGCCTGCGCAGCCTGCACCAAATCGGCGCACAGCATCTATGGCAGCTTCTTTGACCTTGGGATGATTAGTCAGACCAAGGTAGTTGTTGGAACCGAGCATGAGAATATCACGGCCGTCAATCTTGACCACAGCATCTTGATCCGTCTCAATCGCACGGAAATAGGGATAGATGCCTTGGGCCATGACTTGCTTTGCAGTCTGAAACTGCGCCGCTTTCTCAGATAATCTCAAGCGTGGGCTCCACGGGTATTGAATCGAAGATCAATCGAATTTTCGGGTGAACATGTCGGAAAGAAACGGAACAAAGAAACCACGTCCTTTGAACACATTGTAGATTCCCAGTCCGGCAACGATGATACAGCAAAACAGGACAAGGTCCCAGATGAATCTAAAGCGCAGCAGCAGAGCAAGGACCTCAATGAAGAATAGAGCCATGCCCAGTCTAACGTGTCCGTGGACAAACGCGGATTCGCCACGCTTGAAAAAGGGGACAAAGCAGACAAAAGGAATGTACGCGAGCACGGCAAGGAGTTTTTCGTCCTCGCTCAACTCATCCAACTCGTAGGAAGCTTTGGGTGATTCTTCTGTTGACATAGTATTTCCTGCGCCCCCGACGGGACTCGAACCCATGCTCCCGGCTCCGGAGGCCGGTGCTCTATCCACTGAGCTACGGGGGCAGGTTCTGCGAGCGGAAGGAGAACCTCTAATCTCTTAATATACTACAATTACATTGCAAACGCAATACGTACACTTCTAAGCTATAGTTAACAAATATATTAACTTGCGAAGGTTTTCTCACAATCCCAGGGAATCAGCAAGCGAATTGTCGTACAGGTCGCGGGCCAATTCAAGCGGCAGCGTGATCCAGTCATTTATGGCAATCAGCTCGCCCCCCACCCTGCCGAGCATTTGCAGGGGCACGACGTGCTCCTCCGCCGCGCGCTTGAGTGCGGGCCATTGTTCGTGCGAGACAGTGACCAGGGCGCACGCCTGGGACTCTGCAAAAAGCGTATTTACGACCTGCTCCTTCCACGGAAACGTCAGTAAGCATCCAATGTTCCCGGCCAAACTGCACTCAGAGACTGCCACAGCTAAACCGCCTTCGGAGAGGTCGTGCGCGGAGCGGACAATGCCTTGCTTGGCGAGTTCAGGCAAAAGCCGGATCAGTCGCAGGTTTGCTTCCAGATCAAGCTTGGGCGGGGCACCCGCGACAACATTGTGATAGACGGCAAGATACTCACTGCATCCCAGATCAGGACCGATGCTCCCCAGCAGGGCGATGAAATCACCTTCTTCTTTGAATCCTATCCCGACATGATGAGAAACATCTTCCAAAACACCGACCATGCCGATCACAGGAGTCGGCCTAACCGGACCGCTCGCAGACTCGTTGTAGAACGAGACATTTCCACCGGTGACTGGAATATCGAGCGCGACGCAAGCATCTGAAATTCCGGTTACAGATTCGTGGAAGAAGTAGTAGTTCTCCGGTTTCATCGGGTTAGCGAAATTCAGACAGTTTGTGATGCCCACGGGAATCGCACCCGCGCAGGCCACATTTCGCGCACCTTCGAGCACGGCCAGCGCGGCTCCGCGCCTGGGATCTACGGACACATAGCGTGAGTTGCAATCCACGGACATGGCAAGTCCCTTCTGAGTGCCGGGAATGCGCACGACGCCCGCATCGGAAGCACCGCCGCCTTGTGCCGTTGCCGCGCCGATGGTGTGATCATACTGCTCAAACACAAACCTGCGCGAAGCAATGTTCGGTGATTTTAACAGAGCGAGGAGTGCTTCGTTCCAATCATCGGGGTCGGGAAGATGCGTGGGATCAAAACTCAGAAGAGCGTCGAGATGCGCAGGGCGCGCGTGTTCTCTTCGATTCTGCGGCGCGCCGCCTCCCAGCACAAGCGAATCTGCAGGAATCTGTCCCACAACATTGCCATTTTCAAGAATGGTGAACAACTTGTCGTCCGTCACCACTCCGACTTCATCCGCGTGTAAGTCCCATTTGCTGAAAATATCTTTGGCAAGGTGCTCTTTGCCTTTTTTCAAGATAACCAGCATACGCTCTTGAGATTCGGAGAGACAGATCTCGTAGGCATTCATGGAACTTTCGCGGCGCGAGACCTTGTCCACATCCAGCTTGAGGCCCGTGCCGCCTCGAGCAGGGGTTTCGCTGCATGAACAGCAGATTCCCGCAGCACCCATATCTTGCATGCCGACCAGTGCGTCAGTACGCGCGAGCTCAAGCGAGGCTTCAAGCAGAAGTTTCTCTTTGAAGGGGTCGCCGATTTGAACTGAGGGGCGCTTCTCCTTGGAGGCCTCCGACAAATCCTCTGACGCGAACGACGCGCCGTGAATTCCATCGCGTCCAGTCGAAGAACCAACGACGAACACCGGATTGCCAGCGCCGGTAGCCGCACCCTTGATAATCTTGTCCACTTCGACCACGCCGACTGCCATGGCGTTGACGAGAGGATTCTCGTTGTACGAAGGATCAAAGTATATCTCACCGCCGACCGTCGGCACGCCGAAGCAATTGCCATAATGGCTGATTCCACGCACGACACCGTCCAGGAGTTGAGCGGTTCGCGGATGAGACAGATCTCCAAATCGCAACGAGTTCAAACACGCGATGGGGCGCGCGCCCATGGAGAAGATGTCTCGAAGAATTCCTCCGACACCCGTTGCCGCGCCCTGAAAAGGTTCGATGGCAGATGGATGGTTGTGGCTTTCAATCTTAAAGCAGACCGCCAGTCCGTCGCCGATGTCAATCAGACCCGCGTTTTCCTCACCCGCTTCGACCAGCACGCGTTTCCCGCTCTTGGGAAAGCGTTTCAGCTCGAGAATGGAGTTCTTGTATGAACAATGCTCCGACCACATGGCGGAAAAGATTCCGAGTTCAACAAACGTCGGCGTTCGCCCGAGGATTTCCAGGATTTGCTCATACTCCTGGGGAGTCAAACCATGTGACAAGGCTGTGTCCAAAGAAACGGGCGAATAGACGGAAGACATTTTAGTTATTGAGCTTTCTTGGCCTGGAAGAAGGATAGAACCTTGTCCGCCAGTGCCGGACTGATACCTTGGATTTCTAACAGCTCGTCTCGAGTGGCCAGGGACAGGCGCTGCACGCTACGAAAATGAGTCAAAAGCAACTTGCGGCGCGCAGGACCGATGCCGGGAATATCCTGCAACTCCGAGGACATGGCTTCCTTCTGTCGCACCTGACGATGATAAGTGATCGCGTAACGATGCACTTCATCACGAACCTGTTGAAGAAGCCGCAATGCGGATGATGTCTTTGGGAGATTATGGGGCTCCAATTCACCCGGCCGATAGATCTCTTCAAGCTTCTTGGCCAATCCGATGATGGGAAGTGATTCAAGTCCCAAGTCAGCAAGGGCTTCCACCGCTGCGGAAAGCTGGCCTTTGCCTCCATCAATCAGAATCAGATCCGGCATTGGCTGCCCTTCGCGCTGCAAGCGTGAAAAGCGGCGCGTGACAACCTCTTTCATTGAGGCAAAGTCATCCTGACCTGTCACGGTCTTGATCTTGAAGCGACGGTACTCTGATCTCGCGGGCTTCCCCATGCGATAAACGACCATTCCAGCGACTTGATGTTCACCCATCAGCGTGGAATTGTCAAATGCGGCGATCTCGCGCGGGATTCCGGGGAGACCGAGTCTGGTCTGCAGCTCAGTCAAACTGGCGGGAATACGCTCGCGTTTGGCCGCGGCGCGCAGAATCTCTTGAAGCTGAAGGTCGGCGTTTCTCTGCGCGAGGTCCACCATTCTAACCTTCTCTCCGCGCTCGGGAACTCTGACGACCACTTTTGAGTCCGCTTGCTGCCGCAACCATTCGCTTAAGAGCTCAAGCGACTCTGGTTCATACGGAAGCACAAGCTCTGACGGCACTACGGCCTGAGAATAATAGTGCTGCAAAGCATGCATCAGAATCTCGGCGAGCGGAGTGTCTTTCGGAATGCGGAGCGGGTACTGTACTCGCCCGAGCAGTCTGCCATCACGAACCTGCATGACGACCAGGCAACCGTCCTCATCCTGTACTCCAAGTCCGACAATATCTCTGTCCACAGGCTCTGGCGAGATGATCGTCTGTCTGCGGGTCAGGCTGTCCATGGCGGAGAGCCAGTCACGAAGCTGAGCGGCACGCTCAAAACGCAACTCCTCCGACGCCTGCTCCATCTCGGTGCGAAGCTGCGCAATAATCTCTGCCCCTCTGCCCTTCAGCACCAGAACGAAATCTCGAACTCGCTGATCGTACTCTTGCAGCGTTTCATGGCCGACGCAGGGCGCATTGCAGCGTCCAAGATGAAACTCAAGACAGGACTTGAACTTTCCATTCGCAATGGACTCTTCACCAAGCGGCAGATTGCATGTTCTGATTTTCAACATGCCGCGCAGGACGTGAAGCAGTCCCTTCAAATAGCGCAGATCTCCGTACGGTCCGTACAGTTTTGAACCATCCTGCTGGGGATTGCGCGTCAGGAAGATTCGAGGAAACGGTTCGTTTGCGATCTTGAGATACGGCTGTGACTTGTCATCTTTGAGGGCAACATTGTAGCGCGGCTTGAATTTGCGGATCAGGTTGCCTTCAAGAATGATCGCTTCGTACTCCGTCTTCGTCGTGATGACTTCAAGGTCTGCAATCTTGGAAACCAGGATTTCAAACTGCGCACGGCCGTCTGAAGACTTCTGAAAGTACTGCCTGACTCGATTGCGAAGCACCTTCGCCTTGCCGACGTAGATGACCTTTGCCCGCGCGTCGCGGAACAAATAGACACCGGGGTCTTTAGGAAGATTCTCGAGCTTTTCAGAGAGCGATTCAGACACGATCAAATCTCGTGTGATCAGGGATGCTCGACGATTTCGACCAATACACCTCCGAGGCTCGCGGGATGGACGAAACCGACCATGGTCTGCTCGGCACCGGGGCGAAGCGTCTCGTTGATCAATCGAGCACCTTTTTCGGCAAGTTCATTCAAAGCCGATTGCCCGTCCGCGCACTTCAGCGCGATGTGATGCAGACCTGGTCCTCTTTTTTCGAGATACTTTGCCACAGTACTCTCCGGGCCGCCGGGTGCAATCAGCTCGATGCGAAATCCCGCAAGGCTGAGGAATGCAACATGTGTGTTTTGGGATTCCACGAACTCCCGGTGACTGAGCATCGCCCCGGTCAGCTCTTTCCAATTGTCAATAGCTTTGTCCAGGTCCGGTACGGCAAGTGCGATATGATCGAGCTGCTCAAACATGAGGTATTCCAAAGAAACTGTGAATGTCATTTAGAAGGTCATCCGGACTGCTCACACTTCTGAGTCGAACCGGAAGCGCCGCTTGCATGTTTCTTCCGTAGCGGGTGTTCGTAAGTCTGCTGTCGGCAATGATCGCGACGCCCCGATCACCTGTGTGGCGAATCAAGCGGCCCAATCCCTGGCGAAGTCTGATCACACAGCTTGGAACACTGAAGGTGCTAAACGGATCCTGCTTTTGCAGTTGCAGCATTTCACCCCGAGCTTCCACCCACGGATCAGTGGGTACGTCAAAGGGTAGCTTCACGACCATGAGGACTTCCAGTGCATCGCCGACCAAGTCTATGCCCTCCCACAGTGCTGAAGAACCGATCAGCATGCCGTTGCCGGACTCCCGGAAGGCCCGCACAATCTCATGCGTGTCACGTCCGCCGGTTTGCTGAAAGAGCGGGCGTTTCGCGCGCCGTGCAACCGGCTGAAGTCTGCGATAGAGCGCTTCGGAAGAAGCGTGCGACGTGCACAAGACCAGGCAAGAACGCTGCACTTCTGTCAGCAGGAAAGTCAGCAAACCCGAGACTTGAGTCAGGTGCGCATCGGACTCGCGGGGCGGTGGCAAGTAGGTCGGACAATAGCAGCGCATCTGTGTTTCGAGGTCGAAAGGGGAATCGAGGATCTTTGATTGAACACGGTCAGACCCATGTGACTCCAACCCGAGCGCACTTTGCGTGACTTCGAATGCTCCCTCGTGCGCGAGAGTCGCCGACGTCATGACTGCACCCTCCACCCTCTCCCACAGATCGTGCCGCAGAGTCTCTGCGATGGAGATTGGCGCTGCGAAGAGTGAGGCAGTTGCGGCCTGTCTCGCTTGATTCACCTCCAACCAATAGACATGTCCTGAGTCGTCCGCACTTACAACACGTTTCCCGGTCTCTACTAGTTCAGACAAGTTGAGCACTGCGGATCGCAACTCGGCGATTCGATCCTTCGTATCTTTCTGCAGTCCGTCTTCCTTGGCGAGCAACTGCGACAACTTGTCCAAGCGGATTGCATAGTCGTCAAGCTCTTCCACGACAGGAACCAAAGCTGTCTCAAGCAGCCGATGCAATGAGGAATTGGGTCTAAGTCTGAGCTTGGACTCCTCGCCGGCAAGTCCGCCTACTTCCGCAGCGGCTTCTTGAAAGGCTAGCCTTGCACGCTGAATGGTGGTTTTGCCGGCTGTGTCCAATAGGGCCAACTCGGCAGAGTAGTCGTCGTCACCAACCTCGCGAGCAAGTTTCATAAGCAGTCCGCGCGGTGCGCGTTCGTCGGTCAGTAGTGAAACTACGTTCCGAATAGCCCGCGCGCTAAACACGGCGGTATAGGCGGAAACAACTGCACGTTCAAACTGATGGGCCTCATCAATGACCAATCTTTTGGTATCAGCTGATCCGCCAATAAATCGGCCAAAGTCCGTAGCCAGCAAGGCGTGATTGACCAATAGCAGACGCGCGGACTTCGCCTGATCCAGCGCTTGACGATAGAAGTCTCCGCGATGCGCACCGCAACGCGCGCCTGCACATCCCAGCGTATCCGAACACACGATGGACCACAATACAGGCTCAGTTTCGGCTCGGAAACCACCAATCTCTCCGATGTCGCCGCGCTTGGTTTGATAAGACCACCGCAGCAGCGGCAGCAGACGCATACGATCTCCGTCCGAAAGTCTTCCGTCAAGGTCCGTGAGCGCGGAACGTAGGCGTCGTTTGCAGAGGTAGTTGTCCCGTCCTTTGAGCACGGCTGCAGGTACACGTGAAGAGTGCGCGTTTCCAATAGCAGCAATCTCCTGATTGAGCAACTGCTCTTGAAGCGATCGGGTGTGTGATGAAATCACGACTTGACGCTGCTCGTCATCCTCGCCTTCTCGCAAAGCCCATTCAAGCGAAGGCACGAGATAGCCCAGGGACTTTCCGGTGCCTGTCGGCGCTTCAATCAACAGAACTCGGTTTTCATCAAATGCCTGCTGAGTGAGTTCGGCCATGTCAAGTTGCTGGCGGCGCGGCGAAAATTGTTCGACGCTCGCCTCGAATTCTCCACCCTCGGCAAGACAATCAAGTTTGATCTCTGAAAGCAACTCCCGCTCATCATCGTCCGGCGCAAAGTCCGGAAGAGGAATATCCGCGGCAAGCAACCGAAGTCTTTCAAAGAACACTTCACCTCGATGGTGAGCAGCGCCGCACAAGGCGGCGATCTGCGACGTCAGGTCTGCCCACACGCGCTCCGGCAGGTTCCTGATCATTTCAACCAGCAGCTCGCCCGTCGCTTGAGCGTCGTCACCGGCCCGATGTGCCGTGGCTAACTCCACGCCAAATCGCTGGCACAGGTTTCCCAAGGAGAAGCGCGGGAACTCCGCCCAAAAAATGCGTGCCAGCTCGCCGGTATCCAGCACCACTCTGCCGGGAAAACGGAACTCGTTCCCTCCCGCAGCGGACAAGAAACTCAAATCAAAGTTGATACTCTGTCCGACAATCGGATCAGATCCAATGAAGGCGAGCAGTTCGTCATGGAGATCGGAAAATGTCGGAGCATCCTCAACGTCGTGATCCGTGATTCCGGTAAGTTGAACAATAAACGATGGCAGCGACTTCCCGGGATTGACAAATCGCTCAAATCTCTCGCTTGGTCGTCCGTCCACAAAACGAATCGCCCCAATCTCAATGATTTCATTTGGTCCGGGTGTCAACCCCGTGGTTTCCAGATCAATGGCGACAAAGTTGCCGAGCCCCAGACCATCAAGCCACAGCGGCGCGCCTTTTCCCTTACCTGATGTCGTCGTAGAACCGGATATTGAGATTTCGAGCGGCACCGGCTTCATCCAATCTGCGAACGGGCGTGGTGTACGGAGCTTGCTTCAACAGGTCCGGTGACTCGCTTGCTTCGCGATCAATCTGCATCATCACTTCAACAAACTCGTCAAGAGTCTCTCGCGATTCGGACTCAGTCGGTTCAATCATCAGGCACTCAGGAACGATTAGCGGAAAATAGACGGTCGGAGGGTGAATACCAAAGTCGAGCAGCCTCTTGGCGATATCAGTTGTTCGAACACCTTTTTGCTTTTGCAGATTGCCAGAAAGGACGACTTCATGCATGCAAGGTTTGTCCACGAACACTTGATAGGCAGGCGAAAGCTTTTTTCGCAAGTAGTTTGCGTTGATGATTGCGTTTTCACTAATCGCGCGCAACCCATCGCCTCCCATGCTCTTGATGTAAGCAAGCGCTCGAACATGCATTCCGAAGTTTCCATAGAAGGAGTGTACTGAGCCAATCGAGTCCGGACGATCCCAATCCCACGCGAACTCAGCTTTCGTTTTGGTCAGTACAGGGACAGGCAGGAAGCGAGTAAGCTTCTCTTTGATTGCCACGGGCCCGCTGCCCGGTCCGCCTCCTCCGTGCGGCGTGGAGAAGGTCTTGTGGAGGTTCATGTGGCAGGCATCAAATCCCATGTCACCAGGGCGCGAGATACCCATCAGCGCATTCAGGTTTGCCCCATCCATATACACCAATCCTCCTGCCTCATGCACAAGGTCAATGATCTTCGAGATGTTGGATTCGAACAGACCGAGAGTGTTCGGATTGGTGATCATCAGTCCGGCAACGTCTTCGTCGAGAGCGCGCTTCAGGGCTTCGGTATCCATCAACCCGTTTGAGTCCGAGGGCAATTGCGTCACCGCATAGCCGGCAAGGATGATTGAGGCAGGGTTGGTTCCGTGTGCGCTGTCCGGAATGATGATTCTCTTTCGAGGGTTTCCGTTCTTCTGGTGATATGCACGAAACATCAGTAGAGCAGCAAACTCGCCTTGCGCGCCCGCAGCAGGCTGAAGCGTGATGTCATCCATTCCGGTCACTTCAAGGAGAGCATCAGACAGCTCGTACATGAGCTGCATTGCGCCCTGTGCCGTGGCTCCGGTCTGCCATGGGTTCAGTCCTGCAAAACCCGGCAGTGCGGACATCTCATCATTGACTTTGGGGTTGTACTTCAT
The DNA here is from genome assembly GCA_020637395.1 of Calditrichota bacterium. Lineage (GTDB taxonomy): Bacteria > Electryoneota > RPQS01 > RPQS01 > RPQS01 > JABWCQ01. The sequence goes on along the minus strand of JACJWA010000001.1, from coordinate 1,134,850 downwards.
CGTGCACGACCCGAGCGGATAGAAATCCTTGTCAATGTGATGATTTCGCGTGGAGAGATTCACATAGTGTCTGACCGTCGTATTCTCGGATACCTCAGGCAAGCGCGGCGCGGCATTTCGACGCAACTCCTGGGGAATTTCAAACTCGGGCAACTGGTCGGACGTAGGAGGAACCTGGTAACCGGATCGTCCGTTTCTGCTCAACTCAAAAATCATATCCATTTCGCTCTGAAGAGCAAGAATGTTTCTTTTCATCGCTTGCCCTCCGCAACATATTTCTGAGCGAGTGACACGTACAAGTCCATATCCTCAAGCGTTCTGGTCTCAGTCAAGGCAACCAACAAGCCACGCTCGTCAGCAAGCCCAAGTCTGACTAACGGAACGCCGGCCAAGACACCGTGAGCAGCCATGTGATCAAAAAACTCTTCAGCTTTTCCGGGAACGCGCAAAAGAAACTCTCGGAAGTGCGGACCACTATGCGGAAACCCAAAGCCTGGAACATCGCGCAACTTGCTGATCAAGTAGGCAGCTCTTCGTCCGCAGGCGTTGCCAATGTCCCTTAGCCCTTGCGGTCCGACCAGAGAGAGATAGAACGTTGCGCGTGTGGCAATCAGTCCTTGATTCGTGCAGACATTTGAGGTGGCCTTGTCGCGCCGGATATGCTGTTCGCGTGTTTGCAGAGTGAGTACGAAACCGCGCTTGCGGTCCAAATCTTTGGTAACACCCACAATTCGACCTGGCATAAGTCGCACCAACTCCATGGTGCAAGCGAACAAACCAAGATATGGACCGCCGTAGCTCATGAAGTTACCAAGAGATTGACCTTCGCCAACGACAATGTCTGCTCCAAACCGTCCTGGGGGAGCCAGGACTCCCATGGCCATGGGGTCCGAAACAACAATCGCGAGCGCCCCAGCAGTATGAATGCGTTCGATCAACTTTTTCAAGTCATCAACAACGCCATAGAAATTCGGATACTGCAGCACAACAGCGGCAACGTCCTCGCTGAGCAGCATGGCAATGTCTTCGTTGGACTGGCAGCCGTTTGCGCAAGGAGCCGTGTCGAAAGTGACGCCGTGAGCAACATTGTTCGTCCGCGCGACTCGGCGATAGGCGGGGTTTACGGCTTCAGTCCAAACAACCCGGCGGCGCTTCGTGTGCGCACAGGCCATCGAAACCGCCTCTGAAAGAGCGTTTCCGCCGTCATACAGGCTTGCATTCGCTGCGGGCATTGCAAAGAGCTCACTGATCATCGTTTGGAACTCATAGATGACCTGCAGCGTACCCTGCGCGACTTCTGGTTGATACGGAGTGTAGGCCGTGGCGTACTCACTTCGAGATGCCAGTGCATTCACAGCGGACGGGACAAAATGATCATAGCAGCCGGCTCCCATGAAACAGGGTGTGCTCATGGCATTCTGATTCTTGAGAGCCATGGCTTCCATTTCGCGGCGCACTTCCCATTCCGATTTTCCCGGTGCGATGTTCAGTGGTTTCTGATAACGAAGATCCTTCGGAATGGCAGTCAGCAGATCTTCAAAAGAGGAGACCCCGATGTCGCGCAGCATCGCACTACGGTCATCGGGGGTATTCGGGATGTATCGCATTAAGGGTATGAGTATAGTCTCCAGCACAGCTACGCGCTGGTGAAATCCTTATATTGCTCCGGAGTCATCAGATTTGACTTCTCGGTTTCGATAGAGGTGGGCTTGATCTTGACAATCCAGCCATCAGTATACGGCTCGCGGTTGATCACTTCGGGCGATCCATCGAGCACCGAATTCACTTCCAGGATCTCGCCACTGATGGGGGCATAGAGGTCGGCGACTGCCTTAACTGCTTCGATGGTGCCGAAGGAGTCCCCTTGTTTCACGGTCGAGCCGAGCGGCGGGAGCTGAACAAACACGACGTCTCCCAGTTCGCCTTGAGCAAAATCAGTGACTCCGATCACGGCGGCTCCGTCGGCCAGCCTGACCCATTCATGTTCTTTAGTGTACAGACAATTTGCAGGAATATTCATTACGATTCGGCCTCAGTTGAAATACTGATGATAACTCACCTCTATGACTTGGACTGCTGTTCCATGTATTGCTCAACCCACTTTGTGTGGATGTCGCCGGTCAGGAAGGCCTCAGTTTCAAGCATTTGCAGGTGAAATGGAATGGTCGTTTGTATGCCCTCAACGATGAATTCAGAGAGCGCGCGCTTGCAGCGAACAATTGCCTCTTCCCGAGTCTCGCCCCAGACAATCAATTTGGCAATGAGCGAGTCGTAGAATGGCGGAATGCTATAACCTTGGTAGACGTGCGTGTCCACGCGCACGCCCGGGCCTCCGGGAAGGTTCCAAGTAGCGACCTTGCCGGGAGACGGCAGGAATCCCCTTGCAGCATCTTCCGCATTCACACGGCACTCAATCGCATGCCCGCGTAGCTGAACATCCTTCTGGCGCGGCAATTTGTGTCCCAGTGCAACGAGCAGTTGCCACTTGACCAAGTCAGCACCGGTCACCATTTCGGTCACGGGATGTTCAACCTGGATTCGCGTGTTCATTTCCATGAAATAGAAGTGTCCGCTTCGGTCCAGCAGAAACTCCATGGTGCCTGCACCGGAATAGTTGATGGCCGCTGCGGCTTGCGTCGCCGTTCGTCCCATCTTCTCGCGCAGTTCGGGCGAAACTGCGGGCGAAGGAGATTCTTCAATCAACTTTTGGTGACGTCTCTGCATCGAGCAATCACGCTCGCCGAAGTGAATGCAATTCCCTTTTCCGTCTCCCATCACCTGTATTTCGACATGGCGCGGCTCGACAATGGCTTTTTCAAGGTAGAGGTCTCCGTTGCTGAACGCGGCCTCGGCCTCGGCGCTTGCCATCTCAAAAGCCGTCTCGACATTGGCGATGTCCGTGACAAGCCTCATCCCACGTCCCCCTCCGCCAGCCACAGCTTTGATCATGACGGGGAGACCGAACTCCTCGGCAAGCGTCCGTGCTTCCTCTGCACTTTCGACCGGACCGTCGCTGCCCGGCACAACCGGACAGCCTGCCTTGATCATGGTGCGTTTGGCTTCGGATTTGTTCCCCATCATTTGAATCACTTTGGGATCAGGTCCGATCCAAACCACTTCATGCGCTTGGCAGATTTGCGCGAAGTCTTCATTTTCCGCGAGGAACCCATACCCGGGGTGAATGGCATCCGCGCCCGCGATTTCTGCTGCGGACATGATCGCTCTCGGGGACAGATAGCTTTCTGTCGCCTGCGGGGGACCGATGCACACGGATTCGTCGGCAAATCGTACGTGGAGAGAGTCACGATCCGCAGTCGAGAAAACGGCTACCGTGCTCAGACCAATATCCTTGCAGGCGCGCATGACGCGCAGCGCAATCTCGCCGCGATTAGCAACAAGAACCTTTTTGAACATCAGGCCGTTCTTTCAATTCGGAACAGCACTTGGCCGTATTCCACCGGCTGGGCGTTCTCGATCAGGATTTCCGCGATACGTCCTTTGAACTCAGACTCAATCTCGTTCATCAACTTCATGGCTTCGATGATGCAGAGCACCTTACCGGGTTCAACTGAATCTCCCACTCTGACATACACATCAGCATCGGGGGACGGTGCACGATAGAAAGTTCCGACCATGGGCGCTTTTACGTCAATCAGATTCGATGCAGCAGCGGGTTTAGGCGCAGCTTCGGGAGCCGCCGACGGTGCACCAGGCGTCGGAACCTGCGCGACCGCCATGGGCACGCCGGGAAGCCCGGCAGGAGCGAGCATAGTTGGAGCGTAACCGCCATTCTTCGAGATCCGAATGCGGAGATCACTTTCAACCAGTTCGAACTCAGTAATCGGGCTGCGCTCGAGCATTCGAACGAGTTTCTGTATCTCTGCAAGATCGAGTCGAGATTTTTCCTTTGGGGGCCGAGTTGCCATGGTGGCTCCTTAGTTTGGCCTGTGAACGAAACTTACACTCGTTTGATTGGCCGATTCACTTCCGATGGCGATCAAACGATCCGCAGGAAATCCTCCTGAAGTGAGGATTTCTGCAACTGCCTCCGCGCGCGACTGCGTCAGTGAGAACCGCATGGCGGGGGAACCAAGCTTTTCATTGGTCTGCGCACGTATTTCCAAACGACCGCTCTTGCATTGTTTCTCAAGTGCGGGCGCCAAAGACTCTAAATAGCGTCTGCTGTGATCACTGAGTTGCGCAGTTCCAGGCAAGAACTCAATCGCAGTTCCCGCCGCCGCTCCCGGGTTAGAATTTGCCTGAACCACCGGAGTGGCGTGCGTCTCAAAAAACAGCTCGATAATGTCAAAAGCATGCAGAACCGCCGCCTCAATGACTTCTTCAGGCTGTCCGGACCTCGCACCCGAACCTTTGCGTTTCGGCAACGGTCGCTCCGGAGGGCCATAGACAAGCTGAAAATCTCGCGAAGAACTGAGCGAAGCGGCATGATCGCGATGATCTGAGTCGTAGCCCTCGCGATCAGAAGAGCTTGAAGTCGGGGTCTGCTGAAGCGTTTCCTGTCGGGCTCGCTCTTCCTTCGCTCCGGCGTCCGCTTTGTGGTCCGACCCGGATTCTTGTTCCGCTGCAACAGGGGATTTGACTTCAGCGCTTGGATTTGGCCGGTCGGACTTTTGTGCAACTAAAGGTTCACTTGACCTCGAATAGAGCAGGAATGCAGAACAGAGCAAGAGAAGCGAATAGACGATCAGCGCGCCGCGTGTTCGCGGTGAACGCTGCCGACCCCTGTACCACCAGACCGCTGCGAACATTATGGCCAGTGCCAATGCTATCGCGGCAAGTACAAGGCGGTAGTTGTCCATGGCCTATCCTGCCCGTTTCACTCGATCCAGATATTCACCTGTTCTCGTATCCACACGAACCACGTCACCGGTTTCACAGAAAAGCGGCACGTTGATTTCCGCTCCGGTTTCCAGCGTCGCCGGTTTCCCCGTATTTGAAACGGTATCGCCCTTAAAACCCGGAGCAGTCTCTTTAATTTCGAACTCGAGGAAGTTGGGCATTTCAAGAGTCAGAGCTTCCATCTCAAGGAAGTTGACACGGCAGACAACGCCCTCTTTAAGCCACTGCGACTTGTCGCCAATCCAATCCGTCGGAAACTGGAACTGCTCATACGATTCCTGGTCCATGAAGTGAAAGAACTCGCCGTCTCCATAAAGGAACTGTAAGTCTTTGCCTTCGACGCGAACAGTCTCAATCGAAGCGCCGGAATTGAGTGTGCGTTCGATGACTCGACCCGTCCGAGCATTGCGCAACGTCATTCTGACAAATGCCCCGCCCTTGCCAGGCTTGACATGTTGAAAATCTGCAATTTCAAAAATCTGGCCTTCCATTTGAATGGTCAGGCCTTTGCGAATATCCGCGGTAGATGCCATAGGTTGATTGAGTGGTTTCTTATTTCTTTTCTACTTGATCACACTAACTGCCAATCATTCGCTCAAATTCATCTTCGGTCACGACCGGAACACCCAGCTCGATGGCTTTTTCGAGTTTCGAGCCTGCTTTGTCGCCCGCGACCACAAGGGAAGTCTTCTTGGAAACCGATCCGCTCGGTTTCCCGCCTTGTGAGATGATCAGGCTTTCGATCTCTTCGCGGGAATACTTCTCAAGAGTTCCCGTAACAACGATCGTCATGCCCGACAGTTTGTCACCGCGCAGCGGTGCAGACTCGTCCTCGAACTTCACGCCCGCTCGAACCAACTTGTCGCGCAGCCCGTTCCAAACTTCGGAATCAAAATAGTCATGGATCGCCGAAGCGACCCGCGGTCCGACATCCGGTAGACTGGCCAATTCCTCTTCTGAGGCCGCAGCGAGCTTTTCCATGGATCCGAATGAGAACGCAAGCAGTCTCGCAGTGGTCTCGCCAACAAAACGAATCCCAAGTCCGAAGATGAGTCTGTCCAAGGAAGCGTGCTTGGCTGTCTCAAGCGCGTCCAGAAGCTTGTCCGCAGACTTCTCACCGAAGCCGGGCAAAGAGATCAGATTGTCACGAGTCAGAAAGAACAGATCGGCCGGGTCGGAAACGAGCTTTTGCGAAACCAGTTCATTGACGGTTTCCGCGCCGAATCCTGAGATGTCGAGCGCACCTCGTGACGTGAAATGCTCAATCTGCCTTTTGAGAGCTTCCGGATCACTCGGGTTCGGGCAACGTAGCGCGACTTCGCCGGGAACTCGTTCCAGCCGGGCACCGCAAGACGGACAGGTCTCAGGTTCAGAGATCAGACGTGAACCCTTCCTGCGCAAGGACAGCTCGATGCCGGCAATCTTGGGAATGACATCTCCGCCGCGTTCGAGAATCACCGTATCATTCTCGTGGAGGTCGAGTCGTCTGATTTCATCAAAATTATGGAGCGTCGCCCTTCTGACAGTGACACCGCCCAACGGAACCGGGTTCAATTCCGCTACAGGTGTTAGAACGCCGGTTCGACCAATCTGAAAAGAGACACTCAGCAGCTCCGTGCGAGCCTGACGTGCGGAGAACTTGCATGCGAGTGCCCAACGCGGCGCACGGGAAGTGAGTCCCAGAATACGTTGCTGCGCAAGCGAGTTCACCTTAACAACAACACCGTCAATCTCGTACGGAAGCGTGTCTCGCTTTGACTCCCAGGTTCGCCAAAAGTCCAGAACATCCTCAATGCTTGAAAAGAGCCGCGAATGTTCGCTAACGGGCAATCCCAGATCCTGTAATCGGTGCAAGCCTTCATCATGGAACTGAACCTGACGGTCAGGCGAGTCGTAGGCATAGCACATGATGCGCAACGGTCGCCTTGCAACAAGCGCGGGGTCAAGCAGTTTTAGCGATCCCGCGACAGAGTTCCGCGGATTGGCCAGCGGCTTATTACCTTCCGCTGTCTGCTCTTCGTTGTAGCGTAAGAAGTCATCTGTCCGCATATAGACTTCACCGCGCACATGGAGAACTTTGGGACTCTCTCCGCCATCAAGCCGCAGGGGAAGTCCCTTAATGGTTTTGATGTTCGCGGTGATGTCGTCCCCTTGCTGACCATCCCCGCGCGTCGCAGCGCGCGAGAGGACTCCTTCCTCATATGTTAGAAGCGCGGAAACTCCGTCGAACTTAAGTTCGCAAGAATACTCCGGGGACATCCCGTCCAGTCCTCCCCTGACCCGCGCATCGAATTCCCGAAGATCGCCCTCATCGTAGGAGTTTTGGAGGGACAGCATCGCGAACGGGTGCCGGACTGTTTCGAAGCCGGCAGATAAGGACTCACCCACGCGCTGGGTCGGGCTGTCCGGGGAGATAAGCTCGGGATAGGCCGCTTCAAGTTCCTGAAGACGCTTGAATAACCCATCGTATTCGGCATCGGAGATCAACGGGCGGGCGTCGCCGTAGTAGAGCCGATCATGCCGCCGGATCTCGCTCCGAAGCGCTTCGATGTCCTTTTGAAGAGACGAAAGAGACTTGGCCAAAGGAAAGGAACTGAGTGGTAGCTGGCGAGTATGGAAACTACTAAAAATTCTGAAAAATGGCAACAACTCACAGGCCCGTTGTCTATGGGAAATCCCAGCGACAGATAGCAAACTGATTGCGTCTAACCATCTATATTCCTATATTTTATGATGCTGACTTGGAACCATCCACCTGATTGGCTTCTTGCATTCGGAGTGCTGTTTGTTGTACTGCCTTCCGTACTCTTGGTTACAGGGCTACTGCTGTGGCGGGCGAAATCCGGGCGTTGGGTGGCTCAAGTCGCAACGGATGGTAGTTCGATCGGGATTGCAGTTGTGGGCAGAAATGAACAGCAAACCGTGGGTCTATGCCTTGAGTCAGTGCTGGCGCAGACTCACCTGTTTCCGAAGGTCGTGCGGTTCATAGATGACGACTCGAGCGACCGAACCAAGGAGATAGCCGAGCAGCTTGCAGTGGCTAATCAATGTCTCGAAGTAAGCGCGAACCCTGTGGACCGCGGCCTGTGCCACAGTCCGAAAAAAGAGGCTTTGGCATTCGCATTTTCGCGGATTGACACACAATGGATAGCAGTAACGGATGCAGACTGCGCTGTTCCTGCAGACTGGCTGTCATCCTTGATCGCAAATTCTGACGATTCTTGTGGAGCAGTTCTCGGTGCCTCTTGGCCTCCTACCGGAGTTCCGGAAACCTACCGATGGGAGCGACTGATCGCCAACATCTCGATGGCCTCGGCCTGTGGGTGGGGATTTCCAGCTTCGGCATGCGGACACAGCATACTCTATCGGCGACAAGCGATTGAAGACGTCGGAGCGCCTGTTCGGCGGGACCTACCGTCAGGCGATGACGATTTGACGGTGCAGGCCATTGCACGCACGGGCTGGAGAGTCGTGTTCTGCGACTCTCCGGAAAGCGTTGTCACGGATCACGGCGCACGCGGTTCAAGGTTGTCTCAAGCGGCGCGGCATCAGAGCGTAACTCGATTCTATCCCATCCGCTGGCGGCTGCTGTTCGCCTGGACTTCGCTCGTCGGAGTGCTGAGCTATCCCCTGCTTTTGTCGCCCTTGATTTTTCCGAGCTGCTCGATTCTCGCTGCTGCGACAATAGTCAAGGTTGCGCTGGACACTGCTGCGGGAGTATGGTTCTCCCGTCGAATGAAACTCGACATCACTCCGCCAGGAGTACTTGCAGGATCCTTATTCCTCCCGATTTGGCTCGTCTGGCGTGTGTTTGCGCATGTATTCCGTGGGCGCTACATTTGGCGCGGAAGGCAGTTCGAATCAGCGAGAAACTTGAATACGGTCACCAAAGCTTCATGAGTGTTCCGGTTTCCGATTACGGTATGGGAAATCTCGCCAACGGGAGTGGTTGGAAGCGGCATGTCGCCTTCTTTCTAAAAGTCTCGCTCTCTCTTGCGCTGCTTTACTTACTGTATCGGCGCCTGGATTGGAAGGGGATTTCCAACGGACTTTCTTTCGTTGGTGGGCGCGAGCTTCTTGCCGTCATTCTGCTTTGGATTCCCAATCAATACCTTCAATATCTGCGCTGGAAACTGCTCGCGAAGCGCGCGGGGGAAAACGTGCTCGAAAGCGACATCCGGGCAAGCTATTGGCTGGGTCACACGCTTGGTTTCATCACGCCCGGTCGTGTTGGTGCCTATGGTCGGGGGTTGTTTCTAACCAACGTGCCGTTGGGCAAAGCTTCCGTTCTTACGGTAGCGGAAAGACTTTACAGCGCGATTACCGTCAACGGGTTTGGCTTGATTGCTTTGGGGATACTGCCGTATCTCGGGTGGAAAACAGAGTGGTTGTTTTGGAGCGGCGGAGTATCAATTCTGTTATCCTTGCTGGGGACTCTATTGCTATGCGTGGGATTGGTTCCCGGCAGAATTGCAAAGCTGATCCGGGGGGTTCTGCAAATTAGGGTTCGTGCGGCAGGGCTTGTGACATCTCTTGAAGCTGCACAGGGGATTCAGACCCGGAGCGCAGCACTCTATCTGTTCTTGGCCATCGCCTCTCTCTTAGTATCTCTCCTTCAGTTCATTCTCATGCTGGGCGCATTGGGAGTCGAAGTGCCGCTCCTTGCGGGTTTGCTGGCGGTGCACTTGAACTTCTTCTTGAAAGGGAATATCCCGCTCACACTTGGCAGCTTGGGCGTGGGCGAATGGACAGCGATGCTCTGTTTGCGGGGACTTGGCGTACCCGACTCGCAGGCGATTGCCGCATCCCTTCTGCTGTTTGCTTTGAATGTCGCGTTGCCTGCAGCGATTGGTTTGATTCACGTGAAGCGCATCTTTGCCTTACCTCGACAATGGAGATCCCGAAGCTGACCGGACTTGTAAGCGCACTTCTTGTGGTTGTCGCAGGGCTGACCGCGGTGTATGCCGTGATCATGCTGGTTTTTGCGATTGGCTTAAGACGTCTGCGGCGAAACAAGTCCGCGGCACCCGACTCTTGGCCGAGCGTTTGCGTCGTCATGCCCGCCCGAAATGAAGCGGAGGTATTGCCGTGGACCCTCGATTCGCTGATGAGGCAGAACTACCCCGGGAAGTGGGAAGTGATTGTTGTGGATGATCGCAGTGAGGATAACACACCGACAGTTCTCGCAGAACTGTGTGCGAAGTATTCAGGTCTGCGTTCTCTTCGTATCGAAGAACAGAGCACAGGGTCACCCAAAAAGCGCGCACTCGCTGCAGGAATCGCGGCATCCGACTCAGAGGTCATTCTCACGACGGACGCCGACTGTCAGTACCACGATAATTGGTTGCGCGGCATGGTGGCGCATCTGACGGAAGGTGTGGGAGTTGTGGCGGGACTCACAGTCTTTGATTTGCCCGATTATGCTTCTGTGCCTCGCTGGCAGAAGATTCAATGGCTGGACTTCTTCGTGCAGAATTTTCTGGCGGCGGGATCCCTGGGCTGGGGGCACGCGGCAAGCTGCAACGGCAGCAATCTCTGCTATCGCCGCGAAGTCTATGAAAGCATTGAGGGCTTTGGCGCCGGTGCTTCCGTAGTGTCCGGGGACGATGTGTTGTTTGCGCAGCGCGTGGCACAGTCCACAACTTGGAAGATGGTGTTTGCCACCACGCAAGAAACTCTGGTGCGCTCACTACCCGTGACCACAATTCGCGGGTTGTTTCAGCAGCGGCTTCGCTGGGCTTCAAAAGGTCTAAGTTATCGGGGAAGCATGCTGTTCTTCCTGTTCGCAATCTACTTCTACTACCTGCTGCTTCTTGTATTACCTGTGCTCGCAGTGCTTGGTAACACTCTGATTTCGGCTGCCGCAGCGGTGTGGGGACTTAAGCTTGCGGTGGATGCCGTGCTTGTAATCACCGGATCTCGAGTGTTTAGACAAGAACGTCTGTTGCCCTACTTTCCAGAGTATGAGTTTTGGCACACTTTGACCACTCCCTGCTTTGGTCTCGCGGGTCTGCTCCTGCCCTATCGTTGGAAGGGAGATTGGTACCGCACGGCAACATTGCCCAAAGCTCTCCGTCCGAAGTGGCTGCGGCTGCGCGGCGATTCGAAACCCTCGCGCCAACCAGTTTCGCTGGCAGAGAAGCAATGATCCCTTTGAGTCAGTGGATTCCTCGGGCGATCCCGGGCTGGCAGTCTCGCACTACTGAAGACGGCTCGATTGCGGTCACCTTTGACGACGGTCCCAATCCGGACTCCACTCCCGAACTGTTGCAGCTGCTAAGTGAATTGGACCTCAAGTGTACGATGTTTCTGGTTGGCGAAGCATGCGAGAGAAATCAGGAGCTCTTGAGTAAGATTGTCTCGGCGGGACATGCCGTGGCAAATCATGGATACGTTCATCGTCGTCACGCATTTCAATCGAAAGAGTTTGTGACTGAGAGTTTGATGCGCACACGCGCCGCGATTGAGTCCCGTGGATGCGCAACGATGGCACCTGCGTTCCGACCGCCATACGGCTCATTGGACTGGCGGACGGGCCGTCTTGCCCGGCGGATGGGACTGAGTCCAGTACTTTGGTCCGCTCACCTTTCAGACTGGCGAATGAGAACCGCCGGGGACTTGTTGCGAGTCGCTCAGAATAACTTTCACGACCGAATGATTTTGCTTCTTCATGACAAACCGGGATGTGCTGTGACTCTGCGGCCGGTGCTTGAACATATTCGGAGCGAAATCACTCGTCGCAATTGGCGTCTGCTGTTGCTTCCAGAAGAGTCGTCGAAACGTCGGGAGGTCGCGTGATTCCGGCGGGGATTGCTGCTGTTGTCGGCGCTTTTCATCTTAGCGCCGCAGCGCTGGCGTCTCTCGCATTGTTGAAGCGCGCGCCGCGTCAATCGGAACTGCCGCTGATTTCCATCGTTGTCCCGGCGCGCAATGAGGCTCACAACCTTCCGCGGCTTTTTGGGTCTCTGCGCAAGCTCAACTATCCCGCAGACAAGATTGAGCTGATTCTTGTTAATGACGACTCGACGGATGGCACCGCGCAAATCGCCGAGAACCTCGGACGTTCCCTTCCCTTTCCTCTGCGCGTGATCCCTGCAGTACATGGCCCGGAGGAATCTCTCCCGCCCACCAAGACTTTGCCTCTCGCACAGGGGATTGACGTTGCCACGGGTGACTATGTGCTCATGACGGACGGTGATTGCGAGCTACGGCCGGATTGGGCACGGGACATTGTTCGCCATTTTGAGCCGTGCATCGGCATGGTATGTGGAATCACACTACCGGACTACGACCTTACTTCAGACACCGTAACCAAACTTGAGACGGTGGACTGGGCGCTGCTTCTGGGAGCGTGCGCGGGAATGTGCCGGCTCGGCTTTCCGCTTGCGCTGGTCGGCAATAACTATGCAGTGCGCCGCACAGCCTATCACGAAGTGGGCTCATTCAGAAGCATCCCGCATAATCGGATTGACGACATCGCCCTGTTCAAGGCGATTGCGCAGAGCAAGAAATGGAAAGTTGCGTTTTCCGTGACCCCCGGTTCCGCCGCAGCGACTCTTCCTGTTTCAAAAACAAAGACCATCGTCACTCAGCGCTATCGTTGGATGGAAGGCATGGAGGCCGTTTCTGCATCCGGAAAAGTATTCTTTGGGATTGAGCTGATCGTTCACCTTCTTTGGCCCTTCGCGCTTCTGCTGCCGTGGCGTCTGGGACTGTGGATTGCGCTTGCAGTATTGACTGGCGACTGGCTGGTGATTTCAGCATGCTTGGGCAAGCTCCGCAAGAAGGGACTATTCCTCGCATCGGCGACCTATCCTTTGTTTGCATGCGGCTATGCCTGGCGCCTCGTCGGCGCATTGTTTACGAGGCCTGAAGTGACGTGGAAAGAACGAAAGTTTGCGTGAATCATCGCAAACAACAAGAGCAAGAAACGGCCCTCAGATCGAGGGCCGTTTCCTTTTCTCTTTCGGGGGAAACTGTTATCTGATCCGGTACGTGAAACCCAGCCCTACCTCACGACGGACGAAGTTTTTTACGAGAGCGAGAGGTTCATAGTCCGATTCGGTCGAGCGTTCTTCATAGGTAAAAAACAGGCTGACATCAAGCGCGGAACTGACACTCCAGTCCAGAGTCGGCGTAACATCCCAGCGAGTGTCTAGTCTTCCGCGGTGGAAAGGGTCTGCCTCAAGAGTTCGGTCTGTCGTATAGACACGTCTTCTGATGCGTGTGACGAGTGATGCATTCACGGTGTGCGGGTGAAGCGCTCTAACTCTGGATTTCAGAGAAACTCGAAACTCATCTTCATTGAAGTCGCCGTCACCGTATTCAGAGTCTTCCAGGAGCTGCGCACCTGTCTCATCCACGAGACTCAGAGACTGTGTCGAAACCAGATTGTCGGACACTCTTCGCGTGTAGCGAAAGGCCAGTCGCGGATCCCACCGTGTGGTGTACTCCGCTTCCGCTCCAAACTCTTTGTATTCCGAGTCGTACTCGGTGAATCGTGCACCGTAGTAGTAGGTGCCATAGCCTGCCATCGCGCTCAGCCAAAGCGGCTCAGCAATCCGATAGGAGAACTCACCGTTGTACTCCCAGTTCTCGAAGCGGCAATCATCATATGTGCCGAAGTCGCGATCGCGATACACACGCAAATAGAACGAAGGAATAGTGAAAACGCTACCCCGCGCAATCCATCTGTATCCACGGACGCGAGGTCTGATGCTTGCGCCTAGGCTGTGGGTCTGATAGTCTGTAACACTATTCTGCGCTCGCTGAACGGCCTTGATCCGATAATTCAAATTGACCATGGTCGTTGCGGGTGCTCGCCACTGTAGAGACGCAGCAAGCAGAATTTCCATTTCTCCGTCATCAAGCGTTTGCAACGGAGTCCGAAATCCCGGATCAAATCGGTGAAAAGCATTCCCGTCCGCTTCGGACAGACGCAGAACATTGTCATTGTAAATCGCGTTCACTCCAACTCGCAACCCCCAGTCCAACGTCGGGAAGCTCGTACGGCGAGCATTCGCCTGCGCTGAAACCAGAAGCACTCCGAAGAGAAGTGAAAGCGTGACCCGTTTCACTCTGATCCGTCTCCTGTCAATTCGGAAGTAGGCAGCAGGAATCTCAGTAAGGTGGTTCGGCGGTCATCGGGCAAGCGGAACTCGTAAACATGTTCGCCGGAAGGAATCTCTACAAAGAATGTTTCGGCGCGGCTGGGGACATACTGCGAAGGCTGGCGATACTGGATCACGTCGCTGTTGTTGGCGGCAAGACTGTAGGTCTTCTTGGCATTGCCGTCTTCCATCAACTGGATCTTCCATCGCTGATTGCCCTTCATTTCCGGGCCGAACTCAATACGACTGAGCACTTTAAGAGTTGCGGGACCGACCAGTTTGAGCGCAACCCGATCCTCGCCGCCGACGCGATAGTAGGTGTATGCCGTTTCATTCGACACCAAATCAACCGCAGTTGTATATTCGAACGGCGTCATCGCGACCACGGAAGTTCCGCCGGTGAACTCATTCGTTTTTTGCGACAGCCTGACATACACTTTGTCCTTGGAACCGTCGGGCAAACGCAAGATGACATTGTGCTTCCCGGAAGGAATGTCAATCACTTTTGAGCGCAGCACACCCAGGTACCCAGTAGATCCGTCCGGCAAGTCGGCCTTCTCGGAGAGCTTGCTGGTGTGGTGGATCGTTCTCGGCTTCTTCCCTTCTTCAAGCAGCACCTCAATAGAGTAATCCGGACGCTGGTCGGACTTTTCAAGGGTCGCGCGGGACATGACTTTCAGCTGCGACGGTCCCTCTATCACGGCGCCGATCTGATTCGTTCCTTCGAGAACGAAGTAGGTTCGCGACTTTCCGGCGACTGTGAGTTTGGTCACCTGATCATAGGTAGCAGGTTTCAGGTACTTGAAACCATTGTCCGCGAATGAATTCGTGAACAGAGCTCCAAGCGAGAACAAAAGAAGGGCAATGTATCGCTTCATGATGAGGATTCGTTTTCGGTGCTAAAGCAAAGATTCTGGTTCGACGCCCGCATCCGCGAGTCTGAAATACTTCGCGTCAATACGAACAAGTATGAAAAGCAGGGTGACGGCGAGCAAGAGTGCCAGAGAGGCAATTCGAACATCATATCGCTCGGTGGTGAAGACATCCCCGATACCGGGTTCGGTAAGTGGAATACGCGGAGTGCCCAAACCAAACTCGCGGGCGATTTGGGTCATGTCGTAGAAGTGAATGACAGGGATGCCCTCGGCGGAGGCAAAGTGCAAAGCCCCCCGCGCTGGCCAGTTTCGGCTGGGCAGACGGCGGTGCACTCCGTCGCTCAAAAGGCGGCCATTCTCTGTGTGTCCGGTGCTTGCGACACCTTCACCAACATTAACATAGGCGGCGTACCGATCGCCGAGGGCGGCGGCTTTGAACGTTTCCCACCACAATTTACCAGCTTGATCGGCGGACGTCGCAGAGAGCATTTTCAAGCCGTTTCGTGCGGCAGCAGCATCGAGCTCGTCTCGTCCGGTACCGGAAAGTCCAGTCGCGAGATCGTCAAGTCCGCCTCGTGAAGCCGCAATCGGCGTGAAGTCGAGAAGCTTTTTGTCCCGCAGCACGGACTGCATGTCCACCCAAGTGAAGTGTGGATCGTTCGCTCCCCACCAGGTTGAACCGATGGAGGTAATCACATTCACCTTGAGCCCTAACACCTGACACGCACTGAGCACCGCGAGATTTGCTCCCGGGTTGGATCCGGTCAGTGCGACCGCGACAAGATCGCCTTTCTCGAGGCCCGCGCCAATCAGAAGCTCAAGGGCGGCCGCCGCAAAATTGGGGTTAAGGCAGTTCAGTTTGGATTCGAAACTGCCAATGTCCGTCGTGATTGTTGAGAACTGCTGTCCAATCAGGGCATCAAGTCGCTCGTCCCCGTAACTTTCCAGGGACTCCATGTCGCGCGACTCGATTGATGCAAGCAAAAACATGGCGCGGCTGTCAAGTTCCGCCGCAGCAAGCTTCTCGGCATAATGTGGCTGCTTCACTTCAACCACTTGATACTCCGCCCACAAGTACAATCCGTAGCACACCACTGCCATGGAGATCAGAGTCCAAATAGAGCGCAGACTGGGCCTAAACGCCATGATAGATCTCGCCTCCCGTCAGAACCATCACAAGGAGTTTCACAATGGGCGCAGCAATGAGCATCATGGCTATAGTCTTGACAATTCCCTGTCGCTCGAACCAGTTCGCAATCAACCCGGGGATAATGAACCCGATTGCCTCGAGACGGATATCCGCCACCATGACATCGTTCAGAACAAGGTTGCGGCTTAAGTAGCCGAAAATGAACCCGAACATGATGGCCAGCACCATGCGTCGTCTTCCATACACAAACATGAAACGCGACACAACCCGAATGCACAGGAACGCCACAAATGCCACGGCAAAAGTGCCCAGCATGCGCGCGGGGTCATTCAGATGCAGGGCAATGTAGCCCGGGACGACGATGCCGCCCGCAGCCGCGCCGACCACCTCATGAAAGAGGAGGCTGATCAGAACGCCGAGGCCAATAGTAAGCTCAATCATAGGTCAATGCGACGGCTGCTGAATTTCATTGGGCGCTGTGGAATTCATTCCCTTGCGGACACGGCGGCGATTGGCGAAATACGTCGCGACATTCAATCCGCCTTTGCCGACATTCCCCATCGCAAACACGGTTCCGATGTCGGAAACGCGTTCAAACACGGCTTTGTAGGTTTCGGATGGATCTTGCATACCAATGCGAATTGCTTTGGCAGGATCAATGTTGTACTCATGGAGACTTCCATAGACACGGTCAAGGTTTTCTCCATTCAGAAGCAAATAGTCGAACTCTTCGGTCAGATTGTCGCGGATCATCTCGAGCAACTGAATTGTGCGGTCATAGCGATCAGCGCGCGTGTTCAGCATGAAGATCACGGTGCCAACTTCAGTTGAGAGGTCCTTGACTTTGTGCCAGATGGCAAGAGTGGACATAGGATCGTTCGCTGCCAGCGCATTGATGAACTGAACGACCTTGCCATTCTCTTCGGCTTCCAGCACTTTTAGTGCGCCGGGATCGGGAAACGCTTTGTACATGCCTTCCAAAGCGACTTCGCGGGGAACATGATAGTGTTCGCAGACCGCGAGTGCGAGCGCGACATTGTCCGCATGTTCTATGTAGGAAAACTGTCCAAGTTCGAGATACGAGACGCTTTCCGAGTTCACTCGCCAGAGCCGACAGTCCGATCGCTCTGCTTCTTTTCGCATGAGCCAAAACATGTTTTGCTCGGCAGTGTAGGCTACACCTCGCGGCGGCAAAGTGTTGCACAAAGAGCGCGTAACGTTCTCAAGGGTTGGCCCCATCTCAAGAATGTGATCAAGTCGAGTGTTGGTGATCACGCCCACGGACGCCCGGACAAATCGGTGTTCGCAGATCCATTGATATTCGGGGTTCACCGCCATGCACTCAATAACGATTGCTTGAGGTTTCTCCTTTGCGAAGTATCGGAACACCTTAACCTGCTCAATAATATTCGCACCGCTTCGACGCTGAATGGGCACTTCCAGCCCATCGGCGTGAATAATTCTTGGCAGCGTGCCGGTAGTCTTGGCGAGCGTGCGAATACCGCCCGCACGGAGTCCCGCAGCAATCAGTCGAGTTACTGACGACTTGCCGCGCGTACCGTTCACGTGTATGCGGATGGGAATAGAGTTAACGCGCCTCTGGTGCTGGAGGTACTCCCAGACGGCGAATAGGAGGGATGCGGCAAAAGCGAGGAACAGATAGACCATCGCGGCGGAGCGGGAAGCAGTTCTTGGTCAAGGCAGGAATTGCAAAAAATACAATATAACAACGAGTTCCGGTGAAGTCAACTCCCCGTATCGGCAACAGCGGAATCACCTTCAGCGTCAGCTTCCAAACTGAGGTCAGGCGAGCAGATCCACGCAGCGGTCGAATCGTGCGTAAAATGGGTCCGCAAGGTTTCGGCGCTCTCAGTTAGGACCAGCAGTGGAAATCCGGGAGGAAAGCTGAATCTAAGTCCGGTTCCATGCGTAACCTCTATAGTGTCAAAAGGATACAAGTTGTGTGTTTCCCACTCATTGATTCCCAGTTCGGTCTCGACGAAACCCGTGTCCAGCGCGATCGCCGTCGTGACATGTTGCACAAAGTCAATCAGAAAAGGATCGGAATCACTAACTCCTGGTTCTGACACTTTCACGAAGGGAACCTGCCTTAAGATACCGCCGTATGGAAGCTTATTGGAATATGGATAAACTGAGGTCTTTGAGTGAGGAGTCGAAGTCAGCCCGAGCACGACGAGAATTCCAAGCAACACGGCAGTGACCCCCCAATGGAGGCCAGCATTTGATGAGAGCTTGGCAAACCAGACCGTCTGGATCTGCGCACGGGTCATTCCAACGGTCATCTTCTCTCGGTAAGGAACTCCAGCGACTCGTCCGCTCCCCGACTTCGCGGATTTCGCAGAGGGATCTTTCAGCGAGCGTTCGACAAGGTCCGCATTCATCCCGGCGGCCTTGGCGTAGGAGGTAATCACCCCTTTTCGAATTGCTTCTGGGACCGAGTCAAGCTGCCCTTGGTCAATCGCACGCAGATAGTCCAGAGGAATCCGTGTCGAACGTGCTATGTCCTCGAGAGAAAGCCCTCGGAATTCGCGAGCCTTCCTAAGCTCCTCACAGAAATCTGAATTCGCGAAAGTTCCGCTCAAGTTCCTGGCCAATCCTCTCTGTGGGTAATCCTACTACGTTCGAATAGTCCCCCGAAATCTCTTCAACAAAAGCGCCTGCCTTGCCCTGAATTGCGTAAGCACCCGCTTTTCCAACCCACTCTGAGGTTGCAAGGTATGCATCAATCTCAACCGCAGACAACGATCTTATTCTAACACCCGCTACGACGCTCGCGCAGATTTTTCTCTCCTCTTCCCCGCCCCGCATCAAACAAAATCCGGTGATGACCTTGTGCCACCGGTCAGATAGTCGTGACAGCATTCGGCGCGCCGAGTCATTCCCCGCAGGTTTGCCGAAAACCTCCCGATCCAGAGCGATTATGGTGTCCGCGCCGAGCAGCAACCGATCACGGTCTCGCCTGTATTGTGATCTGTCCACTTTCCGCGCGGCATTCAAAGAAGCAAGTTCCTCGGGCGTCGGCGCCAGCCAGCACTCCGATGCCGCAGAGGGCGCCACGTCGAAAGGAATCTTCAATGATTTCAGCAGTTCCTGTCTGCGCGGTGAAGCAGACACCAGAGTAAGACGAACGTCCACTACGAAAAGAGCACAGCAACCAGGTGAAAGATGCCAAGCAGTGGCGCAATGCGGTTAAATCGAGTCAAAGCAGCGCGCGCACCCTCCATCTTCGGTTGGCGAATCCTTCCCCAGAAGTACGCAAGCGGCAGCAGTACTCCGAACAGCATAATGAAGAAGTATGTTTGGCTATACACTTCGCCAAGCCAGGGCCACAAGCTGACCGTACCAAACAGGAAGAAAATCGCTGCAGTGATCGCGAGCCTCTTTCTGTAATGCTCCTCCACAACAAGCGAGTCGGTGTCCCCATGATTCTCCAGAACATCCTCTTCAATGTCCAGCGTCGCCCGCAAAACGGAAAGGAAGAGCGCGGCGATTACGGCAGGAAAAGCTCCCTTGGCTGACTGTCCCAAGGAAGTTGAAACAAACATGAAAATGGAACCAAACAAAAGAGGAACAATGGACTGTCTAAGAACTCGATGCGAGCGGTCAATCCTCGAGTGCGCAAACAACAAGACTGCGGGCAGCGCACACCACAAAATCGTAAGAACACCAATCTTGCTTGCTAAACCGGCACCAAACATTGCCGCACCCGTCGAGAGCACTGCAAGGATCATCCACACGCGAGACACCGTCTCACGGCCCGGGAAAGATGGACCTGCTCGCCAGGCAAAATAACCCAACAGACAGGCAACCGCGCTTGCCGCGATGTTCGCAGGGCTCAGGCTTTCGGACGACTCAAGCACCAAGACAAACGGAACAAGTGCGCAAAGCCAGATAGAAATCTCGAGCAGCCAACCGGGAATCGGCGCTCTTGTGTTGGAAAGCAATGAGTATTCGTGCATCAGAAGTCAATTTCCAGTTGCAGGTTCATACGGAGCAGTCGCATGCACTCTTCAAACACTTCATGTTCAAAGGCGCGGCCCTCTGCCATTGTATCTATGGTGACAATCAGGAGCTTACCGGAATAGCTTTCCGCCCACTGATCGTAGGCGTTGTTCAAATCTTCAAGATACTCGGGGTCAATTCCGGTTTCGTAGTTTCTTCCGCGTTTGCTGATTCGTTCTAGTAGCTGCTCCACACCACACTTTAGGTAAACCACCAGATCCGGCGGTCTCAAATGCGCAATCAAGGAGTCAAACAGATCGAAGTAGTTTTCAAGTTCCCGGTCGGACATCGCACCCCGTTTGTGAAGAGTGCGGGCGAATATCTCGGCATCTTCATAAATCGTTCGGTCCTGAACACAGGAAACCGGGTCCTTGTCAATCTCAAGCTGGCTCTGAAATCGTTTGCTCAAGAAGTAGATCTGCAGATGGAAAGCCCATCTGCTCATGTCAGCATAGAAGTCACTCAGATAGGGATTCTGAATGACAGGCTCAAGATGGCATTTCCAGCCGAGCTGCCTTGCAAGCCGCTCGGCGAGCGTGGTCTTGCCGGCACCGATGTTGCCCGCGATAGCGACAAAGTGTTTCTGTTCGCGCGAAATGTTCTTGTCACTCATTGATCAGCAGCCGCAGTCCAAGGTCTTCGTCGAAAGCGCGGGATCGAGACTCCGGCATCGGCCACACGGCAAGCTCAAGAGTCAAGGCTACTACGCATGTGTTCAGGTGTCCCCCAAAGCAGCGGCCTTCGCGATCCGCAATAATAGCATGAAGATGCCAGAATGGTTCTCCATCTACCGTGGATAGATTTCCCTGCAGGGACACCAACTCAACAATACCATCCACCGGAAAGGGCAAATACTTCCTTGTGCTCAAATCATAGTATGCCAATTCAACATCGGACACTCCGCCAATTCCTGAACAAACAGCAGAGCTCCATTCGCGAGACCGCGCAAGTGTACACAACGCATCTGGAAGACGCGCGCCGGTTTCAATTCGGATCAGTTCAGCTTGGAGATTCAAGTGTTGCCTTCACACGCTTGGCATCCCGCTCAAATCCAGTGGAGATGCGTTCGTTGCCGAGATCAGGATAGAGCTCACGGAATTTCGTGGTGTCGAAACTGCCATCAGATTGCAGGACATCGGACTCAGCATGAGTCTTGAACGACACCGGGTGGATACGATTAGTGCCCCCCCCAAAGGCTTCCGCCAATTGGAGTCCGGTTTGATACCTGCTGAGGCGCTCCGGACCGCCCGCGTGCAGGATTCCCTGTACGGCATCTTCGACACATCTCAGAATCAATTCTGACATGACATCAAGATGAATGGGAGAACGAATCTGGTCGTCAAACAGTTCGACTGACTTGCCCGCAAGCAGGGATTCAAGCACACCATCCGTGAAGCTCTTACCGAAACCTTTGTTGCTTCCAACGATGTTATTACTTCGAAGAATCAAGCGACGTTCAAGCAGATTCTGAAGTAGCTTTTCGCATTCGGCCTTCAATTCGCCGTAGATATGCGTCGGTGAAACAGCTTCCGATTCAGTGTGCATCCCCGTCTTCCCGGAAAACACCTGGTCCGTTGAAACGTACAAGAAGTAGCAGGACGACTGCTTTGCCAACTCCGCAAGATGTCGGGTCGCATCTACATTGTGCCGTCGTGCCTCGATTGGATTTCTCTGGCACTCCAGAACCTTGGACAGCGCAGCCGCATGAACAATAGCATCTGGCGCAAAAGACTTGACCAATGCCTCGACATCCACTCTTTCGCGCAAATCCACCTTTGCGGAAGGAAATGGGAATGGTCCAATATGACTCAAGTGAGTTCCGCAAACGACATGGCCGCCTTTCTGAAGACGCAGGCAAACTGCGGCCCCCAAGAGACCGGACGCACCCGTAACCAGCACGTTCACCGCGAACTCACCTCACCACCAGACGAGCACATTAACGCCTGCTCCATCGCTGACGCTCTGGGGAGTGACATTCCAACCCAGTCTGTTGTTGGATACTCCGTCCTGCTGCGCGGCGAGCCTGCCGGCGTGAAACGCGCTCACAAGGTGATTAACACCGGTGAGCGCAATCGCATAGATCACGCGGTTCAATGATCGGTCAGACTGCACGCGCATTTCTTCCATTCTCGCCCGGTCTGCGTCGCTGCTCCACGACCAATACTCGGACTCGGTATCATACAGAGCGCCGAAGCTGCGATCTGCCATTCGCTGTTCATTGAACTCAAAGACATTCATCCAATTGCCGACGTCCACATAGAAGTCCTTGTTATGCGAACCTCTGACGCCAGCATGAGAGGCAGCAAAGGCCTGGTAGTCATCGCGCAGGGACTTTCCGTGATACTGGAGACTGAGCGCAGAACCAATAAACAAGAGGTCCGCTCCAAAGAAAGCCAAGGCATGCTTCGTCCTGCCAAGTTCATACTGGCCCCATCCGGGAATGACCAGGGACTTCAAGAATGCCGCCTGCCCCCGTTCACCTGCAAGTGCAGGTAAACACGCTCCTAATAGCAGCGCGGCACTCAGGACGACCCTATGCACTCGATTCAGCATAGATCGACTTACTTTGTCAAGGACAGCGGAACTCCGAGCGTCAGTGTGCGCGCCCATTCGCCATCGCGGTTTCTAATGTCGTAGCGCAAGTCAAGCGAACCAAGCCCTGCCGACTCCATCTTCCTATTGTAGCTTCTTGCAGCGAAAGCAGCGTCCAATGCGGACAGGACATGGTTAACGAGCACGATTTCCATCATGGTATTGCCCTTCTCCAACAGATCATTTGCCTCGCCGCGCATGTCGCGATAGTGGTAGAACATGGCGCTGCTGCCGTCAAACCACGAGGTGCTCGGATCGTCACCTGCCGCGAGCCAAATGTTGTCCAGGGTCTGTGTACCGGGTGAATAAGCACCATCCCAGGCGTCGTTCCAGCCGTATCCGAACTGCTCGTAGTACTTGCCGATCATCTCGTAGTACTGCTGAACGTCTCTGGTATTGATGTCATGAGTGTATGGAGCAGGCAGGTGCTCCGACCGATCCGTCCAAGGCAGGTCACGCCATTCGACCAGATCACCCTCCCACGGCGTGCGGGCAAATACTTCGTTTACAGCAACTTGATACTCACGCAGCATGTAGACATCGTAGTTAAAATTGCCTGCACCGCGATCGGTGTTCTGCCACGGTCCGGCATAGGTTTCAAACTCACTCGTCTTATCATTGCCCTGGCCGTGATAGCTGGCAAAGAGCGCCCAACCGGCGACTTCAACGGCAAACCAAGGCAGAGCGCGCAGCCAGGAGCCCGAGTAGAGCTGTCCGGTTCCTGGGATGATTAAGCTGAACATCACCGCTCGGCCTATGTTCTTCTTGCCGCTGAGCGCGGCGGCGCCTGTTTCGTCGGCCGCGGATTGCTCGAAGCTCGGCGCGGCCATCTGGACTCTGTGGGGAGAAAGTCCCAGTCCCTTTGCCTGCGCAAACTGCGGCAGCATCAATGCGATCAGCAGAAGCGGCAGCAGCCGCGTGTACGTCTTGGAGTGCATAGCTTTCTCCGAAGTATGAGTTAATGTCTTAGTTCACTGAGCAGTGCGCGCAGCCGCAGCTTGAAGGATGCCGCGCGGGAGGAATGATCGGGGTGTAGAAATCAAACAGCACGGTAAGATAGTAACGAACTTCCTCGCCGTAGCTTGTTCGAACATCGTCCTCGATCACATCGAATTTGTCCAACCCATAGGCGACGTCAAAGGAAACCGCCGTTGGGTAAGAATAGAACGAGTGCAGTTGAAATCGCAATCCGCCGCCGATGTCTTTCTTGGGCGAACGGTCCGTATAGTCGCCAGTCCAGGCGTCGCCGAAGTCTGCAAACACGGAGCCATAGACTCTATTAAGCGAGACCGGCCAAAGGTTGAGCGCCGCGCGCTGGACTACTGGAAAACGGTAAGTCAAGGTTCCTACAGCGGTCCGTGTACCGCCCAAACTGTAGAACGAGTAGCCGCGCATGCCCGGAAGACCCCCTGCGTATTGGTAGAAGAAGGGATCAACGCCCTCATCCATGTAGCCACCGCGCAAGCGAAGCTCTATGGAATGGTTCTTTACGGGTGACTTGAAATAGCGTTCAACGCCCGCTTCCAACAAGTTGTAGTTGTTGGGGTCGTAGATTTCCTGTAAACCCAGCGCGTCACCACCGACTTCGATATCGGAAATGAATTTGTGATTTGCTCGGGTGTATTCAACGAATCCGCGATACCCATTCGACGGACTGATGTTGGTTAGAATACCGGGCCGTCTGGCATCGAGATAGAATCCGGATTTCCAAGACCACCCTTTGAAGTAGGTTAGGCTAACGCTTGTGCCGTCGTCAAATCTATTGTGCGCGACATACTGGTCGTACGTCGCGCGGGTCTTGACGTTGGCGGTGGACGTTAGGGGAACTCCCAACCCAACGCTGATCTCGTTCAGATTGTACCGATAACGAATTCTGTACTGGTCAAATAGCGGAATTGGCCTGCCGCCAATCTCCTCTTCGCCGATAATCCTCGTGGAATCCGCGAAGTAGGACGTCAATCTACGTTGCACATTGAAGTACTCTGCAAAAATCGTCGGATAGAACTCCTTGTACTCCGCAAGGCCGTACAGATCGTATTCCCGGTCTTGGTTGACTGCTGCGCCGCCGATGAAAGTCAGTTTGTCCAAAACATCGTTCAGCAGCAGATAGGTCCCGGGCTTGAACTTGTTGTAGTCCAGAGCGATCCGGGGAAACCAGTAGAGCGATTCAAAGCGCGGTTTGTAGCTTTCTGACTCACGGACCGTGCCTCGCAGAGCAACGTCCTTTCTTGGCACGCGAGCCAGATAGCTTTCGCTCCCGTCAAGTGTATTCCGTGGGAGTCTTACAGGCGGCAAACTGTCGGCAATGCAGATTCTGAAACCGTCGCCGCAAAACTCGGAAAAGGCCATCTTCCCATTCTTGAAGTCGGGATACAGAGCACCGCCCAATACGACAGTTTGCTGGTCGAGACGGTCTGAATCGAGGTCAAGCTTATAGATGTTGGCGATGCCAGATTCATCATATGATACATACAACGACGTTCCATCCGCACTCCACGACGGATCTCGCAACTCGCCGCCTTTTCCGTCAAACTCCTTTTGTAGAGTGATCTCACTTGGCTGCGAATTGTAGCCGAAGACTCGAACGGAACGACCTTCGCGCAAGTGATGCGACACGGCAATCCGCTCGCCGTCAGGCGACCACTTGGGCAGATAGTACTGTTCGTGCGGAAGTGAAGGGACTCGTACCGTGACATCCTCTGGTCTGAGCAATCTGATCTTCTCATTCAGATCAGGCATTGGCGCAAAGGCGAGATCGCGGCGACCGGCTTCATTGATTGTGAAGACAAGTGTCTTTCCATCTGGACTAAGATCCACGGACTCGGCACGAAGGCCTTTGCTCAGGCGGATCGTCTTTTTGTCGGAGAAGCGATAGACATATAAATCGTGCAAGAGCGCGCCGTGCGGATTCTTGGTGGATCGAGCCGCGTAGAGAATCCCGGAATCATCCGGAAGCCAACAGAGCCCGCCTTGCACACCCGGTGCCACCAACTCAGACGAGTCTGAGGCCAAGTTGTAGACGTATAAGGATGACTGGCCAAAGTACTCGCGGCCCGAATTGGAGACGTATGCCAGTTCTTCGCCATTGTACGAGAACCGTGGATAGAAGCCAACAAATCCCTTTTCCTTCAATGTGTCAGCAATAGTGAGAAATGGTTCGAGTGAACTTCTGACATTCCCGTATTGAATCTCAAGATCTTGCTTCCACTCGCGATACCATTCGATCCCTGCCTTCCCTGTGACGGACGCAATAGCGTCATTCAAGGTCACTGGCCAGACACTGCCCATCTTCCGCGAAACCTCTCCCAGTGTCTGTGCGCCGTTCGAATGGTCGGCAATGTACTTCGTGAAGGAGAATCCTTGATTGTACACGCCTTCGCTTTCAAGACTGGTCTTTCCGAAGAAGCCCATGTCCTCAAAACTCAGCAGTCGGTTCGATAGCACGGCTTGACGCAGCAGCATGTCGCGGTGGCTGTCCCAGAAATCATAGCCGTTGCCGCTGAACTGATATTGCGCCGTACCCTCCGCAAACCATGCGGGGACCGTCACCGACGGCAGCGGCCAGCTGATCAATGTATTAGGATAACCGTACAAGACGTCTGGTCTTCGTTCGGGTTCGTAACCCAGAGCCTGCACATAAATCGCCGGAAAACGGCGCGACCACTTGCGCGTCGCGCCCAATTGAATCATGTGCGTGTACTCGTGCGTGACCACATTGCGCAGCCAATTGTGAGTCCCCCGAAAGTCCCACGCCATTGAAGTTGCGAAAAACTTGATCTTGTTCGACTGGAAATACGAACCCGCATTCGCGATATCGTCTTCATCCGAGAAGATCAGGCTGACTTTTGTGTCAGGATAATAGTCGTAGATCTCGCACAGAGGCTTGTGTATCTCTTCAGCGATATCCGCCGCAAGGTAAGCAACTTCTTCAAGTCCCTCGGTATAGAGAATGACAAAATTCTCGGTTTCGAAACTCTGCCATTTCAAATTCGGTCGAGTGAACTCCGCGGTCTGAGCGAATACCGTTGACGTCAGTGCAAAGAGTAGAAAGAGGATTCTATGCATCAGCGCACCACCGCAATCTTCAGTTCAGCGGATACGCTTTGGCCGGACCCTTTGGCGTCAACTCTGCCAATGTATACTCCACTCTCCACACTGCGCGTATCCCAGGGAATCTCAAAGGCTCCGGGCGCAGACGACGATCCAGACAACTCTGCCACCTTCCTTCCGGCAAGATCGAATATGGTGACATCTGCGTTGGCCGCATAGGGCAAAGTCAAGCGAATGCGGGCAATGTCCGCAGCAGGATTCGGCCACACATAGGCAAACTGATCGCGCTCGTGTACTTCAGGACGTGCGGGTCCAACAATGATCATGCCGTCGGAGGGACCTCCCACCTTGTATATCTCGTCCACGGTCCCGTCGGGCGAGATAGGAAAGCGCGACAATGTGAAGCGCGCGACTCCCTCTTCAACAGTCATGGTGACCAAATGATAACGGAAAGCCCCGGGGTTCAGCCGGACGAGCTCCGCATCGCCATAGACAGCCATTGGAAAATCCGCGTAACGTCGCGTTTCGTGGTCATATGCAGTCAACTCACGGGTTACGATGTCCCCTGTCGTGTTTTCGGTGGAAACAAATTCCAACACGTCAGGATTGCCGTCAAAATTCAAGTCGTGATAGGCATAGCTACCATTGGCCGATAGCGCAAAATCCTCGCGTCGCGTGTAATCGGCACCGTCCGCACCTCCGCCTTCCATTCGCCCGTCTCCATCCCAATCAATGTCCGGCGGCAAGCAGTTTGACGGAGAACAAACTACCGAACCATTGGCAGCATCAATATATCCGACAGCACCATCCCAAATTAGAGTCCGATCCGCTTCAATCACTACGGTCGGCTTGAAACTCGAACTCACCTCCAGGAACCACTCGGAAGACAAGTCATCTCCGACGGACAGTGCGTGAATGCGTGTGTCCGAAAGACCGATAATTCTCTTTGCTGGCGGCAATTCCAAGTAGCGAAGTCCGATGATGGTGTCACCAAAGTCTTCGCCGGTGCCAAGCAACTCCAGATCAGCGGAAAACACGCCAAGGCCATGTGAGAAATCAATGACGTACCTCGGCTCTCCTGAGGGCGTCTCACAATAGAGTGCGCGTTCGACAAATCCGACCCCTGCGGGGACATTCACAAATGTCGGCGACGCAAGTGAATCGGGATTGCGCAACACACCAAACATCTCTCCGATAAACACCAGCTCGTCGTCGGGTTCAACGCTTGCCGATGAAGAACGCTGCAAGCGCACGCCGGTAGGAAGTACGGTCAGTAGTTGGGCACCGAGGGAATCCACCAGGAACAACGAATCGTGCGACTGAACATAGAACTCGCGGAGATGGTCTTGATTCAAGTCCGCGACGGCCCATAGCGCCGACGTATCGGCAAAGGAAACCGGAAAGCCATCTTCCACGAGCGTTCCGCGAATCCGGCAAGACATGACCGCCGATACGTCCGAGAAATCGGAGATCTCGAGAAAGGTGAAGGCGTGATCGAAAAGGCGGGCAGACGGTCTTGTATTGTCATTGAAGCGGACAAACGAGGTCCCGCCGTTCGCATCACGGAAGGCCTCATTCAGTCTGTACCAGCAGTCTTCCTGTATGCCCAGCTCTGTGCCGGATCCGGAAGACGCAAACCCGTATTCTCTTCCGATGTCCTGCGAACCATCCGCCTCCACAAGGTCCACACCTCGACGTTCCGGGTTTGCATTAACTCTGTTCTCATCAATATTCTGTGCGATGACTTGTTCGTCAATATGCCAAATCAGAATTCCGCTTCCGGGAATGCCAAAATCATAGTGCGATGCGCGGACTGCCACGCCAAAACCTTCCGGGACCGCAAGGTTTCCTTCCCGGTCAATTTGCATCTCACGGTTGTCACGGTCATACACCGTGACAGAGCCGACGGAGTCCGCGTCTGCATCCCGATTCTCAAGCAGATAGTACTCATTTCCGCTTATCGGCACTTTGATGATGTTTGTGCCTGCATCAGAAAAGCGTGAAATCTGGACCGTGTCTCCCGCACCTGAGGGGAAAACCACCAGCGGCTCTTCCCATCCCATATAGAGTCTCGACCAAGCATCCGGAAGCGCCGGCACAATGGCATTGACGTTTCCCGACCCTTGATCCATCATTCCCCAACGACCGATACCGCTTGCTCCGGTTTCTGTGTTAAACAGATCAGGCATGCCCAGCCAATTTCCGAACAGCTTGACCAAGACGCCGTTCATCGAGAGTTCAATTTCAAACTCCAGCGTTTCGATTTGGTTCTGGCTCTCGGGAAGAATCAGGCCGCGCGTGACTCCCGCTGGTAATGTTCCGACATAGTTTGCAAGATCACGTCCGGATATGTAGGCGGACGGAATATCGAAAGGAGTGTTGTCGAATCCGACGTTAAAATCCTTGCCGACACCTGCGTGGAACACCAGGACCGCATCATAAGCCGTAAAGTCAACATCCGCGTCCGCAAGCGAAACCGCTTCGGCAAACAACTCAACGAGCCGGTCGTTCAGCAGATCATTGTCGGAGTTGTAATTGTAGTGCCACATCGGATGCGCAAGCCGATAGGGCTCCGCCGTTCCGGTCGGATAAATGTCCTTAGCCGAGAAAGTCACAGCACCACGCGATGCGTTTCCGAAGTAGTTTTCCAGAAACAGCAGATGATCCGCGAAGTACTCCCGATCGTGCGGCAGAGGATCAATGCGCAGCGTGTCAGGGAAACCCGAATTGAACGTACCGTCGCCCGTCGTGCCCGGCTGATCATCAGGTTGAAACTCCACGAGAATGGCGCACAATCGGATCGGCACATCAGCCGGCCAGCGTTCATCCAGAGATTGGGGACTTGGACGTTCTGAAAAATGCGTTGCCAC
This sequence comes from Calditrichota bacterium, assembly GCA_020637395.1. Lineage (GTDB taxonomy): Bacteria > Electryoneota > RPQS01 > RPQS01 > RPQS01 > JABWCQ01. Next base: position 1,105,320 of record JACJWA010000001.1, on the reverse strand, counting down.
GGACGCTCCTTGTGCACTTGCACAGAGAGCAATCAGGGCCAATATGCGAAGAAACTTCAGACTAGAACTCCACAGAAAGCGAATAGCGCATCGTGTCCGTCAGCGGATGATTTTCGCCGGCGGTCAGGTAGCTGAAATCAAAACGGTAGGTGCTGTACTTAAGAGACACGCCGAAGGTGTAGGGAAAAACGCGGCCAAGGTGATCATTGTAGTACCCGCCGCGAAGTCCGACCAGGGTTGAATACCAATACTCCGCACCGACGTGCCAGATCAACGATTTCACGAGATCTCCGTCACCCCAAGCGGAAAACAACGCCTCGTAAAACTCGTCGGAGCGTCCGAGGTCATCCCGCTTCACGAGTTCTTTGTCCACGTCGCTGGCAATCGTTAGCTTGTTGTACTCCTGATCGAGCACCTTGAAAGCAACGCCCATTTTGAGCGTCGTGGGCAGCGGATCGGCCTGTGCACGGTCAATGTAGGAAACCTTCGGACCCATGTTCGAAAGGTTGGCTCCCAGAGAAAGCCCGGGCATGAACGTCGCTTTGTAAAGCAAACCGAGGTCTGCAGCAATCGCCGTGGCCACACCCTTACCCTGCTCGGCACCCGCGCCAACAGGCGAAAGATTGCTGTACGCAAGCTTCAGAGCGACGCCCATAGAGAGATTATCGTTGACCAGAGCGCCATAGGTACCGGTGATCGCCATTTCATAGGACGAGAATTTTCCAAGGTCTTCACCGGAAGGTCCTGTTCGCTGCGTCTCACCAAGATTCAGAAACATGACGTTAGCGCCGACCGTACCCCATTCGGGAAGGTGGTACGTCCCGCCCACAAAGGCATAGTAGAGATCCGACAGGTTGAACTGCGGAAGCCAGCGGGAATACATCATCGTCACTTCGTTCTTGGTCTGAAAGCCGAGGCCCGCCGGATTCCACCAGGTTGCCGTTGCATCGTCGGCAATGGCGACAAACGATTCTCCCATGCCCGTCGGTCTGGCACCTGGCGCAATCTTGAGAAACAGCAGCGTCGCCTGACTGACGCTGGCCGCATGAGCCTGCGAAGCGAAGAGGCCCGCAAGGATCACGCATAGTGCAAACATCCGATTCTTCATTTGCTCTCCTGCTTGTATGTCTGTTTGTTTGTTATCGTAGAATGATCAGTTTCCCCGTCGCCTCGGCGGAGTAACCCTGCTCGTGTTGCGCAATGACTTTGTAGAAATACACGCCGTTGGCGAGATCTCGTCCGTTACGGTCCTTGCCGTGCCAGGGGAAAGCGCTATTGCTGTTGTAGAGTTGGCGAGTTCCAAGTCCGTCCATCTCGTCCACGAGTTTTCCGGTCATCGTGAATATGCGGACTTTGACATCCGTCGCGCCATCCTGTGTCAGCGAATAAGTAAAGAAAGTTTCACTGCTCATCGGGTTCGGCCAGTTCAAGACGTCGCGAATGGCAAATCCCGCCTCGGAACTCTGCGACACAACAAAGTCAAGCGTTTCGACATTAAGGTTGTTGAAGGAGTCCCATGCTTCGACCGTCAATCTGTGCGGTCCCTCTGAGAAGGGGCCGATAGTGCGGGACAACTCACCGTTGGTGTAGCTGTCCACATCATAATTAAAGAATTGCGTGATGTCTTCCGCCTGTGCCTCATCAATACGCACAGTGATACGGTGTCCGACTTCGCCCGAGAGGTTGATACCGGAATCATCGCCAAGTCGCACAATCAAGCGCGGCGTTCGACTTACTTGATCTCCGCTGCGAAACGAGGTATTCTCAAGCCAAGTCTCGATTTGCGGTGGAATAGAATCCGACACTGTAGCGGCTTCGCTGGCAATTCTCAGCGGTTGTTCAATCCCAATGCCGTCGGCGGAATCCGGTTCACTGTCGGATTTTCCGTAGAAATAGAGACTAACTTTGGCGTTCGTGCCGCCGTATTGAATATCACGAGGCACTCGAAACGTAATGTCGAAACGTCCATTCACGACGGACGACCTCCCGCGGAAAATGGCGTTTCCCGGAAGTCCGTAGTAGTAGGGCACCTGCGAGGGAACGCTACAGTCTGTCGTCTGAGGAAAGAAATACGCGGCAGAGTCCTCCGAGTCAAAGACACGGGCCTCCACGATGCCTTGAAAGTCCGCCCACTCTTCGTCGGTGATGCTTGAGCCCCGCGGCCCGAAACGGACTTCAGTTTCAGCGGAGTTGTCCGTTCGGGAGACGTAGCCGCTCAAGTTGAACAGCGCACCAGCCTGAAGAGAATCGTCCCGCGCATCCACAAAGGCAAAATACTCGGGCGTTGCTAACCGCAGAACAGGATTCCCCAAGCAATGATAGAGACTGTTGTTCGAGCGCAGCGGTTTCACAATCAGAAGTGCCTCTCCTAAGCTACGTCGGCGTTCAATTCCCTGCCTGAAAATCTCCGTGTAGAACTCTTCCGTGAGAATCTGATTCTGGTTGACGTACGTGAAACGGGTGGCCGCAATGCAAGCGACGCTGCCGACATATTCGCCCGAGAGCAAGTGCTCTGGGAAACAGCGCTCATTCGGGCGATCAAAGCCGCCCCATGTGCAGGTTCCCGCAACTATTACTGGCCAGACACGATCATTCTCAATCAGCGGATTGTCGCGATCCATGACGAACATCTGTTCATCGGTCCACACCCGCTCGTTGCCGTGGCCGACATAGTTGATCAGCAGTGTGCCGTTGTTAACCGTTTCAATCAGGTCTCGCGTGGCATCAGGTTTCTGCGATGTCGAGTTGGACTGGCGAAACGGATAGAGAATCTCGTAGAGCTTGCGGAACGTGAAGTATCCGGGCAGAACGTTGTTGATCAGATTTTCCGAATCGCTCGTATGGAAGCGCTCACCGCAGCGCCCGTCTTTCCATTCGTCGTCCGCCACAAACGTAGCGGTGTTCTTCCAAGACCCGTACAACGGGCGCACGGCATACTCGACCGTCTTCTCAACGATGTTTCGGACTTCTTGCGCCGACTGTACGGGCCACCGTCCGGAGATCATATCGAGCATCGTGGCAGTGTCGTCAAAATCAACATAGAAATCATCCGTGCAGGTACCGGAGTTCTCCCAGGGAGGCATCCAGTTGTCGTCGGTATTGGACAACAGATTCCGGTAGTCATAGTCCCCGTCACCTACAAGAAGCACGTAGCGGGGCGGCTCGGACGTTCCCGCCGGGCCGCGCCAGTTCTCGTAGGCATAGCGCAAGAAGTTTCGAATCGCGACGGGATCATAGACTCCCCACGAGAACTCATCAAAGACGTCTCCAAGCTTCACTCGGACGGCGTGCAGTGGTTCTTCCTGATAGTCCCGATGCATCTCGATCAGCGGCGCAAGATCGTCATACCATCCGTCATAAGTCAGGATGATGATTCCTGCCTCGTTCTGCGGATCGCGCAATCGGGAATAGTCCGCTGCGTCAAAGTCCTTTCGGCCGCGAAACAGTGGGGTCCGAATCTTGTTCTGCGCGGAGGCAAAATAGCGCTTTGGCGAGTCAGAATAGGATGAGTCGGAGAAGGACTGTCCTTGGCGGACTCTTGGTTCAAGAGGATTGCTGATATCCAGAAGATACGCCGAGGACTCCAATCCCGAAACCTGATAGCCGAACCACGCGGTCTCCGTTGGAGCAAGAATCTCGATAGTCCCGGAGGTCGTCGTCGTGGAGCGTTCGTATTCCGCTTCGATGTAGTTCAATTGAATCACTCCACTGGAGGAGCGGTTCGTGAGCCGGACAATATTGTTGCCGGCCGCAAAAACTCCAGTAGGAATGGTGATCGTCATGGGATCCGAGAATGTCCCCTGACTGACATACTGATCATTGACACGCACGTCGAAACCGCTCCCGATGCCCGACCCTCTCATTCTCAGTCGTAGCGTCCCTCGGCCCGTGTTAGCCGATTCAAGCGTGATCGAAAAAGAGCGCTCGGTTTGCGCGTCGAGTGTCGCCATATACCAAACAATTCCGGAATTGGACTGGTCGGCATTCGCGGCGTAGATGAATTGCTCCTGCTCAACATAGTTCCGCCCTGTGTAAGTTTGGACGAGTGTCGAGGTCGCGGAGTATTCAGGCAACGGATTCATGCGCTTGCCGGGTTCTCCGGCAGGATCAATGCCTACCCAGTAGGCATTTTCTGTGGCATAGGGACTTGCATGTCCGTTGTCTCCCAAGAGACTTCCGTCAGTGTAGTCCAATCCTTTAAGGCCTTCGGCATAGAAAAGGATGCGGTCACCTTGATCAAGTCTGCCATCTCCTCCATCTTCGACCAAGACCGCGTTTTCCCGCAAGACTGAATCTGGTACGGAAATGAGACCGGCAGGAAGCATCTTGCCGCCGTTTCCGAAAACCTTGAGTTGCTGTGACGCCGCGCCGAGGGCCGGTACTCCCTGCGACTGAAGCCACTCGACGGTCATGGCATACACCCCGGCCTCCGTGACGCCAAGTTTGTATAGCTGGAGGTTGGGCCAGGAATCCGTTGACTCGTCGAGTCTGGTTTTTCGGTGTTTAGGCAACGCCCACCAGCGTGTGGCCATAGAGCCGTTCAATGCAAAGGTTGGCAAGAGATTTTGTTCACGTTCGGAGGCTGCTTGCGGAGCAGACGCGCCCGTAAACCGAACTTCAAACTCAATGGATGAAAGCAATCTGCTCCCGCTCCGATCCGGCTCCGCAAGCCTTACGGCAATGTGAGCAATCCGGAACCCACGCCAGGACTCTACCGCACGCAGGGAAATCGTTTCACGCGAGATGTCTCGGCTCGTCGCGTTGATGTCTGCATCCGGAAACAGAATCTCACTTGTTAAGTAGCTCGCACCGCGATTGACCACGACGGGAGTCGTCCCGACTGGACAAGCCACAAGCAGGGTTTGAACCGGCACAAGTCTGCCCAACTCTGGAACCCACTCCGCAGACGGAAAGAAGGACTCCATCTGGGCATCCGGCTTCAGTGCACTTGCGTCAATCTCCATACTCCATCGCACGTGCACAAGTTCAGCATTGGACTCAAATGTCTCCAGAGCCGCAGCTGAGACTGCAGGCAACGCAAGCAGCGTCAGAATGCCGACGAGAAGGTGCTTCCAGTGAGCGCGTAGTGACGTGTTCTTCATAGAAACAAAAATGCCGAACGGCACGTACAGCCCGTTCGGCAATCGAAAATTGCCTTCAGACGGAGCGAGCAGACGCCGACGTTAGAGGAGTAAGGGTGATTCACACTAAACTGATTGGCCGCAGATCGGGCCAGTCTTACAAAACCTCTAACGAAGGGTCATTAGGCTCCAAACAAGTCCTCAGATTATCGCTAAAAATAAGCAATCGCAATGGCTTGTGCAAGAGGCGGCACTAACATCGCAGAAAATAGTGTCGCCAGAGATGAAAAGCCATAAATTTGTTTTTTATGAGCTTACCTTAAACGGAAGCAGGCTGTCCCAGCGGTCAAGGACCTTTGCAGGCTCAGGGACTCGAGATTCAAGGGCGTCGGCAGTCTCAAATTCTTCCACGAGTGCATGAACCGCAGCGGGCCTAAACTGGCGGCCTGATTCGCTTTCAATCCAACCCAGAGCTTCTTCGCTGGTCAGGGGCAATCTGTATGGCCTTTCGTGGCAAACCGCGTCAAAGGCGTCCACCACAGCCAAAATGCTGCTTTCGATGAGTATCTCATCCCCGCGTCGTCCGGACGGATAGCCGGTTCCATCATATCGTTCATGATGCTGCAGGATGATCGCTCTCACTTTGTCGAACTTGCCAAAGGGTAGCAAGATCTCCGAGCTCAGAGTCGGGTGCCTGGCAATCTCCTGGCGTTCAGAACGGGTCAGCTTCGATTGCTTGTTCAAGACCTGATCAGGCACGGCAAGTTTTCCAATGTCGTGCAGAAGCCCGGCCAGCAAAACGTCTTGCTGCTCGGTCCCGGATAGGCCAAATCGAGCTGAAATGCGTCTTGCCAAATCAGCCACTCGCAGACTGTGTTGATACGTTGCTTCGTCGCGAAGTTTCAGCGCAATCAGAAGGGTCTGCAGAGCGGCCCACTCCGCAGCGGAGAGACTTGACGCGGCAAGCAGGATCGGCGAATGAATAGTATTCTGTTCCATCGTCCGCCGGAAACGCAAAGGCAAGGCCACAATCAGTTGAGAAAAGCCGACGAATCCTCGCCAATTGCACGCAAGAACACAACTTCAAGTTGAGTACTTGCATGGCGCTGCTGAAGTTCCACAACACTGCCGTGGTCGCGAACTTCGCCGCGATGAATCAGAAGTATCTCGTCGCAGAGCAATTCTGCTTCCCGCATGACATGTGTTGACAACAGGACACATTTACCCTGATCACGGCTACGCCTCATAAAACTGACGATTTGCGACGCGGCCAGAATGTCGAGACCGCTCGTTGGTTCGTCAAAGATCAGGACAGGCGGATCATGAAGAATAGTGCGAGCAATACTGACGCGCTGCTTCTGCCCGGTGGACAGCTTTTCGCACCGGCGATCCAAAAAAGAATCCAAGTCCAGAAGCTTGGCGACATCAGCGATTCGTTGTGCTGCGTCGGTCTTAGAAAATCCGTGCAGCGCCGCAAAGTAGTACAACATCTCTTTTGCGGTCAGCCTGCCGTAGATTCCGGTAGAAGCGGAAAGAAAACCAATTGATCGTCGAACCCCTTGCGGATCACCAGAGAGATCAAATCCGGCAATAGAAGCCGCACCGGAAGTTGGCTTGAGCATTGTGGCCAACATCCTGAGCATGGTGGTCTTCCCCGCTCCATTGGTTCCCAGGACGCCAAAAATTGCACCGTAGTTTGCCTGAAACGTCACATCGTGACATCCGACATTTTCCGTACCGGATGCGTCACGGTAGGTTTTACCAAGTCCTTCCACACGAACGGCGGCCCCCGTCATCTCAGACCTCGGGACGTCGTGTTTACGGTCTCAGCCCAAGTTGGATTGTAGATTTCACCGCGTTTGGTAGAATGTACGAGCTCCAGATCCCCGAATCCGCTACAATCCGAAAAAACGAAGATTACTCCGCCTTCCAGTTGATCGTAATACCAGACTTCATAGTCACCCTTCTGAGCTTCGACGTAGCGGCGCTCTATGTGAGTTGGTTCCCCATGAATGATAAGGACTCGCCCTCTATCCGTCTTCCATCCCTTGTTTTGCAGAAAGGTATACCTGCGATTCGCTTCCGCTACTCTCGCGAAGTAGATGTTTGCTCCGTCCGGACTTTCCGGGTCACGATTCTGCCAAAACTCATACAGGAATCGCTTCTTGCCATCTGTATCCATGTTTCGGACACGTTTAGCATCCTGGCGCGTCATCACATAGTCCATCAGGGCAAGCGCGCTATCCGGGTCAATTGAATCCAGGATGTTCCCGGCGCTCCGGAGGATCATGTTGCGAAACTCCGCGTCAAGCTCGACAGCGCGTCCAAGCTCAAGATCTTCAGGTCTCAAGACAAAGAACTTGCGCCGTGTCGTGCGATCCGGCATACCGGCCTCTTGAACAACCAGCTCCAATTGATAGGTGCCTGTGCGCAAGGTATATGCGGGAAAACCATCGGATATGACAGCCGACGGACCCGGTTTGTGTATTTTGCGAACAGATGGCTTCTTCGCCGGCTCACCTGACTCAGAGTAGTAGATCGTACGTCGTACCGAGATTGAATCATCCGGACGCAGTGAATCCGTACGCAGACCGTAGCACTCCAGGTAGTAGTACAGCATTGGCAAACCGCTGCCATAAAGTCCGGAAGGGTTCGGAGTAAAATCCACTCCTTTGCGAAAAAAGGAAGACGCTGAATCTGAATAGCTCAGTTCGGCGCCAAGTGCGATGCCGGACAGCCCAAACTCGCCATTCATTTCAGGCACATCCAGAGCTTTCCGGACTTGATTAACTTTCCGACCGCCAAGCTGATACAGTGTTACGTCAAGGACATACTCTCCGGGCCGAATGAAGTACCCGAATGTATAGGGGAAATAGGCACCGCTGTTGGCTTCATACTCTCGGCTGACCGCGTCTCTGGTGTCGAGAGTGTCGGACAAGAAGACATTTCCGTCCTCGGACAGTGACGCGATCAAGGAGAAATCGGCGACGACGCTGTCCTCTCCTGCAGTCGCATAGTACAAGACTTCGCGCTGCACGCTGACATAAACCTCGCAATAGGTCAGGCTGTCATTGCCGTAGAAATATACGGCGTCAACGTCCATGCCTTCAGCCCAAGACTCACTACTCCATGCAAATAGCAGCAGCAGTGCCAGCCACACTTTGCGTGTCATATGCGGACCCTCCGAGTTTAGCCGTTTGCCGCCGACGCGGCTCGAATCGGCTGTGTTTCCGCGGGACCCAAAAGTCGAACAGAGACCAGTTTCGACACGCCTTCCTCCTGCATGGTCACACCGTACAGATTATCCGTCACTTCCATTGTGCGCTTGTTGTGAGTGATCATGATAAACTGCGTGTGATCGCTATGGCGGCGAATCATGCGTGTGAAGCGGTCAATATTTGCGTCATCAAGCGGCGCGTCCACTTCATCAAGGACGCAGAACGGTGAGGGTTTCACCTGGTACAGCGAGAACAGCAACGCAATTGCCGTCATCGTCTTTTCTCCGCCTGACATAAGAGTAAGTGATTTCAAGCGCTTTCCGGACGGATTTGCCCACATCGTAATATCCGCTTCGAGCAAATCCTTTCCACTCAGGATCAGATCCGCCTCACCTGCGGGAAAGAACTCGCTGAACAGCGACTGAAAGTTGGCGCGCACTGCCTCAAAGGTGTGCAGAAACTTCGCCTCTGCCGTCTCATTGATTTTTCTAATCGTCTCTTCAAGGGTCGCCTTTGCCTGCAAGAGATCGGCACGATTGGCCAGCATGCCGTCCAGCCGCGCAGTCTCAGCATCATACTCTTCAAACGCGAGCAAGTTCACGGAGCCCAGATTCTCAATCTTTCGACGGATTTCAGAGATCATCTCCTGCGATACATCCAGGCCGCGAAGCTCGTTGAGGTTTGTCGGCGGAGTACTTCGACCAAGCTCAAGTTCAAAGTGAGACTTGGCCTGCGCGGCCAATGACTCAAGCTCCCCTTCGTGCTTCGCGATGGCCAGCTCAAGCTTCTTCAAGCTGCCTTCGGCCATTTCGCGGCTTTCGCGAAGACGTTTCAGTTGTTCTTCCATCGCGCTGGTTTCGCCACGCGCAGCATCCTTCAGTCGCTGCGCATCATCAACCGCGCGGTATCTTTCGTCTCTGGTCCTAAAAAGCTGGCCCAACCTCTGCGCGGTCTCCTGCAGCATCGTTTCCGTGGCGCGGATCACATTCGCCGAAGTTTCACCCTGCTCAGTATTGGATTTGATAGACTCTTGCTGCTCGGACTCTGTGGCGGCAAGCCGCGCGGCCTCCGCGCTCAGCAACTCGCGCCTGTGCAGCACGGCATCCAAGGCGCGCGCGCTCTCATGATATTTGTCGCGAGTCGAAGCATTCTCTTGTCGCGCCTGCCATACTCGTTCGGAGAGCGCCTCAATCTGTTTCTGAATTCCGTTGATTTCCGACCTGCTTTCGTCGATGGCGGATAGCAGGCGATCAACGTCTTCTCTAAGTCTTCTTTCCGCTTCCTCGCTTTCTGCGATCAAAGACAGTGCCGCCTCTTCGCGCTGTGCAAGAGAATGCATAAGAGTTTCCGTCTTCAGCGATTCTGCAAGCTTTGCCTCACGTTCTCCACGTCTTGCGGCAACGTCATGGGAGGCCGTCTTCACCTTTTGTTTCCATGTCTCAATCTCACGATCGCACTCAGCGAAGACCTCAAGAGCGGTTTCATGGTCTGCGCGCGCCGTAGCAACGGTCACCTGCAGGTTTTCAATTTGCAGCGCCAATCCGAGATCACTCACCGCTTCCGAAGCTTCTGGTCCTGCCGAACATGCACCTGTCCAGTCCAGCCATTCACCTTCAAGCGTCACGACTCGTGCATGGTGCTCTGCGAGATAATCACGAAGCTTGAGTGCCTCATCGAACGTCTCGGAGATCAAGCAGCGACTGAGCACCTGTGTAAGAGATTCTGCATTCTTGTCAAACTGCACAAAGTCTTTTGCCCATCCGAGTGCGCTTTCAGGGAGCGGCGGGAAATCCGCCGCCGCCGGGCGCTTGTCAGTCAGTAGGAAACCGCATCGCCCTTCTTCCCTGCTGGACAACGCAACCACAGCCTTTCGCAATTCGTCCGCGTCGCTTATGATCAAGTGATAGGCCGATTGTCCCAGTGCTACGTGAAGAGCCTTTCGGTACTTGGGCTCAACCAACGCATGATCAGCAACCAAGCTTGTGCCGTGCAAAGCCTCTCTGGCGACCTTGATAGCGCTTGATGCCCTTGGGCCGCGCTGCTCAAGAGTCTTCAGCAATTGTATGTGCGAATTCGCGGCATGCTCGATTCTCTCAAGCTCCTGAAGTTTCTGCTGCAGCTCTGCAAGCTTGTCTCTGAGTGCAGGACCTTCGTTTTCTGCTGCCTCTAGCTGTCTGGATGCCGCTTCAAGTCGGCCCGTCGCGGCTTCGAGCTCTTGTTTTGCATTAGTGGCAAGGCGCCCAAGCTCTTGCCGCTCAGTTTTCACTTGTTCAAGCGAGTGACTGGCGGATTCACGCCGTCCTTTCTGGCGGGCAATGCTCTCCAGATGTTTTGCTCGATTGGACTCCAGTTCAGACTGCGATCTGTTCAGAGCAGCAAGTTGTCCGTCTTTCTCCTTGTACGCAGCTTCATTGTCCTTCAGAGCGGCCTGGCTGGCTTCGAAGCGTAAGGAGTGCTCAGTCTTAGCTTTCGTTGCAACTTCTGTCTCGGCCTCAATTGCTCGAAAGTCTTCGGTCAAGCCCATCTTCCGTGCTTCAACTGCTTGCAACTTGTCTCGGGCAAGAATGGTCTGGCGCTGCGCTCGCTCAAGAGATTCTCTTGCCGCAATTAGTCGCGCCTCCGCCCCGGCCTTCTCCGCTTCCAGCATTGAGATGGACGCAACGGTTTCTTGCAGCAGCTTGCGAAGATCGCCAAGCTGCTGATCACTATCCACCTGATCGGAACGCAGTCTCTCAACTTGAGATTCCAAGTTTCGCAAACTCGCGGTACTTTCCTCCGCCTTGCCTGACGCTTCAGCCAGCGCTTGCTGCATTGGGGTCAGCTCATCCACGATGCGATAAAACTCAGTCACGACAAAAGCAGTTTCCGCTTGCTTCAGCTCCGCGGAAAGCTCCTGGTAGCGTTTGGCCTTGCTGACCTGACGCTTCAGAGATGCGACTTGCCGTTCCACTTCAGATATGATGTCCGCAAGGCGAAGCAGATCCTCTTCAGTCTGTCCAAGCTTTGCCAGCGCCTGTCTGCGACGCATCTTGTACTTGGCAATACCGGAGGCCTCTTCAAAGAGCTGACGGCGGCCCTCACCCTCTTCGCGCAGAATGTCCTCGATCATTTTCAGCTCGAGAATCGTGTAGGCATTGGGCCCCAGTCCGCTATCCTGAAGCATGTCCGTGATGTCGCGCAGACGACATACGTTGCCGTTGATCAGATACTCAGAGGTTCCATCTCGGTGCAGTTTGCGCGCGATCTCGATCTCGGAATATGGCAAGTTAATGCGACCAGACGAGTTGTCGAATTTGACGCGAACTTCCGCCATGTTCAGCGGTTTTCGCCGAACGGTGCCGTTGAAGATCACATTCTCCATGCGCTCGCCGCGCAGGACCGAGGAACGCTGCTCTCCGAGGACCCAACGCAGCGCGTCCACGACATTGGACTTGCCACATCCATTCGGGCCAACCACGCCAGTGACGCCGGTTGCAAACTGAATATTTGTTTCAACCGCGAACGATTTGAATCCTGAGATATGAAGTGAGATTAACTGCATCTAACCTTTAGTTCGAGTGATCAAGTTCATTCATCAGGATCTCCCGGGAAGAGTTCGGGTCCGCCTGTCCTTTCGTGGCCTGCATGATCTGACCCATGAAGAAGCCGATCATTTTCGTCTTACCCTCGCGATACTTGGCGAGTTCAGAAGGGAATCGTTCGAGAAGTTCTCTGACAATGCCGCGAAGCGCGGTTGCATCGGACAACTGCTCCATCCCTTCAGCGGAAATCATCTCGTCCGCACTTCTGGTATCCGTCATCATGCGCCGCAGCAGGTCGCGTCCGGCATTTCTGCTGATTCTCCCTTGCTCTACGGCATCAATCACACCGCCGAGACGCGCTGCGGAAACGGGGAACTCTGTGAAGTCCCAAGCGTTCTCGTTTAAAATCCGCTGGACGTCGCCTTGAACCCAAGCCGCTGCAATCGCGGGAGCTCTGCCATCCACAAGAAGAGTCTCGAAGTAGTCACTAATTGCACGATCAGAGGCAAGAAGGTACACGGCTTCTTCGTGAAGTCCGTACTCCTCGCGGTAGCGCTTGCGCCGGGCCGCCGGGAGCGTAGGCAAAAGTTCTCTTTCACAATCAATGTCGGCCTCCGTTATCTCCAGCCAGGGCAAGTCCGGCTCCGGAAAGTAGCGATAGTCGTTTGAGCCCTCTTTCGCACGCATCGGCGTTAGTTTCCCGGACTGATCATCCCACTGAAGGGTCTGGCGACTAATCTCGCCTCCGGACTCATAGGCTTGAATCTGCCGCTGCATTTCGGCACGTATCGCACGCTCAACGCTACGAATCGAATTCAGATTCTTCATCTCGGTCCGCTCACGCAATTCTGATTCACCTCGCAGCCTAACTGAGACATTTGCATCACAGCGAAGGGATCCCTCTTCCATGTTTCCGTCGCAGACTCCGATGAATCTCAGCAGCTCGCGCATAGAAGTGAGATAGGCACCGGCTTCCTCGGGTTCCCGAAAATCAGGTTCAGAGACAATCTCGATCAGCGGGACGCCGCAGCGATTCATGTCTACAACAGTCGAACCGTCCGCAAGATGCATGGACTTCCCGGCGTCTTCCTCTATATGCGCCCGGGTGATTCGGATCGGACGAACGGAAGTTCCAACAGCGATATGAAGTTCACCTCCCGTTGCAAACGGGTGATTGAACTGCGAGATCTGGTAGCCCTTAGGTAGATCTGGGTAGAAGTAGTTCTTTCGATCGAACCTTGAATGCAGGTGAATCTCTGCCCCGATGGCCAGCGCCAGTTTAGTGGCCTGCTTCACAACCTCTTTGCTTAGAACCGGCAAGGCGCCGGGGGCACCCAGACAGACCGGACAAACCAGCGTGTTTGGTTCAGCTCCGTAGCGATTCGGGCACCTGCAAAAAGCCTTTGTGCTCGTAGAAAGCTGCGCATGGATTTCGAGTCCCGCGATCAGTTCATAGTTGGTGTTCACGTCGTTGGCCGGAGCCTTTCGAGAATCATTCCTGAACGAAGCAAGAACTCTTCCTCAAAACTCTTTCCAATGAGCTGTAACCCGATCGGAAGGCCATTCGAATCATCAGACCACGGCACAGAGAGCGCGGGGACTCCCGCCAAGTTAGCGGGAACGGTAAACACATCAGACAGATACATTGCGACAGGGTCGTCCACCTTTTCACCGATCTTGAACGCCGTGCTGGGGGTGGTCGGAGTCAGAATAACATCCACTCTTGAAAGGGCGTCCAGCAGAGCATCCGCAATGACACGCCTGACTTTCAGCGCGGTATTGTAGTATGCATCATAATACCCGGCGGACAAAACGTAGGTACCCATCATGATTCTGCGGCGAACCTCAGGACCGAATCCACCGCCGCGCGACAGATCATACACCTGCGAAAGCTCGTCCGCTTCCGGATGTCTGAAGCCATATCTCACGCCGTCAAACCGAGCGAGATTGGAACTTGCTTCTGCCGTGGCGACGATGTAGTAGACCGGAATCGAGTACGACAACACAGGCAGGTGCAGATCAATCAACTCATGTCCATCACTTCGCAATCTTTCAATCGCGTCACGGCTTGCGCTCGCGATGTCAGGAGCAAGGGATTCGTGCTCCAGATAGTCTCGAAGCACACCAATCCGCAGCTTGCGATCAGGTTCCGTAAGCTTCTGGGAAGAAGGCACCGGCGCACTCGCGGACGTGGCATCGCGCGGATCAGCGCCACTCATGGCACACAGAACCGGATACAGTTCTTCGCAAGTAGAAGCAAACGGCGCAATCTGGTCGAGCGATGACCCAAACGCAACCAGTCCGTAGCGGGAGATTCTTCCGTACGTCGGCTTTAGTCCGCAGACTCCACAGAACGCGGCCGGTTGTCGAACGCTACCGCCGGTTTCGCTGCCGAGCGCGGCGTGACAGGAGCCGATCGCCAGCGCCACGGCGCTTCCGCCGGAAGACCCCCCCGGTACACGGGAAATGTCCCTAGGGTGCAGAGTCTGTTTTAGCGCGGAGTTCTCCGTCGAAGAACCCATCGCAAACTCATCCAGATTCGTCTTTCCGATAATGACGGCACCGGCGCGTTCGAGGCGCTCAACCGCTGTGGCCGTGAAGACCGAGGGATGATGGTCAAGAATCTTTGATCCGCAGGTCAGAGGAACATCTTTGATCGCGATGTTGTCTTTGACGGCCACGAGATAACCGGCAAGCGGCAACCGCTCGCCTGCATTCACGCGAGCAACAACCTGAGCTGCCTGCTCCCGCGCCCTTTCTTCCAGAAGAGTTAGGTAAGCACCAAGGTCCTCGTGCTCGCGCGCGCAAGCAAGCGCCGCCTCAACAGCTTCAGGAAGCTTGCTGGGAGTCTGTCGAAGAATCGCGGGGCTGGGAATGCGGGGGTGCATTTCTCGGGGAGTTCCTGTCTGCAGTGCTTTCAAGCGGATCAGAAAGCGAGGATGTCAGATCGCGTTTGGCTTCAAGGTAAGAACGTCTGAGTTCAGAGATTCCCCTGCCGAGCTGGCGCGCGGTCTCGGGCATCCGCTTTCCGCCAAACAGCAGCAGGATAACGAGCACGACAAGTGCGATTTCTCCGATTCCCAGATTCATGCGGTTAGAAAGAGTGTTCGACGCGAGTAGCAGACTGTGCTGCTTCGGCAAAAGCAAGAAAGATAGGAAAACCGTCAGCAGAGCCAATGATGTTTTCCGCAGCGCGATCCGGGTGCGGCATGAGGCCCAGCACGTTTCCAGAAGCATTCACGATTCCGGCTATGGCATTGGTGCTGCCGTTTGGATTTCCATTCGGGGCGTCGTGCCGAACCGGATCAACATACCGAAACACGACTTGCTGTCTTTCCTCGAGTTGCCTAATTGTCTCGGGATCTGCCGTGTAGTTTCCTTCAGCGTGCGCAATGGGCATTCGCACGATCTGACCCTGCCAAAGGTGTTTCGTAAAGACCGTATCCGAGTTTTCGACGCGCATTCCGACAGATCGCGAGATGAACCTCAGATTCTTGTTCAGCATCAGCGCGCCGGGAAGCAATCCCGTTTCGCAAAGAATTTGGAACCCGTTGCAAATGCCCATCACAGGTCCACCCTGTTCTGCAAATCGTTTGATCGCAGGCATAATCGGAGACATTTTTGCAAGCGCGCCCGCTCGCAGATAATCTCCGTAGGAGAACCCGCCCGGCAGAAGCACGCCAGTGCAGTTGTGCAGGTCAGTTTCCTTGTGAAAAACTTCGCGCACAGAAGCTCCGACCACATTCCTTAGCGCGTGAACGCAGTCTCGATCGCAGTTGGAGCCTGGGAAAGTGACAACTGCGATGCTCATTTGAGATCAATGTGAAATCGTTCGATCACCGGATTGGCCAGCAGTTTGTCCGCTATCTCGGAAAGCATGGTTTCGGCCCGCGACCCATCCAGCGTAGCCAGACTGAACTCAATTCTCTTCCCGACGCGGACTTCATCAATTCCGCTGTACCCTCGCTGTGCAAGGAGCTGTTGGATCGCCTGTCCTTGAGGATCCAGAACCCCTTCTTTCAATTCCACTGTGACAACAGCTTTCACGAGTTCTTTCCTATTGAAGTAAGTGGTTCCGGCAGATCGTCGTCTTCTTCAGACTTGCGTCGCGCCTGCAATTGTCCTGCGACAATGGCGGACAACACAAGCAAAAGCATGATCGGAAACGATAGGAGCGGCGGATCGAACATGGCTGCAAGAATAAATAGCGCGAGTGCGACTAGTCGAATCATATTCCTTCCATGTTCCCTGAACGTGAAACGCGGCAACCCACCGATCGGCAAACGGCCCACCATCAACAGGGATGTCGCGATCAGCAGTCCGGCCAAGACCTCGGCGCTCGCAATTTCTCCCCAGAGGTGGATGTTCATGATCACAAACGTGGCAACAAGGCCGGCATGCAGCGGCGAAGTCAGCCCCTCATACAGGCCGGACACGCGAGAGGTGAGCACATTGAAGCGCGCCAGACGGAACGCCGCCGCGAGGACGGGAATCGTACACACGACCATTCCAAGGATAGATTCATCTTGAAATGCCGCAGCGTAGCACAAGACTGAAGGTGCCACCCCCATCGAGACGACATCCGCCATGGAGTCAAACTGCAAGCCGAGCGGTGATGAGACACCGAAGAAACGGGCGGCCTTGCCATCAAATGCGTCCAGCGTTACCGCCAGCATGATCAGCCAAGCGGACAAGACCATATGGCCGTCCATGGCGAGCAGGATTGCCGCGAACCCGCAAACGAGGTTCATGCCGGTCAGAATATTGGCCAGATTTCTCAACTGGTTTCCTTTTGAAAATTGGCGATGATGGTTTCACCCGCCACAGCCTTGTCTTTGACTTTCACAGCAATTGTGGCGGACGGGGGAAGTTCCACTTCCATCCGCGACCCAAAGTAAATCAATCCGAATCGCTCGCCAGCAGTTAAGTGGTCCCCTTTGCGAACTCGACAAGAGATTTTTCGAGCCACCAGGCCGGAAACTTGAATGAACCGTATTGTGCCGTGAATCGTGCCAAGTTTGACGTCAACTCGTGCATTCCCTGCGGCACCCTCGCGGGAATTCGCGTGCCTGTAGGTTCCTTCCTTCTGTATCACGTTTTCAATTTCTCCCTCATAAGGCGAGCGATTCACGTGAACATTGAAGACTGAAAGGAAGATTGCAACAAACTTCCGTCCGTCATCGAGTACTCTGGTTTCCACGACAACCCCGTCCGCCGGAGCAAGCACAGCGTTCGCATCCGCGGGAGGCACGCGGTCAGGGTCCCTAAAAAAGAGCAGGATTGCTATGGCAAGCAGACTGAAGAACGCGCCGATCGGCAACAGGGCACTAAAGTGAAGCCAGGCATTTAGACCAAGCAACACAATACCAATGAGCAACGGAGGCAGAACGAGAGGCCACGCCTCTCTTGCAAAATTCATGATATGGTCCTATACCGCACTGGTCAATCGCTCATAGAGTTCGCGATAGGCGCGTTCAACACCACCGGGATCCTGGAGTGCGCGATCCCTGTCCAGCTTTCGGTTCGTTTTTCTATCCCAAACTCGAAATGTGTCAGCAGTGAGCTCATCTCCAATACACAGATGATCACCCGCATCGCCAAACTCAAGTTCAAACTCGACAAGCAGAAGTCCTCGCCGCTCAAACAAGGATTTCAGCACGGCATTGGTCTTTGTCGCGATTCGCTGCATCGTTCGCAGGTCTTCCGATCGTCCGTACCCCAACGCAACGGCATGGCTTTCATTGACCATGGGATTGTTGAGAGAGGGATCTTTCAGAAAGTACTCAACCACAGGGTAGTCCAACGGCCTGCCGTCGTCCAGTCTAAATCTGCGGGCAAACTCACCGGTCGCGACATTATAGACAATCGCCTTGATATCAAACATATCCACTTTACGCACCGCGACTTCGGTCGGCGACTGGCGTTCCACAAAGTGCGTCGGTACATGGTAGTTTTCCAAATACTGAAACAGGAAGCTCGATACGCCGCAGTTGAGTTCACCCTTGCCATAGAACGAAGTCTTTCTTGACTCACGCGGATTTCCCGCGTCATCAGTAAACTCAAGAATCGCGTAGCTGGGGCGATTCGTGCTATAGAGCTTTTTTGAGCTTCCCTGAACAATCAGTTCCAGTCTGTCGAGGTTCATAGTGCGCTTCAGTTATTCCACAATACCAAGCCGGCGCAACAGAAAGTCCGCCGTGTTATAGTCAGGTTCGAGGGTAACCAGAGAATCAATCTGTTGCGGGTCAAGCACCTTCGTCACTTCTGGGTCCGCCTTTAGCAAATCGGCCATTGGCTTTCGTTCGGTTATCGCGGCTCGAGCCGAACGCTGCACGGTTGCGTAAGCCTGCTCACGCAGCCAGCCTTTTTCAATCAAAGCATGAAGCACCTTCTCGGAAGCCAGGGCTCCTTGAGTCTGATGGATTGTTCGTTTAAGCTGTGCTTCGTCCACTTCCATGCCGTCCAGAACTTTCAGCACAAGGTGCAGCATGTAGTCCATCAAAATACAAGCATCCGGGAAGACGACACGTTCGGTAGAGGAATGCGAGATGTCCCGTTCATGCCACAGCGCGACATTTTCCATGCCAACCAGCGCGTAACCTCGCATCATGCGCGCCATACCAGTCAGTCGTTCGCACAGAATGGGATTTCGCTTGTGCGGCATGGCCGATGATCCTTTTTGCTTCTTGCCAAAAGGCTCAAAAGCTTCCGAGACCTCCGTT
Organism: Calditrichota bacterium; assembly: GCA_020637395.1. Lineage (GTDB taxonomy): Bacteria > Electryoneota > RPQS01 > RPQS01 > RPQS01 > JABWCQ01. The sequence continues at coordinate 1,086,778 of JACJWA010000001.1, read as the reverse complement.
CGCTGCAAGTGTCTCACTTCCACAGCGATTTTCTCAATCGTCCCCGCGATCACAGCGAGCACGTTGAGAAACTCCGCATGCAGATCTCGACTCACGACCTGGGTGGAAATCGGAGCCACTCCCAACCCAAGGTTGGCCATGACCAGCTCCTCTAGCTCGGGATCGGTATGACCAAAATTCCCAACAGCGCCAGACAGCTTGCCAACCAGAATTCGGGGGAGCATTTCCCTGACTCGAGTCTCATGCCGAGCGAACTCGTTTTCCCATAGTGCAAACTTCAGCCCGAATACGGTCGGCTCCGCATGAATGCCGTGCGTTCGTCCCACACACGGGGTGCGGCGAAACTCGATGGCGCGACGCCTCAGCACGATTCTGATTGCGCTGAGGTCTTCCAGCAGCAGTTCGACGGCCTGTTTGATCTGCAGCGCAAAGGCAGTATCTACGACATCGGAAGACGTCAGGCCAAGATGAATGAACCGAGAACTGTCCCCTACATATCTAGCAACGACCGTCAAGAAGGCAATAACATCATGATGCACTTCGGCTTCGACTTCGTGAATCTCATCGAGTGTGAAGCGCGCCCGTTCAATTGCGTCTTCAACAGCTTCCGCAGGTACCTCGCCACGCTCAACCCTTGCCCGCAGCGCGGCCAATTCCACACGCAGCCAACTATCGTAGCGCGCGGTCTCCGACCACAGCGAGGCCATTGGTTCTCGTGAATATCGTTCGATCATCTGTCGTAAGACTTGGTTTGCGGGATTTGCAGAAGTTCCACATCCTTCGTCATGATCTGTCCTCGGCGGCTGACCACAATCTTGAGCCGGTCACCAACGCGCAGGTCCGTGTTGTTAACATAGTCCACGGCATCCTTTGCTCGTGTAATCTCGCGGTCATTTATCTTAAGAATGACGTCTTCTGACTTGATACCTGCCCGCTCTGCGGGGCTTCCCGGGTCCACGCCGGTGATGACTGCGCCTCGATTCTCCGCCAAGTCAAGCATACGCCACATCACTCCGCGCAAGTCATTGGCCCGGATACCGAGCCAGTAGTTGCGATCAACTCCGCCGCGCAGGAGATCTTCGATCGAGTTTACGATCCGATTCGACGGAATGGCAAATCCAATCCCAACGGAACCGCCGCTTTCGGTAAAGATCAGCGTATTCATTCCGACCGCTCGCCCATCGGCATTGATCAGCGGGCCGCCGGAGTTGCCGCGGTTAATCGCGGCGTCGGTCTGAATCATGTCCGAGTAGAGTCGCCCGTCGGAGTCTCTCTCGAAGTCCCGGTTTAGCGCGGAAATCACACCCACCGAAGCCGACGGTTCATCATTGATGTCAAAGAGGCCATAGGGATTTCCGATAGCCACCACCCACTCTCCGACTAAAGCTTCGTCGCTGTTGGCCCATTCAATGTAAGGTAACTCGAGTCCCTCGATTTTGAGCAGTGCCATGTCAAGAAGTTCATCGGTTCCCACAACCTTTGCGTCGTACTTCTGACCAAGCGTGGTTGTAACCGTCACCTTGACAGCATTTTCGACGACATGCTGATTCGTCACGATGTAGCCGTCCGCAGTCACAATGAAGCCGGAGCCGAGGCTGGACGCTTGCTTCTTGACCGTTCGAGGCCAGTAGCGCTCATCCAGAAACATCCTGAAGAACGGATCCCGGGGAACAAACGGATTGGCCACTTCCGTGACGGTCTCAACGCTGATCCCGACCACCGCGCTGGACGTCATGGCAATGGCGCGCGTGAGATGTGTTTCCCTGCTGAAGGCAGGTTCACTACCCGAGTACGGTATCTGCTGGGTCCTCTCATCCGTACCCAGGGGAACACTTGAAGAGCGAAGTTCGAGTGACGTAATCAAGAACTGCAGCGAATCAAGCTTAAGCGTGAGTGAGTTCACTTCACGCTCACGACGATAATCGCGCTGTACCAGCCACAACATCAGCAGCCCGCCCAACAATCCAACGACGAAATAACTCCAGAAACGACTCATTGGAAGCTGCCTCTTGACTTGGCCTATAGCCCCGGCCAATTCATGTATCCCACGGACTCAAGCGTCAGGCCGCAGGCAGGTGCCTTGGTCCCGGCGTTCTGGTTGTCCCGGCTGAGCAGCACTTCCGTCAAGGAAGTCGCAGAACCTCGTCCGCAAGCGACATCAATCATGGTTCCTACCAGCATCCGGACCAGTCCATGCACGAAACGACTTGCTTGAATGTGGTATTTGAGTTGATTCTCTTCGATCGTCCACTCAGATTTATACACGCTGCATTCGTAGTCGTGCCTTTCAAGGGGGCTCTCATGCGCAAAGGCCTCAAAGCTGTGCGTCCCCATAACTTGAGCGGCGAGTTCCGGAAGCAGTTCCGTCCGAATTCTCTGCGGAAACTGCCAGACGTATTGCCTGCCGAGTGCTACCGGCACGAGCGAGATTCTATAAGTATAAGCGCGCCAGCGAGCCGAAAAGCGGGCGTGAAAATCAACGGACTTCTCCTCCGCAGCCAGAATTCGAACATCACCGGGCAATTCGGAATTCCCTGCCCTGACAATGGCGAAAGGATTGCGTCTCGAAGACACATCGAAGTGTGCGACCTGCCGTCGAGCATGTACTCCGGCATCCGTCCGGCTTGAAGGAATAAGCCTAACCGGTTCTACAAACAAGGGCAGGAGAGCTTCCTCTACGCATTGCTGGACAGTTCTGCGGTCCGGCTGTAGTTGCATGCCTGAGAAGTCTGTTCCATCGTATTGCAGATCAATCCGGTAACGGAACCGCTTCGCTTCCCGCACAAGACGATTCGCTTGATCTATTGGATGTTCAAGCAAACTGAACCGAGAACGATGATTGAAAGAACGGTAGTCGGAACAGCTTTTGTAATCGCAGGTTCATCACGTAGTTCGCGTTCCAGATACCCCCTCGACCACAGCACGATCGCCGAGGTCCGCGAGTAGTCCAAAGCGTACCGCATTGCGGCAATGAACTCCTGTCGTGCGAGACTTAAACGGAACGCAAGAGTGTTGGACTGGTCCACTCCGCGCAGGCGCCTGGCCAGTTTTCTATCTTCAAAATGCAGCTTCAATGCCGGTAGCAAGGACAGGGACAGGGCGACGATCAAACCGATGTGCCTTGCAAAGTCCCACCCAAGCAGCTTACCCAGTCCGCCTGCCGCAGCCTCAGCATAGTCCGTAGGAGAGTATTGAGAAAGCAAAATGGTCGTGACAAGAATGAACAGAACAAGTCTAAGCATGAAGAACGCAGTACTTTGAACATGCTCTTCCCATCCAAGCTCGCCGCCGCCGTACATGAGCCACACCCGGAACAGAAGATGGAACACGAGCGCCGTCAGAAGAAAGAATCGGGACGATTTAAATCCAGTAACGACATTCGCGAGCTGCGTGCGCAACAGAATGGCGGCAACCAAGGCCATGCTTGCAAGAGGAAGCAAGACATTCCACGACTCGGACAAAGCAACAAGAACCAGAAACACGGCACACGCTGTCAGGAACCACCCGGGACCGGGGCCGCGGCGCAGAGCACCACCATATGCCGAAACTTCAGGAATCACGCGCCGAAAAAGAACGCCGTTTCCTTGTCACCATTCTCAGGCGAATCGGAGCCATGGACGGCATTCGACTCGATGTTCGTGCCAAACAGCTTGCGAATCGTACCCGGATCAGCTTTCTGCGGATCAGTTGCGCCAATTACCGTGCGCCAGTGATTCACGGCATTGTCACGCTCGAGGCGACCAACCACCACGGGACCACTGGTCATGTATCGAACCAAGTCGCCGTAAAACGGCCTTTCCTTGTGAACGGCATAGAACTCACCGGCCTGCTCTTTGGTCAACTGGACATAGCGCAGACCCGTGATGTTGAATCCTTCCTTCTCCACTCGCGCGACAATATCACCAATGTGCTTGGCACCCACTGCGTCCGGCTTGATGATCATCAATGTGCGTTCCATCGTATCCCTTGCTGTTTGACTGTGTAACGTTTCTTATTTGCCCAAAACTTTCGCCATGGTCGCGCCAATGTCCGCCGGGGACTTGGCAACATGAATGCCCGCCTTTTCCAACGCGGCGAATTTCTCCTTGGCGGTTCCTTTTCCACCGGCGATGATCGCTCCAGCATGCCCCATGCGTCTGCCCGGAGGGGCGGTCTGGCCCGCGATGAAGCCAACTAAGGGCTTCTTGAATTCGCTGGCGATGAATTCTGCGGCTTCTTCTTCTGCGGAGCCACCGATTTCACCGATCATCACTACCGCGTCCGTGTCGGGATCATCCTTGAAAAGCTTCAACACATCGAGGAAACTCGATCCGGGAACGGGATCACCACCGATACCGACGCAGGTGGATTGGCCGATGTTTCGATCGCTTAACTGCTTCACGGCTTCGTAAGTCAGCGTTCCGCTGCGGCTGATGAGTCCGCATCGCCCTTCCTTGTGAATAAAGGCGGGCATGATTCCCATCTTACCGATTCCAGGCGTGATCACACCGGGACAATTGGGTCCGACCAGACGGGAACGCGAACCGCTCAGCGCATGCTTAACCGTGACCATGTCGCGAACAGGGATTCCCTCTGTGATCGTGACGATGAACTCCACGCCCGCGTCAATCGCTTCAAGCATGGCATCCGCGGCAAACGCGGGAGGAACAAAGATGATGCTTGCATTGGCACCCGTGCCGTCCACCGCATCTCGCACGCTGTTGAAGATCGGCACTTTCTCTTCGAAAAGGGTTCCGCCCTTTCCTGGCGTCACGCCTCCGACCACGGCGGTATTGTACTCGAGCATTTGTCGGGTATGGAAGGAACCTTCCGAACCCGTGATGCCCTGAACGATTATTTTGGTATTCTTGTTGAGGAAAATGGACATGTTCTTTACCCTTTCACCGCCGCACAGGCTTTTTCCGCCGCATCCGTCAAGTCGCCTGCGACAATGAAATTCAATCCTGAGTCACGAAGCATTTCGCCAGCCAGCTCAGCGTTGTTGCCTTCCAGCCTGACGACCACGGGAATGGCCACGTGCTCTGTCTTAGCCGCTTCAATAACGCCACCGGCTACGCGGTCGCAGCGCACGATACCGCCAAAGATGTTAATCAGGATCGCCTTGACATTGGGATCCGCCAAAATGATCTGAAAAGCCGCCGCGACGGTCGTCGCATTCGCGCCGCCTCCGACGTCCAGAAAGTTCGCGGGATCACCGCCGTGCAGTTTGATGATATCCATCGTGGCCATGGCCAGACCCGCACCATTCACCATGCAGCCGATGTTTCCATCGAGCTTGATGAAATTCAGATTGTGCTTTGAAGCTTCGATCTCAGCAGGGTCTTCTTCGGCAAGATCGCGCAGGTCCGCAAACTCCGCATGGCGGAATAGTGCATTGTCGTCGAAGTTCACTTTTGCATCGAGCGCAATGATCTTGTCGCCCGACAGTATCAGGGGATTGATTTCGACCAGGCTGCAATCCAGCTCAACATAGGCCTTGTACAGATTCTGAAAACAGGTGACTGCTGACTTGAAGGCCGCGCCGCTCAGTCCGAGCGCAAAAGCCAGCCTGCGCGCATGGTGCGGCTGAAATCCCGAAGCGGGATCAATTGCAACTTTGACAATCTTCTCAGGTGTCTTGGCCGCAACCTCTTCGATGTCCATGCCGCCCTCGGTGGACACCATGAAGACGTTTCTGGACTGCGCGCGATCCAAGAGAATTCCGGCGTAGAATTCGCGGTCAATCTTCATTCCTTCTTCAATCAGAAGGCGCTGAACTTTTTGACCGGCAGATCCCGTCTGATGCGTGACAAGCTGCATGCCCAGAATCTGAGAAACATATGTCTTCAACTCAGCTTCGGACTTGGCAAGCTTTACGCCGCCGCCCTTGCCGCGGCCACCTGCATGGATTTGGGCCTTGACGACGACCGGAAAACCGCCTAGACTCAGACCGGCCCGAACGGCATCATCGGCAGTCTGCGCCGGGGTACCCTTGGGAACCGGCACACCGTATCTCGACAACAGTTGTTTTGCTTGGTACTCGTGAATTTTCATGAATGAGAGTGTATGTGTAGTTACTAATCGGGCAAAATCCAAGTCCCGGAATGTCCATCCAGGCTCTCTACAAAGCGCGCAAGATCACAAATCAGCACGCGCTCGCCGCCTTCCCGCAGGAACTTGATCGCGGCTTCCACCTTGGGACCCATGCTTCCCGAGGGAAACTGTCCCGCGGTAAGGTACTTTTCAGCCTCACTAACCGACAATCGTGGTAAGTCCTTTTGATCAGGCTTCCCGAAGTTCAAAGAAACGGTCGGAGTTGCGGTGAGAATGAAGAGATCTTGAGCATCAATGTCTCTGCCAAGAACGGCCGATGCACGATCCTTGTCAATGACGGCATCAATTCCCTCGAGCCAGCCATCCGCTTCGCGGTACACGGGAATGCCGCCTCCGCCGGCGGATATCACAACGTGACCGGCATGCACCAACTGACGTATCACCGAGTGGTTCAGGATTTCCAGGGGCATTGGGCTGCCGACGACCCGCCGCCAGCCACGGGAGCCGTTTTCTTTGACCGTCCAACCAACCTCACGCGCTTTCTGCTGCGCTTCTTCTTGCGTGTAAAACTGTCCTACGAATTTTGTCGGAGCAAGCAATGCCGGATCGTTGGGGTCCACCACAACCTGCGAGACAATGGTCACTACTTCGACGTGACCGAGTCCTTTTTGCAAGAGGACATTTTGCAGACACTGCTCAATCATGTACCCCATGCCGCCTTCAGTGTCCGCAACGATTACACCAAGCGGCAGGTCAGGGGTTCTGCCGTGCGCCAGTTCAACGCGCAGAAGCGCATTGCCGACTTGCGGCCCGTTACCGTGCGTAATCGCGAGTTTGTATCCGCGCTGCAGCAACTCTGCGACGCCTTGTAGAGCGCTGCGTGAGTGGCTGAATTGATTGGCGATAGTGTCCGGCTCGTCGGGCGAAGAGATCGCATTTCCGCCCAGTGCCACAACCGCGATGCGTGACTTGACCGCCATGGAGTATGATGAGAGGTTAGTGTTGGTAAACTATTAATATAGCAACGAGTTGCTGGATTGTCAAGCGTTTTCGGTCGCACGAACTTTTTCAAGTTCAATATTTTTAGACATTTCCAGCTTGGCAAGTCGGCGTTCCGCCTCTTGCCATTGGTCGTAAAGTCTCGGCACGTCTTCGCGAATTCGCTTGTACTCCTGCACCGTTGCCCCGGACTTCGCCGGATTTCCATAGAATTCGGAGTCAGCAAGAAGCACTTCAATCTCCTGCTGTCGAGCTTCCAGTCGCGCAATTCTCTGCTCGCAGCGCTCAGCTTCGGTCTTTAGTGCGGTGAGCTCCGCAGAGTAGCGGTTTCTGATTTCAGCTTCCAGACGCTTAAGTTCTTTTTCTCGTTTCGCGCCATCCAACTTGCCGACTGATAGATCAACCTGCTTGGCCTGCGGTGCACCGCTTTCAGATCTGGATCTCTCGGACAATCCCTTGCGCTCCAGGAAATCCGAAAGAGTACCCGGCCAGTCGCGGAGCCTGCCGGCTTCCAATTCAAGAACTCGTCCAACGAGCCGATCCAGAAAGAAGCGATCATGGCTGACGATGAGCAGAGTCCCGCCGTAATGCTTCAGGGCATCCAGAAGTACATCTTGCGATGCCATGTCCAAATGGTTCGTCGGTTCGTCAAGAATCAGAAAGTTCGCGGGACGAAGGAGCAGTTTGGCCAACGCAAGTCTTGACTTCTCGCCTCCGGAGAGCACTTTTACCCGCTTGTGAACATCGTCCCCTTGAAACAAGAACGCTCCCAGCAGCCCGCGAAGTTCCGACTGAGACATAGAGCGATTCTCGGCTTCTGCCTCTTCAAGCACAGTAGCTTCAAGATTCAAACCGGACTCTGCTTCCTGCGCGAAGAACTCAACTTTCACATTGTGTCCAAGGTCAACAGTTCCCTGCGTGGGAGTTTCCTGTCTGCTAATCAGACGACAAAGTGTGGATTTCCCCGCGCCATTTGCTCCAACGAGTGCAATTCTCTCCCCTCGCTGCACGACGAAGTCGAGCCCTTCAAACACGCTCAAACTTCCATAGGACTTCCCCGCTCTCGAGAGTTCCAGGACCCACTTCCCGGAGGCTTCCGCTTCCGGAAAACGGAAATGAATACTCTTTGTGTGAGCAAGCTGCTCAACGTCTTCAAGCTTCTCCAATCTCTTCAGACGGCTCTGCGCCTGCGTCGCCTTGCTCGCCTTGTATCTGAATCTCTCGACAAATTTCTCAAGGTGCTTCCGCTCTGTGTCCACCTTCTCTTGTTCTTTGATCAGCAACTGCTCCCGCTCTTCGCGGCCCGCTTCATAGTCTGAGTAGTTTCCAGGATACAGAGTCAATCTTCCGAACGCAAGTTCTGCGATTTCCGTGATCATCCCATCCAGAAATTCACGATCATGGCTGACCAGAATTACGGCACCGTTGAATTCCCTTAGAAAGCCTTCCAGCCAGAGAACGGTTTGCAGGTCAAGGTGATTCGTGGGCTCGTCCAAAAGCAGAATATCCGGATCATGGAGCAGCAGTTTGGACAAGGCAATGCGCATTTGCCAGCCGCCCGAGAATTCTTCCGTGCTGCGTCGAAAATCGCTCTCTTTGAAACCCAGACCGCCCAGAACAGCCGCGACTTTTGCCTCCGCGCGATACCCTTCAAGCATGTGGAAGCGATGCTCAAGCACACCAACCAATTCAAGCAGCGCCTCGTCGTGCGGAGCTACGGGCAGAAGAGTACGAGCCTCTTCGAGCTGCCGCAACAGATGCGGAATGTCCGGCAAACCGGAGAATGCCTCCGCAAACAACTCGCTTCCTCGAAAGGCCACGCCGCTCTGCGGAAGATACCCTGCAGTAGCGTCTCGGGCAAGCGAGACCTGCCCCTCCGAGGCGGACGCATCTCCAGCGATGATCTTCAGAAGAGTGCTCTTTCCCGCACCGTTCACTCCGACCAAGCCAACGCGTTGTCCGCGAAAGACAGACCAGCTGATCCCGGAGAACAAGGTTCTGCCCGGGAAGAACACTCCCACTTTCTCAAGCTGAAGTACCCTCATTTGGGTCTCGCCAAGATCACGGTCGTTTTCTGAGTTTGAATGAAATTCCCTGAACGAGCAGTTTCAAGCACCAAGATGTATCTTCCCGTCGGCAATAGCTGATGAGCGTCATCGCGTCCATCCCAGATCACAGAGCTCTGACTTGTCACGTTCTGCCCGCCGGCAAGTCTTCTCACCTGCCTACCTCTCGCATCGAAAACGAACAGATCAATGGACGTACCTGGATCTGAAACCTCATAGTGAATCTCGGTAACGTCGTCGCGTCCGTCACCATTTGGCGTGAAGAGAGATGGTGTTGCGGTCAAAGCGTGTCTCGCGCCGCCCCCCGAGACTGAGTTGGAGTTCACTCTGCCGGGCGTAGAGCCCTCCGGTGCCGTGGAAGAGGCCCAATTGGCAGGATCGTTTGAACTTGCAGTCATGGAGATTCGCTCAAGGGATACGCCCTGCGTGTCATCACCCCAGTTTGGCCTGTAGTCCACTCTGTCCAGCACGCTGCCTTCGGCGCTCCACAAGATCAGAGAATCGCCTCCGTTGTTCAGCGTCGGAACATCACCTTCCAACACAACCACCGGCGCATCCAATGGAAGACTTTCTGAGAAAATCGAACTGTCCATGGCCACGGTGACAAACTGTCCCGGCGCGACAATCCACTCAGGAAGGGGGAATCTCAGAGTGCTATCTGCGATACCCCGTCCGTCTGACACGTTTACGCCGGACAGTGCGACTGGGAAGGTTCCAACAACCGCGATTTCGAACCATTCGGAGCGAGTCGGCAGCGGATCATACTGAATCTCGTTCAATCGAATTCCTTCCGCGCTGACATGGCTCGAAACCAAAACGATCAGCCGGTTGTTCGAAGTGTCGTCATCGGCACTTTCAAGCTCAAGCTGGCATCGCAGAATTCCGCTCTCGCCCATAACACTTTGAACAGCAAGCTCAATGCTATCTCCTGCCGCAATACGCTCTGACGAAACAGACTCCACAAAACTCCACTCGTATCCGCCTGTGCTGTCCGTCGAAAAAGAAACCTGCGAACTGGCAGAATCAAGCCCAGTATTGGTCACGAAGAAACGAAGCTCAAACTGCTCGCCTGACACAGGCATGGCAGGCTCGACGGAAGCACTGTATAGCCCCAGATCGTGCTCTGGCGGCGTGACGCTATTTCTTGCGCCGGGAGTTCCAAGCGGCAGCTCACTATCCGACCAGTTGTCACTCGCATCGCCCGCATCAAGTCTTCGCTTTTCATCCGAATGCCCGGACAAATTTCCGACAGAGTAAAGATATGTGGCAGCGACCAGCCCGTTGGAGTTTATGATCTGAATCTGTTCGGCTGAGCTGTTCGAAAGTCCTCGGCTTCCGAGAGTGTTGCCGCTCAGAGTCACCACTAAGGCTGCTTCCGGTACAAGACCGTCGTAGGAACTGCTCCCTTCTTCAACATAGTCCGGATCCAAAATGAGTACATACTGATTCGGCAACGCAAACAGTCCCATTCCGGCGTCAACAAGCGTGTCCGTTCCTTCACCGTCGGTCAGCAACCAACCCGCCAGCGATACCGGAAAAGCGGAGTTGTTGAAAAGCTCCACAAACTCGTCCGTATCCTCATCTCCGATGGGATCAAACATGACCTCGGAAAGCACAATTCCCGCTCGCGACTCGAAAGCCACGAAAAGAGATAAGCAGATAATCCAGAATCTATACGAACGCATTCTTGAAGTGCTCGATGTGAAACTGATTGCCGTCTTGAATCACCGTCACGATATCGAATCGGCGAGGGCACTCCAAGTGGCTTGAACGCAAATAGGCATCCGCTAGCCTCTTGATTCTCCTCTGCTTGTCGCGAGTAACTCGATTGGCAGGCGCAAATTCAGTGGGCTTTCCCGCAGTTTTCACTTCCACAAACACGACGGTTTCACCCTCTTTGCAAATGATGTCCAGCTCTCCAAAAGAAGTCCTCCAGTTCCGTTCAAGCAAACGCAGTCCTTGCTTGCGCAAATAGTCCTTGGCGAGCTTTTCGCCCCTTTCGCCAAGCTTCTGCCCATCCGTTCGTGACGTGCGGGAAAAGAGTTTTCTAAACCAATTCTCGAACACCGCGGAAGCTCTTTCTGTGGATTGGGCACGGGCCGTGCTCAAGCAGGGCTTTGCGATGTGCCACTGTTGGATAGCCGAAATGCCGATCGAATCCATACTGTGGAAACTGTTCATGGTATTCCAGCATGAGCCGATCACGCATAACTTTTGCAACGACGGAAGCCGCCGAAATAGTCGCCACACGGGCATCACCTTTGACAATAGCGTGGCAATTCAGAACGCCGGGGAGACGATCGCGCCCGTCTACGAGCACGCAGTCCATTTGAGTGTTCAGCAGTTCAACCGCCCGCGTCATGGCCATCAAAGAGGCCGCACGAATGTTGATTTGATCAATTTCTTCCGGGCCAATTGCGACAAAAGCCGAGCTCAAATGATCCTCAATACCCTTCAAGAGAGTTTCACGTTCACTTGGTCGGAGAGACTTCGAGTCCCGGCACTTCCAGAGGGCCTCGCAATCTTTGAAGAGGACCGCTGCACCGACCACGGGGCCTGCCAGCGGACCTCTGCCCGATTCATCGCACCCGCAGAGAGCGCTCACATCTCCGACAAGAAATGAGAGCTCAATGGGCTCTTGCTCTAAGAACAACGACACGTCAGGTACGATCCCTCGCCGCAAGCAAGTCCAATTGCCAGAGCCGCATGAGTCGCTCGCCTGAGGTCTCTTGCCTTTCCCATCCCTCCGCTCCAAGAAACCAGTTTCCTCTTCTGGCTTGATCAGCAGGGTCAATTTTCCTGCCACAATTGAATGAAGACACGGTTGCCCGGTTACAATCAACGAGCAAGACGCTTCGGCTTTGGGCAAGAAGCTCAGCCACGTGCTGTGAAAACTCTTTCTCGGCACCCTCTGCAATGACGATCGCGCAAGAAGAATCCGCAATCGCAATGATGGAACACTCGCTTTGCGGCAAGTTCGTGCTGCAGAAGTTGCCTACGGTCACTCCGGATACCTGAGAAATCTGATCCCTCTTCAAGTCGAGTTGTTGGTCACAGTGTAACAAAGACGCGGCATCAAGCATCAGAGACGCTGAAGTTTCACGCGGTTCTGCACAGTTCAAGAACGTTCTCGGGCGCGAGTAGCGCAAGAGCTCCCTGGCGCCGCCAATTGCCGATGCCTTGCGGGAGATGGCCAGCGCAACGTCCGCCCTCTTGATCCCATGCATCCGCATACGTTCGTCGAGTACCATGACCATCCGGTCAGCCTCCCAATCCGCTCCGAATCCCGCAATGCAACTGCACTCCCCTATTCTGATGAAAGACGATCCGCCCAGATCGCGACTGAGAGGAATGAACTCAGCGTGCTTGTTGCTCGAGAAGGCGTTCTCCCAGACCACGATGTTCAGGCAAAGCAGCAGCATGACAAAAGCAGCATTCAGCCTTGCTCTCCACATGAATACGATCGCTATGACACCAGCAAGAAAGGCCAAGAAGATCAGCGGCCCAGAAGTGCTAAGTCCCACGCTCGCCAGTGGGAAGTCCGCCGCAATGCCCGTGACTTTGACAAATCCCCAAACCAGAAAGTTTACGGACTGAGCAAAAGGTGCCGCTAACAGACCCGAGACAGAACCTAAAACAAGCGCGCAGAGAATCAAAACAAGCAGCAGAGAGAACAACGGAATTGCGATCAAGTTGACCAGCACGGCCAACGCAGGAGCCTTGCCGAAGAGCATGGCGGCGAGTGGCGCGGTAGCCACCTGAGCACCAAGCGTTCCACTCAAAATATCCTTCAGTTTTCCGCGAAATGTACTTTTCTCGGAGTTAAGCAATTGCTGAAGCGGCTGCGAGAAAGTCAGATAGGCCGCGATGATTCCAGCCATGGAAAGGTAGCTGAGTGCAAATCCCGCGTCCAGCAAATGCAGGGGCCAAATGAAGAGCTCAATGGCCATGGCAGCAAGCAGAAGATTTGCTGGATGTGCAGACTTTGCAAGCAATCGTCCTGTGATGAAGAGTCCTGCCATCAATGTTGAGCGAAAGAGTGACGGAACGCCTAGACCGAGCACCGCATAGCCACTCAACAACACAAGCAGTACTCCGTACCGCCACTTCCGGGGTACAAACAGAAGTGACATCACAGTCCACAACAGGGACGCAAGCAGTCCAGTGTTTAGTCCGCTCAACGCAAACAGGTGAGCCAGCCCAGTAGTTTGAACGTCCTCGCGAAAATCTACCGAAAAGGTTTCACGGGAACCAAGCAGCAGCGCGCTCGCGATTGCGGCTGCATCCGGCGACAATAGTCCGCGCAGAGCTGCCTGAACCTGCCTTCGGGCTTCATGCACATAACGCGCGGCCGAGAATCCTCCTTTGACGATCACAAGCGACTCGTCTTCAGAAATTCTCGCGTCGCCCCAATGTCGCTCGCGCAAAGACCAGGTTAGCTCCCTTGCGGATCTTAGGTGTCTGGCGTGCGCAGACTGAAGCACAGCCTCACACGCGATCACATCTCCGATCTCTATACCTCCTGTCAAGGCAAGCGGCAGAGACAGATTCACCCTCAGATTGGAGGCAAAGCAACTGCCGTCGCTGAGAGTGAGCTGCACATGGTCAAGCCAGAAGTGCTCGCTGCGCGCGGTTTCCGCTCCGCCTTCTCTCCAAATGACAACACCGCGACAGGCGGCTGTCACGGTGTCGGACTCAAGTTGCGCAAGCAAAGCTCTATCTGAGCGGCCGATATCTCCGTTTGATCTCGCAAGTGTCAGGATCGCAATAGCAAGATAAGCCAGGAAAGCGCCAAATCTTCTCCATGACGAAAAGAAGAGTACGACAGTGCCGATCATCGCAATTACACCAGCCATCAGGTAAGAAAACCACGCCGGCAGCGGAATGAACAACCCGCCGCCAGCACCCACCGCGCAGGCGGCGGCAAAGGAAAGAGCCGGAATCGCGGACAGGCGAAGAGTCGGGCGGACCTGCACGTCCCTCCTATCGGGTCAACAGGAAGCTGGTTGCAATACCGAAAGAATGCCTGTGCTGCGTCACCTCCGTGAAACCAGCGCGTCGAAACGTATCAGTCAGCGTTGAGGATTTCGGAAACTTCTGAATCGTCTCAGCCAGATAGCGGTAGGCATCTCGATCCTCCGAAATCGCTCCGCCAAGTGGCCGCATGACCCACCACATGTAGAACTTGAACAGTCGGTCAATCAGTGCAGATCGGTCTGGAGTGAACTCGAGAATAACTCCCGTTGCTCCGGGTTTGAGCACTCGCCACAGTTCAGAAATGCCTTGATCAAGACTCTTGAAATTTCTAATGCCAAAGGCAACCATGAACCGGTCATAAGATTCATCTTCCATGGGAATCGCCTCGGCCGCTCCGCACACAAACTCAACGCCCGAAGTATTGCGTTGCTTGGCCTTCTCCTCGGCAAGCAGAAGCATGTTCGCGGACGGGTCATACAGGGTGGTTACGATGCCTGAACACTGTCGGTGCGCCTCAAACGACATATCTCCCGTGCCCGCACTGCAATCCAGGAGTTTCATGCCGGGCTCAAGTTGCAGAGCTTGAACAGCTTTTTTTCGCCACAAGCGATCAACTCCAAGCGAGAAGAGGCGATTCAAGCGGTCGTATGTTCCCGAGATTCTGTCGAACATCTCAACCACGCGGGGATTGGCGTCCTCGCGCGACATTTTTGCGATAGTATTCAAAGCTGAGTCGTTCTCGATAGGAGTGGTCACGGAGTTGACAAAGTGAGGTATGCAAGAAAAAACGGTGAGGAAAGCAACAGGGAATCAAATCGGTCCAAGAAGCCGCCGTGTCCGGGAATCAAGCTGGACGTGTCTTTCAAAGCCGTCTCGCGTTTCATGAGAGATTCGACGAGATCACCAATCTGCCCTGCCACACCGACAATCAGCGGAAACACAATGTAGTCCAGCATCGTCGGGCTCGCCAGGTTAAGCGCGCGCAATGTTGGAAGCAGCAAGGCGGGAACAAGCAAACCACCTACAGCTCCTTCAATCGTCTTGTTCGGGCTTGCCGCAGGAAACAACCGATGCTTTCCCGCAAGTCTGCCCACAAAGTAAGCCGCCGAGTCACACAACCAGGTTCCAATCAGCAGAATGCCGAGCGCACCGGGCAAGCCATGACGCACCGGATCGCTTGCATTCGAAATCGCCATCCACAGGGCCAAGGGGAAGGCTGCATACAGGAGAAAAAGCCCACCCAGTCCAAGTTCGAGCAAAGGTTTTCGATCCTTGCTGAATACTGCTGTCAGAATCCAAAGGTAGAGGCTCAAGATCAGGATGCCAATGGATAGCCGTGTTGCACCGATGAAGACCAGGTAGTCTAATCCCGCAATTGCCAACACGAGCGGCGGCAAACAGAGTGTTGTACTCTTTGCTGCGGCCATTGCTCGCCACTCACGGATCAGAAGCAACTGAATCGCCGCGACCAGAGCAAGCAGCCAAAGTCCGCCTTCATGCGCGACAAAAAGCAGGACCGGTATGCCAATCGCCGCAGAAATCAGCCGCAAAGCAAGGTTGGGCACTATCTGAACCTTCTACCGCGCAAAGATTGAACATCCGGCGGCCAGCCAGTGGAATCGGCCTCTGCGTTCAGCAACTCCGTTGCCGGCTGAAAACTGGTGCTCAGAGCTTCTTCCGACAAGAGGAAAATCGAATGACTGTCCGGCTCGGCGATCTTTGCACGCGAAAACTCTGCAAAAATCGAATCCGGAAACAGAGCTACAATGGTCGAGTGAGTCTCAATTGCGGCGCCGAAGTCTTCAAGTTCGAATTCCTGTAAGTAGGCAATAGCGTGCAGTGCTCGAACTCCTGCGTCCGATGTGCTGTCCATGCCCAGAACATCATCGTACGCCTCAATAACCGCAGAGACATCGGATCCGTCCAGAAGCATGGATTCAGCGCGGCGAAGCGCAATGTCCTGCTCCGTTTCGATTCGAGGAAGCGCAGGGAGTCCGAGTCGGGCGCGTGCGATGTTTCTCATTTCATGCGGAACGGCGTCGTTTTCAGAAATGTCAGAGAGCTGCACACGTGCTTGAGAACGTTCTGATTCGTCCTCTGACTTCTCGAGCAGAAGGCTGTACTGCAGAAGCGCTCTCCAATGGTCCGCAGAGGAATCGTCCACTTCAATCGCCATGGTTAGGTGTGCGAGCAAACTATCCTCACTCTTCACTACGAATTCATAGAAGGCCGCCGCATCCAGATGCGCGACGACAAGTCGGCGAGAGAAGTCCGCAATCTTCAGTGCGCGCAGCTCCTCTTCGGTCGGACCTTGTGGAATCTCGGCTGAAGGAGTTTTTTGAAGCATAGAGTCGGAAATGAGCGAGTCAGCCGACAAAGAGTCTTCTGACATTTCGAGCAGAACGGACAGTGAATCCAGTGCAATCGAATCTCTTTCGCTTGCTTCGGCAAATCTGATCGAGTCTTGCATCTGAAGGGAACGCATGATGGAGTCTGCGATCATTTCTGCGGGAGTCCTGCGCGGAGGCGGGAGGCTGTCTGTCTGGGCGATTTGTTCGGGAATCTGCAGGGAGTCAACGACATCTTCATCCAGAGACATCTCTTCGAAATCAGGAGCAGTCTGAACAAGTGAATCTATCCGCATGTTCTTGAGTGAGTCTTTAGAACTAGAATCAATTTCGGATTCTTCTGACTCAGCAGCGGAGGACTGGCTTAGCAAAAGAGACAAACTGTCTTCGAGAACTGGAATTCTTGCAAGCGCGCTTAGTCCAGACTCCAATTGTCTTGAAGCTTGACGAGCAGAATCTCGAAGTGTCTCACTCGCGCCGGAGGCAGCGGCGCTGTCGAACTTCGCCTTGGCCAAGTCGAATTCGCTCAGTTTGTCGCGCGCCACTTCGCCTTGCAAGTAGTAAGCAGAGGCCTTCTTCTCGCCGGTGGCTGAAACATTTGTGAACCCCTCCAGCATCTGAAGAGCCAGAGCGGGATTGCCGCATTTCGCTTCGACTCTGGCAAGTTCGATTTCGATGTCGCCGCCTCTATCAATGAAACGTCGGTCAGTCCGCAACGGCAAGAGATAGCCTATGGCCAAGGGATAGTCATTCGCGTTGGCCGCAATCGAAGCGAGAATAGAGCGGACACGGAAGATTTCCTCCGGGGAACGAGTTAGAGCAAGGCATTGGCGCAGAACAGTCTTGGCTTCCTCAGTTCTGTCGAGTGCCAGATACGATCTGCCCAATCTGAGCTGATCCGTTGCCTTGTCATCTCTGCTGTAAGAGACTTTTTCGATCTGCTCAAGATACTCGACCGCGTCCTCCGGGCGTCCTTGCTCGTCAGAGATGGCCGCCAGAGTCCGGTAGGCCCCGGCTCTGGC
Organism: Calditrichota bacterium; assembly: GCA_020637395.1. GTDB lineage: Bacteria > Electryoneota > RPQS01 > RPQS01 > RPQS01 > JABWCQ01. Next base: position 1,069,333 of record JACJWA010000001.1, on the reverse strand, counting down.
GTCCGCGGAAACAAATATTGATTCGTCTTTTTTCAAGACGCGTTCGGCTTCATCATACTTGTTTTGCGCAAGCAGCGACTTTGCTCGCCAGATGGTTGCCATCTCGACGTGTTTGCTCTTCGGAAAGATGGCAATCAGCTCGTTGAACTTTCTTTCGGCGCGCGAGTACTCCTGAATTCTGAAGTAGGACACACCCATGACATACAATGCATCATCAACCCAACGGCTCTTCGGATAGAATTGGATCAGGTTGCCGCAGGACTTAATGACCTGCTGGTATTGCTGCAAGGGAACACCACCCTGTCCTGCTTGTCCCGGCCGGTTGGGTTGGCCCGGCGCAGGAGCCGCGATCGCGGACTGGGCTTGCGCGCTTCGCTTGGTTTGTCGCTCCGCGTCCTGAAAATCCTTCTTGATATTGTAGAAGGTGTTGTAATAGGCGCAACCCGAAATCAGAAACAGGAACGCCGACAGGACAAGCAATGTGCGATGCAGATATCTACTTTTCATGCCTTAAAATTGACAATGGGTGATGCACAAGCCAGGCGTCGAGCAGCATCGGAACGGCGACGCTCGCTGAAGCTGCAAAGTGGAAGTCCGCAAGGCGTGTGAATGCGGTTTCTTCGATGTTCACTTCGACCGTAACCGCGCCATGTGCAGACGCGATCTCCGGCAACGAGGCCGCAGGATAAACGGCCGCAGAGGTACCGATGGTCAAGAACAGGTCGCAAGTCTGCGCGGCTTCGAATGCGGAAGTCAGAGTGGCTTCCGACAGCATTTCGCCAAACCAGACCACGCCAGGCCGCAATCTTCCGCCGCAAGAACAATAGGGAACATGATCCTTGAAAACTTGCGGCTCGTTTTCAGTCTCTGATCCGCAATTCAAGCAGCGATTGACCCTGATGCTTCCGTGAAGCTCCAGAACATTCTTGCTTCCAGCCAACTGATGTAGTCCATCCACGTTCTGCGTAATCAGAGTGAAGTCTGGATGTATGCCCTGCCATTCCGCCAGGGCCTTGTGACCGGGGTTAGGCTCTGCGGCGGCCAAGAGTGATCTGCGGTAGGTGTACCATTCCCAAACCAATTGCGGGTTAGCCAGGAAGCCTTCCATACTGGCCAACTCTTCAGGCCGCATCTTGTTCCAGATTCCATCCTTGCCGCGAAACGTTCCCAATCCGGAATCAGCAGAAATGCCAGCCCCTGTCAGGACTGCAATTCGCCCCAATTTGCCAAGTGATTCGCTAAGGGACTGGGGCAGCATGAAATCGTTCACTTGACTTTCTGTTGAGTCTTGTTTATATTGCGGCACTTCAGGGGAGTAGTTCCCCGTGAGTATTGGCCAACATCTGGCCTTGCAGTAGGAATATCAACAAGATAAGAATTTTTCGACAGAATGCCACAACACAAGTCTTGTGAGAAGAGAATGCGGACGTCCGCAAAGGCGAACGAGCGAAACCGTCGGGATCGTTCCCGTTGCCGCACGGCCGAAAAGCGTGTCCTCATTACTGAGGATAAGGTGAATTCCCTGGAACAGTTGAAGAATGCCTATGAGGTCTTGGATCGGATGACGGCCAAGGGAATTCTGCACCGCCGGACAGCAGCCCGACGCAAAGCGCGCCTCGCTCGCCATTCCAATTCTCTGAATTCTTAATACTTACCTCGCCCCCGCCGAGCCGGTGAGCTCGTGGCAATCGTCCCCCTCCTGCCACAGCAAATTCACCGGCTCTTTTTTTGTGCCTGCTAAACTACTTGGGTCGGGAATAGTTGGGAGCTTCCTGCACGATGGAAACGTCATGCGGGTGGCTTTCGAGAAATCCCGCAGAAGTTGCCTCTATGAAATGCGTTTCGGTTTGCATTTCGGGAATTGTCCGGACCCCACAGTAGCCCATCGAAGCTCTGATGCCCCCGACAAGCTGAAAGACCGTATCAGCTAACTTCCCCTTGTACGGAACCTTACCTTCGATTCCCTCGGGAACGAATTTCCCACTCGCCTCAGAAGCTGACTGGAAATAGCGGTCAGCAGACCCCTTCTTCATCGCTCCGATAGACCCCATTCCTCTGAAGAGTTTGTAGCTCCTCCCCTCCACGAGAACCGTTTCCCCTGGGCTCTCCTCTGTTCCCGCGAACAGGCTTCCAATCATTACTGATGATGCGCCGGAGGCGAGAGCCTTTGCGATGTCGCCGGAGTAACGGATGCCTCCATCGGCGACGACGGGAATTCCCTGTTCAGCGACCGCCTCTACCACCCACATGACCGCCGTCACCTGCGGCACCCCCACTCCGGCAACAACCCGTGTCGTACAGATTGAACCCGGTCCGACTCCGACCTTGACCGCGTCCGCGCCTGCGGCAACCAGCGCCTTGGCGCCCTCCGCCGTCACGATGTTTCCTGCAACGATATCAATCTCGGGGAACAGCGTGCGCAGTTTTTCGACAGTGGCCAGCACATTTTTTGAATGACCGTGCGCGGAATCCACTACGAATGCGTCCACATCTGCTTCTGCAAGCAGCTCCGCGCGGCGTTCAGCATCGCTTCCAATTCCCACCGCCGCAGCGACTCGCAGTCTCCCTTCCTCATCTTTGCAGGCATTCGGAAACTGGCTGCGCTTCTGAATATCCTTCACGGTTACGAGTCCTGCAAGTTTCCCTGAGTCGCTCAGCAGCAGCAGCTTCTCAATCCTGTGCTTCTGTAGTATCTGCTCCGCCAGAACCAAGTCGGTCTTGAGTGGAGCAGTCACCAACCGATCACGAGTCGTCATCAGTTTGGTCACAGGCGTGCTCAAGTCGGATTCGAACCGCATGTCACGATCCGTAATGATGCCTTCCAGAGTGCCGTCACTTGAAACAACAGGAATTCCGCTGACGCCCTTGGCTCGTTTCAGCGCCTGCGCGTCGGCAAGAGTCGCGCTCGGTGGAAGCGTATAAGGTTCGTAGATCACGGCAGATTCGCTGCGCTTGACTCGATCCACCTCGGCCGCCTGCTCCTCAGGAGACATGTTCTTGTGAATCACGCCGATCCCCCCTTGCCTTGCCAAAGCAATGCAGAGCTCGGCTTCCGAGACGGTGTCCATCGCCGCTGAAACAAGCGGAATCTTCATCGCGATGTTTCTGCTGAAACGACTGCTTACATCCACTTCCGAAGGCAGAACGTCAGACTGTGCCGGGATAAGCAGCACATCGTCGTAAGTCAAACCAATTCCCAGAATACGTCCAGATTGCATCTTCATGAATCATCCGTTTGATGATGAATTGAGGGTGCCGATAAACGACCCCTCCGCCATCTCTGGCAGAGGGGTTCATAGTCGAAAGCGGCTTGTACTACGAGTCCCCGCGCTCGTGATTCTTGGCAAGTATCGAAAGACAGAGGCGCGCGGCCATGACAAGATCATCCACAAGAAGATGCTCACTCGTGGTGTGCTCTTCCTTCATACCGCACCCTACGACAACGGCAGGAAGTCCTTTTTCATTGTACACGTTCGCGTTGGTGCCTCCGCCCATCGCAAGCGGTCGCATGTTCAAGCCGATTGCCAGCCCGGCCTCGGACACAACTCTAAACGGGACGGAATCCGTCGCAACGTGCATGGCTGTGAACTCTCGCTTGATCGTCTCTTTGAAAACCACCTGACGCGGTTTGCCGTCAATGACTCGCTCGAACTTCTTGACTGCGGCGTGAAACGCATCACTCATGGATTTCGTCTGTGCCTCAAGCTTTTCAACAGAGTGGCTGCGCACTTCCGCACGCGCGGTAAGGTGATCCGCCACAATGTTCGTGGCGCGTCCACCTTCAACCGTTCCGATGTTGGCTGTGGTCTCATCGTCGAGTCTGCCAAGTTTCATGTGCGAAACCGCTTCGGCGAAGACCTCAATCGCGGAAATGCCGTTCTCAGGTCTCATCCCGGCGTGCGCCGCTATCCCTTCGATCTCGTAGAACATGCGATTGGCGCTCGGCGACTTGTAAATGATCTGATCCATTTCTTCGCCGTCCAGAACGATCGCATACTTCGATTCCACCTGCGACAGGTCCACCTCATTCGCACCCATCAAGCCGATTTCCTCTGCGACATCAAAAATCACTTCGACGGGTCCGTGCGGCATGTCCGATTCGTGCAGACAGCGAAGCATTTCAATGATCGCGGTTACTCCGGCCTTGTCGTCTGCGCCGAGCACGGTCGTTCCGTCGGAGCGAATGACATCACCATCAAGTTTCGGCTTGATTCCCAAACCGGGCATGACGGTATCCATGTGCGAAGAGAACAGCACCGCACCGGACTTCGAATCTCGCGCCGGCATTCGGACATGCAGATTACCGCAGTTTCCGCCGATTTTGACGCCTGCATCGTCGCGCCACATTTTGACTCCGAGCGGAGTTAAGAGCTTTTCAATGTACTCCGCAACAGGAAGCTCCTGCTTGGAAGGGCTGTCAATCTTAACCAGATCAAAGAAAAGCTCGATCATTCGCTGGCGATTGACTTCTGGGAATGCCATAAGTACTCTCAAAGTTAGTTACAGTAAAGAAAGTCTGCATCTGCCCGCTGCACAGTGGCTCTCACAAGAGCTCCATGATGCGAAGTCCCGCGCGGAAGCGCGACATCGGCGTAGTTGCGGGCGTGTCCAAAGACAAAATGGTCTGATCCGCGCTGTTCAACAATACACTCCACCTGTGTCCCAATCTGTTTCTGATGAAACTCTTCGCGAAGAGAGCGCGATAGAACTCGGAGCTCATCAGCTCGCGAGTCGGCCTCCGCTCGTTTCACTCTGTTCCCAAGTTTTTCCGCAGAAGTGCCTGGTCGGGAGCTGAATGGAAACACGTGCAGCGAAGCAATTGGCGATTCTTCCAGGTACCGTTTCGTCTCAAGAAACTGTTCACGAGTTTCTCCCGGAAAGCCGACGATGATATCCGCGCCAATACCCCAGTCACTCCGAAGTGAGAACGCATATTCAAGAATCCAGTTCAGGTGCTTCACAGTGTACCTGCGGTTCATCCGGTGAAGCACGTCGTCACATGCGCTCTGAAACGGCAAATGGAGGTGCGGACAAACATTGTCGGAATCGGCAACGATATCAAGAAAACGCTCCGTCACGGCCCACGGTTCCACGCTGCCCAATCGAAGACGCACTGAACCGCAAACTGATGACAGTGCTTGGATCAGGTCTGGCAGTTGGTCCGTGGAACCGGAGTCAAAGCCATACGTCCCCAGAGCGACTCCCGTTACGACAATCTCCTTTACCCCATGGTCAACAAGCTTGCGCGCACGATCAACTGCCTCTGAAACTGCAAGGCTGCGTCCTTTGCCCCGCAACTGCGGAACGATACAGTAGGTGCAGTGCTGCGAGCAGCCGTCCTGCACTTTTAGGAACGCTCTCGTTCGCCCGGTCAGACCGTGAATCATCGTGCCGTCCGACCAAGGCTCATTCTTCCGGACACCGCCAGCCACTACGGCAAGATCGGAACCTATTGCTAAAAGGAAATGTTCCTTTTCGCGGTTGCCAACGACCTTGTGCGCGCCGGCACGAAGCAGAGACTCCGGAGATCGTTCAGCCTGGCAACCGGAAGCTACGACATCGGCATCGGGATTTTGACGAAGGGCCGCGCGGATTGCCGCGCGGCCCTTTCGTTCAGCGATGTCTGTCACAGCGCAAGTGTTGACCACAATCAAATCTGCATTCTGCGGCGACTCCGAATCTCGATAACCCTCCGCGCGCAGCTGCGTCAACAGCATTTCGCTGTCGTACTGATTCAGCTTGCAGCCCAGAGTTTGCACGAAGACGCGGCGCGTACCCGCAGAAGGCAAAGGGGTCATTCTGTCGCGGGCGGAGCCTCCGAATCAACATCCGAAACATCATCAATGTCGGAAGAGGTTTCGCCTTCACCGACGATGTATTTTTCGCGGGTCTCCTGATCAAGTTCTTCCTCCCCGCCTTCAGGGGCCTGCGCGGCAAGAATGATCTTCTTGTTCTCGCGGTCGAACTCAATCACTTCCAGAGCAATCTCGTCGCCGACATTGACGGACTGCTTGCCGCCCTTCGTGATGCGCTTCAATTGGCTGGCGGGCACGAATCCTTCAACTTCACGAGGAAGCTCAACGATCACCCCCTTGTCCATAACTCTGGTCACCGTGCCGGTCGTCTGAGCGCCGACCACGTAGAGAGTCTCAAACTCATCCCATGGATTTACCTGAGCCTGCTTGAGTCCAAGGGCAATTCTCCGTTCGCTGCGATCGAAGCCCAGCACAATAACCTCGACTTCTTCGCCTTTCTGAAGAATCTCGCCTGGATGGCGCACTCTCTTGGTCCAGGACAAGTCGGAAATATGCACCAGCCCGTCAATTCCGTCTTCCAATTCCACGAACGCGCCAAAGGGCACGAGATCGCGAACCTTACCGGCATGGCGGGAGCCCGGCGCATACTTCATTTCAAGGTTTTCCCACGGATCCGGCTCGATCTGCTTCATACCGAGCGAGATCTTGCGGCCTTCCTTGTCAATGTTCAGGATCACAACTTCGACCTCATCACCCACGGAGAGCAATGCCGACGGATGCTTGACGTGCTGCGTCCAGCTCATTTCCGAGATATGAACAAGACCTTCGAGGCCCTTTTCAATCTCCACAAAGGCACCATAGCGGGCAATCGAAACAACCTTGCCGCGTACCTTTGCACCGACCGGATACTTCTCGTCCACTCCGTCCCACGGATGCGGCTGCAGCTGCTTGAGTCCAACAGAGATTCTCTGGCGCTCGCGGTCGTAGTCCAAAACCTTGACCGTGAGCTTTTGATCAAGCTGCACGACTTCTGAAGGATGGCTCACGCGGCCCCAAGAGAGATCCGTGATATGCAGAAGTCCATCCACGCCGCCCAAGTCCACGAAGACACCGAAGTCCGTGATGTTCTTCGCGGTGCCTTCCATGACATCGCCAACCTGAAGCTCGGCAAGAATCTTTTCGCGAACGCCCTTCAGGCTTTCCTCGATGATGACCTTGCGCGACACAACGATGTTCTTGCGAGCGTCATTAAGCTTAACAATTCTGAATTCCATGTCTCGACCCACAAGCGCGTCAAAGTCGCGCACGGGGTGAACGTCTATCTGAGAACCGGGCAGGAATGCTTCGACCGTCATGATGTTGGCCACAAAACCGCCTTTGATTCGGCGCAGAATCGTGCCCGTAACGATCTCGGCATTGTCAAAGATGCTCTGGATCCGCTCCCATGTCTTCATGAAGTCCGCTTTGCGCTTCGACAAGGAGAGCTGCCCGCTGTGATCCTCCACGCGATCGAGGAATACCTCGACGTCATCGCCGATCTTCACATCGGCAAGGTTTGCGAATTCGTCGCGAGCGACAGTTCCTTCAGACTTGAAGCCGATGTCAATCGAAACTTCTTTGTCACTGATGGAGACGATTTTGCCCTGAACGATTTCGCCCTCGCGATACTCCATGACCAGTTTGGCATAGAGGTTCGCAAGGTCCTGCGCTTCTTGCGTCATTTTCTGACGTTCTTCAGGAAGCTCTTCTCGCTTTACCTTGCGGCCTTTGAAAAGAACATCGTCCTGATACGCAGGTGGCGTCACAGTTTCTTCCGTGACGGAGGTTGGGTTTAGTTCACTCATTGTTCACCATTGCCCCCTTTCTTTATGCCCGCGGGGATACGGGGTTTGTTTATGGGCAGGCCGAAATCGGACTACCTCAGTCGTTCATCTTCAATCACTTCCCGGGAATGAACCTCTCCGGGTTCGTAAAACTGTGCCAACGTGGTCAATCGGGAGGTTTTGCGAATCTCGTCCAGAATCCGACCAGCTACAACCTGATAGCCATCGCGATTCTCTGCAGTACCTTCAAGCAATGCTTCTGCGCGCACGGGGATTCCGATTACAAGTTCAAGCTGCGGACGCTTGGAGCTAAAACGCTCGGCGCTGCCCGTACCGTGCAGATACACCGGCAGGACATCCGCGCGAGTTTTCGCAAGTACCCAACCCACTCCAAACTTCGGCTCAAGGAATCCGTCCGCCGGAGCTCGCGTGCCTTCAGGGAAAAACACAAGCGCATTTTCGGCACTGAGGATGCTCACGCACGCGGTCATTGCCGATTTGTCAAACTGTCCGCGCTTGACCGGAAAAGCATTGAGTTTTCTCAGAAACCAGCCGCCCAGTTTCGTCTCAAACAGCTCTGCTTTCGCAAAGTAGTGGACTTCCCGCTTCAAGAATGCACCGAGCAGCGGTGGATCGAGGTTCGAGCGGTGATTTGAGCAGATCAGCAACGGGCCGTGCATCGGCAATCTCGACATGCCAGTAACTCGCACGCCATAAAGAACTCTGAACAAACAACGCGCCGTGAAGGCAACTGTGGCATAAAACAAGCGCATGCGCGCTACTTCGCGGTTGCCGCAGCCTGTTTCTTTACAATAGCAAGCACCTTTTCCACCTGATCACCGACGGTCAGATGCGTCGTATCAATCTCCACCGCATCTTCTGCCTTTCGCAGTGGACTATGCGCACGTGAAGAGTCGCGCTGATCGCGGGTCACGAGCGCAGACTCCACTTCTTCAACTGATTGCGCGATACCGCGGGCGGCCAGTTCCTTCTGTCGGCGCAGAGCACGTGTGTGCGGATCCGCACTCAAGTAGATCTTAACCTGAGCATCCGGAAAAACGACTGTGCCAATATCCCTTCCGTCTGCTACGATGCTTCCGTGTTTGCCGATCTCGCGCTGCCAGGCAACCAATCTTTCTCGAACGAGTCCGTGTTCAGACACGGGGCCGACCCAAAGCGAAATATCCGGCGTTCTGATCTCTTCCGATACATCTTCACCGTCGAGTAGAATGTGGACTCCATCGTCGCGTCCGACCTGCTCGACCTCTGTGTTGTTCAGCAGTTCCATTAGCGCGGATTTCTCGGTGAGCTCAATCCCCGTGCGATATATTTTCAGCGCGACAGCGCGATACATCGCTCCGGTGTCGAGATACATGAGTCCAAGTTTCTGCGCCACGAGCCGCGCAGTTGTGGACTTGCCGCTGCTCGCCGGTCCATCAATGGCAATGATCAGAGACTTCTGCACGGCGATCATCCCTTAATGCGTCCGCCGTTTTCTTCATCTATGAAAATCCGAGTCACAATCTTCCCTACGAAGTGCGGGTCTTCCTCGCCTTCAAATCTGCTGTCCCAGGGATAACCCGATGAGGAGTCGCTGCGATTCGAACCATCATCAAACTGCAAATGCTTCTCGATGCGGCGCTGCCACAAAGACATATTGTCGGGCCTCAGATCCACCCAGCCTTTTTTCGCCCATTCGTTCACGCTGTCCCGGTCCACTGCGAAGTCGTTTGAACCGGCATATGGCGGAATCTTGACCTCCGGCCCACGCAGAACCTTTTTCCCGTCAGGCATTAGAATCGGGACTCCGATGGAAAGAATGGTCGCACGGATGGACGGATTGCTTTTCACAACTTGAAGCAGAGACTCGCAGCACCGCTCAGGCGATTGCTTACAGAAGTCAGATACATGCGGATAGGCGAGCCAAATCAAGTAAGCTTCATAGAGAAGTTTTGAGAGATGCGGGGGACCGAGCATCTCGAACGCGATGCTGCGGCTGCCCGTTTCTTTCTCCAGGCGAACCATCTCATCCAGGGCGGCCTTGCGCAGGATTCCCGCGCGGTAGGTCGGTCCCATCACCACGGAGTCCAAAGCGCCGACGACATCAAATCCGCTGTTGCCGCCCTCAATCTCCGTCACGACCGAATGAGCAATCTCCTCGGGCGTCACGAACTCCATTTGCTCGGCAGCCGTAATCGTAAAGAACTCTTCAGTAGAGAAAATACCATTTTCGCCGGTGTCAATGTAAACTGACTTCATGTTTTCGCCGAGTGGAGCGCCGCATGTTTCGTCCACTCGTTTGAAAACGGAACTCAGATCGCACGCCGCTGCCGGATCGCAATCAAACAGAGGAATCGGTTTCCCGCCGCGGCGAATTTCCCCGTGTGATATCTTCTTCCATGCAATGACCGCCGCAGGTTTAATCTCCTTGACAAAAGGCGACCCGGGCGTTCTGCCCATCAGGAAGAGAAGCAGGCTGTGCGCGCCGGCGATTGAAGACTTGCTCAGCAGTTGCCCGGACGGCTTGTCTTCCGAGTGAGTGTACGGGATATTTAGCCCCATGCCGCCCGTACCGGTGGTCCCAATCTTGAGATACATCCGCACATTTTCGGTGCGGCAAGCTTCATTCATTACTTGCAGGTGGCGAATGAGCTGCGGCAAGCTAATCGTGCTTGCAAGCTTCTCCACACGCTCTATGAGGTTAGTGCCGCCCTGCGCCGTATCCTCGTGGTCAAGGACCTTCCGGACATCATAATAAGCCGTGTAAGTGTCTTGATAAGCCAACCCCGTCGCTGAATTCACGCTGTCAATAATCAGATCGGGCTTATGCTTCTCAATCAATTGATACAAAAAGAAGGACTTGAGTCGCTCAAGACTTGGCTTTTCGAAAACTCCATCCAGAAAGACACGTCGCAGTTTTGGATCGTCCAAGATCTGCGCACGAGACTTGTCCTTCAATTCCGCAGGTAGAAAAATGTCCCCCCACTCGGCCACGACTTCCGTGCTGCCCTTGAAGGCGTAAAGCTCTCTTACCGCATCAATAGCCTCAGATTCCCGCAGCGACAAAACCACAAGACGCGCGGGTTTCTTTTCCAGCAGTCTTTTGCAGACCGCGACACCAACCAATCCCCAACCGCCTAAGACCAGAATTCTGCTATCTCTTATGTTCATAACTAGTCTTCCGAGTTATCTTCAGATAAGTTTTGCGGGGACAATTCATGATGACCGTTCCCCGTCTTGGTTTCTTTTGTATCCTCGTCCGAATCTACACTCTGAGTCGCGTTTTCAGTGTCTTCGAGCAGCAGACCGGTCTGAGCGGCGGCGCGAAGTTCACCAAGCTCCCGCGTCAGCTCTGCGTGCCTTGGCAAATCAGAAACACCTGTGATGCCAAAATACTTCAGGAACTCGTCAGTAATCTCATAGAGTAGCGGACGTCCCGCGATGTCGGCGCGGCCCTTCACACGAATCAATCGGCGATCCAGCAAGTTGCGCAACACACCTCCAGAGTCCACGCCTCGAATCTCATCCACATCCACGCGGGTAACGGGACCGCGAAAGGCGATCACGGCAAGAGATTCCAACGCGGCTCGCGACAGGCGTGTTCTTGCCTTATCCGCAAGGAAGCGCCGGAGCAATTCACCGTGCTCCGGTCGAGTGAACAGAAGGTATCCATCGGCCACTCGCAGAACTTCAAATGCCCGGTCGTGCTCGAGGTACTCGGCATTCAACTCCTCAACAACTTCCGCCAGCTTGCCCTTGGCGCGCTTTCCGACCGCGTTCACGAAAGCAACTTCCGTAAGCGGCTCGCTGCTGGCCAGAAGCAGCGCTTCAGTCTGCTTCAAAAGCCGTCTGCGGCGTATGAGTCCTTCTTCTTCGTTGGCAGCTTGTTCACTTTCATCCGACTCTTCGTCAAACGAATCTGCGTCGAATTGGGAATCTTCAAACTCGAAGTTTTCTTCCGGAGTTTCAAACATCATCATGCGGCCTGCGAGTCAATGGCTTCCGGACGGAACACGTAAATCTCATCAAACGGACTGTTCTGCTCCAATTTCACTTTGTTTTGTCGTGCGAGGTCAAGCAGTGCAAGAAACGTGGTCACCCAGACAATTCTTTCCGGCACCTCGCGAAGTTTCTCGATCAGGCCGAAGTGCGTCTCTCGAGTCAGTTGGCTGATCACCCATTCGATTCTCTGCTCAACCGTGACCTTCAGCAGCTTCACGTCGTGAAAGACGCGCGTTTCACGTCGCGCAAGTATCTCTTCCATCGTCCGCGCGAGATCGTACACGGAAAGCGGCATCAGCAACTCAAGTCCTGCGGGCCTCGACTCGGGCGGAACGGCCTCATGCGTGAGAGGCTTACGGTCGAGCATGTTTAGCTCAAGCTCGGCCAGGTCAGCCGCGGCATCTTTGATTCGAGCGTAGATCTGCAGACGATTCACAAGCTCGCGCCGCGGATCATCAATGTCAAGCTCTTCATGAAGTTCCGTATGCGGGAGCATCATGCGGGTCTTGATGGACAACAGCGTGGCGGCCATCAGCAGATACTCGCCGGCATCTTCCAGATTGTCCACGCCGATGTTGTCCAAAGCTTCCAGATACGATTCCGTGATTTCCGCCATGGGGAGATCAAGAATGTCGTACTCCTTGCGGGTCACAAGAAACAGCAGGAGATCCAACGGACCTTCAAAGCGCGGGAGTTTGACTTGCCACATGCTCACGAGCCGAATCCCATTGCGGCATGCACTTCGCTCATCGTTTGCGCGGCGACTTCGTTGGCGCGGCGATTCCCGTCCGCAATCACGTCCTTGACGCGCTGCGGGTCGGACTCAAACTGATTGCGGCGTTCATGAATCGGCGCAAGATGCTCAATAATCTTTTCGCCGCAACGCTTCTTGCAATCTACGCATCCCAACGCCCCGCTTTCACAGCCTTCACGAATCTCGGACGTTTCTGACTCGTTGAACTTCTGATGATAGCCAAAGACAAGACACACATCCGGTCTGCCCGGATCGTTCTTGCGAACTTTCTGCGGATCCGTCACGGCTTTGCGCAACTTGCCGCGAATCTCGTCCGGCGTGTCCGCGAGCAGAATTGTGTTGCCCAAGGACTTCGACATGCGCTTACCGTCGAGTCCAGTCAGGCGGGGAAACTTGGTCAGCATCCCTTCGGGCTCAGGAAAGACGGGCGACTCCGGCGAGTACAAGTTGTTGAATCTGCGTGCGAGTTCGCGAGTGACTTCGATGTGCGGCAACTGGTCTTCGCCCACAGGCACAACTTCGCCCTTGTACATCATGATGTCCGCGGCCTGCAATACCGGATAAGTCAGGTGGCCCGCGGTAACCGCGTCTTCCAGATGAAGGTCACGTACCTGATCTTTCAGAGTTGGGTTGCGTTCTAGTCGGCCTGTCGCGATGATCATGTTTAAGAGCAAATACAGCTCGGCATGCGCCTTGACGGCAGACTGCACAAAGATCGGGCTCTTTTCCGGATCAATTCCGGCGGCCAACCAATCCGTGACCATCTCGTGAATGTTATCAGGAATATGCCGCGTGTGTTCGTAGTCCGTCGTTAGTGTGTGCCAGTCCGCAACGAGATGATAGTTCTCGTAGCTATCCTGCAAGCGCACCCAATTCTCCAGCGCGCCGACATAGTTTCCCAGATGCAGGCGGCCAGTGGGGCGCATTCCGGACAGGATTCGTTTCTTGAGCGTACTCACGAAAAAGCGGGTTCCGATTCGACCTTAGGTAATCTGTAAACATACGATTTTCCCAAGTGAATCGCAACCCGCCTCACACTTAACAACGCTATATTAAAGTGTTGTTTATTTGAGATATACGACTTTGAGTGGATTTCCACCTGGCGCATGCCGCAGCCTGGCAAAGTAAACTCCTGTAGAGACTTCCGAGTTTCCAAACGCTCCCGGTGCCCAAATGACCCTGTCCTGGCCGGGGCTCACGGGCACTTCCGCGACCTTTCTGCCCAAGGCATCGAACAGATCAACCACTTCACCCCGCATCATTGGCAATACTAATTCAAGAGTCGTCGCACCGTTGAAGGGATTCGGGTAAGCAGAAACTAAAGCCGCATCAGTTGGCACCAGTCGTGGGTTTTCTGGCGTGGATGCGGTGGGTTCCTCCCAGAGTGCTGAAGCGCTTGGGCCCGCGCTCATCTCGTAGGTCTCTGACAAGTCACCCCAACATGAACGAATCTCTACAGTGTTTTGATTAAAGCAACTGACAAAAAAGGAGCCACCGTCGTAGTCCTGCGCAACAATATCTATAGCACCGACACCCGTCAACAATGGATTGCTCGATCCATGCAGAATCTCATGCTCCACGGCATCGTACTGATACAGATACCCTTCAGAGCCCCATCCACCCGCGGCAATCCAACCCGAACCAATTCCCGGAGCAGAGCCGGATACCATAGAGACAGGGGACCCACCGACATTCAGCACGGTGTCAATAGAAAGTCCTCCTTCGACATCTATGACCACAACACTGCCTTCAACGTCATCATAGTTGCCGGTACACAAGACATGAACCTCGAACCAAGCCGCAAACATGGACTGCGGATTCACTCCAACGACCAGGGAGTCAATCAATTCATAGGTGACGAGATCGTACCGCTTCAGGACACCATTACCAAACACGGGAAACTCCACACCTGTGCAGAGCACATAGAGTTTGCCCCAAGCCACATCCACAAATTGCGGTGACGTTCCAACGTAGAATGTGGTATCCACGACTCCCGCCGACCAATCTACAATTGAGACCGTGCCACTCAGTGAAGCAGACACGGCAATCTTGGTCCCTGACACTTTGGTTGCAGCAAATGGATTCACCGCGTCGTCGAGCTCAATCTGCCGTACGGTCTGCATAGTCACTGGATCTATGACCTGAATGTTATTGTCCCCTGAGTTGACAACGCAAAGTGCGTTTTCAAATGCTACGACGTCATTCGGTATGAAGCCCAATGTCGCCGCCTGTTGATTGGACTCTCCTGTCTCCAAGTCAATCCAACCAAGAGATTCATCGAGACTATTTACGACAAATAGTTTGTCTCCGGCATGCGTGTCTACTGATGCCAGGAATAGGACGAATATCAGGAATCGCATGTTAGCTGCCCTTAACCAAGTTAACGAACACTCCCATCTCGCGCAACGGCATCGGCGCGTGCCGAACCAAGCGATAGTCCACATCAATCACATTTTCGCAGCTCACACCGCATTCCAGAGTTGTCTCTCCTATGGTGAAACTCTTTGAAACCGATGCGTTCACAAGCGTGTACTCCGGCAACCACTTGGAATTGGTTTCCAGCACAGCCTGTTTGTCCGACCAGAGCAGGCTGACCGCTCCATGAAAATCCCCTTTAGTGACATTCGCATCGGCGCGAAACGTCCTCGCGGGACGGTAGATCAAGTACTTTCCGTCAGTCGTGCGCTCTCCGCTCCGGTCCCGAGCTTCGAGCCACTCCATGGAGAAGCTTGCGTTTGCAATCTCTGGGATTAGCTGCTGGGTCAACGTCACGCTGGCAGCGTCAAGCGAAGCTTTGCGGAGATTCTGCGGAGTCCAGCGTCCATCAAATGCCTGACGCCAATAGATCAAATCATGAACACGATTTCTGGACAAAGTGAAGTCCACCGCAGTTGCGAATCTGTACCCGGTGCTGACACCACCACTGACTTGAACCAAGAAACCCGATTCAGGGCGCAAATCGGGATTGCCTTGCGCCAACAGTTCGTCATTCCAGAAAAGCGAATAGAAACTTGGAGCAAGATAGGATTTTGCCACATGTAGTCCGATCCATTCTTGCAGAAGTCCAAGGTGGTGATATGCAATATCACCAAATGGCAGGACCTGCACATCGCTGTCGCCGAACTTCTCAATTCCTATTCCTGCGCTGCTGTTGAGTCGGTGCAGGGAACCGACTTTATGCTCATAGCCAACACTATTTGAACATCGCCACCGATTGCGCACAGCATCATCGTTCTGCAGGATTCCACTCGACAATCTCTCGCGTTCACCTTGAATGGAACTTGCAACGGTCCATGACTCAAACGATTTCGACCATTTTGCCAGGGCTGTTCCTCGACTTGATCTCTCGTGAGACTCATGCAGAAAGCTGTACGGGTCGGGGTCCGTGAAGTCCTTTGCCTGCTCTTGTGACGCAAAAGTGACTTCAACTGCTCCAATTGGGGTATCTGATGACCCGGAGAACTGAAGCAGAGTGAACGATTCCTCTTGTGAAGCCAGCGGTGTCGGTCGAGGCGCAAGATACCCCGGCAGTCCAAATTCGGCTCGCTCGATCAGAGCCGTGCCCTGAATCTGAAAGCTTCCGATCGGTCGCTCAATTTTCCCGACAAACCGGTCTTTCGTCAGTGCATTGTTTTCCCTGTGAAACGTCTCGCCCAAGTCTCGAGTGAACGATCCATTGCCGTCGTACTCTGTGATGCGATAACGGTACCTCCCATTTCCCTGTGCTCGCGACATGCCGGCATGAATCTGCAGCTCATTCTGCTTCCAGGACTGCTTGGCGGAAACTGCTCCCATGGTTGTGGTTCCGTCTGCACTGAGTTCCGAACACCGGTTCGCGTGCGACAAAGTGCGGATGGACACAACTCCGCCAATCGCTTCGCCGCCCATGGCGCTTCCACCTTGCACGATCTCAAGCGACTCTATCCACTCGACAGGGAGTCGTGACAAGTCCGCTTCGCCGCTGCCGATGTCATCAATGCGAACTCCATCCACCAGCACAAGAACTTGATTGACATTAGATCCACCCAGCCGCACAAATTGCTTTCCCCCCGAGACAGCGTCATTTCGAATTGCGATTCCCGGGACCTGTCGCAGGAAGTCAGTCACATTTCGCGCACCACTCTTCTCAATCTCCTCCCGCGAAAACGTGCGCACGACTCCGTTCCCAACAGAGCTGATAAGCACTTCGGGCAAGGTCACATACGGGTCGGGCAAATCGTCCGCCCACACTACCGTACTGAAAAAGCACGCGACCAATGCAACTCGAATCAGAGTTTTAGCGTCCACCGGAAACCGAAGTACTCTTCTTTGCGGATCATGAGATATCCGGGTAGATACTCGTAGTGCTGAGCAGTGAGGTTTTCAGCACCCCACACCAAAGTCACGCCTTCAATCGTGGCCGCAATCTGCAAGTGCATCAAATGAGCGGGTCCAATAACTTGACTTTTGATATCGGACGTGACGCGCCTCTTGCCAAGGTGTTCATAAGCGACATACGAGTCAATGTGCAGCTGCGACTTGAAGAAATCTCTTGCAAACACGAGTCGGGAGAGGGAGCGTGTGTCCAGTGCGCGCGAGTGGTCGTACCGATCCAGACTCACGTCGCTCATGGACTGAAAACGCAACACAGGAAGGACTTTCAAGTTGCAGGAAACCGATGGTCCCTCCCACACTTCCACTCCAAATCCTCGTGTGACAAACAGCGTGTCCCCTCCCACTGCATATCCGAGCCCACTCTGAACGTGTCGCCAGCCTGCGTCAAAAGAAGACGAATTGATGTTCCCTTTTAGAGCAAAATGCCAACTCCGGTGCTCAATGGAAGGCCCTTCAGGCGGCAGCAGGAGTGAATTCCATCCACCGAAGTACTGGTGCGCATAAAACGTGTTGTCAATGAACAGCGGTCGGTGACCGATTTCGTAGTGAGCATCCGACCAGAATTTCGGCATTGTAGCTTGTGCCTCCACGGCATCAAAGACAACGCTGATTCCACCAACAGGTCGAGACTCAATTACGCCATATGCCGAATTGTCATCCAGAATCTTGTCTGAGTAGAGTCCCTGATCAAAGCTCGTTCTGTATCTGTACTGTCCCCTGCCGGAAACTGTGCCAATTAAAACATCCTGCGAGACATTCAGGACTCCTGTCACTGCCGACTCGCGAGCGTCTCTCACTCCTGGGAAGGTGTAACGCGCATCCTCGTAGGAGACTCGTCCGCGCACCGCAGTCAATTTCCAACTGCGTTGCAGTTCCGCGTAACCGTAGGCAAACTGCTCCCAGAGTCCGAAGTACGAGTCTCGATCTTCACGGTCTTGTCGCAGGTGCGCACCAAACTCCCATGCACCCTTCAGATTTCCACGCCGCAGTTTCAGCGTTCCGTATTCGCGCTCACTGTAGATAGTGGGACGCACGATCCTGTTCGAATCCGGACGAAGAATTTGCGGCGACTGTGCTTCAACGTTCGAACCGCCATATTCAAACGTGCTCTTCCAAGACGTGCCAAGTGCGTAAGTCAACCGTCCGTGGAGCGAGTAGAACTTTGATTTGCTGATCAGCTCCCTCAGGCCGTTGTACCAAAAGAGCCTTCCTCTGCCTTCAGCTCTCAGTTTTGAGGAGAAGTTCTGCGCATGCGCAAAGTCAATTCTGCCGAACCCGTAATAGCCTTCCCGGACAGCAAGTTCCGTGCGCGGCGTGTCCGATGGAAGGGCGCGAGTCGCAAGCTTGAGAGTACTGAAAGGATGCGACCCGTCAAACGCCAACGTGAGTGAGTCAAGTTCTTCGGGAGAGTCAAGGTTGGACTCATACAGTCCGTCGCTGATTCGCTGCCAGGGAATGCCGTCGCGTTCGACTCCTACCAGCCAGGGCTCCATACCCCAGGGCTTGAACAGAACTGGCGCGCCTGCGACACCATAGTCAAGTGGATACATGCCGGGCAAACGGCGTATCCAGTCGCTCATGTCCTCATAGGCCAGATTTGACCAAGCATCTCGACTCAGCACTTGTGCCTGAGCGTTAAGACTAACTATGAGAAGCAAGGCAACTTTAAGCGCTGTCTTCATAACGGCTGCTCAGCTATTCGCATAAGTTTGGGAATCGCAGGCAAAACAACCAGCAAGAACACGAGAGCGTTGGACAACAAGTGCAATGCGGCAAACGGCAGAGCAAGTCCCAACGAAGCCAAAGTCTGCTCAAAAGAAAACCCGGCGGCCACAGGGAACGCCAGGTTGGTCAGCAAGTCAAACCAGAGTGTCGAGAGAATTCCCATCAAGGTAACGAGCGCGGCGAGAGATAGTCCGTGCAATCTTCGGGCGACAGGTCTGAACAATCCGCCAAGAGTCGCAGCTCCCGCCATTCCCAGGCATTGCGCCACCAAGGTCAGACCGAGTGAGCTTCCCATAGGATGAAATCCCGCGAAAAGCGTCTCAATTAAGAGGCTGCACAAAACCCCCGCACCCACTCCAAGCAGGCAACCTGCGCAAAAGCACGTGGCCGTTACCAGCTCAACATTGGGCACAGGGGCCAGAAGATATCCAAGTGCGACGCCAACGGCCACAAGGGCCGCAATCCGCGTCAGTAGCAACGGCGGGCCGGACGCCCCACCAGAATCACTCATACCGTTCTCTTCGCAAAGCGAAGAGCCTCCACCTTGTTCCTTGTCTCCGAAGGTCGGTGAAAGCCGCAGGCAGGTCTCCTGGCTAAGAGTGTATCACTCTATCACAGTTGCGGGACAGCGACGGAATCTCACCGTCTTCCCTATTCTTCCGCACGAAGGCGGACACCTGAGGCTCTGAAGAACTGAACGACGCCTAAGCGTTTCCGCCGCGGCTGCCTGCCGTATCACGCGCTTTTTCGCGAATACGCGCCTTCTTGCCGGTGAGGCCGCGCAGGTAATTCAGTTTTGCGCGGCGCACACGTCCGCGTCTGACCACTTCGATTTTCGCGATACGAGGCGAGTGCAGCGGAAACACGCGCTCAACACCAATTCCCATGGACAACTTGCGCACCGTGAAAGTTTCGTCAAGTCCGCCGCCATGGCGACCGATGCACACCCCTTGAAATGCCTGGATACGCTCTTTGTCGCCTTCAATAACCCGGACGCTTACGTTCAGTGTGTCGCCCGGCACAAATCCGGGAACATCCTGACGAAGATCATCCATGGTCCAATTCGCGATGCGATTCATCTCAGCCTCTATCTGCTGTTAATTGTTATTCTTTGTCCGGCGGCAGCAAGTCGGGTCGCCGCTCAGTTGTCCGAAGTCGCCTTTGTTCAGTCCGCCATTGCGCGATTTTCGCATGATGGCCCGACAAAAGCACTTCAGGCACTCGAAGCCCCTCAATCACTTCCGGCTTGGTGTAGTACGGTGCGTCCAAGTCGCCGCCAGCGAAACTATCACTATCTGCGGAAGCCTGATCTCCAAGGACTCCGGGAATTCGCCTGATCACGGCATCCACCATCAGCGCGGCGGGAAGTTCGCCGCCGCTGACGACGAAGTCGCCGATGGAGATTTCTTCCCATGAGTCGCGCTCAAACACCCGCGCATCCACATCTTTGTAGTGGCCGCACAGGACGATCAGCCATTCCTCGCGCGACAACTCATCCACAAGGTTCTGGGTGAGCGGACGTCCCTGAGGCGACATAAACATCCGACGAGGTACTGTCATTGGCTTGCGGTAGGTCATCACCTGATCCAGGCAAGCGAACACCGGCTGCGCCATCATGATCATCCCCGAGCCGCCGCCGTAGGGAATATCGTCTAACTTGCCGTGTCTGTCCGACGTGTAATGGCGCAAGTCATGCAGCCAGATTTCCGCGTGATTTCCGAGCAACGCCCGTTGGACAATCGAATGACTCAGAGGTCCGCTCAGGAGCTCCGGGAAAGCCGTCAGTAAGTCAATCGTCACTTTCGCCGAGTGCAGGTGGTATTTCTTCGCTGGAAATCAAGGTCGCGGAGTTAAGAATGACGATGGTGCGATTCTGCACATGGACATCCCCCACCCATTCGCGAACAAACGGCACCAGCAGCTCACCTTGCCCCGTTTCAATACTCAGGATATCTTGCCCGCCGCGAATGACGTCGGCAAGTTTGCCGATCTCGCGCCCCTGTTCGTCAATGGCCGAGCACCCGATCAAATCACCAATGTAAAACGAATCGTCCGGAAGTTCGACACGCTCCTCTTTGGCCACCAACAAAGTTGCGCCGCGCAGAAGCTCCGCGTCATTTCGCGATTTCAGCCCTTCGAGATTGAGCAGGACTCCGTTCGGGGCGATCTTGCAGCGCTTCAATTTGACTCGCTCGATCCCACCATCGGCACGGCGCAGAAAACAGGATTCGAGTTCGAGAAACCGCTCGGGAAAATCCGTCAGCGGTTCAACACGTACTCCGCCCTGAAGGCCATGTGCAGCGACAACGGCCCCGATCAGAACCAAATCGTCTGGTTCTCGCAACTCAGGCACGCTCACCTGAGCTGCCGATTACATCCAGATGAGGTGGCTCCGCGCCTTTTGGCGGTAAGGCAGGATCAACAATTTCGAAGCCGGCGCGAATTCCTTTTCGCGCCGCCGCTGCGAACACAAGTGTGCGCAGGGATCTTGCGGTCCGCCCTTCTTTTCCAATGACCTGACCAAGGTCCCCATCACCCACATAGAGTTTGTAGAGGACGCGCCCGGAGTCTTCAGTTAGTTTCTCAATCCTAACGGCTTCAGGCTTCTCGACCAGATGTTTGACGATAAAGCTGATGAAGTCTTCCATCGCTTACCTTTCGTCAAGATATGATAGTGAACAGAGGGCAATGCTATGTGCGGCAGGCGATCAGGCCTGCTCAGCGGGCGGTTCGGCATCGCTTGCGGCGGCAGCGGCTTCAGCGGCTTTGGCCGCTTCTGCTGCTTTGGCGGCCTCTGCGGCCTTAGCGGCTTCAGCCGCCTTGGCGGCTTCCGCCGCAGCTGCTGCTTCGGCAGCCTTAGCTTTCTTCTTATCTGCCGCATTAAGAATCTTCTTCTCGACACGGAGACGAGCGGCATTCTTGACGCGGTCTCCTTCAGAGGCCGCTTGCTCGGCGGTTGCGCCGCGCTTCAAGAGGTCAAACTGAATCATGACGCCTTCACGTGAGAGCAAGCTGCGAACGGTGTCGCTTGGCTGTGCACCTTTGCGGAGCCATTCGAGCGCCTTCGCGGAGGACAATTCAAGTTTCTCAGGCTGCTGGGAAGGATAGTAAACTCCCAACTGATCAAGATAGGCGCCATCACGGCGCTTGCGGCTGTCCATCACCACAATGCGGAAGCAAGGAATTTTCTTGCGACCAGCGCGGGACAAACGAATGCGAACTGCCAACTTAGTTTTCCTATGGATAGATTGCTTGAAATCTTGTTTAGCGTCCGAAGACTCTCTTGACCTGTCCCGGACCTGCCTTGCGCAGCTGTTTCATCATGGTGACCATCTGATCATACTGCTGAATCATGCGGTTCACGTGCTGCACGCTCAGACCGGCACCTGCGGCAATGCGTTTTCTCCGGCTGGCATTGAGCACCTGCGGACGTTCACGCTCAAACGGCGTCATGGAGAGAATCAGCGCTTCCGTATGCTTCAGTGCGCGCTCATCAACCTGCACATTCTTCATGCGTGCGCCCATTCCCGGAATCATCCCAAGCAGATCGGTCAGCGACCCCATCTTCTTAAGCTGCTTCAGTTGATCAAGGAAGTCCTGCAGATTGAAGTCTGCTTTGCGGAGTTTGGCTTCAAGCTCCGCAGCCTTTGTCTCATCAAGTGTGGCTTGCGCGCGTTCGACCAGCGTGACAATGTCGCCACGGCCGAGAATTCGTCCCGCCACGCGGTCGGGATGAAACGGCTCAAGCTGATCGAGTTTCTCTCCGACCGACATGAACTTGATCGGAACATCCGTTACGGCTCGGATCGAGAGCGCCGCACCACCGCGCGTATCGCCGTCCATCTTTGTGAGCACGACACCGGAGAAACTGAGCCGTTCAAAGAATGCCTTGGCGGAATTGACCGCGTCTTGTCCGGTCATGCCGTCGGCAACAAACAGAATTTCGGCAGGCTCAGTCCCTTTGCGCACGCGATCGAGCTCATTCATGAGCTCGTCGTCCACGTGCAAACGGCCCGCGGTATCCAGAATCACAGGATCAAGACTTATCTTGCGTGCATGTCTCAGTCCTGCTTCACAAACTTCGACGGGGTTCTTGCTTTCACCGCGAAAAACATTCACGCCGATGGACTCGCCAAGCACTTGCAGCTGATCCTGTGCGGCGGGGCGCTGCAAGTCGGCGGCAATCAGCAGCGGGCGGCGTCCCTTGGCCTTGAAGTGTCTGGCGAGTTTGGCACAGAAAGTGGTTTTTCCTGAGCCTTGCAAACCAACCACCATGATCACAGTTGGCGGCTTCTTGGCGGTGCCCATCCGGGCTTCTTTTTCACCGAGCAGCGCAACCAACTCATCGTGAACGATCTTGACAAAAAGCTGCGCCGGTTGAAGCGACTTCATCACTTCTTGTCCAAGCGCCTTCTCTTCCACACGCGCCAGAAAATCGCGCGAAACCTGCAAATTCACATCGGCTTCAAGCAGCGCTCGCCGCACATCCGCCATGGCGTCACGAATGTTCGACTCTGAAATCTTGCCCACGCCCCGCAGATTGCGAAAGACGCGGTCAAGTTTTGATGTCAGATCATCAAACATCGCTATTTCCCGGACTCAGCCAGACGGGCCGCAAGTGATTTGGTCGAGAAGCCATCGCGAAACGGAATAGTGAGAACCTGACCGCCATGCGAAGAAACAAAGTCCGCACCGGCGATCTGCGCAACAGTGTAATCTCCCCCCTTGACCAGCACCGCGGGCTCAAGTACAGCAATCAGTTCCGCCGGGGTCTCTTCATCAAAGATGACAACGAGATCTACCGATCTTAGAGCCAATAGAACAGCGGCTCGATCACGCTCGCTATTGAGCGGTCTATTCGGCCCCTTCAGTTTGCGCGCCGAAAGATCGCTGTTGAGGCCCAGTACAAGAACATCGCCAAGAGCTCGGGCCTCGGCGAGATACTCGACATGGCCGCGATGCAGCAAATCAAACACGCCGTTCGTGAAAACGACATTGCGTCCACGCTTTCGCTCGAGGAAACAACGCGCAATCGCTTCCTCGCGGCTCAGTAGACCCGGCAGCGTATTCTCCAATTCACTCATGGTGGGCGACATAGGATTTGAACCTATGACCTCTGGTATGTGAGACCAGCGCTCTAACCAACTGAGCTAGTCGCCCCAAAAACTTCATTACTCCGCACGCATAAGCGCAGCGGACATCTCTTTCTCACTAATCGGAACAACGCCGACTTGTCCGCAAACGATTCCGGCGGCGATGTTTGCAAAAGTAGCGGCTTCGATGATCTCCGCACCTCCCAATTCACAGACGACAAAAGTGGAAATCACAGTGTCACCTGCTCCGGAAACATCGGCCACATCTCTCGCATGCGTCGGTATGCTGGTGCGCGAAGAGCTCGAACAGATCGTCATTCCTTTTTCGCCGCGCGTGAGCATCAAAACGTCCGGCTCGTTGACCGCCAGCAAGCGATCACAGGTATCCAGCAACGACTCTTCGTCCGTCACTTTCACACCGAGGGCTCGTTCTGCCTCGCGCAAATTTGGTTTGAAGAGATGCGCTCTCTTGTACGCCGCAAAGTGGTCAAACTTCGGATCCACGAAAACCGGGATCTGGAAATCGCGCGACAGTTGCAAAGATCTTGCGATAATCTCGGGCGTCAGGACTCCCTTGTTGTAGTCCTGCAAGATCACGGCATCCAACGACGGCAGTGCTGCTTCAAGTGCCGCGATCAGTTCAGAAGCCTCGGAAGCGTCTAACGGGGCAGCAGTTTCACGATCCACGCGAACGACGTGCTGATCATGCGCGATCACACGGATCTTTTCAGTTGTTCTGCGATACTCGGACTCAATCAGTCCCGCACAATCACATCCGAATTCATCGAGGTGCCCGCGCATCAGGTTTTTCGCCTGATCATTTCCACAAATGCCAAAGGCCAAAGGACGCACACCAAGGGATGCAAGGTTCGCTACCACATTGCCTGCGCCGCCCAAGCTGCTGCGCTCGTCTTCGATCTCGACGACAGGCACGGGCGCTTCGGGCGAAATCCTTCGGACAGACCCCTGAATATGGCGATCCAGCATGTAGTCGCCGATGACGGCTACCCGCTTGCCTCTTGCCGCAGCAAGAATGTCAAGGAATCTCGAAGCGGTTGACATAAAGCTGAGGCGAACCTCAGATCTCCATGACTTCCTTTTCCTTCAGCTCAAAGAGATGATCCATCTCTTTAATGTGCTTGTCGGTCAGTTTCTGAACTTCGTCGTGTGCGTCTCGAGACTGGTCTTCAGAAATGTCGTGAGCTTTTTCGAGCTTCTTGATATGGTCGTTGGCATCGCGGCGAACATTTCTCGCGGCGGTCTTCGCGTCCTCGACGTACTTCTTCACGATTTTGACCAGCTCTTTGCGGCGCTCTTCATTCAGCGGCGGAAGCGTCAGTCGAATAACCTGGCCGTCGTTGTTGGGATTCAGACCGAGATCCGATTTCTGAATCGCTTTTTCCACGGCACCAAGCGTACTCTTGTCCCACGGCTGAATCAGAATCGTACGCGCATCGGGCGTGGTCACGGTGGCGACTTGCGAGAGCGGCATCTCTGATCCGTATGCGTCAACTTTCACAGGCTCAACGAGTCCTGCGGACGCCTTGCCTGTGCGAATACGCGTCAATTCCTGACGCAAGACTTCCACGGATTGCTTCTGACGCAGGTCGCAGTCAGCCAAAATTTCCTTGATCATACGGCAGCGGGGTTCGCGATCAGAGTGCCGATCTGCTCACCTTTCAGCAGTCTCAGCAGATTGCCGCGAATTTTAAAATTGAAGACTTGAATGGGAATGCTATTTTCCATACAGAAGGTCACGGCGGTAGAGTCTATCGCGCGCAATTGTCGCTCGACAAACTCCAAGTACGTAATATGATCGTACTTCGTCGCAGTGGCGTCGAGGACAGGATCGGCGGTATAGATGCCGTCCACTTTCGTTCCCTTAAGCAAAACGTCCGCATGCATTTCCTTGGCGCGCAATGCAGCCGCAGTGTCTGTCGTGAAGAACGGGCTGCCCGTACCGGCCGCAAAGATCACAATGCGCCCCTTTTCGAGGTGTCGCATGGCGCGCCTGCGGATGAACGACTCGGCAACGGTCTGAATGGGAATCGCTGTCTGAACGCGGGTTTCAAGGCCGCGCTTTTCCAAGGCGTCTTGCAAAGCCAGACTGTTGATCACAGTGGCCAGCATACCCATTTGATCCGCCGCCACACGGTCCATACCTGACGCCGCGCCCTTCAGACCGCGGAAGATATTCCCTCCGCCGATCACAATGCCGATTTCTACTCCAGAGCGAGATGCTTCTGCCAGTTCATCCGCCATCGCGCCAAGCGTAGCGGCGTCAATTCCGTAAGCACCTTCGCCGGCAAGTGCTTCACCGGAAAGCTTCAGCAGAACTCGCGGATAGCGAAGCATGTAGGTAGATCAGGCCCCGACTCTGAAACGCACAAAGGACTTCACTTGAATGGGCTTGCCGACCGTCTTTTCAGTTGCGGCAACCACATCCTTGACGAGCATCTTGGGTTCCTTGATGAATGGCTGCTCAAGCAGAACGATTCCGGCCAGCCACTTGTTCACGCGGCCTTCGGCAATCTTTGCCACAGCAGGCTCAGGCTTTCCTTCCTGACGGGCACGATCCTTTTCAATCTCAGTCTCAGCATTGATCTTGTCCGCCGGAACTTCGTCACGTGTCAGAAACTCAGGCGAAGATGCGGCAACCTGCATGGCCAGGTCACGTCCGAGCGTTTGCACTTCGGAAGCACTTCCGGTCACTCCATCGAGTGCGACCAGAACGCCGAGCTTGCTGTCCGAGTGAACATACTGCCCGACATGGCCGCCGGACAATTTCGCAAAGCGTGCGATTTCGAGCTTCTCGCCGATCTTGCCAATCATGTTGGTCAGCGTCTCGCCGACCGTGGAACCGCCAAACTTCTGCGCACTCAGGTCATCAACTGACTTGCCGTTGGCGTCGGACCAATTCAGCACAAGCTCGGCAAGGTCCTTAGCAAAGCCGCGGAAGTCTTCGTTGCGACCGACAAAGTCGGTTTCGCACCGCACTTCAGCGAGTGCGGCAGACGACCCATCGGGCGAGGTGACGATGGCCACAACACCTTCTTCAGCAGAACGCTCAGCACGTTTCTCGGCCGCGGCTTGTCCTTTCTTGCGCAAGATCTCAAGCGCCTTGTCGCGATCACCACCGGCCTCCGTGAGAGCTTTCTTACAATCCATCATTCCTGCGCCGGTTTCGCGACGCAGCATTGCCACATCGGCCGCATTGATCATCACATCGGACACGTCTATCTCCAGTCAATTTTTGTAAACTACTACTCGGAAGCCGTCTCGGGCTTCTGATCCTCGGGGCGACGGACACGGCGTCTGCGCTGCGGTCCGCCTTGATCGGGACGATCTCCGGGGCGGCCGCGATCACGTTCGCGGCGGCGAGCTTCACCGGTCGCTTCAAGCTCGCGGGCTTCGACGTCCGCCTGCGATTGGCGCATGTCGGCGTTTGCCTTGTATCTTGCGGAGCCTTCAATGGCAGCTTCCGCGATGGCCCGCGTGATCAACGCTATGGACTTGAACGCGTCGTCATTGGCAGGAATCGGGAAATCCACAACCGTCGGATCCACGTTTGTATCGCAGATGGCAATAACCGGAATACCCAGACGACGCGCCTCGGCGACGGCAATCTTTTCGCGCAGAATGTCCACGACAAAAATAGCACCGGGCAGATGACGCATGTCGCGGATACCACCCAGCGTATGCATCATCTTTTCGTGCTGGCGCTGCTTCATCAGACGTTCCTTCTTCGAAATCTTCTCGAAGGTACCGTCCGACATCATGCGCTCAATGGCTTCCATGTTTTTGACGCCCTGACGGATCGTCGCAAAATTTGTGAGCATTCCGCCCAGCCAGCGCTCGACGACAAAAGGCGTCTGTGCACGCTTGCCTTCGGAAGAAATGGCCTCACGCGCCTGACTCTTTGTTCCCACCATCAGCAGTTGCTGACCATTGGCGGTGAACTCGGAAACGGCGGCGCAAGCGGTTTCGAGGGCGGTTTGGGTTTGGCGAAGGTCAACAAGATGGATGCCGTTCTTGTCCATGAGGATGTACGGCGCCATCTTGGGATGCCAGCGGCGGGTAAGGTGCCCGAAATGAGCACCAGCGAGCAAGAGTTGCTGCAGGGTTACACGTGACATGTCGTCTCCAACGGGGTTAATCGCAACCCGGTCGTCAATTCTTGAGTGAATCTCTTTTTGCGAGACACCCTGCTCAAGATCAGATCGGGCGGTAGTGAAAGCGCCGGAAGCGGCGCCGAGTAATTAGCGTTTCGAGAACTGGAAGCTCTTGCGGGCGCCGGGCTTTCCGTATTTCTTACGTTCCTTTTCGCGAGGATCGCGAGTCAGAAGGTCATTCTGACGGAGCACGGGGCGATGCGCTTCATCAAGGACGGTGAGCGCACGGCTGATACCCAAACGAAAGGCACCGGCTTGACCGGACTTGCCGCCGCCGCGAACAGTGGCTTTGATATCAACTTTCCCCATCGTTTCAGTCACGGTCAGCGGACGTTCGATCAACATACGCAAGACATCGCGCTTGAAGTAGCCGAGAACATCCTTGCCGTTCACGGTGACTTTTCCGGAACCGGGAGCAAGCCAAACACGGGCAATCGCCGTCTTGCGGCGGCCGGTCGCATAGATTCGAGAGTCTTTCATGGGCCTATATATCGGAGGTTAACTTAAATCGCTGCGGGCTGCTGGGCGGCATGCGGATGTTCGGCACCCGCATAGACTTTCAGTTTGCGAAGCTGTTTGCGGCCGAGGCGGGTCTTGGGCATCATTCCCTTAACGGCCAAATAGATGACCCGCTCCGGGTGCTTCGCCGAAAGTTTACGCAAGGGCGTGATCTTCTCAGCTCCCGGAAAACCGCTATGGCGAAAATACGTCTTGTCTTCCCACTTGTTTCCGGTGACCTGCACCTTCTCGGCATTGATCACAACGACAAAATCGCCCGTGTCAACGTGGGTCGTAAACTGCGGCTTGTTCTTGCCACGCAGTATTGTGGCAATTCGGGAACTCAGGCGCCCCAGAATCTGCTCTTGGGCGTCAATGACGACCCAATTCCGCTCTGCGGTCTCGGGACGGGCGTGAAAAGTTGACATATGGTTATATCCTTTACGTGCAAAGTCTTGAAATTTAGCGCACTGAGCTCAAAATGTCAAGAGAGGAACCCTGAATTGACAAGGAAATGATTCTGACTAAGACGTTGTTAATGAATATCTAACAGTCAACCGGCCAGCTGGAGCGAAGCACTTTGACTGCCTCTTCTGGAGGAGTTGACACAATGTGAACACCTGTTCCCCACTCAAAACCAGCCTGAGTGCTCATGCGCGGCAGGATGTCAATCGCCCACCCGCCCTCGCTGTTCGACACGCCGGGAGGCACCGAAAACAGCACAAGATTGAAGTCCGGACTCTTGCAGCTTTGGCTCAGTGCCCGCAGCCCCGACTTCAGGACCAGAGCCACCTTCGACAACAGTCTCTGCGGAATTTGGTCGAAGCGCCGATGTTCCGTCTCCATGACTTGCCATTCAAACGGAAACCGCGGCGCGAAACTGGCAAGCGCGACAATCCCATCTTCTTGGGCAATCACGCGCTCGCTTGCCCCAATTTCTGAGTTCAGCCACTCGCAATGCGCACACTCCGACTCTGCTCCACCTTTGTTACGCGCAATACGGAACGCGATCTGCTCGGGGACAAACGGTAGTCCGACGATCTGTTGATGCGGATGCACCAGAGTCGCGCCGCCGCGAAAGCCCTGATTTCTGAAGATGTGGACATAGCGAACCGACTCGTCCGCATAAAGATCGCGCAACCTGCGCTGCCAGAGGGAAAGCAGGTCCGTCCAATGCTCAACCGAGTAGTCACAGGCTAGAGCATTGTGATCAGGCGATTCGACCAGGACTTCGTGGCGTCCGGTCGCGGCCATGGTCAAACCTTGAGAAGTCTCCAGCAGGTCCGTTGCGAACGTGGACTGCACGGCGGGGAAGAGATTGAGAAACACTCTCCAATTCCAATCCGGAGCGCAATCCTGCTCAATCGAAGGCGGAGTCGAGCTTTCATGCCCTCGACAAAACGGACAGTGAGCGGAATCAGCAGCTTCGATGTGAACCAAGAACTCGGAGGGGCGCTTGCCTCGCTGAGCGTTGATCAGGACCGTGTGACCGCGCAGCGGATCAGTACGAAATTCCGGCATGAACCTGGTCGTCTCTACGTTATAGACCAGTCCACTTCAAGCGCAAAATCCACGGATCGCACAGAGTGCGTCAATTGTCCGATCGAGATCGCGGGCACACCGGTCGCCGCATACTCGCGGATGTTGCCGGTGTGGATTCCACCTGATGCTTCGAGAGCAACTTCATGGCCGTGGCGCTCAACCGCCTCCCGAACCTGTTCAGGAGCGAAGTTGTCGAGCAGAATCTGCTTCCATCCCATTCCTACGGCAAGCTCCAATTCATGGAGACTGGCCACCTCAACCTTGCCGTCAAGAAACTTGGGATCAGCCTCACCATTGATATCCAGGCGGCGAGTCAGTGCTTCGATTCCGCCGATGATTCCAATGTGATTGTCCTTCACGAGCACACGTTCGAACAGGTTTTCCCGATAAGTGTCTCCCCCACCCGCCCGCACGGCATCCAGCTCAAGTTTACGAAGCCCGGGAGTGGTTTTTCGGGTGGCCCACACTTTCGTCTGATAGGGTCCAGTCAACTGAACAAGCTCCGCGGTCTTAGTCGCAACTCCCGACAGGTGAGTCAAGAAATTCAGTGCGGTGCGCTCAGCCTTGAGAATAGAAACCGCTTTGCCATTGATCGAAGCCACGCGGTTCAAGGGACGAACATGATCGCCGTCCGCACACAGCGGGGTGAACACGACTTCCGGATCCACGGCGCGAAACACTTCTTTGGCAACAGACAGACCTGCAATGATCGCGTCCTCGCGAGCTTCGATCCAAGCTTCGCCGGACAGTTCTGGATCCACAAGGGAATCCGTGGTAACGTCAATCATGTCCCCGGTCAGATCTTCCTCAAGTGCAAGTCGGACAATGTCCATCGTTTCAATAATCATGAGAGCTTTTTCAGGTTTGCGTATTTGACGGCCAGAAGTTTTGAACCAAATCCCGTAAACGTGACACGAACTTTAAGGGAGTCCAGATCGCCCGACTTTGCCGTGACGGTGCCAACTCCGAATTCTTGGTGCTCCACAACGTCGCCAATTCGAAACTCGATCCGTGACGCCGTTGAGGCAGCGGGGACGCGCCAAGCATGCTTCGGTGCGCGAATCTCTTGGCTCGTGTCACTAGTAAACTCAGGGTTATCCATGCTGACGTAGCGCAGCGACGGTCGTTGCGGCACACCTGTTCCCCGCAGCCGATCTACATGAATGTCGGCAAGATATCTTGACGGAGACTGAAACTCGAGTCGCCCGTTCAGCGGGCGCGTTTCGGAATACGAAAGGTAAAGCTTGTCCATGGCGCGCGTCATCGCGACGTAGAGAAGCCTTCTTTCTTCCTCCAGAGCTTCAACAGACTCCAAGCTTCGAGCGTGCGGCAAGAGGTTCTCCTCCAGCCCCGCCACAAACACGACAGGAAACTCAAGACCTTTTGCGGCATGAATTGTCATCAGCGTGACTCGTTCCGCTCGATCTTCCAGTTCGTCAATGTCCGATACCAGAGCAAGATCACTCAGAAAGTCTGAAAGAGCGATCGTCGGCGTCGCCTGAGTTCTCTCCCACGCTCCGGTTGCAAATTGCCTGAGATTGTCCAGACGTTCGCGGGCTTCATCGTCGTCCTGCGCCTCATAGATAGCAACTAACCCGCTTGCAACAAGTGCCTCGTCAACCGTCTCGGACATGTTCAGCTCGCCCAATCTTGCTCGCAGAGCGGCCATTGGGCTCACGTACTCGAGAAGTTTCACTCGCGGCGCACCCGAGGAGTTTGCGGCAAGGAAATCAGGATCTGACAAGGACGCAAGCCCCCGCCCGGAACTTCGTGCAGCGGAAATCACTCTCTCTATGGTGGTAGCCCCGACGCCGGGAGCAAGCTCCCTAAACACTCTCGCCCACGCTTGCTCATCCTGTGGATTCGCCAATACACGCAGGTAGGCAATCAAGTCTTTGATCTCTTTACGCTCGTAAAAGCGCAGCCCGCCCACGACATTGTACGGGATTCGTTGCTGGACCATGACCTCTTCGAAGTAGCGGCTGACCGCGTTCGTGCGAAAGAGAATCGCAAAGTCCTTGTAAGTCAGGTTCCGTTTCGCGCAGATATGCTCGATTTCCCCGACAATCTCATTAGCCTCATCAGCGGGTCGAGAATGGCTTCTGAGTGTGACCTTGTCTCCACCCTTTCGATCCGTCCAAAGAGTCTTCTCGTGGCGATGTACGCTGGCCGCAATCACATCATTCGCCGCATCCAGAATGTGTTTTGTCGAACGGTAATTCTGCTCGAGCCTGAACACCCGAGCGCCGCTCAGCCGCTTTGAGAACTCAAGTATGTTCCGGTAGTTTGCGCCGCGCCAGCTGTAGATGGACTGGTCGTCGTCGCCTACGGCAAACACTCCGTTTTGCGGCAAGGCAATTTGGCAGGCGAGCTCGAACTGAACGAGATTCGTATCCTGGAACTCATCAATCAGTACGTGATCAAATCGCTTCTGTAGGATGTCGCGAAACTCGTCACTGGATTTCATTAGCTCGAGCGGCGTCTGCAAGAGATCGTCGAAGTCGTAAGCATTTGCCTGACGCAGCCTGACGCAGTAGTCTTCATAGATCTCTTCGGCAATGCGAACAATCGGCTGGCGAGGATCCACCTTGCCGCCGTTCTTTATTCTAGAGATCACGCTGCGAATCTGTCTAGGCGTCATGCCTTCACGTACAAACTGACGTTCGCGCAGAATTTCGGTCACGGCGCGCTGACTGTCTTCCTCGTCATAGATGGTGAAGTCTCGAGATAGCCCTGCACGTGGGCCATATTGCCGAAGCAATTGCACGCAAAAGCCGTGAAACGTCCCGGCCCAAGGGAGTCCGCGTCCGCTCTGCTCAAACCCGCCAAGTCTTTCACGCAGTTCGCGAGCGGCTTTGTTGGTGAACGTCATCACCGCAATGGATGCGGGGTTCGCGTGCAGTCTCTCAATAAGGTATAGAGCTCGCCCGGTCAGGACTCTTGTCTTGCCCGAACCGGCGCCCGCTAAAACCAACGCCGGTCCTGTCTCTGCCGTGACAGCATCTCGCTGCGCATCATTCAGACCTTCAAGAAACCCATCCAAAGAGTTCGCCTTCGCGCTCATCCCTGCTCTCCCGCCTCCGCTTCCATAACGGGAGCCCGGCGCAATTCATCCAGCTTCTCTTTGGCCTGCAAGTGATCGCCGAACGTGGTTGTGAACGCATGAGTACCGTCACCTTGTGCCACAAAGAATAGATAAGGCGTTTGAGCAGGATGCAGCGCCGCCTCAATCGCACGTTTCCCTGGGCTATTGATCGCCCCGGGCGGCAATCCTTGATACTTATAAGTGTTGTAAGGACTATCCACACGAAGATCACTCAAGAATAGTCTGGACGGCCCTTTTCCCAAAGCGTAGGCGACGGTTGGATCCGCCTGAAGCAGCATACCTCGCCGCAAGCGATTTAGATACACTGAAGAAATCACCTTCGCTTCGCTCGGAATCATGCACTCCCACTCGACAATACTGGCCAGGGCCAGCAGTTCATTCAGAGTGAGCCCCAATTCGGAAAGCTTTTGATCTGTATCCTCTGGAAGTCTGACCCGCAGGTTCGCGACCATGCGTTCGATGATCTGCTCCGGTGACTCGCCACCTGTAAAAAAGTAGGTGTCCGGGAAAAGGTAACCCTCAAACGAAGGAGCGCTGACACCAAGCTTTCTTAAGAGCGTCGAATCACGAAACGCTCTCAGAAAGGCGGTGCTGTCCACATTGAGGTCATGAGCAAGGATCCCGGCCACCTGCATGCCGGTCAATCCTTCGCGGATCGTAACCGGCACACCAACCGCCTTTGCGGTCGAAAGCGACTTGATCAGATCCACCAGTGATTGCCCAAGCGCAAGCTTTACGGTTCCGGCGCGCAGTTTCGTGTCCACCCCAACCACTCGAGCGGCCAAACCAAAAAGCCTAGGATGCTCAATCAGGTTTTGGTTGTACAGGATTCCGGCGATCTCGTCCAACGTTGCGCCCTGCGGAATTGTCACGATGACTTCCCGACGCGTGCCTTCAATGGCGGCACCCTCGAGAAACAGCCGTGAACCTACTTCCAACGCGGCAAGCGTGATCAGGATCACCAGAAGAATTGCGAAGCTCCGAACAACGCGCCAGGTTCTCTTGCTCACGATTGCTCCGTTTCACGCGGCAGTGCAATACGCATCGTCGTTCCTTTTCCTGCCGTCGTTTCTTTGATCGTGAGTCTGCCGCCGTGATACTCTTCCACTATTCGTCGGGACAGGGAGAGCCCCAGCCCCCAGCCGCGCTTCTTCGTGGTAAATCCCGGACGAAAGACATCTTTTCGGTGCCGCGCAGGAATGCCTGCGCCGTTATCTTCTACGTCCACATAGATCCACGACGGCGTTTCTTCGCAGAGTACTCTGATCTGGCCGCCGGTTGATCGCATCGCATCAATGCTGTTTCGAATCAAGTTCTCGAGCACCCAGGAAAACAGCTCTGCGTTCAACTTTACTTGCGGGTCAGCGTTTGAGACGACTTCAAGCTCAATCAAGTTCCCGCTTCTCGGAAGTCGCAATCTAAAATAGTCGGCGCTCTCTTCGATGACATGACGCACCCGGGTGAGCACCAAAGGAGTCTTGGAGCCGATTTGCGAGAAGCGAGCGGTGATGCGCTGAAGTCTCGCAAGATCACGCTCCATCTCAGAAACCGTGTGTGTATCACGCTCTTCGGCTTTCAGAAGCTCGATCCAGCCCATCAGTGAGGTCAAGGGAGTTCCCAATTGGTGAGCGGTCTCCTTGGCCATTCCGACCCACACCATGCGCTCTTCGCTGCGGCGAATATTCTGAAAACCGAAGTAACCTACGACCACGAAGAGCGCCGCGGCAAGAACTTCAATCCATGGAAGCCAACGAAGTTGCCGAATGACCACTGAGTCTCCATAGTGAAACCAGTCTGTGGAAGTTTCGGAAACAAGAATCGGCAGCGCCGGATTCCCCTGCGCATCCATTTGGCGTACAAGCCTGGCAAGCTCTTCGGTCGCCTTCTGACTGGTGTCGTCGGGGAGAATGTCAATATTCTTCCACAGCTTGGGCTTTCCCTTGTCATCGGTGACAATAATCGGAAACTCAACATCCTGGATTTGCCGGAGTGCGAAGCCGATCAGCTCGGGATTGTCACTGCGAATTAGCGTGGAGTAGGTCGCAATTTTCTGAGTCAGGGATTTTCTGGTGCTGTCCTTTAGCTCGTTGACCAGATATTGCGAATAGGCAAGAACCGAGACTACCAAAACGAGCGCGGCAAGAAAAAGGACGCCTTTGAACGTCCCTGCGTACTGCGTTTGTATCTTGCCTGAGAAGAGCACGGAAAGAAAGAGATTAGCCGGCGTCGCGCTTCGCTTCGGCGCTGTCGAACTTGACAGGGTAGGTGCGTTGCCTTTCCGTCGAGTGCGTCAGCATTTCGCCAATCAATCCAAATGAGAAGAACTGCACTCCGATCACCATCAGGAGAACACCAAGGAAGAGCAAAGGACGATTGCCGATTGCTTGTCCCATGAACTTCTGAATAGTGAGATAACCGTTGATGCCGAGTCCGATCAAGCCAAACACGAGTCCCAGCGACCCGAAGAAGTGCAGCGGAGCACGATTGTACCCCGACAGGAACACGACGGTGAGCAGGTCCAGGAAGCCGTTCAGGAATCTGCTCATCCCGAACTTTGACTTGCCGAACTGCCGAGCACGGTGCACAACCGGAATCTCTGTGCAACGATACCCCATCTTGTGTGCGAGTACAGGAAGAAATCTGTGCAACTCCCCATAGACAAACAAGTCTTTCACGACCGCTTGCCGATAGGCCTTCAGTCCGCAATTGAAGTCGTGCAGGCGAATTCCCGAGACCCAGCTTGTGACCATATTGAAAAACTTGGACGGCACGGTCTTGCTGATCGGATCGTAGCGCTTCCTCTTCCATCCGGACACCAAGTCATATCCTTCGTCAAGCTTTGCAAGCAGGGCCGGAATCTCCGCGGGATTGTCCTGCAAATCTGCATCCATGGTGATCACAAAATCACCCGAGGCCGCCTCAAATCCAACAGCCAAAGCGGCGGATTTCCCTTGATTGCGTCTCAAAGAAATCACGCGGACATGTTCGTCTGCGCCGGACAAGTTATTAAGGAGTTCGAGAGAGCCGTCTCGGCTTCCATCGTCAATAAACAGAAGTTCGTAGGGACGGCCAAGCTGCCCAAGCGTCTCTGTCAACTGGCGATGCAGTTCAGGCAGAGACTCAACTTCATTGAATAGCGCGATCACGACGCTGATGTGCGGCGTACTCATGGGAATCCGTATTTAGTTGCTTTTCATTGGGCGGAGTTTCCACACGACCTTGGAGTATCCGGCTTCGGAACAAAGCTCCACGGTTCTATAGGGAAATCCGGGCGTTCCGCCCGAACGTTTGAATCGTTTGAACAGCGGGTCGCATTTTTCGCGCAGTATCCGCTCTGTAGCATCGGACGTTGAACCCGAGGATCTCCAAGACTCTTCACCTGCATTCGTTCCGGAAACTGGAACGGGAAGCACGTCTTCAAGTCTCCACTTTGGCAGTCGGGAATGAACCACTGCATCCAATGTAGGCGCATCCTCACGTGCGAACACCTTCGGCATTCCCGCCGCGGGCCAAATCAGAGTCTGCCGGTCAAGGAAGTAGACTTTCAGAAAGAGCTCGTTGCGGCCATAGAGCTCGACAAGATACTTGCCGTTCCCGGCATGTCGGATAATGCCGTCCGCTCGGCCCTTCAGTCCGGGAGCTCGAAGATTGATCGCAGCCTCCACTTGGTCAGGCTCCGCAACAAGAGAGTCCACGCAGAATGGGATACTATTCAACTCCTCCAGCGCGCTGAAGCGAGCCAGCGGCGAAACATGTGAACAGGAAACCGACGCAATTGCCACAAGGGCAAGCAGAGTCAGCTTATTGACCAAGTTTCTCCTGCAGCGATGTGAGTCCGGGATCCACTTCCTGTGCTTGCTTCCAGTACTTTCTGGCCTGACTTGTGCGACCCATTGCATCATAGACGTCTCCGATATGCTCGAGAATGGGCGCACTTTCACGGTCTTTCTTGTGTGCTTTGCGCAGCCATACGAGCGCTTCGTCATACGCCCCTTCCTTATGCAGAATCCAGCCCTTTGTGTCCAGATACGAGGCGTTTTCCGGTTCGCGAGCAAGCGCCCCTTCGACAAGTTTAAGTGCTTTCCCCAGTTCAATGCCGCGCACAGCATAAGCGTACGCCAGATTGTTCAGATAGACCGCAGCACTATCAGAGAGTTCAATAGCCTGCTCGTAATAGTGGACGGAAAGCTCCAGGGAGTCGCGCGCATCATAGAGCATTCCCAGACTTCCGGCGGACGGAAAGAGGGTGGAGTCAATCTCGACAGCGCGCAAGAATCTTTCTATGGCCGCCGTAGTGTCGCCGAGCTTGATGTTCGATAGTCCTTCGAGGTTCGCGGTTCGCGCATCCTCCTGCGAAACGACTCTCGCTGTTTCCGCAAGCGCAAGCACCTCGGGATAACGTTCTCTGTCAAATTCTATGACCGCCTTCAAGTACCACGCCCTTGACTGCGTCGAGTCAATGTCAAGGGCTCGATCCACTTCTTCGATGGCTCGCGCGGTGTCGCCTGTCTGTAAGTACAATGTGCTGAGCGTATAGACCACTGCGGCGTCGCTTGAGTCCTCGGTGGCAAGTGTTTCCACGTATGGAAGCGCACGCGAGTTCTCCCCGCTCATCAGATAGATCGCCACAACTTGTCTTGTCAGATCAAAGATCGGCGCGGAGTCGGGCGATAGTTGCGCATACATTTCATCTGCTCGATCAAACTCGCCTGTACTCAGCGACAGAGTGAGCAGATCGAACTTGTACTCTCTGTTTGCGGGGTCTCGACTCACAAGACCTTCCGCAACGCCTCTCGCCTCCTCCACTTTTCCGCGAAGCGCAAGGATTCTGCCTTTAAGCTCAAGCGCTGGAAGGTAATCCGGATCCAACTCGAGAGCCTGATCAAGACTCTTGAAGGCGCGGTCATACGTATCTTCAAACTGAGACTGCTGGGCAAGCACGACGTATTGCTCTGCAAGAGCAACGTACAGGAAAGGGGCCTGCTTGTCGAGTCGGATTGCTTCTTCAAAGTAGAAGCAAGCTTCGTACGCGTTCCCTTGTTCAGATGCGGTTGTGCCGCGAATGAACTGTTCCAGTGCGGGCGAAGAGATATCCTGCTGGGCAATAGACTTGCCGCAGACCCCGCCAAGGAACAGGACAACCACCATCACGCTGCGAAGAATGGTCACCGTCATCCGCCGATCAAACGCACGATGTCATGATAGGAAACGACCACAAAGAGCATCAGAAGCGCGATCATCCCGGCCTGCTGAATCACGATTTTCGCGCGTGACGGGATGGGTCTGCGAATCAACGCCTCTATCAAGACGATCACGATGTGTCCGCCGTCAAGCACCGGAAATGGCAGGATATTCAGGAACCCAATTGAGACGCTTACGAATGCGATGAAGAACAGAAATTCACCTGCACCTTGTCGTGCGCTCCTTCCAGAGAGCTGCGCGACACCCACAGGGCCGGACAATTGCGACAGGCTTCCCGTTCCAGTGACCAGATCACCCACAAACTGTCCGAGATTCTTGGTCGTGTTCCAGCAGAAGATCACGGCAGAGCTTCCCGCCTCACCCAGACCCGCCGCGCGAAACTCTACTTGCGGCGATATTCCAATGACTCTTCTTGTGGAGTCACCAGCCGGTACAGATTCCGTCGGGATAGCAAAGGGCCGACTTTTGCCATCTCTTTCGGCCACCAAGTGCACGGTGTCACCTGCTGCGGTGATCGTTTCAACCACATCTTGCCATGTGGAAATGCTGCGGCCATCAATCTCAATGATTCTGTCTCCCGCGGCAAGACCTGAGGTGGCCGCAGGTCTACCTTCTACGGCCTCACCAATCAGCGGCGATTCAACCTCAGGAATTCCCACAGCCAGAGTCAATCCAAAAAGGATCAGAATGGCAGTGACATAGTTCATGATGACGCCCGCAGAGAGTACAAAGATCTTCTGCGCCGCATTCTTGGACATGAATTCATCCGGCGCACCAGTGATGCCTTCACCGTCCAGCGACTCATCCACCATTCCCGCAATCTGCACAAAACCGCCAAGAGGAATCCACGACACGGAGAATTCCGTGTCTCCATACTTGCGCGTGAACAGCCTCGGGGGAAATCCAATTGAGAACTTCTTCACACGCATTCCGGTGAGTCGTGCGGCGATGAAGTGCCCGAATTCGTGAATCGTGATAATGATTCCCGCCACGAGAGCAAATGACAAAATCGTAATTAGCATGTCCCTACCGGAATTCCTGCGGTAATCTCTTTCACGGCCTCGTGTGCTGCTGCGCGCGCGGCTTCGTCGGCAGCAAGCGTCGCAGCAAGTGAGCCGTCCGTGGCCGGGTTCACATTGCTCAATGCGTGTTTCAACACCTTCTCAATCTCAGTGAATCCGATCTTGCCCTCAACGAATGCTTTGACGGCAATCTCGTCCGCCGCAGATACGATGGTCGGCGCGGCTCCGCCAATCCTGATCGCATTCAGCGCGTGTTCCAAGCAGGGGAACTCCTGCGGGTTCACTCCGTCGAAGTGAAGGGATTCAAGCACCGAACAACTGGTTTCCACAAGCGAACTTTCCCATCGCTCCGGATAGCTCAGGGCGTACAGAATCGGCAGCCGCATGTCGGGCCTGGACAATTGTGCCTTGAAACTGCCATCGTGAAACTCCACCATAGAGTGGATCACAGATTGACGGTGCCGAACAACCTTGATTGCCGAAAGTGGGACGCCGAACAATTGCACGGCTTCCATCACCTCAAGCCCTTTATTGAACAGGGTTGCTGAATCCACAGTGTTCTTGGGTCCCATAGCCCAAGTCGGGTGTGACAGAGCCTCACTAACGGTCACGTGCTCAAGCTCCTCGCGCGTGCGTCCCCAAAACGGGCCTCCGGAAGCGGTGAGCCAGAGCGTTCGGATGTCTTCAAGCTTTTCGCCGACGAGGCATTGAAACAGAGCACTATGCTCGGAGTCAACCGGGATGATGGTCCCCCGATTCTCCCGGGAAACTCGCAGCACAAGATCACCTGCCGCAACAAGTGTTTCTTTGTTGGCAAGAGCGACGGTTTTGCCGCGCTTGAGCGCAGCAAGCGTTGGAAGAATTCCCGCCGATCCTGAGACCGCGTTGACCAAGACGTCATAGTCCATCGTATCTGCCTGCTTCGCAAGCGCGCCAACACCAGTGAATACGTCACGAACTCCCAAGGAGGCTGCGCGCTTCTCGAACCGCACAGGATCAAGCGGAGCGGCAAGCGCGATACTCTCAGGTCGGAACTTTTCCGACAAAGACAACAGTTCCTCTTCCCTGCTCGCCGACGAAAGTCCTGCAATTCGAAGCTTGTTCGCCTGTTCTTGTGCAACAGACAAGGTAGAAGCTCCAATTGAGCCAGTGGCCCCCTGAAGAAGAATTCGCTTCACGCGTTCAATTCACTCTTTGCGCATAGCGACTTGGCAAAGCTCGAAAAATGTTTGCCAAACATCTCTGCAAGCCCCGATCTGAGGCATTGGCGAGAATCAGCTTCTCCGATCTCCCGAGAAACTGATGTAGACTTCATCTCAAGTCGGCGCCGCAGCATGTCTCGTTCGGACTCACTTCGCACGGCCAAGAAGTCTGTGATGCGCAGATGATCATCACCCAGAAGTATGGAACCATGTTGAAGCAGCGCGCTCCCTTGCCGCCGTTGCGCGCTGC
Source organism: Calditrichota bacterium (assembly GCA_020637395.1). Lineage (GTDB taxonomy): Bacteria > Electryoneota > RPQS01 > RPQS01 > RPQS01 > JABWCQ01. The sequence goes on along the minus strand of JACJWA010000001.1, from coordinate 1,028,812 downwards.
CTACAATCTTCTTGCCGCGTACCGCCACTTCCCAGCGCGATGTGCGGACGAAACACGAGGTGCGATTCGCCAACGGAGCAAGTGCTTCTCCGCGCTCGTCAAGTTCTGCGGCGACACCGATCATGTTCAGCGCCTCGCAGATGGAACGGCCAACGTATTCGAGCAGCAGACTTCCCGCGCGCAGATCCGGCGCATCTGGAATCACGATGGAGTACGTTAGTTCTTCACTGTGCAGAACTGCCGCACCGCCGGTGGGTCGCCTGACCAGGGGCACTCCGGAGTTCTTCATTCTCTCCGTGTCAAGCTTTTCTGTACTCTGATGAAACCCGACGGACAACGTCGGAACGTCCCACTCGTAAAGCGTCAAACACGGACCCCATTCTCCACTTGCGGCCGCCAAAAGGTCTGCGCCGTCACGTGCCATGAGGAACTCGCCGTCATGCTTTAGGTCTTGACGAATCAACAGACTCACGCAAACTCCTCTTGAGTTGCTTTGGCGCGTCCGGGCATCAACCCGCGTTTCGAAGCCTTGATGAAGTTGACAATTTCGTCCGCATAGCCAAAACTGTCGCCAATCTTCTGTATACGATCCACTGCCTGGCTGGTGTTCAGGCCTGAACGGAACAAAACATAAAAAGTCTCACGCAGTGCGGCAATATGCTCTGGCTTAAATCCTCGTCTGCGCAGTCCCACAACATTCAATCCCATGAAAGAAAGCGGACTTCCGGCGGCCAGCACATAAGGGGGGACGTCCTTCGGCACGCGAAAACCTCCGCCAATCATGCAATGCCGTCCGATGTGAACGAACTGATGCACCGGCACCAGACCGCCCAGAATCGCCCAATCTCCGACGGTCACGTGACCGGCAAGCTGCACGCCGTTTGCCAAAATCACCTGATCCCCAATCGCGCAGTCGTGAGCAACATGTGCGTAAGACATCACAAGGCAATTTGCTCCAATTGTGGTACGACCTGTCGCAGCAGTTCCGCGGTTCACGGTAACAAACTCGCGCAGGACTGTATCATCTCCGATGAAGACATTCGACTTCTCGCCGCCGAATTTTTTGTCCTGCGGCTCGCCGCCAAGTGAAACCATCGGCGAGACCTTCACTCTCTTGCCAACTCTCACGCCGCTGAAAAGCCGGGACGAGCTGCCAATCCAGGAGCCTTCGCCAATTTCAACGTCATCGTCCACAACGGCAAACGCATCAATGACCACGTCATCAGCGATTCTCGCGTGTTCTGAAACAGCGGCAAGGGGATGAATCTTCGACATATTCGTTCAACTTTCTCGGTCTACGACCGCTGCGGTCAAATCGGCTTCGGCGACCAGGGTGTTGTCCACGTGGGCAGTGCCCTTCATCTTGCAGATTCCTCTTCTGAACAGAACCATCTCGACAGTGAATCTGACTTGATCACCCGGCGTAACCGTCTTTCTGAATTTCACATTGTCCAGGCCGGTAAAATAGACCAACTTGGTCTCTGGATTTTCAACGGAGTTGAGCAGCAGGACCCCGCCGGTCTGGCCCATGGCCTCAACGATCAGCACTCCGGGCATCACAGGTCTTCCCGGGAAATGACCATTGAAGAACGGTTCGTTTCTTGTGACGTTTTTGAGTCCGACGACGCGCTCAGAAGGCACCAGCTCAAGAATTCGATCCACAAGCAGAATCGGATAGCGATGCGGCAGCAACCGTTCAATGGCCTCTGAATCAAAGACGTAGCCTCTTCCGCCCTTTCCACCGTACCTGCGCGCCACTCTCTGTGCTTCAAGCAAGCGTCTCAGCATCTTGGCAACTTCAACGTGGGACGCATGCCCCGCGCGCGCCGCAAGCACGTGTCCGCGCACAGGCACGCCAACCAACGCCAGATCGCCAACAAGATCCAGGGTCTTGTGCCGAACTGCTTCGTTGGGATAACGCAACTCAACTCCGCCAAGAATTGCGCCGTTGTGAGTTAGTTCTCCGTGATACCCGAATGCTGATTTCAAGTTCTCGTACTCGTTTTCCTCAAGATCCTGATCCACGAATACCACGGCATTTTCAAGCGACCCGCCCTTGATCAGTCCGCGATCCTTGAGCATTCGCATTTCGGACAGCAGGCAGAATGTACGCGACCTCGAAAACTCTTCCACAAACTCAGAGATCGAGTACATGGACGTGTACTGCGTGCCAAGTTTTGTGCCGGGATAGTCAATCATGTACGTCACGCGGAATTCCGAAGAAGGCACGATCACGATGTCAATGGCATGCTTATCATCGTGGTAGGCAATAGTCTTCTCAAGGTCGAGATACTCGCGTTCCGCGTCCTGTTCAACAATCTCCGCTTTCTGCAAAGCTTCGATAAACGGATAGGAACTTCCGTCCGACGCCGGGGGTTCCTCGTCAGTCAATTCAATCAGCAAGTTGTCAATGCGCAGTCCGGCTGCGGCGGCCAGAACATGCTCAACGGTATGGATGCGAATCGAATCCACACCGAGCACAGTTCCGCGCGCAATATCGACGACATAGTCCACCAGCGCCGGAATCGGCGGCGACCCGGGAAGGTCGGTGCGGTGAAAGGCAATGCCATGGCCTGCGGTCGCGGGCTTAAAAGTCATGCTGACCGGTTTGCCGGTGTGCAGACCGATGCCGGATATGGCGATCTCGTTTGCAATAGTTCTTTGCTTATCGGGCACGGTCACTTTCCTTATTGGGGACATCAATATCCAAACGGTCTTCCAACCGCTTGACTCTTCTTAGCAACTCAGGCAATCGCGGAAGCGCGGCCTCTATGCGTTTCCAGATCCCGTGTGGTCGCCCCGGACTTCCGGAAAGAACCTCGCCGCTTTCAACATCGCGTGATATGCCGCTTTGAGCACCGAAGGCCGCGCCATCGCCGATCTTTATATGACCGACAAATCCTGCCTGCCCTCCAACCCGGCAATAGTCACCAAACACCGTCGAACCTGAGATTCCGGCTTGCGCCGCTACAACACAGTGCTTGCCCAGTCGAACATTGTGCGCGATCTGAACAAGGTTGTCAATTTTTGTACCCTGCCCGATTCGCGTCTCTCCTATAGTGGCGCGATCCACTGTGGTGTTGGCTCCGATTTCAACGTCGTCTTCGATCACGACAATACCAACTTGGGGTATCTTGCGGTAAGCAGTCTTCTCGAACGCGAATCCAAAACCGTCCGCTCCGATCACCACGCCGGAGTGCAGAATCACGCGATCACCGAGCTGAGAATCGTGTCGAATCACAGAATTGGGATAGATTCGGCAATTCTTGCCAATCGTGGAATCTCTACCGACGAAAACACTCGCCTCGAGGACAGAGTTATCTCCAATCTGAGCTCCCGCCTCAACTACACACTGAGGTCCAACGGTGATGTTCGCACCGAGGTGGGCATCAGCAGAAATCGAAGCCGTCTCATGAATTCCTGCGACGAACTCTTTGGCGGGGTGAAAGTACTCCAGGACACGGACAAACGCGGAATATGGGTCCGCGACTTCGATCACGTCACCCTTTTCCCGACGTGTACCACCGGCCACTAACACGACTCCGGCCTGCGTAACGTCAAGCAACGCGGCATAACGCGCATTGGCCAGAAACGTCACGCACTCCGGCGACGCTGACTCGAGCGTCGAAACGGCGGAGAGCAGTCGCTCCGCCTTCCCGTGAAGGGTTCCGCCAAGGAGTTCCGCGAGCTGCGCCGCTGTGATCGTGGGCACCTCTACTCCTTCTTGAGTTCCGCGAGAACAAGTTCGGTAATATCATGCTGCGGAAGCGCGAAAACGATGTTTCCGCCGGCGGCGTCGAAGACCATGTCGTAACCGTCTTGCTGGCTGATCTTCTCGATCACCTGATTCACTCTTTCCAGAATCGGACGCGATAGCTCGAGATTACGGGTATAGAGCTTGCCGCCCTCGCCCCAGGTGTCAACGCGAAACTGCTCCAGCTCGCGTCGCTTCTCAATCACCTTCTGCTCCCGTTCCGCCCGCGCTTCAGCGGACAGCATCAAGCTCTGCTGCTGAATCTCTTCAATCATGGTCTGGAGGACCGTCTCTTTGGACTGGGCTTCGGCCATGTATTTTTGTTCTTCTTCTTGAAGTTTGCGCTGAGCTTCCTGGAAATCTGAAAACTGCGAGAGGATTGCTTCCGAGTCAATGTAGCCGATCTTCATCTCCTTCGCCAAGGCCGGGATGACAACAAAGCAAATTGCCGAGAGCAGAATCAAGCTCTTCTTCATTTCCTGTCCTTTATCTGGTGTCTTTAGAATGTTCTGCCGAACTGGAAGTGCGGCAGCCACTTCCCGCTGCGGATGCCGCGTTCATCGTAGTAGTCAATTCCGTACCCGTAGTCGAGACCAATCATGCCGATGAAAGGCATGAAAAGTCTCGCGCCAAAACCAATGGACTTTCGCAAGTTTCCAGGATTCGTGTCTTCATAACTTGACCAGACATTGCCTCCTTCGGCGAAGCCCAGTATATAAATTGTCGGATTGCGAACAATCGGATAGCGAAGTTCGAAGGACTGCTTAAACATAGTCTTTCCTCCGACGGGATAGCCGCCGCTCTGCGGGCCCACATCCCGCTCGTCGTAACCGCGCAGGCTGGTTCCGAGAGACAGCCCCGAGCCGCCCATGAAGAAATAATCGAAGTAAGGAATGTCTCGCTGGTTGCGGCTCAGCAACTCGACGGTACCGAGTTTCGTATCTGAGACCATGACCAAATCGCCAAGCAGCGGCGAGTACCACTGCGACGCAACTTCCGTCTTGAAAAACTGATCGTCGCCAAAGAGCGGACCACCCGTGAGTTCCGTACGCAGCGTATTTACAGATCCAAGCGAGGGAAACTCGACTTCGTTTCGGCTGTCGCGGCTTACAATCTGCGTGATTCCTGAGGACACACGCGGCTCATCTTCCGCCAGATTTCGCGGATTGCTTAGCCGGAAATCATCGGTGAAATCCGAGTAGAGGGTGCGGTCCAGTCTGTAAATGTAGTCAAGCCTGAAGTAATCGTCCGGCCACCGCAGTCTGCGGCCAATGCGCAGCGTCCCTCCAACAATATCTTCATCGAAACCGTAATAGCTTCCGCCGCGATGAGTATCAAAGAAGCTCACCCCCAGCAAAGTCCTGGTGTTTCTGAACCATGGTTCAGTGAAGCTCACCGAAAACGAGCGATAGACACGACCGAAGTTCCAGTCAAGCGCAAACTGTTGCCCGTTTCCAAGCAGATTGTTCATCTGGAAACCGATCGTGCCGATGAACTTGTCGCGCTGGCTGTATCCGGCAGATACATTGGCTTGATCCGTGGACTTTTCTTCCACGTCAACATACAAGTCAACTTGATCATCTGAAATTGGCACAACGTCAGGCACGACGCTGGCAAAGTAGTTCAGAACGGTGACCTCACGAATGGAGCGGCGAAGTTTCGATACATCAAATGTCTCGCCAGGATACAGGGTGAATTCCCGGCGTATGACCTTTTCCTTCGTCTTGGTGTTGCCCGTAACGAAGATCCGGTTAACTTTGAATTCGTTGCCTTCCACAACATCAAATGCCACATCAACAACATGGCTGTCACGAACGGACTCCACGGGATTCACCGAAGCATAGATGTAGCCACGATCATAGTACATCGAACCGATGTCTGCCATGCTTCGTTCAAACTCCGCGCGATTGTATGTTTCGCCGGTGGCAACGCGCAACTTTTTCGACAATTCATCCTCAGTAAACAGCCGTTCACCGGCCCACGAGAACTCACCGTAGGTGTAAGTAGGACCTTCTGAAACACTAAACGTAAGGTGAATTCCCCGACGGTCGTCGGTATATGCAACGGAATCACCGGTTACTTCTGCGTCGCGATATCCCTGGCTCTGATAGAAAGCAACCAGCGCAAGTTTGTCCGCTTCGATCTTCTCACGCTTGTATTCTCCAGACCGGAAAAAGGTCTTCTTCGTCGTACGAACCTTCTTGCGTAACTTCTTGTCGTTAAACGCTGTATTCCCGTCAAACTCGACCCGGCGCACTTTTACCTTTTTCCCCTCGCGAACTTCAAGGTCCATTCGAACACGCCCACTGCTTTCCAGCGTGTCCTGTTCGACCTGAATTTCCGCCAGCAGGTAACCCATTTCACGATACTTGGCCATCATGGATTCTCGAAGTCTGGTGACGTCCGCAGGTCGAACAACCTGGCCGGGACTGAGCTTAAGCAAGGCGTCCAGGTCATCGCCTTTGAGCTTGCGGTTGCCACGGATGTCCACCCGATCCAAACGGCGGAACTCCTGAACTTGGATCTTCAGGTATACACCTTCTGCAGTGCTGCGTTCTTCGATGATCTGGATGTCACTGAAGAGATTCAGCTTCCATAGCTGCTTGATCGCAGACTGCACGTCATCTCCGGAAACCTCTTTCCCGATGGAAAGTCCCGAGTGAGCGCGAATCAGGCCGACGTCAGCGCTTTCGTTGCCTTCAATGGAGATACCAAGAATTCGCAAGCGATCCTGCGCCTGCGCGGTAGGTGCGCACAGGGCTGCTGCAAAAAACAAAACTGCGAGGAGATGAAAAACTGATTTGGTCACTCTTAAGGCTCCAGCGTGAAGGAATACTTCAACGCCACCGACTCGTCGCTCCGTTTGCTTGCCTCGTCGTACTCGACCGCAAAATCGAGCACAAAGTCGGGACTAAGCGGTACAACGCGGTATTGTAGATTCCAATAATGTATAAGTCCCAGACGCCCGCGCTCTGACTCACCGCTGGCCTCAGACAGTTCACCGGTGTAAGTTACAAACACGTCGCTGTACAGGTACTTGCCGACCGTCACATGTGATCCTTTCAGGAGCCGAACCACACCTTGCGATTCCAATGTATCGGTCAGCACGTTTTCTCTCTGTGCACGGAACAAACTCGCGCTGGGTCCGCCTCCGGGAGTGAGAGAAACTTGATCAAAAAAAGTTGCACGCTCCAAACGCCGTGAAATGGGGTCAAGCCAGATACGTTTCGCGGCGGAAAGCGCGGTTCGGGTCAGAAGCTGCTCGGCTTTGCCCTGGGAGAGATTCGTGAAGTCATATCCGAGCAGCGCAAGAACTTCTTCCTGGTCCGTGTATCCGTCCGCTTCCAGAACATAAGTGATGTCCTCAAATCGGCCATACGGAACCCGCTGCTGCGTCAGCGGATCAATCTCGTAGATTGTCAAGTGAACCGTTACCGTTCTACCCAGTGAATCTTCACCATAGGTGGCAGCGCGTCCGCTAATGAGCGGAAAGATGTCGGTTTCGTCGAAGTTAGATTGAAGAGATTCGATCCAGAACGTCTGATCGAGATAGTCCGCATTCCCGCTCGTCGCTCCCAATTCACCGACCAACCTGAGCGAAGAATCCACCAGAGCACCTTCCATTGTGAGCGGTACCTCAGTAGGCGTTACGATAGCATCCACGGAGATATGGTCAAGGTATTCCGCGACGGTACCCAGTAGCGGATTGGAGCCCATGCGGGCAAACAGATCCGAGTCCTTGAATCCCGTCACTTCTACGTCGTAGTGAAGTCCTTTTCCGATCGCAAGGGTCAGCGCCCAGTCTGCTTCATAGAGCCGGTCCACCAGCCACTTCGTGACGGGGCGCATGGTCCCGCCGCCATAGCTTAGAAAAGGAAACGAGAAACGCCCGTCTTCAATAAACGCGTCGCCTGCGATGTGCAGTCTCGTCGAATCATACGCGGAAATCGTGAAAGCATCACGCTCGCCTGTTCCAGCGGACAACCGACAGAGCCACTCCGGCTTCATGAAACCGGGCAGACGAACTGGAACTCCATTTGAACTTGTGGAGATCCGCAACACGCCCAGATCAATTCTGGGGGATGGAATGATCAGTGGCATCATTCCTTGAGTCTCATCGCTCCCTGCCGGCAGAAAATCGAGTCGCAAGCTGTCAGGGCCCTCAAGCACTTGAATGAATCCGTATTGCACCACTCCCTGAGTGTTCAAATCAACTTGCGCTGCGAAGTCCAGCATCCCCGGTGCCGCAGGCGGATAGGTGAACTTGCCTTGAGTGATTTCAAGGTGGCCCCCGTTGAATACCGGCAGATCCCATGTTCCGCCCAACTCAATTCGCAAAGAGCTGCTGCTTCCATACGAAGTGAAGTCCGCATCTACTTGCTGCAGCAGATCAAGGAAATCGCCTTGGCCTTCGAGGATTGCCTGAAACCTGCCGCCCTTGACCGGTGCCGTCACAAGCTCAGCGTAGAAGCGGTATTCGTCCGATTTTTGGAAAGCAAACTGCGGGATAGCAAGCAGTCGGGAGCCATCAGATTCATTACTCAGAGTGGCATCCACAGCCAAACGATCAAACGTGATCTCGTTGAATAGCTCGCCGTTCAAGACTCTTAGGCTTGCCAGAACTTCCGGCGCTCGCAGCGATCCGCTCACCAGCAGATCACCTTCCAATTCCCCGCGCACAAGGCCGCTTCTTCCCGTCAGAGCTTGGAGAAAGTCGGAACAGTCCGAAGTCGGGAAGTTCGCTCTGATGTCCACGAAGTCCTCGGAGACGTCAATGCGGCCTTCTGCCTCAAGGATACTGCGCACGCCGCGGCCAAAGGTGAAGTGAAGCGTGTCCATTCGGTCGGATGTTCCCTGCGCAGTCAGCAGGCTCCAATAACCGGGAAGATTTTGCGCCGTTCCATTCACCAGACTGAGATCGGTGTACCACTGAATGGAGTCCAAAGATCCAAACGCAGTGACCTCTCCAGAAAGAACGCCACCAAGCTTCCAGGCATCTGCCGCACGAGCTACAATTGGCATCTTCGATAAGGGAAGATCGTCAATGGATAGCTGGATATCGAGCTCACGCGACTCCAGGTTGACGTAGCCGGTCAGAAGGCCCGCCTCATCAATGTACAGGTCTTGAATCCCAATCCTGCCGTTACGCTGCGTCACAACGCCTCTGCCAAAGAACTCTTCCTGTCCGGCTCGCCCCTGCCATGACCCATTCAGCACCATTGTGCTGTCCGCCGAACGCGCATAAGAACCGTTGAACGCTAACAAACTAACCACGTCTGCAATCGGCGACCTGGCCGTCGAATCACTTTCAATCGAAACGGTTAGAGTCCCATTGGATTCGTTGCCGGCGAACAAGAGTTCGAAGCTTCGAACGGACTGCAAAACGCTGTCAGACGCGGGGAAGAAGATCGGCGCCACGTTGTGCAAATCGTGGACATCCGCACTTACGGCGTCTTCACCAAGCGTCAGAAACGCGAATCCTGCTCCTCCGCGGGCATTTGCAAATCGAATGTCAAAACTGCTGTCCTTCGCCGCCACGGATCCGAATCCCAGCAGATTACCAAGGGAGTCGCGAGCAGTCCAACCGAAGGCGGGCTCTGACAGGAATCCGGAGGCGCTCAAATCCACGCTGCGAACGCCGTTTCTCGCCCCCATTAGACCGGGAAGTTCAACGAGTTCCATGCTTGCCGCGGCCTCTACGAACGCTTTGTCCCCAAGAAAGACGAATCCTTCGGCGCTTGCCTTGCCGTACTTCGAACTCAGATGACGCAGGGATACGAAAAGCGAGTCTTTTTGAAATCTAAGATCACCGCGAATCTCGCGCGCGACTTGTCCAGCATAGGAAGCTGAGTCAGACGTGACACTTGCCTGTACCTCCGGAGCCGAGATGGGACCCGCGAAGACGGCTTCAAGGAATGCAGTTCCAGTCAGAGGCACGGACGGAGCATACTCTTTTACAAACTGTTCCAGTTGTACGTCCGCACTCAAGTCAGCGCGCATGGCCGGAGGAGTATCCTCGATGTTCACGCTGCCGGATATCTCTGATCCAATTCCTTCGCCAATGAGGCGAAAGGTATCTACTACCACAACTCCATGGGCGAGCGAAACCGAAAGACCGGGAACATAGAAATGCCGATCTGACTTCGTAATCTGGACGTTCTCGAGCGCTCCGCTTCCGGAATACTCGATCGAGTCGCCTGACACAAGCAATCTGGCATTCAGGATTCCTCCATTGGATGAAATCTCGTCCAATGGAAGTCCGAGAATCTGAACGGTTCCTTCTCCAATTTCGACTCTTGCAGACAGCTCTACCTGCTGAAGGAGCGGGAATAAGACGCCTTCAATTCGCGTGCTGCTGCGCACGGGATAGTCTCCGTTGCCGCGTGCGTGCATCACCAGTTTTCCCGGCACCTCTTGGGTAATCGCGCCGCGCACGTCCGTCAGAACATTGACGAGCGAATCTCCGGTGACGACACTAAATCTTCCGTGCTCAAAAGTGAAGCCCTGAAGACTATCCAGTCGCGCAAGCAGGTCAAACGCTTTCGGTGTCCAATCACTACGTTCGTTCTTTGCGGCAGTGTCGCGACTAACGGAAAGCATGAGCGTTGGCCTTGTCACCGCCACGTTTCGCAAGATTCGCTCAAATTCAGCTGGCTGTGAAACTAGTACCAGCGGATCAATGTCGGCGGAAATGCTGGAAATCGAAAGTTGCGAGCCGTGCGTGTCCAGTGGAAGCACAATGTCCCGCAGCCTTACGCTGCGCCAACCAATCTCGACTTCCGCACAGATAGCGTCGGGTCCGAGCCGTGAAACCAGATACTCAGTCAGTCGCGCGGCAGCCTGCTGATCCAGCAATGCGCTGGGAAACAGCACGAGCACAGCGGCGGCGAGCACAGCGATGCTGACCAGCAGCCAAAGCGATTTTCTCCAACCGCGTATCCGCGCCGCGCGCTTCTCGCGCACAGGACCCAGGCCCCCTACCAGTCAAAAAGTGAAACGGAATCGAGTGTCCGAACGGCCGGGCCCCGTGAAATCACCGGTTCTATCCGTGAACCGGCGGACGAACACAAAGTTCTTGTATCGAGTACAAGCGGAAACCTCGCCGCGTCAAACTCGACTCCTATGACGATTCCGAGCTTGCCGCGCGATTCAATCAGGATGCTTCCGCTTAGATTCAGATGAAAAGCGGGAGAAGCAGGGCCGGAAAATGACATTAGTTCTCCACGAGACGAGATGACGTCAATTCGGCGAATTCGCTGCCACAGTTCGAGCGCGGCGCGCCGCGAGTGCGCATTGCTCTTGCCGCAGAGCAACCCTCCTGCCGTTTTGCGTTCGGTCTCTGCGGCGTCTCCAAGTATGACGTCAATCGGTGCACCGGCTCCGCAATATGCATAGCCGGACTCCGTTCGCCCCGTTCCTCGCAGGCGCGAAGCCGCGATCGCAAATGTGCGATCGGACTTCAAAGAGAAGTTGTCGGGGAATGAACTTCCGGAACCCATCGGCAGGACGCGATATCCCGTTTCCGCACATAGTCGGACAATCTCCGCCATTGCGTTGGGATCATCCGGCACGGCAACAGGAAACGGCGTGGTCTGCCGCAGCCCGAATCTCTTCTCGCCAAGTGTCTCTTGCCATTCAATCATGTTTCTTGAGAGGAGCGCGCCCCGAATCTTCGTTCACGTTTTGAGTACTCATTCAAACACTGCATCAATTCTTCACGACGGAAATCCGGCCACAAGGTGTCCTTGACCACCAACTCAGAGTAGGCCGCCTGCCACAACAGAAAGTTGGACAAGCGCATTTCCCCTGATGTTCGAATGATCAAGTCAGGATCCGGAATGCCCTTGGTGTAGAGCGCATCGGAAAACTGCTCTTCACCAAGCTGCTTTTCACCACTCTCCAGTAGCCGATTCACGGCATCTATCAGCTCTTGGCGAGCGCCGTAAGCGATGGCCAGCACGAGGTGAAGCCCGGAATTGTCCTTCAGTCTTTCAATTGCGGATTCGAGCGCTCGTCTGGTTCTGTTTGGAATTTGATCGAGTCTGCCAATCACGCTCAGGCGAACGTTATTGTCCATCAGGTTCCGGACTTCTCTGCCAATGGTCGTAACCAATAGAGTCATCAGGGCATCCACTTCCGTGCGCGACCTGCGGAAGTTCTCAGTTGAAAACGTATAGAGCGTGAGTACGCCTACTCCAAGTTCGCCGCACACTCGCACGATTTCGCGCGCGGACTTAACTCCTTCGCGATGTCCCGCGAGTCGCGGCAAGCCGTTTCGAGTTGCCCAGCGCCCATTGCCATCCATGATCACGGCAATGTGACCCGGGACAACGAAATGGCGCGGCTCAATGTCCTGCGAGCTTTTCACCCATTTCCATGGCCTTCAGGCCTTCATCATTCTGATTGTCACGCAGCAACGCAATGCCGTAATTGGTCCAATATGCCGCATTGTCCGGGTCTGCCTCTTTCGCCGCGCGGAATCGCTCGATGGCAAGCTTCAGGTCGCCGAACTTGTCGCCTTCCAGATAGATCAGGCCCTCCAGAGCGAGCACGATCGCGTCATCCGGAACTTTGCTCAAGAATTCGTCAAAAGCGCCCAAAGCCGACGCTGTGTCTTTCAACTGCAGATTAAACTGACCGATGTAGTAGATGATGTTCTCGTCTTCCGGATTCGAAGACTTTGCACTCTCCAGAGCGGTCAAGGCAACACGCTTCAGCGAATCCCGCGAAGTCTCAGACAGAGTCTCGTCGCCCGCCATGGTCGCCAATGCGAAGGCCTTGTACTGAACCGCGTCAATACTCTTCGGGTCCTCCTTCAGCATCTCGTCCGCAATCTCAAGCGTGCGCTCGAAGTCTTCGTGCGCGTAGAAGAATTGAATCAGTTGAAGATGCGCGTACTCGATATTGTTCTTATAGCCTTCCGCGTCTTCAGACTTGATCTCAGAATTCCTGAGCGCCGTGAGCGCGTCCCGCCATGCCGTGATATAAGTCTCATCCTTGTTCTTGAATCCAACCAGCTGCGCATAGACGAACCTGCTGCTCCAATGTTTGGGATCCAGCATGATGGAAACGTTTGCGGCATCAATTCCGTTGTTCAACACTCGGTCTGTGTAAAGAGCGAGAATCGAATCGGCGGCCTGATCGCTGCTCAAGAACTCTGCTTTCGTTGCATCGTTCAAATTGAGCAGGTCGGCAAAAGCCGGGCGATCCATCACTCTGAATGAATCCATGACCGCCCGGTACGATGAATCCGCGCCCACGGCCTTTCCGTAGAAGGACCACCAGTACTCTTCAATCTGTGAATCCATCTTCTTCAGCAGTTTCTTAGCCTTCTTGTCGTCACCGGACCTTCGCACCCTGTCAAAATCCCTGACCATCATCTCGAGGACCGTGCGCTGTGGATTCTCCGAGTCGCCGGCGAGCTTCTTTCGGAGTGCGATCTGTGCGTCATCCATCGCAATCATGCCCAGCAGCTCTCCGCGCTCAAAAAAGACGTCAAGATTGTCAGGCTCTTCGGTGGCCGCCTGGTCGAAGAACTCCATGGACTTGGCGATCTCGCCTTGCTTTTTGTAGATTCGCGCGGATGTATGCGCCACTCCCGCAAGCGCGGGGAGAACAGAAATGACGAAAGCCAGAATCGCGAGAAATGTGCGGTACATGCCTCAATCCCTCATTTGGAAGTAACGTTGGATGAAAGCCTAACGTGTGAAATTGAATGGAGGGCGGTGAATCCCGCGCTCCGTAATAATCGAATGGATCAATGCCGCCGGAGTGACGTCAAAAGCTGGGTTCCATACACTGACGCCTTTCACTTTCTCTAAACCCGGAGTGCAGCGCAAGACCTCAGAAGAAGTTCGTTCCTCAATGCGAATTTCAGCACCACTGCCTAACGAGAAGTCAATGGTCGTTGACGGGGCAACAACATGAAACGGAATGTCAAACTTCGCCGCGATCACCGCAACGCCCTGAGTTCCGATCTTGTTGCTCGAATCTCCATTCCGCGCAATGCGGTCCGCGCCGACAAATACGCGCTGCACTTTTCCGGCGGACATGAGAGCGGCCACCATGTTGTCACAAATCAGAGTGACCGGGATTCTCTCCTTCGCGCATTCCCAGACGGTCAAGCGAGCACCTTGCCCTACTGGACGAGATTCGCAAGCAAACACTTCGCGGACTTTCTTCGCCTTGAATCCGGTGCGAATGACACCCAGTGCAGTGCCAATTCCTCCGGTGGCTAGCGCACCGGTGTTGCAGTAGGTCAGCACACACTCTTCCGTATCGAACAATGAGAGTCCCGCGGCGGCCATGGCGTCACACGCGGCTGCGTCCTCAGAGTGAATCGCTCTCGCTTCCTTCAGGAACGCCGCAGACTTGATCTGTGCACCAGACTCAATGATTTGATTCATCCGGTCAAGCGCGCTGAACAGATTGAAACCGGTTGGGCGAGTGCTCTTGAGTCGTTCTATGACGGCGGAAAGCTCCTGCTTCGTGATGCCCGGCCGCTGCGCTTCCAGGGCGACGCCGTAGGCCGCCGCAATGCCGATGGCCGGAGCGCCGCGCACTGCAAGAGACTCAATCGCGCGGGCAACGGTTTCCGCTCGCTTGGCGACAATCCATTTTTCCTTGCCGGGCAGAAGTCGCTGGTCCAGGATCAGCAATTCACCTTGCACCCATTTTAGCGGGGTGACTTTGCTCATCGAACCTGAGTCATGGCAAGCAATGCCTTGTGCCTATCAATGAGTTCATCGCGTGAGCGGTCTTTCAAGCCATCCGGACCAAATCCTTGGACATAGAACGAGCCGACTACACTCGCCCACTGCATGCCGCGTCGGATGTTCGTTTCATTGATCGTCTTCGCCGCAGCAAGATATCCCAGCAGCGTGCCTGCATAGGAATCTCCCGCGCCGGTGGGGTCAACCACTTGCTCAACTGGAAACGGTTGAGTCATGAACAGTCCGTTTGGTGACGCGAGAAAACTGCCGTGCTCTCCTTTTTTCACGATGACCCACTTCGGACCGAAACTTTGCAAGTCACGCGCGGCGCGAATCAAACTGTCCGCGCCGGTGAGATGTCTGGCTTCGAATTCGTCCACGAACAGAAGGTCAACTTGTTTCAAGACTTTCATGAAATCGTTGCGAGCGATGTCAATCCAAAGTTGAAACGTGTCAATCGCCACAAGCTTCGGACGTTTTACTTGTCGCAGAACTTCCAATTGCAAGCGAGGTTCGATTGCCGCAAGGAACAGGATGTCGGGCTGACGATAGGACGCGGGCAGCGTCGGCGCGAAATGTTCAAAAACTCCGAGTTCGGTGCGAATCGTCTCGCGGGTGCGAAAGCCCTCGTGATAGCGGCCCTCCCACAGGAAGGTCTGACCCGGCTTGACCTCCACTCCGCCGAAATCAACTTTTCTCCGTCTCAGGAACTCTGCCTGCTCAAACGGATAGTCTTCACCAACGGCTCCCACCATACCGACCGAGGCAAATCGTGAGGCAGCGTTTGCGAAATGAAAAGCGGATCCGCCCAAGACTACTTTGCCTTCAACGGAAGGAGTGTGGAGCACATCCACCGCCACACTTCCGACCACCACGACTTGAGGCTCTGCGGCCTTATTCACTTTCTTGGAACTCGATACGGAACTCAAAACTACATCTCCATAGGTGCGTGAACGCCGCACAGCGCAAGCCCGCGCTTGAGGGCGATTTGGGTGGCACGGCATAAGCAGAGCCGCGCCGTTTGAAGTTCTGCCGGCGTCGTCAGGACGCGGCAATGATGATAGAAACGATGAAACTGTGCGGCAACTTCCCGCAGCCAAACCGTGAGCGCGTGAGGATCCCGACTGTCCGCACAGTCCGCCAGAACGTCATTCAACTCGCGCAATCTGCGCAGCAACGTCAGTTCTTCGTCATGTGTCAGCAGATCAAGATGACTGGCGCTTGTCGGGGGCTCAAGCTCCGCGCGCCGAAAGATGGACGCGATTCGTGCATGAGCATACTGTGCATAAAACACCGGGTTGTCATCCGACTGTCGCTTCGCAAGCTCAATGTCGAAGTCCAGCGGCGTGGACGTTCGGCGCAACAAAAAGAAATATCTTGCGGCGTCCACGCCCACTTCTTCCAGCAGTTCGTCCATCTCAATGATCTGTCCGGCTCGCTTGGACATCTTCACGGGTTCGCCGTCGCGCAAAAGCGTGATGTGCTGCAGCAGCATGATTTCGAGCCGCTTCGCGTCTTCGCCCAGCGCGGACATGGCGGCGGTCATCTTTGTGATGTACGAGTGATGATCCGGACCAAGTATGTCCAAAATGAGATCGTATCCCCTGTGGAACTTGTCCAAGTGATAGGCAATATCCGGAAGGAAGTACGTCGGTTTTCCCTGCGACGTGACCACCACCCAGTCTTGCGTATCGCCGAACTCTGACGTCAGGACAAACTTTGCTCCATCCTTCTCGAAGATCGCCCCGCGCCGCTCCAGTTCTTCAAGCGCTTTCCACTCGGCGCGCTTGTCCCGGAGCGCGCTTTCGTGAAACCAACTGGACATTTGCACGCGAAAGGCTTCCAGCGAGTGACGATGCATGGCGATGTGATGTTCAATCGCCAGTTTCCCCAGCGCAGCAGCGGCCTCGTCCTCAGGCATGTCATGGTAAACATCGCCCGAAGAGTCTAAAACGCTTCGCGCGAAGCTATTCAGGTATTCCCCGTGATACCCGCCTTCAGGAATCTCCGTGACGTTTCCCCGGAGCGTTTCATACTGCGCAAGCACGGAGCGGCCCAACAGGTCCACCTGATTTCCCGCGTCGTTGACATAGAACTCTCCGTCGCACTCGGCGCCAAGCTCCCGATAGATCCGGCAAAGCGCATCGCCTACCGCGGCTGCACGCGCACTCACAACATTGAGCGGTCCTGTGGGATTGGCTGAAACGAATTCGATCAGAATTCTTTTTCCGGCAAGCAGGTCACTCCGACCAAACTCCTCAGAACGCTCAAGCGCTTGTCCAACCAGCGACTGCAAGTAGGCAGACGCGAATCGAAAGTTGATGAATCCAGGCCCGGCGACTCCTTCGCACGTGAGCAAGCTCGGATCAAGTTCCAACTCCGCGAGCAGTTTTTCTGCCAGGGCGCGCGGAGCAACTTTCAATGCTTTTGCGTGAACAAGCGCCGCATTGGTCGCGATGTCGCCATGCGCGGGATCACGCGGTTTCTCGAGCGTGACCGTCGGCAATTCCACACCCTGCGCTTTCAGTGCGGCGGTCAGCGCAGCGGAAAGATGTGTGTGCGCCCGTCTCACGCGGACTTGCTTCGCGTCTTGCGCGCGGTCTTTGCAGGTGCTTTCTTGACTGCCTTCTTCGCGGCTTTCTTTTTTACCGCGGCCCTCTTGACCGGAGTCTTGCGCTTGGCAGCGGACTTCTTGACTGCTTTCTTCTTGGCGGCGGGTCGCTTCGCGGCCTTCTTCACCGCTGGCTTGCTCACAATCTCTCCATCGCGAACTTCGATCACCGGAGCATCGCTCCATAAGTCTTCCAAGCGATAGTAGTCTCTGAAGCTCGGGCGAAAAACGTGCGCAACCACGTCAATGTAGTCTATCAAGACCCAGTTCAGCGCGTCCATGCCTTCGCGATGAGCGGCTTTTTCGCCAAGCGTCTCGCGCGCGCTGCGTTCAATATGTGTGGCGATAGCCTTGACCTGCTGATTGACCTCACCTGTGCAGATCACAAAGTAGTCCGTCACCGTGTCAAGCTCGGTGAGATCAAGAATCTTAACGTCTTCAGCTTTTTTTTCCAGCGCAGCCTGGGCAATCTGCTTGGCAAGATCAAAGGGTTGAACAGTGCTCAGTCGAAATCTCCAGAAGTCTAAGTCAAATCACAAGGTGGGGAAGGGTATGACGCGGCGGCCGGGCGGCAAAAAAACAACCGAGAACTTGTCACTCCCGGTCGCTTCAAATGGCCAACCGATCCGGCAGGCGTGCAAACTGATGAAACAAGTTCTCGATAGAAGTGCTCACGCCGCGCTACGGTCTACCGGGAAACATCCATGGCTGGTAGCCATAGCCCCAGCTGCCGTAGGGTGAGTATCCGTACATGTTGGAAGGCGCCATTCCCTTTGCGACGGACAAACGAAACAGCGCATTGGAAGTCGGCTGCCAAGTCAGATCGGCGGCGCCTACAAAATCCTGACCTGTAGTGGCGGGATTCCATTCAGCAGGACCACTGGGTTGGAACTGATAACCGAGGTGCGTGGTCAACATCAGCGGTTTGGCCAACTGATAGTCAATGCGGTTCATGTACAAGCCGCGCGAGACTCCTGTGCCGCCAAGACTGGCATAGCCAAAGCTGACGGAGTGCGACATTTTCATTCGCGAAGGATCCAACAGGCCGCGCACTGCATTGAGACTTAGCTGTTGCTGCTCATGATCGCGCAAATACTCGGAAGTCGGGCTCGAGCTCTGCTGAGCACGGAATTGAGCCAGCACGACGGACGTGCTGGAAAGTACTGCGCAAACGGCCAGAACAACAAGCCAGCGGCTCATGTGAAACTCCGCAATTTAAGTCGAACCGTAAGTTAAGCACAAATACATTGAAAATCAAGACTTCAGCCGACAATCCGGGTCTTTAGCTGTTGCTCGGCCCGAAGTAGTTCTTCCGGCGTGTTTATCCCCTGCAATTCGTCAAAACTCCCATGTGAAACAGCCTGAATCTTTGCCCCTTGCTCACGGAGAATTCCGACGATGTCTGTCAGGTAATACTCAGCCTTGGCATTGTTCGGCTTGACGTCTTTCAGCGCAGAAAACAGCTCAGTCTTCTCAACGACATAGACTCCGCTATTGATTTCTCTGATCTTGCGCTGTTCGTCCGTGGCGTCGCGTTCCTCCACAATGCCTGCAAAGCTTCCAGACTCATCGCGCAGGATTCGCCCGTAGCCATGGGGATTCGGTGCAGCAGTTGACAAGACGGTCAATTGGCAAGCGGCGATGATGTGATCGCGAACAAGACGTATCAAGGTATCTGCCCGTAATAAGGGAACATCACCAGAAAGGATCAGAACGTTTTTTGCGTCGTCAGTCAGAGCAGCTTCCGCCTGCATGACGGCGTGACCCGTTCCCTTGGGAGGGTCTTGCACGGCGGTTTTCACCCCAGAGCCGTGAATAGCGGCCTGAACCAGCTCTTTTTGGTGACCGACGACGACAACTGTCTCTACTGGGTCAAGCTCGTTTGCCACGTCCAGTACACGCAATATCAGCTCGCGACCTGCCACTTTGTGTAAAACCTTGGGCAAATCGCTGTTCATCCGGGTGCCCTTCCCGGCGGCCAAGATCACAATGGCGAGAGCAGAGATCTTCATGTCGAATACTGGTTCAGGCTCTTGAAAGTTCCAGAGTTGCGTCTGAAATCGGCATGTTGTCAATCAAGCGGACGCTCCCCAGTCGAACCGCACCAAGCAGACGCCCTGTGGGTCTGACCGGATCGGATTCTTCAAGGGATTCGGAGTCCAGAACCGTCAGGTAGTCCACTTCAATATCGTCGGCAAGTTCAGCCTTCATCTGCTCCCGAACAACTGCGAGCGACGAATCTCCTTCTGCAAATGCAGACTGTCCTCTCCTGAGCGCTCGATAGAGCGTTGCCGCCCGCTCCCGCGCAGCATGTTTCAAGAAGCGGTTTCGCGATGACATGGCCAATCCGTCGGCCTCGCGCACCGTTTCCCCCGCGACAATTCGTATAGGCAAATCCAGACTACGGCACATCGCCCGAATAAGCGTCAGTTGCTGAAAATCCTTTTCGCCAAACACCGCCAGGTCCGGACGAATCCGCGAAAAGAACTTCAAGACCACCGTCAACACACCATCAAAGTGTCCCGGTCGAATCACACCTTCCCACTTTTCACCCAGTTTGCCGGCCCGAACAGAAACACCGTCGGACGCGCCATACATGTCCTCGACGGTTGGCACGTAAACGATGTCAAGGCCCTCATGCTCAAGGAGCTTCAGGTCATCTTCGAGCGTTCGGGGATACAGGCCAAAATCTTCTTTCGGTCCAAACTGAGTGGGATTCACGAAAATGGAAGCCACACGAACATCGCATGGACCGCACAGTCGCATCAGACTGAGGTGGCCTTCGTGCAGCGCGCCCATGGTGGGAATGAATCCAATCGGAGCGCCGCACCGCCAAATCGGATCCAGTGCGATTTTGAGATCCGCGTGCGAGGTGACGACCTTCATTCCGCTTTGCGGCCCCGCTTGGCTGCTTTGGGCTCAACTCTTTGCGGCTTTGCGTCGTAAGACTCGCTCTTACCGGGGAAGCTCCCTTCTCGCACGTCACTCACCCATGCGCTGACGGCGTTGCGAATCTGCTCCGCGCCATTCATGTAGTGCCGCACAAATCGCGGCTTGAACTTGTCAAAAACGCCGAGCAGATCGTAGTTCACAAGGATTTGTCCGTCACATCCGGCGCCGGATCCGATGCCAATTGTGGGAATCTTGATGACCTCGGTAACCCGCTCAGCAAGACTCGCCGGAATCTTCTCCAAGACGATTGCGAAACATCCGGCCTCTTCAAGATCGCGCGCCTGTTGAATCAGTTGTTCGCCTTCTTGGGCCGTGGTTGCTTGAACCCCATAGCCGCCAAAGACGTTGATCATTTGCGGAGTCAGTCCCAAATGCCCCATAACCGGAATTCCGGCCTCAACCATTCGCCTGATTGTCGGCAGCAGGTATCCCGCGCCTTCGAGCTTAACTGCCTGCGCCCCGCCTTCTTTCAAGAATCGAATCGCATTGTGCAGTGCTTCTTCGGTTGAAACTTGAAATGACCCGAACGGCATGTCGGCGACAACCATAACTCGCGACGTTCCCCTCGAGACGCAGCGCGTCAGAAACAACATCGCGTCCATGGTCATGGGAATCGTCGTGGCATGCCCGGCGATGACATTGCCCGCGCTATCTCCAACGAGCAGAAAATCCACTCCGGCTTCTTCTTCCAACGCCGCAAACACCGCGTCGTAAGCGGTCAAGCCAACGACTTTCCGCTTCTCTTCCTTGCAGCGGATGATCTGCGGAGCGGTGACTCGTGGAAACACGCTTTGCTTGCTCATGGATGCACTCCTTCCGGTTCGGATAGAATGGCTCCGCCCAATACACAATCGTCCCTGTAGAAGACTGCGGACTGGCCGGGCGTGACCGCGCGCACGGGCTTATCAAACTCGATCTTCACACGTCCGTTGCCAAGGACTCGCAGCACGGCAGGCACGGGTTCTGAGCGATAACGAACTTTGACTTCGCACTCAATCGCTTGGCTTGGTTCCGCGATGGACACCCAATTCACATCGTGTCCCACTGCGGACGATGACAGACAGTTCTCTTCGTAGTCCACGTACACACGATCCGTTTCAGGATCAATGCGCGTGACATACAGGGGGCGGTCCGCTGAGACGCGCAGTCCCTTGCGTTGTCCCACCGTGAAATTCGCGATTCCATCGTGATGCGCAAGAACTTGTCCGTCCGGTCCGATCACCTCGCCGCCGCCCAAGACTTTCAACTGCGAAGAGTAGTTGTCTTCCAGGAATCTGCGATAGTTGTTGTCGGGAACAAAACAGATGTCCTGGCTTTCCGGCTTATCTGCGGTGACCAAATCAAACCTCCGGGCGATTTCGCGCACCTCAGGCTTGGGCAAGTCTCCCAGCGGAAACAGGGTGTGATTCAGGCTGTACTGCGAAAGACCCCAAAGTGCGTAGGACTGATCCTTCTCCGGATAGGCGGCGCGCAGTAGCTTCGCCCTGTCACCATCTCGTTCTATTCTCGCGTAGTGTCCGGTCGCCAGATACTCGCAGCCGAGTTTGCGCGCCTTCTCAAGCAGGGTCTGCCATTTGACAATAGTATTGCAGCGCACGCACGGATTCGGTGTGCGGCCGCGCAGGTACTCGCCGGCGAAGTTCTCAACTACCGAACCATGGAACTCTTTGGAAAGATTCAGCACGTAGTGTTTGAACCCCAACCTGTCCGCCACCTCGCGCGCATCCTGTGCCATCGTAATGCTGCAGCAGCCGCTGGCTCGATTCAGCGACATCTCCTGTCCCTTTTCATCGGTCCAGAGATGCATCGTCAACCCGATGACATCATAGCCCTGCTCCAACAGCAACGCGGCCGCGACAGAGCTGTCCACTCCTCCCGACATGGCAATGGCCACGACAGCACGAGTGCGCTTGTCCGATGTTGGAGCAGGAAGTGATAGCGAGACCGTCAAGGGCTTAGCGTCCCATCTGAAGAGTTCTTAGGGTTGAAGAGTCCGGAACTGCGGCGGGGCGCGCCACTTCCTCGACGTCGCCGATCATCCAGTCCAGCACCGCGCGAGTTCCACTCTTCAGTAGCGATTCGCCGGATTCCGGACGGAGTTCGATCCGCTGAGCATGCATGAGCGACAGAAGGTCGTTGTCATGAGATTTGGAAGCTTCGACAAGCACCACGTCCAGTGAAGAAGGAACTTCAAGCAGCGTGTTAATATCGCGGAGCGCAGAAGGAGCCTTGTCTGCCCATTCGTTCGCACTCTTTTGAAAATCAACGAACGCCGCTGCAGCAACGGGGAATGGAAGGTCCTTCAGGCACAGTGCAAGCGGCAAATCGGCAAACTCGCTTGCCGCCACACACACCATGCTTGTATCCACGACATGATGTTTGCGCGCAAACTGCAATAGCACGTCTAATCCCTTCCGGGTCGCGTCAAGTTGTCTCCAGAGTTGGGTTCGCGAATAGCGCGAGTCTTGACTTCCGTTTACAGGGCTGAACTGACGGATGTTGCAAGCCATCACCGCCGCAAGATTCGCCTTAGGCATATCGTCCAGCAGTTCGCGGATATTGACGTCTTCCGCCTGATCATAGAAGAGCAAAAGAGTCTTGACGCGTTGTTCGCTCGCAGGCAGGCGATACACAGCATGCACAGTATCGCCGGTCATGCTGGCCAGAGTGACGGTGTAGCAGGCGAAGTCCCTGCCCCGCGAGAGAAACTTGAGGTCGTGCGACCGTAGCTCCGCTCGAGTACTGCGCAGAGTATCAAGCGAATACTCGGGTCCCCTTCCCCAATACCAGTAGGCTGCGGCGATTAGCAGGACAAGACAGATCAGCAGGATCAGCGGCAGAGCCTTTCCGTTTCGATTCAGCATGTCGCCGCCGGAGAAGTACTTCTTTGTGTCTCGACAATCTTGGGCAAGACCGAGACAATGTGCGATACGTCGTCGCTTGAGCTGAATCTGCCAAAACTGATTCGGAGACTTGAGCGTGCTGCTTCGCTTTCCAGTCCCAGAGCTGTCATCACGTGAGACGCTCCTGTTGCGCCTGCGCTGCAGGCCGCGCCAGTTGAGACGCAGATCCCGCGCATATCGAGCGCGACCAGAAGCTCTTCTCCGTCGCAGCGCGGAACCATGACACTAAGGATTCCGTCCGCGCGCGCTCCGTTTCGCCCGTTGACGATCAGGTCGGGAATACTCCGCAGCAACTCGCGTTCGCAAGTGTCGCGTAGTTCCCTGATGCGCAATGAATCCTCTTGCATTCGTTTCGCGCACAGATCCGCCGCCGCTCCAAATCCGGCGATTCCGGGAACATTCTCTGTGCCGGTTCGCTTGCCGCGTTCCTGACTTCCACCGTGTTGACGCCGCGCAACACGAGTCCCTCGTCGAACAATCAATGCGCCAATTCCTTTGGGACCGTGGATTTTGTGCGCGGACATGGATATAATGTCTATGTTCGAGTTCACGAAGCTCGACGAAATCTTACCAAAACTCTGAACGAAGTCGCTGTGGAACAGTACGTCACGTTCTCGACAGACATGCGCAATCTCTTCAACAGGCTGAATTGTTCCAAGCTCATTGTTCACGTGCATGACAGAGACCAATACGGTCTCGGGACGAATGGCGTTGCGAACTTCTTCCGGATTCACGTATCCATCTTTGGACACAGGCACGATGGTCAGTTCGACTCCATGCTCAGTTGCGGCCTTTGCGGCATCCAACACCGCGTGATGTTCAATGGCCGAAACGACCAGATGTTTCTGCGCTTTGGCGGAAGCAGACAACGCGCCTTCGACCGCCCAATTGTCCGCTTCAGTTCCGCCGGACGTGAAAAAGACTTCGTCAGAGTAGCACCCCGCCACCTGCGCAATCGAAGTTCGCGCGTTCTCGATGACTCTTTTCGCGGCCTTGCCGCTTTCGTGGACACTCGACGGATTGCCCCAGGATTCCCCCAAGGCGGATCGCATGGCCTCGATCACCGCTGGATCAGGCCGCGTCGTTGCTGCATTATCCAAATACGTCACTTTTCCCATAACTTATTAATATAACCCTCTTGCCCCGAAATAGCAAGTTTTCACAGAGCTTAGGGCTTGACAAGCCTCGCCAATTTACGTAACTTAACAAGTATTATGGCCCCTGTAACCCGAGTCCTCTTGACCTTAGGCATTGCCCTGCTGCTCTGCCAGCAATCTCCTGCGCAGGAATCCCTGGACCCTGCGTTCGACCCCCCTTTTCGCACCAGCGATGCGGGTGGACGTCGGATTCGCTGGAACGGTACAATCGGAATGGTCATTATCAACGGTAAGCTCTACCAGCAATTCGGCCTTCGCCCGGACGTCCCCCTTGGGAAATGGGGTGTTGGCTTGGATCTAACTCTGCGAGTGGACGAAGAGGGAAACCTCAAGGAAGACGAGTGGGACGAGCCCGAAGATGCGATCGAAAAGATCTACTACATTCGGTACGGCGCTCCGGGAGATCCGTTGTATCTTCGAGTTGGCGCACTGGATAATGTCACAATAGGGTATGGCATTATCATGCATCGTTACGCGAATACGATACAGTACCCCGAGATCAAGCGAGTGGGCGCATATGTTGAAGGCGAATATGGCAAAGGGGGGCTGCTGTCGTTCCAGGGCATGACCAACAACTTCCGCGAATTCGATCAGCCTGGAGTTGTGGCTGGTCGTTTGGCGATTCGTCCCCCGATCAAGTTCAGCCCGGTCTTTGGAGCCACAATCGGGATGGACGGCAATCAATATGCAGGACTGCAGGACTCCGACAACGATGGAGTGCCCAATCGGCTTGATCTATTCGGAGATATTGACGACCGTCAGCGTGTTCAGGACATCGAGAACTTGTTGACACCAGAAGAAATCGCGCAACTCATCGAATGGGGTAACCTGCCGGACATTTATCGAATCAAGCGACTGGGTGACTACCGCGATCGAACGGATGAAGTGGTCTTGACTGGAATTGACGCTGGAATTCCCGTTGCCAAAGCAAAGAACTTCTCGCTCTGGGGCTACGCGCAGGCTGCCCAGGCACATGACTACGGCTGGGGCTGGGCGTTTCCCGGCGCACGGTCAGTCATTGGACCCGTCGAGATTGGACTTGAATATCGTCGCTATGAGAAGGAGTTCATTGGAGATTACTTCGATTATTCCTATGAACTCGAGCGCGCGCAAGTTGTTGGCGACAGCACGTACCAAACAAAAGAATCCGGGTTAAATGGACTCGGAAAAGCGGAAGGTATCTACGGAGATTTGACTCTTTCGCTGACGGATATCGGCTATGTTTACGCGTGGGCCTTGGACATGCACGGCCCCAACTATCCAAGCGGCAAAACGTTCTATGGTGAGGCTGCCGCCACTCCGCCGCAAAATCTGAGTCGTTTGCGCAAGATTGCGGGCTATTTCTATCAACCCAACAAGCCGGAATTTTTCGAGAAACTCTCTGACGGCACGATTTACGGTGGCAAGTTCTTTGTTGCGCTCGCGCCCAACGTCAATCTGGTGTATGATCACCGTGTCACCTATGCGAACGGCGAAACCTACCGCACGGTTCGTATCGAAACAATGGTCTCATTCTAAACTCAAAATCCGCTCAATGAGCGGATTTCAAAGGTCAGTACTCGGCTTGCCTTAGTCTCGCTGCGACTCTGACAGCATCCACTCCAGCAATATCTTCATCTTTTCAACCGCTTGTCCTCGATGGGACAGGCGGTTTTTTTCGGCCAATTCAAGTTCCGCCAGAGTTCGACCGTCGGCGAGCTCAAAAACCGGATCATAACCGAATCCCTTTTGTCCGCGCTCTGCAAAGGCTATCCTCCCTGGCAGAATCCCTTCGACACAGTGCAAACCATCGTGAGTCTTCAGAGCGATGACGGTCTTGAAGTGAGCCACTCGTTTCTCGGACGGCACACCACTCATTTCCCGCAGCATCTTCCTGCAATTGTCGGCATACGTCGCGTTTTCACCTGCAAAACGAGCGGTATATACCCCCGGCGCTCCTCCCAGGGCTTCTACCTCGAGTCCAGTGTCATCCGCCATCGCCCAAAGTCCCGTGCCATCATGAGCTTCCCGGGCCTTCTTGATAGAATTGCCGATCAAGTCGGGCTGATCCTCAATGGTTGCGGCCAGAGACGGAAATTCCGCAAGACTCACGAGCTCAATCGGCAAATCCGACAGCTTCTCCTGAATCTCGCGGAACTTGTCCGCGTTACGTGAGGCAACGACGAGTTTCAGCCGCGGCCTAACCGTAAATTTCCTTTTCGTTGCACTTGCACAGCTTCACCATCTTGGTCGTCTGACGACGGCGGCCGCCCTCCGTAGCAAACTCACGTACACGAACCGGGTGAAAAATATCGTCACACACCGGGCAGTGTGCGGCACCGGCACCCTTCTTCTTGGAGAGCTTGTCGGTAAAGGTCTGTTTCTTAGCCATTTATGCGTTCCTCTCGGAGTTGATTTCGAACGGGAATATACGCATTTCCGAATCACTTGTCAAGACTGAGTTTCCCCGCCTGCTCTCCCCGAAACGATTGAGCACTCCCATAGGTTCCCAATGAACCTTGCGCGGAGTCCAGACTTTCGCGTCAGTCAAGTTTTTTGGCGTGACTCAGACCAATCATGCGGATCATTTTCAGGTTGAACACGATAAATCGCAGGAGTTGCCACGGGATGAAAGTCCGCATGAACTGCGTGAATGCGGTTGGCTTTGTGACAAAATACTCCGGGTCTTTTGCGATGCTTGATTTGTGATCCATGTTTCACCTATTCAGGGATAAGGCTCCACCCCGGGCGGAGCTTGGCTTTGTAAAGGAACATGTGGTGAAGCAACTGCTTGATCCAATGACCGGACAATCCGATTTCGCCAAATGTATAACCAAGGTCCCGTCCGTAGTCGGGATAGGTGTCGAAGTCCGGCACGATTGGAAACACCGTCATGGCAGCGGCGGAACCATTCCACAAGCTCGCACCCGCAGAGGCTACACAGGCAGCTCCCATCTTCGACATGGACGCACCGTACCGAGGTCCCGGCTCACCTCCGATCATCCCGACGATATTCCTGGCGACCGTCTTGCCGATGCTTGCCGAGGGCATACCTGTTCTCGGAGGTGCCGGGGCAATGGGAGTTCCGTTGGGGCTGACCATCGGCCGCGAAATGCCGTGCGGCGGAGCGAAGGCAATTCCCGCCGCAAAAACATTGGCATACGCAGTGGATTGATAGGTGGTAGGCCAATCGCTGGCCAACCACTTCTCGAACGGCTTCTGTTCGTAGTTGGCATCCACCTTCATGAATCCGTTCGGAGCAATCAGTTTTTCTGTGATTTCCGCACCGGACTTGTCGAAAACGGTGAAGCCTGCTCCCTTGAAGGGCGGCAGAAGCATCGCAAAATCGAACGGCACTTCGCCATGAGCACCGCTGAGGTCTTCAAAGTGAACCACACCAGGTTCCACGGCTTTCACATGCGAGCGGGTCTGCCATTTGATTCCGCGTTCTGCAAAGACGGATTCCGTAAAGGTCTTGCTGTGGATGACGTATCCGCCGCGCTTCAGGTGCATCCCCCCCATTCCGAAGTCACCGACTTCATATTCATTGGTAAGGAACAGGATTTCCGCTTTATCCCGAACACCGGAACGCCTGAGCTCGAACTCAAGATTGACTACGTACTCCCACGCCGCACCTTCGCAGGTGCACAACCCGTGGCCTGTGCCTACCACAAACTTCTGCCGCTCACCCGCGCGCATTTTTGAAATAGACTCTTTGAGACTCGCCGCCGCTTCGACCGCGTGGCCGGGCTCGCACACCGACACCGAGTTATGCCCCGGTCCCAGTCCGGGAGTTCTTCCGAAGTCGAGCTTCGGTCCGGTGGCATTCACCAGATAGTCATACGGTACGCGCACGGAGTCATTACTGCCATCTGTTCTTCCCGCAACGATGAACGGTGTACTGCTCGACTCATCTCCTTCCGGGTGAATCGTGTGCGCACGTGCCTGAATGAACTCAATGTTCTTGCGTTCATACACAGGCTGCAAGGGAAAGACCACTTTCTCAGGTGAAATCTTTCCCACACCGACCCAGATGTTTGAGGGAATCCAGTTATAGACCGGCTTCGGCGAAACGACCGTTACCGAGTGGCTCTTACCCAGCCACTTCCTCAAAAAGGAAGAAGCGGTGTGCCCGGAGACTCCTGCTCCCAAGACGACGACCTTTGCCATACTTGGTGCTCCTGAGTTGTTATCGAATACCCCTATTGACCCGTCTTAGCACTCATGAATCTAAGGTTCTGTGTGCAAACTTGCCACTCCCAGCACATTAGGGAACAACCTTCGCTCCGCCGAAGAGCGCACAGAGTCAGCTAAATCACCACGTTTCGGACATTTGCAATACGAAAGCGGCGTTTCCTTCGAATCGCCGCTTGATCGTCATGCCGCTGTCGCACCAATTCGAGCTATCGTTGGGCACGACCTTCCGTCGCATATCGCGAACCAACTACGGCGCTTCCCTGCCGGAATCTAGCCATAACCTCTTCAATTCGTTCCTCTTGGCGTACCTCACGAGCCAAACTTTGCGGCGCATCAATCGCAATAACATTGTAGAACATTGAAGGCGAAAAGTTCACGACGCCCAAATGGGCGTAAGCGGTGTCTGCCGTCCACCCGTGAAAGTAGAACGGTCCACCTGACGTCGGAGAATAGAATACCGCATACCATAGATTGTTGACCGGACAACCGCCGACGGAGGTGTCCACGACGGACCAATTCAAATGCGCATCCGGCCCGACGGTGGAAATCACGACATCCGGTGCGGCGGGCGTGGAAATCTGTTCTCCTTCGAGCGCAATTGATACGACTCCGTTCACGCCGTTAACCGCGTCAGTTTGGATTTGCAATACGTCGTTGAAAGTGCCGTCTGCCATGGGCGAAAATGAGAGCTGCAGCGAACACGCGCTCATCTGATTCGGTGCAAGCGCGAAGAACGCTCCGCAGGCTGTGCTTCCAGTAAACTCCGGGGTTTCGGGTTCCATAGGCTGAAACACAACAATCGCTTCGCTGCCGAAGTTTTTCAAGCGGAACCACTCGCTTGTTCCGTCCGGGCATTCCGTTTGTCCGGCATCCCAGGTCAACACAGGTGTTGTCGGCTGGCTGCTTCTTGCCAAGGCAAGATAGCCTTGTGATGACACAATCGAGAAGTTGCCGTCAGAGATATCGCAAAACGTATCTTGAAGAGCACAAATCCGAATCCGGCACGAGTCCGAAAGCGGATCTGTCACGAACCACTCGTATTCTCCGTCATTCTCCGTCGAGTCAGCGATTGCCTCCCACACACCGTCTGGAAAGTCTCGGTTGAGCTCAATCGCAATTCCACCGTCAAATCCCACACTGATCCATCGAACTGTATCGTTTGAATAGAATGGTATGCTTTCTGACTCGTTTGGCGCGAGCAACTGTAGATAATGTGATGCGAAGGGAAGTGCTCCCATATCAGCCCTAGTGCCATCTGGATCATTTACTGACTCAGGATCACCAGCATCAATACATGGAGATCCAAGAGAGAGATGAAAGTTTCCTGACAGCGTGTCAACAAACTGAGGATCAGCGTCAATGTTTCCATTCCCAGGAAATCCGCCTTGAATGTCACTATACTCCACGTTGTCACAGAATACGGTAGTCGTTAGGTGGCCCCAAACAATACAGTTCTTAATGACACCTGGCTGAGAAATGTTGATCGCAGAAATTGTCCCGGCATTGCCGTAAAACGTACAATTAGACACTTCTGCAGAATCACCTGACCAGATTGACACCGCGCCTCCTTCAGTACCTGCTGAATTTCTTGCGAAGATACAGTGATTCAGTATTGAATAGCCAACGTTTCGGATTCCCACAGCTCCCGCGTCATCATCGGCAAAACAGTATGTAAATCGACAGTGTTCGAACGACACCATGGGGCTATTCTCGACAAAGACGCTTCCGCCCCACCCATAGTAACCTCCAGGTAAACGGCTCTTCCCTCTTGTAAATGAGCAATACTCAAATACGGACGTATCAGTCGTTGAGAGTATGCGAATGCTTCCAGACCAAGTGCCTGGTATGACTGGTCCAATTGTCACAGAGTCATCAACGTTCCCTTCTATCATTAGCTTTCCGTACACAATCAAAGCATGGTTCGCTGTGAATCTTAGGTCAACGCCGTGCTCTATGTGAAGCACTTGGCCCGCAGGCACTTCCGTATCACAACTGATCAAATATGGTGACCCCGTCGTGTTCCATGTTCCCCATGTGTAACCACAGATTTCTGTCTGCGCCAACCCCTTCCCGCATCCCACCAAAACCAAGAGTATGACTAGCTGCTTCATATTGAGCAATCCTATATTAGAGATTTGCGGCATAGATTCATCAAAGAATCTACCCTCTGCTCTCATCTTGCGCAAGCCACTTATCACATTCAATCTGCAACTAATCTTTCTGTCCAAGCTCACAACTCATTGTGTTACATAGTCGTAAGATTACTGCATCGTTTTCGACGCGGCCTGAACGCAGCACTTGCCTCCCAATACGAAAGCGGCGATTCCTTCGAATCGCCGCTTGATCGTCATGTTAAGGAGACTCGTCTCCTGCTATCGTCCGCCGCTCTGATTGACCACCTGATAGGCTCCTTCAGGCAATGCTCCAGGCTTGGTCTTGTCCTTCAATGAATCTGCCTTTTCCGCGGTATTTTTTTCATCCGCCGTGGTACGTTCCGCGGCCACATCCGCGGGCTGTTCGGTTGAAGTTGTCACAGGCGTGGATCTTTCAAGCACCGGTCCCGCCTTCGTGGCCGTCGGAATCATCCCCGCCGGGCTGATCGCGGCATTTCCACCGAAATCGAAGACGAACATCGCCAGAACCATTGCAGTTGCAAAGCCGACACCCGCACCCAGCCATCCAAGGCTCCAAGACTTGCGGGACTCGCCGACCGGCTTTCCAGCCAATCTGCGCTCCAAGCGGAAGTCAAATCCCACCGGAGTAGTTTCTTTAGGTAGAGTTTGCAGGGCTGACCGGACTCGCGCATGCGCCTTTGTCATATCCGGTTCAGCGCTCATCCAATCGCTGGTCGTGTTATTCTCCGAACTACCCACGATCTGACTCCTCATTCTCCAAAAACTTTAAGGCTTCTTGCAAACGGGTTCTCCCTCGATTGACCCGGGATTTGACAGTGCCCAGCGGCACCTTAAGTACTTCTGATATCTCTTCGTACGATAGGTCCTGCACGTCTCTGAGCAAGACGGCTTCCCTGAAGTGGTAGGGCAGTTTTTCTATTGCGCGCAGAATCAACTCCGTGCGCACCCTGCCGTCCACTTCCCTCTCTACGTCCGTATGCTGATCAACGATGTCGTAGTCACGCTCATCATTGCCCTTGGAACTAATGGAAAAGAAATTCCGCACTTTTCGCCGCCGCAACTCGGTCTTGGCCAGGTTCGACGCAATCGTATAAATCCACGTTGAGAACTTTGCCACTTGATGATAGCGGTGCTTGTTCCGGTAGACTCTCACAAAGGTCTCCTGAACCACGTCCTCGCTGAAGAGCGTATCCCCCAGCAGCCGGACCACAAAATTATAAAGCGGATCCCGATAGCGACGGACGATCTCATCGAAGGCGGCCAAGTTCTCTTGTTGAAACTCGGCGATCAGCTCTTCATCGGTATGTGCTGCGAACGGCTTCTTATCCATCGCTTACTTGACAAACTCCCACTCATTAGTCTTGGTTCCAGGCGTTCCCGAATACTTGCGGGAACTGGCATTCCACAGCCACTGAAAAATCATGGATCGCACATCGGATGACTTTGACTTTGCGTGCATCTCAATTTGAAGCAGATTCAACATGAGGTCTTGCTGTCTCGACCCGCCCCAACGCTTCGCAGACGATATAAAACTATTCTTTTTAAATGCTTGGAATCCGAGAACATCCTTGTAATCGTCTTCCTTCGCTCTTCGATCAGCTAAAGCACCGCATAACCAGACTTTATGAGTCAACAATCGCAGCCGACCCAGCATGGCGAGCGGCTCCATTCCTTTGTCCAATAATTCACGAGCCTCTCTTAAGACTCGAGAGGCATTCCCATCCAGAATGGCGTCCTCAAAATCGAGCAGATCCACTTCCGCCGTCACCCCGGTGGCTCGCATCGCCATCTCTGCCGTGACCTCTTTTGTCTCCCCGGCAAACAAGATGAGATGTTCAAGTTTTGCTTGAAGGTCGCGCAGCTGAGCGGAAGAGTGCTCAATCAAATAGTCCACCGCCCCGCTTTCAATCTCTTTGCCAGCTTCCAGAACAAAATTGCGGACGAACTTTGCCAATTCATCCGCTTTTAACTCAAAGAACCAACAGCTATTGGGAGCGGCCTGCAGCCTCTGAATCTCGAACCGATTGGGCTTTCTATCCATCGGCTGGAGCATGACCAAACTCGTGGTCGGCGAGGGTCGGGCAACGTAGTTCTTGAGCACCTCTTTGACATCTTGCTTTTTCATTCCGTCAGGGTCGTTGATCAGAATGACCCGACGAGTGCCAAACATCGGCAGTGCGGACAATTGTTCATGCAGCGTTGCGGCATCCACCGCGTCACCTTCACACTCGAAATAGTCAAAATCCGCGTTCGCGTCGCTGAGCAGGTAGTTCAGGACCAGTTTACGCGCGGCGTCTATCAGCAGCTCTTCGGTTCCTCCCAACATGAGCACGGGAAACCCGTCGCCTTCCGACACGGCCTTCACCAGCTTCCTGTAAGCGGGAACTGCTTCAGCCAACCACTTCGAGCCGCTCACGGGCACAACAGTCCACAAAATACTTGAAAAGTTGAAGCTGCTGTTCGGAATCGCGCATTCTCTCTGGGTGCCATTGCACTGCAAGCAAACACGAGTTCGCTTCATGCTCAATTACTTCGATCAGTCCCTCATCCGACCAACCCACTGCTTTCAATCCCCGGCCAAGCTTTTCAATGGTCTGATGATGAAAGCTGTTCACATCTATCTGCGTCTCGCCAAAGACTGAATGCAGCAGCGACCCTTCTTCCAATCTAACTGAATGGGCAATTGTTGTAGAACCGGGAGATTGCAAATGATGAACAGGACCCAAATGGGAGGGGATGTCCTGCACCAATGTGCCGCCAAAGAAGATGTTCAGAACCTGAAACCCGCGGCAAATCGCAAGAATCGGTTTCTCTCGCTCCCAGAACACGTTCAAGAACTCGAACTCAAACTCATCCCGCTCAGGCACAGGCGTTTGCTCAGTTGCTTCGGCAATCTGCCCGTATCGCTCAGGCTGCACATCAACGCCTCCGATCAGCACCAATCCGTCAATGTGGTCAGCGTAGCGTTCCATCTGATCGCGATCACTGGTGTGTCCAAGCAGGAAAGGAAGTCCGCCGGCATTGGCAATTCCTTCAATATAGTTCAAGTCGCAGAAGTTCACTCGCCCGGCGGACGCGAACTTCCGATCGGGATCAGGTCCTGCGAACCCCGGTGAGATACCTATTATCGGATGTGAGTTCTGCTTCGTTCGCAATTCTATTCCTTAACTGTTTCCATTCAGCAGCAACATGATCAATGTAATGGCAGAAACGCTTACGCAGTAGATTCCGAACGGCCGGATGATTCCTCTGCCAAGAAGTCTTAAAAGCAACGCGATGGCGGCGTATCCGACAAGGAATGAGACAGCGGCTCCGGCCATGATTGCGGGGTCACTCGCGATGCCAGACATATCGGCGTCTTTCAACTGCAATATCCCCGCACCTCCAATCGCGGGAATCGCAAGCAGAAATGAGAAGTCTGCCGCGGCTGCAGGTCGCAGTTTTCGCGTCATACCGGCGATGATCGTTGAGCCAGAGCGTGATACGCCGGGAAGAATCGCCACAGCCTGCGCGCAACCGATCAACACCGCTTCGCCAAACTTCAGACTCTCAAAATCGCGTCGTCCCATCGTCCAGCGCGCGCTGGCAATCGCCACGATGCCAAAGGCCATCCACATCAGCGCCACAAACAGCGGATTTCCGAAGGCGTGCTCGATCTTGTCCTTGAGAAGCAGTCCAAACACAACCGCAGGAACGGTTGCTATCGCGACCAATAATATGGTGCGCATCGCAGCGGTGCGCTTTGGTCCCAACAACCCAAGCGAGAGATTCAGAAGCTTGGAACGATAGTAGATCAGGACCGCCAGAAGCGTTCCCAAATGCACCATGATGTCAAACGTCAACAAAGGCTCGCGAAATCCAAGCACGTGCTGAAGCACAACAAGATGTCCGGAGCTTGAGACAGGCAGGAACTCCGTGAGCCCCTGCGCGAGTCCCAGCAAGATCGCTTCCCAGAGTTGCACTAACGAACCACCCGGGTCTTGCTGCCGTCAAACTCGAGGATACGGGCACGTTTGTTCTCACCATCCGCGCCGATTTCCACAATCACGGAAGCGCCGCGAAACTCACCAATCTCGCGAGCAGCCTGAACAAAGTCACCGCCGGATGCTTTCTGTTTCATAAACAGAGCGCTCACGAACTCGGCTGCGTCAAGTCCAAGAGTCTCCCATGCCGTCGCGTCCACTGAAGTGCGAGCCACGTAGTCATTGACCAGTTCCGTGATGCGATCAGGTTCGGGCAAAAGGGGTGCTCCGATAATCATGCGGCGTGTAATATGCGCCTGCGCGTTCAGCGCGCGCTCGTCAAGCCATGCGCTGTTTCCGACGAAAAACATGTCGGCGGGAAGATTGCCAAGCTGCGAACAATAGTTGTTAATCTGGTCGCCGGAGAGCGAGAAGAAGAAGGCTTCGGGGGACTCCCCGCCTCGGGAACCTGAATTCGTTGCAGCCTGAACACTGACCTCTCCGCCGTTCTGATCACCAAACAGGCGCTCGCGCTCCGCTCTGCTGAGCAGCGCATCCACCATTTCGCCGCCGCGATCAAGCCGCGCGGGGGCAGCCACAAGGTCGTAGAGCTCCTGCCGAACATTGCCGCTCCCATAGGGGTACGTGGCCTTTGCATCGAACACCAAACCATAGTCTTCGGAGCGCAGAAATCCCTCAAGATGCGCTCTGCCCAAGTCGGATTCAGGCGTTAGCAAAATCCCATGCTTGACGTGCATCGCCTCTGCGACATACTTCGCGGCATTTGCAGCAATGGTCTCTTGGCTGGGAAGAAACTCAATCATTCCTTCACACATCAAGGACAAAGAGCGCGGGGTGCTCGTCAGCTTCAGAATTGGAATCTGATGAGAGTCATTAGCCAATGCGAGCGTTGTCGCAGACCCTTCATCTCCGGCAAAGACGATGAAATCCACTCCGCCGCGCGCCGCGGAATCTAGGGCTTGCAACGCACCTAATGCGGTATTCACCGTCCAACACTGTACTGAGTACAGATCAAGTTTGTCCGATCCGAACAAGAATGCTTCTCTGAGTTGGCGGGGAGCCGGATCATTGACGTCGGGAAATGCCAAGAGAAGAATCACTTTGGGGCGCAGCTCGCTTCCGGCATACTCACTGCGTCGCGTGACTCGATCGGCCGGAAACAGGTACTCCCGATGGTCAAACTCGGTACGATTCTCAAGAATCTCCCGTGCGCGGGAGGAAAGGCGTTCGTTGCGCGAACTGTCCGCACACCACTCCAAGTCACGCTTGCTCTCCGCCACTTCATCCAACATGAAGGACGCTTCAGCGCGCGAGAACCGTGCAAAAGAGTGATAGTCGCCCCCGGGAAACGCGCGCAGAAGTCTTTCGCAGCCGCGCTGTGCGGCGTCGTAGTTCTTCAGGGCAATATCCGTGCGCACAAGCAAGTAGAGTGCCGCTTCCAGCTCTTCACCTCTCCCCTGCAGCACAATGTCTTCGCCCTCTTTGCGCGCCGCTTCAAAGTCACCTGCCTCGTACCGCGTCAGAGCTGAACGCATCTGCGGTGACGTCCCGGCCAGTGCGGCAGTGACTATAAGGAAAAGTGCAAGAACTCTCACCATCTACTCGACCGTCACGCTCTTGGCGAGATTTCTGGGCTGGTCCACATCGCAGCCGCGGTGAACGGCCATGTAATACGCGAGAAGCTGCAGCGGCACAACGGTCAGCAGCGGGGTAAGCAACGGATCAGTCTCGGGAACGTACACAACTTCATCCACGCGCGACTGAATCTCGGTATCGCCTTCCGTCGCAATCGCCAGAACGCGTCCGCCGCGTGCGCGCACTTCCTCGATGTTTGAAACCACTTTTTCATACGTCCCGTCGCGCGTGGCGATGAACACGACGGGCATGTCGCGGTCAATCAAAGCGATCGGTCCGTGCTTCATCTCGGCGGCGGGATATCCTTCGGCGTGAACGTAGGAAATCTCTTTCAGCTTAAGTGCGCCTTCGAGAGCAACCGGAAAGTTCAAACCTCGCCCCAAATAAAGGAAATTTCGGCTGTCGCGATAGTGATGCGCAATCGTCTCCACACGTTCACGTGTTGCTAGAATCCGTGAAATCTTCTGCGGAATGTCCTTCAAGTGTTGAACAAGCTCGCGGCCTCTGCCGGCGCCGACGCGCCTGCTCCGCCCCATTTGCAGGGCAAGCATGAATAGGACCGTGATCTGCGAGGTGAACGCTTTCGTTGACGCTACGCCGATCTCCGGTCCGGCATGAATGTAAACACCTGCATCTGTTTCCCGCGCGATCGTGGACCCCACGACATTGCAAACTCCGAACACCGGTGCACCGTGGCGCCGCGCTTCACGCACAGCAGCAAGCGTATCCGCCGTCTCGCCGGACTGCGAAATCGCAAACACCGCAGTTCCCGGTTCGAGGATCGGTGAACGGTATCGGAACTCTGACGAGTACTCGACTTCGCAGGGAATACCGGCAAGCTCCTCGAACAAGTACTCACCAACCAATCCCGCATGCCAGCTTGTTCCGCATCCGAGAAAGACGACGCGTTTGGCATCGCTCAAGATTTCTCGTGCAGTGGCCATGCCGCCAAACTTCACCGCACCTTCTTCTGGCAAGAGACGCCCGCGCATCGAGTCCGCGACGGTCTGCGGCTGCTCACAAATCTCTTTCAACATGAAGTGAGCAAATCCGCCTTTTTCAATCGCAGCGATGTCATATGTAATCTGCTCAAGCTTTTTATCAATCGGCTCATCGGAAAGCGTGCGATACTCCACTCTTTCTGGAGTCAGTACGGCGATTTCGCCGTCTTCAAGGTAGGTCACGTCGCGCGTCATGCTTAGGAATGCCGCAGGATCCGAAGCGAGAAAATTCTCTCCGTGTCCGTGACCAATTACCATGGGCGAACCGAGTCGCGCCGCCACAACCATGCCTGGATGATGTTTGCTTACGATTGCCAGTCCATATGTTCCCCGCACCACACGCAGTGCCTTTAGCACGGCACGCGGCAAGTCACCTTCGTAGAATTCTTCAATCAGGTGCGCAATCACCTCGGTGTCCGTGTCTGTGACAAAGCGATGACCCGTGCGGCCAAGCTCGTGTCTTAGGGACGAGTAATTCTCAATGATACCGTTGTGCGCCAGCGCTATGGTCTGCTCCTCGTCGGTGTGCGGGTGAGCATTCGTTTGATTGGGTGCCCCGTGCGTTGCCCACCGCGTGTGGCCAATGCCGCAGTTTCCCTTGACGGAAGCCCCACGTACAAGCTGCTCGAGGTTAGACACTTTGCCCGCGTCTTTCACCACTCGCAGATCTTTGTTGTTGACCGCGATGCCCGCGGAGTCATAGCCGCGGTACTCCATGCGCTTGAGTCCGGCGATGAGCAACGGTGCGACGTCTCGTTGTCCGCTATATCCGATGATACCACACATAATCTTGCTTCCCTCGGTGTAAGAGTCTGACAGTTAGAAACACTCGAAAGAAATACTCTATTCCCACTCCACGGTTGCCGGAGGTTTGGTGCTGACGTCATAGGCTACGCGGTTGATTCCGCGCACTTCGTTGATGATTCTGGACGACACGCGTCCAAGCAGTTCGTACGGCAGTCTTGTAAAGTCCGCGGTCATGAAATCGTCCGTGTTCACGGCTCGCAGGACGCAGACGTTCTCGTAGGTTCTCTCGTCTCCCATGACTCCAACACTCTTGACGGGAAGAAGCACCGCAAAAGCCTGTCTGGTCTTCTCGTACCAGTCTGCGGAGCGCAACTCATACATGAAAATGGAGTCCGCTTCACGAAGGATATCACATCGCTCACGCGTGACCTCACCGAGCACTCGCACGGCCAATCCAGGGCCGGGGAAAGGATGGCGATGCGTGATGCTTCTCGGGAGGGAGAGCAGTTCACCAAGCGATCGAGCTTCATCTTTGAACAGCTCGCGCAACGGCTCAACGAGTTTCAGTCGAAGCGTGTCCGGCAAACCACCGACGTTGTGGTGTGACTTAATGGTTGCCGATGGACCTTTGACCGACACGCTCTCTATTACGTCAGGGTAAAGCGTCCCTTGCGCAAGGAAGTCAACTTCAGGGTGCCGTGCGGCTTCTTCCTGAAACACTTCAATGAAAAGTCTGCCAATGGTCTTGCGCTTCTTTTCAGGATCCGTGATGCCTGAAAGCGCCGCAAAGAAGCGATCGGACGCGTCAATCACTTCGAGCTCAATGTGTCCGTGCTCGCGAAATGTGGTTTCGATCTGCTCGCGTTCTCCAAGCCTCCCGAGTCCAGTGTCAACGTAAAAGCACAAGACCTGTCCTGGAACGGCACGATTGAGCAACATCG
The DNA here is from genome assembly GCA_020637395.1 of Calditrichota bacterium. GTDB lineage: Bacteria > Electryoneota > RPQS01 > RPQS01 > RPQS01 > JABWCQ01. The sequence goes on along the minus strand of JACJWA010000001.1, from coordinate 990,105 downwards.
CCGTCACCGCGGAATCCAAACCACCCGAAAGCGCACAAAGGACCTTACGGTCACCGACCTCGGCTCGAATCTCAGCGACGGAGTCTTCGACAAACGTCTCCATACTCCAGCCACCCTTGCAGCCGCATACATCATATGCAAAGTTACGCAGGAGCAGTCCACCTTGCGGAGTGTGAGTCACTTCTGGGTGAAACTGCACTCCAAACGCGCTCTGGTCCTGCAGGCAAACCGCCGCAACTACATTGCTCTCGCTTCTTGCGATCAGTTCCAGCGGCTCGCAGACATCTTCGACGTGATCCCCATGACTCATCCAAACTTGCAGGGGAAGCTTGATATCATTCAACAGTTTGGATTTCGCCTGAAATGAAACGGTCGCAGGGCCGAATTCTCCAGCCCGGCCCTTCACCACTGGGCTTCCGTAGTGCTCACCCAAGAGCTGCATGCCGTAGCAGATTCCCAGAATCGGCAGTCCCGCCTCATAGATTTCATGGTGCGGATGTGGAGACCCCTCCGCATGCACACTAGCGGGGCCGCCCGAGAACACGATTCCTTTGGTTTCCGGTGAGACAACTTCCTCAACAGGAACATTGAAGGGAAGAATCTCACAATAGACTCCCTGCTCACGCAAGCGCCGCGCAATCAGTTGAGTCGTCTGCCCGCCAAAATCAAGTATCGCGATGCGTTCGCTATGTTTCATTCGCGAGGAAGTGTGAAATCAGTTGCCCACTCGGAAAGCTCTTCGAGGTAAGCATGGTGAGTCAAATCAAACTGAATGGGAGTGATCGCAACGTATCCCTGCAAGAGTGCAATACCATCCGTATCCGTCTCGTCAAGTGGCAGTTTGTGTCCATCCATCCAGTAGTAAATTCTTCCGCGTTGATCCGTGCGCTTCAGAAATGTCTCCTTGAATCTCCCTCTGCCCTGCCGAACGACTTTGATTCCCACAATCTCTTCGGCAGGAAGTTCGGGCACATTCACGTTCAGAAGAGTTCCTTCAGGAAGTCCACGCGCCATGACAAGCTCGGCCGTTCGCCGTGATACTGCTGCGGCCGCGTCATAGTTTGTTGGAGAAAACGAGTCAACAGAAATCGCAGCGGCTGGAATGCCGTTGATGGCACCTTCCGTCGCCGCGGACACGGTTCCGGAATAGATCACAGAAATCCCGGTATTCTCGCCGCGGTTGATACCTGAAAGCACGAGCGCCGGGGCTTCAGGCAGAAGCTCGGAAAGCGCCAGTTTCACACAGTCTGCGGGACTGCCATTGACAGCAAAAGTCCGGAACGCGCCGTCCAGCTCAAAGTCCACGTATCGAATCGGCTCGGAGATTGTTATGGAGTGTCCGACCGCAGATTGCTCGCGGTCCGGCGCAACTACCCACACTTGCCCAAGATCGGACACTGCTCGCACGAGAGCATGCAGTCCTTCGGACTGGATACCGTCGTCATTCGAAATCAGAATAATCACGCTTGAGCGGCTTCCTGATGCATCAGCGCCTTTAGAACCTGTACGATGGTCGTCTTCAGTGCCTGCCTATTCACAATCCTGTCCAGAAAGCCTTTCTCCAGTAGGAATTCGCTTCTCTGAAATCCTGGCGGCAAGTCTTGTCCAATTGTCTGTTTGATCACACGCGGACCGGCAAAGCCGATCAGCGCGCCGGGCTCTGCCACGATCACATCTCCGAGCATGGAGAAACTGGCGGTCGTCCCACCGGTCGTCGGGTTGGTAATCACAGAGATATAGGGAAGTCCCGCCTCACCAAGCTGAGTCAATTTCACGCTCGTCTTCGCCATCTGCATCAGGGAAATCATGCCCTCTTGCATGCGCATGCCGCCAGAACGCGACACCAAGATGAGCGCGCGGCGCTCTGCGATGGCGCGATCAACGCCTCGCGAAATCTTCTCACCGACCACACTTCCGACGCTCCCGCCCATAAACGAGAAGTCCATGATCCCAAGTTCCACCGGAAATTCACCCAGTGTGCAGGACCCAATCGTCATCGCATCGTATTTACCTGTGGTCTTGATGGACGCTGCGACTCGGTCACTGTATTTCTTGGAGTCTTTGAACTGAAGAGGGTCTTGCGGCCGGAGAGTGTGATCACTTTCTGTCCAAGTCCCCTCATCGGCAAGCAGCGCGATATAGGATTCGGCTGGCATGGCGAAGTGAAAAGAGCACTTTGGGCACACCAGCTGCAGTTTCTCGAGCTCTTTCTTGAACACGATTTCACCACAGCCTTCGCACTTCACCCACAAAGTGTCTTGCGATGACTTTTTCTGGCCCGCTGAAATGGGGCCTTTTTCTCTGCGAAACCACTCAAGCGCCATTCTTATGCTCCTTCCGCGTCAGAACCGCGATCGCTTCTGCGAACTCGCCGGTGCATAACCAATGCATCTTCACCGTCGTGATAGTAACTCTTTCGGATGCCCAACTCCGCAAATCCATATCTTGCGTAAAGTCCGCGCGCTGCTTCGTTGGACTCCCGAACTTCTAGATAAACGTCCGACATCTTCTGTGCGCGTGCGCGATCAAAAAGGAAATCGAGTAGTGCAGACGCAATGCCCTCTCGCCTGCGTTGCTTGTGCACCGCGACGTTGAGAACGTGAATTTCGTCGAGCACCCATTGACTCACAATGTAGCCGATGATTTCACTGCCATCAAGAATCACCCAGCTTGTTCTGTAGAGCACGATGAAGTTCCGAAACGCGGACAATGACCAAGGATCTTTGAACGAATCGCGTTCAATGGACAACACCGCATGAAGATGATCCGCAGTGAGTTCCGCAATTTGATAGGAAGTGTCCTCAAGCGGCATGGACACTCCTGAACCGATCACAGAAATCAGAGACTTCCCTCATTTCCTTCACATCATGCACTCGTACGATATCCGCGCCATGAAGGATCGCAATGGCCACCGCTGCGGCGGTGGAGAACTGCCGGGCGTCGGGCGGCAATCCGGACAGCTCCCCTGTGAATGCTTTGCGGGACGGGCCGACCAGCACGCCAGCACCAAGAGTTGTGAGCTCGCACAGGTCATTCAGCAACTGGTGGTTCTGTTCAAAACTTTTTCCAAAGCCCAATCCCGGATCCACGAGCAAATGTTCGCGGTCAAGTCCTGCGTCCAAGCATCTCGCCACTGCGGACTCGAGAAACCGCTTTACTTCTGGTACGGGATTCCCCTCGGCAAGTGTCGTCTGCATGGTCTCGGGCTTGCCTCGCATATGCATGATAACCAGCCCGGCACCGCACTCATGGCAGACATCTGCCAGAGCATGGTCATGTTCAAGACCTGACACATCATTGATCATATCTGCGCCGAGCTCCAGGCACTCTCGTGCCACAACGGACGAACGAGTATCAATGGAAAGAACTGAGTCTGTGATCTTGCGAAGCTTCTCGAGAACTGGTAGCAACCGGTTCAGCTGTTCGGCATCAGATGATCCTGTGCTTCCCGGTCTTGTGGATTCGGCACCCAGATCAACAATATCGGCGCCGTCCTCAACGAGCTTGAGAGCATGGACCACCGCTGCATTAGAGTCAAGGTATCTGCCGCCATCGGAAAACGAGTCGGGAGTCACATTGACAATTCCCATGAGCAGCGTTCGCCGCCCCAATTCAAGGCTGCCCCGGCGATGACGGAATCTGCGCGACTCAGGCACGTCCGTCCATGAGCATCAGGGCCTCCATGCGCGTGGCTTGCTTCGAGAGCGCACCGCGCACGGCGGACGTCACAGTCCAGCTCCCATGCACTTTTTCGCCGCGCATCATCAGGCAGAGATGCTGAGCTCGGATGACCACAAATGCGCCCATGGGTTTCAGCCGCTCCATCAGAGTGTCCGCAATCGCAGTCGTCATGCTTTCTTGGAGCTGTGGACGCTGAGCGAGCACGCGAACCACACGCGCCAAGGCAGAGAAACCGGTCACCTGTTCATTCGAGGGAATGTAGGCAATGGAAACAAATCCCCAGAACGGCAGCAGGTGGTGCTCACACATGGAATAGAATGGAATATCACGGTGAATGATCATTTCCGTAGTATTCTCGGCGGGATAAAGCGACAGCGTCTGCGCGGGATCCGTACCGATTCCTGAGAAGATCTCTTCGAGCATGGTCGCAACCCGCGTCGGCGTGTCGCGCAGACCCGGGCGCTCGGGATTCTCACCTATTGCGGCAAGAATCTCGCGTACTGCATGTTCAATTCTTGGTTTGTCCATTTTTCGGCGGCACAGGTTCAAGCATAAACGCCACAACTTCTTCTTTCCCGGCCCTTACCTCCACGCGCCGCGCGGGGTCGCCTGCGATTCCATATCCGCTCTTGACGATACTGATGAGATGCGGACCCGGAGAGAGATTCGAAAGGACGAAGTCCGTCTTAAACTCCGTTGCCTGACCATCCAGAATGATCGTGGCTCCCGGTACATTCGAAAGCACCTGTATGCTTCCGCTCTGTTGCCGCAGCGCGATATACATCAACAGAGCGCCGACAAACACCAGGACGGCAATCATCAGGAAGTAATTCCGCACGCTTCGCTGACCAACTTCCAGCTCTTCCGCATCAATGGGGATCTGCCGCTCGCGCTCGCGAATCTCTTCTTCGCTCAGCCACTCGAACTCACCATCCTCGTTCTCGTATCGCCGGTAGTTGCCTTTGGCTTCGTAGTACTTCCGGATTTCATCGTCAATGATTCGCTGGCGTTCCACAAAGTTAAGCGTGAATCCTGATTCTTCTTCACTGTCTTTCGACAGAAGCTTTTCACGGGTCTCAAGCTCGCGGCGAATCAGTTCGCGAAGTTTCTGTTCCTCATTGCGCTCCACTATGCGGTCTCTCCGGGTGGATTGCCGTTGCGCGCAGGCAAATCAAGCAGCGAGTGAATTTCTTCACCAGAGAGGGACTCGCGCTCGACCAGCGTTTCCGCCAACAGATCGAGGCGCTTGCGCTCTCTGCGCAAGATGTCACGCGATCTGCCTTCCGCACCCTCAACAAACTCACGCACAGCCTGATCAATCGCATGCGCGGTCTCGTCGCTGTAGTCCTGATTTGAGGTATAGTCGCGTCCCAGAAAGACCTCTTCGTGCTGTTGTCCATAGGTGACGGGACCAAGCTTTTCGCTCATCCCCCATCTTGTCACCATGGTCTTGGCGATTTCCGTTGCACGCTTCAAGTCGTTTGATGCCCCGCTTGTGACTTCGTCAAACACCAAGAGCTCCGCGACACGCCCTCCCAACAAGGTCGAGAGCTGTCCCTCCAGGTACTTGCGTGAATAGCTTCGCTTGTCATCCAGGGGGACAAAGTGCGTCAACCCAAGTGCCTGTCCTCTGGGAATGATGGTCACCTTGTGCACGGGATCCACGTCGGGCGAAAACAGCGCGACCAAAACATGCCCCGCCTCATGATACGCCGTGACGCGCTTCTCGCGCTCAGGAATCACTACAGAGCGGCGCTCGATTCCCATCATCACTTTGTCTTTGGCCGCTTCTACATCCTGCATGCTCACTCGGTCACTGTCGCGTCGTGCTGCCAGAAGCGCGGCCTCGTTCATCAAGTTCGCAAGCTCTGCGCCCGCCATACCGGACGTGCTCTTGGCAATCACGTCCAGATCAACATCGTCACCGACCGGTTTATTCCGCGAATGAACTTTCAGAATTGCGGCGCGGCCTCGCACGTCGGGACGGTCCACCACGATCTGGCGATCGAATCTGCCCGGCCTCAGAAGCGCAGGATCAAGAATGTCCGGTCGGTTTGTCGCAGCAACCAGAATGACTCCGTCATTCTCTTCGAAGCCATCCATTTCAATCAGCAGCTGATTGAGCGTCTGTTCGCGTTCGTCATGCCCTCCGCCCAGTCCGGCACCGCGATGCCGACCGACCGCGTCAATCTCATCAATGAAGATGATACACGGAGCGTTTTTCTTTCCTGTCTCGAACAGGTCACGCACGCGGCTCGCGCCGACACCGACAAACATTTCAACAAACTCCGCGCCGCTAATCGAGAAGAACGGCACTCCGGCTTCGCCCGCAACGGCTTTTGCCAACAACGTTTTGCCAGTTCCCGGAGGGCCAAGCAGCAACACGCCGCGCGGAATTCTGCCGCCCACGCGCACGAACTTTCTGGGTTCGCGCAGAAAATCAATGATCTCGCGCAGCTCCTCTTTCGCCTCGTCCGCCCCGGCGACGTCCGCAAAAGTCACCTTCGTACTTGCTTCCGAATAAACTTTGGCTTTGCTCTTGCCAAACTGAAACAGCCCGCGCGGTCCCATGTTGGACATTCGTCTGATCAAGATGACGCCGAAGCCAAGCAGCAGCAACCAGGGCAAGATCCCAAGCAAGTATTGACCAAGATCAGGTCGCTTGACCTTAAAATCTATCTCGATACCCGCATCTTTCCACTTCTTGAGCAGCGCACTGTCCAAAGTCGGGGGAAGAGTGACGACAAACCGCGACTCGTCTTTCATCTTTCCGTGGAAACTCTGATCCCGAACGATTCCGGACTTCACGTTTCCAGAGTCCACGGCCTGTTCGAATGCAGAGTACGTGATGACGGTTTCCGCACTGCGCTGTGTCACAAGCTGAGCCACCACAACAGTGACCAGCAGTACAAGCAGCATCAGATAGAGAAACCGCGACACCTTGCGCCATTCGACGCGCGGTTCGTCATCATTCGGGCCGCGACCGCGCGGCGAGTTGGAATTCCTATCAGTGCTCATTTGGTCTCTTCGCCGGACAAAATGTACAGGTCTGGCAGATGACGGCCTTGTCCGGCATAGTCCAGGCCGTATCCAATGACAAACTCATCCGGAAGGTCAATTGAGATAAAGTCCACTTCGACGCCGGTTTGCACGGACTTGGGCTTTCGAAAACACGCCGCCATGCTCAGACTTTTCGGATTTCTTACCATGAGGAATCTTTTCAAGAAGTCCCATGAGTTGCCCGTATCCACAATGTCATCCACGACAATAACATGGCGGTCACGAATGTCGCAATCAATATCTTTGATCAGCCTGACTCTGCCCGATTCCATGCCGTCCCCGTAACTGGAAAGCTTGATGAAGTCAATGGTGCAGGATAGATACGATGCGCGAACGATGTCCGCCATATACATGAAGCACCCCGTCAAAACGCCAACAAAAACCGGCTCTTCCCCAGCGAAGCGCTCGTTGATCCGGAGCCCGGTTTCTTTCACTGCGCGCTGAATCTCAGCTGACGTCAAGTATCGTTCGAACTTGCGCGGCGGCTGGCCGAGAACCAAATGTTCGGAGTATTCATGCATGACTAAGTGTCTCTGACTCCCAGTGAATCGCCAGTATGTCACTGGAATGTGGAACTGCTGTGGTGCTTTCGCTTACACCAAGTCCCGGAATGGCGACAATTCCGGAGTCGTCGGCAAGGACCGGCCACTGACGCCGGCAAGAGGGGTGTACTCCAATGTCCCTAAGCCAATCGGAAACTTTCCGTGTTCGTCTTTTTGCGGGGCGGAACTTTTCACCGGCACTCCAGGCTCGCGCCCTGAACTTGCCGCTCAATCTGCTTCGATCAAAAAAGAGTTCTCCAGTCGCGCGCTCACCGATTGCACACGGAACAAGAAGTGTCCGATCAAGCAAGTCATGCGCATTCCGAACTTCGTCCTCGTCGTGCCTGTTCCCGGCGGACAGCCAGTAGTGGCGCCCCGCCTTACTTAACTCAAAACCTTGCTTCAAGCGAAGCACACTTCTTGACGTGGATCCGGACAGAAACTCGTTGACCTGCCGTCTTTCCGACGCGGACAAACGGAATTCCCTATTCCCTTGCAGCTTGCGGAGTGCGGTTTCAACGAAAACAAAGCCTAAATCTTCAAGATACAGGTTTTTCGGAAGAATCTCAATACGATGATCACCAGATCCCGCAACCTGTAACTTATTGGGAAACATATGGTTTGCAAGAACGGTCGTCATAAAAAGCAAGGAACGGGTGTTAGTCCCGTGTCGAACCAGTCTTCGGGCGATGTCCGGCAAAGTATTCGAAATTCTCTCAATCGCCTTTCTTGCGGAGACGCGCAGGAATGCGGGATCCAGATTCATGGGGTCGTCATCCACCAGATCGTCATCGTCAATGAGCTGCCGAAGTTCATGACGACGCACTCCCAGAAACGGGCGAAGAATGTTGCCGCGCTTCTCGGGAATGCCCGTCGCCTCAAACCACGAACAATCCTGCCGCAGTTTCATGAACACGGTTTCGGCAGAATCGTCCAGCATGTGCGCGGTCAAGATCCATGCGCACCCGTGTCGCTGCCGCATTTCTTCCAACGCCGCGTAGCGAAATCGGCGGGCAGCGGCCTCGATGGAGTCTTTGTTCGCGCACAAATGCTCCACGACATTTGCGTACGCAAGGTCGAATTCCATTCCGTATTTCTCCGCCTGCTCTCGAACGAGCCTGGCAGCATCATCGGCGTCTGCGCGAATTCCGTGATGAACATGCGCGACCACGCAGCGAGTCTGCCATTCACTCTGGAGCGCAAACCACTTGAGCATCGAAAAAGAATCGCGCCCGCCGGAAACGGCAAGCAGAACACGCTCGTGCGGCTCGATCACTCGAAGCACTCTGGCAATCTTCTCAAACACCCGGCTTCACGACTTTGAAAATGAGCGATCCACAAAACCCTAAACGAATCTGCGCCGGAACATCCTTTCCCTTCAGTGCATAAGCAATTTTCCACATTCCCATGCCCAATCTGTAACGCAGCCGCCGCAAGGGACGTGTCAGCATCGCGATGGGCCGGGCGCGATTCCACAGCCAGAACCTGCCGTTCAACGATTCCACAAACGACCAGCCCGGATGAATCTCGATCTTCTGGAGTCCTGCCCGACTGAAAATTTCCGTCAGACCAAGGTGGCTCATGTGGAAGTAGGAGTTGGCATGATAGGGCTCAAGGAAGGCCGCGGATCCGATGAGCGCACCACCCGGCTTCAGCACTCGCGCGATTTCTCGCGCCGCCTGAAACGGATTGTAGAGATGTTCGAATACCGCAGTAGACACAACCAAATCGAATTGCTCATCGGCAAATGGCAGCTCGTGCCCGTCACAAACGATGTCGGTATAGGGACCGGGATAGATGTCGAAGCAGACCAGATCGTACCCCATCGCCTCCAGCATCGCACGGTCGCCGCCGTCTCCGCTGCCATAACTTAGGACCTTTTTGCCGGGCGTTTGGTCCAACAGAGTGCGAAGCGTACCCGTCTTCCAGTGACTGTGAGCAACATTCAAATCAAGCGCGGCAGACTCCACGTGATGCGCAAGGACTTCTGCTTCGTTCAAGGGCGAACGGCTGCTGATTGCGACGGGAATGCCGGTCTGCGTGTGGATCGGATACGATTTTCCACAGTGCCTGCACGCCGTCGTACCCGCTTGCACGTCGCCCTGGCCGCATTCAACGCAGATCAATCTGGGCCATTCTCTGAAATTCATGTCTTCGTTCGCGTCCTGAAGTTCATTTTCAAACGTGCAGAAACCAAAACAGCCGCCGGAAGCAGTACCGGCGGCTGACAAGACTGCGTAGCGGAGGAGGGACTCGAACCCCCGACACCAGGATTATGATTCCCGTGCTCTAACCGACTGAGCTACTCCGCCAAGTGATGCGCATTTCCCCGAAGGGAGATCATAAACATAAGCTCTGGGAAGCAAATTGTCAAGATGCTGCATCAGGTAAACAGAAGTTCATTTCTTGTTACAGCATTGAAAAACAATAACTTAAAAAATTCTAAAGAGGATATTCCGGGGTCACTTGCAGAAGTCCAACAAAATCTCCTATCTTGACTGGCCCCAGGCTTGCACAGATAAGTTGATCACGACCGCCATGAATAAGATACTCATTACCGGCTGTGCCGGTTTCATCGGATCGCATCTAAGCGAGTTCCTTCTTGCTCGGAACCACGAGGTGATCGGGTACGACAACCTTGATCCCTTCTATCCGCGCGTACTGAAAGAAGCAAATTTGCAACAGTCCCGGAAGTCTCCGAGCTTCACTTTTGTGGAAGGCGACATCCGCGACTCCGCCGCCATTGAAAAGGTGCTCATGGAGCACAAGCCAGGCACGGTGATCCATCTTGCGGCTCGCGCCGGGGTCCGGCCCTCGCTTGAACAACCGGAGCTTTATGCTCAGGTCAACATTGACGCGACGGTGCAGTTGCTCGAACTGTGCCGCAAACTGAACATTCAGCGGATCGTTTTCGCGTCCAGTTCATCGGTTTACGGGGACCGCGACGGCGGACCATTTCGGGAGTCAGACAACACGGATTATCCTTTAAGTCCCTACGGGTCCACCAAGAAGGCGGGCGAGGTCATCACGCACGTTTACTCGCACCTCTACGGTTTCTCAATTGCCTGCCTGCGCTTCTTCACGGTGTACGGACCGCGACAAAGACCTGACCTCGCGATCCGTAAGTTTGTGCACAGAGCACTGCAAGGCAAGCCGATTCCGGTGTTTGGTGACGGCTCCTCGCGGCGCGACTATACGCATGTGAGCGACATCGTCGGGGGCATCAACGGCGCAATCAATTGGGTGAATCAGTCGAGCGGCCGCTACGGAATCTTCAATCTCGGGTCAAGCTCACCAATAGAGCTGCGCGAACTCCTGCAAGGCATCGAGGCCGGAGTTGGACCACTAAAGATTGACTACTTGCCGCGTCAGCCCGGCGATGTGTTTCAGACGTTTGCGGATACATCCCTTGCCGAGCGCGAGCTCGGCTTTCGGCATGACGTGCGCTTTGAAGATGGTCTGGCTGACTTCATCGAATGGATGAAGCAGCACGACCGTTAGGCAGAGTCGCTCGAATAAACCGTCTCGCCGGCCACCAGCGTCATAACTGACCGCAACAAATGCAGGTCTTGTACTCTGGTCTGGAAAGGATCTGCATCGAGTACGCAGAAGTCCGCCGCCTTCCCTGCCTCAATACTCCCTAAGAGTTCCTCCCATCCCGCAGCATATGCGGCCCCCATCGTATAGGCCGTTAGTGCGTCTTCCACACTCACACATTCATCTGGATAATATCCACCTTCAGGAGTTCGGTCCTTTCTCGTTCTCGTGACCGCCGCATGCACTCCGGCCATTGGAGACATGTCCTCAATCGGCCAATCACTTCCGAACGCCAGCATCGCTCCCGCCTTCTTCAGGCTGTTCCACGCATAGGAATAGCGCTCACGCTCCTCTCCCAATCGTCCCTTCACAAAACTCATGTCCGCCGTGCAATGTATCGGCTGCATGGACGCAACGACTCCAAGCTTTGCAAAGCGCCCAATATCCCGTTCGCGCAAGTGCTGGCAGTGCTCAATTCTCGGCCTGAGCTCGGGACCAATCCCGTTGCAACTGGCCATCTCCACTGCATCCAAGACAACGCTGTTGGCTCGATCGCCAATGGCGTGCATGGCGATCTGCGCTCCCTGTTGATGCGCGGCACGAACAAATCTCGCCAACGGTCCTTCGCGCACCAACAGAGTTCCTGAGTTCGCGGGGTCGTCCGCGTACGGCTGCCAAAAAGAGGCGGTTCGTGATCCCAGCGCACCGTCGGTGAAGCCTTTGAAACAGGCGAAGCGAAACATCTCCGAGTGTCGAAACTCAAACCGGTCCGCCTCAAAATCGAAGTCGGTTGTGACTTTCCAAATGTTCAATCGAATCGTCTGATCCACTGAGTCCGCAAGGTCAAGATATTGCGGCAGCAAGTCTGAACGAACGCTTGCGCTCGCGGCAGTAATTCCCAGAGAATGGGCAAACTGCTGCGCACGTCGAAAGGCTAATCGGCACTGCTCGGCGTCAGGTTCGGGAATGTGACTACGAATAAGATAGGCCGCCGACTCGCGCGCTATGCCATTCAGTTTGCCGTCCGCGCCCCGCTCGAAGCGCCCGCCCTCCGGGTCTCGGCTTGAGCCGTCCACACGCGCGGCGATCAGAGCGGCGGAATTGACAATCACCGAATGAAGATCATGCGTCCACAGAAAGATCGGATGAGTGGAGGCCACACGATCCAAGTCCAGCCGAGTCACCGAGACTTCCGTTTGTTCCAATCCATGACCAAGCAGCCAGGTTCCCGCAAGGGGCTTCTCCCTCGAAACAAAATCGGAAATCCGTTCCAGAACCTGATCCGTTGTATGCGCTCCGCCCAAATCTATCTGCGCCATTTGCAAACCGCCGGTCAACAAATGCAAATGCGCATCGTGAAACCCGGGCAGCAGAACCTGCTCATGGGATAATCGCAAAGTCTCCGGATCATGATCAGCAAAGATGCCGCGTTCAACCGACTCGATCTTTCCTTGCGCATATCGAACGCGGACCGGAGTCGTTTCTGACCCGCCCAGCCAGGCCTTGCCAATGATCGCGCGAACAGTCATGAGAAATCTCTGCGGATTCTGCCAATCGCGAGCGCTTTGCCGCTGACAGGATCTGCATCCACAAAGGCTCCGTGAACTCGAATCTCGCCGGTAGCCACTCCTGATCGTCCGCCGCCCATAGGATGCAGAAAACGATGCAGGGCACTGCTTGTGTCCATCCCAATCACGCCGTTATGCGGACCGCTCATTCCTGCATCGGTTAAATACGCCGTACCGCCCGTTAGAATCTCCTCATCGGCGGTTTGCACATGAGTATGAGTTCCGATTAGTGCGGTAACCGCTCCGTCCAGGTACCTCGCTAAGGCAATTTTTTCGGCGGTTGCTTCCGCATGGAAATCTACGAAGATTAGCGGCGTTTCTTCGCGCAGCGACTCCACAGCCTGCTTGCCGAGCCTGAAGGGGTCGTCGGAAGGCGGCATCATCGCGCGTCCGATCAAGTTCACGACTCCCCAGCGAACGCGAGGGGAAACTTCTATGATCGCGATTCCCCGTCCGGGAGCTTCCGGCGGCAAGTTCAACGGGCGCAGCACTCGCGGATGTTCATCAATCGCGGCGTGTGCCTTTTCTCGATAGAGCGTGTGATTTCCACCGGTCAGAACATCCGCTCCGGCATCAAAGAGCTTCCGAATGATCGCAGGAGAAAGTCCCTTTCCGCCGTCCGAATTCTCAGCGTTCACAACGCAAACATCGGAGCCCAGATCACGAATGAGCCCGGGCAGGAGGGCGCATACCGCCTTCTGTCCGGGCTCTCCATAAACATCTCCGATAAACAGCAGGCGGCTTGCGCCCGCGGGCTTATTTGGCCACGCCTGTTGCAACAAATTCCCTCAACACAGTCACCTTAATCTGGCCCGGATACTCGAGCTCTTCTTCAACCTTCTTGGCGATGTCCGTCGCCAGCGCCTCGGCCAGCGCATCGCTGACTTTCTGCGGCTCAACAATGATTCGAATCTCGCGGCCCGCCTGAATCGCAAAAGTCTTCTGCACACCCTTGAATCCGGAAGCAATCTCTTCTAACTGTTGAAGTCGCTTGACATAGAGTTCCAGAGTCTCTCGACGCGCACCGGGTCGCGCACCGGAAATGGCGTCTGCGGCCTGCACCAATACACCTATCGGGGAGATAAACTCCGTGTCGTTGTGATGTGCGGCAATCGTATTGATTACGATCTTGGGTTCGCGGTATTTCTTCGCGATTTCGATGCCGATTTCGACGTGCGTCCCCTCGGTGTAACGGTCAATCGCTTTGCCGATGTCATGCAAGAGCCCGGCGCGCCTGCCCATTTTTGCGTCGAATCCAAGTTGCGCGCACATCAATGCCGAAAGGTGCGCCACCTCAATCGAATGGTGCAGAATATTCTGACCGTAGCTCGTGCGGTATTTCAATCTGCCAACGAGCTTGATCAACTCACGATGCAGCCCTGTGACTCCAGCTTCAAGACAAGCGGCGTCCCCAATCTGCATCAGCTTCTCGTCCATTTCTTTCTCGATCTTCTTCACCAGCTCTTCGATTCGCTGCGGGTGAATTCGACCGTCCGCCATCAACTGCTCAAGGGCAAGCCTGGCAATTTCGCGCCGATAGGGATCGAAGCCGGATATGACAACGGTTTCAGGGGTGTCATCCACGATGATGTCCACGCCTGTCGCCTGCTCGAACGCCCGAATGTTCCGACCTTCACGACCGATGATGCGGCCCTTGATCTCGTCGTTCGGAATATGCACTACTGATACCGTGCTTTCCACACTGTGATCGGCAGCGGACCTCTGAATCGCCGAAACAATTACCTCGCGTGCTTCGCGGTTGGCCGTCGCTTTCGCTTCGTCGCGCATGTTCTTGACAAGATCCGCAGTCGCGTTCCGAGCCTCGCCCAGCAATGACTCTTTGAGCTGCTCGAGTGCGTCGTCTTTGGAAAGCCCCGCCGCGCGTTCAAGCTCGGACTGCGCCTGCTTCAGCGCTTCATCGAGCTGAGTTTCCATTTCGGACAACTTCTTTTCCTTTTGGGACGTTTGTCCGATCAAGCGGTCTACCTCTTTGCGCTTGCGCTCCGTTTCATCTCGCACGTTCCGAAGATTGGCGTCCTTGTCCTTCAAGGAACGCTCCTGCCGCGAAAGCTCGTCCTTGATTTCGCGTATCTCATTTTCCAAGGAAGTGCGCTGTCTCAGCTGCTCGTCGCGCATTTCAAGCATCTTTTCCTTGTACATCGTCTCAGCCTCTTTCTGGGCGTCAGCGATGATTCTATCCGCTTCCTGCTGCGATGCTGCGATTCGCTCCTTGGTGATGGACCGGCTTAAGAACCAGCCGATCAGAAACGCCGCGATGCCGGAACCGGCCGCAAGCGAGACGACGAGAAGTATATTGTCCATTTTGGTGGTGGCTCCCGAAAAAAAAGAAATCCCTGAATGGCAGAACGTGGTACCAAGAACCTGGTACAACACGGTGGGAATCCGCCTGAACGGTTCTCACTTCCACTATCCACAGCCGTCCGAAGACGGAGGGAGCCCGCAGAGCGGGTTAGGCTTGTGATAGACGCCAGAGTCGAACTCCCTATTCTGAAACTAATGGTTCTTGAATCAAGAATCTGCCAAGACAGGGATTTTGTCAATGACTATGTAATGATCTGCCGCTGAGAGGTTATGAACCTTTCTTCGTAAATTCACCTCAGACCGTGCCGAGTCAGGCTATGCGCCCCACTCGCGAAGTTTTTCATCCAGAGTCTGTTCTAACCTTTGCGCCTCGGCGGTAACCTTATTGGTCTGATCCAGAAGCTCGCCTTTGGCCTCGGTCAATTCGTGTGCAAGCTGCAACGCCGCAAGCACGGCCAACTCGCCAGCGGGTCTGGATCGGTCCTGCAAATGCACACTTTTCATCCGCTCGTCCACGAGTCCCGCGACACGGCGCAAATAGTCAGGTTCGGCCGTTCGCTTGAGCTTATAGGCTCGATCGAAGATCGTCACCTCGACCGCTTCTTCCGGAGTGTTCTCGTGCAAAAAATCAGTCATTCGCTATGCAGGACGCCGCCTTATGCGGTCTCCAGTTTCTCCAAGAGCGCGCTGATTCTGGTGCGGATCAGCTCTTCGCGCTGCGGATCGCGCTGGTTTTCTTCAAGCGAAGCGCACTTCTGACGAAGATCTTTCAACTCTTGCTCCGAAACGGTCTGATCGGAGCGCAATTCGCTCAGCTCAGTTTCCAGTTCACGGTTCCGAGTCTGCAATTCACTCATCTTGTTCAGGAGCCGCGTGACTTTCTGATCAAGTGCATCAAAGGTCTGAATATCCATACGGGTCTTTTTGTTCTGTCTGTCTAAGGTGAAAAAAGCACTCAGCGCAATTCCGCTGAGTGTTCTTGCTGTAGTTTTGTAACAATTGATTGAATCGCCGCGTCCACTTCCGCAGCGTCTAAGCTACGCTCGGGATGCAGAAACTCGAGCCTGAAGGCAACCGACTTCTTGCCGACACCCAGTTTGTCGCTGACAAAGACATCAAACGGCCAAACAGACTGAAGCAAATTGCCTGCCGCACCGCGAACCGTGGAGACGAGCTCTGCAAACGGCACCGAGTGGTCCAAAACGACGGAAAGATCCCGCCAGGCAATCGGGAACCGAGGCAACGGCTCAAAAGCGAATTCTGAGCGCCTGTTCGCGGCAAGGACGGAAAGGTCCAGCTCGAACCAGGCTACTGAAGCGTCTATGTCTCTGGCCGCACAAACCTCTCTTGGCCAGAGCCCGAAGTCACCTGCAACCTGCTCACCGACTCTCAACTGACCGCTCAGAAAGCCAACGGTATCAAGATCATAGCAAAAAATATCCGGTTTGTCAAGGGAAAGCTTGAGGGCAAGAAACTCCAGCACGCTCTTCAAATCAAAGAAATCTGAAGGTTCTTTGGTCTGGCTCCAACCAGATGGGTAGCGCCGCCCCACGAGGAGCCCGGCTACGACTTGTTTCTCCCAGGTCCGGGGATCGCCCGCCACGCCTTCCCGAAACACGCGCGTCGTCTCAAACAGCCTGAGGTCCCTGTCCCCGCGCTCGAAATTGGCCGCAGCTGCCCTTAACATCGGCGCCAGCACGCTGCCCTGCAAGTACTTCATTTCGTCCGTCACGGGGTTGGCGACCTCGACTCCAGCCGGAAGTCCCGGCGGGTCCAATCGGGGTTCCGGGTTCCACATCGAAAGCGAAACCGTTTGCAGGAATCCCTGGGCAACCAGAATGTCCTCCACCTGCCTGCGCAACCGAACCACGGGATCATCTTTTCCGGTCAAAACGACTTTGCTGCTTTCCGAAGTCGGAATCTGGTCGTACCCCTGTACCCGAACGATCTCTTCGATGAGATCAACTTCGCGCTCAAGGTCGGGCCGATGTGTAGGAGCTTTCACAGTCCACGCAGAGGAGTGTGCTGAGACCTCACAGCCCAGTCGCGTCAAGGTATCCTCGATCTCGGCAAAATCATACTGTACGCCAATCAGTGCTTCTGTCTTTTCCGGACGGAAGGCGATCTCCACCGGCACAATTGGCCGGGGATAGTCATCCACAACTCCGCTCAGCACCTCGCCTCCACCCCACTGTTGAATGAGAGCGGCGGTTGCCGCGGCGACGTAGGGGACCTGATTCGGGTCGCATCCGCGTTCGAATCTGCGCGAAGAGTCCGTGGACATTCCAAGCGATTTCGCCGTGCGGCGCACATGCACAGGGTCGAAGTAAGCGCACTCGATCACGACATCTGTCGTGTCCTCGCGAATCTCGCTGTTCAGACCGCCCATGATACCTGCCAACGCAATGCCATGCTTCGAATCCGCAATCAGAAGATCGTGCGACTGAAGCTTGTGTTCCTTTTCGTCCAATGTGACAAATGATTCACCTGCTCCGGCGAATCGTATGTCAATGGAATTGTCTGCAATGTACCGTGCATCAAAGGCATGCAGAGGTTGCCCGGTTTCAAGCATTAGGTAGTTGGTCACATCAACGACATTTGAAATCGGCCGCACACCGCAGCGCAGCAGTCGCAGTTGCACCTCATAGGGGGCGGGAGCAATCTTGACACCAGTCACCCCACGGGTAAGATATCGTGGGCAGGCCACAGGAGCCGAAATCTTAACCCGAACGAAGTCCGTGGACTTGCGAACGCATTCATTCAAATCGTAGGACTTTGGTTTCCACGGCAACTTGAACTTCGCGGCAATATCCCGTGCGACTCCGATGTGCGACAAAAAATCCGGACGGTTCGGCGTGATTTCTACGTCGTAGACGGTATCCGAGTCTTGCAGATACTTTGCCGCCGGTGCTCCGACTTCCCAGTCTGCCGGGCACTCGATAATTCCCGCATGCGAGGGGGCGAGCCCGAGCTCCTGCTCCGATGCAAGCATGCCGTGCGACTCCTGCCCGCGCAGCTTCGCCTTCTTGATGACCATGCCTTCGGCGGTCTTCGATCCGGCGAGCATCGCGACCACTTTCAGACCGGCGCGTGCATTCGGAGCGCCACAGACAATCGAAAGCGTTTCGCCGCCGACACGGGTTTTGGTCAGTGACAGATGATTAGTCCCTTCAATGGGCGCGCATTCCAGAATCTCGCCGATGACCACGTTGTCCAGATTTGGCGCGTACGTGTGAACGGCTTCCACTTCGAGCCCAAGCCACGTGAGCACGTCTGCCAATTGCTCCGGAGAGACCGGCAGGGTCACAAATTCTGACAGCCACTTGTAACTTAGCAACATGATAGGTCTTGCGTTTAGCGCGGCGTGAAGCCGGAAAATTGTCTTAGGAAACGAACATCGCTGTCGAACAGAAGTCGAATGTTGGGAATCCCAAAGCGCAGCATGGCGATGCGGTCAATTCCCAATCCAAATGCGAAGCCGCTGTAGATTTCTGGGTCATAGCCAACACCCTGAAGCACATTCGGATCCACCATCCCGCTGCCGCCCATCTCGAGCCACGTCGTGTACTTGCAGATTCGGCATCCTTCCGCTTTGCAGAACGGGCAGGTGATATCCACTTCAGCAGACGGCTCCGTGAACGGAAAGAAGTGCGGACGAAAGCGAAGCTTCGTATCTTGGCCAAACAGCTCTTTGTAGAAAGCTAAGAGAGTTCCTTTTAGTTCAGCCATCGTCACGCCCTTGTCAACATAGAGCCCTTCGACTTGATGGAACATCGGCGAATGCGTGGCATCGGGTCGGTCGCGGCGATAAACTCTCCCGGGCGAGATGATTCGTACCGGCGGATCCTGCTTCTCCATGGTTCGCACCTGCACAGGCGACGTCTCGGTTCTCACGACAAAACCATTGGGCAGATAGATCGTATCGCTTTCATCCCGCGATGGATGCCACGGCGGAGTATTAAGCATGTCGAAGTTGTACTTCACCAACTCAATCTCGGGACCATCCGCAACCCGGAATCCCATGCGACCGAAAATGTCCGTAATCTCGCGCATGACAATCGTAAGCGGATGATAGCTGCCGATCCACGTGCCGCGGCCGGGCAGAGTGGTGTCCACGTCGAATTCCTTGGATCTTGGCTTGAGCGCAAGCGTGCGTTCAGCCTCAAGGTTCTCGAGTTGCTGCTTCAAGTCATTAAGCAGTTGACCGATGATAGGTCGCTCCGCGGCGTCCACTTTGCCCAGTTGCTTGAACAGTCCGGCCACGAGCCCTTTGCGGCTCAGGTACTTGACGGAAACCTGTTCCAACGCGGTCAAGTCAGAAGCAGACCTCAGCGCTTCCGCCGCTTCGTCCCGCAGTTTGCTAATTTCGTCTCTCATGAGTCTCGTGGGTCAAAAAAAGAGAAAGGCGATCCCTGCGGAGCAGGAATCGCCCGTCAACAATTGCGCAATAAGTAACGGCCTGCTGGCTTGGCTTAAGCCGCCTTGACCGCATCGGTCAAGTGCTTGAAGCCCTGCGGATCATGCACGGCCAACTCGGCGAGCTGACGACGATCAAGGGCGATTCCTTGCTGCTTCAGCCCGCTGATAAATCGGGAATATGAAAGTCCCTGTTCGCGAGCGGCGGCGTTGATACGCACCACCCACAAGTTTCGGTACACGCGTTTTTTCTTGCGGCGATCGCCGAAGCTGCGTGCCCAGGCCTTTTCCACGGTTTCCGTGGCCGCACGAATCAGCGTGCCGCGGCGCCCCACATAACCCTTTGCCGCCTTGAAGACCTTATTCTTCCGGCGACGCGCGGCGGGGTTGTTAGTTGATCTTGGCATGATTTATACCTGAAAGATTTTCAAAATACAGAGTGAATGTTTGAAATGAGCCGACACCGTTGGGCACTCGGCGGCAGATTCAAACTACGCCATACCCATCATTCGCTTGACCTTGGTCTCTTCCCCACCCTCAAAGGTCTGCGTGCCGGTCAGGCGGTTCTTGTGCGCGGTCGTTTTGTGCGTCAATTTGTGCCGACGGCGCGTCTTGTAAAAGACGATCTTTCCGGATCCGGTGACTTTGCACCGCTTCGCCATCGAGCGCTTGGTTTTCATCTTGGGCATGGTACCCTCTATTTCCAGTTTACTTTCTAATCAGCATTAACACCAACTGATTGTGCCCTTCCATCTTGGGCGGTGCCTCGGGGCGGGCAACTTCGGCAACTTCCTCAGTGATTCTCGCCATCATCCTCACGCCAAACTCCTGATGCGTGATCATGCGTCCGCGGAACCAAATGATGACTTTGACCTTGGAGCCTTCTTCAACGAACTTCTTGACCATCCGGGCCTTGGTCAGCAGGTCGTGGTCATCCGTGGCGGGAGAAAGGCGAATCGTTTTGACCGTCGAACTTGCGGACTTCTTTCGCGACGTCTTGTCCTTTTTGGAAACGGCATACTTATACTTGCCGTAGTCCATGATCCGCACGACGGGCGGAGTCGCACTGGCCGCTATTTCGACAAGATCCAGCTCCTCCTGCCGCGCCAACTCCAGCGCTTTGGAAGGATGCATGACGCCGATCTGCTCACCGTCACTGCCGATAACCCGCACCTCAGGCGCAACAATGCTCTCGTTGATGCGAGTCTTATCTTTCTTTACAACGGCGGGCGGTGTGCGCAGAGTAATCTCCTGAAATTAGTGCGTCGTGCGAGTTCTGATCTCGTTCAACAGCCGTTCCGTTGTTTCTGCAACGGACATGCTTCCCAAGTCGCCTTCTTTCCGGCGTCGCAGTGAAAGCTGTTCGCTCTCGGCTTCCTTCGGTCCGATGACAGCCATATAGGGGATTTTGTTCAACTCCCCGTCGCGAATCTTGAATCCGAGCTTCTCGTTTCTGTCGTCCAGCGAAGCACGAATACCCTTGGACTTCAAGTCGTCCGTGACCTTCGCGGCGTATTCAATTGTCTTGTCAGAGACGGGTAGAATTCGAATCTGTTCCGGCGACAGCCACAGCGGCAAATCCCCGGCGTAGTTTTCAATCAGAATGCCGATGAAGCGTTCCATCGAGCCCAACAGCGCACGGTGCAGCATCACCGGAGTGTGACGTTGTCCGTCCGCACCGACATATTCAAGATCGAAGCGCGCAGGCATCGAAAAGTCGCATTGCACGGTTCCGCACTGCCACGTTCTGCCGATCGCATCTTTGATATGGAAGTCAATCTTCGGTCCGTAGAACGCACCGTCGCCGGGATTGATTTTGTATTCCACTCCCAACTGCTTCAGCGCATTCGCAAGCGCGGACTCGGCCTTGTCCCAAACTTCGTCGGAACCCACGCGGGATTCCGGTCGAGTCGAAAGCTCCACACGGAACTCTTCAAATCCGAAATCGCGGTACATGTCAAAGATAAACTTGACGACCTTCCCGACTTCTTCTTCGATCTGCTCCGGCGTCACGAAGATGTGCGCGTCGTCTTGCGTGAACACCCGCACGCGGAAGAGTCCGTGCAGCACGCCGCTCTTTTCATAGCGGTGCACCGTACCCAATTCACACAATTTCAGCGGCAAGTCGCGGTATGAAACCTGATGGGTGCCGAAGATCAAACAGTGACCCGGACAATTCATCGGCTTCAGCGCGTAGGACTGCTCATCCACTTCGGAGAAATACATATTCTCGCGATAGTGTTCATAGTGTCCCGACTTGTGCCACAGCTCTTCGTTCATCAGGAACGGAGTGCGAATCTCTTTGTACCCGAACTGTGCGTGTTTGTCGCGCCAATAGCGGGTGATCTCATCCCAGATTATCTGGCCGCGCGGATGAAAGAACACCGCGCCCGGTGATTCGCCGTGAAAACTGAAAAGATCAAGTTGCTTGCCAAGTTTGCGATGGTCGCGCTTGGCGGCTTCCTCCAACCGGTGCAAATGCTCATCGAGCATTTCCTTGGTCGGATAAGCCGTCGCATAGAGCCTTTGCAGCATCTTGTTCTTCTCATCGCCGCGCCAATACGCTCCGGCTACCGAGAGAATCTTGAAGTGCTTGATCCGGCTCGTGCGATCCAAGTGCGGACCGCGGCAAAGATCCACAAAGTTGCCCTGCTCATACACGGTCAGATCTTCGTTGAGATCGTTGATGAGTTCGATTTTGTACATCTCACCCATCCCGCGGAACAAACTCAGCGCGGCATCTTCCTTCAGGTCCTTGCGAACCAGAGGAAGGTTGCGCTTGGCAATCTCGCGCATCTTTTCTTCGATTGCAGGAAAATCTTCCTGCGAAAAGACATGCGGCGAATCAATATCATAATAGAATCCGTCGGCAATCGGCGGTCCGATCGCCAGTTGCGATTCGGGCCACAATTCCTTGATCGCGTGAGCCATCAAGTGCGCGGCGGAATGCCAATAAACAAACTTTCCTTCGGGACTGTCAAAGCCGATAAAAGTCAGCTTGCCGCCACTAATCAGCGGACGATGCAGATCCCAAATTGCGCCATCCAGAAGCGAACTTAAAACACCATTCGCTCCGACTTCCTTACCTTCAGGCAGAAAGTCAATCGGCTTTTGGCCGGGCTGTGCGGAGACGGACTTGCCGCCTTCCAATTCAAGCAGTAGTTCAGACATGGTTGAGTTCCTTTACGAACGGATACCTCAGAAAAGTTCAAATAGGAAACAGGAAATAGGAATCCCGAAACTATCTCCGATTATGCGACCATATTCTAAATGCTGGGTCCAGCGCTTGCGCTGGTGGCGGCACAAGTTCCGGTTGCCACTCGCTTGAGTGCTTCGCTCCAGCGAAAATGGGTCCAGCGCCTGCGCTGGTGGTGGGCGATACTAGATTCGAACTAGTGACCTCTTGCATGTCACGCAAGCGCTCTAACCAACTGAGCTAATCGCCCCAAAAAACAAATCAACCGGCTCAAGAGCCGGTTCGCGCGACCGCATAGGCAGACGATGCAGGCGGCAAGGAGATCGCGACTGACGGCGGATGTGCCGGGAGCCGGACTCGAACCGGCACGGGAGTTTTGCTCCCTGGGGATTTTAAGTCCCCTGTGTCTACCATTTCACCATCCCGGCCAACGGGAATTGTCGCGGAACGGATGCGGCTTAGAGGCGCCGAGCGGATTCGAACCGCTGAATAGAGGTTTTGCAGACCTCCGCCTTACCACTTGGCTACGGCGCCATACACGACGTCAGGCGGAGTTCGCACTGAAAGACGCCTTGCGAAGCCCAACCTTTCTAACGGCAAGGCAAGCTTCCTGCGAATTGAGCGGGAGACGGGATTCGAACCCGCGACAGCCACGTTGGCAACGTGGAACTCTACCACTGAGTTACTCCCGCACGGAAAAGAACCTCTAGACCAGATTGGGTCGTCTGGTGGACCTGAGGGGATTCGAACCCCTGACCTTCTGAATGCCATTCAGACGCGCTCCCAACTGCGCCACAGGCCCTCGGCAATGTGCGCGAACCCGAAATATACGGAACGCCCCTCAGTCTGTCAAGCGGTTTGTTGCCAATTAGTCGCTCTGGGCATTCCGCGTCTTGTATTCATAATAAATAAAAAACAAATAGTTAAACAAGATTTCACTCAAACAAAGAGGCCGCACCGAGTGCCGGTGCGGCCTCCGAACTATCCAACAATTCAGGGATTACAGGCCCATATAGTGGTGCGCGCAGCCTTCGCCGCAGAAGTACTGCTTCTCGCCGTTCACCACAACGGCAGGCGTCGCGGCAGTGACTTCAAAGGACTTGCCAGACATCGCACAAGTCGCCACCTTCTTGCCGCCTTCTGTCACAACGTTCGACTCCAACGTGGCCAGCTCGGCTGCTTCATGCACGTAGCTGTCTGCCATGGAGGCCATCGTGTTGCTGCACTTGACCGCACAAGCATCATCCGCGAAGTAGAAGCGCGCATTGCCAACCTGTGTGTACGGTGTCTTCTCGGACACAACGAACTTCTTGCCGTCGGCAACGGCGTACATCATGCCGTTCTCAACCTTGTACACATTGGCGTTGAAATAGCCCTTGTCCTTGCAGGCGGACTGTCCGGCCTTCGAAGCACAGGAACCGTCAGCCATCGAGGCATTCTTCGCACCGGATGCACACTTGGACGCATCACACGAACCCGAAGCCATCGAGGCATTCTTCGCACTGGATGCACACTTGGACGCATCGCACGATCCCGAAGCCATCGAAGCATTCTTCGCGCCGGAAGCGCACTTGGAAGCGTCACACGATCCCGAAGTCATCGAAGCATTCTTTGCACCGGACGCACACTTGGAAGCGTCACACGATCCCGAAGTCATCGAAGCATTCGCGGACTTGCTGGCGCAGCTCGATCCTTCGGCGGACATTGCCGCGCTCGCGTTCTTGTCTGCGCAGCATGCGCCGCCCGAAGCACTGGCGTTCTTGCCTGCACAGCACGCACCACCCGCAGCCATCGCGGCATTCTTGGTGGACGAACAGGAAGCGCCTTCCGTCATTGCGGCCTTGGAGGCCCCGCAGCTTCCGGAAGCCTTTTCAGCGGAAGCCTTGGATGCATCACAGCTCGTGGCACATGCGGCCTTCGAATCAGAGGAGGTCATGACCGCATTGGTCGCGGCCTGCTCAGTTGCGGAGTTCTTGGCTTTTTTGCTGGCCTTCTTCGAGGACGAACACGAGGACGAACAGCCTTCGCCTGCATAGCTGTAGCCACCGGCCAGAAGCAGGGCCACAACCGCCATCGAACCGAGAATCAATCCAAACTTCTTCACACTTAGCTCCTTGTTACGGGTTCTTTCGCGATTAGCTCGCAATCTACAAAAATCACTTGTAATTTTCAGCATTCGGACTGAAGATTTTCAGCCCGAAAGTTTCGTTCAGTTAGAATCAGTAATATTGAACGGCTATTGCAAGCGGCACAAGAAGAGCTAACATAATAAATATCAACATGATAAAGTTAGTATTGCACGGAGCACAGTATAGCCTGCGTCCCTTCGAGCCTCAGGACTTGCCACAGTTTATCCAACTCGGTAGCGCGACTTGTGGTTCCCTGCATTTACGAAATGGTCAGAGTTTTGAAGACCTTAGAGAGCGATTTCGGGTTTTTGTCCGGGACTTCGCGTTTCGGCCCGAGAGCCACATTTTCGTAGTCAGATCTGATACTGGCGACTACGCTGGGCACGTCTGGCTGAACGAGACGACAAATAGATTTAATGGAAACAAGGAATTATGGATTTGGGATGTTTCCGTCGAATCAAGATTTCAGAGGCAAGGATTGGGCCGTGCGTTGATGGACTTTGCCAAAGAAAGGGCTTCATCACTGAACTGTGATCAGCTTTGGCTACTTGTGGCGGATCAGAACGAGGCGGCAAAATCCCTCTACCTTGCTTCAGGCCTCTCATCGCGGGCTCAGATGATGTGCCTCGACTCGGACGAATTGATGAAGAGCTGACAAAATCCTTGAATCTTCGACAAATATGCGCTAACTTCTGTGAAATCTGACCTTTCAAACCACGGAATGTCATGACACAATCAAACACAAAGGTACGCGAAAACTGGGGTTCCCGAATAGGAGTCATCCTCGCTGTGGCCGGAAGCGCGGTCGGGCTTGGGAATTTTCTTCGCTTTCCGACCCAAGCAGCGGTGAACGGCGGCGGCGCCTTCATGATTCCCTATCTGCTCGCCATGATCCTGCTCGGAATTCCTCTGGCGTGGGTCGAATGGACTCTGGGCCGCTACGGCGGGCAGCACAGTCACGGCACAGGACCTGGAGTTTATCACCGTCTGGCAAAGGGCCGTCCCTGGGCGAAGTACTTGGGCATCGCGGCGATTTTTGCGCCGACGGTCATCACCTTTTACTACGTGTACATCGAAGGCTGGACACTTGCGTTCTCCTACTATTCGCTAACCGGTGGATTCAAGGACGCGATTGCGGCCAATGAAATGAGCAGCTTCTTCTCGGGCTTCATCGGCGCGGAAAGCAACAGCTACTTTCACAATCATACTCCTGCGATCGTTTTCTTTCTGATTGTCTTTGTGATCAACTACTTTGTGATGTACAAAGGCATTCAGGGTGGAATAGAAAAGTTGACCAGAATCGGGATGCCGATTCTGATTGTGTGCGGAATTCTTCTGGCAATTCGCGTGTTGACGCTTGGAACTCCCGACCCGGCCTTTCCCGACCGAAACGTCACGAACGCGTTGGGTTTCATGTGGAATCCGAATTGGTCCGCATTGAGTGACGTCAAAGTCTGGTTGGCGGCCACAGGTCAGATATTCTTCTCGCTTTCCGTCGGCATGGGATGTATTATGGCCTACGCGTCTTATCTTCGCAAAGACGACGACGTTGTGCTTTCCAGTTTGACGGCCACCACAACCAATCAGTTTGTCGAGGTGGTGTTGGGCGGAAGCATTGGCATTGTCGCGGCTGCGGCATTTTATGGCGTGGCGCAAGCCCAATCCATCGCCTCCAGCGGTTCTTTCAGTTTGGGCTTCATCACGATGCCCTTGATCTTTGAGCAGATTCCCTTTGGCGGGTTCTTTGCGTTCGTTTGGTTCTTGCTGCTGTTCATAGCGGGGGTGACGTCCTCTGTATCCTTGATTCAGCCCGCCATCACATTCTTGAAGGATGAGCTCGACCTGTCACAAAATCAAGCCGTGACGATCATGGGAATCGTGAACTTCCTGGTGACTGCCTTCCTTGTTTTCACCATCCAATGGGGAACGCTGGACGAAATGGATTTCTGGGCAGCGACGGTGTGTCCCGTTGTCGCGGCGACCATCATGGTCTTCTTCTTCTCCTATGTCTTGGGAATCAAGCAAGGGTTTGCCGAAATGGAGCACGGCGCCGCGATTCAGGTGCCGCGCATTTTCAGGTTTGTTCTGAAGTACATCACCCCTACTTATCTTGTCGTGCTGCTGGTTATCTGGATCAGCACGGAATGGTGGTCTGTCGTAACGCTTGAAAAGGTCGCGGACTCGGCGGCTCGAAACTGGATATGGGGTGCGCGCGCCATTCTCGCCGCAGTAGCTGTGACGATAGGCTGGATCGTGGTGCATGCGAATCGTGCTGGAAAGTTTCCGCAAATCACGGAGGGCAAGCGATGAATCTCGGTGGTTGGATCCTCATGCTGAGCAGTTGGGCGGTTCTGATATGGCTCATGTACTACTGCTATTCGAAAGCACTGCGCTTGAAGATTGACCCGGACGACGTGCACAAGCAAAGCCTTTAGGCTTCTGAGTGAATACAAACGAAAGAGCGGACCGCAAAGTCCGCTCTTCTCATATCTAATGTTCTTTCAGCCTACTGCGCCCCGGGCGCCCAGCGAACGATTCCCATTCTCAAAGGATTTCCCAGATAAGGATGCGACGGCACAACGCGCACGGTGAAGCCAAAGAGACCATTCTCCGGGGCGGTCCAGTCACCCGCATAAACGTGTGACGATCCGTCACTCATATGTTCCAGTCGCGAATAGCCGGCCAAGTCCATGGATGGCCCGTTCACCTGACCGTAACAGATTTGTACTTCGACGTCATCGGGAAGCAATCCACCGAGCGACACTTCAACTCGCACTTTGACCGGACTTCCCGGGTGCAGATTGTATGCGGGCTCGGTGTCCACCTTCAGCACCTTGACTTCATGCCAGTGGCCTTCGATGTGCTTTTTCCACCGTGCCAGTTCGCGAGCTCCGGCAGCACTGTCCATCTCCATCATGATGCACCGTTCAAGGGCCTTCACGTAGAAGTCTTCCCAGTATTCCTTGACCATCCGGCGTGCGGCGAAACGCGGTACGAGTCCGCGCATCGAGGCTTTCACCTTTTGCATCCACGCCTCGGGTACGCCATGTTCATTTCGGCGATAGTAAAGTGGGACAATCTGCTTTTCAAGCACATCGAACAACATGCGCGCATCGCTCTCGTCTTGCTGTTCATCGTTGCCGAATTGTAATCCTGCTCCGATGGCCCAACCATTTTCCGGCAGATAGCCTTCATCCCACCAGCCGTCCAGAATAGAGAAATTCAATCCGCCGTTGATCAGAACTTTCATTCCGCTGGTGCCGCTTGCCTCTAAAGGTCTGCGCGGGTTGTTCATCCAAATGTCCACGCCTTGCACAAGGTATGAGGCAACCGTCATGTCGTAGTTCTCGATGAACAGCATGCGGTGTTCCACGCCATTCTTGCGAGCGAATTGGATCAAAGCTTGAATCAGGTCCTTGCCCATGACATCCTGCGGATGCGCCTTGCCGGCAAACACAAACTGCACCGGGCGTTCCGTGTCCTTGAGCAGAGCAAGCAGGCGTTCGGGATAATGCAGCAGCAGAGTTGCACGCTTGTAGGTTGCGAAGCGGCGCGCAAAACCAATGGTCAGCGCGTGTGGATCCAGAATCTGATTGAGTTCGTCTTCAAGCGGAATGAAGCCGCTGACACGCTGACGATACAGAGCGACGCGCGAGCGCACAAAGTCAATGAGCCTGAGCTTTCCAAGATTGTGCGTTTCCCAGATTTCGTGGTCCGGCGCCTGGTCAATCTGACTCCACAGACGTTTGTTGTCCGGACCCTCGCGCCAGTCTTCATTGAAGTGACGACTGATCAGTTTCGACATATCGTGCGACACCCAAGTGGCATGATGCACGCCATTCGTGACGAAATCAATCGGCACTTCCTCGTGCGGAAGACTCGGCCAGCTCTCTGTCCACATTCTCCGCGACACATCCGCATGCAGCCGGCTCACACCATTGGTATAGTCCGAAGTTCGCAGGGCGCAAATCGCCATGTTGAACGGCTGACCGGGCACACCGGGCCGCAAACTGCCCAGTCCCAGCACGTCGTCCCGCGTGATGCCATGCTGATTGTACACCTGACTGAAGTATTTGTCCATCAATTCCGCCGAGAATTCGTCAATTCCAGCGGGCACAGGCGTGTGCGTCGTGAAGAGCGTTCCCGCGGAAACAAGCTGCAGGGCTTCAAACCAGGATAGCTTGAAGTCTTCCGCAGCATGAAGCACTCTGGCGATTTGCACGAAAGCAGAATGGCCTTCGTTCATGTGGCAAACAGACATGGTGATGCCCAGCTTGCGCAGAAGCTCAATTCCGCCGAAACCCAGAACGATCTCTTGCTGAATACGCGTTTCGCGATCGCCGCCGTATAGTGTATGCGTGATCGAACGATCCGCGGCGTTGTTCTCCGGCAGATCCGTGTCGAGCACGTACAGCGGAATTCTTCCCACGGTGACCAGCCAGGCGCCGATCGTCAGTTGGCGATTGTGAAACGGAATCTGAATCGTCAGCCTCTTGCCGTCTGCATCAGTAACGGGCTGCATTGGCAGATTGTCAAACTCATTCTTGGGATAGAGCTCAGTCTGATGGCCGTTCTGATCCAATCGCTGTTGAAAGTAGCCTTGCCGGTATGCGAGACCAATTCCCACGACAGGCAGTCCGAGATCGGAGGCGGCTTTGAGATAGTCTCCGCTCAGGACCCCCAAACCTCCGCTGTAGAGCGGCAGGCATGATGCAAGTCCGTACTCCATCGAGAAGAAGACAATTCGCCCGCGCTGCTCTCCGTCATGAACCTGATGGTACCACGATTCGCCGTGCAGATAGTTGTCCAGCAGCCGCAGACAGTGATTGTAGTGCTCCACAAATTCATTCGACGCCGATGCGCGCGACAGCTTCCACTGCGACACTTCAAGCAGGAGGCGAACGGGATTGTGGTTCGTGCTCTCCCAGAGTTCGGGATCAATGTGCCGAAACAGCTCGCCAATCTCGGCGCGCCACGACCAGTAGAAGTTGTAGGCAAGCTCGGAAAGTCTGCTGAGATTCTCGGGCAGATTGGGAGTAAAACGGTAGCTGGAAATCGAAGAAAGTTTCATACGAAAGTATAGAGTATCCTGATTGTGTTTCTGAACATATCTGACAGCAAAGGGGCCGCGTGGCCCCTTGCTTCATGTAGTGCTTAGCGCAAGAGCATCATCTTGCCGAAGAGCTGTTGCCCTCCCGCGTCAAGGCGATAGAAGAACACGCCGCTCCCCAGTCCCGTGGCGTCAAACTCAACTCGATGATGTCCGGCGGGCAGGGTCGAGTGCAAGAGCTCAGTGACCAATCTGCCCTGAACATCATACACTTTTAGAGTGATCGCGGATTCCGTGGGCAAACCAAAACCAATCGAAGTTGTCGGATTGAACGGATTCGGATAGTTCTGATCCAGATAGAGCTCGGATGGAATTCCGGCGTGCGCATCGCGCGCATCGGTCACAAGGAACTGCACGTGATTGGAGCTGTCCGATTCGCCACCGTCATACACCGCAGTCACCCAGAATCTGTACACTCCGACTCCGGACACCGTATAAGTGTAGGTCTCGTCACTTGTCGTGGCAATCGGACCTTGCCCCTGACGAAAAACCTTGTATTCGACGAGCTCATCCAGCGACTCGTTTCCGCGTCGAGCAATTCCGGACCAATCCGGCGGCTGCCAACTTAGTACGATCGTCGAGGACTCCGAGTTGAAATCCCCGGTCAAGCTCTCCGGCGGATCAAGCCTGTAGATGGTCATGTTGACCGTAACCGATCCATCCGCAGGAATTGTAAACTGCTCAGACGTCAAATGCTCATAGCCATCCATCTGAACTTCAAGCCGGGCATTGCCAGATGGCACACCCGCTACGGAAAACGATCCGTTTGCTTCGGGCGAAAACTGCAGCGAACCTACGCGCAAGGTCGCGCCTGAGAGGTCAGTTTCGGGAATCGCCATGATTTGCCCTTGCACGGTTCCCGAACCAAGGATTGGCCCGGTCGTGTAGCGCAAGGCAGTATGTGCCGCCACCGGATAGGCAAACGGGTCCGTCCCCCCGTCAAACATGACCATCAGACCGTCAGTACCATTGGCATTCTCGATGCCAAGGGTCGCGTCCTGATCCGTGTCCGGGCCATCGTAGTCGAATCGGTCATAGTAGATTTCGAACTCGCTGTCTCCGGTCCGCGTCGGACGAGCACCAAGCGAGTAGAGCACAAACTGTGCCGTGACTTTGAAGTCCACTGGCGCAAAGTGCGATACCATGTAGTACTCAACAATGAAGCGGTCATTTGCGGCGTCGTGATAGTAGGCGATCTGTCCGCCCTCCGTCGGGTGATACGGGTACAAGTCGTCCCAGAACACGTACACGCAGTTGTTCGGCAAATCAGGATTGGGAATGAACGTATTGGCATAGGACTGTGTACCGCCGGAGACATTTCCGAACCCAATCCAGCCGTCGGCAGAGACGGACAATCCGCCCGTAACGACACCGTTGTATCGGGCATTGAACGGCAGTGGAACCTCAATGATCCAGTCGTTGCCGTTACCCGGTCCAATCAGGGTACCGGGACCACCGGCGGCAGGAGCGATAGATGTGTAAGTGTACTCGGGGGCGTAGCCTGTGTCAGCGTTTTCGTAACAGTAATACCCGTAACCATCCGGACCAACCGGACGAATCCTCGGATCCTGAAGCTCGATCGTGAACTCGTGTGATCCAGCAACTGGAATCGCTTCTTCCAATGTTGTCAAAAGGCCGCTGAAGCTTGCCTGAAAAACGTAGGATTCGCCCGGAAGACTCAAGGCAAACTCGCCTTGCGCATCCGTGGTCATGTCCGGAATGGGCGTTTGCAGATTCGGAAAACTCACGCCAACGGTCGCACCCGAAATCGGGTCTCCAAACTGATCCACAACCGTGCCGGTGACACTGGTCTGCGCGGCAATCGGTGTCATCTCGATATTCTGTACGACGGACGCTCCGTTCGCATTCACGTTGACCGAGGTCGGCGCATACCCAAACGCGCGGGCGCGAATCGTGTAGGTCTGTCCCTGTGGAACATGGAAGACGAAAGCTCCTGTCGAAGGATTTGTCCAGACCGAAAGCCCGGCTTCATCTCCATACACGACTCCGGCAATTCCTACACCCGGATCGTCCACGGGATGAAGAATGCCACTGACTTCAGTCCATTGCGCAACCAGCGGGACGCTGGCGGCAAGTCCGAAGGTCTGGCTCACGCCTTCATTGATCTCGCCCGCAACACGCAGCGTCCATGTTCCGGCTTCCGGTGTATTAACATGCACACGTTCGCATACGTTGACGCTGTCAATTCCCGGCACAGCCGCTGCTCCCGGTGAAGCCGGGTTCAGCGTCCACGGAAGATACTCGACGGCTGAAGGCGAAATCAGAACAAGGTTTAGATCATTCACCAAAGTCGGAATCACATTACCTACGGCAGGAACATCGGACCAAGCGAGACTGACGTCCAACGTGGGTGTATTCGCGGGAACAGTAAACTCGTAGTCAAACTGTTCATCCGTTTCAAGCGTGCTCTGCATCACGCCGCCCGCATCCAATTGCTGAATGGCGCGCAGAGCATTCACCAAACCAAAACCCGAAGAGTAGTCGGGTCCGACCGAACCCAAGTCCGTCGCGGAGTTGATGTACAGAGCTTTGATCGTTTCCGGCAGTGGATCGGGAGAACCCGGATAGAGCGAATGCCAGCGTTCCAGCACAAGACACGCCGTACCCGCCGCTGCAGGTGTGGCCATGGAGGTACCGGACATGGTCGTGTAGCCCCCGCCCGGCGAGCAGGAAACGACATTCACACCGGTCGCGCAAACTTCCGGCTTGATGCGGCCATCATCCGTCGGTCCCCAGGACGTGAAGGAAGCAAGTCCATCGCTGGAGGTAGTTGCTCCGATCGTCATGATATTCTTGGAGCCAGCAGGAATGGACATACAGCGATAGGAGCTGATTGCACAGCCGGGGTCGCCTCGCTCATTTCCTGCGGCCCAGAATTGAATCAAGGGGCGGTCGCCGGTCTGACGCACCAAGCCGTCCACGATGCGTGACGTGAGTTCATAATCGCCAAACCATGAACAGGGATAGCCATTGGGGCTGACATTCGCGCCAACCGAATTCGTCGTGAGCTCGACATCATAAGTTTCGCGCGCGAATGTATAGTCGTCGCTGATGTCGTTCGGGCTGTTGTAGAAACAAAACGGAACACAGGCGTCATATTCGCCGCTGATGATGCGCGCCATGGGCGCCATGCCGCGATTCGTGCCGCCTGAATTGGTGCCGTTGCCGCCAACCGTTCCGGCCACATGCGTCGCATGTTCCGCGACGGTACCGGCTTCCATTTGCGTCACGCGTCCGCTGAAATCCGGATGCGTTCCGTCCACTATGCCGCCGTCAAAGACAAGGATCGTGACGCTGTCACCGCTCAGGTTGTATGGCGCGGTCTGCACTTCATTGACATGCAGTCTCGTGCGAACCGTCGCGTTTACACTCTCGAGCGGCGGCGACATTTCATTGATGAACATCACGTCATCGAGCACCGCAAGAGTCATAATCTTGCTCGGCTCGGCAGCGACGACGAGAGTATGCGAAGCCTCGATGTGATCTCCGACTTCAAAACCATTCTTGAACAATAATTCAGCGGCGTCGGCAAGCTCTACATCGCGAAAAACGTCCACATTGAACATCCGCATGCCGTTCTCGTACAGACTCCATGGCCCGAAGTCCTGATCCGTCACACGGGGATGAACCTTGTATTCCGGATGAAATGGCACGAGTGCGCGCACTCCAAGAGCACGAAGCTCCGTCTCAGACACCATGCCCGAGAACGTCGCGGCATATGCCCGGTCAGGCAGATACCCAAGCAAACTAATTCCGAGTCGGCTCAGCTCTTTCTTCGTGTTTGCTGAAAGCGGCTCGTCAAACTGAATGATCATGTGCCTGCCGCTTGCGGCCAGCTCAAGCTGATACGTGTTCGCTGCCGGAGTAAAAGAACCGCTTACAAATCCGATTTCGTAAGCGGCCTCTGCCGATGCGAGACTCAACAGCAGACAAATAACGGCTAAAGATGCGACCCTGCGCTGTTTCATGGTCTCCTCCACTCTATTGGACAAGGGAATAACTCCCGGGACTCTTTCATGTTTCATTCGGCCAATGGACCGAAATCCAAACCTCACCATCTTCCACCTTCACCTCACGCGACGCGGTGTCCATTCCTTCATTCGAATGACACTTCCCGGTGGTCACGTCGTAGGTCCACCTATGCATGAAGCACTCCACAACTTTGCCGCGCAGTTTTCCCGTGGCAAGATTGGCGCGCATATGTTTGCAGGCCGCGTCCAATCCGTGAAGCGAGCCATCCACATCAAACACGGCGTAGGGCCGTCCGAGGATTGTGATGCTTCGCGCCTGGCCGGGTTTCAGCTCTTCGCGTTTGCAGACTTTAAACCAGCGATCGCTCATGATCGCAGGAAGTGATCAAGAATTCGCGCGCCGTGCTCCCGGCTGTTCTCGATGAATACTCGAGAGGCTTCGCGACCGGCAAGCAACACACCTGCGACATAGAGTCCCGACACATTGGATTCGAGCGTGTCTGTTGAATGAACAGGAATCTCCGCCGCGTCCGCAAACTGCAAGCCCAGGGCTTTAAGCCAGTCATAGTCCGGCTTGTAGCCCGTGAGCAGGAACACGTCATCTGCTTCAAGCTCGAGAGAGCCTTCCGCTGAACTTGCGGTAACGCTGTCATTACGAATGGCAGTGAGTGAAGTTCGAAAGAACGCTTGAATCGCGCCTTCTCGAATCCGGTTTTCGAGATCGGGGCGAATCCAGTATTTGATAGAACCCGTCAGCCCTTCGCCGCGATGGACAAGCGTCACGAGTGCGCCGGTTCGGTGCAGCTCAAGCGCGGCTTCCGCGGCGGAATTCTTGCCGCCCACAACCACGACACGTCTGCCAATGCAGCGATGCGGCGAATCATAGTAATGCGACACATGCGGCAGCTCTTCGCCCGGGACTCCGACCAGATTGGGCTGATCGTAGGAACCTGTGGCGAGCACTACAGCTTCGCACGAGAACTCGCCGCGCGCAGAGTCAACGGTGAACCGGTCGCCCTCTCGCCGGACATTCCGGACTTCACAGTCTGTGACAAACGGCAGCCTGTATTCGAGAACGATCCGCACGAAATACTCGAGCACTTCGCGCTTGGTTGGCTTTGCACCCATCGCGACCAACGGAATACCCGGGAACTCAAGCAGCTCCGAAGTCGAGAAGTACGTCATGCGCTCCGGGAATCGAAACAGCGTGTTGCAGAGCGCGCCTCGATCAAGCATAAGCGCACGCACACCGCGTCCCTTTGCCTCCAGCGCCACTCCGATTCCCGCCGGTCCGCTGCCCACGATGATCAGCGGCCACTCACGTTCAAGCCTTCGCAAACCGCCTACTCACCCATAACCTTGACCACGACTCTCTTCCGCCGCTGGCCGTCGAATTCGGCATAATAGACCTGCTGCCACGGTCCGAGATCAAGCTGACCGTTAGTGATCGGCAAAATGACCTGGTGGTGCAGAACAAGATTCTTCAAATGTGCGCTGCCGTTATCTTCGCCGGTGCGATGATGGCGGTAATCCTTGTCCGGAGCAAGCCCGCGCAGCCATTCCTTGATGTCCTCGATCAAACCAACTTCCGCGTCATTGACATAGACCGCAGCCGTGATGTGCATGGCCGAGACAAGAACCATGCCCTCGCGCACACCGGACGTTCGAACAGCCTTGGCAACCTGCTCCGTGATCAGCACAAACTCTTCGCGCTTCGACGTCGAAAAGGTCAAGTATTCTGTGTGCGACTTCACTTCCCGGTCAATACCCTGAACAGCATCTTGATCGGATCATAGTAGCGGTCCGCAACTCTTTCCTTCATCGGAATGATGCCGTTGTCCGTGATGTGAATGTGCTCGGGGCAAACTTCCGTGCAGCATTTCGTGATGTTGCAGAAGCCGATTCCGCCCTCCTCCTTGATGAACGGCACACGGTCTTCAACATCCAACGGGTGCATTTCCAAAGAGGCCGTGCGAATCATGAACCGTGGGCCCGCAAACTCTTCATGCTTACCGTGATTACGCAGCACATGACAAACCGTCTGGCAGAGATAGCACTCGATGCACTTGCGGAATTCCTGCACGCGGTCCACTTCGTATTGGAACATCCGGTGCGTGCCGTCCGCCTCTTTGGCTTTTGGCTTGAATGGTTTGATCCGTTTGTTGACGGTGTAGTTCCAGGACACATCCGTCACCAAGTCGCGGACGTGCGGGAAGGTCATCAGAGGTTCGACCGTAATCGGCTTTTCAAGATCCAGTGAATCCATTCGCGTCATGCACATCAGACTCGGCTTGCCGTTCACTTCCGCGGAGCATGAGCCGCACTTCCCGGCCTTGCAGTTCCAGCGGCATGCCAGATCGGGAGCTTGCGTCGCTTGAATCCGGTGAATGACGTCCAGCACAACCATGCCATCGTCAATGTGCACGTTGTAGTCGTGAATCGCGCCTTCACCCTTCTCGCCGCGAAAGACTTTCATTTTCACAGTACGCGGCATGATTAGGCCTCCTCGACAAATGGTTTCAGTTCAGGAGACACTTCAGGGAGGGCATCAGCGCGGAGGGCCATCTGACCATTCTGATTATATAGGACGTGATTCACTTTGGAGTATTTCTTGTCATAGCTTGGGAAGTCAATTCGCGAATGTCCGCCGCGGCTTTCGCGCCGCTCGAGCGCCGCCAGAGTGACGGCTCGCGAGATCACAATCAGGCTGCGCAGATCCATGGCAAGGTTCCATCCGGGATTGTAGGCACGGGCTCCTTCCACGGACACATTATCCACGCGCTTCTCGAGCTCATCCAGCGCGCCGAGGGCCTGCTTCAATTCGTCCTCCGTGCGCACAATACCGACATTGTCCTGCATCATGTCTTGCAGGTCTTTGTGCACCGCATACGGATTCTCTCCGCCTTTGCGGCTAAGGCTTGCCAGATTCTCTTCGATCGCTTTCGCAACTTCCGCTTCATTTACGCTGGGCGCGGAGGCAGTCTTCGCGTATTCGGCGGCCCCCCACCCTGCCCGGCGTCCAAACACCAGCAGGTCAGAAAGAGAGTTTCCACCCAAGCGATTTGCTCCGTGAAGTCCGGCAGCGACTTCGCCGGCGGCAAACAATCCGGAGACCGTGCTCATGCCGTTCTCCGCCTGAACTTTCACGCCGCCCATCATGTAGTGGCACGTCGGGCCAACTTCCATCGGCTCCTTGGTGATGTCCACATTTGCGAGCTGCTTGAATTGATGATACATCGAAGGCAGTTTGCGCTGAATATCGGCGGCAGTTCTGCGCGTGGCAATATCCAGGAACGCGCCGCCGTGCGGGCTTCCGCGTCCGGCCTGAACTTCCGCACGAATCGAGCGCGCCACCACGTCACGCGTCAGCAGCTCCGGCGGACGGCGAACAGTGGCAAGCTTTCCGGCGGCAACTTCCGCCACCCACTGCTCGGCCTCTTTTTCCGTGGCAGCGACGTCATTCTTGAATGCTTCGGGGATATAGTCGAACATGAAGCGGCGACCATCTTTATTCAGAAGCACGCCGCCTTCGCCGCGCACGCCTTCCGTCACAAGAGTGCCGCGCACCGACAGCGGCCAAACCATGCCGGTCGGATGAAACTGAATGAACTCCATGTCCATCAGTTCGGCACCGGCGCGCCACGCAAGCGCCTGACCATCACCGCTGTACTCCCAGGAGTTCGACGTGATGGCAAAGGCCTTACCTCCACCGCCCGTGGCGAGCACAATCGCCTTCGCGCGAAACAGATGAAACTCACCCGTCACACGCGAGTAGGTCAGGCAGCCGCATATCTTGTCACTTGTCTTGAACAGGTGAGTGACGGTCGTCTCCATGAAGATTTCCGCCGCCATATGCACAAGCTTGTCCTGCAGCGTGCGGATCATTTCCAAGCCGGTTCTGTCACCGACATGCGCCAAACGCGGATACGTGTGTCCGCCAAAGTTCCGTTGATTGATCAGCCCGTTGGGCGTTCTGTCGAACACCGCTCCCCACTCTTCCAGCTCGCGAATCCGGTCCGGAGCTTCTTTAGCATGCAGTTCTGCCATGCGGAAGAAATTGAGCTGCTTTCCACCCTTCATCGTGTCGCGGAAATGCGTTTCCCACGAATCGCGATCGTCTGCATTGCGCAGCGCTGCGGCAGCGCCGCCTTCGGCCATAACCGTGTGAGCTTTGCCAAGCAAGGATTTCATGACCACGGCGGTCTTCGCGCCCAAAGCCGCAGACTCAATCGCTGCGCGCAACCCGGCGCCGCCCGCTCCAATGACCAATACGTCAAAATCGTGAGTAGTATATTGCGCCATTAGAAGAACCTCACATCCTGCCAGCAGCCTGACGAGATCATTCTGATGTACAGATCGGCGAAACCAACCGTGAACAAGCTCAACCAGAAATACAGATTGTGCTTGTCATTGAGAATGGAAACGCCCTTCCACGCATGATGCCGCGCCATTCCGGCGGCAGCACACGAATAGCAGTCAATCTTCCCCCCGACCAAATGCCTCAGGGAATGGCAGCTCGTCACGTATAACGTTAGAAAGATCGTATCCGCCGCCACAACAAGAGTACCCAGCCGCATTCCGAAGTGCCCATCGAATCTGAAGGCATCAAAAAAATGGATCCAGTGAAAGATCACCAGCGCCGTGATAATGTACAAGAAGTAGCGATGCAGGTTGTTCAGAATCCACGGCAGAGCTCGTTCGCCTTTGTATTCACGTTGACCTTTGCCCACCGCACAAGCCGACGGCGAAAACGTCAAAGAGCGGTAATATGCCTTGCGTCCATAGTAGCAAGTCAAACGGAAACCTGCGGGAATCCAGAGAATGAGCAGCGCGGGCGACCATGTGAAGCCGGGAATGAACTTGGACAGATCGGGCGAGAAGAACGGCGATACGTAGTTCGTCTGCACATGATAGGTGACCGGATCGTCCCCCATCGGGTGCAGAGCGGACCAAGTTGCATAGATGATGAACACGATGAACGAGATGCCCATTGCAAGCGGCGCAAGCCACCATGCATCAAGCCGGCGTGTCGCCAGAAACGGTTCTCGCGTTCCAGGTACTGGATAAGCCATGAGTCAGAATATGAAGTTGGAGAAAATAGAAAGGTATGAAATTTAGCGGAGGGGTTCACCGTAGCGAACCGTTTCGATTTCCTGCAAGAAGACGTTGTGCACGTAGTCCGTCGGGACGACGAGCACAATGCGTCCGGGAAAGCGTGCTCTGACAAGGTGGTCCATCGAAACTCCCACCATAGTCTTCGCGACTGCGCTGGTGAGCAGTTCACCCGGTTCAATATACGCCGCGGGAATGGCCACCGAGCGCAGTTGGTTGTAGTAGGCCATCATCAAGGCGTTCCGCAGCGCTTCTTTCAGCACCTCTACGGTCGGCCCCTTGGCCAGCGTGGTCACGGCCATGTGAATCAATCGTGCGCAGTCGAGGTCGCCCGCATCGGTCAAGATCACCTGCCCTCGCGGCAGGTGATCCGTGCGCAGCAGCTCTTTCTCGATCTCGTGTCCGGCACGTCGAAGCAGGTCCACGCCGATCTGGCCAGCGGGGCGCATTTCGCAGTGAATCGGGCAGATGATCGCTTCAGTGGCAAGTTCCCACACATCGCCGACGAAAGTGTCAATTTCGCCGAGGCCCCAGTTCATGCGTCGAGTCTCTTTAGGGCATCGCGAAGCCGGCGAAAACTTTCAGGCAAACTTTCGGAAAGCACTTTGGTCTCGCCGACGGCATTCATGAAGTTTGAGTCTCCGTTCCAGCGGGGAACGACGTGATAATGGAGATGATCCAGAATTCCGGCGCCAGCGGCACGACCGATATTCATGCCGATGTTGAAGCCATGCGGCGTAAAGCACTCGTTGAGAATGAGTCTCGAAACGTCCAGCAGGCGCCCCAGCTCCTGGTGTTCGTCGGGCGATAGGGAACCGAAGTCCCCGGTGTGCCGCTGCGGAATCACCATCAAATGCCCGGTGTTATAGGGGAAGAGATTCATTACGATGAAACACAACTTTCCCCTGCGCAGGATCAGGTTGTTTTCATCCTGAGACTCCTCAAGCATCTTGCAGAATACGCAGCCCTCCGGCTGTTCCTGCTTGACGGTTTCAGCAATGTAGTTCATGCGCCAGGGTGCCCAGAGGCGATCCAAGGAATCAATCCTCTTCCTGCTCTTCGACAAACTCCGCGATGATCTTGTCCTGAATTTCCGGCGGCACGATTTCGTAGTCCGCGAAGGCTTGCGAATGCATGCCCCGGCCCTGCGTCATCGATCGCAAAGAAGTGGAATAGCGATAAAGCTCCTTCTGCGGAACTCGCGCCTTGATCACTTGGTAGCGGCCTTCGCCTTCCATGCCCTGTATCTTTCCGCGCCGACTGGACAAGTCACCCATCACGTCGCCCATGAATTCTTCGGGCACACGCACCACCAGATCATAGAC
Source organism: Calditrichota bacterium (assembly GCA_020637395.1). Taxonomy (GTDB): domain Bacteria; phylum Electryoneota; class RPQS01; order RPQS01; family RPQS01; genus JABWCQ01. The sequence continues at coordinate 950,115 of JACJWA010000001.1, read as the reverse complement.
GGGTTCAAGCATCAACGGCTTGCACTTCTTGAATGCGGCCTTGAAACCGTTTCGTCCGGCGATCTTGAACGCGAGTTCCGAAGAGTCCACGTCATGATACTTGCCGTCGAACACGGTCACTTTGACGTCCACGACGGGATACCCCGCAATGACGCCGCGAATCATGGTTTCCTGAATTCCCTTGTCAATCGCGGGAATGAACTTTCCGGGAATCGCACCGCCAACAATCGCGTCCACGAATTCATAACCCGCACCGCGAGGCTGAGCTTCAAGTTTGAGATTGCAAACGCCGAACTGTCCACGCCCGCCGGACTGTTTCTTGTGCTTGCCTTCCGCATCCGAGCTTCCGCGAATGGTCTCGCGATAGGGAACCTTAGGCTCAATAAGCTCGGCATCCACATGGAAGCGGTCTTTCAAGTGCGACAGGATGCTTGCAAACTGAAGATCTCCATATCCGCGAATCACCAACTGTCCCAACTCGGGCATATGTTCCGCATTGAAGCTCGGATCTTCGATTTGCAGTTGATGCAAACCGGTCGCGACTTTGTCTTCTTCGCCCTTGGTTTTCGGAGCAACGGCCATTTCGAGCACTGGGGCGGGGAACTGAATTCTGGGCAGCTTGTAGCCCTTTGCTTTGTCGGACAAAGTGTCGCCGGTGTGAGTGGCCTTGAGCTTGACCATCGCTCCCAAGTCGCCTGCAACAAGTTTCGTGGCGGATTCACGCGTCTTGCCATCCACGTGGAACAGCTGACCAATCTTCTCCATTTGCCCGGAGTGCGTGTTGAGAACTTCCCCACCCGGCTCGAGCTTGCCGGCAAAGACGCGCACATAGCAAAGGTCACCGACGTGCGGCTCCGTGATGGTCTTATAGACCAGCGCGCAGGTCGGTGCGGATTCGTCTTCATGGATTTCTTCCAGAGCGCCGCTACCGGTTTCCGCGACAATCGAGGTACGGTCGTGCGGCGAGGGGCCTTCGTGGATCAGAAACTCCAGCAATCGGCTGACGCCGATGTTTCCGAGTCCTGAACCACACAAGACAGGAACAAGCTTGCCGGTAGCAAAACCTTTCTTCAGACCCGCGACAAACTGTTCTTCGCTCAGCTCGCCTTTCTCGAAATAGATCTCAATCAGCTCGTCATCCGCCTCAGCTGCGACTTCCATGAGCTTGGCGCGCATTTCGAGCGCCTTCTCCTTCGCCTCGCCTTCAAGCGGAAGTTCTTCGACTTTCCCCGAACCGTCGCGCATATAGCGATAGGATTTCAACGTCAACCCGCTGGCCACGGTATCAAAGTCAGGGCCGGGATTGATCGGGAAGTGCACGGGCTGCACCTTCTTGCCGAAATCCTCTGTCAGCTGTTCTACGATTTCCTGCCACTTGGTGTGTTCCTTGTCCAGCTTGGTAACAAAGAACGCCCGCGGCAGACCAAACTTCTCACCGGACTCATAGGCAACCGTGTGGCCAATGTCATGACCGGAGGTGCCGTCCACGGGCAGAACCGCAATGTCAACCGCACGCAGGGCCGAAACCATATCTCCGATAAAATCAGCAAACCCGGGCGCATCCACGATGTTAAAAAAGTGATCGTGATACTCGCCCTGCATCAGGCTTACCTGCACGGACATCTGGCGTTCAATCTCTTCCTTTGTGTAGTCAGAGACGGTCGTCCCGGCTTCAATACTCCCCAGGCGATGAATAACTCCCATATTGAGCAACATGGCCTCGGCCAGAATAGTCTTGCCACAGTGGCCGTGGCCAAACAATCCAATGTTGCGAATCTTCTCCGTGCTTGCTTGCGTCACCCAATGCCTCCAATCCGAACGATATAGAATGAATAAAGTGCAGGCTCCTGATAAGGAGCCTGCTAAGAAAATACGGTATCCCACGAAAAGAGTCAAGGGAACCGAAGTTTTTTCAGAACTTGTGTTTAGCTTTGTGAAACTTCGGGGTTCCGGGCGACATTCTGGAGGTATTCCCGGCCCTCCAGTCGGGCCGCAACCTGTCTGTATTCCGTGGCCCGGCGGCGCATCTGGTCCCTCCCCGCCAAGGTGAATCTGGACACCCAGTCGTACCACCCGGCCCTGAGACGCAGCATAATCCCGGCAAGTCGTGCGAATCTGCGGCGTTTGCTTGCGGAATCGTGCTTCGCGAACAGAAGCCATTTCCCCATGGTCCGCCACCCCAAGACTGGCTCTCCCGGCAGGCTGTTCGCGCGAAAGCCGCTGGCGAGGGCATCGTGGTGCAGAACCTGCGCTCCCGGTACAAAACGGACGGTATGGCCCTCGGCGAGTGCTCGAAGGCAGAAATCCACTTCCTCGTGGTAGAGGTAGAATCGCTCGTCAAACCCACCGAGACTCCGGAAAACTGAGCTTCGTACCATGAAGGCCGCTCCACTCGCTATTTTCACGGAAGTTGACTGATTTCGATTTGCAGATCTCAGATACTGCACCAGCCTGACCGCGCGCCTCGGAAAGAGCAGGGCCTTGACCTCCGGAAGAAGGTTCCAGAACTCCTTGAACAATGTTGGGGCTGCGAGTACACTGGGCACCCGTTCTCCCGCAAAGCAGGTCAGTTGCGCTCCCGCAACTGCGCAACTCCCGTGCGCTTCAAACTCTTTCAGGAGCTTCGCAATCGCTCCCCGCCCGACCCATGTGTCCGGGTTAAGGATGAAGAAGAATGGCGCATCACAGTGGGCAAAGGCCTGATTGATTCCCTTGGCAAATCCCGCGTTGTAGTCGTTGGGTACAAGCCTTACGTCAGGAAACTGAGCTCTCACCATCTCCGCGCTACCATCGGAGGATGCATTGTCCACGACCGTAACGGTCAAATGGGCTTCGTCAGAAACTCGTTGCAATCCACTCAGGCAGCTGGCGAGAGCATCCCGAGTATTGTAGTTGACGATCCCAATGTTTACATAAGCCTGGGGCATTTCTCAATATACTGATAATCCAAGAATAGGACAAGAAAAGGGCTCCCGATGCGGAGCCCTTTTCTGGAGGTTAGTATTTCCGTCGGCGCGGCGGATCGGCGCCGCGGTCCTGCCCACGCTCTTGTCCACGTTCGTCCATGAGCTGCTGCAGCCGCCGGGGAAGCTCGTCCAACAAAACCGCGCACCGGGAAACCTGCTGGGGCGACAAGAAGTCAGCCATGTCCGTCAGCATGGATTCTCTCTGGGAAAGAATCTCCGATTGCAGCTGATTGGTCTGAGTAATCAGGTGCTTGACTTCGTCTTTGCCGGCACTTTCGTCCCCGGAAATATCGGCAAGCCTGCGTCGCGACTCATTGAGTTCCCGCTGAAGCCCTTCGGTATCGCTTCGGAACTGCCGCAAGCGCGGAAAAAAGAGCTCTGCCTGCTCAGGTGACAAACTCAACTCCTCGGCGAACTTTCCGATGATCACCGTTTCGAGACGCTCGCGGCGTTCTTCCGGAGTTCGCCTGCGGTTTTGCGCGTCAGCAACTCCAGCCCACAAGCACAAGGCAAGCCCTAAAATCAAGAGGCGCCTCATTCCGCTCCTAGAAAAAGTTAGTTTCTTCAAGTTCATCCAAAACAAGGTCAAAGTCCGACTCCTCAAGTGCCAAGAGCTCTTCAGTGGAAACCGTTTCCACGGAATAGTCAGTTGCTTCGTCAAGTTCAAGGTCTTCCGTCAGAGACAGGTCGAGATAAGCAGCCAATTCTTGGGGAGATATGTCGCTTTCAGCCATTTCCTCCAGAGACATCGTCAGCCCCGCATCCGTCCCGACGCCTGCTGGCATGCGATTCCACATGCCGGGTAGCCAAAGCGCCGCCAGCAACATCAGGGAAAGTCCAGACACCAACGCAAGCTTTGGAAGCGGTAGCCAGGTGGATGCCCCGCGTCTCCGCGCTTCAATTCGCATTCGAACCGCAACGATAAATTCGCCATCCCCCATCCGAGGAGACCCCCAGAGGGCAGTTTCGTTCAGAAGCGTATTGTGCGGTTCAGTGGACATTTTGAAATCATTTTGGGTTTTCAATCCGTGGACACATTTGTTACGTTAAAATACCGGATTGAGGGACTTTATTCGTCGTCACCACGGACATAACTTCCCAGTTGGTCGCGTAACTTTCGGATGGCCTGATGATAGTTTGCCTTGATCGTCCCAATGTCACGATCCATGATCGCGGCAATCTCGGCATGCGGCAATTCTCGAAAGTACCTTAGAATGAACACAGCTCGTTGTTTATCCGGCAGTTTCAGAATTGCCGCACGAGCTTTCTGCATCAATTCGGCCTGTTCCACCGGCAGGTCCGTCGAATCCGCCGAAGGCAACACGATGTCTTCGTTGTCCAGCCGGAAGAAGGACCTGACCTTTCGCGTCCTGAGCCGGTTTAGGCTGAGGTTTACCGCGATCCGGTATAGCCAAGTATAGAAAGATGACCCGGCCCTGAATGAGCCCAAACTTTCATAGGCTTTGACAAACGCATCCTGCGTGAGATCTTCGGCATCATCCCGGTCGCCTACCATGCCGAGGACCGTATGGTACACAGACTTGCGATGCCGCAGGACCAGGATGTTGAATGCATCATCCCGACCTTCTTGCGCAGCCCGGACGAGCTGCGAATCGTCTCTCTCGTCCGTACTCTGCACTTCTATACGTTAGACACCAGACGGGCTGTTAGGTTTACTCTAAAAGCTTGTACCAACTGTGAACCTGTTCAAGAAGCCGATCTCGCCATGCGAGGTCAGAGCGTAGTCAACGGCTAAGCGCTTGATTTTCAATCCCAACCCTGCGGAAAAACCCGCGAAAGCATCTGATGACAGACCTGTTCTTTGGTCAATTCCGACCGTGGTGTAGCCCAGCCTTGCTCCGAACTGCGGAGTGAAGGAAATGTCCAATCCACCTCGCCCCTCCAGTCCTTCCTTGTTAACATAAGCACCCGTTGCACTGAACCTTACAGGAAGATGTTCAAGAGGAACAGAGAATCCAAGCTCGTAACTTGTCGGGAGGTCGTCCTTTTCACTTAGGAAAGCGCTGGTCGCCGCCCCAATGGACTTGATTGTCGCGCCAACGGCCCAGTCGTTGAAATTGGTTTCGTATTGCAACCCAAGATCCGCAGCAATTGCAGTGGCAGCTATACCGTCAATGTCACGGTACTGGTATTTGAGCACGGCTCCGACCCGAAGGTCGGGCTTGAGGGACTGCGCAACCGCTCCTCTTAACATGATGTCCGAAGCTCCAAACTCTCCATTTCGAAAACCATTCTCATCTGCCCGATCAAAGGACCCATAGCTCAGGTAGTCTATGGCAGCGGCCCAAACAAGCTTGTTGTTAAAAGGAGTCGCATAGGCCAGGGTCCCCTGGTTGATGTCCAAGACGTGCTTCGTGAAGCTCGCGGCAGCGCTCCTACGGGAAATCGCGGCAAGCCCGGCAGGATTGGACTGCAACGATGACACGTCCCCCCAAGTCGCCACGCCGCTCCCTGCCAGTGCAGCCGACCGGGCGAAGCCGTCTGTTCTAAACAGCTCGTACCCGGTTGTACCATTGCCAGCAAAGGCGGCAAAAGTGCTTATCAAGACAAGTGTGATGGCGTTTATGATCCGCACGAAAAGCTCCTTGAACTAATTCCCTTCCTGGGGCCGATCCGGGCGAATGCCTTCGGCCGCGTCTTCTCCGTTGTCCTGCAATCTCTCCCGAACCAGCGTGTAGTTGACCACGTATGGGACCTCCCGGGGCGGCTGGTCCTCCATGTGCTGCTCCTGATGCCAGCGCGCAAGGGTCCGTCTTCTTTTGAGAAAGGCAAACGCACCGGCCGCGAAGACAAGAACCACAAACAAGATCGAAACCAAGAGCTCGCCATCTGTCCATACAGCGGCACCATAGCGATCCCGAATCAAAGCCAGGTGATTACTCTCGAATTGGCCGCTGGTCTGACCAAACAGGGTCAGGAATGATTCGTCGAAATCTCTGCCATTGCGAACCGAATGGACGAGATTCGACAGCCCGCTATCGCCGTATCTTCCCTGCAAATCTTCCATTGCGAGCAAAGACTGTGCGTAACCCTGTCGGGCATCGGTCGGGTTCATGCCCATTAGACCTTGAATGTCCCAAAACCTCATCAGACGGCCGGATGCCGCCGCACGAGCAAGCACTTGAGTATCCAGGTACTCCTGCTGACCCGCCATGAACTGAGCAAGCCCCTCCTCAAACCAACGAGGGAAACCTGCGCCGGCTCCAGTGCTCAGAAGCAGATGCACAAGCTCATGAGCCGCCGTTTCGCCAATCCCTCCGCCGTTCATGTTGAAACGGGGTGACTTTAGCACCGCGACTCCTTGAGCGGGGTACGCAATTCCGTTCGCCCAAAGCGGGCTGCCCGCCGTGACTCTTCCCCACTCGTCCGCGCTTGGAGTAATCACGAAGCGCACCGAGTCGGGGAAAGCCAGCCCCAGCCTTCTCTGAAGATCCGGAAGCCGTTGTTCCAGATCGGTCACGAGCCGCGCGGCAAGCCCGGAGTCCTCCGGGCAACAGGTGACCGCGAACCTGCCGAAGTCGTAGGTCAAGTAGTCAGCCTGCCGGGACCCAATGGCGGTACCTGCCCAGATCAGGCAGCTAAGCAGTAGAAGCCGGATCAACGTCCACTTCCCATTGCACGCGCGCAAAGTCTTTTGAGTTTCGAATGTCATCCATGAACTGCCGAACCGCCGCGCGAATCAGCTTGCCGCTTGGATCGGTGGTTCGAGAGATTCTGGCCAGAATCTGGTAGCGAAAACGGTTCTTGACCTTGACCACAGCGCAGGGCGAAGGGCCGAGCAGACCGATCTGGGGAGTCTTCTCCAGTTGCCGTTTGCAGAACAGCATCGCGCGGGCAAGATCTGACTCATCGGGACCAATGGCACGAATCAGGATCAGTTTGTAGAACGGCGGGAATCCACTTGCCTCGCGATGCGGAGTCTCTTGTTCCGCAAAAGCAAACCAATCACCCGAGATGGCGGTTCGAATTGCCGGATGATCTGCCGCCCGGGTCTGCAAGAGAACCTTCCCCTGGCTCGATGCCCTACCCGAACGACCGGCAAGCTGCGTCAACAGGCTCGCTCCGCGCTCGCTGGCTCGAAAATCCGGGTAGAATAGCTCTGTGTCTGCATCGGCGACGACGGCAAGCTCGACCTCAGGGAAATCCAGCCCCTTGGCCACCATTTGCGTACCCACCAGAACATCAAATTTCCGTGAACCGAACTCGGACATCAGCTTCTCATGTGCACCGAGTCTGGACATGGCATCAGAATCCATGCGCGCCACTCGCACCTCTGGCACGAGCTCGGCGAGTTCTTCGGCAATTCTCTGCGTGCCGCTTCCGCACATTGAAAGTTCGTCGGCACCGCAGGCCGGGCACGTTGTCGGGGCGTCGTCCCGATGATGACAGTAGTGACAGAGCAGGATTTTGCCCGGTCTGTGGTAGGTCAAGGAGACAGAGCAATTCGGGCACTCAAAGAGCTTCCCACAGAACTTGCAAATCAGAAAGGGTGCAAAGCCCCGCCGGTTTTGCAGAACAATAGCCTGTTTTCCGCGAGAAATCGCCCTTCGAATCTCTTCCAGTGTTTCATCGGTCAGGACGCGATCCTGACTCTTTGGCTCGTCTTCATTCTTGTACGCTTCTTCCGGCACAGCATCTTGGACGGGCGGAACAAGCAGCACTTCAGGAAGTCTGGCGCCCGTGGCACGTTCAGGAAGGGAAAGCTTGGTGAGCTTGCCCTGCACTGCCGCAGAGATGCTCTCCAGCGATGGAGTGGCGCTTCCCAGAATGACCACGGCGTCAAGCAACCGGGCACGATAGAGCGCGGCGTCGCGCGCCGAATACCGAGGGACTCCTTCCGTCTGCTTGTAGGATGCGTCGTGCTCCTCATCCACAATGATCACTCCGATGTTCCGCAAGGGCGTGAAGATGGCGGATCGGGCTCCGATGACCACAGGGAAATCGCCTCGCGCAATGCCGCTCCAGAGATCATATCGCACAGCAGATGGCTGCGCGCTATGCTGAATCGCCACAGCATCTCCAAAAGCCGATCTGAACCTCCCCCAGAGCATCGGCGTCAGCGAGATTTCCGGCACAAGGACCAAAGCGGTCTTCCCCTGTGCGAGTACCTTGCGAATCGCTTCAATATAGACTCGGGTCTTGCCTGATCCGGTCACACCAAAGAGCAGGAAACCGCGATAGTCGGCGGATTCGACGGCCTTGGTCAGAGCTTGAACGACTTCAGATTGATGCCTCGTGAGCGGAGCGTCCAACTCTCCCGGGAGCACGGGCAGTTGATCGGGCTTCCAGCGCGAAACTCGCTCGACGCGTTCCACAAGAACCCCTTTGTCCAAGAGCTCGGCCAACGCCAGGCGACGCTGTTTGCTTGCTCCGCGCAGGAGGACGTGACGTGGTTGAGATTGCCCCTCAGCATCGGCGAGCTCGCGGACAATCCGCTGACCGCTGCGAGTTGGAATCTGAGTCCACAGAGAATCGTCCTCGATTCCCTCGAGTCCTTGCTTCGAAAGAGCGATGATCTTCTCAACACGTTCGCTTGTGCGGGGTCCGCGCAGGAAAGGGAGGTACTCAATAAGCTTCTGCTGCTTCAGCAGCTTGATCTCCTGCCCGTCCGGATCAATTCCAAAGCGTTTCTGAATCTGCAGGGCGGAGAGTGGAGACTCTTCGAGTGCTTCCAGCAGCTCGGCGAGTTCCGGCGAATATGTGAGGTCGCCGAAATCGAGTTGCGCGCGATATGCGGGGGTCAACGCGAACCGAAACTGATCCTCAGTGTCCAAGCCGCCGGGCAGCGCGGCGCGCAGGGCATCCCCCCACGGACAGAGATAGTAGTCCGCAATCCACTTCGTGAAGCGCAGCATCTCTTCGTCATAGGCGGGGATGTCGTCGAGGACTTTTTCGATCGCGCGCGTGGCTTCCGGTACGGCCTGCGCATGGGTTTCTACAATAAAGCCGGTGACTCTGCGCGAACGGAACGGTACGAGAACGCGCGTGCCGCGAACTGCGCTTGAATCAAGTTCGCGAGGCACAAGATATGAAAACTCTCCTTCAATGCCCGGAAGCACAACCTGCGCGGACGAAGCTTTCATGTTCTTTTCGAGCGGAAGAACATGCGGATGGGCACGCCGTCGAATCCGTAGTTCTGCCTGATCTGACGCTCCAAGAAAAGCTTATAGTTGTCGGGCATGAGATCGGCCCAACGAGTAAAGAGAATGAATGTCGGCGGGTCAGCGTCCGCTTGGGTGATGTAGGACAGCCTCAGATCGCGCGCCTTAACCGCGGGCGGCGGCTGCCGCTCCATCAGTTTCTCGAGGAACCGATTCAACTCCCCGGTAGAGATTCTCTTTTGACGTTCTTCATAGATTTTCAGAACCAGTTCAAGGACTTTGTGAACGCGCTGATTGTCTTTCGCGGAGATGAAGAGCTTTTCGATCCAACTCATGTTTGACAGTCGTTCGTCAATCTCTTGCGCAATCAGCCCGGCGGTCCGCTCATCCTTCTCCACCAGGTCCCACTTGTTCAGGCAGAGGAGCACACCTTTGCCGTAGAGAGCGGCTTCCTGCAGAATGCGCACGTCCTGAGCGAGCAGCCCGGCCTGCGCTTCAATCATCACGACCGCAACATCGCAATCTTTCAGCGCCTTCTGCGTGCGCACTGTGGTGTAAAACTCAAGGGCTTCAGTGACTCGCGCTTTGCGCCTCAGACCGGCCGTATCCACGAGAGTGAGTGGTTGTTTGTAGTATCGGACGACGCTGTCAATCGCATCTCGCGTTGTGCCTGCAATGTCCGTGACCATGTGGCGCTGTTCACCAAGCAGCGCGTTGACGAGCGACGATTTGCCGACATTCGGGCGACCTACCACCGCGACATGCGGGCGTGGCCGTTCAATATCCCGTCCGCTTGTGTCCGGCAAAGTCTCGACCACCTTGTCCAGCAGTTCGGCAAATCCATAGCCTTGGACTGCGCTGATCGGCATCGGATCTCCCAAACCCAGAGTGTAGAATGCGGGAGTCTCCATTTCAATGCTGCTGTTGTCGGCCTTGTTCACGGTGATCAGCACCGGGCGATCAGAACGATTCAGCATTTGAGCAATTTCCAAATCAGAGTCGGTCGGGCCGGTTTGAGCGTCCCCCACGAACAGAATCAGGTCGCACTCATCAAGTGCAAACTGTACCTGTTCACGAATCGCGGCGTCAAACAGCTCTTCCGAGCGCGGTACCCAACCTCCCGTATCCATGACCAAAAACTCGGAACCGCCATGCTCAGCGGTACCCACGTGGCGATCCCGGGTCACACCGGGAATTGGGGACGTAATCGCGCGATTAGAGCGCGTCATGCGATTGAAGATCGTGGATTTTCCCACATTGGGGCGCCCCACAATGGCGACGACAGGAAAACTCACGCTCTATCTCTGAAGTGTAACACGTTGTGTAGAAATTTCACCGGCTCTGCGGAGGGTCACGAAGTAGTGGCCGGAGGTCTGCGAAGCAAAGTCAATCTTGACCACGGAAGCAGTCGGCGATGCGGAAACTGGTACGGACATGACTTGCCGTCCGAGCACATCGAAAACGTACAAATCGCTTCGATTCGGCGAGTCGTCAAGTTCGACGGTCAATACGGAGTTAAACGGATTGGGATAGCACTCCAGGAGATCATGCGACTGGACAATCTCGCGCGGATCGCCAATCGAAGTTGAGGCCGGACGCAGCACGACATCAACGAGCACGGGAAGGTGATCAGCCGTATTGTGCAGCGCATCGGCCACACTGTCCGGAACGGACGCGTTTGTGCCATCGTTGACGGCCATGTTGAAATGGAGTCCGTCATTACCGAGCACGTGATAGGTCGAAGGAATTAGATAACTTCCTGAAGTGTCCATCCAAGCCGCCGAAGCGAGAATGAAATCAAACCGATCATCCATCCCGCCCGTCGCACCGCCGCCGAACGACTGGGTGCGCGGAGACTGCGTGTGGATTTCCGCGAATGTGATGCTGTTGTGCCATGCACCCGGGCGGTTGATCGGATCCAAAAATCTTCCGTCAGGATTTGTGCCCAGGCTGAGCAGATGCTGGTAGGCCGGTTCGAATGAGGAATAGAGATTGAAATCACCTGCCATCATGAAGTATGATCCTGTCGGCAGATCATTTGTTACATTTCTCAGAACTTCGCACTCTGCGAGGCGACGTTGCTCGTTGTCTGTGCCGTCGCTTGCCTTCAGATGCGCCGAGAAGATTCGAAATGTCTCATTGACCATCACTTCATTTGAAAAAACGTACTCGGTAAAATCGCGCAGTTGAGTGCCGATCTGTCGCTGGCTCTCAAGCATGACTCGTCCGGAGTGATAGAAACACGCGTTGTCCGTGTCAGGACCATTTACAAATGTTGCCGCGTTCCATTCGGGGTCCATTGGGCGAAGGACCTGATTCAGGATATTGTTGACCGCTGTTCCATCAATGATTTCCTGCAGGACCAGCACGTCAGGCTCCGCGAAGCCAAGGACGACGCGCAAATCGTCCAAGCGATCACCGCTGGATGACGAGAAATTCAGAATATTGTAGGTCATAACTCTCAGCGTGTCCTGAGCATTCACGATACCGGTGGTCAAACCGCAGAAAAGTGCCGAAGCAAGTAGAAGATATCTCATTTCAGATACAACAGTTTCCTTTCAAACGTCCTATGTCCAGCCCGAACTCTCAGCAAATACATACCACTCGCTTCCTGCAACGGTGCCCAAGTCAGCATATGCTCACCGGCGGACCTGATGTCATCGTCAAGTACCTTCACTCGTCTGCCGGTCAGGTCGTAGATTTCCGCGCGCACGTGAGATGCGGCCTCCAGCTGCAGCGAGATTGAAACAGCGCCGTTGAATGGATTCGGGTAGGCCGATAGGGCAAATGAGGTCGGGAGTTCATTTGCGCCGGTCACAGCGTCACTCGAATCCACAACCACAATGATTAGAGAATCGCGGGCAAAAAGCTCACCATCACTCACTTGCACTCGCAGCACTTGCACTCCGGTATCCGGGAAGTGATGTGTGAAAGTCGCGGCACTAGCGACTTGTGTTCCGTTTACCGTCCATTCATACAGCAGCGGATCGCCATCTGCATCTTCCGCGGCCACGGCGAATTGCTCATCCCGATTCTGCTGTATGTAGAATGCCCCTTGGTGATTGGGCTCAGGAACAAGTGACAGGATAGCCGGAGGATGATTTGCACCGAGTGAATCCAGATCCAGCGATACAAACGATCTTCCATAGGTCGCGGCAATCAAGCGCCGTCCCGGCGAATCCAGAATCAAGTCCAACGTCGGGACAGGCGGCAGTCCATGTCCCAGTGCCGCCCATGTATCTCCGTAGTCCGAACTCCAGAAGATCCCGAAGTCAGAAGCGACATAGAGGCGATTGACATACTCGGGATCGTACTCCACGTCGTTCAGCGGAACATCTGGCAGAGTGCTTCCCGTGTTGATCCAGGTCACGCCGTAGTCCGTTGTTCGATACAGATGCGCTTGCTGATCGGTGTTGCGGTAGCCCGAAACCGTGACAAAAGCTTCAGCCGGATTTGCAAAGTGCGGCGTTACTTTCGTAATCCAACGCGTGGGCAGCGCATCATTCCTAAGAGCCCACGACTCACCGAGGTTAGTGCTGACCCAGACATTCGCATCATCCGTTCCCACCCAGATGACGTTGCTGTCAACGGGTGAAACGGCAATGGTTGTGATGGTTCCGAAAACGAGATTGCCGCTCCCCGGTCCGTTGGTCAGATCGGGACTTACCGCAGTCCATTGCTGCGCACGATTCGAAGTGCGATAGAGTCTTTGCGCGCCGTAATAGAGAACACGCGGATTGTTTGGATCCAGCGCAACTGGAGTAGACCAGTTGCGTCGTTCGTCATTGTCAATTCCGCTCAGCGCGTAGTTGAAATCCTCTCCGCCGTTCGTGCTGCGGCCAAGCCCTCCGTACTGGTACTCCGCGTAAACGTAGTTGTTGTCCGTCGGATCCACAAGTGTGTAGAATCCGTCGCCGCCGTAGATGCGCTCGTAATCATTCACCTGACCGCTCAATGATCTCAGAGTACCATTATCTTGCGTTCCGCCGTAGAGCCGATGCGGCTCGAGCGCGTCAAACGTGCCAGCGTAGTATTGAATCGCCGGAAAATTGTTCAGGTCTTCAAAGCTATTGCCGTTGTTCATGGACCTGTAGAAACCGCCGTCATTTCCGACATAGAAACGAAATGGCTGCTGCGGATCGAACCACATGGCGTGATGATCCACGTGAATATCATCACCTATCACGCTCCATGTCGCACCGCCGTTTGCCGAGCGATGCAGCGTCACACCCAGAACATACACCATATCCTCATCATCGGGTCGGACACGGACATTTCCGAAGTACCAGCCGAAACTTGAATAGACGTTCTCCAAGTCACCGTCATTGGTTTGAGTCCACGACTCGCCTGCGTCATTCGAGCGATACAATCCGAGAAAGTACCCGGGATGATCGGCATAAATGGCATAGAGCACGTTGGGATTTGAAGCGGATATCGCCAGACCAATTCTGCCCACATCGTCTCCGATCGGCGGCAATCCTGAGGACAAGCGAGTCCATGAATCTCCTCGATTGACCGACTTGTAGATGCCCGAGCCTCGACCGCCTGCTCGTCGGTTTTCCGGTCCGCGAAATCTCTGCCACATGGCGGCATAGACGATGTCGGGATTCTCAGGATGTACAACTACGTCGGAGGCGCCGGTGGTGTCGTTCACGAAGAGCTTCTGCTCCCACGTCTGCCCGGCATCTTCACTAAGATAGATTCCGCGTTCGCCGCCGGGCGCAAACAGCTCACCCATCGCGGCGACCCACACCAGGTTTGAGTTCTCCGGGTGAATCACCACGCGCGCGATGTAGCGCGTTCCGGTCAGTCCTTGCTGTACCCAGGTGGCACCGGCGTTGGTGCTCTTGTAAATACCTGAACCAAAGTAGCTGAATCCAGCGGAGTTCGCCTCGCCTGTTCCGCAGTAGATCGCATTGGGATTGTTCGGGTCAACAGCGAGTGCGCCAACACCGGGAGTCAATACATCGTCGAAAACCGGAAAGAACGTCGCACCTGCGTCCACAGACTTGAAAACACCGCCGCTCGCCGTTGCAAGATAGAGGATATTGTCATCGGTGGGATGTCCAACGACGTCTGTCAGTCGCCCGCCGATGTTTACGGGCCCTCGATTGATCCAGAACGGATCCTCGTCCAATACGTTTCGGCGCATTCGCGCGGCTGCGCGTGCGCCCGCCATCACCTTTTCAGTATCTATAGATTGATCAGGCCAAATGCGTTGCTGCATGAACCAGTCGTTTGGAAACGGTCCATTTCCCTCACGATCTCCAGAAGGCGATTTCAATACAATATTAATCGCTATGAGGCCGACTGCGGCAATCAGGAGTATTCTGTAACACGTTTTCATGCGGCTACCATGCTGGCGTACGTCACTTGGTTTTGACTCCGAAGGGCGGTGCTTCGTAGCCTTTGGGCAGCGACTCATTAGGAAGAGTAATGCGATTCCCGTCACGGAGAGCTGCATACATCGGGGACATGATTTCGATTCCCGCTTGATTGAACTTGTCTTGCACGGCGCCATGCAAGGACGAATAGAGTTCCATCATGCGCTCGGGATGCCGGGTGTGTGCATTCAGCTCGTATTCCACCGAGAAATCGTTCAATGCTTTTTGCAGAACGAAGGGCTTGGGAAATCCTGAAATGCCGTCCGTTTCGCTGGCGGCGGAGATCAGCAGCTCGTAAACCTTGCGCCACGGGGCGTCATATCCAATTGTAACAGAAGTATGCAGAAGGACACCGTCACTCCGCTCCGTCGAGCTGTAGTTGACGATGTGATTTCCGAGAATGGCGGAATTGGGGATAGTGACATCCTCCAACTTCAAAGTCATGATTCTTGTGACCAGCAGGGTTTTCTCGACGACGTCTCCCAGTGTGTCAGCGATTTTGACACGATCCCCCACCTTGAAAGGTCTCATGTAGGTTAGGACGATTCCCGCAATCACATTTGAGACTGCGGATGTTGAACCAAGTGACAGAAGGACTCCGATAAACACCGAGACGGCTTTGAAAGCGGGAGAGCTGGAACCCGGAAGCAGCGGATACGCAATCACAAGCGCCAGCAGCAGTAGCAGCGCGCGAACCATCTTGAAGGTGGGAATCGCCCAATCGGCATAGAATCCGGGCAGGGGAAGTCTTTCGGCCTCGACTTCCATGGCAAACCGCCTGAGCAGTCGGACGCTTAAGAACAGCGCTCCTCCAATCACTGCCAAAGCTATCGCGTTCGGGACATAGTCCAGAATCGCCGAAAACAACTGGGCGATCGGTTCGCGAGCGTAGTTCATCACTCGGGTGACAATGCTTGCCGTGCCGGGGAAAAGACTGAGCACGGTAAGCACATAAACCAGCAGCAGAAATAGCATTCCAATGATGCGCGCGGACCGCAGCAGCCAATAGACAACGTCTATGGCACGCTCAGAGGAAACAAGCTCGACATTGAAGATGCGAAAGGAACCGACTCCGCGTCTGCGCAAAAGGACAATCGCACGAACCAAGCGCGGATAGATTGCATTTGCCACGCGAATCACAAAGATCAGCAACGCCGTGACCACCAGTGCCCACAGCACTTCCCGCAGAGTGATTTGCGGAATTGCGACCACACTCTTTGTGCTATAGGTGAGCAGAACGGCTTCGGAAAACTCAGCAGCGAGCTGCGCGGGAGTTCGTCCCGTTGGCCGGGCATCGTCCTGAACGATCAACCCAATCCGGTTATCCCTAAAACTGAGCTCTGAATAGCCATCTCCATTCTGCAAGGTTAGATTCGGCAACTCGCCAGCGACAGACACCGACTGTTCGAGCCTCTGTGTGATGGAAGCTGCACGAACATCCGGTCCAAACGGGCCGACACTGGCATAGAGAATCAGCAGCGTGTCCCCACGGAACACGACCGGCGAACCTTTGACAGGCGGGGGAGGTCCATTCAGCGCGGAAAGATCGCGAGCAGAAGAGGCTGAATCGCTCTCCGCAATCGCGCATACGGCTACGCTAAGCAAGATTAGTAGGAGGAGTAGCTGACGTTGCATGTCTGACTGAAACCAGTTAGATTACGGCGTCACTGTGAACTGGAGACAACATTTGCTTCCGCGCGGACTTTCACTGCATCCGGGATTTCTGGCCAATCTTGCCGCTTTGTCCAGCAGCTATGCGCTGTCGCATGTGCTGAAACGGCCGTTGGTCTGGGGGAATCCCATCAGCATCATGATCGAGCCCATCAGCCGGTGCAATTTGCAGTGTCCGCTCTGCCCGATCGGCGCGCGCGAACTGAAGCGTGATCTTGGTGTCATGTCCTTGGAGAATTACGTAAGAATTCTCGACAACGTGGGCCGCTATGTGAAGGTGATCGCGTTGTGGAATCAGGGTGAGCCTACGATCAATGATCAACTTCCGGAGATGATCTCGGAAGCGACGAAGCGCGGAATCTACACGATGGTTTCGACGAACGGGAATCTGCTGCATCGGCGAAACTTGATTCCGCGCCTGCTCGATGCTGGACTATCTGAGCTCATTTTCTCGATAGACGGATTGACTCCGGACAGTTACAAGATATACAGAATCGGCGGAAATCTCGATGTTGTGATCGAAAATTTGAGAGAGACTCGCAGGCTGCGGGATGCACGAGGATCGAAGACCCCGCGACTGATCATGCAGTGGCTACCGATGAAACACAACCAGCATGAGATTCCCTATTTGCGGGCCAAGGCCAAAGAATGGGGCGCGGACTCGGTCGAGATCAAGACCACCCAAGTCTATACAGACGATCAGGCTTCGCAATACCTTCCCGACCTGGAGGAATTGCGGCGCTATGAACGCAAGGGTCAGGAGTGGGAAACCAAGCGAACCTATCAGTCCTGCAAGCGACTTTGGTTCTCCACAATGATTGACTGGAACGGGAACGTGGTTCCGTGTTGTTTTGACAAGGACGAGCAATTCCTGATGGGCAATGCGTTGACGCAGGACTTTCGTGACATTTGGCACGGCGAAAGATACAACGCGTTCCGCACAAAGCTGATTACCAAAGGGCGCGTCGAAGAGATGTGCCGCAACTGCACCGAAGGTCTGAAAAGCTACTACGTTCCGCTCGATGAACTTGAGGCGATGGCTCCTCCGGAGATTCCGCCCGTGCCGCCTGAGAACCTGCCGAAGAATGCCGATTACTCGGACATCTTCGAATTGCCCGTCAGGGATTAGCCCAATGGGCCGAGCGGGGAGTAAGCAAACGGTTCCCCGGCGGAATCTCTCTTGCGCGTGCATTCAGTTCTTTCGGACCGCTGACGCACAGGCTATCCGGATCAAAAAATCGCCACGGATGCTCTTTGGCTTTGCTGATGCCAATGCGAGTCGAACACGCCAATCGCTTGCTTGTGCCCGGAAAGATGTGAAGAGCATCTCCGATGCGGGACTCATTCAAGTTGAGCGTCACACCGAGTGCGCAGGTCAAGTTGCCTGGTCCTCGGCAGAGCACGTGGTCAGCAACCTCCCCCCTTCTCTTGCGCATATGGCGCAGGCCTTCAACTGCTTCTCCCGCGCGAATCAGGACGGCTCCAGTCCCTCTGCGATCCGTGGTGACATTCAGGCAGAAGTGTACACCGTAGCTGCGATAGACATAGACATGCCCGAAGCTGTCGTGCATAATCGCGGAGCGTGGTGTTCGGCGAAATCCGTGGGAGGCTTCATCATCGGCATAGGCCTCGACTTCGACAATCCGGATCAGGCAGGAACGATAGCGGAGAATGCAGCCTACCAGGTCCGGTGCCACGTCCAGAGTGGGTCTGGCAAAGAAGTCCGGAGTCAGACAGGTCATAGGGGACTTGACAAAAAGCTCGGGAATTTGTATCCTTCGGTTTCCTCGGAAATCCCGCCGCTGTAGCTCAGCTGGTAGAGCAGCTGATTCGTAATCAGCAGGTCAACGGTTCGAGTCCGTTCAGCGGCTCTTTGAAAAACAGGCACTTAGTGGCCTGTTTTTTTGTGGTCGTGAATGACCGGACGGCTCACTCTTGCGATGCCCAGTTTGAAGCAAGTTAATATAACCAAATTGGATAAGAGAGGAAAGTACCACGCAATCGAGCAATGAGCGGGGAGCTGATATGGGCACATTTGGAGACAAGAAAGCACCCCAAAAAGAAGTGCTTTCGAATCCGCCGTCGGTTAGACGGTCGAGTCAGTGCGCCCACCGCGACTCGAACGCGGAACCCTCAGCTTAGAAGGCTGATGCTCTATCCAGTTGAGCTATGGGCGCAAGATTAGTATTTACAAACAGAAAAGAGGCCACCTCGGCGGGTGGCCCCGTTCAACTCAGAGGCGCAGACCATATGCGCCAGGCGACATCGGACGCGCAACAGGTCCAGCGTCTACGCTGGCTGGTGCAGGAGGCGGGACTCGAACCCGCACGTCCCGAAGGACACTAGTACCTGAAACTAGCGAGTCTACCAATTCCACCACTCCTGCAGAGGAACGGGCATTATACAGAAATTGGTGCGATTTGTCAAGCGCTATGGGGGTGAAACCCTTGCCTTTCCTCTGGAAATTCGTTACTTTAGCGGGTCATGGAGGCAAGCGGTTCAATGAAAATAGTGGCCCAAAACCGCAAGGCGCGCCATGATTATCACATCATCCAAACGTACGAAGCGGGCATCAGCCTGCTGGGCACGGAAGTGAAATCCGTACGGGAGGGTCATGTGAATATGCGCGATTCCTTTGCGCGCGTGCAGGACGGCGAGGTACTGCTGTATTCGCTCGGGATCAGCCCGTACCGCAATCGTGGATACACGGACGTGAACGAGTGGCGTGTCCGAAAGCTACTGCTCAATCGGACGGAAATCCGGAAGATCCAACGGCAGGTGCTTGAGAAGAGCTATACACTGGTGCCGTTGCAGCTCTATTTCAAAGGGCAGTACCTGAAAGTTGAGCTGGCCGTCGTGCAGGGCAAACGGGAGTACGATAAGCGCAAGACAAAAGAAGAACAGATGGCGAAGCGGGAGATTGACCGCGAGGTCAAAAAGCATCGCCAGCGTTAGACAAATTCACGCAACATGACGAGACGTTACATGAATCGTTGGGCAATACTATCAGCGGCACTCCTGAGCCTGTTCTTTGGGTGCACGAAGCCCGGACAAAACTTTCCGAGCGAAACGCGGACGGTGCTGGGCGTACCGGTCACGGTAACTTTTTTTGTTGAGCAAGAGTCCGCGCAGGACCTTCGCTCCGCTTTTGAAGACGTGTTTGGCACGTTGCAATGGTTCGAGTCTGCTACGCTTGCGTCCGGCGAACAGAATCAACTTTCCAAGATTGCCGGTGGTGCAGGTCGCGAGTCTGTGCCGGTGGATTCTGCTGTCTATGACATGCTGATGCGTGGATTGCAACTGAATGATCTGACGGGCGGCGCCTTTGATTTGCGGTACGGTCCGCTTCTGGATGCGTGGCTTGCGTCGGGAAGTCCTTCCAGACCGGATCAGGCTTTGCTTGACAGCGCACTAAGTTTGATTAAGACGGGCGGGATGTTTGTCGCGGGCCGTTCCATCTTGTTATCCAAGCCGAGTATGCGATTTGACGTACGCGGTTTTGTGGATGCCTGGGCGATTGACCGTGCGGCGGACAAGCTTGCGAAGCGCGGATTGACTGCGTTTGAGATTCGGACGCCTTACGCGGCGCGCGTGGTGGGAATGCCCGCAAATACTCAAAGCAGAAATGTCCAACTCGGCGATCCGCAAGGCGGACAGGAGTGGGCGACGCTCTCGATGTCGCAAGGCGGCATGGCCTACTTGCCGTCGAGCGGTCCCAAGGACGCTCTGGGCCAGGCCAGGTTGGTGCTTGATCCTCGCTCAGGAGAGAAAGCGAACACCTCGACCGTAGTTCTCTCCAAGGACTGTGCCACGGCCTACGGGCTTGCTGTTGCCCTGGCTATAGAAGAGGAAGCAGCACTTTCGGACAAGGCGCGAGCAGAGTTGTTGGGCAGTATCCGGATCACCGGAGAAAAACCAGGACTCAGCATTGCCGCAGAAGGTGCGCTGAAAGATCGTCTTAAGACCCTGAACTGAACTTGTCTGCCTCCGGCAGTATTTTGGTGATTCGGCTGTCGTCGCTGGGGGACGTGCTGCTTTGCGCACCAGCCTTGCGTGCTCTGAAGAAGCGTTTTCCCGAGTCACGGGTGGATTTTCTGGTCGCCGAGGAGTTTCGCGAAGCCGCTGAACTTCTGCCGGGTCTGGACCGAATCATTACTTTTGATCGTCGCAGTGGATGGCGCGGCCTGCTCAGGCTGCGCCGTTTGCTTTCCGGGAACTACGAGACCATCGTGGATCTGCAGAACAGTTTTCGCAGCGCTTTTCTGCGGACGTTTTGCTTTCCGCTGCTCTGGACCAAAGCTGCGCGCTATCGTGTGCGACGGTGGCTGCTCATCACGTTCAAGAAGAATCTCTACGGCACGGTTCGTCCGGTTCCGCTTCGATATATTGCCGCAATCAAGCCGCTTGGAGCAGAAGACGACGGAACGGGACTTGAACTTGCCGTATCCGGCGGCTCATCGCTCGCAGAACGACCGCGCGTGATTCTCTGCCCCGGTGCGAAGCACGCAACGAAGAAGTGGCCGGTTGAAAACTGGCGACAGCTTGCCACAAGCCTCACACTTCAAGGATTTGAACTTGCGGTGTGCGGATCTCAAGACGAAGAGCCTGAGTGCAGAGAGATTGCGGGGGGCGCAACGGTTCTCATCAACAAACCGCTTGCGGAGCTTGCCACAGCCATGCGTGACTCTGCCGCTGTGATCACACACGATTCGGGGCTTATGCACCTTGCATCGGGTAGCGGAGCGCGCGTACTTGCGATATTCGGTCCGACAGTTGAAGAGTTTGGATTCTATCCGTTTCGCGCCGATGCAATAGTTGTGGAGCAGAAGATTGCTTGCCGTCCGTGTTCTGCTTTCGGCGGTTCGTCGTGTCCCAAGGGGCATCATCACTGCATGGCTTTTACGACTCCGGAGCAAGTGTTAGCAGAACTTGATCAGTTGATAACATCCGAGAAATCGCCGCGACCCAATGCTGGCTAAAACACTCTACAACGGACTGTTCTATCCTCTGATTTCGCTTGGAGCGGCGATTGGCGGAGTGTTTTCCCGAAAACTCAGGACGGGACTCGAAGGGCGCATTGGGCTTGCCGAACGGGCGCGCACATTTCGCGAGCAACAACAGAAAGCAAAGGTTGTGCTTTTTCATTGCGCCTCCGCCGGGGAACTGGAGGGAGTCAAGCCGGTAGCTGATGCTTTTCGCAAGCGCGGGTGGTTGTGTGCAGCAAGCTACTTCTCCCCTTCCGCGCTGACGGCGCTGCGCGGAGCCGAATTCGATTTTGCGGACTACAGTCCGCGCGATTCTGTCGTTTCGATGCGCGACTACCTGCAAGCGCTGCGACCGGACGTTGTCCTCATCAGCAAGCATGACGTCTGGCCCAATATGGTTTGGCAGTCGAAGTCGCTTGGCATTCCAGTCTGGCTGATCAACGGGAACTTTCATGCCGGAACCAGCAAACAATACCCTGGATTAAGGCAGTTTCATCGTGCCATTCACCGGGAGTTGAGCGGAATTCTTGCCGTGTCCGAAGCTGATGCGCAGAGGGCCCGTCTGATTGCAGGCAACACGACGTATGTCGCCGCTGTTGGAGACTCCCGTTTTGACCGGGTTACCTCACGGGCACGCAACATAGCGCTCGCGGACGACTTTTTGTCCAGTGCAATATCCGGGCGACACGTTATCGTCGCGGGGAGCACACACGAAAAGGACGAAGCTCTGCTTATTGGCGCTCTGAGCAAAGCGATTCAAGAGATTCCGGAATTCCTCATGCTGCTGGTCCCGCATGATCCGTCGGAAGAAGCACTAAGGAGAATTCTCGAACGAGCACAGGATGCGGGACTCCATGCGGCGGATTCTTCTGAACAAGCACCTGATGTTTCGCTGCTCGTGATCAATCACAGCGGCGTGTTGGCCGATATGTACAGGTTCGGGCACTTGGCCTACGTGGGCGGGGGCTTCGATCGGGGAGTGCACAGCGTACTGGAACCCATGGCGCACGGCTGTGAGGTGGTTTGCGGACCGAACATCGGAGTTTCCCGCGAAGCCAACGACGCGCTCAAGGAGGGTTTGCTTGCGGTTGTGCAAGACTCGGTAGCCTTGGAAGCAGAGCTACGGCGAAGGCGCGACGAGATCAAGACAATGGACGTTAGAATCTTCGTAGAGCAACGCAGCGGCATCTCAGAGAAGATACTTGAGCACGTTGTCAAGTGATCGGCGATACGCTAAGTCTAAGCCGCGTAAGCGCAGGATACTCGGCTGCAAACCCCGTGCTGCGCGACTGCACTCTGACATTGAAAGTAGGGGAACGGCTCGCGATTGTGGGTGACAATGGTTCCGGAAAGTCTACTCTGCTCAAGGTAGCGGCGGGACTCTTGAAACCACTTGCAGGACAGGTTCGCTTCGCGTACACTGAAGCCCCTGCGCTGCTCTTGCAGAATCCCCGTCAGCAATTGATCACGAATTCCGTGCAAGAAGAAATCATATTTACGCTTCGCGCGCGAGGACTCGACTCCGGAGAAGTTGGCAGCGCTTGTGACACATTGCTTCACAGATTCGGACTGGAAGAGCTGCGGATTCGCAAACCTTTGACACTCTCCGGCGGACAGCAGCAGCGGCTTGCTCTTGCCGCTCTGCTTGCGAGAGAACCTGAACTTGTTCTGTTGGACGAGCCGGAGTCTTTTCTGGACGGCAAATCTCGCGCGGAGTTCAGGGAGTTCTTTTTTCAGCACGTAAGCTCTGCTTCGGTGCTCTGGACATGTTGCCGCGATACAGAAGTCCCTCCGGGATTTCGAGCACTTCGCCTTGAGAACGGATCGCTTGTGGTTATGGAGTCAAAGCAAGTCCATGTCTGACTCGCCTCGACTTCTGCTTCGAGAGGTGAGCTTCACATATCCTGGGGGATCAGAAGTTCTCCACAATGTGTCAGGAGAGTTTGCCGCTCCGGACATCCACTTCATAGTCGGTACGTCGGGATCAGGGAAAACCACACTCGCGCTTTTGCTTCAGGGCGAGCTGTCTGCGAGCCGGGGCTCAGTAACTCGGGTGCCGGATACGCCGCCGACGCTGGTGCTACAGCATCCTGAGCTGTTATTTCTTGAGGACTCTATCTCAGCGGAATGGAAGATTTCCAAGTCAAGCTCGGATGAAGCGCGGCTTCTTAGTGTACTCCAAGCTTTTGATCTGGACGTAGATATTGCTTCGCATCGTTCGCCATTTGAGTTTTCGTTTGCCGAGCGCAGATTGTTGGCGATTGCCATGATGTCCGCAAGGTCCTCGCCGTTCCTGATTCTCGATGAGCCGACTCTTGGGTTAGATCAGACGAACATGCAGCGATTTGTTTCTTGGCTCCAAGCAGAAGCTTCAGAGACGCGATTGTGTGTGGTGATCACGCACGACGTGGACCTGTTGGCAAGCTGCAGAGGGCGAGTACACGTCTTACAGCATCGCACCATCCATTGGACTGGGACTACGGAAGAGTTCTTGAACTCACCGCAAGTGCGAAGTCGAATCGGATTTGAGTAATGAGAAACGGCCCGTCTTGAACGGGCCGTTTTTGTTCACGATGGCATGGATATGCTATCTGGCAGCACGCCAGAGAGCGTAAAGTAGAAATGCATAGGCGGCAATCGTGATCGGGATCTCGGCTCCGCCAAGAATACCCGAAAAGAACTCCAATGTGAGACCTGCGGTAGCAACGAGCGCCAGCGCAATTCCTACAAGTGCTTCACCTGCAATGAGTCCTGAGCTGAACAGGATCCCGCCGTCTTCGGCCTCCGAAGTGCTCCTGCCACTCTTTACAAAATGACTGATCAGGGCACCAGTCATGATTCCGACTGAAAGCCCGACAGGAAGATAGAGTCCGACAGCAAAAGCAAGCGACGTCACGCCGAACAATTCAACAATGGCGGCCAGGAACATCCCAAAGAAGATCAAACTCCATTGCAGCTTTCCGTCGAGCACTCCTTCGATGAGAATGGCCATCAGATTGGCCTGCGGTGCTTGCAGCGGCTTCGGATGTGCGGCGTCCTGCACGAATCCATAGGTGCTGCCGAGGAGACTGACTACCCAGCCGACCACAAGCGCACCGGCAATGATGCCGAAGAATTCTGCAATTTGTTGCTTGCGGGGAGTCGCTCCGACCAGGAAACCAGTCTTGAGATCTTGCGAGATGTCCCCTGCCATGCAGATTGCCACACATACGACCGCGCCAATCATCAACGCAGCCGCCATACCTTCGGGCCCCGCAATACCCAAAGCAACAAAGAGCAACGAGGTGCCCAGCAGAGTTGCAATGGTCATTCCGCTTACGGGATTCGATGACGAACCGACAAGCCCGACAATTCTGGACGACACCATGACAAAGATAAAGCCGAAGACAGCAACCAAGGGAATAATGAGCGGTACATGCGGCGCAAGCAGCCAAGCCAGCATGGCGACGACTGCTGTTCCGAGAATCACAACTTTGGGCGAAAGATCGCTGTCCGTGCGAGTTGTTTCTTGATGAACGCGTTGCGATTTGTTTCTCATTCGGCCCAAAGACCTGAACAGCGAGGGGAGCGATTTCAACAAGCTGAAAATTCCACCCATGGTCACGGCCCCGGCTCCAATATAGCGGACATACTGTGACCGGATTTCATCGCTGCTCATCGCGGAGATCAGCGAAGACGTCTCAGGAAAAATCGGACTGGTGGCGCTGCCGCCGAAGAACGCGATGATGGGGACGAGCACAAGCGATCCCAACACACCACCAGCCAGCATGATGGCGGAAACCCGCACACCGATGATGTAACCCACGCCCACCAGAGCCGGAATGGCGTCAATGCCCAGATAAGCTTTTGCGGGAGTCTTGAAAAAATGCGTCAGTGACTCGCGCAGAATGGCCGCTCCGGTCAGCAACTTATAAACTGCACCGGTAAGAAGTCCCCAGAAGACTTTCTGCGCATGCACTCCGCCTTTTTCCCCGGCAATCAAGACTTCGGCGCAGGCCGTGCCTTCGGGGTATGGCAGCACACCATGTTCATCGCGGATGAGCATTCTCCGCAGCGGGATCATCATCAAGATACCCAATGCACCGCCAACCAGAGAGATGTATGCTATCTTCGAAATGCTCGGGATGTCTATTCCTTTTCCCGCCGCACTCCAGATGTAGAACGCGGGGATCGTGAAGATGATTCCCGCGGCCAGAGACTCGCCGGAGGACGCGATCGTTTGGACGATGTTGTTTTCGAGAATCGTTCCGCCACGGAACATCTTTCGAAGAATGAACATGGACATCACGGCAGCGGGAATAGAGGCGCTGACCGTCAGTCCGACATACAGGCCGAGATAGGCATTTGCAGCAGTGAAGATGATTCCCAGGACCGACCCAAGTATGACCGACCGCAGCGTCATCTCGACCATGCTGGACTCGTCAGCCACATAGGGAACGAACGGTTTACTGATCACGGTTTTCTCTTCCATGCTCCTCCCTTTGTGTATTGCGTCGGACTACTTCGAAAAATGGACAAGGCATCGCGGAGCGCGCGAGCACCTGGGGCGTCGGGCCGAAGCGCATTCAAAAGACGGTACCAGGCAAAACCAAGCGGCTGCAGAAGTCTCTGCACGCCAGTTGCATGGCGTAGCGAGAACAGAAAACGATTTCTCCAAACTGCTTCGCGAATCGCCGAAGACGCCTGCGAGGTCTTGATGGCCCCTCGATCGGAATGGACAATGCAGGGTGACAGTAGACATCGCACTATGAAGCCCGCTATCCTTGCTCTCTCGGAAAGATCCACGTCTTCCCAATAGAATGGGTGAAACATCCGGTCAAACCCATCCAGAGCAACGAAAGCATCGCGGCGAAAAATTGCGTGGCCGCCAACAGCATACGCTGTGTCCACAAACAAATCTGTTGACGCCGATTGCTCTGTTTGAAGATGAAGTACTTTTGCTATTCCGAATCTCCAGGAGAGCTCTTTGCGGCCTTCGCGTGGCCTTCCGGACTCATCCAATGTTGCAAGCGAGAGCGCGAAAACGGAGTCATCTTGAAACACTTCGCAGACCTTCGGACGGGGATCACGCGTAAGCAGGACATCATCATTCAACAGCATCACCAGTTTCGTATTCGAGTCCATAACCGCACGAGTGGCAGATTCGCCGAAGCCTTTGTTCACATCATGAACAATCCAATGCACCATCGGGAATTCGCTTCGCAGGGCACTCGCCACTTCGCCACCACCGCTGTCATCCACGACGGTAGTGCGTGACAGCAACTCCCGGTCAAGACTATCTATGGACTCAAGACACTTTCTCAATCTGACCGGATCACGGTAAGCAGGAATTGCAATCCCAATGTCAAACGGAGTCACGGGACTCACCTCCGCTGAAGAGACGTGCTGCTTCTTCAACCAGCGCGTCTATGGAGGAATCGTCAGTATCTGGCGGAACAGGAAGGATGCGCAGCTTCGAAAACAAGGGCCGCCACTTAACGGACTCTGCAGCAAACGTTTCATCAGACCGGAATAGCGCCACACCCGGAACTTCCGCCGCCGCAGCAATATGCATCGGACCACTATTCGTGCCGATGAATCCCTTTGCTTGCTCCATGATCGCCATGACGGTACGCAAAGGAACATCTAACAATGGTGCGCAGCGCGGTAGCAAAGCATGGAGCCTATTCGCGTCATCTCGCTCTTTTGCGCCGCTGCCGATCAAGACGACGGGACAGTCAGGATAGAATCGTTCAATCAGCTTCAGCCGAAGAGCCATGGCGACGTGCGAAGCGCCGGTCGTGATTCCACCGAAGTGCGCAACCACATAATCCTCCCGCACTCCTATTGATACGAGTGCGGCGCTCGCTGCCGCTCGATCTTCGTTCACCAAGAAAAGTTCAGGCAGCAGCCCGCGGCGACACTTGCCTCCAATAGCCTGAACGAGTCGCAAGTTCAGTTCGCAAACGTGAATCCCATCATCGTAAGGAATCGTCACGTTCAGAAACTCAGCCCGACCATCCGTCTCAAAACCCGCTCGAACCGACGCGCCGCTGATCCTCGCCAGCGCTCCGTTTCTTCTAAAACGTTTTAGCAGAAGTGCGTGAGTTGGATATAGCGACCGGAGAGTTCGAGCCACGCGCAAGAAGCCAAGAATACCGGAATCCTTGCCGCGCTTTTCGTATACAATGATCCGATTCACATAGGGACAGTTGCGAAGTAGTTCTTCTCCCAACGAATCCACGACCACCATGATTTCCGCACTCTCAAAACTCTCGCGCAAGCAGCGAAGGGCAGGAATGGCCGCAATGGTGTTGCCAATTGAGCCGTTACGAAACACCAGAATTCGCATTTTCGCGTCATGCATTCAGCACATCCATGCCTTGGATGACTCGCACGATTTTCTCGGCGCTTAGTGAGGAGTTACTCTGAAGCCCGATGTGTTTTGGATCCGCTGGCGGCGTCCAATATTCGGGGTGATCCGCGCAAAAGATGGTAAGCGTCGGTGTGCCGACCGCGCACGCAAGGTGCTTGGGTCCGCCATCATTGCCTAAGAAGAGTCTGCAACGCGCAAGCACAGCGGCCAGTGCGCCAAGCGTGGGACAGGCCATTACGGCAGGCGGCTTTGTTGGGAAAGTCTGCGCAAACTCAAGCAATTCGCCTTCTTCCTCCTGACTTCCGATAAGAACAGGCGTGATGCCGAGTTCGTTCTGGCACATCGCGATTAGGTCTTGAAACTTCTCCAGTGGCCACTTTTTGTAAGATCGCCGGCTGGAGACAAAGAAAGCGACGACATTTTCTGCTTGAGCAAGCGTTTTCCAGAAGCTTTCCGCGTGCGCTCGATCATCATCTGTGAGTTTGAACTCCGAGTGAAACTCTGTCGTTCCGGCGCCTAACACCTCTGCCAACCGCGCTTTGTGAATTGCGCTGTAGAGCGGTTTCAGAGTGTCTTGCGGCGAAACCGTATGCGAGTAAAGATGTTTGCGCATCGAAATACCAAACCCGGCACGAACCTTGGCCCCACTTAGCAAACAGGCAAGTGCGGTGCGCGGATCTGAAAGAAAATCCACCGTGACTAACTTGCGAGGTAGTTTGCGTAGAACGCATGCAAGCGCAATGGGCGAAGGGGACGGCGCACAAGTGACAATCGAGTCCACATAGGGTAGTTGTTCGAAGACACGGACAACTTGCGGCTCGGAAATGACACAGACATCGCACATTGGATAGCGGGCTTTTAGTTCCCGCAGCGCAGGAGTTGCGAGCAGACTGTCGCCGACTCGCCGGAACAAGAGTGCGGCAATGGTCCTTGTGGAGTCGTCCAACTCCATGAGTACTCTACTCATGACTTGGCGTCACTCTCGCGATTCAGTTCGCGCAGATAGGCGTACTTCAAAAAGACATACATGGCCTGCCCGTTCGCGATTGCAAGACCGTAGAAACCGTCCAGAAAGCCGCGTTGCAGCACGTAGCAACGGAACCAGCCCCAAAGCGGTCGGAACAAAAGATCGTTTAGTGAGGCTTTTCGACCGGAGCGCAGCATTGCGCGTGCGGCGGCTCGTGCGGACCCGAAATTCTTGCGCATGTGCTCTTCTACATTGCGATAAGTGTAGTGAAGAAGATCACCATTCAGTCGC
Source organism: Calditrichota bacterium (assembly GCA_020637395.1). Lineage (GTDB taxonomy): Bacteria > Electryoneota > RPQS01 > RPQS01 > RPQS01 > JABWCQ01. The sequence continues at coordinate 921,374 of JACJWA010000001.1, read as the reverse complement.
CGCCGCTCTTTCCCAAGGAATTCAACCACAGGATGAGGTTCAAGTCCCACCCATTTCGCCGCTTCTTTGCGGTAGATGAACGTCCGCCATTGCGGGTACCACCCAGAATGATTGATCAGCCGCCCGGCGTACACTCCGTGCCGATTGATCTCGAACGCGTCGCACCGCGGGTCTAAGGCGAAAGCGTGAAGAATGCTTTTCCGCAACTCCGGAGTAACCACTTCGTCGGCGTCCACACACAGAATCCAGGGTTGCGTGACTTTCTCCGCAGCGAAATTCTTCTGATCAGCATAGCCCGTCCAGTCCCGATGAAAGATGTCGGCGCCGTAACTCTTCGCCACATCCAGCGTGCCATCCGTGGATCCGGAATCCACAACCACAACCTGCGAGCAGAAGTCCACTGCGCGCAGGCATCGTTCAAGGTTTTCCTCTTCGTTCAGCGTGACGACAACAAATGAAACTGGAAGCTTATGCATGGGCGGAAGAAACAGCATTGTAGAAGTCAATGGTTTGCTCAACGACTTTCTCGAGGGTGAAGTCGGAGTGCAGCAATTGAGTTGCGCGTCGTCCCGAGTCATCGAGTTTTTGTCTGTCGCCAAGCAAAGACAACAGGATATCAGCGAGGGAACGCGGGTCGTCAGGGTCAACAATCCAGCCGTTTTGCTCGTGGCGAATCACTTCAGGAAGAATGTTGATATTCGTGGATACGATTGGTTTGCCGTAGGCCATGTACTCCAGCGCAATTCGGCACACCGCTTCGCTGCGCACGGAAGTAATGATTCCGAGGTCCAGTTCGTTGATCAGCGTGCGCACGTCGGACAGCCGGGGAAGAAACCGGAGTGAATCAGTGACATTGTGCTCGTGCGCCATGACTTTGAGGTCTTCGCCGCGCCGCTCTCTGCTGTCATCTCCGGTCAGCACAACCACAAGTTGATCCCGCGCGGCGGGGACAAGCAGAGCGAGCGCACGAATCAGGAGCTCCTGCCCTTTCTCCGGACTCATGCGGGCGATGATTGCCGCTAAGAGCTGATCGTCGCGGACCCCAAGCTTTGCGCGCCACCCGGTTTGTTCCATCGGTGGAAAACGTCCGAGATCCAATCCGGGAAGAATCACGGACTGCCGGACATTGCGAAGATCAAAAACGTCGCGATACCGTTCAACGGAAGACGCAGAAGAATAGATCAGTCCGTGAAGGGATCGCTCGTGGAGCATTCGATTCAGGAGATTACGTTTCGGCGGTCGCGGTTCAGCCACGGTACGGATCAAAGGGAGTTGATGTGACCGATTCAAGAGCGCCAGCAAGGCGTGCCCGGGAGGACAATGCGGATTCAACACATCCGGGCGAAACTCGCTGATCTTTCGCTTCAAGCTGCGGACGGCACGAGACAACTGAAGCGGGTTTGTGCTGTGAAAGTCAAAGTCATCGTTGTGCGGGACCGAATCCTGGCGTGCCCACTCCGCGAGCGGTGAGTTTCGCTGGGCATACATGAAAACATCATGTCCTGCAGCCTGCAGCCCGCGGGTCAGGCTATGTGCGTACCAGGCCAGGGCACTGGCAAACCGGACATGACAGGTCAGGAGGACTCGCACAAGAAGATCAAGATTCTCTTGGAAGGTTCGGAGAGTTTCTCTTGAAACTCAAATATTCTGGACGTAAATTGTGCCAAGATGAGGATTACATGAACAGGACAATTTTTGCGGCATTGACCGCTTTAGTGGTGATCGGCTGCGCAAGCACGCGCACTCTGACCATTTTGCACACCAACGACATTCACGGACGATTTGCCGCCGAGCAGGCAAGCTGGCGCGCGGACTCTGCGGAAGTTGGCGGCTTTGCCGCGCTGTCCGGAGCATTGGACAGCGTGCGGAGGGCGGATGCGGCAACAATCTATTTAGACGCGGGCGACCTGATGACCGGCAACCCAATCTGCAACATCAAGGTGGAAGGCCTTGAAGGCGGCGCGCTGCTGCATCTGCTCAAGCTATGCAGATGCGATGCCGGTTGCCTGGGAAATCATGAATTCGACTTGGGGTCGGAACATGTGCAGCGATTTGCCGCCACGAGCGAAGTTGATCTGCTGTGCGCCAACGTCACCAAGAACGAAACCGGAAACACGCTTTGCAGCGCTCACAAGATTGTTGAACGAGGAGGAATGCGCATCGGCGTGATTGGGCTGCTCCTGAATGATCTTGCCGGTGTGACTTCGAAGCGCGCCTTGGAGCCGTTCACTGTGCGCGATATCGCGCAGACGGCACAGACCGAGATTGAAGATTTGGACTCTGAGACCGACCTGATTATCCTGCTCACGCACAACGGCGTGGAAAGCGACAAGCTTCTTGCGCGCGAACTGCACAGCTGCGACATCATTGTCGGCGGCCACAGTCACACCAGATTGCAGGAGCCGCTTTTGGAGAACGGAATCCTAATTGTCCAGGCAGGATCCTACTTGAAGAACCTCGGAGTACTGAAGGTCAAAGTCCGCAAGGACAAAGTCGTTAGCTACGACGGTGAGTTAGTGGAGTTGGTTGATTCGCGCTTTGAGCCACTGGAAGACGTGGAAAGCTACGCGTCCAAGTTCAAGGCGGACATTGACCGCGAGTACGGCATGGTCATCGCGGCAGCAAGTGAAACTCTTGAACGCCGCTTTGCGGAATCCAGTCCGCTCGGGAACTTGATCTGCGACTTGATGCGTGACAGCTATCGCACGGACTTTGCGCTGACCAACTCGGGAGGCTTGCGCAAGGATATCGCCTGCGGTCCCGTGCGAAAGCTGGATTGCCTGGAGCTGATGCCGTTTGTCAACTCGGTCACTCTGTTCACAGCCACGGGTGCTGAACTTCGTACCATCGCGGCGCGTCAGGTTTCCGCACAACTTGCAGGGACGGAAGAGATTCTTCAAATGTCCGGTCTGACGATCAGCTATGACGTAGTTGACGGCGCCGCAGAAGATCTCGAAGTAAAAGTGAACGCCGTCCCCGTGGAAGACGAGCGAACCTATCGCGGCGTCTCAATTGACTACGTTCTGGCAGCACAGCCGGAAGCCTACCTGGGACTCACACCTCGCGATGTCGAAGGCACGGGAACACTTTTCAGCGATTTTCTAATGGATGCATTTGCCCGCGCGCCGCAGCCGTTGGTTGGCGTGAATGAGGCACGACTCTATCAAAGGAACAAGTGACCAACAAACCCAAAGTGCTTGTGCTATGCACGGGCAATTCGATGCGCAGTCAAATGGCGGAAGGATTGCTTCGCCACGATCTCGGAAACTACATAGAAGTCTTCTCTGCGGGCACTCATCCGAGCTACGTGCACGAGAACACCATCGAAGCGCTTGAGGAAATCGGAATTGACGTCAGCTCGCATCGTTCAAAAAGCGTGAACGAATTCGTGCACGCGGACATTGATCTTGTCATCACCGTCTGTGATGACGCACGTGAGAACTGTCCGCGGCTGCCCGGCGCAAGACGGACGGTGCATCAGCCGTATCACGACCCGTATTACATCCGGCCCGGGGAAGATCCCAGAGTGATCTTTGCGGATCTGCGGGATCAGATGCGAAAGGAGCTTGCTGAGATTGTGAAGCGTGAGCTGAGCCTACCGAACTAACACCAAACAGGCGCTTCGTCAATCGCAGAGAGCGGACGAGCCACGGGATGGTCTGGCAGCGAGAGATAGAATGAACGCATGGATTCGCGAACGGCGTCGGGTTCCAGCAGGCTCATGGCTTCTCTCTTGAAACGCGCCGAACCATGCAGTCCTTTGGAATAGGCGAGCAGGTGTTTTCGAAACTCAAGGGTGGCACGGCGCGGATCGCCAAAGAACTCAATCAGCCACTCCAAGTGCTTTTCAGACGCGTCAAGACGCTCGCGCGGTGTCGGTGCGGGACACTCGTGACCAACACGCAGATAGTGATCCACTTCGCGAAAAATGAACGGATAGCCCATAGCACCTCGTCCGATCATCACTGCATCACAGTGCGTCATATCCAAGAGTCGGTGGACGTCTTCCGCCGTGCGTACGTCCCCGTTTCCGATCACGGGAATACGTACGCTACTCTTGACCTCGCCAATCCATTCCCAATGCGCACGACCCTGAAAAAACTCGTTGCGGGTTCTGGCGTGCACAGTCACCCACGCGGCACCTGCGGATTCGACAGTGCGGGCAACTTCAACCGCATTCAAAGAGCGATGATCCCAGCCGGATCTCATCTTGACAGAGACCGGGATACTAACAGCCTTTGCCGCAGCTTCAACAATTCGGCCCAATAGCCCAACATCTTTGAGCAGCGCGGCACCGCCTTGATTCAGAATAATCTTTTTGACCGGGCAGCCGAAATTGAGATCCAGTCCATCAGGCTCAAGCTCGGCCAATCGCTTTGCGGCGTCGGCGGCTTGTTCCGGTGATGTCGCAAAGTACTGAATGAAATACGGACGTTCTTCTTGTGCAAATCCCGCCATCTTGCGGGTTTTTTCATTCTTGCGGCGAACGCCCTCGCCGGACAGCATTTCCGAGAACACGACTCCAGCACCGTAACGGCGGGAGATTCGTCTCATGGCGGTGTCCGTCCACCCTGCCAGCGGCGCGAGCACAACAGGCCTCTCAATCTCAATCGGCCCGAGCTGTGTTCGAAGCGGATTGCGCGATGCTGGCTGGCTCTCGGGCAACGTCATACAGAGCGTTTCGGCTTGTAGGCGGTGACAATCATTTCCATGGAAAACCACTGAAGCGGCTGCGGCGGCGTGTACCATGCGCCGTATCCCTGAACGTCCACGAGGCCGGAACCTTCTAGCAAGGACTTAATCTCGGGATAGGTGTAGCAACGAATGCCATCCTGTTCCGGGTTCTCCCCTTCCATGATGATGGTTCCATCGGGACACGCGAGTTCCCACGAGCCTCCGAGTCGGCAGCGCTCGGGATCAAAGTCCGCGCGGTGAAGCAATATGCCTTCGTCGCACTCGAGCCACTCCGGTCCGAGATGATTGGCAAGGGCGTACGGATGCTGTCCTGTGATCAAAAGTTTCCCGCCGGGTTTCACGGCATCCGCCATCAACTTGATGCTCCGTGCATTTTCTTCGTCCGTACCGAAACCGAAACTCATTCCGAGCACAAGCACATGGTCATATTGCTCCTTGACTTTCAGTTCGCGCATGTCCTGCACTTCAAATGTCGCGGGGACCTTTCGTTGTTTGGCGAGCTTTTTGGCATGTTTAATCAGCACAGGCGTGATGTCCACTCCGTGTACAGTCGCTCCGCGTTCGGCCAGCAGCACGGCCTGGAAACCTGCTCCGCAGGCAATATCGAGAACCTTTTGATTCTTCTTGATCCCCAGAACTTTCCAACAGAAGTCCACCACTTGCTCGCTCTTGAACTCGGCGGCGTCGTCGCCACCAACAAGCCGGATACGCCAGAACTCTGCCCAAAACTCGTCCCAACTTCGTACGATTCTATTGAAAGGCTTGTTGCTCATGGATGTTTCTACTTGTCCGGTTGAAGTGGTGGCAGCATCTCACTGCGAGAATGGAAACACGATAGCAGAGCACGAGATCGAGGAGCCAATCAAGTCCTCTGAGGTCCCGTCAAAGTTTTGAAAATATAAAAAGTTAGAGGAGAGAAAGCAAGTGAGCGGGATGGGAGCAAGAATGTAGCGGAGACCCATGCTTCAAGGGCATAATTAACAAGGCATTGAGAGCCATCAGCGGCAGGATGTTCTGGCTACTCCTTTGCAGAAACCGGCAACAAGGGGAGAATCCGAACCTCAGCCGGATTGATCATCTTGAAAATGCCAGGATCAAGCAGGAAACGCGTTTGTCCCGCTGGCACAAATGAAAGCAAGGACTGTGAGCGCCGGGAAAGATCGCCCGCTGGTGCGCAATGTACCTCGTATCCAAGAGCACCGTCCACTTTTTCCCACTCGATCATCTGACCGTCAATCGAGGGCAGAATGCCTGCCTTGTACCTTCCCCAGTCCACGGACTCATTTCCTTGGGAAGCGGGAATGTCGGAGCGATAGACCCGGCTTGGAGCATCAGGCGGAGTGGTTCTGGTTTGGCCGCGATGATCCGTGGCGCTAAAGTAATACTCGATGCTGGTTGCGGTCGGCGTGGGAATGAGATTGGAAACAAACTCGCGCGGCGCGCCGGGAAGTGGTGTCACCGTAGTCCATGTTCCGCCTGGCAACATGCGATAGGTTAGAGATTTCGCCGTAATTGTCGGTGGATCACTCAGACCGAATGAGTCTGTCCACATTTCCGCTGCAAGACGAATGGTATCCGGACGCACAGAGAAGACCGGCGGGAAGTGGATGAAGTAAGGTCCGAAGTTCCATCCCAGAGATGAGAATTCCATCATACGCGAGAAGTGCGACAGATGCCAGCCAAAGATAATCACGCCCGTATTGTTGGGTGCACGGCGAGCGGCAATCATCGCATTCACGGGTTCAAGCAGACTGCTCGATCCATGCCAGGACAAGATTGCGGGATTCCCGTTGCTGTTGATGTAAACGTAGCTCGAGTCCTCGTACCGCGTGTAGTCGGCCATCATCATGACTTCAATCTCTGGCGAAAGCTGCTGCAGACCTCCGCTATTCCACGCCGGCCCCTCAATCGGATTTGCGCGCGGATCTTCCACTGAGATATCGAACGGATCGCCGTAGATGCGAACGGGCGCTCCAGGTCTGCGCGCCTGTATGACTTCATACATCTGATTGCAATAGTGCCCGACCAATTGCCCCGCAGTCATGCCTCTGCTTCTGCAGAGCGGATCATAGCCGGCGTAAGAGACTTCATTAACGTGTATCTTGAAACCGTCGGGCGCCAGAGTGGAATCTAATACACGAACGGAGCTCTGATAGTGCTCAAGAGGTTCTAACAGGCTCCAGCAAACGGTCTCGCGCCCACCTTGGTATTCTATTGCCGTGTACCAGTCCACGTTTACCGAGTTGCCATTTGCCAATGCACCGCCGGTCAGCCGCGAGAGTCGTGGTTCCGTCAAATAGTTCTCTTCACCTGGGGAACTGAGGTCTGTCACGGCATAGTCCAAGCCTTCGGCCATCAGAATGTGGCCGGGTTCCTTGTAAACCGCAAGCGGCGTATCCGGACGACGCAGCATGTTCATAAGACCCGCATTCTCAATCGTTACATCATCAATCCACACCGTGCCGGATGTATAGGCATCCGGGCCAAGCCGAAGACTTGCACTGTCCTCGTCGTAAATAGAGAAAAGCACTTCCAGCTGCATCCAGTCGGTTGTTGAGGGGATGCTGATGAGCACGTTTTCGAACTTATTGAAATTGTCCCGTCCACCACGCACAACTAACTTCATCTGGCCGCTATAGTTTTGGGTCTTGCACCAAAATTTCACCTTCATAAGCCGATGTTGTCCCATGTTGACCGTTTGATGCAGCATTCTGTCGTAGGGGTAGCTGCTGCTCATGTTGGCCCACTTCACTGAGGCACCGCCAGAGTGCCTGGTAACGTTGTCCCTGGAGAGAAGACCAAAGCTGGACTCCGGGTACATGGTCCAGCCATTTGGCACGTTGCTGGTCCAAGTTTCAAACCCTGGATTCGAAACAACGATTCCGTAACTCGCGGGAGTGAACCCTGAGCTTCCAACGGTCATGGGCATGGCATCCACAGGTATGCCTTCCTGCCACTGCGGCTCGGCAACATAGTAGGCGGTCCGGTCGCAGCTCATCGTCAGCAGCATGCTCCGCCGTCTTGCCCGCTCGCGCAGTTCCGCGGAAGCGGTGCGAGGAAACAAGCGGCGGTCGGCGTTTCCCGCATCAGCATCATTCCACTCAATCTCGTTCATCTTGCAGTGGTACGCCCAATTGAACAACGAGTCCGCATAGTCATACTGCTCTTGAATCCTGACGGAGCCATTTACGGTGCAGATCCGCTTGGGGAAGTCCGGCCAGTCTCTGACAAAGACACGGTCCACAGTCGTGTTGCCGTAAACTGGACCCATGAGTTTGATCAGACTGAAAAGTCCCCATTGCAAACCAAGCTGATCCTTGCCTGCCAGAAAGATCGTGCTTTCTCTCACAAGGATCTGATACTCCTCGTTGTGAGAAAGCAACCCGAAGCCCGGAAGCTGCGAAGCGGAGAGCGAGTCAACCAGTTGCGGAAACCGTTCCGGAGTCCCGAGCCACAACGAGGGACCAACCCCATTCCAATTGGAAAAAGAGCTCACGACTGGCGGCACACCCATCGTGGATGTCAGCACTGCGACATACTCGTCTCGGACGATTGCTTCCATGGCGTTTGGGTTATCCGGCATCACCAGGACAAGACCGCCATCCACGTAAAGCGGCGAGACAGCAAGAGTTCCCATTTGCTGCGGACGGGGAAGAATATCTTCCAGGGCTGCAAAACATGGGTGTCCTGCCAGCAAGAGCAAGAAAAGGTAGAGCGAGTACATCCGCGAGAAACTGAAAAATGGGTTGCACATAGAAAGTCTGTTCAAGTTAGCAAATTGTCCGGTGACCCGCAATAGTTTTCATGAACCTTGGCTCATGAAGCACTCGTTACCTCTTGTGCTGGAAGTACTTTCAAGAGTACGTCCCGGATATGATCAGGATTGAAGGGTTTCGCGATGTACTCCGACATTCCCGCATTCAGACAGAGCTCGCGGTCGCCTTGCAGGGCGTTAGCTGTTAGCGCGATGATCGGGACATCCTGGCGAACTCCGCCTTTGCGAATGACACGCGTTGCCTCAAGTCCATCAAGTTCGGGCATCTGCACGTCCATCAGGATGGCGTCAAAGGCAATCTCTTTGTGCAGGTTCACGGCGTCAAGGCCGTTGTTCGCAATGTGTACCTCACACCCCAAACGCTCGAGGATGAGTTTGGCAAGTTTCTGATTGACCGGATTGTCTTCCGCCAGCAGCATCTTGACGCCGGAGAGCTGAAAGTCGGATCGCTTTTCAGACTGCAAAAGGGCTTTCGCTTTCGCTTTCGGGGCTGCGCCTGTAAGTCCTCGCACAAGCTGTTCGTTCCGGGCCGGCAGTTCTATGAGGGTGCAGACGTGCGCAGCAGCGATCTTTGCGCTGTTGCCTCGCTCAGTCAGCGGGCGCAGCACGACGATACAAGTATTCCTGCTTTTGGGGTGTCTGGAAATCATTTCAATGGCGGCAGTTGCCTCGTCGTAGGGCACTCCGCTTCCGATCACGAGAATAGGAGAAAGCGGTGCCCGGGCAATCGCTTCGTCAAGCGCACCATCAGCGGAGCCTACAAAATGCGGGGATCCGCCGCCGGACGAGATCACACTCGCCAGCCACGCTTTGAACAAGTCTCTGTTCTCCCACACGATGTAAGTCCTGCCCTCCATGGGCGTGGTGTCCGGTGCAAAACTTACATCAGCAGGAGCGTGCATGGTGAAGAAGCTGAAGGTACTCCCCAGGCCCGGCTTGCTGCTAACTTGGACATCTCCTCCCATGTAGCGCGCAAGTGAACGGGAAATGGTCAAACCCAGTCCGGTGCCGCCGTATTCTCGGGTAGTCGTGGTGTCTGCCTGCGTGAAGCTTTCAAAAATCGTCTCCAGGCGATCTTCGGGAATACCAATTCCGGTATCGTTGACTTCAATGGTGAGTTGAAGTTTGCCGTCAACGGTTTCACTTCTTGCGGTAATGAATACGTATCCATGGTTCGTGAACTTCACCGCGTTACCGACGAGGTTTGAGATGATCTGCCTGAATCTTGTCGGATCGCCCTTGATCTGGCTTGGGACCTCGTTTGAAGCGAAGCAGGCGATTTCAATCTTCTTTGTCGCTGCCTGAAGCGAGAACAGCAGAGCAACACTTTCAATCAGTTCACGTGGGTCAAAGCCAACGGACTCCAGCTTCATTTGCTCGGCTTCGATTTTCGAGACATCGAGCACGTCGTTGATCAGGCTGAGCAAGGCATTGGCGCTGTCTCGAACCGCAGTCGCATATTCTTCCTGTTCGTTGGTCAGCGGCTGCTGCATCAACAGGAGAGTGAAGCCGACAATGCCGTTCATCGGCGTTCGGATTTCGTGCGACATGTTTGCCAGGAAATTACTCTTTGCCACATTTGCGTACTCAGCCTGCCGGGCGAGTTCATTCGCGTGAACGATGGAGACTTCAAGCTGGCGATTGATCTCTTCGAGTTCAAGATGAGACTTCCTGATCAGCGCCTCGTGTCCGCGCCTGTCCGTGATGTCCATGAACGAGCACAGCATCGCGGGGTGCGCTTCCCAGAGGATGTTGCGGAGCGTAAGACTGCACCACTGGTTGGTCAGTCCGCGCCTTTTGATCGCGACCTCCCAGTTTTCGACGGCCACTCCGAGGCGAAATGAAGTTTCGAGGCGAATCTTGTCCTCTTTGTTAGCCAGTGTTTCCCAGACGCTATTGAGCTTGCAGTTCTCGCAATTGAACCCGAAAAAGTCCATGTAGTTGCGGCTGGCATAGACCAGATCACCTGTCCATTCATCCACCACACAGATAGCGATCGGGGCGGCTTCAATGATCGTGCGGCTCCTCTGTTCGCTTTCTTCCAGGGCTCGCAACATGTAGTTAAGAGAACCTGCAAGGTCACCGATCTCATCTGCAAGTCCAATGTTAACGGTGACGCGCTCGTCGCTTTCCGCGCGCCTGGTCATTGCACTTCGAATAATCCCAAGCGGACGAAGCACGTTGTTTCTGACCAAGGAATAGGTCGCGACAAGCAAAACAGCAAGGGTTCCAAGCAGAAACAGCGCCAGACGGGCGGTATCTTCAAAGATTGATCTCCGAATCTCAGAGGTGTCCAGCACAATAACTGCGTATCCGACCGCCTCGCTTCCACCGCGAATAGCCTTGAACGCACTAAGGGAAGCGAAGAGATGGCTCCCACGGTATGTTGCGACGGTATCTTGCTTGGTCCGGATAAGCTTGAGGAGTTCCTCGCTTGCATCGTTCTCTCCTAATTGCTCCAGCTCCTTACCGATCAGTGCGTTCTTGGTGGACGCGACAACACGCAGGGGGCTGCCTTCGAATACAAGAATCCTGTGGACGTCCCTTGCCGCTCCAGTTCGCTTGATCAAGTGGTCCAGCTCCGTCGAATTGGACGTTTCAATCGCGGAAGAAATCACGGACTGAATGAGCGCAGACCGCCCGTTGAGCTGGTGAGACAACTGCCGCTTAAAGACATTCATGACGCCCATCGTGCCGCCCACGGCGAGCATCAGCCCGATCGCAAGAAGCGGCAGAATGAGTTTTAGAGCGAGCGAAGACTCAAGCTTTTTCAGAGGAGATGCGGTCATCTGGAGAGGTGCCGTCCGATCTCAGAGCCGTTTCTCTCCATCAGCTTTTCGGCGTCCGCGGCGAGGGAGGAGGACACATTCAAATTGCCTTGCCAGCGACCGATGTGCTCGACGTAAGGTCCGCCTTCTCCAAGCAAGGAATCCTGCTGGAGGGCACCAAACACTGTCCATTGATCAAATTCGGCGAGCATGGATTCAATACTCTGTTGCTTCCAATCAACAAGTAGTTTCAGCTCCAGAGAGTGTCTGCCGATATAGAGTAATCTGGCATGTTCATAGGCAAGCAGTAATCGCCGCCACTCTGAGCGCCGCTTCATGACCTCTCCCCGTCTGCCGACCAAGACATCTTCTTCATGCGAAAGGCACGAACCGTTGAAATCCCCGGTTTCGCCGAAGGAGCTGTTTCTGTTTTTCACTCCGATAAGCATGAAGACGCCGGCTTCAAGGGAAGGAAGACTCTCAAATGCCTGAAACTGGTCATGGGAAATGCAGACGGCATCCAAGTCACCTCTCACAAACGCGTCGTTCAGCTCATAGCGGTCTTGCAGTTCGACGATCTTGGCGTCCACATGATACTTTTGAAACAACCCGGACGCCTCTGCCAGGTACAAAACGGCAGAACCGGGCGTCGTGCTGATTCCAATGCGAATAGTGCCGGAGCCCGGAATATCGCAGCCCGGAATCAGCAGCACGAATGCTATGGCAAGTGAGATGAGCAGTCTTTTCATGGTTTGTCTTGTGCGGAGACGTGCAATTTCGGTTCCACTCCTGAGCCAGTAGGTGACAAAAAAAAAGGCCAAGCAAAGCTTGACCTTTAATCATAAAAAACAGTTGCTTAGAAAGCGACCGGTTCCTCATACTCATGATAGACTTCTTTCAAGATGTCCACCATTTCCCCCAAGGTGCAATAGGCATGTGCCCCGGCAATCAGGTGCGGCATGACGTTTACGTCTTTTTCCGCCGCTAACTTGATATTATCCAAACACTCCTGAACGGCCCGTCCATCCCGCCGTCTGCGCAAGTTGTTCAACTTCTCGACCTGTGCCTGTCGGCAGGCTTCTTCTGAGATGTCGAGAATCGGAATCTCGATCTGTTCATCTTCCTGAACATATCTGTTGACTCCGACCAACACGCGCTCATTTCGATCAAACTCCGTCTGGTAGACCTGGGCCGCACGAGCCAGCTCGCGCTGGAAAAATCCGCTCTCGATACCCCGGACGACGCCGCCCATGGCTTCGATCTTGTTGAAATACTCGTTCGCCCCGTCTTCCATCTTGTCCGTCATCCACTCAACAAAATAGCTTCCACCCAACGGATCAATCGGCGCGCCGGCCAGCACCTCGTGCTTCAGCACTTGCTGCGTGCGCATAGCCAGAGTGACGGCCTTTTCGCTGGGCAGCGCGAGCGTTTCATCCATGGAATTGGTGTGGAGACTCTGAGTGCCGCCCAGCACGGCGGCGAGGGCTTCCGTGGCAGTGCGAATCAAATTGACTTCGGGCTGCTGCGCCTGAAGGCTGCACCCGGCGGTCTGCGTATGGAATCTGCACAAGAGCGAGCGCTCATTCTTGGCTCCGTACTTCTCGCGCATTCTTGTGGCCCAGATGCGCCGCGCGGCACGAAACTTTCCAATCTCCTCAAAGAAGTCCAGATGGGAATTGAAGAAGTGGGAAAGTCTGGGAGCAAATTCATCCACATCCAAACCGCGCTCGATGGCCGCCTCGACGTAGGTAAAGCCATCAGCCAGAGTGAAGGCCAATTCCTGTATGGCGGTCGAGCCTGCTTCCCGAATGTGGTAACCTGAAATGGACACCGGATTGAATTTCGGCATCTCTTTGGTGGCAAATTCAATCGTGTCCACAACGAGTTTTAGCGAGGGTCTTGGCGGGTAGATGAACTCTTTTTGCGCGATGTACTCTTTCAGAATATCATTCTGGAGAGTACCTCCCAAGTCAGAGCGCTTCCAACCTTGATTCTCCGCCGCCGCTATGTAAAAGGCCCAAATAATCGCTGCGGGAGAATTGATCGTCATCGAGGTCGTGATCTTGCCCAGCGGAATGTCTTTGAAGAGAATCTCGGCATCCTCGAGCGATGCCACAGACACGCCGCACTTCCCCACTTCGCCCAGAGACCATTCGGAATCCGGATCACGGCCCATCAAGGTCGGCAAGTCAAAGGCGACCGAGAGTCCGTCACCGCCTTGAGCCAGCAAATATTTGTAGCGCTGGTTGGTCTCTTCCGGTGTGGCAAACCCGCTAAACTGGCGCATCGTCCACCACTTCCCGCGATACATCGAGGCATGGACGCCGCGAGTATAGGGGTACTGACCGGGAAAGCCGAGCTTTTGCATGTATGCTTCGGCCTGAGCAGGATCCTCTGTCCACGAGAGCGGCGGGACTTCCATGGAGGAAGTCGTAACAAACTTCTTGTCCTTGCTGCTCCGTGCTTCGAATTCAGTTTCCCAGCGGCGGCGCGAGGCCAACAGTTTTTCCAGCGGCGTCATGATTCCTCACAATCCTTGGTCATAATCTGGAATGTACGCTTTTTTGCGCAAGCGGACAACTTCACCAGAGCCAAAAAGTCAAACCAATTCCGCCTTGAAAGCGTCCTCTCGTGGCAGGCGCAAGTTCAAGTGCCGGAGCAACTTCAAGCCATACATCCATGATCGTCGGGCGGATATGGTACTTCATGCCTAAGGGCACGCGGACTCCGACCGTATTATCCTCATTGCCGTCATTTGCCAGCGACATATAGACACCACCGCCATAGAACCACTTCCACTCCATCGGCATATCCATAAAATAATCATACATTTGGAAATCAGCAGAGAGCAGGGTCCATTCATTCCAGGACCATGCGGCATTGATGTCCACCGCAGACGATTTGTCCCAGAAAAACTGCATGTTCAGCCCGGTAGGTTCGCCGAGATATGGCCCGAGACCGAATCCGTCACGATCCTTGGCGGACGCGAACGAAACGCAGAACAATGTGGCAAGAAGAATGAGAAACGGTCGTAACATAGGAGGTGCTCCGTTGGTGTGGTAAATCATCCGGTCAAACATGTCCATAAAGGTCTAAATATTAACGCAATAGAAAGAGAAGTGGTTCCAAAACACCGGAAACTGCAAGGAATCTAACATTTGAAAATTGAGGGAAGTTATTGTATCTTTAGGGAGAAACGAGGGCTATTTTGAGATACGACTATCACATCTTTGTTTGCGAAAACCGCCGACCGGACGATGATCCCAAGGGATGTTGCGCGAATAGAGGCGGTACGGACTTGTTGACCGCGCTTCGGGAACAGGTGAAGGCGGCAGGTTTGGCGGCACGCGTTCGAGTCAATAGCAGCGGCTGTTTGGCAAACTGCGCTCGCGGTGCTGCAATGGTGATCTACCCGGATGCGGTCTGGTATTCTCAGGTGAACGTGGCGGATGTTTCGGAGATTTTTGCAGAGCATATTCAGAATGGACGGCCAGTCAAACGGCTAATGGATCCGGTGTTTCACGCTGAGCCGCCTACATCCTGAGTGCGACCTGATTCAAGACATTAGATGTCACACCCAGCGCCATGGTTGCGTGTGTGACAACACAAAATACGAGCGAAAAGGAATGACCATGTCGAAAGTCGAACAGCTTCTGGGCAGCGAAGCCCACGAGCTATTAACTTACAAGGTTGAAGGGATCTCCGCAAGCAGTTTGCACTTGCCGGGGCCCGATTTTTTGGACCGCGTTTGGACACAGACGGATCGGCCGATGAACGTTGTGAACAGTCTTCAGCGGATGTACAACACCGGGCGTCTTGCCGGTACGGGCTATCTTTCTCTGTTTCCGGTGGATCAGGGTATCGAGCATAGCGCAGCAGCTTCGTTTGCTCCGAATCCGCTGTACTTTGATCCCGAAAACATCGTCAAGATGGCCATCGAAGGTGGGTGCAACGGTGTCGCCTCGACGCTTGGCGTGCTGGGCATCGTGAGCCGCAAGTATGCTCATAAGATTCCGTTCATCGTGAAGCTGAACCACAATGAGTTTCTGAGCTATCCCAACAAGTTCGATCAGATCGAGTTCGGCACGGTGCGACAGGCCTTCGACATGGGCGCGGCGGGTGTCGGCGCAACGATTTACTTCGGTTCGGATGAGAGCGGGCGGCAGATTCAGGAAGTCCGCAAGATGTTTGAAGAAGCACACCGTCTGGGAATGTTCACGGTGTTGTGGTGTTACACGCGCAATCCGGCGTTCAAGAAGGAAGTGGACTATCATCTTTCCGCGGACCTGACCGGGCAGGCCAATCACATTGGTGTGACCATTGAAGCCGACATCATCAAGCAGAAAATGCCCGAGAACAACGGCGGCTACAACGCTGTCAATTTCGGCAAGACCCACAAGGATGTGTACGGCAAACTTGTGAAAGAGCATCCGATTGACTGGACCCGTTGGCAGGTGGTCAATTGCTACATGGGGCGTTGCGGTCTGATCAACTCCGGCGGAGCGGCGGGCAAGAACGATTTGGCGGATGCGGTCAAGACGGCAGTGATCAACAAACGCGCGGGCGGCATGGGGCTAATCAGCGGCCGCAAGGCATTTCAGAAGCCGATGAAGGACGGAATCGAACTGTTGAACGCGATTCAGGACGTCTATCTCGACAAGGCTATTACGGTCGCCTAAGACTTGCAAGCACACAACGAATACGAATAGCGGCGGTTCTTCTGAACCGCCGCTGTGTTTTCAGGATAACTGAGATCAACCGTGCGGCGTGTCACCGGCGGACTTGATGCGCACGCCGTCTTGCGGATTGTCCACAAAATTCGGAACGAATTGCCGAATCAGGCCGACCATCTTGTCATCGGTCGGGTCGCTGGTTTCCATGTTAATCTTGGACGAGACGACTCGGGAAATCTTGTTGTCTTGTCCAAACTGAAAATCGAGTCGCCCCATCGTTCTTCCGTCACGCTGCGCACGTACAATGCGCGAGTCACCTATCTGCCAGGGGCTGTCTTCATTGGCTCTGAAGCTGCGTCCGCCAATCACGGCGTTGACAAATGGAAACTCCTTCGCAATCAGGCTGTCCGTTTGATCTCCGCATGTGGACAGAACAAATAGAAGGTCAGACTTCTCGTTCAACCCGGGCAGAAGCAGCCGTGCCGCGGTCATCGGATCGTCAATCGTAGCTCCTGCAGGAAGCTTGGTGGAATCAATTCGCATCACGTCCAGAGTCCCGCAGAGCCCGACGAACGCCACGCGTGCGCCCTTGATCTTCTTGATCACATATTGGTCCGCAATCAGACTTCCGTCGAAACGCACGTTGGCCGAAACGAAATTGAAGGTCGCGTCTTTTCTGCACTGTTTAAAGACATCGAGCCCGAGCGCCAGTTCACGCTCCGAGACATTTACGGCCGTTGCACCCATCAGGTCGTAAGCCTGAACGATGATCTTGCCTTCGGAGCTGTTTACCTCCGGAGTGCCAGACAGGAAGTTTCCGGCATCGCAGTAGATGACGTTGGGATCTTCTGCGCGAGCAGCTTCGAGCTTTGCGCTGCGTTTGCTGATGCCGCCGCCATTCTTCTTGCAGCCGCAGCCTTCAATCTTGCCGCGCGTTTCGGAAGAATAGAACACGGACAGGACTGTGCCGTCGGGCACCTTCTGCTCTCCGCATCCTCCGAGCACGATGGCGACAAGCACAGCCGCCAATGTCCAAATCCGATTCATCCGCGAGGTCTCCTGCACATTATTCCGCGTTTCTTGCCTTCCCGTTTTCCTGAAACGACATGGAAGGCAAATCGGTTCCAAATCTTAGAATACCTGAATCAGGGCGAATCCCCTGTGAACAACACCGCGGGCGCGGCCCGTCAATTCCCAGCCTCCGAACGGCGTGTTACGCGACAGGGACTTGAACTCTTGCGGAGTTACGGTCCAGCGATGCGTCGGGTCAATCAGAGTCAGGTTCGCGAGCTCTCCTTCCGCAATTGCCGGCACCGGCTGCGACAGGATTTCTCGCGGCGCATAGACGACGCGTTCCAGAAGCGTCTTGATGTCCATGCCTTTCGACAGGAATTGCGTCAAAGCCAGTCCCATTGCCGTTTCCAATCCGACAATTCCGAACGGCGCAATGTCGAACTCCTGCGTCTTGTCTTCCCAGGAATGCGGGGCGTGGTCGGTGCAATAGACGTCCAGCGTACCATCCAGAAAGGCTTCCCAGCAAGCTTGGCGATCCGCTTCAGATCGAAGCGGCGGATTCATTTTGAAGTTCGTGTCAAACGTCCTGCACATCTCGTCCGTCAGCAAGAGATGATGCGGACAAACTTCACCCGTGACTCGCAGTCCCTTTTTCTTTGCGGCCCGAATGAGCTCAACCGACTCTTTGGCGGAAACATGACAGATGTGAACCGCACCGCCGGAATACTCGGAGACTAAAATACAGCGCGCCACGTCAATCGCTTCGGCGATGGTGGGGATGCCTGTCACACCGAGCCGTGTGGACCATTCGCCGTCATTCATCGAGCCGCCCTCGGCGAGATACAGGTCCTCGGCATGCTCAAAGATACGTGCTCCGAGCATGTTGGAGTATTCCACGGCATGCAACAGGACTGCAGAGCTCTTAATGGGTCCGCCGTCGTCGCTGAAAGCCCGTACGCCTTCTTCCACGATCTCGGACATCTCAACAAGCTCTTTGCCCTGCCGTCCGCGCGTGGCGGCGGCAATGACGTGCACTTCCACGGGAAACGGCTTGGCTTGCGATTTCACCCATTTGACGCTCGCTGCGTCGTCGAGCGGCGGATCGGTGTTGGGCATGCAGGCGATGCCGGTGAAACCACCGTTCATCGCGGCCATGCAGCCGCTGGCGATCGTTTCCGCGACTTCCTTGCCCGGTTCGCGCAGATGCACATGCAGATCAAACCATCCCGGAGTGATCCAGTGACCGCGCAGGTCAATGACATCCGCGCCGTTCGGTGCTTCCGCGACGCTTTTCTGCAACACACCGTCCACGATGTGCAGATTCATGACTTGATCAATTCCCCGACGGGGATCAAGCACGCGCGCGCCTTGCAGAAAGAGATTCTGCGCCTTTTCGGGTCTATCGAAACGTGAGTATTTGCTGGTCATAGTACTGCTCATTTGGTTATGCGCTCGGTTCGGCGCGACCGCCGGCCAAAAGATAAAGAACCGCCATGCGAACGGCGACACCATTGGTCACCTGTTGCAGGATCACAGAGTGTTCGCTGTCCGCGACGTCGGACGTGATTTCGATACCTCTGTTCATTGGGCCGGGATGCAGAATTGTCAAAGGTGAACTGGCCTTGTCGAGTCTCGCTCGCGTCACGCCGAAGTACTTGTGATACTCGCGCAACGAAGGAAAGAGTCCGGCGGTCTGTCGCTCAAGCTGAATCCGCAAGATATTCAGCGCATCGGCACGCTGAATCGCTTCGTCCAGATGATTCGTGATTTCCACGCCCATTCTTTCGATGCCACGTGGAATCAGAGTCGCGGGTCCGCAGATGATGACTTCGGCGCCCATTTTTTTCAAACCGATGATGTTGGACATGGCGACGCGCGAATGCAGAATATCACCGACCAGCGCGACACGCAGTCCTTTCAGCGAACCGTACTTGTCGCGCAGCGTCATCATGTCGAGCAGGGCCTGCGTAGGGTGCTCGTGACGTCCATCACCGGCATTGATGATGATGGACTCAAGATGGCGCGCGAGGAAGTGCGGACTTCCGGGAGACTTGTGGCGCATGATCACGACGTCCACTTTCATGGCTTCGATGTTCAGCGCCGTGTCAAGCATTGTCTCGCCTTTGGACAGCGCACTGCCCGAAGCCGAGAAGTTTAGCGTGTCTGCCGAGAGACGTTTTTCGGCCAGCTCAAAACTTGTGCGCGTGCGCGTGGAGTTTTCGAGGAAGAGATTGACGACCGTAACGCCGCGCAGAGTCGGGACTTTCTTAACCGGACGATCCAGAATGTCGCGCATTTGCAGCGACGTATCCAGAATAGTCTGGATCTCCTCGGCGCTGTAGTCCGACAGGCCGAGCATATGTTTCTGCGAAAGCAGGCTCACTTGTCCACCTCCACGAGATAAATTGCGTCTTCATCGTCCACTTCCGTCATGTGAACCTGAACTTCCTCATTGATGCTGGTGGGGACATTCTTGCCGATGAAGTCCGGCTTGATGGGAAGTTCGCGGTGACCGCGATCCACCATGACGGCGAGCTGCACTCGTTTCGGTCGGCCATTGTCCATGATGGCCTCAAGCGCCGCGCGCACGGTGCGTCCGGTGTAGAGCACGTCATCCACAAGGACAACGTTCATGTCATACAGATCGAACGGAATGTCCGTTTGCTGAACGGAGGGCTGACGTAGCGACGTGCGATAGTCGTCCCGGTAGAGCGTGGCATCCAGAACTCCGACCGGCACGTCCATGTTTTCGATTTCGCGGATTTTTGCGGCGACACGTTTCGCGATATACACGCCGCGCGTTTGCATGCCGACCAGCCCGAGGCGCTCGGTGCCTCGATTACGCTCAATGATCTCGTGGGCGATACGGGTAATCGTCCGCGAGAATCCCGCTGCGTCCACAAGCTTGGCTTTGACTTTGGTTTCCATGAAGAAGGGAATATGAGTGGAAGAGAAAAATCCATCAGCGCGGGCCAATGGATTCTTGTGGGGGATTCCTTTGCGGCCTCGCGGTGCCTGATTAAAGGGGAAAAACTATTTGTTCGGTAGAGCTTTCAGCTAGACGGCGTCCTACCACATACCGAGGCGCATCCGGGCCTCATCAGTCATCATGTCCACGGACCACGGCGGGTCCCATACGATTTCGACATTGACTTCGTCCACTCCGTCCACGCGAAAAATCGCGTCGCGTGCGAGATCCATGATCGTACCCGCAAGCGGACATCCCATGGAGGTCAAGGTGATTTTCGCATCCACCTTTCCGCCGTCAATTGCGACGCCATACACGAGCCCGAGATCCGTGATCGGTAAATGAATCTCCGGGTCATAGACCGTGCCCAGCGCATTAAAGACTTGTTCTTCAGTCGGCATGTTCATTTCTTTGCGGTTTCCGGCAGCAATCCAACTTGCTGCGCGACGGATTCTGCCATACCTTGGAAGACGTCATTGAGTTCGGGTATCGCCTCAATGGCGAGCATCGGATCACCCGCATCCGCGGCGGCAACAAGCTGCGGCACGAGCGGCAATCTGCCGAGCAGCGGACACTCCAGGCGCACCGCTTCCTCCGCGGCACCGCCGTAGCCGAAGATGTGGGATTCTTCGCCGCAATGCGGACAGCGGAACATGGCCATGTTCTCAACAATTCCGAGAATCGGGACATTGAGTTTCTGGAACATCGCCACACCTTTGCGCGCATCAATCAGTGCAAGATCCTGCGGCGTCGAAACAATGACGGCACCGTCCAGTTGAATCCGCTGACTCAACGTCATCTGCGCATCACCCGTTCCGGGCGGCAGGTCCACGACGAGAAAATCCAACTCGCCCCAACTCACGTCACGCAAGAATTGGTCTGCGGCTTGATGCACCATCGGGCCGCGCCAGATCATCGGCGTGTCCGCGTCCACCAGAAATCCCATGGACATGAGTTTGATCCCATCGCGTTCAAGCGGCAGAATCATGTTGTCAATGACACGCGGACGCTCGTTGATACCGAACAGCGTCGGCACAGAGGGTCCGTAGATATCGAAGTCGGCGAGTCCAACGGAGAATCCCATGCGTTTGAGCATCAGCGAAAGTCCAGCGGCGACCGTGCTCTTCCCTACTCCGCCTTTGCCGGACGCAACCGCGATTTTCGCGCGGACATTTTCGAGAATCGGACTGTCGGGGGCGGGGCGCGAATGCGGCTGTTGTGCGGACGGCGGCTGGGTCCATTTCATATGAACCCGGACCTCCTGCACTCCGGGAAGCTCACGCACAGCAGAAGCCACGTCTTCTTCAATCTGACCGGGCACCTTTTCATCGCGTGCAGTCACATTGATATGAAGTTCAACGACTCCAGCCGCGACTTCAACATCTTTCACCATGCCGAAGGAGACAATATCGCGCGTCAGGCCGGGAAACCTGACCTGCTTAAGTGCTTCTAAGACGGATTCTTTCGTAACCACAAGTTTGCTCATTTGTTCTGAACCAGTAAGCTACGAATTCTCTTCCAAGGAATCAAGGGTATTTTTAACTCTTTGTGTTTACTTGTGATACGGAAGGTTCTTCCAGATACTCAGTGCTCGATAGAGTTGCTCGTACAGCATGACTCGGGCAAGTTCGTGCGGGAAGGTCATTGGTGAGAAACTCAACCGCAGCGTCGCAGAGTCCAAAAGCGACGGCGCCAATCCCCACGCACCGCCGATAACGAAACACAGTCGGTTCGTGCTGCCAAGCATTTCGTCCTGAATGAACTGCGAGAGCTGCTCACTCGAAAATGTCTTCCCTTTGATGTCCAGCGCGATCAGCTTGGAGCCTTGCGGAATCTGCTTGACAATCGCTTCGGCTTCGGCGTGCATCGCGCCTTTGCCGGATCCGTTGCTGCTGACCTCCGACATAGATGGCACTTCGCACTCGTCAATAGGCAGGAAGTGCCGGATACGGCCTGCGTATTCATCGCACGCCGCTTTGAAGTAGGCTTCTCGGAGTTTGCCGACGGCAATAACTTGCAGCTTCACTATTTGAGCAGAAGTAATTTCTGTGTAACCGAGGATTCGCCGCTCTGTGCGCGCAAGAGATAAACTCCTGCAGAGAGTGTCGCGGGCGCATCGTAGTGGAACGAGTGCTCTCCAGCTTCCAGCTTGCCGGAAAGCAGCGTGGCAACGCGCCGCCCCGTGATGTCAAAGAGTTCAAGCGTGACGTCCGCCGTCTTGCCCAATGTAAAAGGAATCGTCACGCTTGGGTTGAAGGGGTTAGGATAGGCGGGCGAGACGGAGAAGGCCGACGGCAATGCGGGGCCGGGTCCAGCATGCGAAGAAACATTTTCGAACAGCGCGATCTGAACCGGTGCAAGTCGCGCGATGAGAGCGTACTCATTGATTGAGGCAAACCCCTCCTCGCTGTACCCGGTCCAGAACGTGTCCCGCTCGGTGTAGTCGAATACGCCGTACTCAACAATGAATGGAATCTCGAAGAGGCCGGTTTCCGTGGGCTGCAGGAAGTGAACGTCCACTCGATTCAAATCAGAGCGGGGCGTCACCTCGACGTTCAGCGACGGGATTCCCAGTCCGTACACCCACTGATCCCAGAACCACTGGAAATCATCACCGTTCCAATGTTCATTGACTTTGTCAATCAGGTCCTGCGTGCTGACATTCGCGCCGCCGTAAGTGGCCACGTAGTCCTGTAAAACCGCGTAGAATAGAGAATCTCCCAGAATCTGTTTCCTGAGCATGTGCATTACCCACGCGCCCTTGTAGTAAACATTAGTTCCGAAGACGCGCTCCATCGGCGGATCATAGACCGAATAGCTTGGCGGATTGAATCGCTCTTCGTTGATGCAGTAGGTCGCGGACCGGGCCATGTACTCATTCAACGCGGCCTCGCCTCCCAGATGTTCGCTCCAGAGCGCGTCACAATAGGTGGCGAATCCTTCATTGAGCCACATATTGCGAAAGTCAACGGGGCTCAAGTGATCGCCGAACCACTGATGCCCGAGTTCGTGCGCTACGATGCCTTCAAAACTGCGCGCGCTGTCCACAAGGTTGAATCCGTAGGTCGTGAAGGTCTGGTGCTCCATCGCTCCCCAGCCTCCGAATATGTCGGTCATGACCATACCATACTCATCGAACGGATAGGTTCCAAACAGGCCGGAAAACGTGTTCACCATTTCCGGAGTTCGCTCCCAGTCGTAGAGCGCGGCAAGAGAATCACCACACGGCCAGGCGAAGTAGCGATATTGCACATCATCCTGTTCAAAAACCTGATTAGAAAAGTTCCCAGCGGCGAACATCACAAGATAAGGTGCAATCGGTTTGTCGTGGTGATACGTATGGGTGACTCGGCCCATGTTCGGAAACGTGCTGTTCAGCCAGCGCCCATTGGCCGCAAGCGTCCAGGTTTCAGGAGTCTCGACGATCATGGTCACTTGATCAAACTTATCGGACGGCTGATCCCAGCAAGGATACCAACGCCGCGCACCAAACGGTTCGCTGAAGGTGTAGCAATGTTCAAATCCCGTTTGAAAGCCCGTATCATACCAGTCCGGGTTTGGAGCCGCGGAATAGGTCACGGCCACGTCCGCCGTTTCAGCAACGGCCAGCGCGTGCTGGGCATAGAGTGTGTCCGCCGCATGCGTGAACGCCACGGTCTGGCCGTTCACGGTGACGTCGGTGACAGTCAGTCCTTCCGCATTGAACGGAATCTCTGCCAGGCCCTCTCGCGCAACGATATGCAAATTGGCCATCGCCTCCATCGGCAGATCGCCGTCCTGAACGGATACGTGCAGCACGAGCTCCAGTTGGTCATAGGTATGAAGGCTTTCTGCGTCAAGCGACTCAAGCCAAGTCCGTACGTCCATGCGCGAGTGAGCGCAGACCGGACCGCAGGGTTTGTCGGTCTGCGGCGTGCCTTGAGCCAGAGCAAACAACGGGATGAGTAGGGCGAGTAGGGCAATCATGTCTGCACCTCGGGCAAAGTCTGAATCAAGTGTGTATGAAGTTGCGACTTGGCGAATTTCCTGTTATTATACGGTTTGTGCCAGAATCGCGCAACGACCTTTGCTAAAGCAAATTATTATAGTACTTTGGGCAGTCTTGACCGTAGCGCCGTTGCAGGCTGCCAGTCCGGACGCGAGCTCACTCCTCGCGGAGATGGACAGTTTGAGCCGTGAGCTGGCCGGGCTAAATCAGGAGATTCGTGTCCTGCAAACGAATAACCGTGCGCTTCAGGATAGTCTGATGACACTTTCCAGCACAATTCTGGGGCAGGAGCGCACGGTTGCCGTCTTAGACAGTCAATATCGGATTCTTGAGGCACAACGGCAACCCCTGGTGGGCATCCTGACCAAGGCTGTGCTTGCGGATGTGCGCTTTTCGCGATGGGCGGTGCTGGATGCCTTGCTGGGCAGCGACTCGCCGGGTGAGCTGCTGTCAAGACGTATGGGCATGGAGCGCTTGCGAGAGGCAACTCAGCAGCGGGCAGAGGAAAGCGCGAAAAGCTTGCGGGAACTCAGAGCTTTGGAAGATGAGACAAACCTTGCGACGGCAAGATTGAATGAGCGCCGAACGGAGCTTGGTGCGCTGTTGGAACAGATTGGGCTGCAAGAGCGCGAGTTGACTCTGGCGCGGGACATCGCGCTGCTGCAGCAAGCAGAATTGCTGAAGAAGCAAGCAGCCGTGGAACAGACGCAGGCGCTTTCCAGCGCTCAAGCAAAGCAGGTCTCCGCCTCACTCGATACCTTGGCGCACAAGATACTATCTGACCGGAATGCACACGTCCCGAGCACCGAGTTTGGAGCATTGAAAGGCGCGCTGCCGTGGCCGGCAAGCGGTTCCGTCGCATCGCGATTCGGAAAGAAACGCCATCGGCGTTTGGAGACCGTGACCGAGAATCCGGGCATAGATTTGAAAGTGCCGCAGGGAAGCCCGGTGCGTTCGGTTTCACCGGGAAAAGTCAAGACCGTTACGTGGCTGCGCGGATTCGGCAATGTGTGTATCGTTCAGCACGAAGGCGACCATCATACCGTGTATGCCCGGCTCAGCGAAGTGCTGGTTCGCCCTGAAGACACGATTGATCAGACCACGATTCTGGGCTATCCGGGATTTGATCCGGAGCGAGATACTTACGTGGTTCATTTTGAGGTTTGGTCCGGCAAAGAGAAACAGGATCCGCTCGCATGGCTCGCACCCCGAAGATAGGCACGGTCGTCAAGTGGCTTGGTCACACCGAGGCACGCACCCGGCTGGCTTCAGCGGCAGCGGCGGGTCGCGCGGCACACGCCTATCTGATCAGCGGACCGGAGGGCATTGGCAAGGGCGCCGTGGCCATCGAGTTTGCGCGCGTGCTGCTCTGCGACATTGCGAAAGAAACTCCTTGCGGCAAGTGTCCGCAGTGCCTCGCGCTAAGATCTTTGCAGCACCCTGATCTTCATCTCATCGCGCCGTCGGGCAGTCCCAAGGATTCCGACACGCCAGGCAGCGAGACCTATCCCGCAGAGATGACTCGATTGAAAGAGTTGCTTTCCGCCGATCCGTATGTGGAGGCCGATCTCGCTGAACTCTCCGCATCCACAGGCAAATCTGCCAAGCGCAAGCTTTCAACCGGCTCCAAGATTCGCGTCGCCGACTCGCGTCAGCTTCTCTACGATGCATACCGGAAACCGTTTCAAGCTCGGCAATCGGTGTTCGTCATTCTCAATGCGGATCAAATGCTGCGTGAAGCTCAAAACGCGCTGCTGAAGCTTCTTGAAGAACCTCCCGTGTCGGCAACCTTGTTGCTTACGGCCTCCAATTTGCAGGCAATTTTGCCGACGGTTCGCTCGCGATGTCAGCCGGTTAAGTTGCAAGGATACACGCCAGTGGAGATTAGAAGAGCGCTTTCTGACGCAGGCATAGAAGCACGGGCGACAGAACTTTCAGCAGCCCTCTCGGGGGGAAACGTTCGCAGAGCAATTCGATTCGCCACGATGCAGGCGGAGACTCTTGAGCAGGCAGCCGTGGAATTTCTTGCAACGTCGGCGGTCATGGCACCAGAGAAAGTCCAGGAGCA
This sequence comes from Calditrichota bacterium, assembly GCA_020637395.1. Taxonomy (GTDB): domain Bacteria; phylum Electryoneota; class RPQS01; order RPQS01; family RPQS01; genus JABWCQ01. The sequence goes on along the minus strand of JACJWA010000001.1, from coordinate 895,425 downwards.
CGTGGACGGACTGCTTGAGGATCCGGACTTTGTGGATGACGCCTTTTTTGAGTTGCTGATGCTGTTTCTATCGGACGCTGCACATTGCGCGGCACAAACGAAGATCGAACCGCACTTTCCCTCGCAGAGTGCCCGTGTGAGCAAGCTTTCAGCGGCCTACCCGCGAGCCGACTTTCAGCAGGCGATTGCGGCGGTGGACCGCGCCGCGAGTCAAAGAGCTGCGGGCTACACACCGACATTGGTGCTGACGGCCATGGCCATTGAACTTCATCGTGCGCTTGGACCACGCGCACGAGCTTAACATAATTCTACATGAACGAACTTCTTCAACTTGAATTCAAGGGTCATCGCACGGAATACGCGGTGAACCCTCAGCAATATCCTTTTGTGCGGGGTGACCTCGCGATTGTGACGACGGATCGCGGGCAAGACTTGGGCAAGGTCGCTTTTGTCGGACTGCGCTCCGGAGACAGTCCGGGTGACAAACTCGGTCTCGTGGTGCTGCGCAGAGCGCGCGAGGCGGACGTCGAGAAGCTCAAACAGAATCGGGAGCGCGAAGCCCAGGCCAAGAAACTTGCGCGCGCGGAGATTGCGAGACACAACCTCGAGATGAAACTCGTTGACGTGGAGCTGCAATGGGACGGGCGCAAGATGACCTTCTACTTTACGGCGGAAGGGCGCGTGGATTTCCGAGAGCTGGTGCGGGATCTGGCAAACAAATTTCGGACGCGCATTGACTTGCGGCAGATTGGCGCGCGAGATGAGACCAAGAAGACTTCAGGATATGGTATCTGCGGTCGTCCGCTCTGCTGTGCAACATTCTTGACGGAATTCAAGCCGATTACAACGCAGATGCCGCGCGATCAGTTTTTGCCGCTGAATCCTTCGAAGCTTTCCGGAGTCTGTGGCCGACTGAAGTGCTGCCTGCGTTATGAGCTCGACATATATCGCGAGTTTCAACGCGAGTGCCCGAAGATCGGACACCCGATCAAGGACGAAGCGAAAGGCATGGGCGAGGTGGACAAGCTTGATGTCGTGCGCGGACAGATTCAGGTGCGCTACTCGGGCGGAACCACGGAGTTGTACACCAGAGAGTCGTTCGTTGAAATGACAACCTGGCGGCCGCAGATGCCGAAGAACGAATGCATTTGCACTTGCGGAAAGAAATCGGAAGCTCCTCAGGTACAACCGGCAGAGTCTTCGAAGACGGAAGACATGCCGCCGCCAAGCCGCGAAGCAGGTCGCGGTGACAAGATAACGCTGCACGGCGAAGGCGGATTCCGGGTTGAATTCGAAGACGACGAGGATTCGCTGGACGTTTCGACCGAAGTCAATGTCAGCATGGACAGCGAAGCGAAGCGCAAACGCCGCCGCAAGAAGAAGCGTCCGCAAGGAAGCGGAGAGGGACAGGCTGCGCAGCAGAAAGCTGTCAGCGCATCATCCGAACCTGCACAAAGCAAACCAGCAGCACAAGCCGTCGCGCCGTCATCTGAGCCCGGCACGCAAGAACGGAAGAAACGCCGCAGAGGAGGTCGGCGCAAACACGGTGGACAGGGCGGTTCATCTGGAGAAGGAACAGGCTCATCCGGCGGCGGTGCATAGACCATGAAAAAATACTACGTCACAACACCCATCTACTACGTCAATTCGTCGCCGCACATTGGGACGGCTTATACGACCATACTCGCGGACGTTTCGGCACGCTTTCAACACATGCTGGGCAGATCGTCATTCTTCCTGACCGGAACGGATGAGCACGGCGACAAGATCGCCAAGAGCGCCGCGGCACAGGGGAAGTCTCCGCAGCAGTTCGTGGACGAGATCAGTGAACAGTTTCGCGTGCTCTGGCCACGACTCAATGTCATGCCGAATCGCTTCATCCGAACCACGGACGCGGATCATCGCGCCGTGGTGCAAAAGGTTCTCCAGCGTTTGCATGATCAGGGTGACACGTACTACGGTGAATACGAAGGCCTGTACTGCACGGGCTGCGAGAGATTTCGAACTGAAAAAGAACTCGTGGACGGAAAGTGTCCGGATCACGGCACGCCGCCGGAGCGCATCAAGGAGTCCAACTACTTTTTTAGGATGAGCAAGTATCAGGACTGGTGGCGCGAATACATTGAGCAAAATCCGGACGTTGTGCGTCCGGAACGATACAAGAATGAGGTGCTGGGGTACTTGCGCGAACCGCTTGAAGATCTGTGCATCTCCCGCCCGAAGACCCGATTGTCATGGGGTATAGAGCTTCCTTTTGACACCGACTACGTTACTTACGTCTGGTTCGATGCGCTTTTGAACTACCTGAGCGGCATCGGATACGATCAGAACCCAGAATGGAACGGTCTTTGGGAGAATAGCGAACACCTGATCGGCAAGGACATCGTCAAACCTCATGGCATCTACTGGCCGATCATGCTGCACGCGGCGGGTCTTCCAATATTCAAGCATCTGACGGTGCACGGCTATTGGAATTTTCGCGATGCGAAGATTTCAAAATCCTCCGGAAAGCCGATTGCGGTGGACCCGCTGATAGACACGTTTGGCGTGGACGCAGTGCGCTATTTTGTTTTGCGCGAGATGGTGGTGGGACTCGACGCGTCCTTCTCGATCGAAGCGATTCTCAAGCGCATCAACAGCGATCTTGCAAATGACTTGGGAAACCTTTTCTCGCGAGTGGCGAAACTGATTGGCGATCATTTCCAGAGCGTGATCCCTGAGGCGGACGCAGGGCAGCCCGAGCTTGAGGAGCTTGCAAGAAACCTGGTAGCTTCCGCACCGCAATGGGCCGCCGAAATGAAGTGGCACGTCTTGATCGAAGAGACGATGCAGCTCATACGCGCGACGAACCGCTATTTCGAGTCCTCGGCTCCCTGGTCGCTCGTCAAAACGGACCTTCGTGCGGCGGGAACGGTGCTACGCAATTGCTGTGAGTCTTTGCGAATAGCTTCCGTCGTTTTGTATTCGATCATGCCCGGCAAAATGGCCGAGCTGTTGAGCAGAATGGGCGAGCCGGTTGGAGACTTTCAACTGGAAACGCATGCGCGCTGGGGACTCGTGCGCGGCGGGGCGAGACTTAGTAAAGGCGACGCGCTCTTTCCGCGACTCGATGAGAAGATCGTCCTCTCGCAATTCGCCGATTTGATCTCGGGAACAACGACTGCAACTGAGAAGACTGCGCCACGAGCATCCGCTGTAACCGACCTGATCAATATCGAGGACTTTCGCAAGATTGATTTACGAACTGCAATTGTTGTTGCCGCTGAGAAACTAAAGGGCTCGGACAAACTATTGAAGCTCCAAGTTGAGGTTGGAAGCGAACGCAGGCAGGTCGTTGCCGGAATTGCCGAGCACTATGCGCCGGAGCAGGTCGTCGGGAAGAAGATCGTCATCGTTGCGAATCTTTTGCCCGCGAAGCTTAGGGGCGAAGTTTCCGAGGGAATGCTCTTGGCCGTCAAGTGGGATGACAAACTCGAGATATTACAAGCTCCGGATTCTGCTCCGGGTGCGGCGCAAATCAGCTGATGTCATTTTCAGAGATCGAGAAGTCCTTGACAGAGCTCTTTTCTCCGGCGGCTCCATCGGAGCTCGATTTGCAACGCGCAGCGCGGTTCATCGAAAGCCGCGGCATTTCTGTTCTCAATGACTTTGATGGCGTCGCGGAGATTCAGCGCCATTTGGATGTGAGTCTGCTGATGTCCGGCAAGCAGCACGCATTGGCCAAACATTCGTAGGCGACAAAAACTCAAGAACCCGTCCCGGCAACACTCGACGAGGTTTATTCCGAATTGCGCATTCTGGAGAACGAGGAGTTGCGCAGTGTCTATCTTGATCCACACGGCGGGATTCTGGAGGTATGCACAATTGCGCACGGGGACACTTTCGCCATTGAGCTCTCGGCATATGCCGCTCTCCGCCTGGCACTCTTGTGCGGCTCGCGCATGATGTTGCTCGCTCACAATCACCCGTCGCAAAACACCGCTCCGTCCGCAGACGACTTGCGATTTCTGCGAATTTTTGACCGAACGGCTCATGATACGGGAGTGGTGTTGGACAAACTTGTGATTGTTACAAGCGACGGGATCAACGAAGTCGGCTTGTAGCGATACTGATTGGAGATACGAGACAGGCGCACCATTTGGTGCGCCTGTCTTCGCATTGGTAGACTTGAGTTACTTCGTGGGCAGAGTGATGGTGAATGTGGTACCTTGCCCGACCTCCGACTCGACTTGCAGCACGCCGCCGTGCTGCGAAATAATCTGCTTCGAGATGTAGAGTCCGAGTCCGGTTCCTCCGCCCTTCTCCTTGAAACTGACAAACGGATCGAAAATCTTCGAAAGATTCTCGCGCGCAATTCCCGGTCCGTTGTCCGTGATCACTACATTGGCCTTGTCGTTGTTGATAGACGTCGAGATCTCTATTCGGCCCGCTTGACCAATGGCCTCAATCGCGTTCTTGACGATGTTGATAAGAACTTGCTCAAGTTCAGAAGCGGCGGCAGAGACTGGAGGCAGTTCGGGATCCAGTTTCAGGTCAATCTCAATTTCCGCTTGACGGCACAGCGGCTGCAAGAGCGCAACCGTCTTGTTCACGACTTCATTGAGTGAAGTCTCTGAACTCACGCTTGCTTCCGCACGCTGCAAATCAAGAAGTCCGCGCATTATGATTCTGATTCGATCCACAGAATCCGCGACAATTCCCAAACTCTCCAGGGATCTCTCGTCTTTGTTCAAACGATTCTGAAGTGCGGAGATGTGAGCACTGATTGCTTGCAGAGGGTTGTTCACTTCATGCGCAACTCCGCTGGCAAGCTTTCCTGCAATGGCCAGTCGGTCTGTGGCGGCAAGTCTCTGAACGATGTCCCGCGTCTCAGAAATGTCGCGCAGATAGCCCTGGCCCGAAGAGATTTCACCGCCTTGCTTCGTCCACTGGTGCATCAGCTTGAATGAACGCCTGTGTCCGTCTTTGGCAAAGAGCGCGAACGTGCTTTCAATTTGGTCCGGCACACGAGCAGACAAGTCGCTTATCGCAACCTGGCTTTCCGGTCCGTCCACGGCCAACTCGGATATCAGCTTCGAGAGTGTCATGCCGAGATAGTTTTCGCGCGCGTAACCAAGTTGACGTGTGAAGGAGTCGTTTACATAGGCGATTCGGCCCTGCGCATCGAGCACATAGACAATGTCGTCTGTGAGATTCACCAGACGCAGGAATCGCTCTTGAGACTGACGGAGCTCCTGCGCCCTGTCGGAGCTGAACTCTGAGTTTGCCTCGGCGCGCCGCTTCAGATCAGATTTCAGCGCATGCGATTCGATCGCCTGAACTCCGAGCCTGAGCAGCAACGCAATAGGCTCACTTAGTTGGGCGACCGGCAAGTCTTCAGAGTATGGAAGGTCCAGAGTCAGGAAACCTACAACGGTGCCATCGCTTTTCTCAAGTGGCACAATCAGCGGCGAAGGAGTTTCTTCGCCGGTATTTGATTCGCGGAAACCCTTTCCAATGTTCTCCCACACTCTGTTTGGCCGCACTGGCGCGAGCGGCATGCCGCGCAAGTGTTCCAAATTGGGCAAAGCATCCGGCAGAGAACTGTACGCCCCGATATGTTGAACGCGAAAACTTGTTCCTCCAAGAACCAGCACGGCTCTCTGATGTCTTGTGTGCGATACGATTTCGCGGCAGAGTTCGCCCAAGAGTTCTTGAATGGACTCCGCCTTCTGCGCGGCGACACTGGCATGGAAGAGCTTTCGGTAAGACTCCTCTACGATCGTGTTCGGCTCGCGCCCAGTCTTCTCACGAAGTGCGAGCGCAATTACTCTGTCTAACTGCCAAGTCGGACTGTCCGAGGACACGAAGGCCTGGACATCTATCCCGGATTCCTCGGAAAGATCGTTCGCGTCGTACATCACTATCGCTGCGGAGCCAAGCATTGGAAGCAGTCCGGAAAGTTCCCGCGCAGCTCCCTCCAGCAAGGCAAGCTGCACCGACTTCAAGTCAGAAAATGTCCGTGCAGAGGCCGCATCGTCCGCCACGAGACAACGCCACGTCGCCGCAAGGTGTGCTTCCATGCGGTGGCGTGCTGCCGTCGGTGCGCCGACAATGAGTAAGGTTTGCATTGACATTTTCAAACGTGTGTTGACCCGTCGCACTTAATATAGCAAGGCCTGCGCCCATTTGCGACAGCATCGCTCTAAGTTTCGTTCGTAAAACAAAAAACCCGTCCATGTGGGACGGGTTTTCTATTTGTCTATGTTCTCAAGCGTTGCAAAAGGTCAGGTGGGTCGCGATGATAAGACGTTAATGTTGCTGATCCACACGTAGCTTTTGGGCAACCTCCGAGTGGCAAATTGCGTTGATCAGGGCGGCAATTTGATCCACCAGTTTGTCAACACCCTGCTCCACTTCACTGATGCGAGCATCATACATGAACGCGGGCGTCGAGACGATATTCAACTCATGATCCACCACGCATTCTGTCACAGGACAGACGACATGCCTGCCTCCGAATTCGTCTATGGCGCGCGCGGCGTCCGACAAGGCGCCAACAGTTAGACGGGGATGCATGTCCAGCCCTTTCAAAGCCCGCGCGAGAACCACGGGGGCAATACAAATGGCTCCTATCGGCAACTGACGTTCAACTGCTTTTCGCATGAACGACTCCACCAGCGGGTTAATCTTGCACGCCGCGCCCTTCAGAGCAAAGTCGCAGTAGTTTTTCGCCGCACCGAATCCGCCGGGGAATATCACGGCGTCCAACCTGTCCAGCCAGCCAATCTCCAGCGGTTCAATCCTACCTCTCGCGATGCGCGCCGCTTCAGTGAGGACGTTGCGCTTCTCGGAGGTTGCCTCTTTCGTCACATGGTTGACCACATGCAGCTGCTCCACGTCCGGCGCGAGGCATTGGTAGGAGATTCCGCGCCGGTCAAGGCAAAGGAGAGTCAAAGTTGCTTCATAGATCTCTGCGCCATCGAGGAATCCGCATCCTGACAGCACGACACCAACTTTGGGCATTTCGCCTCCTTGCGGGAAAGATTAGAGCTTGGTCGCGGTGATCACCGAACGCACGGCGTCCGCTGAGTGATCAAACATCTTCCGTTCTTCTTCGTTCAGCTTGATTTCCAGAATGCGCTCAACGCCTTTGCGGCCGACGACGACCGGCACTCCCATATAGATGTCCTTGCAGCCGTATTCTCCGGTCAGCCACGCCGCACACGGCAGCACGCGCTTCTGATCGTTGATAATCGCCTCGACCATTTCAGCCGCGGCAGCAGCCGGGGCATAGTAGGCCGAACCGGTCTTGAGATACTTGACGATTTCCGCGCCGCCGTCACGCGTGCGCTGCACAATGGCCTCCACGCGCTCTTTCGACACGAGCTCAGTCAGCGGTACGCCGCCGACTGTGGTCAGTCGGGGCAGCGGCACCATGGTGTCGCCATGTCCGCCGAGCACTGCTGCGGCGATATCCTTCACCGACACGCCAAGCTCCATGGAGATGAACGTGCGATAGCGGGCCGTGTCCAGAATTCCGGCCATGCCGAACACACGGGTGTGCGGAAAACCGGTGAGGCGAAGCGCGGTGTAGCACATGGCGTCCAATGGATTCGAGACGATGATCACGATGGCGTTAGGAGACGCTTTGGCAGCCTCTCCAATCGCCGACCGCATGATCTCGATATTGGCGGCCAAGAGATCGTCACGCGACATACCTGGGGTACGCGGCTTGCCCGCGGTCATGACGATAATATCCGAATTCGCGGTGTCGCCATAGTTGTTAGTGCCCACGACTGCGGTGCTGACGCCGCTGACAGGCGTGGCTTCCCGCATATCCAGAGCCTTGCCCTGTGGAATTCCTTCAACGATGTCGAGGAGAACGACTTCCTGACAGATGTTCTTTTCGGAAAGAATGTACGCGCAGGTCGCGCCTACGTTGCCGCCGCCGATAACCGTTACTTTCATGATGGGAGGGGGTTATGAATTGCAGGAGGTGATAAAAAGCAGAGTGCGGCTCACAGGAAGCCGCACTCAAGAAAATAGCTGAAAGCAGAGTTTGCCGTGCGGCAGGCTTATGCCGTGGGCGGAAGAATGTGGACAAACTTCCGGTTGGAGCGTCCGCCGTCCGCGAATGTCACAACGCCATCAGACATCGCGAACAGGGTATGATCGCGGCCAATGCCAACGAGCTTGCCGGGATGAATGCGCGTGCCGCGCTGACGCACGAGAATTTCGCCCGCGCGCACGAATTGTCCCGCATAGCGCTTGACGCCCAGCATCTTAGGCTGACTGTCGCGACCGTTGCGAGTGGAACCTTGTCCTTTTTTATGAGCCATGGAAGCGAGTCCTTCCCTTTAGTTAGCTTCGATTTTTTCGATGCGCAGCAGCGTGTAGTGCTGCTTATGGCCTTTGTGCTTGCGATACTCGGTGCGGCGCTTCTTGCGGAAGACGATCACCTTGTCCTCGCGGCCATGCTCAACGACCTTGGCATGCACACGTCCGGGGACAGACGGCTTGCCGACGATGATCTTGCTGCCGGTGTTCAGGAGCAGAATATCATCCAGCACGACGGAATCGCCAGGCTGGACGTCTGCGCGGTATTGGACCTTCACCGTTTCGTCGGGGCGGACCTTGACCTGGTGCCCCTTGAGATTACAAATGGCGTACATGTTCACCCGAAAAATTGGTAGAACGCCAATATAACCATATGAACGCAATCTGTCAAGTGGTGGCCTTTTCCTGCTGACGAGCGGTGTAGTCCGAGGTGACGTCCCGCTTCTGTTTCCAGCTGTAAGCCTTGAATTCATCTATCTTTAGCGTCTGGTCTGGCTCGAGCTTGATGTAGAGCAGGGCATCCCACATAATCCGCCTCAAATGCGATCTCAGGCCGTGTGTGATATACTCAACAATCGCTGGATGGGCGGTAATCGTGACTCCCATCTCCCCGCTAACCGCCCGGAAACGCCTGACCCACGATTGCAGGCGCGTGACCACGGTCTCCTTGGATTCGATCAATCCGGAACCGTTGCAGGTCGGACACGGCTCATTGAAAGCATGCACGAGCGAAGACTTGGTGCGCTGACGAGTCATCTCCATGATTCCGAATTGGCTGATGGGCGCAATGTCCCACTTCGCCCGATCCGTCGCCATCGCCTGATGCATGGCATCATACACCTTCTTGCGATTGGCTTCATGGTACATGTCAATCAGGTCAATAATGAGAATTCCACCCAGATCGCGGAGCCGAATCTGCCGCGCGATCTCCTTGCACGCTTTTAGATTGACGCGCAGATTGTTCTCTTCCTGGTCTTCCTTCCCAACAAACCGCCCTGAGTTCACGTCAATCGTCACAACGGCTTCAGTTTGCTCGATGATCAGGTAGCTTCCGCCTCCGAACCAGACTCTCCGGGACAAACCTTTTTCGATTTCCTGTTCTATGTTGTAAAGATCGAAAACCGGTCCCGGTCCGGGGTGAAACTGCACACGATCGAGCAGGGGCGCGGCCACCGCGCGAACGTAGGCTCGAATCTCACGGTACAGACGTTTGTCGTCAATGATCACACGGTCCACATCGGGTCCGAAGAGGTCACGAATGATGCTTGAAGTCAACGGAGCTTCCTTGTGGAGCCGCGACGGTGAAGGCGCGTCGTCAATCTTCGATTCGATCATACGCCACAATCTGACCAGCATGTTAAGATCGTGAACGACTTCCGCATCTGACTTCCCTTCACCAATTGTGCGGCAGATAAGGCCGAAGCCGTCGGGCTTGATCTTTTTGAGGATCGCCTTCAGGCGCTTCCGCTCTTTGAAGTCTGGAATCCGCTTGGAGACACCAACCAGATTGTCTCCGGGAACCAGCACAAGGAACCGGCCCGGAAGAGAGATCTGTGATGTCAAGCGCGGCCCTTTGGTTCCGAGCGGCTCTTTGACAATCTGAACGAGAACTTCCTGCCCGTTCTTCAAATCGGCTCTGGGTTTCCACGGACGTTTCCGCCCCTCGCGCTTTTCGGGGAGCGAAACTTCTTCCACTTCCGTGCCTTCCGCCATTTCAACCGCGCTCTTGTACATGTCGGAGAAGTGAATGAATCCATCCACATCCCAACCAATGTCCAGAAATGCGGCCTGCATGCCGGGAAGCACTTTGCGAACCGTGGCTTTGTAAATGTCGCCGACATTCCGTTCGGCATCGGGGAATTCGACGAAGAGGTTCACCAAGGAACTGTCCTCGATGAGAGCAATTCTGGTTTCAGTAGTCGTCGAATTGATAATGAGTTCTTTTTTCAAGGTACATTCACGCACATTTCGTGCGCGTTCTCAAAGGGTTTTGTCGCAAACCGCGACATCAAAAAAGGCTTAAGAGCGAAACGTGCAATTGCCCGTTCAGGGGCGACGTTCCGCCGGCAATACCGTAGTCAATTCCCCAGACTCCGATTCCGGTTTCCAATCGAAGTCCCACTCCATAGGCCGCGCGAAGAATCGTTGCAGACGTCGTGCGGCCATCCACAATCTTCTCTCGAAAGATTGCTCCAAAATCACCAAACCCGGCAACTCGTGAAGACGGTCCCAACCAATTGCGAACCTCGAAAGCTCCCCACGCGACCTGCGATCCGAGAAACTGTTCTTCACGAAACCCGCGCATTGATCGAGCGCCGCCGACGCGGTAGAGATCCGGCAGTGGGACCTCGGGTTCATCGGACACAATCGCCCTTGCATGACCTTCCGTATGCAGAATCCAATAAGGCAGGACTTCGGCATTTATCTCGGCGTCAGATTCCGCCCGCCTCTGTGTGAACGAAGTCAAGTGACTTCCTGCGGGCGGAGCATCCGTCTTGCGTTCGCCGGTGGCGACCGACGTCTCAAATCGGATACCGCCACGCGGATTGGTCAAATGATCACGGGTGTCCACCACGATTCCCGACTCCCAGAAGAGAGTCTGGTGCGTGGCGAGCCCCAGAAACTCCGCTGTTGCTTCGTCTGCGAGCAGTTCTTCCCGGGACACTCCGCCAAACACTTCCAAGCTCACAGACAAAGGATACCCGAGTCTGGCACCATATTTTCTGGTGACGTAGAGCGTATCTTCCACTCGCTGTGCAAAAGACAGATCAGCGCGGAAAGGCGTACCTGCGATCCATACTTCGCGCCACGCCAATGCAAGCTCTTGCACTCCGCTGGCAGGTCTTTGCCAAAATATCTTGGCCCGTCGCCCGCTTCCGAAGAGATTCAGCAGTTGCAGGTCGGCTCGCCCCGCGACGGATTGAGCTTCACCTTCCCGAGCGGGTGCCAATCCGGCCACAATGTCAAGTCTCGACATGCGGCTTTCTTCGACGGGAATTAGCAGTCCGCTCTGTCCCGAGTCATTGATCACAAGTTTGGGGACGCCGACACGTCGCAAATACTCGAGCTGCGAGAGCCGCCGCCGCGCAAGGGTCACCCGGGACTGCCGATAGAGCGAGCCCGTCCTGAGACGGCTTTCCTTCAACAAGGTCCGCTCGCGAGTAATCGAGTTTCCTTCGAATCTCACAAAAGCAAGCGCGATCTGAGGTCCGCTGCGAAAATTCAGAAAAAGATCAACGACTCTATCTGAATCTTGCGGAACGATGGAGTCCACGTCGAGCCGCGCAAACGGAAATCCATTCTCGTCGCACCAGTCCAGAAGAATCCCCGCCGACGCGTCCACTTGCCTGAACTCAAAGTCGCGTCCGACAGCGAGCGGCATTAGCCTGAACAGCTCCGGCGGAATACTCGTTGAATCACCGAACCAGCGAATGAATCGAGTAGAGCAAAGCGATCCCGCGCGAACTTGCAGTGTGTCTCCGGGGCCGTAGACAGCGGTTGCACCGAAAAACCCGCGAGACAACAGCGAATCGGTCAAAGCGGCGACCGTCTCAGACCACTCTTGCGAACTGTCGGATGCGGCAATATCTCTGATCAGCGCCGTGGAAATCGGCGAGTCGTTTACGATGACAGGCTCGGCATAGCAAGTCAAGCACACGGCGTACATCGCAATGCACAACAGGAAGTTTCGCATCAGAAGGTCGCCCTCACTTCCACTCTTCCGATGTGCACGGTCCGCTCGCCGGCATCCTGCCTTGCGGAGTAGTTCAAAGATCCAGAGAACGTATCAGACAGCGCCAGCGTCGTGCGAAGAGACCATCTGAGGTTCTCGCCGCGATTCGCGCCATTGCCGACATCCTGCGGAGGCACTCCGCGATTGGAAGACAAATGCACCCAGCGGAATTCAGCGTCCACCCGCCCCCGATTGAAACGCGAATACCCGATGCGAGGAGCAAGTTCGCGAACCGAAGCCTGCGTCGAACTATGATCATCGGAAGCCTCCGCAAGGGCAACTTGCAGACCCGCTTCCCAACGCTCCGTCACCGACCAGAGCACGTCCTGCGTAAGCGAGCTTCGGTTCACGTCCGTGCTGGCGACGGAGACGCCGGTGAACACCGAGCGATCCAGCTCCGTCCTGATTTCCGTCTCTCCGCGAACATCACTGCGATAGGCGGCCCTGACACGCAAGCTCCCTTGACGCCGAATTGTCTGCTGCGCACCATTGCTGAAACGGGAAACTTGAGACGCGGAGTTGACGCCGCGCGCCCGAAGCGAAAACCTGCGCGACAACCGATTGAAGTGCACATCCTGTCGAATTAAGAAGCGCCCGTCAATAGTCTCATTGGTACGCAGCGCGCCGGGATCAAGCAGCAGGAGGCTTAGAGTGAGCGGACGCCGTGTGCGTTCCTCAACGGTCCCTTCTGTTTCAAACGCAAAATGACTCCAGAACTTCACCGTCGCATTGCGCAGTTCATCCGGCTTCAGCCAGAGAATTCCGCTCGAGCGAATCTCTGAAGAGGGTTCAAAATCTCCCGTGTTTCGGGACACGAGAATGTAGTCACCCTGATCATCAGGCAGATAGACTCCATTTTCGAGCCGATAGGAACCCGTGCCCGGCTCCACGAGAGTAAAAACCTGAATCTGCTGTTCCGTGCGCGACTTCAGTGCGTCATAAGTCGCATTCAGTTCAAAGAAGCGATTGCTGGGCGCTATCAACAGCTCCAGTCGCGCCGCATCCGACGAGACATTGGCAGAGTCTCCGCTCTGAAACTTCTTGTCTCTGTGCGCCCAGCGCAGAGCGCCTCTGCCGAGTTCAACCGGAGTCCAGCGAAGTCCGCCGCCGAAGCTGTTTGCGTGAGAAGTCTTGAAGAACTCGCCCGCTGCGGAACGCCCGTCGTCGGTTCTTCTTCCCGCGCTGCCGTCAAGGCTAACAGCGCTGCTGAGCGGCACTTCAGTCTCGGCGACCCAATCCAGGAACCGGAATCCACCTTCGCCTTCCAGACTCGATCTGATCTGGCGCTCGCGGTTTATGCGCATGGAAGGCCGAACAATCCACCACTGCGTTCTCGCTTCTGCCAACTGACGGACCCAATCAATGTTCAGCTCGCGAGTCGTATCGTCGCTGGCAATCGCCGTGTGCGATACGTTCGCGCTCGTCACTCTCGTGGGTCGGTAGGTCGCGGCGAAATTCAATCTGCGACTCTTAAACACGCCTTCGCGAGTGAGCGATCCCACCGCACCGCTTACGCCAAGTTTGCGTACGGGAGAGAAACCCAGAGCCGCTTCACCGACCGTCTCATTGGCCTGTCGTGATTGCGAAGCCGCCCACTCACGATCAAACTCGATTTCGTCACTCCGCGATACGTCACGAAACGTCTTCCCCCGCACGCGTCCCTGTGCGGTGACGGAGAAATCCCGAAGGGCATAACTGCCCATCTTGACTTCCGCGCGGCTGTAGCCGAGCTCAAGTGAACCCGCCGCACCATCGTTGTCGGAGTCGTCCGCGGATGAATAAGTGTTGCGATCCTGTGTGCTGAGAGCCGCTTCTCCAACTGCCCGGATCCCTGTTAATGGAGTTCTCTCGATGCGTACCGCAGTCAGATCAATTCGTGACGGCAGCGCTAATCTGCGCGCAGGAAGGTAACGGCCTGCTCCCGTGCCAGTCCAATAGAAGAACGTTCGCCCGAGAGAGTCCGCCGCGGCTTCATAGTCCCCGTTCCCGGCACCAAAGTCATCAAAGAGCACTCTCCATTCACCTTGCGGCACACCATCGGCGGATGGAAACACATAGACGAAAATCGAGACGCTCGTCCCTTGCACGAGAGTGTCCATCCGAACGTAGTCTCCACCACCGGGACCCAACGAATCCGCCGTGCTTGACGTCGCAAACTCGACGCTGTCGCCGGCGGCCTCGATTTGGCGAATGTCCGCGTCGGTGAGCGCCAGACCCAGCGGACGTGTCCGGTCGTCCCGTTCGGAAACATAGGTCAGATGCACGCCTGCGGAAAGTGCGGAGGATTTCAGCGCGGTGCGCGCAGCAAAGTATTGCCGTTCAAACTCTTCATTTGCATACTCGAACTCTGCAACGATACGCGTGTCCGACGTGATCAGTCGGTTCGGGGTGAAGAAAATCTGGCCGGATGCGTAGTCAATCGTATAGTCATTTGACTCGCCGCGTTTGACCTCAACACCATCTATCCAGATCCGTTCCGTACCGGCAAGAACTACAATTCCGCTCTCGCCGGACTTTCCAGTCAATTGATAGGGTCCCTGCACGCTTTCCAATCCAAAGAAGCTGTTGGACTGAAACTCGCCTCTGCTGACCGCTGCGGAGAAAATCGCTTCCTTACGATCTGAGCTTCCTCGAAGTTTCAGTCCTGAGAGCTTTCGCGCGTAGGAATCGTACCGTTTGCCGGTCAGGGCAAGTTCGTAGTCACCAATCGTCGCTTCGTAGTGCGGGGAGCGCGCCGTGACGAAAATCTTGTCGAGCTCCCGAATGGACTCAGTCGTGCCCTCGGGTTGAATTGGCAAGTCCTGATCGCTCAGTGCCGCGATGACCTCGACATTCTCGCCAACTCTCCCTTCGACCTGCAAAGAGAGCGCGGATTCGAAAGTCAGATCCTGATTCGTTCCAATTTGCACGCTGCGCACGAGTGAACCGCTTCGTCTTAGCGAGGTCCACGTTCCGCCTTCGCTCTCGATCGCCACGGCGGCGGCAAGAATGGTCGAATCTTTTCGGTCGCGATGTGGTTCAAGTTCGCGAAGCTCTCGACGTACATAGCTTCTTAGCAGCGGAATCGGAGAATACGCATAGCGGACATTCAGCGTATCTCTGCCGGCAAGCGGAGTATAGATCCATAACTTGTGACCGGGATCCGCGATGCGATAATCGCGGTATGGAACGAGCGCGTATCCATTCTTCGATACGAACACCGAATCCGTTTCAATCCAACGATGCTGCAATTCAAAGAGCGTGTCTCCGTCTTGAACGGTGAATCGCTGTTCCGCGACACGAACCGGAAGGCTTGCAGCTCGGGTTGGAATGATCGGCCACATGCAGAGGCACAAGAACAAAATCGCGGCCGCAAGAGCGCCGGGCCGCGCGTCGTCCCGGAAGCTCAAGTTCCCTATGGCCAATCTAATCGAAACAGCGCTCCGTTCTTCCTATTCAACAGATACAGGCGATGAGGAGACTGCGCAGCAAGCAACAAATCCTCGAAGCGAACCGCATCGCCGGATTCGCAGAACACGGACGCACTGTCTGCGTTTGATGGAGAAACTCGCCAGAGGAACGCATTGTTGGTCGCGAACACAACGCTGTCCACAGCGGTGAGTTCGCTGAAACCCGTGGGCGCGGGCGCCAGCGGCCAAGGTCGCGCTTCATTCAGGAGTTGGTCGCTGTGAAAGATCGTTCCGTCTTGGTCGCCTATCCACATCACGCCGAACTGCTCAGAAAAGCACAACGACTCCACCGAAAGAGAGAAATCCTGTCCGCTGTTCATTCCCAACTTGCCCGACAGGCCGTAGAAGGGATCATATCTTAGCATTTGACCCTGATCACTTTCGTACACGATGAGATCACCGCGTGACGTAGCGCAAAGTTCTTTGGGCTCAAGCGACTCTCCGTCGTTTCCAGCAATCCGCAACTCGCCTTTCCACTCCATCAGGCGAGAGTATTCCACGATTCTTCGATGCCCCGCATCGGCGACGAGAACTCTGCCGCCGGAAGCGACGGCGACATCTTTCGGCCAGCGAAGGTCACTAGACGAGCCGCTTTCACCGCTTTGCTGCACGACTTTTCCCGTCGAGTCCAGAGCGAGAAGTCTGCTTTGAGCAAAGTCCACAACATAGAGCGTCCCGGACAGACCGATTTCCATCGCGCGGGAGTTCCTTAAAGCGACATCATGCAGCGGAATCTCAGTCATGACAAGATGGTCTTGTGCGATCGCGGATAGAGCAGTCAGCAGGATCAGCGCTGCGGCAATCATGGAACTAATCTGCCTCGCGAAAGCGACCTTCGATACATTTCCTCGTACACTCGCGCCGAACGTCTCCAAGAGAAGTCCTGCCGCATGCCATGTCTTTGGATTTTGCGCCAGCGCTCGGTCTTGCGGAATGCGCTCAATGCGCGCTTCATCGCAGTCACAAGCGAACGCGAGTCATAGTCGCGAAACAAGAAGCCTGTACCGGACGTTGGATCATGATCCGCGTCAAGGATGGTGTCCGCCAATCCGCCAGTTTCGCGGGCGACAGGCGGTGCGCCGTATCGCAGCGCCATCATCTGGCTCAGTCCGCAGGGCTCGAAGTGCGAAGGCATCAGATAAATGTCCACACTGCCATATATCTTGTGAGCCAACGCTTCATTATGGTCTGAAAACACTTTGATCCGTTTGGGATACACCGACTCGAGCATCTTCAGTTCCTGCTCATAGTGCGGATCGCCGTTACCGAGGATAATCAACTGAGCGGGCCAACTGATCAGCTCGCCCGCCGCAGGTATGAGAATTCCGAAGCCCTTCTGTTCGGACACTCGTGTAACCATTCCAATCAGCGGGACACTTTGGTCGTAGGGCAAGCCCGCGCTCTCACACAGCGCGCGTTTGTTCACATTGCGTGCAGCAAGCGAAGTTGCAGTGAACTGGCGATCCAGTAGATCATCCGTTTGCGGATTCCACAGAATGGTGTCAATTCCGTTGAGGATTCCCGAGAAGTACTTGTAACGTCCCTGGAGCACGGGCCCCATGTCGAAGCCCATGCTGTCAATGGTGCGAAGCTCATGCGCGTACGTCGGGCTCACCGTGTTGATCGCATCGGCAAACTCGATCCCCATCTTGAGATAGCAAAATGTGCCGTGAAACTCCGCGCGTCCGCCGGCATGGAAGTGCTCGGCTCCGTGATCCACCCACACTTGCGATCCTGCGTGGAATCTGCCCTGAAAGGCCATATTGTGGATCGTCAGAGTGAATCTGCTTTCATCAAAGAGGCCGTCAAAGCGCGGCGACCGCATGAACAGCGGAACGGGACCAGTCTGCCAATCATGGCCATGCACAATATCCGGCACCCAATCGGAAGTTCTGCACCATTCAAGAGCGGCGAGAGACAGGAGAGCAAAGCGCGCATCGTTGTCGAGGTAGTCCGATTTCAACTGCGGATCATAGTAGTAGCCATCCCGCTCAAACATTTCGGGCGAATCCACAAACACGTACCGTAGGTTGGGTTGTGTCGGACTTTGCTCGGGGAAGCTTACATCGAAACTGCTATGATTCAGCTTTACGGAAGTGCTCAAAGCGCCTGTCGCAGGGCTGAAAGCGCGCAGCGACTTGTACTTCGGCGACACGACGACGACATCGTGTCCAATCTCAGCGAGTGCCTGTGGTAAGGACGCGCTGACGTCCGCCAGTCCTCCCGATTTGGAGAACGGCGCCACCTCCGACGAGACGTGGAGTATGCGAAGTGGTCCCTGTTTCATCCTTCGAGCGAGGCAAGCCGCACGAGGTTTCTGCCGTTTCGTTTTACCCAATAAAGCGCGCGATCCGCGCGGTCAATCATCTCTTCAGGGCCTTTGCAGCCTTTGCTGTCCGCGACACCGCACGAAATGGTGATTGGCGCAAGTTTACCTCCGTCATCAGTTGGTCCCTCACCAGCTGAAATCACTTTCCGAATTTTTTCAGCAACGATCAATCCCTGTTCGGCTCTGACTTCAGGCAAAATCAAGGCAAACTCCTCTCCACCGTAACGCGCAACGACGTCAATGTCCCGCACAGTCTTGCGAATCTGACTGGCCACCCACGCCAGAACGCGATTACCCGCTTGATGTCCGTAGGTGTCATTGTAATTCTTGAAGCCATCCACATCAATCATCAGAAGGGACAGCGTTCCTCCATAGCGAAGTGCGCGCTGAAACTCCGTCCGAAGTTGCGTAAGAAAGAAGCGATGATTGAAAAGGTTTGTCAATTCATCAATCATCGCCATTCGCTGAATACGCAAAAGCTCCGCCGTCCGCTCAAAGATGAGAGATAGTCCCTCCATCAAAATGGACAGAGCCTTCCGCTCCGCGTCAGAAACAATAATGTCGCGGGCAAAAAGCATTTTGATCAGCCCATGGCGTCTGCCGCGAACCTTAAGGGGAATGATCAGCGCGCAGCGAAGTCCCGTACCATCGGACGTCTGGGGAAACAGAAAATCTTTGGCATCAAGTTTGAATTCAAATCTTGGGGAAGTTTCGCTAAGAACTTTTTGTTCGTAGTCAGCGGCAAGCGGAACCGGCCATTGATAGTCGGATCGCGATGCGTAGATCCACGACCACCCTGCGGGGTGGTCCATCCAGTAGTGTTCGGCAGCGCTCGGAGCAATCTCTAAATGGTCCGGCTGAAAGAGATTGCACAACCGCTCTTCAAGAATGTCGAAGAACTCTGCTCCTTCACGATCGAAGCGCAGATCACTTCGCACCGATTCAAGAGCGCGAGTTCGACAGTACATCAGCCATACGTTCTGCATCGAAGCAAGCCGCATCGTGACGGGAGTCGTAGATGCCCTCGCAACTAGAAGATCAAGCGCGCAGACTGAGTCAACCCACTTGCACACACTTGAGTCACAACTGAATGCAACCGTGTGGCGTTCCTCCGCCGTCCAGAATAGAGCGGGGCTTACCGATTCTGGTTCAATGGCAACCAAGAGCTCTTCACCGGCAATCCAGAACAGTCGAGCTGCAGCATCTCCGGGCAGCGAAAACTCTGTCACATCCTTGCGATCCGCAATCAGCCACTCAAGCGCAAGCAACTCCTCGGAGCTTGCACGAAAGATCGTGAATTGCTTGTCAATCCCGTTCTCAGCCAGTATGTCAATACTCGATTTCATTGGCAGACGCTTGGAAGAACTTTCTTAATACCTCTTCACAGAATCTTCGCCTGTAAACACTTCAGCACCCTCGATCCAAACACTATCCGCACCCGATTGTCCAAAGAAGTACGGAATAGATTCCAGCGAGGGGACAGACCACAGTGAAAAGTCGGCGTATTTCCCGGCCTCGATTGAGCCCGTGTTACCGCTCACTCCGAGGATTCGCGCGGGATCAAGCGTGACTGCCCAAAGCAGTTCATTAGCCTTTAGCTTGCCGTAGATCGCGGCGGCGGTCATGCAAAACGGAAGCGACTCGGTCATCGCCGTACCGGGATTCATGTCCGTGGCAAGCGCGATGCGCATGCCGCGATCAATCATTTTGCGCATTGGCGGATAAGGAATCGTTCCCATAAAGAAAACACAGGCGGGAAGCGCGACGCCGGGCACTCCGGCTTCGCGGAGCGCATCCATTTCGTCTTCGCTTAGGTACTCGAGGTGATCCGCGCTGCGCGCTCCAAGCTCGGCAGCGAGACGGGCTCCACCCGAGTGTCCAAACTGATTGGCGTGAATCGTAATCGAGAGTCCCTCATCGAGCGCAACTTGAAGAATCTTGCGCGACTCGTCAACTGTGAATGCGCCTTCTTCGCAGAACACGTCCACGCAGTTCGCGAGTCCGCGTGCGGCAACTTCGGGAATCATCTCGTTCATGACGGCTTCGACAAACTCTTCCCGCCGGTCTTTCCATTCTGCGGGAACGACATGAACCAGAAAAGTCTTGCTGAGACGCTGCGGAACAACTTTGGCAATCTCACGCAGAGCAATCAGGAGTTTTTCTTCAGAGTCCCACGTCAGTCCGTAGCCAGATTTGCACTCAAGCGTCGTGACGCCGAACTCAAGCGAGCGATGGAAACGAGGCAGCGATTCACGGACGATTTGATCCACGCGCGACGTCTTGATGCGTTCTGCGGTTGCGTGAATTCCTCCGCCTGCCGCAGCAATGTCCTGATAGGACGCTCCTTGATTGCGCAAAAAGAACTCTTTCGCGCGATTCCCTACAAAAACGGGATGCGCGTGACAATCCACGAAACCGGGCACCATCAACTTATTCTGCGCATGAACTCGAGTTACGCTTGCCGGTACCGACTTCAAAAGCTCTTCAGATCTGGCGATCTGTTTGAAACGACCGTCTTCAATCCACACGGCGGCCTTTTGCAACTCATAGACTGGACGACGATGGTCATTCATTTCCATCTCAAGCGGCGTGACCAACAGGCCGATGTCGTGCAGCAGTGTGGACTCCAAAGCTACTTCCCCGTGAACACTGCGTCGCGCTTCTCAAGAAACGCGGCGGTTCCTTCATTCTTGTCGGCAGTGCCGCAGCAATGCGCGAACAGATTCTCTTCGACTCTTAGCCCATCTGCGAGTGGACGCCCTGCACCTTGATAGACGGCTTCAAGAATTGCCTTGCGTGCCACAGGTGCACAAGCCGCAAGCTGCGTCGCGAGTTCTTTGGCACGAGCAAGCGTCTGTTCGGGAGCGACGGCTTCGTTTGCGAGTCCCCATTGCAGAGCGGTGGCGGCATCAATCATTCGGCCGCTGAGCAGCAAATCAAGGGCACGTCCGGTTCCGACCAAGCGCGAAAGTCTCTGCGTTCCGCCATAACCGGGAATGATGCCGAGCTTGATTTCCGGTTGACCGAACTTGGCTTTTTCGGACGCGACGCGCAGATGGCAGGCCATGGCAAGCTCACAGCCTCCACCCAACGCAAAGCCGCCGACCGCGGCAATGACGGGAATGGGAAGAGCTTCAATTCGCGCGAACAAAGAGTTTCCGCGCTCTGTGAATGTCAAACCAGTCTTGGAGTCGAGCTCATGAATCTCGGCGATATCCGCTCCTGCCACGAAGCTCTTCTCCCCCGCTCCGGTGATCACGAGCGCACGGATGTCACCGGTGAGATCGTTGTTCAGACAGGATTCAATGTCATCCAGCGTGGCGCGATTCAATGAATTGAGCGCCTTCGGTCGGTTGATGGTCAGGATTCCGACAGAGCCGTCAGTTTCCCATAGAATGTTTTCGTAGCTCATGATTAGAAATTCAGTCCGGGTATTTTGACGTTTTTGTTTGTTGCGGTCTGCGACGCGAGTTCATAGCCCGCGTCATGGTGGCGGAAGACTCCCATCGAAGGATCATTGGTCAAGACTCTTTCGAGTCGCCGCGCAGCCTCGGGTGTTCCGTCGGCCACGATCACCTGTCCGGCATGCTGCGACGCTCCGATGCCCACACCGCCGCCGTGATGAAAGCTCACCCAGGTAGCTCCGCTGGCCGTATTGACCAGCGCATTGAGCAAAGGCCAATCGGAAATCGCGTCGGATCCGTCTTTCATGGCCTCGGTTTCGCGGTTTGGCGACGCGACGGAACCGCAGTCCAGATGATCACGTCCGATGACAATTGGAGCCTTCACGGCGCCGGAAGCGACCAAATCGTTCATCGCCAGTCCGAGCTTTGCGCGGTCGCCTTGTCCGAGCCAACAGATACGCGAAGGCAGTCCTTGGAATGGTATCTTCGGCGTGGCCACTTTGATCCAGCGCTGCAACCCTGCGTCGTTAGGAAACAGCTCCAGCGCCTTGCGATCAATTGTGAAGATGTCTTCGGGATCACCCGACAACGCGGCCCAGCGAAACGGGCCTTTGCCCTCACAGAACAGCGGACGCACATACGCCGGAACGAATCCCGGATACGCAAAGGCTTCGGCGTATCCCGCTTTCAACGCCTGACCGCGCAGGTTGTTTCCATAGTCGAACGCGATCACGCCGCGATCCTGCATCTCTTTCATGGCCTGACAGTGGACCGCCATGGAGTGCATTGATCGTTTGATGTACTCCTTGGAATCGCTCTTGCGCAGCGCGAGCGCCGCGTCGAAACTCATGCTGTGCGGAATGTAGCCGTGCAATTCATCATGCGCGGATGTTTGATCCGTCACGATGTGGGGAAGGTCGCCGCGCTTCACAAGCTCAGGGAACACGTCCGCGCAATTGCCAAGCAACCCAACGGACAGCGCTTGCTTGTTCTTCGCCGCGTCTTTGACAAGTGCCAGAGCTTCGTCGAGTGATTCGCACGCCTTGTCGCAGTAGCCGATCTCCACGCGGCGCTTCAGCCGAGCGGGATCCACTTCCACGACGAGCGCGGCACCGCCGTTCAGAGTAACGGCCAATGGCTGCGCTCCGCCCATTCCGCCTAATCCGCCCGTCAAAGTCCACGTACCGGCAAGCGAGCCTCCAAAATGCTGAGTCGCCGCAGCCGCAAACGTCTCGTACGTGCCTTGCAGAATTCCCTGCGTGCCGATATAGATCCACGAGCCGGCGGTCATCTGGCCGTACATGATCAGGCCTTTTGCCTCAAGCTCATGAAAGTACTCCCAAGTCGCCCATTGGGGCACGAGATTCGAGTTGGCAATTAACACGCGCGGCGCGTCCGGATGCGTCTTGACTACTCCGACCGGCTTACCGGACTGCACGAGCAGCGTTTCGTCCGCTTCAAGCTTCGTGAGTGACTCCAGAATCAGCCTCAGGGCCTCTCGATTTCTCGCCGCCTTGCCGGTGCCTCCATAGACAATGAGCTGGTCGCGGTCCTCGGCCACTTCGGGATCCAGATTATTCAGAAGCATGCGATAGGCGGCTTCTTGCAGCCACCCTTTGCACGTCAGCTTGGGGCCTGTGGGAGTCTTCGGAATCTCAAACATAGAATTATGCTATACTTAATGACTTAGAATTTCAGAAGTCGGGACTTCCAACCAATAAAGAATATAGCCACTAAGCTCACAAAAAACAAGCCGCTTGTAGAGCGGCTTGCATTTGTCAAAACTCGCACCGCCCTATCTCAGAGGTACAAGGCTCTCGTACTTCTTCCTCAGCATCAGGCTGTCCCCCAGACCATTGTCATAGTTGATCAGCGCCCGTTCCCACGATCCGTACGCAGGGTTCGGAAGCATCAGCCAGCGTTGCCCCCACCAGGCCATGTAGTCTTTCGCCAAGCGCTCTCGCTCTTCCGTGGTTTTCTTGTACCCGATGAAGTCGTCCAGATTGTCTCCCGCAATCTGAACAATGCGATGAGTCTTTGCGATGTATTCGCGGCGAGTGCTCTTGTCCGATCCCCAGCCCTCGCGCTCATCCTTGGTCAGCACTTGCTCGGCAGTCGCAGTTTGCGGGAAGCCCATGGCGCGCAAATTTCTCCAGGTACACTCGTCCAGTTTGACGTCGCGATTGGTCACATAGAAGATGGCAACGCCTTTGTTGTGTGCCTCTTTCAAGTACTCGACTGCTCCGGGAATCGCGGGTGCCTTTTCTTCGCAGCACCAGTCATCCCAGCCATGTGGATAGCTCTTCTGATCGAGGATCAGGCGCGCCTCATAGGCTGAGTTATCCAGTACGGTTTCATCGCAGTCCACGATGATCGCGGGCGGCTTGGTGCCGTAGGGAAGTTTCTGTTCACTCGCGGCGGTCCATCCGGTGTCGGCCAGCGCGCGATCCAGGGCGTCCAGTGCGCCGAGATAGACCGTTTCGCAGGCGGCGTAGTATTCAGCCGAGCGCTGCATCCACAGCACGCTGTGCAGCAGTTCGTTGGTCTGGCGGTGATAGACGTAAGGCGTGCGATGCGCACATCCAACGGCCAGAAAAAGCGCGATTGCGGCAAGCAAGTACTTCATACATGTCCTCGTGTTGTTCCACAGCAAAGAAGCTCATTTCAAATTTGAAAGGCAAGCAAAAAAAACCCCCGCCGAGCGGCGGGGATTTGAAGTCAAAACGAAGCGCGTACTAAGCGTCGGCCTTCTTCTTCTTCTTGGCCGGCTTCTTCTCTTCGGCGGCAGGCGCGGGCGTCGTCACGGCACCTTCGTAGCCAACCAGCTCAATAATGGCCAACGGCGCGGCATCGCCGACGCGAGGTCCGAGTTTGATAATCCGCGTGTAGCCACCCGGACGCTCGGCCATTTTCGGCGCGATTTCGTTGAAGAGTTCCTGCACGGCGGAATTGCGCGAGCAGAAGCGCGCGACGTCCCGACGGGCAGCGAGCGTGCCGCTCTTGGCCTTGGTGATCAACTTCTCGGCAAACGGGCGCAGTTCACGCGCTTTGCCCAGAGTGGTCTTGATGCGCTTGTGCTCAAACAGCTCCTGCGTCAGATTTCCGAGCAGTGCTTTCTTGTGCTCGGACGAGCGTGAGAGCTGGCGGCCTTTATTGAGATGTCTCATTTCTTTTCGAGTTCAGGGGAAAGATACTTGTCAACGTCCATGCCAAAGTGCAGGGACTTGGTCTTCAGAATCTCGTTCAATTCGATCAGCGACTTGCGGCCGAAGTTCTTGAAGCGGAGCATTTCATTTTCATCGCGGCGCACCAGATCGGCAATCGTGCGAATCTTGGCCTCTTTCAGACAGTTCGCGCTGCGCACGGAGAGTTCAAGGTCTTCGACGGGCTTGCGCAGAAGCTTGCGGATCTGCAGCGTCTCTTCATCAATGTCTTCGTCATCGTCCTTCTCGGGCTTCATGTCGAAGTTGATAAAGAGCTGGATGTGATCCCGCATGATGCGTCCGGCGCTGGAGAGCGCGTCTTCCGGAGTGATCGAACCATCGGTCCAGATTTCCAGAATCAGCTTCTCGTAGTCGGTACGTTGACCAACGCGCGTGTTCTCGATCGTATAAGTCACATTGCGGATCGGCGAATAGATCGCATCGAGCGGAATCGTGCCGATCGGAGCGTCAGAAGGGCGGTTTTCCTCTGCGGGAACGTAGCCGCGTCCCTTCTTGATGGTCAAATCCACCTTGAGTTCGGCTTCGCTGTTCAGCGAGGCGATATGATGATCGGGATTCAGAATCTCGAAATCATTGTTGCCGATCTGCAGGTCGCGCGCCGTGAACTCTTTGGGGCCCTTCAGGTGAACAAAGATCTTGTCGGGCTTCTTGTTCAGCAGTTTGAAGCGCACGCCCTTCAAGTTCAGAATCACTTCGGTCACGTCTTCCGAGATTCCGTGAATCGTCGAGAATTCGTGAAGCACTCCATCGAGCTTGATGGTGACGATGGCGGCACCCTGCAGCGAAGAGATCAGGACCCTGCGGAGGCTGTTGCCAATCGTGACTCCATAGCCACGTTCAAGGGGTTGGACAATGAATTTGCCATAGGTATCCGTATGGGTAGATTCATCAATCTCCACCGCTTCCGGCATCTGGAAGTTCAAACCGTTCATGGGTCTCCTCGAGGAAAGATTAACGCGAGTAGAGTTCGACAACCAACTGTTCGTTGGCTTCGAACGGGATGTCGTTGCGCGCGGGCGGCCCCAGGAAGAGACCTTCCATTTTCGCGCGATCGACTTCCAGATTCGGCATGATCTTGCCGTGCGCCGCGAGCTGCATCGCGGAGTGAATCACTTCCATCTTACGGGAGCGTTCACGCACCTTGATGCGATCGTTTGCCTTGAGGATGTATGAGGGGATGTTGACCTTCTTGCCGTTCACCAGAAAATGCGCGTGGACAACCAGCTGGCGCGCCTGACGACGAGTCGCGGCAAAGCCAAGACGATAGATCACGTTGTCGAGTCTGCTCTCGAGCATGCCCATCAGATTCTCGCCGGTGACGCCCTTCTGACGCTGCGCGACGCTGAAGAAACGGTGGAACTGTCTCTCAAGCAGACCATACGACTCGCGGATCTTCTGCTTTTCGAGGAGCTGACGACCGTACTCCGAGACTTTCGCGCGGCGGTTGCGGCCGTGCATGCCGGGAGGATAGCCTTTCTTGTCGAAGGCGGACTTACCGTTGCGCACACGCTGACCCTTGAGGTACAGCTGCGCGCCAACGCGGCGACAGATTTTATCCGTGGGACCGCGATTTCTTGCCATAGGTTAAAACGTCTTTAAGGTTGAAAATGAAACTCTATGATGAGCGCTACACACGACGGCGCTTGGGCGGACGGCAGCCGTTATGCGGCAGCGGCGTAACGTCACGAATGGTCGTGATCGAAAGGCCGGACGCCGCGATGGCGCGAACTGCACCGTCTCGTCCGCCGCCGGGGCCGCGCACTTCGACGGAAACTTTTTTCAGGCCAAGCGCCATGGCGGCTTTCACCGCGTTGTCGGTGGCCAGCTGGGCCGCAAACGGCGTGTTCTTACGCGAACCGCGCAAGCCCATTTTGCCCGCCGATGCCCAGGAGATTGTATTGCCGTAATTGTCGGTAACCGTAATCAGCGTGTTGTTGAACGAAGACTTGACGTGCACAACGCCCGTGTCTTCGACACGTTCTTTCTTACGCTTACCCTTCTTCTTCGATGTAGCCAAGCTTTATGCTCCGTAACGAAACCAAATAAGACTAAGGTGAGGGGGCCTATTTGCCCTTCTTCTTGACCATCAAGTTTTTCTTGCGGCCCTTGCGCGTCCGGGAATTGTTCTTCGTATTCTGACCGCGTACGGGCAGACCTTTACGGTGGCGCAGGCCGCGGTAACAGCCCACGTCCATCAACCGCTTGATGTTCATCTGCATTTCGGAGCGCAACGGACCTTCAAGCTTCAGTTCGGCGATGACCGCGCGAATCGCGGCGAGTTCATCATCATTCAACTGATGCGTGCGCTTGTTCCAATCCACATTGCACTGGGTGAGAATGCGCTGCGCGGTCGGGCGTCCGATGCCAAAGACATAGGTCAGCGCGATTTCGATGCGTTTTTCACGCGGGACGTCAACACCTGCAAAACGAGCCATGAACGACTTCCGGGGTTAAGGCGCGGGCGATTAGCCCTGGCGCTGCTTGTGTTTCTTAATACGGGAGCATACGACATAGACACGGCCGCGGCGGCGGACGATCTTGCAGTGCTCACAGATTTTCTTGACGGACGTACGGACTTTCATGTGAATCTGTCCTGAAGTTTCCGGAGGCCGGGCAATGATTCACCCGAATCCGGTGGGCCGCCGCGACAGTCGCGGCTACTTGTAACGGTACGTAATTCGACCTCGACTAAGATCATAAGGAGACAATTCCACGCTGACCTTATCGCCGGGCAAGATTTTGATGAAATGCATCCGCATCTTGCCTGAAATGTGACAGAGTACTTTGTGCCCGTTCTCCAGAACCACGCGGAACGTGGCATTTGGCAAACACTCTTCGATCACACCGTCAACCTTAATGGATTGCTCTTTAGAAATACGAAACCTCTGTTCTATAACTTCGTCAATATTTCGGCGTCGCCGTCGGTGATGACGATGGTGTGTTCGAAATGCGCAGCGGGTTTGCGATCCCTCGTCAGCACGTCCCACTCACCAATCATGTCCACTTCCGGACCGCCGATTGCAATCATCGGTTCGATTGCGATCACCATGTTCTTGCGCAGGACGGGTCCCTTGCCGGGGGCGCCGTAGTTGGGGACTTGCGGGTCTTCCCACAGGTTCTTGCCGATTCCGTGCCCGACTAACTCCCGGATCACCGAGAAGCCATGCTTCTCCGCGTGCGTCTGTACCGCATGTCCGATATTGGAGAGTCTCGCACCTGCTTTGGCCTCGGCAATCGCCAAGTCCAAACACTCGCGCGTCACACGCACAAGTTCCTGTCCCCTCGCACCGACTTCGCCGATGGCATAGCTTCTGGCGCTGTCGGAATACCAACCTTCATAGATCACGCCGATATCCAGACCGATGATCTGGCCGTTTTCGATCTTCCGCCCGCGCGGCATTCCGTGCACGACTTCTTCATTGATCGAAAAACAAACAGAATACGGAAAACGATCGCCGTCGGCGTTGGGATGATTCTTAAACGCTGGAATCGCGCCTTGTGAACGAATCGTCTCTTCGACGATACGGTCCACGTCATCCGCGTTGGTCCCGGCACTCATGAGCGGCTCCGCCGCTTCAAACGCACTGGCCAAAATTTTTCCGGCCTTGCGCATCATGCGGAGTTCCGCATCAGACTTGATATGAATCATTCCGTACCGCTGTCAAGCTCGATGGCGATTCGAGCGTAAACTTCGTTGGTGGTTCCTGTTCCCGAGACCGTGCGAAGCGAACGTCTGCGGCGATAGTACTCCAGCAAAGGAGCAGTCTTTTCGCGATAGACCTTGAGCCGGTTTTCAACAGTTTCAGGGCGATCGTCTTCGCGCTGCACGACATTCGGCGTCTTGCCATCAGGGCACTTATGCGACTGAACAGCGTCTTTGTCCAGTGCGAGACTTAAAGTCATTCCGCAACTCAGACAGGTTCTGCGCGACGCAAGTCTTTCAATGATCTCTTGGTCCGGCACATCAATCGTCACGACAATCGGCGCCGGCAATCCGACTTCAAGCAGAAGTTTCTCGAGGGCGTCAGCTTGCGGAATCGTGCGCGGAAAACCGTCAAAGATCGCTCCACGCGCGGTATCCGGCTTATCCAGTCTACTCCGCACCAAATCAATCAGAATGTCGTCTGATACGAGCTCTCCGCGCTCCATGATTCCCTTCACCTGACTGCCCAAGTCCGAACCGGCGGCAATCTCGGCACGGAGAATGTCTCCGGTGCTGATCTGCGGAATCTTCAGAGTCTCAACAAGCTTCTTGGCTTGCGTACCTTTTCCCACTCCCACAGCGCCCAGCAGGATAATCGAATAGCGGTGTACGGAAAGGCCGGGACTCACAGGAGCTTACATTCTGCGGCGGCCCCGAATTCGGCCGGACTTCATCAGACCGTCATAGTGCCGCATCACAAGGTGTGATTCGATTTGCTGCAGCGTATCCAGAGCAACACCGACGATAATCAACAGACCGGTGCCGCCGAAGAATTGCGCGACATTATAAGAGACTCCGAACTGCCGGATGAAGATCGTCGGCAGCATCGCGATAATGCCCAGGAAGATCGC
This sequence comes from Calditrichota bacterium, assembly GCA_020637395.1. Taxonomy (GTDB): domain Bacteria; phylum Electryoneota; class RPQS01; order RPQS01; family RPQS01; genus JABWCQ01. The sequence goes on along the minus strand of JACJWA010000001.1, from coordinate 866,413 downwards.
GCCGGGAAGCGTGACCTTGGACAAAATGTTGTCAATAAAATCGGATGTTTGCTTCCCGGGTCGAATACCGGGAATAAAACCGCCGTTCTTCTTCATGTTGTCGGCAAGGTCCACGGGGTTCAGAATGATCGCGGTGTAGAAATACGTAAAGAACACGATCAGAAGGAACGTCAGTGTCATGTACACGAAGCTCTGCACACCGAATGCTTCCATCAAGTAGTCACGAAAACCGCCTTCCGGCAGAAACGCGGCCACGGAGGACGGAATGAACATGATGGACTGCGCAAAGATGATCGGCATCACGCCGGCGGAATTGACACGCAGCGGAATGTGAGTCGAGACGCCGCCGTACTGCTTGCGTCCCACATTGCGCTTCGCATACTGAACCGGAATTTTGCGAACGCCTTGAGTCAAGAGAACGACCGACGCGGTGATCACAAACAGCAGAACAAGGAACACGGCTTCCATGACAATGTGACGGGTTCCCGTCATCACCATCTGGTACTCTTCAATGATCGCCTGCGGCAAGGTATTGATGATACCGACCATGATGATCAAAGAGATGCCGTTTCCGATTCCGCGTTCGGTGATCTGCTCACCCAACCACATGATGAATGTGGTTCCAGCGGCCAGCGTGATCATGGTCAGCATGTTGAAGCCCAGACCGGGATCTGGCACGACAGCCGCTCCCGACGGAGCCACCAAACGAGTCAAGAAGACCGACACACCACCGGCCTGCAGCGCGGACAGAATGACCGTGCCGTAGCGGGTGAGTTGGGTGATCTTCTTGCGGCCTTCTTCGCCTTCCTTTTGCAGCTTCTGGAAGTAGGGAACAACCGAGCCCATCAGCTGGAAGATAATCGAGGCCGAGATATAGGGCATGATGCCCAGGGCGAAAATCGTAGCACGTTCAAACGCGCCGCCGACGAACATATCATAGAGTCCGAACAGCGTGGTGCGGTTCTGATCCATGAATTCACCCAGGGCGCTGGCATTGATACCTGCCAGCGGAACGTGCCCGCCGAGACGGTACACGAACAAGATGAGCAGCGTGAACAGAATGCGGTCACGCAGCTCAGGGATTTTGAAGATATTCGCGAAACGATCTAACATCAGGCGGAAACCACTTTTCCACCTGCGGCGGCGATCTTCTTGCCGGCCGATTCGGACACGGTGCACAGCGAGACTTCGTAGGCACGGTCCGCATCACCCATTCCCAGGATCTTAACGGCAGAATCGCTGTAGCGAATCAGACCTGCGGCCTTCAAAGTTTCGGGAGTGACAGTCGTATCGGCAAGTTTCTTGAGGTCACGCAGATTGACAACCTCATTGCCTTCGGCCCAAACATTCGTAAAACCGCGTTTCGGCAGACGGCGATACAAAGGCATCTGACCACCTTCAAAACCGCGCTGATGCACGGAGCCGGAACGCGAGTAGTAGCCCTTTTCGCCGCGTCCTGCTGTACCGCCGGTGCCGGACCCCGGACCGCGGCCAAGACGCTTCTTAGTTTGCGTGGAACCCGGTGCGGGTGAAAGACGATCCAGACCCATTAGCTCTTGGCTCCTTCTTCGTGCTTCTTCCAGGACAGCATGTGCGGAATCTTTGCAATCGCACCGCGCGTCGCTTCATTGTCCGGCAGCACACGGGTTTCATTCAGACGACGAAATCCCAGCGCTTCAACGATCTTGCGATGGAAGTGCGGACGGGATGCCGTGCTTCGCGTTAGAGTAACTTCAAGTTTTGACATAGTCACAGTTCGTCGAAATCGGGAAAGACTTCGAGGACTTGCTTAGAGGGTGAAAACTTCCTGAACCGTAATTCCGCGGCGAGCGGCGACCATACGGGCATCGCTCATTTCATCCAAAGCGCGGAACACCGCCTTGACAACATTGTGGGGATTGTTCGTGCCCATAACTTTGGTGAGCACATCGCGCACACCCAGACACTCCATGACCATACGTACGGAACCACCGGCGATCACACCGGTACCGGCGGACGCAGGGCGCAAAAAGACTTTGCCCGCGCCGAACTTGCCGTGAGCGGAGTGCGGCAGCGTGGTTCCGAGAATCGGGTAGCGCTTCATTGCGCGCTTCGCGGCTTCGGTGCCCTTGCGAATGGCGTCGGCGACTTCGTTGGCCTTGCCCAAGCCGAAACCGGCGCGGCCGTGGCCATCTCCAACGATCACAATCGCATTAAAAGAGAAATTGCGTCCGCCCTTGACCACTTTGGCGACGCGGTTCACCGCGACCAGCTTTTCAAGCAGCGCTTCGCCGCCCGAATATTCAGGCTGACGATCATCGCGGTCTCGGCCGCGGCGTGGAGTGTTTCCGTTCATTTCTTTGGAGCTTAGAATTTCAGGCCGCCCTTGCGCGCGCCTTCAGCGATAGCCTTGACCCGACCATGATAGGGGAATCCGTTGCGGTCAAAGACGACCGCTTCGATCGAATGTGCGCGTGCCTTTTCAGCGCACAACCCACCCACGAGTTCGGCGATTTCCGAGGGCTTCTTGCCGGAAAGTCGTTCTTTCAATTCCGGGGACAACGATGACACGCCGAGCAGCGTGCGGCCTGAGACATCATCCACGAGTTGGGCGTACATATGCGCGACGCTGCGATAGATCACGAGGCGCGGACGCTCGGCAGTGCCGTTGACGACCTTGCGGATGTGAAGTTTGCGGCGAACGCGGGCTTTCTTGCGAATTGCGATTTTTCTGGACATGGCTTACTTACCTGTCTTGCCGGCCTTGCGATGAATCCGCTCGCCGGTGTACATGATTCCCTTCCCCTTGTACGGTTCGGGCTTGCGGACGGAGCGAATCGTCGCGGCAACCTGACCCACGATTTCCTTATCGGTGCCGCTGACCAGAATCGTCGTCGGGCCGGTGACTTCAGCTTTGACTCCTGCCGGAGTGACCACCATCACGGGGTGACTGTAACCGACATTCAAGAGCACACCGCGCTTTTTCGCTTCAGCTTTAAAGCCGACGCCGCTGATCTGCAACTCTTTCTTGAAGCCTTCGGTCACACCGACGACCATGTTATTGAGCAGCGCGCGCGTCAGCCCGTGCAGTGCGCGATGTTCTTTCTGATCACTCGGACGGGTGCAGCTCAGCGTGCCGTCTTCCAGCTTGATTTCAATATCCGCCGGGAACGTGCGCGCCAGTTCGCCCATGGGTCCCTTGACGGTAACGTCGGAACCGGCGATCTTGACATCTACGCCTTTCGGCAGCTTAATAGGTGCTCGGCCAACACGTGACACGACTATCTTCTCCGTTCAGATTCGGGTTTACCAGACTTCCGCGACCACTTCGCCGCCCACACCGGCGCGGCGCGCCTGGTTGCCGGTAAGCAATCCTTGCGGAGTCGTCAGAATGGCGGTCCCCAGTCCGTTCATCACGCGGGGAATTTGATTGCGGTTAACATAGCGGCGCAGGCCGGGTGAAGATACGCGGCGCAGCCCTTGAATGGCGGGCTTTCCGTTCGTGTACTTCAGATAGACGCGCAGGAAACCCTGCGGACCTTCATCCACTTGAACAAAGTCGCGGATGTAATAGGCTTCCATCAGGACGCGGGCCAAATCGGCTTTCATTCTCGAGTAGGGAATGTCCACCATGGTTTTGCGGGCGCGCAGTGCGTTGCGGACGCGCGTCAGGAAATCGGCAATCGGGTCGGTCGTCGGCATGTGATCTTTCTTACCAACTTGACTTAACCACACCCGGAATATCTCCGGCGTGTGCGAGTTCACGGAAACACAAACGGCACAGGCCGAATTTGCGATAGACGGCGCGCGGGCGACCGCAACGACGGCAACGAACATAGGCACGTACCTTGAACTTGGGGCTTTTCTTCGCTTTCGCGATCAAACAGGCTTTGGCCATGGAAATCTGCTCTGGTTATGCGGCAGCCGCGACTTTTTTGTCTTCGCGCTTCCGGAACGGAAGTCCGAGCTGCTTCAATAATTCGTACGCTTCTTTGTCGGACTTGGCGGTAGTCACGAAGGTGATATCCATTCCGCGAATCTTTTCCACCTGATCCAGGTCAATCTCCGGGAAGAGAATCTGCTCGCGCAACCCGAGGGAGAAATTGCCTCGTCCGTCGAAGCCGCGATCCGGCAGGCCGCGAAAGTCGCGAATGCGCGGAGTGGCCAGAGAAATGAAGCGATCGAGGAACTCCCACATGATCGTGCGGCGCATCGTAACGAACACACCGACCGGCATGCCTTCGCGCAGCTTGAAGTTGGACACCGACTTCCGGGCTTTGGCCACGGTGGGCTTCTGTCCAGTAATCAGGGCCATCTCCTTGACGATAGACTCCACGACACGCGGATTCTGGGTCGCATCGCCGCAGCCCACGTTGATGGTGATCTTCATCAAGCGAGGCACTTCCATCGGATTCTCATAGCTGAAGGTCTTCTTCAGACCAGCCACGACGTTGTCCTTGTAGTGCTTATGCAAGCGCGGTTCGTAGCCGTTAGGGAGCTTGGGACGCTCACCGGCAACGTTAAGTCCGCCGCCTTTTCCGGGCTTCGCAGGTGCGCCGCCCTTGCCGGGTTTGCCTTGCGCAGCTTGCGGTTTGCTCTTTGCCTTGTCTGCCATTATTCGGTAATCATTTCGTTAGAAACCCGCGCCACGCGAACCCGCTTGTTGCCATCGGCGGTCTTCAGCACACTGTGCCCGATCCGCGTCGGCTTGCCGCTCTTGGGATCAATCAGCATCACATTGGAGACGTGAATGGTCCCTTCGCGCTTGATAATTCCGCCCTGCTGATTTTGCTGCGTGGGCTTGGAATGGCGCATAATGAAGTTCACGCCCTCAACGACAATCCGCGACTTCTCGGGAAAAACCTTCAGGACTTTTCCACGTTTGCCGCGATCGTTTCCGGCGATCACTTGTACGATGTCGTTCTTGCGAATCTTCATGCTTATACCTTAGAGCACCTCGGGGGCCAAGGACACGATCTTCATGAACTGCTTCTCGCGAAGCTCGCGAGCCACAGGTCCGAAGATACGCGTTCCGATCGGCTCATTGTCTTTGTTGATCAGCACGGCGGCATTTTCATCGAAGCGAATGTAGGAACCGTCCTGGCGACGCACTTCCTTTTTGGTCCGCACAATCACGGCACGCGCCTTGGAGCCCTTCTTCATGTTCGAATTGGGTATGGCGGTGCGGACGGAGACCATCACGATGTCTCCGACGGAGGCGGAGCGGCGTCCGGTTCCGCCATAGATGCGGAAACAGCGGACTTTTTTTGCGCCGGTGTTATCCGCCACATTGAGAACTGTATATTCCTGAATCATGGCCTACTTCTTCTTCTCAATGATTTCGATCAAACGCCATCTTTTGAGTTTGGACAGGGGGCGCGTCTCCATGATGCGCACCTTGTCTCCGATGTTGCACTCATTCTGTCCGTCTTCGGCCATCAACTTCTTGGAGAGCTTGATGAACTTGCCGTACAAGGGATGCTTCACCTTGCGCTCGACCTTGACGACAATGGTCTTGTCCATCTTGTTGGAGACCACCACACCGACGCGTGACTTGCGGACTCCGCGCGCGACCGGCGCGCTCTGCGAATGGGAAACGGCTTCGCTCATTTCACCTTGCCTTTCTCGGCACGCAGACCAAGTTCATGTTCGCGGATGACGGTCCGGATGCGCGCGATATCGCGGCGCATCGCGCGAACTCGCGCGGTATTGGGGAGTTGCCCGGCGTCCAACTGAAAGCGCAGCGCTTCGAGATTGTCTTCCGCATCCAGAAGACGGTTTTGAAGATCAGCGGCCGTCAGCTCTTTGAGCTCGGTCATTCTTGCGGGTCTTGCGGAACTGGTTGCCATAGTAACTTAAGAGTGAGCGACGTCGCGTTCGACGAACTTTGTTTTGATCGGGAGTTTTTGGGCGGCGAGGCGCATCGCTTCCTGCGCGACATCGCGGGCCACTCCTTCCATTTCGAACAGGATTCTGCCGGGGCGAATCACCGCCGCGTAGAATTCTGTCGCACCTTTACCTTTGCCCTGACGGACTTCAAGCGGCTTCTTGGAAACCGGCTTGTCCGGAAACACTCGAATCCAGACCTTGCCGCCGCGCTTGATGTGGCGCGTCATGGCAATACGGGCAGCTTCTATTTGCCGGGAAGTCATCCAACAGTCGTCCATCGCTTTGAGGCCGAATTCGCCGAAAGAGATGGTGCAGCCGCAGTAGTCGTAGCCTTTGCGGCGGCGGCGCTGTTGTTTACGGAATTTGAGTCGCTTTGGAGTTAACATTGTTCTCTAAATCAGTTATGACGACGGCGATCACCGCGGTCACGTCCGCCACGGTCGCGATCATGATCGCGGCGCTGGACCTCGTGTCCCTTTTCGTGGTGGCCTTCTCCGCTCGGAGAATTCACTTTGGCCTTGCCAATCACTTCGCCGCGGCAAATCCAGACTTTGACACCGATGGTGCCGTAAGTCGTGCGCGCAACGGAGCAAGCATAATCAATATCCGCACGCAGAGTGTGCAGCGGAACGCGGCCTTCCTTGTATCCTTCGGTACGCGACATTTCAGCACCGCCCAGTCGTCCGGCGCACATCACCTTAATACCTTCGGCCCCCATGCGCATGGTGGTCTGAATGGCTTTCTTCATCGCGCGGCGGAAGGACACACGGCCCTCCAGCTGCTGCGCGATCATGTCAGCCACAAGTTTGGATTCCAGCTCGGGACGCTTGATCTCGTAAATGTTGACCTGAACGTCGCGCTTGGTCAAGTTCTTAAGCTCAGCCTTCAGCTTGTCCACCTCGGCGCCCTTGCGCCCGATGACGATTCCCGGACGAGCCGTACGGATCGTCAACGTAAGCATCTTGGGCGTGCGCTCGAAGATCACTCCGGCAACGGACGCGCCTTTCAAGCGCTGAAGCAAATATTTGCGAAGATAGAGGTCCTCTTCAAGCTTGTCGGCGAAATTACGTTCATCGAACCAATGGCTGTTCCAGGTTCTGATTACGCCGACGCGAAGGCCGAGGGGATTGACTTTTTGACCCACTGGGGATTACGACTTAGTTTTGCGAGGGGATGACTTCTTGGTCGCCGGCTTTTTCGCGGCGCTCTTCTTGGCGGCCTTCTTGGCCGCGCTCTTCTTCACAGGCTTTTCCGCAGCTTCAGCCGCAGTATCCTTCTCCGCTTCTTCAGAAGCCGCAGGAGGAGCGACCACGACAGTCAGATGCGTCATGCGCTTCTTGATCGGCGTCGCGCGACCCTGAGCACGCGGCATGAAGCGGTGCATCGTCGGACCTTCGTCCGCGAAAATCGTGCGGACGAGCAGAGAATCAATCTCAGCCGAGCTGGCTTCAAACAGCTGCGCATAGTTCGCAACGGCGGATTGAATTGCCTTCAGCGTCGGCGACGACGCGGAGCGCGTCGTGAACTTCAGAATATTGATGGCTTCGTTGACATTCTTTCCGCGCACCAGATCCGCGACCAGGCGCATCTTGCGGGGAGTGACACGAACGAAGCGGGCAACGCAACGTGCTTCCATCGGGATTCCTTACTTCTTCCTAGCGGCCGCTTCGGCCTTCTTTTCCGTGTGGCCTTTGAACGTGCGCGTGGGAGCGAACTCTCCGAGCTTGTGGCCCACCATGTTTTCGGTCACATAGACCGGCAGAAACTTGCGGCCATTGTGCACGGCCAGCGTGTGTCCCACGAAATCGGGGGAGATCACGCTGCGGCGCGACCAAGTCTTCAGGACCTTTTTCTCGCTGCGCTCATTCATTTGCTGAATGCGCATTTCGAGACGCGGGTCAATATACGGACCTTTTTTGAGCGAACGTGCCATTGCGGATTATGCCAGTTGCGTCTTGTCGCGGCGGCGACGGACGATCAGTTTATTGGATTTCTTGCGAGGATTACGCGTCTTCAAACCTTTGGTGATCTTGCCCCACGGCGTAGTCGGGTGACGTCCGCCGGACGAGCGGCCTTCACCACCACCCATCGGGTGATCCACGGGATTCTTGGTCACGCCGCGGTTATGCGGGCGGCGACCGAGCCAGCGGGTGCGTCCGGCCTTACCGGAAACGACGCTTTCATGATCGAGATTGCCGACCTGACCAATCGTGGCCATGCACTGCGAAGGCACGCGGCGAACTTCACCAGACGGAATCTTGATCAGTGCGTATTTCGCGTCCACGGCCATCAGCTGACAGACCGTGCCGGCACTACGGCCAATCTGTCCGCCCTTGCCGGGGCGCATTTCGACATTGTGAATGAACGTGGCGAGCGGAATCTTCGCCAGGGGAATCGCATTGCCGACGCGGATATCCGCTTCGGTTTTGGACGAAACCACCTTGTCCCCGACCTTAAGGCCGTCCGGAGCAAGGATGTAGCGCTTTTCTCCGTCCGCATAGTACAGCAGAGCGATATTAGCCGAGCGGTTCGGATCGTACTCGAGCCTCTCCACCTTGGCCGGAATATCGAACTTGTTGCGGCGAAAGTCAATGACACGGTAACGGCGCTTGTGACCGCCGCCAATATTGATATTGGTGTTGCGACCGCGATTGTTGCGGCCACCGGTCTTGCTCAGCGGTTCGAGCAGGCTTTTCTCAGGCTCACCGGTCCACAAGTGATCGCGCACGAGAACCGTGCGGTAGCGCAGTGTGGGAGTCAGCGGGCGAAACTTCTTTAGCGGCATGATTCGAAACTACCTTAGACGTTCTGGGCCAGCTCGATGGATTCACCCTTCTTGAGGGTGACGATGGCCTTCTTCCAGTTGGGACGGCGGCCCTCAAAACGGCCCAGCCGCTTCACTTTGCCGCGCACGTTCATGGTCTGCACACCGACGACGGAGACTTCATACTTCTTCTCAACGGCGCGCTTGATCTCGACCTTGTTCGCCTTGGGATCCACTTCGAACGCATACTGATTGTGTGCGTCCTGAGCGGCGGCGACTTTCTCGGTGAGCAGTGGCTTGCGCAGGACTGATCTCTTATGCAGCATGATTCAATCCTTTCAGCAGCGTCTGCACCGCGCTCTTCTGAATAATCAGAGTTGAGCACTTCAGCAGATCGCGGGTCGAAGCGGCGTCCGCGCGAGTCGCGCCAGCTCCCGGCAGATTGCGCACGCTGAGCAGAATGTTGTCATTGTACTCAGGCATCAGGAACAGCACCTTCTGATCCGTCAGCGCCATCTTAGCGAACAGCGCCGCCATATCGCGCGTCTTGGGCGAATCAAGTGTGAAGTCTTCGATCACGCGAACGCGATCTTCACGAGCCTTCTGCACAAACGCGCTGCGGCGCGCAAGGGTTTTGACTTTCTGCGGCACACCAACATGATAGGTATGCGGCATGGGTCCGAAGATCGTACCACCGCCCGGATTAAGAGGTGAACGGCTCGAGCCTTGACGAGCAACGCCGCGGCCTTTCTGCTTGAAGGGCTTACGACCACCGCCGCGCACATAGCTGCGGCTCTTGGTTTTGTGGGTACCCTGACGCTGTGCCGCCTCTTCGGCGCGCACGGCCAGCCACATGGCGTGTTCGTTCGGCTCCAGCGCAAGCAGGCTATCCGGCAGTTCCACCGTGTCGCTGCTCAGCGAACCGTCACGCTTATAGACTTTCAGATTCATCAGCCTTGCTTCCCCACAATCACAATCCCGTGATTCGGTCCGGGAACCGCTCCGCCAATCATGATCAGATTAGCTTCGGCGTCCACGCGAATCACTTTCAAATTCTTGACGGTCACGCGATCCGCGCCCATGCGGCCCGGCATGCGCAGACCCGGCAGAGTGCGTCCCGGGAAGGTGTTCGATCCGATCGAACCGCCGTGACGGAAGAACTCGTGCGTACCATGCGTCATGGTCTGGCGACCGAAATTGTGCCGCTTGATCACACCGGCGAAGCCGCGGCCCTTGGACGTGCCAATGACCTGCACCTTTTCGCCGACCTTAAACAGATCGCAGGCGATCGCATCACCGACCTTCTTGCCTTCAAGGATCATATTGCGAAACTCGCGTTCGACCTTGGGCGCGGTGATTCCGAGCGACTTATAGTGCCCCTTCATCGGCATCGGCACGAGTTTATCGCGCTTTTGGCCAAAGCCCAGACAGAGCGCGTCATAGCCGTGCTTGTCTTTGGTGCGCACATTGGTAATCTGGTTGGGCCCGAGTTCGATCACGGTCACCGGAATAACGGTGCCTTTGTCGTCGAACACGCGGGTCATACCGACTTTCTTGCCAATCAGGCCTGTCATGTCTTGATCTCGATGTCTACGCCGGCGGGGAGTTCGATGCGAATCAGAGCATCAATCGTGCGCGGCGAGGAGTTATGAATGTCAATTAGGCGCTTGTGAATGCGCGTCTCAAACTGCTCACGGGACTTCTTGTCCGAGTGCGGCGAGCGATTGACGGTATACACCGTGCGTCGCGTCGGCAGGGGAATCGGGCCGGAAATCAGCGCGCCCGTCTGCTTCGCCGTCTGGATGATTTTCTCGGTTGACTTGTCGATCAGGTTATGATCGTAACTTTTCAGCCGGATCCGGATGGAGGATTGTTGTGCCATGCGAAAAAGTGGGGTTTTTGCGGATCGGCGGGAGACTAACGCTTCTCGAGGATCTTTTCGGAGATGGACTTCGGCACTTCCATGAAGTGGTCGAACTGCATCGTGAAGATAGCTCGGCCCTGCGTTTGCGAACGCAGGCTCGTCGCGTACCCGAACATTTCAGAAAGCGGAACCATGGCATTGACGACTTGGCCGTCCGAACGCGGATGCATTTCCTGAATGCGGCCGCGGCGGGAGTTCAAATCGCCGACCACGTTTCCGAGGTAGGAATCGGGCGTCACGACTTCCACCTTCATAATCGGTTCCATCAGCGCGGGATTGCCCTTGGTCACGGCTTCCTTGAGCGCCATGGCGCCGCAGATCTTGAAGGCCATTTCATTCGAGTCCACTTCGTGGTATGAACCATCCACGAGCTCGATCTTGACGTCCATGATCGGGAAACCGGCGAGCGGGCCGTTCGCCATCGCGTCTTCCATGCCCTTGTGAACGGCGGGGACATATTCCTTAGGAATCGTGCCGCCGACAATCTTGTTTTCAAATACCAGCCCGCTGCCCGGCTCACCCGGGGAAGCGTTGATCACCACATGGGCATACTGTCCGCGTCCGCCGCTCTGCTTAGCGAACTTGTGATTGACGGTTGAGGCCTGGCGAATACACTCTTTGTAGGACACCTGCGGCGCGCCAACAACGGCTTCCACCTTGAACTCGCGCATCAAGCGGTCAACGAGAATCTCGAGGTGCAGCTCGCCCATGCCGGCGATCACGGTCTGCCCGGTTTCCTCGTTGAACTTCACGTGGAAGGTTGGATCTTCTTCCGCAAGACGAGCCAGCGATTCGGAAATCTTGTCCTGATCCGCGCGCGTCTTGGGCTCGATGGCGATCTCGATCACAGGCGTCGGGAACTCCATCTTTTCGAGCAGAATCGGCGACTTGGGATCGCACAACGTATCGCCCGTGCGTACGTCCTTGAGCCCCACTACGGCGCAGATGTCTCCGGCTTCGACCGCCTGCATTTCTTCGCGCTTGTCTGCGAACATACGCACGATACGCGAGATGCGTTCACGCTTGTCGCGCGTGGAGTTGAAGACCGCGGAACCAGCGTCCAGCTTGCCGGAATAGACTCGAACGTAGGTCAGACGACCGACATAAGGATCGGTGAGAATCTTGAATGCAAGCGCCGCAAACGGCTCTTCCACGCTCGGACCGCGCGTCAACTCTTCTTCCGTGTTGGGATTCATTCCCGCCACTTCGCCGATATCCAGCGGAGACGGAAGCAACTCAACAATTGCGTCGAGCAGTCTCTGCACGCCCTTGTTCTTGAACGACGCGCCGCACAGCACGGGGAAGCACTTCAGCGAAATCGTCGCCTTGCGCAGCGCGGCCATAATCTCGGCAGGTAAGAGCGCCTCACCGGCCAAGAATTTCTCAAGCAAATGATCATCAAACTCGGCGACGGACTCGAGAAGTTTTTCGCGCCAGTGATTGGCCACGTCAAACATGTCTTTCGGCACATCGAACTCTTCGAAATGCATGCCGTGCGAGTCTTCCACCCAGACGATGGACTTGAACGAAATCAGGTCAATGACGCCTTGGAACATGTCCGCTGCGCCCATCGGAATCGTAATCGGAACAGGGTTCGCGTGAAGCTGCGTCCGGATCATGTCCACGGCGCGATAGAAATCGGCACCCGAACGATCCATCTTGTTCACAAAGCAAATGCGAGGAACCTTGTAGCGATTCGCCTGACGCCAGACCGTTTCCGACTGCGGCTCCACACCCCCGACTGCACAGAACAGAGCGACGGCTCCATCCAAGACGCGCAGACTGCGCTCCACTTCAACCGTGAAGTCCACGTGGCCTGGAGTATCAATGATGTTGATCCGGTGATCGCGCCACTCGCATGTGGTCGAAGCCGATGTAATCGTGATCCCGCGCTCTTTTTCCTGCTCCATCCAGTCCATGGTCGCGCCGCCTTCATGCACTTCGCCCATGCGGTGCAGTCGGCCTGTGTAAAACAGAATGCGCTCAGTCGTGGTCGTCTTTCCGGCGTCAATATGCGCCATGATGCCGATGTTGCGCGTACGGCGCAACAGATCAACAGACGGGTTGACTTTCTCCTTGGCAGATGTACTGGTAGCGTTTGACACGTTTACTTCACCGTTAACAAGTCTTGTTCACAAAGGGCAGTATTACCAACGAAAATGGGCGAAAGCGCGGTTGGCTTCGGCCATCTTATGCGTTTCATCACGTTTCTTAACAGAGCTGCCTTCACCTTTTGCCGCGGCGATCAGTTCGCCGGCGAGCTTTTCGGCCATGGTCTTCTCACCGCGCGACTTCGAGTAGGAAATCAGCCAGCGAATGGCCAGAGCCTGACGGCGGGACGGGCTGACCTCGACGGGCACCTGGTAGGTGGCACCACCGACTCGGCGGCTCTTGACCTCAACCACGGGAGCCACATTCTTCATGGCCTTGGAAAAAACATCCAGGGGATCGGACTTGGCCTTTTTCTCGATCAGATCGAAAGCGCCATAGAACATCCGCTCGGCAATGGAGCGCTTACCGCGGCGCAGTAGACCATTTATGAAGGAAGCCACCTGCAGTGAGCCGTACTTCGGATCGGCGGGGACTTCGCGTTTGACAATTCGTTTACGACGGGGCATCGTTTATCCTACTTCTTCTTGCCCTTGGTTTGAGCCGCGGCTTTCTTCTTGGTGCCGTATTTGGAACGTCCCTGCTTGCGGCCGTCCACTCCGGCGGTATCGAGAATTCCGCGAATAATATGATAGCGAACCCCCGGCAAGTCCTTGACACGACCTCCGCGGATCATCACCAGTGAGTGTTCCTGCAGGTTGTGGCCTTCACCGGGAATATACGCGGTGACCACAACGCCGTTGGTCAATTTCACACGAGCGACTTTGCGCAGCGCCGAATTCGGCTTTTTCGGCGTCGTGGTGTACACACGGGTACACACTCCGCGTCGCTGCGGGCAGTTCATCAGAGCCGGTGCGGAAGACTTATATTGAATAGCTTCGCGGCCTGATCGGATAAGTTGTTGAATCGTCGGCAAGGTTGGTCGAAATTTTGTGGCGTAGATTAGCTAATCTAATAATCGAGTCTCGGATTGTCAAGTCAGTAAGAAAGTGGTTCCGGGCGGCCCCGCAGCCGCCCGGAACGACAAGCAAATGTTAAATTGCTGTATAAACAGCAACTTGACAGAAAAAGCTATGAAACCTCAGGCTTGCTGCCACTTTGCGGAGTTTCGAGGTTGTCCTCCTCCACTCCAGCAGCATTCTGCTCCAAGGTGTTCATAAGTTCGGACATTTCAATCCTGAAGTCCCTGGCCAGCTCTTCCTCCTCATGCTCGGGCCGGATGATCTCCAGCTTGCCGTAGCGGCTGAGTCCGGTACCGGCAGGAATCAAATGACCGAGAATCACGTTCTCCTTCAAACCAGACAGGTTGTCCACCTTATTGGCAATCGCCGCGTCCGTCAAGACGCTCGTAGTCTGCTGGAAACTTGCAGCCGAGATGAAGCTGTCCGTGGACAAGCTGGCCTGCGTGATTCCCAAGAGCACCGGGGAATAGGTCGCAGGATGCGCGGGACGTGACTTAGATGGATCCTTGCTGTCCGCCTTCAACCCGCGATTGGCGCGATTCACTTCCGTACGATCCAGAATCTGCCCGACTCGGAAACCCGAGTCACCAGCCTCATCAACGACCACCTTGTTCACAAGCTGTTCGTTCTCGCGCGTGAACTTGATGCGATCCACATGATCGCCTTCCAGATAACGCGTGTCGCCCGGATCATCAATGCGAACCTTCTGCAGCATCTGGCGGACAATCACCTCAATGTGCTTGTCGTTGATCGCCACACCCTGCGAGCGGTACACTTCCTGAATCTCCTTGGCGAGGTACTCCTGCACACGATTCGGACCTTGGATGGCCAGAATATCCTGCGGAGCGACCGAGCCTTCAGTGATCTTTTCGCCGGCGGACACGCGGTCGTGGTCATGCACGAGAATGTGCTTGCCATAGGGCACGGCGTAGTTTTTCACCATCGAACCGTCTTCCGACGTCACGGTCACGATACGCACGCCACGTTTCATGCCGCCGAAGCGGACAACGCCGTCAATCTCCGTGACAATTGCGGGATCCTTCGGCTTACGGGCTTCGAAGAGCTCCGTCACGCGCGGCAGACCGCCGGTGATGTCTCGAATGGCTTGCGACTTCCTCGGCATCTTCGCCAGAGGATCGCCGATCTTCACCTCAATGCCGTCTTCGACGAGCAAGTGCGCGCCAATCGGCAAAACGTGATTGGCCAGTCGTGTGCCGTCCGCATCCAGAATCACGATATGCGGATTCAATTTGCGGTCGCGCGACTCCATGATCACCTTGTGCTTCATGCCGGTCGCTTCGTCCACGTCCTCATGGAACGTCAGGTCCTGACGAATATCAATGAAGTGCAGCTTGCCGGACTTCGAAGCCAGAATTGAATCGGCATAGGGGTCCCACTCGAAGAGCAGGTGACCATTCTGTACGACTTCGCCCTCCTCAACGTAAACATGCGCACCGTAGGGCAGCTTGTAACGCGCGACGGTACGATTGTTCTCATCGAGAAGTTTGATGATCGCGGAGCGGCGGATCGAGATACGCGTGCCGTCTTCGCGAACGATGAAGTCCACGTTTTCAAACAGAACACGACCGGACTTCTTGGCGATTCTCTGCGATTCGGAAACGTCGCGGGACGCGGCGCCGCCGATGTGGAACGTACGAAGCGTCAGCTGCGTACCCGGTTCACCGACCGACTGCGCGGCCATCACACCGACCGCTTCGCCGATATCCACCATCCGGCCCGTGGCCAGATTCACGCCGTAGCAACGCGCACACACACCACGCGGGCTCTCGCAGGTCAACACCGAACGGATGCGCAGCTTGGTGATCCCCGCCTTGGCCAACATCGTGGCTTCGGCTTCGCGGACGAGCGTGTTCGCATCCAGAATCTTTTCATTCGAAACCGGATCGAAAACATCATCGGCAAGGACACGTCCCATCACGCGTTCGTGCAGCTGTTCGGTGACTTCTTCACCTTCCTGCACCTCTTCGAGGGTGATACCGCGCAGCGTCTGGCAATCGAACTCACGAATGATCACATCCTGAGCCACGTCCACCAGACGACGGGTCAAGTAGCCCGCGTCCGCAGTCTTGAGCGCCGTGTCGGCGAGTCCCTTTCGCGCACCGTGAGTCGAGATAAAGTACTCGAGCACCGTCAAACCTTCTTTGAAGTTTGCGGTGATCGGGCTTTCGATAATCTCACCCTTCTGTCCGGTCAGCGACTTTTGCGGCTTGGCCATCAGTCCGCGCATACCGGCCAACTGACGAATCTGCTCTTTAGAACCACGAGCACCCGAGTCGGCCATCATGAACACGGAATTGAATCCGTCTTTCGAATCACGCAGCTTCGCGAACATCACCTCGGCGATGTCGGTCGAGGTGTGCGTCCAGATGTCAATGATCTTGTTGTAGCGCTCGCCGTCCGTGATGATACCTTCTTCGTACTGCGACTGCACTTCGTCCACCTTCTTGTAGGCGGCCTGAATCAGGCGATCTTTTTCCGGTGGAATCTCGATATCGGACAGGCCGATGGAGATACCCGAACGTGTCGCAACCTCAAAACCCAGTTTCTTCAGGTTGTCGAGGAACTGCGAGGTCTGCGCGATGCCGACCGTCTGCACGCAGTAGTAGATGATTTCTTCAATGCGCTTCTTGGCGAGCATTTCATTGAAGTATCTCTTGTCGCGAACTTCCGCGGGAAGAATCTGATTGAAGATCACACGGCCAACCGTGGTCTCGACCAGCTTATCTTTGACGCGCACGTGAATCAACGTGTGCAGTCCGATCCTGCCGTCGTTATAGGCCAGAACGATTTCCGAGGGATCGGCAAACACCTTGCCCTGGAACGGCTCACCCAGCTTGCGCTTGGTGAGATAGTACAAACCGAGCACCATGTCCTGATGCGGCACGGTGATCGGGCGTCCGTTGGCGGGATGCAGAATATTGTTGCAGGCCAGCATGAGCAGGCGAGCTTCGATCTGCGCTTCAAACGACAGCGGCACGTGCACAGCCATTTGGTCACCGTCGAAGTCGGCGTTGAACGCCTGACAAACGAGCGGATGCAGACGAATCGCCTTGCCTTCGATCAGCAGCGGTTGAAACGCCTGAATACCGAGCCTGTGCAGCGTCGGCGCGCGGTTCAAGAGCACGGGATGATCCTGAATGATTTCTTCCAGAATCGCCCACACTTCATCCGTCTTGCGCTCCACCAATCGCTTGGCAGACTTCACCGTTTTTGCGTGTTGGTATTCGATCAGCTTGCGAATGATGAACGGTTTAAACAGCTCAACGGCCATTTCCTTGGGCAGACCACACTCATGCAAGCGCAGCTCGGGACCGACGACAATCACGGAACGACCGGAATAATCCACACGTTTTCCGAGCAGATTCTGACGGAAGCGTCCCTGCTTACCCTTCAGGTTGTCGGACAAGCTCTTCAAGGGACGATTACCGTCCGAGCGCACGGCGACGGACTTTCTGCCGTTGTCAAACAGCGAATCCACGGCTTCCTGAAGCATGCGCTTTTCGTTGCGCAAAATCACCTCAGGCGCGCGAATCTCAATCAGTCGCTTCAGACGATTGTTGCGAATGATCACGCGACGGTAGAGGTCATTCAAGTCGGACGTGGCGAAGCGACCGCCTTCGAGCGGAACCAACGGACGCAGATCCGGCGGCACCACGGGCACCACGGACATCACCATCCAGTCGGGCTGATTGAGCTTGTCGCCTTCGTAACGCTTGAAGGACTCGATGACGCGCAGTTTCTTAATCGCGTCGGCCTTGCGCTGCGCGCTGGTCTCGACTTTGATTTGCGCGCGAAGTTCGTCGGACAGAGCGTCCACATCTTCGCTCGCCAGAAGATCGCGCACGGCATCGCCGCCCATCTTGGCAATGAAGCGTTCTTCGGGCGGCAAACTGTCCTGCGGTCCGAGCGCCTGCATCACCTCGAGGTACTCGTTTTCCGACAGGAGATCTTTGCGGCGCAAATCGGCGCGTCCCGGCTGGATCACCGCGTAGGATTCGTAGTAGATCACCTGCTCCAACTCGCGCGTGCTCATATTCAGCACATAGCTGATCTTGGACGGCAGGCTGCGGAAATACCAGATGTGCACGACAGGCACAGCCAGCGCGATGTGCCCCATCCGCTTGCGGCGCACGTCTTTCTTCGTAACTTCAACACCGCAGCGATCGCAAACGATGCCTTTGTAGCGAATGCCGCGGTACTTTCCGCAATGGCATTCCCAGTCCTTGACGGGACCGAAAATCTTTTCGCAGAACAGTCCGTCTTTTTCCGGCTTGTAGCTGCGGTAGTTGATCGTTTCTGGTTTGGTGACCTCGCCATGCGACCACGAGAGAATCGTGTCCGGCGACGCGAGGCTGACGGCAATTTCGGAGTATCTGCGGGGTTCGTGCTCGGTTGCAGCAGCGAAATGCAGCATGCGTAGCTCCTTATTCCTATGAAGGCCGCAAGTGGGCCGATAACTTACCTAACTTGATTGACGCGAACATAGCGAAAGCGAACAAGATCACTCGCGCAGTTCAACGTCAATTCCCAAACCGCGAAGCTCATTGACCAGCACGTGGAAGGACTCGGGAATACCGGGCGCGGGAAGATTGTCGCCCTTGACGATGGCTTCATAGGTGCGCGCGCGGCCGTTGACGTCGTCCGACTTGATGGTCAGAATCTCTTGCAGAATGTGCGAAGCGCCGTAGGCCTCGAGCGCCCAGACTTCCATTTCTCCGAATCTCTGGCCGCCGAACTGTGCCTTGCCGCCGAGCGGCTGCTGCGTGATCAAGCTGTACGGTCCAATCGAACGTGCGTGAATCTTGTCGTCCACCAAGTGCGACAGTTTCAGCACGTACATGAAGCCAACCGCGGTCTCTTCCTTAAAGCGGTCGCCGGTGCGTCCGTCGAAAAGATAGGTCTTGCCCGACTTCGGCAAACCCGCGCGGTCAAGCCACTCTTCCACGTCCGCAGTTTTTGCGCCATCAAAGACGGGAGTCGCGAAGTGCACGCCCAAACGATGCGCGGCCCAGCCCAGCGTGGTTTCAAAGAGCTGACCGATATTCATACGGGACGGCACGGAGAGTGGATTGAGAATAATATCTACCGGCGTCCCGTCGGCAAGGAACGGCATGTCCTCGACCGGAACAACCTTACCCACTACGCCCTTGTTACCATGACGACCGGCCATCTTATCGCCAACGGACAGTTTGCGTTTTTGTGCGACATACACGCGCACAAGCTGCACGATTCCCGGGGGAAGTTCGTCGCCGACTTCGATACGGTACTTTTCGTTCTTCAGCTCGGTTTCGTGCTCGAAAAGACGCTCGCGGAACTTGTCGAAGGCCTGTGAGACCATTTCGTTCAGGCCTTCGTTGTTCGTCCACTGGAAGCCGCTTTCAATCGCATCGAAATCCATCTGCTGCAGCAGAGCTTCACTGAAAGACGATCCTTCCGCAACCAGTACTTCGGTTTCGTCGCGATTGCGGATTTCGCGCGCCTTGTGACCGCGAAGCACCGCATAAAGTTCTTCGCATAGCTGGCGGCGAAGCCGCTGACGCTCGCGGTCATACTTGGCCTCGAGGTCCTCGATCAGCTTCTTGTCTTCCTTGCGCGTCTTGGCGTCTTTTTTCTTGCGGCTGAACAGCTTCGTGTTGATCACGATGCCGTACATACCGGTGTGCGCTTTCAGACTTGCGTCCTTCACGTCACCGGCCTTGTCGCCGAAGATTGCCTTGAGCAGTTTGTCTTCCGGAGTCAGATCGGTTTCGCCCTTCGGCGTCACCTTTCCAACCAAAATGTCGCCCGGACGCACGATCGCGCCGACGCGAATCACGCCGATCTCATCGAGATTCTTGACGGCGTCTTCCGACACGTTGGGAATTTCGCGCGTAAGCTCTTCTTCGCCGCGCTTCGTTTCGCGCACCTGAAGTTCGAGCTCTTCGATATTGATGGACGTATAGATATCGTCATACACGATGCGCTCGGAAACGATGATCGAGTCTTCAAAGTTGTACCCGTGCCAGGGCATGAACGCCACGAGCGCGTTGCGTCCCAGAGCAAGCTCACCGCGATCGGTGGCACAGCCGTCGGCCAGCGTGTGACCGGCTTTCACTTCATCACCCTCATACACGGACGGCTTCTGATTCAGGCACGTGTCCTGATTGGTTCTTACGAACTTCTTGAGCTTGAACGTGACCGACTCCGGCTGCGGGCCCTCTTCCCCGTTCTCGTCCACGACGGGTTTCGGACGGAAAATGATCTTGTCGCTGTCCACGTATTCCACGGTGCCGTCCGACGGCGCGACGATCATCGTGCGCGAGTCAATCGCCGCTTTCTTCTCCATACCAGTGCCCACATACGGCGCCTCGGGACGCAGAAGCGGAACGGCCTGGCGCTGCATGTTTGAGCCCATCAGCGCGCGGTTGGCGTCGTCGTGCTCAAGGAACGGAATCAGCGCGGCGGCAACCGAAACGATTTGCGACGGAGCCACGTCCATGTACTCGATTCCGTCCGGCTGCGCGACGGGAAAGTCCGCACGGTTACGGCATTTCACGCGGTCAGTAAGAAACTCGCCTTTCGGATTGATCGGCGTGTTGGCCTGTGCAATCGTGACGCGGTCTTCTTCATCTGCGGAAAGATACTTGATGGACTTCGTCACCTTGCCGCTCTTCACGCTGCGGTAAGGAGTTTCCACAAAGCCCATGTCGTTGATGCGGGCGTACGTGCACAGCGAAGAAATCAAACCGATGTTCGGACCTTCGGGAGTCTCAATCGGACACAGACGGCCGTAGTGCGTGTAGTGCACGTCTCGGACTTCGAAGCCCGCGCGCTCTCTGGTCAGACCACCGGGACCCAGAGCAGACAAGCGGCGCTTGTGCGTCAACTCGGTCAGCGGATTGACCATGTCGAGGAACTGCGAGAGCTGATTGGTTCCGAAGAAGCTATTGATCACGGACGAAATCGTGCGCACGTTGATCAGGTCTTGCGGAGTCAGCGCGTTGGAATCGCGTAGATTCATGCGTTCTTTGATCGTACGCGCCATGCGCGACAACGCGACGCTGAACTGATTGGCCAACTGTTCGCCGACCGTGCGCACGCGGCGGTTTCCAAGATGGTCAATGTCATCCGACGCCGCTCGTCCTGTGCGAAGCTTCAGCACGTGCTTCATGATCGCGACGATGTCTTGCGGCGTCAGCACGGTGATTTCCGGTGCGACTTCCAGCTCGAGCTTGTTGTTCAGACGGTAACGTCCGACTGCGCCAAGGTCGTAGCGCTTTTCATCGAACAGAAGTCGTTCGAGGAACTTGCGCGCAGTTTCGATATCCGGCGCGTCGCCGCTTCTCAACTCGCGGTAGATAACTTCCAGCGCATGATCGGGCGACGTGGACTTGTCCTTGTTGACCGTGTTGATCAGAATGTCGTAGGAGATATCTTTCTTCTTCGACTTCGACAGGTCAATATTCTGGACACCTGCCTCAAGCAGTTTGCCAATTAGCTCATCGGTGAGTTCTGCTCCGGCAGTGGCGACCACTTCACCGGTTGAAGCATTCACCGCGTCCGAAACGAGTCTGCGGCCCGCTTCTTTGTTCAGGTCCTTGCGGTTGGTCGGCACCGTCTCCACGAATCCGAACAGATCGAGAATATCGCGGTTGGTGTGATACCCCATGGCGCGCAGCAGCGTCGTGGCGGGGAATTTCTTGCGGCGATCCACATAGACATTCAAGACGTCGTTGATGTCGGTCGAGATTTCGATCCACGAGCCGCGAAACGGAATGATGCGCGCGGAATAGATCTTCTTGCCGTTCGGGTGCGTGTCTTCGCCGAAGAACACGCCGGGGCTGCGGTGCAATTGCGAAACGATCACGCGCTCGGCACCGTTGATGATAAACGTGCCGGATGTCGTCATCAGCGGGAGATTGCCGAGATAGACTTCGCTTTCGATGGTTTGATCGAAGCTGCCCGCATCGCTCGTCTCATCGCGGGACGACAGGCGCAGTTTGGCTTTCAGCGCGGCCTGAAAAGTCACGCCGCGTTCGCGGCATTCTTCTTCTTCGTATTTCGGGCGTTCGACCTGATACTCGACGTATTCAAGAATATGCGTTTCCCGATTGTCAATGATCGGGAAGATGTTGCGGAACACCGCTTCCAGCCCAACGGGCCGGCGGCGATTGGGCGGCACATCCGCCTGCAGGAAATCTCGGAAGCTGCGGAGCTGCACATCGAGCAGGTCCGGCATTTCATGGACTTCAGAGATTTTCGAGAAGTTGATGCGCTGGATGGTTTTCTGCGTGTCGCGCACGAAAAGCTCCCTTGGAAAAACCGCAATGACTCGTTCAAACTCCCCGCAATCGGGGAAATTACATCAGAAAATGAGCGCTCTTATTAAACGCAAATTGCCAAGTCTGACTTCCGCGTCCGAAAACGTTGCGCAGAAGGGACTCGGCAACCCGAGGCATATCTCGGGAAGTTGCGCGGCGTAAGAATGAGGCAATCGCCTTACTTGATTTCTACCTTGGCGCCCTGCTCTTCGAGCTTAGCCTTGATCTTGTCGGCTTCGTCCTTCGGCATGCCTTCCTTGACAGGCTTCGGCGCGCCGTCCACGAGGTCCTTGGCTTCCTTCAGACCCAGACCGGTCAGCTCGCGCACGACCTTGATGACCTGAATCTTGTTGGCGCCGGCTTCAACGAGCACGACGTCGAACTCGGTCTTCTCTTCGACGGCTGCCGCGGGGGCTGCTCCGCCCATCGGCATGGCGCCCATCATCATCGGGGCTGCGGCGGTGACACCAAACTTGTCTTCCAATGCCTTCTTGAGCTCAACCAGCTCAAGGACGGTCATTTTCTCGATGGCTTCAATGATCTGCTGCACGGTTAGTCTCCGTTATGGTTTTGCTTTTTTCAAATTCTTGGGTGAAAGGATCAGGCCTTTTTCTGTTCGGCGATTTGGTCAATGACCGACACGAAATCGCGAAGCACGGCGTTGATCACATTGTAGAATCCCTGCACCGGACCATAGATCGCGGCAATCAATCCGGACAGCGCCTGATCGCGCGTCGGGAGATCCTTGATTGCGGTAATCTGCGAGGCCGGCATATACTGGCCGTCGAAAAGAATACCCTTGAGCTTCAACTGCTCGTGGGTGGAAATGAACTTATCCAGAATGCGCGCGGGCGATGCGGGATCGTCATATCCGATCGCAATCGCGGTGGGACCTTCCAGATACTTCAGAATCTCCTCGTGACCCTTCTCTTTCAGCACGATGCGTGCGAAGGTGTTTTTGACCACCATGAAGTCCACGTTGTTCTGGAAGCACTCGCGGCGCAACTCAGTCATGTGCGCGACACTCAACCCGAGATTGTCCGTCAGATAGATGCCGGACGCGCGCTCCACCTTCTCGCGAAAATCCGAGACGATGGCCGACTTTTCGGGGCGAATGACGCGATCTTTCAAATCTGCTAATGCCATATTATACTCCGTCTGCTCTTAGTGCAACCGGGCGCTTTCGACTTCCGAGCGGGCGATCCGAAGTCCGGGGCCCATGGTGGAAGTCAGAAACACACTCTTGACATACTGCCCTTTTGCCGTCGCGGGTCTGTTCCGCATCACGTTCTTGAAGAACTCTTCGATGTTCTCCTGAAGTGCCTGCGCGGAAAAGCTCAAACGGCCCACGCCCAGATGCAAAATGCCGTACTTGTCCACACGAAACTCAACCTTACCGCCCTTGACGTCGCGCACGGCATTGCCGAGATTAGGTGTGACCGTTCCGGCTTTGGGATTCGGCATCAATCCGCGGGGACCGAGGATTTTACCGAGCTTACCGAGATCTGCCATCACTTCGGGAGTCGCCACCAGCACGTCGAAATCCGTCCAGCCACCCTTGATCTTTTCGAGGATGTCTTCGAATCCCGCGTGATCGGCACCGGCTTCCTGAGCTTCGGCGATCTTCGTCTTGGTGACGGCCACCACGCGCACGGTCTTACCCGTGCCATGCGGCAGCGTCACGGTTCCACGTACAATTTGATCCGCTTTTTTCGGATCCACTCCGAGCCGGACCGCGACTTCGACGGTCTCGTCGAACTTCGCCTTTCCGGCCTTCTTGAGAGCGTCAATCGCGCCGGAGAGAGGCAGCTCCACACGACGATCAACAGTCTCTCGATTGCGCTTGACGCGCTTTGAGTATCTCAACTTCGCTCCTTGGTGGTGACTATCGCGCGGAAATGCGCTCCCACCGGTTTTTGAGAGGAATTAGTTTCCGACGTTTACGCCCATGGAGCGGCAGGTGCCTTCGACCATGCGCATGGCCATCTCCACGGTGTTGGCGTTCAGGTCTTTCATCTTGATCTCGGCGATCTCGCGAATGGCGGCCTGCGAAATCGTGCCGATCTTGTTGCGATTCGGCTCGCCCGACCCCTTGTCCAGCTTGATCGCCTTCTTGATCAGAATAGCGGCCGGCGGAGTCTTCGTGATGAAGCTGAAGCTCTTGTCCTTGTACACCGTGATGACGACGGGAATGATCATTCCCTTGTCCTTCTCGGTGCGCGCATTGAACTGCTTGCAGAAGTCCATGATGTTGACCTGCTTCTGACCGAGTGCAGGACCAATCGGCGGAGCAGGCGTGGCTGAGCCTGCGGGAATCTGCAAACGAATGAATCCGGTAATTTGTTTTGCCATGATGTATCTCGAATTCGAATAAAAATTGTGTCAAACTTGTCATGCTGAAGCCCTCTGCGGGCCGAAGAATCTCGTTTGGAGATCCTTCACTGCGTTCAGGATGACAAAAGGATCAGCCTATGAGGTTCCCAGCTCCGTCGAAATCTGCAGGAAGTCCAACTCGATCGGGGTTGAGCGTCCGAAGATCGAAACCATCACCTTGGCTTTGCGCTTCGGCATGTTGATCTCGCGCACGATACCCGTGAAATCCTTGAATGGACCGTCAATCACCTTGATGGTATCGCCCACCCGGAACGGAAGTTCGATGAGCTCCAAATCGCCCGCTTTGTCCTGCTGGCCAAGAATGCGCTCGACTTCGTGTCGGCGCAACGGCACGGGGCGATTCTTCGGCCCGACAAAGTTGATCACTTGCGGCGTGTTCAGAACAAGATGCTCGGTGTTCTTGTTCAGGATCATTTCCACGAGCATGTATCCGGGAAAGAAGGTGCGCGTCTTGGCTTTTTTCTTGCCTTCGCGCATCTCAATGACTTCTTCCTTCGGAATCAGGACCTGCGTGATCTGATCCGCAATGCCCAAGCGCTTGGACTCTTCCTCCAAGAAGGATTTGATCTTCTCTTCCTGTCCGGTGAACACATGGATGACATACCATCCAAGTTCACCCTCTCGGATCGGCGCGTCGGCAGGGTGGTGCATCAAGCTCAGACTGACCTTATGATGAACGGTTAATTCCAATGTACAGCTCAGAAGATCCCGGGCCGCCTACGAGCCCGCTGGCAAAACTGAGCATACCTCTGAACGCGCCGCGCAGCAAAGGAATCGGCTTGCGCGGTTCGGACAGCAAACAATGATAGAACGCATCAAATGAAACTGCACCAAGGCTGCGGGGATCAAAGCCCGCCCGGATCAGAAGATCCAGCATGACCGGCGGTTCAAAATGATATAGATGTCTTGGCGTGTCCCACGCGACCCACTCATCCCCGTAGGCCTTGGCATCCAGGGAGAGCGGGTTGGGAACGGCGACGGCAATCTTTCCGCGAGGCGAAAGCAGCTTGCGTGCTGCCTCAAGAGTTTCCCGCAGTTTGTGCACGTGCTCAAGCACATGCCAAAACGTGATCAGTTTATAGGGTCCGGCGTGCGCGGGCACCGCTTCTATTCCTCCGGTCCAGACACGCAATCCGTGTTTGTCTCGAGCGAACTGCGCCGCGGCGGCGTTAGGCTCGCAGCCATCTGCCTCAAAGCCCCGGCGCTTCAGTTCAACCATGAACTCGCCCGTTGCACAGCCTACGTCCAGACATCTGTCGGCAGGCTTTAACCCTGCGACAACGCGTCCCGCCTTGCGGCGAATGGACAGCGGGCGAAAACGCCGATAGAGTTTGGCCATTCCGGAAGCGGAGTCGCCCGAGGACCCGAAGGGATCATACCCCGGCACATCATAGAATGCGCCGATCGAGTCTTCATCGGGCCGCGGATTTAGAAAGATCACTTTGCACATCTGGCACCGCACCAAATCATACGTGCGATCCGGCAAAACACTGAACCGATCGCTTACAATTCGCACTGGCCGGTGATCGGGGCAAGTGCAAACAGGACAGGCGATGGTTTCGAAATTCACGCGCGAACGAATTACAGCAGTTGCTGCAGCCCCAAGCTAAGCACTCGGTCCACCAAAAACACGGCAACGCCGAACAGAAGAGTCAGTCCGAGCACAATCCAGGTGCTTTCGATGATTTCGGAGCGTTCCGGCCACGTGACTTTCGTCATTTCGTTGCGGACGTCCACAAAGTAGTCCGTGATCTTCTTGAACATGTTGTCGTTTCTTTGGAGGCTATCCTCTGGTCTTGCACGGCAGGAGGGATTCGAACCCCCAACAACCGGTTTTGGAGACCGGGACTCTACCGTTGAGCTACTGCCGTGTGCAAAGCCGTTTCCGGGGAAGCGGCGCCAATTCTTAGGGAATCAAGAGCCGGGGCCAGGTGGCCCCGGCCCCGACTCGGATTGAAAAGTTACTCGATGATCTTCGTAACGCGACCAGCGCCGACGGTACGACCGCCTTCACGGATAGCGAAACGCAGACCTTCGTCCATGGCGATGTCGGTGATCAACTCGACGGTGATCGTCGTGTTGTCTCCGGGCATGATCATCTCAGCGCCGTCACCCAACTGAATCGCGCCGGTCACGTCCGTCGTGCGGAAGAAGAACTGCGGGCGATAGTTGTTGAAGAACGGAGTGTGACGTCCGCCTTCTTCCTTGGACAGAACGTACACCTGAGCTTCGAACTTCTTGTGCGGCTTGATGGAACCGGGCTTACAGAGCACCATACCGCGCTCGAGCTCGTCCTTTTCCACACCACGCAGAAGCAGACCAGCGTTGTCGCCGGCG
This sequence comes from Calditrichota bacterium, assembly GCA_020637395.1. Lineage (GTDB taxonomy): Bacteria > Electryoneota > RPQS01 > RPQS01 > RPQS01 > JABWCQ01. The sequence goes on along the minus strand of JACJWA010000001.1, from coordinate 839,734 downwards.
AAGCCTTCGTCCAAAAGCTTGCGGAACATTTCGACGCCGGTCACAACCGACTTCTTGTGCTGTCCCATACCGACGATTTCGATTTCATCGCCGACCTTGATCTTGCCGCGTTCGATACGACCCGTACCCACGGTACCGCGGCCGGTGATCGAGAACACGTCTTCGATCGGCATCAGGAACGGCTTATCCAACGCACGCTCGGGCTCCGGAATGAAGCTGTCCACGGCGTCCATGAGCTCCATGATGCACTTGGTCTTCTCGGCATCGGTCAGGTTGGACAGAGCATCCAAAGCGCTGCCGCGAATCACGGGAAGCGTGTCGCCGGGGAATTCGTACGAAGAGAGCAGTTCGCGCACTTCCAGTTCGACGAGGTCGAGCAATTCGGGATCGTCCACCTGGTCGCACTTGTTCAGGAACACCACCAGAGCGGGCACGTTCACCTGACGAGCGAGCAGCACGTGTTCACGCGTCTGCGGCATGGGGCCGTCGGCGGCGGACACGACGAGGATCGCGCCGTCCATCTGCGCGGCACCGGTGACCATGTTCTTGATATAGTCGGCGTGGCCCGGGCAGTCCACGTGCGCGTAGTGGCGCTTTTCGGTTTCATACTCAGCATGGTGGACGTTAATCGTCACGCCGCGCTCTTTTTCTTCGGGGGCGTTGTCAATTTCGTCGTAGTTACGAGCCTGCGCCAGACCTTTCTGAGCGAGCACCTGCGTGATCGCCGCAGTCAGCGTGGTCTTGCCATGGTCAACGTGGCCGATGGTGCCGATGTTGACATGGGGTTTCGTGCGTTCAAATTTGGCCTTTGCCATTGCCGGACAACCTCCTAAGGGTTCAGCACTATATTATTGTTTGGATTTCCAAGATATGTAAAGACTACCGCCGTGGGTAGTGCCTGGAGCTCGTGAGCGGGATTGAACCGCTGACCTCGTCCTTACCAAGGACGCGCTCTACCATCTGAGCTACACGAGCGGGAAGAAAAAACCAAGTGGACGGGCCGAAGTGGTTTTTTCTTGCGGAGCGGGCGACGAGACTCGAACCCGCGACCCTCAGCTTGGAAGGCTGATGCTCTACCAACTGAGCTACGCCCGCATGAACGACCAGAAATAGGCAAGCAGCCTCAAAAAGGGTGCACCCCAGTCGGGCGACCACTCATAAGGCCACTAAGAACAAATGTTTAAGGTTTCTTTTTGGGATACCGAGTGGTGGCAGATGGATTCGAACCACCGTAGGCGTACGCCAGCAGATTTACAGTCTGCCCCCTTTAGCCACTCGGGCATGCCACCAAGGAAAGAACTGGAACGTGGATAATCAGATAGAGCTGGCGACAGGACTTGAACCCGCAACCGGTTGATTACAAATCAACTGCTCTACCAGTTGAGCTACGCCAGCAGAAGAGGTATCGCCAAAAACCCAAGACACAAAGTTAAGAACTTGTGAAATGGCTGTCAAGCCTCCCCTGCCGGATTTTGCGCCGAAACAGCGGTTTTCTCAGGCTTTTGGGGCCTCCCCCCAGCCAAGATGCCTCTCTATTTCCTCCTCCAAATCGTCTTCCCCGCCCGGTCCTCGAGGATAATCCCCCGCGCAGTCAGCTCGTCGCGGGCGCGGTCAGCCTCGGCCCAGTTCTTCGATTTCCGCGCCTCATTTCGGACCTCGATCAGAGCCTCGATTTCGGCAGCCTCCGGATCGGCAACCGCCTCATCAAGGCTCAAGAATCCCAGAACGGAGTCAAACCGCTTCATGGTGGCCACGGCCAGCGCGCGTTCCTCGGAGCCGATCTTGTGCTCCTGGCAAAGAGTGTTCGCTTCGCGCACGAAGTTGAACACGGCAGCAAGTGCTTCCGGATAGTTGAGGTCGTCATCCATTGCGTCGCGAAACTCCTGCTCACGACGCGCGACAATGTCCCTGAGTTCCGGAAGTCCCCCTTTGCCGTCCGCATGTTCAAGATTGACCGCGCATGCTTCAAAACGCGCCAGTGCCTGCTTGATGCTGTCCAACCCGCTTGCCTGAAAATTCGTGCGCTGACGGTAGTGGCCGGAGAGCAAGCCGTAGCGGATCTCCCGCGGCCTCCACCCTTTCTCGAGCATATCCGTAACAGTAAAGAAATTCCCCAGAGACTTCGACATCTTCTGCCCATCAACAAGCAAATGTTCCGAGTGTACCCAATAGCGCGCGAGCGGCTCGTGCGTCACGCCTTCCGTCTGCGCGATTTCATTCTGGTGATGCGGAAAAATCAAGTCCACTCCGCCAAGGTGAATGTCAAAGCCCTTCCCGAGATACTTCAGCGACATCGCTGAGCACTCCAGATGCCAGCCCGGACGCCCCTTACCTAAGCTTGTGTCCCATGCGACCGGTCCATCCACCTCTTCCCAATTCTTCCACAACGCGAAATCGCGGACATCTTCCTTTTCGTATTCGTCACTGGCCACTCGCTCACCGACGCGCATTTCTTCCATGTTCAGGCGAGCGAGTTGTCCGTAAGAAGGAAACGAATCAATCTTGAAATACGCCGACCCGTCCACCAGATAGGCATGCTTCGCCGAAACAAGATCCTCGACCATCTTCACCATTTCCGGAATGTGCTCCGTCGCGCGCGGATACATCGTCGCGTCCGTGATGCCGATGATTTTGCGATCCTCGTGAAACAATGCGATATACTTGTCCGTGTAGTCGCGCAGCGAAATGCCTTCGGCATTCGCGCCCTTGATAGTCTTGTCGTCAATGTCCGTCAGGTTCATCACCCACGTCACATCATAGCCCAGATACTTCAAGTATCTGTGCAGCAGGTCCGACACGAGAAACGTGCGAAAGTTGCCGATATGCGCGCGCGCATACACCGTCGGGCCGCACGTGTACATCGCGACCTTTCCGGTATCCCGCGGAACAAAAGGCTCAACCTTCCGGCTGAGCGTGTTGAAAAATCTCAAAGACATGGGGCGAAGTTTCGTGGCGGCGAAGCGCCGCCTGAGTTGATCAGAGTAGAGGGGTTGTGCGAATGTAGTAGAAGAAGCGAACCAGATACTGAAGACCGGAGAGCAGGATGAACGCCGACGAAGTCCAAACCAACGTGAGCGGCGTGAATCCTTCAAAGACCGGCGGCACCCAATTCACAGTGTAGCTGATCAGAGTGAGCGCCACGACAAACATCGTGACTTTGCCCAGATAGTTGGACGTAACGACCAGCCCTTTCCTGCGGAATACAAAGTAGGATCCGGCCACAATCAAGACGTCACGCGTCAAACTCAAGAGCAGAAACCCGACGGGCAACGGATTTTCTCGAGTTGGAAGTGCCAAGAAGACAGCCAGAGCGCCGAGCCAGATTTTGTCCGCCAAGGGATCAAGCACGCGCCCCCAGTCCGTTTCCACGTGAAACCAGCGCGCAATCATGCCATCCAGCATGTCGCTGACCAGCGCAGACGCCATCACCACGAGTGCCCAGAAGTTTCCGTTCTCCCGCGACCCCTTTTGCAAAGCATAGAACAGCGGAATCAGCAGAAAGATGCGCCCGATGCTCATCAGGTTGGGCACAGTCAGAAACTTTCGAGGTCGCGGCTGCGGTTCGAAAACGAACTTCGCGGGCTTCGGAAGCAGTCTATCCGGTCTGGTCACCGGCATGCCTACTCCATCGTGCGCAGCACTTTTTCGAGCTCCGCGCGAGCCCATTCTTTGTCCGGATCGGCAAGTTCGGCAATTTGTGCGGGATCTGTCAGCTTGACGGGGTAGTTCCCGGAGAAACAGGCCGTGCAGTAATTGGACGGAGTGTCGCGAGTGGCTTCAAGCACCCCCTCAAGCGAGAGATAGCGCAGTGAATTCACGCCGAGATACGATTCGATTTCCTTCGGAGTGGCAAATGCGGCAATCAGTTCGCGCCTCGTCGGATAGTCCATCCCATAGAAGCAGGGCCAGCGGACGGGCGGCGACGCAATCCGGACATGCACTTCGCTGGCCCCTGCTCCCCAGATGGACGCGACGATCTTCTTCAAAGTGGTCCCGCGCACAATCGAGTCATCCACAACGACGACTCTTCGCCCTTCCAGCACTCCGCGCACCGCATTGTACTTGATGCGCGAATTGTATGAGCGCATGAACTGCGAAGGATTGATGAAAGTGCGCCCGATATAGTGATTACGAATCAGTCCGATCTCATACTTGACGCCGCTGCGGTGCGAAAAGCCCAGAGCGGACGTATTGGAAGAATCCGGAATAGAAATCACGATGTCCGCGTCCACAGGGTGTTCTTCGGCAAGGATTTTGCCAAGTTTGCGGCGGACTTTGTCCACGGACGTGCCGTAGATGTGGCTGTCCGGCCGCGCAAAGTAGATCAGCTCGAAGACGCACATGCTGAGTTCGGACTCTGCGTAGCGAAGCGACTCGCACCCACGGGAAGTCACGGTGAGAATCTCACCCGCCATGACGTCGCGCTCATAGGTGGCGCCGATGAGATCAAAGGCGCAGGTTTCCGAGGCAAAGACATAGGCATCACCCTTTCGTCCCATGGCCAGCGGACGAAAACCATGCGGATCGCGCGCCACGACGATGCCATCGGCGGTGATTAAGACAACCGAAAACGCTCCTTCGAGCTGCTTGGCAGCTTCCGCCAGTCTCTCTGAAATAGTCGGAGCCTTGGAGCGCGCAATGAGATGCACAAAGAGCTCGGAGTCTGATGTAGTTTGAAAGATCGCGCCCTCGCTCTCAAGCTTGCGGCGAAGCGCCTTCTCGTTGGTGATATTCCCGTTGTGTCCAACAGCCAGGACTCCGTCCTTAGTGTTGACCACCAGCGGCTGCACGTTCGTCAGGGATGAGGAACCGGTTGTGGAATATCGGACATGCCCAATTGCCCAGGAGCCTTCGAGGACTTTGAACTGGCTTTGATCCCGAAAGACATCCGCAAGCAATCCCATACCTCGCACGGGAATGAGCTTCTGCCCGTCCGATGAGACGATTCCGGCGGATTCTTGGCCGCGATGTTGGAGGGCAAACAACCCGAGATAGGTCAGTTCTGCCGCTCGCGGGTGCCCGTAAAGGGCCATGACCCCGCACTTATCACGGGGTTTGTCGTCGAAGAAGTCATGAAAGTTGGGCATAAGACTCGTAATATAACCCGCTTAGAAACGCTTGTCAACCGGCTCACTGAAAACCGCAAAATGGGTCTGAGCCTTGAATCTCGCGCAGATGTTTTATATCTTAGAAATTTTGAAGTAAGCCCATTCTGCCGGGTAGTCCGAGGCAGAACATATGGTCAATTAGGAGCAACTACGTGAAGGTCTTGATTACCGGCGGCGCAGGATTCCTCGGGCTTCATACCGCCCTCTGCTTCGCCGAACACGGTTGGGAACTGGTCCTGACCGACATCGCCCCGTTCGAAACACATGAATACCCTGCCGGAACAGTGTTCGTCACTCACGACGTCCGGGATCAGGCAGGTCTCGAGAAGATTTTGGCCGAGCACAAGGTGGACGCCATTGTTCACGGTGCGGCAGCCCTTCCGCTCTGGAAGCCCAAGGACATCTTTGAAATCAACGTGGATGGCACTCGCCGCGTGCTTGAAGCCGCCAAGAAGGCCGGCGTGGACCGCGTGGTGTTTGTGTCCTCCACCGCAGTGTATGGCATTCCGGACCACCACCCGCTGGTTGAAACGGATAGAGTGCACGGAGTTGGGCCGTATGGCGAGAGCAAGATCCAGGCGGAGCAAGTTTGTGAGGAGTTCAGGACACCGGAATTCTGTGTGAGCGTGATTCGTCCGAAGACGTTTATCGGCACGCATCGTCTCGGCGTGTTCCAGATTCTCTATGATTGGGTGGAAAGCGGCAAGCGGATTCCGATGATCGGCAACGGCAAGAACCGGTATCAGCTTCTCGAAGTGGACGACCTGGCAGAAGCAATCTATCTGGGCGCGACCATCGAGGCCGTCCGTGCCAATTCCACGTTCAACGTGGGCGCGGAAGAGTTCAAGTCGGTTCGCGAAGACATGGGCGCGATGTGCGACTATGCCGGAAACGGTGCGCGCCCGTGGGGAACTCCTGCAGGACCGGTGAAGCTTGCTCTGAAGATTTTTGAAGCTCTTGGACTTTCCCCGCTCTACAAATGGGTGTATGGCACGGCGGATCAAGACAGTTATGTGTCCATTGACAAAGCCAAGCAGGAGCTGGGCTGGAAGCCTCGCTATTCCAACGCGCAGGCGTTGATTCGCAGCTACCAGTGGTATCTGGACAATAAGCACACGATTCCTGAAGGCAGCGGCATCACGCATCGCATTGCCTGGAATCAGGGAATTCTCAAGTTCTTCAAGCGGTTCATGTAAGAACACGAGGGAGTCGCGGTATGAAGCACGTTTTCAGAACTCTGATCATTGCTCTGCTTATTGCGGTGATGCCGCAACTCGGCGGCGCGACTCCTTACTGGACTGAGACAGAGCTCGATTCCGCGCGGGCCGAGAGTTTGGATGCATATCTTCCGCGCCATGTTGAGACGGGCGAGCGGATGCGCGAAAGCCGCTTGGATGAGATCGCCTACTTTGTGAAGTACCGCCAGCTGTGCGACTTTCTGACGGGTCTTCAGGTGACATTTCCCGGACTGAGCTTTGGCGGCATGCGCGAAGGTGAAGTGGGCGGCGATTTTAACATTGTGCAGACGGACAACACGCAGGAAGCGATTCGCGTGTGGTCGCAATATGCGGTTTGGACAGGCGACACGGCTCGTTACGGACAGAACATTCGCGACGCCTGGACCTATTGCTCCGTCTGGCCGGCGTGGCGCGAAGAAGGCGGCGGCTACTACGCCATGCACAATTGCGGGTGGGGGTTCGAAGCGGCCAAGAAGTATCGCGAAGCCTACAACGACACTACCTTCAACTGGTATGCGGACAGCTGCGCCAGCTGGGTTATGATGAACCCGCTAAACTTGAACAACACGCTGAACTATGCAGCACAGGGTTTGGGTATCGGTGGACTCTATCCTCATGCAGTGTATCGCAATCGCACGGACTGGCAGAACTATGCGTTGGACCGCGCTCGCATGATACGCAGTTGGTTTCAAGCGGATCCGAACCGGCTCAACAATGCCACGGATTGGGCGCTTTGCGGAGGAACCGCGCTCTGGGGCATATGCAACTCGTTGTTCATTGCCTATCCGGACAGCGGGCAGACGTGGATCGGCCAGTACGGGCCCAATCTCGAAACGTGGGAGTCACCTTCCAACTGGTACAACGCCTACAACACCTGGTATTCCAACGCGACGTTTCGCTGCTGGGAAATCACGCAGGACTCGTTGTACTGGAATCGCGGCGTGTTCTACGCGGACTCTCTGGTCGGTTTCGACGTGGATGACGACGGCGGAATTCCGCCGGGAACGTGCTGTATCAGCACGGGAAACGATCATTCGTGGGTTAGTGCCTACATGGGCTGGATGGGACTTGAGCGGATTGTGTCGAGCGGGCCTGTTTTGGTTGCCGGAGTGACCGGAATGCTTTCGCCCGACACGCTGCGTCCTCTGATGGAGGAAGACACTGCCGTCGTCGGCGTTCGCGTGGCCAACATGGGAACCGACACGCTGATCTCTTTTGTGACGCTGTACAGTCCGTTTTCGTACGGTGAAGACACGAGCGTGGTGCTTGCACCGGGTGAGACCCGCGAGATCTATTGGGATAGACTGTGGGAACTACCGCGGCTCGATCAGCTTCCGGGTGATTCATTGTGGATGCAGGTGATCTTGGACTACTGGGGAACGGAAGCGGATCCGGACTCAACCACTGAAGAATATTACTTCAATTTCAATCTGCGTCGCCGCACGAACGTATTCGGTACGATTACGGGTGCGCTGGACGAACGCTCGGTTCCGGTGCACATAGACTTTTACTCTTTGGATTATCCGGATTCGATTTGGACTTCCGTGGATGTTGCCGCAGGTGCAGAGTACTCGAATGGGCCCCGCGCGCTGCTTGAGGGCCAGCACCGCATGGTCATCACACCTCCGCCGCGCTATATGATCGAAGAACAGGTGTTCACGACGCTTCCGGACAATTCGGATCCTTTTGACATCTGGTTAACGCCAAGCGAAGTCGTGCTCGTGGACGATGATTCGGGAGAAGACTACGAGTCCTTCATTGTCAGCTCTCTGGACGACTTGGACCTGTTGACGCGCGTCGTCGAGCGGGTTGACGATTCTGAGCTGGATTTGGCGAATGTTGCGACGATTATCTGGATGACCGGCAAGGACGAGGAAGTCACGCTGACGGCCACGGATCGCGCCATGCTCGAGGAGTTTATGGCTTCCGGCGGCGGACTGCTTCTATCCGGTCAAAACATCTCGGATGACGATTCCAACTTGGTGTTCCTTGCGAATGTGCTGCGGTGCATGCCAAATCGGGATGACACCAATCGCCTGCGTGCGTACGGCGTCGGGGGCTATCCTCCGGTGGACGGACAGTTTCTGCTGCTGCTCGGGTCGCAAGGGGCGGGGAACCAAACCAGCCCTTCGTCTTTGTCTCCTCTGAATGGTTGCACTGCGGTTTTCATCAATGACACGATGGATCAGGAGATTTGCGGAGTATTTGGAGAACATGGCGCGGGTCTCTTCGTGTTTCTTGCGTTCGGAATAGAAGCCATTTCCGGTCAAGCGGGTTCGACTCCTCGTGCAGAGTTCCTGGACGCAGTATTGAGCGTGTTAAGACTTGAGTCAGAAATCCCCGAGTTCTTTGTTCCCACGGAGTTCAAGCTTCTTCCCGCGTACCCGAATCCATTCAACAGCTCTGTTCAACTTTCGTGGCTCGCTCCTCCGGGCGGCGCACATGCGTCGCTTGAAATTTATGACGTTCTGGGCCGCCGCGTAACGAAATTGTTTGATGGATTGGCATCCGGCGTACATCATTTGACGTGGGACGGCACAGCGCGAAATGGCGCACAAGTTTCCACGGGCACCTACTTTGTCAGGCTTTCCGCTCCGAATGTGTCGCAAGTTCGCACGATTCGTCTGATTCGTTAGACGCGTGTTTGGTCTTTTCAAGTTTCGCCGCGGGAATGCGGGACAGGTCTGGGCCTGGGCGACGTACGATTTCGGCAATTCAGCGTTTGCCACGACGATTCTTGCGGTCATTTTCAACAAGTACTATGCGGGCGTGATCGCGGGCGGAGCCGCAGGTGTTGAAGTTTTCGGCACGCGCGTTCCGGGAACAACCGTCTTCAGTTTCTTCGTGTCCGCGAGCATGGTGCTGATCGCGATTTTGGGGCCGCTCCTCTCGGCACTGTCCGATCTGGGCAAACTAAAGCTCCGGATGCTTGCCCTGCACGCGGGAGTCGGCATCGCGGCGACGGCCATGCTCGCCACGCTTCATGAGGGAGCCTGGCTGATTGGCGGACTGTGGTTTCTGGTCGCTCAATTCGGCTTCGCGGGCGGCAACATCTTTTACAACGCAATGCTGATGGACATTGCCGATGAACGGGACTACGCGAAAGTCTCGGCAATCGGCTGGGCGTGGGGCTATCTGGGCGGCGGACTGCTCTTGGCGCTGAATTTGGTGATGCTCCAGTATCCGCATCTGCTCGGCGCTGCCAAGGGCGCGTTCACGGTTCAGCATTGCTTTCTCTCTGCCGCGATTTGGTGGGCGGTTTTCACCATACCAGTTGTTCTGTCCTATCGTTCACCTCGCGGAAACCTTCGCCCTCGCGTCGCCGAAGCGTATCGCTCGCTCAAGAAAAGCCTTCGCGGCCTGAGGCAGTTGCCGACATTCTCGCGATTCTTTCTCGCCTATTTGCTGTACAATGACGGCATCGAAACGGTCATTGTCATGGCGTCTATTTTCGGAGATCAGGAACTGCACATGGCGACGGGTGACCTCGTGCTGTTCTTCTTGATGGTGCAGGGAGTCGCGTTTGTCGGGTCGTTGATTTTCGGAGTGATTGCGGACCGGCTGGACAATCGCAGGGCGGTGTTAATCGGCGTCGCGGTTTGGTGTGTGGTCGCGTTGTGGGGCTGGCAACTGGGCTGGCTCGGAAACGCGCAGAAAGAGTACTGGTTTCTTGGGATTCTCGCGGGGATCGTGATGGGCGGCACTCAGGCTGCGTCGAGATCCTTGCAGGCCGTGCTCATTCCTCCCGCGAACTCAGCCGAGTTTTTCAGTTTCTTCGCGATATCCGGGAAATTCGCAAGTGCGATTGGTCCCGCGATTTTCGGCATTGCGGTATGGATGACCGGCAGCTTGCGATTGGGCATGCTGTCGCTGTTGATTTTTTTCATTGCCGGTGCATATTTGCTCTGGACGGTTTCAGAAGAGCGCGGACGTGCGGAGGCACTTGCTTTTCAAGCTGCGGTTGACTCGGAATAATTGTGAATTGCAAAGGAGGCGGAATGCAACTTGTTCGAATGATGTTTGCTTTCTTATTGGTCGCTTGCACTTCTGCTCGGGCCGGAGATATGCCCGAGCTCGCCACTTTGCTTTCCTTATTCAGTGCGAATGCTGCTGATGACGGAAGAATCCGTCTCAATTGGACGCTCGATCAGCAGTCGCCCACGATTGTGAAGTTCAGAATCTATCGCGGATACGAGGAGTTCGGGAACTTCAGCGTACTGACGGAAGTCACCTTTCATGCGGAACTGGAGCATGCGGACTATCTGTATCAAGATACGTCGGCCATTCCGGGAGTCACGTACTACTACAAACTCGCGGCACAGGGTCAGCTGAATGAGTCCATCTTCCCGGTGGTCATCTCTGCTGCCGTCCCGTTAGGAGTACAACTTGGCGAACAGGTGGAACAAGATCCCGTCTTGATTCTTCCGGGTGCCAAACTGCGCTTGTACATGCGCAAGGCAGGTCATCTTGTGGTGACGCGCACAATGCCGGAAATGAAGACGCTTCTGGACGGTGATCTTGCGGCAGGAGTCTATGAGATAGATTCTTCCGCATCAAAACAAACGCTCACCATCAAGCTTGACGGCCAATTCGAGAAGTCTGTCGCCTGGCCGCTGCAATAAGAGGTCGAATGGAATACGAGAAGAGCCATCAGACGATGGCTCTTCTAATTCGGTAAGAAGTGTTGTTCATGCAGGCGGCGGCCACTCGTTGGCTTGGGCAAGATAGCGGAGCAGTTCTTGATGGATCACCGGAGCAGCACCGACGATGTTTCCGGACTCGAGGTACCCTGATCCGCCTCTGAAATCACTGCACAGCCCTCCTGCTTCTTGCACAATCAGCGCTCCTGCGGCAATGTCCCACGGGCTGAGCTTGTGCTCCCAGAAGCCATCGAAGACTCCCTGAGCCGTCCAGCATAGATCCAGGGCGGCTGAACCTGCTCGGCGCAGAGCGCGGCAGTTTGGGAAGATCAGGGCGAACTCCTTCAGAAGGAGTGGAAGTTCTGCATGATAGCGTCGCGGAAAACCGGTGGCAATCATGGCGTCGGCAAAACGATCTTTCTTTGCGACATGGATCTGATTCCCGGCAAGATAGCTTCCCTTACCCGCAGCTCCCCAAAAGATTTCGCCCGACACGGGATTCAGGACGGCGCCGCACACCAAGCGGAATGTGCCGTCGTCGAAATGCTCCACCAGGCCCAGACTAACCGCGAAGCAGGGAAACCTCTGGACGAAATTCGTGGTGCCGTCCAGTGGATCGAGGTACCAGATGAGCCCCTTCCCGCTCCTGGTCGTGCCCTCTTCGCAGACGATTCCTGCTTCAGGCATCTCGCGGACGAGAAAGTCGGAAACGGCTTGCTCAGAAGCCAGATCGGCACTGGTCACGAGATCACCCGCGGATTTCTCCCGCACGTCGCTTCGCTCGAGTTTCTGCCAGTAGTTCAGAAGTTCCGCGGCGCCACGCTGGCAGGCCTCAAGAGCAAGCAACGCGCGGTCGTCGGTCTGTTTGGCCAACTCTCGCGCGCTGCGAAAGGATGTTAGGTAGTCTGCCACGTCGTGTCCTCAGGTTCTCAGAAACTCTATGAGGATACGACTTCCTTTTCAGAGTTTCAAGCGGGTGCCTTACGCGGAAGCTTAAGGTGGACGGTCAAATGGCCGCGCTCCTGTTCAAGATTACATTCTCCTCCGTGCTCGCTGGCAACAGCCAGATACAATGCGAGGGGCGAGCTGTCCAACATGTCCTCGTCCGATTCGAAATACCGCGCGTCGAGGCAAATCGTACCCCACGTGGCATCGAATTCCGTACTGACGGACAAATCCACCAGACCCCGCGTGAAATCATGGGCGGCCAGGGTTACCTGTACGAATTCGTCTACGACCGACGTCACGCGCTTGTACACGGCATAGACGCTGTAGGGTTCGGTGGACAATTCGAACCGTTTCCTCACCTTATGCTTGTAGCTGAGATTCGCGTCGAGGAACTGGAGCTCGTTCGAGATCAGTTCATAGAGCGAAAGCGGGGTCGGCGTGACTTGAGAGCTGCGGTGAAAGCGGCGGATAATGGTCTGTAAAATCTCGGTGAGCTGACGTGCATTGCGAGCCATGATGTCAAGGTTCTTGACGTTTTTCGCGTGCTGCGTCTTCAGTGCTTCCGCTTGCATAGGGGCGCTGCGTTCGAGTTCTTGAAGCAGCCGCTCCTGTTCTCCAATTCGCATTTCCAAGAGCTGCGTAGCACCAATCACTCCGGAGAGCGGAGTGGCCAGATTATGCACGATGCCGGGAAGTAAGCTTCCCAGGAACTCGAGTTCAAGCTTCTCGAAGTCTGAAGCGCCGCTGCTCGTCACGTTTTCTTGCGCCGAGACGCCTTGCGTTTCCTGATGATTGTCTGTAAGTTGCAATAGTGTGCCTGTTGTTGAAACGCACGCGAAGACGCTTAAGTCGAGTGGTCTCCGCGTTCCCGTCAGCTATTCAGCAAATTCGATTCCCAAATGATAGTGAACCCACGGATTCAGCGCAGCAAACCCATGCGGTTGCCAAGCGGGAACCCGTCGGCTTGCAGCGTGCGGCGGACATGAGCAATTGGTGGACACACTTCGTCGCAAGTCGTGCAACACGCGTCGAAGCCGGTCTTCGGCGCGGAGTCACTAAGAGGAAATATCTTCAGCCTATGTTCCTGTTCGTATCAGTCTATCTTCGACTACCCGTTGTCTTGAACCATGCCTCGTTTATTTGAACCACGCCGCGACGTTGTAGCGACCTTTTCGGAGCAGACGGCGCTCTTCATTTCGCTGATTCGCTGGACAATTCTTGCAGTCGTTGTGGGATTCCTGGTCGGCGGCTCGACTTATGGGTTCGTCACACTTCTGGAGAAGTCTTCGGAAGCTGCTTCAGAATGGCGTTTTCTGGTGTTTATGCTCCCGCTTTCGCTTCCTGTGGTCGCCGGTATGGTCAAATGGTTGGCACCTGATGCCGAAGGTCACGGCACGGAGAGAATCATTGACGCCGTGCACAACACGAGCGGAAGAATCCGGTTGCGCGTAGTTCCGGTCAAGGTGGTGGCTACGGTGATGACGATTGCAGCAGGCGGCAGTGCGGGAAAGGAAGGGCCCGCAGCACAGATTGGAGCCGCGATCGCATCCGGTTTTGCGGGGCTGTTGCGATTGAGCGACCGGGATCGCAAAAAGATTGTGGTGTGCGGAATCTCGGCGGGCTTCGCATCCGTGTTTGGCACACCTGTGGCGGGCGCGCTCTTCGGCATTGAAGTGCTGTTCCTGGGACATCTGCTCTACGATGTGCTGGTCCCATCCTTCGTGGCGGGCATCACGGCCTATCAGGTGGCAACCTGGCTGGGGCTGTCCTACTGGTCACACAAGATCGTGGATGTTCCACCGATCGAAGGCGGCTTCATCATTCAGCTGGTGTTAACTGGGGTTGTGTTTGGCATCGTCACGGTGCTCTTCATCGAGTCTGTACGGACATTGAAACGACTCTTGCCGACCATTTGGCCAAACTATCTGGCACGCGCGGCGATGGGCGGTGTCATACTTGTCGGACTCTCGTATGTTTTTGGCAACGAGATTCTCGGCTTAGGCACACAACATCTTGAAAGCGTCTTTGATGATGCCCCTGTCTCACCGCTGCTCTGGCTGGGGAAAATTCTGGCGACGGCCACGACACTTGAAGCAGGAGGGTCCGGCGGAGTGGTCACTCCGATCTTCTTCATCGGTGCAACCTTTGGAAGTTTTTGGGCGACGATTATCGGTGCCAATCCGGTGACGATGGCGGCGCTGGGGACCACGTCCGTGCTTGCAGGCGCGGCCAATACGCCGATTGCTGCTTCCATGCTGGCCATCGAGATGTTTGGAGCTGAGATTGGTCCTTATGCTGCCGGATGCGCGATGGTGTCCTTCATTATGACCGGCCACCGCAGCATTTATCCCAGCCAGGTGCTCTCTGCCTCAAAGAGCGATTCATTGCGCGCACCGCTAAACGAACCGCTGGTCTCCCCTCCTCGCACCCGTTTGACCCAGGAAGGGCGAGAGGAACTCGAGCGCGTCTATTCATTCCCGATGAGAGTTTGGAAGTTTCTGGTCAGCGGTATTTGGTTCAGGCCGCAGGACTGGCAGTTGGGTGAACGTGACGAAGATGAAAGTGAAAAGGGCCGCTCATAGCGGCCCTTTTCGCATACCTTTTTCGGTGTGCTCAGTGATGCGTCACGAGATCCAATTCGTGCCTGCCGACCAGAAGTTCAGCAGGCTGCCCCCAGTTTCTCATGCGGGAATCGCGCGACAACAAGATCACCTGCCTCGTTTCGGCAAGGCGTTCAATAACTCTGTGCGCAACAGCGAGATGATGTTCGTCAAGCTGTGAAAGCACGTCATCCCAAACGAGAGGCAAAACCTCCGTTTGGGCACTGCAGGATAGCACTCCCGCATTCAAACACAGCGAAGCCAGTTCGGAAAGTCCTCGCGGCAGTGCCGCAATCGGTCTGCGTTGACCATCATCCAGAATGGCAATCCAGCCTTGCTGCGAAGGTTCCACGCCCGCGATCTTTTCGCCCATTGGTTCGAAGATTGAATCATTCAGCCGACGCAAGACTTCGGAGTGTGCTTTCTCATCCATTTCCGCCACTTCGTGTCCCAGACTGCTGCACATATCCTGAGCGGTTTCGATACTTCGTTCAAGCTCGGCAGTTTTGCCTCTGGCCCTCGCAATGGACTCCTCAATCTCGGTCTGCTCCGGCAACTCCTGAGCACTGGACCGCAAAGCAGGCAAATCAAGTCCGCTTAGTGCGGATTCATGCAGAATCCTTGCCTCATTCGCCTCTGCCATTTGGTCGCGCACTTGATCGAGTTGGCCTCTGTACTTCGCCAGTCCGTCCGCAGAGCTTCCGGGTTGAGCGAACAAAGGATCAATATCCCGAATCCGCGCGGTCATTTCTTCGATCTCACTTTCCACAACTGCGGTCCGCGTGGCAAGTTCCTGAGGAGTGTGCGATGAACTCAGAAGCGACTTCGCATCGCGGATTTCCGCTTGCAGCTCATCCCGCTTCGCAAGATCCTGAAGCACGGCTCCCGGCCCGCGTCGCGAGAATGCACCGCCGACCGATTCATCAAGTGCAGCGATCTTGACCGAAAGCTCTTCCAGAGCAGATTGCTCCGTCGCGGAGCCGTTGAGCGTGCGCAGCTCTGATTCGAGTTGAGAACGCTCAGCATCCGCTTCTGCCTGCGCAGTCGCGGATTGCTCATTCTGCCGATTAATCTCCTGTTCCAGAGCGCGAGCCTGATCGCGCAAACGCGTCAGGTCAGACTCAATCCTTGCCGTGCTGCTCGCGTGTCCCGCGTTTGACTCAAATTCTCGCAGCGCTTGCTCTGACGCCTCAATATCCGCGCAGAGCTCCCGATATTCGGCCACACGGCGGCGAATGTCTTCAAGCTCGAGTTTTCTGAGTAGTGCAGGCACCCCATTGTTCGCGGTGTCGCGGGCAGCCGGTGGCGGTGCTTGCTCGAGTTCGACCAAACGCCGTCTGGCCGCGCGATATTCTTCCCACCGTCTGCGCGCAAGGTCAGGAGCAGCGGTGGCTCCCAGCGGAGCTATTTGCTGCTCATAAACGGCTCGTTCATTCAAAGCAGCCATATGAGCCTTTTGCAGGCGCTCGATCTTAGCCACAGACTCATCGTGCTTCGCCTTGCCTGCGGGAGTGAGTTGCGCGGCCAAAGCGTATCCCGCTCCTCCGCCCAACACAGCACCGAAAAAGCCAACATCCGAACCAAGCGACAGCGCCACAGGCAACCCCGCCCCCAAGGCTCCGAGAGCTGCAAGACCAATTTTCAAGCCGTTCCCGCGCTGGCGACGCCCTTCATCTGCCAAACGTTCGCGCAACTCGGTCAGCTCTGACTCAAGTGAAGCCGTCAGCGCGCGCGACTCTTTGAGCTTTTCCAGAACGTGCGGCACGTCTTCCGGCAATCTATCGAACCCCGCGAATTCTCCGTTCAGTCGCTTGCGAAGTTCATTTCGTTCCCGGATCGCTTCCTGATCTTCCGCGACGGACTTTGCGGCACTGCCTTGTTCAAGGAATTGGTCCAGCGCGTGCCATTCGTCATCAGACAGCGCCGTCATTTCCCGGTGCTTCTCTTGCTTGGTATGCAAAAGCCCGTCACGCGTGCGCAGCAAGTTGATTCTCGTGCGCGACAGCTCCGTGAGCTCGCGCTCCAGTTCGTTTGCCTCGCGGACCACACGATCCCTTTGGGAGACCGTTTCCGCAGTTAAGTCTTCTCGGTTGGAGTCCAAGGACTCCTGGACGGCTGCCAGTCTCTCCGTCAACTTTCGCCGTTGCTCGTCCTGCTCCGCCGCCTGCAAAGAGAGAGAGTGAAACCTTGACGACAGAGTTTGATACTCGGCCGCCAATTCCCCGACGTCTTCCGGCAGTCCGCGCAGCCCGTCCTGCAGACTCTCAAGTGAGTCGTGCAGCACCGCGTACTTTTCACGCGCGCCTTCAACGCTCATCCAGTTCTTGCGAAGCTCGGAAACCCAATCTTCAAGCCTGAGCAGCCGTTCGGTCAATTCAATCTTGACAGCCAACTCCCGTTCTTCCGCCTGAGACACGTGGAGCCGAAAATCGCTTTCCGAAATCTCAAGTTCATGTTCCTGTGCTTCAACTTCCGCGGCGGCAAGCGCTTCCAACTGACTCTTCGCTCGTGCCTGAATCTCAAGCAGTCTTGCGAGCTCCGTTTCAGCCTCGTGAAGAGCGCCTCCGCTTTCGTCTCTTCCCTTCAACGCATCAAGTCTGGCTTGCCAGGACTGCAACTCTTTTTCGAGTGGGAGTTTGAGCATCTGCTCTGCCCACTTCAGGGAGTCTTGGTCCGGAAGACTCCATGCTCCGTTCACCACAAAGTGCGGCCAGTGTCGCGAATCAGAGCTCGTGCTTCCCAGAACCGACTCAATTGGGGTAAGGGGATCACCCGCTTCACCGTTTCCGCCAGACGACACCACCTCGCCGGACCGCACATCGAGTTCCCACTCGAGCTTTCGAGTCCCGGAATGTCCGGAAATCATCACGCGCTCAAGCCCCGCGTTTGCAAGTCCCCTTCGCAGCAAGGCTGTGGTACCGGGAAGTGCTGCCGCGAGGATCGCACTGCCGAGAAGGGTTTTTCCGCTTCCGTTTCCTCCAGCCACAATGTTCACAGCCGGGCTCCCGAAGCGCCAAGTCACCTGCTCAGCTCCGAGCAACGCTGGACTGCCAGATAGCTGCACGAGATTGATCAGAAAGGCTGATGAAGTATGTGAATCTATTGGCGGAAACGCGGCGGACAAGGCAAACCTCGTGGTGGACAACTCATATTTAGTATAGCATCAAATATACGTTCACTGCCTCGTAAAGACAAGCCATGCAGGCAGTTTGAGGCGGGACAAATCCTTCGAACTTGCCGGAAAGAATGGACTTCAAGCGTTGTTTTTTCGTAACTTGTCCAATTTGAGATGTACTGACCCTCTGCATATACGCAGATTCCAGTGAAGCTTGCCTCAATGGGGCTAAAAGCATGGCCACTCATTGGAAAAATCATTAGGTTAGGAGTGGTGGTCCCACAAGCAACCAATCTGACCCATATGCGTTTCGTTTTCTTCACAGTCTTCCTCGCAGTTCTTGTCGGCCAAACCCTTGCTGCGGACTATGTCCGGTTGCGCGATGGCAGGCTGATTTCAGGCGCCGTGATTCGGCAAGACACCCTGGCAATTTACCTTTCGCCCTGGGAACAGCGACATATGCGGCAACCGGAGTTGCAGGTCTTTGCGCGCAATGAGGTTGAGTCCATTTGGCTCGGCTCCAAACCGCATTCCGAAAGTCTTCGTCGCTACAAGCTCAGGCCCGGCCTGATTGAACTGGGCGGAGGACTGAGTATGCAGACATGGGCCGCAAGTGTACATGAACGGCGCTTCCTCAGCCAGATTTCGCTTCAGGGCGGCTATGCCATTACGAAGTATCTGGGAACCGAGCTGATCGCGGACTTTACTCTTCCAAAGGGGAAGAAATCCGATGCGCAGTTTGATTCCTTGAAGTTCGGCTATCAGGTTGCCTTGCATGTAGTGGGCATGCTTGATTTGGGTCGCAGTTGGATTCCGTTTGCCTATGCGGGCGGCGGAAGCGCATTGGACGTGCCGCGCGGAACCTACGTGCAGACGACGGGCAACGATGTCCGCAGTCTATTGGACATCGGCGCGGGGATCAAAGCCGGACTAAACGGCCTGGGCATCCGCGCGGAAATCCGCCATGCCTACTACACGTGGACACCGGACCGCACCACTGAAGAGGGAACGCGCCTGTCGTCACAAAACGCCGACGCGACCACGATGCGACTGTCACTTTTCACCTACTTCTAAGCTAATCCAACCATGAACCTGAAAAGCGTACTCCTGCTTTCGGTGCTGCTCTGCGCTGCTTACGCGATGGCCGAAACACATCACACGTTTCCCGGGTCCGCTCCGACGGACAAGTTTCGATTCGCAGGAAAACTTGAGTCCGGGGCGTTTGCCGGCTGGGACATAACGTGCAACTCGCAAGCGAGCACACTCTGCTGGGGCAAACCGGTGTCCCTGCGCCATTCTTCTGACCAGGAACTTCTGGAAGATGTGTGCACGGCGATTGATCTTCCGCTGGAATTTGCGCTTCTTGCTCATAACGTAACGCCATCCCGCGAGTATGTCGTCTTCCGGCAGCTTCGAAACGATCTCCCGGTTTTGTCAAGCAGGCTCGACATCGCGCTCACGCTTGCGGGCGACGTGTCCAGACTGAGATACAATGAGTTCTCTGACTGGACGACAAGCGGAATTCATGTGCTGACGCAATTCACCGCCGGGGATTTTCTCGCGCGAACTCTGGAGCCCGCCAATTGGCAGGTCGTCACAGAAGAAACATTCGCCTGCTGGTTTCCCGACGCGGAATTGCACGAGCTTCGCCCGGCGTATTGGGTGAAAGTCGCGGGTCCACGTCCGCACCAGCGCCATTTCGGAATTGTGGATGCAGGAAGCGGTGAAGTCCTGCTGGAGTGGAGCGGCCTCGCGCATGATGTGATTGACTTGACGATCGAGCTTCCCTATTGGCAGCCCTACGATCACAGTCCCGAAACGACCGGCCCCTGCGCATTTCAGGATGTGGACATCAATGGTACCGCGCACGTCACCACACTCGCTGGCACAGTCACGGCGGAAGCCGGAACGCAAGCGAATGTGGTGAATCGCTTGCACGGCTTGTATGTGGCCGTATCGAACGACGACACCGGCGAAGAGTCGTTGAGGGCCAATACATGGAGTTCGCCTTTTTCGCCCGCGAGCTGGACATGGACCACCGAAGACGCGACACGGCCCGAACTGAATCTCTATTACCACACCGAGTTCATCCACGATTGGTATAAGGTGCTCGACCCGGCTTACAATGCGCTGGATTATCCGATGCCTGCGGTGGCAAACTACGGAAGCTCTTACGACAACGCCTTCTGGAACGGATTCGGGACCTACTACGGATCCGGCAGCAACTACGGCAACTTCGCCATGTACTCCGACGTGATCTATCACGAGTACACGCACGGAGTGACTGACGGAATCTATCCAAACGGCATGCTGCCCTATGTTGGTCAGCCCGGAGCCATGAACGAAGCGTGGTCGGACTACTTTGCCTGTACGATCAACGAAGATCCTCTCATGGGCGAATGGCTGACCGGCAATGCGCACAGCGCTCTGCGTGATTTGGAGAGCGACATGCATTATCCGCAGAATTGGGTCGGAGAGGTCCACGGCGACAGCCCGTTCATCTCTGCGCCCCTCTGGAGATTGCGTGCGTGGTTGGGTACCTCCTATGCGGACTCCGTGGGCCATTTTGCGCGGTATGGTTTGGCTGAGACGTTTCTGGACTATCTTGTGGCAGTTTTGGAGACGGACGACGACGATGGTGACCTGACGAACGGCACACCCTACTCCTACGAAATCTACGACGCGTTTGGCCGCAGCGGCATTGGCCCGGGGGTTGAGCCGCACTTTGTGATTGAAAACATCGTTATGAATGACGGCGAAGGCGGCAACGGCTTGCTTGAAGCGGGCGAATCCGCATTCATCACATTCACGCTCAAGAATGAAGTGGAGCTCTTTCCTCCTGCCGCAACCTCAGTGACTTTGACTGCGTCAATGGAAGATCCGACACTCTCTATCTCCAGTTCGCATTTCACGCTCGGGACAATCGGTCCGCGCGAGTCGGTATCGGTTGGACCCATAGAAGTCACGGCCTCGCCGACTGCTCACGATCATTGGGGAGTGCTGACTTTGTCCGTGTCGTCGGAACAGCTAGCGGTGCCTGTGGAAAAGACGATAGAGTTCACGGTCGGCATTCCCAAAGTACAGATTGCGGCTCGCGATGCGGCATCCGGCGTGCATAGCTACGTCACGAAAACTCTGCGGGAGATGGACAAGATATTCCGCGTGCAGACGTTGAATTCAGGGTCGGAGATTGAGTTGTCCCTGCTTCCGGATTCAGGTCTTGTGATTTGGCTCTCGGGAAACAGAGCGGACGCGGGACTGGATGCGGCGAGCATGAGCGCGCTTGAAGCGCATGTTGCGGACGGAGGTTATCTTGTGCTCACGGGCAAGAGCATCTTGAGTGGACTTGAAGCGTCGTCTTTCGCGCGGGATTTTCTGGGGGTGGATGCGCAAGGGATTTCTCGTTTGCGCATGGTGTCCTCTATGGACAACCCGTTTCCGGAAGGTGATACGTATCTTGTAACGGGTTCCGGCGGCGCCGCGAATCAGGACAGCATGACGATTCTCGAGCCCGTGGGCGACTCTTTCGGCGCGTTGCGCTACGGTCCGGCAGGCGGCAATATCGCTGGAGTCGTTGGTCCGATTCAGAATCGGACCTTAACACTTGGGTTCGGTATGGAAGCTGTAGCGGACAATTCCCCGGTGGGCAATCGTCCGCGTTCCGAGTTCCTGATGCATATTCTCGAATGGGCGGCACAACCCCTCAGTGCACCGGAAACAGACGTGGCGGTCCATGCACCGGAGACCTTTGCACTTCGAGCGGCGTATCCCAATCCCTTCAACAGCAGTGTCCGTCTTGAGTTTGATCTCGGAAGCACGGCTCACGGCAGCTTGTTAATCTACGACGTGCTGGGGCGCGAGGTTCATCGCGATGTGATCTCCCGGAATACCGTGGTCTATTCATGGACACCTTCCGTTGCGTCGGGCGTTTACTTCGCGGTTCTCCGTTCTGACACTCGCACAACGGGTCCGAAGAAGCTGCTGCTGATGCGATAAGTTTGGCAGCAATTCCGACCCAATAGAAAACGGGACCCAATTGGGTCCCGTTTTGTTTCGATGATTTCTTGTGCGAGCTATCTCTTCTTCTGGCACTTCGGACAGAAGTACGTTGATCTCTGCGCCTGTACGATTTTCTGAATTACGCCGTCGCAACGCAGACAGGGTTCATCTTCGCGGTCATACACTCGAAACTCTTTTTGATAGGATCCGTACTTTCCATCCGGGCTCATGAAATCCCGAAGTGTTGATCCTCCGCGCTTCAGCGCTTGTCGCAAGACTTCCGGCACCGCTTCACACAACCGCTCACATTGAGTTTGGGTCAGCCGCTTGGCTGAAGTTCGCGGATCAATCCCGGCCACCCAACACACTTCGCTCGCGTAGATATTCCCGACTCCTGCCCACACCGACTGATCGAGCAAAACTGGCTTGATGGCTTGCATCCTCGAGGACAAAACTTCGCGTAGCACTTTGCTGGAGATGGTCTCTTCAAGCGGCTCCCACCCCAGCTTCGAAAGCTCTGCGGCATCTTCCATCTTTGGATAGAATCGGATTGTTCCCAAAGTGCGAACATCCTTGAAGTACAGCGTTTCCTTTCCATCATCCAAAAGGAAACCAGCTCGCAGGTGTTCATGCGGGCTGCGCTCCGTTGCAGCTACAAACAGTCGTCCGGTCATGCGCAGATGCACGATCAAGAGCCCGCGCTCAAGCTCAACAACAATGTACTTGCCGCGCCGCGTCACCGCCAAGACACGATTTCTGCGAAGGCGCCGCGCAAGAGTGCGCACAGTCATGTCGCCGAGTTGACGCGGCACATTTGCCCACGCACCTTGCAAGGTCTTCCCGACCAGCGCGGGTCGCAATTCACGTACTGCGGTTTCGACTTCGGGCAGCTCAGGCATTTCGCAGGCTCTTCAGGAAATCTCCGGCCAGATAAAAGGAACCGCACACAACTCCGCGCGTGTCGCTCGAGAGATTCAAGAACTCTTGGCACGCAACTTCCCGCTTCATGATCTTTGGTTCGAATCCAAGATCACGTGCGATTTCGGCCAACTCATTTGCACTACGAGTTCGCGGCGTCGGCGCTTCAGTGAGCCACAGTTCGCTGACCGCATTGCGCAATTCCGAGAGCGACGCGCGTGCATCTTTGTCTTTCATCATCGCGACTAATGCAATCGTTCGCTCGAATTGATGCGGACGCTCTAAAGCGCGAGCAAGTTCCCTGAATGACGCGGGATTGTGGCAGGTGTCCACCAGAATATTGGGATGCTTCGGCAAGTATTGCTGCCGTGCCTCGAGAGATATCCGCTTGATCGCGGTCCGAACGTCATCTTTGGTCAAAGTGCGGTCCACGCTCGATACCGCTGCCAGAGCAACACCGAAGTTTTCTCTTTGATACTCCGCCTCAAACGGCAGCGCGAGGTCAGCAGGAGCGGCTCCCACGATGTGCAAGCGCGCGGAGTGCTTCTCAGCCGCAAGCATAAGTTCCCGTGCGGCTTCGTCTTCCTGCGGAACACTGAAGACTAACGCTTGGGATTTGATGATGCCGCTTTTGTCCTTTGCGATCTCGCTCAGGGTCTTGCCCAGAATCTCCGTGTGATCAAAGTCAATCTTCGTGAAAATCGCCGTGGTGTTTTGCAGCACATTGCTCGCGTCAAAGCTCCCACCCAATCCGGTTTCGACGACGTGCGCGGTCGTGCCGAGCTTTTTTGCGGCCCACAAGTAAAACGCAAACATCGTTTCAAAGTAGGTCAAGCGGATTTCGGGATCTCGGCTGAGCTCAGTTCGAAGAAACTGCATTCCTTCGCACCATAGCTCGTGCGGCAAGTCTGCCCCATTTTGTTGCACTCGCTCCGTGAACGAAACCAGATGCGGGCTCGTGAAGTTCAAAACAGAGTGGTGCTGACTCAGGAGTGCTTGCGCGAAAGCCGCAGTCGAACCCTTCCCCACCGTTCCAGCAATGTGAAAACAGTTTGGCAGCACGAGCGGAAGGTCAAGCCTGGAAGCTGCCGCCAGAACCTGGGCGAGTTTGGGTCGGTCCCGTTCACCTCCGAGCGGAAACGCGACTTCGTAGTTGATCAGCGAGTTGAGAAAGTCCTCAACTTCTGACAGAGAGTTCATTGAATGGTATGAGGGGTGGGTTGCTAAGGTAGGTCCAAGATACACAGATGCGCCGACTCGTTCAAGCGGCGCATCAAATACCGACGGACGCGACTGCGTTGCGCAAGGTCAACTTGCGAGGACCTTGCAAAATGCAGGGGGAGGCGCGGGAGAGGCTTAGTGGGAAATTCTTGGTTTATTTGAACTACCCACGAAACCGTGAGCTTCACCTTTCATTGCCCAACGCACTACGATGTTCCATAGCTGTTTCAACCTGCTTTGAGGTTGGGAGCTCATTGAGTTTTCGGAGGTTTTGGGTTGAAAAGTGGCGCAGTACGGCACATGATTCTGGTCAGTCCACTGGTCGAGATCGGGAAGGGGCTTCATTGTGGTTTTGCCCTTGGAGTTTGTATATTACTTTGTGTATCTGCTCTTGCGTGAGCGAAGGCCGCTCGCTATATTAAGTACGGTTCTGTTAAGATTGAATGGCCCGCGGGGTCAACATAGTGTGAAAGAGACTTTTGTGAATAAGCAAGGAGCTGCCGATGTCCACGTTTGATGAAACTATGGAAAACAGCCGGATCTTTCTGACCTACAGCTTGGCGATGACGATGCTTGGAAAGTCAGCTCAGATTCTCGCTGAGCGCGGCGCTGACCCTAAGGCCATGAGCTTCGTAACCACGGGTATCGAATTGTTGGCCAAGCAGCTGCGTGATTACGCCGACAAGAAGGATCTCGAAGAGAATGCGGACAAGGAAATTGACACACTCTGCAAGATGCTCGACATTCAGCGCGCCACGGGAGGGAATTCCGCGTCTGCCTAATTGAAAATGCTTTTCAGACGAAGCGAGCCGGCGTGTTGACGCCGGCTCGTTCCATTTGGAGTGTCCCTCTCCGTCAATGGTCGGCATCTCCCCTTGGGGGAGATCCCCGCCGAGCCGTTTAGTCTTTCTTCAACTTGCGCAATTTCCGCTCCAGCAGAAGCAGAACTTTTTGGGCGACCTTGTTGGGCGTCGTGCGACCGTTTTCCCAGCGGTTCACCGTGGCGAACGTCACGCCGATTTCGTGCGCAAAATTCTCCTGCGTCATATTGAGTTCTTCGCGGAGTTGCTTGATGCGCGAACCGTCGAAGTTGTCGCCGCCCGGGCGGGTTTGGCGAATCATATTGCGGGCAATGACCGTTGCGTCCATGTATGGTCTCCAATTTGTTGGCTGTCGGAATGTGCTATAACAAATAGCAAGCCGTGTGCCACAATCAAAAGCGTGACAATTTCATCTGATTTGACGGAGAAACTCCGAGGATTGAGGTGTTTGGGAGTCAATTCGATTCCTTCGGCGCGGCAAATTACGACCGCACCGGGTACAAAGTCGCCGCAGCTTGAAGCATTGCGGTACCACAATAGAAAACGGCGAGCCAATGGCTCGCCGTTGCGGTGCTCCTGTCTTTGGAATCAAGGCTTAGTTGCAGAGGGCGCGGACAACGTACCTGCGCGAGGGGAAGTCCGGCATGCCGACATCTTGGAATGTGGTCAGACCGCCGGTCGTACCCAGCGACTGGTAGTCCCCGCCTTCCAGAGGAGCGGCCAGAACTTCATAGTCCGTAGCCTCAGCCGTGGGCTGCCATTGCAGCACCGCCAGACCATCCTCGATCCAGAGGGAGAGATTGGCCGGAATCTCCTGGCAAGGCGCAGACTCAATGCCCAGACAGGCTGAGAACTCGGAGGTCAACCCAGCGGGTTCGAGCGTGGCCGTGGAGGAAGCAACCCAACCGTTCGGAACCGCTGCCGCGAGGGTGACGTCAAAGCTCGCGTTTCCCGATCCGTCGGTCGTCACAACCGTGTTGCCCAGATACATGCGTCCTTCACCGTAGCCCGTGGAGTGGCACTCGGGCGACGCAAAGAACTCCAGAGTGAACTCTGCGCTTGGGAGGCTGTTCAGCGTACCGGAAATCGAAACAGAGGAAGCTCCGCTTGCGGCACTGCTCAAGACCGGGAAGTTCTGCAAGCCGTTTCCGCCGGTATCTCCGTCCAGCGCGTCATTCGGAGTGACTCCGTAGCCGAAATTTGTCGGAACAAGGTCTATGCCCAAGCTCGTGTTGGCAAACATCAAGTTGCGGCTCAGTCTTGCCTGAGCCACGTTATTGCCGACCGTCACGCCTTCGTAGCGATGCCCGGCGATCGCGTTGTCTTGAATGATCAGGTTTGAAATGCCCTGGTAGTTATAGGTTCCAACTTCGATCCCCGTCACGCTTCCCAACGTCGGATCGCCGTTGACATCCGGTCCAATGACGTTGTTCTCGATCAGGATATTGGCAAGCATACCACCCAGCATAATGCCGCGCCCGAACAGAAAACCCGCATAGTGCGGACCAGTGCCGTGTCCGAGGATTCCCGAGATCATATTGTCGCGAACAACTGCATTAACATTTCCGGTTTCGAAACTGATCCCAATGGAGCAATATTGGTTTCCTTGGGCGAGCCCATCCTGCGAGGTTCCGATCCAGTTATTCTCAATCAGAGCGCCGTCCGTCTCGAAGAGTTGAATGGCATGGCCCGAGGGGAGGCCTTCGCTATTGACTGACCCGTAGCCGAGAATGTAGTTCCGGTCGCTCGGATTTGGTCCGCCGATTCGAACGCCGTGATTTCTCTCTGCACTGCCAAATCCCCAGACTCGAATGCGGTGACAGACGTTTCCGATGACCACATTGCTGTCGGAACGATCAATCTTGATCGTGGCAAAGGTATTGCCTTCCAGAACATTTCCACTTCCGCCGAAGATGGACATGTTCATGAAGCCGTGATTTTCGCTCGCGTAGTTGTTCGAACCGCCGAAACTCATACTGGCGCCGTCGAAACCATAGAGCTCGCTTTCGCCTGCATTCATATAGTACTCTCCGCCAAAGAGCGTTACCTCGGCTCCATTGGGATTCGTGTCACCGGTGAAGGCCGTCTGGGTTCTGCCGTCCACGACCACGGGCTCAAAGGCTCTCCAGAAGAAAGTGTACGACGACTGGATCACAGCGCGACCCGGATAGAGCCATTGATAGCCCCATTCATTCTGCGGAATCGCGAAGTGAATAGTGTCTTTGCCGGGCACATTGTTGGCCACAATATTCGCTTCAGAGAAAGATACGCGCCCATCCGGTCCCGGAAGGTCTTCAAAGGTCGCGGTTTGCCAGTCAATGTCAATCGGATCTGTACCAGAGTCCACAACGATGGTGACAGCTTTCAGGCTACCTGTAAGAATCAGAAGCGCAAACAGCACGTGAATAGTCTTTAAGATGTACATGATTTCTCCCGGGACAATAAAATTGCGGATTACGAAAGCGTATTGCCAAGTCTATGAGTTTTGCTGATAGAGAACAGTAAGAAAATCACACAACATTGAAACCTTAAAAATATCAGTGTGTTGCAAGAATGCCACACTGGGAATACATTGCCACGAAAGGGCGGATATCATCCGCAGAACTGAGGCGTGAAGGGCACAAAACAAGGTGTGTTTAACGCAATTCAGGGAAGTCGCATGCAGCAGATACCGATTCGTTGCCAATTCGCGACAAAAACGAAGTACGGCGGCCTCTCAGGGCCGCCGCGATACTTGGGCGCATGCGAAGCGCACTGGTCCAGCGTCCACGCCGGTTAGTTCAGTACGTGGATCTTTCGTTGGGCGCACATGTCCTTCAGAACCTGGGGCCAGACCGTGACGCTGACTTCACCGAGATGCGCCTTCTTCAGGATGCTCATGCAGGTGCGTGCCTGCCCGATACCGCCGCCGATGGACAGCGGAATCTCGTCATTTAATATGGCTTGATGGTAGGGCATGTCGAGGAAGTGCATCTGTTTGGTCGCTTCGAGCTGCTGCTTGAGCGTGTCCTTGGTGACGCGAATACCCATTGAGGTCAACTCGTGACGCCGTTTGGTCACGTGGTTCCAGACGAGAATGTCACCGTTCAGTCCATGCATCTGCTGGCCGCTCTTCATGATGGTCGGCGTCACCCAATCATCGTAGTCGGCAGCGCGCATTTCATGCGGATAGCCGTCTTTGAGCGTCCAGCCGATGCCGACAATGAACACGGCAGGGTGTTCTTCGGACAGCACTTTGGTCTCGCGCTGCTTGCGCGGCAGATCGGGATACATGTCCAGGATTTCTTCGGCATGCAGAAAGACCAGTTCCTTCGGGAGGTTCGGCCAGCGGGCGTCTTTGAGTTTGGGGAACTCGCTCTGGATATAGTCCTCAGCATCCGTAAGGACTTTCCACTCCTTGCGGACAATCATTTTCAGAAAGTCCAGATTGCGATCCTTCATGGTCATTACCCGCTCCCAGTCCCACTGATCCACGTAGGCGCTGTGATCGTGATCGAGGAAGTAGTCCTTGCGCACGGCTCGCATGTCCGTGATGATGCCTTCGCCGACTTCACAGTCAAACTGCTTGAGAGCAACTCGCTTCCATTTCGTTGCGGCCTGCACGACTTGCGCATCTATCGGGTGCTTGTTGTAGTCATTGTTGATGTGGAAATCAATCGGAGTGCGTGAACCGTCGCGATCCAGATAGTCGTTCACTCCGCTGAACTTGTCCACGATCAGCGGACACTCGACCCTGAACAGGTTGAGCTCCTTGCACATTCCGTCTTCAATGAAGCGTTTGAGTTTTGCCAGCGCCCACTGCGTTTCTTTGGGCGAAAGCAAAGAGTGGTAGTCTGCCGGAAGGATCTTTTCGACTTCTTCGTAAGTTCCAATTCCCGGTCCGGCGAGGTCAGCAACTTTGTTGGACATAGGTGTCGTCTCCGTTGGCGATTCCGGTTAGTGAGAAACGGAGGATACTGTAGTGCAAGGATTGTCACAGAAGTAACAATACTGCACGCGATCCCCAGTGATACGGTATGAAGTTAGCGCACAATTGGAAGACGGTCAAATAGTATTCAATTGTCCTTCATTGCTTTATGATTGTGAATGAAGCAGTTCGGTCATTCGTGTCAGCAAGTGTGATTCTGACGCACGTTTAATGTGACTTTCTCTCCCCCGGACAAGCAATCCGTTGTGCCGAAAACGAAAACGGTGATCCGTGAGGATCACCGTTTCTATCTAAGTCTTCAGGATTGCACTAATCCTCGCACTCAACGATTTCGATGCTCAAGCAATAAGACCCTTTGGCACTGACGCCCGCACCGTCCAGCACGATCCAATAGGTACCGGCCTCTTGGCAGAATCTTGAAAATCCTGCTGCAAGACGCTGTCCGTAGTTGAGAGAGGAATTGTTGTCGTTATACATGACTCGATCACCAATTCCTCCACAGCAAGAGCTTTCGTACATGCAAAGGAAGGTGTCAAATCCAGAGCCTGCGGTCCTGACCACCATCGAGGCGTCGGATTCGAGGACAAGCTGGAGAACGACATCGCGGCCATACCGACAGGCGGGCATCGAACAGTCATTATTGGCCGTATAGGTTTGACCGCAGGTGATGATGGTCGGGTAGCTCCCTGCGGGGATAGTGAAGACACCTCCCGGGCAGGCATCGGACAATTCATCAAGAGCGGTGACGGCGCCTTCCGGTCTCTGATAGAACTCGGGATGAAGCTCTTGTTCGAGACGAAAGTAGGAATCGTACAGAGCCTCAGGAACATCCTGACCGTCTGACGTCAAGGAGACGATCTCCAGATAGGCCAGTTCGAATTCGGTTTCGAGAGCCTCGCGGTCCTGATCAGTGGAAAGATTCTGTGGCGGAGCCTGGATCGGTTCTCTGCTGCAAGATACGACCAGCAGCACTCCAAGCATGCAGGGAAGGACAAACAAGAAGCGTTTCTTCATTGCGGACTCCTGTGTGTGAAAAGTCATGGACCATCATTCTAACGTAATGAAAAGATCAAACTGAAAATCCGCTGAAGAAACAGGTGTCACTTCCGGCGGCTGCGAAAAACAGCCAGCACCTGTTCGGTCAGCTCGTCTCTGGAGAGCCGCTCGGAGTTGAGCACCAGATCATAGAGTTCGGGATCATTGGGATCACGGTGCAAGTATTTCTGAATGAAGGCCGCGCGATAGCCTTCCTGCTCCTTCAGTTCAAGCTGCGCGCGATCACGCCCCCAGCCGTGGCGTTCTACGAGTCCCCGAATGCGGAACTCTTCAGAGGCAACCAACCGGACGTGAATTCCGCCCGGCATATCTCGCGTGACAATCGCTCCGCCTCTGCCGACAATGATACACCTGCCCAGCGTCGCGGTCGCCCGCATGGTATGCACCAAGCGGTGTAGCAGCTTGAGGTCGGAAATCTGTCCAACCAACGTGGACACAAATTCTTCAATGGCTCCGCGTGCTTTTGAATCCAGGGCAGACATCAGTTGATCATAGGAGTACTGTTGATCGGCCATGTCCTCGATCAGTTTGCGGCCATACACTTGCCACGAGCCTTTTTCGAGGGATTCTGCAACGTCGAGCTGCCGCGCCAGACTTTCGGCCAGAGGGACAGCCTCGCAACCATACTGTCGAGACAGGGTGACAAACGGCACGGAATGCTGCTCGGTCGTCTTCACCTGAGACTTCAGGCCTGACGCCACACGTATCTGCGCGGCCAGATTCTGTTCCGCTCTGGGAGGAAGGGAGTTCTTCATCGCGTTACCTTTCACATTTTCAGGAGGGGGTAACAGCCCGCCGCCTTGGGTAATCAGCTCGTCCGAGCCTGCGGCGGAGTATCTCAAGATAAGCAGACCTTGCGCGCAGGTCAAGCACTTGAGTGTGCTCTTCCTCACATAACGAAAACGCCGACCCCGAGGGTCGGCGCGACGAATTTTCGGACAAGATAGTCTATTACCTGAGAGCCTTTCGTTTGGTCAGGTAAGAGATCAATGCCTGGTCATACGTCGTATCTGTTTGCAAAAGCGTGTGATCAATCTGGTTTTCACGGCATCCACGACGAATCCGCTCGATGAAGTCGCTCATCAGCGATTGATACTCTTTGCGGATGTGCCACGGCTGGGTCGGCAGTTCAACGCCGGTTTCCAGGTCTTTGAAGCGGACATCCCCTGAAAACGCGAAATCCACCTCTCGGGGGTCCAGGATCTGGAGCACCAAAACTTCATGTCCGTTATGTCGGAAGTGCTTCAAGCCGGATAGTATATTCTCCGGGTCGTCCATCAAGTCCGACAGGACGATAATCAACCCGCGCCGCGAAATCCGCTCGGCCACGCGGTGCAAGTTCTTGCCGATGTCCGTCTGCGCGGAGGGCTGAAGTTTCTCGAGCGTCGACAGCACGACATTCAGATACGTATGCACCGAACGCGGCGGCAAGTAGTTGCGCAGCTCCGTATCATACGCCGCGAGTCCCACGGCGTCGCGCTGCTGAATCATCAAGAACGAGAGCGCGGCAGCCAGATACGACGCATATTGAAATTTGGTAATCTTGCCCGACGTGTAGTTCATTGAATTCGACATGTCGAGCAAAATGTACGACTTGAGATTCGTCTCTTCCTCGTACTGCTTGACATACATGCGGTCGGTCTTGGCATAGACCTTCCAATCGAGATTGCGCAGCGGATCGCCATCCATATACGGACGATGCTCGGCAAACTCGACGGAGAAACCGTGATAAGGCGACTTATGCAGGCCGACCATAAACCCTTCAACCACCATGCGCGCCCGAAGCTGCATGTTCTTCAAGCGCGACACGAAAGCAGGGTCAAGATATGAGAGGTCTCAGCCAAAGCGGACTACTTCTCCGCCAAGAGCTTCTCAACCAGATGTTCGGTTTTGATGCCGTCCGCTTCCGCAGTGAAGTTCGGGACCAGGCGATGACGCAGGACCGGCAGGGCGACGGCGCGGACGTCGTCAATCTCGGGGGTCGGACGACCGTGCAGCGCGGCGCGGGTCTTGGCGCCCAAAATCAGATATTGCGACGCGCGCGGTCCGCAGCCCCAGCTCACGTAGTCCTTGACGAACTTGGGAGCCTCGTCGCTGCCCGGACGGGTTTTGCGCACGAGCTTGACCGCATATTCCACGACGTTGTCGGCCACGGGAACGCGGCGTATCAAGTCCTGCAGATTGGCGATCTGCTGCGCGTTGAGCACCTTGGTCACTGAGTGCGAAGCCGCCGAGGTCGTGTTCTTGACGATCTGCTGCTCTTCCTTCAGGGTCGGATAATCCACCCACAGGTTGAACATGAAACGGTCGAGCTGAGCTTCCGGCAACGGATAGGTGCCTTCTTGCTCGATCGGGTTTTGCGTCGCCAACACGAAGAAAGGCTCTTCTAACTTGTAGGTCTCGCCCGCTGCGGTGACTTCGTGCTCTTGCATCGCCTGCAGCAGCGCGGCCTGCGTCTTGGGCGGAGTACGGTTGATTTCGTCCGCCAGCACGATGTTCGCGAACACGGGCCCCTTGATGAACTTGAAACTCCGGCGGCCTGAGGCGCGGTCTTCTTCGGCGATTTCGGTGCCGGTGATATCCGAGGGCATCAGGTCGGGCGTAAACTGAATGCGGCTGAACTTGAGGTCGAGCATCCGCGCCATCGTGGAGATGAGCAGCGTCTTCGCCAAACCGGGCACACCGACGAGCAGGCAGTGCCCGCGCGCCAAAAGCGTCATCATCAGTTGTTCGATAATCTGCTCTTGGCCGACAATCACCTTGCCGACTTCTTTGAGCATGATGTCGCGGGACTCGTTGAGTTGTTTCAGTGCGTCGAGATCGGACGCCATAGGCGGGAGAATCCTTCGGGGTTAGGACTTGCGCAGCGGAATTCCCTTTCGTAGATTGAGAAACCACGGACCAAGCTACATGTTATTGAAAAAGAAAATACTTATAGGTCTAACGCGCGAAGAGCTTGAAAGTTTCGCGCGCGAACACGGTCAACAGGCCTTCCGGGGCCGCCAGCTCTACTCGTGGATTTACCAGCGCCGGGTCAGCAGCTTTGATGAGATGACTGATCTTCCCGCCGCATGGAGGGTTGAGCTGGATAGGGTCTCAGAAGTTGGACGGTTGGAAGTCGCTCGCCCGCCGCATGAAACCCGAGACGGGTCGCAAAAATTCCTATTCGATCTGTCCGACGGGCTTCGAGTTGAATCGGTCTATCTCCCCGAGTCACCGGGGGAAACAGCTTGCATTTCCAGCCAAGTCGGGTGCGCCCTGGGCTGTCATTTCTGCGCGACGGCCAAGATGGGGTTGTTTCGCAATCTGACCGGCAGCGAAATCGTCTTGCAGGTGCTTGAGGTGGAGCGCCGTTGCCAGACCCGCCTGACGAACGTCGTCTTTATGGGCATGGGCGAGCCGCTGCATAACTATGAGAACGTTGTGGCCGCGCTGAGGTTGCTCACGGACGAGAACGGTATCGGTCTATCCGCTCGCCGTATCACGGTTTCCACGGTGGGGCTTGTCCCGGCCATCGAGCGCTGGATGGACGACAATCCACCCGCGAAATTGGCGATTTCTCTTCATGCCACGACAGACGAGCGCCGCGCGGAACTGATGCCCATCAACAAGGCCTATCCGCTCGAAGTCCTGTTCAAGACGCTCAGACGATTCGCGCACGTGACGCGCGATCCGGTCACGTTCGAGTACATCATGATCGCCGATTTCAATGACCGCGAGGAAGACGTCGAGAATCTTGCGCGCTGGCTGAAGAACATTCCCGCCAAGATGAATCTGATTCGCCTGCATCCTACAGGCTCAGGGCTTAAACCGTCGAGCGACGAGGCTATAGACCGTTTCATGGGATGGTTAACTGAAGCCGGAATCCGCTGCACTTTGCGCGAGTCAAGGGGCCTGGAAGACGAAGCCGCGTGCGGGATGCTCTTCACTCAGGAGCCGTTTAAGCCGAGCAAGGCGCGGGCTTGGGAAAAGGCTTGATTGATGTACGACTGAAATTGAAGGCGGCTTTTGGGTCGCCTTTTGTCAATCTAAGTGCAGCTCGCCATTTCCATTTGTTTTCTTTTTCGACTTTGGGGCTGTTTGAAACGTATCATCAGTCGCATTGTGGAAGGCCGTAACCGGCAAGTCCGGCTTCTTACCCTCTAGCAGTTCTTTGATTGTCAATATCTGAATCCGTGGGTGATAGGATCTCGCCTTCTTGTCAACACTTTTCAAATGCTTCTCGCGCCAAAAGTACTCATAGTGGCCTGCGTCCGCCGCTTCCGTCTTCATTGGCCTTGTTGGCGGTTCCAACGTAATCAAGAGTCCGATATCGGCCTTCTCGCGATCTAATATCGCGCGAAGTTCCCGGATATCTTTCACACCGACGCCACCACCCTTCACAGAGATAAGCATTGTCATGTATTCCTCTGTGCCAATTCTGAACCTTCTCTTGCCATCAATTCCGCCGTCAGCCCCCCGCTTCACCCCGCCGACAGGTCTTGCATCGACTTGCCCAAGCGCCCATTCTTGGAATCTAAACTTATCTTGCTCTGCCAATGCCTTTGCACCTTCAAGGTCCGTTGGCTCCCCTTCAACTCTGTAGTCTTTCTTCTCTTTTAGTCCGTTTGAATCAAGTAAGCGCCGTTTTGTCAATTTTACTGCAAGATGAGTGATGTCAATCCCAATCCACTTTCGGTCGAGTTTTTGTGCAACCGCAACGGCAGTTCCACAACCGCAAAAAGGGTCGAGGACAACATCACCGTGATTCGAGCTTGCAGAGATTATGCGTTCTAATAAGGCTTCGGGTTTCTGAGTTTGGAATCCAAGTCGTTCCGCAGCTTGGCCTGACAGAGGCGGAATATCAGTCCAAATCGAAGATGCCAGCGTACCTTCTTGCTCATTTAAATATCTCTTCAAGTAAGGCCGTCCGGACCCCGACCATTCAAGTCGGCCTTCCTTATCAAGTGCCTTGACTTTCTGTTTGATCATCCTCCATCCCCATTCTGGCGTATACCCCTTATACTCATACGCTAAGTTTGGGCGTGGCCCCATTGAGGCCGTTCTAATTATCTCATGCAAACGATAGCGGCCCCGCTCATCCTCGTACCTATAAAACTTGCGAACATACTCTGGATCGTGGTCAAGATAGATCGGGTTCCATGTATGCCCTTTTCCCGCATAGTACAAAAGCGTGTCATGAATGCTCGGCCACTTCTTACTGTCGTTATGGCTACTCGTCCGTTTCCAAATAATCTCATTCCTATAACATGCTGGGCCGAATACCGCATCCATGAGGTTCTTGAGATAATGGCTTGCTGTCGGATCGCAATGAAGGTAGATTGATCCAGTCGACTTTAGGACCCGTTTAAGCTCGATAAGACATGGAGCCATATTCGCAAGATAAGCCATCATCGTGCTCGTTCCGAGAAACCTGTAATAGGCATCCAGCAAATCAGCAACCTTCCCACCAGACTGAAGGACTAAGTCAAACCATCTTCGTGACTCCGGGTTCCACTCCCAAGTGTCTTCAAAGGCAGTAATTTGTGCAGCAGATTTTTCCCCTGATTTCTCAGAAAACAGCACATTGTAATTCTGATTACTATTAAATGGCGGGTCAAGATAAATCAAATCAACAGATTCATCCTCTAATTTGCGAAGTATATCGCGATTATCGCCGTAGTAAAGAGTGTTCACAACAAGTAAAAGCTGATATGACAGAAATCTCGTACTATGATATTTGTAACTTTCCTAAGACAGAGTAGGGTGATTCTCCTCTCGCCAGTGCCTCGTCCATCACCCTTGCCTTCTCTTCCGTCCAGAATTTCGCTAACAGTTTTTTCTCGAGCATGCGCTGGATCCGGCGTCTGGCGTGCGCGTGACGGCGGCTTTCGAACTCGCCGGTTTTGCGCAGATGAGCAAGATGCGCCTCGATTTGTTCGGACAGCTCGGGGACTCCCTGCTCTCGCGTGGCGACCGTGTTCACGACCGGCGGCTTCCACTCGTCCCAGTGCTTGAGCATCATCGCGCCTTGCAAGTCGCCCGTGAAGCGGTCGGCCCCTTCGCGGTCGGCCTTGTTCACGCAGAACACGTCCGCCGCTTCCATCAGCCCCGCCTTCATCCCCTGAATCGCATCGCCCGACTCGGGCACGAGCACCACGACCACCGAGTCCGCGTACTGCACGACCTCAAGCTCCGACTGCCCGACTCCGACCGTCTCGAACAAAATGTAGTCAAACCCCGCAGCGTCGAGCACGTCGGCCATATCTCCAGCGGCCTGCGACAAGCCGCCCAAATCTCCTCGGGTCGCAAGCGAGCGCACGAACACACCCTCGTCTAAGCCAATCGCGTTCATTCGCACGCGGTCACCGAGCAGCGCGCCACCCGAAAACGGCGACGTCGGATCGACGGCCAAGATCGCGACCTGCTTGCCCTGCTTACGCAAGAATTTTGTGTATGCCGTCACCAGCGAACTCTTCCCCGCTCCGGGCGGACCGGTGAAGCCGATGCGCACGGCGTGACCAATCTGATTCCCCAACGTGCGCAGCGCCTCATCGGCGGCCTCAGGCGAGTTTTCAACCCGCGAGAGCGTCCGCGCAAGCGCGCTTCGCGATCCTGCAAGCAATTGGGCTGTCAACTCGGGAATCGTCACTGCGCCGGCGGCTCCTGCTCCGTCAGGTCAATCGTAACGAGTGGCTGATCGGCAAACTGCTCCACATAGTCGCGCACTTCCGGCACGAGAAAGAGCGAGTCCATATCCATCCGCACGAGAGCCTTGCCCAGAACCTCGGCGCGCTCTTCGTCGCCATAGCGCTTGTTCATGATCACGAGCTTGTCGGCCTCGAAGATGCAGCTTCCGCCCTTGAAGTTTCCCTTCTCATAGCGAATCTTGTAGCCCTGCTTCTCAATGGCCTCGGAAAGATGCTGAACGAGTTTTGCGGCTTTCATCAGAGTACCCCTTCCTTGCCTTCGGCGCGCAGTTGATCCACAAGCGTCTTCACGTCCTGCGAGCGGTCCAGAGGGCAAATCAGGATGGCGTCGTCCGTATCCACAATGATCAGGTTGCTGACGCCGACGGCGGTGATCAACTTCTTGCCGCCGATCACGCAGGTGTTCTGCGTTTGCGCCAGTGTCACATTGCCGCGCACGGCGTTGCCATCGTCGTCGTGCGGCATGAGCCGCCACACTTCATCCCAACTACCAACATCGCTCCAGTCAAACGTTCCGCGCACGACGGCGACCTTAGGCGCGTGCTCCATCACACCGTAGTCAATGGAGATTCCCTTGCCGGATTCAAACGCTCTTCTCGTCACGTCCTGCACAGCAGGAGTTCCAAGAGAGCTTTCGATCTCTTTGAATGCCGCGCCCCACAACGGGAGCTGTTCGTGGATCTGCTGCAGGATTGAATCCGCACGCCAAACGAACATACCGCTGTTCCACAGGAACTCACCGCTCTCAAGAAACACACGTGCCGTGACAAGATTAGGTTTTTCGGCGAAGGTCCGTACTGGATAGACATTTTCGCGCAGGCGAATGCCGCTCTGGTCCATCTGAATGTAGCCATAGCCGGTTTCCGGGCGCGTGGGCTCAATCCCGATGGTGGCCAGGACTTGCGAATCATGCACAACTTCCACGGCGGACGACAAGCAGAAATGAAACTCGTGGATGTTCTTGATCCGGTGATCCGCAGGCAGCACAATCATCACGGCGTCCGGATCATGCCGATGCAAATATACTGCGGCAAGTCCGATTGCCGGAGCCGTGTTGCGTCCCAGCGGCTCCAGAATGAACCGGTCCTCACGGAACTCGGGCAAGAGTTCTTTGATCAGCGCGGCCTGCTCGGCGTTCGTTACGATCCAAATGTGATCGGCATCCACCAAACCTTGAAGCCGGGACACCGTCTGTTCGATCAACGTGCCTTCGTCGGTCAGATTGATCAGTTGTTTGGGCCGGTTTCGGCGGGAGAGCGGCCAGAAGCGCGCGCCGACTCCTCCGGCCATGATGACAGCGTGAAGCATAGCTTTATGGGTGAGAACTGGTCGTCCAGGAAATCTCCGTTTCGTTGGTCCATCTTGGGCGAACACTGAGAGTCTCAGGATGCCAGACAAACGGCTCGGAGAATGAGAAGGGAAGCACGGCGCCGCGATCCACGACGCCGTTTTGGTTGTTGTCGAGAACCACTCGGATCAAGTAATCTGCTTGCGGGAGCCCAACAAACTCGAAAGCATTCGTCGTAATCAGACTATCCACAATAAAGTACTGCCCAGCTTCGTAGAGCTCCACGATCCACTGTCCCGACTCTGCAGCCAGTATCTTCCCCGAGATGTTTCCAAGAGAATCATCAGGCAGCGTCATCCAGCGCAGCGTGAGCACAGAGTCCTCTGGGAAGTTCCCGGCACGATCTTCCACGAGTTTGCCGGGAATCTGAAGCAGATACGTTGCACCGCGCAGGAAAGGCGAGTTAGGATATGCGGTAAGTGAAACAGGGTCAGTCTGATCGAGTCTCACACCGATCTCTGATGTATCTTCCTTCAGCACAATGTGCAGACTGTCCGATTGCTCGAGCAGCTTGATCGGTTCGCTGAAAATGAGGAGAGCCTCACTCGGCAAGTCGCTGATCAGCGCCCGACTGACAGGATACGACTCTATTACGTAGGGTCTTGATGAATCCGGTCGTTCCGAAATCGCAAACTTCGAAGCAACCGTCTCCTGATCCAGGTCCGCGCTCAGAGTTGCGCTGTCACCGGACAAAGGACGGTCCACGTAAGCAAACCAGCTTCCCGAGGCGCTCGTGTCCCGAGCAAGCGACTCGGTGCGCAGGATGCCCAATGAGTCGGCCAGAAGAACGCGCGAAGGCCGTGCATCTCGATTCAGACGAAGTCCGATGCTCATTCTGTCTTCCTGTTTGACGCGCAGAAGCTTGAGCGGAGTCGTATCTTGAAGAGTCGGAAGAAACGTGACATGCGGCATGTCGCCTTCTTTCACGTTCACATCCTCGCTGGCTGTGCCAATCCATTCGCTCGCTGGAGACCACAGACCATCGGTATTGCGATCATCCAATGCAAACAACCGATAGCGGCCCTCCGCGAGATAGCTCAAGTCAAACGCGCCGAACACATCACTCTGAATGCGATAGTCCGGAGCGTCGGTCATGGGATCAGGCAGCGAGTCGTGAAGGAGATACGCGGTCACGGTCGCGGAACGGCTTTCCTCGGGCAATTCGACAAAACCGCTGACCGCCCCGCGGTCAATCCGGTCGCCGGTGCTGAACGCGAGTGTGTAGCTCTGTTCGAAGCTGTTCCCTTGTAGATCGCGCGCCTGTGCACCGACGGTCACGACAATCGTTCGATTGTCTGGAAGCGGATCCAGATAGTCCAACGTCAGTCTGCGACCGGACCAACGATACCGAAGCCTTTTGCCGGGCTCAGGCGACAAGTATAGTGACGCCTCGACGCTCGTCCGGTGGACCATTTCCGAGAACTCGAGAACAACGACCGTGTTCAGTGGGATGTTAATCTGATCACGCGCTGGGTAGGAGAAGACCACTATAGGCGCGGTCTTATCCTCCGGTCCTCCAGGTGGAACGCCCATCCGCGCACAGGAAACTGCGAGCAGCGCCAAGAACGCCGCAAGGAATCTATGCGCTCTTGCGGCCAATGCAGAAGTACTCGAAACCAAGTTCCTTCATCTGCTCGGGTTCAAACAGATTTCTTCCGTCAAAGATCACGGGACGTTTCATCGTGCTCTTGATGCGGGCGAAGTCCGGTTCGCGGAACTCCTGCCACTCCGTGCAGATCAGAAGCGCGTCAGCGTCTTTCAGAGGAGAATAGTAGTCCTCGTGAAAGTGCGCCTTGTCTCCAAGAATTGGACGCGCGTTCTCCATGGCCTGCGGATCGTAGGCATGCAGCTTTGCGCCGCGCTCGTGCAGCGCCTCGATGGTGTAGATAGAAGGAGCCTCGCGCATGTCATCTGTCTTCGGCTTGAATGAGAGTCCCCACACGGCAAGTTTCAACCCGGAAAGATCTTCGCCAAAATAGGTGACGGTTTTGTCCGCAAGTCTCAAGCGCTGGCGAGTATTCACCTCGTCCACGGCTTCAAGAATTTTCAGATCATGCTCGTACTGATGGGCGATCTTGATCAGCGCCGTGACATCTTTCGGAAAGCACGAGCCGCCGTATCCGATTCCGGCATAGAGAAACTGTTGACCAATACGTTTGTCGGACCCGATGCCGTAGCGCACTTGATTCACATCCGCACCGCAGGCCTCGCAGAGGTTCGCGATCTCATTCATGAATGTGATCTTGGTCGCGAGCATCGCGTTCGCGGCGTACTTTGTCATTTCCGCCGAACGAACATCCATCGTGATCACTCTATGCCCGAGCCTGTGGAACGGCGCATAGAGTCGCTTCATAACTTCGGCGGCGCGTTCGCTATCCGCTCCGATGACAATTCGATCCGGCTTCATGAAGTCATTGACGGCGTCGCCTTCCTTCAGGAATTCAGGGTTGGAGACGACGTCGAAGTCCACTTTGGCGTACTTCTGAATCGTGTCGCGCACGAGATCCGCGGACCCCACGGGGACCGTGGACTTGTTCACGACGATCTTGTAGTCCTTGATGCGCTTGCCGATACTCTCTGCGACCCCCAAGACGTGACTGAGATCCGCTGAGCCGTCTTCGCCGGGCGGAGTGCCCACGGCAATCATTAGAACCTCAGCTTCATCAATGACGCTGTAAAGGTCGGTCGTGAACGAGAGCCGTCCCTGCGCGACGTTGCGGTCGAGGTATTCTTTCAGTCCAGGTTCATAAATGGGAACAATTCCCTTCTTCAGCATTTCGATCTTGCGTGCATCCGTATCCACGCAGCTGATCTGATTGCCGGACTCGGCAAGGCAAGTGCCCGTCACGAGACCGACGTAGCCGGTGCCAATAACGACAACTTTCATTTTACAATGTGGTGTAGGTGAGTAGAAAAGAGCGGCGCCTATCGGGCAATGCGCTCTTTGAGATAAGTACTGATGATGTGATCCAGAACGAGATGGAGATCTTCCACCGGGCCGTATTCGCGGGACTCAACGATGACGCTGTGGTCTACCATGCCGGCAAGTTTTCCGCCGCCGAAACCGATCAAGCCGATGGTCGTCACGGCTAATTCTTTTGCAGCAGCGGCAGCTTCAAGAATGTTCGGTGAGTTGCCGGAGGCCGTGATCAGAATTGCGACGTCCTTCGCTCGCGCATAGGCGCGCAAAGGCTCGGCAAACACCGAGGCGTAGCTGACATCATTGGCATAGGCGGTCAACATGGCCATGTTGTCGCCCGGCGCAAGCATGCGAAATCTTCTCTTGCCCGGAACGGTTGCTCCTTTGGTGAAATCGCAGACCCAGTGCGTCGCGGTGGTCCATGACCCGCCGTTGCCGCAGATATAGACGGTCGCGTCTCTTTGATACGCTTCTTCGAGCACGTCCATGCAAGTGACAACGTCCTCGATTCGCACGCTATCCAGCACGGCCTTAAGGCGATCAAAATAGGAGCGGACATGCGCCGCTTTGTCAAGACTCATTTGAAGGGGTATCGCTTGATGTTGAAAATGACTTTGCTGCCGTCGCGTTCCGGCATGAATGGCAGCTCAAAGAAGTCGCGCATGGCCGCGCGCACGTTTTCATGGTTCGACGGCGGAACATAGAGCAAGAGAAAACCTCCTCCTCCCGCACCGGCAATCTTTCCTCCCAGTGCACCGGCCTTGAGCGCACGCTCATACATGTCGTCAATCCCGGTGTCGGAAATGTTGCTCGCCATCTTCTTCTTCAGAGTCCAGCCTTCGTGAAGATGGCGTCCGACGGCCTCAAAATCAAGCGCGAGAAATGCTCTCTCGATCTTTTCGACCAACGGCAGCATAGCTTCGAGAACATCTCTGCGCGAGGCTGTTTTGGATTTCTGTTCTGTGAGAATCTCTGCGGACTTCCGAGTGCGATTGGTGTAGAAGAGAAGGCAATTCGAACCGAACAGTCTAAGCGCTTGCGCGGGGAGATCAACGTCGCGCGCGTCCACGCTATCGTCGGGTTTGAAGATGAATCGCCGCAAACCGCCATAGGCCGCGATATACTGATCCTGTTTGCCGATAGGACGCCCGCATTGAGTGATTTCAATGTCACACGCCTGTTTGGCAAGTGTTTCCGCCGTAACCTGTTTTCCAAGGTACGAATACATCGCGTTCAAAAGACCTACCACAAGCGAGGACGAAGACCCCAACCCGCTTCCTTCCGAGGGTATATCGGCAAGCGTCGAGATCTCAACTCCCCGTCCCAATCCGGTCAGCTCCATGGAAGCGCGGATTAGCTCGTGTTTGATCTCAGTAACGTCATCCACCGTCTCATTGCGAGAGTAATTCAGAACAATTTTTTCGTCGAATCGTTCCTTGATGATGACAAAGATGTACTTGTCAATCGCCGTGGAGATGACTTCTCCCGCGCCGTGTCGGTAGAAGTCCGCCAGATCACTTCCACCTCCCGCGAAACTCAGGCGCAGCGGCGTTTGAGTAATAACCATATTATTGTAAACCTTCTTTTCGCACTTTAACCATCTCGTAAGTTTCAGGCGTTCCCACGTCCAGAATATATTCATCCGTTACATACGCAAACATTTTCCCAACCAGCCTCGGCAGCACATGAAAACCGATGTCCGACGGAACATGATCGGGTACCAGATCATAGATCACAGGAGTCGCGACGTGAATGCCGGAGTTCGCGATATTCGACTTGGGTGCGACCGGCTTCTCTTCAAACGAGATCACTCGTCCGCTCGGATCAAGTTCAAATATGCCGCACTGTGAGGGCCGCTCAGTGGGGTAGGCTGCCACAACAATCGGAGGAGCACCGCTCTCTGCATGGAAACTCAACAAACGCGCCAAAGAAATCTCTGCATAGTTGTCCGCGTAAATGATGAAGAACTTGTCTTCTCCGCTCA
Organism: Calditrichota bacterium; assembly: GCA_020637395.1. Lineage (GTDB taxonomy): Bacteria > Electryoneota > RPQS01 > RPQS01 > RPQS01 > JABWCQ01. The sequence goes on along the minus strand of JACJWA010000001.1, from coordinate 797,201 downwards.
CAAAGTCAAATGCGGAGCGAAGCGTGCCTCCGCTGCCACACAGAGTTTCCTCAAAGCCTTCGACGAACTTCAGGCCGTGGGGTCGGCTTTCGATGAAAGCTCTGACTTGCTCGGCGTGATGATGCGTGTTGATGTACACATCCGTCACCCCGACGTTCGACAAGGACTCGCACCAATAATCCAGCAGCGGGCGTCCGGCGACGGGCAAGAGACACTTAGGTCTGTGCCGCGTCAATTCTCCGAGGCGGCTGCCGATTCCCGCCGCAAGCACAATCGCTTTCAAGCGGAGACGGTTTCCTTTTCATGCAGCGCGTGATTCCATGTCCACGTCTTACGGAGGCCTTCGGACAAGCTAACCTCGGGCTTCCAGCCGAGAATTGTGGCGGCGCGTGATGCATCGAGATAAGTTGCGCGAATTTCACCTGTGCGAGGCGGTGCGTAGTTGGGAGAGTCGGCGCAATTGGCAAGCTCTGCCAACTCACGAAACAAAGTGTTGACAGACGTACCGACAGAGGAACCGATGTTTAGAATCTCGCCGTCTCCCGCTTCGAGCGCTTGGAGATTCGCTTTCACCACATCCGACACAAAGACATAGTCGCGAAGCTGCTCACCATCGCCATAAATCGTCGGCACCTTGCCTTCCAGAAAGAGTCCGGCAAAGATCGCGATCACGCCAGCCTCTCCGTGCGGACTTTGGCGCGGTCCGTACACATTCGGATATCGCAGCACGGTGTAGCGCAGATCATACAGGATTCTGTACAATTCGAGATAGTGCTCTACCGTGTGCTTCGAGATGCCGTATGCGCACTCAGGGTGCACGGGGTGCTGCTCTGTGACGGGAAGAGTGCTCGGTTCGCCATACACGGCTCCGCCGGTCGAGATGTAGATGTATTTCTTCACTCCGTGTTTCTGTCCGGAGAGAATTACATTCAGCGATCCCACAATGTTCGATTCGGCATCGAAGACAGGGTCCACGAGCGACTTGCGCACATCCATCTGCGCCGCGTGATGATCTATGACATCGGGACGAAACGCGCTGATGACACGGTCAACTCCCGCCGCGTCACGGATATCCACTTCAAAAAACGTCGCGTCCTTCGGTACATTCTCTCGAAAACCCGTGCTCAGATTATCCAAGACCGCAACTTCGTGGCCCGCGGCGATCATGCCGTCCGCAACATGCGATGCGATAAAGCCCGCGCCGCCGGTGACAAGTACTCTCATGATTGCCCCTTTGCTCCTTTTGACGAACGAACGACATTCAGCGACTGCATACGCTGTTCCGCGTAGTCCATAATGTCGTCAATGTCCGTTTGCTGCTCGAGATACTCTTTGTACTCTTTGACCGAATCTTCAGCGGTGCGCGTGGGACTCCATCCAAGAGCCTTAAGCTTGCTGATATCTGAAATGATATGCCTCGTGTCGCCAAAGCGATACAAGCCAGGAAGGCGCGGTAGCAGTTCACCTTTTCCGAATACTTTCGCCACAATCGCGCAAAACTCCTTGACGGTGTAGGCGCGTCCGCCTCCGACATTGAACATCTCGTAGTTCGCGCGATCATCTTCCAGCACTTTCAAATTTGCCTGAACGACGTCGTGAATGTTCACAAAATCGCGAACTTGCTCGCCGTCTTCATAAATCAGAGGCGCCCGGTCAAAGAAGTAGCTTAAGGAAAAGATGCGGCACGCGCCGGAGTAGTTGTTGTAGAAACTCTGTCGCGGTCCCTGAACAATGGAGAAACGCATCGCAACCGACGGAATGTCGTAGCGTTTCCCGAAAGCCAGAGTCATTAGTTCCTGGGAGTATTTCGACAGGGCGTACTGATTCAGGGGCTTCGCGTCGGTTTCGGGAGTGGGCTGCCACTTCAGAACATCGCCGTTACGCAAATCTCTAAACTCCCAGTCGCCTGCGTCCAGTTGCGGCAGCGTTCGCAATTCCGGATGGAAGAACGTATCGTCCTTTGCGGCGTAGCGGCCTTCGCCCGCCACGGCCTGAGAGGATGCCACAACTACTTTCTTCACGGGCAGCTTGTGCTCCACGATGAGTTCGTAGATCAGTGCCGTGCCGACGCTGTTTACCCAGAAGAATTTTGAGAAGTCCGGAAGATAGTCCTGGTAGGCGGCAAAGTGAAAAACAGCTTCCACCCCGTCGAGCGCTTCGCGCATTTTCTCGCGGTCACGAACATCACCCTCAATGAACCGAACTTTGGAAGGGATGTAGTCCGGCTTTCCCTTCAGATGAACAGGCTTCTCCAGACTGTCCAAAATCGTAACGTCGTAGCCGCGTCGCAACAGCTCATCCGTTGTGTGCGATCCGATGAATCCGGCACCGCCGGTGACAAGTACGCGCAAAGGAGTCCTATGAAGTTAGTGAGCACCGCGCCCAAGCAGAACGGCGGGAATTGTTTTCAGCAAAATCTTGAAATCGAGTAGCAGCGTCCAGTTGTCAATGTACGCCAGATCGAGCTTCACCCATTCGTCAAAATCGGTGATCGCGCTCCGTCCGGAAATCTGCCACAAGCACGTCAATCCCGGTTTGACAGAAAGTTTTCTGCGGTGCCAGCTGTCAAATCGCGGCAATTCCGTTTCCAGCGGAGGTCGCGGACCGACTATAGACATGTCACCTTTCAGAACACTCCAGAGCTGCGGAAGCTCATCCAGACTGAACTTGCGCAGATGACGGCCTACGGGAGTGATGCGCGGGTCGTTCTTAATTTTAAAGACCGCGCCTTTCATCTCGTTTTGCGCTTCCAGCTTTGCTTTGATCTGATCCGCATTGGTGACCATCGTCCTGAACTTGTAACCGGTGAACTTCTCTTTGTTGAAGCCCACAACTTTCCACTTGTAGAAGACTGGCCCGCGGTCAGTCAGCTTAATCGCGATGGCAATCACCAAGAGGAGCGGGAACAAAAGGATCAGCAAGAAACTCGAAAATGCAATGTCAAAGATTCTCTTGACCAGAATCTGCCACTCTTTGTGCCGCATCGAGGTATAGATCAGGACCGGCTGATCATACTGAATGTCCGTCGAGACGTGCGCAACCAGATTGGAAAACCAGTCGGACAGAATCACCGAGCGTACACCTTCCTGCTCGCACAGTGCCAGCATGTCGGTACAGTCGGCGATGTGTCTGGTCGGGACGGCAAAGACGACTTCGTCAATCGTGTGCGAGTGCAGAATCTGCTGCAGATCATCCGGAGACCCGAGCAGCTTTGCGACACCAGCATCGGATGAATGGCCTCGCTCGGTGTCCACGAATCCCACAAGCTGGACGGAAAAGGAGTCGTTCTCTTCTATGGTCTTGATGAATCGTAAGGCCTTTTCCACCGTTCCAATGATCAACACGCGCTTGTTGAGGCCGCCCTCAGCACGAATGTGTTCGCGAATGGACTTGAAGAAGACTCTGTTGACGGTGAGCAACGACGCATTAAGCAGCATAAAGAGCAGCATCGTCGAACGCGGCGGAAGCTCGATGCGGAGGATGTAGGCCGCGGCAAAGAGTCCCACCGTTCCAAACACCGCGGTACGGAGAGCAATCTTGAAATCGTGCCAGACCGTTGTCGTGGCAAACTCATGAGATGATCGCTGCAAATCCAGCAGGAGCCACCAAACAGGCACCAGCAGGATCATAATCTCATAGTAGTTATGAACAGACTGCGCGCTTCCGAAGAAATAGATTGAGCGAATCTCGGTGCGAACCGCAAACGCAAGCACAAAAGAGACAACCGTGAGCAACAGGTCTCCCACCAAGTGAAAGACCCGCATCCACATCGTTCTCTCGACGTTCTTCGCCATGCGCTGCGTCCCGCTCGGTCTATTTCCCTGAGTAGAAGTCGCGAACCGCTCCGCAGACTTCCATGACTTCATCATCGGTTAGTTCCGCGGACATCGGAAGCGCAAGGGTTTCCTTGGCTAATCTTTCGGACACAGGGAAGTCGCCTTCCTTATATCCCAGGAAGCTGAAACACTTTTGCAAATGCAGGGGAACAGGGTAGTAGATCATACTGCCGATGCCGCGCGACTTCAGGAATTCCATGAGTTCATCGCGCTTCGGAGCGCGAATGACATACTGATGATAGGTGTGATAAGCACCCGGAGTTTCAATCGGGCAGATGGCAGGCGTGTTGATAAGGCCCTGCTTGTACATGTCCGCAATAGCACGTCTTCGTTCATTCCACTGCGCGAGATAGCGAAACTTCACTTGCAGCACGGCGGCCTGCAATTCGTCCAGACGTCCGCAGATGCCGATTTGGTCGTGAAAGTAGCGATCCTTGCCGCCATGCACACGGTTGATGCGGACGTCATGCGCCAGCGCCTCATCCCGGGCAAGCACCATTCCGCCATCTCCCGCTCCGCCCAGATTCTTGGTAGGATAAAACGAGAAACAACTGAGATCACCAAATCCTCCGGCGGTGACGCCGTTGAAAGTGGCTCCGACTGCCTGCGCTGCATCTTCAATGATGCGCAGCCTTTGCGCTTGCGCGACTGCCGTCCACTCGGCGGGATTCACCATTTGACCGAAGAGATGCACAGGCATCAAGGCGCGAGTACGCTTGGTGACCGCGGCTTCAAGGAGATCCGCGCGCGCGTTAAAGGTTACATCATCCACGTCCACAAACACGGGGCGTGCTCCGCCGCGCACGATTGAGCTTGCCGTAGCGAAAAAGGTGTAAGGCGTCGTGATCACCTCATCACCGGGCTCAGGTTTCAGCGCCATCACGGACAGAAGCAGCGCATCCGTTCCGGACGACACGCCGATACCATAGGGCATCCCCGCAAGGGCCGCCATCTTCTCTTCAAGTCCCTTAACCCGGCTTCCCAAAATGAAACTCTGTGTCTCAAAAATCTGCGTGACTTCCGCCATCACTTCTTCGCGAATCTGGCGGAACTGCGCTTGCAGATTCAACATGCCAACGCTCATGACTATGCTTTCTTAAAGTAATCCACCGTTCGCTTCAGCCCTTCGGGCATCGTCACCAGGACACGATACCCGGAAGCGGTCTGAAACTTCTCAATGGATGCAAGTGAATCCCGTACATCACCGGCTCGAGTCGGTTCATGAACGGGAGAAATGTCTTTGCCCAGCGCGGCACCAATGCCGTTCAGAATGTCGAGCAGCGAATAGCGTTCGCCGCAAGCCACATTGAAAAACTCGCCCGCCACTTTGTCGGCAGGCGCTTCGCAGGCCAAGAGATTCGCGCTGACCGCGTTGTCCACAAACGTGAAATCGCGTGACTGTTTTCCGTCACCGTGAACAATGGGCGATTCGTTCTTCATGGCGCGCGTAATGAAAAGCGGAATGACTGCGGCATATTGCGACGCGGGATCCTGTCGTGGACCGAAGATATTGAAGTACCGCAGAGCCACAGTCTCGAGTCCGTACACCGAGTGAAACGCCGCGCAGTACTTCTCCGTGGCGAGTTTGCTGACGGCATAGGGAGAAAGCGGAAGCACCGGCATGGATTCAATCTTGGGAAGCGTCGGCGTGTTTCCATACACCGAGGAACTTGAGGCAGCGACAAATCGTTTCACGCCGGCGTCGCGCGCGGCGATCAATGCGTTCAGTGTGCCGCGAATGTTCACTTCATGGGTCGTCACGGGATCGTGAATCGAGCGTGGTACAGATCCCAAGGCTCCTTGATGCAGCACATAGTCGCATCCTTTCACGGCGCGTGCAAGCGCGGACTCGTCCCGCAAGTCACCCTCGTGCAGTTCGATGTCGTTCAGGAAGGCGGCAAGATTTTCTCGTTTTCCGGTGGAGAAGTTATCGAACACGCGAACCGACTGTCCGCGCCGCAGCAATTCTTCAACGATGTTTGAACCGATAAATCCGGCACCGCCGGTGATCAGATATCTTGAGGGCATACTATGAGTTTGATTCTGGATCGGGCCGCACGTAGGTGTAGCAGGGATTGATCATGCCGCGGATGGCGGCGAAGATGTATTCGATTTGTCCGGTGCCGAGCTTTGCGTGGCACGGCAAGGCAAGCAATGATGCTGCCTCATCAAGTTCCGTGCTTACGCCGAACTCAGCCAAGCGTTGATGAATGGCCTTCACGGAATAGGGATCGCTGGAATGCAGTACGTAGCAAGCAGGGGCGCATTGACCAGGCACTGAGTCGTGCATTCCGGTCAAGGCAAACAGCTCACCTAACTTGGCATGATTCGCACGGCGGGCAAGCAGATTCTGTTCTCGTTTGCGCCAATGAATCTGCAAACCTTCGCGCACTCGATTTCGTTTGGAGACATCCAAACAATGAAAGAGATCCCAGATCTGTTTGTCCGGAAAGTGCTCACCGACCAACGCGGCGCCAAACGGCAGCGGCAAGAACCGCGCGAAGTCAAACACTGAATATCGGCCAAGGCTCCCGGGCCGCATCGGCAAGTCATCGTGAAGCAGAACATCCCGGCAATCCTCAATCAGAGGCTCGCCAAGCATGGCCAGGGATTCGGTCTCCGCACACCAATACCCCCAGCGGTGGCAGGCAATGCGCGCGTCACATTCTTCAGGTCGAGCCGAGAATCTCCATTGATCACCGAGGAGATTCGAAAGAAGCTCCACATACGATGGCTCAGCAACAGAGGACCATACTCCGACAATTGCCCCTTTGGGAATTCCCGCGGCGCGCAGCGCGGACTGAAGCGCGAAGAGCCACGACGGCATGAACGTGAACTCCGCTTCGAAGAACTCAAAGAGCGCCGTGTTGATGGCGATCACCTGCTCTTCAGGCGAGTCGAGATCCGATCCATCAAAGGGCTCCAGTTGGATGAGCGGGCGGGACGAAGGCGGAGGCGAGCGAAAGAGAATCGGATAAGGCTTCGTGCAATACTTTTGAAAGTAGTGTTGAAGCTCCTGACGGAAGCTTACGCCGACGTCGAGGTATTCAAACTCGCTGGATTCGTACTCACACACAACGTGCCAGAACAGATACGCGTTTGCCTCAATCTGCCGTCCGAGTTCATTCGTGCCGCCGTAGTGATAGAAGAGAGTGTTCGGTGTCACAGGTGTGACGATGATGCCGCCGACAAGCTCTGATCCAACGTACGCCAGAAAGAGCTTCTGTTCCGGTGAGAGCGAATCGGTCAGAGTCTCAGGGTCATACCAAAGCTTGGCCATCAAACTCAGGTCGCGGCTCTCCACTACACGAATGCCCGCGCTCTGTGCCTTGCGAATTCCCTGTTTGGCGCGTGAGCGCAGCTCCTTCCAGGCAATGTCGCGATTCAGGTGCAGCAGCGAACCGTGTGTAACGATATCCTTGCCGATGTATTGCACGTGTTAGGGGCAGATTCCCGCGTCGGTTCCGGTTTGGGTTCGCACGTCGGCACAGGAAGCCAATACGGGATCAATGTAAACGATTGGGCAAATCGGATCGTCGTTTCTATCGTTGATGTAGTTGCTCTCGATGGTCGCGATGCTTGTCGTTCCCCAGTAGTTGCTCGTGGCGTCCATGTCGTGCGTATTGTGCTGATTGCAGTGAATAAATATCACGCTGCGGCTGATCGTCGTGAAACAGTTGTACTTGACCGTGGGGTAGGACGGACCTCGCCGTTCTTCGGTGACGCTGATATCCACGACTCTGTTCATCCGGTGAAACTGATTGTGGTGGATGTACACGGAGGAGTCCACATGTGAACCCATCGCAAATGCGTGCCAGGAGGTTTCGAAGTAGTTGTTGTGCACATCGAAGTCGGTAACCAGATCCATGCTGATGACGCCGCGATCCACGGAGCCGCTGGTGTCCGCGCCGCCGCAGTCGCGAAACCAGTTGCAGAAAATCTCACCATCGCGCAAGCTGTCGAGCACGATCGCAAATGGGTCGCAGGTTTGAAAGACGTTGCGCTCGCAATGAAATCCGGCAGTGGACGCGGCCCAGATTCCCGTGGCGGTAAGGTTGAAGACGCAGCGGCGCACAAGCGGCGGCTGCTGCAGAGCCAACACACCTTCGTTGACAAACCTTTCAAACGAACAATACTCGACCAAGCCGCTGTCCGCTTCTGTGCTGATAGCCGTGGCGCCGTTGCGAAAGGCAGTGTACGCAAAATTCGGGGGTGAGGCTTCCGCGGACAATCGGACGCGGAGCCACTCGTCGGGATCACGGCTTACGACATCCGCAGCTGCGAACACAATGAATTTGTCCGCCGTGCCTCGACAGACAAGCGTGCCATCCTGAATGTTCAGTGCCTTGTTTCCAGCCAGCAGGACAGTTGCTCCGGGCTGAATGGTCAGGGTCGCTCCGCTGCGCACAAAGGCGTTGTCCCTGATGACATACTGCGTCCCCGCTTCCCACGTGGTGTTCTCTTGAATGAACACGGATAGGTCGCCGTCGTCATTGGAGTAGGTGCGGACGCGCGGAAGCTGCAAATCACCGACCGAAAGATCACCCGACACATGGATCAGCCGATAGGGCGTCCATCCTTGACCAGGCTTGTCGGCGACGATGACATAGTCTCCAATCGTCACGTCCTCGAACTGAAAGTCGCCGTTGTTGTCCGCGGTATCTGAACGGGCGGAACTGAGCAAACGGTGATCAAATCCGAAGTGCAGATCGTAATCAAAGCCGACAGAACTTTCTCCGTCGGGAACGGACCACACCGATTCTTCTGCAAATGGATCGGGCGCGGGATAGAGTCGAACGAGAGCACCAGCACCGGTGCCTTCCGCGGCCGTGATTCTGCCCGTGACACCGCTCTTTCCTTCCTCGCCTTTCTTGCAGGAAACAAATAGAGAAGCCGAGACGAAGAACAGGAATACGCTGATCCGGAATTGTCTGACTATTGCATTGCTCATGTCATGTACACAATGGTGGCCGTCGTCAGCGCCCATAGCGCGACATTGATCAATGTGCCGCGATCTTTCACCAAGAGTCTCGACGGATCTCCGCCTTCTCCTCGATTGTAGATCAGATACAAGTAGCGAAACAGGCCATACACGACAAAGGGCAACGTCCAGAACAAGTTGCGCGTGCCATAGTGTCTGAATGTATCATCGGAAATCGTGTAGAGACTGTATGCGACGATCGTGGCAGCGCAGAGCGACGCCAGCATCTGATCAATGAAGGTCAGACTGTAGGCGGCGAGACTCGCGCGGTGACTGGCCGCGGCGTCACCCAGAATGGCAATTTCGTGCCTGCGTTTGGCCAAAGCAAGAAACAGCGAGAGCAGAAAAGCGCACAGAATCAGCCAATAGGAGAGATACACTTCGGGAAGCATAGCGCGAATCACCGCCACGCCGCCCACCGCCCGCAGCACAAATCCCATAGACAGCAAGAGCACATCCACAATGACTGCTTGCTTGAGTCCAAGTGAATAGGCCAGATTCGCGGTGAGATAGGCCACAGCCAACCAGCCAAAATAGGAATCCAGCAGGAAGGCCCACCCCACTCCGGCGACGGCGAGAAGAATAGCCAGCGCAATCGCGGCGGACGGGGATACTCTGCCGGACGGCAAGGGACGATTCTTCTTCTTTGGATGCCCGCGGTCGGCCTCGATGTCCAAGACGTCGTTCAGCGCGTAAACCGCTGACGAAAGCAGACAGAAGGCGGCGAAGCCCTGCAGCGCACGAAGGACAACTTCCGGAGATTCGAGAACTACTCGCGCGGGCGAAAACAAGACCGCCGCGAAGATGATCAGATTCTTCGACCACTGTGTGGGCCGAAGCAATTCAACGATGGCTCCGAGTTGTTTCACTCGTCCGTGCCTACAGTTTCACCACGTTGTCACGTTTGCCCAGCGCCGCCGTGGCGTTGCGCGCATCAAAGACCAGCGGCACCAGTTCGCATAGCTGCCCATAGTCAATATTGCGATGGTCGGTGCAGATCACAGCCAGGTCATACTTGGCCAGAGAGTCCGCATCAATGGGAACGGACTTCATTTCATGATTCGCCGTGGCCACTTCCGGAATGTACGGATCATGATACGACACCGTCGCGCCGCGCTTCATCAAGAGCTCGATAATATCCAGCGAAGGAGATTCGCGCGAGTCGTCAATATCCCGCTTGTACGCGACCCCCATGACCAGCACATTACAGCCCTTGACGGCCTTGCCCTGTTCATTCAGGGCGTCCGCGGCGCGCTGCACAACATACTCCGGCATGCTGGTGTTGATGTCATCAGCAAGCTCAATGAAGCGAGCGCGATACTTTAGGGTCTTGAGTTTCCACGACAGGTAGATCGGGTCAATCGGTATGCAGTGCCCTCCCAGACCCGGTCCGGGATAGAAGGGCATGAATCCGAAGGGCTTCGTGGAGGCCGCGCGAATCACTTCCCAGACGTCCACGCCAAGAATGTCGCACATGATGGCCAGCTCGTTGACCAGTCCGATATTGATTGAACGAAACGTGTTCTCAAGCAGTTTCACAAGCTCCGCAGCCTGGGTGCTCGAAACGGGAACAATGGTCTCAATCACAAGCGAGTACACGGCCTGCGCGGCGTCGAAACAGGCCGGGGTCGTGCCGCCCATGACTTTCGGCGTGTTGTGAGTTCCGTATCTCTCGTTGCCCGGGTCCACACGTTCCGGCGAGAAACAGATAAAGACATCTTCACCGACGGTCAGACCGATTTCATGAAACGCAGGCACCATCAACTCATCCGTCGTGCCGGGATAGGTGGTGCTTTCGAGCACGATCAGCAAACCGGGATGTGCATACTTCAGGATTTCGTCACGCGCCGCGATGATGTAAGAAATGTCCGGATCGCCGGTCTTACGCAGGGGCGTCGGAACGCAGATCGAGATTGCGTCAAGATCCTTGATCACTGAGTAATCTGAAGTCGCTTCGAGCATGCCGGTTTTCACGGCGTCAGCGAGCTGTTTATCATCTACGTCAAGAACGTAGTTCTCTCCTCGCTTCAGTTTTTCAAGCTTGGACTCAGAGACATCAATGCCCGTGACACGAATACCTTTGGCAGCAAACTGTACCGCCAGAGGCAAGCCGACATAGCCCAGCCCAACGACGCCAACTCGCAGGGTCTTGTCCTGCGCCTTCTTTTTTAAGGTGTTGAGATTCATGTGTTTCGTTTCTGGTTTTCAGGAAACCGGTAACATAAAATATACACAGAGAGCAGCAAAAAAGCAATGAAAAAGGGGCCGAGAAACAGCCCCTTTAAGATGCTTTGCAATTGTTATACCGTTATTTACGTCTGCCAGAAAAGCTCCAAAAAGTCAGGAACTACTGAATACTAAGGAGATACACTCTCCCGACGTTTTCATCGAGATCACGATCCCACCAGCGAGCCCCGACAGCAAGATCCATCGCGCCGTTACCGTCGAGATCTCCCAACATGGCCACGCTGTTTCCTGCCACATCAGCGATAGCCTCACCAGTGAACTGGTAGAAGTCGTTTTCCCAACCGCCATAGTAGAAATAAACGACGCCGCGGCTCTGCGAGGCATTGGCAGCCTGCGCGGCCCAATCCCCCTTGCCGTCCTTGTTTACGTCGCCGAGGGAAAAGACTTTCTCACCATAACGACCCGCTTCAGCGGTGCCGACAAACGTGCCGGAGGGCGCATCAGGCAAGGTCGCCGCGCCGTGATAGACATAGACTTTGCCGAGCTGGCGGCCACTGGACGTGAACTGCGGGGCGCCGACGACGAGTTCAGATGTACCATCTCCGTTTTGATCCGGAACGATGGCCACAGACCATCCAAACTGGTCCTGGAAGCTCGTCAGTTCGCCCTTGTAGAGTTTTGTAGGCTTGGTGACGTTCAAGCCGCTGCCGCCCTGAAAAACGTACACAGCGCCGCTGTAGGTGGCTTCCGTGCCGTAATGAGGAGAACCAATGGCAATGTCCGCTTGCCCGTCGCCAGTGATGTCACCGGTCGCCACAGACGAACCAAAGAGGTCATTGAGCGTGCCCAGCTTGATCTCGACGTCCGGCGACTTGCCAAGTTTCCCTTCGGCATTGCCGTACCAGATATAGGCGCGGCCCGAGGTCGCTCCAGCCCGTGCGGAGTGCGGCGCACCGATGACCAGGTCGGCGTATTGATCGCCGTTGACATCATGCTGCAAGCTGATCGAACGGCCAAACGAGTCCTTGGAGTCCCCGGCCGTAACCATTAGACCATTCGAGCCGAACGAAGAACCGCCCAGATAGAGATAGACCTTTCCGGCGGGTTTAGCCCCTGTACCTTGTCCGCCCTCAGCGGCAATTGCCAGGTCAGGAGTTCCGTCGCCATTAAAGTCGCCTGAAGAGAGCGAACTTCCGAACAGATCTCCGTCTTCTTGACCACGGATAGTCAACGTCGGTGATTCAGCAAGCAAACCGTCGTAAATATACACGGCTCCGCGGGCTACAGGCCCTGCGTTTTCACCAGTTTGTGAAACTGCATAGAGCGCATTGCCGCCAGTCCAGGCGTAGGCCCCCTCAACTGCCGAACCATAGTAGGCGCGCGGCGCCTCGCCATCCATCACGCGCAGCAGATACTTTGCCGCTGCATTGCGCGATTCAAGTTGAGCTAAGGACAGCGCATAGATCACCAGCACGGCGACCGATGTGAGCAAAACGTAACCAATTCTCTTCATGATGTCATATCCCGTTTTCTTGGACAGGTCATGGAGTGAGTCGAGGAGTGGCGGCCCGTCTGGACCGCAGCACTCCTCGACGCAGATTCAAACTAATCGTGCTTTAGCGGACGCGCACGAGGTCAATGCGGCGGTTCTGGTAGCGGCCCTGCTCGGAAGCATTGCTCGCAACGGGCTTGGTTGAGCCATAGCCCTTCGCCACCAAGCGGCTGGGATCCACGCCACGCGAGATCAGGTAGTTGCGAACGGCGTCCGCACGAGCCTGAGACAGCGGGTTGTTGATCGCATCCGAGCCGGTGTTGTCCGTGTGGCCCTGAACCTCGAGCAACTGAATTTCCGGATGCTCGTTGATCAGCTTGGCCGCACCGTCCAGCACGCGCGCAAACTCGTCGGTGATTTCAGCCGAACCCGTGGCAAAGTTGATACCCGGGAAGCTGACCACACCACCAGTCTCCATCCACACGGACTCGATGGAGTCCTTGACTTCCGGACGCAGGAGCTCAAGGCTGAGCTTCAGCGACGGGTTGCCTTCGAAGATGTAACGATGGATGAACTCCTTCGGACCATCTGCCTTGGCAATCATGGCCTCTTCGTGACGCTCGCGCTTCAGGCTACCCATGGCGCTCTTCAGCGTATTGCACTCGCGGAAGTAGAAGTTCACGGAGAGGCGGTGGTTTTCATTCAAGAATTCCTGCGGTTCTTCAACATAGGCGTATTGAATGCCGAAGTTCTTGAAACCGAAACCGAAGCCGGCGGTCATACCGCGGCTGGCTTGATCCGTCTCGACCAAGTCATTGACACCGGCAGCCAGATAGAAGCTGACCTTGTCGCTGACTTCGAAGTCATAGGCGCCGCCGACATCCAGCGTAGCCTGTTCGCCTTCGATACCTTGCAAGTCGCTGGTCAAGGTGACACCCTTCCAGGGCTTCACACCAAGACCCAAGCGGGCTTCGTACGGCAGATCGTCTTTACCATGCTCACCTGCGGCATCACGCATCATGAAACCAATCATGATTTCATCATACGGAATGAACAACAAGCCAGCATCCACACCCCAACCGGTGTTGTCGGCGAGATCTTCCTGCAGATACTTCGCGCTCAAACCGAGCGAGAAGCCGCTGCCCAGACCACGCGCGTAACTCAGTTGGAACGCGTTGTTGGAGACGTCGAACGAGCCCGTCTTGTTGCCACTCGGATCGTACTGACCGATACCGGTAATACCGGAATTGAGCCAGGACAGACCGAAGGTACCGATACGCTCGGCACATAGAGATGCACCGATGTAGTTGTGATTACGATCGGCCTCCAGCCCACCGGTGTACATCAGCGACACTTCGAATTTGTGCAGCCAATGCATTGCCGCGGGGTTCCAGTAGGCCGCGGTCGCGTCGTTAGCGACGGCGGTCTGTGCCGTGCCCATTGCCATCGCACGCGCACCGACACCCATCCGAAGATACGGATCGGCATAATTCTGCGCGAAGGCGGCAGAGGCACTGAACAGCATCAGCATGCACAGTCCCAGCGCCGTATTGCGAATTCGGGATGACATATCCCTTCCTCCTGTCCTATCGGCTATTCTCAAGTAACTCATAATTCCGGGGGATTGAAAAACACAGGCTGGGAAGCCGCCGAATTGCGGCTTCCCAGCACCGGTGTTCTATTAGTTGCCTTCCTTCTTGTACGCCACCTTGACGATGGTCTTGACGGTCTTGCCGCTGCCCGACACTTCAACATGCGCAAGGTACACACCGTTGGCGACATCTTCGCCCTTCTCGTTGGTACCGGCCCACGTCAGCGCCGTGTTCGGATCATTCAGCACACCGTCATAGACTGTCGCGACGAGGTGACCCGCGAAGTCGTAGATCTTGATGGACACCGTAGCGCCACCGGACGAACCTTCTTCAAGCGGCAGATGGAACGTGGTGTAACCATCTTCCGGCGTGAACGGGTTCGGATAGTTGTAAGCGTCACCACCCGGCAACGGACCTTCTTCGCCGACACGGTAGGCCCACGTCATAGACGCGTGGTTACCGGCCATATCCGAAAGTTCCGCATGCAGGACGTAGTCACCGACCGTGAGGGCTGCCGGGCGCAGGGTAGCGTAGCCGGTCAGACCATTCGCGGAAATCGAGACCGTCGGGTTCGTAGCGACATCCACACCAGCCGCAGTGGTCAGCCACAGGCGGACGCTGGCAGGATCAAGACCAGTCGTGCCTTCTTCTGCGAAGTCAACGCGGAACTCAGGCGCCGTGCTGATACCAATCACGACTTCCGGATCCGGCTGGACTGCCACGAAGTACGGGGCGCCCGTGTCCACGGTGAACAGCTGGGTCTGGCTCGGGAACGGAATACCACCGAGGTACTCGCCCGTCAGCGAAACACGCAGGCTGTTCAGGCCGGTCAGATCGAAGTTGGCGCAGTAGATGGCCGTATCACCGCTGAAGCTCACCGGTGCATCCACGACGATCGGTGCGAACACCAGCTCGTCTTCCACCATCATGCCGCCTTCAATCGTCATGCTCATCGAGTTGCGATCGTACACATCACCGGTGACCAGGGCCTTGAAGCAATGCGGCATGGCCGACACGTGGTACGGCGGCAGCCAGTCAATGTGGCTGTCCGGACCTTCCGGATCACCAACCACCACGAAGCTCCAAACCTTGCTCGAGGTGTTGCACACGTAGTCACAGACCGTCAGCACCACGGTGTAGTTGCCTTCATCGAGGTTGCCCGACCAGGAAATCGTGCCCGTACCGATGGTGGCGCCTTCCAGCAGGTCAGTGAACTGACCCGTGCGGTGGTTCTGCAGACGGAATTCGATGCAGTCAATGTCAATGCCGCTGTTGCCGTCGAGGCTGGTGACACTGCGCGTCAAGGCTTCACGCCATGCGCCCATGTCAAGCGTCGTCGTCGAGACAGTAGCACCCTTGGTATTGATGTTCTTCAGGTTGACGCCGCCGATGAAGCCTGTCGCCGGAGCAACGTTCTTATCCAGCAACATCACGTCACCGCCCGTATGGCTGGCCAGTGAGTCGAAGTCTTCGTCATCGAAGAACTGCGCACTGATCGTCACCGGGACGTTGCCGTTGGCGACGCTGCCGTCCATCGGAAGCTCGTTCACGATGACCGGCGCGGCTTCGTCAACCACCCAGGTCTGAACAACTTCCTGACAAGCGCCGTACTGATCACAGGCATTCAGAACGATACGTACGTCGGTCGGCGTGCCGTAGCCGTCGAAGTCGCCGAACGTAGCGTTGCCCGTCACAGTAAAGACCTGCTCAACATTCTGGTTGTTGTAGGCCGGCGAAACGTTCAGGCTGACATTGGCCGTCAGGTCGCGCTCGCAGATTGCGCCGTCGCAATCATACAGACCGACGAAGTGGACGCTGATGTCACCGTTGCGCACGTTCGCGCCGTCGTTTTCAGTCACGGTAGCCGTGAAGTCCAGCGGATAATCCGGGTTCCAGAATCCGTTGTACTGACAGCTGCCGTCTTCCACCGTACCGAAGTTGGCGATCGGGCCGGTGCTCGCCACGAAGAAGGTCCAGGTCGCGGCCATGGTGTTGCCCACGCAGTCTTCGGCGTGAACGTTCACCGTCCAGTTGCCAGCCAGTGCGTCAGACAGGACGACCTTGGCATTAGCGTTCGACAGCTCGAGGAACTCCTCGGGGTTATCATAGATGATCGGCGTGCCGCGCGGCGGGACAAGCGTTACGCGGACCGTGTTCACGTCAATACCTGAACCGTTATCGTCCAGAGCGTCGTCCGTGCGTCCGTCACGCGTGCCGTTCTTGTCAAGCAGCGAGGTCAGAGCCTTCATCGTATTGGTCTTGTCACCGGAGGTGCGGGACATCGCAGCACCGGACTTCTGCAGGGTGGCGTCGCCGCCCGTGGAAGCCAGGAAGCCTTCGCAATCGTCGCCGTAGAAGACTTCGATTACGATATTGCCTTCGTTCGACAGCGTATCGCCGGTGGCCGGAACGTGCGCCTGGGTCTCAGACGGTTCGCAGTTGTCGGCGTAATACGTGCGGCTGCTGGTGTTCATACCGTCGCCGGATTCCGGATTATTGTAGATGTTACGCGTCGTGACCGTAATCGCCAGACCAGTCTGGCCATCCGGGAACGAACCGTCCATCGTGAACGTCACTTCGACTTCGTCCTGACCGGCAGGATCAATGACCGTCGGGCCGCTGACCCAGATGTGATCCGGAACAGTTTCCACGGTGTATTCGATACCGTTCGGGGCAATCGCGGCTCCAGCCACCGTGCTGACCACGAAGCTGAAGTCCTGCGGATTGTTCGGCATGGACTCAGGATTGAACCATGCACCGCAGTCGGTGTCAACGAATTCAACCGCCGGTCCCGGACAATCCACATGCCATGCCCACGAGATACCCTGGTTGTCGGTCGTACCGACGTTACCGGCGGCATCAGGCACCGCGATCAGGATGCTGTGGTCACCCGGGGTGTAGAGGAAGTCGGCCGCTTCGCCGGTATTCGCACCACCCATGGTGAACACGAAGTCGTTCTGGCCGGGCGACGTGATGCGGAAGCCGAGGCCTTCGATCACCGTGTCCGCGGCCGTGTATTCCAAGCCGTCAATCCAGAAGTGGACTGCGCTCAGGTCAACACCCGAAGCTCCGAAGCAGCAGCGTGCCCAGTCACTGATCGAGGCCTGCACCGCAGGACGCTCGCCGCAGTTGAAGTACGCCGTGTCAAAGTTGATCGGATCTTCATCGTAACGGTCTCTCCAACCCCAGTCATAGACGAAGTAGAAGTCGCCGTCATTATTGATGCAGTCAGCCGGATCTTCGTTGGCAGTGCCGTCACCGTCATCGTCAATCGGCGCGCCGACCGGCGAAATCGGGGTGATGACCGGCGGAATGATGTCCACCGTGTAACGATAGTTCTCGGTCTGGTCGTTTTCGTAGCACACGTTGTTGTACACGTGCCAGTGTGCGCACATTGTCAGCGGGCACTGATCCACGTTGTAGAATCCGGTCTCTTCATCGTACCAGTATTCAAACAGACCGTCAATCAAGCCGTCCCACTGCAAGGTGATCGAGGCATGAACACCGATCTGCACACCGTTCTCCATGATCGGCGTGAAGGTCAACGCTTCCGACGTGATTTCATGCACGTAGTCATAGTCGTAGTCTTCACAGTTCATGAGATCGAGGTACACGTATTCCGTGTCAATACCGGATTCGCGATCAATCAGGTCAGCCCAGATCGTCACATCAACATCGCCGATGTAGAAGGTCTCGGCATGCGCCTGCGGGATCGTGTTGTCCACGAAGAATTCGGTCACGTTGGTCGGACGGTCATCCACATAGAACTGAATCGTGTGGACACCGTGCGTCAAGCAGCCGAACCACGGCGGACAGCTGTAGTAGGTATCACGGAACTCGACAGAGAAGATACCGCTCACGTCATCGTAATGGATCGAGAACAGATCGTCAAAGTCGCAGTACTCGTAGTTGTTATCGCCGACCATCTCAACGCCCTGGCCATCCTGAACGATACGAATACCGTCCAGCCAGACGTCCACACGGTCCGGAGTCGGCGGAATTTCGCCTTCACCGAGGACCACCCACCACAGCGGCGTGCAATCCGTAACCGGCATGTCGTTGTACATCGGGTTTTCAAACCACGGGTGGCAATCCGAACCGCTGTTGATGCGGACGTATTCGTCAATCGGGCGAATCGAGGTCAGGAACACGGCGAAGCGCGCACGATCCGGGCAGTAGGATGTGACATCCGAGATGTCCCAATCCGGCGTCCACTGGAAGTCCACGATACCGTTTTCAAGATCGCGATCGTTGTAGGTAATACCCAGTTCCTGCCACATACCGAGCTGCTCGGTGGTGTCCTCGGAAGCATCCCAGTTCCAGTAGGCGACCACGACCTGCCACTCTTCCGCGTTCTCCGGAAGCAGGGTGTTGTCGAAGTGCATACGGAAGGAGGAAGCCGGGCTGACGAAGTTGAGTTCGTCAAGGTCGTCAGACTGAACTTCTTCAACAGCCGAGATCAAGGTGTAGTAGTACTGGTACGCCGGGACCAGGCTGTGCGACTGCGACGGCAGATACGGCTGGAACCAGACCGAACCGCGCCAACCGGTACCCCAAGCTGGGATGGTGACTTCGAGGGCGCCGTCTTCGCTGACGAGCGTACCGTTCGAACCACCTTGATAGTTGGCTTCGTGGATGTCCATGAAGTACTGCGTCATTTCGAGGAACACATTGTCACCTTCCGTCACCTTGTTGGTGGTGAACACGGTGATGCGTCCATCTTCGTCTTCCAGCTGGCAAGGCAGCGTATTGCTCGGAATTTCACCGGCGTAGAAGCTGGATCCGGCTTCCGGCTCGACACACACGATACCCGCTTCAATGTAGCAAGCTTCGGTGTAGTCTTCGAGCGTGGTCAGGACCCACGGCTGCTGTTCGCCGTCACTCGGGACACGCACCCAATCCGGGCTCCAGATCTGAACATCCTGCGTCACGCTGACGTCTTGACGGCGCCAGATAGCCGGGTTCGGATCCACGTTGCCATGCCAATCCCATGCAACCGCACGGTACCAGGCGTTCGGCGGATAGAGGTCGAATTCGAGCGTCACCTGCCACAGGTTCCAACCCAACCACTCATTACACTGTTCGGCGTGCGTGTTCACAGCGTCGGCCAGCGGAATCCAGTTTTGACCCTGGTCGGTGGAGATTTGGAACTGCACCTGGGCAGTCCAATTCGTATCGCAGTCGTCCGTCACCGCATACAAGTAGTCGTTGCATGCGAATTCGTTGTCATCATCAAAGCCGATGATGCACGCCTGTTGATACTGCGAGTCTTCGATAAACACAGTAATCGCGTGTTCGCTGCAGTTACCAGCCTCGTCCCAAGCAATTACGCGGAGGTAATAGTTGTTGTCGGGACCGATATCCGTCGTGGCAAGCTGTGCCGACCACAGCGGACCCTGCTCATCCAGCGAAATCAGGTCAACTTCATCCGGCGTATTGCCGCCGAAGAAGGCCACGCTGGTGATGTTGCTGTGGGCACCGTTGCCCTGAACATCCTGCGCTGTGGCGACCATGTTGATGATTTCACCCCACGGGATGACCGTTCCGTCCGGCGTCAAGTCACCATTGACATTGGTGAACAGGACGTTCGGCGGGCAGTTATCCACGCGGACGCTATCAGCAAACAGGACATACGCGAGGTTCGATTCCGGAATGGCGTTGTCACTCAGGACGGCACGCAGACTGATCATCAGGCAGGTACCTTCGAAGTAGTCGTAGGCATCCCACGAGTAGACCCAGTTGCCAGTCACGCCGTTATCCTGATAGGCATATCCAAACGACGACCAGTACAGCGGATCATTCGGGTCTTCAGCATTCTTCCACTCGAACCAGACCGTATCGAGACCGAAGTCAGTCAGTTCGTCGTTGAAGTTCACCCAAATGTCGTCCGGCTCGCCATGCAGCGCCTGCGGATCCATTTCATATTCACACGAACCACCAACCAGACCGTGCGACAGCGGCATGTTGTCCACCAGCGAATACGGTAGGCTGTGATCAATGATGATGTTGCGGCAATCCGTCGCCACCGTTACAAGTTCACCAGCAAGGTCTGCGGAACCAACCGCGCAGATCTGGCCCGGGCCTTCCGGCAGCGTCGTGACATCCCAGTAGTTCGGGCAGTTGGTCCAATCGGTCTGACCAACCGTACCGGCCGTCGTGTGGATGTCAAACGTGTCACCTTCAGCGCTCACGTAGAGGAAGCGGACGTAATCCAGAGTCGGTTCGGACGCTGCGTAGATGCAGATTTCCGTACCGTGGATATGCGGCGTGCTTTCCACATCCGTGAAGCCGTTGATGGCGTAGATCGAGATGTTCGCTTCTTCGTCAACCACCGTCGCGGACCAGTTGAACTCGACTTCAGCCTGGTGGCAGTAATCCCAGCCAACGACCGCGAATTCATAGGTCCAACCCACCACCAGCGCCGTCGGGACGGTCCAGTTGAGGCTGTACGGGAAGTTATTGTCCGCACCCATTGAGTGCCAGCCACTCGGGTCGCCGGAATGACGGTAGTACATCTCGACGTAGTTCAGCGAGAAGTTGTCAGAAGCACTGATCGCGAACGTGTGCTCGGCACCGCGCTCAAGCACGGTCACCGGGGTCTGCGTCGGATCGTCCGTACGGAAGACGGAGGTAATGGTTGCCTCAGGCGCTTCGTTGTCCACGTTGATCTGCAGCAAGGCGTTGGTCGGTGCACCCGACTCACCCGCGGTCAAATCGCCGTCCATATTACCGAAGTTGTCTTCAGCAAATGCGCCGAGCCAGTAGGTACCATTGAGCAGTTCGGTGTTCCATTCACCTTCAACCGGCTCATAGAGACCAATATCCTCACCTTCGACGCGCTCAATCACCGTCCACGGGCCGGCGGAACCGACTTCGAGGAAGGCAAAGGTGACCGCGACGACGTCTTCCTGCGGCACGTGTGCCGTCAGCGTTACGTTGCCACTGACCACGATGAACGACGAGTCAGGCGTGCAATCATCTTCAATCACGAGGTTGTCCGCAATCGGAGCCTCGGTATCCGTGATGTAGATGCGCTTGACATAGCCGTTGGCCATCAACCAGCTCCACTTTTCTTCGACGGTCGTACCTTCACCGTGGTTCAGGAACTGCGTCCAAGTCAGCTCGTTGCCGGCCTGATCAGTCGTCAGGACTGCGATATCATACCAGACACCGGGTTGCGGCGCCGGGCAGTCATTATGCCAAAGGTCAACATTGTCCACCGAGAACGGTCCGGTCGAGTCGTCGCCGAGGAAGCACCAGCTCCACATATCGAGCGGGTGATCGTCAGCACGCTTGATGTACCACAGGGCACCGTAGGCATCGCCTTCGGCTTCATCGGCACAGGCACCGACCGTCAGCCACGTGTAGCGCTCAACGCTATCGCCAACTTGCGGTTCGGTCCAATCGGCACACGTTTCTAGGTTGTCAACGTGAACACCATTCTCCCAGACAAAGACCTCAGCCATGGGCGCCATCACGTCGAAGGAAACAACGTAGCTTTCCATTTCTTCGACGTTGCCGCACTCATCCTCGGCCCAGCTGCGGACCATGACGTCGCCGGCCAAACCGGAGACATCCCATACCACTGTCCAGAAGACATCGTGATCCATTCCGCTCCACCACGGGGTCGGCTCGTTGCCGCTCCACGGGCACGGAGTCTCATCCGTCTCGTCCACGCCGATTTCAAACCAAGTGGTGCCGTCAAGGCTGTACTCGAAGTACACACGCTGAACGTCGCCGCTCTGGGTCGGCCAGTCGTCGCCAATGGTCGTGAAGGCGTGCAGCCAGATGTCATGAGCTTCGCCCAAGGCACCCACGCTCACGGTGTGCGTCTGCTGATCAACGATCCACAGACCATCCACACCTTGCTCACGTTCTTCATCGTCGCACCACGGCTGCTCGGTCAGACCAACTGACCACAGCATCGAGGACGGCGGGGTCGTATCGTAGATATAGATGCTGACGGCATGACCCGCGTCAAACGCTTCCATTACGCGTTCGATGTCGAGGTCACCGTTACCCCAGCGATCCTGAACGATCGGCAGGACATGCAGCGAGTCGCCACAGGTGATACCGGTCAGATCCAGTTCGACATAGTGCGGGTTGCACGGGCTCGGGATAAAGCCGCACAGCGTCCATGCATCGGCCTGGTTCGGGTGCCAGATATTCTTGCACCAGACCTGGACGATATTATTCGTTTGAGTCGAGTCGTCAGGCGACAGGCCGTCGGTCCAATCAACCCACAGGGTCGCCGGATCGTCGTCACCCGCGAAGATTTCGTACACGAAGCCTTCGTCGCCCTGAACAGGCTCACCATTCACCTGGGTAATGTCGCCAACAGGTTCGCTGTTGTCCACATGGACCCAGAACTGATCAAGCATTTCCAACGGCTCGATCTGGCAGATCGCGTCGTGCGCACGGGCCCAGACACGGTAGTAGCCGCTCGGGTACTTCGCAGCACCCAGATCGGTCGTATCGTCCAGCGACCAGTAGATGTACCAATTCGGATAGTCATGCGACGAGAACGTCGGGTTCCACCAGAAAGTATCCACCGCGGTTTCGGAAACACCGGCGTCCGCGCTTTCAACATACAGTACCATGTAGTGGATGTCTTGCTCGTAATCCGGAATGACACCATAGACACGGACAGACTGGTCGCCGCCGATCTCGGTCGTGCCGTCAAGAACTTCATCGTTCAAGTTGGCAGTCGTTTGATCCACACAGTCGTAGCCAGTGTAGTCCAGACCGACGATATCGGTATGCTCCGGAACGGCCGGGTAGCAGTCAATGCAGACCAGGTTGGTCGGGTCGCCTTCACCGCAGGATGTGGTCACTTCGACCGTGCCTGGGTTACCCTGGCAGTCGGTGAAGTTCACATAGAAGTTCCAGCAACCATAGTCCAGACCGCCGTCGTCACCGAGGTGTTCAGCCCAGTAGTCACACAGGTCACCACCGAAGTTGAAGTACCACTCGTCATCGTCGCCACGGGTCATTGCACCAAAGTTGAACTCATACAGTCCGTCATCACGGGAACCGACCAGCCAAACTTCGTCTTCGTTGAACTCGCCGGACAGCTGATCCGGATCGAAGGTCATCCAAATGATCGCCTGGCCCGGGGTGATGTCAAAGCGGCAACGGTCACCGCATGCGGTTTCGACAGGCACCGTGTTCTGGGCTTCGCCCGTACCGGTCGGCGGCAGCGCGTCAACGTACAGGACCTTGACGTCTGACGTGTCGTTACCGTTGTAGTCTTCGACGACCACACGCAGGTAGAAGATTTCCTGATCACCGACATCTTCCGGCTGCGGCTGGAACCACACGCACTCGGTGGTGTCACCGTTCAGACCGTTGTTAATCGGATCCCAAATGGTTTCGATGTTCCGCCAGTTGCTGGCAACGCCTTCGTTGACTTCAGCGTACTGGAAGGTCAAGGACGCCAGACCGGTGTCAATATTGGTCGGGGCGAAGATGGCCTGGATACAGTACGGATCACCGGCGTGGATGTAGCAGGCCGAATCCACGGTGCAGGACGCACCGACTTCATCGTTCGAGCTCACCACCTGGTAGATGTCAATGCGGGCTGCCGGCTGAATATCATTCAGGCGGATCGTAACGTAGCAAACGTCATTGTCACACAGATCGGTGTTGTTCACCGTGTCAATGGCGATCACACGCAACTGGTACCAGCCTTCCGGATCGTTTCCGGTTTCCTGGAAGTAGCTGAGCAGATCCCACGTCGCGGTGATCGTTTCACCCAGGTGACGCATCGTATCGTTGCTTGCCGTATCGGCCTGGATGTTGGTCCACGCGCCGATCGGGTTCAGCGTACGATACTGGAAGACACCGAGGATGGCCGGATCGAAGCCAGCATAGTCCTGGTTCGTCGCAACGATGGTCAGGTCACGGTTGCCCGGGACCACCACCACGTCGTTACCGTTGACACCCGGCTCAACATCGCCGACGAGCGTGATGCACGCGCGCGGCTCGCTGACATCCACATAGAGGCTTTCAGCCGCAGTGCAGAAGGTGTTACCGCAGTGGTCAACCACGATGGAACGGCTCCAGAACGTCGTGTTCTCTTCACCGATTCCGTCGCCGGCCTGGACGTCGTAGGTTTCGTCAACCAAACCGTCGCCGTCGTTGTCAATATTGTCTTCGAGCGGGTTGTAAGCGGTCCAGACTCCCGGCCACGCTTCGGTCCAACCCATATCGTCGTTAGAGAAGATCGTATCCACGTTGACCCAGCTCGAATCCACGAACGGATTGTTGGTCAACGAGACTTGGTAGATCACCGCGCAGATGTCTTCAACCACGAGGTTGTAGTTGCCATCCACCGGCTGAATGTCGGTCACGAAGTTCGTGCCCCACGGATCGTCGCAGCGGCCACCGTTCAGCCAGAAGTCTTCCGACTCGATGTCGTGCGTCGCCACCGGCTCATCGTTATCCACAAAGAAGATGTGGAGCGAGTCGCCAGGTGCCGGGTTTTCAATCACGTGGTAGGCAATCGGATCGTGCCAGCCGACGACCGTACGGAACTCGTGATGTCCATCGCCAACCAGACGGCTGTCGAAGTTCACCCAGTATTCACAGATACACATCGTCGAGTAGGCGGCGTCCGCACCGTCGTACGTATCAATCTGGTCGTCCGAGCAGCGATCATACGCGATCGGGTCCTGATCTTCCCAGTCAAGGTTGCGCGGATCGTCAATCCAACGGTCAACTTCCGGAGATTCCCAGATATTGTTGTCGTTGGCGTCAATCACGATCGAGTAGTTGAAGCACAGATCTTCAACACCGGAGAAGTAGACCGAGGTCTGCCAGAAGCCCGGTGCGTACTCGCTCATCGGATAGAACTGGTCGTATTCCCAGACGTAGATTGCGACATCCGGGAACAGATCGCGGTCGGCGTACCAGGCGTAGATCTGTCCGTCGTTTGCTTCAGACTTGTCGTAGTACCAACCAGCCATACCGGGCAGTTCCTTCTCGTCGAACTGGAAGATCACACTGCCCGAACCCGGCGTGACGTCGTACGACACACCAGTCGCCTGGTCAATCACAGGCACCCAAGAGGTACCATCGTAACGCTGGAACCAGACCGTGTCAATGTCACCGGTGAAGTAATCCGGATCACTGACATCATTGGCCGACAGCGGCACCGTGTTGTGAGCACCACAGACATCGGCGTACGGCGGGTAGCAGTACACAACCTGCGGCTCATTCACATTAACAATACGAACCACGAGGTCGAGCTTCGTCCAATCGGACTCTTCAACAAATCCATCGCAGTCGGTGTCGCCTTCATTCAGCGTGTCGTAGGCGAACGGCGCGTACACAACGTAATTCACTGTGGCCGAGAAGTTATACGTACCCGGGTCATAGCGGTTGTCGAAGTACACACCGAATTCATACTGATCGGTACCAGCATCCGGCGGGAACTGATCCCACGCGCGGAACTGATAGAAGTTATCAAAGACTTCCAGCGGACCGCTGTCGCAGACACGCTCGGAATCTCCGTTCTCAGACATCATCCAGAGTTCGATATTGAACACCTGGACGGAGTCACCATGGCAGTTACGGATAGCATCGGCATCCACATAGAACTGGACCAGGGCTTCCGGATCATTCGAACCCGGATCGGTGGTGCGGTTGTACAGGACTTCGATGGTGTCAGTCAGAGCATCTTGCCACGCAACTTCTTCCGTAACACGGATACGATTTTCCGGATTCTGCACGTCGTTGGTGACGTAGCTAACATCCGTAATCGGCGTATTCGGCGGGCAGAAGGTGTAGATGTAGCAGCTGTTCTGGTTCTGCCAATCTTCGACGTTTCCGGTCACATCCTCAACGTAGGCCACAAAGTCCCAACGCGAGTAAACCAGACCGTCGGCGGCGTCGGCGCTATCCAGCCAGGCGCGGGCGCCCGTCCAAACCACGCTGACCGTATCATATGTGCTCTGCAGAACGATGGCACTATCCGCGTTGCGCGGCAGGGCCGGGTTCAGCGAGTAGTCGTTCGGAACGTCAAAGGTGTCGGACGTACCGTCGGCACGCCAGTACTTGAAGTACATCAACCATTCATCTTCAACCTGATCCCAGACATTGGCAACCAACATCAGAGTGTCAATCGGGTTCTGGTAATTGCACGTCGAGAACTTGTCGCCGTCGAAGATCTGCGTGGACGGCTCCGTGAACTGCGGGACACCCCACGAGTACCAGCCATGGTTGTAGCACCACAGGTTGGTTCCGGCCGGGATGCGGTCGCGGATCTCGATCGCCATGCAGCAGATTTCGGTACCGCATTCGAGGTCACGGTCGAGGTTACAATCGCGGTTGTAGTCACCCTGGATATTGTTGTCGCCCCACTCCACGTCGTCAACGGCGTAGGCACGGAAGCGGACGGAATCCAGCGGGCTATTACCGAAGTCATAGAAGGCCACGTCAATTTCGTAGAAGCCGGCGACATTCGGATTCGTAACGAAACCATCTGCGTCGCTTACATAGACGTAGGCTCCCCAAACCTCGGACGAACCATCAAGGGTGTTGTCCAGATCACGCCAGTTGCCGAAGCGGTCAAGAATCTGGAACTGGACACCGGTAATACCGCAGTCCTGCGCAAGGCCGACATTGTCCACGGCATTGGCACGGAGCGAGAAGGTATTACCTTCGTTGGTCGTCTGGAGAATCTCGAACTCATTGCCAAAAGCGTTACCCACCCAGCATTCCGTGACCTGCGGCATCGTGTTGTCCACGAAGACGCGCGTCCAGAGCGGGTCGGTATCGAACAGAGCATTGGTGTCATACGCAACCGCGTACAGCCAGTAGTAGCCGGACAGCAGATTGTTCGTATTCCAGCCCGTGCTTGTGAAGTAAGCCAAACCGGCGTGAATCGAGTCGGGGCTTGTCGTGCCACCGATGAAGGTGTGGATACCCAGACCCGGAATCGAAAGCGAGTCAACAAAGAAGAACGCGATCGAATCAACGTCGGTGAACAGCGGGGCGGTCGCCTGGACAGGCACCCACTCTTCGCCGTCACAACGTTCGTTGGTCACGCACATGTCTTCATCCGGGAAGCAGACCAGAGCCATCGGCGCGGTCGTATCACACTCGACGCGGAACGTGACGACCGGAGTATTCAGGTAGTCGTAGTTGCCGCAGACGTCAATACCGACCATACGCAGATTGTACTGACCGCTCGCCAAATGAGCGACGTTCCAATTGATACAGAAGTCTTCGTACGCATGATTACGTGCAACAATGGTGTCTTGCACATCACCGTTCGTACCACTGGGCAGGTTCACCCAACCCACGTTCGGATCTTCGTTGCCGGGGATGACATCGCCAGGCGCATCGAAGAACTTGTACTGGAACACACCCTGATAGAGGTCGAACCAGACATCGTCATAGGTGAAGGTGTCACCAGGCAGCGGATCGTAGAAGAGATCCGGGTCAACCCAGTCTTCAGCGCAGACGTACAGCAAGGAGTCAGTCATCGTGTTCGGATTGAAGCACGTCACCAACGATCCCTGCGGGCCGTCCGGACCATAGTAGACCGGATAGTCGTCAAAGAAGTACACAAAGGCCAACGGAGCGATATCGTCCGTAATGTTGACCGCGAACGTATCGCGGCACTCATGGCCATAGATATCAAACGCCTTAACGCGCACAAAGTAGGTATTCGTGCAGGAACCATCCGGATTCACCGGCGGCAGGCCGAGCGTATCCTCGGACGACCAGGGCAGGTTGCGGATGTTCCAATAGGCATTGAACGGATACTCGGTATCCCAAGCCTGACCTTCGTCGGTCAGCAGGTTGACGTTCTGCCAGTAGCTGTAGGCGTCAACGTTGCCGTCACGGTTTGCGTCAAACGCGTATTCGAACACAACGCTGTCCACACCATCCAGAGAGTCGGCGATATGGGCATACAGTTCGACGTAATCCCACGAAGCCATCAGATCGGTGACCGGGGTATTCAGACCCGGACGCGAGGCGTAAGCTTCGTTAATTTCCGGGCACTCACGATCCAGGATGAACGACCATTCGTAGTCG
The DNA here is from genome assembly GCA_020637395.1 of Calditrichota bacterium. Taxonomy (GTDB): domain Bacteria; phylum Electryoneota; class RPQS01; order RPQS01; family RPQS01; genus JABWCQ01. Next base: position 769,067 of record JACJWA010000001.1, on the reverse strand, counting down.
CAGGAGTTACCCACGCGGTCAAGGGTCGTGATGCGGATCGTGTAGTAACCATCAGACAGGCCGGCCAGAGTCTCGGTCGTATCGGACAGAGTCAACGGACCTTCTTCGTAGTACAGCGTGTCGTCATAGAACGTCTGGTAGAAGGAAGCCACCACCGTATTCGTCGGATCGAGGATTTCGATCGTCGAGGAAGCGGTACCGTTCCACGTCGTGCTGTCCACCGAGTTGTCCGGGCTCAAGTCAAGACCCGAGCCAAAGTCCGTGTACGGTTCCGGATAGTTCTCATCGAAGATCGGAGGATCGTACGCCCAGATCTGTACGGAGTCGAAGTTCGTAAAGACATACAGACTGTCGTCAGCGGTCAGGTCGGTAAGCGTAATGTCATTCACGAAGCTCAGGTTCTTGCGAATCTGAACCGTCTCGCCGTTGTTCCAGAAGTTCAAGTAGAAACCGTACGGGCAGGTTTCGTCTTCCCAGAACGTCAGCGCCTGATCGAAGCCGCCACAGCTCAACGAATCGCGGTGACCGTAGATGTCGCTGATGTACAGGTAAACGTCATACTGCTTCTCGCTGAAGTTCGCGGCGTACCAGAGGTAATCAATCCAAACGCCGTCCACATTCATCGAGTCAACATGCGCGACTTGCGGCAGCTCATTGATGCGCAGGTCGGCGGTGTAGAAGTCCACACCTTCGCCGATTTCATCGTACAGGCCGTCGGCATCGTTGTCAATACCGTCACACTGCAGAACGCTATCCTGAACAAAGAGGAAGAAGCGGGTCGTGTTCTCTTCTTCATGCGAGAACCAGCGCCACTGACTTCCGCCGTCCACCCAGATCTTGTACAGGTTTTCGTGCGTGTTGTCTGGCGAGACCTTTTCGTCGTTCCACAGAGCCATGTTGTACATGTCAACATAGTCGGTGTCGGAGCAGGCGACCGTGTTCGAATCGCAGAGCAGGATCATGCCGGGATCCGGCGAGTTCCAGTTCTGAATCGTCAGTGAAACGGCGCTGTCAAGGTCAACACAGAAGAATGTCGAACGGTTGCACAGCGAGTCGCTCAAGAACAACGGATACCAGTAGCGGTTCGACAGGACGTTCACGTCGAACAGCGGGCCGCCGCCATCATACAGCGGAACCACCCACAGGATCGAGTCGCGGTGGTTGCCGTCAATATTGTAGTAGATCGAATCCGGGTACTGCAGCGGATCCAGCATGAAGCCCGAGAAGTCAATGTAGGTCTTCTCCCACGACAACAGCGTGTCGCCCGGAGCGTTGTCTACGATGACATACACGTACATCGTGCTGTCCCAATCCAGACCGTAGTTCGAATTCTGCAGAACCAAGACCGAGTCAATACCCACCGAATCCGGGTCACCCGGGAAGCCGGTCACAAAGGTGAAGTCACCCCACGGCACGCTGTTCACGTACATCGGCGGGCGATCATCCGTGGTAACAGTCTTCTCGACCGGGATGGCCGGGTTCGACAGACAGTCTTCGATGTAAGCCGTGACGCAACCGTCGAGGTTATCGAGGTCAATCACGTTACAAGAGTCGTCATAGATCGGCGTACCCGTGAAGCGGATGCAGATCGAGTCGGCGTGGGCCGCGATGTCCGGATCGGCCGGAGCCGGATCGGTCAACGTATCCCAACCACTATACCAGGTCACTTCAAAGGCCGTGGTATCCCACGTCCACAGCGAATCCAAGATGCCGCCACAGAGGAACGAGATATACGGTCCGGGGCCGCCTTCATCATGCGTCAGGTCGAAGCCGATATGATCGGTTTCTTCCGGATCGCAGCTGGTGTCATAGGCCCAGAAGTCAACATAAAGCGGATAGTTCGGCGTGACCCACGTGGTCTCGGCAATCGAAGTCGTCGAGCTGTGAACACGCATGTCGTAGATCACCGGACGGGTCGTGTCCACACGAGCCGTTCCGTACTCGACATCCATATAGTAGCCGTGCGAGCCGCCCAGACCGGTCTGGCGAATAGACTTCACTGCCACTTCAATCGTTTCGCAATCGCCCAAGCCATCAGCCGTCAGCCAGAACCACTTGCCGATCAAGCGGACGCGTCCGTCAACCGTCATCGTGTCCCAAGCCGTCGAATCAGCTTCCGGCAGCACACCGTACACCGGCCAGCCTCCGAAGAAGTCCGGCACCGTCCACTCGGTCCAGCTATAGCGGGTCGAGGAGAGCCCGGTCAGCTGCGCTTGCAGCGAGTCAATCGTAATCGTGTCTTCAAGAGCGTCAAAGGTCGTATCCATCCACGCCCAGACTTCGATGTGACCGCTGTCCAAAGGCGTCGAGGAAATCCAGCCGACTTCGCAGTTATTACCCCAGACCCAGACACTGTCCAGACCAGGAGTCGTCGAATCGCAACCGGAGATTTCAAAGATATTGAAATGCTCACCCATGTTGCAGGCCGCGTCCGTCACGTACACGAAGATCGAATCGTACCAGCCTTCGGCACCGACGAACCAGGTCGAGCAATCCGCGCATGCAGACAGCGTATCCCACGGCAGCGAGGTGGTATCACCCGGCACCAGATAATTGATGTCCAGCGGATTGCCAACCCACGAACCCGGGTACCAGCCCCACCAAGCGCGGTAGTTGTCACCACCGATGTGCTCGATGTAGTTGGCATAGACCGTGTCGTAAGCCGCACGCATCGCGGAGTCGCACTGGAACTGCGAGAAGTCCGCCCAGACATTTTCCGGCGCGCTGACGAGGTCGGCAGCATAGCCGTTGATGTCGGCATACACATGGATGTGCTGATCGTCCGGCGAAATGTAGCCGCGGATCGAGTCATCACCAATCGTGTAAATGAAGTCCACAATCGGCGGCAGCGAGTCGTAGATACCGACTGCATAGAGAACGGTATCAATGTTACCAGCGCTGTCCGACAGGGCGACATTCACCCAAATCGTGTCGCCATTGTTATAGACGTAGTTCAGCTCGATGGAACCAGTCGAACAAAGGGGATTGATGGACGGGCAGTCATGGTCTCCAAACAGTGCGCAAACCGTGTCACCGCTTGCCGTCTCAGGCGTCAGCGAACAAGTCTGCTGCGTCCAGCTGAGTGCCGTATCAAGAGTTGACAGGTCAACCCAGATCATGTCAAACGCCATACCGAGACTCGAGTCACCATCCACGTCGGCGGCACAAATGGCAAGATGCACATTGGAGCCGGTCGAGACGTAGTTCAGCGGGCCTTGCGCGCCGACTTCAAATCCAGAATCAAAGAACTGCAGAACCGAGTCGCACTCGCAATACACGTTCGCATTGAACACGTACGGCGGCACGCAGTCGGCACATACATTCAGCGTGTCCTGCAGGTACAATTCGCGGTCGTGGTGACCAACTGAGTCGTGACCCGCATGGAAGCGGAAGTACGGCTCGAGCGAATTAATACAGAAGAACGTTGAATCCAGAACGATGTTCCAATAACAGTAAGCAGTACTTTGCGTCGTGTCATAGTAGATCGAATCCGGAGCCACACTGTCATTTGCGGCGATACCGGTAAGGACCGAGAGGTCTGCCCAGATCATGGACAAGTCAATACCGACACCGTCGCCGTCAATACAATCAATGCCGTTGTCATTCAACTCGCCTTCCAAGACCAAAGGCTGATCGGGGTCGAAGCACGGGTGCACGGAATTGATTGCATCAAGGGTATTACCAAGAGAATCTTGGATCGTCCAATTGACCCAACGCGGCTCGTTCACGTCAACCTGAACACAGCTGTCGAAGGTCATCGAGTCAGCCACATTTTCCCAGGTCACGAAACGAATCTCGAAGTCGAGGTAGTCACCGTCGCACCAGATGGTCGCGAGATCCGACGAGTCGGCGCGCAGCCACCAGTAGTACATACGGGCCCAACCCAGACTGTCACCGGCGTCATTCAACTGGACAAACCAGTCACCGACGCTGTCCGGCAGAATCCACGGATTCGGATCATCCGTGATGCGCTGGAAGTCACCTTCTATCACGCGGACGGAATCGGCACGGGTCGTGTCACCGCACAGGGTCAGTTCGCACGTCTCAATGATCGTGGCACAAACCGTGATGTTGGTGTCCTCCGGTGCGATCCAACCCATGATCATGTCCGGACCATAGACGTCCGGACAACCCACGAAGTGGTCGCACGGAATCAGGTGGACACAGAAGGTGGTATCTTCGAAGCTGTCTTCTTCAAATGCGTCACTGAAGGTCGGCTCGTTATAACGGCCCGGGTTACCACCCTGATCCCACGCGCCGCGAATCACGAAGCACGCATTATAGATGAAGGTGTCCACCGGCATATTATAGATGCGGCCGGTCAGCGTGTATTCCCATTCATTGTTGGCAAGGCTTTCCGGATCCACCGAGACGAGCTCGACTTGGATATAGGTGCCGGGAGCCGCGCCGTTGTCAATCAACAGACCTGCCGTGCTGTCGACGAGCGAGATCTGCCAGTTGCCCGTCTCAACCCAATCACCCACACCGCCGCCGCCGTACGCGGAACCGTCGGTATTCGGATAGGCTGCCGGGTCAAAGTGGACTTGTTCATCCACGCGCACCGTGATCTGGAAGGTGTCACCCTCAGCGTAACGGAAGCCGCAGTCACCATCCCAGCCATCATTATTAACGGTGGCGGTGCTGTGCGTCGCGGGATCGCGTGTTCCGGCGGGAATGCCGGTCCACTCAAGGTATTCCGGATTATCGTTGTCCACATCCAGCCAGGCGTACGTCGTATCGCACGTCAGGTGAACCAGCGTGTCCACGCTGATGGAGTCAACAACCGAGTCGCCGTCAATCGTCCATGCGGAAACAATGACCGTGTCCTGACCGGTAATCGGCACCAGCATCTGGCTGTCCGTTCCGGCATTGATGAACCACGTTCCATTCCACATATAGCGTATTTCGACCAAAGCGTCCGTCGTCGAGGCATCGTTTTCGTTCTCGAGGCGAACGTCGTAAATCGTGTTGTTCGGGGGATCTTCACAACCGGGGCTGCCATCCAGATCGTCACAAGTCGTCTTGAAGAGCGGCTTGTACACGCGGCGGTAGCGCGGCTCCGTGTCACCCGGCAGGATCGTCGGATTGCGGAATTCGATCACCAAGGTGTCATGATAGACGTCATCGGCAAACGGAGGTCCGAAGTTGTCCGGCTGATCAATGGACAGCGTATCAATATAGAAGCTGACAAAGATCGAGTCATGAACCTGGTCATGCGCCGGGTTGACGATAGCATCATAGGCACCGTTCGAGTCCACGGAACCGGGCGAGAAAGCATCCCAGTAGCCGTCTTCATCCGCGCCGAAGATATTGAAGTCCGCAAACGGAACATCCGTCACCGCACTGTCCGGATCATAGAAGTAGAAGTTGATCGGACCAACAATGCGCGGACAGCGGCTTTCGCCGAGGATTGCGATGTTGTTGCAGGTCGGAGTGGCGTCATCCGCTTCGGTGCTGTTGCTGTCCGAGTCAAATGCGATGGCGCGAATGATTCCGTAGGTGCCGGCATTTTCACAGTCGGCTTCGTAGTCATCAATCTGGTAGTCGTCGTTGCTGACATCAGCCGTGTCCACCATGGCCAGGTCAACATACAAACAAGCCTTCCAGACCTTATAGGTGGCGCCGTCCGTTGCGTACGGGGTATTCACCCAGATCGTATCGTAATCCGGAGAGACGACATCTATATTAAGGATGCACGAGAAGTCGAACATTGCGAACGCCGCGCTGGTGTCGGTGCGCAAATAGACGCACAGCGATTCACCTGCGAAGAAGTTCTGCGTGCAGACGTCCACTTCGTTCACGACATTCACGGAGTCAATCGCCGGTCCAAGGCCGTTCTTCCAGATGCACATCTGGTCGCCGTTGTACACGTTACCGGCATTGTCCTGCAGCTCAAGCGTCAGACAGTACAGACCGTCCGGCAGATCGCCGCCGCCCGGAACTTCCATGCCCCACTCGAACGTGATCGTATCCGTATTGATGTCATTGAAGAAGAACGTCAGCGGCTCGCAACTGCGAGTCTCGCTGCCGAACGTCGGGTTGGTGTGATCATAGTAGATCGAGTCACCGGTCAGCGGCCACACACCCTGTGTATAGACAGTGTCCAAACGAACCGTGTAGCAAAGCTGCTCAGCGAGACAGGCGTCAAGCAGACCCTGAGTATAGTAGCGGCGAGCCTTGAACTGCAACCAGGGCAGATCGTCGCCGTTGACCCACAGGTAGGGATTCACAATCGAAGCAGGCGGATAATCCGGACCATACTGAAGGGCGGGACCATTGAGGGTGTCAAGGTCCAACGCGATCGTCGTGGTCGGGAAGCAGGAGTCAACCACTGAATAGAGGTTGTTCAACTGCGTGTAGCCTTCCAGAATATCCGTGCTGCCATCATGGTCGGAGCCGCGAACGGCATTACAACCACCGGCGTCCATATAGCGGGCTTCCGTGATACCGACCAGCATACCCCACGGGCAGTAGTCCACGAGGTTGTCAAAATCGGGATCCAGAGAGTCCGGACCATCCTTACCATACCAAATGAAGCAAGCGGTTTCTTCCAACCCGGGCTCCGTGCGGAACGTCCAAATGGTCGTATCCTGAACGGCCTTCGGATGGAAGTAGTCCAAGGAGGTAATGATCGCGCCCGATGGGGTGTCAGGATCATCATCCGGAATCACTCGGACGTCAAAACCAATCAAATAGACACGCTGAAGAACGTCGAGGTAGTTGGTCGTATCATAGACAGTATCCACACCGTCGAGGTACCAGCGAATCGAGTCCGGCGACAGGTTGGTGTACGCCGTGGCCAGCGCGCTATCCAGAGGCGAGAAGCGCTGGTTACAGAAATTGTCAACACCATCGAACGACCAGTAGATTTCTCCACCCGGCAGGTCCGGCGGCTGATTGTCCAAGCAGGCGTCACAACCGGTCAAAGCGCCGGTCGAGTCACCGAAGTGCACCGGGTTGGACGGGTTACCGGCATCGTCAATAGAGTAAACGTAGATCGTGTCGCCGGCAAGCAGACCTTCCAGAATACACATTTCCACCGTATCCCAGTGCATGGAATCAATGGGAATGTCAATCCACATCAGGTCGTTGGCCGTACCCGGATTCGGACTCGTACCGAAGCGGTTCGAAACCCAAACGCTATCCAGGACGCACTGGTTAATAGAATCTTCGTTCACCGGCCAGACTTCACCCAAGCCGCCGACGATATCGCGCAGGTCAACAGCCATCCACGACACGTCGAAGTTCTGCGAAACTGTATCACAGTCTTCGCCACCCCAGCGCCACGCCGGAACATAGACGTCGGTAAACACACTGTCGCCGTCGCAATTGTCCGCAGGATTCGGGCTCGTCTGGAAACCGCTTTGCAGCGTAGACAGGTAGATACGGAAAAAGTCGCCACAGCCAGCGATGGAATCGTTGTCCAGATAGTTCAGCTGAATGATCTCGCACGAGTCAATACAGACCTGATCCAGCGTCGGCGGGGAGTTATCCACCGGACGCACGCAGGGGAACGAGTCCGCCAGCACAGCGTCGGCAGGCCAGGTTTCAGTGGCCGGATCCCATTCGTAGCGGTACAGCCAAATGGTGTCATTGTGACAAGCATTGACCAAACCGTTTTCGTACGAACACGGCTGGACTTCGATGGTGTCGCCGGCATACAGCGTGTCGTCATCGGAATCACAGGTCAGACCTGAGCCGTTCCAGATCAGCGTATCACCGTCGGCATTGTCCAGGGTGCGCGCAAAGCCGGTATCCAGCCAGACGGAGTCCAGAATAGCGACGATACCGTCGAACTTGTTACCGCCATGCTCGATATACTGAATAAACGAGCAACCCGAGCGAATATCGCACGGGGCAATCAGGGTGTACGGATTGTCCGCACAGACCGTCGTGCCGTTCGGGGGCGGGGCATTGTCCCAACCCAGCCAGGTGATACCGAAAGCGAGCATCTCGCCAGCGGCGACATCCACGCCTTCCGGATGGAACTCCAAAACCGCGACAACCAAACAGCTGTCCGGCGTGGGACCGGAAAGGCCCCAGTTCGGAGTGACCGTTTCAGTCATCTCGTAGAGAATATCCGTGGGTCCAGAGGGACAGTTCACGGAGATTGTCGGGTTAAGAGCGGGAATCAGAACACCAAGATCCGGTTCGGTGTCAAGACCAACCGCAACAGAGTCGCAATACTGCGCACGGTAAGCCGCACGCGCAGTGATGCGCAGCCTGTCGCCGAGTTCGTCAATGATGCCATTGGGGGGCACCAGTCCGGCGGAATCTTCGATACAAATCACGGTGACCGGTTCGGTCGCATTGATCTGCGCTTGTGCCGTCTGCGGCAGAAGCGTCACGATCAGGGCCGACAGGGCGGTCGCCAGCCACACAAAAAGAGTCTTGGACCTCATTCTGTGGTTCTCCTGAATATGGGAATTCTTCTTTGTCCGGGGGGTGTTGTCAGCGGCGGTCGCATACGCCGGAGTCCCACTGGAAGACATGTTCTCCCTGTGGGCACTGTGGATAACTTGCGATGTAATGAACTGCATGTTCAAGTCGGAAGAAAGGCTAGAGTCTGGCATGAACGCGTCCGCTTTTTTTATCAACCCAGCTTGAGGAAAAAAACACAAGCTCCCTGAGCCGCTGCAATTTGTCTTTGCCGCAGGATGCTTCAGGTTGCGTTAGTGTTATGCTGGAAATCAAGTACTTACTAAAAGGGCTAAGACCTAAGTTCAAAAAAGTTCTATACTGGTCAAAGTTCCCCAAATATAGTCAATCGGAATCAACTTGTCAAGGAAAATGTTTTGCCTATTTTTAACAATCACAAACTCCGCCATCTCGAAAGTCTTTGTTCCTCAGGAGGTTCGCAATTGTCTCGGACCCAGACGGGCAAAATTACGCTATCTCAATGTTTCTTATGAAGCTTATGGCAAATGCTTCGGCAACACTATGGAAAAATGCGTGGCAAGATGCAGGCCATTTAACATGGCTTTGCTAAACTTGATAGCACCAACGTACGCACAATCTTAGAGGAAACTATTGAAGAAACTTGAGTTGAATCATATTCTGGTGACAATTCTACAGCATCCCACCCGATCCAATTGCATCCTGCAAGAGACACAATCCAGGCCTGAAGCTCTCGGTAGCTAACCCCGCCGGGTTCAGGCGTGCCAGTACCTGGAAATATAGAAGGATCAAGAATATCCAAGTCAACAGTTACATAAAGAGGCCGATGGCCCACCCACTCCCGAAGTTCCTTCGGAGTTAGGCTATCTGGCCGGTAAGTTCCAAATTTCTGAGCGGTTTCGAACTCCTCCCGAGTGCCAGACCTCGGCCCAACCTGCAAGATTCGTGACGGTTCCACAAACTTGCTGATCTGTCGCATGACCGTGGCATGGCTAAGTTCCGACCCCATGAACGACTCACGCAAGTCCAAATGTGCGTCAAACTGCACTAACACAAGGTCAGGATTGTGCTTAAAGGCTGCTTTTAGCAGAGGAAGCGAAACAAGATGCTCACCCCCCAGCGCCGCCGGAATCACCCCGATGCTATAGAGTTCGTCAGCGGCTTGTTCAATGGCAAGGAGTACCGCAGCTTTGTCAGCAGTAGGCAGAACCAAGTCACCGATGTCGGCAAAATGCACGTCTTCGAGGTCGGCGTTGCACACCGGGCAGTAGGTTTCGATCCCCTCAGAGACATTCCGAGTCGCAGCCGGGCCAAACCGTGTCCCGGGGCGAAACGAGCAAGTGCCGTCATAGGGGGTTCCAAAGAGCGCCAAACGGGCGCCTGCCAACTCCGGGACGGCACCCATGAAAACCTGTGTTCTGGTAGTTGGAAACTTGAAGGAGTGAACCTATGAAAATGTACTGCCCTTATAGGGACAGACCGAATTCTCTTGCCAGAAATGCTGGGACTGCAAACGCCGCGTCATGAATAGCCGGCGTATAATACTTGGAGTGCTGCGTGATTTCCTGCTGACGATTCATCTGCGCCGACTCCAAGGGATGAACTCTGTCAGATGCAAAAAAGAAACTCCACCACCCGTAGGGATAGGTGGGTATCGGCGCTCCGTACCAGTGAACTTGAGCAAAAAACTCTTTCATGACTTTGCGAATGTGCCCAAGCCGGGAATCCTGATCCCACGGGCTGTGCGCCTGAGTCACGAAGACGCCGTTTTCTCGTAGTGCGCGTTTGGCGAGGTCAAAGTACTTCTGCGTGAACAGTACTTCTCCCGGGCCGACTGGATCCGTGGAGTCAGAGAGAATCACATCGAATTCACCGGGATGACTCTGCAGATAGGCGAAGCCGTCACCGACCTGAATGTCCACACGAGGATCGTTCAGCATGGAGGTGTGTTCCGGAAAGAATTCCCGCGACACGTCAATCACGTCTCCGTCAATTTCCGCCAGGACCACGCGCTCAATGCCGGGGTGTCTGAGCACTTCGCGGACCGTGCCGCCGTCCCCACCTCCAACCACACACACGCTCTTGGGAGAGGAGTGAGTGACCAAGGCCGGGTGCGAGAGCATCTCATGGTACACGAACTCATCGCGCTCGGTCGTCATCATGCAGCCGTCCAGCACCAGAGTCTTCCCCCAGCGCTCGGTTTCGACGACCTCCACAAGCTGGTACTTGGACTGCTTGGAGTACAAAACGCGGCCGGCTTTCCAGCCTCCGCGAATGGGTCCGTATGTTTCAGTAAGCCAAAGTTCCATAAGTCACAAAGTGAAGCAAGAAAATACTGAACAGCTCTCAGAGTATCAACAGCTCTCTAACGCCTCTCTCGTCACAAAATATGAACTTAGGGTAACCACCCAAACAAAAAAGCCTCCCCAAACGGGGAGGCTCTGTAGAGGAGGCTATGGCTATGTCCAGAGGACAACCCCGGCAAAGGCGGCTCCGATGCGCTGGACCTTGCCCGAGATGACTTTGACTTTCATGTCGGCGAGCTTCCATCCACGGTGCTGGAAGGCGGCCTGAACCTTCGCGATGACAATGTTCCGGCATTCTTCTTCCGAGCCGTGCATGTGGTGTTCCATGATGACACCTGGTAACGTCGGGTCGTCGGTGACTCCCAAAGCGACTCCGGCACTCACCGTTTCTCCGGGGATCGAACTTGCTTCCTCAGCGTAGGCAATCGGAACCAGTGCGCCGTAGGGCAACTGAATCGGATTAATTTCTTTCGCGGCGGGAGGCAAAATCGAACTCATCCGGACCAGGTTCACATTGCCCACTCCTGCAGCCAGGAGCGAGTTATCAAACGCGTTCAACTCCGTCTCGCCCTCGGAATAACCTGAGACGAGGAAGTACTTATCAGGGGTCTGAATGATCATTTAGGCGACCGCCGCAGCCAGAGCCGGAGCGGGCTTATGCGAATCAAAGCGCAATCCGTGCGAGTTCATGATGCCGCGCTTCATTTCCATGGCGGTGAACTCTTCAGCTTCGAGGGCCTGCTTCAGGTGCTCAAAGGCCACCGCCGGATCCACTTCGTCTCCGCAGGTGAAGAGGTCCACAGCCGCATATCCGAACTCCGGCCACGTATGAATGGCCAGGTGTGATTCGGCAATGATGATGGCTCCTGAAACTCCGTATGGATTGAACAAATGAAAGGCTTCCGTGACGATCGTGGCGCCGGCCTTCAGAGCGGCTTCGCGCATGGCGCGCTTGACCGCGGCAACGTCGTTCAAGATTTCAGGATTACACTTGTGATAATCAACCACAATCTGCTGTCCCAAAGACTTCAATGGAAGTTCTCCTACCCGATAGAAGTGAAAGGTGAAAAACCCAACGCGACTTAGAAAGTGGGCGGCGTTGTAACCCAAACAAACTCGGCAGTTCGTTTGCCGGCATTCCGAATGAAGTGTTCGCGTTCGCCGGAGAAATAGAAACTCGATCCGGCGGAAGCATTGTAAGACTCCGACCCAAAAACCAATTGTATGGCACCCGACATCACAAACCCGAAAGCTTCTCCCTGATAGGGTCTGGTCGGGGAAGTCTGCTGACCTTCTTCAAGCGTCACCAGTGCAGCTTCCATTTCACGGTCGGCCCCACCGGGGATCAGAAGCTCAAAGAGCTCGGCTCCGGTCTCGGTTAGGGAAATCCGCTCGGCCTTTGAGAAGACGACCTGCTCCGGTTGGGTCTCCTTGAAGAAGTCTGTGACCTTGACGTCCAGTACTTTCAGAATCTGCAGGAGACTGTCCACGGAGATGCTGGTCTGGTCACGTTCAAGCAAGGAGATAAACCCCTTGGTCAAATCGGCCCGTTCGGCCAACTCCTCTTGGGTCAGGTCCCGGGCGAGTCGGAGATTTCGTAAGCGTGCTCCGATGTCCACCGGTCTGTGTTCCAAGTATATTAAACTTTCTGTTCAATAAAGTGGATGCAAATATACACAGAAAAGCGGGTCCTGTCAAGACCCCGACTTGACCCGGCTCCCCGTAAGTGTTAGGGTTTACAGGGGTCTATTGTGGAATCCCGAGAGTCTCAAAGTTTAATATATATCGCCCTTTATCATACTAAAGCATGCCTGAGGAACCCGTGAAAGGAAGCGAATCTCGGGTGCAGGCGGTGTCCGAGTGCAAAAAAGTCCGGGTACTTACGCCTCTTTTTTGGATTCTGAAGCAAGCCAGGGACTCAGCGGAATGGTCGACCTCGCCGCTGAGCTTCAGCAGGGTCAGGCGAATTGGTAGACGGCAAAGAAAAGTGGGCATCCTCGTCGGATACCCACTTACAGTTTTTTCAAAGTCTTAGTAGTTGAAATGGAATCAGTCGTTCCCGCCCCGTCGCCAAGGATCGGGCTTGGCGCGATCTACAAGGCCCAGTCGTCCTGCATCCACCCTGCTCAGCCGGACCTGCAAGGTGACTTTGTCCCCGATGGTCTCTGTTGCGAGGACTTCGCCGAGCTTGTAGAGCTCCTGCCAGAGCTTTCCGTTAGCCGCATCAAGCTCCACCTCCAAAGTCAGCTTGCCCGCTTCCATGATCATCCTCATCCGCTCGCGCAGACTCTCGAGTCCCTCCCCACTCTTCGCGCTAACTAAGACGGCTTCCGGCTTATGCTCTTTCACCCACCGCAAGACCGACGGATCGTCCAGGGCATCCATCTTATTGAAAACCTCGATCACAGGAACTTCCGAAAGCCCCATTTCAGTAAGGATCTTCTGCACGGTTTCCATTTGCTCGAGATAGGTCACGGAAGCGATATCCACGACATGAACGATGCAATCCGCCTCGCGGATTTCGTCCAGAGTGGAGCGGAAACTCGCAACAAGTCCGGGAGGTAACTTTCTGATGAACCCGACAGTATCTGACAGAACAGCTCGAATTCCCTGCCCGATGGGCAACATCCGCGTGGTCGAATCCAGAGTGGCGAACAGGAGGTTCTCTTCATAAACTCCCGCCGAGGTCAGCACATTCATGAGGGTAGACTTGCCGACGTTCGTATAGCCAGCCAACGAGAAGCGAAAAACTTCCTGCCGCTTTGCGCGCTGGGTCCGATGCTGACGCTCAATATCCGACAGCTCTTCTTCGAGCTTGCGGATCCTGGTCCGGATGAGTCTGCGATCGGTTTCGATCTGGGTTTCACCGGGTCCGCGCATGCCAATTCCGCCCCGCTGACGTTCAAGATGCGTCCAGGCGCCGCTCAGGCGCGGCAGCATGTACTTCAGTTGCGCAAGCTCGACTTGCGTCTTGGCCTCGCGGGTTTGGGCTCGCCGCGCAAAAATGTCCAGAATCAGTCCGGACCGATCCACCACACGGGTCTTGAGCTCCCGCTCGAGGTTTCGCGTCTGAGCCGGAGCCGGATCTTCGTCTATCACCACGAGGTCGGCATTGAATTCAGCAACATAGGAGGCGATTTCGGCTGTTTTGCCCTTGCCCAAATAGAGAGCGGGGTCAATCTGCCGCAGCTTGACCAATTCGCGATCCACGATGTCGGCTCCGGCTGTTTCGGCAAGCATGGCCAATTCGTCCAGATGGTCCTGGGCCGCCGACAAGTCTTCGCCGGGCTTGCAGATGCCAATTAGGAAGGCACGTTCCCGCTTCGGGACCAGCGCATTTTCGGCGGTCCCTTGTGAGGCGTCTTCGATCTTCAGCCGGTCGTAGCCAATCGAGCGCGTAGGACCGGACTTCTTCTGGTTTCGACTCAAGGCTTCGCCCCCTCCCGCTCTTTGGCTCGCACCCAGAGTTCATCCATTTTCTCCAGACCAGCCTCATGCAGGGGTACACCTGCATCGCGCAAGTCCAGCTCAATCTGACCGAACCGGTTGGTGAACTTCTCTATCGAAGTCCTGAGTGCTTCCTCGGGATGAACGCCGATTTTCCGCCCCAGATTCACCATGGTGAACAGCAAGTCCCCGAATTCCGCCTCGATCTTCGCCCGATCTCCTTGAACCAGCTCGTGCTTCAGTTCGAATATCTCTTCAGAGAGTTTCTTCCAAACCGGCTCATCGGAAGGCCAATCGAAGCCCACGGCGGCGGCTTTCTCCTGGACGCGATACGCCCGGTTCAGCGCGGGCTGATGCTTGGGCACTCCGGACAGGAGCTGCGGGCGATGGCTCTCATTCAGTTTGATTTGTTCCCATTGCTTGTTCACGTCGTCGGTAGAGTTTACGACGGCGTCGCCAAACACATGCGGATGCCTGCGGATCAGCTTCTCATTGATTTCATGCAAAACATCCACAAGCGAGAAGAGCTTTTCTTCCTCGGCAAGACGCGCATGAAAAACGATGTGCAGCAAGAGATCGCCCAGCTCCGTCTTGAGCTCTCCATAGGCCTTGCGGTCAATCGAGTCGAGCACCTCGTAGGTCTCTTCGATCAGATACGGACGCAGCGATTCGTGCGTCTGCTCGCGATCCCACGGACAGCCGTCCGGGGCGCGCAGGGCCGCCATAATATGCGCAAGCCGCTCGAATTCGGCGGCGGCTTGCTCGGAAAAGGGAGTGGAGTCGAAGTTCTTCGTCACAATTTGATCATCTATAGATACTGAAGTAGCGCCGATACGCGCCGCGCATTGTCCGTCGAATTGCTTTCCACGAGCACGTGATAGAGGTCCCGTGATTCCCGGTGTTCCAGCGCAATCTTGGTCGAAGCACGAAGCGAGTCCGCCAGCGCGGTCACATAGAGCTCCGGAGTCACGGACAGGTCAATCAGCAGATCATGTTCGAAGGCTTTCGCGGCGCGCAGCGTGTCGGGTGTGGGGAGGCCGAAGCGCGTTGCCCTGGAAGGGTCGTAGCTCGAGACCGTGCACAGTTCATTGATGACGAGCCAACTGCGGAAATTGTCTCGCACCCAGATCGTAACCTGCCTGCCCTCGAGTTTTTCCAACACGTCGGGAAGAAACGTGCGCACGAGATCGAAGTCGTCGAAATTCGCAGGCAAAAGCACGCAGACGCGGCGCGCGTTCCGAATTAGACCGGGAAGCTCGACCACTCCGTTTGTTTCAGGTTTCGCTCGCCAGCTCAGCAGCTTCCAACCGATTTTTTCTCGAATGTTCATTCAGCGGAATTCTCAATGGCCTCGCGGCGGATGATTCGGATTCTACCCAAGCGGTGTCTGCGCACTTCTTCGACGATGAACTCGTAGTTGTGATACTCGACACGCGTGTGCGCTTCGGGGAAATCACCAATCTCTGAGAGAAGAAATCCTCCCAGAGTATCAAAGTCATCGTCAATCGGAATGACGTCGTCCCCCAGCACTTCGTTGACGGCTTCCACGTCGAGCTTTGCGTCCACGAGGATCGTATTTTCGTCTATGCGCGTCCAGAGCGGTCGCTCCGCGTCGTGTTCGTCTTGAATCTCGCCGACGATTTCCTCGATGATGTCTTCAAGCGTGACGAGCCCGGCGGTGCCGCCGTATTCGTCCACGGCGATGGACATATGGATGCGCGTCTCCTGAAACTGTTTCAGCAATTCGTCAATGGTCTTTGCCTCTGGAACAAAGTGCGCCTGACGAATCACTTTCTTCAGGTCAACATCCTTGTCAAAAGGATAGAACGGCATCAGATCTTTTGCGTGAAGAATACCGATGACGTTGTCCACGCGTTCCTCAAAAACGGGCAATCTTGAATGTCCGCACTGTTTCAAAAGATCGAGCACCTTTGTGATCGGAGTTCTTACTTCCAATGCGATCATGTCGGTGCGCGGTACCATGATTTCCCGCACAGTGATTTCACCCAGCTCGAAGATCGAGTGGATCATTTCACGCTCGTTCTTTTCGAGGGCGCCATGCTCCTCTCCGACTTCGAGAAGCGTTTTGATCTCCTCTTCGGAGATCCACAGCTTCTTCTTCTCGACTCCGAAAGTCCGCGCTACGCCGTCGGCGATCGGAGTGATCACGACGGCGAAGGGAAAGAGCAGCTTACTCACCAGGGTTAGCGGCGCGGCAATCGCGCGGGACCACTTGAGCGGATTGCGCACGGCGGCGAACTTGGGAATGATTTCTCCGCACACCAGAAGCACAATCGTCACCACAAGTCCCTGCACAACAAACACAACCCATTCGCTTGCCCCGAAGCGGCTCACGAGCCGCGAAGTGGTGATAGCCGCAACCGTCGCGGCCATGATGTTGACGATTGTGTTGCCAATCAGGAGATTGATCAACAGTTTGCGGGGATCTTTCAGCAGACTGGAAAGAGTTCGCAGCGCAGGGTCTTCGCTCGTGTTTTCAGAAATCTCCCGGATCTGCGATCTGGTTAGCGAAAACAGTGCGGTTTCCGCGGATGAGAAGAACGCGGAGAGCACCAGCAGCATCAGGAAGGCCAGCAGGCTCCAGAGGATGTAGGCATCCATCAGGCGGCCCTCCCTGCACGCAGTGCCGCGTCTTCATGCTTGCGCATCTCGGTACGCTCACGTTCACTGTGATCATCGAAACCGGCGAGATGCAGCACACCATGAGCGGCCAGCCGTGCGACTTCATGATAGAGCGGAACACGGTAGTGCTTGGCCTGACGGCGCGCCTGATCGAGGCAGATGTAAATCTCGCCTTCCAGGGCTTCTTCCGGTTCGCTCAGGGTGAAGGTCAGGACGTCCGTGGTGCCGCGAATGTTGAGGAAGTCGCGGTGCAGCTTGGCCATCTTGCGATCACCGATCAGCACGAGCCGAATGGTGTTGACGGAAGCGGGAATTCGGCGCATCGCGGCACCAGCGCACGCGAGGGCGAAGTCTTTGCGCACGCGCGCCTGAGGTATCTCGGAGTAGAACTCGAGGGTTCCCCGGGCGCGCTTGCGCGAGGGAGGTTTGTCATTCATCTGAGGTGGAGTGCGGCAGCTCCGAGTGCGCGGGCAGCTTGCCGATCGCTTCGCCTGTTTCGGATGAGGCGGAGTCGCTCTGCTCCGCGTGGGATTTTGCGTGTCGGTCGTAGGCTCGGACAATGTGCCCCACGAGCGGGTGACGCACAACGTCCGAGGATTTCAACTTAATAAACTGAATTCCGGGAATATTCTCAAGAATCGCTTCGAGCCCGATCAATCCGCTCTCGCCTTTGCGCGGCAGGTCAATCTGCGTCATGTCTCCTGTGATCACGGCTTTAGAGTGCTCACCCATGCGCGTCAAGAACATTTTCATCTGGCCGTTGGTCGTGTTCTGAGCTTCGTCCAGAATCAGGAAGGCGTTATCCAGCGTCCGTCCGCGCATGTACGCGAGCGGCGCGATTTCGATGATCTGACGGTCGAGCAGCTTGCGCAGTCGGTCCGCGGGTATCATTTTCATCAGCGCGTCGTAGATCGGGCGGAAGTACGGGTCAACTTTTTCGCGCACGTCACCCGGCAGGAAGCCCAGACTCTCTCCTGCTTCCACCACGGGCCGCACGAGTATGATCCGATCGAATCTTCCGGCTTGAAACATCTGCACGGCGCACGCGACGGCGATAAAGGTCTTGCCGGTTCCAGCGGGTCCCAGCGCGAAGGTCAGTTCATTGCGTTGAATGGCTTCCCAATACTCATTCTGACCGGACGTGCGCGGATTGTAGGTCCGGTCTCCCGCGCGAAACATCGTCGCAAACGGCGCATCGGGATCGGCATGCAGTTCCCGCTGCACGCTGCTGTCCGGCGTGCCGGAGATTCTCAAGACGCGGTCAATGTCGCCGCGTGTCAAGTGTCCTTGCTTTCTGGTAATGGCGACCATCTCCATGATGACCTCTACAGCTTCGAGGTTATCTTGCTGTGTTCCGCGAATCAAAACCTTCTCGCGGCGCGCGGTCACTTTGGAGCTGATCATGCGCTGAAGGTAGCGCAGATTTTCGTCGTTGGGTCCAAGCAGCGGTCGCAAGACGCCTTCTTCGACGGGCAGTTCGACGATCTCAATGAAGTCTTGCGGAGCTTGTTGCATGGCAGCAGATCTTTGACTCAGCGTCCAGCCTCCTTAAGGTTCATCCAACAAAAAATACCTCACAACGGTCAGCACGACCGCCGGAGGTACACCTGGTACAAGCAATCTGGTTCTTACTTCGGTACTTATCCACTCAGTGTGGGTGTCGCGGTTACCTATGCTTCACTAAGCTGACCACAGTTGTAAATTAACAAAAAACGGGCCGCAAGTCAATAAACTTGCGGCCCGCGAAAAAGATTCTGTCTGTGGATAAGCCCGTTAGAAACCTGTTAATTCGGGACTTGGAACAGGTGTCCGGGACAGTTCATTCTGGAAATCAGCCCTTCTGCGGAGACGCGGGCGCAAGAGCTATTTGCAAGTCTGACAAGAGTTTAAGATCAACAGGCGACGGACTGCCGTCCATCAGGGACTGGGCAAGGGTGGTCTTGGGGAAGGCAATCACGTCCCGAATCGGACGATTTGTCAACACCATGATCATCCGGTCGAAGCCCAAGGCAAAGCCTCCCATCGGAGGAGCCCCGAACTTCAGCGCATCCACCAAGAAACCGAAGCGAAGTTTGGCCTCCTCGTCCGAGATACCCAGTAACTTGAAGATCTTGGCTTGCAGAATGGGATCATGAATACGGATCGAACCGGAGAGCAATTCGTTGCCGTTCATGACGAGATCATAGGACGTGCTGCGCACATTCCACGGTTCCGTATCAAGCCTGTCCGCGTCTTCGGGATTGAATCCCGTGAACGGATGATGCGCAGGGAAGACTTCGCCGGTTTCTTCGTCTTTTTCGAAGAGCGGAAAGTCCACAACCCAGAACATCGAGACTTTGCGATGATCGGCGGGATCGAAGAGTTTGAAATGCTCCGCGAGCTTGATGCGCAGGACACCGAGTGACTTCAGGACTTTGCTCTTCTTCCCTACGGCCAGCAAGAGCAGATCGCCTACTTCGCCCTTGAGCTGTTGGACAATCTTCGCAAGTGCCGCATCGTCCACTTTGCCCGACATCACACCTGAGAAACCTTCGGCGGTAATCTTGATCGGCAGAATGCCGCCCAAGCCTGCGGCTTTGGCAAGCTCTTCCACTTCGCCGAACTGCTTGCGCGAAAGCTCCGCCTGTCCCGGCACACGCAGACCAATCACGACTCCGCCGTCATCCAGCGCGCCGCGAATCACACGGAACTCCGTGTCTTGCACGTGTGACGTGACGTTTTCAAAGCGCAGATCGTAGCGCAGGTCGGGCTTGTCAGAACCGTAGTGCTCGATGCATTCGTTGTAGGTCAAACGCTTCAGGGGCATGGGCAGCTCAACTCCCCAGACGTCGCGAAGAATTTTCACCCACAGCTCTTCGACCACGGCGAACACGCCGTCGCGCGTGGCGAAGGACATCTCGACGTCAATCTGTGTGAACTCCGGCTGGCGGTCGCTGCGCAGGTCTTCGTCGCGGAAACACTTGCAGATTTGAAAGTATTTGTCGAATCCCGCGACCATCAGAATCTGTTTGTAGATCTGCGGCGACTGCGGCAGCGCGTAGAACTGATGCGGGAAGACACGGCTTGGCACCAGATAGTCGCGCGCGCCTTCGGGCGTGCTCTTCACCAGACACGGCGTTTCCACTTCAATGAAGCCTTGCTCGGTAAAATGGTTGCGGGCGATGTTCGCGACCTTGTGCCGGAGGATGAGAACTTCCTGCAATTCGGTGCGGCGCAGATCGAGGTAGCGGTACTTCAGGCGAAGCTCATCGGAAGCTTTGTCCTGCGATTCGATTTGGAACGGCAGCTCGGGGCAGCGGTTCAGCACCTCGATCCCGGTGGCCACGAGTTCCACTTCGCCCGTCGGCAGGTCGGCGTTGATCATGCCGTCGGGCCGCGCGCGCACGACGCCGGTCACTTCAATCACCCATTCGCTTTTCAGGTCGTGGGCGATCTGAATGACGGCGGCCTGCTCCGGCTCGACCACAACCTGGGTCTTGCCGTAACGGTCGCGCAGGTCAATAAACACCAATCCGCCAAGGTCACGCGCCCGCGCCACCCAGCCCTGGAGGACCACCGTTTTCCCGGAGTCGCTCTTACGCAGCGCCCCGCATGTATGCGTTCGAATAGTCATAGTCATTTCCCGCCGTTGTGGGTCTCCAGACCCGCAATGGTTTGTTTCCCCGAGCGGGGTCTCCAAACCCCGCCGGAATCCCTCGCCGAGCGGGGATTTAGCACGAAGTGCGGTTCCCCGCCGGAATCTGCAAGATTTTGTTCTATCTACAAATAACAGCGCCGCCCAAACAGGCGGCGCATGAGTCTGCGTTCAAAGGTAATATGGGAGAATTTTTGGGGAGAAGCAAGGCAGATTCTGGAATGGCTTTCTACATGTATCCCTTAACTTCCTTCACTGCATCAAGCGCTGCATCACGAAGAACATGAGGCTTGACCTGCACCAGTTTGTCGGCGATACCATCTTCTGAAGTTTTTGGATTCTCCAATAAAAGGTAAAGCGCCGTGGACGTTCGCTCCAATTCTCCTGCATTTCGATTCCTAATAAACTCTGCTGTTTTCTTGATTTTATCAGACCTATTACTGAGTGCATTCGGAAACTTCTCCATTAGCTCCTTACCACAATCCGTAACCCTAAACTTGGGGCCATAACCAAACTCATGATCTAGTGTAACAAATCCTTCAGCCAACATATTTTCGAGCTTATCTCTTAAATCAAAAGAGAACGGACCATAATGGTAGAGAACAAACTCATACTCGTTCTCACCACCAAAAAGGTTCTGCATTAAGAAGCAAGCCTTCTGGATATGTGTTTCACCAGCCCAACTTCCGCGGCAACGGAGCTGATCTATCAACTGAGCAAGTATTGCTGCCTGCTTAAGACTACTCACTCTTCGTCTCCTCCTTGTTGATTGGTTCCTCATCAAGTGACGAGTCAAGTATTTCTTGTTTTTTTGCTTTCAACCATTCCTTTGCCTCATTTAGTCGAGCTGGGTCAACATAAACACATTGAAAACTAGGCTTCGGAATTTCTTCATCGATATTAGAAACATCATTCACATATGACACAACATAATCATCATCTTCAACAAGGAATCGAAAGACTTGGTCTTTAGGTAATATATTGAGCGACTTTACCCCTACGCCAAACTCATTGTGAGCCGCTTTCTCAACAAGAGCAAATGCATCAAGATTTCTCTTGTCATCCTTTCTGTTCCGCGTATATAGTTGTCTAAAGTGTCTACGCTTCAGAATTCTATCTGCATTATCATATTTATTGCCATCTGTCTTTAGTCCAGAGCTAAACAATCTTGAATACACACTACTATCAGTATGCTCCAAAAAAACATCAAGAGAACTCAAGTCCACCTCGCTGTACATTTCTTTCATAAAATCAATTAGAAGTAGTTCATATGCTTTAACAACGGGATGAAAATAAACTTGACTATGCATATGGTACCTTGCAAGAAGAAGGCTCTCTACAGTTCTGAGAACACCGCTCTCCACTCCTAGTTGAAAAGTCCTTGAAGCAGAACTGAACGGTCCTTCATCTGCCGCTGGGACTCTGAGAATGCGCAGTGAATCGACCAACCTAATATGATCAAATTGTCCGTATGGAACTCCCAAGTGATATGAATCACGAAGCAAGTAGTCTATTCTATCTGCACCAAAAGTGCACTGCACCCCGAGGGCTGGAGAGAGTCTCCAAGAAGTGTTAGTTTAGGGGGATTGGAGAAAGGAGTGCAGGATGTCAGGTCAGCGACGCAGGTTTTCGGATGAGTTTAAGGTTCAGGTGGTTCAGGAGGTGCTTCAAGGAGCGAGTCAGGCTGCGGTAGCGCGCCGGCACAATGTGTCAGCGAACACGATTCTGCTCTGGCAGAAGGCGTACAAATCCGGTCGCCTGGGGGGAGGGGCGACCGGCGCGGTTTCGCCCGAAGTGCGGGCGTTGGAACTTCAAGTGGCGGAGCTGCAGCGGTTAGTCGGGAAGAAGGAAGAGCAGATCGAGTTCCTAAAAAAAACCTCCCGCTATCTGGAGCAGCAGAACGCCGAACGGCAGTCGTCACCAAGCGCGGAACGCTCACGGCGCAAGAAGGATGTGCGCTGATGGATCTTCCGGAGAGCACATATTACTACCGTTCACGCACGGCGGATGACCGCCTGGCGCGAAGACTCGATTTGCAGGACCGGATAGAAACGTTGGCGTTTAACAAAGCCGGTTATGGCTATCGGCGCATCACCGCCGAGCTGCATCGGCAAGGTGTGATTGTAAACCGCAAGCTCGTCTTGAATATCATGAAAGAATCAGATCTGCTGGTCAGACCGCTGCGCGGATTTACGATCACCACGGACAGCAGACATACGCTTCCAGTCTATCCGAACCTCTATCAGAACCAGTGGCCCACTGCGCTTGATCGCATTTGGGTGGCGGACATCACCTACATCCGTTTGCCGCTGGGCTTTGTCTATCTCGCTGTGATCCTTGATGCGTTCTCACGCAAGGTCGTGGGCTGGGCGCTGTCGAAAAGTCTCGAAGCCGATCTGGTCATCGAGGCAATGACCATGGCTCTTGCCGAACGCAAACCGGCACCGGGCTTGATCCATCACAGTGATCGCGGTGTGCAATACGCTTGTCATGCGTACACCGATCTACTCAAGCAGCATGGCGTTCACATCAGCATGTCGCGCAAAGGTAATCCGTACGACAACGCCGTGGCCGAAAGCTTCTTCAAAACCCTCAAGAAAGAAGAAGTCTATCTGTCCGACTACCGCACCCCCGAAGAGGCACGGAGGCAGATCGGACGGTTTATCGAACAGGTTTACAACTCAGAACGATTACACTCGGCTCTCGGCTACACCCCGCCCGCCGAGTTCGAACTTCAATACAATCAAACCCAAAACGCCGCCTAAACTAATTGGATACCGACTCCAATATTTGGGGTGCAGTCCAAAGCATCACCAACTATTATCTCCGAAAGTAGTGACTCCCACTCAGTAAGTTCAATCCCAAACTTTTTTTTCGCCTTTTCTGGACCCAAAGCAAGTTTGACCACATGCATTGGATCAACTGTAGGTGCTTTTCTCAAGTGTTGAGAAACATACTCATGCTCGATTAACTTCTTTGAGATAGTTTCGTGATCTTCCCCATCTTTCAACACTTCTTTCTCTGCTGTGTGTGAAAACGGCAAGTGTCCGATGTCATGGCACAAAGCAGCCAACCTGACGGCATCACGCCAGTACCCCCGTGAGTGCGAGTCTTTTAGTTCGTCGGAGAATTGATCTTTTACTTCGGAACGCAGATTGGAACCATCAGTAATACTAAGAAAGATTCTTTCCGCAAGATGCATAACACCAAGCGAATGCTCAAACCTAGTGTGTCGTGCGCTGGGATATACAAAGTGCGCAAGACCGAGTTGATGAATGTCTCTTAGCCTTTGAAATGGCCACGAATCAATTATTCCTCTCTCGCGATTATCGTAATACACAAAAGAATGAATCGGATCGCGTACTTCGTGTTTTGTTTTGCTCATAGTTATAGAGTTTTCAGCAGATCACAAACAATATCGGAAATCGCCTCAATTTTATCAACAGGTTATACATATCTTGAATTACTAACGTAGAACATTTGTTCAAATGTACCAACTAAACATCGCTTTGTCAAGTTCCCAGAACTATCAAAGAGCACCCCCGCCTCCCAAATTTCCCCTCCCTTTCGGCAAATATTTATTGAACTTCCGTTTACCAGTTCCACAAATCCCCCACACCCTCTTGAGAAGAGGCTCAAAATATTGTATATTGCATACAGATTGTAGCAAACCTGTACGCAGAGGAACCCAGCGGACTGATCATCTGTGTCTGGCCTGAAGCGCACAGGTGCGTCGCAGGCGACGCACTTGCCGTGATGACACGTCCTCAAGTAGGCCCCGAAGCCCAAAACGAGACCACTATACAGCGGCCCCATCCCCTCATCCCTCATCCCCCATCCCCCATCCCCTTCTCCGCCCTCTACCCGAACGTCACCAGATAAACTCCGATCACGGCGAGCACGATGCCGATGATGCGCTTTTTCGTTAGCCGCTCCTTTAGGAGGAGTCCGGCCAGAACGAAGACGAAGATGTTGCTCGTCTGATTGATCGCGGAGGCCTGCGACGCCTGCGTGTATTTGATTCCCGCAACCCAGGCCATCAGAGCGAGATACTGCCCGATAAACGTCCCGCCGAGCGTCCACCCCCACCCTCTCCGAATCAGCAGCGACTTCAAGATCTCCCGCCGGTTTCGCATCAGTCCAAGTGTGATCAGGATCGCCGCGACGCCGCCGATCTGCCGCATTTCGATCACCCACAAGAGTGAGTATTTATCCAGTAGCGGCTTCATGATGACAATGCTGATGCCCATGCACAGCATCGCCGTCACTCCCCACAACACTCCGACAAGATTCCCCTTGGCCTTTTCGGCATCGTCAGGCGCCTTTTTCCTCGGTACCCACACCGCTTCCAGCACCGCCGACACAATCAAGAGCACACCGAAGAGTTGGATCAGACTGAGCGATTCTCCGAGCCAAATCACGGACGCCAGAATCACCGTCGGACTGTAGAGACAATCCACGATTGAAGTCAACGCCGCACCGAGCCAGTTCAGCATCATGAAGAACAGCGTATCCGCCGCGCCGATTCCGATGGCACCGCTGGCAAACAAGAGCAGAAGATCCCAGCGCGGCATCTCGACCGTCGGCGTTCCTTCGATCAACAAGTACGTCGAGAGAATCAACATACCGCTCACCGTGCTCTTGAAGAGATTCAGCGCGACGGGATGCACCGTTTCGCCGCTCTTCTTGAACAAGATCACGGCCACGGCCCACAGCATCGCGGTGGTCAGAGCAAGCAGTTCGCCCAGGTGCGGAAGAGAAGTCATCAGGAAGAGAGAGTGTTGAATTCCAAAGGATACACGTAACTTCCGACAAAAGCAACGCGGCGGCCCCTTAGAGCCGCCGCGTCAGCACAAACCGCGCCTGACGAGTGCTTAGAAGCCGTAGGTCACTTCGAAGGCGAAAGTGGTCCGCGCATCCGTGGCTTTGCCGTCGGAGTCGAGCCAGATTTCTTCGTTCGCCGAGTCCATACGAATCTCGAGCAAGCAACCCATCTTTTCACCCAGACTCACAGTCGGGGCAATCGTGATACTGGTATAGGTCAAGTCCTTATCGGAAGGAAGACCTGTGCGAATGCCCATGTCGTCAGAGAACGACCCGAGTCTGCCCGTCAAGCCAAACGTTTCGTTGAAGTCATAGTGCCCCATGGCCAGGAAGCCCATCCAGCTCGCGTCCTTGACCTCGCCGCCGATCATCGCGGCTTCAGACTCCGAACCGATGTTCAATTCCCCGCCGAGCAGCAAGTCTTCAGTCACATTTGCAGTCACATCCACGTCAATGACCGTGCGATTCTTGGGACCTTTGCCTGGAGTTTCGCCGCCAGTGATAGCTGAAAGGCCGAGCGCGAGTTTCTCAACAGGTTTCAAACCGAGTCGTCCGCCGAAGGTCAAGGCGTCATTGTCTTCAGAGTTGTTATCCCAACCGTTGACGATATAAAGATGCGCGTCAATTCGCTCGCAGAAACTCATGTAGCCTTTGAGTCCCGTCAGATTCGTTGGAAGTCCGTAGGTGAAGACTTCTGAGTGCGAATATTGATACATGTCGGGCGCGTCGAGCAATTCAAAGCCGATCGGCGCATTAAACTTGCCGAACATTACTTCGAGCGTCTTCTCTTCGATGGGCACGTTGTACTGCATGTAGCCCTGCTCGAGATAGTCAATGGCGTTCATGGGATCGGCGCCGTTCAAGTATTCGATATCGGCGCGCACGAAGCCTCGTTCACCGAGTTGCTTTGACAAATCCACTTCAACTTGATCGAGACTGAACGCGCTGAACTCGCCGGAATCGGGATTGGCATTTCCGTCGTGGAAGTAGGCGCCGTCCACGAAACCGGACACATTAATGAAAGGCAATTCCTGCGCAAAGAGCGCGGACGCAGACAGGATGCAGAATACGACCAAAATCTTTCTCATTTAGTTCCTCACGAAATGATTAGTTGCTTAGCGTTCGTACGCTTCTTCACCATGCAGCGTCATGTCCAGTCCGGCGACTTCTTCTTCCTGTGTAGTCTTGACCGGAGTGACCTTATTGATGATCACAAGCATGACATAGGTGAAGAAGAACGCATAGATGGACGACACAACGATCGTCACGAGTTGTTTGAAGAAGAAGTCTCCGCCGCCGAAGAAGAGACCGTTTGCTCCGGCGGGGTTGACGGCGGTGCTGCCCAGCATGCCCAGCATGACAATACCGAGCAATCCTCCGACACCGTGCACGCCCCAAACATCCAGCGCGTCATCCCACTGCAGTTTGTTCTTCAGCGAAACCGCATAGTAGCAAACCACGCCTGCGGCACATCCGATGATAACGGAGCTGGTGGGCGAAACGAAGCCCGCGGCAGGCGTGATGGTTGCGAGACCCGCGACGGCGCCGGTCAACAGTCCGACGAATTTGGGTTTTCTCTCAAGTGTCCAGGCGAGCAGCAGCCAGACAATTCCGGCAAAGGATGCGGCGATATCTGTGTTCAGGAACGCCAGACCCGTAATTGAGTCTACTTTAAGCTCGCTCCCGGCATTAAAGCCGTACCATCCGAACCAGAGCAATCCCGTGCCGAGTGCAACCAGCGGAATGCTGTGAGGAACGTTCTCAACAACTTTTCGACGGCCCACGTAGAGCACGGAAGCAAGCGCGGCCATACCTGCAATGTTATGCACGACAATGCCGCCCGCGAAGTCCAGGACTCCCCACTTCTGCAGCAAACCGCCGCCCCAGACCATGTGAACGAACGGACAGTAGACCAGAAGCAGCCACGCGACCAGGAAGATCAGGTAAGCGGCAAAGCGAATGCGATTCGCAAACGCACCAGTGATCAGGGCCGGAGTGATGATGGCAAACATCATCTGGTAGGCAAAGAACACGAACAGCGGAATCGTCGGGTTGGCAGGGCATGCCGTGTTAAGATCCACGCCGCGCAGGAAGGCCATGTCCAGATTACCAATGATCCCACCTTCGCCGCCCGAGAAACATAGCGAGTATCCAACGGCCCACCAGACAATCGTCGTCACACCCATCGAGACGAAACTCTGAATCATGATGGCCAGAGTATTGCGGCGGCTGACCAGTCCGCCGTAGAAGAAGGCCAGACCCGGCGTCATCAGCATGACCAGGCTTGTGGCCACCAACATGAATCCGGTATTACCTGTATCGAACATAGGTGCTCCTGAAAGTAAGGTGCAAGATTAGCCTATTCGATAAGATAAGGTTGGGATCAAGTTAGGGTATCGGGGAACTCCTGATTGTGCGTAGGGAAACTCCTGATGCGGCAGTTACTCGAGCGGGGTCAAGCCCTCGCGAATGGCATAGCGAGTAAGCTCCGGGAGGCTGTGCAAGTCGAGTTTTTCCATGATGTGCATCCGGTGCGTCTCGACCGTTTTGACGCTGAGGCAGAGCAACTCCGCAGCCTGTTTGTTGGACTTGCCTTCGGCGAGCAACTGCAGAACCTCCCGCTCTCGGGCACTCAGAACATCGAAGGCGGTGTCCGCAGTACCCCCGCCTTTGACGAATTCCGCAATGACCTGATCATTGATTTGGGGCGACAGATAGAACCTTCCGCTCATGGTTTTGTGAATCGCCCGGAAGATTTCTTCGGGGGCAGAGTCTTTCAGCAGATAGCCTTTCGCACCGGCGCGCAGAGCTTCCGTGACATAGCGGCGGTCGGAATGCATGGAGACGATGATCACGCGGGCTTCAGAGTTTTCGTCACAGATTCGGCGCGTGGATTCAATTCCGTTTAGCTCGGGCATGGAGATGTCCATCAAGACGATGTCCGGGTTCAGATCTCGCGCAAAATGAATCGCGTCAAGACCCGTAGCCGCCTCGCCGACAATCGTTGCTTCGGGATGAGCCTCGAGCAGGCTCTTCATGCCCAGTCGAAAGAGCTTGTGATCGTCAGCGATTAGGATTCTAACGGAGTTCACAGCGCCGCCCGAGGCATCAAGAGAGTTGCCGTCGTTCCAAAGTCTTTTCCGGATTGAAGCAAAAGCTGTCCACCGACATAACGCATCCGTTCCCGAATACTGAAGAGTCCAAAACCTTCGGGAATCTTTGCGCCGGGCGCAACCGTTCGGAGATCAAAGCCGACACCATTGTCTTTCACCTGAACTGAGACCGATTCGTCGGTGATTTCAAGACTCACGGAGATCAGAGTTGCATGTGAGTATTTCACGGCGTTTGTCAGCAACTCCTGAGTGCAACGAAACAGGATGATTCTTTGATCTTCGGAGAGCTCCACACCGCGTTTTGGCACGATTGCGCGAATGCGCATGTCGTGTCGGGTTTCGAACTGTTCGCACAACCACTCAAGTGCTTCAGGCAGACCGAGTTCATAGAGAATGGGTGTGCTGATTTCGAATGTTAGCTTGCGTGTGAATTGAATTGCCCGGTCCAGCAGAGCAATGATTTCGTCAAAGCGCTGTTCGAATCCGCAAAACACCGCATCGCCGCGGAATTTCTGAATCTGCAGACGCATGAATGCGAATTCCTGAACCACATTGTCGTGCAGATGAGTTGCGATATCCCGATTCTTGCGCGCTTCTGCCAATGATAGTTCGGCAGCCAGCCTTCGCAAGTCGCGGGTTCGTTCTTCGACAAGTTGTTCAAGATCATGCTGCGCCAAACGCAGTTCTTCGTCGGCGAGCTTGCGTTTTAGGTAAGAGCAGAGCATTTCGGCCAGCGAATCAATGAGCTCTCGCTCTTCAGATAGAAACGGCCCCTCGACTTCCTGTCCGCGTTCTTCGAGATAGGCAATTTCAAGGACACCGGTTTGATCGGCGCGCGACTCAAAGACCGCACTTTGCATCCAGGCGGTTGGCCGAAACCCCGGGCTTGAAAGACTCAGAGATCCAAACTGAATGCGTGCTGCGGCGACCTCGGGAAACTGCCACGCTTCCGGAAGCAGTGCGACAACATCACGCAGAACGTCCTCAACGGAACGCACATCATCCTGAAGCAGGCGGGCAGTCCGATGCAGAGCCGTTAGCTCTTTGATCCGTTCGCGGAGTTTGTGAGGAGTGGAGTCCGTCGTGGCCGAGTCCATGGACACAATTTAGCATCGTTCAGCCGTTAAAGCAAGCATGAGAAAGGGCCGCCCAAGTGCATTGGGCGGCCCTTCATAAGAGATTGCGTGCGTGTCATCGCCCTGCTTGCAGGACTCCTCCCCGGAGAGGATACCTTCCCGGATCACGCTCGGCGAGTCTCGCGTAGAGGTCTTTGCCGCCTTGCTGAAGAAATCCGTTGCTCTCGGCCCATTTGTGCCCGGCTTCAAGCGTTTCGAGCTCACGGTCGGCGGCCTGCGCGCTAAACTTGTAGAGCTTGGATCGCAGTCCGGCAGCTTGCGGGTCGCGCCGATCAAGTGAATTCGTTGCCAGATCCAGGGATTCGTGCACGGTACGGTTCATCTCCGCGTACTCACGGTTCAATGCCAGCGAGTGTTGGGCCAGTTGCGCGAGGGAATCGCGCTGCGGTACAGAGGAGAACAGAAGCGAAAACAGCTGTTCCAGAGCACCGGAGGATTCATCCGCGAGTTTGTGCGCTTCACTAAGTTGCGATGTGATGGTTTCGCTCATGGACGCAACGGCATCGGGATTGTGCGTGGTGGCCAATGTGCGCGAGATCTGTGTGGCACTCGAAGCAGTTGCGTGCCACTGACTTCCGCAGAGCTTGCGCAATTCTTCGACGGGTTTAACGAAGTCTGCGTATAGAGTAAACTGTGAGACATCGGCATTTTGAACGTCGCGATGCTGCAGGGCGAAGCGGCGCGCCTGTTTGCGGTAAGCGGCGGCCTTGGTCAGGACGGGGAATGCTGCGTGCACAATACCGTCAAAACGCGGCGAGTAGCCATTTAGCCCGAAGCTTTTCAGCGGAGTTTTCTCCCAGAGTGCCGTGGACCACATGGCGAGCTGATTGGCCGCGTGGGCATACACGTCGTAGGCGTGCTGAGCGGCTTCCTGCTTGAAATTGTTGGTCAAAGCCGACCAATGACCCTCCGCGAGAGGCGGAATCAGCGCGGTTTCTCGCTGCGTCGTCAGGACAAAAAGATCGGCGGCCTCATCATAGGAATCGAGCGCGGCGGTCAGAAGTTTGTCTCGCTTCTGCATGTCCTCCTGCCTGCTGGAATACATGCCCAGTTTGAACAGAGCGTCGCCTTGCAGTCTCTGAACACGTCCACTGAGGACGGCAACGGCGGCATCGTAGTCCGGCGCCAGGAGAAGCAGTTGCTGTGATCTTTTATCAAAATCGTTGCACCACTTCGAGGCTTCCTTGGCAGACCATTCGAGCGACACATGAAACGTTTTTTCAAGTGCGGCGAATTCAAACTGCAGCAACTCCCATCGTGCGCGTGCAGCGGCACGCACAGCGTCGGGTTGATCAAATCCGTCGCGTTTGCGGAACTTCTCCCAAGTCGCCCAAGCCTGTTCGAATTGCTGTTTTGCCTGAATGTCGCGATGCAGAACCTGTTCGATCAGCCCGAGTTCGACACCTGCACGCAGAGCCTGCGGAGTGTTTGGCGCGGCACTATTGGCCAGCGCGAAGAGTACTTCCCGAGCAGACTCGACCTGATTGCTGCGCAGCAGGGAGTTCGCCAGGACAAGCCGATCATCCGGTGCCAAGGAGTAACCCTGTTTGAGGAGTTCTGCGCCGAGATATGCGGCTGGAGACCAGAATTCTTCGGATGCGTAGGCGCGAAAGAGTCTTGCTTTGTATTGCTTAGCCCAGGCTTCGTCACGGTGCATGTCGGCGCGATCGAGCAGTGCGTCTGCGACCTCAAGCTTCTCGACAGGTGTTCCGCTGATCGGCCAAACATGCTTCAGGGCATATTTCATCCAAGGTGCGTCAGGGTCCTCAAGACAAAGCTCCAGCGCCCAGCGAAAACCGTCCGGGTCAGCAGAAGTTACCTTTGAGATTTCAGCAATCGTGACACAGGCCGAATCTGTCCACTGTCCGGCGCTTCCGGACAAAACTTGCTCTTTTAGCTCTCGCATCAGGTTTGTCAGCGCGGGTGAATCAGGAGTAGGCTGGTCCAGCAGCAGTCGTGCATTTTGCAATTGCTGGTGCAAGTCCGCGGCGACTCCAAGCTGGAGAGCACCAAGGAAGATGCAAAGAGTGGCGAGTTTTCGCAACAACGAGTAGCTCACGTTCAACGCTCCGGTTTTAGCTACCGTATTCAGGGCAAGAGACGTGCCCGGCGCACAGACAACAGAAAGCCCCTCAGACGAGGGGCTTTCTGTTGGAAGAAGAGTCCGAATCTAAAGTCAGTCGCCTTTGTGGTCGGCGACCAGAATAAGTGCGTTGGCGCGATCCAGCGAAGCCCGGGCTTCATCACGTTCCGCGGGAGTAGCCGCAGCGTCAATGCGCTGCTGGGCAGCTTGTTTGTCGGCGCGGGCCTTGTTCAGGTCAATCTCCGACTTACGCAGGCACGTTTCCGCCAGAATGATAACTTTGTTGTTTTCGACGGTGAAGTATCCGCCGCTGATGGCGAATTCTTCTTTACGATTGTCCGCGAAGTCAATCTGAAGGCGGCCGGGACCGAGACCCGCAACCATGGGCGAGTGATTGGCGAGCACGCCGAAATCACCGGCGGAACCGGGAGCGCGCACATGCGTGCTCTCGGCCGAGAGCAGGTGCCTTTCAGGCGTGATCAGTTCTACGTGAAAAACAGCGGCCATGGTTTACTTCTGCGCGGCTTCGTGATTTTTCAAGACGTCCTCGATACCGCCGCACATATAGAAGCTCTGTTCTCCGATGTGATCATAGTCACCGTCGAGAATTCCCTTGAAGCCCTTGATGGTCTCGGCGGTCTTAACGTAAACGCCCGCGCGGCCCGTGAAGGCTTCTGCGACGTGGAAGGGCTGCGAGAGGAAGCGCTGAATCTTGCGGGCGCGCTCGACGACGCGCTTGTCGTCGTCGGAGAGTTCGTCCATACCAAGAATGGCGATGATGTCCTGCAAGTCTTTGTAGCGCTGCAGAGTGGACTGCACACCTCGGGCGACATCATAGTGCTCTTGACCGACAATATTGGGATCAAGAATACGCGATGTGGAGTCCAGCGGATCCACAGCGGGATAGATACCCAGCTCGGCGATTGAACGGGAGAGCACGGTGGTTGCGTCGAGGTGCAAGAAGGTCGTGGCGGGAGCCGGGTCGGTCAAGTCGTCGGCAGGGACGTACACAGCCTGCACGGACGTAATCGAGCCCTTATTAGTCGAAGTGATGCGCTCTTGCAGACCACCCATCTCGGTCGCGAGCGTCGGCTGATAGCCCACGGCGGACGGCATACGACCGAGCAACGCGGAGACCTCGGAGCCAGCTTGCGTGAAACGGAAGATATTGTCAATGAAGAGCAGCACGTCCTTGCCTTCTTCATCGCGGAAATACTCGGCCATGGTGAGACCGGTCAATGCAACTCGCGAACGCGACCCGGGCGGCTCATTCATCTGACCGAAGACCATGGCGACTTTGGAATCCGTCAACGAATTCCTGTCCACCTTGGTCATGTCAAAGGCGTGCGCATCGAAGTTCTTGCCGTAAGAAACAACACCAGACTCGACGAATTCGCGCAGAAGGTCGTTGCCTTCGCGCGTACGCTCGCCGACACCCGCGAAGACGGAGATACCGGAGTGAGCTTTTGCGATGTTGTTGATAAGTTCCTGCACGATCACGGTCTTACCGACGCCAGCGCCGCCGAACAGACCGATCTTGCCGCCCTTTGCAAAGGGCTGGATCAGGTCAATGACCTTGATGCCTGTTTCGAGCATTTCGGCGCGCGTGTTCAGCTCGGTCATTTTGGGAGCGGGGCGATGAATCGGGAAGCGCTTTTGCGAAACGACCGGTCCCAAGTCATCCACGGGCTCACCGGTGACGTTGAGAATGCGGCCCAGAACAGGAGCGCCGACGGGAACGCTGATGGGCTGACCGGTGTTGACCACAGACGTACCGCGAGTCAGACCTTCGGTCGGATTCATGGAGACGGCGCGCACGGTGTTGTCACCCAAGTGCTGCTGCACTTCGAGAGTGAGCTGTTGTCCGTCCTGATTGACGTGAAGCGCGGAATAAAGCGGCGGCAGTTCGCCGTCGGGGAACTCGACGTCAATCACGACGCCGATGATCTGCTTAATGGTACCGTTGTTCATCGAATGTATGGGTTAGGAAAAGAAATTACAATTGGGCGAGCAAGTCTTGCCGGACTTCCTCATGTTTGTGGGCGAACGCGCCCTCCAGAATCAGCGGAACAAGTTCTCCGTTGTAGGGCGATCCTTGAGCAAGCCGGTCGCTCAAGAAGCTGAAGACGGGCTCGCTTTGCTTTCTGCCGATCTCGCGCAGCGCGGAAACAACATTGCGGCGCACATATTCGGCGGAATCTTCATAGAGCGGCTCGAGCAATTTCAGGAAGCGATTCGCATTTTCATCGGACAGCGACGCGAAGCCGGTCAAAGTTCTGGTGACCAATCTGCGGAGGCGGTAGTTGGAGTCGGCGCGCCATTCTTCACAGAGCGAAAAGACGTAGTCGGAGTGGAAGGCGGCCCAGCCTTGCAGCGAAGCGCGCTCGTCCATGATTAGCGCGGTCATGTCCCGCACGCCCGCGTCTTCGTCATCGGCGAGCTGTTTGATCAGGGAAATCCACGTGCGCGGATTGAATCGTCCGATCCGCGCGATCAACACACAACCGAGGGCGCGAGCCGCCTCAACGGTCGAACAGCTGATACGCAAGGTGATGTCCACGGCCACTTCGGGTGATCGCTCGATTACTTCTGCGGCACGGTTGCCGAGATCGGTCAGGCGGAACGATTCTTCCGACGAATATTCAGAGAGCAGTTGTTCGCAATCGGTCAGGTGCTGTTCGGCGTCCCCGGGCTTGTCCCGCCAGCGTTCGAGCGACGTCAAAATCGCAGCGGCCAACGCGTCGCGATTTTCCGCGGAATCCGTCAATCGTGATCCTGAAACATGGAGCCGCCGCTGGAGCGGGAATCACGCGGTTCGGGAGCGGTGCGTTCGATTTGCGCGCGCATGTCCTGCAGATCTATGAAGTGCGAACCGATGGCCTGGCGCAATTCGGCGGCGATCCAATTTTGCGTGGAGACAACGGTGATGCTTTTGCCGCGAGAGCGCAATAGTTCCAGCGCGCGCTCGAAATCGCCGTCGCCGGAGAGCAGAATGGCCTTGTCGTAGTTCTCGATGGTGTTGAACATGTCCATTACAATTTCAACGTCGAGGTTGGCCTTCTGCGTGGTTTCTCCGGTTTCGCTGTCATAGATCGTTTTGAGGCCCTTGGTGCGCACGACATAGCCCGCATAGGACAGGAAGCGTACGAAGTTTTCGTCTCGCGGATCTGGCGGCTGCTTCAACCCCATGTACCAGTACGCATCCGTCAGTTCATCGTCTGAGCGCAAGACTTTGAGGAGCTTTGCGGGATCAAAGAACCAGCCGAGCCCTTTTTTCTGCGTGTAGAACATATTGGCGCCATCCACAAAGATTGAGACGCGGCGACGGGCATACATGGGCATATTTAGATCTACCTTTTGCGTATAAGTAAGAATAAGCGTCTGTGCCGTCGCATGGGAACCGTTTCCGGGGGAAGCGGTTCTTCCGCTTGGGAAGGAGCGTTTGCCGAAGGGAGCTTCAGCAGGAGTTTGCGCAGGGGCGACGACGCGGCGTCAACCAGAAAGCGTGTGGCCTGGTGTTGAAAGTAGGTCACGTCGCCTGCATAAAAGAGATCAAAATCCGAAAACCCGTGCGCCCAAGACGCGGCGTCAACCGGATCCGGAAGACCATGCGTCAGGGCCGAGCCGAGTTCAGCGGGAACAGGCAGATCGAGCTCGCGGCAGTGCTTAGCAAGACTCGCATAGATCATAGCTTGCAGCTCTGTGCCAAGCGGACAAGCGATCAGGAGTTCGCGTTTGGCGCGCTTTGCGCACTCGGCAACAAACTCGCGCCGTTGAGTCGCGGGAAGCAAATGAATCTCATCCCACGAGACTACGACATCGGCATCCTGTTCTGTGGCAACGACGCTTTGAAAGCTGCCGTCGAGTCTCCGTGCGAGGTCCCGGGCATGTGAGCCTGTGATCGCGACGGAAATGAAAGCCGGTTCGACTTCGGAGAGCAATTCGCGCAGATACTCTGCACTGGAGTCGAGATCAAAGAACGGGAGCGTCATTTGAACTTTGTTCCGGCAGGGTCTGGAGACCCGGCTCGGGTACAGAGTTACTTCAGACCTTCGGCGCCGGCGACGATTTCGAGAATTTCGCCGGTGATGGCGGACTGACGGGCCTTGTTGTAGTTCAACGTAAGCGAGTCAATCAGTTCGCCAGCGTTCTTGGTGGCGTTCTCCATGGCGGTCATACGCGCGGCCATTTCGGACGCGAAGGACTCAAGCAGAACGCGCCAGAGCTGCACGTTGACATGCTTGGGGAGAATCGCCTTCAGGACTTCGATCTCGCTCGGTTCGAAGATGATCTCCGCACCGGCATTGTGTACGCTTGAATCGGGTTCAATCGGAAGAAGCTGTTCGACAACCACGCGCTGCTGGATGACGGACTTGAACTCATTGTACACGACATAGACGCGGTCCATCGTGCTATTGATGTACTGCGCGGTGACGGCCTCGCCGAGTTCAATCGCGTGGCTGAAGTTCAGCGAGTTAAAGAAGCCTTGCATGCGGTGCGAGATATCCGCGCCGCGACGAGCAAAGAACTCGGAACCTTTCTTGCCGACGGTGACCAGATGAATCTGATGCTGCGCGTTTTCGTTCATGAGCTGCTGCGCGCGCTTCAAGACGTTCACGTTGAAGCTTCCGGCCAGTCCGCGGTCGCCGGTGACGACGATGATGCCGACGTGATCCACATCGCGCACTTCAAGTAGCGGGTGCGAGGACGCATCCACGTGAGCGGCGAGATCGCGGATCGCATCGCGAAGCGTCAGCGAATAGGGGCGCGCATTCATCATGGATTCCTGCGCGCGGCGCAAGCGGGCGGCGGCGACCATTTTCATGACGCGCGTAACCTGCTGCGTTGCTTTGACGCTGGCGATGCGTCGTTTGATTAGCTTAAGACCGGCCATCGAAGAAAAGTATGAAGTATGAAGTCAGAAGTATGAACTCAGATTCCGGCGGGGTCCGAAAACTCCGCGCGGGAATGGGGCGCGCTGCGAACTTGAAGCACAAGCCAGAACCAGAAGAGGATCAGGCCGAAGCACTGGCTGCCGCTGATGATTTTGCCGAGCGGATCGTCACCATAGAAGTGCGTGAGCTTCATGGTGAAGAAGAATGCGGCGAAGAAAAGCAAAAGACTCTGCGAGTCTAAATTGCCGCGCTTCCACTCTTGAAAAACAGCCACACCGAGCGGCGGCAGAGCGAACAGGAAGTAATGTTCCCACGTGACGGGCAGAGCCAAGAGCAAAGCTGTGATCACCAAACCTTGTTCAATAGCAAAAGGAACATTTTGCTTGCGACGCAGCCACAATAGAAGGAGCGATCCGACAAAGAGGGTTAGCGTTGCAAGACGAACAATCGCGACACCCAAAGTTGGCCCAGCATGCAACTGCATCAGGCTATGCCCCTGCACCGCGCGGGAGAACCAGCCGACTGGCGACTGATTCGTGAAATAGGTGAAGGTCGTGGAGCCGAATTCCTGGATGGCCTGCCACCAGCGCAGGTGAATCTCGCCACCCATCGCGGCCACGGAAGCTGCATAAATTGCGAGCACGACAACCAACACATAAAGAACAACTCGCCACTGCTTGCGCAGAGCGGGCAAACAGAGCCAGCCTGCGGGAAACAGCTTCAGCGCGACGACACTTCCAATCAACAGCGGCGACAGAGTGCGCGATTTGCGCAGTCTGAGCAGCCCTTCCCAGAACAGCGCGGCTTGCAGCGGGACAATTTGCCCGAGAGTGCAGGCGCGCGCGAAAGGATACGTGATCAACACCAGAGCCAAGGCCCAGAGATAGCCGCGCCAATTGAATGCGGCTTCGGTCAGCCTGACGATCTGCGACGCGAAGACAAAGAGCAGCAGAACATTGATCGCAAAGACGACATTCCGCCACGTGAAGGCATGCACATCGGCAAACGGCGACAACAGTCCGGCCAGGAACGGCGGATAGAAGTAGGCATTTGCTTCGCCCCATGCACCGAGCCGATCGGCTTCGGGCTGATAGTACTCTGTTCGCCAAGTCTCGAAGTCGTCCAGTTGGACATACATCTTATCCGGCTTATCATTGTGCCAGGACAGAGCCGCGAGCTGAATATGGAAGAGATCAATGTGCCAAAGTGGAAACGTCGTGCGCTGCCAGAGGAATACTCCGGCAATCAGAAACAGAGCAAGGAGCCAGTCTGGAGGTGGATGTTTCATCCGTCAGATTCCGGCAGGGTCTTGAGACCCTGCTCGGGAAACGTTGCGGCAGGGATGGTGCTTGTCAAGCACCCGCTTCGCTTGATTCCCACTCTGCGAAGATTCCGGCAGGGTCTGGAGACCCTGCTCGGGGATGCTCCGGCGGGATTCCTTACGAAGTTAGACTGGGGATCCTGCCCGGGGAGTCCTCGAGTTTTTCGCCCGAACGATTAGGCGGAATGGGCCTTCTTGTACGAGAGTTTGAACTCTTCGATGGCGGACTTCATCTTACCGGTCAGGTCGTCATCGAGAGCTTGCTTCGTGCGAATGCCGTCGAGAATCGGCGCACCGACCGAGCGGACGTACTTCATGTATTCCGCCATGAAGGCAGAGATTTCGGTGTTTGGAATCTCATCCATGAAGCCTTGTCCGGCGGTCCAGAGAATCACAACCTGCTCTTCGACGGGCCACGGAGCATATTGTCCTTGCTTCAGAACTTCGGTCAGCTTGGCACCGCGTGTCAACTGCGCTTGTGTGGCCTTGTCCAGGTCGGACGCGAACTGCGCGAAAGCCGCGAGCGCGCGGTACTGTGCAAGGTCCAAACGAAGCTTGCCGGCCACCTGACGCATAGCCTTGATCTGCGCATTACCACCGACACGCGAGACGGAGATACCCACGTTAATGGCGGGACGAATACCGGAATAGAACAACTCGGACTCAAGGAAGATCTGACCGTCGGTAATCGAAATGACGTTGGTCGGAATGTAGGCGGAGACGTCGCCGGCCTGAGTTTCGATGATCGGCAGCGCGGTGAGCGAACCGCCGCCCATGGCGTCGTTCAACTTCGCCGCGCGCTCGAGCAAGCGAGAGTGCAGATAGAACACGTCACCCGGATAGGCTTCGCGGCCCGGCGGACGGCGGAGCAAGAGCGACATCTGGCGATAAGCCCAAGCATGCTTGGTCAAGTCGTCATAGATACAGACGGCGTGCTTGCCGTTGTCGCGGAAGAACTCACCCATCGCGCAGCCAGCATAGGGCGCGATGAACTGAATCGGCGCGGGCTCGACAGCGGTGGACGACACAACAATGGTGTGATCCATCGCGCCGTTGTCTTCGAGCGTCTTGACGACCTGCGCAATCGTGGAGCCTTTCTGACCGATCGCGACATAGATACAAACAACGCCCTTGCCCTTTTGATTGATAATCGTATCAAGAGCGATGGCGGTCTTACCGGTCTGACGGTCGCCGATGATCAGCTCGCGCTGTCCGCGGCCGATGGGAATCATGGCGTCAATGGCCTTGATACCGGTCTGCAGAGGCTCTTTCACCGGCTGACGAGTCACGACGCCGGTTGCCAGACGTTCAACGGGGTTGAACTTCTTGGCGTTGATCGGACCTTTTCCATCGAGCGGCTGACCGAGCGGGTTGACAACACGACC
Organism: Calditrichota bacterium; assembly: GCA_020637395.1. GTDB lineage: Bacteria > Electryoneota > RPQS01 > RPQS01 > RPQS01 > JABWCQ01. The sequence continues at coordinate 729,883 of JACJWA010000001.1, read as the reverse complement.
GACGAGTTCTTCGCCGACCGGAACCTCAACGACGCGGCCCGTGCGCTTGACGATATCGCCTTCCTTCACCGTCTGGTCGGAACCGAACAGCACGCAACCGACGTTGTCTTCTTCGAGGTTCAAGGCCATGCCTTGCACGTTGCCGGGGAGTTCGACGAGTTCGCCGTACATGACCTTGTCGAGGCCATAGACGCGCGCGATACCGTCACCGACATAGACGACGCGGCCGACTTCATCCACGGCAGAGAGGGCTTTGTAATCCGCAATCTGCTCTTTAAGTATGGAAGTAATTTCTTCGGGCTTGAGTTTGGTGGACATGGTGAAGGTGGAAATTGAAAAAAGAAAATTCTGTTTAAGATTCCGGTGGGGTTCCTTACAAGGACAAGCTGAAGACCCCGCTCGGGAATGCGATTAGACGCTGGACGCCAAGCGCTTGCCGAGTTCCTGAACTTTACGGGCCAGGGATCCGTCCAACTGATGATCAGGATAAATCACGACGACGCCACCGAGAAGAGCCGGAACAACTTGATAGGTGATCACGGGTTTCTTGCCGGAGCGCTGCGCGATGCTCTGCTTGATTTGCTCTTTCATGGATTCGGAGACAGGAACGGCGGTTTGCACGGTGACTTCAACTTCGCCTTCGAATTGTCTCCAGAACTCGTGGTAGCGAGCCGGGATCGTCTCGAGTAGGTCGAGGCGGGATTTTTCGATCAGGAGTTCGATGAAGCGATCGGTCATCTCGCAGAAACCGAGCTTGGCTCCGATGCTTTTCAGAATAGCGCGGCGCTTGACGTTTCCGAGCGAAGGATTGCCGAGCAGGAGCGGGAGCTCGCGATTTTCACGAAAGACGGTATCCAACGCCTGCAGATCGCGTTCGACCTCGGCAACGCACTTCACTTTTTGTGCGGCGGCGAAGAGCGAACGCGCATAGCGCGTCGGCAGGGGACCGTGAAAGCCTTTCAACGGTCCTCCTTCAAGGCGTCCATGATCAGTTTTTCGTGTTCTTTGTCGTCAATCACGCGACCAAGCAGGCGCGACGTGGCGCGAGCGGTGAGCTCGGCAACGTGACGGGAAAGCTCGGCCTTGGCGGCATCGGATTCACGCGCGATGTCCTGGCGGGCCTTATCGAGCAGACGATGGGCTTGATCCTTGGCATCGGCCTCAGCCTCATTGCGAAGTTTGGACGCGTGGTCTTGCGCCTGCTGAATGATCTCGGCGGATTCCTTTTTCGCATTGGCCATGGCCTTCTTGTAGTCATCAAGAAGGGCACCGGCTTTTTCGCGTTCGGTTTTAGCCGTTTCGAGATCGTTGCGAATAGATGCTTCGCGATCCTGAAGGCCCTTGATAATGGGCTTCCAGGCAAATTTTCCAAACAGCCAGACGACGATCAGGAAAGTGACAATCGTCCAGAGAATGGAACCGGGTTCGATATTCAGGATATTTTGCAGGCCCATGAGGTCTTAGAGATTCGATGAACGGATTCCGGCGGGGTTTTGTGACCCTGCTCGGGAGCAACGCATGTCGCGCGACATTTTCAGATTCCGGCGGGGTCTGGAGACCCCGCTCGGGGAGTAATACGGGAACCGCTTTGCTTAGTTCCCGCTCGGCGTAAGCGGCGGGCGGGGTGCATGCACCCCGCCCCGCGAGGCAAGTCGGCTTACTTGGTCCAGATCAGGATTTCGACGAGGAAGGCGAACAGCGCGGCACCTTCGACGAGACCGGCCATGACAAGGGCGGCACCCTGGATCTTGCCGGCTGCTTCGGGCTGACGGGCGATACCTTCCATAGCGCTCTTACCAATCGCACCGATACCGAATCCGGCACCGAGAGCGAACAAACCAGCGCCCAAACCGGCGCCAAGCAGAGCGAGACCGTTTCCGAGTTCCATGAGAGAAGTTCTCCGAGAAGTTAGCTTGTGTATGAATGAATTGAATGAATGCGGATCAGATTCCGGCGGGGAAGGTGCTTGTCAAGCACCGCTTTGCAAAATCCCGGCTCGGCGAGCATGCGTCGCTTAGTGTGACGGGTGCATGGTCAGACCTACGAATACTGCGGTGAGCATGATGAAGATATAGGACTGAATCAAGGCGACAATGATTTCGAGCATGAAGACGCCGGTCGCGACGGCAATAGCCGGAGCGGCGAAGAGCAGACTCACAATCAGACCAAGGAGCACGGCCAGGACTGCGTGCCCGGCAAGCATGTTGGCAAAGAGACGAATCGTCAGGGCGAACGGGCGAATCAGGAAGCTCACGATTTCAATGATGATCATGAGCGGCATCAGCCAGCCGGGGACTCCGGGAGGAGCAAAAATATGGAGAAAGCCGCCAAGGCCGTTGGCTTTGATGCCCATGCCGACCATGAGTCCGAGAGTGCAGATCGCGAGTCCGGCAGTTACGTTCACGTTACCAGTCGCGGAACTGCCCCAAGGAAGAAGACCGAGGAGATTCGAGAACAGGATTCCGGTGAACAAGCACATGAAGTACGGCATGAACGCGTCGGTCTTGTCATGCAGATTCGGCTTGACCACGTCATTGCGAACAAAGAGAACCAAGGATTCGAGAGCGTTGCGCAAGCCGGTGGGCACGGGAGTCTTTTGACGCGAAGCCAGCCAAACCACGAGCCCCATGAGCAACAGCGCGATCAGCCACCAGAGGCGGTGCTTGGTAATCGCGAATTCAAAGCTACCGAGTTTGATCGTGGGGAGATGCGCATCAAAGCCCAAGAACTCGAAGTGATCCGAATCCACGAGATGGTGCTCGAGGATGTGAATCAGAGTTGTGCCGAGATCATCGCCGTGTTCTTTGCCGTGAGCAGCCTTGCCGTGTTCCGCGTTTTCGTGCGGATCACGGAGGTGCTTCTCTGCTTGGGGTTTGGTCGCTTCGCGAGCGATGGCCAATCCGGCCAAGGCGGTCAGCGAGAAGATGATCAGGAGGCGAACGAGTTTCATGCGGTTCTGCGATGGATTAGATATTCAAGGCCGAGGCTGACAAAGTAAGCTGCCACAACTCCCAAAAGCAACGGTACCTTTGCGGTCTCGGGTTGTTTCAACTGGCCCACGAGGCCGATGGCGATGAGCGCAAATCTCAGAATCATTCCGAGCGCGCGCAACTTGACATAGCCGGACATGCCGCTTTTGGGCCGGATCCAGGCCAGCGCCAGCGGCGGGATAGAAGCGACGCCGCCAATAAGCAGTCCGGTCAGAAAGGAATTCACGACTTATCTGAATTGGAATCCTGGCTGCGGAGAACGAGCACAGTGCGGTAGATGGAAAGTGCGAAGCCCAGAATTGAGCCGAGACTCATCAGAATCGGGAAACTTCCGATTTTCTTGTCCACCCACCATCCCACCAGTCCGAATACGGCGGTGGATACTACGATCGTCAGCCCGATTTGCAGAGGGTCCTGCCGGGGCGGAACGAAGTCTTTCAGCACATCAGGCGACGTTCACGGGACGATTCCGGGGAACCATGCCGTTGGGGTCACTCAATTGGACTTCGGGAAGCGGTGGCTTTGCGGACGGCACGCGATCCGTTTCGGTGACGGTGTGTCCGTGAATTTTGGCGCCTTCCTGCACGGAGAGCCGCGCGGATTTCAGGTCGCCTTCCAATTCAGCAGTAGCTTCGAGGTGGATTCTCTGCTTGGCGACCATGGAGCCTTTGACGCGTCCGGCCAAGACAACATTTTCGGCGACGACGTTGCCTTCGATGACTCCGGTAGGTCCGACCGTGATGCTCTTCGTGCAGACGACATCGCCGACGATCCTGCCGTCAATGCGGAGCGATCCCTGAGTCTTGAGGGTGCCTTGAAACTCGGCATCCTTTGCGATGAGAGTGGACAATTCGCCCGAGGAGCTCTCGGAAGACGATAGGCGGGTCCATTTAGCCATGGTTCCGACCTCCCTGAGTTGGGACGAGGCTGGACAGAATGAGTTTGGGCAGGCGATTATCCTGCATCACGTGCTAAGACGGATTCAGGGTTGACCCTGACGCCGTCTTTCCAGATTTCGAAATGAAGGTGCGGCGCAGTGCTGCGCCCGGAGTTTCCGACGAGAGCTATGGGCTGCCCTTGCAGAATCCGATCGCCCGATTGAACCAAAAGGGTCTGGTTGTGCCCGTAGAAAGACTGATATCCGGACTTATGCAAGAGCACCACAAGGTTGCCGTAGGGGTAGCTCCATCCGGCGAAGACGACCAACCCCTGAGCACTGGCGAGGACTTGGGTTCCTTCGCGCGCCGCGACGTCGAGTCCATAGTGCGCGACCTGATCCAGAGCGGTTTTGTGCTCGAAGTGCCGAGTAACGTATCCGCGAACCGGAGGGTAGGTGGGGATATCGGAAGGCAGAACTCCCTCAACGGGGGCTTCTGCGGGGTTTTCGGCATAAACGCCAAGCACGCTATCATCTTCTGGGAGTCGTTCCGCGAGCGATTCGTCAGAAGCATCATCGGGAGACAGTGCGTCCGCCGAGGGAAGCGTCCCTTCGGGCAGCAAGAGACCGCGTCTGAGTTTTTGTTCGAACTGTCTTAGCTCGGCCAGATTCGCGGCGATGTCCCGGATCTTGTCGTTGGTTTGCTCAAGCTCGAGGACTCGATTTTGTAGCGCAGTGTTATCCTGGACCTTGGATGCGAGGATCCAGGTTGAAGCACCGAGCCCAAAGAGCAGAACCACACAGAGTCCGGCAACTGCAAGAGCAGTGATCAGCCAGACTTTGCGAATGCGAAACTGCCGCATCTGGGTCTGGGATTCAGAGAGGACAACGAGGGTCCAAGCTTTCTGGGACTCAGACATTTGTGACAGTCTGCAATTTCAACAATTCCGGAATATAAGGATTTTGGCTCGTGGAGTCAAGTGAAAAATCTCGCATGAGCACGGCAATCTGCATAAAAATATTACACTTCCGGAATAAGCTGACGAGAATGGGCAGCTTCAAAGAGGAGCACGGCAGCGGCGGCGGAGACGTTCAGGCTATCAATCTCGCGATAGAGCGGGATCTTAATGGAGACCTCTGCTCGCTTCAGCAGAACAGGAGAAACACCGGAGCCCTCGGCCCCAAGAATCAGAACGGTAGGGCGGTCCCAATCGAAGTCGGAGTAGCGGACGGCATGTTCGTCCATGGTCGTCGCAGCGATCCACCAGCCGGTCTCTTTCATGGCGCGAACGGTCTGATCGAGGCTCGTAACCTGATAGAGATCAATCAACGCGGCGCAGCCTGCGGAGGTCTTGAAGACGACATCCGTGAGGGGAGATTGGCGATGCTTGCGAAAGATCACCCCATCCACTCCCGCGGCGTAGGCGGACCGCAGAATCGCGCCGAAGTTGCGGGGATCTTCGACGCCATCCAGCAAGACGACGAGCGGCGCGGGCTTGCGGTCGAGGTACTGATCGAGCTCCTCGAAGTCGGGAGAAACTTCAGGCAGCGAGATTTTTGCGCGAACACCTTGGGCCGGACTGTCGCCTTCCTGTGGAGCGAAGTCGCGCACAGCAACGGGAATGTGCTGTTTGTTTGCCAGCTCGCGAATCGCGGCAATAGTTTCGCCGTGTGCCGTGGGCGACACGGTCAGCTCCTGAACGAGTCCACGACGCAACGACTCGAGAACGGGATTTCGTCCGTAGATGATCAGCGAATCGGCGGAGGACTCCCGTGTGTCGCGCGGTGCGCGGTACGGAGTTTTTGGACGGGACGTGCGCTCAGAACGAGCCAAGGGAGTGAGTGGTTGTGAAGTGAGCGATTCAGAAAGAAGCAGGACCCAACGGGATGCTAACGATCTACGATTTCGAGCAAACGATTGAGATCATCCACGGTGTAGTAGGTGATTTCGATCGTTCCCCCTCTGCCCTTCGGTTTGATTTTCACGCGTGTGGCGAGCTGACGGCTGAGCACATTTTCAACATGCGCGATGGCTTTTGCTTCACGAGAATCGGCGATGGCCTGCGGGGATTGTGGTTTTGACTTGGCGGCTTTCTTGCGCCGGGTCAGGGCTTCTGCTGTGCGCACGGTGACTTTGCCGTCCACGAGAAATCTCTCGAAGAGATCAAGCTGTTCGCCCTCATCTACGACGGACAATAGCGCACGCGCGTGGCCCATAGTGAGCTTGCCTTCATTCAGGGCCTGCTGAATCTTGGACGGCAGTTTGAGCAGCCGCACGAGATTGGCAATGTGTGCGCGGCTCATGCCCATTTTCTCGGCGATGAGTTCCTGAGTCAGGGAATACTGCTGCTGCAAACTGACAATGGCCTGCGCCAATTCAATCGGCGTGAGGTCTTCGCGGTGAACGTTTTCGAGAATTGCCAGCTCGAGCATTTCCTCGGAACTCTGCACCAGACGAATTTGCGCGGGAATCGAGGGCAGACCCGCGGCTTTTGTGGCGCGCAGTCGGCGTTCGCCGAGAATCAGCTCGTAGCGCGACCCTGCGGGGCGCACGACGACGGGTTGAAGAAGTCCCTGCTTGAGAATGGAGTCTCTGAGTTCGGCAATTGCTTCGTCGTTAAAAATCCGTCGGGGCTGAAACGGATTCGGATCAATCAATTCAACGGAGATATGCGAAACGTCGCTTGCGGACGACGTCGAAGCGACAACTTCTTCCTCTGTGATCAGCGCGCGCAGACCTTTGCCAAGTGCCTTGTGCGACTTCATGCGACGGCCTCACGCGGGGGCAGCTGCTGATGACTCAGGAACTCTACGGTGAATTCGCGGTAGTTTTGCGCGCCGCGGCTCATGGGATCATAGGTATAAACGGTCTGACCGAAGCTGGGAGCTTCCGACAGTCGAACATTGCGGAGGATCATGGTTTTGTACACGCGCTTTTCGAACACGCCGGTGATTTCATCGGCGACTTGCTTCGTGAGATTCAGACGTCCGTCGTACATGGTCAGCAGAATGCCTTCGATCTCGATCTTGGGGTTTAGATGCCGCTTGACGAGATTGACGGATTTCATAAGTTGTGCAAGGCCCTCGAGCGCGTAGTACTCGCACTGCATGGGCACGATGATAGTGTCGGCGGAAGCCATGCCATTCAGCGTGAGCAGTCCGAGGGACGGCGGCGTATCGAGGATCACGAACTGAAACTGGCCTTTGAGTCCGTCGAGGGCCTCGGCGAGAATACGTTCGCGGGCAAGTTTGGAAACGAGTTCGATTTCCGCACCGTGCAATCTTGTGTCGGCGGGAAGAATGCTCAGGCCCGCAACATTGGTCGCGCGAACGGCTTCCTTTGCGGGAGTCTCGTTGATCAGGACATCATACACGCCAATTTGGGACTCTTCGGGTTTGACTCCGAGTCCGGCGGTGGCGTTGGCCTGTGGATCGAGATCCACCAGCAACGTGGGAAATCCTTCAAGGGCCATACCGGCGGCGAGATGAACGGCGGTCGTGGTCTTCCCCACTCCGCCTTTCTGATTGGCGATGGCTATGGTTTTTGTTTGCATAAGATAAGTAAGATAGACCCCCGTCGGGAGAGATGCAACTGAAACGAGCTGACTTGGGGAAATCCAGGCTGAGGCCGAAGGTGCCACAGATTCCGGCAGGGTCTCGAGACCCTGCTCGGGGAATGACCCTGCATGGGTGAGAGCCTGGCTTATCCTCCGGCGAGGAGGCCGAGTTTCGGAAGGTGTGTTTCTCTGAATCTCTCTCTAAGTGCTGGATATTGGGATAATTCGGGATCAGCTCCGACCATGGAAAATGCGCGTTCCTGGGCGTATCTCAGTAGCGGTTCGTCGCGTTCGGGGATGTAGTGACGGTACTCGGAATCACCCGATTGCTTGGTTCCGAACAGCTCACCGGCACCGCGAAGCTTGAAATCCAGTTCGGCAATCTCGAACCCGTCGTCCGTGGACTGAATTGCCGACAACCGGTTCTTGGCGTCCTCTGTGAGTTTGGGACCGGGAAGCAGAATGAACAGGGCTTTCTGCCCTTTGCGCCCGATTCTTCCGCGCAGTTGGTGCAGCGCGGCAAGGCCCAGACGTTCGGGATTCTCGACGACCATCACGGACGCGTCGGGGACATCCACACCAACTTCCACCACAGGAGTGGCCACAAGCACAGAAGTCACACCTTCGCGGAAGGCTCTGACCGCTTCCTCTTTGGCGTCGGAATCCATTCTGCCGTGCAGGAGACCGACGGACACACTTCTCAGCACGCCGTTTGAAACACGCTTGTGATATTCTACGGCGGCTTCCGCTTGAATCTTGTCGGACTCTTCGACCAACGGACAGATGATGAAGACGCGCTGATTCTGCTGTGCTTGTTCGATGATGAACTTGTACACGCGCTCGCGGTCGGGAGCATATCGGACGGCGGTAGTGACTTTGCGCGGGCCTGCGGGAAGTTCGCGCAAGGCAGAGACATCAAGATCACCAAGCTCGGAAAGTCTCAACGTGCGCGGAATCGGCGTCGCGGTCATCACAAGGAGATTGGGCCGTTTGCCTTTGCCGGCAAGCTGCGACCGTTGTTCGACTCCGAAACGATGCTGCTCGTCAATCACCAGCAGTCCCAGCCGGGGAAATGTCAACTTCTCATTTAGCAGAGCGTGAGTTCCAACCAGAATGTCCACGACGCCTGCGGCGACTGCGGACAGAATCTCGCGCTTTTGCGAGAACGTTTGTTTGCCACGCAGAATTCGCACATTGAGTCCGGCGGATTGAGCGGGCGGGGCAATCGTGCGCGCATGCTGGAGAGCGAGAATTTCGGTGGGCGCCATGAACGCGGTTTGGTAGCCGGAGTCAGCGGCCATCGCCGCAGCGAGCAGAGCGACGGTCGTTTTGCCGGAACCAACTTCACCGTGGAGCAGCCGCTGCATGGGAATAGGGCTGCTGAGGTCTGCCCGAACTTCTTTCAGGACGTCCTTTTGGCCCTCCGTAAGAGAGAACGGAAGTGCGTCGAGCACTTTGCGCGTGATCGGACCGATGTTGTCAAAGGCACCGACCCCGGGAACCACGCGGTTGTAGTGTTTGCGCAGGGCAAACAGCAACTGATGAAAGAAGAACTCTTCAAAGCGAATTCGCCGCCAGGCACGCGAGAGAGACTCCGCTGACTCCGGGAAATGCACTTGATAGAGCGACTCACTGAGCGGAAACGCATCCGCGACGCGCAAGTCTTCATCCGGAAGAAACTCGGTCAGCTCATGCTGAACAAGTGCGAGTGCTTCTTGCAGCGCTCTCCGCAGATTCACGGATTCGAGACCGACTTTGCGCAGGTCCATCGTGGCGGGATAGAGCGCGACGATTTGTCCGGTGCTAAACATGCGGGACTCATCGCCGTCTTCACCGAGTCTGTCCACGGCGGGATGCAGGAACTCCCGGGTATCGCTGTCGGCGAGTTTGCCGCTGATGGCCACGAGTTCGCCGGGAATCAGCTGCTTGTGCCAGTACTGCGCGCCTTGAAACCAAATGCACTTCAGAGTACCGGACAGATCGTTGACGTGTGCGGTGAGCAGCGTTTTGCCGGTGCGCGTGCGGCGAACGTCTGAAGAGATGACTTTCCCGACGACCGTGACCTCGTACTCCGTGGGCACGAGGTCGCGAATCTGGAGCTGCCGCGTGCGGTCAAGGTAGCGGCGCGGATAGTAGCGAATCAGCTGGCCGAGTTCAGTAATGCCAATCTTTTCGAGGGCCTTGGCGCGATGCTCGCCGATCAGGCGCAGTCGCGTAACAGACTCATGGAGCAGACCGGACACAACGGCACTTAGCGATTGCGAATGGTGAAGCTGAGCACGACTTCCTGATCCGGTCTGGCATCCACGTCAAACTCGAATTGTGTGGCGGAGACTTTGCGCATGGGCAGGCTTGAGCGAGTGAGTTCCCAGTCTCCCCATGAATGCTCGACTACGACAATCGTCACAGGCTCGTTTTTACGATTGCGCAGTTTAACTTCGATGTCCTGTTCGGACACGCGGTCGGTGATGCGGCGGTAGTCTTTCTGAATGCGCTCGACTGCGATGTCAAACGCGTTTCCGATCGTCACGCGGACTTTCTCGTCACGCGGCGTGTGATCTATGTTGTCTTCGCCGATAAACTCCTGCGAGCCGTCGGTGTCGCGTTGGAAGACGCGGACGCGTCCGGCGGGGAGCGGAATACCGAGGTCATTGGCCTTGGAGTTTTCGAACTCGAGCGAGACGCGAACTTTCTCGGGGTCACGGCCTGAATCATACTCATAGATGCGCTTTGACTGAACAGTGGCATCCGGAAACAGGCTGACCTGCTTGGTTTGATTGTTGAGCAGGTCGGTCGGTCTTTCGAGAGTATAGAGATGATACTCGAAGAAGGATTTTTCGGTGAATTGCGGAGCCATGTCTGCGGCCATCAGCATCTCGGCGCGCGCGTAGTCTTTGTATCTGGCTCCGGGCTGCTGTGCGCGATGCACTTCGCCAGCGATGAGTTTCAGTTTGGCGTCTTTGAAGGATGCGCCGCAGCTGTTGTTGAGCGTCACCCACGCCGAGAAATCGGCCTTGTTGCTTTCGTCAATCACGGCGACGTAGTCGGCATTCCAATTCATTCCGCCGGTCAGATAAGAGACTTCAGCTTCTTTTTTTCCGCCGGACGGGGCATTCACCAGCCAGCGCAAGGTGGGGCGAGTGATCAGGCCATCGGGCAGTTTGGGGAAGCGCACTTCGAGAATGGACTCGGAGAGCAGCGAACGCAGAGAGCCGTCTTTCATCTGCAAGAGAATGGTTTCTCCGACGCTCGACATGAGCGTGCCGCTGGCAAGATCGCCGTTCTCGGTGAGGACTTCGACCGTTTGGTCCACGTATTTCTCGAGCAGCTTTGCCGGAGAAACGAGATCAAAGTCGAAATTCTGCTCGAGCAGAGCCACGCCGGATGCATTGAAATGCACGGAAGACGCGTCAATGCGAGACGCGACATCGCGAAAGAGGAGCTGCGACGTACCTTTCTCGAAGTCCATTTCGCGCACGTCACGTACGAGGGCAAGGTCTTGATTATAGACCGTGACGGAAACGCCGGGCTTGGCGAAAGTGCTTGAGATGAAAAGCAGCAGTGAGGCTGCGAATAGAGAGAACATGTTAACCTCTGCAGATTCCGGCAGGGTCTGGAGACCCTGCTCGGGGATGAAGGGTTAGGAAAACCAGCTCGGGGCTACAAACTCGGGCAGGGTTCCTTTCAAGGACAGGCTGGAGCCCTGCTCGGGGATGAAGGGTATGGGAACCAACCGAGTTGTTATTCGGCGGCTTCGAGCTCGTCGAGGAAGCGCCGGATTTTTTCGTGCGCGTGTTCGAGCTCTGAGAGTTTCTCGCGCTCGGCTTCCACAACTTCGGGCTTTGCGCGTTCGACAAAATTAGCATTGGCGAGCTTGGCGCGCGTGCCTTCGACAAGTTTCAAGAGACGCTCATCCTCTTTGCCAAGCCGCGCGCGCTCGGCATGAACGTCAATCAGGCCGTGCAGGGGAACAAAGACTTCGAGGCCCTGCACGATGGCGGAGGCGCTGCCTTTGGGTCGGGCTTTGTCTATGGAGAATTCGGACAGACCGGCCAGACGCATGACGAAGTCCGAAAAGAGATCCCACTCTTCGGCGATGTGGCGGTGATCCGAACGCAGACCGGCGGCGATGCGAAGCGACGGCGCGATGCGCAGTTCGCCGCGGATATTGCGGATAGCCGAGACGACGTCCTGCAGTTTGCTGAATTGTGCTTCCACCGAAGAATCCACGAGGGCTTCAATGTAACCCGGGAAGGATGCCTGCATGATGCTTGCGTGCCGCGAATAGACGGGCCACGACGCTGCGGAGAGTTTGCTGAGAGTCTGGTAGATTTCTTCCGTGACAAACGGCATGAAGGGATGCAGCAGGCGAACGATGCCGTGCAGCACTCCGAAGGCGCGGCGCAGCGCTTCGAGCCGTTCTTCTTCCGTGCCCTGCAGCCGGACTTTGATCAACTCGAGATACCAGTCGCAGAAGTCATTCCACACAAAGGCATAGGCACGCTTGGCCGCGTCCGCAAAACGGAACTCGGCAAGCGCGCGATCCACATCATTGGCGCACGAGAGAAACGCGGACGTGATCCAGCGGTCAATCAGATCCTCCGGCGCGGAGGGCAAGCTCTCAATCGGATCAAAGGCAAACGTCTCGCCCTCTTCTGGAACATTCATCAGCAGAAAGCGAGTAGCATTCCAGAGCTTGTTGGCAAAATTTCTGCCGTGCTCGCACATGTCCGATCCGAAACGGACATCGCCGCCGCGCGGAGTTTGCGAAATGATCGTGAAGCGCAGCGCGTCGGCGCCGTAGGTGCCAATAACTTCGAGCGGATCAGGCGAGTTGCCAAGGGATTTCGACATCTTCCGGCCCTGCAAATCGCGCACGACTCCGGTGAAATAGACATCGCGGTAAGGTTCAACACCGAAGACTTCTTCGGAGGCGATAATCATGCGCGCCACCCAGAGGAAGATGATGTCCGGCGCGGTGACGAGTGTGCTGGTTGGGAAAAAGTGCTCGAGATCTTCGGTTTTCTCCGGCCAGCCAAGCGTGGAAAACGGCCAGAGCCACGAGGAGAACCAGGTGTCCACGACATCCGGGTCCTGAACAAGGGTCAGCCCCGCATACTTGGGATCATGCGTCGGGTCTTCGACCGAACAAATGACTTCACCGGTTTCCTTGACGGTCCACAGTGGAATGCGATGTCCCCACCAGATTTGCCGCGAGATGCACCAGTCGCGCACATTTTCGAGCCAATGGAAATAGGTTTTTTCCCAATGCTGCGGATGAAATTTGACGCGGCCTTCGCGCACCGCGGCGAGGGCAGGCTCGGCCAGTTCTTTCATGCGCACAAACCATTGCTCAGAGAGCAGAGGTTCGATAACAGTTCCGGTGCGTTCATTGTGGCCGACGGAGTGCGAGTAGGGTTCCACTTTCTCGAGGAAACCTTGCTCCTCGAGCGCGGCGACGACGCGTTTGCGCGCTTCCTTGCGGTCGAAAGCTTGAAACTCTGCGGGAACATTATCGTTCATCGTACCGTCTGGACCGATGACGACCAGGAATTCGAGCGAGTGCCGATTTCCGATCTCGAAGTCATTGGGATCGTGCGCAGGTGTGACTTTGACGCAGCCGGTACCGAACTCGCGATCCACGTAGTCGTCGGGAACAATCGGAATCTTTCGTCCGACGAGCGGAAGCGTCACTGTTTTGCCGTGCAGATGCTTGTAGCGTTCGTCTTCGGGATGCACCGCGATGGCGGTATCGCCGAGCATGGTTTCGGGGCGAGTCGTGGCGACGACGAGATGGCCGCTTCCGTCCGAGAGCGGGTACTTGAAGTGCCAGAGATTCGACTGAACATTCCGGTAGTCCACCTGCTCATCGGAAAGCGCGGTTTGCTTCTCGGGGTCCCAGTTGACGATGCGCTTGCCGCGATAGATCAGGCCTTTGTTGTAGAGACGGACGAAGATCTCCGCGACCGCTCGCGACAGGTCGGGATCAAGTGTGAAACGGGTTCTTGACCAATCGCAGGACGCGCCGATCTTGCGGAGCTGCTGCAGAATGATCCCGCCGTAGTTTTCGCGCCATTCCCAAATTCGCTCGACGAGTTTCTCACGGCCCAAGTCATGTCTAGTCAAGCCTTCTGTTGCGAGCTGATCTTCGACTTTGATCTGTGTGGCAATGCCGGCGTGATCCGTTCCGGGAAGCCACAGCACGTCGTCGCCGTGCATCCGTCTCCAGCGCGCGAGCAGGTCCTGCAGAGAATTGTTGAGAACATGTCCCAAGGTCAGCATACCCGTGACATTGGGCGGCGGCATCATGATGACGTAGGGCTTATGTCCTTTGCGGATCGGCGCGCGAAAACAGCCGAGCTCCTCCCATCTTGCATAGAGACGGGACTCGACATGTGCGGGAGCATAAGCCTTGTCTAATTCAATTCTTGGCATCTTGGATAGAGAAAGGACGGGAATAACAAGTTAACGAAAACTGCTGAAGCGCCTCACAGGCCGCGCGGGTCTGACCCCGGCGAGCAGGATGAGCAGAACACCTGCGACAAAGCCACCGATATGCGCAAGCCAGGCGACTCCTCCGCCTTCTGTTCCGGACTCTCCGGCAAAGCCGAAGATCTGCATGGCAAACCAGATTCCAAGCATCAAGAGAGCTGGAACTCGGATGAAGCGGATGATGAACACGATGAAGACCAGGACAACCACTTTGGCGCGCGGATAGGCGAGCATGTATGCTCCGAGCACGGCGCTGATGGCACCGGATGCGCCGACCATCGGAATAGTAGATGACGGCTCGAAGAGCACATGGCTGAGCGCGGCGACCAGTCCGCCGACGAGATAGAAGAGCAGGAACTTCGCATGTCCGAGCACATCTTCGATGTTGTTGCCGAAGATCCAGAGATAGAGCATGTTCCCGCCGAGATGCATCAGTCCGCCGTGCATGAACATGGAGGTCAGGAGTCTGATCCAAGCGAGGGGCAGTGCGGGAAGCAGGTGATACGCGTTCGAAATGTCGTTGGGAATGGCTCCCCACTCGAAAACAAAGGCTTCCTGCGCTTCCGGCGGCGTGAGCATTTGCAGCAGAAAGACGGCGACATTTGCGGCGATGAGTCCAATGGTGACAAAGGGCTTCGTGCGAGCTGGATTTTCGTCGCGAATCGGAATCACGGGACGGTCACCGCGACTTCCCAGGTGCGCGAGAGTCCGGCGCGATTTTGCGCTTCAAAGTGCACGAGATGCTGGCCGCGCGTGAGGGATTTCCGCGTCCAGATCACTCCACCCTTCTCTTCATACTCGAATTCGGGGATTGCGGTTTCTCCGTCCACGGTACAGCGGACGCTGCTGTCGTCAATGGAGGACTCGTCATCGGTCAAAGTGAATTTGATCTTGCCGTGTTGTCCCGACAACAGCAGTTTCGGAGGAGTGTCATCATAGGCGAGTCCGTAGATTCCGCCGCGCAGGACATAGCATGCCAATTGGTCGGGGTCGTCGGACGGGATTCGCCATAGTGCGGACTTTCCTGCGGCACCGCTGCGCTTGTACCAGTAGGTTCCGGGGCGGTACGACTCATGCGCGGTCAATCTCAGCTTGGACGCGAACGCGAAGTCTTCGTCGTTGATTCTGATCTCGCCGCTGAGCTCGGCGACGTCCGCCCAACTCATCGAAGCGTCGTCACCAGTTAAGACAAAATCGAGCGGCACGGCGCGATCGGGCAGAGGTCGGTCCGGACGGGAGTCTCCTACATCCACTCGGACGGAGTAGGATGAGATGTTTCCGTTGCGATCTTCGACTTCGATGCGCACATCTCCTCTGAAGTTCTCAATCCAACCAGAAGGGAGCGGATCAGCTTCGGTCAGTCCGCGCAGCGGCCAATCAAAGAGCCTGCGCACGTCGCGGTCGTTGTGCTTGACATCCTTGTAAACGAGTTTCTCATAGATGGACTGCGGACCGAGCAAGTCAATTTCGGCGCAGCGATCTTCGAAAATCAACTGTTGATCCAAGAACACGCGTACAGTCTGCGGAACGGCATTTCTGCCCCACGGACCGGGATCGTAGGTACGAACGAATAACGCGATGGGCTCGTTTGAATTGATCGTCGGCGTGACCTGTTTGGCGATGGCGCGCCCGGACGAGGTCGGCGAGAACTCTGACCAGTTTACCCAGCGCAACTCGACGATTACGGGCTTGTCGCGGTCGGCAGGATCATAGAACATCAAGGGATCGAGCTGAACTGCGCCCTTGCGTACTTCAAAGTGCAAATGAGCCGGACCGCGTCCGCTCGAGCCTGTGAAGCAGAGAATGTCGCCTTTGCGATAGCTCGGAGCTTGTGCCGGTTCTTCGAAGGAGAAATCCACGTGATAGGTCTCCGCAACAAGCTGGCTGTCGCGAACTAGCGCTTGCAGCTCGGGCTCATAGCGGCTCAGATGTCCGAAGACAGCAGTATTACCGTCTGCGAGACGATAGTAGAGCGTGAGTCCATAGCCTGCGGGATTGACGGAGATTCGTTCGACCCAACCATCCGTGGGTGCAATCACAGGCAACGGAGTGCGCGCGCGGAGGTCCACGCCGCCGTGAAAATGATCCGTGCGGCTGTCTGCAAATCCGCCGGTGAGCGTACGCGAGTCCGGCAACGGCCACAGGTAGTCTGAGGCCGCCGTCATCTGCGCGAAGAGGAGAAAGATTAGTACTCGCGCCACCGCAAAGCCGTGCTAAACAACAACCCGACCATTGCCAAGGTAACGAGCATCGAACTTCCGCCGTAGCTCACGAGCGGCAACGGCAGTCCGGTTACAGGCAGGAAACCGACGGTCATGAGCAGGTTGGTGAGGGTTTGAAAGATGATCGTTCCGGTGACTCCGATAGCAATCAGAGAGTGAAACGGCGCATGGCACTTGGTGGCGATGGCAACGCCTCTGTAGAACAGGACAAAAAAAGCCATGACCACGAATAGTGCGCCGACAAATCCCCACTCCTCGGCGAAAGCCGAGAAGATAAAATCGTTGTGACCCTCAGGCAGGAACTGAAGCTGCGTCTGCGTGCCATTCAAAAAGCCTTTTCCGGCAACACCGCCGGAACCAACGGCGATTTTGGATTGAATCAACTGATAGGCGGCACCGAGCGGATCAGATTCGGGATCCAGAAACGTCGTGATGCGCCTTTGCTGATGCGGTTCGAGTTTGTTCCACAGCATGGGTGTCAGCGCGCCGAACGCCAGATAGAGTCCGGTCAAGACAGCCACCCAGGGGATATTGCGAACAGTAACAAATGCGACGACGACGAAAACGATCAGAATGGCGATATGAAGCGGCAGCAACCACGAGGTCAAGACCGCGACGGCGGGCATGGCCAAGAGCAGCAGGAACTTTGGAGCAATTCCCGCCCATATCAACATGACAAACAGCATGACCGGAAAGATCAGCGCAGTACCTAAGTCGGGTTGAACCAAAATCAGACCCATGGGCAAGAGCGCAAGTGCGCAGGCTGTCAGAAAGAGCCAGGCTCGATCGAGATCCCGTTGATTCTCCGATAGCAGCCGCGCCAAAGCAATGAGAGTCGCGATCTTGGCGAACTCTGAGGGCTGAAGCTGAATGCTCCCGAACTGGAACCAGCTGGTTGCGCCTTTGTGCTTCGCACCGATCACCAGCACAAGAATCAAGCTGGCCACCGAAAGGCCGTATACCAGATAGGCCAGCATTTCAAAGACACGCAGCGGCAAGGACAAAATGCCAAGCGCGAGAACAGTTCCCAAGCCAATCCAAAAGAGCTGACGCTGGAAGTAGTACAATCCGGTCCCGTCCGCATAGCTCGTGGCAAAATTGGAAATCAAGCCCACGGCCAGCAGGAACAGGATGGATAGGACCAGCCAGAGATCAGAAAAGCGCCCTTTGCTGCTCACCTGAAGTCTCCGGCGTGCGCGACATCTTCCTGTTCGGCGTTCTTTTCTTCCTCAGGAGCCTTCTCTCTATATAGATCGGGAAAGAGTTCGCGGCGAATCAGATCACGAAGCACTTCACCGGCCACCGGCGCACCCGCACCAGAACCGCTCTTTCCGAACTCAATCAGCGCGCAGCAGGAATACATCGGATTGTCCACGGGGCCGTAGCAGATGAACCAACCGTGATCGTCACCGTGGGCGTTCTGAGCTGTGCCGGTCTTGCCAGCAATTCTCAGGCTGTCGTTCTGCTGCCTGCGTGCAGTTCCAGCAGCGCCCCAGACGACTTCGGTCATCCCGTGCCGCGCATAGTCGAGGATTTCCGAAGACAGGTCAAGAGTATCCACAATGAAGTCAGCGCGGCGGGAGAGCATTCGGCTTCCGGGGTCATAGACTCCGTCCACAATGTGCGGTTGTCTCCAGACACCGGTGGCAACGGCTCCGGCGAAGGCTGCAAGCTGCACGGGTGTCGCAAGCATTTCGCCTTGTCCGATGGAGACCGAGACGACGAAACCTTTGGACCAGCCGTTTGGGCCGTAGCGTTTGTTGTAGTAGGCTTCGGAGGGGATCAAGCCCGCTGCTTCGCTGGTTTGATCCACTCCGGTTGGAGACCCGAAGTGAAAGCGCGACATCGCGCGATTGATGCCATCCACACCGAGCTGCAAGCCAAGCTTGTAGTAGAAGACGTCGCAGCTTTGCGCAAGGGACTGCGTGCAGTCCACATAGCCATGTCCGCCTTTTTTCCAGCATTTGAAGGTGCGGTTGCCGTAGGTGAAACTTCCGGGACAGGAGACCCCCCATGACGGGGAGATAGCGCCGCTCTCCAATCCTTCAACCAGCATCGCGGGCTTGATGGTTGAGCCGGGCGGATACATGGTTTGCACGGAGCGGTTCAGCATGGGCTTCGTGGAATCAGAGAGCAAAGCGCGCCAGTCGGACGAGCTGATGGAACCCGCAAAGACATCAGGAATGTAGGAGGGCGAACTGGCCATCACGACGACGCCTCCGGTGCGCACGTCGAGTGCGACAACTGAGCCGATTTTGTCGGTCAGAAGAGATTCGGCGAGCATTTGGACATCGAGGTCGAGAGTGGTCCAGAGTTCGCTCCCTGCAACCGGCTCGACACGTCCGAGTTCGCCGCCGGATTCCACTTCTTGACCGTGGACATCCACGACGGAGAGTTTGCTGCCTTTGACTCCGCGCAGCTCTTTGTCATAGAGCCTTTCCAATCCGCGCTTGCCGACGAGATCGCCGGTTTGAAGTCCTGGGAATTTTGCCAGCTCTTCTTCAGCGATTTCTGCGACGTACCCGATCAGATGCGGAGCGACGCCATAGGGATAGAACCGTTTCGGTTCGATCTCGAGATATGCTCCGGGAATCTGATCGCGCAGTTCTTCAAAGCGCGCAAGGAGTGTATAGGGCAAATCGCGCCGCAGTCTTTGCGGGCGATAGGTATTGCGGACGGGTTTTAGGATAACCTCGCGGATTTCGTGCGGATCCACGGCCAGGGCCAGTCCGACGCGGGTCGTTGCGAGGCTGTCACCATAGAGGTCGCGGGGAATGCCGTAGCAGGTATAGGAGGGACGATTGCTGACGAGCAGTTTTCCGTGGCGGTCGCGCATGACCCCTCGCGGCGCGAGCAGTTCGACGAAGCGAATGCGATTTTCTTCGGATCTTTCGCGGAACTCCGGACCCTGTACGACTTGCAGCTGCGCAAGTCTGTAGATCAGCAGTCCGAAGACTAAGACACCAAAGACCAGAAACGAAAAGAAGCGAACGCTTTCGCCTCGTTTGGTCATCGCACGGAATCCTCACGGGAATGGAGTGGGGATAGGAACCAGAGAATCGCAAGGACCGTAGTGGCGGCAGCGGATGGCAGGCCGCTGGAGAACAGCACGGGAAAGAACGGGAGCGAATTTGCGCGTGCCAGCAAGAGCATGCGAAGTACTTCAAGCAAGATTGCAAAGAGCAGCACGAGTACGGTCCAGGGCCACCAGAGCCGGAACGGATCATCCTTGCTCAGTCGCGCGCTGAAGAATCCGGCTGTAGACAAAGCAACGGCTGACATACCGAGCGGGAGTTGTCCGAGAGAATCAATAGAGAGACCAAGTACGAATCCGGCGACGGTCCCCCAGAGTGATCCTTCGCGCAGGCCGACGTAGACGACGAACGGCAGCAGGAACGAGGGGCGCGCGTCACCGAGAGTAATGATCGGGCCGAGTCCTGCCTGCAGAATGAGCAGAATAACCGCGACGAGAATCAAGCGGAAGTTCATGGATTCGGCTCAATCTGCGGGTCGTTAGCCCCGGCATTCGGTTCGAGCCAACCGGTGCTGATGATGACGAAGACATCTTCAACCGAGCGGAACTCCACAAACGGCTGCACAATCCAAGACTCTCCGTAGGTTGAGATTACGGAGGATTCATCCGTGACCACACCGACGCGCAGGCCCTTGGGGAAGACGGCTCCGGTACCCGCAGTGATCACAAGATCACCGGGCTTGACATCCACACCGGTTGGCAGGCCGGAGAGTGTCCAGCGATCAATTCCGGTCCATCTCAGGATGCCGCGCATTCTGGTACGTTCGAGCATGACAGCTACGCCGTAGCTGTTTCCAACAAGAGTTTGCACGAGCGACGTGTGGTCGGTGGTTTCGATGACTTTGCCGACCAAGCCGAGCGGTGTGATGACGGCGGAATTGATGGTCACACCGGCCAGCGCACCTGTACTGATGCGGTATTGTCCGCCCAAGGCGGGACCGACGGCACTGATAACGGAGGCAGGGACTGTTTGAAAGGGGAGCCGTTCCTGCATATTGAGCATGCCGCGCAATCTTTGGTTTTCGATCAAGGCGTCGCGGAGCTCGGAGTTCTCGGTGCTTAGGTTCTGCGCATGTTTTCGCAGGAGATCGTGGTCCAGCCAGATGTTAAAAATCTTGCGGACGAATTGCAGCGGAGTGGCCGCAACCCCGATGATCTCGGAGGTAGAATCTTTTAGTTCGCGGACACCGGGTTTGGGACTGGTCAACAGCAGTACAAGGGAGACGGCCATGCACAGCAGGTAAACGGTCCACTCGATGTTTCCGCTGACCTTGCGGTTGTGCGCGGGCATGCGAACTTAGTTGGGAAGAAGGACTTTGTGATAGGTTTCCATATCGTCGAGCACCTTTCCGGTACCGCGCACGACGCACGTCAGCGGGTCTTCGGCCAGGAAGACGGGCAGCGAGGTTTCCTCGCGCAATCTGACGTCGAGTCCGCGAATCAGCGCGCCGCCGCCGGTCATAATGATTCCTCGGTCTCGAATGTCGGCGGCGAGTTCGGGCGGAGTTTTCTCGAGTGCGTTCTTGACGGCGTCCACGATTTGCGAAATTGGTTCTTCAATCGCATCGCGAATTTCGATAGAGTTGATCTCGACGGCTTTGGGAACGCCTTCGACCAGATCACGTCCTTTGGCGACAATCGAGAGTTCCTGTTCGAGCTTGGCGGCGGAACCGATCCGGGTCTTAATTTCTTCCGCTGTGCGTTCACCAATCAGGAGGTTATAGTTGCGGCGCATGAACTGAATAATAGACTCATCGAGTTCGTCGCCGCCGACGCGAATGGAGGTGTCAGTGATGATACCGGAAAGCGCGATGACCGCGATCTCGGTGGTTCCTCCTCCGATGTCAATGACCATGCTTCCGACGGGATCCAGAACCGGTAGTCCAACACCGAGCGCGGCGGCCATTGGTTCGGCGATCAGAAAGACTTCACGCGCACCGGCATGTTCCGCGGAATCGCGAATGATACGCTTTTCGGACTTGGTGACGCCGGAGGGAACGCAGACGATCACGCGCGGCCTTAGGAGTCTGTTCGTTTGCGCCTTTCGGATCAACGCGCGAATCATGATTTCGGCGACTTCATCGTCATCAATCACGCCGTCGCGCATGGGTCGAATGACCTCAAGATCGCGATGGGTTTTGCCAAGCATTTCGCGGGCCTCGTTGCCGATGGCGATAACCTTGCGGTCGCTTTTGCGAATGGCCACCATGGAAGGTTCACGGACGAGAATACCTTTGCCTTTGACAAAGACCAGCGTGTTGCGCGTGCCGAGGTCAATGGCAATTTCATTGGAGAACAAACCGGAAAAAGAAAGACTCATGTGCTCAGGAGTTAGGGCGAAGACGAAGACCTAATCTTCGTCGGACAAAACGATACCTTGGGTGACATCGGGCGGTTTGATGCCGCGTTTTTTCTCTTCTGTCCAGAGGTAGTCCAGAATCAACGGCTGTTCTTCCGAATCCACGCCGACGTAGATGGAGTAATAGGCCCCCCACTGGCAGATCAATTTTTGGTTGGTCGCGGCGGCGATGGCTTCCTGCAATGACGGCAATTTGCGGGTCATGCGTCCGACGATGGAATAGATTGCGCCGCTGACATCGCGCTTAACGATGTAGTTCTTGCCCATGTATCGCACGCGGGACGAGGGGCGGACGTACAGGGGTTGTTTGAGGTTCTTGGGCCAGCTGCTCATGGGATGTTACTCAATGTTTGAAATGCCTTCGACCCGTGAAGATCATGGCGATGTTGTGTTCATTGGCCGCGGAGATCACTTCGTCATCGCGCACGGATCCTCCGGGCTGCACGACGGCGGTGGCGCCTGCGCGGGCGATCAAGTCAAGTCCGTCGCGGAAGGGGAAGAAAGCGTCTGACGCACAGATGGAGCCATTCAACGAAAGGCCCGCTGCTTCCGCTTTCAGCATGGCGAAGCGCGTGGAATCCACGCGGGACATCTGTCCGGCGCCGACGCCGAGTGTTCCTGATTTGTTGGCGAAGACGATCGCATTTGAGCGCACGTGTTTGGCGACGACCCAACCGAGCTTAAGCGCAGCAAATTCATCGGGCGACGGTTCGCGATTGGTGACAACTTGATAGTCATTCCACTCCGGGAAGCCGTGGTCGCGGTCCTGCATCAGATATCCTCCCCAGACGGGACGGATCTCAGTAACAGACTTGCGAGCCAGGAGCGCGTCCTGATCGAACGTGATGAGTCTGAGGGATTTCTTTTTTGCGAGAACTTTTCGCGCCTCCGAAGTAAACTCGGGTGCGAGAATGATCTCCAGAAATATGTCGGACAGGCGCGTCGCGGCAAGCTCATCCAACGGGCGATTGAGCGCAACAATTCCACCGAACGCCGAGAGGGGATCCGTCAAGAGAGCGATTTCAATCGCTTCGGAAGGGGAAGATCCGATTCCCACTCCGCAAGGCGTGACATGTTTGATGATGACGCACGCGCAATCCGTAAACTCACCCAGCAGACTCAGTGCGCCGTCCGCATCCAGCAGATTGTTGTATGAGAGTTGCTTTCCGGAGAGCTTGTCCGCCGCGACCAGTCCTTCCATGGGCAGATGGAACTCCGAATAGAGCGCGGCCTCTTGATGCGGATTTTCGCCGTACCTGAGCGAGCGCATCTTTCGCAATGCAAGTCCCCGGAACTCGTCCGGGTTGAGCCAATTTGCGATCCCGGAATCGTAAGCAACAAGCTCCATGAATGCCTGCCGTCCGAAACGATCGGAGACGTCGGGCGACACGCTTCCTTTGTTGTGGCGGAGTTCGGCGAGGAATTCCGAATACTGACAGTGGCTGGTCAGCACGACGACATGATTGCGGTTTTTGACCGCCGCGCGCACCATGGACGGTCCGCCGACGTCAATCTGCTCGTTGATTTCCTCGGGCGATTTGTCTTGAGCCAGAGCGGCGCCAAAGGGATAAAAATTGACGACCAGAAGATCAATTGGCAGCAGGTTGAAGCGCAGCATGTCCTGCACGTCTCCGTCATGATCGCGGCGGGCAAGCAGTCCGCCGTGAATTCGCGGATGCAGAGTTTTGATTCTGCCTTCCATGGCTTCCGGATGCCCGGTGAAGGTTTCGACGGGAGTAACCGGCAACCCAGCCTCTGCAAGAGCTCGAGCGGTACCTCCTGAGGCAATCAGTTCCACACCGAATTCGTGGAGTGCGTGAGCGAGGACAAGCAGATCAGTTTTGTCGCTTACGGAGAGCAGAGCGCGGCGAATAGGAATCATGTGAGTTAGGGCAAAAACGTGACTTTGCGGCCGGACACTTTCAACTTTTCTTTGCAAATAAGCCGCAGCACGCCCGCGTAGAGGTTCTTTTCGATGGTTTGGATACGTTGCGCAAGAGAGTCCGGTGTATCATCCGGTCGGACCGCGACGGCTTGTTGTGCGATAATCGGTCCGTGATCATAGTGTTCATCCACAAAGTGTACGGTGGCACCGGACACTCGCGCGCCATAGGCGATGACGGCTTCATGCACGCGATGGCCGTACATGCCTTTTCCTCCGAACGCGGGAAGGAGCGCCGGATGAATATTGACGATTCGGTCGCGGAATTCCTCGACCACCTGCGTCGGCACGAACTCAAGATAGCCCGCCAGGAAGATGACGTCGCAACGCGACTCACGCAGGGCGTGAAGCAGTGCTGCGGCATGATCCTCCAGCGAGTCGAAGTCTTTGCGAGAAACAATCTCCGAGCGAATTCCCAGCGTTTTTGCGCGCTCAACGGCAAAGGCATCCGGTCGGGAACAGATCAGGAGTTCAGCATGCGCGGGTAGCTTTTCGAGCTGAATCGTTTCAACGAGATGCTGAAAGGTCGAGCCGTTGCCGGACGCGAGAAAAGCAAGACGGAGACTCATACCGCAGACTCAAACGGTGAAAGCGCCGAACCCAGTCGCACGGAACTCTCCAGAATGCTCAGGCGCACTGGTGCGCCCACCGGAAGTGTGAGGCGTTCAGGTCCGTGGCCATAGGGCAAACCAGCAAGCACGGGATAGGTCGTGTTCTCCGTCACCGCGCGGACGGACTCAAGCAGCAACTCGCGACTCTCAATATCCTCGGGGGGCCAGCCGAAATCTCCGATCAGGAGCGCCGCAAGGTGCTCAAACGCGCCAGCGTTCTTTAGATGAAAGAGCAACCGATCCACACGGTAGGGCGGCTCGGCAATATCTTCAATCGCGAGAATGCATCCGCGCAGATCCGGCAGAAAGGGCGTGCCCAGAAGCGTGGTGATCATGGTCAGATTTCCAGGCAGCAACGGCGCGACAATCTCACGCGCACCACTTCGGATAACTTCCCAGTTTGCAGACGAGAAGTCCAACAGCCAATTCTCAGGAAGCTTTCCGGCGAGGCACTCGAAACAGAAGGACTCCGTCGCTTCCGTGAGCGTACCATCAAACTCGACCGCGAGCGGACCTGAGAAGGTGACGCACTTGTGCTGCTTCCAGAGGGCAAACTGCAAGGCCGTGGTATCGGAGAACCCAAGAAAGGGAGTCGCACTGGTTGCTATTGCCGAGAAGTCGGAGCGCGCGAGCAAGCGCGAGGTTCCGACTCCGCCTCGTGCGGCAAAGACGGCGTCGCACTTGTCGTGCTGAAACATCTCCTCAAGCTCGCGAAGTCGAGTGACATCATTCGCCGACAGGAACTCCAATCTTGAGAAGACACTCGGGCTCAAGACGACGCGATAGCCGCGCTGTTCGATGCGTAGAATAGCCGCTTCGAGTTTTTCCCGTTTGACAGGACCTGCCGGAGCGCAAATTCCGATGGTTCCTCCGGGTAGAAGCGGACGTTTAAGCATCACCGACTCAATAGCCCCACTGCGGTCCGGCGAGCGAGTAGTCGCCGAAGCCGGTGTGATCCACAAACACGAACTTTCGGTTCAGATTGTGGTAGTACCAGATCTCATAGGGCCGCGAACCGGACTCAAAGGGATGGCGCTCGATGTCGGTGGGCTCCCCGTAGAGGATGAAGATGCGCCCTCTGTCCGTTTCCCAGCCTGGGCGATGAGTCGAGAATCGTTCGTTGGAGTATTCGACGCGGAAGTAGTACTCGTCCATCAATTCGTTTTGCGGCGTATCCGGGCTGGGATCGCGCCGTTTCCAGAATTCGCGAAAGAGTGCTTCGCGATCGGAAATGCTTGCGCTTCGCAGGCGGCGATTTTCTTCGGTGCTGGCGATATACTTGACCTGTCGAATTGCCAAGCCGAGATCCGTGATGGATGGCGGCACTCCGGGGATGTTCACGGTGAACGGAAGCTCACGAAACTCGCGACGCCCGCTGCCGAGCGCTTCAAAGGTCAGTTTGTATTTTTGAACCGGCAGGTCTTTCATGTGCACCACATAGTCGAGATGCTGCACGGTAGATGTTGGGACGAGCTGCTGATTGAGGGAAAAAACAGCGTCTCCATCTTCCGCGATGATCTTCCAGGTGATGTCGAGTGGCACCTGTGCTGACGAGATCAGATCAAGTCCGGCGAGCGCAGAGTCGTCGCGGACAGAGAAATTCTCGATGACACGGGGCATGCCGAAATCTTGGTTAAGGGTGTCCTCGTCCATCCAGTAGAGATCGGAAACGGATAGCAGAGCGTCCATGACGGACGGAGAAATCTCACCGGTCCAACGGCGTTTGCGTTTGGACTCTTTGTCGGTGATGATTACAGACAGGTCATAGTCTCCGGCCGTGACATAGAACTCTTCGGTGCGAATCGCGTTGATGGTTCGGCTGTTGGTTTCCTTGAAGGACGCCGTGTGGACGTCCATGTCCACAGTACGTTCAGCGGACAATCCACCCTCTTTGTTGAAGACGAGAAAGGTGGCTTCAATGGACGCTCTGAAACCGCCGGACTCTGCGCGAACAAAAGTCAGATTGTCATAGGGGACGGACAACGCAATATAGATCAGTGCGCTGTCCTGTTTGGACGACAGACGTTGACCTGCCTGACAGCGAAAGCCACGGAACTCGGGCGAATCGTCGCGCGGTGCTTGGGCCAAGGCAGCGGAGCTGAAGATCAGCGCGATAAGACCGGCAGTGCAAAGTTTCCACATGATTCACCCCGCTTGATCGAGTCATCGTAAATGGGAACGGCATCCAGTTGGTAGGCCGCCGCACCTGAAATCGTCACGTCGTGGAGCAGTCCCGGAGTCAGCGTGCCGCGCACTCGGACACGCGCATCAATATCCGGCGCGTCCCACGTGCTGCGTCCCCAGGAAGCATCGCGGGCGTTGCGGTCAATCAGCACGCGCATGGTCGAGCCGATCTGGGACTTGTGTCTCTCCAGACAGAGTTGCTTTTGCAGTTTCATCAGTCGGTCGAGGCGGTCGAGCGCAACGCCTTCTTCGACGGGATCCGAAAGCTCGGCCCCGCGCGTACCGGATTGCGGAGAATAGGTGAACACACCGGCGCGTTCGAAGCGCACATCTTCCATGAAACGATACAGTTCATCGAAGTCTTGATCGGTTTCGCCGGGAAAACCGACCAGCACGGTCGTGCGAACGCAAACATCTTCGCGGCCATCCCGAAACGCAAGAATGGAATCTTTCATTTTGGCGGCGGACGTTTTGCGATTCATGCGCTTCAGCATGTTCGCGGATGCGTGCTCGATGGGAAAATCGAGATAAGGAACAAGTTTCGGCACGCGGGCGAGTTCTGAAAGAAAGTGCGGCGGCGCGGAGGGCGGATGCGCATAGAGAATGCGCAGCCATTCGATGCCTTCGATGTCGGCCAGCTGCTGACAGAGTTCCACTAGCATGCGCTTGCGGTAAGTGTCCACTCCGTAGCTTGTAGTCTCCTGGCCGATGATGAGCAGCTCTTTGACTCCGGTGCGTGCGAGGAGCTTGGCTTCAGCGACCAGTTTCTCAAGCGGTTCACTGCGATAGAGGCCGCGCATTTGCGGAATGGCGCAAAACGCGCAGGCGTGCGAACAGCCGTCGGAGATTCTGAGATAGGCGGAGCCGGGTCCTGCTTTGCCGCTGAACATCGTGCACTTGTCGGAGCCCGAGACGCTCAGAGGGTTGGCACCGAGTGCGGAGAGCATGGCGCTCCACTCTCCGATTCCGAAGATACCATCCAGCTCGGGCAACTCTTGTTGAATCTCCGCGCCGTCGCGTTGGGTCAGACAGCCCATGGCAAAGACGCGGCGTTTGTTGGCGGCCTGTTTCCAACGCACCGCTTCAAGCATAACCTGAATGGATTCTACTTTCGCGTCGTCAATGAAGCCGCAGGTGTTAACGACGATCACGTCGGCGCGGCTTTCGCGCGTGACCAACTCGAAACCGTTCTGCTTTAGCAGTCCGGAGAGCGTATCGCTGTCCACGGAGTTCTTCGCGCAGCCGAGCGTATGAATCAGGACTCGCGGCGGGCGCAAGTCAGAGGCGCAATGGCGTTTCAAGTCCACAGGCACTCCACGTTTTGTTCGCCAACCACTTCACGCACCTGATTCAACACATCGAGAGAGGTTTTCAAGCGATAGCGCCGCGACCGGATGAAGCGTTCTTCACCGTCACGAGCAACTTTGAACAGGATTTCCACGTCGCCGTTGTGCTGCGCAAACAAATCTTCGAGCGTATTCAGCGTGATTTCGAGATTGGGCTGCGGCACAATATGCAGAAGCAAGCGTTTTGTGAAGCGAGCTTTTGCTTCGTCAATCGTGTAGAACTCTTCCGCGATGAACTTGGGGTCTTCCTCCTCGTCGCGGCGGGAAACTCGCGCGACGATGACGACCTTCGCGTCTTTCTGCAGCAGATGAATGTAACTTTCAAGCACATCCGTGAAAACGAGAATTTCGCCGCTGCCTGAGAAATCTTCAAAGGTCAGAGTGGCCATGGGCTTGCCCTTGCGGGTCACGAGCCTGCGAATGTCGGTGATCACGCCGCAGAGTCTGACGCTGTCCTGATCGGCGGCTTCGGAGGTATCGCCCAAGGTGAGCGTGACAATGCGCTCGATGGTTTCACGTTCTTGATCGAGCGGATGTCCGGACGCGTAGTAGCCAAGGAGCTCCTTTTCTCTGCCGATCTTCTCTTCGAAAGATTGATCATTGACCTCCGGCAGGGTGGGTTCCATCGCCGCGCCGGCTGAAGAAACTTCACCGAAGAGTGAGGATTGTCCAAATTCCCGTTCACGTTCCTTTTCAGCGGAATAGGCGAGAAACGACTCGATGGACGCGAAGAACGCAGCGCGATTGCCGGGCAGGTTGTCGAGCGAACCGGAACCGATCAGACTTTCAAGTACTTTGCGGTTGACGACGCGCGCATCCACACGGGAGGCAAGGTCGAAGAATGAACGGAACAGGCCGTCTTTCTCACGCGCAGTAAGAATACTCTCGATCGGAGCCTGCCCAATGTTCTTGATGTTCTCGAGACCACAGCGGACTGCGCCGCCAAAGACTGAGAAGTTACGCTCCGAATGATTGACGTCCGGCGGCAGGATTTGGATTCCGGCGCGGCGCGCATCATTGATTAGCTTGGGCATCTGTCTGGTTTCGCCGTGATAGGAAGCGATTTCAGACGCCATGAATTCCGCGGGGAAGTTCGCTTTCAAGTAGGCAGTCTGATAGGCAAGCACGGCGTAGCAGGCGGCGTGCGCCTTGACGAAACCATACTCGGAAAACTTGCGAATTAGTTCATAGATTTCATTGGCAAGCTTCTTGTCCAATCCGCTGTGCGACAGGCAGCCTGAGATGAATTCGGTCTGAACCTTTTCCATCTCTTCCTTTTTCTTCTTGCCCATCGCTTTTCTGAGCACGTCGGCCTTGCCGAGCGTGAAGCCCGCGACGTCGCGTGCGATACGCAGGACCTGCTCCTGATAGACGATCACACCGTAAGTTTGCTTCAGAATCGGCTCAAGCGAGGGATGCAAATATGAGATGTCGGCGCGTCCGTGCTTGCGGTCAATGTAGTCGCCGATCATATTCATGGGGCCGGGGCGATAGAGCGCGACCATGGCGACAATATCGTCAATCGAGTTGGGCTTGAGTTTGGTCAGCCACTCGCGCATACCGCTTGATTCGAGCTGAAAGACGCCCGTCGTGTCACCGCGGCCCAGCAGATCGTAGGTCTTTTCGTCGAACGACTCATGAAGCTGATCGAGGTCGAGATGGACGTCACGCCGTTTCAGCAAGCCGAGACAGTGTTCGATGACATTCAAAGTGCGCAAACCGAGGAAGTCCATCTTGAGCAGTCCGATTTTCTCCACCACATTCATGTCATATTGTGTGGTGAAGGTGTTGTCGGATTGCCGGAAGAGCGGCACGAAGTCGGTGAGCGGTCCGGGGGTGATCACGACTCCGGCGGCGTGTGTCGAGGCGTGTCGGCACAGGCCTTCGAGAGTCTGACCGATGCTCCAGACTTTTCTGTAGTCTTCCCGCTCCGCGAGCACTTGCGCAAGTTCGGAATTTCCGTCCGTGGCGGAGCCCAAGTTGGCTCCGGGTCCGTCGGGGATTTTCTTGGCGAGCTTGTCCACGTCGGCATAGCTCATACCGAGCACTCTTCCGACATCGCGTACGACGGCTTTGGCTTTCAGGCGGCCAAACGTGATAATTTGCGCAACGGATTCGGCTCCGTATTTTTCGCGAACATACTCAATCACCCGTGCGCGGCCCGCGTCATGGAAATCAATATCAATATCGGGCATTGAAATGCGCTCGGGATTCAGGAAGCGCTCGAAATAGAGATCGAACTTGATCGGATCGAGACTGGTGATACCGAGCACATAACAAACGAGCGACCCCGCTGCCGAGCCGCGTCCGGGTCCGACGGGGACATTGATCGAGCGCGCATAGCGAACAAAATCCGAAACGATCAGGAAGTAGCCCGAGAAACCCATCTGGTCAATGACGTTAAGCTCGAAATTCAGGCGTTCTTCGAGCACAGGTGTTACCGTGGGATAGCGACGTGACAATCCGGCGCGCGCAAGGCCCGCGAGGTAAGCGGATTCGCTCGACTCGTTTTCCGGCAAAGGGAATCGAGGCAGATGGCGCGTGGAAAAGTCAAGCTTGATCGCGGTCTTCTCGGCCACTTCGCGCGTATTGAGCAATGCTTCGGGAAGATCATCGAAGAGTCGCGCCATCTCGTCGGGAGACTTGAGATAAAACTCTTCGGTGCCAAACTTCAGGCGGTCCACGTCGGACACATTCTTACCCGTGCCGATACAGAGCAGGCAGTCGTGAGCTTCATGATGTCCGCGCTCAAGGTAGTGCGTGTCGTTCGTGGCAATCAGTTTGTTGCCGAGGCGCTGAGCAAGCTTGACGAGCTGCCGGTTCAGCGCGGGTTCTTCGGACAGATTATGGCGCTGGACCTCAACGTAGTAGTCATTGCCGAAGAGCTCCTTGTACCACATCGCGCGCTCCCACGCGCCCGTTTCGTCGCCATTCATCAGCAGCGACGGAACTTCGGAAGCCATGCAGCCGGACGTGGCGATCAGTCCCTCTCTGTGCTGTTCGAGCAGGCCGTGATCAATGCGCGGGCGGTAGTAGAATCCTTCGGTGTGTCCGATGGAGGAAAGTTTGACGAGATTCTTGTACCCCACCTCATCTTTCGCCAGGAGCAGCAAATGATTCGAATAGTCACCATTGCGGCTTTTTTGTGTGGGAGATTTGTCGTGGCGATCTTTGCAAATGTAGAGTTCGCATCCGATAATCGGCTGGATTCCCGCGGACCTTGCCAGGTTATAGAAATCCACCGCACCATGCAGCGACCCGTGATCGGTCAGAGCAATGGCGGGCATTCCGAGATCAACCGTTCTGCGGACGAGCGAGCTGACTTTGCAGGCGCCGTCCAGCAAACTGAACTCGGAGTGATTATGCAGATGAACGAAATCCGAACTCACAAGTCTCCCTCGATGCGCCGGATATCCGCGCCGACTCTGGTCAGTTTTTCCTCAAGTTTTTCGTAGCCGCGATCGAGATGATAAACGCGCTTGACTTCAGTTTCGCCGGACGCGGCCAGACCGGCCAGCACCAGGCAGACGGAGGCGCGCAAATCCGTGGACATCACGGGAGCGCCTTTGAGTTCCTTGACTCCGTGAATATGCGCGGTGGGTCCGTCCACACGAATGTCGGCGCCAAGTCTGGCAAGTTCGGCGACGTGCGTGAAGCGGTCGGTGTAGATCGTTTCACAAATGCGCGACTCCCCGGAAGCAAGAGCGGACATCGCCATGAACGGCGCTTGCAAATCGGTCGGAAAACCGGGATAGATGTCAGTGGTGATGTCGAGCGGTTTCAGATGGTCGGACGTGCGCTCCACAGTCAGAGATTCCGCACCCAGAGTTACTTTCAGACCGGCTTCACGAGCCTTGTCCAGGACAGTCGGCAGTTGCTGCGGGTCGGCATGTGTGAGCTTGACTTTTCCTCCGGTCATTCCGACGGCACAGATATAGGAGCCGGTTTCGATTCGGTCGGGAATCATCACGGCATCGGCGGGCTGCAAATCGGCGACGCCTTGAATGCTCCATTCACGAGTGCCAATACCTGAGATGCGCGCACCCATGCGGTTCAGGAAGAGAGCAAGCTGCGTGACTTCCGGCTCGAGCGCGACGTTTTTCAATACGGTGGTTCCTTCGGCGCGCACGGCGGCCATCAGCACATTTGCCGACGCACCGACACTTGACGTTGCAAACTCGAAAGTTGTGCCGCGCAGCGGATAAGCGGACGCGACGACGTATCCCGCGTCCAGCTCAAGTTTCGCTCCCAATGCCTCCATGCCTTTGAGATGCAAATCCACCGGGCGCGGTCCCCAGGCGCAGCCGCCGGGGAGTGATACACGTGCTTCACCGTGTCGGCCCAGCAGCGCCCCGAGCACATAGAAGCTCGCGCGCATGGTTTTGACGAGCTCGTAGGGAGCTTCAATGTGCGACGCGTGACTCGTGTCAATCAACAGTTCGTGATCAAGCTCGTCCACTTTTGCTCCGAGAATCCGGAGCAAGTTGGACATGGTGCGCACATCTTTGAGTTTCGGAACATTGGTGAAGCGATAGAAACCGGGAGCCAAGAGCGTTGCGGCAAGGAGCGGCAACGTGGCGTTTTTCGATCCGGAAATGGGGATTTCTCCTTCGAGCGGATGTCCGCCGTGGAGAAGCAGGCTATCCAAAGTGACTCTGCCTATTCTTGAGAGGAGTTGGAGTTGTTCAGAAGATCATCTGCAGCGGCTAACGCGCCGCCTGAGATGTTGGTTCCGGAAAGTAGCTCGGCAACGGCCTTGGCCCGTTCTTCGGGTTTCAACATGACGGCGTTGGTGACCGTGGCGGATTTCTGAACGGATTTTGTAATCAGCAAATGGTGCTCTGCACGAGCGGCGATTTGCGGAAGGTGCGTGACGACGACGAGCTGCTGTGCCCGTCCGAGGTCAAAGAGGAGACTGGCCACGGCGGCGGCAACGCGGCCGGAGATGCCGAGATCAATCTCGTCGTACACGAGCAGCGGATAGTGCATGCGCTCCGCGACGACGCTTTTGATCGCCAGAGTGACGCGCGACGATTCTCCGCCGGAGGCGACGTCGGTCAGCGGGAGCAGCGCTTGTCCCGACGCGCCGGAAAACAGAAACTGAATCTGATCCGCGCCGTGTCGTGTGATCTCGTTCGGATCGAACGACGCGGCGCTGAGCTTAACTTCAAACTTGGGTGTTGCGAAGCCGAGCGGTTTCAGCGTCTCGCTCACCGATTGGGCAAACTTTGGCGCGGCGCTCTGACGCTTGCGCGAAAGCGTTTCGGCCAGTTTGACAAAGGCAAGGTCGAATTCTGCGAGCTCTTTATCCAGTCCGGAAAGAGTCTGCTCGAGCTTCGTGAGTTCGGCCAGAGCGACTTTCATGCGCCCGGCTTGCTCGAGAATCTGCGCGATGTCCACGCCGTGTTTGCGGCGCAAGTCAGAAAGAACTGCAGCGCGTCGGCGAAGCGTATCGAGTTCTTCGGGATCGGCGACAATGTGGTCGGCGTAACGACTCACCTCTTTGCCCAGATCGCGCAGCCGCGCGGCGAGGTCCGCGGCTTCGGCTGCCAAGGGCGCAAAGGAGTCGTCGTGTCGCTTGATCTCTTCGGCAAGCTGTTTAGCCTGTCCGACGAGAGAAACGGCACACGTGTCGTTTTGCTCCAGGAGGCCGGCGATTTGCGAAGCGGACGCAATCAACTTTTCCGCCTGCTCAAGTTTTTTCAGGCGGGCAGCGATGTGTTCATCTTCGCCTTCTTTCAGACCGAGCCGTTCGATTTCTTCGAGCTGGTAGGTCAGAAGAGCCTGCTCTTTGCGGCGGGTGAGCACATCGTTCTGCAAGGTTTCGCGCGTGCGGAGCAGTTCCGCGCGCTGACGATGCAGGGCAGCGAGCTGCTCCCGCAGTGCGGTTGCTCCAGCGAAGGCGTCCAGGAACTCAAGCTGCCGGGTCGGACGAAACAGGGACAATGAGTCACGCTGTCCGTGAAAATCCATCAGTCTTTCGCCGACGTGGCGCAGTAGTTCCACGGTGGCGGGACGATCCTGCAGAAAACCTCTGGCACGACCGCCGCGCGTCAGCTCACGGCGAACAGTAAGCAAAGAACTCTGCGAGTCACAGTACTCTTCACCGATCAGTGCGCGCAGGTCGCTCTCGTCGGCGAGCTGAAAGTCGGCTTCAAGGATTGTGCGCTCCGCGCCTTCGCGAATCATCTGTTCGCCAAGCGTATCGCCGAACAGCACCTGCAGCGCGCCGAGAATCATGCTCTTCCCCGCTCCGGTTTCGCCGGTGATGGCCGTGAATCCGGGTTCGAAGCATAGGTCAACCGTTTTGACCAGCAGGAAGTCGCGAATATGCAGCCGCGCAAGCATGGCTATCTGCCCAGAACGGCGATCTTTCCGGTGGCGGAATGTCCGTCAGACGTTGTGGCGACGATGAGATACACGCCGCCCGCGATAAGATCGCCATCTTGATTGCGCCCATCCCAACCGGAGGAAATCGCCTGACTCCAAGAGAGTTTACGCACGAGTCGTCCGTTCAGAGTGAACACGCGCAGTTCGTCGAATCGTCCGCCGAGATCGTTGGCATCCAGGAACATTCTCTGACTGCCGTCTGCACGGAACGGATTCGGATAGGGAATTACCTTGTCGAGTTCGGGTTTGCGCGAGACGTAGGGAGTTTCAAGTCGCGATAATCCATCAGCGGTGGCGATCCAGAGTTCTCCAGTCTCCGCGCTTGACGTGATGGAAAGCACGTTGTTGGACGCAAGGTCGGACGCGAAGTCAATCGAGCTCGATGTTTGGAAGACATGCACCCAGGTGAAACTCGGGTCCAAAACTGCGACACCTTGATCGGTGGCAAACCATTTGTTGTCCTGCGCGTCTACGTGAATGTCGTTGACGCGTCGGCCAATCGGCAGATCAAACAAGCAAATGAAACGTAGGTTGTCCACGTTGCCGGTCAGACCGCCCTGAGAGTAGTAGGCTCCGGAGGCGGTTCCCGCCCACAAGTAGTATTGCTTGTCCACGGCGAAAGCCAGCACTTCGGACGAAATATCGTCGAAGCATGTCGTTGCATCCTGACGATCAGTCGGACGATAGGCATCCCAAACGTCATCGGTGGTGTCGGCAAAAGTACCGCGAGTATCACAGACGAACGTGTAGCTGCCGTTGCGGCTGGCTCCGGCAAAGAATCTTCCGAAGGGTTCGCCGTAAATTTCCGTGACTTCTTCAGGCTGAGCCAACTGCGGCACGCCGGATGGATAGGGATAGACCCAGGGCGCGAGGTTGTTGCCTTGTGCAAGCCAGTCGCGCGTGACGATCACCATGGGACGTTCAGACGTGCTGCCGAGATTCGTGATTAGAATCTCGCCCGTCGGCATCTTGCCGATTCGGCACTCGCAATAGCTTGCGTCGTCGGGAATTCCCGCGAGCCTTGCACCGGTGCTGTCCCACCCGGATTGCTCGACGGGGTTATAGCGATAGAACTCGTCATCGCGATAGTACACGACGCCGCCGCCATCGCTGGCGAACCACATGCCTCCGAACTCATCGGCTTCGGCGGAAACTCCGCCGCCGCGAGACCAGAACTGTCCGTCGAGCGAGTCACTACGAGTGAATGCGGTCCACTCTTCGTTCGCGAAACGGGAGACTCCGGCGCGCGGTTCGCGCGTGGCGGCCCAGAGATTTCCAAAGGCGTCAAACTCAACGGCCGCGACATGATTGCCGCCCAGTCCATGCGGGGCGATGGCCGGTGCAAGCTCCTGGCCGTCATAGAATCGCAGACCGCCCTCGCGGTCACTGCGGTCCGCAACGCCGATCACCAAGAAGGAGTCGCCGTCCAAGTCCAGTTCGGACATCGTTGCCATTCCGGGCTGTCCGACTCCGGTGGAAACCCAGGCGGTGCCATCAAAACGGAACAGCGTGCTTGATCCTGCGCCATGCATCTGTCCGCCGAATGTGTGAAGCGCGGAGAGAGTCTCGGGGCAATTGATCGGTGCAGAGAAGTTCGCACCGTCAAAGGTCGTGGTGATTGCTCCCATCGCCACCCAAAGAAACTGCTGCGCGTCCACGCCAAGCTTCGTGATGTTGTTTTGGGGCAAACCTTGCGCGGTCGTGAAATTTTCCCACACGGCGGGCGCGGAAAACTGCTGCGTGGCAAGCGGCGCGCGAGCAAGCCCGGCGATGGTTGATGCATAGAGATACTCACCAACGACCACCATGTCACTGATCGCGATGCTTGTGGGGAAGTTTCCGAGAACACGTACTCGTTCGCTGACGCGGTAGTTGTCCACGACGGGGAAATACGCAAAGCGATAGATGCCATTGTTCGCGGCGAGAAACATCTCATCGCCCAGCGCGATGATGGACGTGACTTCGAAGATCTCGTCTTTGAGGTCCGAGATCACTTTGGTCGCGCCGGTTTGCGGATTCAGGCGTGTAATTCTTCCGTCGGGCGCAACGACCCAGATCCAGCCCTGCGCGTCAGCACCGACGCCGACGGTGGCATTCATGGCCAGTCCGCGGGTGTTGGTGTAGAGATCAAACTCTCCGGTGGCGGGATCAAAGTGAACGAGACCGCCTGACGTGCCAAGCCAGAGATTCGAATCCATGACCAGAAGATCTCGGACATTAGTACCGGACGTGTAGGTGGTCCACCGGAACGGATTGGAGAATGCTGCGGTAGAGAGTGCGAGCAGCAAAACAAACAACGGCATAGGAGCCCTCATGGATGTTTGCAAGAAAACGGATCAGCCTGTTGCTTGCTTTTTCTCCCAGTGCTTGAGTGCCGAATAGAGTTCGAGCGCCGCACGCGCGGCCTCTGTGCCTTTGTTTCCGACTCTGCCTCCAGCGCGTTCGAAGGCTTGTTCGACCGTGTTGGCGGTAATCACGCCGAAGGTGACGGGCTTTCCGGAGTCTTCAGCGGCGCGTGAGATTCCGAGTGCGCATGAATTGCAAATGAAATCGAAGTGCGGGGTTTCACCGCGCACGACTGCGCCGAGGCAGATCACAAGATCCACGTTGATTCGCCGCGCCGCGACGGCGGCGGCGGTGGGCAGTTCGAAGGCGCCGGGAACCATGATCAGATCGGTTTTGTGCGGCGGCACTCCGGCTCGAGTCAGTTCCTCGCGCGCGCCCTCCAGCAAAGCCGATGTGATGTTTGCGTGGTAGCTTGAGCAGACGATGACTGTTCGACCGGAGGGCAGAAGCTGCGGCACGTTGCTCATCAGTTGGCCGAGGCCTCGGCGCGTTCCCCAAGCAGACTCTCGGCGAATTTCTCGGCATCGAACGGATCGAAATCGTCGAGCGATTCTCCATAGCCCACATATCGGATCGGCAGTTTCATCGTGTGTGCGATGGCGAGCGCGACGCCGCCCTTGGCCGTGCCGTCAATCTTGGTGAGAATCAATCCGGTGACTCCGGCGGTACGCGTGAACTCTCGCGCCTGATTGAGTCCGTTCTGGCCAGTAGTGGCATCAAGGACAAGCAGGACTTCGTGCGGCGCACCTTCCTGCCTCTTCTTGAGCACGCGCGAAACCTTTTCGAGTTCCTGCATGAGGTTTGCTTTGTTGTGCAGCCGTCCGGCAGTGTCCACAATCAGGAAATCCGTGTTGCGGTTGGCAGCAGCCTGCAATGCGTCCACGGCAACAGCGGCGCTGTCCCCATTGGGGAGTCCGGCCACGACTTGAATGCCTGAGCGTTCGCCCCAGATTTTCAACTGTTCGATGGCTGCGGCGCGAAACGTATCGGCCGCCGCAAACATCACCGATTTGCCCTGATTTGCGTAATATTTTCCGAGCTTTCCAACGCTCGTGGTTTTCCCGGTTCCGTTGACGCCGACGACCAGGACAACGTGCGGAGCTCCTTGCGGCGGCGGCGTGGCCTCAGCTTCACGCAGGAGAGCCACCACTTGCTCGCGCAGCAGCGC
This sequence comes from Calditrichota bacterium, assembly GCA_020637395.1. Lineage (GTDB taxonomy): Bacteria > Electryoneota > RPQS01 > RPQS01 > RPQS01 > JABWCQ01. The sequence goes on along the minus strand of JACJWA010000001.1, from coordinate 692,365 downwards.
GTCGGCGTCCGCGTCCGGTCCAACCTTGCGCCCGGCCTCTTGCAGTTTGGCAATCAGATGATCGGTGGTTTCAAGTCCGACGTCCGCAGAGAGCAGAATATCTTCAAGCTCCTGCAACAACGATTTGTCGAGCTTGCGGCCGGGTTTGAACACGGCGGCAAGCTTATCGGAAATCGCCTCGCGGGTCTTGGTGAGAGCCTGCTTGAGTTTATTGAAAAGTCCCATAGTCTCAGAGTGTGCGCGGAACAATCTACTTCACAGGAGCGCCCGAGACGGCGCCCCAATCGAGTTTGTCCCGCAAAACATGATAGAAGTCGCGTCCGGTGATATTCACAAGCAGCGCGGTGATCGGCGCCTTTTCGACATGCACGGCCTGGCCGTGATCCAAAGAGTAAACGGCCTCGCCGTCGGCAGTCATCTGCGCTTTGCCGAGGGCGCGCATCGTCACGGTTCTGCGGTCCGAAATCACCATGGGTCGCATCGTGAGCGTGTGCGGGCAAATTGGCGTGACGATCATGGCGTGCAGCGTGGGTTCGAGAATCGGTCCGTTTGCTGAGAGCGAATAGGCAGTCGAACCTGTGGGCGTGGCGACGATCATTCCGTCCGCGCGATAGGTTGAGGCCGGCAAGTTGTCAATAAAGAGCTCGAAGGCCTGCGTGCGCGAGACTTCGGGCTGACCGATGACAAAATCATTGAGCGCGCGAAAGACCTGTGAGTCTCCATCCACATGCGCTTTCAACATCATGCGCTCTTCAATGTCAAATTTGTAGGTGAGGACGTCGTCGAGCTTGTCGGCGAGCTTGTCATAAGTCAGATCGGTCAGGTAGCCGAGTCCCGGTCCGAGATTGACTCCTAAGATTGGTTTGGCGTGTGGTGCTACGGCCGTGGCGGTGTGCAGAAGCGTTCCGTCACCGCCGAAGCTTAAGACCAGATCGGCGTTCTGTGCGAGGCGGTCGTGATCAACAAGCTCATCGGTTCGAAGGTCAACCCATGCTCTGTTTTCAGCGTCGAAGAGAAACTTGATCTTGCGCTCGCGCAACAGGCTGACAAATGCGGAGACCACGGTCTGAAAACGCGGCTTCTCTGGGTTTCCCATGATGCCGAGCACGGGCGGCCCGTTGTGTGACCGGGTGTAGCTACTCTTCATCTTCGCGAGAGTCCGGAGCGGCCTGATCAATCAGTTGCTTCAAAGACGTTTCAGCGGCCTTGAGTTTGTGCTGACAAAAGAGCACAAGTTTTTGCCCTTCTTCAAAGGCCTGCACAGAGGATTCGAGGGACACGTCCCCCGCTTCGAGTGACTCGACGAGCGATTGGAGTCTGGCGAGCGCGTCTTCGAAATCTTTCGGCTCCACAAACGCCGGGGCGTCGGTCTTTTTAGTCTTTGCAGTCATCGAAAAGGTCCGGAGTGTTTTGAGGCGCGGCCACGCGCGCAGTGAGATTGCCTTCGGCCAGTTGAATCTTGAGCAGGTCGCCATGCGCGGTTTCCGTGGGGGAACGCAGCACAGAGCCGGCTGGTCCGCGCACGATGGCATAGCCGCGATTCAAGATGCGGTCAGGACTTACGGCATTCAGGAGATCTGTGACACGAGATAGTTGGTCCGCCGCATCGGCATGAACAGCCGATGCTCCGTCGAGCAGGCGATCCGTCAGATCATCGAGCTGTTGCGCGGAGGTGTTAACCAACTCAAGCGGCTGTCTCAGGGCCCAATGCGAACTCAGTGTCTTGAGCTCTTGTTTCAGCAGAGAGATTCGGTCCACGGTCATGCGCGCGAGTCGGCGTTCGAGCGACCCGAGCGTTCGCGCGATGTCCTGACCGTCAGGCAAGACAAGCTCAATGGCTGCGGAGGGAGTCGGTGCACGCAAATCAGCGACGAAATCCGCGATGGTAAAATCAATCTCGTGACCGACCGCGGAGACAACGGGTATTCTGCTTTCGAAGATTGCTCGCGCGACGATTTCTTCGTTAAAACACCAGAGATCCTCGAGCGATCCACCACCGCGTCCCGCGATGATGACATCCACGGAGCCTTCAGCGGAGAACTCACGGATGGCGCGCGCGATTTCCTCTGCGGCGCCTTTTCCCTGTACGCGTGCGGGTTTCAGAACCAGCTCAGTCACGGGCCAGCGACGCGCGGCAACGGTGCGCATGTCTTGAAGCGCTGCGCCGGTCGGAGACGTGACAAGCCCGACCCGCATGGGAAATGCAGGCAACGGACGTTTTCGCGCCTGATCAAAGAGTCCTTCGCGCTCGAGTTTGCGCTTGAGCTCTTCAAAGGCCTTTTGCAGTTCGCCTTCACCGGACAGCCGCAACTCATAGACGATGAGCTGATACTTTCCCTGGGGCTCATAGACTTCCAACTGACCGAAGGCCTGCACAAGCATTCCGTCACGCGGAGTGAAGCGCAAGGTCTTGGTGTAAGTCCGCCACATGGCGCAGCCCAACTGAGCGTTGGCGTCTTTCAGCGTGAAGTAGTGATGACCGGAGCCGTGCTGTTTGTAGCCGGAGAGTTCGCCTTCGATCCACAGCGGTTCAAAGGAGTCGTGCAGGACTCGTTTGATTTCGCGAGTGAACTCGGAGACGGACAGGCTGCGCGAACCGGCAGCCGAGTCATCAGGGGAGGTTGCCGCGGAACGAGTCACAGGTAGGGCAAGCTACAAAATACGGCGGGGCCTCTCAGAGAAGGCCCGCACCGGTTGACGAAAGACAGCAAAGCCGTGCGGAGGGACACTCCGCACAGCTTAGCGAATTTTCTTCTTATGTCTGTTCTTACGCAGTCTTTTTTTGCGCTTGTGCGTCGACATTTTGTGGCGCTTGCGCTTTTTTCCACAGGGCAAGAGTGTCTCCGTTTCTGTCGCCGGTTAGGGCGGATGGGTTGGTTTGAATATTGAAGAAGAATGAAAGCGAAAAAAAGCGATCAGGGTTTACTCATGCGGTCTTTGAACTCGTCGGCGGGGGCAAAGACGGCGACCATGCGATCCGGGATGTCCACTTCGTGTTTGCCGTCGGGCGTTCGTACACTGCGGCCTTTTCGCTTGACAGGTTTCCAGATCCCGAATCGGCGAAGTTCGACGCGATCGCCGGAAGAAACGGCATCCATCACCAGGGCTAAAAAGCCGTCAACGACGGCTTGTGTTTCCACTCTGGTCAAACCGATTCCATCGGCGATGCGGTCCACCAGTTCCTGCTTGGTCACGGTACGGCCCAAGTCATGTTCTCCATCGTTCTGAGATTAACAAAGTGCTATCGCGAATCAGTTGCTGACGACGAGTCTCTGACCCGGATAGATTTTGGATTTGCGGCCAAGGCGATTCAGTTTCATGATCGTATTGGCATCCACTCCGTGCGCCTGAGCGATGCTCCAGACGGTGTCGCCGCTCTGTACGGTGTAGTATCGCTTGACGGCTTCCGCTGTCTTGGAAGACTTGCTGACACTCTTATCCGCATAGCGCGGGGCCTCACCCTTGACGGTGATGTTGAGCTTCTGGCCCGGTTGGATCTTGTTGGGATTCTTGATTCCGTTTTCGCGGCAGATCTGATCCACGGAAACGCCCAGTCTGCGCGAAATGGATCCCAGGGACTCTCCGCGATGCACCGTGTAGGTGATGCGGTCGGTGGTCTGGGTGACGGTCTCGCGCGGCTCCTGCTTGTCCTTGGCGGCTTCTTTGACGGTGCGCTTGTCTTCGCTGGCATAGCGGACTTCCGCGACGGGGATCACGATTTCCTGCCCGACTCTGAGCGAACGAGCCTTGACGCGCTTGTTTTCCGGCAGGGCCATGATAGCCGCGACGGAGGTGCCGTACTTTGCGGCGATCTTGCTGAGCGTCTCGCCCTTGCGCACGCGGTGCGAAGAGGTTGGCGCAATGATCGTCTTGGGCATTTCGGCGAGCTGCTGATCAAACGCTTCGGCAGCCGCACCGGGCAAACGGACGAGCATGGGCTGTCCGCGGTCGGGAATCACGCCCTTCAGATACTCAGGATTGAGATCCTTTACGGATTGGGGATCGTGCCCCGCGGCGCGCGCAACGTCATCAAGCTTGTAGCCGCCATTGACATAGATTCGCTCGCACTCAAAGGGCTGTTCGGGCGGCAATTGGGGGAAGCCGTAGCGCTCGGGATCTTCGCAAATGGCCCGCGCAGCGAGATAGGTGGGCACATACCCTCGCGTCTGGCGCGGGAGTTTGTGCATCTTCCAATAGTCCTTCGTATTGTAGCGCTTGATTTCGCGGGCGATCCGGCCTTCACCGCAGTTGTAGGCGGCCATGGCAAGGTACCAATCGCCGAACATTTCATAGAGCGTGCGAAGGTAGCCGCACGCGGCGCGCGTGGCAAGCTCGACGTGGCGGCGCTCGTCGTAGGAGCGATCAATATGCAGGCCGTAGTTCCGTCCGGTTCCGGGAATGAACTGCCAAAGTCCTGCGGCATGCGCATAGGAATAGGCATTCAAGTTAAGTCCCGACTCGATCATTGAGAGATAGAGCAAGTCGTCGGGAATACCTTCTTCGCGGAGGATAGGTCGCATGCGCGGGAAGATCGTCGCGGCGCGCTCCATCCAGCGGAGCATAACCTTGTTGCCCTTGGTCTGGAAGAAGTGGATCTGGTTGCGGACCTTGGAATTGATTTCCATGGGCACACGGGGCAGCATCGGTTTGGCGGGAACGACATCGAGCTCGGGTACGGGCCGCGCGAGACTGGAGATGTCATACACATCCACTTCTTCGGGCGCGTCGTCCTCTTCTTCTTCGTCATGCTGCGCTTCGCCGGCTTCGATCACGGCCACAAGTCCGCTGGCCGGCGGCAGGGATTTCAGGTCCGCGACGAACTGATCATAGCTTTCCAGGACACGGCGATTGAAGCTTGCGACGCGATGCATTTCGACATCCACGGACGCGAGATCAATATCACCGAGCAAAGCGAGTGAAGCTTCATAGAAGTAGGCGGCTTCATCCGACTGCTTGTGTTTGTGCGCCTGCATGGCATAGGTGTACGCCTTGCGGGCCAGACTCCACTTTTCGCGGTCGGTAGGCTGCGAGACCTGATCGAGTTTCTGGCGGAACTCAGCGCTTTTGGGGCGCTGTCCGGATTGGGTGCTTGCGGTGCAGCCAACCAGAGTCCAGAGGGCAAGAAACAGTGCAAGCAGGAAGAAACGACGTCCACTCATCATGCGTAAATCCGATATTTTGGGGTTTCGCAAGTTGGCGGGAAGCCGCAGTTCTCCCGCTCCGCGCAATAGCCAATGGGGTCTTGTCATTCGCCATATGACATTGACCCAATTTGAGCTTCTAAATTTAGCACATTCGGCTCGGAAAATCAACTCAAAAACCCTCAAATATTCGACAATTCACGTGTTACGTGGGATTGCCTCAGAGAGAGCCTCGCTCGATCAAGAAAAACGAACTGGCTCATATGACTTGCAGGTTCATCCGGGACTCGCTATATTTTAGGCTCGACTTTCACCCCTTATGGGCAAAGGTATGGCAGCGGCAACAAGGTCACTAAGTACAATCCTTGACAGGATTAACGAGGCTTGTGTTCGAGCAGGACGAGCTGCGGATGAGGTGACGATTGTTGGAGTCACCAAGGGCCATGCGGTCGAGATAGTGCGCAAAGCTCGTGCCCTCGGGCTTCGGCATCTGGGCGAAAGTCGAATTCAGGAAGCCACAGATAAATATGGATTTAGCGAGTTTCTTAATGATCCAGAGCGGCCCACTCTGCATCTGATTGGCCATTTGCAATCCAATAAGGCTCGCAAAGCGGTTCACTTGTTTGACTCTATAGATTCTCTGGACAGTGTTCACCTCGGCGAGACGTTGGATCGACTCGCGGCTGAACAGGACAAAACTCTCAGAGTGTTGATTCAGGTGAATACCTCCGGGGAAGCTCAGAAATCGGGCTGCGAGACTGAGCAGGCCCTTGAACTGGTTGAGGCCGTTAAGAGCATGTCTCACCTGGAGTTACGTGGATTGATGACGATTGGGCCCTTGGAAGGCGATGAAAAGGCGACCCGGCGGAGTTTTGAACTGTTGCGGGAGATCAGAGAACGGGTGGCGAGAGAAGCTAACTTTCCGCAACTGGCCGAGTTATCTATGGGGATGAGCGGTGATTTTGAATGGGCGATTGAAGAGGGTGCCACAGAGATCCGCCTCGGCACGGTCCTCTGGGGACCGCGCGAAGAGTATGATTGAAGAATACAACGCAAAGCGTGTAGATAAAGATGAGTCAACTTCTCAAGCAACTTGAAGAAACCGTTGCCGCGCTGAAGCCGCGGCTCGCACATACTCCCGAAGTCGGGATTATTCTCGGTACGGGACTCGGCGGATTGGCCCGCGAAATCAAGGCGGATGCCACGATTGACTACTCGGAAATTCCGCATTTCGTGCAGTCCACTGTCGAGACGCATCACGGCAAGCTGCATTTCGGGACGCTCGGCGGTAAGCAGGTGATGGCCATGCAGGGACGCTTTCACTACTATGAAGGCTATTCCATGCAGGAGATCACCTATCCGGTGCGCGTGATGAAGGCTTTGGGCTGCCGCGCGATGCTGGTCTCGAACGCCTGCGGCTGTGTGAATCCGCTCTATCAGGCGGGTGATCTGATGATCATGGATGATCACATCAATTTGTTGGGCGATAATCCGCTGATCGGACCGAATGAAGACAAACTCGGTCCGCGTTTTCCTGATATGAGCGAGCCGTATTCGCGCCGCCTGATCGGGATTGCCGAGCAGGTCGCTATGGGATTGGAGCTAAAGGTCCAGCGCGGAACCTATGTGGCCGTGGCCGGGCCGAATCTGGAGACGCGCGCGGAGTATCGCATGCTGCGCACGATGGGCGCGGACGTGGTCGGCATGAGCACGGTGCCGGAAGTCATCGTGGCCAATCATACGGGACTCGAAGCCTTCGGCATGTCCATCATCACGGATGAAGGCTTCGCCGATTGCCTGAAGCCCGCTTCGATTGAGCACATTCTGAAAAACGCCGCCGAAGCCGAACCGAAGATGACCAAGATCATGACGGGGCTGATCGAGAGGATGTAAGGGGGAACGCTTGAGAGCTCTGCCTAGCATCTTCCTTGCTATCCCATCAGTAGAGTAGTGAAGGTCGACATTCTGAAGGGCGCCGCGGCCTGAAGAATCCGTCAGAGAGATTCTTCACTTCGTTCAGAATGACGACATGAGTAGTCAGTAGATGTTCTTGGGGGACTTTGCCCGGCAAGCTGGGCGCTACGTGAATTGGAATTCCGGCGGGGTCTGGAGACCCTGTTCGGGGACGAAAAAAATAAATGCTGAAACCTGTATCTGAAAAGCTGCATTTGCCGGCGGTGGACCACGACATTCTGAAGTTCTGGGAAGAACGGAAGGTGTTTGAGCGCTCGATTGCGGAGCGCGAAGGGAAGCCTGCTTTTGTGTTCTTCGACGGCCCTCCGGGGACGAACGGACTGCCGCATATTGGACATATGATGCAATCCGCGTTGAAAGACCTGTGGCCGCGCTTCAAGACGATGCAGGGCTATCGCGTGCTGCGCAAGGCGGGTTGGGATACGCACGGGCTGCCGATTGAATTGACGGCGGACAAGGAACTCGGATTCACCTCGAAGCTGGACGTACAGAAGTACGGCGAGCAGGAGTATGTGGACTACTGCCGCAGCACTGTGTTCCGCTTCAAACAGGAATGGGAAATCGCGATTCGCAGGATTGGCAGATTTCTTGATCTGAAGAATGCCTATGCGACCTACGAACCGTACTACATTCAGTCGGATTGGTGGACGCTGAAGCAGGCGTGGAATCTCGAACTCGAGGGCGAAGCCCGCGAGCGTGCGTTGCGGTTGGGTCAGATGCCGCGCTACCTCTACAAGGACTATCGCGTGATGGCTTACAGCCCGCGCACGGGCACGACGCTTTCGAATTTTGAAGTCGCGCAGGGCTACGAGGACGTGACGGATTTGACGCTCTTTGTGAAGTTCAAGGTTAAGGGCGAAGCGAATCTCTACTTGACCGCATGGACGACGACGCCGTGGACGCTGCTATCGAATCTTGCGGTGGCCGTCGGTCCGGAGATTGAATACTCGATTATCGAGCGGGAGTTTAGCGGCAAGCACTTGATCGTTGCGACGGAACGACTCGAAGCGCTGAAGCCGGTGATCGGCGAGTTCCGTGTGATCGGCACGCGACTGGGCAAAGAGCTTGAGGGACTCCAGTATGAGCCTCTTTTTGACTGGCTGAACCTGCCAGGGACGCGCGCGTGTTCGGTGGTGTGCGATGAGTATGTCACGACTTCCGACGGCACGGGCATGGTGCATCTGGCGAACTACGGTGAAGACGATTTCCGGATTTTGCGCCGCTTGGAGATTCCGGTGGTGCTGACCGTGGATGCGAACGGCGTAGTGGGCGAGCATGCGCATCCCTTTGGCGGGCGTGAGTTCCGCGAAGAAGGTCTGGATGTAGATATTCTGAAGTATTTGCAGGCCAAGGGTCTGTTGTTGGGCAAAGAGAAATACACGCACGCCTATCCGTTCGACTATCGCACGAAGACTCCGCTGATGTATTTTCCACGTCCGGCGTGGTTCATTCGCACGACGGAACTGAAAGAGATGATGCTTGAGGCGAACCGGCACATCGGGTGGAAGCCCGATCACGTGCGTGACGGACGCTTCGGGAATTGGCTTGAGAATGTGCAGGACTGGAATGTCACCCGCGAGCGCTATTGGGGCTCTCCTCTACCCGTGTGGATGACGGAAGACGGCAGCGAAGCCGTGTGCGTCGAGAGTTTGCACGAGCTTGAAGCTCTCGCGGCAGCGCAGGGTTCTCCGCTTTCAAGCGGGTGGGATCCGCACAAGCCCGGAATAGACAAAGTTGTGCTGCGCGCGAAAGACGGTCGCGAAATGCGCCGTGAGAATTTCGTGTTGGATAGCTGGTTCAACGCGGGGCTGATGCCATGGGGACAGTGGGGCTATCCGGCGGCGAAGGGTTCTGAAGAGCTGTTCATGTCGCAGTATCCCGCGGACTTCATCAGCGAAGGCCAGGATCAGACGCGCGGCTGGTTCTACACGCTGCTTGCATGTTCGTGTTTGGTCGCCAAAGCAAAGATGCAGGACGCGGACAAGCGGAAGGACGATAGGGCTCAGAAGTTCTGGAGCAATCCGGTCAACTGGTCGAGCTACAAGAATGTGATCTGCACGGAGCTGGTGCTTGATTCTAAAGGTCTGAAGATGTCGAAATCTTTGGGCAATGTTGTGGATCCGATGGCGCTGTTCGAGAAGTTCGGCGCGGATCCCGTGCGCTGGATTTTCTTTGCGACGAATCCGTGGCTCTCCAAGCGCTTTGGCGAAGAAGAGATTCGGGAGGCGGTGCGTGCGGCGATTCTACCGCTGTGGAACAGCTACAGTTTCTTTGTAACCTATGCGGTGATAGACGGCTGGACTCCGAGCGACAAGCCAATTGAACGCACGGAGCTGGATCGCTGGATCCTCTCGGAATATAACCGATTGATCAGCGACGTCACGACGAATCTCGAGCAATACGACGTCGGCAAGGCTTCCCAGTCCATTCTGGCTTTTCTTGATGAGTTGACAAATTGGTATATTCGTCGTTCGCGGAGACGGTTTTGGAAGTCGGAGAGTGACGGGGACAAGCAAGCGGCATATGCGACACTCTATGAGGTGTTGGAGGGGTTGGTCAGGCTCTTGGCACCCTTCTTGCCGTTCATTACGGAACACATTTACCAGAATCTGGTTCGGAACTTGGTGCCTAATGCCTTGGAAAGTGTGCACTTGACGGACTATCCGGTGTGCAACGACGGGGTCAGAGACCGGGTGCTGGAGCGGCAAATGGCGCGAGTTCAGGAGGCGGTGTCGCTGGCTCGGGCGCTTCGCGAGGAGCGCAAGATCAAGGTGCGTCAGCCGCTGGCAAAGATGACTTGGGTGGTTCCTGAGGCGGGTGCGGAGAAAGAACTACTTCCCTATCTTGCTCTGGTGGCTGAAGAAATCAACGTCAAGCAGATAGATATTCAGGCGAGCGACGCTGGGCTGGTCACGCTTTCGGCCAAGGCGAACTTCAAGGTTCTGGGCAAGAAGGTTGGCCCGCGGATGAAAGAGATCGCGGCGCAAATCGAAACGCTGTCGAATGACGCGATCTCTGAACTTGAGCGGGGGAACAACTTCCCACTGGGCGACGTAACACTAACTCCGGAAGACGTGCTGGTGCGGCGCGAAGAGCTTGAGGGGTACGCGGTGAAATCGAACGGTCACATGACGATCGCACTCGATACGCATATGACCGAAGAGTTGACGGCGGAAGGGTTGGCGCGCGAAGTTGTGCATTCGATCCAGACGTCGCGCAAGGATGCCGGGTTTGAAATTACGGACAGGATTTCGATTGAACTAACGACGCGTTCCGCGGAACTGGAGCGCGCGGTTGTGGGATTCAGTGACTACATCTGTCGCGAGACGCTCGCATTGGATTTGAAAGTCGTGGCGGGCCACGGGGACCAACGGGCCGGCGAGCATGAGTTTGGAGTGACGGTAAGCCGCAAGACGGCCCAATCAACAGTTGAGACACAGGCTTAAGGATTACCATTACATGGCAAACGAAAAAGCAAAGAAAACCGGAAATTCTACAAGTTCGGCACCGCAGAATCCGTGGCCGGACGGACCAAAGCCGTCGCACTATGCGCCGGAATGGAAGGAGTATTTCCGTCACCTGATATTGGAACGCCGGAAAGAGATTCTTCGGGAGCTGGGCTATCTTCGCGAGAGTTCATTGGAACACACGACGGAGACGTATTCCGGGGATTCTTCGACGTACAGCTATCACATGGCGGATCAGGGCACGGACGCTCAGGAACGCGAGAAGGCCTTTCTGTTCGCGAGTCGCGAAGGGAAGATGCTTACTTTGCTGGAACAGGCAATCGAGCGAATCGAAGAAGGTACGTACGGCTATTGCATGGACACGGGCCAGCCGATCGAGTTTCGCAGGCTGGAGGCAATTCCGCACGCGAAGCTGAGCATCGAAGCCAAGCGTCGTCTGGAAGAGTCGAAGAACAGCATCGAATGACAGACCCTCAGCACGAGCGCCCACAGTTGTGGCCATGGTTTCTTGGGGTCGCGCTGCTGGTTGCATTTGATCAGGCGACGAAGGCCTGGGTCAGAGCCGAGTTTCAGTTGGGAGAATCCATTCCCGTTATCGGTGATCTGCTTCGTCTGACTTACGTTCAGAATCCGGGTGTGGCTTTTGGCCTGGAGATTCTTCCTCCGATTATACTGCTTCTGTTTGGCTCGCTTGCGGCACTTGCCTTGGTTTGGTATTTGTCGCGGTTGATTCAATCGCGCGACGCGCTGCGCTGGCCGGTGTTTCTGTTTTTGTGCGGCGCAATTGGCAATTCGATAGATCGAGCCGCGATGGGGTCCGTGACGGACTTCATGGACGCGGACTTTCCCAATTTCATTATGGACCGCTGGCCGGTGTTTAACTTGGCGGATTCATGCGTCACAGTTGGCATCGCCGTATTGCTCTGGCAAACTCTGTTTGTCAAGCACTCACCTTCTCTCTCCTCCACTCCATCCGGTGACCGACACACATCCTCCCTTTCGACTTCAAGCGGCGGCGGGTCAGAAACCGTTGCGGCTGGACCGCTTTCTGACGCAGGCACTGCCGGCGATCTCCCGAAATAAGGTACACAGTCTGATTGAAGGCGGTCTGGTGTTCGTGAACGGACAGCAGGTGCGCAAGTCGTGGCGTGTCACCGGCGGGGATACGGTGGAAGTGATGTTTCAGTCGCAGGAGCCCAGCGACATTCTTCCTGAAGCCATTCCTCTGGAGATTCACTTTGAGGATGAGCATTTGCTGGTGGTCAACAAGCCTGCCGGCATGGTGACGCATCCCGCGCACGGAAATTTCAGCGGTACGTTGGTCAACGCGCTAATGCACCATCTCAGCATTCAAGCGGGCGCGGAGAATCTTCGTCCCGGGATTGTGCACAGGTTGGACAAGGGGACGTCGGGACTGCTGGTGGTTGCCAAGAATGAGCGCGTGCACCGCAAGTTGACAGATCAATTCAGCCGCAGAACAGTCGAGCGGGAGTATCGTTCGGTAGTATGGGGAAGATTTCGCGGGACGGAGGGGCGCATCGAGACATTGCTGGCTCGGCATCCTGGCGACCGGAAGCGTTTTGCGGTGGTGAAACGCGACGGCAAGGAAGCAATCACGACGTACCGTGTATTGGAATCTTATGCAGACACGGCCTATCTGAGTTTGAAGCTTGGTACGGGCCGAACTCATCAGATTCGCGTTCACATGGAGCACGAGGGTCATCCGGTGTTTGGCGACTCGACCTATGGTGGCCGATTGAAGAGAATCGGGCACTTTGGGGGGGCGCGGAGGAAGTTCTACGGGGATCTGCTGGAGGGTGTGGAGTATTTCATGCTGCACGCCCGGACCTTGGGATTTGAGCATCCGGTGACAAACGATGCTCTAAGTTTTGCGGTGGAGCCGCCGGAAATGTTTTCTAAGCTATTGGAAACATTGAGAAAAGATGCATTGACAGAGCTTGACAAATAGGCGAGAACATTGTATATTAGTGTTCTTTGCAGTCTTAACCCCTATCTGGTTTGCCCCCTATAAGTTATGAAGCAGTATCGGTTTAGAATCATTGTGGTGCTAATTCTCATTGTGCTGGGCGGGTACTTGTTGTACCCGACACTGCGCTATGACCAGTTGACCACAAAGGAAGGCGAGTTGCTGACGAAGTTGTCCGCCGAGAGCGGAATTCCGCTTTCGCGGCTCGCCCTGGACATTTATCGCGATGACGTGGATTTGATTGGCGAGATACAGCAGTCAGATCTTTCGGAAATGGCGAAGTCCTCAGCCATTGAGCAGGTGGAATATCTGCGCGGTGACTTTTCAAGGTCGCTGCAAGCGAACCGCTCATTGGCGATCAAGCGCGGACTGGACCTTCAGGGCGGCATGTACCTCGTGCTCGAAGTGGACCTGGTCGAGCTTTTGGAAAACAGCGCCAAGGGGAAAGACGATCAATACGAAGCGCTGATGCGCGACGTTCGCACGGAATCGAAGGATCCGGCTGTCGAGGTGTTCGACGCGCTGGAATCGGTTTCTCAGCGGATGAATATCACGTTGAGCCGCTACTGGGGCGAACCTGGGCAATCTGACGAAGACGTGCTTTCGCAGCTGCGAGAGACCTCGGATGACGCGATTGATCGTTCGCTGGAGATCTTGCGCAACCGCGTGGACCAGTTTGGTGTGTCGGAACCTTCGATCAGCAAGCTGGGAACTCACCGGATTGCCTTGGAGCTTCCCGGCGTCAAGGATCCGCTGCGCGCGCGTGAATTGGTGGGCCGCACGGCATTGCTCGAGTTCAATTTAGTGGCGGAAACCGACCGCACTCAGGAAGTCCTGACCACTTTGGACGATGCAATTGCCCGCCGTATGAAAGGTGACACAAGCGACGTCGCAACCGAGCAGGATTCGACGATTGCTGATACGGCTGCCGCAGATACGACGGCCAAAGAAAATCTGGCCGCGGACACAGCGAATGCCGATTCCGGCACGTCAGCACAGGATCTCTTTGCCGAAGCGGACAGTCTGACTCCGGAAGTCACGTCGGACACCGAGAACCCGCTGCTTTCGCTGCTGGTGGGCGGAACCGGGGACATTCTGGTGCCTGCTGAGAATCGCGCACAGGTCACGCGGTATATTGCTTCTCATGAGAACCAGCGTCACATTCCGCGCGATCTGAAGTTTGTGTGGTCGGCTCGCCCGGAGAAGATCGGCGCGGACGTCCGTGATTTCTGGCGACTTTATTTGGTCAAGGCGCGCGCGGAGATGACAGGCGACAAGCTTGCGGACGCGCGTTCGACGATGGGCAGCGGCTACGATCCGAATCAAGCGGGCAAGCCTGTGGTGACCATTGAGTTCACGCGTGAAGGCGGCAGAGTCTTTTCGCGAGTGACGGGCGCCAACGTGGGCCGCAGACTGGCGATCACTTTGGACGATAAGATCTACATGGCTCCGAATCTACGGGAGAAGATTTCCGGCGGTTCGGCGGTGATCACGGGCCTGGATGACATGGAAGAGTCGCGCGACATCGCAATCGTTTTGCGCGCCGGTGCATTGCCTGCGTCGGTGGATGTGGTGGAAGAGCGCACGGTCGGCCCGTCGCTGGGTACGGACTCCGTGGAAGCCGGCAAGCTAAGCTTGACGCTGGCGTTCCTGGCGGTGACGCTGTTCATGCTGATCTACTATCGCATGTCGGGCGGTATTGCGGACATCGCGATGATCTTGAACGTCTTCCTGCTGTTGGCGGCCCTGGCGTTGTTCCAGTTCACGCTGACGATGCCGGGTATCGCGGGTATTATTTTGACGATTGGTATGGCCGTGGACGCCAACGTGCTGATCTTCGAGCGCATTCGCGAGGAGCTTCGCTTGGGCAAGACGGTACGCGCGGCGGTGGATGCGGGATTTGAGCGCGCAATCGTAACGATTATTGACGCTAACGTGACGACCGCGATTGCGGGCGTTGTGCTGCTTGTTTACGGAACGGGTCCGATCAAGGGATTTGCCTTGACGTTGACCATCGGTATTCTGATTAACCTCTTTGCGGCGATCTTCTTCACGCGACTGGTCTATGACCTGTGGATTGGCCGCCGTCAAGTTCAAACCATTAGCATCTGATGATCCAGTTTTTTCAGGACAGCAACTACAAATTCGTCAAGTATCGCTACAAAGCGATCACGGTTTCGGCGCTGATCGTGCTTGCCGGAATCGTCATGACGTTCATCAAGGGTCCGAACTGGTCCATTGACTTTCGCGGCGGTTTGGACGTACAGGTTCGTTTTCAGCAGGACGTGACTGACGGACAGGTTCGTTCGGCGCTTTCCGGACTTGATGTGGGTGAAGTGAAGACGGTCTCCAGTTTGGGTGAGCGTGACGACATCTTGATCCGCATGAAGGATACTGAAGATGTTCAGGCTTTGCAGCAGGAAATTGGACAGCGCCTGACGTCGGCTTTTCCGGGGAATCCGTGGGAAGTTCGCGGAATTGAAGTGGTCGGCCCAAAGGTAGGCGCAGAATTGCGCGATCAGGCGATGATCTCCGCGGCTGTTGCACTGCTCCTTCTATTGATCTACATTAGCTGGCGATTTGAGTTTGCATATGCCATCGGCGCGATTGTGGCTTTGCTTCACGACGTTTTAGTGACGTGGGCCTTTTTCATGCTGTTCGGATACGAGATCAGTTTGTCGGTTCTCGCCGCGTTCTTGACGCTGATCGGGTTTTCGCTGAATGACACTGTGGTGGTGTTTGACCGAATCCGCGAGAATCTGAAGAAGCTTCGCCAGATGAAGCTTGGCGAGATCATGGACTTGAGCATCAACGAAACGCTTTCCCGAACGATCATCACGTCGTTGACCGTTTTCTTGACGATTTTGGTGCTGTTCGTTTTCGGCGGTCCTGTGCTGAAGGGCTTCAGTTTCGCGATGCTTGTGGGCGTGATCACGGGAACGTATTCGTCCGTGTTCATTGCGGCGCCTGTGGTTTTGGAGTGGGCGGAGCGGAAAGCGATACAGGGAAAGAAAAAGTAGCCTGCCCGGAAATTCTCGCAAGCCCCGCGAGAGCGGGGCTTTGTTTTTGTAAAGGGACGATGTTGTGGTAACAGTGATTCTCGGCGCGCAGTGGGGCGACGAAGGCAAAGGCAAGATTGTTGACTATCTGAGCGAAAGCGCGGACGTGGTCTGCCGCTATCAGGGCGGCGCGAATGCGGGTCACACGATCATCGAGAATGGCCGCAAGTTCGTGTTGCATCTCTTGCCGGCGGGAATCCTCAGACCCAACACGGTGTGCGCAATCGGCGGCGGCGTGGTGGTGGATCCAGCGGCTCTCTTAAGTGAGATTGAGCAGCTTGAGGCTGCGGGAATTGATCTGAGCGGAAGGTTGTTGGTCAGCCATCAGGCTCATTTGATCATGCCGTATCACAAGTTGCTGGACAGCATACACGAGTCTCAGGGCGAGCGCGTGAAAATCGGCACGACGGGGCGGGGCATCGGTCCGGCCTATGTGGACAAGGTAGCGCGCGTGGGCATCCGGATTGTGGATCTCTTGGACCGCGACTTGTTGCGCAAGAAGATCCGGGCGAACGTGGAAGAGAAGAACCGCCTGTTGTCGAAGGTGTATTCCGCTCAGGAAATGGACGTCGAGGCGATTGTCGAAGAGTATGTGGCGTTCGACCAGCGGATTGATCCTTATGTCAAGGATGTTTCGGTATTGCTTGAGGAGACCATTCGCGACGGAAAGAATGTGATCCTTGAAGGCGCGCAGGGGACTCTGTTGGATGTGGACATGGGGACGTATCCGTTTGTGACGTCATCGAATCCTACGGCAGGTGGAGCCTGCACGGGGTTGGGTCTTGGACCGCGCCGCATTGACCGGGTGATCGGCATCGTGAAGGCTTACACGACGCGTGTGGGCGAAGGTCCGTTTCCAACGGAGATCACGGATGGCGAGGAGCAGACCAAGCTGCGCGAAAAGGGTGACGAATACGGCGCGACGACCGGGCGTCCCCGCCGATGCGGCTGGTTTGACGGTGTTGCGGCGCGTTATGCGGCGCGCGTCAATAGTGTGGACTCCTGGGCCGTGACGAAGTTGGACATCTTGACGGGAATGAGCAAACTGAGGGTGTGCACTTCCTATACGGACGGCACGCGATCATATAAGAATTTTCCTTCGGACAGCAGAATTCTGGGTACGATTGAGCCGGTGTATGAAGAATTGCCGGGCTGGGAGGAAAGTCTGGACGGCGCGACTTCGTGGAAAGACTTTCCGCGCGCGGCACAAAACTACTTGAAGTACATCGAAGAGTTCACGGGAGTTCCGATTTCGATCGTGTCTGTGGGTGCATCGCGCGAACAGACGATCGTGTTGCGATAGAACAACAGGTTTTCCGAATCGTGCATGATGCACGAGAATCGGTGGGAGAGCGTAGCTCAGTTGGTAGAGCACCGCCCTTTTAAGGCGATGGTCCCGGGTTCGAGCCCCGGCGCTCTCACGAGAAAGCCCGCATGCGTTGCATGCGGGCTTTGTTCTTCATAGGGGCACGTGCTTTGCGCGGACGTAGTTGTTCAAGAGGACAACTCAGAGAGTCATGGCGACCCACACTTTCGAAAAAGAGACAGAAGATCTAACCAGGATCTACCATCCTGCGCCGTTGGCTACTCTCAGGCCGGATCGCGGAGCGCACTTTGATCTGTTTCTGGGTGTGCCGACGCGGAGTGGGCAGAGGTATGTGCTGTATAAGTCCGCGGACATTGACTTGACTGATGATAAGCGCAAGGAATTGATCGAGCGCGGAGTGCAGTTTCTCTATGTCACGGATGACGATGCGGGCTCCTACTTCAACTTCGTGGATCGCACGGTGGGAGAAGCTCTGCAGGATGAGAGTGCGAGTCCGGAGCAGCGCTCACAGGTGCTCTATCAAACCACGAAGGCATTGGTGCAGGCGACGTTCACGCGCCCCGAGTCGCCCGTGCTGATGAAGACGAACCGATCTTTGGTCGAGCACACGGTTGAAGCTTTGGCCGCTGAGCCAGGTCTGTTGCGGGCTTTGGCGTCGGAATTCTCGATGGACTATTCGCTTTATACGCATGCGGTGCATGTCAGCACGTTGGCCACCGCGCTGATGCTCGAGATAAACGGCCCCGATACGTCTGTTAAGGACGCTGCAATGGGATTCCTGCTGCACGACATCGGCAAATGCAGGGTTCCAACTCAGATATTGAGGAAGTCAGGAATCCTGACCACGACCGAGATGAAAGAGGTTGAGAAGCATCCGGAGTATGGGGTCGCTTTGATGCGCCCGCACATCGAGGTTGGGGACGTAGCACTCGATATCATTCACTCACATCATGAGAAGTTGAACGGTCGCGGCTACCCGAGGAGGCTTCCTCCGGAAAGAATATCTTTGGAGACCCGAATCTGCTCGCTCGTGGACATATATGATGCTCTTACTTCTCACCGGGTTTACAAGCCCGCGATGCACGGGTTTGAAGCGTTAACTTACATGCGGGAAAAGATGTATGATGAATTGGATCCGGGTCTGTTGAAACAGTTGATCAAGATATTGGGACCAAGAGACCGGTAGTGACCGGTCTTTTTCATTCATCAAGTTCGCTCCCGTTGCGCCGATACTTGAACAGGAGGCCGCGTCATGAGCGAACGACAGGAGAAAACAAACAGACCCTCGCACGAAGGGACTTGCCCGAGCAGCTCGTCGTTCGTACCCGAAAATAGAAGCACAGATTGTCTGTTGTTCCGCAGGATACGGAAGCGGATCGAAGAGGGTTACTACGATACGACACAAGTGCTGACGCGGATTGCGGAACGACTTGCGCCGGACCGCCGAAAGTGAAAAGACCGAACGGAAGTTCGGTCTTTCTTGTTAGAATTGCTATCGCGACTTCATTTGAATTCACCTGCTTGAGTCAGAAGCAGGGACACTCCAGCCGCGACGGCCGTCTCGCTGCGCAACCGGCGAGGTCCAAGGGTTAGGAAGTGTGCCTGCAAGTTCGCGAGCAGCGCGAGCTCTTCATCCGCAAAGCCGCCTTCCGGTCCGACCACGAGCACATCGGTTTCGGTGTCGCGCGCGGGAGTCGGATCAGAGCCGGCCTCAAGGGGATGCGCAACCCACACCCCGCAATTCTCCAATGAGTTTGTCACGGAAGCCAGATCCGGCATGAAGAGCTGCTCCGGAAGCCACGCGCGTCCTGTCTGCTTCAGCGCTTGAATAGCGACGCGGTGCAGCTTGGCGAGTTTGTTTTCCGAATAAGCCTCCTGGCTCCGCGCCATTCTGACCCACACGATTCGATGCACGCCGAGCTGCACGGCAGTTCGAACGACGTCTTTGGATGTGTCACCCTGCAAGCAGCCGCACGCCAATGTTATTTTCAGTGGTGGCTCAGCAAAATCGGAATAGGACTCCAGAATCAAGAGCGAATTGTCCTCTTCCAGCCGAGTGCGGAAAACGGTTCCTTTTCCATCTGTCGCAAAGACGGTTTGACCGGACCTAACACGGCGCACTCGAAGCAAGTGATGGGCTTCTTCCTCGGACAGAGTGAAGCGATCAGCTTCACGCCGGGACTCGCCGACGAAGACAAATTCTCCGTGATGCTGATTTACCATGCGCGCCCCGCAGAGAGTGATCCAGAGAGAAACTCACGATCCGCCCGTCCGATCTCGGACTGCAAGACCCATTGGGCATACCCTTGACAGAACCACCCCGAAGATTCCAATTCAACACGGGCAGAAGGTCCCCATGAGTGAATATCCTGAACGCGAGTCCGCTGCTTATTTTGCTCAAATCGATCTCCCTGACGCACTCCATAGGCCAGTCCGATCCCGACGCGGCTCAAGGGCAGCAGTTTGCGCGACACTTCGAAAGCCGCCGCCATGATGTCGGTTTGATCGCTGCGCTCCTCCTCGAATGCTTCCCAATAGAGTCTGCCGAGTTCTTCGCGCGAGACTTCAGCATTCAACGAGATCGTCCACTCTGGTCGGAACGACCACGCAAGACTGTCCCCTACGCTCAGTTTGCGAAACACAGTGGAGCGCACTTGACGCGGGTTGGTTTCAAAGTCATAGGCTTGATAGTTCGCGCTGATTCTGAATTTTGGAATATGCAGAAACTGCTTCACAGGGCGATGAATGAAGCGCGCGGAGAGCAGCAGCAGCCTCGTCCAGCGGTTGTTGGCGCTGTTTCGCGAGAAGACATACACCAAGTGATTCAGGTCAGCCACGAGCTGCACATCAGACGTGAGTACCGAAGAGTGCCGTGTGCGTGCTCCAGCGTCGAGGCGCCAGGTTAGTTCGTCGCGATCATCGAAGTTTTGGTCGGAGCGAGTGTCCAGAGAGTACTTGAAGAATGAGCAGTCGAGAGTCAAGCGCGAGGGTCCGGTGCGAAGCATGCCTGCCGCACCCAGCTCGACTCGTCTTCCGGACAGGATTTCACCACGAACATTCTGGGAGACCACTTGCAACCCGGAGAGAAAACGCAATTCGCGGCGAGCATGTTGAAAAGCGAGCTCAGCGAGCAGTGCAGACTCCAGCTCTTCAAGACGGGACGCACTTCCGGAGTGAACATCGAGTCTTGTGTCCGAATATCTGAAGCTTCCCGCCGTGCGCAAGGTCGTGTTCCCCGCCACGTCGTACACCAACTCGTCGGCGACTCTGAGCAGTTTTTCTTCCCGGGTCTGCGGCGGCACGGCGGGCGTGATCAGAATGCTTCTACGAATCCACGAAGACTGAAGCTCCACCTTGTTTGAGGCGTGCTCGCGACTCTGTTTCAGACTGTAAAGCAGTTCTCCTTCGAGGCCCTCCCTGTTGCCCGGATGTTCGAAGTCAAAACTCGCCCGTCCTTCGTGCCGATCTTGCGAAGTGACCGCGAGCAATTCCGCGGCATGCCAGCTTGCGAACCCGCTCTCAGAATAGTTTTCGCGCGAGTCGTTCAGCGCACCGATACTATGAGTTGAAGAGAGACTTTGGTTCCAAAGGATTCTTGGCCCGGCACCTCCGCGAACCAGTGAGGAGCGGTTTTCCTGACCGCCTAACAAGCTTCCTGAATTGCGGGGCCGATCCACGTAGTGCTGCCCGGTTGCGGATGCCCAGAGCTCCGTCTTCTTGGAGAGCGGTTTCAATGCTGAAAGCAGCCAGCGTGCGTCATGTCGAAGACGACCGGTTGAGGACAGACTCCGGGTGAGTCCGGTGGTCCAGTTGGCCTGCGAGACCACTTTCCAAGACGAGTCTTTCTGCGTGCCAAGACTGAATCCACCGAGCCATCGGGTGAGCTCGGCACCTCCCTCCCATCGCGCCGCGACGGAGTCGTGCGGCAAAACGGACGGAGGCGGCGCGGGGACATTGGCCCGCACACTTCCGGCGAGACAGGCCGCAAGCAGCAAGAAAGAAAGTGAAAGTCGGGACATAAATGGAACGGCGTGACAACAACTGGATGTCGCCACGCCGGAAAAGGCAAAGAGGCAGGAAGGCTACGCGCTCTTCTTCTTCAGCTCGACGAAGCGCGCGGGTTTCTTGTCCAGCACGGTGCCGGCGTTGATAATCACTTCGCTAACGTCTTTTCGGCTGGGCACATCGTAGAAGGCTTCCATCAGGGCTTCTTCGGCAATCGCGCGCAAGGCGCGTGCGCCGGTCTTGCGGCGTCGTGCTTCGCGAATGATTGCCATCAGGGCATCTTCTTCGAAAGTCAGTTTGACGCCTTCCATTTCGAACAGCCGTGTGTATTGCTTCACCAGCGCGTTGCGCGGTTCGAGCAGAATGCGCATCATCGCTTCGTCAGACAGCGGTTCCAACACAGACACCACGGGCAGTCGTCCGATCAGTTCGGGGATCAGGCCGAACAGATTGAGATCTTCGAAGCTGACTTGCTTGACCACGTAATCGTCGGACGCGCGTTCGGCGGCTTCGGTTGCGCCGAAACCCATGGGGTATTTGGCGACGCGACTGCGAACAATCTTTTCAAGTCCTTCAAAAGCTCCGCCGAGAATGAACAGGATGTTTCTCGTGTTCATTTGGATGAACTTCTGCTCGGGGTGCTTGCGTCCGCCCTGCGGGGGGAGATTGGCGACCGTGCCTTCAAGAATTTTAAGCAGGGCCTGCTGCACGCCTTCACCGGACACGTCGCGCGTGATGGACATGTTGGGATCTTTGCGCGCGATCTTGTCAATCTCGTCAATGTAGATGATTCCCATTTCGGCGCGGGACACATCATAATCGGAGTTTTGTAGCAGACGAACGAGAACATTTTCGACGTCTTCGCCGACGTAACCGGCCTCGGTGAGCGTGGTCGCGTCCGCAATGGCGAAGGGCACATGTAGGAAGCGCGCCATCGTCTGCGCCAGCAGGGTCTTGCCGGTGCCGGTGGGGCCGATCAGCAGGATGTTGGCTTTTTCGATCTCTACATCCGAGGATTGTTCGGACGTCGCGATGCGCTTATAGTGATTATACACCGCGACGGCGATCTTGCGTTTCGCATCATCCTGCCCGATGATGTATTCATCGAGTTTTCTTTTGAGCTCATGCGGCGTAGGGAAATCGGCAAGGTTGATGGTCTTGCGGCCCGCGCGGGACATGGCGACGATTTGATGCGCGTGTTCGACGCAAACATCGCAGATGGCGATGCCATCCTGATGCTTGATCAGGGTTGCGACCTGCGCTTCATTGCGGCCGCAGAAGGAGCAAGCCTGCTCCAGGCGGTGTTCAGTCACGATAGTGCCTTAGCTTTTGTCTTGCTTTCGCGGATAGATGATATCGTCCACGATGCCGTATTCCTTGGCCTGCTCGGCGGACATGAAGTAGTTGCGGTCGGTGTCCTGCTCGATTTTTTCAAGCGGCTGCCCGGTGTGATATGAGAGCAATTCATTCAGCTTGGCGCGCGTCTTCAGGATTTCCTTGGTCATGATGTCAATATCGGAAGCCTGACCCTGCGCTCCTCCCAAGGGCTGGTGGATCATGACGCGTGCATTAGGCAGAATGCTGCGCTTGCCCTTGGCACCTGCGGCGAGCAGAAAGGCGCCCATGGACGCGGCCTGCCCGATGCAGATTGTTGCCACGTCGGGCTTAACATGCTGCATGGTATCATAGATCGCCAGACCGGACGTCACAACGCCGCCGGGGCTGTTGATGTAGAGACTGATGTCTTTTTCGGGGTCTTCGGCAGCCAGAAAGATTAGCTGCGCGATGATGAGGCTTGCAATGTGATCGTCAATCGGAGTGCCGATGATGACGATGCGTTCTTTGAGCAGCCGGGAATAGATGTCAAAGGCGCGTTCGCCGCGTCCCGTCTGCTCGACCACCATGGGGACTAAGGCCATGGATTTCTGCTCCTGTATCGTGAGTGTGCTTTGTTAGACGTGAAAACTTGCGCTTTGCAGAGAATCAGACCGAGATGATCTTGGACGGCTCGGCGCGTCCTTCAAACTCGGCCAGGGAGACCTGCGTTTTGTTGACGGTGATGCTACCTTCAAGGAACTGCAGGACTTTTCGCTCCTGCACATCGTCCTGAATCTGCTGCATCTGATCTGGAGAAAGCCGTTTCTTGAAGTCTTCGGCCAGTTCATTTTCAAACGTCGCGAGCTGAGCGATTTCCTGATCCATGTCCTCGGCAGTCGCGCGGAGATCGTACTCCTGAATCAGGCGATTGCGCATCAGGTACCAGCGTAGGGTCCAAACGGCGGACGCGCGGTAGTCGTCACGGAATTTTTTTCTCGCGGCGTCATCGCCCTTCTTGTTGGACCGCTGTTCGGCTTCCTCGGTCATGCGATCGAGATAGTTATCGAGCATTCGCGGCGGGACGGTGAACTCGGACTTGCGCAGCAGCTCGTCGGCGGCCTCGCGCAGCATCTGCTGACGTGCGGCGTGCCCGGCTCTGGATTCGATGTATCTGCGCAGATCATTTTTCAAATCATCGAGAGACGCCAGATTGGGATTGACGGAGTGGACAAAATCGTCGTCCAGTTCGGGCAACTCTTTCCGCTGAATATTGCGAATGGTGATCTGAGTGCGCAGGGGTTTGCCGCTTTCGGCGCCGGAACGCTTGAATTCCACGGTCGTGGATTGCTCGCAGGCCAGTCCTTTGACCTTGGATGCAAACTCCTCGCCAAACTGCTGGCGGCTCATATCAATCGAAACATCTTTCTGCGAGCGCCCGACGAGCGGAAGTCCGGAGTCGTCGAGTTCCTGCAGATCAAACGTGATGACGGAATGGTCATCCACGGGATCTTCGGTGGGAACCAGCACGGCCTGCGACTCGCGCAGGCTCTCCAGAGAGGCCGTAACATCTTCGTCTCCGGCTTGCGGCTCCTTCAGAGTCACGGCAATGGTGGCCAACTCTGGCAGCGCGATTTCCGGCAGGATTTCGACCACGACTTTGAAGGTCAGGGGCTGTCCCGGTTCGAAGCTGATTTCGCTCATTTCGCCGGGTGAAACCGGATGGAGTTTCTCCTGGTCGAGGGCTGTGCGGTAGGCATCCTGCAGGACGCGCTGGACGGTGTCCTCAGTTACGGCAGGACCGAACCTCTGAACGAGCACATTTCTGGGGATTTTGCCGGGGCGAAAACCGGGGATTTTGGCGTGAGACTTGACGGCCTCAATGCCACGTTCAAGTTCCGCCTGCATGAATTCAGCGGGCACAGCGACGCTCAGCTCATGCTGTACGTCGTTAAGTTTATTATTCTCAACAGTTACGTTCAAGAATATCTCCAAAATGGTTTAGCAATGTGCGAAAGGGGGGACTCGAACCCCCACATCCTTTCGGATACCAGAACCTAAATCTGGCGCGTCTGCCAGTTCCGCCACTCTCGCGCCTAACATGCCATAATACAAAACCATGCGCAAAGGTGCAACCGTTGGCGAGATAGACGGCGCGGGAAACGGCAGCTTTACTCTGACGGTCAACATCGCTACATTGTGCGATTCAGTCAAAAGCCCGTATGCAATGAACTCCAAACTCGCCATTCTGTTCCTGACCATTTTCATTGATTTGCTCGGATTCGGGCTGATCATTCCGGCGCTCCCGTTCTATGCAGAGAGTTTTGGTGCGAGTTTTCTGGTCATTGGGATCTTGTCTGCCTCGTATAGTGCGATGCATTTCTTGTTTTCGCCGCTTTGGGGCAGGCTGTCGGACCGGGTGGGCCGTCGTCCTGTACTGTTGATTGGTTTGGCGGGCTCGGCGGCGGCGTTCTTGATGTTCGGATTGGCGAAGAGCTTGTTCATGCTGTTTGCTGCGAGGATTTTGGCAGGAATTCTTTCGAGCGCGACGCTTCCGACCGCACAGGCATACATTGCCGATTCGACTTCAGAGGCGGATCGCGCAAAGGGCATGGGACTGATCGGTGCGGCGTTTGGATTAGGGTTTATCTTTGGTCCTGCGGTAGGCGGCATTCTGACCAAGTATGGATACGGATTTCCCGCGCTGGTTGCTTCCGGGATGTCCGCTCTGAACTTCATCTGGGCTTATCTCAAATTGCCTGAAACGCATCCCGCACCGGGGGAAACAGAGTCCGGGCACAAGTCATTGCTTTCGCTCGGCGCACTGATAGATGTTTTCAAGACGCCGGTGCTTGGAGTTTTGATTGCCGTGTTCCTGATTCAGGTGTATGCGTTTTCGCAGATGGAAGCGACGTTCGCCCTGTTCTGCGAACACAGACTAGCATTGGACGCCGTGCATGTGGGATGGATATTGGCGGAGGTGGGCATCATCTCGGCGATTGTGCAGGGAGCCTTGATGGGCAAGCTTGTGCGTGCATATGGGGAAGCGCCGCTGGCGCGCACGGGTATGGTCTTGATGGCGATCGGGCTGGGTGTGATGGGCTTCGTGCAAACGACGACTCAGATGATCATGGTGGCTCCGTTTCTGGCCGTCGGTTCCGCGCTGATGAATCCGACGATCAATTCGCTGATCTCGAAGGCCGCTCCGGAGGGAAAACAGGGATTGACGCTGGGAACGGCGCAGTCGGTGGCCTCACTCGGGCGCGTGTTTGGTCCACCGAGTGGCACGGCGCTGTTTCAGTATGTGGGGCTCGCGGCACCGTATTGGGTTGGAGCGCTGATGGTTGGTGCGGTGGCGACGGTGAAGCTGCGCAGGAAGTAGCAGCGAAGTAACTCCGTACTGCTTGGCGACAAAATTATGAAGGCCCGGTGATGAACCGGGCCTTTTTATTTCACGTCTTACGCAATCTTATTGATCATACTGATTCAGGAAACCCAGCAGTTCATCCACGTTTTTGCGTGCTCCAACGAAGAGCTGGACACGGTCGTGCAAACCGTGGGGCACGACGTCAAGAATGGATTGCTTGCCATCCGTGGACAGGCCGCCAGCTTGTTCGATAATCATGGACATCGGTGAAGCTTCGTAGAGCAGCCGCAGTTTCGCTTTGGGATGCTTCGGATCGCGGCAGTCGAACGGATACATGAAGAGCCCGCCATAGAGGAGCGTGCGGTGGACGTCGGCGATCATCGAACCGATGTAGCGCTGCGAATAGGGCGTACCGTGTTCCGAATCCGGAGTCGTGATGTGGTCAATGTATTTGCGAACTCCTTCACTCCAGTAGTGATAGTTGCCCATGTTGATACTGAAGTACTTGCCATAGTCGGGAATTCGCATATTGGGATGCGACAGGAGGAATTCGCCCAGCGACGGTTCGAGCGTGAAGCCGTTGACGCCATGACCCGTGGTATAGACCATCATGGTCGAGCTTCCGTAGACGATATAGCCTGCTACAACCTGTGATCTTCCGGTTTGCAGGAGATCAGCCTCGGTGCCCGGCGTGCCGTCGGGCGAAACGCGTTTGTGAATCGAGAAGATGGTGCCGACGTTGATGTTGGCGTCTATGTTCGAGCTGCCATCGAGCGGATCGAAGGCGAGGGTGTATTTCCCGCTGGTGAACTCTGACGGAATGGGAATCATCTTCTCACGCTCTTCAGAAGCCATGCAGCAGAGCACGCCGGCATGATCCATGGCGCGATAGATGACGTCGTTGGAGATTTCGTCGAGCTTCTGGACCGCTTCGCCCTGAACATTGGTATGTCCGGCGGCGCCGAGAATGTCTGAAAGTCCGGCGCTACGAACCTCTTTGGTGATTTGTTTGGCGGCGAATGCGAGCTGATGCATCAAGCGCGTCAACTCGCCGGTTGCTTCGGGATGTTTGTACTGCTGATCAATGAAATGCCGTTCAATAGTGCAGGTGCGTTCGGAACTCATGATATCCTCGGTGCTATAGGAGCGACAGGAAGTCGCTGAAGCGGTGAATAATGTGATCAGCCTCCGCAAGGTATTGCGGCGGCAATGTGGTTGTGATTGCGGCGGTGCGGATTCCGGCGGCCTTCGCGGAGCGGACGCCCAGCGGTGCGTTTTCCAGCACCATACACTCGAAGACGGTGAGTCCGGAGCGTTCGAGCGCGGTGAGATAGGGATCGGGAGCGGGTTTGCCTTTTCCGTACTCGGCGGGAGTGTAGATATGCCGGAAGAGCGAGAATTCTTTTGGCGAAAGCACGGCGTCCATGTTGCTGCGAATGGAGCCCGTGACGATGTCGCACGCGATGTTGCGACGATGCAGTTCCTTGACCAATTCGGCGGCTTCGGGAATCAGGCCTTTCGGCGCAGTCTTGCGGTACAGCGCGCGTTTGCGTTCGATCAGCGCCTCTTGCTCCTGCGGGGAGTAGTTCACTCCGTTTTCGGCAAGCAGGCGCGCAATTGTGTCTTCGGCCTTCTCGCCTTCGTTCAATTGAAAATAGAGATCATCGAGAGTGATGCCGACTTCGCTCAGAATCTTTTCCCATGCCACGACGTGCGCGGGCATGGAGTCAATCAGAGTGCCGTCGAAATCAAAGAAAACAGCTTGGATCATGCAGAAGGGGTTTTCAGGAGATGTTGTGCGCCATAGGCACGGACAATGAACCGGTCCCAGAGGCGATCCGGCAGGACTTTGCGCAGCGCGACCGCAGTCTTTCCAGTTAGAGTGGTGACATAGCGGGGTTTCGGATTAGGCGAAGCTGTGATCTTGAGAAGCAGCTCGGCCATGCGATCGTGAGTCCACTCTGAGCGACGCGGTTTGGCGCGGTGCTCTTGCGCGTGCTGATGAATCTTGTGCAGAATCTCGGGGCTTTCGGCGGATGGAGCGCAAAGTTTGACGTTCTTGACAAACGCGGAACTTGTAGGACCAGCGAGCACCGAAACGACTTTCACGTTAAATGGGCGGCACTCCAGACGCAAGGCGTCGGTCAAAGCTTCAAGCGCGAACTTCGAAGCCGAGTACCATCCTCCCCACGGCAGCACGACCCGTCCGGCCACGGAGGAAACATTGAGAATCAGTCCTCCACCCTGCCGGCGCATGTGCGGCAGCACGAGCTGAGCCAGTCGCATCGGCGCGATCGTGTTGACTTCAAGCTGAGCGCGCGCCTCAACGGGTGTCACGGTTTCAATTCCGCCGAATTGCCCGAAGCCCGCATTGTTGATCAGGACGTCAATCCGTCCGAAGCGACTCAGCGCGGCATCCACCAGCGCGCACAGATCGGAGTCTTTCGTCACATCGCATGTCACCACCTGCGTATCGAGTGACCTCTGATGCAATTCAGGCATCAGCGAGCGGTGGCCGAAGTCATCGCGAACTGTGGCCGTGACCAGAAAGCCGTTACGAGCGAAATGCAGGGCTGCGGCTCTGCCAATACCGCTTGAGCAGCCTGTGACGATAACCGAACGGCGCTGCGTAGTTAGCCAACCTCTTCCATTCTGGCCGTGAAGTGGCGTAGGACGGGGGCTTCGTAAGTGAGCGCGAGCCCTTTGATCTTCGAGCGGTTGTTGTAGAGCTCGGCGAGCGACTCGGCGACATACGTGATGTGCGCGGTGGTGTACACACGGCGCGGAATCGCCAATCGCACCAACTCCAGCGGCGGAGCGACATGCTTGCCGTCCTTGTCCTTGTGGCCGAACATTAGAGATCCGATTTCGACGCCGCGCACGCCCGCTTCCCGATAGAGCGCGACGGTGACGGCGACACCGGGAAATTGTTCAGCTGGAATATGCGGACAAAGCGTCTTGGCATCAATGAACACGGCGTGACCGCCGACGGGCCGGACAATCGAGATGCCCGCATCCAGCAGCATGTCGCCGAGATACTTAACTTGCGCCGTGCGGTATTGCAGGTATTCAATCTCCATGCCTTCATACAGTCCGATAGCGACGGCTTCCAAGTCGCGTCCCGCCAATCCGCCGTAAGTTGGAAAACCTTCGATGAGAATGAGCTTTTGCTGGAGTTTTCTTGCTAGCTCGACGTCATTCATGGCAATGAAACCGCCGATATTGACGAGTGCGTCTTTCTTTGCGGACATCCAGCAGCCGTCGGCATGACTGAAAAGTTCGCGCGCAATCTCGATGATCGGTTTGCCCTTGTAGCCGGGTTCGAACTCGTGAATGAACCAGCAGTTTTCGGCAAAGCGCGCGCAGTCAATAAAGAACGGGACTCCGTACTGTTTGCAGATACGCGACGATGCCCGGATATTCTCCATGGAAACCGGCTGGCCACCCGCGGAGTTGTTGGTCACGGTCATGACCACGAGCGGAATATTGTCGCGGTTTTTTTTCAGCTCGTGCTCAAGCTTGTCAAGGTCCATGTTGCCCTTCCAGAGCTTGCCGAGCTGCGGGTCATAGGCTTCTTTGACGGGAAGATCGAGCGCAACTGCGTTGTTCATCTCGACATTGGCGCGCGTCGTATCGAAATGCGTGTTGGAGATGACCGTCTTGCCCTTTTCGCAAATCGTGGAGAAGAGCAGATTTTCGGCGACACGGCCCTGATGCGTCGGAGTGACGAAGGGGTATCCGGTGATATCGCGGACGGCGGTTTCGAACTTGAAGAAGCTCTTGGAGCCGGCGTAGCTTTCGTCTCCGATCATGAGTCCGGCCCACTGCTGATCGCTCATGGCGCCGGTGCCGGAATCTGTTAGGAGATCAACATAGATTGCATCGGAGGGGATCATGAATACATTTAGTCCGGCGCGGCCCAGGAGCTCTTCGCGTTCATCGCGGGTGGTGCGGCGGATCTTTTCGACCACTTTAATACGGAAAGGTTCGGCGGGAAATCGCATGAGTAGTAAGAATTAGGCGTCTGAGATTAAAGGAAATGTAACGAAAAACAAAACGCCCGTCAGGGCGTCACACAAGTCAAGGCGAGCGTGCGCCAGGAGACGATCCTGTCCACGCAAATTGACAAGCGGACCATGGCCCGATACGATGCTTGAACTTCGTGTTTGATACGCACCGGATCAGGCCTCAGGACTGCGGAACTTCTCTTGCAAAGCGGAAGCGACATGGGCCGGGACGAAGCTATCCACTCTTCCTCCAAGCCGGGCGACTTCGCGGACAATGGAACTGTTCAGGTAGGTGTACTGCTCGCCGGGCATGAGGAACACGGTGCTGATCACGGGTGCCAGCACTCGATTGGCCAGCGCGATCTGAAACTCATAGTCGAAATCGGAAACTGCGCGGAGTCCGCGAATGATCGCAATGGCGCCCTGATCCCGCGCATATTCAACCAGCAGTCCTTTGCAGCGGCCAACAGAGACACCGGGCAGATGCGCCGTGGCCTTTTCAATCAGACTTTGGCGTTCGTCCGTCGTGAAGAGTGGAGTCTTTTGCGAATGAATGGCGAGCGTGACAATGACGCGGTCAAACAGCGCGGCGGCTCGCTCAATGACATCCAAATGTCCGTAGGTGATCGGGTCGAATGTTCCGGGATAGATTGCGGTTCTCATTTGGGTACGAATCTCTTGAAGAAAGCAATCTGCATACCGTCGTCAAGGCGCGTGCATTGAACATCATCCATCATGGCGCGCACGATTAGGATGCCTCGTCCGTGATCATCAAGCAGATTTTCTGGCGAGGTTGGATCGGGGACGGTCTCGGTGTCAAAACCGGGGCCGTGATCGCGAACGGTTACACGCAGGCCGCTGTCGTGCTGCTCAACATCCACTTGCACGGGAAGATCGGACTTCTCCTTATGCGCATGGACAATCGCATTCATGACGAGTTCGGTCACGCAGATGCCTATGTCGGCCAGCGCGTCGCGATCGAATCCGAGTGCGGTGGCAAACCGTTCAACGAATTCGTCCACTTTTTCGATGTGATCAACCGAAGAAGGGATCACAAGCTGTTCAGTGCTGAGTGGCTTAGTCATACTTCACAACCGACAAAGTCAGATCATCCACAGTCGAATCCGGCGCTTGAAACGCATAGACGTCGTGGCTGATGCGCCGGGCCATTTCATGAGCAGGTAGAGAAGCATACCTGCGCGAGAGCTCCGCGAGCCGCTCGACGCCAAACTCCTCTCCGCTGAGATCCCGGCTTTCCGTGACACCATCCGTGTAGAAGATCAGCAGATCGCCGGGTTCAATTTGAATTCTGCTGACGGAGTAACTTGCACTCTCCAGGAAGCCAAGAATCGGTCCACCGACATCCAGTTGCTTGACTTGATCATTGCGGATCAAGAGGGGCGGGTTGTGCCCGGCATTGGAATAGGTCAGGATGTGGTGCGTGCGGTTCAACACGCCGTACACTGCGGTCACGAAGCTGTCGGGCGGGTTGGTTTCCGTCAGAAACTCGTTGACGCGTGTAAGAATAGTTTCAATCGCATAGTGTGCTCGCGCTTCGATTCGAATACACGCGCGGAAATTAGCCATGAGTAGAGCTGCGGCGACTCCATGCCCTGCGACGTCACTCATGACAATACCCAGATCATCATTCGTAATGCGAATGAAGTCGTAGTAGTCCCCGCCAACTTCACTGGACGGAAAGTTCATGCCGCCGATGTCGTAGGGTTCAAAGCGGGGCATGGTTTTGGGCAGGAAGCCCATGTGAATCTTTCGGGCCAGCGAAAGTTCTTCTTCGATGCGGCGTGTGTGCTGGCGCTGCCGATCCGCACGCGCTCGGTCGAGGGCAACACCGGCATGACTGGCAAAGGTGGTCAAGATTCTGAGGTCGCGATCGGTGAAAGCTTCCGCTCGATCGGCCTCGAGATTGAAAGCGCCGATCAATTCGTCCCGCACAAAGATCGGCACGGCAAGCTCAGATCGCGTCGTGGGCCGGACTTCGACGTATCGCGGGTCTTTCGTCACGTCAGGAACATATAGCGGCTTACCGTTGAAGACAACGGTCGCGACAATACCTTCGCCTTGTTTGACGCCATCCTGGAACTTCGAATAGACTCGCCGTTTTTGCGCGCCTTGATATCCGGCGAGCATATCCACTTCGATTACGCCGAGGTCTTTGTTGAAAACAAAAATCCCCGCGGCATCATAGCTGACGACCTGCCTCAGAGACTCGAGGATCGCGCGGAGCACGTCGCGGACTTCGGCTGCGCTTGAGAGTCTCAGGGAGACTTCCTCGAGCATCGCGTATTCCTGTCGTTCCCGCTCGATTTCGCCGCGCAGCCTTGCGAGTTCCTGCGCCGAGGCGACGGACGCAGTCAACTTCTCCAACTCTAGAGACGCGCGAGGATCCACGGCGCCGGATTTTGCGCCGCGAATCAAGTCATCGGTCAGACGTTCAAGCTCGCCGAGACTTTTCATGAAACTATCCGCGTCCCGGGGTGTCTCAGACATTTGACCGAAGGGATGGCTTGGGGTTCAGCTCTGGAGATTGGATCAGCCGAAGCTTTTGACGGCAGATTCGACGGTGTCGTGGCTGTCAAAGACCGAGTTGAGCTTGGTGATCACCAGCAGCGACTGAATTTTGTCGGTGGTACGGGCCAATTTCATTTCGGCGCCCGCGTTCTTAAGCGTGGTGTATGCGGACACCAGGAGGCCGATGCCCGAGCTGTTCATCCACTCGACTTCGCCGAGATCAATGATCACTCGTTTGGTGTTGCCGGCGAGAGCCTGCTTCATCGCGTCGTGGAACTGCACGGACTCGGGTCCGCCCATGATCTTGCCGGACAGCCCGACGACGTAGATGCCATTCAGCTCGGAGGTCTTAACTTTCATGTACCTGAACTCCTTGTTCGAGTATCGTTATTGAAACAGTAAACTATCGGGAAGTCAACGTGAGATTTGTGTGCGGCAGTATGTGAGTGCTGCGCTGAGATCGGGCTCGAAGCTGAAGATGCTGTCAAATCGGGTGAGCTTAAGAATCGTCATAATCTTGGGCGAACACCCGGAGAGCACCAGCAGTCCGCCTTTGTTCTTCATGGTCGTGTATGCAGAGACTAGCTGCCCAACGCCCCAGCTATTCAGCCACTCGACATTTTTCAGGTCAATCACGGCACCATTGCAGCCGTCGTCCACCGCCTCTTTGACCTGTGAATGGAACTCTTGCTGTTCCGTCCCGCCCATCATCTTTCCGGCGAGTTCAACGACAAAAGTACCTTGTTCGCGGTATGAATGAATCGAGAGCATGGTGCCGGTTTGTTATGCGGGTTGCAATTGATGCGTTCTTCAGGCCGACCTTCGGGTGCGGCGAAGATCGAGCAGCGCGTCCACGAAAAATCGCTTGGTGGGGTCGTGCTCCGGATGGAGTTGAATGGCTTTCAGTGCGACCAACTCCTCGGCAGAGGGATTCATCAGGAGCATTTGCTCGCGGTCCTCGAAGAAATCTTTGAGACCGCGATAGATGTATCCTTCTTCCGGCGAGTAGGTGATGTGTTTGAAGACTTCACGTCCCAGGAGGAGCTCTTCAACACGCATATTGAGCCCGGAGGAAACTTTCTCCAGGAAATCAAATGTCGGAGAAGAGCGCCCGTTTTCAACCAGCGAGAGGTAGGAGCGATTCACACGGACGAGTTCGGCCAGGGCTTCTTGAGAAAGCCCGGCTTCCTTGCGGGCATCACGAATCAGCGCGCCGACATCAAGGGAAGATTTGCCGGAAGAGGACATGCCGCAAGATAACGAGCTCTTAGCAGATTGTCAACAAGGCGTACGGTTTCACCCCCTACCGTCGAACATATTGCTCAGAAACCGATGGCTGCGCCCGCTCCGCGACTGTCGGCTGCTCCAAGCCAGCCTCCTCGCACGGTATCCGCGACGACAGCCTGCACACGGGACTTGGCCGGACCGATGTCCAGAATGTGCCCACGCTCCAGAAGTCCGTCCTGAACATCCGCAGGATGCTCGGGTTCAACGTACAGGCGGTCCGGCATCCATTGGGCATGAATGCGCGGCCAATCCACGGCCTGTTGAATAGTTAGACCGTGATCCATCGAGTTAACAAGTGTCAGGAGCGTAGCCGTGATGATTCTGGGACCTCCTGCGCCTCCGGCAAGCAGATACGGCTTGTCGCTATAGGTGACAATTGTGGGAGTCATGGACGAGAGCGGTTTCTTGCCCGGCTCAATCTCGTTCACGGCTTTTCCGATCAATCCGAAGTAGTTCGGTTTCCCGGGCTCGGTTACAAAGTCGTCCATTTCATTATTGAGCAGGATTCCTGTACCGGGCACGGTGATTCCCGTGGCAAACGGCGTATTGACGGTGGCCGTGAGGGAGACAGCGTTGCCCATCGCATCCACGACGCAGAAATGCGTGGTGTGGTGCTCCAAGCGCGATTCATAGTCCCAGGCGGGACCGGGGGAAGGCTGCGCCTGATGCGCATCCGTAGAGATCGTGGATCTTAGGTGCTCCGCATATGCTTTGTCCGTCAGTGCACGGACGGGCACGGGAGTAAAGGCGGGGTCGCCAAGATACTCGGCGCGATCCGCGAAAGCAAGTGTCATCGCCTCCGCGCACAGGTGCAGGAAAGCGGACGAACCGGGACCGTAGGGGGAAAGAGAATAGCCTTCGAGGATATTGAGCATCTGCAGCAGATGCGCGCCGCCGGAGCTGGGCGGCGGCATAGTGAGGACTTCGAATCCACGATAGGACCCGCGCAGAGGTTCAAGCTGTTTCGCACGGTAGTTGGCAAGGTCCTGTTCATCAATCAGACCGCCATGGTCCCGCATAAAGTCGCACAGGCGAGTTGCCGTCTCTCCGGTGTAGAATTCCCGTGCACCGTGAGATTGCAAGCGGCGCAGGGTTGCAGCCAGATCAGGCTGTTTGAATCTCTCACCGCGAGCAAAGGGAGCGCCGAGTTCATTGAAATACACTTCGGCGGAGCCGGGATCGGCGGCCAAGCGGTCCGCGTAATATCTCAAGGCATCAGCGTAGTAGTCATTGAGCACGAATCCCGTGTCCGCCAGAGCGGCAGCCGGCTCCACGAGATATTCGAAGGGCAGAGTTCCGAATGAACTGGCGAGTAGCTCAAGACCTGCAACTTGTCCCGGCACTCCGGCAGCCAACGGAGAATACAGGGAAAGGTCTGTGCGGTCGGATTCATTCACGGGCACAAACATCAAGCGCGATGCGCGGTGCGGCGCCACTTCACGTCCGTCAATTGCGGCCGCTCTGCCGTCAGCCATTCGCACAAGAATGAAACAACCGCCACCAAGCCCGCTTGAATAGCCTTCCGAGACACCGAGGGCCAACGCAACCGCAACGGCTGCGTCTGCGGCGTTTCCTCCCTGCTCCAGAATGTGCAGGCCCGCGCGCGTGGCGTGCGTATCCGCACTGGCGATCATCACATTCGGCGCATACGACGGGCTGCGGGTCGCCGCAGAAACGGCGACCGCGCAAACCCAAAGAATACTTAACAACGAAGCTCTAAACAGACTCAAGGTCACGGCAGCGCCACCACCGTGTAGATACCAAAGGCCGTGGAAAGCGCATCCGTGTGCGTGAAGGTTGTGTCAGTTGTTTCTCCAACGATGGTTGGAAGTCCGCCGGTTTCCTGATAGAAGTACACGCGATACGAGGCGGCTCCGGCGGACGGCATCCAATGCAGGATGACGTCATTTCCGTCGGGGAGAATGGTCAGTTCGGTGGGAGCATCCGGCGTGACCACGCCGGTCACGGTAATCGGAACGACGTATTCGGCGGACTGCGGGTCATTGCTGCGAATGATCAGCCCGCTCAGACTGGGATCGCCGCAGAGTTCGGGTCCCAGGAAACTCAGCCGCAGAGTATCCGTCGCATTTGGAGCAACCACTCCGGAGATCGGCAGCACCGATACCCACCGGGGACCGAGAGCGAATCTGCGTGCCTCGTTGTTTCCAATTCCTGCTTGATTGTTCAGCGCGGTCAATCCGCGCGTTTTTGAAGCATCCTGAATGCCGATGGTTGCGCTGGTGAGGCGAATCGTTCCCATGTCGGCATAGAAGACTCGGCATTCACCGCGCGCGGTTAGTAGAATCTGGAAGTTGTAGGTTCCCTGACTGGGGGCGGTTCCTGCGCGAATATTTTCGAAGTGCACGGCAGCGGAATCCAAGCCGTTGTCCCAATAGCGGACATTGGTACCGGCGAGTTGCGGCTTCAGGTCATCCCACCAGGCGAAGATCGCGGCGGCGGGAGCAGTAGAAGAGGGCAGAGCCGTATTCAGGTATGCTGTGCTGGTAGAATCTATGAAGCTAATCCAGCCATTGGCATTGATCCAGATTCGGCTGTACTCCGTTTCATAGAACGGGAAGTCGAAAGGCAGCGTGAAGGGACCACGAGATAGGTCACCTTCGTTGGAAAGCCAGCTCAACTGCGTTCCGGAGGAAGCGATGGGCAGCCACGAGAAGGCCGGTCCGCAGGCGTCGTCGGAATCCTGCCAGCGATAACCAAAGGCATCCGGTCCGCCGGTGTCGGTAGCCGCAGTACCGTTCTGGAACAACACCGAATACACAAGGTCCGAGCCGCCGGAGTTGGAGATGACGACATCGCGAGTAGCGGTATCGAGCGGATCGAGGCCCAAGGTTACCGCACCGGGCGCGGCATCAATCGTCGGCGCCGTTCCGAGACTGACATCATCCACATACCAGCCTTCTTCTTCAACGAACGAATCGCTGGTTTGACGGAACTTGACCTGCACGGTGCTTCCTGGTCCGAACTGAGCGAGGGAGACGTTCACGGTCTGGAAGCCTCCGCTGTTGCCGGTGTAGGGTCCGGCGACGATCACGGACGTGGCGCCGTCGGTGACTTCCACGAAACCGAAGTCAAAGTCCGCTTCGAGATTGTAGCGATGCGAGAAGAACAGCACGGGGTTGTTACCCAAGAGCAGAGGCGGCGAAGTCAATACGGCGTTCATGTTGGACGGATAGGTGCCCGTCCCTTCGTTGCCGGAATACCATGAATGTGTGGGTGAGTTTGCGGCGCGCGTGGAAAGATGCCAGCCGTCATTTGAACCTGAATGTGTCCATCCGTTCGAGCCGAACTCCATGTTATCGGAGAATCCGGGATTCCCCACGACGGCGTTGACAGTCAAAGTCGTGTCGAGTCCGTTTGATGTGGTCAGATGAAGTTCGCAAGCGACCGCGCCGGGCGACGAGAATCCGGCGCCGATGCTGAGCACAAACGGAGTCGTGTTCTCAGCCGACTGCTGAGTATTCAGCGCGGGCCATGCGGCGGAACCGCTCAGCACGGTGACATTCGGAGTGGAAGTGGTCAAGGTGCCGGAAATCGCAGTCAAGTCAAGTGCTCCGGTGTTGCGCAGGTTAATCAGCATTTCCGCATCTTCGCCGGGTTCGACGACGCCGTTATTGTCGCCATTCGCATCCGTCTGACTCTGGAAGATCTTGGTCACATGATAGTCAGGCGGAACAAGTTGTTCTGCGTAGCGCGCGACGAAGAAGTTTGCGGGCAGGTTTTCCGCGGCAAGCGGCGCGATTCTGGATTGAGCCGGCCAGAAGCCGTCTGAGGCTCCGCCGACTTCCGTCGTGAATCCGAAGATCTTTCCTTTGGAAGTCTGTTCTCCGTAGCACCAGTCATTGCAATCGCCGTTGACGTCATAGAGAAGTTGCCAGGGAGGTCCAACAGAATAGACCGCGCCATTGACCGCCTGAATTAGAGTCTG
Organism: Calditrichota bacterium; assembly: GCA_020637395.1. Classification (GTDB taxonomy): domain Bacteria; phylum Electryoneota; class RPQS01; order RPQS01; family RPQS01; genus JABWCQ01. The sequence continues at coordinate 654,955 of JACJWA010000001.1, read as the reverse complement.
CATGGAGTCGGCCATCAGGGCGAAGGTGCTGTTGTCGGGGCAAAAACCGCCTTGATAGGCTTGTGTCCCCCACGGGTAGAGAATGAGATTGGAGTAGGTATGATAGTTCATCGAAAGGACGAACTCGCGTGATTCGATGAAGCTTCTGAGCGAATCGGTTTCCGGTTCGGAGAACGGACCGCTGCCGCGATAGGTTTCGCTGCTGGGCGTCGGAGAAGAACCGCTATTGTCGAAACCCCAGTTGAAGCCCCAGTTGCGGTTCAGGTCCACGCCGAAGCTGGTGCCGTTGTTGCGGCGATTTTTTCTCCACATTCCGCCGCCGCCGGGATTGGTGGCCTCGTTGTAGAGGTAGCCGTCCACGTTGATGCAGGGGATGAAGAAGAACTCGCGGTTATCCACAAGGTCGGTCACATCAGGGTTCACGCCGTAAAGCGACGTCAGCGAATCCATGAACATGAAGAGGACTTCCATGGCGGCAGGTTCGCGCGCGTGGATCAGGGAATTGTAGAGCAATTCGATCTCGTCTTCATCCACGTCCGGATTGTCGCTGATCTTCATGCAGTGGATGTCTCTGCCTTCGATCGTTCTGCCTACTGAGAAACGCGCGGTCGTAATGTTCGGGTATGCGGCATGTATGGCATCCATTTCCGCGAGGATCTCGGAATGCGTTTTATAGCCTCCCATGTCGTCGAGGGGGTTTTCTTCGCGGGCACGCCGCGCGTAGAAAGATTCGAGGTCCATTTCAATCACGTCCCAACGGTAGCCCTGGGAAGTGAGATACGGCATGTCGTCCGGCAGCGCAGCAATCAGAACTCCGGGTTTGTCATCCACGGGAAGCACATCAAGGTTGTCGTCGCGCAGCAGTTGTTTTTCGTGCGCGGGCGACTTGCCATACACCCTGAGCAGCGAGTGATGAACATAGTCGGATGCAAGCGAGAGAGAAAATCCCGCGAGAAGCGAAGTGAGCAGAATCAGGGACCTGAGCATGGAAAACCTCGGGACAGGCTAATGGGAGAGTTTCGAATTTAGAATTGGGTCGGCAACGGTACTTGGCAGAGGGGGTTGTGCCCCGGCCAGAGTAACTGAGTACAGTCGAATGGGATCTATCGGGAGCGGAAACGCGAACATTGTGTCGGGAATGGACGTGACAAAGGGAACAAATACTGAGTCTCCCGGCAATGCGGTCCAGATGGCAAAGCTGTTTGCGGCATGGGAACGCCAAGTCAGAATCAGATTGGTTTCATCCCACTGGAGCACGGCACGCGGATCGAATGGCAGGGCACCTTCCACGGAACAGCCCAACTGCACCACCCCGCCGTCGGGGTCCGAAGACGAGATGCTGAGCGGGAATGCCATTGTACCCGACGAGAGGGAGTTGTTGGCAAATCGCACTCTGACTTCACGCACCGACTGCGGCGGCACAACGCCTTGCGCGCCTGAGAGAATTCGAAGCGATGCGTCGCTGGTGTCCGGACGGCTGATGTGAATCGTCATCATGCTATCCACCAGCGATCCGTTGTAACTAAACTGCAAAAAAGCATCTCCACCGCCGCCCTTGATTCCCGCAGAGTAGAGAATGTATGGACCGCGAAGCCGTTCATAGACAAAATCCAGTTCTCCGTTGCGATAAAAGATCGCCTGAAAAGTCATGTTTTGAGAATTGGAGGCATTGAACGGCGGAATCTCGTTCCACTGGACTATGAAGCGGTCATTGGGCTGATCGTAGTATTCCCAGATTTGACCATTTGCCGACGGGTTCAGGTCCATCCAGAGCGGAGCGATCAGGTAGTAGGGATCGCGCGCGCTGCTCATGGGATCGTTGGTATAGTTCCTGACTTGAGACCACAGGGAGATGAAGCCGTTTGAGCAGACGGCATACTGATTGAAGACGCGGTCGTAGAGTCTGAATTCCCAGGGAAGATCACGCGGGTAGCTGGTCGTGTCATCGCGAATGATTCCGACATTGGTCCCCACACCGGCGATATCGAAGAACTCGTAGTGCACGGAGGTGTCGTTCTCGGACGTGCTCCAAGCATAGCCGTACTCATCGGGAATAGGATCATCGAGCGATGCGGTGATGCGGTCAAAGCGAGTCGGGAATCCGCCTTTGGGAAAGTCGTTGAACTCGATTCTCGACCCGGGCAGGCGTTCGTTGCGCCGAAACGCAGCAATCGTGTCGGAAGGCGTGTTCACGGCATAGGCAAGTGCGGCGCTGCCCAGATTGTACACGAAGACCGACGTGTCAAGGGTTGTTCCGGGTTCAAGTGCAAGAGACAACACGGACGGTTCGACATGCAAGGATGGTGCATCCGCCGGAAACTCCGAATCAGCAATGCGGATGGTTAAGTCTTCCATAACGGGAACGGCATGCTCCTGCCATGAGCCGTTGTGCCCGTACCGGACATAGCTGCCATTTGAGGCGCGATCAATACCTATCGTGGCGCCATTGTTCCGGTCCACTCTTCCATATCGGAACTCAGCAAAGGTGTTGCCGGTAGCAGAGGGATAGACTTCGGGATCGTAAAACACGACTTGGAAGTTGGCGCTGTCCGTCGGTGGAGGAATTGAAACGAAGTAGGGGAGTTCGTGAAACTCGAGGGTGTAGGTTCCCAGTGCGGGATCATAATCTGACAGAATATCTCCGCCGAGCGGATCGCTGAAGTCGTCCCAGAACGGATAGAGCGACGGCGTCGAACCGTACGGCAGTTGGGCGTTGTTGAACACGGTCGAGGCGCGCACAAAGCTGACAATGCCGTTGGAATTGAGAAAGACTCGTGTGTAGGTTTGTCCGTAATAGGTTACGGGGAAAGGCAATCCCAGGGCCACGCTTCCGTCATCAGCCAGGTTGTGCACAACTCCGCGTCCGCCTTCGTCCCACGCGGAAGACATGAACGTTGCGGTCGGACCGCCGGGGTCGTTGTTGTCACAGAGGAAATAGCCGTAGTTATCGGGCGGCGAGCACAGGAATGCCGGATTCAGCGTCAGCACAATCTCAATATCGGTGATCGCACCGGGGAAAATCTCCACATCCGGCACCACAGTACCATTGCACGTGGCAGATGAGCAGGCCACAGAGTAGTCGCCGGGATTCAGGGTCATAAGGAACCGGCCATTCTGGTCAGTGAACACGGGCGGGACCTGTGACCCCAAGGCGCTCACGATCGCATCTTCCTCGGGAAATCCAAAGCAGTCTACGACGTTCCCGGTCAGAATACCCTGTGCAGTAGGAGTAAGCGTGACAGAGTAGTAGGCCGTGTCTTCGGGTATTGTGGAGACGTTAATCGTCTGGGGCACGAATCCCGATGCCACGACTTGCAACTGGAACGGCAGATAGCAGGGCAAGGCCTGCCGAAAGATTCCAGAGGTGTCCGTCGTAGTGTGTTGCGGATAATTGAGAACGAGGACTTCGGCGTCCACTGGCAGGCCGAGATTGCTTTGGACCGTACCATGTGCCCAGCCGAGTCCGGTGAGTGCAGCCTGGCAAGCCATCAGAGCATCAATTTTCCCGTAGCCGGTGTTATTGTCAAGGCCCGGGGCGTCAACATCTGAACTCGTATAGAGCAGCAATTCAAGCAGGGAATCGGCGGGTAGCAGCGGGTTCGCTTCGACCATAAGCGCGATGGTTCCAGCGGCAAGGGGAGCGCAGAACGAGGTTCCGGTTGCCTGAAGGAACGTCGAACCTCCGACCGTGGTGCGCACACCGACGGACGGTGCGACCACTTCAGGCTTGATTCTCAGGCGCGTATCCATGGAGCACGGCGAGGGGCCGCGGCTGGAAGACACCCAGACGGCGCTGGTTCCGTCATTCCACCCGCCGACCGCAAAAGCATTGACAGGCGAATCGGCGCGGTTTGCCGGATTGCGAATTGAGCTTGCTCCTGGACCTTCGTTACCGGCAGCCCAGACGATGGCTGTTCCGGCGGCGGTACAAAGGTCCATGGCCTGAAAGAGCACGTTGTTGCAAATCTCGATGCCGCCCGAAAAGCCCCAGGAGTTGGAAAGCACACGCGGCACATCTTCAAACGTGGCGGGATTCCCGTCGGGATCAATCACCCATTCGAATGCTTCGAGTGCGTTCAGAATGGTGGAACCGCCCTCAGCAACGGCGGCAGCGATGTACTGCGCATTCCACGCAACGCCGATAGTATCGCCCGGAATCATTCCGCAGAGAATGCCCATGGTTTCTGTGCCGTGACCGTCGTTGTCGCCGGGAGTTGCAGTCAGGGGCTCGACAAGATCAAACCAGCATTGGGCGGCAGGGTATCCATTGTTACCGCGCCACCGCGGCAACAGGGCGATGTTGTTGCCGTGGACGCCTGAGTCGAAATTGGAAACCAACACGCCTGAGCCGGTGAGCCCGAGTTGCCAGGCTTGCGGTGCGCGAATCGAGATAAGCGCGTCAGAAACACCGTCGTCGAGAGGTGTTTGTGGAACGCGCTCATGTTGAACGGGAACAAGTTCAATCGGAATGTTGGGCTGAACGTCGCGCACGCCCGGGAGATCACGCAGCGCATCAGCAAGCTCAGCATCACATTCGAGCGCAATTGCATTAGCTACCCAAAACGTGCGGATACTCGAAGCCATCCCTGCTTTCTCGAGCTCAGCGAGCCGATCGAGCGCCGGAGCTTGGGAAACTCGGGCATGTTGTTGCGCGGCGAGGATCAGGCGGTTATGGGCGCGAGCCAGCCACAAGGAATCCGTTCCGGGGATGCTTGCCTCAGCGATGGCCGAAGCGGGGGGATCAAGCACGAGAATGAAGTCGGACGAGCCGAAAGCAACGGCCACCCGACTGGTCAAGAGGGCGAGAAAGAGAAAGGCGAGTCGAAGACGCGAATTGATCATCTGCCTGAAGTAATCATCCTTGAATCGAAAACCCGGCCATACGTACCTATGAACTCCCTAAAATATAGTAAATTCACGGGCGGAAGGCCATAGGGGAAGCGGGTAGGTTTCACTTCGAGTTCGGGGGCAGGCCTTGATTTTTGCCCGAATAGTCCTAACTTCCAGAAGTCAAAGCCATTGAAAACCTTGTGAATAGCCGCGAGCCCATGGGATACGTCCGAACTCTTCTCGTTTTCATGAGCCTCTTCTCTGGAGGGGTGGTTTCGAAAGCCGCTTCTCCCCTTGATCATTACGAGATGTTGTTTGACACTCTGCTGGGGCATCACTATGCGGCGGCGGAAGCCATGGTGCACGACCTGCGCACGGAGTTTGGCACCCATCCGGGGGTTTCCTATGCTGATGCGAGCGTGCTCTATGCGAAGCTGACAGACTTCGAGGATACTTTGGGGACCGGGGCGCTGGAAGTTGCGGTCGAAGCGTGCCTGTCTGAGTGCAGTGCGTGGCGAACACGCGCGCCTGACAGTCTTGCTGCGGAACGGGAGTACCTGACGGGTTCCGCGTATGCGGTTTCCGGACTGACCCGGCATCGGCAAGGGAAAGTGATAGACGGAATCAGGCGGCTCATGGCCTCTCGGGATCACTTTGATCGCGCGATACAGTTGGAACCGGAATTCTACGATGCGTATGTTGGCCGAGGAGCGTATCGTTATGCGGCGGCCAGCAATCTGAGTCTTCTCAGGTGGCTGCCGTTTGTGCCGACCAAACAGTCCGGTTGGGAAGATTTGACCATAGGCTTGACGAAGTCGCGGTTTTCGAGATTTGCGGCACTCTCGGCGATGGTCTGGCTGGCGATGCAGGAAGAAGACTATGCGCTCGCGGACAGCATGGTCCGGGCAGGATTGGAGAGATTTCCGGACAGCCGCGCGTTTTTGATGGCCAAGCTGTCGTTGGAAAAACGTACCGGGAAATGGGGCGCGGCGCGGGGAACGGCATTGAATTTAGTCAGGCAATATGAGCAACTTGAGTTTAACAACGGTTACGAAGTGATTGGACTTTATCGCAGTTTGATGGATTGTTCGGATATGCTGGGCGAAAGTGCCGCGGCGGTAACGTACGCGCGCGCGGGGCTTTCCGCATCGGCGACTGCCTATGCTTTGGAGCGTCGGGAAGAGACATTGGCAGTGCTTCGTGCGCGGGTCGAGCGCGGGAGCGGGAAGTGATTTCAGCGGACAAGAAAACGGAACGCAAGGTCCTCCGCCGCACGGACTCGCGGATATTGGAACGAATTGGCGCGCTGGCAGATGAGCGCGGGCTTGAGGTCTATGCCGTGGGCGGGTTCATTCGGGATCGCCTGCTGGGCAAGAAGGTCAAGGATATTGACTTCACGGTGATCGGGGATGCTGTGAGTTTCGCGCGCGCGGTGGCGGAGTTGTTCGGGGTGCGGAATCCTGTGGTTTTTGAGCGCTTCGGGACGGCTATGGTGCCGTATCGCGGACATCAATTGGACTTTGTCACGGCAAGGGCTGAATCCTATGAGTCACAATCCCGCAAACCGAGAGTTTGGGAAGGTGCCTTGGATGATGACCTCGCGCGTCGGGACTTTACCGTAAACGCGCTCGCGGCAAGCTTGAACGGCGAGACCTACGGCAAGCTGGTGGATCACTACGATGGGATGGGTGATCTTGAGCGAAAAGTTCTGCGGACACCGAAAGAGCCTGAGCAGACGTTCTCCGAGGACCCGCTGCGTATCATGCGCGCGGTTCGGTTTGCAGCACAGCTTGAGTTTGAGATTGCTCCTCATACTCTCGCGGCATGCAAGCTTATGGCTCCGCGGCTCAAGATTGTTAGTCAGGAGCGCATCACAGATGAACTGATGAAGTTGCTGAGCGCGGCTAAACCCTCGATTGGCCTCCGGATAATGCAAGAGCTCGGAGTAATGGAGATTGTGTTTCGAGAAATCTCCGATCTCGCGGGGGTGGACCAAATCGGACAGCATCATCACAAAGATGTGTTCGATCACACGCTGCTTGTGGTGGACCGGTTGGCGGAGTTGACGCCGGACCCAGTGCTGCGGCTGGCGGCGCTGGTGCATGACATTGCCAAACCGAAGACGAAGCGGTTCTTTCCGGATCAGGGCTGGACATTTCACGGACATGAGGACGTGGGCAGTCGGATGATGAAGCCGATTGGGCGGCGGATGAAACTACCCGAAAAGACGACGTCCAAGCTGATGAAATTGACAGCCCTGCACATGCGCCCAATCAATCTGACCCGCGAGGAGGTCACGGACTCCGCGGTTCGGCGGCTGATCGTGGACGCGGGGGACGATTTGGACGAGCTTCTGATGCTGTGCCGGGCGGATATTACCTCGGCTAACCCCAGGAAAGTCAAGCGGTACCTGACGCAGTTTGAGAAGCTGAAAGCGCGGATTGCCGAGGTCATTGAGGGAGATCAGCTTCGAGCCTTTCAGAGTCCGGTGCGCGGGGACGAAATCATGCAGATTTGCAACCTCCAGCCCGGTCCGGCAGTCGGAAAGATTAAGACGGCCCTCGAAGAGGCGATTTTGGAGGGACGGGTGGCGAACGAGCATGACGCGGTCTTGCAGTACCTGTTGGAAATCAAGGATCAGTTTTTGGAGAGTTAAGCGTGCGGAAACTTATTTGGTGGGTCTTGTGTTGGGGTATGATTTGGGGAACCGCACAGGGGGAAGAACTCCTGCGAGTGGACAGCGGCGCGCCGCTGACGCTGGACTCTCTCGTGTCTCTGGGTATTCGGCACAATCCGCAGGTGCGGCAGTCGGAAATGAATCAGCGCTTGAACGGAATCGGCGAGCTGGCCGCAATTGGCCGCTTTCTGCCTTCGATTTCGCTCGGGCTGGACTTTTCGGAATCCAAGTTCGAGAACCGCACGTTTCGAAATCCGGACGGCAGCGTTTCGACGCTGCCCGTGACCTTTCAGGACGTGGTGATTGTGCCGGACAGCGCGGGGAATCTGGTTCTGGATACGATTACGGTGACACAGGAGCCCTCCGAGGGGAAATCGCGCTCGAGTTCCTGGTCGGTGAACGCGAATCTCTCTCTATTTGAAGGGGGTCAGCGAATCTTCTTGTACAGGATTGCTCAGGCGCAGAAGAAGATCAACACGCTGTCGGTTGAAGACGCGCACAAGACCTTGACGCGCACGGTGGCGCAGCAGGTGGTGGGCGTGTTGACTCTGGAGAAAGTAGTCGAACTGAACAAGCGGCTCAGGGACCAACGGAAGGATGCCTACGATTTGGCGAAGGCGCGGTTCGAGGTGGGCGCGGTGACGGAGCTGGATGTCTTGCAGGCGGAGATTGAGCTGGGCACGGCGGAGAATGCGATTGCGAGTTCGGAGCGCGAGCTTGAGAAGTCCCGCGAAACTCTGAATCAGACGTTGGGAATTGACTTGCGAAGTCGGTTTCCGATTGCGGAAGCGAACGGACTTTCGCCGTATCAGTTTGAGCTGGATCAGTTAGTTGCGGACGCCTATCAGAATCGCACGGACTTGGAGATTTCGTGGCTGCGTTTGAAATCGGCCCGGGACAATGTGAAGTATGCGCGAGGTGCCTATCTGCCGCGGATTTCGATTGGCGCGTCGCGCGCGGCGAGCGAACAATCGGGCGCGGACGAGGCGTTTACATTGAGCCCGCGCAACCGGAATACGACTTACTACGGAAGTTTGTCGTGGAACTTGTTTGATGGATTTGCGCGGGAATACGACGTGGCGTCGAAGCGGATTGATTTGCGGCGCGCGGAGGAAACTGAGCGGGAGCTGAGGCTTTCGATTGAGAAGAACGTGCGCGAAGCCTATCGCAATCTGGAAACGGTCTATGATCAGATGCAGACGACGAACCGTAATCGCGAATTGGCGAATCGCACGCTGGAGCTTGAGCGGGAGCGCTATCGGCTTGGCGCCACCTCCGCCCTATCGCTGCGAGACGCGCAGGTCACGAATGAGCGCGCGGAGACGGATCATTTGCAGAAGGAGCTTGAGTATCAATCGAGCTTGATAGCGCTGGAATTGGCTGTGGGGAAGAGCTTGCGGTAGTGGATGGGGGATGCGGGACGGGGGATGGAAATGGCGGCGGCTCTTTGAGTCGCCGTTTTTTTGTGAGTACTATCGCAGCAGCAGGACGCGCATGGTTTGAGCAGAGTTTTGGGTGGATAGTTTTACCCAATAGGATCCTGATGCAAGATCACCAGCGTCTATTCGAATTTGATGCTGCCCAGCTTGCAACATTTCTGCGGGGAATTCTTGAACCACGCGGCCCAAGACGTCGTACATCGTGATTCCGGTTAATGTTGTTCTTGGCAATGAAAATTGAATTGTCGCCTGTGCATTGAATGGATTTGGGTAGGCGGTTAGTGCAATCTCCGTCGGAAGATAGGGACCCGTTGGAAAAACTGGACTCAGGTCCGGCGATAGTCTAATGAACCACATGTCACCAGTGGTGTATGTCGGGTCACTATGTTGCCCCGCTCCTCCCACCGCTGCAAATCCACCATCAGCAAGCTGGATTAAGTCTCTCCCGTAGCTATACCAGTCTTGGAACCAACTTCGCGCCCACACGCTGTCCCCCGCAGAATCCACCTTGGCCATATACAAAGCTTGACCGTTGGTGCCTGCGGGATCATCTCTTCCCGCCGCAATCACGCCGCCGTCTTCTGTCGCCACCAGCGCTTCAATTCCCAGTTGAAACTCACCCGCGAGATCTTTGTCCCAAACGTAGTTGCCAAGCGAATCCGTCCGGACAATCCACGCATCGTCATACGTTTGACTCAGGCTCGAACTATACCCCCCCAAGAAGAACCCTCCGTCCGGCGCCAGCGCAATGGCTCTCGCTTCTTCAAGTCCCCCAAACCCGAACGTCCTGCTCCATAAACTATCGCCATCTTGTGACACCTTGATCAGCCACATATCATAGGAGCCTGCTCCGAACGAACTTGTGTAGCCACAAGCAACAGAACCGCCGTCTGACGCCTGCGTAACGGCCCAGCCATGTTCCCAAGACGATCCTCCGAAAGACCTCGCCCAGATCGTGTTTCCGGCCATATCTAATTTGACAACCCACAAATCACGACTGGAAGAGAAATTGGATTCGCCAACACCGATCACATACCCATCACCTGTTGCAACTATATCCTCAAACCAAGAATACCCGTTATCTTCCGGTATCACTCGCGTCCAGAGAGTATCTCCCTGAAGATCAAATCTTAACAACCAGCCAAGAGACGGTTGCGGCGGAGACGGTGGAAAAAATCCGTAAGCACCTGCCGCAAGATAACCATCCTCAAGCACTATTATCTTATTTGTTCTGTCCGAGTACTCCCCACCCCACCTCCTGCTCCACTGTTCATTGCCCAGTGAGTCAATCTTCACCACGTATGCATCGGCGTTGCGCGTTTCGAACGTATCCGCGTCCCACGTCTCGCCGGCAATGATAAATCCGCCGTCCGGAGTCTGCGCCACCGAATGCGCCAGATCATGAAACTCGTTCCCGTACCGCCGCGTCCACAGAGTGTCCGGTGGCTGGGCGTGCGCAATAAATTGCACACAAAACAAAACCGCGAACCCCACCCGCTTCAGAAGATTGAATAAGGATGGGATTCGCGCGTACATGAGGGGGCTTTCGAAATATGAAATATGAAGTATGAAATATGAAAGTCAGAGCTGAAAGTCAAGGGGGGAGCGGAGAAGGGATGGGGGATGGGGGATGGAGGAGTGCAGATTCCGGCGGGGAACCGCTTCGTGCTTGTCAAGCACTTCACTTAATCCCCGCTCGGCGGATAATCCTGCCACTCCGACTGGTTCCGACATTGCGGTTGCGGACACCCACAACGGCGCGTAAAGAAGACTTGGGCGGAACGCCTTCCGCCCCTACAATGACACGAGGGACCGCGCAGCTCAATTGTCCAGCTTCACAAGCTGGTTGCAAGTTATTGGAATTTCACGTATTATATTGAATTGGGGGAATTCCAAGCTGTTGTTTTTTTGTGGTTAGATGAACCTTAGAGCGGAGAAAGTGCTTGTCGGACAGATTGTTTGCGGCCATTGAGGAGCGCGTAGCCTGGGTGCAGGAGTATGTTTTGTCGCCCCGCTACCTGGATTTGTTCTCACCGGAAGACATGCGCGAGGCGGTGACGTGCTATTTTGAGTCGGGCGGAAAGCGCCTGCGTCCGGCGGTGATGCTGTTCTGCTGCGGTGCGGTGGGCGGCGACGAAGAGAAGGCGATCAGCGCGGCGGCGGCGGTGGAGATATTCCATACGTGGACGCTCGTGCATGACGATATCATTGACCGCGATCCGATGCGGCGCGGCTCTCCGACGGTACACGAGCGCTTTCGCGTGAAGCCCTCTACGATTGCGCGGTTTGGCGACGGCGGCGATGCGGCGCACTATGGAATTTCGATTGCGGTGCTGACCGGAGATGTGCAGCACGGCTGGGGCATCAGCCTGATGACCGAGCTGACGCGCAAGTTCGGCATCTCGGCGGACGTGACTCTGACGCTGATCAACGAGCTCGACACGCGCGTGCTGTGTACGCTCGTGGAAGGCGAAGTGCTGGACGTGCAGTATTCCAAAGAGCCGATTGAGAACCTGACCAGTGAGCAGATTGAAAACATGCTCTGGAAGAAGACGGGCGCGCTCTATGAGTTTGCGGGAGCGTCCGGCGCTTCGATTGGCATGAACGAGCCGGATCTGAATCATCCGACGATACGCACGCTTGAGCAATTCACGAGCGCATGCGGCGCGGCGTTTCAATTGCAGGACGACATTCTGGGCATCGTGGGCGACGAAAAGCTTTTGGGCAAGCCCGTCGGCGCGGATATTCGCGAAGGCAAGCGGACCGTGATTGCGCGCGAATCGTGGCTGCGCGCGGATGCGAAACAGCGCAAGTTGATTGACGAAACGCTGGGGAATCTGGACGCGCCGCAGGATCAGATTGACGAAGTGACGAAGCTCTTCATTGATTTGGGCGGAATCGAAGAGACGGCGCGGCGCGCGACGGCGCACGTCGAGCGCGGCCTAAAGTATCTTGAGCCGCTTCCCGAGACAAAATATAAAGATTGGCTTTCAGAGTGGGCGCACTTCATGATTGACCGGAAGTTCTGACGCATGTGGTGGGCGGCGCTTGCGGGAACGGTGGTGTATCTGGATACGTCGGTCATCGGACAGACGTTGATCGGACAGCCAATTGTCGCTTGCGTGGCGTATGGATTTTGGGTGGACAGACCGGAACTGGGTTTGTTTTTCGGAGTGCTCTTTGAGCTGTTGTGGCTCGCGAATTTGCAGATCGGAGCGGCGAAGTTTTCGGAAGGAAGTCTCGGAGCAATCATCGCGACGGCCACGGCGGCGCGCGTGGCGCCCTCGGCAGCAACAGGTGATCCGTCGTGGATGGTTATGCTGCTGTGCGTGGGATTGGGGCTTGTGTTTGCGCATTTGGGACGCGAGCTTGCGCCGCTGGTGCGAAGGATGATGAATCGCGTTGCGGCTTCGTATGTGGACGCCTGCGTCAGGCATGATCAGAGTGCCGCACGCGGGTGGACCTTGACGGCGCTGGGAGTGCACGTTGCGGCGGGAGCGTTGTTCACTCTGGCGGGAGTTGTGGCCGGGCATTTCATGCTGAGACTCTATTTCGGAGAGTTTTACGCAGCGGGTCCGGGCGAGAGCGTTGTCGGTTCGACGGACGCGCTGTGTTCGGGAGTTTGGCCGGGACTCCTTGGTGCGGGAGCCGCGGCGGCAATGCTGCAATTGACCGCGCGCCGGGATTGGATCTGGGTGATGCTTGTCGGTGCGGCGGGGGCGTGGCTGCTGATATGAGCGCGACAGCCAAGAATAACATTTTGTTCCGTTCACTTGCATTGCAATTGTTCTTGAATTACAAGACGATGCAGGGACCGGGTTACTTGTTTGCTCTTCGTCCTGAATTGCGTGACGCAGATGAGGCCAAGATTCGCGCGGCGGCGAGCTTCATCAACGGTCATCCGGTTTTTTCGAGTGCCGCACTCGGTGCGCTGAGCGGGATGCTGCGTGAAGAGAGTGACGACGTTCGGCTCGAGTCGCTCAAGGATTGGAAACGGCAACTGTCTACTCCTCTGGGAGCGATTGGCGATAGTTTGATCTGGGAGCGCTTCAAGCCGATGCTTCTGGCAGGTGTTGCGGCGTTGCTGCTTGTTTTGGGAGATCAAGCACAAGCGTGGTGGTTGAAGCTTTCCTTGTCGATGATCGTCGTGTATACTGGGGGGCTGTGGTGGTTCCGGTCCTGGGCATTTGATCGGGGTGTGGAGCTCAAAGGGCAGTTGACCGGACTTGCCGCTCATGCGGGTCTGCCAAGATTGAGAAAAGCTCTGCGCGTGCTTGGACTCCTTGGAGCCGCAAGCGTGCTGGCCGCATCTGCGAGCAGATTTGCGGGGCACGAGCTGCTGGCGTCTTTGCAGTTTGCGGCTGGGTTTCTGATCATGTTGGCCGGTGCAAAACTTCGCGTGAGCACGTTGACCGCCGCTTTCTTTACGATTTTGTCCGTGTTTAGTTTGTACTTTCTCTTTCACTCCTAACCGCATTCACGCCGTGATTCAAAAAGAGGTTACCCTGCTCAATCGCCTGGGCCTGCACATTCGCCCGGCGGCACAATTGACGAAGATCGCCGAGAAATTCAAGTCGGACGTTTATCTGCTCAAAGACGGAATGCGTGTGAACGGAAAGAGTATCATGGGAGTGATGATGCTTGCGGCGGCGCGCGGCAGCACGTTGGTGATTGAATGCTTGGGAGACGATGAGCAGCAGGTTATGGACGAGTTGGTGCAGCTTTTCGAAAACAAGTTTTACGAGGAGTAAGTCGTGGGGAGTGAGAGCGGCAAGGAGTGCATTCTGCGCGGGATTCCGGCAGCTCACGGAATTGCGATTGGCCGCGTGCACTTGATCACGTATAATGAGCCTGAAGTTCTTCCGCGCAAGCTTGCGCCAGCCGAGGTACCGGAGGAGCTTGCGCGCTTCAATGCGGCGGTAGAGCAGACGAAGGGGGCCATCGAACGTTCGCGCGAGCGAGCGCTGGACATCGCGGGCATTGCGGTGGGCAAGATCTTTGACGCGCATCTTTTGATTCTGGGGGACACGGTCTTTCAGGATCAGGTGCGCGGAAGAATTGCGCGCGAGCAGTTTGACGCGGAGTATATCATCTACGATTCGTTCGCGCAGATGATCGAATTGATCAGCCGTTCGGCGGGCGAGGTGTTTCGTGAGCGCGCCGCAGACTTGCGGGACGTGCGGGCGAGACTCTTGCGGCACTTACGCGGCGAGGGAGATTTGATACCCGACCATCCGACACACGAGGTGGTGTTGGTGGCCGAGGACCTCTCCCCCACTCAGGCGTTGAATCTGGATCGCAAGCTTGTGCACGGCATTGCAACGGACATTGGCGGGCTGACCTCGCACACGGCGATTCTGGCGCGCAGTCTGGATATTCCCACGGTGGTGGGAATCGGGGACATTTCCGCACGCGTCCATAATGGGGACGCGATCATTCTGAACGGAAACAGCGGCAAGGTGATCGTGCATCCACAGAAAGCGACACTCGCGGAATACGAATCGAAGCGCGAGCGCTTTCGCGGATTTCAGCGGATGCTTGAGGACATTCGCACGCAGCCGGCGATGACGACGGACGGACGAGAGATTCTGTTGTGGGGCAACATCGAACTTCCGCGCGAGGCGGAGTTGGTGATGTCACACGGTGGAACGGGTGTCGGTCTGTTCCGCAGCGAATTCTTGTTTCTGACGCGCGAGACGACGCCGACGGAAGACGAGCAGTTCGGGATATACGACAAGGCCGCGGAATTGATGGCACCTTATCCGGTGGTAATCCGGACATTCGATTTGGGCGGGGACAAGTATCACGCGGGGATCAATATTCGAGACGAGAAGAATCCGTTCCTGGGGTATCGTGCGCTTCGCGTGTCGCTTTCCCGGCGGGATCTGTTCCGGTCTCAACTGCGGGCGATTTTGCGTGCGTCCGCGCGCGAGAATGTGATGGTGATGTTTCCGTTTGTGTCCGGGCTGGAAGAGCTTCGGGAAGCGAAAGTGGTGCTGGAAGAAGCAAAGCAGGAGCTTCAGCATCGGAAGCTGGCGTTTGATCCGGACATTCGGGTGGGGATCATGGTGGAGATTCCGTCGGCGGCGGTGTTTGCGGATCGGTTGGCGGAAGAATGCGACTTCCTGTCTATTGGCACGAACGATTTGATTCAATACACGGTGGCTGCGGACCGCGCAAACGAGCAGGTGGCGGGGTACTACCGGAGTTTTCATCCGGCGGTGCTGCGGATGATTGAGATGACGGTGAAGGCCGGGGAAAAGCGCAACGTTCACGTCGGGCTGTGCGGCGAATTGGGCGGGACTCCCGCAGCGGTGCCGCTGCTGGTTGGACTCGGAATGACCGAACTTTCGATGACGTCTTCAATGATCCCTGAGATCAAGAAAATCATCCGTTCATTGTCCTACGAAGAGTGCAAAAGGATGACGCGCAAGGCGATGAAGATGGGAACTTCGCACGAGATTCAGCAGTACATGCAGGGAGAGTTGAAGAAGCGGTTCGCGGACTTGCCGATTTGGTTTTAGGTTCCGGTTCCGGTTCCGGTTCCGGTTCCGGCAGGGTCTGGAGGCCCTGCTCGGGGAGATAGAAACACTCGGGTCTGGAGACTCTGCTCGGGAAAAATAGACACACTCAAGATGACGATTACGAACAAAGCGATTAATCTGACAGAGACTCGGCTCAAGCAGCTTGATCCGAGCGATATGCTGGGCAAGACATTAGAACTTGCGCATCAGCTTGAGCGGGGCCACGAGATTGCGGAGGAATTCCTGCTGCACCATCGGCTGCGCGACGAGCCGAAGCTCGACTGGTTTGGCTTGGGAGGCAGTGCGGTGTCAGGGGATCTCTTGCAGGGGTTTGGACTGGAGCCTCCGGCGATGGCGGGCCGAATTTTCGTGCGCAGGCATTCCCGTCCGTCGGATTTGCCTCGGCTGGTGTGCAGCTATTCGGGCAATACGGTTGAAGCGGTTCAAGCACTGACGGAAGTGGACCCGCGACAAGTCTGGTTGGCAGTTTCGAGCGGCGGACGCCTTGAACAAAAGGCGACATCGGCGGGAATTCCATACTTGAATCTGCCGGGTGGCTATCCTCCTCGGGCCGCAGTGGGGTTTTCTCTGGGAGCAATTCACAGAATCTTTCAGCAGACCTACGGTTTTCATGATCCTGAAGTGAACAACTGGCCGCTGGAGAAATTGAAGTCGGATGCGGCGCGCTACGCGTTGCTATCGCGGGAAGAAAATCCGGCGTTGGATTTGGCAGTGAAGCTTGTGGATCGCACGCCGGTGATTTACACCTGTGATGGTTTGCTTGGCCCTTCGCTGGCGTTTCGTCTTCGGGCGCAGTTTGCAGAGAATAGCAAGGTTTGGTCTCATAGCTCCGACCTTCCGGAACTTGCGCACAACGAAGTGGAAGCGTTCGGGCATCTTGCTCAGATTTTGCCGCCGCCGATGATGATGTTCCTCGGGAAGTGGGCGACGGAAGGAACCTTTGCAGATCCCCGGGATGCGATGCAGGAAATGCTTGAGAAGATGGGCGTGAGCACTCTGCGGCTGGACCCGTCTGAGCTGTTTGGGGACAGCCGCGGCCGGTTGGCGCAGGGAATCCGTCTCATGCTGCTCTTGGATGCGGCGACGGTCTTTCTGGCGGTACTTCGCGCGGAGGACCCCATGGAAATCCCGAGAATTACGGGGCTTAAAAACCTCCTGACCGGGTCTTGATATTTACGGTCGAAATCTGTAGATTACAAGACTTTAAGAAAACAAACCCTCTTCTGTGAAAGCAATCATCCCGGTGGCGGGAGTAGGCTCCCGCCTTCGGCCCCACACCTTTACCCGGCCCAAAGTCCTCCTCAACGTGGCCGGGAAACCCATTCTCGGACATATTCTCGATCATTTAGTAGCCTCCGGCATAGACCGCGTCACGTTGGTGATCGGTGCGATGGGAGACTTGATTGAGTCGTACGTGCGCAAGCATTACTCGATTCCTGTGGACTTTGTCGTGCAGCAGGAAGCTCGCGGTTTGGCGCATGCAGTTCACCTGGGCCTGAAAGAAGACGACGAGGAAGTTCTGGTGATTCTGGGGGACACAATTTTCGAATTTAATCTCGAGCGTGTTCTGCGTGACGTTCGCGAGAACGCGATAGGGGTTCGAACGGTTGAGGATCCGCGAAGATTTGGAGTAGTCGAGACGCGCGACGAGATGGTGACGCGGTTGGTGGAGAAGCCGGAGAATCCGCGTTCCAATTTGGTGATTGTGGGAATCTATCTGGTGCGTCAGGCTCAAGCGCTTAAGAGCGCGATTGAGCTTCTGTTTGAGCGCAATTTGACGACGCGCGGTGAGTTCCAGTTGACGGACGCGCTGCAATTGATGATTGAGAACGGCACACAGATCTCTACTTTCCCGGTGGACAACTGGTTTGACTGCGGGAAGCCTGAGACCTTGCTTGAAACGAATCGCCACTTGCTTCAGAAGGCGAATGGACAGCTTCCCGTGCGCGAAGGGGCGGTGTTTGTGCCGCCGGTGTTTGTGCATCCGGAAGCGGTAATCGAGCACGCGATCATTGGTCCTTATGCGACCATTGGACAGGGCGCCGAAGTTCGGAATGCAATGGTGCGCGACGCAATTCTTGGCGCCGGCGCACGCGTCGAGGAAGCGCTGGTGGCGGGTTCCCTGGTGGGGAACAACGCCGTGGTCAAGGGGATGTTTCATCGGTACAATCTGGGCGATTCCAGCGAGATTGTAGAAGGAATCGGCAACGAGTCATAGTTTTGGTTTCGCCGTTGCGTGTCGAAAGGCTCGGAGCGGCGTTGGCGGAGTCATCATTCACGACGGAGCAGCAGTACCCATCCATGAGCACATTTGTCTTTTCAAGCGAGTCGGTTAGCGAGGGTCATCCCGACAAGATTGCGGATCAGATTTCGGACGCGGTTTTGGACGCGATGCTGAAGGACGATTCGATGGCGCGCGTGGCGTGCGAAACCTTTGTCACGACGGGCATGGCGTTGGTCGGCGGCGAGATTACGACTCATACGTATGTGGACATTCCGGCGCTTGTCCGCGGCGTGATCAAGGACATTGGCTACACGAACGCGGCGTACGGGTTTGACTTTGAGACCTGCGCGGTGATTACCACGATTGACAAGCAGAGTCCGGATATTTCGCAGGCGGTGGATCATGACGGCGCGGGTGATCAGGGCATGATGTTTGGTTATGCGACCAAAGAGACGCCCGAGATGATGCCGCTGCCGATCGTTTTGTCGCACAAGTTGGTTCACGAGCTGGCCAACATGCGCCGCGCGGGCAAGCTTGGCTACCTGCGCCCGGATGCGAAGTCGCAAGTGTCGGTGCGCTATGTGGACGACAAAGCGACGGAAATTACGGCTGTCGTGGTTTCGACTCAGCACGATCCGAGCGCGGATCAGAAGACGATCGAAGCGGATTTGAAGCGGGACTTGCTTCCGAAAGTGCTTGGCGACTACAAGCTTGCCGCGGACTGCAAGATCTACATCAATCCGTCGGGACGATTCGTGGTGGGTGGACCGCAGGGCGATGCGGGCTTGACAGGCCGCAAGATCATCGTGGATACCTACGGCGGCTGGGCGCCTCACGGCGGCGGCGCGTTTTCGGGCAAGGACCCGACGAAGGTGGACCGCAGCGGCGCGTACGCGGCGCGTTGGATCGCGAAGAACGTGGTCGCGGCGGGTCTGGCGGAGCGCTGCATGATTCAGTTGGCCTATGCGATTGGCGTAGCGCAGCCGGTGTCGCTGATGGTGAATACCTACGGGACGGGAAAAGCGGCGGACGAGGAAATCGAGCAGAAGATTCGCAAGAACTTCGATCTCAGCGTGCGCGGAATCATCACGGCGCTCGATCTGCGTCGTCCGATCTATCGCAAGACGGCGGCCTACGGGCACTTTGGCCGCAGCGAAGAGACGTTCACGTGGGAAAAGACGGACAAAGTTAATTCATTAGCATAAAGAAACGGGGTTTCATGGCGACGACAACGAAGGCAAAGAAGGCACCGTCAGGAAGTGTGCCGAGCCACCACGTTGCGGACGAGAGTCTGGCGGCGAAGGGCAAGAATCGAATTCTGTGGGCGGATCAGGACATGCCGGTCTTGGCGGAGATTCGCGCACGGTTCGAAAAAGAGAAGCCACTGAAGGGCATGCGCATGTCGGCGTGCTTGCATGTGACGGCTGAGACGGCCAATCTTGCGCGGACATTGAAGGCCGGCGGCGCCGAGTTGGTGCTCGTGGCATCGAATCCGCTCTCAACGCAGGACGATGTGGCGGCCTCGCTGGTTAAGGACTTTGGCGTGCGCACTTATGCGATCAAGGGCGAAGACAACAAGACCTACTATCAGCATTTGGACGCGGCGATGCGCCACAATCCTTCGATCACAATGGATGACGGCGCGGACCTTGTTCACGGTCTCCATACAACGCATGTTGAGTATGGCGATCAGATTGTGGCGTCGCTCGAAGAGACGACGACCGGCGTGATCCGCTTGAAGGCGCTGCACAAGGAAGGCAAGCTGCGTTTCCCGGTGTTCGCCGTGAACGATGCGGACACTAAGCATTTGTTCGACAACCGCTATGGAACGGGTCAATCCACGCTGGACGGAATCATCCGCGCCACGGACGTGCTGATCGCGGGCTGTGTGTTTGTCGTGGCGGGTTACGGCTGGTGCGGCAAGGGCTTGGCGATGCGTGCCAAGGGCCACGGTGCGGAAGTGATCGTGACGGAAATCAATCCGGTGCGCGCTCTTGAGGCCCGCATGGACGGATTCCGCGTGATGCCGATGGCGCAAGCCGCTCCGATCGGAGATATTTTCTGCACGGTGACGGGCAACATGCACGTGGTTCGTCCCGAGCATTTCGAGAAGATGAAAGACGGCGCGTTCGTTTGCAACAGCGGTCACTTCGACATCGAGTTGGACCTCAAAGGTCTTGCTGAAATGGCAAAGCGTGTTGAGAAGAACGTGGTGCCGTTTGTGGACCGTTACACGCTGAAGGGCGGTTCGTGCGTGAACATCATTGCCGAGGGCCGTCTGGTGAATCTGGGCGCGGCCCATGGTCATCCGGCTTCGGTGATGGATATGAGCTTTGCGACCCAGGCGCTGACGACGGAATATGCGATCAAGCACAGCAAGAAGCTGGGCGTTGAGGTGCATGACGTTCCGGCGTCTATCGAGGACTACGTTTCGACGCTGAAGCTCAAGACGATGGGCATCAAGATTGACAAGCTGACGCCGGACCAGAAGAAATATCTCTCCGGTTGGGAGATGGGAACGTGATGCGCAGACGATCTGCGTTAGAGAACAAAAGGCGGAGTGTACTCCGTCTTTTGTTTTTGGGTGTGATGACATTTGTGGCGGGATGTGAAATTCCGCAGGCGCCGGGCGAGTTGTGGTGGGACGTGGACTTGAACGTGCCGTTTGGCGTGCGCACGTATGGACTATGGGAGCTTGCGGAGCCGGACAGTGTCTTGCGTGAATCGGGATCGGGCGTGGGCATGACCGAAGACAGCGCGCTCTATTTCAGCGCATGGGCGGAGTTATCGGCAGCGTTGGGTGACAGCCTGTATGCCAGCGGAATCAACCGCAGGATCGAACGCCGTGTAACTGCCCTGCAGATTCCGTTGGACTACGACACTTTGCTGGCCTACAGCCTGGGACGTTTGAATCCCGAGATCGCGACTCTGCACGGCACAACGCAGAACCTTCCGGTGCACAGCCTCGAGGGCACAATCGCTCTCCCCTACCCCGGACAATATGACAGCATGGAAGTGGACACCGGAACGGCGATGGTGGTCTTGGTCAATCGCTTGGCATACGGGATCACGGACGTCGAAGTGCGAGCCGGTTCCAAGTTGGTCGCGGAGATTCCCTCTCTGGCTAGAGATCAGCAGGCGGTGATCACCGCCGATCTCTCGACGGCGAGACTTGGCTCAAGTTTCGAACTCGAACTCAGCGCAATCGGCAGCGGAGGAACGGGCATTGTTGTGGATTCGGCCTCGAGACTTTCTGCCACTCTGGTCACCGACACCGTAACGGCTTCGCGGTTCTACGGATTCCTGCCCGAACAGTACGTGGTTCGGGATAGTACGGTTGGCATTGAGCAGCAGCATGTGATTGACCTGGCGATCATTGCCTCGGGGAATATGAATGTGACTGTGGTTAATCAGACTCAATTTCCGGACACGGTGATCTTGCGCATTCCGAACCTGGTCAGCCGGTTGAACGACACGCTTGAGGTCAAGCGGTTTCTGCTGCCAGGTGACTCAGACACGACCACGATTTCGTTGGCACAATTCAGGCTCAGGCCTAACGGCACGGAGACTCAGACGATCACAGGTCAGATCATCTCCCACACTCCGGCGTCAACGGAACACATTGTTTTCGAGGCGGGAACAGAGCGAGTTTACGGGAGAGTAGAGATAGATCGGCTTCCGATGGAGTATTTTGAAGGCACGCTGCGAAATCTGGAGCTCACCTTTGACAATTTGAGCGTCGAAATTGAGCGCCCGCCGCAAGGCTGGGAGAACGCGCGACCGCTGGAAGTTGAGGCCAGAGTTCATGTGGAGCACGGGATAGGCGGAATGCTTGATGCGGACATGCTGGCGCGGACAAGCTATCTGGGAAATGAGATTGGTGAAACGCCTCTGGTGATCAACGATCTTCCGCTTACGGAAGACACGGTGGCCGTGATCGAGTACCTTGCAGAACTGCTTGCGGACTACCCGGATCTGTTGACGGCAACGGGCAGCGCGGTCGTGAATGGCGAGGTGGCGCTCTACAACAACACAGATGTGCAGATTGGACTGGAATTGCGCGCAGGACTTGCCGTTCGAATCGAAGGCGAGATTGAACCGGTGGGGACCGTGGAGCGCGTCGAGACTCAGGACTTGCAGGACATCGAGAGCGGCACGGCGTTAATCAAGGTGTGGAACCACGTTCCGACGAGTGCAAGATGCTATGTTGTTGCGGATTTTGACAGCGCCAATGTGCTGCAAGGATCCGGAGCGGCTGTGGACACCTTGCTTGACGTAGTTGTCGTGGCACCGCTTGTCGTCAACGGAATGGCCGAAGACACGAGCTACACGGAGCTCGAAGTTGAGTTGACCGACACGTGGCTCAACTATTTCCGTTCGAATTCGTTTTTTGTGCGCACGCAGATTTCGCTGAGCGCGCAGCCGGGAGACTCACTCGTGATCACGGGTCATGATTTTGTTGCGGTGCAGCCGGTGGCAAAGATTCAATATGCAGTCAGACCGGGAGACATCGAATGAACCGGACATCTTGCTTTCTGATATTGATCTTTGCTGCGTGCTCGTGGGCGCAGGCGCCCTCTGGGCGTCAGTTGGGTCTGGCGGGAGCGCAGGATCTTCTGGAGTACTCGAGTGATGTGGTGCACGGCGGCGCGGCGGTGCTGGCGCGGCAGCAGACACAACAGTTGTGGATAGACCTGCCGAGATTTTCCGCAGGAGCCCGCAACAATTCGTTCAGCGTCAACTTCTGGAACGATCAGTTCTCGAAGGATCGTTATCTTACGTCGGCGGACAAGCGGGAGATCATGGACCGCATTTCGGAGAACGGCCTAACGATATCGGGTTTGGCTTCCGTGCCGCTGGCCGGGGCAGTGTATCGCAAGATTGCGTTGCAGTTTTCCGAAGAGTACGCGCTTCATGTCAATGCGGACCGAGAGCTGTTTGAGCTTGCGTTGTACGGCAATCAGCTCAATCGCGGCTACACACTCGAAGACTTTGGCGGTGAGCAATATGCGCTGCTGGATGCGGGAGTCGCTTTGGGCTATGAGTTCAAACAGGAAGCGATCAAGGGGCTGTACGGCGGAATCGGGTTTCACTTCTATCTTGGACAACACCTTGACAAAGTGACGGACGCGTTTGGCGAGCTCTCGTCCACGGATTCTCTTTTGACCGGCTACGGCGCGGTGCAGCGCGTGAGATCGAATCGCGGCGACGGCATCGGATTTGATTTGAGCTTGTTGGGCGAGATTAATGAGAGGTGGTCTGTTGGAGTGGGTGCAAGGCAGATTGGCGGAGGGCTAACATGGGTCGTGGATGAAGCGACACTGGATGCGTTTGAAGTGGACTCAGCAGGCGTGATCGTGGATTCCTTGGACGACGAGGATTACGTTTCGCGAGCCTTCAGAAGCAGTTCCAACTCAGTTTCCGGCGGCAGCATTGAAACTCAGCTTCCGACAATTCTCGAGGCCTCCGGCAGACATGTGCTCACGCCGCGTGCACTGCTGTTGGCCACAGTCAGAGTCCGACTTCAGGAATCCGCGCAGGGAAAGCCTGGCGGCGAGATTGCGTTGGGCGGCGAGCACAAGATTGCGGAGATGTTTTTGATTCGAGGCGGGTTCGGGTCCGGCGGGCCGTTCGGGACTCGATTCTCGTTGGGCGGCGGCCTGCGCACAGGACACTATGACTTGGACATCGGCTGCGCCTGGCACGACGGGCTGTTCGCTTCAACGAAAGGATTGTCCATCGGATTTGGTCATTCCATTCACTGGTAGAAGACGTTTGTCGCAAAGAAAAAGGCCGCATATGTGCGGCCTTTTTCAATTTCAGAATGACACTTGCTACTTCGGCGCTCTCCAGACCAGAGCAAGTCCGATGAACCCGAAGACGATGTTTCCGATCCATGCGGCCCAGAACGGCGACAGCTCGCCGCCGTAACCGAGGATTTTTCCAACTTGCTGGAATCCGAAATACACAAAGCACACGAGCAGAGAGAGACCGAAACCCAGGACAAGTCCGCCGCGTCTGCGGAATGCCGCAAAGGGAACACCGAACAAAACAATGATGAATGTCGCGAAAGGCTGAGCGAACTTGAAGGCCAGATCCACGGACCATCTTGCTCCGCGAATTCCGGCGGCCTGCAAGCGATTGATGAGACTCTGAATATCTTTGTAGCTCATCTCGTCCGGCTCGATGTTCACGCGAATCAGATCGTCCGGTGTGAATTGAAAATCGGGGCGTGCCAGCGACTCAATTCTGTTCATCGAAACGCTGCGATCCATGAAGTCCGTGCGTTCCGCATTCAGCAGCGTCCACAGGCCTTCCCTGTAGCTCAAGCTGTCGGCATTAATCTGCGTCACGACGCGTCCGTTTTCGACAAGCTGAAGCTGAACCTGATAGCCGGTGCGCAGTTTCGGGTCGTAGCTCTCCATTTTCAGGAATTCCGTCGGCGACGTTTGCAGATAGATTCTGCCTTGTCTCGAGGAAGCGGACCCTTTGCCCTTGCGCACCTCGACGCGATAGAGTTCTTTGCGTTCGAAGTTGATTCGCGGCACAACATTTTCACCCAGAACCCAGACGCCGCCTGCCAAAGGAGCAACGACAAGCAGGAGCAGCACGAGGATTCGCCACAGGCTGACTCCGGAGGCCTGCATGGCAGTCAGTTCATTGCGATAGACAAACCCGCCGATGGTGAAGAGTGTTGCCAGCAGCACGCCGACGGGAATTGTCAGATAAACGATGAACGGAATATAGAGCAGATAATAGCGCGAGATGAGATCGAAGCCGACCTGTGCGTCCACGAACTTGTCGAGATGCTCGACGAGATCAATTGTAACAAAGATCACGGCGGCGGCGATCATCGCAAAGAAAAAACTCCGCGCGAAGGCGGAGACGATGTATCTGTCCAGCAGAGTCACGAGGCGAGATGCACTTTCAGCAGGCGATTGATCCGTCTGAGCACGGTTTCACGTCCGAGGAGTTCCATCATCTCGAAGAGCCCGGGGCTGACGGTCTTGCCGGTGAGTGCCAGGCGAATCGGATGAATGAGCTGTCCGGCTTTGATCTCCCACTCGTCGCAGCGCGCGCGAAGTTTTTCTTCGAGGCTCTCAGGTGAAAAGGTCACGGTCTCAAGATCTGCGGCGAAGCTGCTTAGGTGCTTGAGTATTTCGGGAGTCGCCAGATGCTTTTCGACTCCTTTGGGATCATAGTCCAGAGGATCGGTGAACACGTAGTTCTGATCTTCGAACAGATCTTTGGGCAATCGAATGCGGGGCTTGACCAAGGGCCAGGCGGAGCGCAGTGTCGAGTCCGAAACTGAAAGTGGACCGGAGTGCTCGCGCAGGTAGGACACGGCGTCGTCATCGCTCAACATGCGAATGTGCTCGCCGTTCATCCACTCGAGTTTCGCTTCATCGAAGACGGCGCTCTTGGTCTGTATTCCGTCCAGAGTGAAGACTTCGATCAGTTCTTCTCTGCTGAAGAGTTCGCGGTCACCTTTTCCGGGCGACCAGCCGAGCAGCGTCAGGAAGTTGAACAGCGCCTGCGGTAGAAAACCCTTTTGCTGAAACTCGCCGACCGAAGCCGCGCCTGTGCGCTTTGAGAGTCGTTTTCTGTCCGGTCCAAGAATCAGCGGGACATGCCCGAATTGGGGTACCTCCCACTCCATCGCCCGATAGAGCGCAATCTGCTTGGGAGTATTGGAGATGTGATCATCACCGCGCAGAATATGACTGATGCGCATGTCATGATCATCGCAGACGACAGAAAGATGATAGGTTGGCGATCCATCCGAACGCAGGAGGACGAAATCTTCCAGCTCGTCTCCTTTGTACTCTACCGGTCCATGCACCAAATCGTTCCAGGCGATTCCGTCTGGCGGAGCGGAGAATCGGATGGCGCACGGATCACCGTTCTTCAGTCGAAGGTCGGCATCTTCGCGAACTGTGGCGAGGTCCGCTTTGAACCGGAAAGATGCTTCTCCTCTGGCTTGAGAGTCTTTGCGCATCTGCTCGAGCTCTTCGACCGTTGTGAAGTCGTGGTACGCAAAGCCGCGCCTAACGAGTTCGTGCGCAACTTCGACGAATCTTTCCTTGTGATCGGATTGATAGACGATTTCCTCGTCCGATTCGAGACCGAGCCACTTCAAGCCGTCGAGAATGACTTGCGCAAGCTCACCGCGGGATCGCTGCGGGTCAGTGTCTTCGATGCGAACGACAAAAGTGCCGCCGCAGGCACGCGCATAGAGCCAATTGAAGATGGCGGTGCGTGCGCCGCCGACGTGCAGATAGCCCGTCGGACTTGGAGCGAAGCGAACTCGAAGATCAGTCATTTTCGTGTGAGGAGTGCGAGCGTGCCGCTTCGCGGTCCGTAACGTCCTCGACATGATATTCGAGTCCGCCGAAGTAGTGCGCGGCAAGGTTGTAAACGATGGCGCTCAGTCCTGCGAGCAATGAACTGAGCAGCGCGCCAATCAGCCCCATAAAGAGCGCCATGAAAACCGTGGAGACTCCTCCAAGGGAACGGAGCTGTGCGGCTTCGGTTTCGCCAAACAGCGCGGCTCCGGAGTCGCCCATGCTTTTCAGCAGAGCTGCGCTATAGAGGCCGAAGAGTACGCCACCGAGAACTCCGAGGAAGAAGCCGACACGGAGGGCACTGCGGGGTTCGATTCGGGTGATTTCTCGTCGGCTCATTTTTCGGGCTGAATGTAGGTTGCTGCGCGGAACGTGACGTCCGGCTGAGAAGTTTCGGGATCCACGAGGAGGTTCTTGTAGGCTTTTGCGCCGTTTCTCCAGTGTGCCCGCAAGTGATGCAGTCCGCGGTCCAGCACAGCGGACGCGGGCGTGACGAGTCCGGTAGCAATGTCGTCAATATAGATTTCTGCGCCCGGCGGATCGGAGTTCAGGCGCACTTTCTTCCAATGCCACTTGTAGGGGGTGCGGTTTGAAGCGGGCAGTTCCCGGTCATCACCGCGCGAGATGGGCGCAAGGATAAACGTGACACGAGTGGCATCGCCGGAGTTCAGACGAATTCGCTGCTCGGGAGGAATCGGACGATAGCCGTCGAGCCTGAGCGAGACGGAAAACGAGTCGGCAGGAAGACCGGACAGATACGCGTTGGTGCGCACGTCCGTGGGCCGCAGATTAAGCACGACTTCCGCGCCAGGCGGAGACGACGTAACGACCAGCACCGCTTCTTCATCACTCATCCACGACACGGCACTGAGCACTGCGGCAGCCAGCATAAGGACGGCCGCGACCCAGATGCGAACGACGATGCGTCGTCTTTCGCGGGGATTGGTTTGATTGGGAGAGCTGATAGCCACGAGCTGATTCCTTAAGAAAAATCCCCTTCACCGACGGGAGCAGGGGACTAAAGACAGATCAGTGAGTCGTACTTTCGGCGGCAAGCCTGACAAATGAACGTTTAGACACGGGAAAGATGAGTAACTCTGAAAGTAGTCGGGTATTTCAGTCCGAACCCGAGCAGGCGATCAAACCCGATATGCGCGCAGAAGATGAGGCCGAGGGACGTCAGCAGGTCTGACTTCAAGAGCATTCCTATTGCGACCATTCCCAACGCAACTACGTAAGTGTGCGCAAGATTGTAGAGAAACGCCCCGACGCGTTTTCCCGCCGCGTATCCAATCATGGACAGGTCGGGTGCCAGAAAGAGCAGCGCGAAGAACAGCCAAGATCCTCCTGCAAACGAATACACCCAACAGCTCACCAAGCAAACTGCAAGGCCTTCAAGGTGCAGCAGAATCCGCGGAAAGCTCACTTGTCGAAGGCCGCAAGCAGGAACTGATTCACCGAAAACGCTGCCTTCCAATGTGCATAGGCCGTCTGCAAGAGCTTGGGCGAGGTGATCTCGTTTGCCGGAAGCTCAACGCCGTAGTGAAAGGATTTGTTTGCAATCTCCGGGCAGATTTCGGCGGCATCTTGAAGCTCGACAGGCAAACGCTTCGAGACTTCGTCGCTCATCAGTCCGCCGAAGTGCTTCTTGAACGGTGCGGCGGTAATCAACTTCTTGAATCCGCGCGGGTCTTTTGCGATAGCGGCGCGGGCCAGATCGCGCGGTTTGGGGTCCGGGCAATGCACGCCGCCGTAGAGTCCGAGTCCATCCGCGCCGAGTTTCACATACATACCCGGCACGCCTTTGTCGGCGCGTCCGGCGCGGGAAACAATCAGACGAACATGTGTGTTGTAGGGATGCTTCTCGCGGGCGAAACGAATATCGCGGTTGATGCGCAGCATCGCTTCGTTAGGAGAAATCAGAATGCGCGGATCATCTTTTTGCGCTTTCGAGATCAGGTCCGCAGCGAAATGCAAAGCGGGTTCTTTCACCACGCTCTCGTACTCATCCTTGTGGTCGCGAAACCACTCGGTCGAGTTGTTTTTCGTCAGAGCGCGAAAGAACTTCAGAAAGCGATCATCGAAATAGGCAGGCATTACTCAATCACTTGGTCCATGGATTGGGGCAGAGCTGCGCGCGATAGTCTTCCAGAATGCGCGGATCAGGAACTTGGTCAGAAGATTCGCGAAAGGTGAGTCCAACCGAACGTCCCGCGCCGTGCGAATTCATTTTTTGCGAGTGCATCGTGCCTTTGCCGAAGGCCGCATTCCAGTTCGGCCCGGACGCATGATAGCACTTGACACCGCTCAGGATTCCGGCTTTCTTTCCCGCGTCTCGCACGATGCGATTATAGTAGCCGTCTTCTGGAAAGTAGGGCTTGTGCGGACGATAGGGATAGCCTTCAGTCGAGAAATAGAATTTGCGCGGCGTGGCGGTTGCCCAGCCTCCGGTTGGACCGAACTCTATGGTCACGTCGTCACGTGTTTCGCGCTCGTAGTGAACCAGGAGCGGCTTCGCGCCGGAAGTGAACTCATCCTGTAGGACATCCAGCGCAAGATAGGCGTATTCGGGAAAGAGCTCGAAGGCGCGTTTCAGCTTCGCGTGCCATTCCTGCGGCAGCAGAAACACGTCGTCGTCCATTTCAAAGATCATTTCGCGTGTCGCGCGCAAGGCAAGCTCGGCAAATCCGTTCGTGCCGATGTTCTTCGGCGATCGAATAGAAATCAAGTTCAGTCTGCCTGCTTGCCATTTGGCAATGACACTCTGCGTGTCATCCGTCGAAGCATTGTCCCAGAGCAAAATCTCGTGCTCATCGGGAACCGTATCGGCCAATGCGCGCAGTGCAAGATCGAGAAACTGTGCGCGGTTCCACGTGACCAGCAGAACGGACACACCGGGCAGATCGGGCGGCAAGCTCAGCTTGCGTACCCAGCGCCGCGCTTGAAACAGCGCTCGGGGTATCAGGGCGTGTCCTGCCAAACGCTCCTCAGGCTATTTCTCAAACAGCAGATAGGAATTCAAGAGCAGCAGCAAAGCGAGTCCAACGTAGGACGCAATCTCGGGCGGCGTTCCCTTCCAGCCTTCGTTCAATCCGTTGTAAAAAATCCAGAGCACGAAGAGAACGTTAGCGGCGATGGCGAGCTTACGAAGGAGATGCACGATAGAGCCGACTCACTCTGTGTCAGGTCTATCAGCCATTTTCCGAATTGCTTCTTCCAGTTTGCTTTCTACTTCGTCTGCACCTAAGCGCTCATGATGTTCGACTCGAAGTACCTTTTCCTCTCTATACTCACCATTCGAGAAGGACCGTCGGACAATCAATTCGAGTGGCGCAGAAGGTCGATCGCCTCCGTTAACTCCATCCGATCTTGCTTTGATGATTGCAGCAACGAGATTCACGATGCCCGTTGCGAGATTTATTGATCCCGCAACAATAGCAAGCCACAAGAGCAACTCGGGACCGCTTTCGTGTTCTTCAAAGCTGAAATCCGATGACTCGGAGGCATGATCTTTAAGCCATTGGTCAATCCGGGAGTAAGCGTGTGGTGAATGCTCCCTATGAAAGCAACCGGACACCACTCGAATCTTGATCGAAAGCGAAACTCCTGCGCCGTCCGAAAGTCGGTGCGCTTCAAAGCGCGTCATCCGATCTCTGAACTCTGTATTCCAGTCAGGCGTCATTTGAGCTCCCCAATTGAGTCCAGATCGGCAATATCCTTCGGGCGACCTGTTGCGCGCTTGTTAGCAACGAATTGGCCACGTCCAAGAAAATATGTCTCTGTGTCGCCGAGCTTTCCGGCGGAGCGACCGGCAACGGCCTCGTCCCAAGTAACACCAGTGATGGAAGTCATGATGTCAATGCGAACTGGCGCATTGCCAAGTTGAACAATGAACTTCTCGTCAGTGAATTCTTCAGGCTTGAGTTCGAGAAAACCAAAACCAAACTCATTGAGTGCCTTGACTACATTAACCCCATTTTGAAGCGTGGGGCGCACCCAAATGTCAATGTCACTTGTGTTTCTGACTACGCCCAGACGAGCCAGCGCATGTGCACCAACTATCAAATACTCTACGCTATGTGCGTTTAAGACGTCGGCCAACTCTTTGAAGTCTTGGTAAATCTCCATAGAACTGCCTTCTCAGAATCTCGACAGCGGCCACGCGCTCATCCGGTGACTTGGACAGCCAGTACTTGAGATTCTCTTGAACCTCATCGTACTCGCCACGCCGGAGTCTCTTGGCAACTTTCTCGATCATGCGTTCATTCCTGTATTGCGGAGAGGGGGGGATTCGAACCCCCGGTAGGGTTTTAAGTCCCTACAACGGTTTAGCAAACCGCCGCCTTCAGCCACTCGGCCACCTCTCCTGAAGGTCGGAGCGTCTATTTAAGACGCTTATTATCAATAACTTGCGGAGGACGGGAGACTCGAACTCCCAAGGGCTTACGCCCGGCGGTTTTCAAGACCGCTGCCTTACCAATTAGGTCTAGTCCTCCGGGATAGATTCCGGCGGGGTGTGGACACCCCGCTCGGGGAGACTATCGGAGGCAGTCCGTCCCCGAATCAGCAAGTATATCCGATTTTGGCCAAAAAAGCAAGCGGGAATGTGGGAAATGTCCTTCAGTTTTCTTAACTTGCGCGAAGTATGACCCTGTTTCGATACCTCCTCCGGGAGTTCATCCCACCCTTCTTCTTCAGCCTCGCGCTGATTATCTTCCTGTTCATCCTGAACCTCGTGTTCACGATGCTGGGGAGAATTGTGGGCAAGGGGCTTCCGATTTGGACGGTGCTGGAGTTTTTCGGGTTGAACCTGGCCTGGATGATTGCTCTGGCCGTCCCGATGGCGGTGCTGGTGGCTGTGCTCTCGGCATACGGGCGGCTCTCGGCGGACAACGAAGTCACGGCGCTGCGCTCTTCGGGGGTCGGGCCGATGCAGATGATTGCTCCGGCGATTATGTTCGGAGTGATTATGTCGCTGGGTCTGGCCTACTTCAACAACTACATGTTGCCTGATTTGAATTTCCGTTCGCGGCAGCTGCAGACGGACATCCGCCGCTTGAAGCCTGCGATGGTACTTGAACCGGGCGTGTTCTTGTCGGACATACCGGGGCACGTGCTGTATGCGCGACAGGTGAACGGCGAGACGAATGAGATCAGCGACGTGATGGTCTATCAGGACGATGATCCCAGGTTTGGCAGCACGGTGATTGCCGCTGATGGCAAACTGAAGTACGAAGAGTGGTTCGAGGGATTTGAGTTTTCTCTGCACGACGGAGAGATTCTGAGATCGGACCGCGCGCGGCCGGGTGAGTATCATCGAATTCAATTTGACAATGCGATTTTCCGGATACATGCTCCGGATATGTCGCTGCGGCGCACGGCGACGCAGTGGCGCGGGGATCGCGAGATGAACGTGTCGCAGCTTCTGGACAAGATTGAGAACTACGAGAAGATTGACGCGGCAAAGAACTCCAAAAACATTTCGCGGCTCCTGGTCGAGATTCATAAGAAGTTTTCGATTCCCGCGGCGTGCTTGATTTTTGCGGCGCTTGGAGGTCTCTTGGGTCAGATGGTACGGCGGTCGGGAATCGGCGTTTCGGCGGGCTACAGCATGGCCTTCTTTCTGATCTACTGGGTGTTTCTGATTGCGGGAGAGGACTTGGCGGATCGAGGCACGGTGGGTCCGGGCACGGCGATGTGGGCACCGAATGTGCTCTTTTCGCTCGTCGTGATTTTCCTCTGGCTACGGCAACGAAAATCGGGGTTCAGGTTGTTCGGGAAATAGACATCAGAATCATTTGTCATGACAAAACAAAGCCCCGCATCTCGCGGGGCTTTGAAGTTTTGGCAGAACCTGAAACCTTAGCCGACGGCAATGACCAATCGCGAGAGGTTGAACTTCGAGGTTTTTTCAAAGACGACGGTGGCAGACTTGCGGTCAGACGATAGTTCGACGCGATAGTCATCGTCTTCGTGGAAATAGCGCGGGAAGACCAGAATGCGCTCGACTTTCTCAAGTCCGAGCGACGAAGCGTTGATCACAATTCGCGCGTCTTTGCGCAGGTCGAGTGAACCCGTGTGGTCCACAGCTTCGATGTCCCCCGTGTTCCACTTTCCGAACGCGGGTTTACGAATCGCGCCGCTGCGTTCGAGATCCTTGAACGTGCCGATATGATACTTGAGCGAATTCAGTTCCTGAGACAGACTGTCATTGGTTGAGGCCATCGCGGTCACCTGCTGCAGCATGGCCGTGCGTTCTTCTTCGAGTGAGCGAATCTGCTGCTGCAGTTCGGTCTTGCGCGACTCGAGCTCATCCACTTCTGTCTGTTTCTGATTACGCTCTTGAATCAAGGTTTGGCGCTCGGCATCAATCTTGCGTTTCGTTGCGCGCTGCAATTCATTGGGGGTGATTCGTGCCTGGCCTTGGGTGACGAATGTTCCGAAGACACCTTCACCGTAGTAGTTCCAGACTTCAAAGCCCGCGAGCAACTCAGGGACGAGAGCCTCCTTTTCGATCATCGCGAGAGCGTCCTCTTCGTTCATGCCGATTTCCTCGGTCAAGAACTTGAGCGAGATGCCAAGGTGAGTATCGCCTTTTTGCACGACGACGGGCGGTCTGAGACGCGCTTTCACTTCGGCGAGCTCTTGAGTGAGCTTGTTCATTTCACCTGAGACGTCAATGACCTCTTGAAGCAGTCCGCGATAGGAGAGATCCTTTTCCTGGGCGACGCGGTTGGCCAGAAGCTGTGCTTGTTCTTCGGTCAGACCCATTGAAGACATTCCGGTGGTGTCAATCTCATTGCCGGGATGCGACTCATTGTAGCGGCTGACCAGTCCGGAGATCTGTTGTTCGCGCTCGGAGATTTGCGTATTGAGTTTCTCGACGCGATTCACGAGTTCCTGAAAGGAACGCACCTCAGCGGGCTGCATGCGAGAGAGAAAATGGACGGCAAGAATCGCGACCACGAGCAGCACGACGGCAATGGTCGCCCATGTAGTGACTCCGCCGCGCTGGGAAAAGCGGGACATATTCATATACTGTTCTCCACCCACAGTGAATTGATTCTAATCAAACAGAGACGGCCTTCGCCCCCGGGGCGTGCGGAAACCGCCGTGCAATGTGCATGTTCCGGGAAGTTCGACATTTTTGGTAAAGTACTCGGTGCGAACGTCCGTGCATCCGGGTCCCGCGAGTTCTCCGCTTTCGACGCAGATTTCGGCGGTAGTAATTCCTTTGGGAATCTTGAATTCGGAGTCGGGATAGTCCATGGTGTCGTAGGCCGCGAGCATGAACTCCGCCCAGATGGGCAAAGCGGCCTTTCCGCCTTCCTGTCCGCGACCCAGAGACTTAGACGGATCATCCAACCCCACCCAAACACCGGCCAACAAGTCAGGCGTGAATCCGACAAACCAGGCATCAGTGTTGTCGTTTGTGGTGCCTGTTTTTCCTGCTGCGGGAACCCGGAAATCGTACTTCCATCTGAGTGAGGCCGCAGTTCCGTAGTCGCTGACGGATCGCATCAAGCTCTGAACCAGAAATGAGGTTTCCTCGGAAAGAACGACTTTCCGCTCGGTGCGGAACTGCTCGATGGTTTGCCCGAATTTGTCATCCAATCCGGTGACGCCGATCGGTTTGGACCAGACGCCAAGCGAGTGAAAGATCTGATAAGCTCCCACAATATCCATTGGAATCACACCAGAAGATCCGAGACAGAGTGCGTCGTAGGGATCGAGCTTGGTGGTGATGCCCGCGTTCTTGGCCAGCGCGGCGACATCTCGCGGAGTGGTATGTTCCCGAATCAGTCGCACGCTGACGACGTTCAAGGATTTTGCAAGCGCTTGCCGCAGGTCCACGAGACCACCGTAGTCTCCGGAGAAATTTCGCGGCGCCCAAAGATCGCCATTTTCGAGAGTGATGACAATCTCTTCGTTGGACACCTTTTCGGAGATTTTCATTCCTTTGTCAATGGCGGAAGCGTAGACAAAGGGTTTGAAGCAGGAGCCGGGCTGCCGGACCGCCTGCGTTGCGCGATTAAACTTCGTGGCCTCGAAGTCGTGTCCGCCAATCATGGCCAGAATCTGACCTGAGTTTGGGTCGAGGGCAATGAAAGCTAACTCGACGGGCATTTCGGCGGCGGCAATGGAATCCGCGAGCTGCTTGTTGCCGGCCAGTCTCCGAATCGCACCGGTGGTGGAATCCGGGAAGAGCTCCTTGAGTCTTAGTTTGAGCTCGGACGCCTGATAGATTCCATTGACTTTCTCTTGTAGCTCAGGAAGAACTTTGGTGACAGCGCGCTCGGCACAGTCTTGCAGCCGCGCATCCAGCGTCGTATAGACGGTCAGTCCATCCTGATACGGATCAAAATCATGCCGCTTGCCGAGCTGATTGAGTTCTTGGCGAACATTTTCCGTGAAGTAGGGCGCGATGCCGACTTGCGCGCGATCTGCGGACGGCCTCAGCGGCAAAGGAGTGTCCGCCAAACTGTCTCTTTGGGACTGTGTCAGAAAGCCCACCGCCTGCATGCGATCAAAGACCAGATTTCGCCGCACGATGTTATTCTGCGGATTCTGAATCGGGTTGTAGCGCGTCGGCGATTTGGGAATCGCGGCAAGCACTGCGGCCTCATTGACATCCAGTGCGGAAGCGGACTTCGAGAAGTAGGTCGCCGCGGCGGCGCCCACTCCATATGCACCGGCTCCGAAGTAGGTTTGTGTCAGATACATCTCGAGGATTTCGTCCTTCGAGTAGTATCTTTCAATCTCAATAGCGGTCAGAAGCTCGCGCAGTTTTCGCGTGACTCTGCGCTGCGGACCAAAATAGAGGTTTTTGGCCAGCTGCTGCGTGATGGTCGAGGCGCCGCGTGGCGAGAACTCGAGAGTGACCGCGCTGCGCGCAAGAGCGAACAAGAGTGACGCGGGACGCATGCCCCAATGCTCATAAAACTTGTGGTCTTCCGTCGCCAGAAAAGCCTGAATGACGGATGGCGGCATGTCCCGCAACGGCACATAGCTTCGGCGTTGGGTGAACAGCTCTTTAAGCAGCACTCCGTTTCGATCAAGGATCTTCGTGGAGAGAGCCGGATTGATATTCTCCAGTTCTTCAACCGAAGGTAGTCCCTGCTTAAGATAATGGAATGCGGACCAGGAACCGATCGCAGCCAGAAAAGTCAACGTTACGACGATGGCCAGCACACGCAGCAGGAAGTTTCCCTTTTTCACGCGCCGACTCCGTCGTCTTGCGCGTTCCAATGCAGAAGTTCGAGCTTCAAGCCATCGTGCTTTGCAAACGAATAGTGATAGATCCAGTCGCCGAGATTGACGTAGGTAGCTTTGTCGAACTGCATCTGCATGGGGCGATGTGCGTGACCCAGCACGACCCCGTCAGAGCCGCTTTCAACAACTTTTTTCGCGAAACGCACGTACTCCTCATCTTCGGCGGGATTTCCTTTGGTCGCGTTGCGGCTTTGCCGGGAGGTTCCCCGCGCAAGCCACATGCCGAGATCGGGATGAAGCCAGAGAAAAAGCCTTTGCGCAATGGGGTTACGCAGAATGCGTTTCAGGATGCGGTAGCCGTGGTCGCGTTGCAGGAGGCCGTCGCCGTGAAAGACAAAAATGTTCTGATCTGCAATTTGCACGATGAGCGCATCATGATGCGTGACCATACCGATTTCTTTTTCCAGGAAACCGCTCAGTCTGAAGTCGTGATTTCCGGGAAGCAAGTGCACCGGAATTCCCGCTTCAGTAGTTTCTTTGAGTGCGCGAAGGATCTCGAAGTAATGTTTGGGAATCACCGTCCGCCATTCGTACCAGAAGTCGAAAAGGTCGCCATTGATGACAAGGGCACCATGTTCATCGCGAACACGCTGCAACAGCAGTTTCAGCCTGGCAAGCTGCTGCGAGGCGATGGGTTCCGGCTCGGCACCGAGATGTGCATCGGAGACGAAATAGACCGGAGGAGTCAGTTGAATGGTCCGGGCAGACGGCAAGGACATAGGTCAGACAATATACAAACTCTTATAGGGTTGGGCAACTTTTTCTCGGGAGAATTGAAGACGAAATTTCTGTTTTGACTATGTTTCCGCCTCTCAACAGCTCACGATTCAGAACTTGACTTTGGCGCGGCCTTGATGTTTATTTGGAGTTAACTCCTCTCGACAACCAGATGTATATCCCTAGTTTTGCAGTATTTTGGGCGACCTATCGGCGGACCTTGATCGGTTTGTTGGTCGTGGTGCTGATTTTGGTCACAGGCTATTTTGCGGGGTGGGACGCGACAGTGGTCACGGCGGTTGCAGCTCTGGTTGGCATTCTGACTCAGGCGTTTGCGGGGCTCTTGGGCCTTGTAGCCCTGGTGCCGTGGATCGGGCCGCTGATCGCGAAAGCGCTGGCGATTCCACTGGTCTGGCTCTTAAATGGGGCGGGCTACTTCTTTTCAGCATTTCTTGCCGGACGAGGCCATGGAAAGTCCGTGGTTCAGTCACGAGTTCTGACCGTGGTCCTGATCGTCGGGATCATCATAGGGTTTATTTTAGGTAAAATAATAAGTTAAACAATGGAAATGGTCTCAATCAAAGAATGGATTAGGCCCGAAGCTTGCGGTAGGGAAAGGACTGTCCTTTGTGAAGCGGTCCGTAGTGCTTGACTCTGAGGCCGGGGATTGGTATTTTTTGATGTCAGAAACTTGACCGGGACCTCGATGAAGAGACTTGCATTCGCACTACTTGCTTTGATGGTGATTTCGCCCGGCGCACGCGCCGAGGTGGAGTTGCTCTCCATGAGTGTCAACTCACTGGTGGACCACGCCAGGTTGGAGTGGCAGACGGGCCAGGAAATCAATTTTCAGACCTTCGTAATTGAACGGTCGCCCGACGGCCAGACGTTCCTGCCGGTGGGCCAGGTTGCCGCGCGCGGATCCTATTCCGAGTATTTTTTCACGGATGAGAGTCCTCTCGATGTGGACCGCGAGCTGACCTTTTTCTATCGGATCAAGCTGCTGAACCGGGATGGGACGTACTCGTACAGTCAGATTCTGGAAGTCTCATTGAACATTTCTGCGGTGCAGCAGACGTGGGGCTCGATCAAAGCGATGTTCCGCTAAGCGCACCTTCATGAGAAAATGTTAGCCCTGCCGAATTTGGCAGGGCTTTTTGTATGCGGTCAATTCAGTCAGTTTCGCATTTCGCTCCGACTGCTATTCGTCCGTTAGGATCCAGACTCGGAGCGGCCAGGCGACCAGGAGCGCGAAAAAGATTCCGATCAAGTAACCTGCACCGACATCGGACGGGTAGTGATGTCCGAGATAGACTCTGCTGTACCCCACTGTAAGGGCGGCGGCAAAGAAGACCGGGCTGAGCTGCGGATAGAAGTAGCTCCAGTACACCGCCTGTCCCGCCATGTTTGCGGCATGGCTGGACGGGAAGCTGTATGAAGGTTTGTAGGTGGTCAGCGCGAACTTGTCGGTGTAGATCCAGCGCTCGTTGCCGTCATCGTAGTAGTGTGTCTGCGGAAGGACATTGCAGGGGCGGATCCGCTGCACGGCAGGCTTGATCACGGTGGAAGACACTTGATCGGTCAGTGCCACGACAACAAAACAGCAGAGCGCGATGATTCGTCCGCGCCGGGTGGTGCGGAACATGAAAAACATCCAGAACAGGCCGAGCGGAATCATCCAGATCAGCCTGTCGGACAAGAGGGGCATGATGGCGTCGAAGAAAGTGCTGGTGAAAGTCTTGTTCACCATCTCAAAGACACCACGATCCCAGCTTTCAAACCACGAGAGTTGTCCGGTCACAACGTCCTCCCTTTCCTGCTGCGCAGCGCATCATTAGCCATCCTGAGCAAGTTCGGCCTCGACATCCACAGGCAGCAGAATTCGAAAGACACTTCCCTTGCCGGGCGTGGATTCGACTTCGATGTCGCCTCCGTGCGAGCGAACGATATTGAGACAGATAGACAGGCCAAGGCCGGTTCCCTGCGCCGCATCCTTGGTCGTAAAAAACGGTTCAAAGATATGCCTGACCACTTCATCGGGCATTCCGACTCCGAAGTCCGCAATTTCAATAGAAATCCACTTTGAATCCGCGCACTTGAGAGCACGGATGGTAATGGTCCTTTGGTCGGCCTGCAGATTTGCAGTGTTGACAGCCTCCAAGACGGCATCGCGCGCATTCACCAGCAAATTTACGAGCACTTGTTCAATCTGGTTCTGATCGCCGCGAAAAGTCTGCGTGTCGGCCTCGATCTCCGCTTCGACAGTGATGTCTTCCTGACGAATCTGATCTCCCACCAGCACCAGTGCGCCGCGCACCACGAGCTCGGCAGTCAGCGGCTTGAAGGTCGAAGAGTCAATATGTGTGAATCCGCGCAGGTGATTGATGGTGTTGGCCATTCGTTCGACCGTTAGGCGGATCTTGTCGAGATTGTTCTCGAGCACGTCGTCATTGAGCTTGCCGTTTTTCCGCAGAAGTTTGATCAGATCCGCGGTAATAGCAATGACATTGAGCGGCTGTTTCATCTCGTGCGCGATGGACCCGACCATTTCGCCGAGCGAAGCCAGCCGCGCCGTATGAATCAGCTGCGCATTCTTGGTTTTCAGCTCTCGCGAGCGCTGACGAACCATGTCTTCCAGATACGAGTTATAGTGCTGCAGTGTGGATTCCAACTGCTTTTGTTCCGTGACATCCATTCCGACGATGAGGCGCCCCCATCGTCCCGGGCCTTCGCGAAAGCGTCTTGCGCTCCAGGTCAGAAGCCTGATCGAACCTTCCGGGCCGTCGAAGGCCAGCACTTTTCCGGTTACTTCGGTCCCGCGATTTGGATCGAAGACCTCCGCAAGTTGCGAAGAGCTGTCGCGAACGATTTCCGCCAGGCGCAGTTCCGCGTCTTCGAGCGGCATGCCGGTCAGTCCGATCGCGAATTT
The DNA here is from genome assembly GCA_020637395.1 of Calditrichota bacterium. Taxonomy (GTDB): domain Bacteria; phylum Electryoneota; class RPQS01; order RPQS01; family RPQS01; genus JABWCQ01. The sequence goes on along the minus strand of JACJWA010000001.1, from coordinate 615,976 downwards.
GTTCCACCGTTCGAGCTTGCCATCGGGGTTGACGTAGGCAATCAGCACGTCGGCGGTGTCCAGTACGCGTTCGTTGAATTCGATTTCTTCAGACAGAAAACGGGTGCGTTCGACGACTCGCGCTTCGATGTCCTGTCTGAGCGAGATCAGGTCCTTTTGCAATTGCCGCAGTCCGGTGACTTCCGTGACGAGTACAACGCAGCCGTTCAGACTTCGGATGGGCACAGGCTGAAACAGAAGCTTGCGGTCGCTTAGTTCAATCACGACGCCGTGTTCAGCGGATTTGTCCGCAAGGTCGCGCAGTTCGCCGTGTCCGATGGCTTGCCAAAGAGTTGCGCCGATGAGGTCCGCAACGTCCATTCCGAGGAGCGTGGCGGTGCTCGTTGAAAGCTCCGTAACGCACAGATTGGAATCGCAGACAATCGCTCCGTGTGCCGGTTGCGAGAGAGACTTCTGGCCGGACTGTGCCAAGCGGTCCAGCCGGGCACGATAGAAAGAGCGTTCGACAATCCGGATCAGCGTGTTTCCGTCCACGGGCTTGGTCAGGAAATCGGCGGCACCGTGCTTTAGAGCCCGGAGGGCAAGGCTTCGATTCGCAAACGCAGTGACGAGGATCACGTGCAGTTGCGGATGTGCGAGTCTTGCACGAGCCAGCAACTCGATTCCGTCCACCTGCGGCAGGCGGACATCCGTCAACAGGACTTGAATCGCGGTGTTGGCAGAGAGCAAATTCAGAGCGGCGACCGCATCGCCGGCCAGGTGCACAGAGTAACCATGCTCCTGCAGCACGGAAGCCAGGGCTTCGCGCGCAGGAGCATCATCATCAACAATCAGGACTTCCCTTTCCGCCATAGACTCGAAGATACCTCAGTCGGAGCGAAAAGTCAAGCCGCCCCGCCGATTACAGGTACTTTTTAACCAGTCCGTCAATGGACTCGAGCGAGAATGGCTTTTCGAGGAAGCCGTCCGCGCGCGCGGTTTTGTCCGCGAAGAAGCGGCGGAAGTGCGCGAACCCGGTGATGAAGATGACCGGGAGATCGGGACTGATTCGCTTCACCGCGCGCAGAAGTTGGAATCCGTTCATCAGCGGCATGTGAATGTCCGTGATAATCATATCCGGCGCATCGGCCAGCACGAGTTCGAGAGCCTTCTGCCCGTTCGGCGCTCCCATGCCTTCGTAGCCCGAGAACTTCAGAAAGTTGATCAGCAGATCGCGAATCACTTCGTCGTCGTCAACAACGAGAACTTTCTTTTTCAGTGTTTCCATGCGGCCCTCATCTATGGTGTTCTTAATTAGCTGCTTCGTTGGAAAGTTGAGATTTGGTCAAGTCAAGCATGGTTACCCCTTCAATGGAGTAGTTCTTGACAATGGGATCGGAGATGAGCTTAAGCTTGTTCATGATCCCTTTGATCTTGTGGACCTGCTGCTGAATCACGTCCAGCGCCGCGCGGTCCTGAGCGTCCACGTTGGCGAGTTTCATTTCAAGGAACTGAGCGTATCCCAGAATGATTCCCAACGGCGTATTGATATGATCGTTGGCGGTCACCGCGGTCTGCGTAATCGCGCGGAGACGTGCCGACTTGATTTTTTCGTTTTCAAGGGCCTTGATGGGCGTGACATCGCGGTCAATCACGGAATAGCCCAGGATTTCGCCACGGGAATCCTTGAGAAGCGTGAAGGTTGCCGTAACGGGAAAGACCTCTCCGGACTTCCGACGGCGCTCCACTTCCGGGTCGGTCATGGATCCTCGCTGGATGAGCATACGGATCACGTGCGGCGACTTGCGCGTGAACCCCGGCGGGTCAACGAGGTCGTCCACGATGCTGCCGATTGCCTCTTCTGCTGTATAGCCGTACACTCGCTCTGCGCCCTTGTTCCACAATCTGACGCGTCCATCGGGGTCGCAGGCGAAGATCGCTTCATGCGAGTGGGTGATAACAAGTTCGAGGTAGTCACTGACTTCTTGCAGTTTCTCAAACTGTTGTTCGAACTGTTTGTGGATGCTGCGGAAATTGAATTTCAGTCGAGCATCTCCGATGGAAGCGACAATCTGTTCGGGGGATGCGGGCAGCATCACGAAGTCATCCACGCCGTGTTCCATCAGGTCCTGAAGCAGCTCGGGATCGGAGCGCCAAAGCAAGGCGATTAGCACCGGCGGTTCGTCAAGCTGTTTCAGGAGATCGGTTGGAAAGTCAAGAGAGCCGCGCCGCGGATGTTCAAAGACCACGACGTGCGACTCCGCGGCACCCCACGATTCAGCGAGCTCCAGGAGCGATGTACCGCGTTTGACCTTCCAGCCGTCCCGCTCGGCGGCGACCGCAGTTCCGTGAATCAGGAGGTCATCCGTTCCAGCGATCTGCACGTCGCCTTTGTGCGTCAGGATCATGTGGTCCTGCTGGCCCGCGAGCGTTCGGTGCAGCACTAGCTCGATTGTACGCGGCACAAGAAACGTGTCTACCGGCAACTTGAGAAACGCAAACGCACCGGTCTTTCGCGCGACATGCTCGGCCAGTACATCGCGATAGGAGGCGGAAAACAGCACGACCGGCAAGCGCTCTGTCCCCGGCAGCAGCGGGAGCTTTAACAATCTTGCGAGCTGAAATCCATCCAAATCCGACAGCGTGACGTCACAAAGCACGGCCGCGGGCATACTGACACGAAGTGATTGCAGGGCCTGTTTTCCACTCTCGGCATAGCTCACTTCCACCCCATCAACTTGCAGGATCTGATCGCGAAGGAGTGTTCTAACTTCGGGATCGGAAGTCACGACCAGGATGTGCGGCAGCCCTCCGCTCTCCTGTGTTCCGGGAAATCGCAAGGGAGTCTGTCTCATTGTTCTTCGCTCTCCTGCCGGCGATGCGAATTCATCCACCTGACTTTGATCGCACTGCGTCCTTCTGCGAAGCGCACGTCGTCGGCGAGAGTGGCGGTTAACTGCAGTCCGCTGAGCTTACCTTTTGGTGCGGAGGTGCTCAGTTGGCGAATGACCGTCGGCCCGTTGAAACCCGGTCCGTTGTCCCAAACCTCGAGTTCGAGGGCATCCTCGTTGAAGGACAGGCGAACGCCGTAGGCAAGATCGGAACATTCCTTTGTGCCGTGAATGTGTGCGTTGTCCATGAGTGCCGTCGCGATGAGGGGCAACTTTCGATAGGCGACATCTTGATCACACTCTCCCGCAGCCGCGACCGCGATCAGACGTGCGATGTCCGCAGGATCCGGCAGGTGATCGCCGGGAAACTCAAGTTCAAGGTTGTTGTCCACGACTCCAGCGCGCACTTCCTGTCTCAAGGACTCCGTCAGGCGGATGCTCAGCTCGACCAGCTCAGCGAGATCTGAAAGCGAGTACGGCTTGCAGAGTACATTCCACGCACCGGATCTGAGCGAGTTTTTGAGCACAGCCGGGTCGCCCAGCCCGGTGGTCATGCAGATAATGGCCTCGGGTCTTAGCTGATGCAGCGGTGCGATCAGGTCCAATCCCGAGCGGCCGGGCATCATCAAATCCACGAGGATCAAGTCCGGTTGGCTGCGAACACATGCGTCTTCTGCGCGCATGGAGTTGTTTTCAGTCGTGACTCGACATCCCACTGCATCGAGAGCGGCTGCGATGACGGCGGAGATATCCGGGTCATCGTCAATGATCAGTACGTGCGGCGCGGGTATTGGAGATATTAGCAAAGTCGTCTGCAGTCCAGTTTTCGAAACTCAACGGTCAGCAACGAGTTAATCGGCAACTATCATACCACCAGAAAGCCCCTGCTTGAAAGAAGCAGGGGCTTGCCGTTCGGATGGAATCTTCGAGGAAACCGTCCAGAAATCCCTGGAAGTTACGGAATCCCAGGGCTCTCAGTCTGTTTGGACTTAATGATGGAACTCTGCCAGCGCCTTTGCGGTCTCTTCTGCCGCCTGGGGGGTCAAGTAATACCCAGTACTGATTTTGCCGCGCAGCTCTGCCAGTCTCTCAGGAGTCAGAGCAGGCAAGTCAGCGGCGTCAGGGACCTGAGCCACGACATTCTGCGTAACCTTTTGTTCTGAAGAGAGTTCGAAAAGATCTCCAGCAGAATTGGTCGCAGTTTCGGGCAATTTTGAGGCCCGCGAGGCCACATTTTCATTACCTTCCTTGGGAGGAAGGGGAATACCGTACGGTCTGGTATTTTCTACGCGCATGTTCACCTGCCGGTTAACGTGTTATAGCAGAATGATTAGCAACTGTCGTGCCGTGAGTCGCCGGGACCATGGGGGCGAACTCCCCGGACGGCAGTTTGCCTTCCTGACGCAGCCGGTCAAAAAGCTCGGACCAGGCGGCGCGGATGTTGGTCAAGGCATCTGCCACCTGATGCAATTGCGAGATGTCCCGCGAGGCATTTCCGATGGAGAGCTTGGTGGCCAGAAAACTATAGGTCTGATTGATTTGTGCGACGAACTCTGAGTTTTCGCTCAGGTTCAGGCACTTGCGCAGCTCGCCAATGCACTCCAAAGCGGATTCAATCGCGGTTCCCTTTTCGGACCAGCGATTGGCGTGCATATGTTCTGCGGCTTCACGGGTGTAGCGTATCGCGCCGTCGCAGAGCAAAAGAACAAGCTGCGGCGTGCTGCAGGCGGCGTCCATAGACCGATAGGTGTTAAAACTGGGAGCGACTTTCATGTTATCCTAAGACTCCAGCAAGGTAGTTGCTTTGATTTCGCATTTTTGAGAGCAGGGTTTCGAGAGTCGAGTATTGCCTGCGCAGGGACTCTTCAATAGTTTCCAGCCGGCGTTCCCAAGAGGCAATCTGCCGGTCGAGATTTTCGTTCTGATTTTCGAGATTCTGAATAGCGTAGGTCACGGCGCCGGAGTCGTCGTCAAGGAGACGCGAGGTCGTCGTCGCCACCATCTCGGTGATGCCTTTGCCGATTCTGATCGTGGTATCCACCGTGCCTGCGCCGCCCGTGGTGGGGGTGAAGCTCAGCACGACTCCTTCGAGTGCGGTGCCTTCAGCTCCGCGAATGAGCAGGCCGTCCACCGTCGCGGCAACGCCGTCAATCGTGGCCGAAACCGGTCGTCCATCCGCACCATAGTCCACGACGAGGGAATAGGTGCCGCCCGAGCTCTTCTCCGTCGTAGTCACCAGGCCGATCTTGTTGTCGCCGGACTCGAAGGACTGACTGAAGACATTGACGACTTCCTCGAATCGTTCGTTCAACGCTTCATCAAGTTCACTCTGGTTGATGGACAAGAGGTTTCTGGAAGAAGAGAGAATTCCTAAATCCGCCAGATGTCTGAGCTGCTGTCCGGAGGGCAGATCTCCGACCTGCTGGGCGACCACGGATGACAAGTCGCCGCGAATCGAAGAGAGGAAACCGTCACCGATCAGTGGCGCGGCGGCGTCATTTTCTTCGTCGTATGCGGAGAAGGTTGAGATGTCCTGCATGACGGAGTTATAGGCATCCACGAAGACTTGAATCTTGCTCTTCATGGCCTCTTTGTCATTGTCAATCGTAATGGTGACTTCCTTGCCGACTTCTGCGGACAACAGATTCAGAGTCACACCTTCGAAAAAGTTTTCAAGAGTGTTCCCGGAATGTGTCACGTAGATGCCATCCACACGCACATTCGCATCCTGGGCTTCGGTCAACGTTGGAGTGAAGACTTCATTTGAGAAGATGTCTCCCGCAGTCAACAATCCGGCATCGAAGGTCAGTTCGAGTCCTTCGGCGACCGCGATGGGCGTTCCGGCGTCGCCGGGAGCAATGCTCAGCGTGCCGGAGTTTCCCGCGCTGTCGGTCCAGTCAATCTGCACGGTATCCGTTCCGATAGTGCCGCCGGAGGCAACCGTGAAGACGAACGTCTTGTTCACAGTGCCGCTGTACGTTCCGCCGGAAGTGATGTCGGCGGTTCCGCTCCACCCTGCTCCTGTTTCGACATTATCCACTGCATTCGTGGAGAAATTCAGGTTCGTGGGGTTGGAGGAAAACGAGATACGGTGGTCAAGTCCGGGATCATTGGACGACAGTACCAGTCTAAACTGACCGCTGTCGGAACCATCATCGAGGATGGACGCCGTAACGAAGTTTTCGTTATCCGCGGAGTTGTTGATCAGATCGCGAAGTTGTTCGAGGGTGGTAGCAGAAGAGAGATCGGCGTCGGCGATCGTGATGGTCTCATCACCCACTTGGATGATAAAGTCTCCTCCACTATCACCGACGCCGGTGCTGTTTTTGTCATCCAAACCTTGCGCAGCAATGCTGTGGGCTTTGGCGAGGGCAAGCACCTCCACGGAATGCGAACCGCGTGGAGCACTTGACGAGGCCTGTACCGTGACTACCGACGAATCGGAGGAGGAAGCCGATTTGACCACAAACTCGGACCGCCGGTCAAGATTCTGCGCGGCACCCTGCAGCGCGGAGATTTTGCCCTGTAGCTGCCCCCAAAGGCTGAGCTTGGTTTCGTTTTCGCTCTTACGCGTTTCGTAGAGGTCAACACGTCGCCTCTCGATCTGCATAAGTTGTTTGATGGTGGTATCCCAATCAATTCCGGATACCAACCCCGAAACCGAGGTGGCTGGCTGTGACATTGCTTCTCCTTATCGTTCAAGTCTTCGGACCGATTTCGGAAGACTCTCCGTTCGGTCGCCCGCGCAGCCGCGCGGGCGACCTGAACGACAAAGGGAGAAGTTCTTCCGACTTAGCCGACGAGCTGGGCAACGATGTTCGGAATCGAGTTCGCCGTGGAAAGCATCGAGACGCCCGTCTGCATCAGAATCTGAGCACGGGTGAAGTTCGACATTTCTTCGGCGAAGTCCGCGTCGCGGATTTGCGATTCGGAAGCCGTTGCGTTTTCACGCGAGATCTTGAGGTTCATGATGGTGTTTTGCAGACGTTCCACCATGGAACCGATGAACGTGCGCTCGGTGTCTTTCGAGTTGATCGCGGCGATCAGGGTGTCAATCGCGGACTGCGCGGAGGCAGTATCGGCGACATTCAGCCCGTCAATGCCGAGATCGCTGGCGGTCATGCCGCCGAGGTTCAGGTAATAGAAGTCCTTACCTGTTTCATTGGCTTCGCCGATATGGAACTTGATGGCGTTTCCGTCGGCGGCGGTGTTCACGGCATTGTAGCCGAGAGCCTGCGTGGTGTCCGTGCTTGCGCTGGACGCCGCGTGCGATCCGTCGAGCAGATAGAAGCCGTTGTAGTTCGCGGTTTTCGCGATACGATCAGCTTCGCTCTTGAGCTGCTGGAACTCGACGTTTGCGACTTGGCGGTCAAGCGTGGTCAGGACGCCGTTGGCGGCCTGGACGGCGATGGCGCGCATGCGCACCAGTTTCTCGTCAATGACGGCCAAAGCGCCCTCGGCAGTCTGCAGCATGTTGACATTATAGGAGGCGTTCTTTTCTGCTTCGACCATACCGACGATCGAAGAGCGAAGACGCTCGCTAATGCCCAGACCCGTGGGATCATCCCACGCGTAGTTGATGCGCAGACCGCTGGACAAGCGTTGAACCGCCTGGTCCAGATCGTTCTGTGCTGTCCACACCGAGCGTTGTGCACCGAGTGACAGCAGATTGTGGTTGATACGTGTGCTCATGCCTTCCTCCTCCGAGGGAGCTTTTCAGGAAAAGTTACCGATTAAGCTCTAATTGATATTCCGCACCCAACGCGCGGTTCATCAGAATTATCGGCTCAGGCTTCCTGAACTTAAATTGCCCCCTGTCAAGGGGTTAGGGTCAGTTAATCTCACTGACCCCGCACACGTCCGACCACAGTCCCAAAGAGCAAATCAGCCAAGTGCGTTGAAAAATTCGAGTTCTGAAATCGTCGTTCACAAGGCACTCAAGCTTTTCTTGATGGAAGAGTTTCACAATCAGAGATTGCTTGAGCACACGTTTCAAGAGTTCTTGACCCTCGTGAGAAGAGAAAAGAGTGTCGAGAGAGGCGCTAAATGCCCTCTTGGGTCTCTTCAGAATCGCCTCCGGCAAGAGTCCCTGACCCGACTTGCGAAGGATCGGTTTCTCCAATCCGAAAGCAGGAGCCAGCAGACTTGTGTCCAAAGAGCGGGCAAAATTGACTACGTCACGATCCGCAAAGGGAACGCGTCCCTCCAGAGAAGCGGCCATGGCGGCTCCATCCAGTCTGAGCAGCAGATGCGGATAATGGTCATACATGAGCAGCGTGCGTGCCTCATCCCCGAAGCTCCGATCTTCGAGCGTCATCTCGAGCTGTGCTAAGTCTTGTCGCTCTGATTGGTCAACCAGAGCAGGATCCCGCAGAGCGTCTTGCAGCGCATCCCTCTCAAACCATGCGGTGGCCGCTCGATAGGACTCTGTTATGCTTGTGTCGTGTGCCGACCGTTGCGCAAGCCTTGCCAGCAGGCGATGATATCCGCCGAATTGTTCGTCGGCACCTTCGCCGCAAAGAACGGCTTTCACAGATTTCGCAGCATCTGACGAGAGCAGATAGATCAGAACTTCATTCGGCAATGAAACGGGTAGTGCTCTCTTGGCGACAAGTTGTTCCATGGCCTGGAAGAATTCGCGCGGCGAGACAACCTTTGAGCGGTGCCGGGTCCCCAAGTGTTCCGCCACGTTTTTCGCGGCGATCAGATCTTCCTCATCTCCTTCGAGTGCGACGGCAAACGTGTCGAGTGGCGTCGTCTGATGCTGTGCCGCGAACGCCGCAAGCAACGAGCTATCGAGGCCGCCCGAGAGGAAGACACCGACGGGGAAGTCAGCCTGGAGTTGACGATAGACTGCTTCGCTGAGCAGATAGCGGAGCTTGTTTGCTGCAAGGAGCGGATCAACGACCATCGTGTCCGGCACGCGAGGCTCTAACCAGTTCGCGAGTTCAGCATGCGAGCGGGTCAGTGTGACTTGGGTGCCCGGGCTGACCGTCTCGATGTCTTTCCAGACTGTTCGTGTGCCGTTGGAGACTTGCGAGGTTCGCAGGAAGTGAACGACTCCCTGCGCCGAGGCGCTCTCAGATGCAGCAAGCTTTCGCAGAGCCGAGCATTCGGATGCTGCGGCAGCACCACCTGCCGCTCGAGTGAAGAAAAGTGGTTTGACACCGAATTCATCTCGAACAAGCGTCAGCTCGGCACGGTCGTTGGCCAGCTGCGACACAGCGAACATGCCGTTCATCATACGCCACGAGCGCTCTTTCCAGCACTCTACTGCGGCGGCCAGAACTTCGGTGTCGCCTGAGGAATGAAACTGCCGATTGCTGAGAGTCAGCAGGGAGCGCAGTTCCGCATCATTATAGATTTCACCGACAAAGGTGAGCAGTCCGCCGTCATTCAGCAAGACCGGCTGAGAACCGCCATCCGACCCGCGCAAGGCAAGTCGGCAATGCGCGGCACCGCCTGTCGAGGTGGACGCGACTTGTCGTGAGTCCGGACCGCGGCTCGCAATCAAGTCGAGAGCCTCACTCAGGACCGGGGTGACATCCGTTCCTTCAGCGATTATGGCGACGGAACCACACACAGTCTATCCCGTTCCCATGAGTCGAGAAGACTTCTTGCTCGGAGACCGATAGCCCTTGGCGGCAGAGCGTCGTGCGCCAACCGCTCGCAAACGCCTTTCGAGGAACTCCGCCTCCGAACTTAACTGTCGAATCAGATACCGCTCCGCAGCCTGCACGGCCATCAGCTCGCGGCGCTCTTTTGCAGTCAACTCGCGGGATGGCGCAAGCTGCGAGAGCACAGCCTCGCGCTGCTCGAGGAGTGCCTGCATGCTTTGGAAGTTGCGTGTTTCGGCAGCTTCCCAGAGAGCGGCAGAGATCTGCCTGAGTTTCTCAGGCAGATCTCCGTGTTCTCCACTGGAGCTGGTAATAAGCTGATCCTTCGGGTCACTCATAAGAGACTAACCCACCAATTGCGCAACGATGTTGGGAATCTGATTGGCCTGACCCAACATGGAGACGCCGGTCTGCATCAGAATTTGTGCACGTGTGAAGTTCGACATCTCCTCGGCGAAGTCCGCATCTCGAATCTGGGATTCTGAAGCCGTGGCGTTTTCGCGAGCGATTTTCAGATTCAGAATCGTGTTTTGGAGTCGCGAGACCATGGATCCAAGGAACGTGCGCGTGGTATCCTTCGAGTTAATCGCGTCAATCAGAGTTTCGATAGCGCTCTGCGCGGACGCGGTATTGGCGACATCCAGACCCGCAACACCAAGATCTTCGGCGGTCATGCCGGCGACATTGATGTAGTAGTAGTCGCGGCCTTCCTGATTGCTTTCGCCGATATGGAACTTGATAGCGGCACCATCAGCGGCGGTCCGGACTGCATTGTAGCCCAGCGCCAGCGTGTTGTCGGTGTTCAGGGTGGCGGATTGATGCGAACCGTCGAGCAGGTAGAAGCCGTTGTAGTTCGCGGTGCGTGCGATGCGGTCCATTTCGCTCTTGAGCTGCTGGAATTCGACGTTGGCGACGGCACGGTCCAGCGTGGTCAGGACACCGTTTGCGGCTTGAATGGCGATGGCGCGCATGCGGATCAACTTTTCATCAATGACGGCAAGAGCGCCTTCGGCGGTTTGCAGCATATTGATGTTGTAGTTCGCGTTCTTTTCCGCTTCTACCATACCGCTGATAGAAGAACGCAGTCGTTCGCTGATACCCAGGCCGGTCGGATCGTCCCACGCATAGTTGATGCGCAGTCCGCTCGACAGTCGCTGCACGGCGGAGTCCAGATCGTTCTGGGCCGTCCAGACGGATCTCTGTGCTCCAAGCGACAGCAGATTGTGGTTGATTCTCGTACTCATGTTACTCCCGTGATGTTAGGACTGACCCGCTAATCGCGGGGTGACTTCTTCATTAGATAATCGGACATTGCGCGCGCCAGTTCGGCAATCGGATCATTGCTTTGCGGCCTTTCGATGTCGCTTCTTCGCAACATCTCAAGTTTGCGCTTCGCTCCCTCGAGAGTGTAGCCCTGTACTTTCACGAGGTAGTTGATCTTTTCCAGATCAGCGATGGACTTCTCATCGTAGCGGCGCTGGTTGCCGGTGGTTCGTTGCGGCTCCAGGAATTCCTCAAACTCCTTTTCCCAGTAGCGGATGGTGGGTTTGGGGATTCCGGTGATCGCGTGAACCTGTCCGATCGAATAGAGTTTCGGACCCCGGGACGAGCGCGCTCTTGGAAGTGTGATCATTTCTTCAGTTTTCATGTCAAGTACTCCAGATGAATCAGATTCCTTACACTCTGATTATCGGAATACGTGTGTGCATACTTTAATTTCCGGCGCCGTTCTTTTGAAAGGCGGCAAATTCGACGGAACGGGCCAGTTTCTGAAACACCAGGAAGTTCTCGCGGAGAACTTGCGGCATTTCGTATTCCAGCTCGTCGGCGATGGCCACATAGTTTCCAGACGCCTGTGCTGTCAGGATTCGATCCACGACGGGCATAAGGCGATGTCCTGCCTGATTCAATTGCGCAAAGGAGTTAGCGGACGTGTTGCTGCGACTCAGCACCAAAGAGGCACCTTGCAAAGCGAGTTTCAGCCTCTCCATCATATCGGCAAGCCGTTGATTGGAGTCATACTCATTGCCGATACGAAATCCGGTTGCAAGTGGCGCGGCCTCTTGCTGCACCTGCTGAAGAACTTGCAAGGAGTCTTGCAGGATTTGCTCAGCGACGACTTCCGAATTCTGAATCGTGAGATCGAGTCTTTCAATGTTGCTGACCGGTGTCGCGAGTTGTCTACGGCGCCGGAATCCATTTTCGATTTGAACGCCATCAATGGCCGCTGTCAGCAGGACTTTGCCGCCTTCGCGGATTTCAGTTTGAAGCTCATTGAGGACCTGCCCGACTTCAGCTGACCCCTCCGCTTCGCGTTCGAGAGCAAGACCGTTTAGGTAAACCTTCATGCTGTCACCTCTATCTCTAAACTATTTTGAATCTGCTTTGTTGATGAACAAGACGCGGCGGTCAGGCACTCCGACGCGGCGCCAAGCCTTGCGTACAGATCGGCAAGCTCATTTGCCTGCTGCTCCAACGTGTCCCCGGAAAGACTTCCTCGCGCGATTTGCAGGAACGCCTGCAAATGGTGAAAGCGCGGCTCTTGCATAAGCTTTCGTTTCAGGTTTTGCTCAGCGCCTTTCAGCGCCTCTGCTTTGATCTCAAGCAAGCGTGCGCCGTGATTTGTTGTGCCAAGACTGCGTGCTGCCCGCATATTCTCGCCAAACGTCTCACCAAGGCCGCCCCTTGCACTCGAATCGTTGAAAGAAATTCTCGAAAGCGCGTGAAACCAGAAGAGCTTCAATTGATCGAGCGCGCGCTCATACTCAGGCTGCTCTGTCGCCAGGGCAGTCAAGTTCAGACCATTTGTGCGCTCATCGCGTCCCGTCTGATAGGCGCTTACTCCGTTTGAAACGAACAGCGAGTCTCGCTCGCCAATCAGCAATTCAATTGCTTTCGTCACATCCTGAACCTGAACAACGGACGGTGCATCAGAGCACAGGGATTTCCCGGGTGAACGAGTCATCAGGTTTTGAAGATGTGGCTGCAGGACAAGCGATCTCTCTCCATACGGTGCAGTTTCAAAGCCGTGTGCGCTGCCTCCTTCGATCGCGACGACCGGCAAGCCCGCGGCCGCGGCGATATGCACCGGGCCAGAATCGCAAGTCACCATGAAGGATGCGTCGGCGCAAAGTGAGAACAGCTCAGCGACACTTGTCTTTCCAATTAGAGATCGCACTCCGTTGCCAAGCGGAAACTCGGTCTCGAGTTTGAGTTCTTTTCGTCCTCCGATCAGAACCACCTCTGCGCCGCGATCCTTCAACCAATTGGCGACTTGCGAGAATCTCTGACTTGGCCAACGCTTGTCCGGCTGCGAAGCGCCCGGATGCAGCAACACTTGCGCACCCCGCAGCTCGCGCCGAGGCAATCTCGGCTCCTTGCATGTCGCGCTCTCAAAGTGCGGGATTCGTTGGTCAAACGGCGTCTGCAGACTCACTGCATTGACATAGATGTCCACCAAGTTGTGCGCGCACCACGGGCGGGCAAGATTGGCTGCAAAGAAGTATGTGATCCACTCATTTCGCACGATCTGCATTCCATGCGAATCTAATGTAACACCATATCTTTTGTTCGCCCGCGCAAGAGCCGTGAGCACCATCGAAGGGCGCGAGTGAGTGACGTTCCACACCTCATCGTACTCAGTGTCCGATAGCGCTCGGTACAGCCCGGCGTACTGACTAAGTGGCAGTGTCCTTGAGTTGCTTCCGAGAGTGCCCAGCACATCCGCAAAATCAATCGCGCAGACACGGTCCACGCATTCAAGTCGTTCGGCGATCTCAGCAAAGCTTCGCTCAGCGAGTACAGTTAGATGATCTGCGCGCCCTTCCGCTTTCAGAGCGCGGAACATGGGCTCGGTTTGAATAAGATCCCCGAGTCGAGTTACGGCGATGACCAGAACACGCTTCATTGCTCGATCGCACCCTTTTCAATACCCCACTGCCTGAATTCGTTCATCAGGAGCAAGAGCAATTCAGGACGAGAAAGCTCGCGTTTTCCCGCAGGAATCTTCGCCACAAGCTCATTTAGTCTCGCAGGTGATGCGCTCTCAAACGCATCAAAGTAATCCATCAGTTCGCGGTCTCCCCATGATGCGGTGACCAGATCACCAATGGTCGGTGATGCTTCGGCAGTCGTTGTAGGATGCGACTCCATGCCCATAGCTCTCAGCGCTTGTTCCACTCGATGCACATAGGTGTGTTCAGCAAGCACGCGTTTTTGAGCTTTCGAAGCGTATTGCATCCTCTCCTCAGGCAGTTGCGCATAGTGCGCGATCGCGTCTTTGAGCTCTCTTGCTGACTTCACAACGACAAGTTCCGAAGTAAGGTCAAACAATTGATGGAGCGGCTGTTGCTGATCCACAATTTGGAATGCACCGCAAGCTGCAATCTCAAATGTGCGAGGATTTACAAAGTCGCCTTGGTGAAGCAACTGCCCTTGCGATGCGCTATGAATGTTCACGTTGATGTCGGTCGAGCAGTATACAAGTGCGGTTTCCTCGGACGCAAGCCGTCGAGAATCGCGCGCAATGCCGTCTCGAAAACTGCTGGGCCAGTCATTTCCCCAGATCTTGATGTTCCTGAACTCGGGTTTCTGAAATAACTCGACGCGATTCGGGTAGCCCGCTCCGACAAAAGACACACGCGATCCATACATTGCGCGTTCCTCGTCAGTCAATGATCTTTCACAGTGGAACTGCGGATTTGCGGCGCAGGGAAGATACTCGACACGGCGGGCACCGGCGCGTTCAATCTCCTGCTGCGCATCACCCTGTTGAATGGTGAAGAAGCAGTCAAATTCGGCGGCCAGCGGTTTCCAGTACTCAAATCGCTGAATGCTTTCCACGAACCAGAATGCGGTTCTGATGCCCGCTTGTCTCAGTTTCCTTAGGACCGGAACCGTGACAGGGGATTGCGCCGTGAACCAGACAAGATCTGCGTCTTGCTTGAGTGCAGTTTCCGCCGTAAGGTCGGCGAGCAGCACCGCAAGAGTTCCCTGAAGGTGGCGAGCGGCCTCCTTAGAATGAGCGGAATCACCGCACAACTCGTAAAGCTTGTGTTGTTCCTCAAAGCTCAAAAGAGTCACCGAGTGACCGAGTTGCTCAAAAGCCTCTGCCGCGTGCAGTGCAACCGGCAGGCTGCCACCGTAGAGCGGAGTTGGAACAACCACCTTTAGCGACTTGCGCTTCAATATGTTCTTCTTGAACGAGATCATCTCATGCTGTCGTTATCGCTTCTCGGAGAGGAAGCAGTTGTGCGTGAAACTCTTGCGGGGACAACACGGTTGTGCCGTTGAGTGGTGCAACAGTCCCCTGGAGTACATGAAAGATCTTGCGATATCCCAATGAGCTCACCCAAGAATCGAACGCGGCTCGCATCACGCTCCACTTTGCCGCATTCATTGAGACGTGTCGCTCTTCTCGAAGCGCACCATGGGCATACGTTCCCAGCTGATCGCTCAAATCCATTCCGAGCAGATAAACTTCTTGGGTGGTCAATCGCGTGGCAAGATCCGCTGCCGCAAGAGCCGTGCTTCCTCCGGACGTGCGGAGCTCAAGTTTCTCGTCAGCAACAACCATATTGCTGCGACCCGACCTCATCACCTTCGGCGCGGTCCAGGGGAAAACTACTATCAAGGATTCGTCAGGCAAGTCCTCGATATCCGCAGCGGACTCCGGTTTTGCTTCCATGGCCACCGCGAGATCGGGGATTACTCCGTATCGCAACAGGCTCGGCACCGCACCACTCGCGGCGATCACGAAGAGCTCTTCACGATATGACTTGAGGCTGCCCGCACAAGGAGTCAGACTCGGTCCCGCACCGATGACTGCTGTAGGCATAGTAGTGCGAAGAGAGTCAATCTCAAGCGCCGGCAGTCCACTGAGGCGCGGCTTGTTTTCAACCATGTTGGCAGAGATGAGCTCTGAATATGCAGGGCGTGAATTAGACATCACATGTGAGTGTTCAATTCTTTGTTTTATCACTGTGGGAAGCTCATTTACAAGCGAGGAGACATATGGCGACACGACCACACCATGAACTGCGGTGGTTGTCACTAAAACCTTGCTAATCTGGTCACTGCTTTCAAGCATCTTTGAAGAGAAACCTGTGCAAGACATTGCCAGATCGGCAACGCCAGAGAAGACTTCATACGCTTCAACGCGCACGCCGAGGTGGGCCAGCGCCGTTGGGAGGTATCCCAAACCACTTCCAATAAGAGTCACACCTCTGTACTTTCCATGAAGTTGCTCCGCGACAAGTTGAGCTTCTCGAAGAGGATCAACTCCGCTGTGCAGCAGAATGCCAGTATCGCAGTGCCTGGCGCTCAAGACACCCGACCGTGAGACAAATGACTCGAACGCGCCTATGCGGGACATAGCAGGGTATCCTCTGCGACTTCGCTTCTCTTAACTCCCAAAGATCTGAGCAGTGACCTATACGGAGTCAACTCTGTAGACCTCGTTACCAGGGACGCACGCAGTGTCTTCAGTTCTGCGGACTCAACAGAATGGTCTCGCATCTCAATTGCGTTTCGAATTGCGCTGTACCAGTGTCCCGGGCGATTGTCCACAAGAACTTCCTGAGCATCTGAGATAGTGTCATTGTATGGTGTCACGTTTGAGAATAGCGCACGTTGTCCGCTGCCGATATGCTCAAACACTTTGACCGGAGAGCGAAGAGAGTTGTGAATCGAATCCGCCAAGGGCACAAGCCACAGATCAATAGGCGCGCGATGCAGCCGCGTCAGATGCTGTACGTAGTTCTTCAACCATGTTCCGCCACGTCGCACTTGCGGATGAAATGCAAACATCGGTGGGGTCGTCCCCCACCAGTAAAACATCACATTAGGAAAGTCGTTCAGGATGCGCTCAATCTCCGGTGCAATCATCGCAAGGTCGGTTAAGTGCGCACTGCCTGCGGCGAATCCGATCCGAAATGTGCCCTGATCGAGCCCGCGTTTTGCCGGGGTGAAATGCTCCGAAATCGGTACAGTCTCTATCACGTATCGGGACTGCGGACGAGTCTGATGCAGATTATGAAGCCGCATGGACGGTGCAACGATGATGTCTGAGATGTCCAGCACTTGTCTTACAAGGCTCTCGTAGTGTGACCGCTCATTGGCACGCGGACTGCCCGGCCTGAATCGCCCGATGAGCAGATCATCGCAATCGAAGAGCAACGTGCCCTGCTGTTCGAACTTCCACCCTTTTAGCTCAGCAAAATGCTCCGTCGTCCCGACGGAACGGAAGACCAGAGCATGTTCCGCACTGCGAAGCGCTTGCGCCAACTCAACAGGAGATCTCTCCGTGGTGTCAAACCAGCCAAAGTCCCTGTTCACTTTCAGTCCACACCTCTGCAATGGCGCCGACCACCGCAAGCAAGGTCCCGCTTCTGCTTCTGCACAGTCGGAAATCAAGAGCAGCGGCACATTCGGGGGCTGGCGCTTGCTCTTCCCACTATCTTTGGGGCGAACCTTGGGCCAGCGGCGAAACAAGAGACTTTCATTGTCATAGTCGCGATCGAATCGTCCGGGCGATGATCCACGAAAGTGCGTGAGCGAGTGCGTGTCTACCTCGACTCCGATGTTGTGCTCTCCCGCTCGCAGGCAAAGATCTATGTCCTCGTAGCCGTTGACAAAACTGGTATCAAAGCCGTTCAGAAGATCGAAGTCTGACTTTTTGATGAGCATCGCCGCCGCGCTAATTGCGACAGGTTCACCATGCAGGAGTGAGTCTGACAGCGCGCTCTTCTCCACAAGTCCGCCTTCAGAAAGGTAAATACCCTCGGACTGAGAAACTCCATCCCAGTAGGTGAGACGGGGTGCGACAACCTTCTGGGTTCGCCGGCGATGATAGAGGTTATTCAATGTTTGGGCCGTCGGCTCGCAATCATCATTCAGAAGAAGCAGCCAGTTCATCTTAGCTGCCTTCGCTCCGGTATTGTTCGCCTCGGCAAAACTCAACGGTCGCGTCGAGATCACAGGGGAAACACGCGAGCGACTGCTGGCATGTTTTACATCCGCGGCGGAGAGGCCGCTGCTGACAACAATGACTTCGTACTCAAATTCAAGAACCGCTTCTTCGAGAATCGCAAGCAGTATGTCAGTGTAGTGAACCTGACCTCGCTCCGAGATCACTACGGATACACCTTCTGCACGATCAGCACCTTCAAGAGCGCATGTAGTTTGCTTCTCGAAGTGCAATTGTGTCCCGCGAAATTCCGGAAGAAGCACGGACACACCGTCTTGTGTACGTATCTTTTTCACCGAGAGCCACCCTGCGAGCAAATCAAGAAAATGCGAGTCAGTCAAGAGCCTGTCATCATGCGACCAATGCAAACAGACGGTTTCCTTTGTATATGGACCTGTCCGACGCGGATCAGCACCTGCGAAATACAACCCGAGGGTTCTGCAGCCCAGTGCCGCAGCGAGATGAAGTGCGCCCGTGTCCGGACCGATGGCATTTTGAGCGCTTTCGAGAAGCTTCACAAGCTCATTCAGATTCGTTTTGCCACGCAGGTCGTTTGCGCCCTCAATCGAACTTGCGGCAGACCGCGCGCCGATCAGAATAATCTCGCTTTCACCAGCGCTCCTAAGTGCGCAAACAATGCGTTGAAGAGTCTGCCGTGTGAGACTGCGTTCGGGAGATCCCGCGTCCGCAATCAACACGGTTCTGCTGCGTGTGCGTGAGTCTGCAAGTGATACCAGGGGGCAATAGTCCGCGCTTCTTCTTTCTTTTCCCGCAAGAGACTTCCAGATGTCTGCAACATGCACGGGTTCGGCATGCGTGGGCTCAACATCATCCGGCTGATTCCACATTCGTGCTGAGAGCGTTTCCGACTCTAGAAAGCCATAACCGGTACGTTGGGCTGCGGGAACAAGTCCTGCAAGTCTCTGCGCCGCCGTATGGTTCGTCAGATTGTAGAGGCATTCCGCCACCGGCAATCCGCGGAGAAGCTCCGAAAGATATCGAATGGCCTCAGGCAGATTCGTATCCATCCGGGAGTTTGCAACGAGTGAACCAATCGAGATCGGGATGTGACCGGTCACTTCCGGAAATCGTCTCACAAGATCATTGTATCTGTCATCGTAGATCAGCCACACTCGCGCTTCAGCGTCAGACTCTCTGAGTGTCTGAAGCAATGGGCGGGTCTGCAGAAGATCTCCCAGACGCGCGAGCTGTACGACAACAAAATCAGGCATTCGCGAGGCAATGCGAGCTCATGTATTCAAGAGTCTGCTTCGCCTGACCGTGATCAGGATTCAGCTCAAGTACCTTCTTGCAAGCGGACAGCGCATCATCCTGCGAACCGCTCTTCCACAACGCGCCTGACAAATGGAACCAGAACTCCGCGTCGTCCGGCTTTGACTCCAGATAGCGGGACAACGCGCCGATGGCAAGGTGCGGACGATTAGACTCCATTGCCGCGCGGTAAAGGTAGAAGACAGCGTCCGCATTGGATGGATCTGACTCTGCGACTCGCGAGAAGTGCGGAAGAGCTTCATCATGCTGTTGTCTGGCAAGCAAGCTTACCCCAAGGCCGAACTCGGCGCGCATCGTGTTTGGGTTCTTGGACAGCGCGGCAAGAAAGCCGTACTGCGCGGCCGTCCAGTTTTCCTGTAGCATGGCGACCGAACCGAGACCGAGGAAAGGCCGTTCCGACTCGGAGTTGGCGGTGGCGGCATGCAGATAGGCGCGTTCAGCCTCAATGGCGCGGTTCAAACGGGTCATGCAGTTGCCAAGCAGTTGCCAGGATTCAAACTCGTCATCCTTGCCAAGGGTCATCCGGGAAGAGACGATGCGCTGAAGTAGCGCGGCGGCTTCTTCATGCAGACCTTCGACGTATTTCTTTTGCGCGAGATCGAGCAGAACTGCGGAGTCGTTTTCCGCGTGCGTCAGAGACGAAACTTCATGGGTAAGCTTCTTATAGGTGCCACCAGTAGCCGTCCACTCGATGGTCAGTCCATGCGCGGCAAGGTATCCAGCATCGTCTTGTTCAATCATACGATTCCAGCGCTGTTGAAACAGTCGAAGGTTTGGTCCATCGTGATTCTTCCGCCCCTCGGAGGACTCTTCGTGGTGAATGATGTTTGTGGTACCGCAATAGTAGTTCGTCCGACCGGCCTGTTTGAGTTTGAGGCAGAGATCCACATCCTCAAATCCATTTACGAATGAAGTGTCGAAGCCGTTGAAGTCAGCGAAGAGTTCGCTGTGAATCAGCATGCACGCGGCAGTCACGGCGGACATTTTGCGCGACTCCGTTACGGACGGATGATCCGCCTCGAAATTTTGAAAGATGTGGTAGGGAGTGCATTCGTTGTTGAAAGCGAGCCCCGCATGCTGTGTTCTGCCGGACGGATAAAGCAATCGCGCGCCAACCGCGCCGCACGACTCAAGCGAGGAGGCACAATTGAGCAATTGGTCAAGATATCCATCCGACACTTCGGTGTCATTGTTCAAGAAGAGCAGCCACTCAGCGGACGCCAGTTTGCTTCCGCGATTGCAGGCCGCAGCGAATCCCTCATTCGTGCGATTTGTGATGACTGTGATATCACCTTCGATGCCGCTCAGAAGCTGCTTGGTGCCGTCGGTGGAACCATTATCCACGACGATTACTTCGTAGGACGCTCGATTTGCTGCGTTGGCAATAGACTCAAGGCAGCGCTCGGTAAGCTCGGCTCGGTTGAACACCGGAATGATAATGGAAACAGTTTTGTTTTCAGAGGGAGTCAACATGGGCATGCAAGCCTCCAGTTAGTGCGGCGAGAGCTTCCGCTCGAGTCGCATTGCGAATTGAGTTATGCTTATAGGTTGTTCTTGAAAGGACCTTTTCATACGCGTCTGCAAGGCCGTCGGCCAACCTTTCGAGACTGTATGATGATGCGAGATCCGCGGTGATTTGTGGCGCAGGGCGGGCCAGCGCGGCAAACACTGCCTCGCGAATGGAGTCAGGGCTGTCCGGTTCGCAACAGTGAAAAGCTCCGGCGGGCAGATAGTCCTCAAGGGCACCCCAGTTTGAGGCGACAATGGGAATGCCGGCGCTTGCGCATTCCAGATGTACCAGTCCTGGAAGCTCGTAGAAACTTGGCAGTACATGCACGGAAGAAGCTCTGATCAGAGTGCTCAAAGCGGGCCAGGACAAGCGTTCTACAAACATGGTCGGAGCTTTGCGTTTCCAAGCATGAACGGCAGCGCGATAGGCCGGTTGAGGTGTGAAGCTGCCTGCGGCAAAGACTATCGGAATGTCCGTCTCATGCAATGCGGCAAGCAGCATGAGCTGATTCTTGCGCGTTTCCAGACGCCCGATTGAAAGAACAAAGTGCTCTACGCCCATGCGTTCTCGTAAGGCAGCAAGAGACTGTTCTTCCGCAGGCAGAGGGATATTGACCGCAAATGGAAGCACTCGCACACGTTCTTCAAGATGCGGGAAGTCCGCAGATAGGCGAAGTGCTTCCGACTCTCCGCATGCCAGGAACAGGGCGGCGTCATCAAGGGCGTTCGTTCCAGATAGTCTTGGTCCGGAGACGGTTTCCCTGAGGTTTGCAAAACGTTTCGTGAGGTCCGAAAATGGCAATCGTCCTGACAAGTGCTGTTGAAAGAGCGCAAAGACCGCATGCGATACGTTCAGATATTGCGGCCAGTCTTCATAGAGAGTGGTCACGACAAGCGGAATGCGATACGCTTTTGCCAAGGTCATGCTCTTCTGCATAACTCCGGGCAGGGTCAGGTTCACGGCGTGTATTAGATCTGCGCCAGCCACATCCTCGTCACGGCTCGGAAAGAATATCTCGACATCCTGTAGCTGAGCGGCTTCTTTCATCTGCAACATGATGCGGCCATCGCCGCCGGGAGCATCCCACACATTCTCGCGATTGAGCATGGCAACGCGCATTCGGCGCCGCTCGCGCTTCAATTGCGGAGCCTCACACACTTGTGACTCTATGCCTTCAAGCAGTCTGCGTGCGACGTCTTCCCACTTCCACGATTCGGCACGCTTCCTGCCGCGAGCAATCAAGTTCTCACGCAGGGCATGATTGGTTGCGGCCTCGACTATACCTTCAGCGATGCTTGGGACCGATCTCGGGTCAACAAGAATGGCATCTTCGCCTACAGTTTCCACAAGCGCGGAACCATTGGAGGTGACGACCGGACAGCCGCAGGCCATGGCTTCCAAGGCGGGAAGGCCAAGACCTTCACTCAGCGAAACGAACACGGTGGCGATAGCGTTAGAATAGAGTTCAATGAGTTTTTCGTCGGAAACTGATCCAAGTCCGATGACGGAGTTCGCAAGGTGCTCCAGTTTCACTCCACGAAGCAGGTCCTGAACTCGCTCACGGTTCATTTCTCCGGCGAGGACCAGTTTGGTATTAACAGGCAGCTTTGGCAATGCGGTGTCAAACGCCATGACGAGGCCGACGAGATTCTTTCGGGCATCCGCTCCGCCTACGTACAAAAGGTAAGGATCCGAGATGCTGCGGGGAGCAGCGGATGAGCTCGCGTCTAAGAAGCATTGTTCGACGCCGCCCATCAGCGGAATCACGTTGTCCTCATTGGCTCCAAGGATGCTGCCGCATTGCTCTCCGACGTACTTCGATATCGGGAAGAACGCCGCACACTTGCGACCAAGTGTCTCAATATTCTCCAGATACTCGTCCATTAATACCGGGTTCGAGCTCAGATATAGATCAGGGAACTCAAGAGGAATAAAGTCATAGACTATGGACATCCACGCGCAACGCGTGACCGGCAATTGTGACGTTCGGCGCCCTTGCAGCATCGGACACGGATCAGTAACCACGAAGACGTCAAGATCTGAGTCACATCCACTTGCCAATTCTCGAAACTCGACGCGCGGAGAAGCAAACATCTCGCGCAGCGCTTGGTCCTCAATGGCCTGACGATCGCCGAGCAGAATGAAGCGATGTTTTCCGGGTAGCTTCAAGAACCAAGTCAAGGTGTTGATCAGATAACGTCCGATGCCGCGATTGCGTGAAGAGGCTATCGAAAGCGGACGGATGTCAATACCGATTCGCAGCTCATCGCGAGTGCGCACCCACGGAGATAGATTCGTGGCAGTCGCTGTTGCGCGAAAGACTCCTGCAAATGCAGCAAAACGCGCACGCAATGTCTGGAGTCGTGCCACTTCACTTTCCGACAATAGCGAGATACGCTCATGCTTCTGTAACTCTTCCGCCAGCATTGCAAAATGCGCGTACCACTCGGGATGTTGAACCGGAGCGGGAAAGCTTGCGTTGAGGAGCGCGAGTTGACACCTTGGATCATCTGTTTGCTCGGCGGCAAGAAATGCCGCGGCCCAGCGTTTCAGCAGCGCATGCTCGTGCCGCGCAGCTTGAATGTCTCGCGCAAGCTGCGGCAGGATATCCCGTATGTGCGTCGAAGCGGACATTGACTCTTACGTGAGTTGCGGAGTCTTCGTTGATGTTGCGGGAGCGAAAACCGCTGGGCGCTTAGCCGCCGGGACTTCCTTCAGCAGCGCGTTGTAATCCGCCTTGACCATCAGCTCCACGAGTCCATGGAAATCCGTTTCGGGCTTCCAATTCAGTTGTGCCTGCGCTTTGCTTGCGTCGCCAACGAGCAGATCCACTTCCGCGGGCCGAATCAGATCGGAGCGGATTTTTACCCACGCCTCGGGATCAAGATTTACGACTTGAAAGGCCGCGCTTACAAAGTCCTTCACACTGTGTGTGGCGCCGGTTGCGATCACATAATCATCGGGAGCATTCGCCTGCAGCATCAGCCACATGGCATAGACGTAGTCTCCGGCAAACCCCCAATCGCGGCGCGCATCGAGATTTCCCAACTCGAGTTTGTCGAAGAGACCAAGTTTGATCCCCGCGGCTGCGCGCGTGATTTTGCGCGTAACGAATTCAAGACCGCGGCGCGGCGACTCGTGATTAAACAGGATTCCGCTGACGGCAAAGAGATTGTAGGACTCGCGCGCATTCACGGTGATGTAGTGACCGTATGCTTTGGCGACGCCGTAGGGGCTGCGCGGATAGAACGGAGTCACCTCACTCTGCGGCACCTCGCGCACTTTCCCGAACATCTCGGAGGAAGACGCCTGATAGAAACGCGCGTCCGGGCAAACCGAGCGCATCGCTTCGAGCATGCGTGCCACACCCAGGCCCGTGAATTCACCGGTCAGGATCGGCTGTTCCCAGGAAGCCGGCACAAAGCTCTGCGCCGCAAGGTTGTAGATTTCGTCAGGTCGTGACGATTTCAGCACCTTTTCAAGCGATGTGGGATCAAGCAGGTCACCCTGCACGAGGTTCAGCTTGTCGCGCAGGTGCTCAATGCGGGCAAAATTCTCCGTGCTGGAGCGCCGCACCATGCCAAACACTTGATAGCCCTTTTCAAGAAGCAACTCGGCAAGGTAGCTTCCGTCTTGCCCTGTGATTCCGGTGATCAATGCGCGCTTCTGCATGGGTTAACCTATGTAGTCAATGAGTGAATTGTTCAACGTACGGGATTGAATCGCGAGGAGCGCGTTGTACACTCCCTCTTCGACGGATAGTCTGCTCACCAGGTCGGTCATCTCCGCACCTTGAGCATTTTCCAGTCTGTCGGTCCAGTCAATTTCGGTTTGCTTCAGCTCGTCAAGCTTGGACGTCATTCGTTGCCCGAGGGAACCGATGTAAGTCTGCTCTTCAATGATACGATTGCGAATGCTGTTCAGGTTCTCGCGGAGCACGTGCGTGCTAAGTGCCTCTTCCTGTCCTTCGGGCGGTGTGTTGTCATTGGCGATGGTGTCCCGAAGTTGTGCTACGACGTAAAACAGGTCCGAAGAGGTTCCCTCCGCGCCGCGTGGCTGGAACAGCCGATCTCCAGTGACGTTGACGACGACGTTTTCATTTTCGTCAATGGTCCGGTAGATGTTTCCTGAGATAGAGTCGCCGACTTGCGAAACCACAGTGATGACCCCCTGTTCATTGCGTACGGCAGCGAACGGCGCAGAAAGTGTGTTGTGTCCTCCGAAGAGGAAGCGGTCTCCAAACTTCGCATTGGCGAAGTCCATCAGTCGCTCGAGCTTCTGATTCATTTCCTGCGCGGCGAACTCGCGATCTTCAGGACTCTGTGTATCATTGTCCGCCGCGAGCGCAAGCGAGTCAATTTCGTTAATCAAAGTGACGAGTTCCGTTAACTTGCCGTCTGCCGCGGAAACCATTCCCTGACCATTTTCAATGTTACGCTGATACTGGGAGATCATGGCAAGCTCGGACTTGGAGAGCATGGCATGATGCGCGCCGTTCACGTCCTCGGACGGTTGAAAGATGCTGCGGCCTTCGCCCAATTCCTGCTGAATGCGATTGAGATTGTAGAGACGCTGTTCGACGTCACGCACAAAGCTCTGATGCTGCTGTTGAAAGGAGACGCGCATGATTACTGCTTCAGGTTGATCACGGTTTCCATCATCTGATTGACGACTTGCACGATCTTGGCTGCTGCTTCATAGGCTTTCTGAGTTTCGATCAGCTTCGCCATTTCCTCGTCCAGACTGACGCCGCTGATTGCAAAGCGTTTGTTGACGGCATTCTCCAGGACGGTGTTCTCGATTTCCATTTGCTGTTTTGCGGAAGCTCTGCGGCTTCCTGTGTCCAGCGGAATATTGCGGAGCTGCTGGTCGAGCGAACTTCCGGTTGAACCGATGTAATTGCGCAGTTCGGCAATGGCGAGCGCGAGCGAATTGTCACCCGGCGAGTTTTCATTGGAAGCTGACGCAATGGCCGAGGGATCGGCTTGAATAACTTCGGAGAGTTCAAGGTTTTCCACTCCGGTAACACCGGACGTAAAGAATTCTTGTCCGAACGAACCATTCAGTCCCCAGCCGGTCGCGTGGATCTGATTGACGGCCTGCGCGAAGTCGGCGGCAAACTGATCAAGCTGCTCCAACACACGGGGTAGTTCGATGTCCCGCTGTTCGTAGAGTGCGCCGAGTTCGCCGCCAACGGGCTTCCATTCGAAGGCGGAACCGCCCAGCGTCAACACGACTTTGTGTTTCGGATCCGATTCGACAATGTCCACATTCAGAGGAACGCTGAGGTCGCGCTGCACGATGATGTGGCCGCCGGTATAGACGTTTAACGAACCGTCACTCTGTTCCTGCACTGAGATGTCAGTCAATTCCGACAGTTGTTCGACAAGGAGATCGCGCGAGTCTCTGAGATCCGAAGCTTCCTCACCTCCGATTTCTCTCGATGTGATTTGCACGTTCAACTCGGCAATCGCGGACGTCAGGGAGTTGACTTGCTCGGCACCGGCGGAAATTCGGGAGTTGACATCTTCGAGCTGAGAGCTTAGTGAGTCATGGACGCGCTTCAAGGTGTTCACCAGATCATTCGCGCGGTCTCTGACCACGAACCTGGAAGCCATGCTTTCCGGATCATTCGCGAGATCGTGCCAACCTTGCCAGAAACTGTCAAGCATGGTGCCGAGGTTTCGATCGCCCATGGCATTAAACACGTCTTCGACCTGCCCGAGCTGTTCATCGCGCGCGGTCCAATAGCTCGCAGTGCTGGTGCCCTGGCGGATCTGATTGTCGAGAATCGTATCGCGCACACGAGCAAGGCGGTCCACATCCACACCAGCTCCGACTCC
Organism: Calditrichota bacterium; assembly: GCA_020637395.1. Classification (GTDB taxonomy): domain Bacteria; phylum Electryoneota; class RPQS01; order RPQS01; family RPQS01; genus JABWCQ01. Next base: position 589,877 of record JACJWA010000001.1, on the reverse strand, counting down.
CAGAATGCCATTCTGTCCGGGCGGCGCGGTCGAGAGATCCAACCTGCGGCGCGAATAGCCGACGGTGCCGGCGTTCGACGTGTTGTGACCGATCACCTGCATTTGCAGTTGCTGCACTTGCAGGGCACGGCGGCCCTGTTCGAGAATATTTGAGAGAGTACTCATGGTCAGGCCTTGCGGTCAATCATGATGGAACGTCCGCCTTTTCGTCCTTCGTAGTTGTTGGACGCCTCGATGGTATCGAGCAATTCGACGGTGGCTCTGAGGCTTTCGTCGAGGATTCGTCGTGAAATTTCAAGGATGCGCAGGGCATCCTGCCTGAGCGAGACAAACTTACGGCGCATTTGCTGCTGTTCATTGCGCGGCAGCGCTCGCTGAATTCTCAAAAGCTTAATCAACGTGGACTCGACATCGCCGGATTCGGCTTCCATGCCGGTCAAGTCGTTTTTGCGCAGTCGCTGTTCCAGGTGCTGAATGTGGATCTTCAGACAGCCGAGCTCCCGGATGAATTCATGAGATTCGGGGCTCACTTTTCTCCTTTCCGCGCGGCGAGTTGCGCCAGCAAGTCTTTTTCGATTCCGAGGTCAAGTTTGTCTGCGAGTTTTCCGGCCAGTTCCCATTGAGCCATTGCTCCGAGCGTGTTTCCTTCGACGCCGCCGCCAAAGATGGAACCGCCCTCGAGATCACTTTGCATGGATTCCAGCATCTGATGAGCAAACAAAGTTTCGAAGCCGTCCACGGCTTTCTTTAGCTGTTCGGGTGTTTCGGTTTTCTCGGCTGCAGGCAGCAGTGGCTTGAATTGGGTGAGCGGTGAGATCTTCATCACATGATCACCAGTTCTGCGCGGAGTGCACCGGCGGCTTTGAGTCCCTGGAAGATTGCGATCATATCTCTTGGTGATACGCCGAGCGAGTTCAGCATTCTGGCTACTTCGCCCGCCGAGGCCGCTCCGCCAACCTCTTTCAGTCCGACACCTGCGTTGTCCACGGTGATGCGGCTGGAACGCTCGACAACGGTTTCGCCGTTGCCAAAGGCATTGGGCTGACTGATGACGGGCTGTTCGCTGATCTCCACTGTGAGATTTCCGTGTGCGACCGCGGTGGGCAGCAAACTCACTTCGGTGCCGATGACAATCGTACCCGTGCGTTCGTTGATCACGATTCGATCCGTTCCCGCTTGTTCAACCTGAAGATCTTCAACAACAGATTGGAACTCTAGCCGCTCACTTTGTGTTTCGAATTGCTCGGGCACCGAGATGACCACAGTGGAAGGGTCTTGCGTGCGCGCGGCATCCGGAAAAGTCTGATTCACGGATCTTGTCACGGCAACCGCGTTGCGCAGGTCCGGCTGTTCCAAAACGAGCACGAAGCTGTCGGCAGGAGCGGGCAATTCCGGACCGTCGGCGAACAGAACTACTCCCGTGGGAATGCGTCCGGCGACGGAGTGATTGCGCGATACGCGTGTCCCGCTGGATTCGAAGTTGAATCCGCCGATAGACACAGGTCCCTGCACCTCTGCGGCAGGTTCACCCCACGGATCATTTAGAACGGTGCGCAGGAGTGTGCCGCCTTGCAAGCTTGTGGCATCACCGAGCGACGAGACCAGCGCATCGAGACGTGAGCCGCGTTTTGCGCCAGCGGGCAACTCGCAAGTCACCATCACCGCGGCGACATTTTTCAGTTTAAGTTCGCCGGGCGCGATTTCGATGCCGAACTGTTTCAACATATTCGCGAACGTCTGCGGAGTGAACGTGGATTTGCTTCCGTCGCCCGTTCCGGCGAGACCGATCACGAGACCGTACCCGGTGAGAGTCACGGGAGTCGTGTTCGGATAGTTCGTCAAGTCTCCGATGCGAACGCTGCCGAAGACCGTGGACGCGAAAAGCAGAACGAAAATCGTACGGCGCATTAGAAGATCCAGTCAAAGATTCTGGCAAAGAAACCCGGCCGCTCGGTGTTGGCGAGCACGCCTTTGCCCTTGTAGCTGATTTCTGCGTCACCGATCAAGTCGGACGTGATGGTGTTTTGCGGAGTGATGTCCACCTGGCGGACGGTTCCGGAGAGAATGGTTAGCTGTTTCTCGCCGTTGATGATCACCGATTTCTGCCCCTCAATTCGCAGGTCGCCATTGGGCAGCACTTCAACGACGCGAGCCACCATGCTGGCGCGCAAAGTTCCCTGGCGCGAGGTGGTACCGGTGCCTTTGTGTTCGCTCTTCGTGGAACCGCTTCCGGAAAGGAGCGGAATGAAGTCGAGCGCGCCGGTGCCTCCCGCGGAAGCTTCGGCATCGTACTCACCTTTTGTGTTGGTGCGAGCCGAAGCGCTTGCCGAGGCGCTTTCACTGATCAGGACCGTCAATTGATCGCCGACGTTGCGGGCGATGCAGTCACTATAGAGCGACGGCGCCAGTCCGTTGTTCTGCCGTCCTGCCAATGCGCAGAGCGGCAAAACACAAAGACTAAGGAACCCAATAAAGCGTGCGTTCATCATGTATGACTCCCGTCAGACGATTCTTTTGAATTTCAGGAATGCGCACGGGGATCTGCTCACCGCGTCCGCCGTCCATCATGGCAATGCCATCCAATTTCACGCGAATACCGTCGCGTTCAAACACGACGGTCACGGGTGAGCCACTCTGGACAATTGGTTTTTCCCGGAGATCCGACTGCAATATCGGACGTCCGGGCACTAACGTTCGAACAGCGCATTTGCCGGCGGTGCGGCTTCGATCCAGAATAGGGGACGTTCGGAGTCCATTCCATTCGCAGGTCAATTGAAGCAAGTTCTCCGGCGCAATGGTTTCATTTGGTTTGACGCGATCGGTCACGGTCCAGCAGTCTCCGTACACTCTTGCGCGCCCCTTGAACGTTGCACGCGCGCGGGTTCCATCAGGCTTTGTGCCTGAGAATGTCACGGTAATGATGCCCAGAGTACACTCAGGCAGTTCGCTTTCCATTTTGACATCCGTCCAATCCTCCATGATGGACGGATCGCCGAAGAGCGGCACCCAGACGACCTGCACCGCGTCGGGCTGCCAGGTGTTGGCGATTGCTTCTTCGAGCGCGGCATACTCTTGCGCGTTGGCCAGCACGGTTGTCGAGAAAAGGAGTGCGAAGAGCGCGAGTTTCATTAGCGCTTGAGCTGCGTGGCGATGTTAATCATGTCATCGGCGGTACGCACGGCTCTTGAATTGAGTTCATAGCTGCGCTGCGCCGTGATCAGATTGATCATTTCGTTGACGATCTTGACGTTCGAGGTTTCGAGATAGCCTTGTTCCAGCGTGCCCGTACCGTCGGTGCCCGGTGTGGAGGTCAAGGGATCTCCGGAAGACACGGATTGCGTGTACACATTGCCGCCGTCGTTCAGCAAGCCCGCGGGATTGACAAAACGGGCGAGCTCAATCTGTCCGATTTCGGATGGCTCCACGGTGCCCTGCGTCATGACAGAGACGCGGCCCTCGGGTGAAATCAAGACGGAAGTGGCATCCGAAGGAATGTTGATCGGCGGTTCCATGGGCAACCCTTGAGCATTGACGACTTCGCCTTCGGAGGTGATTTTCCAAGCACCGTCGCGCGTGTAGCCGACCGTTCCGTCAGGCAACAGGACTTGAAAGAAGCCGTCTCCGCGAATCATCAGGTCCAGCGGATTGCCGGTCTCCTGCGGAGTGCCGACTTCGAAGTTCTTGACGCTGGCCACGACGCGCGTACCTCCGCCCACCTGCAAGGGGACGGGCAGCGACGTGCCCTGATCCGTCGGCGAGGGAACCCGCACGTTTTCATAGATCAGGTCTTGAAACTCGACGCGAGTACGCTTGTACGCGGTCGTATTGGCGTTGGAGATGTTGTTCGCTGTGTTGTCGAGGTTCGTTTGCTGCGCGTGCATGCCGGAAGCGGCCGTGAAGAGAGCTTTGATCATGTGTGATGATCTCCGTTAGACTCTGCCGATGTCGTTGACGACGTGATTGAGTGACTGATCTTGCGCCGTCATCAGGCGCGAACTTGCTTCGTAGTGGCGCGCGGTGGCGATCATTTCGACCATCTCCCGCACGGCATCCACGTTGGATTGTTCAAGGAATCCCTGCGCGATTTGCGGACGCACGACATCGTCTTCGCCTGCGGCGGCATTGGGATCGGTGAAGAGCGCGTAGCCGGATTTTTCGAGCTTCAGCGGATCGGTGAACTCGACCACGCGCAGTTTGTCCACAATTACTCCGTCCACGGAGAGATTGCCGTCATCGCCGAGCGTAATCGTTCCGGGCGGCAGCGTGATGTCTCCTCCCTGCCCTTGCAGGCGACGACCCTGCGCATCCACCAGCGTGCCTTCGGCGTTGCGGTCGAAGCGTCCGTTGCGCGTGTAGAAACTTCCGGTGTCATCCGCTACAACGAAGAAGCCTTTGCTTTGCAAAGCGAAATCGAGCGGCGAACCGGTGTTTTCGAGCGGTCCCGCGCCCATGCTGACATAGCTTGACGCCAGCACAGATTCACCGAGTTTGCGATCCGGGGCTCCGTCCGTGCCCTGAACTTCCTGTTCGAGCACGAAACGGTCGCGCTTGAAACCGGCGGTTCCGGTGTTCGCGAGATTGTTGGCCGTGATGCCTTGCCGGACGATTCCGGCGCGCATCGCGGAACCTGAAGTGTATATACCTTTGATCATAGCGCTGTTAGTCCTTGCTGCAAGATCTTTGCAAGGATAGTGCCATACGCTATAGCAACTTCAGGTCGCGAGTATGGATTTGTAAACTGTTGATGTTGGTGCTCTTAGAAGAGAGAATTGGAGGGTGCGGCGAGTTCATCTTTCTGCCGGGGGCAGAAGATGCCGGGGTGGTTGAAGGATAGGAACGGTTAAGTTCTAAGGTCGAGGGGCAATGGACCAGTAGGACGGGCAGGCGGAGGAGTGAGGAGCCTTAGTCTGATTCTGGGAGCGATGGCCAGAACCTGCACAGAAATCATGTCCCCGACCGAGACAGGATGTTCGGGGTCGGCGACCAGCAGGCGGCCCTTCAAGTCAATCATGACTCGATTCGTGGCGAGTTTGCGGTGTACTTTGGCGGTGATGACTTCACCGACGCGGAGTGGAGGCTGATACGGCATCAAACGGAACCTATGAGTTCAAATCGAGAATTAGTTTCACTTCATCCTGTCCCATGTCCAGCTCTTGCGCGATTTCGGGAAGCGAGCGCTTGTCTGCGGCCAGTTCGAGTACGCGCTTAACGCGGCGGTCCATGAGGGATTCTTTCATGGCCACCTCAACATTGGCAGGTTCTTCATCGGCCGGAAATTCCTCTTCGGCCTGTTTGGCAACTTCCTTAGGCACTTCCTTGGGCGCTTCTTTGGGCTCTTCCTGTCGTGCTTCGTTGGGCTTGTCGTTAGGTTTAGGCTTGCGCGGCTTTTCGTTGGCAACAGCTTCGTCCAGGCGATCTATGTCGCGCGAAATCTCGTCAGGCTCGCTCTCTTCTTGCGATTTGGGATTGCGCCGTGGGAGCGAGAACTTGGGTAGGCGGAACTTGAAACCACGCAGCTTGAAAGCCGGGAGCTTGATGAATTTGGCAGTAACTCCGCCGATCAGGCCTGCGCCAAATGCAATCAGAGTAATCAACCAGAACGGCGCAGTGGCTTTCTGCTGATCCTGATCGTTCTCCGCAAGGCCACCGTTGCCGGTGCGGTCAAGATACAGCCGTGCATACGAGCGCGCAGCTTCTTCGTCGCCCATCAGATCAAAGAACTCGGCCAGGACTTCCAGAGCTTTCGCCGTGTCCGTATCATAGGCAAGCTCCTCATGCGAGTTCTCAGTCGTTTCGAGTTGATCGGCGTTTTCCTCGTGGCTCGCCGTCTCTGGCTGTTCGTCTTTTTGCGAGTGTTCTGCGGCAACTTCCGGATGTTCGAGCGGCGTTGCAGTGTTAGTAGAGTCCTTGACTGGGGTCGGTTCTTTGGCCTGCTCGTGCTTGGCATCCGCGTATTTCGTCTCAAACGGTTTGTCGCCCGGAATGTATTCAGGATGATCCGCGGGTTGAGACTTCGCATTGTCCTGTGCGGGCGACGTATGTCCGGACTTGGCATCTGGGGGCGTGACCGGAGCGGCGTTCGGATCGTAAATCGAGAAATCCATGGCAAGCCGCCAGTTGTGTCCCGGCAATTCGGTCGGCGTGGCGGTTATGGGACCGGTTGCCGTGACTTCGAGAACGATGTCGCTCTCGCCTTCGCGAAAGGCTTCGACCTCTTTGATCAGTTTGAGCTGATCCGGCAGTCTGGGCAGGAAAAAAGCAGTATCCACGTCCACATTGCGCAAACGCAGTTCGATGCGGTTGTCCGCCTTCTTGATCACCGAGTACGGAGTCACATCACTGAACTCGCAGACCACGCGGTCGTAACCCTTGTGCGACCCGAAGCGCACGCCGCTTAGCGTCGCGGCACTGGCTTCAGAGACGGTCATGCAGCAGAGCGCCAGAGCAAAAAGCGCGAGGCTATGCTTCAAGGTCCACATGGCCTGCAGGAGGAGTCGGTTTTGAGGAATCGCGTTCCGGTGAATCTTCTCGTTCATGATCGGGAGGTGAGTCAGTATGCTCAAAAGTATCTTCGCCGAATGGTTCCTGCTGCGGTTCTTTCTCGCGTTTCTTGTCGTGCTCGATCTGTTCGATTTCGTAGGCAAAGTCCCGTTTTTGTCCGGGATGGGTCGGATCGGTCTGCCGAACGTGCTCGGCAGGCGGTCGAAATCTGGTGTAATCGTCACTGTTGATCGGTCGGAACATGTTTTCCTCCGGGTTGCAGTGAAAGCAGATCAGCTTTGCAGACTGGCGCGGACGCTCGCGCGCAGCAGCAGCAGGGCTTTGGCGTGTATTTGCGAAGCTCGGGATTCGGTGAGTCCGAGTACTTCGCCTATCTCTTTCAGTGTAAGTTCTTCGTAGTAGTACAGAGCAGTGACGAGCCGCTCCTGCTCCGGAAGTCCGCGAAGTCCGTCCACAAGCAGTTCGCGAATTTCTTCATCTTCCAGCCGTTCTTCCTGATTGCGGGCATTGGCATCGGGCGTGGAGTCGGCCAGCGCGGATTCGCTTCCGTCCTGTCCGCGCAGCGTGTCGTCGAGCGACAGAAGCACGGCGACGTTCACGTCACTCAGGAGCTGCCTGTATTCTTCGACGGGCAATTCGAGGTGTTCCGCGATTTCGGCGTCTTCCGGCGCTCGTCCAAGTTTTTGCGTCAGGAAGTCCACGGTCTGCTCGAGCCTGCGGGCCTTCTGCCTGATCGAACGGGGAATCCAATCCAACTCTCGCAGGCTGTCCACCATGGCGCCGCGAATTCGAGTCATCGCATAGGTCTCAAACTTAATGCCGAGCGAGGGATCGAAGTTATCAATCGAGGCAAGAAGCCCCATCACTCCGGCGGAAACGAGATCATCGAGGCGGACACTGCGCGGAAGTGAACCCAGCAGCCGGACCGCAAGACGGCGCACCATCGGCAGGTATTCAAGAAGCAATTGCTCGCGCAGTTCGGGACTTTGAGTCCTGACGTATGCTTCCCAACCTTTTGCTGCTGAATTGATCGCCTTCATGAGTTCGGACTACGACTTGGCCGCTCCCTGCTGTTCGAGGGTGAGCGACTCAGCCTCATGCTCCATGGCACGCTGCATCAGATACTGGAACAGGATTTCTGCGCCGTGCGACAGGATCACCAGCGAGGCCCAGAGCGCAATCACTCTGAAGAGCAGCACATCCACGGGCCATTTCATGGCGATGGCGAAGGCCGCGACGAGCAGGACAACGACTCTCCGCAGCGAGATCAGCAATTCACGAATAGCAGAACGGTTCTTCTTGGCCATGACTATGCTCCTGCCACGGCTTTGCGCAGCGGAACGAACTGTTCGCTGCGGGTGGTGATGTCCACGGGCGACGCCGACGTGCTGAACATGCGGGTTTCAAGCCACTCCGGACGGAAGCGCTCAATGCGATTCAAGAAGTCCTGCCCTGCGGCAAGCCAGGCGATGGGCTTGCTGGTTAGGCGCGAGATGGTCACGAGCGAACCCGGCTGTGCGGATTCATCAAGTCGCGAGAAGCTCAGGTGTGTGACGCCAAGTGTTTGAAAACGGCGCGCCATGGCGAATTGCTCGGCTGTGCGCGTCGTGGAATTCAGCATCAAATGCGTTTCATCCGGCTCAAGTGCTCCAAGCATCTCGGACAGGTCGGAGAGTCTCTGGTCTTCACCGGGCGCGCAGCCAGCGGTGTCAATCAGAATCATCTGACACCCTGCGAGCTTGGTGAGCGCGGCGGCGACGTCCTTGGGCTGATAGATGATTTCCAGAGGAAGACCCGAAACGCGGGCAAACGTGCGTAGTTGTTCAATGGCGGCAAGCCGGTGCGTATCGAGCGAGATGAGCCCAAGTTTCAGCTTGCCGTAGGCCTTGGGGTCTGTCGCGAGCTTTTGCAGAGTCGAGGTCTTCCCGGCTCCCGGCGCGCCGACCAGCGCGATCTTGTAGGGCTTTCCGGTACGGAGCATAGGCCTGTTGACGGCAGGCGGAGCAATCTTGGAGACTTTTCCGATGACGAACTTGGAAATTTGTTCCGGCGACTCGAGTTGCGCTGGCCCAAGCTGGACCAGAGCTTCGGCAGCAAGATCCGTGGCCAGTTCGCGCTCGATCCCCGCTTCGGTCATATTGGCAAAGGACCGGGACAGCGGCTCCGGCATCGCAGGCAAATTGCTATACTTGAAAAACTTGACGATTTCCGAGAGTTGGTCGCGCAGAGCCGCAACTTCAGATCGCAACAAAGCCATTTCGTAGGTCTGAGAAGCGGGGCGACGTTCAGAGGTTTGTTCCTGAGTCTTCACATCAAGTTCGTTGGCAAATTCAGTGCCACTTTCAGGCAAAGCTTGAAGATCTTTGCCGTCAGAAGCGGTCACCTCGTAGAAATCGCGCCCGCCGAGCCCGAACGAGCTGGAGGTTTGGCGCTTTTCGCTTTTCAGAATGACAGCGCCGGCACCGAGTTCAGCCTTGATTTTGTTCAAGGCCTCGGCGAACGTACGTCCGGTGAATGTGCGAGTACTCATCTCAGTTATCCTTCAATCTTAACAACACCCATCGGTTGAATCCGCGTAGCGGGCGGCAACTCGGCGGTTGAGAGAACAATCAAATTGGGAAGGTCGGGCTCAAGCATGCGTTTGATAAACGCGCGCGTTCCGGGAGCGGAAACCAGAATCGGCTGAAAACCTCGGTTCAACATGCCTTGAGCGAATTGCTTCATGGCCGTGACCAGCCGGTTGGAGACTGCGGAGGGCAGCGCGAAATCGGAACCTTCTTTTGCCGCCGCGCGCAGTCCGTCGGTGATCATCTGCTCGACCTTCGGCTCAAGCGACATAGCGGAGATCACGCCGGGCTCGTCCTCGTACTTCTCGGCGATGGCTTTGGCGAGCGAAGCGCGCACGGCTTCCGTCAGATATTCCGGATCCTTGGTCATCGGCGCATAATCCGCAAGCGTTTCGAGAATCGTCGCCATGTCGCGAATTGGAAGACCTTCGCGAAGCAGATTTTGCAGAACCTTTTGCACTTGACCAATGCCCAACTGTCCCGGCGTCAGCTCTTCGACGACTGCCTTGTGCGTGCGCTTGACGGCATCGAGCAGTTCCTGCACGAGTTCGCGCGTCATCAAACGGTAGCCCTCGGCCTTCAGCACTTCGGAGAGATGCGTGGAGACGACTGCGGCTGGTTCCACAACAGTGTACCCGCGTGACTGCGCAAGTTCCTTTTGATCTCTACCGATCCAGATCGCGGGAAGTCCGAAACTTGGATCCTTGGTAGGAATGCCTTCGATGCGCATACCCGTTTCGCCTCCGGACAGCGCCATCAGCATGCCCGGCCTGATTTCTCCGCGACCCGCTTCATTTCCGCGAATGCGAATGATGTAGATATTGGGAGCAAGCTGCGTATTGTCGCGAATCCGAACCGGTGGAATGACGAAGCCAGAGTCAGCAGCCATTTGCTTGCGCAGCACGGTGATGCGATCGAGCAGATCACCACCAGGTCCGCCTTCAACCAGCGGAATCAAGCCGTAGCCGATCTGAACTTCGAGCGGATCCACAAGCACATAGTCCTCAAGCCGATCCTGTGGCTTTTGCACCGCAGGCTTATCGCTTGCGGGCTCCGCAGCTTCTTTGGCTTTCTTCGCGGCGCTGATGCGGCCCAGAGCAAATGTGGACGCGGCAAGAACCAAGAATGGAATGGTCGGAAGTCCGGGAGTGAACGCGAAGAACGCGAGCACGCCGGACGCAATGTAGATTGCGCGCGGATGTCCGAGCAACTGGCCGGTGATGTCGGCGCCGAGATTGCTTTCGGATGCGGCTCGGGTGACGATGATACCTGCGGCGACAGAAATTAGCAGCGCGGGAATTTGCGACACGAGTCCGTCACCGACGGTCAGGATAGTAAACGTGGAAGCGGCTTCCTGCCAGCTCATGCCTTGCTGCAGCATACCGACTGCAAAACCGCCGATGATATTGATTGCCGTGATGAGCAATCCGGCGACGGCATCACCACGCACAAACTTAGACGCGCCGTCCATCGCGCCATAGAAATCCGCTTCGCGCGAAATCTTCTCGCGGCGCTTGCGAGCTTCCGCCTCGTCAATCATGCCCTGATTCAAGTCCGCGTCAATCGCCATCTGCTTGCCAGGCATGGCATCCAATGTGAAGCGTGCGGCGACTTCGGCAATACGTCCGGAACCTTTCGTGATAACGATCAGATTGATCACAACCAAAACGATGAAGATGACAAGGCCGACGAAGTAATTGCCTTTGACAACAAATCCGCCGAATGCGGTGATTATGGAACCCGCGTCACCTTGACCAAGAATCAATCGGGTACTCGCGACATTGAGCGCAAGTCTGAACAACGTGACCACCAGCAGCAAGCCGGGAAACACGGAAAATTGCAACGGCTCTTCGACATAGAGCGAAGTAAGGAGAATGGCGAGAGAAATCGCGATGGAGCAAGCCAGCGCGATGTCCAGTACAAACGTCGGAATCGGAATGATCATCACAATGACGATGGCCACAAGGCACAGCGCCATGATGATGTCACTTTGCTTCAGAAGATTTCTGAGTGCGCTGGATTTTTCCGGGCGCTTTGCGGTTGCAGCGGCGTTCATAGGGGACTAGGCCACTCCGAAGTAGCGATTCTTGATTCGATACACATACGCGAGAATTTCAGCAACGGCTTTATACAGTTCAACCGGGATTTCCATACCCACGTCCACCGATTTGAAGAGTGTCCGTGCGAGCGGTTTGTTTTCAACGATGGGGACTCCGTGCTCGGCGGCAATTTCCTTGATGCGTTCCGCGACCTTGCGGGCGCCTTTGGCCACGACCACGGGAGCCGAGCTCTTTTCGCGGTCATACTTCAGTGCGACGGCAATGTGCGTCGGGTTGGTGATCACAACGTCGGCCTCGGGAATGTTCTTCATCATACGCTTCAAGGTCGAGCGAATCATGATTTCCCGAATCTTGCCTTTAACCTTCGGATCACCTTCCTGCTGTTTTGCTTCTTCCTTGACCTCTTCCTTCGTCATCTTGAGCGACTGCTCATGATCGTAGCGCTGATAGACGAAGTCCAGGAGTCCGATCGCCAGAAGCACCATTGCGGCGGCGCGAAAGAGGTCGTTCAGCTTGCGCCCCATTTCGGGAAGCAACTGTTCTTTCGGCATGAAAAAGAGCCAGCTCGATTCGAGCGCGGCGGACTTCAGAGTGAAGTAGAGAATCAGGCCTACGAAGAAGAGCTTTAAGAGACTCTTTGCCAGCTCGACCAGCGCGCGCACGGAAAAGAACCGCTTGAATCCCGACAGAGGATTCAGTCTCGACCAATTAGGTGCCGCGGCTTTCCACGACACTCGAAATCCAACTTGCGTCACATTGACTGCGAGTCCGAAAGCCATCAATGCCAGCAGGAAAGGCAGCAGAACCTTGGCAACTTCGAGCGTTTCGTAAGTGGCCAGATCCCTCGCAAGCTGCATGTTCAATTCACTCTTCCCTGCTCGGCGCAACAGACTGCTGAGAATTTCTCCCAGCCCAGTGACAATCCCGCCGCCAAGCCAAGTTAGCGTGAGTGCAGCACCAAACAGCAGAACCGCAGAGTTAAGATCCTGCGAGCGTGCAACCGAACCTTTCTCGCGCGCCTGCTCTCGCCGCCGTGGTGTCGGCTTTTCTGTGCGGGAATCGCGATCAAACATGAGTTAGTTGCCCAGCAGTCTGAGAAATCCGGGAAGCTCGCGCGCGAAATCCGCATATTGCTCTGCGAAGATTCCCGCGATTGTGCCAGTAGTCAAACCCGCAAACATGAGCGTCAATCCAACTTTCAGAGGAAATCCCAGGACAAACACGTTCATAGTAGGAGCCACGCGCGTCAAGATACCCAGCGCAACATCACTAAGAAAGAGCGTAACCATCATGGGCGCGGCGAGTTGCACGCCACGAAACAGAATGTCACCTGATTGAACGATGGACCATTCCGCGAGTTTTCCATCCAGAGACAGTCCGCCAATGGCGATAGCGTCGAAGCTGGCGCGCACGGCTTCCAGCATCATCAGATGTCCGTCCAAGGACAGGAACACCAGAATCGCAAGCATTTCATAGATCTGCGTCAGCACGTCGCTTTGAATCTCACTATTCGGATCAATGGTGGAAACGATGGAGAGTCCCGACTGCAGACCGATGATTCTGCCGCAAACGTCTATAGCAAAGAAGATGAATTGACCCGCAAAGCCCATGAGCAGTCCGCAAAGCGTCTCCGTCAATCCCATGAAAGCATAGTCCCAGATAGTGGCGGTGACAGCGCGCTCGGGCATCGCAACAGACGGAACAATCAGTAGTGCCATTGCCACGGCAAAACAGGCTTTTACCATCTGCGGAACGGCACGGTGCTTAAAGATCGGCATCACCGCAAGGGCGGCGCTGATGCGGATAAAGATCAGGACAAAGAGCTCTACGGACGCTATGCTAAAAGGCAGTTGCATTACTTGCCCATATTTATCAGAGCATCTACCTGTTCGACCACGGTTTCCCGGAACTGGGAGCAGTAGGACTCGAACGTCGTATCGCACATTCCGAGCATTTCCTTGAACTCTCCGTTCACCTTCGGATCAACTCCACCTCCGTTGCCTCGTCTTAGAAGTCTGGCCACATGATCGGCATAGCCAACCAGAGCCGCGAGTTTCGGTTCATGTTTCGCATAGCGCGGATCATGATGAAACCCAACCGCTTCCTGCAGAACCAAAGGCAAGGACCAGCGTTCCGCCAAGTACATTCCGATTTCGGCGTGTGTCAAACCAATGACGGCGGTTTCCGCGTCCATCATGGGCACTTGATAGGTTTCCATGAGCGCGACAATTCTCTCAAACTCTTCATGAAAGTGCCGATCAATAACAACTTTTCCAACGTCATGAATCAATCCCGCCGTAAATGCCACTTCGGGGTCCGCGCTCCGCGTGTGTTTGGCGATTTCGCGCGCTACCACGGCGGTGGCCATCGAGTGAATCCACAACTGCTTGCGTGAAAACGAACCGACTTCGCCGTCTTGGCTGAAGAGATCCATGACGCTGGAAGAAAGCACCAGGTTCCTGAGATTCGATACGCCAAGAAAGACGAGCGCCTGCTGAATGCTCGTGACCGAACCACGCACGCCGAAGTAAGGCGAATTGACCAGTTTGAGCAGCCGCGTCGCAATCGAGGGATCTTTTTCAACTGTAAGCGCGAGTTCACTCGGCGATACGTCCGGATCCTGCGACATTTGAATCACCTTGGTCGCGGTGTCCGGCAGAGTGGGCAGAGTCTTGATCTCCCGCAATTGCGCGAGAAGCTCTTCTCGATTCTTCATTTTGCAATCGTTGGGATGAGTGCGAAAACGTAGGTCATGAAGTCCACAAGCTTGGCCGCCATCCACTGCATGAAGACTAGCAAAGCCAATGCGGTCACCACGATCTTGGGCACGAAGGCCAAAGTCATTTCATTGATTTGGGTCACAGCCTGGAAAATGGAGACCGCTACACCGACAATCATGCCTGCAAGCAGCATGGGAGCGCAAACGATCAGTGCAGTGGTCAGCGCGTGGCTCGTGAGATATGCGGCAAGTTCTTGAGTCATGAGTGTGTTTAGTGAAAGCTTTCGACAAGCGATTGTACCATCAGATACCAGCCGTCCACCATCACAAAGAGTAGAATCTTGAACGGCAAACTAACCGTTACGGGTGGAAGCATCATCATTCCCATGGCGAGCAGCACGGAGGATACCACCATGTCAATGATCAGAAACGGCAGATAGATCACAAATCCGATTTGAAAGGCGATGCGCAGCTCGCTGATTACGTAAGCGGGAAGCAGAACGGACATGTCTATCTCTGCGGCGGTTTCAGGTGCTTCGTTGTTCGCCATCTTGGAGAACAGCGCAAGGTCCTTTTCCCGCACCTGTCTGAGCATGAATTCTTTGAATGGGGCGGCCGCATTGGTCCACGCTGTTTTCTGGTCAATCTCGCCGCGCAGAAAGGGCTGCAAAGCGTCATTGTTTGCCTGGTTCAGCGCGGGGCTCATCACATAAAACGTTAGGATCAGAGCAAGTCCAACCATCAATTGCGCGGGCGGAACTTGAGCGGCACCCATCGCCTGCCGGAGGAAGTGGAACACAATGATGATTCGTGTGAAGCTCGTCATCATGAGCACCAGAGCCGGCGCAAGCGCCAGCAGCGTCATCAGCCCGATGATCTGGATCGTGGTGACGGTCTTGGCGGGATCCGGACTGCTGCCAAAGTCGAGCGAAACCGTGGGCAGAGTCTGACCGAACACCGCGGGTGCAGCAAGCAGTAGCAAAACCAGTGCAACGGACTTACGCATTCGGCTTGCTCCGTCTGAGAAGTTCCGCGAAGCTGGTTGTCGGTTTGTTTGCCAGCGCGTTGGTTATGGCAATACGATCTGCCTCATCATGCACTTCCATGAGTGCGGACATGGTCTTATCCGTTGCGCCGATCAGCAGCAGCTTCTTCCCCACCTCAAGAACAAACACCTGCTTTCCGTGAGACAGCACGCGCGTCCCCAGAAGGCGCCAGCCCTCCTGATCTTTAACGCCGATTTGTCCAGCGGGCAGAAACTTCTTGTATGCCCAGGCCAGCAGGAAGATCAAGCCAAGAACTATGGCCAGCGCTGCAAATGTCTTGAGAATGTCAACGCTCATGTCAATTCTTGCTTGCGCTGTACCGTTCTTCAGGGTTGATCAGCTCAGTCAGTCTGACCGCAAAGTTTTCTTCAATGACGACCACTTCGCCGCGTGCAAATCTTTTGTTGTTCACATAAAGATCCACGGGCTCGCCGGAGAGCTTGTCCAACTCAACCACGGATCCCGGCGCAAGCTTTACGATATCGCGAATCAGCATTTGCGTGCGCCCGAGTTCGATGGAAATGGGCAACTCGATATCCATCACCAGCCCCATCTCGCGTTTCAGAGAGGGATCAATGGTGTCAGCATCCACGGTTGGACGCATGGTTGCTTTCGTGTCACCGCTGTGCGGAATCAGCTTATCGAGCAGTTCGTTCTGGGTCACACGAAGGACGGTAGCGGGGCGGTCAAGGTGCAGCGTGAATTCCGATACGGACCACGATCCGAGAAAGTCCTGCGGCGAGGCGTCAATCACGACGGCCTTGACTTCGTCCGTCAGGAAGTGCGTTCCGCCATTCTTAGCGATTTCTCCGTAGAATGCGCCGGTAACTTCCTTAAAGAGATCCTTGATGGATGCGAGATGCTCATCAGCGACAAAACTCGCTTCGCCGTCGCCCATATTGAGCAGATCGGCGATCATCCCGGCATCCTCTTTAGTCATCATGAAGATGGACTTGCCGCTAGTCAGATCCACGGTATGAATCGTGCACATGACGATTTCTTCCGGGAACGCCGCCTTGACCTCTTTGTAGTCAAATGCAAAAGGTCCGTTGTAGCTGACGGTCACATCACGGTCGAGAAAAGACTGGATGGATGCCTTGAATTGTTCGGCGAATATTTTTTCGGCCTTGATGCGCGAGTCTTCGGCAACCCGGATGCGGTAGGTTTCACTCATGGACAATTTCCTCCTGATTCGAAATCACACGCGTAATTCGAACGGCTTGTTGATGTTTTGAATTTCCGGGCTCACCCCAAAACTTTACGCGCTTGTCCACCCAAACTTTCACGGGATCGTCCGTGCGTTGATCAAGCAGAATGACGTCGCCTCTCTTCAAAGTGAGGTAGTCGTGCATGGTCAGAACCGTGGAGCCGAGTTGCGCGCGCAGGGGAAGCTTGCTCAGGCGAACGCGTTCGAGTAGCTCGTTGCGCTCATCCTGTTTGATGCTGCGCATGGACAAGTTGCTCCATCCCGTCGTGAGATTTCCGAGCAGCGGCTCGAGCACGAAATAGGGAAAACAGATATTCAAGGGATAAGTGTGATCTCGAACCACAATCTCACAAGAGATAACGACTGCGGATTCTGACGCGGGAGCAATCTGAACAAATTGAGGATTAGATTCGTACGACTCTACGTAGAGGGACATCGGCGTAACGGTCCGCCACGCGTCGGCCAGTGCCGCAAGTCCGGTCTCAACGACTTTGCGCAAGATGGTCTGTTCGATTAGTGTCAGTTCGCGGAGACCGTCTTGTCGTGTTCCGAGTCCGCCGAGAAGGCGATCAACGACCAGAAGCGAGAATTGCGGTGACACTTCCAGAATCAGAGACCCTTTCAAGTGATGCGAAGACACAATGTAGAGGCACGATGGAACGGACAAAGACAGCATGTACTCCGAGTAGGCGGCCTGGTCAATCGAGAGCAGGTTGATATCTACCAGCGTACGCAGCGTGCTCGACAGGTGCGTCCCGAAGGTGCGAGCGAAACTGTCGTGGATCGTGCGCAATGCGCGCAATTGATCCTTCGAGATTCGGTCGGGGTGTTTGAAATCGTAGAGATGAATCGGCCGGTCCGGTGAGCCGGGCGCCGATTCCACCTCTGGTCCGCTCGATACGTTCCTGAGCAGAGCATCAATTTCTTCTTGTGTGAGAATCTTGCTCATAGGAGTTACTGCAGTACGTAGGTGGAAAACACAATGCCGTTGACTGGGGTTTCCGTTAACAACCCGTTCACGGACACTTGAAGTTCTTGGCGCAAAGTATCGCGATAGGTAAGGCTTGCGAGCTGATCGAGAGTCTTTGAAGCAAGCAGAGAAATCGTGACATCGCGAATCAGCGGCATTTTGTCCGTGATTTCCTTCTCGGCCTCGGGCTTGCTCAATGTGAGTCCGACGATCGTGGAAAGAAAGCGGCGGCCGCCCGTTCCGGCGGGATTGACAATGATTTCATCCAGCATGGCCACGCCGCTCGAAGCTTCCGAGCCGCCGTGAGCACCGCCCTTGCCTTCCTCTTCAGACTGTTCTCCGTGCGACTCTTCGGCAACTGCTTCAGTGTGAGTTGCGGGATCCGGAAAGAAGAGTGTTTTCTGAATGAAATAGGCGGCAGCCGTCTGAGCGAGGAGAATCCCAACCATGATGAGTATCTTCATCAAAGCGGGTTTCTTCTTGGGCGGAGTTTCCGCAGCCTCTTCTTGAGGCTTCTTTGTTTTTTCGGAGGTTTTTTCTGCCATCGTTCTCAGTGGAGTGAGTGGACGGTTGCGGACCGCGGCGCGGTCTTGAACACGATGGCGACGAAGTGAGAATCAATACGAACGGGCAGGGACTTTCGAAGCGGGCGGAAGGCGCGGTGAGGCGCGCCCGCTTTCGGGCGCGCCTCACGCTAAGCTCTTACCGCTTCAGCTGAGTCACTTCATTCAGGAGCTGGTCAGCCACCGTGATCACACGGGACGCCGCCTGAAATCCGCGCTGAGCAATAATCATCTCTGTGAATTGCTCTGCCATGTCCACCGTACTGAGTTCGAGGTAACCCGCGTAGATCTGATTGACGCCGCCATTGTCCACGCCAATCAGGGGATCGCCCGAATTCACCGTCGCGCTATATATGTTTTCACCGGACAGCTCCAGGCCGGAAGGGTTCGCGAAGCGGGCGACGACGATCTGCCCCAGTGTACGCGAAATGCCGTTGGAATAGCTGCCGATAATCTTGCCGTCATTGTCCACCGTGAAGTCGGACAGAACGCCCATGGCGTGTCCATCCTGATGCAACGCGATGGTTGTCGTGGGAGCCGAGAACTGCGTGATGCCGTCAAACGTACCGACGGTGCCCGCGTTCAAATCCACAACCATGGACTGACCTTGCGGCGGAGTGAAGGTGAGCGGTCCGCCTTCGAAGGCCATCAAGGAACCGTCACTATTGAACCGCACGGTGCCGTTGTTTCCGTTCAAGTTGTCCGTCAGTTCGTTGATTGCGCCGTCATCCACAATAGCTTCCCAGTTCCACGTATTTTCCTGGGAAGTGTCCTGCGTGAAGTTCAGCTCCACTTTGTGCCGTTCACCGCGGCTGTCGTACACATAGATTGAAACGGAATGCGTTCCGGTCTCGCCGGTTTCCGTGTTGACAAAGGTCGGCAGCAGCATTGAGGATGCCGTCGAGCCCGCTGCGTCCTCGAAGGACATAGAGATCGTCGTTTCACTCGTACCGGCCAGATTATCTTGGAGCACAATCTTTCCTGCCGCGTCAATAGCGAGTTGCGATCCGCCTTCGCTCTGGCTGTCAAAGCCAAGCGCCGAATTGAAATGATCAAGCAGGTCACCAACGCTGACGCCGTCATTGGATTCGCCGAATACGAAATCCAAATCCACGGCAGTGCCGTCGCGACGGGTGGCCGTCAGATGAATCACGTCGCCGTCGTCCATCGGGGCAGTGGCCTGATCGAGGTTATTCAAGAGCGAGTTGCGAGTCGCCGGAACGCCGTCCGAAGCAAACGCGAAGGAGGCGGTATAAGTCTCATGGGTTGAGGAGTTCGCATCCAGATTACAGAAGTAGCGAATCTCGGTCGTTGCCTTCGCCGGATCCTTTTCACCGAACGGGAGCTTGAGCGGCTCAACGGTGGAAGACGGAATCAAGGTGCCATTCTTGTCAGCCAGTCTTCCCAGCACATGCATGCGGCCGCCGGCAGCCAAGAGCGACCCATCGGCGTCGAGCTGGAAGTTTCCGGCTCTGCCGAAGTATTGGCGTTGTCCGTCACCGAGAACAAAGAAGCCGTCGCCCTGAATGGCGAGGTCGTTGCGGTTACCGGTGTTTTCAAAGTTGCCCTGCGAGAACACTCTGTCAATGGAGTTGATACGAGTGCCCAGTCCGATTTCGATGGCGTTGCTTCCGCCGCGGGTGTCAATCGGGCCTTCGGCAGTCTTCATCATTTGAGCGAAACCGGTCGCAAACGAGACTCGGCTTTGCTTGAATCCGATGGTGTTGACATTGGCGAGGTTGTCGCCGATGACGTCCATCTTGCTTTGATGAGTCGAAAGACCCGATACTGCGCTAAACAATGATGTCATCATGATCTGTTTTCCCTTACTCGAGCGTCAATCGTTCCGCTCAGTTTGGGGCCTCCTGCAAGAGGACCGGCCCGTTTGTGTGTTATGCTATTACTGCGCTGTCAATTTGTGTGAAGACGTGCGATCCCGTTTGCGCCTGATCCATGGCAGTCACGACCGTGCGATTGCGCACGCTGACGATGAAGGCGAGGTTGTCGAGCAGCACGAGCGAGGACTCTCCGCCTTTATCCGCAGCGCTGTTGACGCCCTGTGCCAGTCTGGCCATTTGCGGATCGCTCAAGCTGATTTGACGATGCTGAAGTCTGTTCTGCGCATGAGCCGAGAACTTGACAGGTTCGCTGTCGCGTACGGTCTGATCATAGACCTTGTTGAAATCGGCAGAGTCAGTCCGTGGCGCAGCAGGCCTGGGCTGCACCTTTGTGGGTGCGCCAACCGGCTGAATTTCAGCAAGGCGGTGAAGCAGGGTGTCAATCTGACTCATTCGGCTTACCCTTGCACCGTGGAATTGCCATTGGAAGAATCGGAGCCGCTCATGACGGCCAAGACGTCGCCGAGATTCAGTGTTTGACCGTTGACGGTCAGCGTTACGGCTCCGCCCTGATAGTTGATGGCGCTGACCACTCCCTGCAAGTAGGTTGTGGCGCCAACATCGTTGCCATCAGCATCCGTCGCGGCTACGGAGAAAGTGTATTCTCCATCCGGTACGGAGTTGCCGTTGTTGTCGCTGCCATCCCAATAGACTGCGGAGTCGCCCTCGCCATGCGCGGGAGCCGATAGCGTGCGTACGATGTTCCCGTCAGCGTCGCGTACAGTCACTTCTATCGTCGTGGCGGCATCCGGCAAGTTGAAACGCAGGTCCGCTCCGGAGCCGTTGATCTCGACGCGGTCGCTCTGTGCGCGAACCGTCTTGCCGACCAAAGCCGCCGCGAGGTTTCCATTGATGGATTGCGTCATCAGCAGATTCATCTCGATGGACTGATCCAGCGATTCCTTGATCGCGCTCAGCTCCTGCACCGAAGAGAACTGCGCAAGCTGCGAAGCGTACTCCTGACTGTCCATCGGGCTCAGCGGGTCCTGGTTCTGCATCTGAGCCAACAGCATGTCCAGGAAGTCGAGCTGATCGAGCGTGTCCTGCCGCGAACTGATTTGTTCCACGGCGGGAGTATTGTAGGTGCTGGTTAGGGCGTTGACTTCCATGCTAAGGCTCCAGTTCGAAGAGCTGCAAGAATTCTTTTGAAGCGTCGTGAGTCATCAAGTACTTGCAGAGTGCGTAGCCGGTCTTGGACACTTCCTGCGGACGTCCGCAAGCCAAGCACTCGACCTTGAACAAACGTTTACCTGTCCGAGTTCTGCTCTCTTGCATCGTTCGAAACCGCTTGCTTCCGCAAGGGCAGGTCGGGATTTTCTGAAGTGCTTTCATAACCTGACAGCAGAAAAGCAAAGCACGGGCCAAGCTCGAGCGGAAGCTCAAGGATATGACAATACTCAGTTTAGAATTTCGTGAAGTCTTACTTGAAGGATTTTGAAGGCAAGTTTGACCTATGCTGTCCAGACTCGTTTGCCATTAAAGGACGGGCGCGCTGAAGGCGACTGCTCAGCGAGACTCTGCTTCCCGGAGTCACGCGAAGAACTACGTGAACCCTGCTCGTCTTCTCCAGCACGATTGCGCGACTCCGCGCCCCCTTGTCTGAGATGCTCTCCCGTTGAGGTCGGAGGACGCTCGACGACATCGAGTTGCTGAATCAAGAGACCTTGTTCGCGCAGATATGCAACAAGTTGCAACCGCTGCTCATCAAGCTCAGTCGCGATGGACGGATCCGCAGCAATGCGGACGGTGAACTTCTCATTTTCGCGCAGCACATCAATATCCAGCGCGCCAAACTCGCCCATGGACAGCGTCAGCCGCAGTTCGTCCGGCTCGACCAATCTCTTGCGGGATTGCTCGAGCGCTTGCTGCAGTGCCACCCTCAAGGACTCATTGACGAAAGTACCCTGAGTGGACCTCGGAGTGGCATGTTGAGTCAACGCAGAGCTGTTCGCGTTCTTCACTTCGGTGTTGGAAACGCTCTCCGAGTGGTGTGCGGCGTTTCCCGACTCGGATGTTGCTTCCGTGCGAGTCGCTTCCGCGCCGCGAGTGGCTGCATCCGAAGGACTTGCCTCAGACGGGCGGGGGGTGTCCTTCGATCCTGATCTCGGAGAAAGCTCGCGAGGTTTCTCCGTCGTGCGATTCACGAGCTGCGTCGCATCCACGGATACGCTGTGTTCACGAGCCGTTGCGACACGCGTCGGCGCGCCGGAAAGCGGCAAGGCCTGAGGTACAGTCTTGGTCAGCGGCTCGGCCGACTTTGTGTGTATTACGCGTGACTGAGTTGAGCGCGAAAGGGGCTTCGACTCCGTGGGCGTCGGCTCGCCGGCGGGTGTCACATCAATCGTTTTGGAGTTCTCGTTGTTACGCTCACTCTCTGATCCCTTTTGCTTCGTTTTCGTCGAGTGGCTGTTATCCGCGACAACACGCGCGGCGACATGCTGCACAAGCGGATTCGGTTGAGGCGCTTGTGCAGGCCGGGTTTCGATCGGTGCAACCTTCTCCATTGCAGCTGGCAAGTGTCCGCCGTCAGTAGTGCTTCGCACGGCCACTTGCTCCGTGGACGGACTCGGTTGAGACGTTTGCGCAGGCCGCGCTTCGATCTTCGCGTTTGAGCTATGAGCAGGTGCTTCTGTGTTCCTCGGAGTGTGCTCCAATCCACTGCGTGGACTCTGAGGCGGGAGTTGCCTTGCGACCATCGTCACCTCTTTCAGCGCATCCGGAGGTGAAGGAGTGTTTTCCCTTTGCTTGGGCGACGGCGAGGGAAGCGAAACTCTTTGCGAATTAACCGGAAGGGATTCGGCGGACTTGGGAATTGAGCTTTCTCGCGAAGCGGTGTCTATCCCCGAAAGTCTTTGTCTATCTGCTGTAGGTACCCCATTGGCTGTACTCGGTGCGGGAGTGCGGGACACATCCTTCGCCTCAGGCGACTTTGGCGCACTCTTGCTCACTCTCGCTACCGTTGAAGACGGCTTCGCATCCAGTGCGGGTAGCTCGACAGTCTTGCCTCGTTCGAGTTTCTGTTGAATCAGACCTTCGTTAGTCGTCTTCACGTGACGAGGAGCTGTGCCATTCGAAGTGGTCGTGTTCGGAGAATGCGAATTCTCAGATTGGCCCAGAGGAACCCGGGCCCTTGCCTGCTCGACTGCCGAAGGTTCAGGAGTACCAGGAGATTTCGTTGCATTCTGCCGTGGGGCTTTCTGTGGAGCAGTCTTGGGCGAGACGGGTTCAATTGTACTCTTCTCGCGCGAGGCGGTCTGCTCACTCTGTACGCGGGCAACGGGCCGTTTGGGTTCGAGTCGTGAGTGCGAGTCGGTCACTCTTGATGCAGAGGGCATTGTTTCAGACTCAATCGCGACTCGCGACTTGTTCTGCAGCGAGCTCGACGAAGTGAGTCGCGTCTCTTGCGTGTGAGTGACTTTGCGAACTTCAGTCGCGCCACTCTGATCAATCGGCGTTGGTTCCGTTGACAAGGGTGTGACGAACTTCATTGGCCGATTACCGACCAGACGGGTCTGCGGAAGATCCGTGGCAACGTCGTCCTTTTGCACGGGTTCGTGGACAGGTTTCTCAATAGCAAGAATCGGCTTGGAGTGTTGCAATCCGCCGGTCTGCTTGAGCAATTCCGCAGGCGGGGAAACAAGGGTTTCGCTCAACCCGGCTGCACTTTCCGTAGAATTCTGCTTGAGCTTGTCTTGCTTTTCTCCTTGCACGCTGCTATGGCGTTTGGAAACTGAAACCGCCAGTGGTTTCACCGGCGGTTGAATGAATTCTTGACTTTTTTCAGCAGGCAAAGCTCCGGGAGGAGCATCAGCCGGGAGAAAGTCCAGGAGTGATTTGCTGAATTTGGCTGAACCGCTAACGGTTTTCAGCATGGACGCGCCGAATTGCTTGGCGGATTTCGAAAGCTTGGACGCAGCGGCAGCGAGCTTCATGAAGACTTCTTCGCTCCGGATAGCTCCGCCATACGTTCCGCGACGGAGGCCGCGAGCGGGACGGGAAGTGACGCCATCATCTTCGCGCCGTTGCGCGCCTTCATGCGCATGACCAACTGCACGATCGTCTCAGCAGGCAGGCGTTCAGCAATCGTTGCGGCTTCCGTAGGCTTCATGCCTTCAAGCATCTTGGCAAGCTTGGCAATCTCAGCTTCGGAACGCGGAGAATCAGGTGAGTCCTGCTCTTCGAGTGCCGCAGTCTCTTCGGAGGTCTCAGGCTTAGGCGTTGCATGCGCTTCGCTGTCTGGCTTCTGCGCATTACTTTCCTGACTATGAGTTTCCGCAGCAGCGTGGGCAGTTTCTGGTACTCCATCTTCAGAGCCTGCATGATCAGCCTGCTGCTCGGTTTGGTGATCGTCGGTGAACTCGGGATCAAACTCCGCGTGTGTGGAATCCGAGTGATGCTCGATCGCGTGTGTCGAATCCGCATGCACGCCCGCGCTATCCGCGGATGCCTCATGCGCCGCAACTTCGCTTGGTGATGGTTGCGGCTGTGTGAATCGGAGGATGAAGTACATCGCGACATTCAACACGATGAATGTTCCGACGTAGAGTCCGATGGTTGGCAGTAGTTTTTTCATGATCTTGAGTAAGGTCGCTTGCGCGGGCGATCATCCGCATTCTTCTGATCTTCCACCAGAAACTCGGCGAACCACGCATCGCGCTGCTTCGCTTCGAGTTTTTCCAATCCGAGACAGCCTTGCCGTGCGATGAGGAATCGCTTGCTCGCCTCATCCACTTGTGTCTCGTGCTCGTGAACAACGGCTGTCTGATAGTCCACGATCCGCTCGATGCGCTGAAGATAGCGCCAATCCGTAGTTCTATCCGTGACGCGAAATGGTGCGGACTGGGCCACGAGCATGGCTTCGGACTGCACGTCACGTTCGCCTGTGAACATTGCCAGCCTCTGTTCCTGCGCGGCCAGGGCGCGCTCCGCACGTTTCTGTTCCGCAAGTCTCATGGCTTGCTGAATTCTGCGTACACGCAGGACGCGATCAAGACTGAATCTGTACTTTTTCAAGAGGCGGTCAACGCCTTAAGCTGTTGCTTCGCGTCCGTCAGAGTAGAACCCTGATTCATGTCCTGTCGAAGCAGCGCATGGATCGCCGGCAGTTTCTCAATGGCTTGATCGAGCACAGGCAGCGAACCGCGCGCATATGCGCCAATAGAGATGAGGTCCTCGCCATCCTGATAGGCCGACATCCACTCTTTGATCTTCGCGACGGCTGCCTTGTGCTCCTTATCCACAATCTGTGGCATCACGCGGCTGATGCTGTTCAATACGTCAATCGCGGGATAGTGACTGCGGGCGGCAATCTTGCGCGAAAGGACAATATGGCCATCAAGAATGCTTCGCATCGTATCGGCGACCGGTTCAAGCATGTCATCGCCGTCCACCAAAACTGTGTATAGAGCAGTGATCGAGCCTTTCTCAGTGTTCCCCGTGCGTTCTAGCAGCTTTGGCAAAGCCGCGAAAACGGACGGCGGGTATCCTCGAGTCGCAACGGGCTCATTGAGTGATAGTCCGACTTCACGAAGAGCATGACAAACACGAGTGACACTGTCCATCATCAAGAGCACATTGAGACCTTGATCTCTGTAGTACTCCGCCAGTGTGGTGGCGGCAAAGGCGCCCTTTATGCGCAGCAACGGCCAGCGATCAGAGGTTTCGCACACAACCACCGCGCGTTTCAATCCTTCCTCTCCGAGCGCGTCCTCGAGAAAGTCGCGAACCTCCCGACCACGCTCACCTACAAGTCCGACCACAATGACATCCGCAGCCGTGTACTTGGCCATCATGCCAAGCAGAACACTCTTCCCCACTCCGCTTCCAGCAAAGATACCAACTCTTTGTCCGACGCCAAGCGTCAAGAGTCCGTCAATTGCGCGGACACCAACTTGCAAGGGCTTGGTGACACGCGGTCTGCGCAGTGGATTCGGACTTTCGGCGTTCAGCGGTCGAAAGGCCTGAGCTTGAATTGGACCTTTGTCGTCAATCGGCTCACCTAAGCTGTTGATGACTCTACCGAGCAGTTGCGACCCGACGGGAATGAGCTGCGTGCGGTCGAGATCCACAATCTCATCACCCGGACACACGCCGTTCAGATCTTGCAGCGCCATCAATAGAGTATTCGGTCCGTCAAATCCGACAACCTCGGCCATTTTCACACCTTGCGCAGTCGTAATGCTGCACAAATTGCCTATGGCGCTGCGCGGACCTTTGGATTCAAGAACAAGTCCACGCACGCTGTTGACGCGACCGACCGCGCGGACGGGGCTCGCCTGATGAATAATGCCGCGCGCTTGCGAGAGCAGGTCGCTCACTCGCCTTTCTCCATGGACGTTTCAAGCTGTTCGCGCAATGCGGCGAGTTGCGTTGCAAGCCTTGCGTCCAGCGAACCGATGTCAGAGTCCACGAGACAATCGCCGCGCTTCAAAGTCTCATCCGGTCTGAAGTCCAGCACGGAGCTGCTCCCAAGAATCTCTTTCAGTTGCTCCGCAATTTGCTTGACGATGGTCACGTCCTGCGGATTGACTCGAATCGTTACCAGATTGGCGGCACTGACTTCTTTGAGCGCTGAGCGAACGATGCCTGTGAGCAATTCCGGTTTGACAGACAATTCGGCGGCGAGGATTTTCTCAGACATTTGTGTGGCGAGAGTAACCAGCTGCGATTCAAATTTCGCGGCCAGTTCACTCCGCGCGGCACTCAAGGTCTTCGCGTACTGTTCAAGCAATTGAAAAGCTGAACTCAACTCTTTAACGGCATCCTCTTGTCCAAGCGCTCTCCCTTCGATGATGCCTTGTTGGCGCGCGGCATCCACATCAGCGGTGAGCCGCTGTTGTTCAAGTGAAGTCTCTTTGATGGCGCGCAGCCCGGGAAGCGGCACAGGTTTCAGTGCGCGCGGCGGATCGCAGACGATATCCCGATGATAGTTCACGGGTTTCTCGTCGAAATTGTTGAAGGAAGCAGGACGAACACGGCGGTCGTCCGCAAGTCTGAGTACGCGTCCCATGTTACTCGACCATGACCTCGCCCTTGCTTCCACTGACAATCACAATTTGACCCTGTTCTTCAAGTCTGCGGATGGCATCCACGACTTGCTGCTGGGCGACTTCCACTTCCTTCAAGCGTACAGGCCCCATGTATTCGATTTCTTCCTGAATGGTTTCGGCGGCGCGTTCGGACATGTTCGCCAGCACGCGCGACTTGACCTCCGGATTGACGTGCTTGAGTGCCAGCGCGAGATCCTTGTTGTCCACTTCCTTCAAAACCTTCTGAATCGAGCGGTCGTCGAGCTGCACGATATCCTCAAACACGAACATGAGGTTCTTCATTTCCGTGGCAAGCTCCGGCGCACGTTCATTGATCTTGGAGAGAATAGAACGTTCTGCGGAAGTTCCGATCATATTGAGGATTTCCGCCGCGGCCTTGACGCCGCCGAGTTTGCTGGAGCTTTGCGAGAAATCCACACGCGATTCGAGTACGGACTCGACGGCGGAGATGGTTTCCGGAGCGACGCGTTCCATGTTGGCGTAGCGCATCATCACCTCAGCCTGCAGGTCTGGAGTCAGGTCCGCCAGGATCTGCGCGCTTTGCTGCGGCTGGAGTTGACTCAGCACGAAAGCGATAGTCTGCGGATGTTCCTTCTGCATGAAGGCCAAGAGCTGATTGGGATCAACATTCTTAAGAACATTGAATCCCTTCACACGGATCATGCGCTCGATTCTGCGAATGATCTCGACGGCTTTTTCAGGGCCGAGCGAGCGGTTGAGAACATCTTCCGCGTACTGCATGCCGCCGATCGCGACGAAGTCCTGAGCGGACATCATGTGATAGAACTCTTCGATCACGGAGTTCGCGGTTGCGGAATCCACGTTCCGCAATTTCATCATCTCTTTGGTGATTTCTTCGATTTCATCCTGCTGCAGCCGCTTATAAATCTCCGCAGAGGCATCCGGTCCGATCGAAATCATCAGCACAGCGGCTTTCTGGATATTCACCAGACGCGCGGAGGTGTTTTGTTTAGTTCCCAGCATCAGCCACCCATGCCCGTAGAATTTGAGCCGCGTTGTCGGGCTTGTTGATCACGAATTGAATGGTACGATTCAGAATCTCCTGCGACCTCAACGCCTCAATAGACGGTCCTTCGTCATCGAGCTCAATGAGTTTCGGTCCTTCGGAACCGCTCTTAAAGATCACTTTGGGTCCGTCTTCACCCATCACGACGCCACTCTTTCCCATAGGCGACGCTGCGCCGCCGGCTTGTGCACCTTGCTGAAGCTGAGCATGTGTGGCACCTCCAAGTTGCTCCGGTGAACCTCCCGGCAGGCTATGACCCGCGGCACCGGCGGAAAGCGCTCCAGCCGGAACCGCTGCGGGAAGCTGCGGCAGACGATCGCTGACTTTGCTCATGAAACCGCGAATCGCGAAGAAGGCAAGGAGCAAGACGAATAGCAAAACGATCTTGTCGGCAAACTTCTGCAGAAGGTCAAGCCATCCGGTCGGAGTCTCGTTGACTTGCTCCGGTGAAGTCTTGTTGCCGGTGAATTGAAAGGAAATCACAGTCAGTTCATCGCTGCGAGTGGCATCTATGCCCAGCGCATTGGCCACGAGGGAGCGGAATTTCTCCAACTCCTGCGGCGTGCGCTCTATATAGGTCTGAGTCGGATTGCCTTCCGCGTCGGAACCGTTTTCATAGACCCCGTCAATCAGCACGGACGCCCAGATTCGCTCGATGTTTCCAACTTCTGGAACCACTCTTTCCACAGTCCGCGGAACCTGATAGTTTGTCACGAGTTTCTCAGACGTACCGGTCTGCGTATCTTCGCTTGACTGAGTTTCTTCGGACAGCGTTGCGATGCGGTCTGGATTGTAGTCTTCAGAGGTTCTCTCGATGCGGTTCCAGTTCAGTTTCACGGTCACCTCGACTCGCGAGCGACCGGGTCCGACCACATCTTCGATCAGATTCTCGGCTTTGCTCTCAAGCTCCGCCTCTATGCTCTGCTGCATTTCAAGCTGCGTGCTTGATAGTCCCGCAAGTTCGTCACGCGCACCGTTGGTGAGCGGATTCCCTTCCGAGTCCATGATGGTCACGTTTTCCGGATCGAGTCCCTCGACGGCATACGCGGTCAAGCTTGCCAGAGCGGCAACTTGCTTTTTGTTGAGCGAATGCCCAGTCTTCATGGTTAAAACCACAGATGCCGTGGCCGGCTTTTGGTCTTCCTTGAAGAGCCGTTTTTCGGGCACGACCAGATGCACACGGGCGTTCTCCACGCCTTCAATGGAAGTCATGGTCCGCGCAAGTTCGCCTTCGACGGCCCGATGATAGTTCATCTTCTGCAGAAAATCCGTCATGCCCAGCATCGGCTTATCAAACAGTTCGTAGCCCAGTTCGCCGGAGTGCGGAATACCTTTTTCGGCGAAGGTCAGGCGCAGTTGATTGACATGCTCTTGCGGCACCTTGATCGTACCATCGCTGGAAACGTCGTACGGTATCTTCTGATCGCGCAGACCGTCCGTGACCGCCGCGGCATCCTTGGACTCGAGACCCGAATAGAGAGTCACGAGCACGGGACGAGTGGTGTAGCTGATCGCCGCAGTCGAGACAGCGATCAACACGCCTGCTCCAATCACCAGCAGAGCGCGCTGATTGATTGAGAGTCGCTGCCAGAGTTCGCGAAGAGTGTCGAGTGGGTTTCCCATGAATCAGAAAATGTAGTGTCAGATTAGACGGGCGTGCGCATTAGTTCTTGATAGCCTTCCAGGGCTTTCTTGCGGATTTCCAGCAAGAGCGCCATCGAGATGGAGGCTTCTTCGGCTGCGGCCATGACTTCATGAACATCCTGAATCTGACCGGTAGCGAAAAGTTCCGTCTTTTCGGCGGCCGCCAACTGCATCTTGTTCACGCCACCCACAAACTCAGCCAGAGTCTCGCCGAAACTGCCGGAACTTTCCGGCTTGAGTTCGGACGGAGTCTGAACAATCTGGGGAATGGGTTTGATCTGGTCTATGCCGTGAATCATGTCTATGCCCTCAAGTCGAGGTGTTTGCCCAATTCTTCAAAAGGTCGAAAGCCCTCCAACTCAGTGCGCTTTTGCGCGATGAGCTCCCTGAGCCGATCTTCGGCGTCCGAGCGATCCGGTGCTGAAGACGCAGGAGGCTTGGGCGCGTTCGCCATTTGTTGGACGGGAGTGTAGGTCGGAGAAACTTTCATGATTAGAGTTCAAGCGCCTTCTTCATCATGGCTTTGGTGGCATTGAAGGCAGTCACGTTGGCTTCAAAGGCGCGCGATGCGCTGATCAAGTCCGTCATCTCCTGCACGAGATCAACGTTTGGCAGGCGCACGATTCCATTTTCGTCGGCGTCCGGATGATCCGGATCATAGACTTCGCGAAAGGCTGACGGATCTTGCTCAACGGTCGCCTTGACTCCGCTCATGCTGGCGAGAGTCTTGGATTCGTCGCGGCCAAACATGTGATTCTTGTCGGCGCGGGCGAGCGTTTGATTGGTGCTATTGCTCAGCGCGATTTCAAAGCTCTTATCTTCCGTCAGCGAAGTCGCCTTGCGGCGGTATGGTCCGCCCTCTTCGGTGCGCGTGGTCTCGATGTTCGCAATGTTTTCGGCGATTGCGTTCATCCGCTTGCGCTGGGCTGTCATGCCCGAAGTGCTTGAGTTCATGCCGGCGAACAGGGGATGGATTTCCATCAACAATTCCTTGAACTTTCTTGACACAAGGGCAATAAGCAGTTATCGTGCCGACCTCAAAAGAACTTTAATTTTGATCAGTCTTAATTATTCAACATATTGATATTTATACATTTTATCCCAATAGCGGGTAATCTTGCGTGGACAAGGACTGCCTCCGGCCAGTTCGGCTCCGGCACCATTTTCCGTGCTCAAGAGCTTGAACTTGCCTGAACACATGTTATGTCGAGTCGCAAACGATGTGCCGCAGAGTAGCTTCTGCTCCTTGATATTACGCCAGAAGTGAAGATTGCCTTTCGGGGCGATGTTCAGTACTTTAAGAGGTCAACTTTCTACGAGAACTTGTTTATGGAAGCTCACACGAGTAAACGCGGGGCGATTGTTGTCATAGGGCTGGCGCTGCTTTTGGCTCTTGGCTGTAAATCGGAAGACGTCGGCAGCTTTTCCGGGTACGTGGAAGCGGAGTTTGTGGATGTGGCCACCTCTCAGGCAGGCCGTCTGGACTCGGTCGTGACACCGAAAGGAACGGTCGCATCTTCGGGTAGTCCGCTCTTCTACCTGGAAGCCACCGTGGAACGAGCCGGAGTGGAGCAGGTCCGAGAACAACTTCAGGCCGCGGAAGCGACGCTTGCGGACATCCGTCAGGGCAGACGCCCGCAGGAAACGGCAGTCATTAAGGCTCAGCTCGATCAGGCCTTGGCCAATGAGTCCCTGCTGCTCGCAACGTTGAAGCGAACGGAAGCTGTCTTTCAGTCGGGCGGTGTGTCCAGCGAAGAATACGATCTCGCACGCACGCAGGCCGAACTTGCCACGGCCAAGGTGCGCGAGCTTCGCAGTCAACTGGAGGTGGCCAAACTTCCGGCGCGCGAGGATCAGCTTCGCGCTCAGGCGGCCCAGATTCAGTCCCTGCGCGCTTCGCTTGAGCAATCGGAATGGCGACTGTCGCAGAAGGCCGTGAACGTGCCTGAGGGCGGGTTGGTGTACGACGTGTTGTATCAGGTGGGTGAGTGGGTTTCACCGGGAATGCCTGTGATCCGGCTACTCCCGGAGAAGAACATGAAAGTGCGCTTTTTCATTCCGGAGTCCCGATTAGGAGATCTCCAGGTGGGTACTGCCGTTTCGATCTCTCTGGACGGACGCGCCACTCCGGTTGCCGGAAAGATTAGCTACATTTCCCGCACTGCGGAATATACTCCACCGATCATTTACAGCAACGAGACGCGATCCAAGCTGGTGTTCATGGCGGAAGCGGTGCCCGATGATCCAACGAGCGCGGCTCTGAATGTTGGACAACCTGTGAGCGTCATGCTGCAATGAACAGCGAGCTTGCCATTGACGTGCGCGGACTGACCAAGAGTTTCTCTCACAAGCGAGTCGTGAATCACGTCTCGCTGCAGGTGCGGCGAGGTGAAATCTTTGGCTTTCTGGGTCCGAACGGCAGCGGCAAAACGACGACGATCCGTATGATGTGCGGGCTCCTGCGTCCGGATGAGGGGACAGGAACCTGTTTGGGGTTTGACATTCGCAGGGAAAGCGACGACATCAAGCGCAGCGTCGGTTACATGACTCAGAAATTTTCGTATTGGGAAGATCTCACGATCCGCGAGAATTTGAGCTTCGTGGCTCGCATGTATCATATGGCGGATCGGGACCGCGCCGTCGCCGACGCGATCGCAGATCTTGGACTCTCGGAACGTGCGGATCAACTCGTGGGAACACTCTCCGGGGGATGGAAGCAGCGGCTTGCCCTGGCGGCCTGTCTGCTGCACGAACCGAAGTTGTTGTTGCTTGACGAACCGACGGCGGGAGTGGATCCTGCAGCGCGGCGTGATTTCTGGGAAGAACTCCACAGACTTGCGTCTCGCGGCATCTCGGTGTTGGTGAGCACGCACTATATGGATGAAGCGGAACGTTGCCACAAACTCGCCTACATCTTCAATGGGAACTTGCTGGCGAACGGAACCTCTGAAGAGATTATCGCCGCGCAGGGATTAACCACGTGGATCGTGCGCGGCAGAAATCTTTCGGCGCTGTCCGCAAAGCTTGAGCAAACGGACGGAGTCTCGCAGACGGTGCTGTTCGGAACGTCGCTGCATGTCAGTGGCACGGACCCGTCGCGGCTGGAAGGCATCCTGCGGCGGGAAACCGCAGGCACAGAGTGTGTGATTGAGGGGGCCGAGACCACCATCGAAGATGTGTTTATCTTCTTGATGCACACAAACGGAATTCAGACGGAGACTTCCGCATGATGCCCTTCAGCAGAGCCGGCTTCTCTCGACTGTGGAGCATGGTCATCAAGGAGTTTCTGCAGCTCAAGCGGGACCGTCTGACGTTTGCCATGATCGTCATGATTCCGGTGATGCAATTGATACTGTTCGGGTACGCGATCAACAGTGATCCCAAACACATGCCGACGGGTTTGCTGGTGTCCGATCACAGCGAAATCACGCGAACGATCATCCAAACACTCGAGCACTCTGACTACTTTGACATAAAAGGGGAATTCGCGGACGAAGAGTCCGCGCGCCGCGCGCTGGAGCAGGGCGACGTGCAGTTCGTCGTAAACATTCCGGCGGGGTTCACGCGCAGCCTGCTGCGCGGGGAGCGTCCGGCATTGCTGATTGAGGCGGACGCGACGGACCCTACGGCGACCGGCCTTGCGCTTGCGGCAGTGAGTCAGATTGGTGAATACGTCATGCGCAAAGACCTGCACGGACCTCTTTCATATCTGAATTCAGCTGCGCCTCCATTCGAAGCGCGCGTCCACCGGATGTACAATCCGGAAAGCAATACGCACTACAATATCGTTCCGGGCCTGATGGGCGTCATTCTCACGATGATGATGATTCTCATGACCGGTCTGGCCATTACACGCGAGCGAGAGCGCGGCACGATGGAGAATCTTCTCGCAATGCCTGTCACTCCGCTGGAAGTGCTCACGGGAAAGATTGTCCCGTACATTCTGATCGGGTTGCTTCAAGCCTCGATCATTCTTGGAGCGTCGCATCTGCTGTTTCGCGTTCCATTGTTTGGCAGCTTGGTGACACTTTATGTTGTGTCGCTGGTGTTCATTGCCGCGAACTTGATGGTGGGCATCACGATTTCATCTCTGGCACGCTCGCAGCTTCAGGCGATGCAGATGACTTTCTTCTTTTTTCTTCCCAACATTCTGCTGTCCGGTTTCATGTTCCCATTTCGCGGGATGCCGGTTTGGGCGCAGCACATTGGAAATCTGCTTCCATTGACCCACTTCAACAGAATGATCCGTGGAATAGTCCTGAAAGGCAGCGGTTTTTCCAGTCTGTGGCCGGAAACCTGGCCGATCCTACTGTTCATGGCGGTGATGATGCTGATTGCGGTGCGATTCTATCGGCGGACGCTGGATTAGGCAGGAAGCGAATCCGTGGTGGCGAAACGGTGCGATTCTTACAATGGTATTCTAAAGGGGAGAATGAGTTTCGGTTGATGTGATTTCCAAGTAACTGCGAAGTAGTGAGCGTATCATTGTCACTCACTTTTCGGATGGTCAGTTCTTGACACGCTGAACATTCCGAGTTATATTCCTTCACTTGGAGCATTCACAATAGGTCGTTCGATATCGGCTGAGCGTGAAAAACGGCGAATTTTCAGTCTGCATATGCGGACGGGGAATTCGCCGTTTTGTTTTGGATCAGGTTGAGCAGGATCCGGATATCGGAGCGACAATCGGAGGTCATATGAAACACAATAGAAGAATGTATTGGATCATCGCACTGGGAGTGTTGGTCGGCATTCTTGCGGCGTCAGAGCCCACGTGGACACGCTATGTGCCGCCGGATCATCTGGATTTCAGCTATGACAGCAGTTGGAGCGGACGAGCACTCACCCCGGAAGAAAGCACATCAGTCAGTAATGCGATCTCGAACATTCGGACACCGCCCCCGGACTCGATTCGCTACGTCAATGCGGCAGGCTCAACGGTGACAGTGTCCTGCTCAACGCTTGCGGCACTCTTGCAGGGCCAATTGAACAACGGCACCATGCAGGCGGAGACGCTCAACGAGGACTACGCGGGAGGAGAATACTGGGACGAAATCAACATCAGCGATGACGTTTTGGAGGATGCGGAGGCGACCGGCAATACGGATTATCTTGAGGAACTGCTCGTTCACGAAGCGACGCACAAGGGACAGCCGAACAATTTACCCGAAGCTGAAACGGAGATACCTGCGTACGCGGCGGAGCTTGCCTACAAGGATTCCAACGGACTGGATTCGACGGACGCAGACTATCGAAACGTGCGCGACAAACTCCGGGAGTACCGGCGGATTTATGCGTACGATCAGTTGAAGCGGATGCTTGAATCCAGTTGGCTGACGCGCTGGGTCATTCGCTATCTTCCGAAGGATCCGCCAGAGAACTGGAATCTTGCGGCATTTCAACTGGGCGACACGCAGGAGCAACTGTATGATCTGGGGCCGCTTGAAATCACGGACATGTTAACATGGGAAAACTACTTTGGAAATGATCGAAGTTTGATTCTGATCATGGGCGCGAATCGCGATGGCGGATGTCATTGGACCGGTTATCAATTTGAGAATGGGCAGATTCTTGAACCGGCACCGTGGTGGCAGATGCCGTTGCCGCCGGGCTTCTATTCGATGGCCTATTCCCCGGCCATGGAATGCTACTTCGTTGTGGATACGCTGACGAAGACGATTATGTATGTTCCCGACTTCAATGGAGACAAGTTACCTGACGGTCCGATGATGATGTGGGCCAACTCGATGCAATTCCCTCAGATCGAAGACATGCTGAGCGTGACACCAACTTCTCACCCCGTGCACGGTTATGGTTTGCTGGTGAATGACTGCGACGCGCACTACTCGCGTTGGATTCCTGCGTACGATGTTCGTCCGTTTCTCGTGGATGCGGACGGAGTGATCGGAGCCGAAACGGCGTTTCCCTGTGCGCGCTATGAGTTAGTGAACATACAGCCGCGCATAGTTGAGCCGTGGCCGTGGGCAGGTGACAGTTACTGCACAATCTTTGGGACGTGGCAGCATCCGATAGAAGTCTGGCGGACCGATCCCACCGGCGAGATCATGCTTCAACCTCTCGGTGTGGTGTTCCTGATGGACGACATTCAGGCGGATATTGAATTGATGGAACCTTTGCTCGCGGGAGATTTCATCATCGCATTTGATCCGGTGAGCGGCAAGCGGCTGCGTCGGCCCTATGAAGTTAAGGACCCGACACCTCGCGAAGTGACGATACGCTACGATACCGACAGTGACATGATTACTTTGGATTGGCAGGATGTCGCCGGGGCAAGCGCCTACCGTCTTGAAGTGTCGTTTGATGGAGAGCTATGGGAGGATCCCGGATTTGTGACTGAAACCAGCGACTTCTCCATGCCGCTTCAGCACGTGGATCGCATGCTTTTCCGGGTGATTGCCATGCGTTAGGAAACTGTTCCGATTCGAAAAGAAAATGGCTCCCGCTTGGGAGCCATTTTCCTTCTTGCAAGACAGCAAGTGTCAAGCTGTAGCATATGCTTTTGACAGAGCCGGAACCAGCTTTTCGACATCAAGAAGTCTCATGATTGAGCCTTGCTGCTGTGTCCAAAAACCAAGCAATGCTTCGAATGATTCAAAGCCGACCGACTCGTCAGGAGGTTGAAAATGATCCTCATCTATCAGTACCACAGAGTGCAGCGAGTCAACGCACAACCCAACCGACCTGCCGTTGCGTTCCAAGACGATGATCACCTGCCTGCTGGTATCATGAATTTGTTGGATCGCCTGATTGAGGATATTCAGGAGCTTGGCAAGTGTTGTGTCTCGATGCTCTGAAATGAGTCGAAGTGCTTCGTCGGTTTTTTCGTCTTCCACAAGAGCGATTGCTCTCCGGCCGAGTTCATGGATTTTCTCGTGAGGCGTTGAAGCTTGGTGCAAAAGCACCCGGAGTTTCGGGTCATCCGTTTTGAAGCCGGAATACCACTTGCCGAACTTGCATTGTGTCGGATCAAGTGCCAATTTGAATTGGCGATTTTCCCGCACGCACGACTCCAATTCGGCAAGCCAATTCAGATGGTCTTGTTTGCGGTCTCCAAGAAGTTGGATCAGCATATCGCTTTGATTTAGCGAGACGTCGCCCACCAGCTTTCTGAAGTCCAAAACCGCCAGAATCTCATTACGCAGAATTGCTACGCCGAGCTGTTCCGGGGGTTGGCGCGGCACGGAACGCGTATTCAAATTGGCTACCATTTCCCGAACATAGTCAATACTGACTCCGAAAACATCCTTGCCGGAATGAAAAGCGACCCATTTTGACGGCATTTGTCCTCACGTGTTGGTGCAACATCTCAAAACGCAACTCCTATGCCCCAAGTCCTCCTCTGGCATGCTCTCTCGGGCGAAGTGTGGAATATCCGCGACATGAGTTCGAACAGGTCCTACGAGAACGGCAGCTTCAAGTTGAAGCTGCCGTTCCATGAGACTTAGAAAGTCCACAGTGCCGCTAATCCACCGCAATGCCCTCTTCGCGATATTCGCGCAATTTATTGCGTAATGTGCGAATCGAGATACCGAGCGACTCGGCGGTCTTGGTGCGATTGTTGTCATTTAGCCGCAGCGTTCTGAAGATCGCAGCCTTTTCGATTTCCGCGAGCGTTGCGCTGGTCTGCGCGTCGAGCGTAAACATGGTTTCCGACGAAGGCGTAGTTTCCAGACCGTCCAGATAGAGATGACGCGGACGAATCAGGTTGTCATCACACATGATGACGGCACGCTCCATCTTGTGCTGAAGCTCGCGCACATTTCCCGGCCAGGCATAGTTCATGAGCTGCTCGATGGCCTGCTCATCAATTCCGTGAATGTCTTTCGCGTAGTCGTTCGCGTAGTGCGACACGAAGTAGCTGGCCAATACGGGTATGTCCTCGCCGCGATCGCGCAGCGGACTTACCATAATCGGGCAGACATTCAGGCGATGATACAGATCTTCGCGGAAATCTCCGTCGGCGATAGCCTTTTTCAGGTCGCGATTTGTGGTCGCGACAATGCGCACGTCAATCTTGATCGTCTCGCGACCTCCGAGTTTCTCGAACTCGCGCTCCTGCAAAACGCGCAGAAGTTTTGCCTGCATGGTCGGCGACATTTCGCTGACTTCATCCAGCAAGAGAGTGCCGCCGTTGGCAAGAGCAAATCGGCCTTCGACGGTCTTGATGGCGCCGGTGAAGGCGCCCTTCTCATGTCCGAAGAGTTCGGACTCCATGAGTGTCTCGGGCATCGCCGCGCAATTCACCTTGATGAACGGGCCGCCTCTGCGCGGGCTGTTCTCGTGCATAGCGCGTGCGATGAGTTCTTTTCCGGTGCCGGACTCGCCCTGGATCAGAACAGTCGCTTTCGTCGGGCAGATCATCTGCAGTTGCTCAAGAACTTCGAGCATCTTGGGAGACTGTCCAACGATATTGTCGAACTGGAATTTTGCTCCAAGTTCGCGCTTCAAATTGTAGTTTTCGAGTTTGAGCTTGCGCGATTCAAAGGCTTTTTGAACGCGCAGGAAGAGGGTTTCCTGAGGGAAAGGTTTTTCGAGGAAATCAATGGCTCCGTCTTTGAGAGCTGCGACCGCTTCGGGAACACTTCCGTACTGAGTCATGATTACGACATCAACACCTGGGAAGCGCTCTTTGGCAGTTCTCAGGAGCTGCAAACCGGACATCTTCGGCATTCGGACGTCAGTTACGATGACATCAAACATCTGGCCCTCTTCAAGGAGGTCCAGGGCGGACTGGCCGTCTTCACAGGACTCGACGGCGTAATTGCGGCGTTTCAGGGTCTGGCAGAGCCAGTCGCGAAAGTGCTGTTCATCGTCAACAACAAGGATCCGATTCTTGGCCATAGATGCCACTCCTCTTTGGGTCCGATTTCGGAACGTAATGGGTCATTTTTGCGGGACTTGCGTGGGTCAACTTGACTTATCCACACACATATCGCGTGTCATAACCTATAGCATACATAGTTGCAACATTCTGTGAAGTTACATGTTACTAACGGAATTGCCATAGGATGCCGCAATATAAGGAAGTGGGTTTTGAAAGTCAAGCAGAATTTGCCGGGGGAAAGTGTTGCCGAAGTAGTCGTGGAACTGCCTACCTGTCTTGATTATCGGCTCATTTTTCGGTACATTAAATGTTCACACTAAAACACGGATAAACAGATAGATGGAATCGCAGATTCTGCGGATTTCGGGAGCCCGCGAGCACAATCTTCGCGACATTTCGCTGGACTTGCCGCGCAACAAGCTGATTGTGATCACGGGCATCTCGGGATCGGGAAAGTCCTCCTTGGCTTTCGACACGCTCTACGCGGAGGGTCAGCGCCGCTACGTGGAGTCTCTGTCGGCCTATGCGCGCCAGTTTCTCGGACTGATGGAGAAGCCGGACGTGGACGCAATCGAAGGACTCTCGCCTGCGATCTCCATTCAGCAGAAGGCAGGCATCCGGAATCCCCGCTCAACGGTTGCGACGGTGACGGAGATCTATGACTACTTGCGACTGCTCTATGCGCGCATCGGAAAACCGCATTGCCCAAGCTGCGGCAAACCGATTCAGCGGCAGACCGCGCAGGAAATCGTGGACGCGCTGCTGCAATTGCCCGAGGGCGCAAAGATTCAGCTGCTCGCTCCGGTCGTCACGGGACGCAAGGGCGAGTACAAGGACATCTTTGAGAACATCCGGCGGGACGGATTTGTGCGTGTGCGAGTGGACGGAGAGATTCGATCCCTTGATGATCCGATTGATCTGGACAAAAAGCGTCGGCACACGATTGAGGTCGTGGTGGATCGTCTGGTGATCAAAGACGGATTGCGGACAAGACTGACGGACTCCGTCGAGACGACGCTTCGGCTGTCGAGCGGCCTTTTGATCACGACCATCGAAGGCCGCAAAGAGCGCGTGTTCAGCGAACGGTTTGCCTGCCCCGACTGCAATATCTCGATTCAGGAAGTTGAGCCTCGTCTGTTCAGCTTCAATAGTCCGTTTGGCGCGTGCGAACGCTGCACGGGGCTTGGATTCAAGATGGAAATTGATCCCGAGCGCGTGGTACCGAACGATGAACTCTCGGTCGAAGACGGCGCGATTGCCAGTCTTTCCGGCGGAGTGGACGGTTGGTATGGCAACATGCTGGAGTCCACGGCCAAGAAATTCAAAATACCGCTCACTGTTCCCTGGAAGAAGCTCAGGGCGGAGCACAGGCAGGTGATCCTGTACGGCTCGGGCAAAAAGGAAGTGGCCTTTGTTTGGGAAGGACAGAAATCGCGCTTCGAGACGATGGGCAAATGGGAAGGCGTCATTCCCAATCTGATGCGCCGCTATCAGCAGACCTCGTCACAGCAGGTGCGCGAGTGGATTGAAGATTTCATGGGGAACATCCCCTGCCCCGCCTGCAAAGGTGCGCGCTTGAAACCGGAAGCTCTCTCGGTCTTGGTGAACAATCAGAACATTCATCAAGTCTGCGATCTCTCCATCGGGCATGCGCATGACTTCTTCAAGAGTCTGGAGCTGAATGAGCGCGACACGCTGATCGCCCGCCAGATTTTGAAGGAAGTTCGCGAGCGGTTGACCTTCTTGCTGGATGTGGGACTGGACTATCTGACTCTGAATCGCGCGGCGGGCAGTCTCTCAGGTGGTGAGGCACAGCGGATTCGTCTGGCGACGCAGATCGGTTCGCAACTGACCGGAGTGATGTACATTCTCGATGAACCCTCCATCGGTTTGCATCAGCGCGACAACGATCGTTTGATTGCGACTCTGAAACGCCTTCGCGACATCGGCAACACGGTGATTGTTGTGGAGCATGATCGCGACACGA
This sequence comes from Calditrichota bacterium, assembly GCA_020637395.1. Lineage (GTDB taxonomy): Bacteria > Electryoneota > RPQS01 > RPQS01 > RPQS01 > JABWCQ01. Next base: position 549,794 of record JACJWA010000001.1, on the reverse strand, counting down.
TTGAAGCGGCGGATCATGTCGTGGATTTGGGGCCGGGTGCGGGACGCCATGGCGGAAGCGTAGTCGCCGAAGGCACGCCCACGGAAATCTCCCGGAATGTGACGTCACTGACCGGACGGTTCTTGAGTGGACTGGACCGCATAGATGTTCCCGAAACTCGTCGCGAAGGATTGGGCAAATCGCTCGGTCTGAAACGCGCGCGCGGCAACAATCTAAAAGAAGTGACCGTCGAGTTTCCGTTGGGGAAGTTCATCGCCGTCACGGGCGTTTCCGGCTCGGGAAAGTCTTCGCTGATCAACGAAACCCTGTATCGCGCACTGGCACAGAAATTCTACAGCGCGAAAGATCCGCCCCTCCCCTACGGGCAGTTGACGGGCTTGCAGCACATTGACAAAGTGATTGACATTGATCAATCGCCGATTGGCCGCACCCCGCGTTCGAACCCTGCGACTTATACTGGTCTGTTCACGGTGATTCGCGACCTGTTCAGCCAGTTGCCGGAAGCCAAGATTCGCGGCTACAAACCGGGACGATTTTCGTTCAACGTCAAGGGCGGACGCTGTGAGAATTGTCAGGGCGACGGCATCATCAAGATTGAAATGCACTTTTTGCCGGACGTGTATGTGCCCTGCGAAGTCTGTCATGGCAAGCGCTACAATCGCGAAACGCTTGAAGTGCGTTGGAAGGGCAAATCCATCGCCGACGTGCTGGACATGACTGTGGCGGAAGCGCGTGAGTTCTTCGAGAGTATGCCTTCGATAGCACGGAAGCTCGCCACACTTGAAGAAGTCGGTTTGGGCTACATTCATTTGGGACAGCAAGCGACGACGCTCTCCGGCGGCGAAGCGCAGCGCGTAAAACTCGCGACGGAGCTTTCGCGCGTAGCGACGGGGCGCACAATGTACATTTTGGATGAGCCGACGACCGGTCTGCACTTCCAGGATATCAAACTGCTCTTGAAAGTGCTGCACACGCTTGTGGATCGCGGCAACACGGTGCTGGTGATTGAGCACAATCTGGACGTGATCAAGACAGCCGACTGGCTAATAGATTTGGGACCGGAAGGCGGCGAGCGGGGCGGCGAGATTTTGATCTCTGGCACGCCTGAGCAGGTGGCACGCCACAAACTGAGTCACACGGGAAGGTACTTGAAGATCGAACTGGACGCTACACGCAATCGCTCAGCGGCGGTCACGAGCCGCAATGGCCGCGCGGAGACCAAAGTATGAGGAATCTTCGCGCAGCACTCTTGCTTTTGATCGCGGCAAGCGCGTTCGCTTTTGATGCACAGCACGCCTACGATCTTGCACAGGAACTTGGAAGCGACCGCTTTGAGGGCCGCCGTTCCGGACATCCCGGCGGAACGCGCGCTGAGGAATTCATCGCCGATTACTGCCGAGAAATCGGAGTGTCGCCTGCGGGCAAAGACGGATACTTCCAGGAAGTGCCGTTGCTCGTCACGGAAGAGCACGGCGCGTCACTTTCCATCATGGGTTCCGAACTCGGGAAGGTCACCTTCCTTCATGGGTTGGACTTCACGCTCAACACGCACAGCGGCTCGGGCAGCTTCGTGCGCGACATTGTGATTGCCGGACACGGAATCGTTAATGCGGAGAAGGGACGCGACGATTACGGAGAGTTGGATGTGCGCGGCAAGATCGTGGTAATCGTGCGCGGCGAGCCCAAAAGCCCGTATAGTTTCGAGGAAGAGAACTCTCGCTACCACACTCTGAAAAATGCGCAGGAGCGCGGCGCGGCGGCCGTGCTGTGGCACGCCGCTTCGATGCCGCTGAATGGCGCGGCGATCAGCGCGGAGCTGTACGACCCGGACCTTCCGTTGTTCTACATCGGCGATCGCGTGCTGCAAGTGGTGTTGGAAGGCACGGGCTATTCGATGGCGACTTACAAGAGCGCGATTGACAAAGCTCCGCTGCCTTTGAAAACCAACAAGCAAGCCGCGGTCAGCGCACGCGTCACAAAACGCGGCAAGCAGGCCGCGCGCAACGTCATCGGCATGGTGTACGGCACCGACGCGGTGCTCCGCAATGAGATTGTGGTTGTCGGCGCACATCTTGATCATTGCGGAACGAATGCAAATGGAGTTGTGTACAACGGCGCGGGCGACAACGCATCGGGCAGCGCGTTGATTGCCGAACTGGCCAATGCGATTGCCCACGGACCTGCACTGAAGCGCAGTGTAATGTTCATCTGGTTTGCCGCGGAAGAAGACGGGCTGAAAGGCAGTTACTACTTTGCTGAGAACCCGACGATTCCGTTTGGAAATATTGTCGCCATGCTCAATTTCGACATGGTGGGACAAGGTGACGGCGGAGCGACTCTGGTCGGTTTGGAACTGCTGGGCAAGACGGGAAAGGAGTTTGCAGACTCTCTTCGACAGCTCGACAAGCCGCTAAAGATCCGCACGGCAAATGGCAACGCGAGCAGCGACTACGCGCCATTCATTGAAGGCGGCGCTCCTGGTGTCGCGTTCTTCTCGTCTGGAGAGCATCCGTTTTATCATCACTTCTCCGACGACGGACAGTGGTTGAATCCGGAGTCCTTCGCGGCAGTGGGATCCGCGGCAGAGTCGTTAGTTCGAGATCTTGGCTCGCAGAGCGCTTCGCTTGCGTCAAGATCCGATACCGCCCGCGTGTTGGCGCGCATGGCCACGACGATTGATGTGGACGGCTTTTTTGTGGACGCGCATGGCACGGTCAAGACTTCCGACGTGATACAACTTGCGTGGCTCTCATACGACAACCGAACCGGATTTCAAGACTTGATCTCCGGCTGCGCAAGTTTGCACGCCTACTGTAACGCCCATAAGATCGTCAGCGACGGACTCAAATCCGCGGTAGACGCGCGGCGCGACATGCGCTCGGGAGTGGCGCTTGCGGTCCCGGAGATCGGCTTGTCCACTCGCACAGTGCCGGAGCTTGTTGCCTTGACAAAGCTCGGACTCTCCGTTGTACACCTGACACCGGAGCAGGGCGCACCGAAATCGCGACTGAGCGATGAAGCTTTTGACGTGCTGCAGACGGCGGGCGTGTTTGCGTTGATTCCGCTTGACTTCAATACGGCGTCCCGTGTTCAACGCTGGGGATCGCACTCCATCGTCACCGCGTCGCTTGCGCAGTTCGCCGCAACTCCGGCGGAGATCCGCGAACCATTATTAACCAGCGACGCACTGCTCTTGCTGGACGTGGATTCCGCACCGACTGCAGAGCAATTGGAAACGATCCGCGCAGGGCGTGAGCGCTTTGTTCATTTGAATTTCGGCGAATCCTATGACGACCTGCGCGAGTCGGACCAAAAGGTCGCGATCAAAACGCTCTTGAGTCAGAACTTCACCCGCGACGAGGTTCTGTTCCTGACCGGAAAGAACCTCCGCCGCTTTCTTGAACAGTAAAGACAGATGACGACGCTGTACGACAAATTGAAGGTCCTGGACCCGGAGTACTACACCGCGGAACGGGTTCGTCCCTATGAAGATACGATTGCGCGCATTCACAAGCTGAAAAAGGAGCGCAATGCCGTCGTGCTTGCGCACAACTATCAGCGTCCGGAGATTTTTGAAATCGCGGACTACACGGGAGACTCTCTGGGATTGTCGCTTATGGCTGCCGATGTTCGCGACGCGGATGTGATTGTCTTCTGCGGCGTGCATTTCATGGCGGAGACGGCAAAGATTGTAAATCCGGAGAAGACGGTTTTGTTGCCGAATCTTGCCGCGGGATGTTCCCTCGCGGATACAGCAACGGGTCCCGACGTCGCGGCGCGCAAAGCTGAGTTGAAGCAGACCTATCCCGACTTGCAGGTGGTCACGTATGTGAACACGACCGCAGACGTCAAGGCCGAGTCCGACGCGTGCTGCACAAGCTCGAATGCAGTCTCCGTGGTGCGCGCGATGGAAAGCGATCACATTCTGTTTGTTCCTGATCAGAATCTCGCGCGTCATGTTGCGCTGAATGTTCCGGAAAAGACAATCATCGCGTGGGATGGCTTCTGCTATGTGCATCATCAGATTACTCCCGAGTCTGTGCTTGCCATGCGAAATCAGATTCCGGGGATCAAGATTTTGGTGCACCCGGAATGCCGAGACGATGTGGTAGCGTTGGCCGACGCCGCGCTTTCAACGACGGGCATGATCGAGTATGCGCAGGCGAGTGACGCACAGAATTTCCTGGCCGTCACCGAGTGCGGACTGTCGGACATGCTCCAAATCAACGTCCCCGAAAAGACTTTCTATCGCGCGTGCAAGATCTGCCGGTTCATGAAAGCGATCTCATTGGACGATGTTGAGCAGGCGCTATTGGGAATGAAGTTTGAGATAGAAGTGGACGAGCCGGTTCGCTCGCGCGCGCGCCGCGCGATTGAGCGCATGATTGATTTGACCGGCTCCCAACGCGACAATTTGGCTCTGCCGCGCAACGTGGCGGATGAATAATCATACTATCACACTTACAAGACATGAGTAACGAATTCCGCATTGAGAAAGATTCGCTGGGCGAACTTCAAGTCCCGGCGAACGCCTACTACGGAGTGCAGGCGGCGCGAGCCGTGGCGAATTTCCCGATTTCGGGTCTGCGTCCGCATCCCGTGTTTGTCCGCGCCTATGTCACAATCAAGCGCTCTGCCGCGGTTGTGCACGGCGACCTGAAGCTCTTGACCGAAGAGCAAGCGAAGGCGATTGTCGGCGCGGCTGACGAAATGCTGGGCGGCGGCCTGGCCGATCAAATCGTCGTGGATGTCTATCAGGCCGGAGCGGGCACGTCCACGAATATGAACGTGAACGAAGTGATTGCCAATCGCGCGGCAGAGCTGCTCGGGTTGGAGCGGGGCAACTACAGCAAAGTTCACCCCAACGATCACGTCAACATGGCGCAGTCCACGAACGACACGTATCCCGCGGCGATGCGCATTGGGCTTTGCCTGAAGACTCCCGAATTGCTCAAGTCGCTTGATTTGGCGATTACCTCGCTCGAAGGCAAGGCGAAGGAGTTCGACGATGTGATCAAGAGCGCGCGCACGCATTTGCAGGACGCGGTGCCGATCAGATTGGGTCAGGAGTTTGGCGGCTACGCATCCATTCTGAAGCGTTGTCGCGCACGGCTTGTGGAAGCGGAAGCGGGACTGCGTCAGTTGAATCTGGGCGGCACGGCGGCGGGAACAGGCATGAACGCGCATCCTGAATATCGTGGCAAGGTTGCCAAAGAGATTTCGGCGCGCACCGGGATTCAGTTTGCGCCTGCGGAGAACCTGATTGAGGTAACGCAAAGCCTCGGCGATTTTCTGCATTTTTCGTCGGCGCTTCGCCTGTTGGCGCTCGAGTTGGGCAAGATTGTATCGGACATTCGCTATTTAAGCAGCGGACCGCGCACTGGCTTGCAGGAAATCTATCTTCCTGCAGTTCAGCCGGGTTCCTCGATCATGCCGGGCAAGGTGAATCCTTCGATGGCAGAAATGATGAATCAGGTCTGCTATCAGGTGGTCGGATTCGATCAGACGGTGGCCTATTGCGCGCAGGCTGGTCAGATGGACTTGAACGTGATGATGCCCGTAGTGAATTACAATTTGCAGCAGGCGCTGCACATTCTGGAAACTTCAATCGAAGTCTTCACGAAGCGCTGCCTCGACGGAATCACGGTGGATCGCGACCGCTGTCGGATGTACTTTGAGTCGTCTGTGGGCATGGCCACGATCATGAATCCATATATCGGCTATGCAAAGGCCGCGGAGCTTGCCAAGGAATCGGTGAAGACGGGCAAGAGCATCGTGGATTTGATTCGCGAGCACAAGCTGCTGACGGATGAGCAGTTAAAAGACATCCTGGATCCGCGCAAGCTGACGGAACCCGACCTGCAAACGGCCGGCGCGGGCGGCGGTTGATCACTTGCCGATAAACGACTATCTGATTCTGGCCGGTGGAGCGCTGCTGGCCTCCACCGTGTCCGGAGTCGCGGGCGTCGGCGGCGGCATGGTCTATTTGCCTATTCTGAGTGAGATTGTGGGGCTTCGCCTCGCAGTTCCTTATCTTTCATTTCTGCTTTTGGCCGGGAATTTTTCGCGGGCCTATTTTGCGCGCAAGGGAATTGACTGGAAGGTCCTGCGCGCCTTCTTGATCACGGCCATTCCCGGAGCCGCTCTCGGCGCGTTGGGTTACTCGTTTCTTCCTGCGGTATGGATTGCGCGCGCGCTTGGAGCGTATTTGCTGATCTACGTTGGCCTGAACTTCCTGCGGATTCAATGGCCCAAGTCCGCGTCGCTGAAGTCAATCTCTGCAATCGGAGCTCCGGCGGGAGTCTCAAGCGGCGTTGTCGGCGGCGCAGGACTGATCATCGCACCCTATTTCCTTCGCTACGGTCTGATCAAGGAGAGTTTTCTCGGCACGGAAGCTTTGGCCGCGGCAGGAACTCACGTCGCGAAGCTGGCCGTGTGGAGCGGCATGTCCGTTTTGACGATGAAGGATCTCCTGCTTCTGCTGCCGCTGACCGTGCTCATGGTCGCGGGATCCTACTTCGGCAAATTGCTGGTCTCGCGCATGCGCGCCAGATTGTTCAGGGGAATCTTGTTGTCAGTTTTGGCGGCAGTGGGTGTCCGGTTTCTATTTTTCTTCTAAGGGCTACACAATGAAGCGAAGCATCTTTCTGTCCGCCATTCTGATCGTCTCCTCGCTGGCCTTAGGCAGGACGGTCGGAGACATCGAGACGCCTCCAGGGTACACGCGAATCGGTCGCATTGCGGGAGCATTCGCGGAGACGCTGAGCGAAACGGAGATCGTCGAGCCGGGTGAGTTTCTCGCAGGCGATGGCGCGACGCTTCATTGCGAGGAAGATGTGATTGCCAAAACGACGATCTCGCCCTTCGACAACAAACAGGATGTGGGAGTGGACGGAATTGTCCGGCTGTGGGGAGACTACTTGTGGAGATATGGTCGGCGCGGGGACATTGCGTTTCCTCTGGACAACGGCCAGCCTGCACGATGGAGCGATTGGTATGACGGCTTGCGGCCCAAGCGGTCGGGCGGAAGGTTCACGTTTGTGCAGGAGACGACGCCCAGCGGCAGCAAAGAGAACTTCGACCGTTACTTGAGCTTCGTGGCCGAAGAGATGGGTGCGATCGCGCTGCGGAGAGAGACTTTGCCAATTGCCGACGATTCGATAGCTATCGGCGATTTGATTGTGTCACTTCGCGATGAGAAGGTCAGTTGGGTCGGCATGGTCCTGGATCTGTGCCGAAACCAGAAGGGCGAGCGACTCTTATTGTTGGGGACGTGTGGAACTCCGAGCACGGTGCTCTATCTTCCGCGCCCGTTTTCGCCGGTGCAGGGCGTCGGGGACTGGCACACATTGGACGGCGCGCGTTACGCAATCGGCGCAGGCTCAAAAGCGGAATTGCGACGCATCCGACTGAAGCTGTGACAACAGATTTCGCAAAATGGACGCGGGCGATGAGAAATCTCATCGCCCGCACTTTTTAGCCAAGTGTCAGACTAGCGCACCCTATCTTTTTCCATACATGGACGAACCGGCTTCAATCAATTTTACACGCGGGGGTTCTGTTCCGCGGCTGTTGACTTCGAGGGTGAATCCTTTGCCGAGCGGACACGTCGTATTCGCGGTCAAAGGTCCAAAGCGAATGGGCGGATCACTCCAGCCGTGATGCGTCGCGAAAGCTACCGCAACGGACGGCGCGACTTCGGTTCCGGGGCAACCGGTTCGCGAGGCCAGCACGCGGAACGAATCCGCGCCGCTGGGGGCGACAAACGTTTGATAGGTCTCCCAGTCCACGACCATGGCCTGCGAAGAGCTTCCCGGAGTTTCTTTGACGTACGACGCGGTCTGCACGCGAACGGGCACTTTAGCTGTAGCTGCCAGATATTGCAGCATAGTTTCGCCGTTGCCCACATCAATCACAACGCGCTGACCCGGCGTCGCGACGTTCTCCAGCACCTGATCCTGACTTGCGTACTTGTTAACCTGGACAAGATTGAAATTAATCTGCACCGGATTAGCTTCTTGGGCGAATGCGGCGGAGCAAATCAGAATCAGCAGCAGCGGCAACATGACATCATCCTTGGCTTGTGTGTTCATCAAAATGGCAAGCGCCGTGCCCACATTCGTGCGGGGCGGGACGCCGCCTGACAGCAGCGAAATGGGGGAAATGGCTCACCTTGGCCGCGCAATCTGCAAGCAGACCGCAACGGCGGCGCGGCGGGATGCACGGTTGGTGCATTTCAGCCTTCCCGATCAATCTTGTGCCCGAGGTCGTCGGGATTTTCATCATCGGCAGGTGTATCGTCACCGCCGGGCTCTGTGCCCTCTATCGGTTCGGGGTCGGCAAGATGCTGCGAGTAATCCGTGATCCGATCCTTGCCCAGGTACTCGGCCAGCGCGTCGCCTTCCAGAATCTCAACCTTGAGAAGTTCAGCGGTCATGCTTTTCAAGACATCAACATGCTGGGTCAGAATGTCCTTGGCTTCGACATAACACGCATCAATGATGCCGCGCACTTCCTGGTCAATCGCCTCGGCAGTCTTCTCTCCATAGTAGTCATCCGCCATTTGGAACGGATTATCGCGCGGAGTGTGACCGCGTCTGCGGTACACAACCTGTCCAAGATTCTCGGACATACCGTAATCCATCACCATCGCGCGGGCCATGGCGGTTACCGATTGCAAGTCGCTATAGGCACCTGATGAGATCTCGCCGTAGATAATCTCCTCGGCGGCACGTCCACCCAGCGCGACTTTGATTTTGTCAATGATCTGCTGTTTCGTAATCAGAAGCTGCTCTTCCGTGGGAAGATAGAGCGTATGACCGAGCGTCGCAGTTCCGCGCGGAATGATCGAGACGCGGTGAATCGGATCGGTGTCGGGCAATTTCGCGCCAACGAGAGCGTGACCGCATTCGTGGTAGGCAATCTTCTCTTTGGTTTCGGGCGTCATGACGCGGCTGCGGCGTTCCATACCGGTCATTTCGCGATCCACGGCCTCTTCCATTTCGCGCATGCCGATCTCTTTCTTGCCCCGGCGTGCGGACAGCAAAGCGGCCTCGTTGATGGCATTGGCCAGGTCGGCACCGGCAAAACCCGGCGTGCGCGCGGCGATCACGCGCAAGTTAACTTCCTTGGCCACTTTCTTCCCGCGGCAATGGACGCGCAAAATAGCTTCACGTCCGTCAATATTCGGCGGGTCCACTACAACTTGCCGGTCGAAACGCCCGGGACGCATCAGAGCCATGTCCAGAATCTCAGGACGATTCGTCGCGGCCATGATGATGACGCCCTTCGAGCTCTCAAATCCGTCCATCTCAACAAGCAATGCGTTCAGAGTTTGCTCACGCTCGTCATGACTTGCCCACGGGCTTGCGCCGCGCGCTTTTCCGAGCGCATCAAGTTCGTCAATGAAGACAATACACGGCGCCTTGGTCTGCGCCTGGCTGAACAGATCGCGTACGCGCGCCGCACCGACGCCGACGAACATCTCCACGAAGTCCGAACCGGAAATCGAGAAGAACGGCACATTGGCTTCTCCGGCCACGGCTTTGGCCAACAGAGTCTTGCCCGTTCCCGGAGGTCCGACGAGAATCACACCCTTGGGTATCTGCGCACCGAGCGCGCGGAATTTCGCCGGATGCTTGAGGTAATCTACGACTTCCTTCAGCTCTTCGACGGCTTCGTCAATACCGGCGACATCCTTGAAGTTAATCTTCGTCGCGCTTTCGACATAAACTTTTGCGCGGGACTTTCCGAAGGACATCAGCCCGCCGGTGCCTCCGCCGCCCATTCTGCGAATCAGGAAGCTCCAAAGCAGAATAATAATTCCGAGCGGCAATACCCAGGCAAAGAAGAAGCCTTTGAGCCAATCAGACTCAAACTTACCTTCGAAGTTGATACTCTTTTCTTCAAGCTGCTTGACCAGATCCGGGTCATCCACGCGCACCGCTTCAAAGGAAGTCAGCACCTTCGTTCCGGCGCTGTCCATCATCGCTTCGCCGCGAATGTGCTCCTGCGTAATGATCACGCGCTTGACCTGATCTTCAGTCAGAAGCTCCTTGAAGCGGGAGTACGACAGCTTCTGATAGCTTGTGCCTCCCATATAGGCCTGCGCTATGAACAAGGCAAGCAGCACAGCCACCAAATACCACAGTGAGAAGTTGAATTTGCGCTGCGGTGATCCGGCGGATTTCTTGGAAGAATCGTCTCTATTGTTCTGTTGGTCGCTCAACTCAGTAGTCCACTCCGCGTCGTGCCAGAATACCCCTCTGGTACGCGTGTTTGATTTCAGTCATTTCTGTCACAGTATCTCCGCGTTCAATGATCTCCTGCGGAGCGCCGCGTCCGGTCAGGATCAACGTGGTTTCTTCGGGCCGCGCGTCAAGCACTCGGTGCACGTCGGCGACCGTAAGCAAGTCAAGCATCACCGCCACGAAGATTTCATCCAGCAGCACGAGCTGATACTCGCCGCTTTTCAGCTTTTCAATCGAGAAGTCAAGCGCTTCGCGTGCGGCTTGAATATGGTCTTCACGCGGCAGATTATCGTCCACAATGCCGACAAATCCCTTGCCCATGCGGTGGAATTCCACTTCCGGCTCAAGCCGCCTAATGGATTTCATCTCGCCATAGGTCCAACTGCCCTTGATGAATTGGACGATCAGAACGCGGTGACCATACCCGACGGCGCGCAGGACGGTGCCCAGCGCGGCGGTGGTTTTGCCTTTGCCGTTTCCGGTGTTGATCAGCACGAGTCCCTGCGAGGACTCGCGTTCAGTCGCGTCTGAAGTGGCTTGGCTTGTGTCGGTCAAAGTGTTTACCAGAGAATTCCCATCGCCACAATCAGGCTGACGGGCGGAAAAGTTTCTTGATAGCGGTCGGCGTTGTCCGGGCTCCATAGAAGCTGCGGTTCAAAAAACGTCTGCAAGCCGTTGTCATTCCACTCTTGTCGAATTCCGGCGAGACCGGACAGCCCGAACCACGCGGCCTGCGTATGATAGTCGGACTTCAGAGCGTCTTGCCGGCGTTTGCCTGCGGAGCCCCAGCGCGCGGCGGGTCCTCCACCGACATAAAACTTGCTCGCTCCGCGATCATCGAGATAGTAGTGCACCTGCGCGGCAAGATCTATTTCGCGAAAGTACGTATGATCCGTCCGCGTCAACATTGCGCCGCCGGAGATCACGTCATCCGTCAGCGGGTCAATGACCACAGGCTCCAGAAGCGTTGTCGTCGTGTGCCGCAGCCAACTATAGCTTCCCGACATTACGAAGTTCGTGTGCGCGCCAAACGGCACTTCATGCCGCACGCTGAGCATGTTGCCTGCGGTGCCCGCTTCCGCGTAGCCATCCTGATACCAGGTGCCCTGCCAATACGTGCGCGTGTATCCCCAGGACACTCCCGTGGCGCCTTCCCAGGCTTTTGCTACGGGAGCCAGGGCAAGCAACAGCAGTGCAATCGTCAAAGTTGCGGATTTCGAAGTCACAAACATGCTGCACCTCCGCATTGCGGACTATGATCATCCGGGACCACCGGAAGATAGCAACTTAGTAAGCTTTGGCGAACACGACGCGCTGCTTGGACGGCTTTCCGGTCAGCATGCATTCGCCGTCTTCGGGTTCGCCATGCATCGGAATGACGCGCAGCGTGGCCTTGGTTTCTTCCTGCACACGCTTCTCGTCCGCCGTGTCACCCGCCCAATGCACCAGCGCAAACCCGCTGTCCGCGGCGATGAACTCTTTGAAATCGGAGTATGAGTTCACCTGATGCGTATTCGCGTCCTGATGCGCCTTCGCGCGGTCGAAGAGTTCCTGCTGCACGCGGTCGAGCAGCCCCGCGACTTCCTGCGCCGTTCCGGCAAGCGGCAGCGTCAGTTTCTCGCGGGAATGCCGCAGAGTCGCGATGCAATTCCCCTCGGCAAGGTCGCGCGGCCCGAGTTCGATGCGGATGGGATAGCCGAACAACTCAGCCTCTGCAAATTTGAAGCCGGGCGTCACATTCGCGCGGTCATCCACGCGGAATCCGATGCCTTTGTCCTTCAGCTCCTTGGTAAGCCGGTCTATCGCAGCCATCACGCTCGCGCGTTCTTCTTCCTTGCGCGCAATCGGCACAAGCAAGACGGGCCACTGCGCGAGTCGGGGTGGAATCACCACGCCGTCGTCATCGCTGTGCGTCATGATAATCGCGCCGATCAGGCGAGTTGAAACACCCCACGACGTCGCCCAAACGTAGTCAAGCGAGTTTTGGTCCGTTTGAAACTGGACGTCAAAAGCTTTGGCGAAGTTTTGTCCGAGAAAGTGCGACGTTCCCGCCTGCAGAGCTTTCTTGTCCTGCATCATCGCTTCGATGCAATAGGTGTTAACCGCGCCGGGGAACTTCTGGCCTTCGCTCTTCAGTCCGGGAATCACAGGCATTGCCATGTAGTTCTCGGCAAAGTCGCGATAGACTCCGAGCATTCTGATGGTCTCTTCGACGGCTTCTTCGGCCGTTGCGTGCGCAGTGTGGCCCTCCTGCCAGAGAAACTCCGCCGTGCGCAGAAAAAGCCTCGTGCGCATCTCCCAGCGATACACGTTCGCCCACTGATTGATCAAAAGCGGCAAATCACGATAGCTCTGAATCCAATTCTTGTACATCGCCCAGATCACCGTCTCGGACGTCGGGCGCAGCACATAGTTCTCTTCGAGCTTGCCTTTGGGCTTCAGTTTCTTGCCGCTCTCGTCAGGCTCCAAACCGGAATGCGTTACAACCGCGCACTCCATGGCAAACCCTTCCACGTGCTCGGCTTCTTTCTCCATGAAGCTCTGCGGAATGAGCATCGGGAAATAGGCGTTGACGTGTCCGGTGTCTTTGAACATTTTGTCCAACTGCCGCTGAATGGATTCCCACATGGCATAGCCGTTGGGACGAATGACCATACAGCCTTTGACGGGTGAATAGTCAGCAAGTTTGGCCTCGCGCACGATGTCCACGTACCATTGCGAGTAGTCCTTTGCGCGCGGGGTGATGTTCTTTGCCATGTATTTTCGGAGATGTGCGTTACGTGAATGTTTAGTTGGCCACGGCGATCAGATCGCCGGCCAGTTCAATGGATTCTTCTTCGAGCGGTGCAATCAGCGAGTCCATCTGAGACGGACTGAGGACAGAACTGTTGCGCAGATTTTTCTTCAGACTCATCAGTTCGCCCTTACGGCGATTGATCAGCAGAGTCACTTGCTTACGGTTGACAACAGGCGCGGCCTGAAGCGAGTCGAGCTGCCTGCGCAGATCCTCACGCTTTGCCGTTTGTTCGTTCAAGAAACTATGCGTGACGAACGCGGCGGGGTCGCTGGCGGGCTTCTCTTGAGCCGCGGTCTTCTTAGCGGAGTGATCATTCTTGCCGCAACCCCAAGTCAAAAGCATTCCGATCAGCAGAAACGGAATCAAGACACGCATTAGCTATTCCTTCTGAGTGGCCGCCGACAAAACATCAGCGGCAGTTTGGCCCGCCAAAACACTAACACATTCTCCTGAAGCGGCACTACATGTGAATGGCGCGACCTTCGGCGGCGAGGGCCGCTTCCATGACCGCTTCGGTCAGTGTCGGGTGCGCGTGGACCACTTCGTAGATGGCTTCGGGCGTGCATTCGAGCGAACGCGCGAGCGCGAGTTCGGCGATCATCTCCGTGGCTTCGGAGCCCACAATGTGCGCGCCGAGCAATTGACCGTACTTGCGGTCGAAAATCAATTTGACCTGACCGTCGGTATGCCCAATGGCGCGCGCTTTCCCGGATGCGCTGAACGGAAAACGTCCAATCTTATAGTCAAGATTGAGTTCTTTGCACTTCTCTTCTGTGAATCCGACGCTCGCCACCTGCGGCTGACAATAGGTACAACTCGGATTGTTCGAGTAGTCAATCGGCTGCGGATGCTTTCCGGCGATGGCGTCAATGCAGCAGATGCCTTCATGCGAAGCCGTGTGCGCAAGCTGTGGCGCGCCGATCACGTCGCCGATGGCATAGTAGCCGGGCTGGTTGGTCCGGAAAAACGGATCCACCTTGATGAAGCCGCGCTCCAGTGCCACACCGGTTTTCTCAAATCCCCAATTGTCTACGTTGGCCGCGAAACCGATGGCCACTAGGCAATGGTCGGCGGCAAGCAACTTGTCCGATCCTTCGAGAGACACCGTCACGCCGTTCGCGGTCGCGTTCACACTTCGGACTTTCGTTGAGGTCAAAACGTTCATGCCCATCTTCTTGAACGAAGCCTCAACGATTTTGCTCGACTCGCCGTCTTCCAAGGGCAGGACGCGCGGCTGGAGTTCAATCAATGTGACCTCAGTTCCCAGCGCGCGGTAGAAGTATGCGAACTCGCACCCGATAGCTCCCGCACCGACAATAACCAACGACTTCGGCTGTTTCTCCAGCGACATCGCTTCCATGTAGGTGATGATTCGCTTGTAGTCCACGGTCACGCCGGGCATCGCACGATTCGTGCTTCCGGTTGCGATGATCATGTGCTTGCCGCGAATCTTCTCAAAGACCTTGGTCGGTTCCTTGCGTTCAAAGACTTCGATCTCGTGGTCCCCTGAGATGCGGAATCTTCCGACGGGGCGATGAATCTTGCTGCGCTTAGTCAGAAACTCAACACCGGACGAGTTCTTCTCGGAAACTTCGCGCGACCTCTTGATCACGCGCGTCCAATCGAGTCCGTTGATCGTCGCATCAATACCCATCTGCGGCGCGACGTGCCGAATGTTTTCGATGAGTTCCGCCGTCTTAAGCAGCGCTTTCGACGGAATGCAGCCCCAGTTCACGCACACGCCGCCGAGCGGCTGTTCGTCCACGACACAGGTCTTCATCCCCAGTTGCGCGGCGCGCAATGCGGCGACATACCCACCGGGCCCGCCGCCCAGAACAACGACATCAAATTCAGTTGCGTTCACGTTCTATTCTCACTTTTGCGCGCTGCCAGTTTCATTGCCGGCAGCAGCGCGAATGGTCAGTTCTTATGCGGTGGCTTGTTCCGCGAGTTTCAGGTTGCCCGAGTGGGCTTCAGCCTCGAGCCACTTCTCGGCGTCAATCGCCGCCATGCATCCCGCACCCGCCGCCGTGATAGCCTGCCGATAGTGGTGATCGTGCACGTCACCCGCCACGAAGAAGCCTTCAATATCGGTCTTCGAAGAATCCGGCACATGCAGCACGTATCCGTTGTCATCCGTTTTCAGAATATCGCGGATGATCTTGGTGTTCGGTTCGTGTCCGATCGCGACAAAAAAGCCGTCAATCGGAAGATCGCGCACTTCTCCGCTCTGTGAGTTCTTGAGTCTGAGTCCGTTCACATGAGTCTGTGCGGGATCGGACAACACATCTTCAATCACGGTGTTCCAGATCACTTCCACTTTGGGATTGGTCAGCACGCGGTCCTGCATGATTTTCGAGCCGCGAAACGCATCGCGGCGATGAATCAAATACACCTTTGAAGCATGCCGGGTCAAATAGGACGCCTCTTCCAAAGCCGTATCTCCTCCGCCCACCACAGCCACAACTTTTTCACGGAAAAAGAATCCATCGCAAGTGGCGCATGCTGAAACACCGCGGCCTTGCAGTTTCTTTTCGTTTTCCAGTCCGAGCCATTTCGCGGACGCACCTGAAGCCAGAATCACGGAATGTCCGTAAAGGGGATCGCTCGAGCCCAAGTTCACTTTGAATGGACGCGACGTCACGTCCACGGACAGAACTTCATCTTCCACAAACGTGGTATTGAATCTGGCGGCCTGCTCACGAAAGCGCTCCATGAGTTCCGGTCCCATAATCCCTTCCGGGAAACCGGGGAAATTCTCAACATCGCTGGTAATCATGAGCTGACCACCGGGTTGAATCCCGTCTATGACGACCGGATTGAGATTGGCTCGTCCGGCATAAATAGCGGCAGTCAGTCCGGCAGGCCCGGACCCGATAATAATAACATTGTGAACGACGCGGCTCATTTTCGCAAGTAACCTTGTTTGTTATGAGTTTAGAGCCGGGGCCGCACAATGACTCGGCGGCTCCAGCTTGAAGACGATGCTTTACGTTTAGATTCCGGTGAATACTCAACTTACTGAACTTTCGCCGGAAACTCAAGAGGCGCAGATCTCGCCCAAAAGCACCCTTTTAACGTATTCCGTCCGTCGGAGTTTCCAGAGAAAGGTTCGCCAGCTTCTGAAGCGCCTGGCGGTAGCCCTCGAGCCTCTCCCCTTTCACGGTGGCAAGGCACAGCTCCGAAATCAGGGAAACATGCCTGAACGGCTCGCGTGCCTGCGGGTCGGACAGGTGCACCTCAACTGCGGGGAGATTCACTGCGGCAAGCGCATCCCGGATAGCCACGGACGTGTGCGTATAGCCCCCGGGATTAAGCACGAGTCCGTCCGCCCAATGCCGCGCCCATTGCACAAGCTCAACAAACTCACCCTCGGAATTGCTCTGACGCACAAGAATCTCGAGCTGAAGTTCCGCCGCAGTTTCGCGGCAAAGGGCCACCAGATCATCGTAGGACTCTTGTCCATAGATGTCGGGCTCACGGCTTCCCAGCAGATTCAGGTTCGGTCCGTTCAAAATCAGAATGCGTGGTCTTCTGGGAGACGAAGTCTTGGACGAATTCCCTTTTCGGGCGATTCCCGCGAGCCACTCGGCGCACTCGCGCACGGTAGTTTCGCCGACGTTTGCCGTGACAATCGGCGCACCTGCGTCCTGAAGCAAGATCCAGTTGAGCTTGCGCGATCGAGTCTTCTTGTCCGCCTGCAACGCTGTCAGCAGAGCAGGCCCATCGCAAGTCACAGCAGGAAGCGTGAAGCCCGATAGCCATCCAAGCAGGTCGTCAGCGCGCTTCGGGTGAATCGTTTCGGAATAGAACGAAAGCCAAATCGCCGCGCGAAGTCCGTAGAACACGGCTTCCCCGTGAGTCAATTCGACATATCCTGTGACTTGCTCTAACGCGTGGCCGAAGGTATGTCCGAGATTCAGCAGCACGCGCTCGCCACTCTCCAACTCATCGCGCGAAACGATGTCAATCTTGGTTTTCGCCGAAAGTGCAACAAACCTGTCAAGCTGCTCCTGCGACCACTTGAGCGCATCCGGTCCGGCGGTTTCAAGCTGGCTCCAGAAGTCACCGCCAGCAAGCAGCGCGCATTTGACAATCTCCGCCGCACCGGAACGAAGCTCACGCTCGGGCAATGTGGCAAGTGTGTCCAGCGCACCCAGCACGCCGAGCGGCTGATGAAACACTCCGATCAGATTTTTACCCAATGCGTGGTTGACGCCCGTTTTTCCACCAATGGCGGCATCCACCATTCCCAAAAGCGACGTCGGCACAGCGACCCACCGGATGCCACGCATATAGAGTCCCGCGACAAATCCCGCCAAGTCCGTCACCACGCCGCCGCCGAGCGCCAGCACCATGTCGTCACGCGCAAACCGCTTCATCGCCAGCACGTCGAGACACTGACGAACTCGCTCGATGGTCTTCTGCGCTTCACCCGGCGGTATCACAACGGAATGGCACTCAAAAGAAAACGCCGCAAGCTCTTCGCGAAGCTCGCTCAAGTAATGCAGAGCGACGTTTTCATCCGTCACAATCAGCACGCGCGGATGAGAAGCTCCAAACAGCCCTGCAAGTTCCGACGCAATCCAGCGAACGCCGTCGCGCGCGTACTGGGTCGGAACCTCTCCCGATGCGCTTCTGAGACTAAACGAGTCCATCAATCGCTTCAAAAATCATGAGTGCCGTCTGCTTCGGGTCGGGATCGTTCGAGGGAAACGTCAGCGGTGCTTCATCGAAGAGAGCTTTGCGCCGTTCAAGCAAGTCTGCCAATGTAGAAATCCGTTCAGTCAAAGATTGTCCGTCTGGAAGTAAGGGACGTCCGGAGTCATTCAGCGTACGCGCGGCAATCAGTTCAATCGGCGCGTGCAGATAGACAAGCAGCCCGCTTGCTCCGATGACGTCGCGATTGTCCTGACGCTCCAGCGCGCCGCCGCCAAGAGCAATCACACTGTCCCCTCGCGATGCGGCTTGCACCAGCGCGATGTTCTCAAAGTCCCGGAACTTCTGTTCGCCGAGTTCAAGAAAAATCGCCGGAATCTTCATCCCGGCGCGCTCTTCAATCAGGTGATCCAGGTCGAGAAACGGTTGGCCGCGCAATTCGGCAAGCATCGGACCAATCGTGCTTTTCCCCGAGCCCGGAAGTCCGCACAGATAAACTATCGCCATGGTGAGGGGGGGCTTGCGTCGAAATGAGCGTGAATTTCGCTCATCGAGTCGCCGCCGTATTTTTCGAGAAAAGGATTCATCAGTGCGAGGATGGCCATGGCTTCCCCAACCACGGCGGCTGCGGGAACGGCACACACGTCGCTTCGCTCTTTCAAGGCATGTGTGGCTTCACCCGTCGAAAGATTGACCGAGTCCAGAGGCTGCATCAGCGACGAGAGCGGCTTCATGGCAACACGCAGCACGATAGGCTCGCCGTTGGACATTCCGCCTTCAATGCCGCCTGCGGAATTGCTTTGTCGAACAACTCCGCGTTCCGCAGGATAGATCTGATCATGAAGCTGGCTTCCCGTGAGTTCCGCCGCAGAAAATCCGGCTCCGAACTCGACACCTTTCATGGCGTGAATCGAAAGCATGGCTTGTGCCAGCACTCCGTCCAATCTGCGGTCATGGTGCACATGACTTCCCAGCCCGACCGGCAGTCCCGTAACCACCATTTCAAAGACGCCGCCGACCGTGTCTTTGGCTTCAACTGCACGATCAATCGCCTCGACCATCTTGGCTTCAGCATCATGATCGGCGCAGCGTACGCAACTCGTCTCAGCACGCGCAAATAGGTCGTCCAGAGAGTCGTCGTGGTACGCAAGTGGCGCTTCGACTCCGCCAAGCCTTACCACATGACTGCGCACCTCAATGCCAAAGCTTAACAGGAGTTTTCTGCACACGGCAGCCAGAGCCACGCGCATCGCGGTTTCGCGCGCAGACGAGCGTTCGATCACGTTCCGCAGATCATCGTGATGGTACTTGATAGAACCCGCAAAGTCTGCGTGCCCGGGACGTGGGCTCGAAAGCTTGGCGGTTCGCAAGTCGTCACCGGGATCATGAACAGACATTTTATCTCGCCAGTTTTCCCAGTCGCGATTCTCGATCTGCAGTGCAATCGGAGAACCAAGCGTCTTGCCGTATCGCACGCCGCCCAGAATCTGCGCTCGGTCCTGCTCAATCTTCATACGCTCGCCACGGCCATGCCCGGCCTGTCGGCGCGCCAGATCGCGTGCAATCTCGTCTTCAGTAATCGCCAATCCCGCGGGCATGCCTTCCAGAATTCCAATCAGACAGGGTCCGTGGCTTTCGCCTGCGGTCAGGAAACGAATCATGACTTGCGCAACTCGGGCAGAAGCTCTCGAACCGCAAGCTCGAGCGGAAAAGCCTGTCCGGTCCAGAGCTGAAAGCTCTCCGCCGCCTGTGCAAGCAGCATCACCAACCCGTTTTCGGTCTGTGCGCCAAACGAGCTCGCGGTCTCCAAGAACAACGACTTGCGCGGTGAGTAGATTAGATCATAAACGAGCGCGCCGGGCTTGAATGCGAAGGGCGGCTCAAGGGGATAGCCGGCGTGAGCAACGCCGCCGATGGGAGTCGCCTGCACAACAAGATCAAACTCAGGCAAACGTTGTCGGGCCTTGGTCAAGGTGAGCAGCGTCGGCGAGTACGGCGCGGGCAAAACGTCAGCCACGCGATCCAGCGCGTCCGCAGGTCTGCGCGAAGCCAGTGCAATCTCGAGCGGTGCGGCGACCTGCGAAACTGCCAATAGACACGCTCGCGCTGCGCCGCCCGTGCCAAGAATCAACACACGATCCGCACGAGATACGCTTTCGAGCCTCTGTTCAAGTGCATAGCGAAACCCCGCAACGTCGGTGTTGTATCCGATGAGCTTGCCCTGTGTGCGAATCAGAGTGTTCACAGCACGCACGGTGGATGCCGTGCCCGAAACCTCTTCACAAAGCAAGAAGGCTAAATCCTTGTGCGGAGCCGTGACGTTCAGCCCGTCCCAATCCACTTTGGCCCGAAGCAAAAATGAGCGTGTCAACCGGCGCGGAAAATCAAACAGCGTATAGCTGCCCGAAGTTCCGGTCTGCTGAAACGCCCATGAAAACAGCACGGGAGAGAGACTGGACGAAATATGTTCGCCGATCAGGCCAAGGCGATATGCCATGCGTCAGGAGAAGGAGAGTGAATCCGGAAGGTGTGTGAGGAGCTCGTTGTAAAAAGAAGGATAGGAAATGTCTGCGCAAGCTGCGTCCGAAACCGTCGTGGTGCCCTGCGCCGCAAGACCGGCAATCACGGAAGCGATGGCGATGCGATGATCGCCGTGCGCGTCAAGCTCGGCACCGCGCAGAGCTCCTCCATGAATCACCAGATCGTCACGTTTCACCGCGGCTTTCGCCCCCAAGCAGGTGATCTGCTCGACAATTGCGCTCAGCCGGTCGCTCTCCTTGACGCGCAGTTCACCCACCTGATGAAAGACTGATTCACCTGAAATGGTTGCTGCGAGCACAGACAGAGCGGGAATCTCGTCAATCAGTGTGGGAACTTCGTCGGCAGAAATAGAAAGGGGTTTAAGTTTCCCATTCCGAATCACGATATTGCCCACGGATTCGCCGCCGCTTTGATCTTCCACCGCCGCTTCGATTGCCGCTCCCGCTCTTCTCAACACTTCGATCCAACCTGCGCGCAGCGGATTCAGTAAAACTCCTTCAATCACAGCTTCTGAATCCGGAACCAAGAGAGCCGCAACACCCCAGAACGCCGCACTGGACAAGTCTCCGGGAATTGCGCCGCTGAGCTCGGGCGTGTGATCCGCCTGCATCTCACGCATGACGCTCCAGAAGCGGTCTTCGCTCTGTCGCAATCCCAAAAGGCGTTCGGTGTGATCACGTGAGTTCAGCGGTTCGCGCACGCGAGTCACGCCGCGGGCATGCAGACCCGCAAGCAAAATCGCGCTCTTGACCTGCGCACTGGACAGCGAAAGATCATGCTCGTGTCCTGTGAGGTCAGCACCCTCGATTCGCGCGGGCAGCGTGCCCTCGCGACTGAGCTCAATTTTCGCCCCCATCAATCGCAGCGGCTCGACTACTCTCAACATCGGACGCGCGGATAGCGAGCTATCCCCGGTCAGCACCCAGCTTCCCGGCCTGCCCGCCAGAAGTCCCATCAACAGGCGCGCGGTTGTTCCCGAGTTGCGACAATCGAGCGTCGCGGAAGTCTTGGCCGCCTCGCCGGAAATAGTGACTTTGTTTCCATCCCGTCGAACATGTTTGCCCAGCGCATCAATACAACTCAGCGCGGCGAGACAATCTGCACCAGTTCCGTAGTTCTCCAGAGTGACGGTTTGTGCGTCCAACAGGGACACCAGAGCACGGCGAATCGAGACCGACTTGTCGCCGGGGAGTACGCATCTTGCTCGCAGAGGAGTGGTTGCGCATCTAACGTGCGCGGTCGTGAACTTATTGACCACGAATCGTCAAGGTTCGTCCGACAATGGGGGCAAGGCGAACAAGATCCTCGATGAGTTCAGAGAACTCGTCCGGGTCAAGAGACTGATAGCCGTCAGACAACGCCTTCTCGGGTTCAGGATGCATTTCCAGAAGTACGCCATCGGCACCTGCCGCAATTGATGCGCGAGCCATGGGTGCCACAAGATCACGCCGTCCCGTTCCGTGCGACGGATCGGTGATAATCGGCAGGTGAGAAAGTGATTTCAGCGCGGGAACGATATTGAGATCGAGCGTGTTGCGCGTAAAATCGGAGAAAGTGCGAATGCCGCGTTCGCACAGGACCACCTGATCATTTCCTGCGGCGAGAATGTATTCCGCCGCATTCAGAAACTCATCAAGAGTGGCCGCCATACCGCGTTTCAAAAGAATCGGCTTGCCGGTGGCTGCGGCTTGCTTCAGCAGGACATAGTTATGCATGTTTCGCGTGCCGATTTGCAGCATGTCCACGTACATCGAGGCCAGCAGCACACTTTCTTCGTCCACGACTTCCGTGACGACCGGAAGCCCGGAGACGCGGCGCGCTTCGGCCAGCAGTTTCAGGGCGGCTTCGCCCAGACCGGAGAAAGAGTAGGGCGATGTGCGCAGTTTGAATGCACCGCCACGCAAGAGATGAGCGCCGCCTGCAGCAGCCTTTTCCGCGGCGGAGATAAGTTGCTGCGGAGACTCGACTGCGCAGGGTCCGGCCACAACCGTCAGCTCTGTTCCACCGACCGCCACACCACGCACAGCAACGATTGTGCTGGCCGGATGGTTACGACGCAGCACCCTGCGGTAACCGGTCCGCTCCCATTCCATGGATGATTCTGAAGGAACGGAGTAGCTTCCCTCAGGTTGGGAATGAGGGGTGTTGGTCTCGGGGTCAACAGTACGGGATTTCGGAGTGCGCGACATGGTCATCTCGGTTGTTCTACAGTCTTACAAAATACGGATATTCCCGCCGTCAGTCAAGAATTTGCACTCGCTCAGTCAGTTGCGGCTTTCAGACGAGATTCTTAACTCGTTGTGTTTGAATGACCTAATCAAGGCGACTTGAAACAGAGCGGAACTTTTCACTCTTTTCAACGTCTTGATAGGGAGCCTGCTTCACTTCTTGCCTCACATATTGCCCCACAATGCGTCAACGTCCGTTGCTTCGAATCGGATCTATCATCCTGCTTGCCACCATGCTGGTCCTCGCGGCGTGCTCCAGCGTGCCGTCGTCCGCGCGGCTGCCCTTTCCCTTCAAATCCTCGGCGCAAACGGTCGCGGATGCCACACAACCGGAGTCTGAAATGCCCCGACCGCAGTTGCCCACGAACCGTATGCGCGCGCCAGAGTTTCCCCGCGATTTCGCCTGGGTGAATACGGATCGTCCCTTGTTCATGCAGGGTGAATTGCGTGGACGGATCGTGGTGCTGGACTTTTGGACCTACTGCTGCATCAACTGCATGCATATTCTTCCGGATCTCGAGTACATCGAGCACAAATATGTAGGACAGCCAGTAGTCGTGATCGGAGTGCATTCGGCGAAGTTTGACAACGAGGGAGATCAGAACAACATCCTCACGGCCTGTCATCGCTATGACATCGCTCATCCGGTGATCGTGGATGAAAACCACCGCATCTGGACGGAATACGGAGTGCGCGCGTGGCCGACTCTGGCCATCGTGGATGCTGAAGGCAGAATGGTCGGTCAGCTCTCCGGCGAAGGCAATCGGGAAATTCTGGACGGTGTGATCTCTGCGCTGCTGGAAGAAGGCCGCGAGAAGGGCGTTCTGGCCTCAGGACCTCCTGAATTCAAACCCGCGTCTCGCGTTCCCTCGGCGAGCGGCCTGGCGTTTCCCGGCAAAGTCTTCGCGCAAGCGGATCGCGTGTTCGTTGCGGACTCCAATCACGACCGTGTGATCATTGCCGACAGTTCGGGCCAGGTGCTTGCTATCGCAGGCTCTGGCAAAAAGGGTCAGGCCGACGGCGCATTTGAGAATGCGGAGTTTGACAATCCGCAGGGCATGGCATGGGACTCAGAGCGGAATCTGCTCTATGTTGCCGACACGGACAATCACTTGGTTCGCAAACTGGACATCGGATCGAAGACGGTCACCACGATCAGTGGAACCGGAGAGCAGGTCTATGATCGCACGGGCGGCGGCATCGGCACCGCACAAGGATTGAACAGTCCGTGGGACCTCGTGCTCGATAGTAACACTCTCTACATCGCCATGGCAGGTCCGCATCAGCTTTGGACGCTCGATTTGCCGACTGGCGTCGCAAGAGCGTGGGCCGGATCAGGAAGTGAGAACATCAAGGACGGCACGGGAACGCGTTCCGCAGCGCTGGCGCAACCATCTGGATTGGCCCGCGATGGCGACTGGCTCTATTTCGCGGACAGCGAAGTCAGCGCCGTGCGCCGTGCGAATCTGAAAGATGCCGAAGTGCAAACGCTCGTGGGTTCGGGACTTTTTGATTTTGGCGATCAAGTCGGCGGATTCAACCGCACTCTCTTGCAACATCCGCTGGGCGTTGCGGTGTACAAAGGTGACGTGCTGGTTGCAGATACCTACAACAATAAGATCAAGCGGCTGGATGTTGCCAACAAACTCGCGACTGAGTTCATCGGGTCCGGAAATCCGGACAGAAGCACGGAGTCTCTCAAGTCGTTGTCTCTGCATGAGCCCGGCGGGGTTTCCGTCAACGGGGACTGGCTATATATCGCGGATACGAATCACGACCGAGTTATTCGCGTATCTCTTGCGGACGGAGCCTGGTCGGAGTTCGCATTGCGCGGCCTGCGCAGTATGGAAAGCGTCATGCAGAAACATGACGTGGAGGTCACGACCACAATTCCCTACTCCGGCGGAGATCTGGCCTTGTCACTGGGTGCTGACCTTCCGCGCGGCGTGCATCTGAACAAGGAAGCGCCTCTGGCGTATGTCCTGAGCGGCAACGGCCGGCAGATCGAAGGGCTTGCCGTAAAGCCCGAGCTTCCGGTTCGCGTCGTCGTTCCGGAGGACGCACTGCGCGGCGGCGACGGGCTTTCTGCGATGCTCTCTCTGTCCTACTGCACGGACGAAGACGCTGGGTTGTGTGTTCCGATCTCAATCGGATGGACGATCAAGCTTGACTCCGAAAGCTCGGCACCGAAGGAGGCCATTCTGACTGCCCAGGTGAAAGACCTTCCTCGTTGACACCCTGAGATGTGAAACAAACACGGGCGGTCCATTGGACCGCCCGTTTCATTTTGACGCCGTGGCCTCTACGAAAGCTCGCGCAGAATGGCTACTCCGCTCGATGTACCGATTCTCTCCGCTCCGGCGGAAACCATTTTCTCAAAGTCCGCGAGCGTTCGAATACCGCCGGAAGCTTTGACCTTAAGACCTTTGTCATGCACAGTTCGGTGCATACGCTCGACCGCCTCAAGCGTTGCACCTCCCGACCCGAAGCCCGTGGAGGTCTTCACCCAATGCGCTCCCGCCTGAACCGAAATCTCGCAGGCATGAACAATCTGCTCCGAGTTGAGCAGGGAGATTTCGAAGATAACTTTGAGCGCGGCGCCTTCTGCTCGACATAATTTGGCAAGCGCTGCAATGTCCTCTCGCACTTTGTTCTCTTCGCCGGACAGAAGCCCGCCCACCCAAAGCACCATGTCCAATTCGCGCGCGCCGTCGCGCAGTGCAATCCGGGCCTCCGCAAGTTTCGCCTCCGTGCTCATGGCTCCCAGCGGAAATCCCGCGACCGCGCACACCAGAACCGGACTGCCCTTGAGCTGCTCGGCGCAGAGTGAAACAAAGCGCGAGTTCACACACACGGATTTGAACTGAAACTCTCTGGCTTCGGCACACAGTTTTCGCACCTGATCTTCAGTGGCTTCAGGCTTCAGGATCGTGTGGTCAATAAAAGAGGCCGCTTGTTCTCGAGTCATGATCGCTCCTTCTTTTCCGAAATATAGCGCGATTCAGTCTCTTAGTCAATGTCCCGCCAAAAGAAAAGGGCCGCCCATACGGACGACCCTCAAAAGAACCTTTGCCAAGCTTAGGAATGCGCCAGTGCCGCTTGAGAGGCGCCCTGCTTCTGGTAAAACGCGTCCTGCATAGGCTTGACTTTAGTTTCAAAGCATTCCGGGCAGATAGAATGCGAGAACTGCACGTCCTGATGATCACTAATGTACTCTTCGATCTGCGACCAGAGATTTTCGTCATCCCGGATTTTCTTGCAATATGCGCAGATCGGCAGAAATCCCTGAAGCATTCTGACTTGAGTGCGCTGTTCCTCAAGCTCCGCGACTCGCTTCGCAAGCTGATCCTGCAAACTCATGATTCGCTTGCCGACACGAAGTCGAGCGCGAAGTTGCTCAGGATCTACGGGCTTGACCAAAAACTCGTCCACGCCCGAGAGCAAACCATTTAGCATGTCATCCCGGTCATGCAGCGACGTCAGCATGATGATGTATGTGTAGTCGTTCTCGGCGAAAGCTCGAATGGTT
This sequence comes from Calditrichota bacterium, assembly GCA_020637395.1. Classification (GTDB taxonomy): domain Bacteria; phylum Electryoneota; class RPQS01; order RPQS01; family RPQS01; genus JABWCQ01. The sequence continues at coordinate 523,790 of JACJWA010000001.1, read as the reverse complement.
TTGACCATAGTCGGTCCGTCCAGTTGCGGCATCACCCAGTCGGTGATCAAGATCTGCGGCTTCTCGTCCATGAATAGCCGCAAGGCCTCCGATCCGTTGGTTGCGGTCAGACACTGAAAGCCGAATTTCAAGAGCAGCTTTTCGAGAGTCACTAAAGTGACGCGGTCATCATCGGCCACCAGCACTTTCATGACGCGAGTTCCGATCTGATACTGGAAAGCTCGCTTGCGACGACCCGGAACTCCGCTTCGAGAGCTTCAACGCGCTGCGCTTCGATTGTTTCGTTCAGCTTGCGCACGGTCTTGTCAATCTCTGAGCACAGCTCCGCCAACTTTCCCGCGCCGATGTTAAGCGCGGCACCTTTAAGCGAATGCGCGATGCGGCCAACGTCTTCAAAGGACGCGGCATCAAAGGCGTCGCGCAGCTTTGAGACGCGCAGTTGGCCGTCGCTGAGCATGATGTCAATCAGCTCGACGGTAAAACTCGGATCTCCAAGCCCTATCTCTTCAAGTCGTCCGCGTGAGACATGCGGAGAATTTTCTGCCATAGCATTTTCCATAACAACTTCTTCCAACTTACGGGGTACCCTGACTCGAAGTGCGACGCAAATTACACGCCTCTTGTTTTCATGAGGTTCATTCAAAGGGATGGAATGCAGTTTGCAAGTTGTTGACTATCTAATCGAGGGTGCGAAATGCAGAAACTCATCATTGCATGTGGTTTACTATTCGCTATCACGGCGCATGCGAGTGACTCAGGCCCGGTTTGGACTGCAGAAAAGTCCATGCGGTTGTTGCGGGACGGCAACGCTCGGTTCGTAAGTGGCAAGCCGAATCGCTGGAACAGCGGAGAGAAACGCAGACAGGAATTGACGGGCGGTCAAACGCCCTATGCCTGCATTATTGCCTGCGCGGATTCGCGGGTGCCTCCGGAGCAGATTTTCGACTGCGGGTTGGGCGAGCTCTTCGTGATTCGCGTGGCTGGCAATGTGACGCCCGTGGAAGTGGTCGCTTCAGCCGATTATGCTGTGGGACATCTTCATTGTCCTGTGGTCGTGGTCATGGGACACACGCGCTGCGGGGCGGTCGGTGCGGCGCTTTCGGACTCCGATTTTCTCGAGCCTCTGAAGTCCTTGATTGGCGAGATTGAACCCAGCGTCGCAGCCTGCGAGTCCAAGGGCTACGAAGCAGAAGCGCTTTACGACGGCGCCATTCGCGAGAACGCACGAAACGGCGCGATGTCCTTGCTCGCGGGATCCCGCGCCATTGATGAGGCGGTGGCTGCGGGCGAATGCGTGGTGCTCTCCGCCGTGTACGACATTGAATCCGGCGAAGTGAACTGGCTGTCTCAGGTCACGGCACCGCAGGAGGAACCCGCAAAGAGCCTGCATGCTGAGTCCAAGCCCACGGAACACAAGGAACAAACCGCCGAACATCCCGTGCAGGAAGCGACCCGCAAATCCATCTCCACAACGAAGTCACGCCACTGATAGATGCAGCGGCACAAAATAGAAACGGCAGGCCCAAAGGCCTGCCGTTTCGTTTTAGGAAATCACTTGATCAAGCTTAGGCACTTGTCTTCAATCTGGCGCTGATCGCTTCGAGCATATCGTCATAGGACTTCGCGAATTTTACGACTCCATCTTCAATCAAGTCAAATGCGATTTGCTGCACATCAATTCCGGACTTCTGAAGGTCCGCGAGAGTTTGATGCGCCGATTTCATGTTTTCGCGCAGCCGCAGAGACGGTTTTCCGTGGTCTTTGAATGCGGTCAGCGTCTGCGGAGGCAGGGTGTTCACCGTATGCGGCGCGATCAATTCCTCCACATACAAGACATCCGAGTAGTCCGGATTCTTGGTGGACGTCGAAGCCCAGAGCGGCCGCTGCACCGGCGCACCGGCGTCGGCAAGCTTCTTCCACCGTGCGCTCGCGGTGACTGACTCAAAGTGCTCGTACGCCAGACACGCATTCGCAATCGCCGCCTTTCCGGCAAGGTCCTTTCGACTTGCTTTTTCGGCCTGCGCATCCGCGACGGAGTCAATCCTGCTGACAAAGAAACTTGCGACGGACGCGATGTGTGAGAGCTCTTGCTTCGCCGCGAGTCGCGCTTCCATGGCCTGAACATAGGCTTCCAGCACGGCCTTGTATTGTTCGAGAGTAAATAGCAGCGTGACGTTCACATTGATGCCGCGCGTCAAAAGTTCGAGCACGGCGGGAACACCCTTGTCCGTGCCCGGCACCTTGATCATCAGGTTCGGACGATTCACGCGATTCCACAGCCGCTGTGCTTCCTCGACCGTACGCGCCGTATCATGCGCAAGCTTCGGCGAGACTTCAAGGCTCACATAGCCATCAAGACCTTTTGAGTCTTTGTAGACACTCGCGAGCATATCGCAGGCCCGCGATACATCACTAATGGCGAGATTCTCAAAAACCTCTTGCGGCGACAGCTTCCCTGCGACTCCCTTGCGAATGTCCGAATCGTAGTCCGTGCTCCCGGCAATGGCCTTCTCAAAAATCGTGGGGTTGGATGTCATGCCGCGCAGCCCCTCGGCGACGTGCCGCTGCAATTCTCCGGACTCCATCAGCTCGCGGCTGATGTAATCGAGCCACAGCGATTGCCCCAAGTCGAGCGTGGCTTTCATGATCGGATGACTCATATCTATCTCCTTGCGGTTGTTTCGAACTTACTTCCCGGCGGCCTCAATATCGAGCACCTTCTGGAGCCGTCGCTCGTGTCTTTCTTCATGCGAAAAGCGCGCGCCGAGAAACGCCTGAATCACATCGCGAGCGAGTTCGATGCCGATGATCCGCGATCCCAAACAGAGCGTATTCACGTCATCGTGCTCGACGCCCTGCCTGGCCGAATAGGAGTCGTGGCACATTCCAGCGCGAATGCCTTTGACCTTGTTTGCAGCAACACACGCACCGACTCCGCTGCCGCAGATGATGATGCCGCGATCGGCGCGATCCGCCGCCACTTCGGCTCCCACGGCGCGCGCAAAATCCGGGTAGTCCGCAGGAGCGGCGGAGTGTGTGCCCACGTCTTGCAGATCATGCCCAAGCTGGCGCAGCCACGGAATCAGCTCCTGCTTCATTTCGAAACCGGCATGATCGGATCCGATGGCAATCTTCACTTCTTTCCGCCTTTCGCAACGCGCTCAAGCACCGACTTTGCGGACGTGACCAAATGCTCCGCGGTCAACCCAAACTTCTCGTAAAGCGTCTTGTAGGGAGCAGATGCTCCGAAGCGATCCAGACCAAGCACGTCTCCGTCCAGACCCACATACTTCCACCACGTCGCCGTCGCACCGGCTTCGATAGCCACACGTGCGCGGACATTGGGAAGAAGCACGCTGTCTCGATACGCCTGAGACTGCTTGTCGAACAGCTCTGTGCAAGGCACAGAAACCACACGAACCGCACGCCCTTCCTGCTCAAGAATCGCTTTCGCCTGCAGTGCAATCTCCACTTCGCTGCCGCTGGCCATTAAAATCACGTCCGGCGCGCCGTTGTTCGCGTCCGCCAAAACGTAAGCACCCAATTCGACAGGAAGTGTTTCGCCGTCATAGGAAAGAATCGGCAGAGCCTGTCGCGTCAGACAGAGCGCAACCGGACCATCCGTTCTTTCAAGCGCAACACGATAGCACTGCGCGGTTTCATTGGCATCCGCCGGACGCATGGTCCACAGATTCGGAATCGCGCGCATGTGCGTCAGATGCTCGATTGGCTGATGCGTGGGGCCGTCTTCACCAAGTCCGATACTGTCGTGTGTAAACACGTACAGCACAGGCAAATGCGACAGCGCCGCGAGCCTCACCGACGGCTTCATGTAGTCCAAGAAATTCAGGAACGTCGCACCGAATGGAATGAACGGCGCCGTCGCGGCCATGCCATTCAGAATGGCTCCCATCGCATGTTCACGAATCCCGAAGCGAATGTTGCGGCCTGCGCGGTTGTCCTTCTGAAAATCGCCGCGACCCTCAAGATAGGTTAAGTTCGATTCAACCAGATCCGCGCTTCCGCCTGCCATCCACGGAAAATCCTTCAAAGCATGCAGGCACATTTCCGAAGCTTTGCGTGTCGCGACGGGCTTGTCATCGCTCGTCCAGTGCGGAAGTTTTTCAAACCACTTTTCGGGCAATCTGCGCGACCAGAACTGCTGCCACTCGGCTTGCAGTCCACGATTGGCGGCAAAGGACTTTTCCAGAGAACTCTGCCATTCAGTTTGCAGTTCCGCACCGCGCTGCCTCGCCGCGCCGAGATGTTTGAATACTTCAGTGGGAATGTGTAACGATTCGTTTTCTGGAAGCCCGAGTTCACGTTTCGTGAGCTTCAGCTCTTCCTCTCCGAGCGGCGAGCCGTGTACTTTGGAAGTTCCCGCGCGATTGGGTGAGCCGAATCCGATTTGCGTACGGCAGCGAATCAAGGTCGGGCGCTCCGTTTCGGCAATTCCTTCCTGAATCGCGTTGTCCACTTCTTCGAGGTCCATGCCGTCGCACGCCAGAACATGCCAGCCGCAGCTTTCGAAACGCGCGCCGACATCTTCCGTGAAGGTGATATCCGTCTTGCCGTCAATCGTAATCCGGTTGTCATCATAGAGCAAGACAATCGAACCCAGACCGAGATGCCCGGCGAGTGACACGGCCTCTGCGGCCACGCCTTCCATCAAGTCTCCGTCCGAACATATTCCGAAGATTCGAAAGTCAATCACCGTATGTTCACCGCGATTGAATGTGGCCGCCAGCATGTCGCGCGCGATGGCCATGCCGACGATGTTACCCACTCCCTGACCCAAAGGTCCGGTCGTTGCCTCCACGCCCGGCGTCCATCCAAGCTCAGGATGCCCCGGTGTGAGACTCTCCCATTGCCGGAATTTCTTAAGCTGATCAAGCGGCAAGTCGTATCCCGTCAGATGCAGCAGAGAGTAGAGCAATGCACATCCATGTCCGGCGGACAGCACAAACCGGTCGCGATTCACCCAGGCAGGGTCGAGCGGATTGTGCCGCAGGTGCTTATGAAAAATCGCATAACCCATGACCGCCGCGCCGAGCGGCAGCCCCGGATGCCCCGAGTTCGCGGCCTGTACCGCATCAATCGCCAGTCCGCGAATCGTATTGATACTGAGTCTGTCCAATGCTTCAGGCATTCCAGCCCCTTTTCAATGGTCCAATATGGACAGAGCGACGGAGAGTGTCCGTCGCTCTGTGTTACCGGTCTTAGTCACGTGGATGCGTGATGATCATTACTTCATCAGCACCATCTTGCGGCTCTGCACGAAGCTTCCTGCTTCAATACGGTAGAGATACACACCGCTCGCCAGGTTCGACGCATCGAAGACCACGGTGTGGTATCCGGCGGCAAAGCTGCCTTGAGCCAAACGCGCGACCTCGCGACCCGTGACGTCGTACACCGTCAGTCGAACCTGCTCAGCCTCGGGCAGACCAAAGCGGATCTGTGTGGTCGGATTGAACGGGTTCGGATAGTTGGCGGACAACTCATGCGTCAGCGGAACGGCCACGCCGAGGCTCGGCTGATCGCTTCCGTCATCGTGCGGCATCTGGATCGCGGAATTGTCAATCTCATCCAGCAGCGAAGACAGCCAGATCTTGATCGTGCCTTCACCGGCACCCAGAACGTCGGTGTCTCCGTCGTCGTCGAAGTCGGCGCCGTGCACGACAGACGACTGCGGCAGCGCGTTGGTCATGACGTTGCGATAGAAGCGATTTTCGGTATTGCGCCACCAGGACAGTTCGTTTGGCTCATTGGCCGCGACGAGCAGATCCGGGCGGTTGTCGTCGTCCATGTCCACCGCATCCAGCTCGCGCGGGAACGGCAGCAGTGACGTGACATAGTTCTGTTCCATCGTGGCGCCGTCCCACCAGGCAATCAGCGGTTCCTGCGCGACGCAGAAGTAGAGGTCCAGCACGTTGTCATTGTTCAGATGCGCGGCATTGATATACGACGCACCGAACAGGCCTTCTGCAAGGACGTGACGCGTGAAGACTTCATTGCCGTTATTCGACCACCACGCCAGCATACCGCCTTCATACGCGGCGCCCATAATGTCCAGATCGCCGTCGTTGCCGATGTCCGCAACCTCAATGGAACGCGCTCCGGCGAAGTTCGCATCCACCACAAGCTTGGTGAAGACTTCATTGCCGTTGTTGCGCCACCAGCTGACTTCATTGGCATCACCGGCAGCCGTGACGAGATCCTGATCACCGTCACCATCGAGGTCAACACTCAAGACGTCACGCGCACCGGCGAGTTCCGAGTTGATCACGAGCATCGTGAACGTGCCGTTGGCATTGTGACGGAACCAAACGAGTTGGTTGGCGAATTGCGCAACCGCCGCGATATCCAGGTCACCGTCGTCATCAATGTCTTCCACGGCGACCGAGCGCGCGCCGTCCCAGTTTTCAACCAGCACATGCGGCGTGAAGTCCCAGAAGCCGTTGTTCTCATACCAGACAACCTTGTCGGCAAACATACCTGCGGCCACCACATCCATGTCGCCGTCTTCGTCAATGTCGGCAGGCACGGCGGACAGACAGCCGTAGAGATCCGTCGTAACGGTGGCCACACCGAAGATAATCGGATCCACGGGCACACGATAACCGAAGGCGATGGGCGACATCTGGCCCGCACCGCAATCATTGAAAGCGCGCACGCGGTACTGATATTCTTCACCCGGCGCAGCCGAGAAGTCGTCATAGGACGTTACGTTTGCCGCGACGGTGGCAATCACTTCCGCCGGGAAGCCGCGCAGAATTTCGTAGCCGGCTTCCTGCGTGACGTTGGTCCACGTCAGGTGAACGCGATCGTTATTGTTGGAAGATGCGGCCAGGCTCGTCACCGTCGGCACCAATGCCGCGGACGAACCGCTGTTGGCCACCGAAAACGCGCCGTTTCCGCAAGCGTTGACGCCGCGCACACTGTAGCTATACACGGTGCCCGGAGTAACGTCTTCGTCTTCATAGGACGAGAACGCGCTGGGAATGTCCGTGGCGATCAAGTCGCCGTTACGGGTGACTTGATAGCTCGTCGCATGATCCACCTGATTCCAAGTGACCACGACTACATTGCACAGGCCGTCCGACGCGCTCATGCCGCCGGGTGCCGCGGGCAGCGGAATCGTCGAGCCGATCACCGGAGCCGTTTGCGGACCCGAGCCACAGTCATTGATCGCGGCGACGGTGTAGCTGTTGGTCGTACCCGGCGTCACGGCATGGACGTATGTAAACGTACCCTGCGGCACGTTGGCAAGAACCACATTGTTGCTGCGCACGACGTACTGATTGGCGTGCGCTGTGCCCGTCCAGGTCAGGATGATGGTATTGCAGCGATCGTTCGTTGCTGCAAGGTTTGTGACGGTTCCTGCAACCGGCGCAGCCGCACCGGCGTCGCTGTCACATCCGCCTTCACCGCAGAGATTCGACACACCGCAGACCTCGTAGATCGCGGCCTGATCCAGCGGATTCTGATCCACGTACTGACGCTGAACGTTGGCCTGACCGCCCGACAGAGTGGTTAGTTCAATACCGTTGCGCTTGATGATCACGGAATCCAGACCGTCCACGTTCGCGAACGTGAAGGTCACGGTTACGATGCCGCAGCCGTTGTCCGACGCATCCATTTGCGACGGGGCAACCGGAGTCGGTGCCGTGCGGCCTTGATCCGCACTCAACATGGAAATCGTGTCGCCCGGCGCACAGACACGCAGCGCACGAATCTGATACGTGCTGAGCGGCCAGACGCCGAGGTGTTCATATTGAACCGCGCTTGACGAAATCACGGCGAGCGTGACGTCGTTGCGGGAGATTCTGAAGAAGTTGACGCCCGGATCGGAATAGGGCATCCACGTCAAACGCACGCGGTCACAGAGATTTTCAGACGCCGCGAAACCGGCCACCGCCACGGGATACGTGTTCGGTGTAACTGAGATACCCAGCGACTGCGGTCCGATTTCACAGCCGTTGTAGGCCGCGACCGTCATGTTGCACGTGCCCGTGTCCGCCGGACAGTAGGTCGTCGAAGTCACGTTCGCGCCGACCGAATCCACCAAGACGCCGGAGCAGTAGATATAGTATCCGGTTTCGTTGGCCACGTTGGACCACGACAGATTGATGCAGAAGCAGTTGCTCGCCACAGCCGCGAAGCCCGTCACCTGCACCAGCGCCGGAATGACCGTCACGCTGTTGCTCTGTGCGGACTGCGCACCCGAGCCACACTGGTTGGCGGTGATGATGCGGTAGCTATGCGATCCGGCTGCGACGTTGAGATCGCTGTAGGTCGTCGTTCCCACCGGAACCGTTCCGACCTGCGATCCGTCTCGCAGCACGTAGTATTCGACAATCGGGCTCGTCGCCGGTGCAGTCCAGCTAACGGTGATGTCGCCACAATTCTCAACTGCCGTAACAGCAGTTGCGACGCCCGGCACGGCCAATCCGGTTCCGGCGGCAGCTGCGCTGACCGGACCGTTGCCGCACTCGTTAAACGCCAGCACCTGATAGGTGTGATTGCCCGTGGTCGCCGTATTCGCATACGAGGTCACGTTGGCACCCAGCGTGGCAATCGGCGTGGTCAAGTTACCGTCACGATAAACGCGGTAACCCGTTTCCAGCGCCTGATCCGTCCAGCTCACGGTAATCGTGCTGCACTGATTTGCCGTCGCTGTAACGCCTTCGACGATCGGCGGCACATTGGCAATCGCGCCTTCGTCCGTGTTGCCGACATCACCGCTGCCGCAAGCGTTCACCGCGACGACCCAGTAAAAGTAGATCTGACCGGGCACGCCGGTCGCGTCATCATAGGACACCGAGTTGGCAGGAACCGTGGCAATGTTCGTTCCCTCACGCCAAATCTGGTACGAATCTTCGTTCGTGACGTCTTCCCACGTAATGGTCACCGCGTCGCAATCGTTCGAAGTAGCGGCCACACCGAAGACCTCGCCCGGAACATCACGGCGGCAGCCTTCAACGTCGTCCGCATCAGGTCCTGAACCGCCAGCATTGACACCGCGTACGGTGTAGCTGTAGCAATCGCCCGGCATCGGTTCCGTGTCACAATAGCTCGTGACATTCTGACCGACGGTGGCAATCACCTGACCTTCGCGCAGAATCTCGTAGCCGGTTTCATTTTCAATGTCGGTCCACGTCAGGCAAATCTGATTACAGTCCGTGGTGCTGGCCTCAAGGCCCGTCACTTCACCCAAACTGAAGACCGCCATACCTTGCGCTCCGACGGACGCATCACCCTCGCCGCAGACGTTGGTCGCGGCGACCGTATAGGTGTAGGTCACGCCGGGCACGGCATCGCCGTCGCAATACACCGTCAGGCCCGCATCAATCGTGGCAATCAAGGTGGCACCGCGGTAGATCACGTAGTTCAGTTCGCCATCCACATCATTCCACTCAAGGCAAACTTCGTTGATCAATGTCGTCGTGGCCGTCAAGCCGGTTACCTGATCAGGCGTTTCGGCACGCTGACCGTTGACGTCGTTCGAAAGCGGACCTTCGTTGCAGACGTTCACCGCGCTCACGTTGTAGGTGTGCGGCACGCCCGGCAGCGGGGTCGTGTCAAAATACTCCGTCGCCGGAGCGGCAACTTCAATCAGGGAGCTCGGCTCGTCGTCACGATACACGCGGTAGGCCGTCGCACCCGGATAAGCCACCCAAGTCACAAGAACGCCGTTACAGCTATCCACAGAAGCGGAAGAAGCTTCCATCTGTCCCATCTGCGGCAGACGAACACCTTCATCCGGATCGGATGCGTTGGTCAATCCGCAGAACGTGCTGAAGGCACGAACAGTGTACTGATAAACACCGGCGTCAGGCGTATCCAAGTATTCCGTCATCGGCGGAATCACGGTACCCACCTGCGTCGCATCGCGATAAACGCGATATTCGGTCACGTCGCCCGGCGCGGTGTCCCACATCACGAGGACGTTATCACAGCTATTGTCCGAAGCGGTCACGTTTGCCGGAGGCTCGGGGCCTTCGATGCGCGTGCCGCTGTCGCTCGCGGACAGGTCTGACGTTCCGCACTCTTCATCGTAAGCCGCAACCGCGTAGGTCGCGCTTGCTCCGCCTTCCAGGTCCGTGTCAGTATATGACGTCGCAGGCGCAGTCACAAAGGCCAGTGAATCACCGTTGCGATACACGATGTAGCCGCTGTACGTGCCGGTCGAAGCAGTCCAACTGACATGCACGTCAGAGCAGGACGTATCGGTGGCGACCACGTTGGTCGGAGCTTCGGGATACGGAAGCACTGTTCCGGTGGCCAGTGCGGCCACGGAAGAATCACAGCCTTCGGCACTCGGCACGGCATAGATGACATAGCTATGGTCACCCAGAGACGCGCCGGTGTCAATAAAGAGATTTCCAAGAACATCGCCGCCGCCGAGCTGAAGTCCGTCACGATAGAGGTGATAGACCACCGGAGCGGTAGCTTCGGGCTGATTGTCCCACGTAAGTGAAACTGCGTCACAACGGTCAATGGTCGCGGTGAAGTTCGGCGGGGCAACCGGCTGGGCCAGATAGCCAACCACCATTTCGTTGCTCAAGGCACCCTCGCCGCAGATTGCTGAATAGGCACTGACGTGATAGGCATAGGCGGCATGGACTGCCGGAACGTGCGAGTAGCACGTGTCCGGAGCGGCCACGGTGTCAATTGCAATTCCGCCTTCGTAGATCACGTAGCCGTCCAAATCACCGCTGGCGGTAGTCCAGCAGAAGCTCACTTCACCACAACGATCGTCCGCCTGCGCGATCACAACCGCGCCCACAGCTTCCAGCGTGCGGCCTTCAGCGGTGTCGGAGGTATCTGAATCTTCGCAGGTCGTGCTGGTGGCGATCACGGCATAGAGATGCGGATCGCTGTCGCCCGGAGTATCCGTATATTCCAATTCGGAACCGCCGACGGAGTTAATCACAACGCCGTCGCGGAGAATGTCATAGCCGTCCACGTCGCCGCTTGCCGCGTCCCACGTGACGAGCACGTCGTCACACTGATCGGAACTTGCCGCGACGTTTTGAGGCGTGGTCGGAGCCTGATCAACTGTCACCTCAATGACGTTGCTGGTGCCACCATCGCCGCACTCATTCACGGAAACGAAATAGACTTCATGCAGGCCGGTCGAAGCCGGAATGATCAGCGAATCCAGCCAGTAGGCAATTGAGCCTTGTGGCGATCCATCCAGATAGACATCGAAATCGGTTACATTTGCCGGAGAAGTCCACGTCACCACGATACTCGCGCAGTCCACGCTGTAGCCCGACAAGTCCGAAATTCCGTCCGGAACCTGCAGTCGCTGAACTTCAAGCACATCGGTCGTATCCCCGCGGCCGCACTCGTTCGCGCTGACGGCGGTGAATTCATAGATGGCGTCCGTGTCCAGAGTCACATGCAACACTCCGGTCACCTGACCTGCCACCAAAGATGCATTGAGCAGCACGCCGTCTTGATAGAAAATGATCGTGTCGGCATTCGTGCCGCTGGTCCATGTGATGAAGGCCTCCGTGCAGGATACGCTGTCCAGCACAAACACCGTCACACCCGGCAGCGGAGCTGCGCCGCCGTTGTCGGCAGTACCTTCCGAGGGACCGCCCGGTCCGGTCGAGGCGACATTGTAGGCATACACGACACCCGGTTCAGCCGTATGATCCGTGTAAGTCGTCACGTTGGCTCCGACGGAACCCAGCGGCGAACCGTTACGCGAAATCGCATAACCCGTTTCGTTGGTGACATCGTCCCACGTCACGACGACGCTGTCACACAGGTTATCCGTTGCGGAGATATTGTCTGGAGCATCCAGCGTGGCTTGAATCGAACCCGGAGCGACCGCAGACAGGGTGCCCGTGCCGCACTCGTTATAGCCGCCGACCTGATAGTTGTAGGTCGTGTTCGGCTGAACGTCAAAGTCGTCGTAAGTCAAAACATCCGCGGCCACCGAGTCAATCGCCACAAGCAGCACGGCGTCACGATAGATCGCAAAGCCCTGCTCGCGGATCGTGTTGGCCCAGGTCAGCGTCACACGGTCGGACAAGTTGTTCGTCGCGGTCAGCCCGGTCACTTGCGGCGGCATCTGCTTCTTGGAACCCTGATTCGAGGTCGGAATCGTGCTGTTGCCGCACGCATTGTAGGAGACCACGGTGTAGGCGTAGGTCGTACCGGCAGCCGCGGTGGAATCATTGAACGTCGTTACGCCAGCGGCGACCGTGTCAATATCCACCGAGTTACGGCGAATGATGAAACCATCTTCGCTGGTGGAAGCATCCACCCAGGTAACGACCACGTGCGTACAGAACACTGAGTCACTCGCCGCAATCGTGTTCGGCGCGATCGGGGCGTCAATGTCCGAGCCAATGGCACCAGCCGACGGCGGACTGTCTTGACACGCCGTCGGGTTGGCGGTATTCGAAGCGACGACCGTGAACGTGTAAGGCGTCTGAGCCGCAGGCGGTTCATACCCGGAGAACGGCGGCACAGGATCGCTCGTCACAAAAATGCCGTCGCGATAGATGTCGTAGGTGGTCGCACCGGCGGACGGCGTCCAGTTGATTTCAATGGTGCACTGACCGACCGTCGCCGTGACGTTGGTCGGCGCGGCGGGAGCGGAGACGGCATTGCCGGGATCCGACGCCGACGGCGTGCCGATTCCACATTCTTCGTTCCATCCGGCCACGGCATAGTTCGCCGAGCCAAGAATGAACACCGAGTCCGTCTGCGTGCTGTTAGCCTGAGCGCGGCGGACACGCTTCACTTCGGTGCCATTTCGCAAAATCGAGAACGAGTCAATCGTTCCGATGCTCTGCGGAACCGTCCACGACAACAACACCTTGCTGCACAAGTTGTCCGACGCCGTGACATTGGTAGGCGGAATTGCTGGCGGATTGCGCGTACCGGTCTCAGACGCTGGGGCGGAAAAACAGGTGTCCGTCCCGGCAATTCTGCGTGCCTCGATCAGATAGACATATGCGCCAATCGGAGCCGACGCGTATGTGAACGACGTTGCGGTGCGATGGACCTTCCCGATCAACGTATCAATCGAAGTACGGAAAAGCACCAAGCTGTCCACGCCGTCTTCGGCCGGGTAGGGACTCCAGTTCATCGTCACCTGCGTACAGGAGTTATCCGAGGCCGAAAATCCAGTCACCGGCGGAGGCGGTGTACAGCCGCCGCAAGTCGAATCATAGCACGACCAGTTCGCGTCCGTCAAGTTGAACTCGCTGTAGCCGTCAGGTGCAACATGCACGGACGAGATCCACATGATGGGTCCGCCCGGTGCATCCGGCACGCAGATGCGCAGCCAGTAGCGCGACGGCTGAGGAGTCGTGAAGTTGATCGTAAAATTCTCTTCCGCGCCGAAACCGCCACCGTCACACCCCAGGAGGCTGGTTCCGTTCATGGAAAACGAGTTGTAGTTCGCACAGCCAAATGCGCCGCCGACGCACGGCTGTTCGTCATTCGGCGTGGGACCGTTGGCGTCTGCATCCCAGAATACTTCAATGGGAGTTCCATCGGGCAACGGCGCGCCGGTGAAGTCGCATGAATAGGTCAGCGGCGGATAGGACCAGCAGTCATAAAACAAGCCGACCTGAATCTGCGCGTTAGCCGCATTGGCCAAAAGCATGAGCGCACTGGCGATTAACAACATTCTCAGTTTCATAGACACACCTCCACAACCGGAAAAACTTCGTGGATATTCGCGGACTGGAACTCCAGGGTTGTCCGCACGTTTGAGTGAGCAGAGTCTTCCAGCACAAGGTGTGCTGGAGAAGCAGTGTCCCACGGGAGGAGCGGACGAAGGCTTCCCGGGGAGAAAGTAACGGAGTCCCGAGTCATGACTTGCGAATCCTCGTTCAGGTAATTATCTTTGATTGATTTAGACAAATGAAAGACCGCAGGGCTTCGAAGTGAATCCATGCAGGGCTTAGAAAGATAACCATTTCTCGTGAAGCAGTCAACCGTTTGGAACCCGCAAGTGCTACGAAATTCAAATCTTGGACGTTCTGTTTCGTTTGTCGGAACTTATCAACACCTAAATGGCAATGTGAATAAGCTGAACATGCTGGCGGCAGCTCTCGCAATTCTGTTGCTGCTTGTTAACACAGAGTTTGCAAGCGCCGCGCCGCGCCGAGTTGTGGAACTGACGGGCCGTGGCTGTTCCGCCCCACTCTGGGGATATGAGGATCGCATGCTGGCGTTCACGACCTTGGACCTGGACGAACTGCACGCCATTGAGCTTGCCGACCGCATGCAGGACCAAAAGCAGGTCAAAGTTGCCGCGGCTAAAGGCGTTGGCCGAAGGTTCGTGTTTGACCCGGACGAGGAGGCCCTGATCTACCGCCGAACCGCCGAGGCCCTGTCGTCAAAACCCGAGCGACTGGTCAGAACAGGATTTACCTCCAAAGAGAACAAAATGTTGACGGGCAACTCCGAGTCCATCCTCGGACCGTATCGGATCGGGGACGAAATCTGTTACCGCGCAGGCCTCGATCAGCCCTTGAGCAACCTCTCGGGAGAGGCCCGCAAGGACGGCCCATTTCTTCTCCAAGAGAGGCTTGTCATCCGGGATCAATCTGGTAGCAATGTCTGGACCTCACCCGAATCCCGCGCTGTGGAAGGCTTTGAGCTCTCGCCCGATGGTGGCACAGTCGCGGTGGTTCTGGCCGCAGATACGGTCAAGACCTTGTATTTCGTGGACGTGGCCACGGGTCGTGCGACGGAACTCGGAGACGGCCGCTGGCCGTCCTGGTCCGGAGACTCCAAGCGGTTGGTCTATGTCGTGGATCGAAAGAACCTTGAGTTCGCGGAACTCGTCGTGTACGACCTCCCAACCGCTCAGAAGCGCTCGGTCCAAGGCATTAACCAGTTCTGGCCCGACGAACCCGCCCTGAATCAGGACGGCACGCTCGTCGCCTTCGTGCATCGCGGTGAAATCTACATCACCGAGGTCACGGGCTTCTGACGACGTCATGCAAAAACGCAAAAAAGCCCCGAGTCACCTCGGGGCTTTTCATTTCAACTCACCTGCTTTCCCCGAGCGGGGTCTCCAGCCTGTCCTCGTAAGGAACCCCGCCGGAATCGAATCATTCGCCGAGCGGCGTTTGCGTTCGAACGCAGTGAAGCGATTTAGCGCAGCGGTTCCCCGCCGGAATCCGCCTACGCCCGTTCCATGCACACATCCCGCAGGACTTCCGCCAGAAACTCATTCTGCTCGGCGGTGCCGATCGTGATGCGTACGCAGTGCGGCAGCATGAACGCACGCAAGGGCCGCACAATCACGCCGCGCCGCTCAAGCTCCGACGAGAATTTCAGAGCTTTCTCTTCGGATTCCATCGGCAGCATGAAGAAATTCGCGGCGGTCGGCACCCACGAGAGCCCCAGCTCATCAAATAGTTTCGGCAACGCTTCGCGTCCGGCACGATTCGTCTCGATGGTCTGCGTCAAAAACTCCGTGTCATCCAGCGCGCCGAGTCCCGCGGCCTCGGAAATGACGGACGGCTCAAACGGCAGTTTCACCTTGCGGACGTTGGTGCACAACGTTTCGTGCGCAAATCCGTACCCGATGCGAATCGCGGCCAGACCGTACGCCTTGGAAAATGTCCGCAGCGTGATCACATTGTCAAGCCGGTAGGTCATCGAATCCGGATAGTCTTCAAACTCTTCTGCATACTCGCAATAGGCTTCGTCGAGAATCACGAGGGCGTGCGCGGGCACGCGTTTCATGAACGTCTCGAACTCCGCCTTCGTGAAGTAGGTCCCGGTCGGATTGTTCGGGTTTGCCAGATAGATGATCTTCGTCTTGGGTGTGATGGCGTCAGCCATGGCTTCAAGATCGAAACGAAAGTTCTTTAGCGGCACGGTCACAAGTTTCACGCCGCGCGAACGCGCCGAAACGTAGATGCCGATAAACGTGCCTTCGGCGGTCAACACTTCTTCGTCGTCGCACATAAACGTGCGCACGATGTTGGCTAAGATAGATTCCGAGCCGTTGCCAACGACGACGTTTTCCGGCTTCACTTCATAGAGTTTCGCGAGCTTTCCGCACAACGACAGCCCGCCGTCGGGATAGAGCTGCACGTCATGAAACGCCGCCTGCGCCGTGGCAATTCCCTTCGGACTCGAGCCGATGGGATTTTCATTCGAGGCCAGTTTGACGATGCGCGTCAGACCATACTGCGCGCGAATCTGCGCAGCCGATTTCCCGGGCTGATAGGGGATTAGGCTTTCAATATAGGGTGGTACAAGCGACATTTGTTCTTCAATTCTTTCTCCGAGCAATATTCCTTCTTTCGCCGAGCGGGGCCTAAGCGCAAAGCGCATTTCCCCGCCGGAGTCCGCCTTCATACTTCTGACTTATTTCAGAAGCACCATCTTCCGCGTCATCATGGCGCCGTCAAACTCGAGCCGGGCAAAGTAAACGCCCGAAGCAAACGCGCTGCCGTCAAACGACACCACATGCGCTCCAGCGCTCATATTCTGATTCACCAGCGTCACCACCTCGCGCCCTGTCACATCAAACACCTTGAGCGACACGTCTCCCGCCTTCGCCAAATCAAACTGCAAGCTCGTGCTTGGATTGAACGGATTCGGAAAGTTCGGATGCAAGAGCATCTGTTCCGGCAGCTCCACGCGAGGCGCGGAGATGTCGGAGAAATTCGGGAAGCCCGTCGAGTCCGCGCGGAACGCCCAAATCTCCTGCAGCGGCGAAGTGGGAATATCGCCCACGGGAATCTTCATGTAGATCATGTCGTTCAACGTCGCCGGACCTTCGGCGCCGCTGGCGGCCACGGCGCTTCCCGCGGCGTAGTCGTGCATGTACAGCGCGTGTATCGTGCCGTCGGTGATGTATTTCGCCAGATTGATATCGCGCTCGCTCGGATCGTTGCCGGTCGGCTGATTGGGCTCACCCGGAGTGTTGCTGACGTTCGTCGGTATCGCCCACGTTTGACCGTTGTCCGTCGAGACCGTCACATAGAATTCGCCCATCGGATATCCGGCGTCGCTGAAGGCGTGCTGATCGAACTGCTGGAACGAGCAATAGAGATAACCGTTCGTCGTATCAATCGCCAGACTCGGACGGTGGCACATCAGATTGTTGACGCCCAGCGCCACGGAGTCATTCGCGAAGTACGCCTGATTGATCAGATTGAATTCCTCGCGATCCTCGCCCCAATGCCACAGCGTCGCATAGACATATCCAAATGGTCCGGCGGCTCCGGTTTCATCGAACGCGAAATACGCCTGCGCGGTGTAGGCGATATGTACGTTGTCGTCATCATCAAAGATGAGCGACAAGTCGAGCCACGGACGGAACGTGTCCTGATTGCAGGTCACCCAATCTCCGCCCTGCGTCACGCAGCTCGTATCCACCGCGGGAAGCCCCGTGACATTGATCGTCTCACCCCACGTGTCGCCGCCGTCTTCGGAAATCTTCAGCATGATGTTCTCATCGTCGAAGAAACCGACGGGATCGGTCGGATCGGCAATCCAAGCCACGGCCACGCGGTCGGACATCCGCGAACAGGCGACGTCAATCGTAATGAACGTCGCTGGTTCCCATGGCTCCACGAATCCGTCGCCCCAATTGATGTCAATCCCGAATCCCGAGTCATAGCTCGGCGTGCCGCGAACATAATATTCAGCGGAAGCTCCGCCGTTCTCGGTGGCCACCATGTGAATCCGCCCTTGACGGTCCATGTCAATATGCGGCCAGATGATTTCCGGTTCGCTTCCGGCGAACGAGGGTTCAAAAGCCGTGTAGGCTCCGGCGCGCGGCAAAAAGTCAATCGCCCCGGCGGCGTGTCCCGTCGAGGCAAGCACTTCGTGAAATGCCGGGAATCCAAATCCATCCGCACTCGCGGCCATGTTGCAGAACCCCGCGCGCGAACTGGCATCCACGGTCACACCAGTCGGCCCGAGCACGAGAGAGTCAGCAATCCAGCTATTGTACCAGACGTGCCGGCTGGCCGAGCCTTCCTGCTCACCCTTGGTCCAGGCGAAGTGAACGGCTCCCAGAGGATCCACCGCGATTTGCTTGCCGTGCGTGCCGTTGGTTTGGTAGTCATACCAGGTTGTCCCGATGATCTCGTAGGTGGAGTTCGGCGTTCCGCCTTCATCATCGAGCGGGGTGCCAGGCAAATGGTTGAGCACCGGAACCGCCGTCGTTTCAAATCCGGACGTTGCGACCGGACCCACAACTCGGTCTTTCGCCGGGCGCGTTGCGGCACTGGCAACAAGCGCAAAAACAAGCACTAAACAAAATGAGATCATGCGTACCAAGGGACACCTCCTGGGAGAAAATTTGGGACCCGAATCAAAGTAATGTAGAGTCCTCTCATAGAAAAGTCAAGCGCTTCCCCGAAGAGAAGCGCTTGACAATCGCCCGAGCCTGAGCTCCTGCGTTAGTCCACCAGAGTATCCGTCACCATGACCTGGAACGTGTCGCAACCGACCGCGCAAAACACTCCCTTTCCTCCCACGACATTCGAGGTGGGATCAAGTGTGACGTCGCCGATGAACGTGGATTCGATATAGTCCCATCCGGCGGTGTCACAGGAAAACACACGGAACATCGTCGGACCGGTGTAACAGAATTGCAGCCACGGCACGTTTTGTGTTTCAAAATACCGCTCCGTCCAGATTGCCAGATACGTACCGGGCCCGTTTTCATCCCCGAAGTCGCAGGATTCGCCATACTTGTCGCGATCCATGGCTTCGGTCAAAATCGCATAGCCAAAATTGACGTCGCTGGGTGTCCAACTTAGGCGCAATTCGTCTCCGCCATATTCCAGAGTGTCGGGAGCGGGATCCGTGACAACATTTGCGTTATTGATCAAAACGGCTTCAGTGATTTCCAAAGGAGCGACCGCCGACGTCGCCGCGCGGAGAGTGTCGCCGTCCAACGCAACGAGCAGTTCGTAACGATCTCCGGTTGTGACCACATGAACCGATTCGGGAAGCGCATACGTTCCGGGCACTCCCGACACCGCTTCGGTCAATTCATAGGTGGCTTGCCCGTTCACCGTAATGAACACGGATGCGCCGCTGACGCGCACCTGATCCGGATAGTACGCCTGATCCACAGGAATCGTGTGCGTCAGTCTGATTTCCAACGGGTGGCCGATATACATCCAGCCATCCACCACAAGTTCTTCGGTGTAAACGGCGTCCGCTTCATCGTCGCACGCAGAAAAAAGCATAGCGGAGAACAAGCCGAGCAGGATATAGGAAAAGATTTTCATGATTTAGAACTCCGCGGTGAAGCCAATGGTGGGCAGGAACGGCAACTGGCCAACGATATCATATCCCACGGGGTTCGTGGTCAGGTCAAGCTGCTGCAGGAAGGCATTCTTCCGTCCCAGAATATTAATGACTTCGATGTACGGCGCAAACGTGCACCAGTTCCATTCGTATTTCAAGCGATACGCCACGTCCAATCTCACATAGGGAGTGAAGCGTTCACCGTACTGCGGTCCCGGCTGGAAGAAGTGCGCGGGCAAACCAAGTCCGGGGCTGTAGGCTCCGAGCGCCTTCGTATAGGGCAACCCTGATTGATAATTCAGGCGGGTTTCCAGACTGGCTCGATTTCT
Source organism: Calditrichota bacterium (assembly GCA_020637395.1). Lineage (GTDB taxonomy): Bacteria > Electryoneota > RPQS01 > RPQS01 > RPQS01 > JABWCQ01. Next base: position 504,189 of record JACJWA010000001.1, on the reverse strand, counting down.
GATCTTGCGGCTGACAAACAAATTCGTGCTATGCTGCCGGTCGAAATAGGCCGGGAACGTGCGACCTTCATCAATCGCTTTGAAGCCTTCGAAGTCGTCAAAGATTCTGCGCGAGCGTCCCCATGCGTACCCAAGGCTGAATTCATAGCGGCCCCAACCGCCACCGATCGTGGCATCCATTCCGTATGCGTAGCCCTTGCCGACGCGCACAAAATCTTCGAGGTCGGAGTCACCATCTTCAATCGAGTTTTGCAGGTCCAACTGCACGACATTCTGGAAATTCTTGTAGTAGGCTCCGGCGCTGAACTTGAATTGGCCCAGACTGTCATCCACAAACGAAACGGCATAGTGCTGCGCGCGCCCAATGCCGAAGCGGTCGCTCAGCGCGGCATAGGAATCGAACAACGACGCGAAGTCCTCGCCCACCCGCATTTGCTGCAAGTACTGCGTGTAGAGTCCCCACGCGCCGCTGATATATCTGCCCGGTCCGAGATCACGGCGTGCGGCGATGCGCGGCAGGACTTCGTTGCCTTCGGTTAAGCTGTAGTGCTCGTAACGGAGGCCGGGAGTAAAGGTCCATTTGTCCGTTAGACGATAGTCATCCGACAGATAGAGGGACATCAAGTCGCCGTTGTACTCATTGCGGCCAAACAGGTAGTTCGGAGTCACGCCTTCGAGGTAAGACTTGAAGAACTTCCCTTCAACGCCCGCGTTGAACGTATTCCGCGCGTTGGCATAGTAGGTGACATCCGACTCCACGGTGAAGTCGTCAATCTGATTGTTCCACTCGAACCAGGAATCTGCGGACTCAAAGCGCTGCCGCCCGTAGAATTTGCTACCCGCCACTGTGGTATGAGTGTAGATCTTGGGTGAGAAGATGTGCACAAAGGGCAGGCTGAAGGTGCGATTTCCCCAGGTGAGCCTCAAACGGTCGCCGGTGGGAGCCGAGATTTTCAGAATATCATCTCCCCAGTACCCGGACGGGGAAATGCGGTCGCCGTTTGCGAAGTCGCGCGTCAATTTGGCATTGAAGTCGTAGAAGTAATACGGAAAGTCATCTTCAACAAGGCCGATTTCCTTGAAGAGTTTCGTCGCGCCGTCAATATAGGTGCGGCGTCCGGCCACAAGCCACGAGCCGTGCGGCAAAGGTCCTTCCAGCAAGGCAGTCGAGGAAAGCAGCGACAGTCCGACTTTCCCTTCCATCTTGTTGCGGTTTCCTTCGCGATCCGCGACATCCACAACGGCGGACAGACGCCCACCGTACTGCGCGTTGAAGCCGCCCTTGACGAGCTTGACGTCCTTGATCGCATCCATATTAAAGATAGAAAACAATCCGCCCAGGTGCGTGGGCTTATATACATTGATGCCGTTCAGAAGAATCAAGTTCTGATCTCCCGAACCGCCCCAGATGTTCAGCTCCGCGGAGAAATCGTTAGCGGGCAGAATTCCTGCCGTCGCCTGCAAGGCACGAAACAGATCGGGCTCGGCCAATTGCGGGAGCTTGGCCAGTTCGCGCGGAGTGACCTCAATCTGCGCGACTTTCGGCGCATACTCAGGCTCCTCGCGTTCTGCGATAATCGTGACCTCTTGGCCGGAGAGCGCCGTTTCGCGCAGGCGAACCTCAAAGTGCTGATCGTCACCGTTGATCGAGACGGCCTTCGTCAGCGGCTCATAGCCAAGAGAAGAGAACCTGAGCCTGTAGTCGCCCGGTTCGAGATTTGGAATTGAAAAGAACCCCTCTACATTTGCGGCGGCGCCGCGATTGGTTCCTTCGACAATCACGGCCACGGCGGGAATAGATTCCCCGGTGGCATCGTCCTTGATCTTGCCGGAGATCGTAGCCCGCGCAAACGCGCATGTCGCGATCCCCAGCATCAGAAATGCGGTGAATAAACTGCGAATCATTGTTCCCCAATGAGATAAGAAGATGTGTTTGGCCTTGCGGCCTTCCCTCAGGATTGTTACTTTATCAGACAAACTGACGTCAGATAGGTTTAATCAAGCAAGTATGGAGCAGGCATGCCTCCCACAAAAAAGGCCACGCTAACCCTCTGGATCCTTGCGGCGCTGCTCGGCGGGCTGATCTTTGGCATCGTTGGGCATGCGGTGTTCCCGGAGGCCGTCAACGAAATCCTCATCAAGTGGATTCTGAAACCGACGGGCGATGTCTTTCTCCGCGCGATTACGATGCTGGTGGTTCCGATTGTGTTTGTTTCGCTGGTTTATGGAGCGGCCTCAATCGGAGATCCTGCGAAACTGGGACGGGTCGGCCTGCGCGTGATGCTGATTTACCTCGCCACAACCGCGCTTGCGGTCACGATGGCGCTGTTCATCGCCGAAGTCATCGTGCGCCCGGGAACGGGAATCACTCTGCCGACAGATGCGGCCTTTACTCCCAAAGACGCCCCGTTCATCATGGACGTATTTGTGGATATGGTCCCCAAGAACCCATTTCAAGCAATGGTCGAAGGGAACATGCTGCAGGTGATCTTCTTTGCGCTGCTCTTGGGAATTGCCCTGGCTCAGTTGGGTGCGAAGGCCGAACCGGCCTTGCGGCTGGCGGAGATCAGCAACGATGTGCTGATGCGGGTGGTAGAGATCATCATCTGGCTGGCGGTGCCCGGAGTTTTCGCGCTGATCGCGAAAGTCATGCTGGAGCAGGGATTGGGAGTGCTCCTGCCGCTCCTTGCATATGTATTGACGCTTTCAGGTGCTCTTTTGTTGCAGCTCGCTCTGGTCTATCCACTCATCTTGTATCTGTTCACGAGACTTTCCCCGTTGCAGTTCTTCAAGAATCACATTCCCGTGATGACAGTGGCTTTCTCCACATCATCGTCCAATGCCACGCTTCCGGTTTCGATTGATGTTGCGGAACGGCGACAGGGAGTTTCAAAAGGAATTGCGAGCTTTGCTCTGCCCCTCGGTGCCACGATCAATATGGACGGCACCGCGATCATGCAGGGCGTGGCCACCGCGTTCATTGCACAAGTTTATGGAATAGAGCTTTCATTCACGCAACTCGTCACCGTCGTGGTCACGGCGGCCTTGGCCTCCGTGGGAACTGCGGGCGTACCGGGAGTCGGATTGATCACCCTCTCAATGGTTCTGATGTCCGTCAAACTGCCCGTAGAGGGAATCGCCCTCATTATCGGTGTGGACAGGCTCTTGGATATGGCCCGAACCGTGGTCAATGTCACGGGCGATGCGGCCACCGCCGTGATTGTGTCCAAGATGGAAAACGAGTTGGATGTAGAAGAGTTCTACGCAGAGAACGCTGGAACAGACTGACGGAGTTGCTTCGACTCACAGCAAGCGAACAGAAAGGGCGGCATCAGCCGCCCTTTTTTGTGGTTACAGCTTGTAGAGCGATGAAAACTTCTCGGTGAGATAGCTAAGGTAGTCTTCCGTCCCGAGCGGCTTGCCTGTGGCTTTCAGCAAGAGTTCATCACGTGAAAATCTTCTGCCCAATTTGTGAACGTGCTCGCGCAGCCACGCCAGAATTTCGGCAAAGTCCCCGTTCTCGATCTTCTGTTTCATGGTCGGCATATCCGCGTTCATCTTCTTCCACAATTGACCGGCGATAATGTTCCCAAGACAATAGGTTGGGAAGTAACCAAAACTTCCGCCGGACCAGTGTACGTCCTGCATGACGCCTTCTTTGCCGTCATTCGGCGGAGTCAGACCAAGATACTTCTCGAACTTGGAATTCCACACCGAGGGAAGGTCGCTGACAGAAATGTCACCCGCAAAGAGATCGCGTTCAATCTCGAATCTAAGAATGATGTGTAAGTCGTATGTGAGCTCGTCCGCTTCAACACGCACAAGTGAGCGTTCCACGTGATTGATCGCGAGCATCCAGTCATTCACGGACATGCCGGAAAGCTCGCCGCCGAAGTGACTCTGAAGTTTTGGATAGAATTTCTTCCAGAACGGCAGACTGCGTCCGATGTAGTTTTCCCACATCCTGCTCTGTGATTCATGCATGCCCAAACTCAGGGCCTCGGACAGCGGCGTACCGTAGGTTTCGGGGGCGACACCCTGCTCGTAAAGCCCATGACCCATTTCATGAATGATTCCAAACAGCGCCTGCGTCGGAGCGTGCTCGTTGTAGCGCGTGGTCAAACGCACATCTCCAAGCCCTCCGGAACAAAACGGATGAATGGATGTATCCAACCTTCCGCCCTGCCGATCGAAACCGATTTCATAGATCAACTCTTCGCCGAACGCGCGCTGCTTCTCCGCTGTGAAGCGGTTCTTCTCAAAGTCAAAGTTCGCCTGAACAGATGAGTTGACTACGCGTTCCGCGAGCGGCACCGTCACGGCTTTCACTTCATTGAAGAGTTTGGTCAAAAACTCCACGCTTGCACCGGGCTCGTAGTCCTCAATCAACGCGTTCAGCGGAGTCCCTTCATACCCTTGCGCTTCGGCATATTGCTTGGTCAACGCGACCAGTTTCTCAAGTTCAGGGGCAAACATTGCGAAGTCGGCCTTCTCGCGGGCGCGAGTCCAGACATCGTGCGTCACGGAGCGCTGTCGCGACAACTCTACCACTAAATCATGCGGGACCTTCGTGGCACGAGAGTAGTCGCGCGCAATCTCTCGGACATTTGCGCGTTCGGCCTCGCTCAGCGCACCGTTGCCGGACTCACAGAGCTGAATCAATTCGCCAACTTTTTCCGAGGTAAACCGTTCGTGCGCAATACCGCTCAGCAGGGCCAGCTGGTTTGCGCGCTTGTGAGCTCCCTTGGGCGGCATGTTTACCTGCATATCCCAGTGCAGCACGCTGCCGATCCCATCCAGGACTTGGTGCTGCCTGACCCGCTCGGTCAGTTCTTCGTAAGATTTTCGATAATCCGTTGCCATAACTGTCCTTTGCCGTTTCCGGCGGCTTCATGAAGCCAAACACCTGTCTCCTATAGCTTTCGAGACAATGCGTTTGCTTCTCAGGTGGTTCCTTTCGCGGGGTACGCTCCTTTGGCGAAAGAATAGATTTTCTGGCTGCGCTCCTAAGGCCTTCCCTCTCGTCCGTCTCGCCTCCGCTGTCGTCACGATTGAAGCAACAGTGACCCTCTTAAGGTCTTCGGCGAAACTTGTAGCTCGGCCTTATCGCAAGTCATTGTATTTACTTAACACACAATTGACATCTAAGATAAGCATTTCTCAGACGAATCTCAAATCTGTTTTAGAGCTCCCACATGTCGAGCGCGGATTTGGCGCAGAGATGGGAAAATTTTTTCGCAATGAGACTTGAATCTGTTGTCAATCCGTGGTTGTTATGTTAACTTGAAGAGATTGGTGAAATTTGGTTCTGAAACAAAGTATTGGTGACACAGACGGATGTTCCGGTCCATTCTGACAGTTTTCTTGCTCGCTTGCGTCCAGCTTGCTGCGGCGGCCTTGAGCGGCTCCTATTCAGTAGGACCGAGTGGGGACTTTGCGTCACTCACAGAGGCCGTGGACAGCCTTCAGTCGCAGGGAGTCGAGGGACTAGTTAAGTTTGAGGTAACGCCCGGAGTATATGAAGGCCCATTGACCATCGGCGGTTATTCGGGTTCGGGGGAATATGAAGTCACTTTCACCCCTTCGCCGCAAGGGACTGTGGACATCTCCAACACCGACCCGACTGCACCTTCCCTTTGGATTTCCGGAGTCAAACGGCTTCGGCTCGAGGGATTCACCGCGACTTCGTCCAGTTCTTCTCAACCGGCCGTGCGAGTTTCCGGCACAGGATCCGACATTGTGCTGCATGGATGTTTCTTGCGCGGCACGGGTGGCTCCAGAATCGTTGAGATTTTGGGCGCAACCATGACGGATGTCAGTCTGGTCAAGTGCACTCTTCGAGGCGGCGGCGATGGAGTTTTCTTGTCTGCTCCGACCAATTCTTCACACGGACACAGAGTTCTATCTTGTGAGATAGACAGCGTCAACCGCGGCGTCGTTGCCGAGCGACAGAATGACCTGAGAATCGAGGACTGCTTCATCAGACCTAATGCGGGATCGTCGTCAGGAGTGACTGGGATTCACGTCGGCCCGCAGAACCCGCTCGACAGCGTCTTTGTGCTTCGAAACGATCTATCTGAATTCAGAACGTCCAGCGGATACGCGGTGGCGGTGCGGCATTCGCCCTTGGAGAATTCAGCCCGTCTGCTCTGTGTGGGAAACATGATTCACGGGTTTCAGAACACCGGCACGTCACAAGTCCGGGCGATCTACATGACCGGTGGAGCCAACAGTCTGGTCAACAACAGCGTCTTGATTCCCGACGTGGCGGCGACCGGAACTGCCTATTCTGTTTACAACGGCCTGACGTCGCCGGATGCGAGTCTGGAACTTGTGAATAATATTCTGGCGAATCATGAGGCCACGCGCCCCGCGTACAACCTCTTTGTCTTGACGACGGCGGGAATACTTGTGTCCAAGCACAACCTATTCCACGGCACGGGCACGGCGTATCGAGTTGGCTGGTGGCTCGGCGACTATCCGACTTTGGCTGAGTGGCAAGCGGCGACAGGTCTCGATGTCGGAAGCCTGCAAGGTGATCCATTGTTTGTTTCAGAAAGTGATCTGCATCTCCAGTCGAGCTCGGAGCTCCCACACCAGAACGGAGCTGTTGCGCTGCTTGCGACTCGAGACATGGACCAGGAGCTTCGTTTTCAGCCGCCGGACATCGGCGCAGATGAGTATATGTTTGATGCGCCTCCATTTGACGGTGCGATCCTGGATCTTCCCGGACTCCCCGCAGGTGTGCCTGAGCTGACCTCGGTCACAATCCAAGCTGTGGTGCAAAACCGGGGGTCTCAGGAGCTGACCGACATGCCGGTGCAGCTCATGGATTCCGGCTTTGTGCGTGCCGAGGTCTTGATCAACCTCCCGCCATCGGTAACGGACACGATATCGCTGACTTGGACCACGGGAGTCGCAGGAGATACGGCAACACCCCTCGTGCACCTTCGCCTGGACGGTGACGCGAATCCGCAGGACAATGATCTTGCTTTCAGCGTTCAGATCACGGCGGCAGCTTTGATCGGAACATATCAGATCGGGAGCGCGCCATCGGACTATCCCTCGATCGGTTCCGCACTCGACGATTTGATGCTTCGCGGCGTGGCCGGTCCGGTGACATTTGACATCGCACAGGGCGAGTATGCGGAGCACATAGTGCTGACGCCGTTTCCCGGCATGAGTGAGCAGAACGTGGTTATGCTAAGAAAGAACCCGTCTCACTCCGGTACGGTGCGAGTTACGACCGACGATGAGGAACCGGTGGTAAGGTTGTCGGGCGCAATGCATGTTCAGTTGGAAAATCTGATCCTGAACAGCGGGGATCTTGCTCGAGAGACCGTGCTGATAACGAGTGGTGCATCCCACAACGTGCTGCGAGGATGTACCATTCAATCCGCATCCTTGAACGATGTGACCGCTTCATGCGTTGCGATGGGAAGCGGCTGCCACGACAACTTGATCGAAAACTGCGTCCTGACATCATGCTATCACGGCATCAAAGCGGAAGGCGGCAGCACGTCCAGCGACACAGGAAACGTGATAAGGCAATGCGTGCTGGAAAATGTGCGCACGGGGATTTACGTGTCTCGTCAGCACGGGATGGTCATAGAACAGTGTCAGATTTCCGCGGGCTATGCGGGTGCGCCCGGACCCTGCTATGGAATTCGAGTGGCAACTCAGTTCGCCTCGGACACGGTGTTCGTGCGACGGAACAAACTATTTGGAGGCTCCAGCACCGGGGCTCAGTACACTCTGCGTAATGAATCCGTGTCGGGGACCGTGGTCGCCGTGAACAACTGGATCGGTGACTATGATTCCACGGGAACAGGCTCGGTGACGGCGCTGTCCTGCGTGAGCGGCGCGACGCTTTTCTGGCACAATAGTGTGGATATCGGCGAGCTGAGCGGATCCGGAACAGCGACCGCAATCTCGATTTCCGGATCACAGAGCTCCGCGGACCTAAGAAACAATGTCTTCAGCATTCGCCGCGCAAACGGTGACGCGAGGATGATCTACTGGACGGACGGCGTGTTGACCTCAGACTACAACTTGTTTGAGACACCCGGCACAAATCCGGATTTCAGGTTTGCGTATTCATCGCTCGATGACGACATTCAAACGCTTGCGGCTTGGGCTGCGGAAACTCAATTGGACAGCAGCAGCGTAGCCACAGCGGCAGGATTCGTTTCTGTTACGGATTATCATATACGACCTGATGCGTCCGGGCCTTCAAATCGTGGGCTCCTTCTGCCGCTGGCTCAGGCGGACTATGACGGTCAGACTCGTTCGGCAACTCCGGATCTTGGTGCCGACGAGTACACGTATGTACCCTCCGTGATTGACGTGACAATCAACTCGCTGACCACACAAAGTCTGCCTCTCCCATCCGGCGGCATCACGACACTTCAGGCTGAAGTTGAAAACGTGGGTCAACTTGCCGCACCGTATGTGTTGGCGTCGCTCCGCTATAATGGAGTTTCACTCGGGTCGCAGTTCTTTGCGCTGGCGATAGGTGAGTCTCGCGTTGTGACGTGGCAATGGGCTCTCCCGGTTTCCGATCTTGAAACGGGCACACTGGATTTGCGGATGGTGGTTCCGGGCGATGCCGTCGAGGCGAATAACCGGCTCTATCAGAGTGTCGTCATCGCCGGTGCTCCGCTTGCTTCGCAGATCTCTGTGGGGCCGGGCGAAACACTTGCTACGATTAGCGATCTTGCGCAGCATCTGAAATGGCGCGGCATTTCGGAAGACTTCACGGCCCGGCTGCGGCCCGGCACTTATGCGGAATCAGTGGAGTTTGCTTCGATACCCGGCACATCTACAACATCTCGCGTGCTGATTGAACCCGAGATTGCAGGCACGGTCTCGCTGGTGGGCGATGTCGCCACGTCGGCAGTTGTGTTTGACCATGCGCAGTTTGTTGAGTTGCACGACATCGGAATTCTGGCCGACCCCGAGGCACCCGCAGCGGTTGAAATCAGAACGGGCTCTTGTTTCAACGCGCTGACGAGTTGCGGCATCGTCGGACCCGGCTTGGCACAGGTGAATGGACACGGTGTTCTGCTCAGTGGACAGGGCTGCGTGGGCAACACGATTGCACAATGTCAGATCTCCAACGCCTTTGTGGGAATCGGCATGACCGGCGACGACTTCGATTTGTCGCAGGACAATCTGATCACGGGCTGCACGATTTCCGAGATGTTCTACGGAGTATGGCTGGATCATCAGCAGAATGCTCAGGTTATTAACAACCAGATCGTGCCGGGGTCAAACACGGGGCCCGCCAGCGCCTGCTACGGAGTGTACCTCGTTCAGTTGGGCACGGGCGGATCGGCGAGAATCGAAGGCAACCGCATTCACGGGTTCCTGGACTCTCCCGGACCCAACACGAATCGCGCGTGCGGGATCTATTCCGCGCAGGGTGCAAGTTCGACAGTCGAGATCGTGAACAATTTCGTGTACGGTTTTAGCGCTTTGACGACGCTGCGCGTGCGAGCGATCTACTTATCAAGCGGCACCCACCTCGTGGCTCACAACTCGATTCGCCTCGACAATACTGCGGCCAACAATCTGACTTCAGGGATCTACGTTTCGACGGGTGCGGAGCATCAGATTCTCAACAACTGCGTGCTCTCCTATGAAAGCGATGTTGCATCCAAGGCACTGGAACTTGCCGCAGGTGCCTCCGTGATTTCGGATTATAACTGTTTGTGGGGCAATTCGGCGCAGTTCAGTATTGCGGATTCGGGAGGAATTGCCTATCCTACTTTGTCGTCATGGCAGGCTTTGGGGCATGACGCGCAGAGCGTGAATGCGCGGCCTGATTATGTATCGTCCACGGATTTGCATTTGACGGATCAGGACACGGTGTGCTATGCGGCGGGACTTGCTCTGCCGGAAGTGCCGCTGGACATTGACGGCGAGGTGCGTGACAACACTCCGTGCATCGGCGCGGACGAGAGCTTCCCGGACTTCACGCTTCCGGCTCCCAATGCGCTGGCGATTTCACAGTTGTCCGAGACGGAATGGCGGCTCACATGGTCGGCAGTCGCCGGAGCGTCACAATACAGAGTGTACTTTTCGCATACGTCCGAAGGGCTGTTCCTCACGCCGGAATTGCTGACAGTAACTCCGAATACAAGCGCCATCATCACCATTGATGAGTTCTCACCCGAGTCCATGTTCCTGGGAGTACGCGCTGAGTAAACCCATGCGTTTCGCATTGATCGCACTCTTGTTGTCGCTTTCTTCCCCCCTGCTTGCAGAGCCGGGGGGCGTTTTTTTTGTCGAGAACGCGGGTCAATGGGAGGGCGAGTTTTCGTTCATGTGCGAAGTGGGGAACGCGGTGTACTACGTAACGCCGAAAGGCATGACGATAGATTTCCGGGAGGTCACGAGGCACTCCGAAGGTACTTCTCGGTTTGAGACTGGTGCCGGTATGTTCGAGGAGAACGAGCGTGACACCGTCACGGTTTGCGGCCACGTCGTGCAGATCCACTACATGCTTCCCGAGCGGGGTCTCCAGACCCCGCCGGAACCTCAGGGCGAGCAGAAACTCTCCCACTATTCCAACTACTTCTTTGGTCGGGACAGCACGAAGTGGCGTAGCCGCGTTGCGCACTACGAACGCGTAGTCGTCCCTGAGGTCTGGCCGGGAATAGACGTCGAGTATCGCGCTGACCAACGCGGCGTGGAAACGGTGTACCATGTCAAAGCCGGTGCCGATCCCGCGCAGATTCAGATGGACTACATCGGACTCGATGTACCGCTTAGAGTTGATGCGCAGGGCAATCTGATTCTCACTACATCCTTGGGCGAAGTCAAAGAGCAGGCGCCCTACAGCTATCAACAGCACGGGCGCACACAGTCGGAAGTGACCACTTCGATTCGATTGCAAAGTGGGAATCGCATCAGCTTCACGCTCGATCACTACGACGCAAACAAGGAACTCGTGATTGATCCGCTGATTTACAGCACGCGATGGGGCGGCGGAGATGAGTTTGAAACCGTTGGCAACATAGCGACCTGTGTGAATGGACGATTGATAATCTGCGGACATACGGGCGGAATACACCTGCCGTTGAGTCCGGGGGCCTACCAGACGACTCCATACCAAGGGCTTGGATACTCCGGCTACATCTCCTGCTTCAACTGGCGGGGGGACAGCCTGATTTGTTCCACGTATATGGGCGGCACAGTTGGCCGTTCGTCGGTGAATTCGCTTGCCGCTGACCAAGACTGCAATATTTGGTTCTACGGCATTGTCACCGGCCCGGGGTTTCCCACGACGCCCGATGCAGTAGATTCGACTTTCGGCGGCAGTCATGAAGGGATATTTGGCCTGTTGTCGGCGGACGGCACGGAATTGCTCTATGCCAGCTATCTTGGGGGCAGTGACTATGAAGGGGCAGCCAAGATCAGACTCTACAACAACGAAGACTTGTATCTCTTCGGGCTGTCACGTTCCTTGGATTTTCCGTTGACTCCCGACGCACTCTACACGGAGGGGTTCAGGAATGTCGGCACGATCAGCCTGTTCTCCGTGTCCAATCGGACGCTCGAGTTTTCGAGCTACACGGGAATGTATATAGACGGGGTTTTCGATGCGATTCCACTGCCGGGCCGAAGGGTTTGGTGGTTTGCTCGAGTAGCGACGTACGTTGCTTACGTAACGGACGACGCGCTGCAGCCTGTGCTGGGCGGCAGTATGGATGGCTATTTCGCGCGCTGGAATCTCGCCACTCTGGAAATTGAATATGCCAGCTACTTTGGCGCAAATACGTATGACATACCGTTGGATGTGGAGCTGATCGGCGAGGACACGCTGGTCATCGCAGGCACTCTTTCCCTAAACGGAGAGCCGCACTCGAACTTCTATGTAACTCCGTCTGCATTCGACACGACGATTAACGACGATGATGGGTTCATCACCGTCATCAAGCTTCCCGATACGATTCTCTATTCCACCTATCTCGGCGGTGAGTGGGTTGAGTGGATACAGGGACTCGGGGTCATGGAAGACGGGTCGTTTGTAGTCTGCGGAATTACGGCAAGCGACTCGTTTCCGGTGACACCTGATGCCTACGACGGTCTGCTGAACTCCGGCTCCGGGACGTATGCCGACGCGTTCATATCCGTTTTAGATCCCACATTGTCTCATCTCTCGTACAGCACCTATTTCGGAGGATCGGACTTCGACCAGCCGTTCACATTCTTGTATCAGAATCCGGGCCTGATCTGGCTGGCGGGAGTCACGCATTCTGAGGACTTTCCTGTTACGCCGGATGCGTTGGGGAGTGGCGTGCAGTTCGGCTTTCTGTCGAGGTTCAGTCTCGTGGAGCTGAACCCTTGCGACTCCATTCAGGTCACGGGACTCGTGATCCATTTGGAAGGCGAGAGCCTCATGCTGCAGTGGCAGGATGCGATCATCCACGAGGACTGCGTCTCCACGGACCCGCTGCGCTATGACGTGTACTACTCGGACGACGGAACAACATACCGCGCCATCGCCTACACCTTTTCCCCCAGCTACACCGACTCAAACGCCCTCACCTGCCACCCGCGCGGATTCTACCACGTCACCGCAAAACTAAGCAACGATCACTCCATAGAACATGCGCCGTAGAATGACTGTGCTAAAAGGCATCGAAAAAAAGCCCCGCATCTCTGCGGGGCTTTGTCTATTGGAACAAGAGTATTGCTTATTGATAGACCAAGAGCGGCACGGTGCCGAGGTCGAGCAGTTTCTCGGTCGCGGAGTGTTTGAAAAAGTCGGACAGCCAACCTTCGCGGAATGCGCCAAGGACGACCAACGGTGCGTCATGCCGTTGAACTTCATTCTTGAGCACAGACGCCATTTCACCTTCGCGATGAGCAATCTCCACGGGCAAATCGTAGGACTTGATGTAGCGCTCCGCGAGCTCAAGCCTCTGCTTGGTCAAGTCGCTGAGTTCGCTTGTGCTGACCAGCACCACGCGCGAGACGACGGGAGAAATTGCATGCAGATGAAGCAATGCGCTGAGCGCGCGTCCGCTGAATTCATCGCCGGGATAGCTGACCAGAGCGGTGGACGGCGGCGACCAAACCTCAGGCACAGCCAGAACCGGAGTCACGGGATACTTGAGCAGCTTCAAGACCGTATCTCCGGGTTCGGTGCGCGTTTCAAAATGAAAAAACGTGCGCACTCCGACGACAATCAGGTCCGCCGCTTTGCCATACTCCTGCAAGGCCCGAAAGGGCACACCCTTCTCGTGAGCGATCTCAAACGAGACATTTACGGACTGACAGCGCTCGGCAAACTCTTTGATGAAACGGCCCGTCTTTTCGGTCGCGCTTTGCATATGTTCGTCAATGAGCTTACGCGAAAAGTAGATCGAGCCAACTCCTGCGCCGGAGTCCGCGCTCTCGATTCCCGGCAAGTCAATCACGGCAACGCCGATCACCGTTCCGGCGCAGGTTTTCGCGCGTTGTATGGCGGCCGCAACTGCGGCATCTGAGAAGGTCGAGCCATCCAGCCCGACCACGATACGCTTTCCCATGGGACTCCCGACTTGTCTGAGTTTCTTGAAGATACCATTCCCAAAGGACTTGGTCAACTCCCTTGCCGCTCTTGGCGAAATTCCGTATTTTAGGGCAATTGCAACCGGAGAAACCTATGCGACATTCCGAATCCGACTGTACGGGCGAAGCTTTGTTCAGCCGCCGTTTGGTGGACAGTACCACAGATTGCCCGCGCGTTCCCTTTGTGACGAAAGATGAGCAGGACGAGCGGCGCTTTTTGGAGCGCCTGCGCGCGGGCGTCATCGGCGCTGACGTGGAGATTGAGACTCCATACGGCAGGAAGCCGCTACGGTACTTTGATTTCATCGCCTCGGGCCGGTTTCACCGGGATGTTGAGGAGGAGATCGCCGAGCGAGTTTTGCCGTATATGGCGAACACGCACACGGAAAGCTCGTTCACGGGGCGGCATATGACGCGGCTGTTTGAAAACGCGTTCCGCAAAATCGCCCGGTACATGCATGCGAATGAGAACGACGTAGTGATTCCGGTGGGTTCGGGTTCGACGGGTACGATCAACCGGCTGATTCATGTGTTGGGCATGAGGCTGCCGGATCAGTTGGAAGAGAAGTACGCTCTGAGCAAGCACATTCCGCAAGAGGATCGCCCGGTGGTGTTCCGCTCGATGATGGAACATCATTCGAACGACATTTGCTGGCGCGAGACGATTGCGGAGAATGTGTATGTCGAACTGAACGAGCAGGGCTGCATTTGTCCGGAGAGTTTGGCTGAGAAGATGCAGCCGTACAAGCGCCGAAGATTCAAAATCGGAACGTTCAGCGCGGCGTCGAATGTGACGGGAATTCTGAACGATTGTCATGCGCTGGCGCGCGTGCTGCACGAAAACGGCGCGTGGGCCTTTTTCGATTTCGCGGCGGCGGGTCCGTATGTGGAGATTAACATGCATCCGGAAAACGATCCGCTTGGATATTTTGATGCGGTGTTTCTGTCCGTGCACAAGTTTTTGGGCGGGCCGCGCACGCCGGGAATTCTGGTGGCAAACAAGAACCTGTTTACGAATCGAGTTCCCGTTGAGCCGGGCGGCGGGACGGTGCTCTATACATCGCCGTGGGATCATCGCTATCTGGCTTCGATTGCTCATCGCGAAACCGGTGGGACTCCGCCGATTGTGCAGAGTATTCAGGCGGGGCTGGCGTTCGATTTGAAGGCGGCGATGGGCGAAGCGCGCATCGAGCGGATTGAACATGACTACATGCGTCGGGCGCTAACTGAGTGGATGCAGAACGACCGGATCTTGATTCTCGGATTAACCGATGCGAAACGACTCGGTGTGTTCAGTGTGATTTTCAAGGAGCTGCACCATAATCTCGCCGCGGCGCTGTTCAACGATCTGTTCGGGATTCAAGTGCGCGGCGGATGCATGTGCGCGGGGCCGTACGGACACTTGCTCTTGCATATCGAGCAAAGTCATTCGGCGGAGATTCGCGATCGGTTGGATTCCGGACACATCGGAGAGAAGCCCGGCTGGGTGCGGATCAGTTTTTCACCGACGGTCAGCGAAGACGAGTTTCAGGCTCTGTTGGAAGCTGTGGATCACATCAGCAAGCATGGCAAGCGCTACGAATCGCAGTACAAGCTGGTGGATGATACGGGGGAATGGGAGTGCGAGGGGTGCGGCCAGGGCGTGAGGGGATAGTTTGAAATATGAAGTATGAAATCTGAAATATGAAAGCGGAAGTAGGTATGTGGTATGAGGTGTGAGGTATGAGGTAAGAAACCGGAACTCATGCTACCGTCGGACTCTGGCCGACATCTGCTTCCTACTCTCGCAAACTTCCTCAGCCGGAGGCAGGGAGGTAGTTTAGGGGAACTAAACAGTCGCTGTATAGTGGTCTCGTGTTCACCCGTTCTGAGTTACTTGAGGACGTATCATCACGACAGGTACGTGTCTCACCGTTCCAATTCCCTCCGTTCAGGCCGTGCGGTTGGCCTCTTCCGCCGGGTTCCACCGGGAGGGGGTTGGGGTGGTTAGCTGACGCTAATATACAACAATTGTTACGCGTTGTCAAGCCACAGAATGACATACTAAGCAATTGCGGGTCTTAAGGTTGGGGGAAATGGGTGGGAAATGGAGAGGCGTGCCTATTCCAAGTGACAAGGAGAGAAGACTTGGAGCCCAAGACGTGTACGGGGAAGCACTTTGACCTGCTTGGCAATCCCATTCCGTGTCAACATAAGGTGGCGCGCGGGGAGTTCTGCATCTTTCACGCGCCGCCGGAGGAGAAGTCGCATGAAGAAATGATGGAAGGGCTTCGTTCGCTGACTCGACAGTGGTCAGATGAGAATCTTGACTTCTGGAATTTCAGCGGATTCAGTTTCGCGGAGTCGGTATCTGCGAAAGAACTCGCACACAAGACGACATCAACTGGCGAGCCACTGTTCGAGAAGCCCACGAGCTTTAAGTCTACATCGTTCAGTGGGACAGCGAACTTCAATACGGCGACATTCTCCGGGAATGCGGATTTCAGTTCGGCGATGTTTCCAGGCAGAGCATTGTTCGAGTCCACCTTGTTCGAAGGGGACGCTACGTTTTGGTCTGCGGAGTTTAGGGAAGGAGTGACCTTCGAGTCATGCCAATTTAGAAAGAGTGCCAGATTTGAGAAAGTGCATGTTTACATTCGCTTGGTGTTTGATGAATGCGTTACACGGCGGGCATTGAATATGACCAGTTCAAGATTCTTTGGGAAGGTCAACTTGAGTTGGCGCGGAATACGCAGAGATCACGGAGCTGCAATCATTCTATTGAAGGGAATTGAGTGTGTCGAGAGGCCCATGGAACTCCTTAAGACTGAGAAGCCACAACTTACTCTTATTGACGGAAGCCGTGGGGATGATTGCAAGCCGGTGATTGAAGGATGCAAGAAAAATGCGATGCGGTGCATCATGCTGAACGAGATTGATGTGATGCGAATCGCATTTAGGGGGAACGAGTGGCCCAAGGAAGACGACTTCTTTTTTAAGAAGATTCCTTCGACGCGAACACTCTGCGGGGACGAGTTGGAGCTCCCCCGACAGAATAGTCCGTCCGAGGAAGACTACGGCAAAGTACGAGAAACATATCAACAACTATCCAAGCGTTTCCGCGAAGACCTAAATTTTGCGTACTCGATCGAGTTTGACCGCGGAGCCTTCGAGATGCGGCGAAAGGAGCTGTGGAAGAAGAAGGGCCTGATAAACTGGTCCACTGGCGTTTGGCTCACTCTCTACAAGTATGCTTCGCACTACAGCGGGAACCTGCTGCTTCCGGTGGTGTGGTGGGTTGTACTGGTGATCTTGTTCGGTTGGTTCTACAGCTTTACTAATGCAGATGCTCATCACATGCTTGGCTCCCCTGATGGACGCACTTATTGGGACTATGTCTTGCTGTCCGTGCGTTCGGCGCTATCTTTGACGGCGGGGACGACGGAGACAGAGGGCGGAGTGAAAATTTCGGACGGAGTTCATACGCTCCAGGCGGTGCAGCGGACGTTGTCAATAGTGCTTGCGGCGTTGTTTGTGTTTGCGCTTCGGAGGAGAGTGAAGCACTAACTTCAGGTGGATGATTCACAACGATGGGCGTGATGGATTGTTCTGCACTAGCGGTAAGGCATGGCTTAGGCGGTTTGCTTGGCGAGATCCTTCCAGGATGACAGAAGGGATGTAGGCAGATTAGGTAGGAGGTAAGAGGTAACAGGTAAGAGGTAAGAAACCGGACGAGACCTCGTTTCTTCTTTGATAGTTATGCGATGGTTTAGTGAAGAATGTCGAATACCCGTGAAACCTTTTCTTGGGGTGCAGTGTCCAACTCCCAAAGACCTTCGCCACTTTCGGCGAGAGTTGTCACGGAACCTAATGGGTGATTCACATGAAGAAGAAACTACTCTTGATCCTTGCTCTGTTGATCTTATTGCCCCAAGTTTGCGGGGCCTGGGACGGAGAACGGAAGGGATTTCTGCTCGGGATCGGATTCGGCGCGGGGGTGGATAGCTACTCGGGGGTACAATACGACAAGTTGGGTCCGCAGGAAAACAGCGATACTAAGCTCGCGTTTGCCGCGTCACCGAGAATCGGCTATGCGATCAATGATCAGGTTGCATTCTATTATAGCCGTCATCCGTTCCTGTTTCCCGTCAAGGACGCCGCAGGGAAAGACGTGGCGATCACAAGTTGTATCGAAGCCCTGCAGGCTCACTACTTCCTGTCCAAGGCGGCGCCTTCGCCATACCTCGGCTTTGGCGGCGGGGTGGGATACTTCTTCGACGATTCGATCAGCAACTACTCGGGTGAGTCTCTGAAAGGCATCGGCGTGATTGCCACGGCGGGGTACGAAGCGATCAAGCACGTGTCCGCCGAGTTCTCGCTGCATTTCAAGTCACCGCAGTCAGGCGCGACGGATGTTGGTGCGACGCTTTTGGTGACGGTCTTGGGATACTAACTCTGTTCGCGGCTGTACAAATCAGATATAGATTAGTTGACAATTCCGTGACATTCGCCGAATCGCAATTGCGTATACTTGGTTCTAAAACGGATATAAAAGTCTAAGAATTGAGCGCTGCTTGGGCCAAGGCTATGGATATTGTTGAATTAGCACGGACACCTAAGAAGCCCCTTCCGGATACCGTGAAGGGGAAGATGTACAAGGGGTTCTGGACCACGAGGCATGTGGTGCAGCTTGGGTTTGCAGCGCTGAATGTGGTGCTGGGGATTCAGTTTTGGTGGTTCGTGCGTGCGCTGGAAGTCGGGAACGACGGGCCGCTACCTCCCCGCCCTGCCGGAGTTGAGGGGTGGCTGCCGATTTCGGGCTTGATGGGAGCAATTGATTGGGTTGCGCGCGGGGAACTGAATCTGATTCATCCGGCGAGCGTGATCCTGATTTTGTGTTTTCTTGCGATTGCGTTCTTGGCGCGCAAGGCCTTTTGCTCGTGGGTGTGCCCGATTGGAACGATCAGCGAAGGACTGGCGATGCTGGGGCGCAAACTGTTCGGCAAGACGTTCCTGCTGCCGCGCAAGTTAGATTACTCGCTGATGAGCCTCAAGTACATTCTACTTGGGTTGTTTCTGTTTGCGTTTTTGGTGATGGGCACGGCGGGCATTGCGTCGTTCATGAACAGCCCGTACAATCAGTTGGCCGATGTGAAGATGCTTTTGTTCTTTACAGAGATCGGCGTGGTGGGTGTGATCGTGATTGCGGTCTTGCTGATCGGAAGTGTGTTTGTCGAAGGCTTCTGGTGCCGCTATCTGTGTCCTTACGGCGCGATGCTGGGACTGGTGTCGTGGGCGTCGCCCTTGAAGATTCGCCGGAATGTTGAGACGTGCATAGACTGCGACCGCTGTACGAAAGCCTGCCCGTCGAGATTGCCGGTGGCCACGAAGCTGCAGATCATTTCGCCGGAATGCACGGGATGTTTGAAGTGCGAATCGGCCTGTCCGATCAAGGATTGTGTAACGCTCGCGCCCTCGCCGCGTACGAAGGTGAGCGCAAAGCAGCTCGCGCTGATCGTGCTGGGAGTTTGGCTGAGCTTTGTGCTGGTGGCGAAGGTGGCGGGGATGTGGAATACCAAATTGACAGATGCGGACTACCGCTATCATTTTGAGAAGCGGGACGCGCCGGAGTATGGGCATCCGGGATAATTCCGGCTGGGTTCCTTACGAGGACAGACTGGAGACCCTGCTCGGGGAGTTAACCTGCTCAGGGAATTGAATAAGAGCCGACCTTTTGGGGTCGGCTCTTGCATTTGCTCTATGTGATACTCTTTACACGAACAGCTCAATCAGGAAACTGATCACCGCGCCAACTAGTGCGGATGCGGGAATGGTGAGAATCCACGCGATGACAATGTTTCCGGCCAATCCCCAGCGCACAGCGGACGCGCGTCGTGTCGCGCCGACTCCCATGATGGCACCGCTGATCGTGTGCGTGGTGCTGACGGCAATTCCCGAGAATGCGGTGACGAGCAGCGTGATGGCACCGGCGGTTTCTGCGCTGAATCCACCCGCGGGTTTCAGTTTGGTGATCTTTTGACCCATGGTTCTCACGATGCGCCAGCCGCCAAAAAGAGTGCCGAGCGCAATTGCCAAGTGGGACATCAGAATAACCCAATAGGGAACTTCGAATTTCGAAAGTACTCCGGCAGTCACCAGCAGTCCGGTAATGACGCCCATGGTTTTTTGAGCGTCATTGGTGCCATGACCGATGCTGTAGGCTGCGGCGGACACGAGCTGCAGTTTGCGAAAACCTCGGTTGACATTGGAGCTCTGTCGTCCGTGGAAAATCCACATGACAGAGGCCATGAGGATGAATCCCATGACCATACCCATGATCGGCGCGACGGCGATGAAGATGACAGTTTTGGTCCAGCCCGAATAGAGCACGGCACCGAATCCGGCGTGCGCGACGGCCGCTCCCGCATAGCCTCCCATGAGCGCATGCGAAGAGCTGGAGGGAATGCCGTAGTACCATGTGATCAGATTCCAGGCGATCGCGCCGAGCAAACCGGATAAAATGACATATTCGTTGATCGCGGCGAGTTCGATCAGCCCCTTGCCGATGGTTTTGGCGACATGCACATCAAACAGAAACGCGGCGACGAGATTGAAGAACGCGGCCCAGAGCACGGCCTTGCGCGGAGTCAGGACGCGCGTGGAAACGATCGTGGCGATGGAATTGGCGGAGTCGTGAAATCCGTTCAGAAAATCGAAGACCAGAGCCACGAGAATGATGGTAACGACGAGAATCGTCATGGTCGCGGGCTCAGGCGTGTTTGATCAGAATGGATTCCAGCACATTGGCGGCGTCTTCGCAGCAGTCGGTAGCCGTTTCCAGAGTGACGAAGATTTCCTTGAGTTTGATGATCTCGATGGGGTTGCTGATATTGTCGAAAAGATTCGCGATGCCGCGCTCGAAGATATTGTCCGCGAGATTTTCGAACTCGTTGACGCGTTCAATGACTGAGCGGAGTTCGTTGGGCTTGCTGAGTTTTCGCAGCAGACGAATCCCTTTTTCGAGTTCGCACACCGAGGAGTGCAGACTTTCGATGAGTTTCAGCATCTCGGGGGGGCACTCTTTGATCTTGTAGAGCACAAACCGTCCGGCGCCGCCGTCAATGTTATCCAGAATCTCATCCAGAGCCGACGCGAGAAGATGAATGTCTTCGGGGTCAAAGGGAGTGACGAATGTGCCGTCGAGCTCGGAGAAGATGCGGTGAGTGACCGAATCTCCCATGTGTTCGAGACTTTTGATTCGTTCCACAAGCGAGATCCTGTCTTCAGGGGACGCGCCGGGGACTTTCAGAAGGACTTCAGTGGCCGCAACGATGTTGTGGGCGGACTCTTCGAACAATGTGAAGAACTGCTCGTCGTGCGGGAGCAGTGCTTGAAGCAGGCGATCCAGTCTCATGGAAGTGGGGTTCGGTTGGAAGACGTGGGAGGGGAAGTCGAAGCAATAATGTGGGAAATCGGTGACGATCCTAACACAATCTAAACAAATCGGATCAGTTGAGCAACTGCTCTCTGAAATTTCTAACAATCAATACCTTGGCAGTTCACGCTTTGGTCCGCAAGTACCTGCTCGTCACAGAATTAAAGTTCTGCCGCAAGATTGCCGATACCATGAATAAGGGTTGTTGGTGAGCGAATTGCGAAGTAATCCGCCGCGGCAGATCCGATGAATTAGCTGCGTATCGTCCAAGAAGAGGGAGGTTTCTTATGGAAGCTTCAGGAATCTCAACCGGTACCAATCTGGCTGCGATAGTACAGTCTGCCAAGACCGACGCTTCGGCTGCTCCGCAGCAGCCCGAAACGGCTGAACAGTCTTATCTGTCCAAACTCGATCGTCTTGGCGCCGATCATCCGCTGACCAAATTCCTTGGAGGGTTCTGGTCACAACATGTGGATACGTACGCCTGATCCGGTTGCACGCACAACGCGAAAAGAAAAGTCCCCGCATTACTTGCGGGGACTTTTCGCTCTCTGAACTTTCGAGTAGATTTACTTCGCGGTCGCTTTCACGCGCTCGTCCTGAGTCATCGCGGCAAGTTTGGTAATCTCGGCCACGTCAAGTCCCAATCCCTTGGCGACACCTTCGCCGTAGGCTTTGTCCGCTTTGTAGAACAGCGCGGCTTGGCGCTTCTGAATACGCACTTGCGCGTTCTTCATATGCGCGACGAGATTGCCGATCAAGTGCGCGCGATCCGTGTCGGTCATGACCTCGCGGAAGAGCGCGCCCGCCTGCACAAAGTCGTCGTCCGTCAGTTCATAGCCGAAGCGATCAATCACGCCGGTTAGCGCCACCGGAGGCTCGGCAAAGGTTGCGTCAGGAGCTGGACCGCCGAAGCTATTGGGCCAATAGTTCGGTCCGCCGCCGCCGTTGCCGTCCGTGCGCATGTATCCATCACGCTGATTGTTATGCTCGCCGCTCACGCGCGGAGAGTTCACATTGATCAGGTGATAGTTCGTGCCCAGGCGATGGCGGTGCGTATCATGATAGCTGAACAGTCGGCCTTGCAGCATCTTGTCCGGCGACGGCGCAATGCCAGGTACGACGGTGCCCGGTGAAAACGCTGCTTGCTCCGTATCCGCAAAGTAGTTTTCCGGATTCTTGTTCAATACCATCTTCCCCACGGGAATCAACGGCGCGTCCTTGTGCGGCCAGACTTTCGTGATGTCAAACGAGTTGAAGCGGTATTTCTCGACCTGCTCAGGCGTCATGATCTGCACATAGACCATCCACGCGGGAAAGTCACCGTCCTTGATCGCGTTGTACAGATCGCGTGTTGCGAAGTCCGGGTCTTCACCGGCAAGTTTCGCGGCTTCTTCGCGCGTAAGCGTCTTGTTGCCTTGCTCTCGCTTGAAATGAATTTTCACCCAGACGTATTCGTTCTTCGCGTTGTACCACATGAACGTGTGCCCGCTGTAGCCGTTCATGTGACGGTAACCATAAGGCGTGCCGCGATCGGAAAACAGCACCGTCACCTGATGAACGGATTCCGGAGTCAGAGACAGAAAGTCCCAGAACATATCCGCGTCTTTCAGGTTCGTCGCCGGATTGCGCTTCTGCGTGTGAATGAAGTCGGGGAATTTCAGCGGATCGCGCAGGAAGAACACGGGTGTGTTGTTGCCCACGAAATCGTAGTTGCCCTCTTCGGTGTAGAACTTCACAGCGAAGCCACGCGGATCGCGCTCCGTGTCCGCCGAACCTTTTTCGCCGCCGACCGTTGAGAAGCGCGCAAATACGTCCGTGCGCTTGCCGACTTCGGACAGGAATTTTGCGCGCGTGTATTTTGTCACGTCGTGCGTAACCTCAAAATAGCCCCACGCGCCCGCGCCTTTGGCATGCACCACACGCTCAGGGATGCGCTCGCGGTCAAAGTGCGCGAGTTTGTCAAACAGATGAATATCCTGCGCCAGCGCCGGGCCGCGTTCGCCCGCGGTCATGGTGTTCAGGTCATTGGCGACCGGCGCGCCCTGACTGGTCGTCAAGGTCTTCTTATTCTCGGACATCGTATCAACCTCTTTCGGTGATCGTGAATGAATGTATTGAAAACGTAATAGTCGTCAGTTCGATCTTCTGCACTCGGAGCAGATTCCCCGCAGCTCCACATGAGAATGTTCCACGATGCCCATGTTCAGCACATCGCTCGGAACCCGGAGCGCATTGAACTCTTCGCAATAGAAGTCTTCCGTCTTTCCGCATTTGGTGCAGACGAAGTGGTGATGCGGAGCGATGTTCGCGTCGAAGCGCAGACGGTCCTGGTTTGGCCCCAAGGTCGAAATCAGCCCGGCTTCCTTGAGCATCGAGAGCGTGCGATAGACCGTGTCGAGAGACACGGTCGGCAGGCGCTTGCGCACGCATTCGTAAATCGTGGCCGCGTCCGGATGATCCGTGCGCCCGGCGATTTCGCGAAAGATCTCCATGCGCTGGTGAGTCAACTTCACGCCTGACTCCCTTAGCTTTTCGAGCATCTCGGCCATCATCTGTTCGCTCATTGATTTCTCCAGTTGCTACTAAATAGTAACAATTCTTATTTAGGAATATACTGCAAATCCGGACATTAGTCAAGTTCCGGGCCGCTTGACTTATATTGAGTAGGGTCTTATATTTACGGTTCCTCTGGCGCGTTCGTCTAGGGGTCTAGGACGCTGGCCTCTCACGCCGGTAACACGGGTTCGAATCCCGTACGCGCTACCATGCGCAACTATGTTGCGAACCTGACCGCCCGAGCCTCCGCTGGTAACAGTGGAGGCTTTTATTTTTGTTTCAGTTAGAAGTTCGAACTTGACGGCAATTCGGTCATCCGCTTGACGCTTCAGGCGCACCTCTTTTACGATTAGTCTGATTGCCTTCCGTCGGTCTTCTGGTGGCATATCCAGCCACACAGACCAGAAGTATCGATAGGTTTCTTCCAGGTCGGGGAGGCTAGCTACAGGCTGCTTTAGGGACTGAATAGTCCGATCCAACGTGGCTAGCTCGGACTCCATATCCCGAATCGTGTCATTGGCCGACCGAATTCTATCCAAGATGTTGTCTTGCACGTCGGTCGCCTTCGGATTCTCCAACACCTTCATCAAGTTGTCCGCCTTTCGTCGCTCTTCCGTGATTCGTCGGCTGATTTGATCACGGTTTTGTCGCAGCGTTTTCAATTCGTCGTCGCGATTCCCACTTACGCGTTCAAGCACGGCTTTAAGAAGCGAACTGTCAATCGCCAGTAACCGAAGAAGAGCAACACCAATTGCCTCGATGTCAACACTGCTGACTTGCTTCAACGGACAAGCACTCGATGAACGCTTCATCGCATTCTGGCATCGATAATATGAATGTGCCTTGTCGTTTTTGTAAGCGCGATAAGGCGTCATCGCCGAGTTGCAGTGTTCACAACGCAGGATCGACGCGAACAGCGCTTCGTTCGGCAGCGTTTTGTTAAAGTAGTGATTGACACGGGTGACTTCCGCCACACTTTCCGCTTTGGCAAACGTTTCTTCGTCAATGATTGGCTGATGAATGCCTTGCACAAAACTCTTTGCGTCTTCAGGATCGCGGAACTTTCCGATGTAAGCTGGATTCTGAAGAATGCGCAACACACCTTGCGCGGACCATCGATTTCCCTTCTTCGAGGTAAGCCCTTCTTTGTTCAGAGCATCGGTTATTTCATAGCTCGATTTTCCGGAGAGATAGTCGCTGTACATTCTGCGTACTATCACCGCTTCATTCTTGTCGATTTCAAGACGCCCTCCCTTGCTTGAATAGCCAAAAGGTGTGGGTCCACCCCGCCATTCACCACGAGAGATTTTCGCTCGCATTCCTTCGGTCGTGCGCTTGCGCGTCATTTCACGTTCGAATTGCGCAAATGCAAGAAGGATATTGCGCATCAATTCTCCTTCTGGACCTTTCGTACCGAAGATGCCTTGATCAACTGGGTAAAACTCGACACCCAGCTTGATCAGTGTCTCGTTTGTGTTTAGGAAGTCAAGTATACTTCGACTGAATCGGTCGACTTTAGTAACGACAATCAACTGAAACTTTCCGGACTGCGCATCTTCAAAAAGTTTGCGCAGACTTGGCCTGTCCATTGTACCGCCACTTGCAACATCCTTGTAGACCTCCACGATGTCGTAGTTCTCGAATCGGCAGTACTCTCGGCAACGTTTTTCTTGCGTGTCCAAACTGCCACCTTCTTCACGGTCTTGCTGATCCGTACTAACGCGGCAATAGATAGCGACTTTGCGCGCTTCCTTGGTGGTTTCCTGTTTCTTTCGAGCCATCTTCGTATTCGCGGTTAGTTGAACAAACTTCTCTTGACAGCCAAATTTACCGAATCTGACGAACTTCGTCAAGGGCATTACTATCTTATTCCCTTTTCCTGGCATAAGAACATACCAAACCAAAGGGCCTTGCGCTGAGCGGGGCTCTTTTCTTATTCAGCCACCACAAAGGAGTGTCCCTTGAAAGTCAAAGTGCTCTGTCTTGGTCGTGCGGCCAAGGAAATTGAAGTTAGTGACGGTACAACCGTCGAAGCCGCGATCATGCAATCGGGCTTTCCGAAGGATTCGAGTTACACGCGACACGTGAACGGGTCGCCCGCTTTCGACACCGACATTCTGCAGGAAGGCAGCGTGCTGACTTTGGTGCCACAGGTCAAAGGGGGAGCGTAGAGATGCCAAAGGCTGCTTGTCCTACGCAGATTTCGACAACTGAAGGGGTTGTGGTACGTCATGTGCCGCAGCCCCTTCGCTCTCGAAGGAGCCGTCGATGATCGAACAACTCGAATTGCTTGTTCAGTTCTATTCGACTAAGTGGCACACGCCGATTTCGTTGCTGACAAAAGAAATGGACATTCACGAATGGCACGAAGTCGGAATTGCGGTGCACATCTTCGCCGACAAAAACTCTGCGACCTGCAAGGCAATTGAAGGGCATTCTATTGTCATGGCCGATGTGCTGGTAGGCAAGGTGAACAATAAATGGCTTGTGTTGTATGGCGCACCCAGAGTTGATATCACGTCCGAGATACTCGACCAACATCTGCCAAGAATGTGCCGTGCATTTCGAAATGGTCAACGACAGGCATTGATCGAAACAACGCTGTCGGTTGCTGTCGAACGAAAACAGGAACTGGCGCGCTCCCTTCGCGATGACCGCTACGAACTCGAACGCCTTTGTATGCAAGTGATGACTTTGTCTCGCAAGATTGAAAGCGACAACGAGATTCTGAAGCTGTTCAGCAGAGCACCTGAATTGATCAAAGCCAAAGCAACACAGACGTTTGTCGAGATGATGAAGTTGGTACCGAGTTGTTACGAATCAATCAAGGTCGAAGACAATTCTGTCATCGCAACAACGTATCCTATTGTGCTTGAACATGACGGCGGGCGATACGACTTCGATCCGTACACCGTGGAAGTTAGACTTGATACTGGCAAAGTGCTAATCAGTGGCGGTACCGAGATGAATTGTTATGTGCATCCGCACGTGACGGACGATCCGAACAACATTTGTTTCGGCAATATCTCGCATCTTGTTTCACGTCTCGCAGGTGAACTTGATATGCATGGATTGCTTCAACTGGTTCATCAATTCCTGCATTCTTACAACAGCAGCGATCCGTTTCAGAAGATCGAAAAGTGGGACCCGAACTGGGTCGAAGATGAAGATGACGAACCGTATTGCAGTTGGTGTGACGACTACGGGCACGATATTTCAGACTGTGAATCATGTTGGTGGTGCCCACATTGCAATCAGTACGATGACCACGACGAAGATGACTGCCCAAACCGCCCAAAAGAAGACAACGAAGAGGAGGATGCCGATGCAGAACTTGCAGAGGACACAGCGGCAGCCGGTTGATGCGGGAGTGAAGATTCAGGTAGAAGCAACTGCCATGCAGAAACTCTGGCTATGGACAGACATGGCGAAGGGTGAAGTGTCGTGTCTCGGTTTTGTCGATGAAGTCGTGAACGCAGATACAAATTGCATCACTGCATTGGTCGTCACGGATTTCTTTCTCGTCAAGCAGAACTGTTCCTACGATGAAACAGACATGGATCCTAGCGATGTCGCAAGACTGATCACAGAGCTTGAAGCCAAAGGCATTGACTCTCGCAAACTTCGATGCTGGGCCCACTCGCATGGCAGCATGTCCGTATTTTGGTCCGGTCAGGATGAAACGTGCATTTCCGGGCTCGCCAATAGCGAATGGCTTCTATCTCTGGTTGTCAACAAGCGCCGAGATGCTATCATGCGTTTGGACCAGTATCACCCGAGTCACATGTATCTTGCAGATGTCCAATGGGAAGTAAAGTTTCCACTAGTGGAGGGTCTTGCAGAAGCGTGCATGTCAGAGTTCAAATCCAAAGTGCAGGAGGTCGCCTTTGTTCCCAGAAATCGTGACTACGGACCTGCAAGCTTGCGAAACGCTAAGGAGCGAGGTGCATTGACCATGGACCAACTCGAAGACGAATTAGAATGGCTTGGATTGGACCGTGATGAACTCGAACCATTTTGAGGATGCCGATGGACCTTTCAAGATTTGTTCGGCAGCAGGATGCTGTGGATATGGAGAGACTTTCATCGCTGGACGTGACGATGATCGGCTTGGGTGCCATCGGGTCAACATGCGCTGTATGGCTTGGGAAAATGGGCTGTGCAAGTATTCAAGCCTTCGATGGCGATCGAATCGAGCCACAAAACTGGTCGAACCAGATGTACAGCGATGACCAGATTGGAATGCTGAAGGCTGATGCGCTTGGTGCAGTTATGAAACAGTTCGCAGGTCAGAGACCGACTGCAATCGCAGAGTTCTACTCTGGTCAACCCGTCGGCGAAGTCGTTATCAGTGGCGTAGATTCCATGAAATCTCGCATGGATATCTGGCGTGGTATACGAGACCAGACGAACTTACGGTTGTACGTCGATGCACGAATGGGCTTGGACACCGTAACTGTCTACACCGTTCGCAATCAAGTACGTGATGATCGAGTCACGTATTCGAAGACGTTGCACACTGATGCCGAGTCAGTCGATCTTCCTTGTACGGCCAGAGCCGTGGCATACTCGCCTCTTGCATGTGCGGCAATCATCTGCAACTTGGTGAAGCGCTACGTAAACAACGAACAACTACCACATCGTGTGATTCTCGATCTCGCGACGTGGACACTAGTCACAAACTAGGAGAACAACAATATGAATCGAAAGGGCTGCGTCATCGTTGACGCAGTTTGTAGCGTCGCAGACCGTGTCTGCGGCAATGACCGGTCGGACGATGACAAGGACGAGAAGTAGGTCACTTGGCCTGTGAAAGAAGAGCCTGGCGGGGGCTCTTTCTTTTATGTCTGTGAACTGGTTCACTGCAATGTTGCCAGTGATGCCGGGGCAATGTGAATAATGGTTTATTTTTATTTGGGTTACGACGTGTAACGAAACTTCGTGTGCGCTTAGTGCTTATTGATTTTGAAGGCGATTTCTGATATCTTTCGTGTCATGGTTTGCAATCGCCCTTGAAAAAGCGGGAAAACAGGAGACTAGCGATGGATCTAAATGACCGGCAACGTGCAGTTATGGATGAGGTAACAATGATGATTGAACGCGAAAGGCGTGCCTTGCCCATGTACAATTTCGCGGACAAGTTTACTTCCAAGGACATCATGGAACTTCTCGAGCCGCATCGCCGAGCATTTGACTATGCAATTGCGAACTGCTTGGCTAAACACGGAATCGCACCAGGCAACATTCGTTCACAATTAGATCAGGTGTGGTATAGTAAACCAGTATCGCAAGGCGACCGCAGATATCGGCGTTGGTTTGACGGTCTAATTAACCCGATCGGCAATGACAACACAATGGATCTCAAGATTAAGACGTGGAACAGTTATCTGGACCGCGTCTTGCAGTTTACAGAACAAGTCATTGTAAAGTCTTAGAGTATCTAAATGCTATTAGATCATGATCGTCGTCGGCTTGCAGAAGGCGCTTCTCTCGTGGTTCGTGAATATGCCCATGAGTGTGACATATACGGTTGGATGAAGGCTAACGGAGTTGGAGAGTCTGCCTATGGTCGCTTACTCGACTTATTGGGAAGAAACCAGGGCGTGTTTCAGCATCGGCTATTTGGACATCACCCCATATATGATTTTCCGATTCTCGATCCTCAGCACGTTGGCGACTTCATTGAGCATGTTTACGTTTCGGACTTCTTTACAAGACAGGGACTACCAATTGTACCAGGAGAGGTCTTGCGAGACGCAGGTGTGTTGAAGTACTGCTCAGCGAAGACTCTTGAGTGGAATTTTGTAAATGCATTTGATTTACTTGCAGGCACACTTGCCATTTACAACGGATACAGAGCTTGCAGGCTTTCTTATGGTGAATATTCCGCAATCGACGATTTTAGGAGCTTTGCCAAGCAAGCCGGAGTCGGTATCATTGAACTTGCTCTAGCCGTTAGCCATTCCAACCCCTTTCTCCTGTTTGGCGCGGCTCTTCATTTGGCAGCAACTGTTCGTGGACTCGCCAACGATTCCGTCAAAGTTTACTTTCGGCGAGCAACTTCGGGCTACCTTCTAATTGTCAGCGAACCGCACGTAGAGATCGATAAGGCAATACAATCATATTATCCCGTTGCTCCAGATTCAAAGAACGATTTACCTGGCACCGCAGCGTCTTATTATCCAGGATAGTTCTTCGTTTCAAAAATTAGACTTTCTGGTTCGACTCCTATCGCATTGTATAAAAGAAGAAGTCCACCAGCATTCTTTAAGTCTTCCAAGAGCTTGAACGGCCCGTCGATGCGGACCGTTCTCTTTTTTTTTCGGATCACCAAAATCGACTAACAACAACCAAATTGCAAGATGAATTCGCAGGCATCCCAGTTGAAGTCGTAGGTCTTATCTGTCTCCGCACGTCAGAAGTTGTTAGAACACCCTCGATTTAGGGCCATACGTGACCCAGGACACGCGATCGGCCTTTAGATGTGGGATCGGACGCTTGGAGTGTCGCAACTCCGTACAGGGCATTCTAGGCCGTTGTTTTTCTTCTTGAAAATAACAACCTTCAAAAAACCAACAAAAAAAATTTTGGAATATGGGTTCGATGCCAGGTTCAGAAGAGACCCTACCCCACTGGGTGTGGGAGATCCTGACGGGGTTTAGATGAAACCCGCGTCTTCGATAAGGCATGCTTTTTCTTCAGGTGACGGCAACGTCACCGCCGCTGTAAACTTCGGAGTCTTGTTGTTTAGCAGTGGAAATCTAAGAATATGGTGCCAATGACGAAATGACAGAAAATTCTCCGACTTTTATTCCGCGATTCTTACGTACGCATCTCTTCCTCTTCTATAAACTTTTGGAGAATTGAATTGTCATTTCGTCATTGGCAGCCGTAAGGTGCTATTATTAGAGAAGAAAAGTGCTGACATTTCTTATTACGGAGTGTCAGCACTTTCGTCATTTAGTCATCCCAGATCATTGGCCCTGATTCTGGATAGTGATCTCTTGCCCGGAGAATTGGGTATCCATACCGTTTTGTTTCGGTACGGTACTCCACCGGGTTGATGACCTTCATTCGCACCAGTGTGTTCATGTAGGCCTTTAGGTCGTAATTTCCCGGCAGCTTTAGAGCCTTAATCAACTTGACCAATTTTCGCGGCGGAATATGGTATTCGTCCTTATCTGGCCGTTTGATAGGCTTGAAGTTTGGTAGATTCTTGTCCCCTGGCTGTTCATCTTCAAGCGGGTTGCGAGGAACAACACCACGCACGATACATTCGGCCAGAATCTCGGTTTCTTCTTCGACGCTGGTCTTCGACGATGCATAAATTGAAAGAGCATAAGGTGTGATAGGTGCAGCTAAGAAATAACGGTTACGTGTGTCAGAATTCGCGACCAAGCGTTCATATCTCGCACGAAGTTCTGTACGTACGTAGTGTCCAATTCGGGCCCAAAGCTTATGCTTCAGTTCATTGTCAACGACTTCAGCCGACGTACACCAGTGAATGAAGAAATTGTTTACACGTTCATCGGTAGGCTCTTCGCCCCACTTCAACGCAACAGGCTTGGCATCATTCGTCGCGAATATGATATTAAGGTTGTTGCGCGCGTAAAACACATCTTTGTGCTTGCGGTTAATCGGAATCAATTCATTGCCTGTGATGCGCTTTAATTCTACATACTGTTCGGGTTTAGTTGCATTCCTGTTTTCATCGACGAACAAAAGTTTGCTTTGGAATTGGGGATTGAATTCACAAACGTCACCATCCCAATATCCCATCAACTTTTCGAAGATTTTCCCCATCATTTCGGCGAATGTGTTCTTTCCTGAAAAACGCTCGCCAGCAAGAACGATTACCGGGAGTTTAACGTAGTTGGTGAAGCAGTACATGGCCATCCAATCTTTGATGAATTCCGAATACTCACCAAATAGGCGTTCAATAAACGCATTGACTAGGCCATTGTCTTTTACTTCAACGCTTCGCGCCGGATATTTGAACACAATTGCATTGTCGTTCACGTCGAAATCAAATCCAATTCGGTCAAAGTCCACACTGCCAATGCGCCGAATCTGAAAGTCTTCACTTAGGTACTTTCGGTCTGGATCGTTCAGCACCAATCGACGTGCATATCTCCAATCATCATCAGTACGAAAGTTTTCCTTTTGCAGCTGTTCAATGCTGACAAACTTGTCGGCACGTGTTTCGACGCGCATCAGTTCGCCTTTGAATGCGAACACACCCGGCGAGTCAGGATGTTCGTAGTAGCGCTGGTGACACTGCGGACACCACAGATAGCTGAAGTGAAAAGTATCATTCCCCCATTCGGCAGTATCTGCATCGCAGAACGGACAGACTCCATGTAACTTCTGCGTAGCGCGAAGCGCGCCTTCTTTCAGCGTGTTCAAATCCGTTGCGTTCCAATGCCCACTATCACCGACAATCAGCTTGTCGTCATATTGAATATAGATGTCGCCGGTCTTGTGAATCGGGCTTCGGCTCATTACAAGCCCGTACTTTGACCAGCCTGCGGGGCTTGCAGGTCCAACCCAGCTAGCATCGCCAGGCCACCCCCACAATCGAGCATTGACAGGGCTTAGCCGCGCAATTGTGGTGTACTTGTGGGGGCCAACGTCTCGAACGCGGTCAATCTTGTCGTTAACGGTGTCGCGATCATATTTGTGTGGTCTTACGTCACGCGATAGCGTTTGGTGTATTCGTTCAGCTCCGCCTTCATACCAACACAAATTGGAAATGTAACTGTATTTCAGTGGCTCGCTGATGTGAACTGTCGGATCATCGATGTGTGCTTCCATCCAGCGTACGAACGGGCAAAACTTCAGAACGCGTTCCATCTCGGATCTGGGTTGTAGTGCACCATCCCAAACTCGAGTGTCATCGTTGTGGAATTCTTCATCAGGTGCATCAGCAATATCAACGCTAAAGTATCTGCCCGTTACATGCACGTCCAATAGAAATGGGGTATCAAGCTCCCTTGTGCTGGGGAAAAACTTGCGACCAGGGTTTGTGCACGAGACATCGGCATGTGGGTACTGGTCTAACAATTTGCTGTAAACCTTGCGGGCATCCACGCCGTTAACATAGTACAACCCACTTGGCGCGAAAGGAAGAATCACGCGAAAGCGGTCTTCAGGTGCGCCGTCGCCGGCATATTGGTGTGTTCTGCTTGTATGTAGTATATAGTTGTAGTCGGCGAATGCTTGCTGTGCTTCGCCAATCGAAAAGTCGTGGTCAAAGTCAAGCGTGACACCGGTCATGCCAACGTACGCAGCATTGTTGCATCCGCTGGACCAAGTGTTTGTTGAATAAAGTTGTGTTTTGAATAGTTGTTCTAGTTCTGGCGAGCCAGGTTTCGCGGCAAATGCCTGCGCCTGAAAGTCTAGGACTTTCATGGCTTCTTTCTTGGTAGCTACTGTAACGGTCGAAACCGAGAGTGTAAGATCAAATCTATTATCATTATTAGACTGTGTGATAGCGGTCAGTGGTTCTTCCACTGCGTGTCGTAAATTCATTCCCATTGGCGTTCTTTCTTCGTATGTCGAATACGAGCGTTTTCATCATCATCTGTGCATTAATAAAATCCTGCACCGGCACAGAAACGGTGTTTCTAAAAAATCCGTCCTCAATAGCCCGGATTTCCGGGCTATCCTGAAAGCGGAAGAATATCCTGCCAAGTTCATCCACCTGGTAGTCCAGATAGCGATGACCCTTTGCAGTCAAAGTTGTAATCAAACCAAAATCTTTGGTCTTCATTGTGGTGCCTTTCTTTCGGGTTAGATATTGCGTGCGCCTTTGCAAAAGCACGACCGCAAAAAGTTGATTCCGTCAAAGTAAATGGACATAAAGTCCGTGATTGTCTGTTACGCTGTTACTACAGCGGTCCGGTAGTCTTCATAAACCATATCTCCAACGTGATGCATAAGAACTTCTTTGATACCCGCTATGTTGTTCTTGTTTGCTTTCAGATCTGCTTCTGCGTCAGCTCCGCGAAATCTTTCGAAGAAGTCTTTGGCATCTAACATTGTTGCTTCTGCTGCCATACGGAAGTGCTTGCACACCTCGTCATTTAAGGTTTCGTTTCGTCGCAGATAGCCGTGTTCGCGCAATGCGTGAATGAGTTCCACTTTGTTCTTGACGCTGACGGCATTGTTCGGCAGCACTAAAATGACTTTGGCGCCGAAGTACCAAATCAAGTTGCCTTCGTTGTGAAGTCTCTGCACTAGAATCGTCGCATCTGTATTTGTAATTGATTTCATTTTGTTCCCTTTCAGTTGGTTTCCCGGCATGAAAAAACCGGATCGAAGACCCGGCGAGCAGAGAAACGACATGAATGTTCACGTCAGAAGTGATTTTCTGCATTCGCCATGGTCACATGGAATATTTTCCTTTCGTCGTTCGTAGTTAGTAGATTGATAGGTCGGTCTGCTGATCCACGGCCCACCTAAATAAGATAGTCAAACTTCAGGAACCGTCAAGCAAGCACAACTCGCGTCGGTTGACCCTGCCTCTAGTAATATAAACAAAACCGATGCGTCGCGCTACGTTGCTGTATTTTATAAAGTTAGAACGGAGGGTTGCAATCTCTGCGAAGCTACATTGGAACCTACGCACACAAAATATTGTTTGTGCTTGCCTTGCGGTGATTTGCGGAGGTTGAACGAAATGGCATGGCGGGGGAATTTTGAACTGCGTGATGGTGCTCCCTGCCTGGACAATTCAAAATGTCCGAAGCTCATCCGGAAGCAATCTCCGCAATTTATGACAATAATCTGTAAAATAGTGAATTAGATGCGGAGATTACTTCTTGCCACGCGGCTTGGCTGACACGCTTGTGCTAGTCGTCAGATCATGCCGTGTTATCGTGAAGACATCGTGCTTGAGATGACCGTCTTTGACAGCAGTCAGCACAAAGCCAGCCTTCGCCATTAAGGGAGCCGCATCTTTCAGTCTTCGCGAAAGCGTGTTCTCCGAGCGGTAGTCGAGTTTCAGACGATGCCGAGTGCTTGCCTTTGTGAAAGCCTGAAGTAATTTGTTCGCGTTCCCATGCAGAGTTCTGCCATCACAAGGGATATCATACTGCCATTTTGGTGGCTTTGACGAGATCTTCTGTTTATCTGCTTCATCAAAGATCGATTCGACAATCGCGACTAGTTGATTTGATTGTACAGCAGTGATCGTACCGTATTCATTCTGGTAATCAATCCACGCATCTACAAGTTGCTTGACATCACGACGCGGGTCGATGACTGGCACGAATTCTTCGGCAATCAAAGCCATAAGCGCATAGTATTCATTCAATCGAATCGTGTTGTGGTTCTGATGGTCTGCATTTATTTTGGCGTGCCAAATTTGCGATTCGTTCGCATTCAACCTTCGCAGCACTTTCGAGATTAGCTGAAGGTGTGCTGAAATTGCGGCTGATCGTATTTTCAGAATGGCTTGATCGATATCTGTTGCAATGTAGAGTGGCTTCCCATATTTCTGAGAATCAAATTCAACATGAAATGTGCGGTTGATTAGCTCTGGGAGTTGAAGGTTATCGATCCCACTCGTGGCATTTATACATCGAACAGGTTCGGAGATGACCCCGCTTACTGTGCCCGGCTTACGTTTGACTTTTTGGATACCTGACACGGCGGTCAGAATGAACTGTTTGAAAGCCTGTGTCATGTCTCCGGTTTCGATTTGGTCAATGAAGATGGCCGGGTTCTGCGCACCGACTGCATAGCTTGCTGCTTCGCTGATTTTGTCGAGCTGTTTCGTTCCGTAGATCGTTGATGCTATAAGTTCCAAGCCGCGGGACTTCCCCTTTGCCGATGAACCCTCGCATCTTAAATGCGGTTTGCTCCCCGCGTAGTCAAGTAGTGGGTATGCAAGCGCCCAGCACGCGCAGAGCAGTTGGTTTTCCCGACTGCAAGCCATGTTCTGAAAAACCGTCTCATCCAAATCCCTCAGTGCTTTTTCATATTCAGGTTTGGACAACTTCCTAAAATCAAATTGGCTCATTTTCGGACTTGGCAGAAGCAAGACCCGATCATCGTTTGCGCCGTTGTCGATCTGCACAACTTTATCGGGACTAATCCTAAAGATTTTGCGGTCGGAGGCGTTGACGTGAATGTAAATAGTCGACGCCGCGCGATTTGTTCTTAACCATGAGACCTGACTTACTCTCACTGCGTGCAAGAGTGCTTCAGACTTGAATGCTTCAACGATGCGTGAGACCTTCGGAGACTTGAATGTCAATCCGGTTTCACGATAAAGAAACGCCTTGAAGTCAGCATTCGTACCAATCTCCATCTGGCTGTCCTTCCATGCCGCAATGCATTTCCCTGCGTCATCCAGATAAGATATCCCGCCATTCCCTGCCAGCCACCGATACATGGCAGACCCTTTTTGTTCCGGGTCAAAATCGTGCCCTTCAGCAGCACCCAGTACACTCTTTAACGACCAACCCGTGAATTCAGACACATCAAACGCACTTCGGGCCAGCATCATCAGATCTTCGAAAGATACACCAATTTCTGCGTGCAAACGGTCAAGCCAGGGCTGCTGCTTTTCAGGTGGAATGTGGTTGAAGTCAAGCCTGAAGTGCTCACGAAGCGCGTTTGCTTGTTCATGGGGACTCAACGCCCCTATCGTGCGGGCCACGAGGTCCAGATCAAGGTGAATACCCCAGCCCGCAGGCGACTCGGGCCATGCAGGAATAGTCCCCGGCCACCCAAGCAATTTGATTGCACCATACGTGACAGGTGCGTCAACGCCAATCATCGCTGCCAAGCGTCTTGCAAATGCCGCTTCATTGAATTCACCAACTCCACGCCGCCCAATTTCAATTAACTTGCGATTCCCAGCGGCTCCGAATCTTACAAGATTCGTCATCAGTGCAGACATCAACGGAGAAGGTATTCCCTCATCTGCATTTTCATCACACCACTTCAAGAATGGGCAATTGCGCACCACTTCACCGAATCCTTCTGCAGACCCAATAAAGTTCGCTCGTTGATCTTGCATTTGTTCAGTGAACGGCAACATCGCCATCTCAAGCTTCTTGAATTCGTCCATGCTGACGGTACGGAGACTTTCAACAAACTTCTTTACATCACCCGTGCGTCTCATTGCGCGATTAACAAATGTACTTGTCGTCGCGCCTCCGAAGTACGGGAGCCAGGCGAATTGCGCGTCACCACCCAGAACTTCTGGACCACCTGGAATTGACGGTATGTGGTCGCCCAAATCAGCCTTAGCAATCGATGCGCGTATCGCGGAAACAACGCGGCGGACATCTATGGGCTCCTCGAAGAATATCCAAACTTTGAACTCGTCTGTGTCGAGTCCTGTATCTATTCGTTCAATGTAGGACCGTATGCCGAACGTGAGAAGTGATTCGTGATAGGCTACAGCTTCATCCCAAGCGCCACTTACGGAATGCCAGTCAAATTGAACAGCGGCCCACTTCACCCTTCCATCGTCACGAAGGGCAAACATTCCTAACTTGGAAGCGCCCTTAAGATGGTTAGCAATGCGACGCGTGAAATCCGGGTTCATTTCCTCCGAATGGGAATCCCCATCGATTTGGACTGCGCATCGGTCAGTGGCCCCCTCGAAAAGGGCTAGGAATTTCTTTTGGTCAGTTGACATGGTAGTCGCCGCTAGAACTGGTATGAACCCAAAGATCGCAGATTATTGACAGAAAGTCAATAGCAAACAAGACTTTAGTTAGCCATGATTTCTTACTGGAAGTTCCGGGCTGCGTTGACCGAAAGTATTTCGGCTAGGGTCTTAGACCGTTTCGAACCACAAGCCGTGGAATACGGTGGTTGGAGGCGAGAAATTTCTAGGTCCCGACTGTCAAAACCTTGCATTGTAATGAATTACGAGTTAAATTGGCAGTTTGGGGATTAGACCCGGACAGATACCCATACCCTTTCGATTACCTCCCACCCCGATTTCTGGCTCAGCCTACTTTCCGCAATTGGACGTACTCTTAACATTTACTGGGTTCCATGACCCATTTCACAAAGGGCTTGTCGAGCAAGAAGAACTTCTTGGTCCTATACTGTCATTGTTGGCAGCAAGGTCTTTTAGTAAAGTAATACTGATTGATACTCCAGCGACGCGCGAGATAACGAAACAGACAGCCTTCGAGGTTGGCGAACGTCATGGGAGTGCTTTGACTGAAGTCATAAAATGCGACTTCAATGATCCGACCGACTATTCGCAAATCCTAAGCACCTTGACAGCAATCGCGGACAAGGTACGAACGGAACATGAATCTGCAAGACTATTTGTCTCCACAGCTTCGGGCACACCGCAGATGCATGCCTGTTGGCTTCTAATCACTGCATCGGGCAAACTTCCTGCAACCCTGTTGCAAGTTCGTCCACCGCGCTTTGTAACGAAAGAAAGACCCCAGATCAGCGAGCTGGACCTCACCAGTGAAGAATTCCCTTTAATCAGATTTCGGCAGTCAAGTGTTGATAAAGAAGCAGAGCCTAATTCGGCAACAAACGACGCGACAAGGAGAGTGGGAATTGTTGGCGAACATCCAGAATTGAAGAACGTTATAGATTCAGTTCAAATGGTCGCACCGTATAACACACCCGTCATGATTACGGGGGAGAGCGGGACAGGAAAGGAACTCTTCGCTACGCTGACACACGTGCTTAGCACCCGAGGCAATCAACCATTTGTGGCCGTTAATTGTGCTGCGCTGCCAGACACATTGATTGAGAGCATCCTGTTTGGCCATCGGCGCGGGGCCTTTAGTGGTGCTACGACAAACCAAATGGGCAAGTTTGACGCAGCGAATAAGGGAACGCTCTTCTTGGATGAAGTTGCTGAATTGCCAATTCAGTCGCAAGGGAAATTACTTCGAGTGCTGCAAGACGGAATGATAGAACCTTTAGGTTCTCGCGAGCCACATAAGGTTAACGTGCGCATTATCTGCGCAACGAACAAGGACCTGTCAAAGATGGTAGTGCGCGGAGAATTCCGTGAAGACCTATTTTTCCGCCTTAATGTAGCTGAAATTCATCTCATACCGCTTCGAGAACGCAGAGTCGATATTCCGCTTCTTGCGTTGAGCATCTTAGATCGCCTCAATGGTTCGCTACGCCGTGCAAAGCAACTTTCAGTAAATGCTCTCAACAGGCTGCAGTCTCACAATTGGCCCGGCAATGTCCGAGAACTGGAAAATGTAATTGAGAGATCTACGCTTCTATGTCCAAAGACTGTGATAGATGCGGACGATTTGCTCTTTCAAGTTGCTCCACCTAAGCCTACCACCTTTGACTTCCTTCCGGAGCCTGAGGAAGGATTTTCACTAGAGGCATATCTAAAGAGCACGCGCAAGCAGATTATTCTTAAAGCGCTTGACGCAACAAAAGGGAACCAAAGCGCAGCTGCACGACTGCTTGGGATAAGTCCTCAAGCCGTAAATAATTTCCTGTCCGACCTTCAGCGCGAATCTTAAACCCAGCTTGAAATCACTTCAAGCAAGGTTGAAACTCAATGGGATTTCACAAGTAATCAATTTCTGTCGTGCTCTTGTGAATAAATCACTTAGCAGGCATACAGCCGATGGCACGACTATTGAAATAGTATCGTAAATTCAGTCAAGCAACCACCGCCTTTGTATTCTTGACTTTCACCTCAGCCCCTAGGAAAGATCTTGCCCCCCCGAACAACAGAAGCCGACAGCAGAATCATAATCGACGATCTACTTAGACAAGCAAAATGGGATCCGGCGGACAAATCGCAAGTTCTCACTGAATCAAGTTTGTCTGACGTTGGACGTGCGGACTATGTCTTGCTGTCTGAGCGAGGAAGACCATTAGCGGTCGTCGAAGCAAAAAGGTCGGCAATCGAACCGTACACAGCCAAGCAACAGGCACTTCCTTATGCCAAGAGCATCGACGCGCCATTCATCTTCTTAACAAATGGCGAACTGATATACTTCTGGGACTACAAGAGTGATGATGCTCGAATCATAAACTCGTTCTTTTCGCGTCGAGACTTGGAGCGACTTGTTGAAATGCGCGAGTCGCGCAAGCCACTTGCTACAATACCGATTCCAGATCACTATACGCGTGATGGAGAATTGCGAGAAGTTAGACCGTATCAAAAAAATGCGATGCGCGCTCTTGATCACGCAGTCGAATTAGGCAAGCACCGCTTTTTGATCGAGCTTCCCACAGGTACGGGAAAAACTGACTTAGTATGCCTTTACCTAAAGCGACTAATACAATCCGGACGGGCTGAAAGGATTCTGTTTCTCGTTGACCGAGAGCAACTGGCATCACAAGCATTGCAAGCAGTGCAGGGAATATTGCGCGACGAGTACGGTAGCTATTGGCTAAAGCCTGGCACAGCAAGACAAGAGATGCAGATAACCGTATGTTTGCTTCAGACAATGATTAGCCGCTTCACGGAATTCACGAGTGGATACTTCGATGTAGTAGTTGCGGATGAATGTCACAGGTCTATTTATGGATCTTGGCAAACTGCGCTGACGCATTTTGATGCCTTGCATATCGGGCTAACAGCAACTCCGGCTGCCTATATTGAGCGCAATACATTTGATTTCTACCAATGCCGAAACGAGCAACCGGATTTCGCCCTTCCAATCAGGGAAGCTATCGATGACGGTTACTTGGTGCCATACAAGTTCGCAACCGGCATTACCAAATTGCTTTCTGATGAAAGTGATGTCGAAGACCCTGCAGAATTCGAGCGGAAGTGGACGAATGAGAACACGAACCGCATGATGATGAAAGAGTTCGACAAACTCGCATGGAAGAACTACAAGGAACTTGCACCAGGTCAAGCAGTAGGACCAGGTAAGTCAATTGTGTTTGCTATTACGAAGCAACATGCCGCACGGCTCGCTCGGTACTTGAATGAATTGCATCCAGATCATCAAGGCCGATATGCAGAGGTAATTACGAGCGATGTAGCAAATGCAGACGACCTGATTCGCAAGTTCAAGCGTGAACCGTATCCGCAGGTTGCTGTAAGTGTAGGAATGTTGGATACAGGCTTTGATTGCCGAGAGTTACTACATCTTGTGATGTGCCGCCGCGTGCGCAGTCCGATACTGTATCAACAAATGCGCGGACGTGGGACGCGTACAGCACAACACATCGACAAGAAGAAGTTTGTTATCTACGACTTCTTTGGAAATCACGACTACTTTAACGACAGTGACACCGACATTTTCACAGGGTCAGGGCACGGCCATGCCCCTAGCGGTCAAAGGAAGACGCACAAACCTATAAGGGATTTGATCGAACTTGGACTGCAAGACGAGTGGTTGCAAGCAGTCCAGTACGTTGAAGTTGGGCCGGAGGGTGAACGCGTTGACAAACGCGATTATCGATTGCACTGGGAAGATGCGGTAAAGGGGGCGGCTAAGGATGACCGAATTCTGCAAAAAGTACGCGACGGGATTGACCTAAGTGATGGCGAAGAGCAAATTCTTTCAGAGCGGCTGAACAGACCAGAACATTACTTCAATGAAGACAATCTAAGACGCGCCTATCAGAATCCTGGGGGAACTCTAGTTGATTTCATCAGAGCAGCCTTAGGCCTTGCTAAAGTCAAGAGTCGAGAAGAAGAGTTAACAGAGAATTTCCAGGCCTGGCTGGTTGCGAAATCACTTACTCCGCAGCAAGCACAATACCTTTCTTTGATTAAGAACCGTGGAATTGCTAAGGGTAAGATTGACATTAATGACTTGTTCCAACCACCGCTGTCCATTTTGAATGCGGCCGGTCTAGGTGTTGAATTGTTTGGTGAACGTGGTTTGAAGCAAATCATTCAGGACATGAACGAAAGCGTGTTCACAAAACGCGCTGCTTAAGGACTATAGATGGATCACACACTTCGGCGAAAGCTGGATCATATTACAAACGTGCTTTGGGCTGGTGGAGTCACCAATCCAGTGACATATATCGAGCAGATTTCATACTTGATTTATCTCAAACTCTTGGATGAAGAAGAATCAAGTCGTGAGCTACAGGCTCGGTTAACTGGCGATCGAGTCAACGGCAACAGTAAACGGCTTTTTCCCAAGCAGGCAGAGAAGTATCGCTGGTCGAAATGGCGTTTCAAAAGCGGGACTGACTTACGCGACTTCTTAAGGGATGAAGTGTTCTCCTACATGGCAAATTCGCTCGTGAAGGACGAACCGCAGGTCGCTGAATACTTTCGTGATGCTCTGCTACAGATCCATGACCCGCATGTGCTGAAGCAAGTGATTGATGAAATCGACGGACTCAATCTGACTAAATTGGGTGCCGATGTTAAGGGCGACATCTTTGAATATCTGCTGACGCACCTTGGCCAGGCTGCCTTGAACGGACAATTCCGCACACCGCGACAGATTCGGGCAATGATGGTGGAAATGGTTGACCCGGATTTTGGTGATACAATCTATGACCCTGCATGTGGCACTGGTGGTTTCCTGATTGATGCGGTCTCATACATCCTTGCAAAGTACTCGACGCATCCCATCGAAGATCCGATTTACGGCACGGAGTGGTTGGAACGCAAGGCGCGTGAGATTGGTAAGCTGAAAAGCAACGAAGACATCGACCAGATTGATCCACAACGGCGCAGCAAAGTGCTTGACGCCTTGCGTGCAGAACTGCCGACCCTTCAGACGTATCGAAAGGGCGCTGGAGAAAAAATACCTGATTGGAAGATGTTGGAGCAGACAATTTATGGCATCGACGTTTCCAGGCAGATGATGCGCATCGCGATGATGAATTTGGTGTTGCACGGCATTCGACATTCTCACGTAAAACGTGGGAACACACTTTCCGATATGGGTGGACTGACCGAAGATGATTTGAATCGGCAGTACAAAGTCATTCTTTCTAACCCGCCTTTTGCCGGGCAGCTACCCAAGGAGTCCATCCGAAAGGATCTTCCTACCAATTCCAAGAAAAGCGAATTGCTATTTCTTGGCGTGATGATGGAAGCGCTAGCACCTGGAGGCACTTGCGCTGTTGTCGTTCCGGAAGGTTTGCTCTTTGGCTCTACTTCGGCGCATATTGAACTCCGACGCAAACTGGTCGAGGACTTTGAACTCCTTGCCGTTATCTCTTTGCCTGCTGGTGTTTTCAAACCATATGCTGGTGTCAAGACAGGGGTTTTAGTGTTTCGACGACCACCCCTTGATGCAAGAAGGAAGACAAAAGCCTCTCGCACCAAAGTATGGTTTCACGAGGTCCATTCCGACGGTTACGATCCCGATAAGATACAGGCGGGAGGTCGGCCTGAAACTCCTGATCGAAACGACATTCCAGACTTGCTCCGACTATGGTCCGAATACAGAGCCGGTGGCTTCAAGAGCCCTCCCGGCATCGAAACAGGAACACTTCTTCCGGCAGGAAGCGCTGAGCCCAAATGCTGGTGGGCAACCAATTCTGCAGTAGCTTCGAATGACTACAATCTTGCGGCTGTACGATATAAGCCCTTGGTTGCAGAGCTTGTCAGCGACGAGGATCCGGCAGATTTAACACGAGATGTCTTGTCCATTGAACAGACAATTGTCAACGCGCTAAAGAAACTCCTCCGCGACATAGAATCTTCTAAATGAACTGGCAATACACCTCACTTTCAACAGCCCTAGTGGAAGCGCAAACTGGAATTTGGGGCGCTCCGCCACTTGAAAACGATACGGACCATCCTGTCTTGCGTTCAACGAACATTCATGAAGGTGCTCTTGTTCTTGATGATATTGCAATGAGGCAGGTCACTAAGAAGGCGGCTGAACGTTATCAACTCCGAAACGGCGACATACTTATAACTACCTCGTCAGGAAGTGAGCGCCTCATAGGCAAGAACGCTTTCTTCGAACAGCCATCAGACGGGCGGCAATACCTTTTCTCGAATTTTACCCTTCGTTGCCGCCCAAATTCCAAAGTCGTTTCGCCAAGGTACCTTTTCTACTTCCTCAACTCGACGAAGGCCAAAGCAGAATTGATTCGAATTCAGAGCACCACTTCCGGACTCCGAAATCTTAACGTGTCACTTTACTTGCTGCAGCAAATACCGATTCCACCCCAGTCCGAGCAAAAACGCATTGTCGAGATACTTGATCAAGCCGATACAGTCCGAAAGCTGCGCAATGAAGCCGATGCAAACACCGAACAGGTTCTACCTGCGATGTTTAATAAGATGTTTGGAGATCCTGCTATCAATCCCTATGACTGGCCAGTTGTGGAAATGGCAGAAGTTATTGCCGACACGCGAAATGGGCTGTACAAACCGGTTACGTTTTATGGTAGCGGGATTACCATTTTGAAGATGTATAACATCAAGAATGGTGCTCTCGATTTATCTAGAATTGACCAAATCCGACTAGATCAAAGCGAGTTAGAATCCTATTCGCTTCAACCAGGCGATATCCTGTTGAACAGGGTGAACACGCCCGAATTGGTTGGCAAGTGTGCAGTCATTACAGAAGAACTAGGTCCTGCAGTTTTCGAAAGCAAAAACATTCGCGTCAGAATAGTACCCGATCTATCTACGCCTGAATACATAAGTTATTACTTAAACTGTCCATTTGGGCGTAGGTCGCTTCAAACTGGCGTGAAGCATGCGATTGGAATGGCAACAATTAACAACACCGACCTTAGACAAGTTCAAGTTCCTTTGCCGCCCATTAGCATGCAATCTCAGTGGAGTTCATTGGTAAGAGACTTTCGCGCGAATGTCGCAAATCAACGCGAAAGCCGAAATGCAATAAACAACATATTCACTTTGCTTTTGCAGCGTGCATTCACGGGTGAACTCACAGCCAAATGGCGCGAAGCGCATATGACAGAACTACTTCTCGAAATGGAATTGCAGGAGAAAGCATTGCGAGGTGCGAATGCCTAACTTGTTTACAAAGCTGATTCTTTTTGCCAGTTCCTATCTTCCGCTTTGGATTATTTTCGCCATCCAACTTCTTGCACGGCAGAACAGAATCGGTGCATACATTGCCGTTGGATTTGCAGCCTTCTGTTTTCTTGGGCTTATGGTCTTCCTTAAGATCGTGCAAGGAATAAATCCACTCACGCTTAAAGTCGCTTCGATCCAGCGCCGCGATGGGGAGGCTATGAGCTATATTGTGACCTATCTTCTCCCTTTCATCGCACT
The DNA here is from genome assembly GCA_020637395.1 of Calditrichota bacterium. GTDB lineage: Bacteria > Electryoneota > RPQS01 > RPQS01 > RPQS01 > JABWCQ01. Next base: position 459,484 of record JACJWA010000001.1, on the reverse strand, counting down.
GCCATCCTGCGAGATCGGAGACCTGCTTAGTCTTGGAATCTTCCTGGTAGTATTAGCCGTTTTGTATGTCAATTCGGACATGATTCACATCAATCCAGTTCTGAATCTGTTAGGCTGGCACGTCTATGAAATCGAAGACGATAAGGGTCATGTCTTCACGATTCTGTCAAAGTCACGGCTTAAGCGAGGCACGGAAATCGGGGCAATTAGAATTGGGGAGGATATGTATGTGTTCAACGCAAATGGGGCGCAAGAATGAAGGCTGCTAGGAAAGCATTGCTTGACTTCATCAAGTCAGACATAAGCAAGGCCAACATTCAGCTCTGCTTTGCATGTTCAGATGAAGAACAAGGACCCGAGTTTGAGTTGGTGAGCATTAGTAAGAACGTGGCTTCTGAATTCAGGTCCCTGGTTCGTGATTGGAAGCGCAGATACAATGGTGTCGAAACTGGCGATATCTCTTTAAGCAAGTACGACCCACAAGCGGTGCTTAGATCGCATGAATTGGAATGGCTGTCATTAGAAAGACATCCTGAAATCAAAGAACAGTTTGAAGCCCTCGCGGACTTGACAGAACTCTATGAATTTTCTGCCGACGACGACTTTATCAATAGGCTTCGCTTCTGTGCGGTCATTCTTAAGCAGCGCGACCAACCGACCGCTTACTTCTTTCGCTTCTATACCAAGTCCAAAGAACTAAGCAGATCCAAGCGTTTTGGTATTTTTCTAAAGGATGGCCAGTACGACAAACTTACTGAAACCACCTTTCTGTTTGATGCTTATTTTGACTGCTTAGTGCTTGGTGACGATTTGTTCATCAGCAACAAGGATGGATTCCATAAGATATTTCGTTTCTACGAGATGCTTAAAGAAACCGCGCGCGAAACACTTGACCTAATCGAACAGCATGTTCCCATTGCGAACTTTAGTGAATTTCGAACCGCATGTATGGGACATCTTCAAAAGGTGTCCAAGCTGAAGAACATTGCTGGCAAGCCATACCTTGATAAGCTCACAATGGGCGACCTCAAGGCAGTGATCAATAAGTACGATTTACCGATTGCCACTGTTGGAAAGGGAACCAGCGAAAAACTCGAGTTCAGCCAAGATGACCGATGGGCAATTCTAAAGCTACTTGACGATGATTATCTTGAATCAATCATGACGGGTCAATCGTATGAAGCTAATTCAAAGCGCCAGCTATCAGAATAGGAAGTTGCAGTAGCTGATTGCCTTCTTCTATCAAGTTACAATCGTGCATGTCAGTTCTTCGGGAGCTAGGGATCTCGCCTGGATACCGAACAATTTTCTTTCAATGTGATCGACTCAAGGGCTACATATGTTTAACGCCGTTTCAGTAGGCAATTTCAAAGCGTTTGGCACCGAGCAACGGATCCCGCTCCGTCCCATCACGCTCGTGTATGGCGCAAACAGTTCTGGAAAGTCAAGTATTCTGCACAGCCTATTGTTCGCACGTCATGCACAAGAAACAGACGAGCAACAAGTAAGTGTATTGGATACACACAGAACGAAGATAGGTGGTGATTCAGTTGACCTCGGAGGGTTCCGACAATTTATTCATCAACGCAACCCGAGCAATACGATGCGTTGGGCGGTTGAATTGCAGGCCGCAAGCCGCACTTCGTTGGCCGCGAGCATTCTGGAAAAAGTTAAACTGCTCTCTGTAGCAGTAGATATTGGGTTGTCACATATTGAAGTGACGGAAAAACGCGAGAGCGTCGATCCGCGCACCAACAAAAGGATAATGGTTGAGGTGCCAACAGGTCGACTTGTCCCTACGGGCAATCCATCTGTCCAAGCACTCTTGGTAGAGGGAGACGGACTCCCCTTAGTGAGCTTCACACTGAATCCGTCCAACAAAATGCTTCAGCTAAGGTCACTCAACCATGAGCACGCGGCATTTCGTGAAGTGATTGAAGCCATTGTGATGTTGTCGACGACAACCGAGGCGCTTCACCCGAGCGATTTTGAAGGAATTAATGAAACGATAGGCGAGTTGACCAGCGGAGTATTCGCCGAATGCAAAAGACTATTCCCCCGAGGTCTTTCTGAAAGCAGCGCATTCAGTCCCGCAGGACAAGCAAGACTATTCACTATCAGCCGCGCAAATAGACGCGAAGACCTTGCAGACGCCGTACGCTCTTTTATGCCAAGGACACTTGATGAATTGCTGGCGGGTGTACACGAATCAATCGCAGCTGTTTTGTCAAAGCTAGTTTACCTCGGTCCGTTGCGGTCCTACCCTGCGCGACACCTTGCGTTTACACAAGATCACGAATCAAATTGGATGGCAGGAGGTGGGTATGCTTGGGATGTGGTCAGGCGCAACAAATCCGTCCGCGACAAAGTAAACGAGTGGTTGTCTGATCCAAACAGATTGCAGACTCACTACGAGCTTGCAGTTCGAGACTATGTTGCGTTAGATGATCTTGATGAACCTTTGACAGCAGGACTCGAACGGATAAATGATACCGGGATCGAAATCACTGGAGAATTCGATAGAGAGGGAAACCTCGAAGGTGGGCAGCCTGCGATTAAGGACACAGAACTGGAGGCCAGCAAGCTTGCCGAACTAATCAAGAATTCCGATGCAGAAAGGCTTAATGAATTAATTATGATTGACAAGCGATCCAGTACCGTTGTAAGCCATCGCGATGTCGGGATCGGCGTCAGCCAAGTACTGCCTGTGCTTGTTTATTCCTACGCCTACAAAGATTCGTTCATTGCTATTGAACAGCCCGAGATACACCTCCATCCGGCTATTCAGGCAGATCTTGGAGATCTATTTATAGATTCCGCTTTGGGCACTAATCGCAATAATTTTGTCATCGAAACGCACAGCGAGCACTTGTTGCTTCGCGTGATGAGACGAATCAGAGAAACTTCGCAAGGAAAACTCGCGGCTGAACAGACCCCTGTGACTCCAAATGATGTGATGGTACTTTTCGTTGAACCTGATGGGACTCGCAGCATTGTGCGCGAAATGCCACTGAATAATCAGGGTGAACTAGTTAAAGCGTGGCCGGGTGGGTTCTTTGAAGAAGGGTTGCGGGAGGTCTTCTAGTGGCACTTCTAAATGAGTACGCGATCGGACCACGTGTTTTCTATGCATCTGGATATTCGAGCACGGAACTTGGTGATATCTGCTTAGCACATCTAAGAGAGGCAATTTTTGACGATGGTTTCGTTAGGAATTTACGAAAAGGTGACTGGCTTAAGTCGTTTACATCAACTGACGGCACAATGCTTAAGTACGCAAAAGAAATCCTATCTAAGCTCTCAACACAAGGTCGCTTGCGACTTGCGGAAAATGCCTTGGAGTTAAGTCCAACATCTGATGTCCAATGGTGCAACGAGGCCGTCGAGTCACACCGCGTTTCATCTCTATTGGGAGTCGTTGCTTGCGAAGAAACAGCTGTTCAATTTGACGAGGAACCAATTGTTGCAGCGATAACCCGACTATCAGCTACTACTTGGTGGAAAGACAGAAGTAATTCTGTTCGTCTTACGCGCACTAACGAACAGTATGCCACACAGCTAGGCCCATTTATGATACATGCGAACTCCTTGATGTTAATCGATCCGCATCTGGATCCAGGTCGTGGTGGTTACCGTGGTATCATAGACTTGATACTTTTGGCTCGAAACCGAAGTCCTGTACCAAGAATCGAGATTCACAGAGCTAGCTATATTGGAAATGGGAATTCTCGAAGATTTCCTACAATCGATGAACTCGAGGGTTATTTTCGTGCGGACTTTGCGACAAAGATTAGGGATGCGAATCTTTCTGTTGAGGTCTTCATTTGGGATGACTTTCATGACCGCTATTTGATTTCAAATCTTGCAGGCGTCCTTATGGCGAATGGCTTTGATACTACAAACAATCCCAATTCGCACACCACCTGGACCCGTCTCGGTCGGAATGTGCGCGACGATGTGCAACGTGAATTTGACCCAGCGGCAAATCGACACGTATTGAAGCATCGTTTTGTTATTCCATAGCGAGTCCTTCACGAATCTTCACAAAGCATTTAGTACTGTGCTTTCCGATCACGATTCATCCGAGAGTCAGCGAATTCATCGCTTGGTCTTTGGCAAAACCTACGAGGAGTTGCGCAAGGACTTTGAACTCGACGCCGACGGCGCCGAAGACGATTCTGGGCCAGTCAGGAGCGAATGGGGACATGCTTTCTATGCGCTCGAACGGCTTGAATCAGTGAATCCACAGGAGTACCATAGGTTCATTGCCAAACTGGAGAAGGTCACCGGCCTTGATGATCTAGGTTTTGAAGTTCGATGCCGCTTAGTCTACACACTGATTTCAGCTTCGATCGACTGGAAGGATACGCATGCTGGAAAGATCGGAAGCTATGACACGATCGTCGAGATTCCCTATTCGACCGTGCCACAGCTTGATTTGGACTTCCAGAGCGTGGTTGACAGCGTCAGACAGTTTCGTGCCTCTGCGGGGCAGGCAAAGGCCTGGGGAGAAGCTTTTTCCCACGGGCTACTGCACCCACAAGTTCCTCGTTCAGAAGGCGCTGGAATTGTTCGCGGCGCTGGGACGAAGATAAGGAAGCGGAAGAAACCCGGTAGTTGATGGGTCGCCCAGCTGAACGCTTTGTTTTGACAAGTGTTACTATCCACGGGAAGGTTTGAAGATTCGTCCCGTACGCGCTACTAAAAATCAACGGGTTAGCCTATGCGGCTGACCCGTTTTTTGTCTCGGGGAAAGTTGGTTGATTTTCTGGCCTGATGAAGATATCTTGAGGTCAGAATCTCCGGGCATTGCATCCTCGTTGTGCGCGCAATGAGGCCAGAGTCCCCTCAGCGACCCGAGCATTGCCTTTGCCTACGATGCCATCTTTGCACCGCCAAGATGGCATAATTTTAGTGAACACACCGTTCAGTTATGAGTATACACTCAACAGACCGTACCTTCCCGTCAAGAAAGCATCGAACTTGAGTCAATCTGCCGCCGACAGCGCAGCACCCGCGCCTCGACCGAAACGCCGCGTTTTTCGGAACATTTTCTTTCTATTGGTCGGAAGAGCCCAGGGAGCGGTGTTTACTTACCTCATCGTTCGCCTTTTGCTCAAGACGCTTTCGATTGAGGAGTACGGACTTTACTCGCTGCTGCTCCTGGGCGCGCTTTGGAACTATTCACCGCTATTCCAATTCGGGATCCCCAACGTCCTGAACCGGTTTATTCCGGAATACTATGCGTCTTCGCGGCTCGGGCTGATTGTCGGACTGTTCAAGTCGGTAGTCAAGACTCAGTTTGCCATTGCGGTCGGGGCAGCTTTGCTCGTGATTGCGCTTGCGGAACCGATGTCGAAGTGGATCAACTATCCCGACTCGGCACAGGCAATTCGGATTTTTGCGATCGGCGGAATCGCGTTTATGATGTCGCGGCTGTATCAGAGCGTGCTGGACGGAATGTTCAGGCAGCACACGACTCTGATCATCAGCGTGACATTCAACACGCTGCGTCTGATCGGCATCTTCATTGTCGCACAGTATTTTCCGACTCTGGTTGCGGTCTTTGTGGTCGAGGTTATTCTTCTGGCGAGCAATCTGGGGATTTATGTTCTCGCCTATTACCACAAGGCATTCGGCAATCCGCTGCGGAACATAGCGGGTGAGACTCCTGCGTGGAAACCGATTCGCAAGTTTGGACTCTTGAGCTACTTGAACGAACTCGGCGTGTCGCTCTTGAGTATGGCGACGGACTTGATTTTGATTTCGAGCATCGCGGGCGGTCTCGCGGCAGGGTATTTTGCGTTGGCCCATCGGATTCGTGACTTGGTGGTCAAGTTCCTGCCGGAACAATTGCTGGCACCGGTCGCCACGCCGCTCTTTTTCAGTGAGTACGGGACGGATTCGGCGCGCAGTTCGGCGAATTTCGGGTTTGCGCTGCTCACCAAGGCGACGCTGTTCATCTCGCTGTCCGTGGGAATCTGGCTTGCGCTGATGGCTCGTCCGGTGATCGTGCACCTGTTTGATCCGGAGTATGCGCAGGCGGATAGTTTGCTTATCGTGATGGCGGTGTTTGTATTCGGATCGAGCCTGCGGTTTCCATTGGGCCTTGTGCTGCAAAACGCGGAGCGCGTGGATCTGATGATCTACAGCAAGGCCACGGCCCTTCTGAAGATTGCGCTCGGCTTGTGGCTGCTTCCAAAGTACGGTGTGATTGCGATGGTGTGGATCACGGAGCTTGCGATTCTCGCGCAGGACGGCGTGATGTACTATTTCATTTGGACGCGAATAGGTCACCGCGGCGATCCCGTTGGGATTCTCAAGCTGCTTTTGAACTCAGCGATAGCGGCGGGACTCTTTTATCTGATTACTCCGTACTTTGACAGCCTGATTGGTGTAATTGTCAGTCCCATTGCTTTCGTGATCATCTACTTCGGAGTCAACATCGTGCACAAGCCTTTCCGCAAGGAAGAACGTGATTTCATCAACGCGCACATCAAGTATCCGGTTTGGAAGTTCTGATCCGATGAGCGAGCGATTGGAAAAGGAAATTGAAGCACAGAATTGAATCCATAGACCTCTTGCGCGGCGTGGTGATGGTGATCATGGCGCTGGACCATGCGCGCATGTATTTTGGACAAGGTCAACTGTTTGCCAATCCGACGGACTTGACGGCCGCGTCTCCCCTGTTGTTCTTCACGAGGTGGATCACGCACTTTTGCGCGCCTGTGTTTGTATTTCTGAGCGGCACGGCGGCGTATCTGTACGGAACGCGGCACACCAAGCGCGAGCTTTCAAGATTCTTGTTGACGCGCGGTCTGTGGCTGATCTTGGTCGAAACCACCATTGTCACGCTGGGCTGGACGTTCGATCTCACGTTTGGCCACATCATTCTTCAAGTGATTTGGGCCATTGGGATCAGCATGGTCTGCCTCGCCGGATTCGTGTACCTGCCCAATTGGATCGTGCTTGCTTTTGGGCTGTTGGTTGCGCTTGGCCACAACGTGCTGGATTCGTTTGAGGTCCACGGAACATCCCTTCCGGATCTGCTCTGGTACACGCTGCATCAACCGGGGGGAGTTCAGCTTACCTCACACTTGACCGTCGGGTTTCAGTATCCGGTGCTTCCCTGGATCGCTCTGATGAGTCTCGGATATCTCTTTGGCAAACTGTACCGTACAGAGGTCGAACCCGGAGTTCGAAAACGGTGGCTGATCGGACTGGGCGCGGGGAGTATTCTGCTGTTCATCGCGTTGCGCGGCGCGTTGGTCCTGCACCGCGGCGCAACTCCGGGGCTGCCGGATGGCGCGTTTTATCAACTGCTGAACTTCGTGAATGTCACGAAGTATCCGCCTTCGGTGTTCTTTCTGCTCATGACGATGGGTCCGGCGTTCCTGTTTCTGGCTTACATTGAGAAAGTCAAGAATCGTTGGACGGACGCGCTCATTGTGTACGGCAAGACTCCGTTTCTCTATTACATTCTGCACATCTATTTGCTGCACGCCCTGTCGCTGGCCGTGATTGCTCTGACGGGCGGGACTCCTGCAGGGTTCGAGTTTGGGGCGGACAACTTCACGACCCCTCTGATGAATGATCCGCGAATTGTACTTACAGCGATTTACCTCGCGTGGATTTCGGTCGTGCTGGTGCTCTATCCTGTTTGCAAACGGTATGGTGTTTACAAGTCTCAGCACCGCGAAAAGTGGTGGCTTAGCTATCTATAGTCCGGACATTCGCCAGGCTACTCTCTCTGTTCCACAAAACTCCCTTCAATGAACATTTGCTTCGTGTATAGGAAGAAAGATGCCGCTCCGCACTCTGCCGGAAGATGTATTCGCGGTACGGAGTGGGATTTGGACATCATCGAGTCTGCGAATGACGGCTTCTTTTATCCGCATATCGCGGAGTCGTCCGATGAGAAATCCTATCATTTCTTTGCAGGGAGACTGACGGGATGCAAGCCGACATCGAGACTTCCTCAGGATCACCCGGTCGCGAAGCTGCCCGCAGATGAGTGGAGTTTTCCGGGAGATGAGCCGGGCGGAAGCTGGATCGCGCTCAAGTTTGATCGCGAACAGGATGTGGTCAGCGTCGCATCGGATGTATTTCTTTTGCAGCGCTGGTATTACTTGAGGCAGGGCGAACGCCACTACTTCTCCAACTCGCTTCGCTATCTGCATCAGCATGCCGAGTCAAAGCCGGAAATCGAAGAGCGCAGCGTTCCATACATGCTGGTGTTCGGGTATCTTCCCAATCGTTACACACCTTTGAAAGACGTGTACAGTATGCGTTCGGCGCAGTGCATCACGGTTCATAGGGGCAGGTCTTCCGAATCACAACGCACAAGTCTTCCCTTCGAGCGCAGTGATTCGAAGGAGTTTGAGTCGAGCACGCGCGAAGAATTGCTCAAGTCCGTGAGTCGCGAAGGATTGACTCTGATGCGGGAAGCAGTTGCGGAGGAACTTCGCGGACTGGATTCGATCACGGTGCCGCTTTCGGGTGGAATGGATTCGAGATTTGCAATTGGCTGTGCGTTGGAGTGCCTGCCGAAGGACCGGATATTCACCTATACCTACGGGCACCCGTCCTCGATGGACTACAAGTTGGGGTCGGGCTTGGCGGCGACGCTTGGTTTGAAGAACACGTATGTGCCGATGGATGCGCGGCCGCTCGCGGAGATTCTTGCAGACGGATTTGATGTCTCGGAGGGCATCAAGCTGACCTTTCCGAATAATCCCATCGGACCGCTCAAAGACGTGCTGCCGAAGGGCACGCTTGTCTTAAGCGGATTGCTCGGCGATACGATGTGGGGAGCCGAAGACTTGAGTTCTCCCGCTGAATATCAAGGAACGGAGAACATGGGTGAGCGCGTCAGTCAGCTTGCGTGGGCTCGCGCCGTGCAGACTCCGATGGACGGCGTGCTGCGCGTCTTAACGACCGAACAGTGGGACACGCTTGGTTATGCGGACCGGATTCGCTCGCTTCCGGGAAGTACGATGGATGAGCGCTATTCGCGCTGGTACGCCGAGGACCGCGACACAAACCGGACGATTTTTGCGGTGCAGATGCTTCGCGACCGCGCGTTTTTTCTGGCTCCGCATCTTCACAACAAACTGGTGAAGTTTACGCACAGGATGCCGGTCGAATTGCGGCGTGGCGGCACGGCCTATCATGCCGCGCTGAAGCTGGGTTATCCTGAACTATATCGCTACCCGACGACCCGGAACTACGGGCACTCTTTGGAAGAGAATGTAAAGTGGAAGAAGCGGTTTCTGCGCAGGTGGTGGATGCTGCAATCCAGGATTGAAAGCGTAGTGTATCGAGTCACAGGGGACACCGTTTTCGCGCCCGCGTCAAACAGGCAATACGGCCACCCTCTTGCTTTGCAGAGGAAGCAGCACCGCGCCTCAGTTCTGAACTGCCTTGAGGAACTCGGGCCGATGTCCATTCTTGACCCGAAGGGTATTGCTCTGCTGCGCAACGATTTCTATCATCGGCGCCCGTGCCCGACTCAACTGTTGAGCGCTTTGGTGACGATTCATCAGTGGCAGAAGTACTATCGGTAGGCCGGACATTTAAAGTAAGAAACGAGAAAGCCCTCAGGCAGCAGCCTGAGGGCTTTTCGTTAGAACAAAACTCAGATTAAGGCAGAAACGCTTTTACAACGTAGCGATGCAGGATTCCCGGTGCCGTGCTATCCACGTAGATCGTCGCGACGGTTGTGTCAATCGGCGTCAGAGGAAACTCGTTGGGCATCTCTTCGGAGCGCAGAATGATATAGGACGGCGCGGGAATCGGAAGTCCATAGGTGTTCAGCTCTACGGGCATCCAGCGCAGACTGGCTCCGGTGCCGTCCCAGGTGATCGTCAGACTGTCGGGGGCCAAGGGCGGCGCGTCACAGATGTACAAAGCCGGTGGCAAAAAGTCGCCGGGGATATAGGCTCCGTCAATGCGCCGCATTCCGAAACTTCCGGTCATAGGCAGGACGCCGCATTCGCGCATGACGAGTCCCATGGTGAACAATTCGCCGGGACCGACCCACGAACTTGAGCCGAAGATCACGGCTCCCACTTCGAGCCAATCCGGCGCGGCGAGAATGTGATCATTGTAGCGAAAATCCAGGCCGGGAAGTCCTTGAATCAACGAACCGGCCTGCGGAGCGATGGCCAGGTCCAGATCGTTCGTGTCGTAAGTCAGATAGACATTGAACGAGCGAATCGTATCGGACGCGGTCATCAGGACGGAGAAATGGATGGTGTCACCAGCCGCAGCGACCGTGGTGTCGGGCGAAAAATACATGAGCACGGCCCGTGCTTGCTTGCAAGGCAGAAGCACGGTCAGCAGAACCAGCCAGATGGTCACAATCGCGCTGCGCATCAACTCACCTCTGAATATAGAGTTACCCCCGCCGCCACGAGCGTGACGGCGGGGGTGGCATCAGACAATATAAGCCCGGAAGCTTAGCGAATCAAGACCATTTTCTTCAGATCCGTAAATCCGTTCACACTGATCGAATAGACGTACACACCGGAAGCCATTGAACTTGCGTCAAAGGTGATGGTGTGGCGTCCCGCCTCCATGTACTGATCGGCGGCACGCGCCACCAACTGACCCAGCGTGTTATAGACCATGATGGACACATGGCCGGACTCCACGAGGTCAAAGCGGATGTTCGTCGTCGGGTTGAACGGGTTCGGATAGTTCTGATAGAGAGCATAGGACTCGGGCAGCGTCGGCGCGCCGAACAATGTGGCGGTAGCGCCTTCGAGTTCGAGAACTTCACCGGTGTTGTCGAGCATGTTCACGGAGGAAAGCGTCAGCTCGCACGCCGTGGTGATGGTGGACTTGACCCGGAAGGTGACGGTGCCGAGCACCGCATCGCCTTCGAGAGTGGTCCAGCCGCCGCAGGACGCCGCGACGAATCCGATTCGACCGGACTCGGTCGTGAGTTCTGCGGCCTTGGTGAAGACGGTCCCTTGGCCGTGCGCACCGCCGGAAACGGCGCTGACGACTTCGAGCATGTTTTCATCGAACGAGAGCACGGCTTCGACTGCCTTGACGGAATTTCCGTCATTGCCGCGCAGCGCGATGACCGTCGTGAACTCGGTGCCTTCTGTTAGGGTTTCGAGTTCATTTTCAACGGTCAGATCCACGACCGGAGCCTCGTCCAACGCGCTGAACGGACGAGCGTCGGCAGGATCAGGCTGAATGGAGAATTCCTTCAGTCCGCCGACCGGCGACACGTTGGCATAGTTGAAGCTGAACGGAACGAGATCCTGGAAGTTGATCAGGCCGGTTCCATCCGGATTCGGAATACCCTTACCAACGTTGCCGTTTTCGACCGGATTGACGGGACCGATGTTGCGGTAACCGCCCGCGGGTGTGAAGTACACAAGCGACAGCAGGTCGAGGTCCCAGTTGTCCACGCGACCGCGCGAGCTGGGATCGCCGGTGTCGTCGGCAGTGGCGAAGTCACCGAGCCAGTAGTTGGTCGAGCGATCGGCATTCTGCAGGAGCACGACGGGTTCAGAGATGGACCAGTTGCCGCCGGCATCCTTGACGAATGTGACATAGCGATAGATGTCACGATAGGTATTGGCATTGCCGTTGCCGTCCACCCAACCGGTTTGCGCGTCCAGCCAATAGGTCGTGCCGCCATCCACGTGCGAGTGGAAATCACCGCGCGGGTTGTTGACACCGTATGCCGCAGAGGTGATGGTTCCGGTCAACGCGTTCTGCGTGGCCACGAGCTGCCATGCGCCGCCGAGGGACGGAGGGAAGTTCGCGACGTCATAGTTGCCAAGCGAACTCCACAGGTCACTCACGTAACCGGGATATTCGCCGGAGAGCGGGCTGCGATAGATGCGGGCCTCGATGGCGTCCGCACTGGCTTCCCACGACCAGGCCAGCCACACACCGAGATGAGCGGGACGCGCATCGAAGTAAGTGAAGGCATTGTCGGGGGTGTCAAAGTCCATACACGGAATCGGGAAACTGCCGTTCGCCGAATTGCCCGCGCAATCCGTCGCAGTCCAATTCACGGTGACGGAACCGGTGTAGGTTGCACCAACCGCTGTGACGATAGCACTCCACAATGTTGAGGCCTCAAGTCCTGCGGACGGATAGTCCGTGATCGAGGCCACTGCGGTGTAGGCATTGACCGTTTCAGCAAGGATAGTCAGAGTGAGATCAAAGGTGCCAGCTTCGCACGCGCCTGCTGCCGCGAGATCAATGTCCAGATCGGTTTCGATCAACGTACCGCCGTACTGCGGATCGCCGGGCAGATTGTTGTAGCACGCGGACTGCGTATAGGTCACGGCCGGTGCCGGAGCCTGCGTATCCTTTTCAACGACGAGCGACGCCGTCGAATAGCTGTTGCAGGTTCCGTCGGTGACGTTCAGGACGAAGGTGTTGCAGCCTTCGGCCATGTCGGCCCACACGGACGCGGGCGGGAACGTACCGCCGCCGGGCGCAACGGGATAAACGTACGGACTGCCGCCATTGGAGTTAGTCAGAACGATTTCCGTGACGGTCAGGGCCGAAGCCGGGGTGCCGCCGTTGGTAATCGTGTAGGTCAATGCATTTTCAAACTCGGCGTCACTGCTGTAGGCATCGCAGGCAGGATAGCCTTCACCGCCGCCGCCGGTCAGCGTCGCGGTCGGGGCTTCGCAATCCACGAGCACATCGGGCAGCGTGAAGTCCAGAGAATTCGGAGTGCCGTCAAACTGCACAAAGTATCTATCCCAGTAGTCGTAGGACGCAATGGTAACGGGATAGGTGCCGCTGTTGGCCGTGCCGACATTCTTGATCGGCAGCCAGGCGATGTACTCACCGGGTGTTCCGGTGCTGTAGGGCGGGCTCCAACTGACATCGAGCGTGATGGTGCTCGTGCCGCCGCCGGCTGCGTTCATGAAGTTCAGATTCGTGGAGCGCTCGAGAGCAGGAACCATGATCTGATATTGATCACCCGTCCAATCGGCAACGATGTCCGTCGGAAGAGTGATGACGACTGTTCCGGTGACGAAGTTCGGAAGATCAAACGCGACCTTCAGAAGCTCAGTTTCGCACGGAGCATCGCAGCCGAGGTACGGGTTGTCAAAGGACAGCGTGAAACTCGTGGGCGGAATGTTGGCCGTCGCGCTGTAGTTGTCCACCACGAAGCCTTCGCCCGAACCGGAGACGTAATTGCTTCCGGTGTCGCCGAAGATCCAGTTGAATCCGCGTGCGATGTCGGTACCGAGTTCGTCGGGAGCGCCGGTGCCGACGCCGTTTCCGCCTTGAATGTAGGCAATCGGCGGCGGCATGATGATCAATCCGGCCACATCTTCAAAGGTGATCGGTCCGGAGATGCCGATATGCGCAGCGAGCCAGCTTGTGCCGGGATTGCCGCCCGACGTGCCGATGGTTTCATAGACCTTGCAGGTCTTGGTTTTCAGGAAGTCCCAGTCGGGAACATCCCACGTGCTGCCTGCCCATTCCGGATTCGACGGTTCGTTGGCGATGACGGCGTAGTTTCCGTTGCCGTCGGTGATCCAGATATTGATGTAAGGACCATAGAGCGAGCCGGAGATATTGATGTCATCGAGTCGGTCAATGTGCAAAGTAGAGATCTGCGAGACCGTCGCGCCGTTGATCAGATCCGTTCCGAGTCCGGCTTTTTGTCCGGAAGACCAGGTGATGTATTCGAGCGCATCCGGGACGTAGGTGTCGTTGCCCGAGATGTAGGGAACACCTTGACCGCCGCTGGCCGCGCGAATGATGTAGGGATACCAACCCGCGTCTGCAACGGGAGTCGTCGGGAAGAGTGAGGTCATGCCGACCTGCGCCCAGCAGGGATAGAAGGTAACCGAGCCGGTGAAATCATTGAACGGATAGCGATCGCCCCACCAGTTCGGGGAGGCATCCACGGTATTCGTCGTGACATTTACGAGGCCCGTCTCATTGCCGGATAGATCATTATTCTCGGCAACAAGAGTGGTCATGTCGCCGGAAGCATAGCCTACATAGATACCGGTGGTGTTTCCGGTCAGCGTGCAGCCCGTAATGGTCGCATTTGTTCCGGTGCCGTAGAAGTCTGTGGCCAAGATTGCCGCTGATGTGGAGCTGTCCGTCAATGCGAGGCCGAGGCAGTTGGTGATCGAACTATTTGTAACGCTGCCCGTGCCGCCGCCGCCGAACTCGACGCCGTAATCCAGGAAGTCGCCAGCGCCCTTGCCGACGTAGGTCAAGTCGTCAATGGCCACGTTCGGCGCGGTCGGCTCCACGGAGCCGCGAACATGCACGCCGATTCTCTGGACGTTGGACATCGAACAGCCGTTCACCTGGCCCGCACCGGTCAGGAAGACAATACCGCGTCCGTCGTAGTTATGGGCATAGATGTCTCTGAATTCGCAATCGTTGACCGTCAGCGATGCGCCGCGGGATTGGATCGCATGTTTGACGGTGTAGCCCGTGCCATCCACGGCAAGGTCTTCGATGGTGACCGTGCGATCGTAGGCGACGTAGATCAGCGCGTCGGAAATCAGGTAGCTTCCATTGGTCGTGTTGTATCCGGGAACAATGGTCGTCAGCGAGCTTCCCGCACCGATGAGCGTGAGGTCCTGATCAATCACGATTTGAGAGGGAGCGACATACGTTCCGGCCAGAACATTCACAATTGAGTTGCCGACGTTGTCAATGGCGGACTGGATGTCGCCAAAGGCATCGTAACCGAAAACGAGTCCGGCGTAGGGCGATGCATCCACATCGGCCTGAGTGGTCCAGTCGTCATCCACCCAGACTTCGTCCGCAGCGGCGCTGAGCGTCATGGCGCTCAGGTTCTCGCCACCAATTTCGGGATAGTGATTACCGCCTCCGTAGAGCCATCCGCCGCTGACGTCCTGCGTTGCGCCGATGAAATACGCCGCATGCGCGATTTCGGTGGCATAGGTCAGAGCGTCATAGGTGTTCAGCGACAGGGTGCCGTAAGCCGTGGCCTGCCAGCTATAGTCTCCCGCGTGATAAGGATGGCTGTCGCAGATGCCGCCTTCGGGCCCCTGGCTTTGCAACAAGTACGTGGCCAAAGCGGGAAGTTCGGCGGCGTACGTATTCGACGCCATGAACGCATCCATCAATCCCGAGATACCGATGTTGAACCAATAGTAGCTCACAGCATTACTCACACCGTCCCAATTGGCACAGGTGGCGAGATCAAAATAACCGGGATTCAATTGATACGAATCCTTATAGAGTACTTCGGCAATCGCGTCGGCATCGAGATCATACGTGCCGCCGTAGCGATCGTAGAGCATCTGCGCAACAACGGCCCAGACGCCTACATCCCACGCGATGATGCCGTTGTCGTAGCCCTGTCCATGGCGAGCATCGCGGATGTATTCCGCCAAACCGGTCGCCGAACCGTAGGTGGTGATGCGGGCATCATACTTGGTCTTCGCGGCGTCCATGTAGGTCGTACCCGCGACACCGGACAGATCGTTGTAGAGCATCAGGAATTTCAGATCGGAGCCCGAGCGAATGTTCGGATTGACGATCATGGCGTTGGCCGCGTCGGTCATGGTCGTGAACCACGGATGCGCGGTGGTGTAGCCATTCTTCACATACGAGTCATACACACCCAGAACGGTAACGCCGTAGATGTTCGTCGGGCTGGCCGTTGTGGAGTGATGAAACGGCGCGGGAGGCGAGGTGATGACCCAATCCCAGCCGCCGTCATCGGGATCATCCGGCGACTCATTCACGCCGTTCGTGCCGTTGCCGGCATTGTCGTCCGTGACATCGGCCTGCATTCCTTTCAGATAGTCACCGCCCGCAATCACGGCGGCATCCCAGTCCACCGGAGCGCCGAGCGCGTCCAGCGAACGATCCGCAGTCATGACCGCGAAAGTCGGTTCAAACGTCGTGCCGTCGAAAGGCACGGCGAGCGGCTTCTCGGTGCCGCGCGCAAAGACCGTTGCTGCCGTCAGAATAAGTCCGATAACAACAAGCCAAATAGTCCTGTTTCTTCGCATGTCTCTTCCCCAAATAGGTTTTTGATAGAGTTGCTGTAATGGATCTATGGTTGACATTTCAAGGCTTTCACTCGATAGGTTCCGACGTTGACGGTGCTGGTGTCACCGGGATCAAAGTCGAATACGATGAAATCGTGGTAGATGTAGGTGGACTGAGTGGTATCTATCGGGATGTAGATGCCTTCATTGTTGAGCGCGTCTTCGAACTCCACGATGTACCAGGGGGAGACGACCGGACCGCCGTCAATGTCGAGGGTCACGGGTTTCCACTCGACGCGGACGGAGTCGTCCATCATGGGAATGATGATCACGGAGTCGGGCGGGAGCGGGACGGTGCCTTCGAGCGCAATCAGAGTGGTGTCTCCGTCCATGGATATCGCTTCGGGCGCTTCACCGGTTCCGCTAAAACCCTGTCCGTCGAGAAATCCGATGAATGAGTTGTGATCTGTTCCCTGATTGATTGCGCTCATGTGCACGGAAGCGAGGAGCGTCGTGCCCGTGAAGTTGGGATGAAAGAATCCGTCAATGGAGAGCGTGTCGGATTCGACGAGATGCGGGAGGATGTGCAGATCGGGGTGCGGTCCGGGGATTACATCTGTCACGACGAAGTCAGATGACTCGAAGACGAAGCGCAGATCGAAGACGCGCGCGTCCGTGGCCGTCATCTGAATGTTGACCACGAAGTCTTCACAGGACAATCCCGTAACGAGACCGGGCGTTAGATTGATGTAGGCTGCCGTGTCATCGAGGTTGCGCTGCTGCGCAAAAATACTCGCACCTGCGAAAAGCAAAACTGCACAGACTGTTCGGAATCTGTGCAGCTTCGAGGTAGAATTGTGCCGTAAAGCACGGCTTCGGAAGTAGGTCATACTGAGTCGCACCGGCACGAAAGAGGAGAGTATCCTCTCTCATGCTGAATCAAAATACAAGGATTGCTTTAACTATTCTTCAATATAGTTGACAGCTCGCAACGAGTCAAGGAGGGAAACACTCGGAATGAGTCAGTATATGCAAGGGTCACTGTTACTTAGCACAGGAGTTTTCATGACATAAGAAGTGGATATACAATTCGACATCTAATGCGACGAGCATTCCGCACTGAAACCTCCTTATGCTCCTGTTGTTTCAGTAGGATGAGTCGTGCAGACGGGGATTCTATTCGTCTTGGTACTGCGAAACTTAGTTCACGTACAAAGGAAGACGATAGGAATGCTTGGGTGTTTTTCGGGGCAATTGAAGCGAAGAAAAGTGAAAGGTGATTCCCGGAAGAGAGGCATCAGAACAGCAAACAGGCCGGCGTGCGGGCCGACCTGTTCAAGTGGAGGTGTAAGAAACTGTGCTTAGTTACTCGAACTTGTCATCGCAGATGTTTCCGGAATCTGTTCCATTCCACATGCAGCAGCAGCGGCGGCAAGATCGAGCGCAACTTGCGGGTTGTCGGGGCAGTCCTGTCGCGCTTCAAGCAGTCGGCTCATCGCGGCCTCAGGTTCTCCCAGCAAAAGATAGTAGGAGGCATGGTCAAGCAGTCGGGCCGCGCGCGCGCAGCCCTGCAAGTTTCCAGCGAGATCCAATTGAGTCCGGCACAGCCCGGCTCGACTCTCAAACTGAGTTAGGTCCGGCCGTTTGCGCGCCGCCGAACTCCAGAGACTCTCCGCGCGTTTGTAGTCGCCGAGCAGTTCAAAGAGTGCCGCAGCATCAACGTAGGCATGCACGTCATCGGCATCACGTTGAGTGGACTCGACATACAATTGCGCGGCTTTGCGCAGCTTGCTTTCCTCGACGGTGCCGTCAGGATTGACGTCGTTCCACAATGCGAGCGCCTCGTCACACGTAGGCGGATGCGTCGTCTCATCCTGATGTGTCTGCTCCATGCCCGGGACAATGAGGCGACTGTTCTGCCAGTCGCGGCGTTTAGCGGGGTCGCTCAAAAACGCATTGACTTGAGCTTGTTCGAGCTGGAGAGTGGATTCGTGCGGAGCGAGAGAGACGAGGCGATCGAGTGAACGCGACGCCTCACTCAAGAAGTCATGCCGCTGACAAAGTCGTATGTAGCTGGTCAGCAATTGCACATTCGTGGAATCCATCTGACAAGCTCGCTGCAATGTCTCCATGGCATCCTTGATCCGTCCGTCCGAATATTGAATTGTTGCCTTAGAAAGCAGCAATTCAAGCGAGTCGGGATGCGCAGCCAATCGGCGCATGGTTCGCAAGTAAAGAAACTGCTGGGGCAAGGCATCATAGACGCTCTTGGTCGGGTGCAGACGCTCGATTTCAAGCAGGTGCTCTGAGGCCCGGTCGAACTCTCCGGACTCGATTTCAGCGCGGGCCAGATTCAGATGTGCAAAGACCTGCGCGGAGTCGAGCGCGAGAACTTCTTTGAATTGTCCCTTGGCTTCTTCCACTCTGCCTGCATTCAGATAGAAGAGTCCGAGCGAGTTTCGCACGGTGAGATCATCCGGATGCTCAGCGAGATGCTGCTCGAAGTGCCGGATTTTTTCCGGGCAATAGTTGAGGTGATGGGCCACATTGGCATCCGGCAGACCGGCGTCCGTACAGACGAACTCAGCTTCTGCAAAGCGCATTTGTTCGCCGGCGAGGAAGGCTACATTCAGGCGGCGCGCGAGATCCTCATAGACGTCCATCCTGGCCGCGAAATCCACGGGCACGCCGGAGTTGGGAGCCATGTAGCCGCGAATTGACTCTTGAAACCGCACGAGGTCGAGACAGCGATCAATTCCCAAGCTGTCCTGCTCGATGATGAACTGTGCATAGGGCAGATCGTCCGTGCTGACTTTGTCCGTGTGTTCGAGCATGCGGGCGAGGCCGTCTTCACCCAATGTGAAGAAGCTCAGAAATTTTTCCGGACTTGTGATGCCGAACTCGGCGAGGCCGGATTTCTCATAGAGTGGCTCGAGTCTCTTACTGAGATCGGCGTAGTCAATCGAGAGGCGCTCGGGAGTCGCCAGCATAAGAATCTGCGAGGACCCGTGAATCACCCAGATGCTGGCGTGCGGGAAGACCGTCCTGAAGGTGTTGAAGATCACATCAATCGCGTCTGCGGGCAATGGAATCAACGCCCATTGGCAGAAAATGCCGCCGGGTTTCATACGCGACTTGACCAGTTCATAAAACTCGCGTGAGTAGAGCGTCCACGAGTCGAACATCTTCGGATTGGTGGCATCCGAGATAATCATCGAATACTGACGGTCGCTGAGCAGCAGCGCGTTGCGTCCGTCGTTGACAACTTGCGTGAAGTTGGGCTGATGATAGACATCGAGATTCTCGCGCGTGTAGGCTTCGGCGATTCCTCGGATGTCGGGATTCAGATCCACAACTTCAAGAGACTTGACATTGGAGGCCGTGGCACCTGCGGACATTCCCGCGCCGAAGGCGATCATCAGCGCGTCGTCGGGATCATCGTGCAGCACGGTGGGCAGCAGTCCGAGCAGTTTGAAGAGCTGCACGTGCCACAACCTTGATGAGGCCTCGTTCACGGCATTCAGATGAAAATCCTTGTAGCCGAGAGTCTTAAAGTCATACACGACGACGTTGGCGACTTTGCCTTCCTGATAGTATTCGATGTCGGCGTAGGGATGCGCTTCTTGGAAGAGACTCTTGAAGAGGTTCTGCGGAGCGGTCAGAAAAGCCAATGCGATCAAACCCAGCGCGGCTCCAGTCCAAACAGGTCGTAAGCCGGGACGCGAGACCGCAAGGAGCGGCAGAACGGCGGCAATCAGATTCAGCGACGCGACCAGAAGAATTCCGCGCTGAAGTCCGATCTCAGGCAAGAGCACAAAGCCCGCGATGAACGCACCCAGAATCGCGCCGAAAGTGTTCACGGCATAAACGGTTCCGACGCTCGTGCCTTCTTTGTTCGCTCCCTTGCGGCAGATTTGGATGGCAAGCGGGACCGCCACGCCCATCATCAAAGTCGGTCCGATCATGATGACAGCCGTCTTGACAAGAGTCATGGTCTCGTCGAAGTTGTTGAAGACGGAGCCGTGGAAGAGTTTGAAGATGAACGGCGTGGCGTAGGAGATTACTCCGATGCCGACTTGCAGAGCAATGAAGATGTGAATCTGTTTGGACGAGCGCGACAGGAAACGCGCGTAAAGCAAACTGCCAACGGCAATGCCGATCAGGAAGGTGCCGAGGATTGCCGTGAACGAATAGATATTGTTGTGCAGGAACAGATTGAGCATTCTGGTCCAGAACACTTCATAGGCCAGTGCGCAGAAGCCCGAGATTCCGATGGCAATCAGCACCATGCGCACGACCAACGGATGATGCTCAGCGGCAGCGTCGTCGTTTTGACCGGAGATTGTTTCTTCAGGCGAGCTGTTTGGAGCTCCTGCTCCTATCATCCAGGCCAGCGCGGCCACACCGAGATTGATCGCCACTCCGATCCACGTGGTGTGCTGCATGCCCAGTTCGCGTAAGAGAAAATATCCGCAGGCGAAGGTTCCGAGCACGGCACCCACGGTATTCAATCCATAGAGGAATCCGGTTTCCGATCCGATGGTGTCTTCGGCGCGTGTGAAGCGCTTGATCAAGACGGGCAGAGTGCCGCCCATCAGAAAAGTGGGTACCCCGATAATGAGAAAGCAGACCAGAAAGCGCGTCAGATTCAGGCTGACGATGTTTCCTTCCACAGCACGAAAGAGGAACGCATAGAGCGGCGTGGCAGCATCCAGAACCAGAGGGAAGATCAGAGCAAAGAGTCCGATGCCCGCTTCCAGCAGAGCATAGACTTTGAGGAGCGGCCGAGGCGCGGAATCAATGTACCTGCCCAGCACATAGCTTCCGGCGGCGAGTCCGCCCATAAAGGCGGAGAGCACGGTCGCGGTGGCAAGCATGGTGTTGCCAAAGACGAGCACGAGCATGCGCGTCCAGACGATCTGATAGATGAGACCCGAGATGCCGGACAGGAGAAAGAGTCCGTACACCAACAGTCTATAGTTGCGTTGTTCAGTCATATTTAGACCTAAGAAGACCCTCAGAGAAGACTTCGGACAAAATACGCAATCGGCGTGCGGATAGCAACTTTGGGTCAGAATTGGTGACTTCGCGGAATGTGCCCGTGCCAAGAGAGAAACGGGTCAGCCGATTGGCTGACCCGTGTGGAGCTGGGATTTCGTGAGCTTTCAAAATTCTTCGCCGCTGACGTCTCCTCGTCCGCCGTTGTCGCGCTTCTTCTTGAAGTTGTTGAAGGAGTAGCCGAGACTCAGAGTAAACACCGGGGCATCCATGGAAAAGTAGTTGTAACTGTAGAGGCCGGGGGCTTCGTTGGTGAACTCGCGTTTGCCGCTGGCGAAGATGTCACGAACAGCGAGCGACACATTCAGACGGCGCTCCATAAAATCCTGCCGGAGAGCTGCGTTGAACATGACATCCGCCTCCGTGGTGCCCTGCGATGTGACTTCGGGACCGCGATACTGTCCGTCGAGCTGCAGTTTGGTGAAACGGGCCAGCGCGAAGATGCCGCTGAGCTTGCCTTCGTAGGTGAAATCATGTTCGTCGAAGGAACGCGTCGCGGTTTCACCTTTGACGCGCTGATCAAACAGACTGCCGGAAAGAGTCGCTGTCCAGCCTTTGCGCAAGGTGAGATCGGTGCGAAGCTCCGTACCGAGCGAAAACTGCCTTCCCACGTTTTCCGGACGGGTGAGGGTGACGTTTTCGGCATAGACGCTTTGCACACGCTCGACATTGTTGTGCTTCACCCGGTAGAAACCTTCCACGGAAACGAATTGTTTCAGGAAACTGGTTTGATAGCCCATTTCATAGGAGTCCGTGAATTCGGGCTTCAGGTCGGGATTACCGGAACGCACGGAGTAGGCATCTTCCCACGACTCGAAGGGCTCAAGCTCCCAGGGACGGGAATGCTGCACGCGGCGCGAATAGCTGGCAAGGGCCTGTTTTCCGCTGCCGAAGTCGTAAGAGGTGTGGAGAGACGGATAGAGATCGAAGCGAGTGATGTCAAAGGAAGTTCCGATGTCCACGCGCTCGATGGAGCGGTCAAGGTATTCACCGCGCAACCCGAGCTGATATTCGAAGGCGGCTCCTTCGTTGGAGTACATCAGATAGCCTGCGGGCAGCGTACGCCGAAACTTCGAAGAGTTGGAGAATTGCTGCTGGCGGACATAGACATCGCTCAGAGTGTCATATTCGCTTTGCGTGTAGTTATCTTCGAAGCCTCCGGTCTGGATGGACAGTCCGCTTTCGAGTTTTTGCTCGCTGGGCAGGGGGCGCACGTAGTCCACTTTGAATTCCGCGCGTCCGCCGGGTCCATCTTCGCTGGAGCGCAAACCGTAGGTTTTCATGCCGTCTTGCGCAAAGGATTCGTTGTGCGTTTCCTCTTCCCCGTTGCGGCGGCTGACGCTCAGGTCGGCGGAGAGAGTATGCTGCTCTTCCGGGAACCGATGTTTCCATCCGCTGAAGACAGAGAAGTACTTGAAGTCTCTGTTTGATTCATTTTGCGAGAACGAGCGCAGCTCGGTCGCGGACAAGTCATCCGACTCGACATGCACGAGGTTCGAGGTTCCGCCGAAGACATGACTGCCGACGCGACCACCCAAGACAAGATTGTTCTGCGTGCCCAGCGGAATATCCAACTCGGCGCGCACGCCTCCGCGATCTCGATTGCGCGACGACGAGCCTTCGGTTTTCAATGAGGAGGTAACATCTTGAAAGGTGGTGCGGGTTTCGGAGCGGGACTCTCCCGGATTGTGGTCTATGCCGAGATCGCCGGACAGCGTCAGAGTGGTGCTGCCGACAGGTCTAACGAGCGTGATGTCCCCGCTGCGGCGCTCGTCAATGCTGCTGCGGAGATTGATCATGCCGGAGGCTTGCTGCGCGCCTCGTTTCAGGGGAATGATATTGATGATTCCGGAGGTGCCCTCGGCACTGAACCGTGCGGAGGGATTGGTGATGATTTCGATGCGGTCAATCGAGGCGGCAGGGACTTGCTGGAGCGCGTCGTTGGCATCAAGAATCGAAGGCCTTCCGTCAATCATGACGGTGAAGTTACCGCTTCCGCGCAACTTGACATTGCCTTCGATGTCCACGGAAACTCCGGGGGAGTTGGCCAGGACATCCGTGGCGGTGCCATTCGGAGCAATCTGCTGTTTGGCGACGTTGATGACTTTCTTTTCGACGTGATACTCGACGGCCATGCGCTCCCCGGTGACGGTCACTTCGTCCGCGTTCAGGGCGGTGGGTGCAAGCAGAATCTTGCCGATGTCTCGCGATGGAGTTTCGCGATTGATGGTGAATTCCGAAACGGTCTTAGTTTCGTATCCAAGAAAGCTGACTTTGGCGAAGAATCTTCCGGGCCGCAAGCTGTCCAGTTTGAAGGACCCGTCCCCAGACGCGGCACAGCCAGTCAGGACCGTGCTGTCATTCGCGCTGTGCAGGATGAAGGTGGCATATTCCAAAGGCGAGCCTGAGATGGAATCTACAACGGATCCTTGAAGCGAGAAGTTGGGACGCTGGGCGTATGCAGAAAGTGCAATCAGGAGCAACAGACAGGCTCGAACAAGTATCATTAGGTATTCCGGTTAGTTGGTTGTCTCTTAGACGCTTGGGTGGGGCGGCAGGTTTCCGGTGACCGGATGTGCAAGGACTACCATTTCTGGTGGAATGTCCGTAGATTGGACAGTTTTCCACATGCAAGGGTTTAGTTGAAGAAGCTGATTCATCGGGCCGGAGGGGCGGGAGCCCTGGGCCGTGCAGTTTGGGCGCTCTCCATCAAGGCGCTTCCCGCCTTTTACGGGCTGGGAATCATCTTTGTGCTGTTGCGTGCCCTTCCTGTGGAGGAATATGGCTCCTATGGGGTGGCGTGGGCCTTTCTGAATGTGGCGGCGATGTGCACTCGCGGACTCTGGTCGTTCACTCTGGTACAGAAGTGGGCCTCCGGCGCGGGAGAACAGGTTCTGGGGGCGTTGGTCGGCCTTTCGTTCGGGACGACGCTTCTGGGGATTGCCGCGGGCTACTTGATCTTGCCGGCGCTCGGATTGTCCATGACCGAGACCACTCTTACGTGCTTTGCTCTGCTGGTTCTGGTTCCGCGCGATTTGGCCATGGCTTTGGCCTGGGCGGAGAGCCGCTTTCGCCGAGTGTTTATCATCGAAGCCTGCTATTTCATGGGAAGTTTGCTGGGGTTTGTGATTCTGGCTCAGCAAGGGGAATTGACCACAACCGTGTCAGCTTTGGCTGTTAATACTGGAGCGATCATTCTCTCTTCTGTAGCCGGGATCATTCGACATCCGATTGTGCTGCGTCCGACGTTTCGGTTGTCTGATTACAAAGCGGCTTCGAGCTATGGCAAGTGGACGGGGGTTATGGCGATTGGAGATATCTACTTCCAGCAGGGGGACTTGCTGGTTTTGGGTGCGGTGCTGAGCCCAGTGATTCTTGCGCCTTATATTGCGGCGAAGACTTTTTTGCGGCTGTTTGCTCTGGTGTCGCAGGCGATGAACTTCCTGCTCTATCCGATGGCCGCCCGTCTTGCGGCGGAAGGAGATTTGCCGCGACTCGCGAGCAAACTCAGGTTAGCGTTGATTGGAGTTTGGGCTTTGGGAATACCGGCGGCTCTGGTGCTTTGGGCCTATGCGGATCCGGTGATTCCGTCGCTTTTGGGTGAAAAGTATGTAGAAGCGATTCCGTTTGTGCTTGCTCTATTGGTTCCCGCGCTGCTGGAGCCGTTATCGAGCACGGGCGTGCATATTCTCGTGGGACTCGGTCAGCCGCGCTATGCAATCCCGGTAATTATCACGGTCATGGTGCTAAATGCCGTGGCGAATCTCCTGCTGGCAAACTTCTATGATCTCAGTGCGGCGCCGTGGGTGCTGGCCGCGAGCTATCTGATTTTGGGCAGCGTGCTGCAGACTCGAGTCTGGAAGGTACTCAGATCGTAGCTTTGAGAACAGATACCCGACTGAAGAGCCGACCGCCTGGTCGGCTCTTTTTTTCAGCCCTCCGAGTTGTAAAATATTGTTTTTATTGCTCAAGGGGCTATATTCGCGCATCGTCCTGCGCTCCGCTTGCCTGGCGGGTTCGAACGGCAGACGCGCAGCGGCTGACAATATACAAAAACACCTGGAAAAGCAGATTTCGCGTCCTATGGGGAAGCACAAGACAACTCGCAAGGATTAATGAATTTGCCTCCAAACTGGAGTTGCATTTCCCGAATAGAAATCCTATGATACTACGGCATAAGTTCAAGCATATCGTAGTAGTTATGGGTGCTTGCGGGCAAGCGCCGGCCTGGAAAGTTGACAAAGAAATCAATCGGTTATAATACGACTGTCGCTGTCAACTTATGATTAGCTCCATGGCTTGTGATATGGCCATCGCAGATTTGCGATGACAGTGGACAGGTTTGTGCCTCCGAATCGTCAAGAAAAGATGTCTGATCACGAGCTGATTTCACGGGGGAAAGCAGGTTCAGGGACTCCCGCTACTGCTTGCGCGCATTGCGGACTGCCTGTACCGGCGGCACGTCAACGCGCAGGGGACTCGTTTTGCTGTTCGGGATGTGAAGCGGTGTATGCTATTCTTCACGAGACGAATCTGGAGGATTACTACGCGCTTCGTGACGAGTTGGGAGAATCAGGCGGCGGTCCGGCGCGGGTGTCCGGCAAAGAGTACCGCTACTTTGACGACGCGGAGTTCTTAGAGCGATTTGCCGAGGCACGGGCCGAGGGCAGGCTGTCCATCCGGTTCTATCTGGAAGGGGTGCATTGCGCGGCGTGTTCATGGCTCGTTGAGAAGGTTTTGCAGGAGCGCGAAGGCGCGGCGTACGCGCGGCTGGATCTGGGGCGATCCATCGTGGAAGTTGTGTTTGATCCGCGCACCGTTCGCCTGAGCCGGCTTGCCCACGCTCTGGACCGGATCGGCTACACTCCGCATCCGCTGCACGAGGACAGTTTGGCGGCGGCAAGGAAGCGCGAATCGCGCAGCTTACTGTTGCGCATGGGCGTGGCAGGAGCGGTGGCGGGCAATATCATGCTTTTGGCCATCGCGCTCTATGCCGGGGATTTCACAGGCATTGATCCGGAGCAGGCGAATCTGTTTCGGTGGGTGAGTTTGGGATTGTCGCTTCCGGCGGTGCTTTATTCGGCCATGCCGTTTTATCGCGGAGCGATTGGCGGGTTGCGCGGCAGGATGCTGCACATGGACCTGCCGATCAGTTTGGGAATCCTCGCATCGTTTGCAGTGAGTATTCTGGCGACGGTTCAGAATCGCGGCGAGGTGTACTACGACAGCATGTCGCTGTTGATCTTTCTCTTGTTGGTAGGACGCCTGTTGTTAAGCCGGGCCACGGCTCGGGCCGCCGAAGCATCAGAGACTCTGATGGAACAGGCTCCGCAGACGGTGCGGCGGGAGAGAGATGGAAGAGTCGAAGAGATTGCGCTCGCGGCGGCGGATTCGGGCGACACGTTGGTGTTCCTACCGGGGGATGTGGTGACGGTGGATGGCGTGGCGCTCCAGAGTGGTTGGGTGACGGAAGCTCATTTGACGGGCGAATCGGACCCGGTCCTGCGCGCGGCGGGAGAAGCTGTTTACGCAGGGTCACAGGTCGTCAGCATGCCGGTGCGACTGCAAGCCACGGCGGTAGGCGCGTTCACCCGGCTGGCACAGCTTTCGGAGATGATGCGGCGAGCCGCGTCGGAGCGTGCGCCGATTGTGCGGCTGCATGACCGGATCGCGAGCTATTTTGTTGGGACGGTATTGCTGCTTTCTGCGCTCACGGCCTTGATCTGGTGGCAGATTGATCCGTCCAAAGCTCTTTGGAATGTCGCGGCACTTCTTGTGGTCACGTGTCCGTGTGCATTGGGACTCGCGACCCCTGTCGCGCTGGCCGTAGCGATGGGCCGCGCGGCGAAACGGGGAATTTTTATCAAGTCCTCGGACGCGCTTGAGCGCGCGGCTTCGGTGCGGCACGCGATCTTGGACAAGACGGGAACATTGACGTCCGGGAAAATGGAGCTGCTGCAGAAGGCTTTTGCTCCGGACCTGACATCGTGTGAGCAGGACAAACTTCTGGCGATGACCTCTGCGCTCGAACGCTACTCGGTGCATCCTGTGGCGACCGCCTTGCAGACTCTTGGTGCGGGCGACTTGCCGGTGGAAGACGTGCGGGTGTTTGCTCAGGGCATCAGCGGTCAAGTTGGCGGATCACGACTGGCGATTGGCTCGCGAAGATTTGTTCAGGAGCACGAGCAGGTGCTTCCGAGCTGGACGGATCGAGTTGCGGCGAATGTTTTTGCGGCGCGGGACGGAGAAGTCGTCGCGGCATTTTTGGTGGCGGACCCGATCAGTCCCGAAGCGGGACAGGCGGTTGCGGCACTGCGGCGGAAGGGCATACGGGTCGAGCTTTTGAGCGGGGATCGCCGTGAAGAAGTGCAGCGGGTGTCCGGTGAATTGGGATTGGACGAGTCACGGGGGGAAGTGACTCCTGAAGAAAAGTTATTGCGCGTGGCCGAGCTTGAACAAGCGGGTGTGGCCACGGCGATGTTCGGCGACGGCGTGAATGACGCGGCAGCTCTGTCGCGGGCGACGGTGGGCGTGTCGGCGGCTGAAGCGGCGGATGTGGCTCGCAGCGCAGCGGATGTTTTTGTATCTCGTCGCGGACCGGAAGCCTTTGCAGAGCTTGTGTCCGTTTCGCGGAACACGCTTCATACGATTCGGCGCAACATTGTGATCGCGGTGTCCTACAACCTATTGGGTGCGGGACTGGCGATGGCGGGACTGGTTTCTCCGCTATTGGCGGCGATTCTGATGCCCCTGTCCTCCATCACGGTATTGACTTTGGCAGTGCGGGGGAGCAAGCCATGAACATCATCACCTGGCTCTTGGGCTTCGCGGTGCTCTTCATATTGGTGTTTGTGGGATTTTATTTATGGGCGGTGCGCGGCGGACAGTTTGACGATTTGGAAACTCCGGCGCATCGCATTTTGCTCGACGAAACGAAGACAACTAAAGATAAAGACGGGAACTAACCGTATGTCCATGGAAACCTTCCGGTACGACTACGACATCGTCCGCAAGTTTGCCATCGCGACGCTCATATGGGGCATCGTGGGCATGCTTGTGGGTGTGATCGTGGCCGCTCAGCTGGCGTTCTGGCAGTTGAATTTTGACACGTCCTGGCTGACGTTCGGGCGACTTCGCCCGCTGCACACAAACGCGGTGATTTTCGCGTTTGCCGGCAATGCGATTTTTGCGGGGGTTTACTACTCATCGCAAAGATTGCTCAAGGCGCGTATGTTCAATGACACGCTGTCCAGAATTCACTTCTGGGGATATCAGCTAATCATTGTTCTGGCAGCTGTGACGCTGCCGCTGGGAATTTCGAGCTCAAAAGAGTACGCGGAGCTTGAATGGCCGATTGACCTGCTGATCGCGGTGGTTTGGGTGATTTTTGCGATCAACTTCTTCGGAACGATCTTCCGCCGCCGTGAGCGCCACCTGTACGTGGGCATCTGGTTTTACATTGCGACGATTGTGACGATCGCGATGCTGCACATCGTGAACAACCTCGAAATTCCGGCAACAATGCTGAAGAGCTATCCGATATTCGCGGGCGTTCAGGATGCGATGGTGCAGTGGTGGTACGGGCATAACGCGGTGGGCTTCCTGCTGACCACGCCGTTTCTGGGAATGATGTATTACTTCATGCCCAAGGCGGCGAACCGTCCGGTGTACAGCTACCGGCTTTCGATTATTCACTTCTGGGGTCTGGTGTTCCTGTATATTTGGGCCGGACCTCACCATCTGCACTACACGGCTCTGCCGGATTGGGCGCAGACGTTGGGCGCGGTATTCAGTTTGATGCTGATTGCTCCGTCGTGGGGCGGTATGTTGAACGGTCTGTTGACGCTGCGCGGCGCGTGGAACAAGGTTCGTCAGGAGCCGATTCTGAAGTTCTTCGCGTTGGCCGTGACGTTCTACGGAATGTCCACGTTTGAAGGCCCGATGATGTCTATCAAGGCGATCAACTCGCTGACGCACTACACCGACTACACGGTGGCGCATGTGCACGGCGGGGCGTTGGGCTGGGTGGGCTTCATGGTGTTCGGTATGTTCTATTACCTGTTGCCAAAGTTGTGGAAGACCGAGCTCTATTCGAAGGGCTTGGCGACGACGCACTTCTGGATTGCCACGATCGGAATTCTGCTCTACATCGTTCCGATTTGGACGGCGGGCATCATGCAGGGCTTGATGTGGCGCGCGTTTGACGCGGACGGATTGCTTCAGTATCCGAACTTCGTGGAGACGACGCAGAGAATTCTGCCGTTCTACCACACGCGGTTGTTGGGTGGATTGATGTATCTGACAGGCATCATCCTGATGGCTTACAATGTCTGGATGACGATTCGCAAGGCAGACGCCGTTGAGGACGAAGAGGCGACCGCGCCGTCCTTGGCCAGCTTGAAGCCAGCGAGCTACGGCGGCACGACGAACTGGCATCACATTCTGGAAGGCGCTCCGTTCGCGTTCACGATGCTGGTGGTCGTGTTGATTACGGTGGGCGGCATTGTGGAAATCGTGCCGCTGGTGATGCCGAAGAGCTATGTGCCGATTCATGCGAGCGCGGCGGTGCCCTATTCTCCACTGGAGCTTGAGGGTCGTGACTTGTATGTACGCGAAGGCTGTTACAATTGTCATTCGCAGATGATTCGTCCGCTGCGCGATGAAGTGCTGCGCTATGGAGAATATTCGAAGCCGGGCGAGTTTGAGTACGATCATCCGTTCCAGTGGGGCTCACGCCGCATCGGGCCGGATTTGGCGCGCGTGGGTGCGAAATATCCGGATCACTGGCACTATCTGCACATGATGGATCCGCGCTCGACGTCTCCGGGTTCAATCATGCCGCAATACACGTGGCTGGCTGAGAATTCGCTGAACACGGAAGACATTCAGGCGAAGATGAAGACGATGCAGATGCTGAATGTGCCGTACACGGACAAGGACGTTGAGCAGGCACCGGAGACGATGCGTTCGCAGGCGGCTCAGATTGCCGAGAGACTTGCGGCGGAAGGTATTCAAGGGATGGAAGACAAGGAAATCGTGGCCGTCATCGCCTATTTGCAGCGCATGGGCAAGCAGCCGCAGCAGCTCTTGGCGGGCACGCCATGATTCGCGATGTGATGGGGAACGCGGGTGAGGCCATTTGGTCCATCGTCGCGTTGATCATCATGTTTGTTTCGTTCGCGGCGATACTCTTTTGGACATTTTCCGGACGAAAGAATCGCTTCGAACATGAGATGAACCTTCCGCTTGAAGACGATGAAGTGTCAGGCGACCACCACCATTCAGTAAAAGGATAGTGCTCATGAGTGACGGGCATAAGAAGATAGAACACGAGGAACTGCTGCCGGGAGATTTCATTCCGGAGCAGGATCTTTTGGACCACGAATACGACGGGATTCATGAGGCGGATAATCCACTGCCGAAGTGGTGGGTAAATCTGTTTCTGATCACCATTGTTTTCGCGTTTGTGTACACGCCCATTGTACACATGTTTGACTTGCTTCCGAAGCGTTTCCTGAACCGGGACATTGCACAAGCGGCGATGGCGGCGGAGCAGCGCGAAGCGGAGTTGATTGCATCCGGAGCCTATGATCAGGATCCGATTGGCGCGGGCAAGAAGTACTTCGGGACGTTTTGCGTGACGTGCCACGGAGCCTACGGCGAAGGCGGCATCGGTCCGAATTTGACGGACAACTACTGGATTCATGGGCCGAGCGAGGATCAGATCATCGCGACGGTCACCAATGGCGTTGCGGCGAAGGGCATGCCGCAGTGGGGTCCGATTCTGGGTGACCGGAAGATCAAGATGATTTCGGCCTACGTGATGACGCTGTGGAATCAGCCGCCTCCGACTCCGGGTAAGAAGGCGGAAGGCGAGCCATATGATATGGCGACGATTCGCGCGCCGAAGGAAGAAGCGCCGACGGATTCGGTGACGGCCAGCGCGGATACGACGGTCAAGATTTAGCAGTCTTGCGGGAGACAGCTTTCGGGGAGGGATGGCGCTTGGTGTTCAGATGGGCATGGAGTATGCAGGAATAGGTCTCAAAGTCAGACCGGGAATGCAATCCCAGAAGAACGCAGGCGTTCGCAACAAGAGAGACTCACTTGAGTAGCAAAGAAATAACCGACTTGCCGGTCATGAACCGGGACAATATTCCTGAGACAAGCGCAACGATCGGCAAGCAGGGAAAGCGGAATTGGGTCTATCAGGAACCGGCGAAGGGCATTTGGGCCAAGCGCCGCAATATCGTGATGGCCGTTCTGGTGGTGTTTTATCTGGCGGCGCCGTGGCTGAAGATAAACGGCAATCCGCTGTTGTTGTTCGACGTAGCAGGCCGCAGGTTCTCGGTGTTCGGGCACATGTTCCTAGCAACCGATTTGTACTTGCTGGCGTTGTTTCTGTTGCTCTGTGTGCTGGCTCTGTTTTGGTTTTCGGCGATGTTCGGCAGGTTGTGGTGCGGCTGGGCGTGTCCGCAGACGGTGTATCTTGAGAGCATATTCTACAGGATAGACCGCTGGCTGGAAGGCACTCCTCGGCAGCGCCGGGCGTTGGACGAAGGACCGCATGACGAGGCATACTGGACACGAAAGGTCAGCAAGCATCTGATCTTCTGGCTGGTGTCCACGGGCATGAGTCTGAGTTTCACGGCCTATTTCATCGGACCGCAAGCGTCGTATGAAATGTTTTGGACATTTGGTGCGGCGCATCCGACGGCGATGGCGGTGGCGGTAGTGATGACGGCAATCACGTATTTCAACTTCGCCTATTTCCGCGAGCAGTTCTGTCACTTTCTCTGTCCTTACGCGCGCATTCAGTCGGTGTTCCTGGATGAACACAGTCTGATTGTCGGGTATGACACGCTGCGCGGGGAACCGCGCGGTCACATGCGCCCGGGCGATACGTCCAAGGGAGATTGTGTCGCGTGCAACCGCTGTGTGCAGGTTTGCCCGATGGGAATTGACATTCGCGACGGTTTGCAGCTTGAGTGCATTCAGTGTACGTCGTGCATTGACGCGTGCGACGAGGTGATGACCAAGGTTGGCCGCCCGACGGGGCTGGTGCGCTATGATTCTTTGGCCGGGATGGAGCACAAGACGCGCAAGCTGGTCAGGCCGCGCACGCTGCTCTATGTCGGTGTATCCGCGATCATTCTGACGCTCTTTTTGATCCGTTTGTCGGGTCGCGAGATTGTGGACTTTGCCGTGGTGCGTGCGCCGGGCACACCGTATCTCGTGCAGGACGACGGCCTGGTGCGGAACATGCTTCAATTGCATTTGACGAATACGGACGCGCGCAACCGCACGGTGCGAGTGGAGCTGAACTCTCCGGTGCCTGCGGAGTTGCTTGTACCGGGCGAACCGTTTGAGATTGCGCCGGGGGAGCGCATCAAGGCGGAAGCATTTGTGATGATCAAGCGGGAGCATGTCAAGACATCGTCCACTCCGCTTGAGTTCAAGTTAATGGATGGCAATGAACAGATCGGGACGGCGACGGCAAAGTTTCTGGGACCCGTCTTTACAGGAGAGCAGCGATGAGCGAAACCACCGCACCTGAGCGCACGAAACTTCAGAAGTACCTGGATCAGAACCTCTGGCCAATGATTATCATCGCGATCCTGGTGGCGACGGTGGCTTCGAACATGGCCGTGCTGACGATTGCGACGCAGAATCCACCCGAACTGATGACCGAGAACTACTATGAGAAGGGCGAAAACCTGAAGCAGGTGCTGAACGAGAAGCGAGCAACTGCGGCGACGGGTTGGAAGGTGAGCGCGGACACGCCGCTCGGAGATCGGATGCTGGTTGTGCTGACGGTGGTGGATGCCGCGGGTTTGCCTTGCGATTCACTGCTTGGCAGTTGTGAACTTTATCGGCCTTCGGACAAGAGCCTCGACAGAGCGGCGGTGAAACTGCTGCCGATGGGCGGCGGGCGCTATGCCGTGAAGCATGAAGCACCTTTGGCACGCGGCGCATGGGAATGCGTTGCGGAACTGTCGCAGGGAACCAAGCTTTACCGCGACAGAATTTCCTTGTTTGTGGATTAAGATGAATCCGTTTTTTGTTGACGTCTTTCCCGCGTTTGTTGTGGGAATTTTGAGTTCCGCTCACTGCATCGGGATGTGCGGTCCGTTGGCGACATTGGGTTGCCGTTCGAAGATGACGGGCGGCGCGTGGGCACCGCTTGGTTTTAGTGTAGGGAAACTTTTCTCGTACTCTTTGTTGGGCTTTCTGGCGGCGCTGTTGGGCTCGGTATTGTTGGATCGCGCGGGACTGCAGAAGGCGACGGCCTGGGTTTCGATTGTGGGCGGCGTGCTGATGCTTCTGGCCTTGGTGCTGGCCTACTTCCTCCCCACTTCGGGCGGTTTTCTGGCGAAGGTTTCGATTGCGATTTCCAAGCGCGCGATGCGCTGGGGCAAATGGATGTCGCCGGGACTGGGCTTTGCGGCGGCATTCTTGCCGTGCGGAGTTTTGTATGCGATGGTCGCGCGATCGGCGGCGGTCGAGTCGCCG
This sequence comes from Calditrichota bacterium, assembly GCA_020637395.1. Lineage (GTDB taxonomy): Bacteria > Electryoneota > RPQS01 > RPQS01 > RPQS01 > JABWCQ01. Next base: position 425,927 of record JACJWA010000001.1, on the reverse strand, counting down.
TGGACGGGGATGTTTATCATGCAGGCGTTCGGCATCGGCACGATGCCCGCGCTGCTTGGGCTTGGCGCGGTGCTGCGCAAGCTTCCCTCACGCTGGAGCCGCTATGGCAATGTGGCGGCGGGCGCGCTGATGGCGATTACGGCTTTCGTGCTGTTGTGGCGCGGGATGGCCGGACTGGCGGCGGATCACGGACCTCCGCCCTGCTGTTCGCATTAAGAAGTGAGATTGTACAAAATGAAAAGAGCCTCCGCGCATGCGGAGGCTCTTTCTTTGTCAAGCAATTTGTGATCTATCGCGCGTTCAAACCAACCGGACGCGACGGAATGGAAAGTTCGCCGCCGTTGGACGCAGTGACAACATAGTAGAGCTGATCATCCACGGGCAACGGAATGCTCAGCGAATTGGATGAGGTTGAACCTTCGAGCGTGACGAACGGGCCGTCAAAGCTTGCCGAACTCCAGAGCTTGAAAAGCGGAGCGGTTCCGTTCCACGAGAAATCGAGATTGTCCGTGTCCGGGTTATAGACCACGGCCAGTTCGGTCGGCGCGGCGGGAGTCGCGCTGCCGTAGCCGACGCCGACGACGTCATCCACGTACCAGCCTTCCTGATTCGTGTTGGCATCCGAAGCGAAGCGGAAGCGCAATTGCACATCCTGACCTTCGTAGTCGGAGAGATCCACGGTGTAGGTGGTCCAGGTGGTGATTGAACCGCTGACGCATCCGACGCCGGGAATCGGGCCGGTGTAGGGATTGCCGCCGCCTACCGTGTAACGGAAGGTGCGATTGTAGGCCGGGGAAACGCTGATCGGCGTCCACGGTCCGGCGCTGGCCGAGATTTCGAGGAAGCCGCCATCATAGCACGAATCGGCGTAGAAACCGGAGACTTCCGCTTCCATTTGCAAGGTGAAGGTCAGCGTGGCAAATGCGGGCAAGCTCGTCATCACGGGCGACGTGAGGCGCGCATCATTCAGGCTCGCGTACGTGCCGGTTCCGGTGTCGCCGCACTTAAAGGATTGCGTGCCGGAGTTGGCGCGCTCCGTGGAAACATGCCAGTTGTCCACCCAACCGGCGGGAGCATCATGCGTCCAACCGGACGCTCCGGTCTCGAAGTCTTCATCAATGAAAGTAATGGACTGCAGCGCGTTGAGCGCGGCGTTCACATACACCGTGTCGTCCAGAATGACCGTGACTCCCGTCACGACGTAGGGTTCATATCCAAGCTTCCAGAACTCGAGATCGTAGGTACCATCGGGGAGGGGAAGAATGTATTCACCATTGACGTCGGTGATTGCTTGATTGGCGGAGCCAATGACTTGGACACGCGCACCATCCAGCGGATTCGTGCCGTCGGTCACGGTACCGGCAATGCGGCCAAGATTGGAGACGGAGATTACTGCTTCATAGGCTTGAATCACTCCGTAGCCATAGGTATTGTCCTGACCGGCGGGTCCCTGATCCAATGCCGTGGCCATGATCGCATCCTTGATGGTCATGTGATCGCAGTTCGGGCAGGCTTCGCGCATCAACGCAACCACGCCCGCGACGTGCGGTCCGGCCATGGAGGTGCCGGAATAGGTACCGTCGTAGCCGCCGCCGGGAACCGACGAATAGATGTTGACGCCGGGAGCGGAAATCTCAGGTTTGATGTTGTCGGGAACCGCCGGGGTGCACGGCGTGGGTCCGAGACTCGAGAAGCTGGCAATCGGATAGGGCGGCAAGCCGTCCTGCGCATCTACTGCGCCGACCGAGAAGATCTGGTAGGCATTCATCGAATGAATCGCGGGTGTACGCAGACCGGACGCGCCTTCGTTTCCGGCAGACCAGGTAATCACGGGACCGGCGGCTTCGCAATTCAGAATAAACGTGTTCCAGCGCGTATCGCAGGTCGTGTAGCCGGAGAAGTTGCTGTTGACGCCCCAGGAGTTCTGTATTATGTCCGGCAGGTCGTCCGTGGTGTTGATGTCGCCGTCCGGATTGGCAAACCACTGATAGTCGGCAATGATGTCGTTGTCAAAGGCGCTGCCGACTCCCTGATTGATCGAGTTTGTGGCGATCCAGCGCGCATTCGGCGCACCGCCGACGGTGTTGGTGTCGTTGCCGGAGATTGCGCGGCCCGTCATGGTGCCCATAACGTGCGTGCCGTGGCCGTTTCCGTCGGACGGGAAGTTGGGAGCGGAGCCCAAAGCATCGCGCCAGCACTGCGAGACCGGAGCAAAATTGCCGCGCCAGCGGGACGCGAGAGCCGGATGATTGCCGTCCACACCCGTATCACAATTGGCGACAATGACGCCCTGACCGGTGATGCCGAGTTCGCGATTGACGCGCGTCGTGCCGATGGCATCCTGCTCGGTGGTGGTGGTCTCGTTGTCAAGCGGACGGCGTGGCGGACGAATGCTGCCGACTTCCGAGCGAATCGGATCAATCAATTCTGCGCTGAAGTTCGTCGTGACATATTCGATGTCACCGCGATGCCGCAGAGATTCGATAAAGCTCTTGCTGGCGTGGACGACAAACAGGTTGTCAATCCAGTACGCCGTATAGCCGCGAACATCGCCCTTGCTTTCTGCAAAATCCAGCTCGGCCTTGAAAGCGGGCTGATTCTGCTCGGCATTGTACTTCAGGGCTTCCAGGACTTCGCGATTGCGTTGGGCAATGGTTGCCCCGCGATCATGCAATGCGAAATCCAGCGTGCGGATATCCACGGCGTTGGGCAGGAAAATGAGCGTACTGATGAATTCATCTTTTCCGGAGTTTTTCAATTCATCTTCAATAGCCGATGAGAACTCTGCCGCGAAAACGTTTGCGGTCAGACTAATCAAGAGCAGAGCGAACAGCATTCTGAAGGCATGGTACATAGTAGTCACCTGTTTGTGCGTACAAAGAAATTTTTCAGCGCAAAGATGCAACCAATAATTTACACTCATTTGCCTGCGAAGGCAACAAGAATGTGCGTGAACAGAAGTTCAATTTGTTTCGAAGTGTAAACTACTGACCCACTCTCCCCCCGAAAGCACAGTGGGCCTCCCTTTCGGGAGGCCCACTGCCATGTCCTTAGACAAGCTCCTGTGCCTCAGCACAAGACGTGCGTTTCACGCACTTACTTGACCAACAGCATCTTCTTCGTCGCGGTGAACTCGTTGCCGATCTTCACCGTGTAGAAGTACAGACCCGACGTCAGGTTCGAAGCGTCGAACGAAACGGTGTGGCGGCCAGCGGCCTGCAGACCGTTCACCAACGTCGCAACTTCCTGACCCATCGCGTTGTAAACCGTCAGGTTCACGTTGTTGTCGGAAACAACATCATAAACCAGGTTCGTGGACGGGTTGAACGGGTTCGGGTAGTTCTGATGCAGAGCGTACTCCGTGATCAACGCAGCGTCCGAAGACGGCGTCGCCGTCACAACCAGACCCCACGACTCGATCGAACCGTCCATGTTCACCGTCTGCAGCGAGTACTCGTAAGACGTACCATTCACCGCGCCGTTGTCCACGAAGTTGTAGGTCGAGCCCGTCGCCGTGTTCGTCGCGGCAACCGCACCCACCGTCGCATACGCGTCGTGGCCGGCAACCTTGCGCAGAACTTCAAAACGATCCACGTTGCTCTCCGAGTTCGTCGTCCAGTTCAGCTCAACGCTGTTGTCACGGGCGACCGCCGCAAACGTACCGGCTTCAGCCGACTCAATAAAGTCGAGGCAGAAGCAGGCGCAGCCTTCAACGTCAGACACAAACACCGCGCACCACGTGCCGCTCAGCGCGTCGTACGTCCAGCCCGCCGGATCCATCACCGGAGCCGCCGGAGCACACTGAACGTCGCAACCGTTGCCAATGCAGCCCGGGAACAACTGGGCGTGCGGACGCTCGTCAGCAGCCAAGGGGCCCAAGCAAACCGTCACAGGAATGTTCGCGCAGAATTCCAAGCACTGGTAGTACGGGCCGTTCGCAAGGAAGTTGCGGCCGCCAACCGTCTCGATCGGGTAGTTCTGCGGAACGCACGGCTCCTGAGTCACCTGGCAGCTCCAATCGGAAGCCAAGCTCAGGTAGTGCTCAGAGTAACCATCCGCAATCGTCACCACGCGCGACGTCCACTTCACGTTGCCGCAATCCACAACCAAGTAGTACTTCGACGGCTGCGGGGTCGAACCGGCAATCGTGAAGTTCTCAAGCATCACGAAGCAACCCGGAAGACCGAAAAAGCCGTACTCATCCAGCGGGAACGTGTTAAAGTTCGCTTCGTTGAACGCCGGGCCAACCGGAACCAACGCGTCCAGCTCGTCCGCGCCGTTGTTGTTCGCATCCCAGTAAATCTGAACGTTGCACGCGTTCGTCAACGGCGCACCGCCACCACAAGCATCCGTCAACGGAAACGCGTCGCCGGAGTTGAAATCAATGTTCGAAATCGATGAGTTAAACTGAGCGTGGCTCAGCCCAACCACCATCAACAACGCCATGGCCACAAAAAGCATTTTCAAATTTTTCATCTTCGCTCGCTCCTCAAATGTCTTGGTTTCTACTATTCATAAAAGGGTCAGTCCAATTCAACAAGCTTCACCAATATTGGTGAACTAGCGTAAGTATAACGCTGAGAAGGCTGGGAAGTCAAGGGGTTGACCTTACGGCGACAACTTTTTGCCGTCCGGGAGTCCGAGTCGAGTAGGGATGTAAGTATAGATGGGGATTGGGTTAAGCGTATCGGGATTCAGAGGTTGGACTTTTTCAACCAGCGAAGTGGGGCAAGAATGCCTCCAACTTCTTAGTTCAATGCAGTTGCGATGCTATAGCATGTGAAAGCTCTTGCGCAGCTTGACTAGGTCAATGACAAGGCTGACTGGACGGCCTCCAGCAGCGCCGCCCGCTCGAAAGGCTTGGCCAGGGTCGCGGAAGCGCCAATCAATTTTGCCATGCTCAGGTAATCGGCAGGACCAATGCGTCCCCCACCTGAGATTGCGATTACTCGGATTTCAGGTTTTTCGGCGCGCAGGCGTCGAATGGTCTCGATACCTTCCTGTTCGGGCATGATGATGTCGGTGATAACGAGTTCGTAGGATGTGGCGCGAAACAGCCGCAGGCACTCGGCACCATTGGACGCAACATCCACATCGTGTCCTTCGCGTTCAAGCATGCTGCGAAGCATCTGTCGGATGCTGGGATCATCATCAACTATGAGGATTCTGCACATCGTTAAGCCTCAGAGAAAGTGTGATTAGTAGAGATCGCCGCTCTGACCGCCGCAGCGAGCTCGGTTGAGTTGACGGGTTTATGAGTAATACTTGCGAAGAGACCCTTGCCTCGTTCGTCTTCCACCCCTCCGGACGCGAGCAAAATCACAGGGAGCGCGGAATCAAAATCCTTGGCAGCAAGGGCAACATCCGTACCGGACATCAGGGGCATGATATCGTCCACGATCATGACATCCACACGTCGGGCAGTTTCCTGCAGGGCAGCCAGTGCCTGGATCGGGTCACAGAAAGCCGTGACTTCATAGCCGTAGGACTCCAGCATTTGTTTTCCGAGCAGTACAATGGTCTCGTCATCGTCACACAGCAACACGTGTTCAGAGCCTTTGATAACGTCATCAACCGGACTCTGCAGCACATCCACTTCAGCCGCCTCGATGGGCAGCCAGATCACGACCTTTGTGCCGGACGCGGGCTGGGAGTGAAGTTGAATTGCGCCTTTGTGCGAGGTGATGATTCCATGAACGACAGGCAGTCCGAGTCCGGTTCCTTGCCCCACTTCCTTGGTGGTGAAGAACGGTTCGAAGACTCTTGCGGACGTCTGTTCATCCATTCCGATACCATTGTCGGTCACAGTCAGTTTGGCATACTTTCCGGGAACGAGGGAATTCGTGCACGAGAGATCGTCATGCTCCAGCAGGACGTGGATGAGTTCTACTTCAAGTATACCACCGTTGGTTTTGAGCGCGTGCAAGGAGTTTGTACAGAGATTCATGACGACCTGATGGATCTGGGTGGGATCCGACAGGATCATGCCAACGGGTTGAATATTCTGCACAAGTTCGACATTGGCTGGAAGCGATGACTGGAGAAGTTTGAGCACTTCCTTGACCAGCAAGTCCATGCGCAGCGGCTGTGGGCGCTGTTCGCCCCTTCTGCTGAAGGCGAGGATTTGCTGCACGAGGCTTTTCGCTCGATAGGCCGCCTTGATCACCTGCTCGATATCTTGGCGAACGGAGGTATCTTCCGGGAATTCGGACGCAATCATGTCGGCATATCCGAGAATCGGAGTCAGGATATTGTTAAAGTCGTGCGCAATTCCCCCGGCAAGGGTGCCGACCGTTTCGAGCCTTTGAGCATGACGCAACTGGACTTCGAGTTCGTGCATGGCGGCTTCGGAGTTCTTGCGGTCGGTAATGTTCGAGGAGACGCCGGAGCAGCGGAGGGGAGTTCCGTCGTCATTCCACTCGACAATCTTGCCTCGGGCATGGAGCCAGAGCGAGTTCCCCTTGGCCGTTTTCAAGAGAACTTCAGCCTCCAGCAATGGAGCGTGTCCGGCGGCGTGTTCCAGAAAGGCGTCATTGTATGCCTTCATGTATTCGGGCACAACATGGGAGTTGATGAAGTCGGCTTCGTGCTTGAAGTCCGTCTCATCGTATTCGAGCCATTCAACAAGCCGCGGGCTGCAGTAGCAGTCACCGGAGATACAGTTGAGATCCCAATACGCGTCGTTGGAGCCATCAATCACGAAGGCGAGTCTTTGTTCGCTTTCTTGGACGCGCTTTTCGGTGCGGACGCGTTCAGTTATGTCCAACGTGGATCCAAACACCTTGTAAGGTACACCGTCTTCCGTTCGGCGCACACGGCCCTTGCTGACGAGGTTTCGGTGTTCACCGGTGGGGCGAACAATTCGATACTCTAGCTCGAATTCCTCACGTCCCTCCATCATTTCGGACGCGGTATTGACGAAGACCTCGCGATCCTCCGGGTGGATGATTTCCAGGAATTGTGCGAAGGTGATTGGCAAGTGAAGCTCGGGGCGGGCATACATGTTGAGTTTCTCATCACTCACATAAAGCTCATCCGTGGCCGGAAACCACTCCCAGAAGCCCAGTCCTGCGATCGCTTGGGCCTCTTTCAGTTTTTCTCGACTTTCCAAGATCTCTTGCTCGCGTGCCTGCCGCAGGCTGATGTCTCTGATCACACCCGCGAAGTGCGGATGTTGACCAGTCTCGATAGGACTGATTGCCAATTCCACCGGGAACTCTGAACCGTCTTTGCGACGCGCGCTCAACTTCAGGAGCTGATTCAGCGCGGGTCCGTGTCCGGTTTCCAGAAAGGTTTTCATGCCTCGGAGATGACTATCCCTGAGGCGTTCCGGAATGATCAGAGCATGCAGGGCGTTTCCGATGGCCTCTTGCTTGGAGTATCCGAAGATCTCTTCGGCTTTGGGGTTCCATTCGGTGACGAGACCCCTGTGATCCATGGCGACGACGGCATCCAGAGAGGCGTCGAGGATTTTGCGCGCGAGGGTTTTGGAATGCAGGAGGTCAGCTTCGGCCTGCACTTCGGCTGTGATCACTTCCGTGAGCATGATCACGCCGCCGATTGAACCATCTTCGGCGTGCCAGGGCCTGACGGTCCATCTTACGTAGTCTGTGGAGCCGTCGGCTCTGGGGAAAGGATCTTTTGCGCAGGACTCTGAAGCTCCCGCAAGGCAGCGCTGGTGAATTTCTTTCCATCGTTCGGAAATCTCGGGAAAGACGTCATAGTGAGATTTCCCGATAACCGAGTCCTGCGTAAGGCGATAGGCCTGATACCATTTCTTATTGGCAATCATGTATCGCAAGTCGCGGTCGAACATGGCCATGGGAGCGGGCGAGTTTTCGACGAAGATTCTCATTTGCTCTTCACGGACGCGCAGGGCATGTTCGATGTTTCTGCGATAGGTGATGTCTTTTCCACTGCTAAAGGTGCGATCTTCACCTGAGGCAGCGCCGTTCCAGGACATCCAGCGATAGCTTCCGTCGGTGTGTCTGAACCGGGCTTCCACACCGGTTTGCGGATCTCCGAGCAGCAAGTCTTCGGCGGCGGATCTGCAGAGTGCGACATCGTCGGGATGAATCAGGTCAAAAGTACAGATCCCTTTTGCAGCACCAGCCTCATACCCCAGGATGCGTTCGAAAGCTTCGTTGCACTCCAGCACGATGCCCCGGTCGTTGCTTACGAGGTAGGCATCGGCGGAGACGTTGAAGAATCTTCGCAACTCTTCGTCCTTGCGGGCGCTCTCCGTCACGTCAAGGGCCACACCGATCGCGCCGACCACTACTCCGTGAGAGCTCTCTATCGGCTCAAGATAGGCCTCAAGAGTTCGTTTCTTGGACACGAGTTGAAGTGAGACGTTTTGCCGCTCGGACAGCTTGTTCAGAATTGCTTGTTTGTCGCACTCCTGAGGGGTAAGAATATCGAGCAGGTCTTTGCCGATTAGGGATTCGGGAGTGTGTTCCAACTGGCCGAGCGCGGTCCCCGCGACGTAGCTGACTTCACCGTCCAGGTTCTGAGTCCAGAGCAGCGCAGGCATGCGTTCCGTCAGGAGACGAAGTTTTGCTTCACGTTCGCGGAGCTCAAGAGTTGCGCGCTGACGTTCGACCGTGCGACCGATGTGGCCAGAGATGACCTCCAGCAGCGCCGCGTCTTGTTCGGAGTATTCCTGCTCGTTGTCATAAGACTGAAGGACAAAGACCCCGGTCGCGAGATCCCCCGCAACGAGCGGCACGCCCAGCCAGCACTTGGCGGGAGTTCCGAGACTCTTGAGATTTTCTTCCTGTATCAGTCTGGCGCGATTTTCATCGTTTAGCAGCAGGGTCTTCCCCGTGCGGCGGACAAAGTCCGTCAATCCGCCATTCAGATCGAGGTGCGATTGAAGACCGCTTTGCTCATCGGCCTCGTCGCGCTCGATGGGTTTGGAATAGAGCCCCGTGGTCGGGTCGTACAAGGCGAGATAGAAGTTGCGCGCATTGAGGACTCTCCCCAGTTGTTCGGCAGCTTCATGTACCACGACATCGAGAGCTTCTTCGCGCGACGACAGGTCGGCGATCTTGTTCAAGACGTCAAGTTCAAGTCGGCGCCGGCGTTCGCGGGTTACATCCCTGGAACAGCACAGAGAGACTCCGTTCAGTTCTTCCACGTACAGGTGTGACAGGCGGATCTCCCAGTAGGCCGCGGCCCCGTTTGGCAGCCGAACCTTGAAGATCTCCGGCGTGTCCGCACCAGTGCGGGATTTGTGCGTTTGAAAGAACTTGCTCCATCTTGGAAAATCCTCGGGGTCCAGGAACACATCCATGGGTTGACCGAGAGCATTCTGGTGGTCGGCGGACTCGCGGTTGATGTAAACCATCCGATCCGATTTGTCCAGCAGAACGACGAGTTCTTCGATGTTGTTGGCCAGGATGTTCCAGGGAGCTGCATGCGAAGCGACGGGAGTTTGACGGGCGGCGCGCACGGAGCGGAAAGTGATCATCAGAATGGCGACAGCGAGGGCGAGGCCTGCGACCGCCGGCCAGAATCCGAGCAATGCTGCGTAGTCTGTTCCTTCGGCAGCGGCAGGATCGGACACTCCCAGAAACAGGAGAGCAAGAAATGGGGCACGATTCATTGGACGAGTACGGGCCGCGCACGCCAGAAGTTTCTGCGGGAGCAAATAGATGTTCGACATGTGTTTCAGGACGCGCAATGCTATGTCAGGTAACATGTTGTTAGAGTGAACCTTGCAGTTTCCAGACGCCGTCAAAGATGATTGCGCAGAATCTGTGCCCGGACCAAGGATGGGAACGGGTAGCAGAGCCATATCGTGCGCTGCCCCTCTCAAACAAGAAACTCGAACTTTTGGGCGCCTCGCGATGCCTTTTAAAGGCTTGTGTAATTTACAGTTCTGAAACACGGGGCATGGTCTGGGCTTTCCCGAAAGTCTCGTGCCTACTTGCTTTCGCGAAGTTTCGTTCGCATCTTATTAGATTGTAATGCTTACGGACCAGCGATCGGCGCAAAAGGAGTAGTGAGTTGGACAGTCTTGTGACTACGGAATGGTTGGCTCAACACTTGAATTATGAAGATTTGGTTGTGGCGGACATTCGGTGGGTACATTTGAATTCGGAAGCTGCGCGAGCAGAGTACAAGTCCGGGCACATTCCGGGGGCAGTGTTTGTGGATTGCGATCAGGTGCTTTCGGAGATTGGAGATCCTCGTCGCGGGAGGCATCCACTTCCCGATCCGAACCGGATGGTACAGAAGCTTGCAGAGATCGGGATTGGCAAGGGGAAGCGAGTGGTTGCGGTGGAAACGGATCCCGGCAAGGTGGCGGCACGGCTTTGGTGGCTGCTGCAGTGGATCGGAGTCAAGGACGTAGCGATTCTCGATGGCGGATTGAGGAAGTGGGTGGCAGAAGGGCGAGCGATAGCAACCGGGGAAGAGCGTCGTCCGGCGTGTGAGCCTTACGAAGTTTCTGTGCGATCCGATCTGATGCGGAACGCGAAGGAAGTTGCCGCCGGACAGTCCGGGAGAGTTTTGTTGGATGCGCGCATTCCGGCGAGATTTCAGGGAGAGATTGAACCGCTGGACAAGCGCGCGGGGAGTATTGACGGTGCGGGGAATCTGCCGCTGGGCTTGCTTCACGACGGGGAGCCGGCGAAATTGAAGACGACAGAGGAGCTGAGGGAGCTCTTCCGGGCAAATGGACTGAGTCCGGATGCAGAGATTACGACCTATTGCGGTTCGGGTGTGACAGCTTGCCATTTGCTATGGGCGCTGGAGCGCGCGGGCTACACGAAATTGTCCCTCTATCCCGGATCGTGGAGCGAATGGATCGAGCTGCACGAGGACGCGGGTAAACGGCTAACTTAGGAATGAAGAAGATGAAAGTGTTCAAGACATTGTGGCTGACGGTGGTGTTGTGCGGGTTGTTCTTTGCGATACAAGCCGAAGCCCGTCCGGTGAAGAAGAACATGCTGGCGTCGCGTGAAGCGGAAGTGGTGCTCACGTCATCTCTGGACGTCAAGATCATTGAAGATCAGGGCGGAATCGTTGATCGTGTCCGCAACGGCATTGCGCGCGTGTACTTGCTGGAAGAGGATTTCATCGCTTTGCGTGCGCGCGGATTCGATGTGGAATGGCTTCCGGAAGTCCGGGAACAGCATGAACCGCTGGACATCTACCACGAGAATGCGGATATCGAGGCGCAGTTTGCGATTTGGGCGGCGGCTTATCCGACATTGTTCAGCTATCAGAGCATCGGCAACACGGTGCAGGGCCGACCGATGTGGTTTGGCAAGGTGTCGGACAATGTGACCGTGGACGAGCCGGAGATTGAAGTCAAATACATCTCTTCGATGCACGGCGACGAGTTGACGGGACTTGAAAACTGTCTGAAGCTGATTGACACGCTGTTGACGGGGTATGGCACAGATCCGGTGCTGACGGCGATGGTTGAGGATTACGAAATTTGGATCATGCCGTTGATGAACCCGGACGGCCGCGACGTGGGAACTTTGGGCCAGCGATACAATGCCAACGGCATTGACTTGAATCGCGATTTCCCGGATCGCGTGTGGGATTCGACGAACACGGTTGCGGGGCGCGAAGTGGAGACGGCGAATGTGATGAACTTCTCCGCGCAGCACACGTTCGTGATCTCGGCGAATTTCCACGGCGGGACGGTTGTGGCAAACTATCCGTGGGACAGCAATTACAGCGGCGCGAGCATCTTCTCCCCTTCTCCGGAGAACGCGCTGTTCTATAACATTGCTTTGACGTATGCTCAGGCGAGCGACGCAATGTACAACAGCAACGAGTTTCCGCCGGATGGCACGACGAACGGCGCGGAATGGTATCACGTCTCGGGTGGCATGCAGGACTGGAACTATGTCTGGATGGGCTGCAAGGAAGTGACGATGGAGATTTCCGATGTGAAGTCGGGTCCGGAGAGTGCCTTGGATAGTCTGTGGCGCGACAATCGTCAGAGCATGATTGACTATTTGCAGCGCGCGCGGGAAGGTGTGCGCGGAGTCGTGACGGATGCCGAGTCGGGCGAGCCGGTACGGGCGAACATCATGCTCGCGAACATACCTTACTTGACGTACAGCAGCGCGCTGCACGGCGAGTATTATCGCATGCTTCTGGCGGGCACCTATTCGCTGACGTTTTCGGCCCCGGGCTATCAAAGCCAAACGGTGAACGGAGTGACGGTGGTGGCGGGCACGCCGACGGTTTTGAATATTCAGTTGACCCCGCTGCCGCGTCCGGAAATTTCGATTTCACCGTCGAGCATTTCTCAGGCGGTCGCCCTCTGTTCGACCATGGACATGGATGTGACGATTGCCAATCCTGGCGAAGCGACGTTGACATGGAGCAGCTCTGAACTGAGTTTCGGCGAGACGAACTACGGGGCAGGAGACGGCGGCCCGCGTTGGATTGACAGCCGCGAAGCGGGCGGCCCGGTTTACTCGTGGGTGGACATCAGTACCATCGGTACGAGCGTACCGTTTTCGTCGGATGATCAGAATTTGGGTCCGTACGCCATAGGCTTCAACTTCCCATTCTATGGAAGCAGTTTCTCGCAGGTGAGAATTTCGGCCAATGGTTGGCTGTCGTTCACCTCGTCGGCCACAGGTGCGACGTCATACACGAATGTTTCACTTCCGAACGGCAGCGCGCCGGAGAATCTCTTGGCGGTGTGGTGGGACGACTTGAGTCCTCAGCGCGCGGGAACCAATGTGCGCCGCTGGACGAATAATGTGGACACGTTCATCGTCTCGTTCCAGAATGTGCAGAGCTATCAGAATAGCGGGCTGTACAACTTCGAAGTGATTCTGACGGCCGACGGCTCGATCACCTATCAGTACGGCAACATGGGGGTGAACCGTTTGAATTCGTCAACCATCGGACTCCAGAACAGCGACCGAACGCGCGGAGCCACCGTGGTGTACAACGACGGAAGTTACATCGAGAATAACATGGCCGTGTCGTTCTGTCCGGGTGCGGCGGTGCAAACCATTCCGTCGTCGGGAAGCGTTACGGCGGGTCAGCAGCAGACGGTTACGCTACGGCTGTCGTCGTGTTGTTTGCCGGACGGACCGAGTCTTGCGACGCTGCGATTTACGACCAACGCGCCCACGTCTCCGGCATATGATTTGCCGATTACGATAGATTCCGGGGGCCTGATGGTTCCGGAGGCAGTTGCGGATCTCGTTTTGAACTATACGGACACAGGTTCAGAGCTGCGCTGGAGTCCTGCGGCGAACGCGGACTTCTATCAGGTGTGGACGACTTCACAGTGGCCGCCTGAAACAGCGAGCTCTGTGCAGATCGGGACGACGACCGGGACAACGTATGCCGTGGATACGGACAGCAACACAGTTGTTTACTTCTTTGTGGTGTCCGTGCGGCAGTAATATCATGAATCAGCAGGGAAGGACGCTTGCGCAAGACGCTACTCATACTGCTTCTAACGAGCATTTTCTGCGCACAGAGTCGTGCGGCGGAAGTGTCTCCGGTACTCGCGTTTCAGCTTAAGAACGCGCAGGCGGACGAGTACGTCCCGGCGATAGTCCTTCTTGAGAGCCCGTTGGACATTGCAGCGCTCGATCAGTCTCTGCACGAGCGCGGCGCTTCGTATTCCGAGCGCTACGATGCCGTGTATTCGGCTTTGCAGTATAACGTGCGGCAGACGCAACCGCACTTTGTGGCAGAGCTTGAGTCGGCAAAGCGCGCGGGGCTTGTGCGCGGCTGGACCACTTGCTGGATAGACAACCTGGTTGTAGTTTCCGCGACGCGCGAGTATCTCGAAGGGCTCGCAGAGCGCGGCGACATTCGTGCGTTGACGGAGAATTTTCGCGCGGAGTTGATTGAGCCTGCCGAAGCGGGTTCACCCGATGACTTGAGAGCACGGCGGCGCAGTCTCGATCAGGAGACGACGCTTCCGGGCCAGGATGCGATTGGCGCAACACGAGTGCAGCGGGAACTTGGAATCACAGGTCAGGGAACCCTGGTCGCAAATCTGGACACGGGAGTGGACGGCACTCATCCCGCGCTGGCGTCGCGTTGGCGCGGGAATTTTGCGCCTGCATCAGAGTGCTGGCTGGATGTGTTGGGAACAGGCACACAGACTCCAGTGGATGATCACAGTCACGGCACGCACGTGATGGGAACGATGTGCGGCCGGGAGCTTGACGTGAACGGCGACACGCTGACGATTGGAACTGCGCCCGATGCGCTGTGGATCGCAGTCAACGCAATTGATCAGGGAGTCGGCCAGGACTTCAACAACGACGTGATTGAGTGCTTTCAGTGGTTTGCAAATCCGGATTTGAATCCGCAAACTCTGGACGACGTGCCGGATGTGGTGCAGAATAGCTGGGGCGTGAGCGATTTCTTTCCGGGCTACGACGAGTGTTTCGACTATTGGAACGGCGTCATCACGAACCTTGAAGCACTGGGAGTGGTTGCAATTTTCAGCGCAGGCAATGAAGGAGCGGGCGGGCTGCGGAGTCCGGCGATTCACTCTTTGAGTCCGGTGCAGATGTTTTCCGTGGGGGCGGTGCGCGCCACGGAGGACGACGTTCCGCCCTATGAGATTGCCGGTTTTTCGAGTCTTGGGCCGAGCTATTGCGACGGCACACACACCAAACCTGAGATTGTCGCACCGGGCTCGAGTGTGTATTCCAGCATACCGGGAGGCTACACGGTCTTCAGCGGAACGTCCATGGCGGGACCGCATGTGGCGGGAGTGGTCGCCTTGATGCGGCAAGCTTGCCCGGACTGCGATCCGATCACGCTCAAGGAAGTTCTGATTCACACGGCGATTGACAGCGGCTACGGTTCCGAAGGCCAGGACAACACGTTCGGATATGGATTTTTGGACGCGTATTCGGCGGTGCTTGCGGTCACTCAGTTGGGATATCTGACGGGCACGGTGACCTCATCCGGCACGGGATTGCCTGATGTAGAGATCGAGGTACTTGAGACGGGTGCGTTGCTTGCGACGGACGCGCAAGGCCACTATGACGTACCGATCGTCGAAGGAAGCTACACGCTCAGGTTTCGAAAGTACTCCTACTTGCCGTGGACGGAGTCCGGTGTGGTGATTACGCGCGGCGATTCGACGATTGTGGATGCGGAGCTCGACCTGGCGTCCGATCGCTCGTTGTCCGGGCATGTGTATGACGCGGACGGAGAAGCTCTGGGTGGCGCGGTGGTGAAAGTGCGCAATGCACCGATTCTCTCTGTGACGACCGACGTATCAGGTTCCTATGAACTTGAACTTCCCGCAGGATACACCTACCTTGTGCAGGCAACCGGGCCGCAAGGTGCGGCGGCGAATGAAATCGAAGTGATAGCGGACATGACGGTGGATTTCCGAATGCCCGCGATGATTGTTCACTATGATTTTGAAGTCGGTGATCAGGGTTGGACGGTCGGACAACCGACGGACAATGCGATTACGGGAGTTTGGAATCGGATGGATCCGCAGCAAACCGTGGGATCGAACGGGCACGTTATTCAGCCGGAGAATGATTTCACTCCGGGTGTGGGAGTGAATTGTTTTGTGACAGATGGCAATGCGGGAAGTTCGGGGGGCGCGTTCGATGTGGATGGCGGCGCGACGACGCTGTTTTCTCCGGTGTGGGATTTTTCCGGACTGAATGGCGTCGTGCTGGAAACGCACACGTGGTTCAGCAATGACAACGGCAGCAACCCGGGCGAAGACGCACTACGGATGGACGTGAGTCCGGATGGGGGGCTGCACTGGCTTCCGCTGCTGTCGGAAACCGTTGACTGGGAAGAGTGGCGGCGGCATGTCTTTCTGCTGGAAGACTATGTTGAGCTGACTTCCGAAGTTCAGATTCGCGTGGTTGCAGCGGATTTCGGGCCGGGCTCTATTGTGGAGGCTGCATTGGATGAAGTCTCAGTGTACGCCGCCGCAGTGGAAGCGCCGCAAGCGCTCACGGCACGCATCACGGACTCCGGCGTGCAGTTGACTTGGAACTCCGTGCCGGGGGCGACGGGCTATCGCGTCTGGCGCACGATGGAGTTGCCCGCGACGACGACGAACTCCACGCTGCTGGCGAGCGTGGCGGATACGACTTATTTAGACACGATGGTACTCGACACGATCGGGTACTATGTTGTGACGGCATTTCGCTAAGCATTCAACTTGGAGATTGGGCAACGCACATGGCGATGATCGAGAACCGGATCGCAGAACTGACGAGACCTTCGGGAGAGTTTCCGCGCCGCTTTTTGTCGGCGGATCTGACCTTGACAGGCTGGGCCGACGCGGCGAAATACTATCAAGAACTCGAAGAACGTGCGATTGGTTCGGTAGTAGAGCTTGAGCAATGGATTCTGGACGGAAGCGAGCTGTCGGCATTTCTGGGGGAGGAGTCCTCGCGGCGCTATATCGCCATGACCTGCGCAACGGATGATGAGGCCGCGGAACGGTCGTTCATGCAGTACGTTGAAGAGATTGCACCGAAGCAGAAAGAAGCTCAGGACAGGTTGAACCGCAAGTTGGTTCAGAGCGAGTGGGCTTCGGAGCTTCCGGCGAGATATGAAATCTATTTGCGCTCGTGCCGCAACGCGGTGGAGCTGTTTCGCGAGGTGAATATTCCGATTGAGACGGAAGTCGAGCGACTCTCGCAGCAATATCAGAAAGTGTTTGGCTCGATGACGGTGGAATGGCAGGGTGCAGAGATCACGATTCCGCGCGCGCTGGCGATGCTTGAAGAGACGGATCGCGACGTGCGCGAAAAGGTTTATGCCTTGGTCGCGGAGCGCAGATTGCGGGATCGCGACGTGCTTGAGGATGTTTTTGACGAGATGGTGGCGAAGCGTCACGAGATCGCATTGAACGCGGGGTTTGAAAACTATCGAGATTACAAGTTTCGGGAGTACGAGCGATTTGACTACACTCCTGCGGACTGCGAAGCGTATCACCGCGCGGTGGAATCGCTGGTGGTCCCGGTGGTGCGCGAAGCGGCGGCGGATCGCAAGCGCGCGCTGGGTGTGAGCACGCTGCGTCCGTGGGATATGGATTGCGATCCCTTTGGCCGCGAGCCGCTTCATCCGTTCAGCACCTCGGACGAATTGATCCGGAGCTGTTCAAAGATTTTTCATGCGTTGGATTCGGAGTTGGGAACTCAATTCGACAAGATGAACGGCATGGGACTGTTGGATCTGTCGAGCCGCAAGGGCAAGGCGCCCGGAGG
The DNA here is from genome assembly GCA_020637395.1 of Calditrichota bacterium. Lineage (GTDB taxonomy): Bacteria > Electryoneota > RPQS01 > RPQS01 > RPQS01 > JABWCQ01. Next base: position 408,714 of record JACJWA010000001.1, on the reverse strand, counting down.
CTATCAGAGTGATCTTGCGGAAGTGCGTCTGCCGTTCATCTTTATGAACGCGGTGGGCACGAACGACGACGTGTTCACGCTGCTGCACGAGGGCGGTCATGCCTTCCACAATTTTGCAGTGCGCGAGGAGCCGATTCACTCCTATCGTCATGCGCCGATGGAATTCAGCGAAGTGGCGTCAATGAGCATGGAGCTTTTGGCGATGCCGTACTTGAGCGAGTTTTTCTCTGTGCCGGATCAGGCTCGGACGATTCGGTTTGAGTTGGCGGGGAAGATTGCGCTGCTGGCGTGGGTGGCGACGATAGACGCATTTCAGCACTGGGTGTACACGCATCCGAAGCACACGCGGGAAGAGCGGCGGAACTATTGGCGCAGTCTGGTGGAGCGCTTCGGCGCGGGAGCGGATCACAGCGGCTTCGAAGAAGCGCGCGACTATCGTTGGCACGCGCAGCTTCACATTTTCGAGGTGCCGTTCTACTATATCGAGTACGGCATTGCGCAGCTCGGCGCGATGCAGATTTGGACTCACTCGCGCACGAATGCGGCGGAAGCGCTGCGGAACTACAAGCACGGGCTGTCGCTGGGCGGATCGCGTCCGCTTCCCAAGCTCTATCAGGCGGCGGGAATCAAGCTGGACTTCTCTCCGGAGATGATTGCTCCGCTGATGTCCGCGGTGCGTGACGAGATGTCGCGCCAAGGCAAACTGGAGAAGCACTCCTAAGCTTTCACGGGCGCACCAACTCACCTTCAACGAAAACAGCCCGCGCAGGCGGGCTGTTTCACTTACTTCGTTAACACTCTATGCGGCTTTCAGTCCGCTCCACCACGAGGCAAATCCTCTCAGGCCCTCGATCAACGGAACTTGCGGCTGAAACCCAAGCGCCAAGAGCTGATCAACGTTGACTTGTTCGATCAGCGGCTCTCCATGGGGAGTGTGCTCTGCAAAGGCTGGCAGCGGCTGTTCGGTGATGGCGCAAAGCTGTGTGACAATTTCCCGAACGGGTAAGCTCTGACCGGTGGCGATATTCAGGATTCCGCTGTAGTTCTTCTCGATCATTAGTCGGACAGCCTGCAGGACATCTCCGGCGTGCACAAGATCTCGGCGCGCTTCTGCCGGAAGCGGAGCCGTCAAGTGAGCAGTTTTGGGACCGAGCAGTTTTTCGAGCAGGTCATAGACGGGATTGGCGCGCAGTCCCGGTCCATAGGCGGACGCGATACGCAGAATAGAAAGATCGAGCTTGTATTCCTGTGCGAATTCCTGCGCGATCTCTTCGGAGATTTTGCGCATCTTTCCTTCGCGCGAAACGGGAGATGGCTGCGTGGTTTCCCGGACCGGTTCGTCGCATTCGCCGTACACGTCGGTGGACGACAAGAGCACAAGCTTAGCTTCCGGCGCGTGCCGCCTGAGGACGTCGCAGAGCATCGCGGTCCGATCGGCGTGCCGGTTGAATGCGGCGAAGGGTGCACGCGAGATACTGTTACTCTGTGGTTCGGATGCGGCGAGCAGGACAACCTCCGGCGCGCACGTGGCAAGCTCTTCTACAAAGCGCGCGTCGCTCAATGGGTGATTGATGACCGGCAGACTGCGGCGCAGGGACATGTAGGAGTCCATTTGCACCGTCTGCCCGGTCGTCTCGTACCCGAGCTCGCGCAACCCGCAAGCAAGGTATCTGGCCAGCGAATTCTCTGCACCTGTGACCAGCACACGCGGCAGAGAGTTGGACGACTTGCGATCCTCCGTGCGTGAGGGCGCGGCTTTGTGTTTGAAGTTAATCATGACTTGTCCGGATCGAATGGGGTTTGGGTGACTTGCCTGCCAGAGTGCTCCCGCATGGCTGGTTCAATCTTCATCTCCTGCCAGACGCGCAAGGCGTCTTCCCACAGAAAATACTGTTCTCCGAAGTGCTCAAAAATGCGACGGACCTGATCAAGCTTGGGCAACTCAGTGATGTGCCAGGAGATTGCGGAGTGATCCGCCGCAGCCTGCAAGGTGACTGATTTGAAGAGATCGGGTCGGCGCAGAAAATAACTTTCGACATGGCGCCGTGAGCCGGGATGCGACTCGTCGGTCCAGGCGCGGCGTAGCGCATCAATCCGGATCGCATCCACCTCGAGACCGATGGGAAACGAGAGTTTGGGCAGCCGGTTGGTTGCCCAGTCTGCATCCGGAGATTCCAGTAGTCTGGCGAGCACGCGATCAATCAAGGCTCCATCCACGATCGGGCAGCTTGCTCTCAGAGGTACGACAATGTCGGCCCCAAAGGCGATCGCCGTGCGATAGACGCGATCCATCAGGTCAAGCTCCGACCCCCGAAAGCAGAATTGGCTGTTCGACAGACAAAGGGACTCGATGACATCATCTTCGCGATTATCGGGCAGGGCCACGACGAGATCATGCAGCAGGCGGGAGCGCGCCGCGCGGGCCAGAACCTGAAAGAGCAGGGTCTTTCCGGCGAGTTCACGCAGAACCTTGCCGGGCAACCGTTCGGATCCCCGGCGGGCGATCACAATTCCCAGGATTTTCATATTTTATCAGTCATCTTCATCTGACCACCAAGGCAGGTTGCCGAACCATGCAGGCTCGGAATACAAAACGAGATAGCAAAGAGCAAGAATCGCTCCAGCAAGACTTGAACTCTGCTGAGGAAACCGATGGCCGCTCCAAAGGTCGAATCGCAGGGGATGTCAGTGCGCTTTCCAGCGACGGACGGGGTATCATTCGCACCCGCGAGGCGGTGTATTTTGCCGAGCGCGTGGTTCCGGGCGACCGAGTGGCCTTCACGCCGGATCTTTCGGCCAAGCCTCCGGTTGCTGAGTCCCCCAAGGTGCTGAAGCACTCCCCGGATCGTTGCGCACATCCGTGCAAGGCTGCGGCAAAGTGCCCGTCTTCCACGTGGGGCATTGTCGGATACTCTCGGCAACTGTCAGAGAAAGCTGAACTTGTTAAGCGGGTCCTGCGTGGAGCAGTGGAGCCTGCGGCAGTGCAGGACATCTGGCCGAGTCCTTTGGAATGGGGCTACCGAAGCCGCGTGAGCCTGCGCCTCGCCCCACGTCGCCGTGGAGGTTTTGCTCTGGGATATGCGGTTGGCGCGAGGGAAGCGGATCTGGTCGAGATAACCGGCTGCTTGCTGGCGAGCGAGCCCATCAGACGAGCAATTCGCGACATTTCGGACTTCCTGGCGGACGCACGCGAATTGTCGCCTGAGGTCATTCCGCATCGCCTGAGTTTATACGAAACGGCTTCCGGGGTGGGCGGGTTGGCGGTTTATCGAGGTCGTCCCAAGGAGACGGATGTTCAAAATTTCTTAGAGTTTGCGGAAAACTTCGAGCTTTTCGGCGGACTTTGGGCAACTGGAGGCACGCAGGCGGGAGTTGTGGGAGAGCGAGGCACGTTTTGGAGAACAAAGGAGAGCGAATCCGCGCGCGTCGCTTGGTTTGAACATTTCCTGGACGTTCACCCGGCAGGCTTCGCGCAGGTTAATTCCGGGGCCACGGGATTGGTTCTCGAAACGCTGCGCGCGGATTTCGGCAGTCAAGCTATTCGTCACGTTTGGGATTTGTACGGCGGTTTTGGCGGGTTGGGGTTTTCGTGTGTACCGGAGGGTTCCTCTTTGACCGTCGTGGAGCAGAGCGGGTTTTCCGAGAGCACATTTGAGCAACTGCGCGGTTTGCGGCCCGGAGTGAACGCGCGGTTTGTCAAAGGTGACGTCATGAAATCGCTTTCGTCTCTGCGTTCTCAAATGCGCGCGGAGGACTTGGTAATTCTTGATCCTCCTCGAGCGGGCTGTCATCCGGAAGTGTTGGAGCAGTTTGCGAAATCCAAGATTCGGCGGGTCGTGTATTTGTCGTGCAATCCGGCGCGGCTGGCGCGCGATCTCAAGCTGCTTGTCCCCGCAGGGTTCGTGGCAACGCGAATTCAACCGGTGGACTTCTTTCCGCAAACGCCTGAAATCGAGGCATTGGCGTATCTTGAGCGCAGGCAGTAGGTTGAAATTTGCCGGGAAATTCTTATTTTGATGGAAAGAGCGGAATTCATAATCTGGTTGGAGGAACGATGACGAAGAGACTTTTGAGTCTGGTGATGATTGCGATGGCAATGATGGCACAGATAGGCACGGCCGAAACGAACATCGGGTTGAAGGGCATCGGCGGCCGCGTGGGATTTGTGGATCCAGAAGGCGGCGACGGCACGTTTACGCTGGGTGTTGTGGCCGACATGGGAACATGGACGGACCACTTGCCGTGGGAAATCGCGTTGACCTATTGGAGCACAGGCGAAGATCTGAACGGGTTTGGCGGTAGCTACGAATGGAATTATACAAACATCGCGCTGCGCAACACGGTGGCGTATCAGTTTGAGTTGGACAAGAACTTGTTTGTGTATCCCGGCGCGGGTTTGGGACTCAACTTATATTCTTTCGATTGGGAAGGTCCGAACGGAACGAAGTTTGACGACTCGGAGACGGACCTGACCTTGATTGTGCTTGGCGGTTTGCAGTTCCCGATCACAGGGAACTGGCACGGACAAGCCGAGCTTCAGTTTGACATCGGCGATCCGGATCAGACGACGGCTCAGGTGGATTTCATTTACGAATTGGGCAAGTAACTGAACAGCAACTGCGCGGAGGTGCGGTGCGCACATTAGACGAGAAGATCGCGCATGCGCGGAGTTTGGGGGAGGGAGCAAGGTCTCTCTCCCCTCTTCCATTTAAGAACGTCGGGGAGCTGCTCGCGGCGCAAGTGTCCTCACGGCCAGAGCAGGATTTTCTGGTGTTTTATACAGATGAAAATCTCCGCTGCAAATGTACCTATCGCGAGATGGGCGAGCAGGTGTGGAAGACGGTGCGCCTGCTGCAATCCTTCGGGATATCGCGCGGCGACCGGATTGCCACGGTATCGTTCAATCACTCGGATACGGTGATGCAGTATTTCGCGGCGTGGGTGCTGGGCGCGGTGGTGGTTCCGATCAACGTGGGGGAATCGGACGAGCGGATCGAATACATTCTCGATAACTCGGGAGTGAAACTGGCATTTGTGCGCGCGCCTTATTTGGAAAGACTCGCGCATTTGCAAGTGAAGCTTCCGAATTTCAAGACGATCATTCAGACCGGCGGGACGGCGCAGGAAAGCTATCCGCACTATGATGAGCTTCTGGGAAAACATTCGGGTGACGCGACTGTGCTCCCGGATGTCAGTCTTGAAGATGAAGTGCTGATTGTCTATACGTCGGGCACGACCGGGAACCCCAAGGGCGTGGTGCTGGTGCAGCGGAATCTCTTGACGGATGCGCAGGGGATTTCGGAGTGGCACGGTCTGACTGCAGGACAGACGATGATGTGCGTGCTGCCGCTGCACCATGTGAACGGGACGGTCGTGACTTTGATGACGCCGCTCTACTTTGGCGGAACGGTGATTCTGAATCAGAAGTTCACGACGCATCACTTCTTCGAACGGCTGGAGCGGGAGGACGTGAATGTGGTCAGCGTGGTGCCGACCCTCCTGCAGTTTCTGCTGCACGAGAAGAGTCTAGAGGGGAAGCAACCTTCGCTGCCGAAATTCCGTCATATCATATGTGGGGCGGGCCCGCTGACGGTGGAGCTTGCCAGTTCGTTTGAGGACCGTTTCGGGCTGCGGATTGTGCATGGGTACGGACTGTCCGAGACGACGTGCTACTCTTGTTTTCTTCCGGTTGAGTTGACCGACGCGGAGCACCGGCGGTGGATGCGGGACTACGGGTTTCCGTCCATCGGCGTGCCGATACCGCAGAACGAGATGGAGATTCATGACGAACACGGCAACTCTCTGCCTCCGGATCAGAAGGGCGAGATTGTGATACGCGGCGTGAATGTGATGAAGTATTACTTTGCCGCGCCGGAGATCAACGAGAAGACATTTGAGTTTGGTTGGTTCCGCTCGGGGGACGAGGGGTTTTTCAAGACGGACGATACGGGCCGCAAGTTCTTCTTCATCACGGGTCGGTTGAAAGAGCTGATCATTCGCGGGGGAGTGAACATTTCTCCGTTTGAGATTGACGAGGTGTTAGCGCGGATTCCGGGAGTGGACAAGGCCATGGCCGTGGGATTCGAGAACGACTGGTACGGCGAAGAAGTCGGCGCGTATGTTTGTTTGAAGAGCGGCGCCGAGCTAAGCGAGGAGCAGATTCTCGAGTTCTGCAAGCAAGAGCTTCCGGTGGCGAAGTGTCCGAAGGTGGTGGTGTTCGGCCACGAATTCCCGGTAACCTCGACGGGAAAGTATCAGCGCAACAAGTGCAAACACCTTTTCTCTCACTACAAAGCAATACAGTATCCCAAGAAGTCAAGATAGATCAAGGACCCACTATGAAGAAACTCGTCATTTTTCTCTTGGTCGCATTTGCTGCGGCCGCGCTGGCGGACACACCACCGACGATGCTCTCGGAAGGCAAGTATATTCCGGACATCGGAACGTTTTTGCAGATTGGAAACTGGAGCTCCGCAGGCAACAGTTGGGACGGCAAGGATGTGTATGTGACATCGTCGGCATCGGGCGAGTCACAGGTCTATCGCATCACGGACAGCGGCTGGCCGTATCAGCTCACGACGTTTGAAGATGGGATTGACGGATTCACGCTGTCACGCAACGGACACGCGGCGATTGTGGAAGCATCCGTGGGCGGCGACGAGAATTCGCAGCTCTACCTAATGGACACGCACACGGGACAGCTTGCCAAGCTGACCAACCGCCCTGAGATTCAGTATGGTTCGGTGGTTTGGGCGCAGGACGACTCGAAGATCTACTATCGTTCGAACGAAGAGAACGGCACGGACTTTTTCATCTATGAGATGAGCGTAACGACGGGCGAGAGCAAGAAGGTCTTTGACGGCGTGAAGGGCTCGAATTCCATCTCAGAGTTGTCCAAAGACGGCAAGCACATGATCGTTTCGACGTGGACATCGAACGTCAATAACGATCTGCACCATGTGGATCTGACGACCGGCGAGTGGCAGACGATGACGCAGGACAAGGGCGACGTGAACTACGTTTCGGTGACGCTGATGCCGGACAACAAGACGATCTGGCTCGTGTGCAACGACAACAAGGACGGCATGTTCCGCATGGCGACGATGACCTTGGGTTCGCCGAAGGTGAGCTACGTGAAGGACGGCTGGCTGGACACGAAGTGGGAGTGCGAAGGGCTGGGATTCTCGCGCGACTTCAAGTACATGGCGGCTTCGACGAACGAAGACGGCTGGGGACGCGCTAAAGTGCGCGAAGTGGAGACCGGGAAGGCCGTGCCGCTGCCGGAACTCGACGGCCAGATGGGCATCACGGGATTCACGGCGGATGGCGAAATGATTCTCTCGTTTTCGTCGCCGACGAAAGCTCCGGACGTGTATCGCTGGAATCCCAACACGAAGAAGTTGACGCAGTTGACGCAATCTATCTATGCCGGAATTGATCCGGGACTGTTTCGCGATCCTCAGTTGATCCGCTTCAAGAGCTTCGACAAGCTTGAGATTTCGGGCTATCTGTATCTGCCGTCGGACTACCAGAAGGGACAGCAGATTCCCTTCATCGTGGAAGCTCACGGCGGACCGGAGTCGCAATTCCGTCCGGCGTTCATTCGCAACATTCAATACATGATGCTGAACGGGTACGGCGTGTTTTGTTTGAATCCGCGCGGATCGTCGGGCTATGGCCGCGACTTTATGGCGCTGGACAACTACAAGAAGCGCAAGGACTCCTTGAAGGATTACAAAGCCGCAACGGAGTGGCTGATCGCGAACGGTTATACGGCGAAGGGGATGATCGGTATTCGCGGCGGAAGTTACGGCGGCTATGTGACGATGGGGATGATCACGGAGTATCCGGACCTTTTCAATGCGGCGGTGAATGTCGTCGGTATTGTGAACTTCAAGACCTTCCTCGAAAAGACGGCGGACTATCGCCGCGCGCTGCGCGAGTCGGAGTATGGTCCGCTTTCGGATCCGAAGTTCCTTGAAGAGGTTTCGCCGATCAACAAGGCGGACAAGATCAAGACACCGCTTTTGGTTGTGCATGGCGAGAATGATCCGCGCGTGCCGGTGCACGAAGCGCGTCAGATCATCGAGAAGTTAATGGAAATTGGCACGCCGGTGGACTCGCTGATCTTCCCGGACGAAGGACACGGCGCCAGCAAGCGCGAGAATGTCATTGAGGAATACCGCAAGCAGGTGGAATTCTTCAACACGCATTTGAAGGGCATCAAGAAGCCTGAGATGAAAGAGTAGTTTGCATACTCTTGAGGTTTTGCATGAAAAAGCCCGGCTCGAAGGAGCCGGGCTTTGCATTTACTTGGGAAGCGAATCGTGCCACCACTGGAAAATGTCAGGCAATCGCCGCCGCCAGGACGTCTCGTTGTGCTCGCCCTCCGGATCAAAGACGCAGCGAACGGGTGCTCCGTTTCGACTCAGGAATTCTGCGCACTCTCGCACAGACTCGATCATTTGATTTGAGAGTTCTTTGTTTCCTCCAAACTCTCGCTCGCCGTAGTCCAGCCAGAAGCGGACGTCGCCGTGAAAGGACTGCGCGAGTTTCAGAATGCGCCCTCCGGCGACATTCATGGTGGGACTCAGGCACGCTGCGAAACTGAAGATATCAGATCGCGTGATTCCCGCGTAGAGTGAGATCAATCCGCCCAGGGAAGAGCCGCAGATCGCGGTGAACTCCCGCTCAGGTTTTGTGCGGTATTGACGATCCACAAAGGGCTTCACGGTTTGCAATATGAAGCGCATGTAGCGTTCGCCGTAGCCGCGGGACCTGCGAAAGTCATCCACCCACGGTGAGTATTCATGGATTCTCCCGACACCGATATTGGGAATTCCGACGACGATATGCTGAAATCCGAGTCGGGAGAGTTCCGTCGAGACTTCATCCACTCCCCACTCACGATCGAAAGCGGTGACGTCGTCAAAGAGATTCTGTCCGTCGTGCATGTACACGACGGGATAGCGCTCGTTGGAAGTTTCGTACCCGGGCGGGAGCCAGACGAGCACGTCGCGAATGTTTCCGAGCTGAGGCGAGAACACATCTTTGATGACGCGCAGGTCACCGACGACGGAGTGCTGTCTCTTCCAGTGGACCGATTCGGGGCAGAGGTCGCACCAGCCTCCGACTTCGACGATAGGAAGCTCTTGGGCGGCATTGAACCGAAGCACACGGTTGTTCACAGAGCGTCCATCGCGCGTGCATTCGACGGTGTCCCACGAGCCGCGCGTGATTTTGAATTCGAGATCATGGAGATCCGCCGGCAGCGGGCATTCGAACAATCCGTCCTCGCGCGGCTTGAGTTTCGAGGGCGGATGCGCGGCATTCCACCCGTTGAAACTTCCGGCGAGATAGAGCGGTTCATCCGACGGCGTGTCGGCAGGCACGCGGACCGTCAGCATGTGAGAGGTTCTACTCATGCGTGGTGCGCGAGGCGATCCTGTTCGGTTTTCGCCCAGTAGCCGATCAGACCGCGATAGTGCGCGATGAATTGATCGTGTTCGTGGGGCGGGAAGGAACGGCGGCAGCGTTCGACCAGGATGTCATCCCATTCGGCACTGGTGAAGAACTCGAGCGCGAGTTCGTCGAGGTGTGCCAAGTGCGCGGCGCAGAACACGTCGAAGCGCTCGGCTTCGAAATAGCGCTGCGCGAGATCATGATAGAGGTCAAACTTTTCCTCGAAAGAGATATCGCGGTCGGCGATGGCGAAATAGTCGCGCGATTGCAAATCCACGCGGGTCCTGCGTTCGGTGACGGCGCAATAGAGCGACCAGCGCACGAGCGACTTGATGGCCCAGGGGAAATAGTAGTGCAGCGAGACGAGTGATGTGTCGGGAACCGCGTTGGCGAAGTCAATCGGATAGATTCGTGACTCACGCAACAAGGACTCGCAGGAATTGTATTCCCAACCGAAGAAGGCGTTGATGATGCGCGTGAGCTTCATCAGGTAGTCACCCTGATACGCGTTCAGGAAGCCGTGCTCGATGCGATAGCGGTTGTGCAGCGGCTGATCGGGATCATAGCGCATGGGCAAGACCTGCGGACCGCAGCCCAAGCAGCGGCAGAAGATTTCGTAGTCGGTGATGCCTTTCTGCACGTGCATGGTTTGCAAACCGGACTCGTCGTAGGCTTTGTGGAGATCCGCGCGATTCTTGACATGCGACACGCCGCGCCAACCGCCGCCGTCGTAAGGTTTCATGAAGACCGGATAGCCTCCCACCTGCTCGACCACCTGATCCAGCTCAAAGAGATTGTGATAGTTCTCCATGGTGACGCGCGCGCGGTCGTCCTTGGGGTCCCAGTCTTTTTGCGGCACGAGCCAGGTTTCGGGAATATCGAACCCGAGGCGAATCATGACGCAGTAGGCGGAGTGCTTCTCCATGGACTGAAACGTGAACGGATTATTTACGGTGTGCGCGTCATTGACGAGAATGGATTTCTTGAGCCATTCGCGCACGGTCATGTGCCAATAGCCGAGGCGGTCAATAATGACATGCCGGGACACCGGCTCGCGCAGACTGAACGGTTCGATCATCAGGCGGGTGACTTCAAAGTCGAAGCGTCGCCCCTGGTAGTCGAGATGCGAACCGAGCTTTTGAATCAGCGCTTCATAGGCAAGCGGCCATGCGTATTCGTTTCCGAGCAGCAGACCGATCGAGCGGGAGGTATGAGGAAGATCGTGAGACATAGGTGGATTAGCTAAGTTGAGGAATGTAAACGGAAATCATTCGGCGCCACGAGGGCCAATCGTGCGGAGTATCGTGTCCCCAAAGATCGAGGTGGTGGCCGATACCTTTGCTGTTCATGATATCGGACATACGACGGGTTTGTTCGATGCAGTTTCCTTCCCACGCGCCCTGACCGACCACCAGTGCAATCTTGATGCGGCGAATGGCCTCAAGCGTATCGTGGTCGTTCAGATTGGGAAGATAGTCCATGGGATTTTGGAAGTAGAAGCTGTCGTCGTAGTATCCTTCGAGGCGTTCGCGGATATCCAAATTGCCGGAGAGACAGAGTACGTGACTGAAGTTCCACGGAAACTTGAGCGCGAAGTTCAACGTGTGGTAAGCTCCGAAGCTCGAGCCGCTGGCCGCGATGCGGATGTCGCGCGAGTTGCAATGATGATGAATGAACGGAAAGACTTCGTGCGTGATGTACTGCTCGTAGTATTCGTGCGCTCGCACACGCAAATGCGGCGGAAGTCCCTTGTTGAACCAGCTTTCGCCGTCAATGCCATCCACACAGAAGACCTTGACCTTTCCGGCCTCGATACTGCCGCGAATGGTCTCGATCATGTGGTTGGATTCGTAGTCAAAGAAGCGTCCTTGAGCCGAAGGGAAAATCAGGAGCGGACGGCCATAGTGACCGAAAACGAGCAGCTCCATGTCGCGCCCGAGCGCAGGGCTATACCATTTGTGATGTTCTCGTTGCATATCGGGGATATTGACTTAGAAGGAAGAGAGTTGCGGAGAAGCGACTCAGGCGAAACGTTTTTGAACGGTCAAGACGGCAAATCCCGCAGCAGCGATCAGACTCATCAGCGCGCCGATCAGGAAGGGCGCGTCACTCGAGACGGCATCCCACAGCCATCCGGCCAAAAGACTTGCGGCAAGAGCGAGTAATCCGGTCACCATGCTGAAGAGTCCGAGCGCCGTAGCTTTGACGTCAGGTGCAACCACGTTGGCGATTAGTGCGCGCACGACTCCTTCGGTCAGCGCCGCGTAGAGTCCGTAGCATGCGAAGAGCAGAAAGACCAAAGGTCTTGATTCGGCTGCGGCGAATCCGAGATACACGGCGCCATAGATTCCGAGTCCCGCCGCCAAGAGAGTTTCCTTGCGCAGCTTGTCCGAGATTTTTCCGACGGGATAGGCGGCCAGAGTGAAGACGGCGTTGTAGGCGATGTAGGCCAGAAGCACTTGTGGAAGCGTCAAACCGATGTCTTTGGCTTTGAGAATCAGAAACGCATCGCTCGAAAATCCGAGATACGCCACACCGGCCACAGCGACGATCATCCAGTAGTGCTTGCCGAGTTTCTTGCCATGTGTGATGAGCTTTGCGGTGCCGCCTGCGTGCGGTTCGCGCACGAAGAAGATGAAGGCCACGCCAATCAGTGCGGGAAAGAACGCGATCCAATAGAGATTGCGCAGAAGAATCTGTTGCTTACCCGATTCTCCGAGCGTTTGCAGGAGCACGAGAGAGATGGCGACGCCGAGCAAGGCGCCTGCCGTGTCCATGGCGCGATGCAGACCGAAGGCTCGTCCGCGCAGTTCAGGCGGAGTAGCATCAGCGATCAGGGCATCGCGCGCGCTGCTGCGAATGCCTTTTCCGAAGCGATCCAGAAATCTCGCGACGAGCACGAAGAGCCAGCCGGTGGCCATGGCGATCAGCGGTTTGGCCAGAGCGGAAAGTGAATAGCCCGCGAGAATAAACCGTTTGCGATTGCGAATGCGATCGGAGTACCAGCCGCTCAAGCCTTTGAGAATGCTCGCCGTGGCCTCGGCGACGCCTTCAATCAGCCCGACGATTCCGGCGGAAGCGCCGAGAACAGACGTGAGGAAGATTGGCGTGATGGCATAGAGCATTTCGCTCGAGATGTCGGTGAAGAAGCTCACCCATCCGAGGCGTTTGACATCCGCCGGCAGCCGGGAGTGACTCATGCGCGAGACTCGACTCTAAGCGTGCCGGACGCTGTTCTGAAACTCGTTGACAACAGACTCTGTCACGGCTTCGAAGCGGTTGGTCTTGCGATAGACGGCGCGCTGTCGGTCATAGCTTCCGCCGCGATCCACGATGTTCATCACATGTTTGAGTTCATCGAGGCAATTCTGCTGCACGGCGAAAGGCGTGAGGGCGCGTACAAGTTTTTCGAGGTCTTCACGCATGTTGCGCGTCGTTCCGTCATCCGAGTGAACGATATCGGCGTCAAGTCCCCAGCGCGTGGCGCGCCACTTGTTTTCGCGAATGAACCAGTATTTGTGAATGGGCAGCTCTTCTCCGCTGTCGTAGAGCTCTTCGAGATAGCAAACAAGGCACTGCGACATGGCCACGAGGGCGAGCACGTCATCGAGGTCGGGAGTTCCATCGCAGATGCGGATTTCAATCGTGCCAAATTTGGGATGCGGTCGCACGTCCCACCAGATTTCCTGAATGGACTGAATCGCACCGGCATGGATGAGAGTTTTCATGAAGCGCTGAAACTCGGCCCAATTGAGCATGCGCTGCGGAAGCCCGGCGGTCGGCATCGCCTCGAAGACTTTGATTCTGCACGACGCAAGTCCGGTTTCCTCGCCCATGAAATAGGGTGAGGCCGCGGAGAGTGCGAGGAGATGCGGAAGAAACGTCGTGAGTGCGTTGAAGATGGCGATGGCCTTTTCGGCGGTCTTGACTCCGACGTGCACATGCAGCCCCATGATCATGGCCCGTCGGGCGGGCCACTGCATTTTGTTCACGAGAGTCATATAGCGCTGGTTTTCCGTGATCGTCATTTCGTTCCACAGCGCCGTCGGGTGCGTGGCGACGAACGTCGTCGTCAGTCCGAGCTGATTGGCCGCAGCTTCGACTTTCCGGAACTTGTCCGCCAATTCGCGCTTAACTTCGGCCACCGTGCGACAGGGAGACGTGATCACCTCGACGATGCATTGCAGAAGTTCGGGTTTTGCCCAATCCACATCGCCCAGGACTTCGAGGAGTTCCGGGACGCGATTGACAACCTGCCAAGTTTTGGGATCAATCAGGAGCAGTTCGCATTCCACGCCGAGCGTAGGATCGGGGGAGCCATTGAAAATCAATGCCATAGACTGGAACTTTGGTGGGGTGAGTGAGGTGATCAGTGCGGAGGGAAGATACGCAAATGCGGGTGTGATTTCAACGGTTTTGCCCTAAAATTCTCATTCGCGCCTCATCGTTCAGCATGTGAGTTTTGAAATTGCCATGGGAATTTCTATATTTTAGGTTATTCACAGAGTTGAAAACCATCGAAAAAAGTGCCCCAGTATAGTCTGAAAAGTCTCTATCCGGTCGCGGCTCAGGAGCTGTTTGAGTGGCACATGCGCATCGGTGCCCTGGAGCGGCTGACGCCGCCCTGGTCGGGTATTCGCGTCACGTGGGGCGATGAGCAGGTTTGCGAAGGGAGCCGCCGCGAATTGGTGGTGCCCGCTGGCCCGTTCAAGACGAAGTGGCTGGCCAGACACCACAGTATTGTCGAGGGGCGGCAATTCATTGACGAGCAGGATCGCGGTCCGTTTCGCAAGTGGACGCATCTGCATTTGTGCACGGACATCGGCCAAGGGCAAAGCGAGCTTGAGGACCGGATTGATTACGAGTTTCCGTTCGGGAAATTGGGGGAGATATTCGGAAATTCGCAGGTGCAGTTCATGCTCAACACGTCCTTCCCCTGGCGGCACGAGCGGACCTGGATGGATTTGTCGCGGCACGCGGAGTTTGCGGATAGACCTCGCCTGAAAGTGGCGATTTCCGGTGCGACGGGTCTGATTGGAAACCAACTAAAGAGCTTTTTGACGACGGGCGGGCACACGGTTGTGACGCTAGACCGCCGGAAGTCCGGGAGAGCCGATTCACTCAACTGGAATCCGGCATGGGGAGAAATCGAAGCGGAGAAGCTCGAGGGGCTGGATGCCGTGGTGCACTTGGCAGGCAAGAGCATCGCGGACGGGCGCTGGTCGGAGTCGGTCAAGAAAGAAATTCTGGATAGCCGGGTGCAGGGAACGACTCTGCTGGCTGAGACGATTGCCCGGCTGAAGTCTCCACCCAAGGTGTTTGTCAGCGCGTCGGCCATGGGAATCTATGCGGATTCGGATCAGTCTGTGGGCGAAGATGGGCGTCTGGGAACGACTTTCACGGCAGAAGTGTGCAAGGCTTGGGAAGCCTCGGCGGATGCGGCACGCAAAGCGGGAGTCCGGGTAGTGCATCCACGCATCTCTCTGGTGCTTTCCGGCTGGGGCGGCAGTTTGGGCAAGCTTGTCCCCCTTTTCAAATGGGGTTTGGGAGGCAAGCTGGGCAGCGGCCGGCAAATGATGAGCTGGATTCAGTTGGACGATTTGCTGGCTGTTCTCTATCGGATGCTGTTCGATGAACGCCTCTCGGGACCCGTGAATTGCAGTTCCGGTGCCGTGACGAATCTTGAGTTCACACGGACTTTGGGGCATGTCCTGAAGCGCCCGACGCTGGCCGCAGTTCCTGAAATTGCTGTAAAGACTGTGTTTGGACAAATGGGGCAGGAACTTTTGCTCTCAAGTCTGAACCTGCGACCGGAAGCGCTCACAAGAGCCGGGTTCCAGCCGTGGTTTGCGGATCTGGAATCCGCGCTGCGGTTTGAGACCGGGAAGCCGTATCGGCACTCGCTTCCCTTCCACCCCACCCCACTGCCACAAAGCGGGCAGAACGGGTATCTAATCAGTTAGCAGACAGGTCCCCGCCCATCGGGCTGGGGGCATGGGATCATTTTGACAAGTTTGGGTCCATTAACATAATCCCGCATGGAGAAGCAAATGAAACGCACTTGGGTGTTTGTGGTGCTGGTCGCCATTTTGGTGAGCAGCGCACTGGCCGAAAAGATCAAGATTGAGAAGCTCGATGACCTGCCGCGCCATACGTATATGGTGAAGGAGAAGGTCGTGGACTTCCTGAAGGATGACGCCGCGATCAAGACGCTTGCGGCGGCGGTGAAGAAGGATATTCTGTCCGATCTCGAAACGTACGATATCACGGACAAGACGACGTTGCAGGGGATGTACGCAAACCTCGGCACGATCGCAATCATCGAGGGCGATTGGAATCGTTACCTTGAGCTGGTGAACAAGCGAATCGAGCTTGAGGACAAGGAAGCGGCAAAACACACGACGGCGATGATTGGCCGCGCGATTGCTTCGGCACAGGCTAAAGGCATGGAGAACTACGACGCGAACCTCGACAAGGAGGTTCGCGCGATGCTGGCCAACATGCCCTATGAAGTGGTTGAAGCGAATGTGAAGAGCCAGAAGGGCAGCGCAGAGATGGTTTCGGAAGCGCTGGTCATCGGCAGCATCGAGGCGAACATGCAGCCCGTGTTGGACAACACCGGCGGCGAGATCACGCAGGACAACGCCAACGGTCTGCTTGGACCGTTCTTCACGCTGCGCTACTATATTCCGAAGAAGGACATTTTTGTGGCGGCCTTGACGGAGTACATTGATGCTCACAACGTCGTGAAGCCGGACATTTGGGAAGCGCGCAATTTCTCGCTCGAGAAGGGCAACAAGAAGTACAGACCGGCGACTCTGTGCGTGTGGGACTCGGGAGTGGATTGGAACATCTTTGAGCCGAAGGGCCAGATGTGGGCGAATCCGCTTGAGAAGTACGACAACAAGGACGACGACAAGAATGGCTTCGTAGATGACGTTCACGGCATCGCGTGGGACTTGCATTCGAACAAAGAGACGTCGCTGCTTTATCCGATCGGCAAGGAGAACATGATTGCCGACGAGAATCAGATGCGCCTCTGGATGAAGGGTTTGGGCGACATGCAGTCCGCGGTTGAGAGCGAAGAGGCGACGGCGCTGAAGAAGCACATGGCCACGCTGGCGCAGGATCAGGTGCAGCCGTTCTTTGAAGCGATCGGTCTTTACGGCAACTATTGTCACGGCACGCACGTGGCGGGTATCGCGGCGGCGGGGAATCCCTATGCGCGAATCATGGCGGCTCGATTGACGTTTGACTTCCACTTCATTCCGGAACTGCCGACGGTTGAGCAGGCGACGAAGGATGCGGAGGCGCTGGTCGAGACGATTGAGTATTTCAAGAAGTACGGCGTGCGCGCGGTGAACATGAGCTGGGGCGGCAACCTGCGTTCGATTGAGGACGCACTGGAAACGCACAACGCGGGCGGATCGGTGGAAGAGCGCAAGGAACTCGCGCGCAAGATCTACACGATCGGCGATACGGCATTCAAGAACGCGATCATGAACGCGCCGGACATTCTGTTTATCACGAGCGCGGGCAATTCGAATTCCGACGTGAAGTTTGAGGAGTTCTATCCGTCGAGCTACGATCTGCCGAACATCATTTCGATCGGCGCAGTGGATCAGGCGGGTGAAGAGACGAGCTTCACGAGCTTTGGTAAGGTGGATGTGTATGCGAACGGCTTTGAAGTGTTGAGCTATGTTCCCGGCGGCACGGAGATGAAGCTGAACGGCACTTCGATGAGCTCTCCGCAGGTCTTGAATCTGGCGGGCAAGCTGCTTGCCGTGAAGCCTGACTTGACGACGAAGCAATTGCGCGACTTGATCATCAACGGCGCGGACAAGCAAATGGCCGGCGACCGCGAAGTCAAGCTGATGAACCCGAAGAAGTCGTTGGAACTGCTGGAAAAAATGTAACTCACTTGAAAAGTGGGCAACGTTGCCGCTGGCGCGTGAAGCTTGGCGGAATGTGGAGATACGAAGGGCCGGTCTTTTGACCGGCCCCTTTTTTCATGGTGTTCTTTGAAGAATAGGTTATGTTAGCATCCACTCTACCGCAGCTTTGGCGTGAATTTCTATTGTGTCGAAAGCGGGGAGCGGGCACTCTTCGGGTTGAATCAGGACGGGGATTTCTGTGCAGCCCAGGATGACACCTTCTACTTCCTGATTTTTCAGGTCGCGCATGATGCGGACGTATTCGGCTTTAGTTTCTGGTTTGAAAATTCCAACGGCCAGCTCGTCGAAGATCGTGGTGTTGATCCACTCGCGCGTCTCTTTGTCAGGGACGACCGTTTCGATGCCGTTCTTGGCCAGAATATCTTTGTAGAACGGAAGTTCCATGGTATAGCCTGTGCCCAGAAGCAAGACGCGTGAAAGCTCGGCCTTTTTGATTTCGGCGGCGGTGGCTTCAGCGATGTGAATCAGCGGAATTCTGACGGAAGCTTGCAGCGCATCGGCGACAATGTGCGGAGTGTTCGCGCAGAGGATCAGGCCTTCGGCTCCTGCTGCTTCCAGCTTTCTTGCAATGTCGCAGACGAGCCGCTCGATTCCCGGCCATCCCTCGCGATGGTTGGTATCATAAAACTCGCGGAAATTCACAGAGTAGAGGATCAGCCGTGCGGCATTCGAGCCTCCGAGTCGTTCATTTACCAACTCGTTTATCTGGCGATAATAGTCAACGGTCGAATGCCAGGTGGTGCCGCCGATGAGTCCGAGTGTTTTCATTGGGAATTTTGCTTATCTTGTGAGCGAAGCTGTCGGGTTCAAGGGATGTGACAATCAGAAACGGGAGACCCTTTGAAGAAGTTTTTGTTTGGCGGCGCGGACATCAAGTCGGGCGCGGCGAATTTCGGAATTTTGGTGCTGAGGCTCTATGCCGGACTGATGCTGGCGTTTTCGCACGGACTGGGCAAACTGCCGCCGTCCGAGAAATTCGTGAACGGCGTGGCGGAGATGGGTTTTCCGAACGCAGTGATCTTCGCGTGGGCGGCGGCGCTCAGCGAGTTTCTGTGCAGCCTGTTTGTGGCGGTGGGGCTGATGACGCGGATCAGCGCGTTTTTCGTGTCATTCACGATGGCCACGGCGGCCTACAAGCATATCAGCACAGGCAAGGGCGACCCGGAATCGGCGCTAACCTATTTGGCCATCTTTTTCGCGATCATGCTGATCGGCGGCGGGAAGCTGGCGCTGGACCGGCGGTTCTCGAAGTAGGACTTGAAATGACTCTGACCCAAAGAGAGGCAACCTCGGTTGCCTCTCTTTCTGTTTCGTATTTTTACGAAATGATTTGCTTTTGGCCTACTGATTGCCGAGAATAATGGGAAGTCCGTCCTTGCCTGAGCCGACGACGACGGTCTTGGCGTTGGGGGAATTGGCCAGTTTTTCGGTGGCTTCGATGCCTTTCCAGCGCAGGAACGGATCGCTAAGACCTTGAGAGACAATCCTTTGGAAGTCAGCAATACCTTGAGCTTCGATACGCTTGCGCTCGGCCTCCTGGGATTCTTTTGCCAGAATGAACTCCATGCGTTGTGACTCCTGCTCGGCTTGGAGCTTCTGCTCAATAGACCCGGTCAGGTTGGGGGGAAGCGCAACTTGCCGGAGTGGAGTCGCCTCAATGGTGATTCCGCGAGGTTCGACGGTTCGTGCCAAGTCGGCCATAATCTGCTGCGCCAGGATCTCGCGCTCCGATGTGTACAAAGCGCGTGCCTCATAACCTGCTGTAACGCCACGGGTTACGGAACGGAAGTTGGGTTCGAGGATGATTTCTTTGTAGTTCGGGCCGATGGTCTTGTAGACTTCCGCTGCGGTTTCGGGATTGAGGTGATAGAGTACTGAGACCTCCAGCTGGACAGAAAGTCCTTCTTTGGACGGCACAGTCATGACCTCTTTCTCTTCCTGAGTCTTGACCGAGAATTTGTGGATCTGCGCGAGCGGATTGCGGAAGTTCACGCCAGGTTTAAGGGTCGCGTCCGAGACTTTTCCGAAGAAATCCACGACGCCGACGTGTCCGGCAGGAATGACGGTAAAACAGCGCAGGATGAGCAGGGCGACCAGAATACCGATGAAGATGCGCACCAGTTGGCCTGGTCCGATGGGTGGTCGAACAGTCTGCATGCGGTGCTCCTTTATGAAAGTTCTTGAAAATGCATAGGATTGGATATTCTAAGATGGGGATTTTGACCCGGAAAGGCAACCCGGGCAACACCTCCGAGATTTGAGAGCGCCGGGGTCCTGCTCAGCGCGTAAATCAGTTGTGAATTGCAGGGATAATTTGTAAACTCTATGTTTCAGGGAAGATTTTGCGGCTGCGATGGAAGCAGCCCGGACTTCGGGCAATAACAGCACTCGACAAACAGAAGATAGACATGGCAGACTTGTCCTTTTTGGTGAATGCGGATCCGGCGGTGTTGGACGATATCTATGAGAAGTATCGTCAGGAGCCGGGCACGGTGGATGAAGGGTGGCGGCGCTTTTTTGAGGGCTTTGAATTTGCGCGTTCGCTGAACGGCGGAGTGTCGCATGAGACGCCTGAGGAGTTCCAGAAGGAATTTCAAGTGATCAATTTGATCGCGGCCTACAGGCAGCGCGGCCACCTGTTCACGAAAACGAATCCGGTGCGCAAGCGCCGCGACTACGGCGGCAAATTGACTCTGGAGAACTTCGGTCTCTCCGAGAGTGATCTGGACCGCACGTTTCAGGCAGGGTCGCGCGTAGGACTGGGACCTGCGACTTTGCGCGAGATCATTCGCCTGTTGGATGAGACCTATTGCCATAGTGTGGGCGTCGAGTGGATTTTCACGCGTGATCCGAAGGTCTTGGAGTGGCTGCAGGATCGCATGGAAAGCAACCGCAATCGCCGCCACTTTACGCTGGACGCGAAACGCCATACACTGAAGATGCTGACTCAGGCGGTGCTGCTCGAGAAGTTTTTGCATCAGCGGTTTGTGGGACAGAAACGGTTTTCTTTGGAAGGGCTTGAGACCTTCGTGCCCGCGATGGACGCCATCGTGGAGCGCGGGGCGGTGCTGGGAATCAAGGACTTTGTGATCGGCATGGCGCACCGCGGCAGGCTGAACATTCTGACGAATGTGCTGGGCAAGGATTACCGGCACATCTTCAACGAGTTTGAAGGTAAGCAGTACACGGACGCGCAGTTTTCGGGCGACGTGAAGTATCATCTGGGGCACTCGGCGGATAAACTGACGAGTACGGGGCTTCCGGTTCATGTAACCGTGATGCCGAATCCGTCGCATCTTGAGGCGATCAATCCGGTGGTGACGGGAGTTTGCCGGGCGAAGTCCGATTCGCGGCACGACGGGGATCATCACAAAGTGCTGCCGATTCTTGTGCACGGCGACAGTGCGATCGCGGGTCAGGGAATTGTGTATGAACTCTTGCAGATGTCGCAGGTGGACGCCTACAAGAACGGCGGCAGTCTGCACATTGTGCTGAACAATCAGGTGGGCTTCACGACGAACTACATCGAAGCGCGTTCGAGCACGTACTGCACGGACGTGGCCAAGACGACGTTGTCGCCGGTGTTTCATGTGAACGGCGACGACGTGGAAGCCGTGATCTATACGGTGGAGCTTGCTCTCGAATTCCGGCAGGAGTTCCAGCGCGACGTGTTCATTGATATTCTGGGATATCGCAAGCACGGCCACAACGAAGGCGACGAACCGCGCTTCACGCAGCCGGTGCTCTATAAGGCGATTGCGGCGCACGCGGACCCGATGCAGATTTATGCTCAGAAGCTTGCGGACGAGGGAACGATTGCCGCAGACGAGTCGAAGCAGATTGAGAAGGAGTTTCGCGGACAGCTTGAGCATGATTTCAAGACGGCGAAGGAAGTGTTTGAGACGATGGCTCCGAGCTTCTTGAAGGATCGCTGGGACGGCTATCGCTGGGCGAAAGACAAGGACTTTGAGCAATCCCCCGAGACGGGAGTGGATCCGAAGGAGCTGAGACGGATTGCGCAGGCGATCACCAAGTTGCCGGAGGATGTGAAGTTCTTCAGCAAGCTGGAGCGGATTTTTGCGGACCGCAGGAAGATGATTACCGAGGGCCGCTTTGACTGGGCGATGGGCGAGCTGTTGGCCTATGCGACGCTGGCCGAGGAAGGATATCGCGTCCGGCTTTCGGGGCAGGATGCGAAGCGCGGAACATTTTCGCATCGGCACTCGATGGTGCGGGTGGAGGATTCGGACGCGGAGTACTATCCGCTTGAGCACATCAGCAAGAAGCAGGCTCCGGTCGAGATCTACAATTCGACCCTGAGCGAGTACGGCTGTTTGGGGTATGAGTACGGCTACTCGATGGCGCAGCCGAAGGCATTGGTGCTGTGGGAAGCGCAGTTTGGTGATTTTGTGAACGGCGCGCAGATCATCGTGGATCAGTTCATCGCGGGGGCCGAGCAGAAGTGGCGCCGCGCGAATGGACTGGTGATGCTTCTGCCGCATGGTTCGGAAGGACAGGGACCGGAGCATTCGTCGTGCCGCGTGGAGCGATTCTTGGAGATGTGCGCGGAGAACAACATGCAGGTGATCGCCGGGACGTCACCCGCGAACTTCTTCCATGCGCTTCGCAGGCAATTGCATCGGCCGTTCCGGATTCCGCTGATTGTGCTGACTCCCAAGAGTCCACTGCGTCATCCGTTGTGCGTGAGTCCGGTGGAGGAGTTCACGACGGGGACGCGCTATCAGGAAGTATTGGACGACATGTGGACGACGCCGAAGCAGGTGAAGCGCGTGGTGTTGTGCATGGGCAAGTTCTATTTTGATTTGGTCAAGAAGCAGCGCGACGCGGAGCGCAAGGATGTGGCGCTCGTGCGGTTGGAGCAGATTCATCCGCTGCCGAAGAAGCAGCTTGCAGAGTTAGTCGCGCGTTATCCGAAGGCGGAGTTTGTCTGGGCACAGGAAGAACCGGAGAACCAGGGATGTTGGCCGTTTCTGCTGCGCAAGTTTGACGTGACGACGCTGCGGGTGATTTCGCGGCCGGAATCTTGCGCGCCGTCGGTGGGATTCCCGGACTTGCACGAAAAAGAACTGGCGGCGCTGGTCGAGCGGGTGTTCGAGAAGTAAGACATTCCGGCAGGGTCTGGAGACCCTGCTCGGGTAAACTCGGGTGGAGTCTGGAGACCCTGCTCGGGGAAGAGATAAACAACATTCCGGCAGGGTCTGGAGACCCTGCTCGGGGAGAAGAGATGCTTGAAGTAAAGGTACCCAGTCCGGGCGAATCGGTGAACGAAGTGACGATTTCGCAGTGGCTCAAGGCGGATGGCTCATTTGTCGAGATGAATGATGAGCTGTTTGAAATCGAATCGGAGAAAGCAACGCTGTCGGTGTCCGCGGAAAGCAGCGGCGTGCTGAAGATCGTTGTTCCGGAAGGAGCGACAGTTCAGGTCGGCACGATTGCCGCGAAGATTGACGACTCCGCGACAGCGGAAGCGGCTCCGGCGAAATCAGAGAAGACCAGCGCGAAAGCGGAACGCAAAGCACCTGCTCAGGAGACGAGCGGATCGGCGGCGATTGCATCGCCAGCTGCGGAGAAGATTTTGCGGGAAGCGGGCGTCTCGCCGTCGGAAGTTGCGAATGGCAGCGGACGCGGTGGACGCGTGACGAAAGAAGACGCGCTGCGCGCGGTGACTGCGCCGCGAAGTGCACCTGTTTCGCAAGCTCCGGCACCTGCTCCTGCTCCGGCAGTTCAGGTATCGAATGGACCGGCTCCGGCGAAAGCTGCACCTGCTCATATGCCCCCGCAAGCTCCGAAAGTGGCCTTCACTGGTGAGCGCATTGAACGGCGCGAGAAGATGACCAATCTGCGGCAAAAGGTTGCGGAACGATTGGTGTCGGTGCGTCAGACGACGGCGATGCTGACGACGTTCAATGAAGTGGACATGTCCGCTCTGATGCAGTTGCGCAAGGAATACAAGGACAAGTTTCAGGAAACCTACGGCGTGCGGCTGGGGTTCATGTCGTTTTTCACGAAGGCCGTGACCGAAGCACTGCGCTATTTCCCCGCGGTGAACGCATTCATCGAGAAGGACGAGATCGTCTATCACGACTATGTGGACATGGGCATCGCGGTGCAGGCTCCGAAAGGGTTGGTCGTGCCGGTGGTGCGCAATGCGGAGAGCCTGAGCCTGTGGCAGATCGAAGCGGAGATTGAGCGACTGGCAGGCAGAGCTCGGAACAATCAGCTGACGATAGACGAGATGACGGGCGGAACTTACACGATCTCGAACGGCGGAGTGTTCGGCTCTCTGATGTCCACGCCAATCTTGAATCCTCCGCAGAGCGCGATCTTGGGAATGCATAAGATCGAGGAACGTCCCATCGCCCTGAACGGTCAAGTAGTGATTCGACCGATGATGTATGTGGCGATGAGCTATGACCACCGGATCATTGACGGACGCGAGTCCGTGGGTTTTCTGGTGCGTGTCAAGGAATCTCTTGAAAATCCGGTGCGCCTGCTGTTGCAGGTTTAGTTACCACATCCAATTCTTATCATGAAGTACGATCTTGCAGTAATCGGGTCGGGACCCGGCGGATATGTGGCGGCGATTCGGGCCGCGCAGTTGAAAATGAAGGTGGCGATCATCGAGCGGTATTCGACGCTGGGCGGCACCTGTTTGAATGTGGGCTGTATTCCCTCAAAGGCCTTGCTCGATTCCTCCGAGCTGTACTTGCAGGCGGAGAAGCACTTCGGAGTACATGGCATTGGCGTCAGCTCATTGAAGCTGGACTGGGACACGATGCGCGGCCGCAAAGACAAGGTGGTCGAAGACAATGTGAAGGGCGTCGCGTTCTTGATGAAGAAGAACAAGATTGACGTTCACACGGGTCACGCGACTCTGCTCGGCTCGGGGAAGATCGCCATCGCGGCGGGTGACGGGAAACACACGGAGATTGAAGCGGCGAACGTAATCATTGCGACGGGCTCGAAGCCTGCGGACCTGCCGTTTGCCAAGCTTGACAAGGAACGGATCATCAGTTCGACGGAAGCGCTGGCTTTGAAGTCGGTGCCGAAGGAGCTTGTGATCATCGGCGCGGGAGTGATCGGGTGCGAGATGGGTTCGGTGTTTGCGAGACTTGGCACAAAGGTGCGGATCGTGGAATACTTGAACTCTGCGATTCCGACGATGGACGGGACGATGGGCAAGGAGTTGGGCAAGTCGCTCAAGAATATCGGGATTGAATTGTATCTGGGTCACAAGGTGAAATCGGTGGAGAGCAAGGGCAAGAAAGCCAAAGTGGTCTGCGAAACGCCGAGCGGCGAGGATATTGAGCTCACGGGCGACTATTGTCTGATGGCGGTGGGCCGCCGACCATACACGGACAAGCTTGGGCTTGAGAATGTGAAGATTTCGACGGATCAGCGCGGCTTCATTAAGGTGAATGAGAATTTGGAAACCGCGCAGCCGGGAATATTTGCGATTGGGGATGTGATCGGCGGAGCGATGCTTGCGCACAAGGCGGAAGAAGAGGGTGTGTTTGTCGCGGAGCGTCTGGCGGGACAGAAGCCGCATATCAACTATCGCGCAATTCCGTGGGTGGTGTACACGTGGCCGGAAGTGGCCGGAGTGGGCTACACGGAAGAAGAGCTGAAGCAAGTGGGCCGCGAGTACAAAGTCGGGAGTTTTCCGTACAAAGCTTTGGGGCGCGCGCGCGCGGCAAATGAGTCCGAAGGCGTGGTGAAAGTGCTTGCGGATAAGAAGAATGATGAAGTGCTGGGCGTGCATATTTTCGGTGCGCGTGCGGCGGATATGATTGCGGAAGCGGTGGTGGCTCTGGAGTTCCGGGCCAGCGCGGAGGACATTGCGCGGATGTCGCACGCGCATCCGACGTTTACGGAAGCGATGAAGGAAGCCTGTTTGTCCGCGACGGAAAATCGCGCGATCCATCTATAAGAACTCCGGCGGAGCACGGCGCATGGCGCACGGGCTCAGTTCGGCAAACGAACCTTGAAAGAGCAATGGGATTTGTTCGCTTAGAAGAGTTTCGGGAACGTCCGGAACGCGATATCAAGAAGGTCGTGTGTGTAATGCCGGCGTATAATGCCGAGCTCACGATCGAGAAGACGCTGCGTTCGATCCCTGCGGGTTCGGTGCACGAGTTCATTTTGGTGGACGATTGCTCGAAGGACCGCACGGTTGAGGTGGCGCGCTCGCTGGGCATCTCGGTGATTCCGCATGAGACGAACAAGGGGTACGGCGGCAATCAGAAGACGTGTTACGACGCGGCGCTGGCCGCGGGCGCGGACGTGGTGGTGATGATTCATCCGGACTACCAGTATGACGGACGGATTACTCCCGCTGTGGTGAGTCTTCTCAAGACAGGCACGGTGGATGTGATTCTTGGGTCGCGGATTCGCTCGCGGCGGGAAACGCTCGAAGGCGGCATGCCGAAGTACAAGTACATTTCGAATCGCGCGCTGACGATTTTTGAGAACATGATGCTAGGTCAGAACGCGGGGGACCTGCACACGGGATTCCGCGCCTATGCGCGCGAGGTATTGGAAACAATCAACTATCACGCGAATTCGGATGACTTTGTGTTTGACTCCGAATTTTTGGCGCAGTCGGTGTATCACAGGTTTCGCATCGGCGACGTGCCGATTCCGACGCGCTATTTTGACGAAGCATCTTCAATCAATTTCCGTCGCAGTTTGAAGTACGGTCTGGAGACAGTCAAGGTGATGTTCAAGTACAAACTGGCGCAGTGGGGACTATCAAAGTCGTCGCTGTTTAAGGACTCAGCGCGCCCATCGGGTTCGGGCGGCGTATGAACTGAATGAAAATTTCCGTCTGGCGCAGTGTAATATATGTGATAGTACTGCTCCTCGGCGTGCTGTACATGGTTGCGCCGCGCTGGGGCGGTCAGACGGACATTTGGGAAACGGCGGCGGCGATTCAGGCAATCTCGGATTCGCCGCTTGATCCGCGCAATCCGCTGTTGGATTTGCCGGGCGAGACGTCGCCGCGCTTTGTGCCCTATACGGTGATCGCGGGACTCACAGACCGGTGGTTCGATTTGCCGTTGTGGACGACGGTGGGGATCTGGGGGATTCTCAGTTTGCTTTTGTTTGTGAGCGGGCTGGCGCGGGTGGTGCGCACGCTCACGGATGACCATCGTGCGATGCTGTGGATCTTACCCGTGATGCTATTAGGTTGGGGACAGGGCTACGGCGAAGCGAATGCCTATCAGGCTGAACTCTTTTTTCTGACGTTGCCGTATGTGGGGATGCTCGCATACGGCATTTGTTTTCACGGGCTGGCGGAACTGAATCGCTTCCTGGTGAAGGGTTCAAGAAGCGGATTGGTCTGGTACATTTTGCTGGCGGTGCTGGCCTTTCTGACGCATCCGGTGACAGCCTTGCTTCTGTTTGTGGCCGCGTTTGCGTGGGCAGTCGTGCGGAAAGGCTTGGTCACGGCACTACTGCTTCAAGTGGTGCCGTTGATCGCTCTCGGGGCTGCGGCGCTTTGGCCGTACTTTGATTACCTGGCGCTGCTGTTCAACGGCTCCACCGAGCAATGGTACCGGGTGCGGCTGTTCGACGATCAGCTTCCCAAGTTGGGTCCGGTGTTGCTCGGAATTCCGGTTGCGGCCTATTTTGCGCTGCGAGGAAGACATCGCGAGCTCGTGCTTGCCCTGGGACTCTCTGTGCTGATTTATATGGGAAGCTGGGCGTCGGGCATTCAGATCGGCAGCAGATTCATTTTCTATGGCGCGATCTTCTCGCATCTTTGTCTTGGGTTGTTCTTCCTTGAGAGCGGAGTCTTCGAGCGCGGATTTCTGAAGCGGCCCGTCGTGCAATCTGGAGTGATTGTCACGCTGCTGCTGCTTGTGCTGGGATTGGGAACCTATTACCGCGTGCGGAAGACCTGGCAGATGTGGAAGCCTTCGGTGGAGCACTATCAGACTACGCACGGCGACATTCTGGAGCCGTGGGAAGATATTCGAGTGTTTCGCACCTACCTTGACTCGCAGGACGTGGTCATGGTGGAGGATACTGTGGGTTGGAGATTCCCCGCAGTGACCGGGGCGCGGCTGGTTGCGCAGGCAAAAGGCAATCCGCTGATGATAGACGACGTCGCGGCCCGCCGTCAGGACGTGGTGACCTTTTTCAGCGGACCGGTGACACTTGAAGAGCGGCACAGCCTGCTTGCGAAGTATCACTGCACGCATATTCTGGTGGACGACACGTACTCGGAGCGACACACGCCGGACCTTGATGCTGATCTTTCCGCTTTGGCTGAGCTGGAATATGAGACACCGCCCTGGAAGTTATACTTGATCCGGGAGCGCGACTGAAATGCTGCTGCGTATGGCGCTGCGAGATTTGCTCAAGATGCGGAAGCGATCTCTGGCCGTGATTGCGGTGGTGGCGGTTTCCGTGTTTCTGCTGCAATTTGGCGGCAGCTATGTGGACGGATTCAAGGACAAGATCCAGCAACAGACCGTTCGCGAGTCCGGGGATTTGCGGATTGCCGCAAAGGGCTATGACGAAAAGATTGACTTGCTGCCGCTCGAGCCGAACGTGGCATGGACCAAAGAGTTTGCGGACTCGCTTGCGGCGCTGCCGGATGCGAAGCGCGTGCGTCCGATGCTCAAGTATGGCGCGTTGGCGAATTCTCTGGATCGTACTCTGGAGATGCAGCTTGCGGGAACGACGCCGGGGGCGGCTCGCGCGATTTGGGGCAGGCTGGAACGGTCGGTGACGGACGGCGCATTTCTGGACGGCGCGAATCAGGTGATGCTCGGAACGCGCTCTGCAGAGTTGCTGAATGTTCGTGCGGGCGACAAGATCATTCTTTTAACGAACGATGTTTATGGCGGCATGTCCGCCGTGGAACCTGTGGTTCGTGGAGTGTTCCGCAGTTTGAATGAAGATGAAGACGCGACGCTGGTGCTGTGCGAATTGGGAACATTGCAGAAGCTTGTGGGGCTCGACGGGCGCGTGACCGGAGTGACGGTTGAGCTGACGGATCATAGTCGGCTGGATGCTGCGCTTGTGGCGGCGCGCGAGCGCTTCGGGAAAGAGTATCAGGTCACGTCGTGGAAAGAGGATCAGGCGGCACTGATTCAATTGTTGGACGTTTCCGAAATCGGAATTTGGGTGATCACATTGATCATTCTGATCGTGGCATCGCTGGGCATGATCAATACATTCCTGATCAGCATTCTGGAGCGGCTGCGCGAGTTTGGGACGCTGCGGGCCGTGGGACTGCTTCCGACTCAGTTGATCAGGATGGTGCTGTTTCAGGGACTCGTTCTGGGAATCATCGGCACAGTGGTCGGTTTGATTATTTCAGTTCCGATCACATTCTATTATTACTTCCATCCGATTGATCTCGGAGAAGCGATGCAGGGACTTGAGGGCGTTGACAGTTTGATCTGGTTGACTTTTGTTCCGGAAACGACGATCAAGATTGGGCTACTCGGCGTCTTGATTTCGATTTTCGCATCGGTCTATCCGGCGTATTGGGCGTCGCGCAAGCAGCCTGTTGAGATATTGCGGGAGCTCGGATGACGCTGCTCTGGGTTCGCATCGGCATTCGCAATGTCATCAAGCAGCGGCGGCGCACGCTGTTCAATGTGCTCGCGTTGGGCGTAAACACCGGGATGTTGATCCTGCTGGTCGGGGTGCTGCGCGGATTCTATTTGATTACGATTGAGAAGACGGTGGATTTGCGTACGGGCCACGTGCAGATTCACGCCGAAGGATACCAGGAAGAGAAGCGGCGTCTTCCTCTGACGATAACGATTGAGCACGCGGGCGAGGTGACGCGCGCCGTGGAGTCTTTGCCTGATGTCGTTGCGGCGAGTCCGCGCATCGTGTGCAGCGCGACGCTTTCCAACGGGCGCAATCGCGCGGCGGTGGTGTTGTACGGCGTCATTCCGAGTCAGGAAGAGCGCGTGGGCGTCGTGCTGAACGGCGTGAAGCGCGGCGCGACTCTCAGCGACAGCGTGCAGGGGATTTTGATTGGGGATCGGCTTGCGGAACTCCTCGATGCGGATATTGGCAGTTCCCTGATGCTGTTTGCGCAGACGCAGGATCGGGCGAACAATTTAGTGGATGCGGACGTGGTGGGAATTTTCGACAGCGGATTTGGCATTGCGGATCGCGGAGCGGTCTATGCGCCGCTGTCGTTTGTGTATGAGCTTCTGGACATGCAGGATGAAGTGACGGAGATTGTGATCCGCGCGGAGAATTTGCGGGTTGTTCCCAAGCTTACGGAAGAGATGACCTCGACTGTGAGCAGCGTAACCACGGAGCCTTTGGAGGTTCAGCCGTGGTATGACGTGGCGCGGGATATTGTCGCTGCGGTCAAGGCGGATCTGGTGTCCTATGGTATTATCGGATTCATTTTGGTGACGCTTGCGGTGTTCGGCGTGTCGAACACGATGACGGTCTCGGTGTTTGAACGCACGGGCGAGATCGGAGCATTGCGCGCGTTGGGAATGGAAGCGAAGCAGATTCACGCGATGTTCTTGGCGGAAGGGATTGCGTTGGGGTTGTTGGGTTTTGTGATTGGATCGGGAATTGGAGCCCTGGCGGCCTGGTACATGAATGTGTACGGCATCGCACTGCCGAAGGACGCGATTGAAGCGGTTTCGATGCCGTTGGCCGATCACTACTATGCTCGCTCGCTTGCGGTGGATTGGCTGATTGGCGCGGGGTTGTCATTGGCGAGCGCGTGGTTGGGATCAGTTCTGCCGGCGCGCAGAGCGTCACGGGTTCCGGTAACGGCGGCCTTGGCAAAAGGAGTAAGATGAAAACGCTGAACTCAGTATTGACTTTTGTGTTATTGTTCGTCGCATCAGCGCAAGCGCAAACTCCGGAAGATTCGACGGCGCAGGCCCTGCTTGTGCGACTCGACGACGCGCGTTTTCCGGGAGCGTATGAAATGTCTCTGATGATGGAAACGCAGCGTCCGGGACGCGATCCGCTGGTGTATGAATATGACATCGTGGGAATCGGCGAGGACAAGTCGCTGATGACCGTGACCGATCCGCCGCGCGAGCGGGACAAGCAGATTTTGTTGAACGGCGACAACTTGTGGTTCTATGTTCCGGATGTTTCGCGGCCCGTGAAACTGACGCGCAAGGCGAGTTTCATGGGAAGTGTGTTTTCGAATGAAGACGTAATGAACTCGACGCTCGCGGACGACTATCTTGCGCATGTGATTGAGCGCAGTGAACGCAATGGCGGAGTTCATTACATTGTTGAATTGACGGCCCGCACGCGGAGCGTGGCGTACGCGAAGATGATCTGCGGACTGGACAGCGCGTCGGCGATTCCGGATACGATCACGTATTTTGGATTGACGGGCAAGGCGCTGAAGCAGGAAGTCGTCAATGAAACCGCACAGCTCGCGGGACGCGAGCGTCCATCGGTGATGACGATGTACGATTTTCTTGAGGAAGGCGCATTTACGAAAGTTGAGATTCGGAAACTTGCGGAGCGCGAGAATGTACCGGAGTCCATGTTTGACCCGACTCGCCTGGGCAATTAGTCTCTTTGCGGCTTCGTTCTTGTTCGCACAGCCGCGCACGACGTTTCGGCTGGAGAGCAACGCGATCTTCACGGGACACGAACACGGCGACGTGTGGATTTACCCGCCCGACACGGGGAAGTGGCGTGAGCGCTATGTGCACGAGCTTCGCGTGTTCTTGAAAGGATCTCATGAGCGACGCGCGGGCTATCGCGTCGAGCCGCGATTTTGGTTCACGCATCAGCCGGATTCGACCGAGGAGTTTGATTGGGTGCTGGATCAGGCCTATGGGTATCTGAACCCGTCGCCGCGTGTGACATTTCTGATGGGGAAGCAGCGCGCGCGTTGGGGGACGGGATTGACCTACACACCGACGGACAACTTGCAGCGCTCTGCGGATCCATTGGATCCTTCGCGCTATTTGGAAGGCGTATATCTGGCGCGCATGGACGCGACGCTTCCGTGGTTTTCGGCGTCACTGCTCTACACGCCCGACCGGAACAACGGATATGATGAGCTGCCGATTGCGGTGAACACTTCGCGCATGGCGGGAGCGCGGCTGTTTAAGTTGGTGGGCACGGTGGATCTCTATGCAACGGCCTTGCACAACTTTGATGACGAAACGAATGTCGGCGGAGCGTTTTCATGGGACAGCGGGCCGGTGGTGCTGTACGGAGAAGCGGCGTGGCTGCTTCGTGAGAACTCCAATCTGCGGCACTATCTCGCGCTTGAAAGCGGAACCGTTTGGAAGCCGCGCGCGGTTTTGGGAGCAAGCAAATTGTTCGGGAACTCCTCGGTGTATGGAGAAATCTACTACACGGGATGGGGATTGAATCGTGAGGAGTATGCGGATTATTTGAGCCGTTTCCGTGAAGTTGCCGACGTAACGGAGTGGCTGGTGCGTCCTGCGTCCGCGATAGAATACGCAAACCTTCTGCTTTTGACCAAACCGACGCAGGAGTTGCATCAAGTATACGTTGCGGCAAGCGGCGTGTATAACTGGCGCGATCTCTGGACGTTCGGTGGAAATTTGATTTTTGAGCCGGTGGACGGCACGCTGTACGGATATCCGCTGATCACGTTCATCGGCTATCCGAATGTGGATATTGCGGCGGGATTTTCATTTGCGACGGGCTCATCCGACAGCGAGTTGCCTGTGCTTCCGGCCTACGTGGCGGCGGATATGAGATTCGTGATTCACTTTTAGACTATGTCAGACATTGTTAATGTAGAGAAGATTTGCAAGGACTATCAGCTCGGCACACATGTCGTGCATGCGCTTGTGGATGTGGATTTGCGAATCGGAACGAGCGAGTTCTTGAGCATCGTGGGACCGTCGGGCAGCGGCAAGACGACGCTGCTGAATCTGATCGGCTGCCTCGATGTGCCGACGTCCGGCAGTGTGCGGATGTTTGGGGAGTTTGAGACGAGCAAATTGGACGACCGCGCGACGACACTTCTGCGTCGTGACCGCATCGGGTTCATTTTTCAGACATTCAATTTGCTGCCAGTGCTGAATGTCTTGGAGAATGTTGCGCTGCCGCTGGAGTTGCAGCAGGTTGCGAAACCGGAGATTGCCCGGCGGGTCTCGGAGCTTGTTGAGGAAGTCGGGTTGACGGAGTTTGCGCGTCATCGTCCGGACGAACTTTCGGGCGGACAACGGCAGCGCGTAGCGGTTGCGCGCGCGCTCATCACGAATCCGCAGTTGGTGTTGGCGGATGAGCCGACCGCGAACTTGGATCACGACACGGGCATGGCGGTGTTGGAGCTCATGTTGGAGATGAATCGTTCGCACGGCACGACGTTTGTTTTTTCGACGCACGACCCCAAGGTGATGGGAATAGCCAAGCGAATTGTCACGGTGGAAGACGGCAGAATCAAGGAGGATCGGAATGTGGCGTAGGCTTATCGCGGCAATATGCATGCTGCCTGTGTTGGTATTTGCGGCGGAGCCGTTGCCGGAGGACGCGGCGGCGCTTTGCCGCGCAGCGATGCAGACGGCACGTCAAAGCTCTCCGCAGGCCGCGCTGCTGGACTACGATTTTGCGGCCTTTCGCGCATTGCTTCCCGAGTTGACGGCGACTGCATCGAGCCCTCAGTCCTTCGAGCCCTTGCTGGACTGGTATGTGTTGACGGAGGATTTGCCGGAGCTTGAGCGATGGGCGCCGCACAGTGCTTATCCGGAAATCGCGGAAGGCAGGCTTGCCTACGCGCTTTTAAATTTTGAGCGCGCGGATAGTTTGTTTCGCGCAGGGTTGAAATACGAGAGCCCGATTGCTCTGCGTCTGTCGAAGATCGGACTTTCAGAGGTTTTGCAGAAGCAGCAGAAGTATGAAGATGCTCTGGAGCTTCTGCGCTCGGCGTGTACATTGGAAGAGATTTCCGACGAAGTTTTGTTTCAAGCAGGGCTATGCAAGATCAGGCTCGGAGAGATCAGCGACGCCATTAGTATGTTCGAAACTTGCACGGAATGCAATCCGCGCAGCGAGATGGCCCACTACTATTTGGGCAATGGCTATGTGGGGCGGAACTACCGGGAGCTCGAGGCGACCAGTGAGCATCTGAAGTGCAATGGTGATGCGATTTGTGCGCGGGAGTTTGTGGTGGACGGTTCGGACGAATGGATGCGCGGCGAGTTTGAGTCGGCCTTGCATCATTTTGCCGAGGCGCTGAAGTATGTGCCGGACTATGGCCGCGCGCACAACGGAATCGCGAAATGTTTGGAGCAATTTCGTCTGCGCGAGAATGTCTATCGTGCGGCGGATCAGGCCGCGTTTGACGCCCGTCCGCTGCCGGTGATCCCGCAGATTGAGCAGTATGTTTTGAACTGGGAGTCACTGTCAGAACGGCACCGGAAACAGGTGGCGCTCTCGGTAGAACCGTGGAAGGCGTATATTCCGGTGCTGGTGGCGACGGGAAGTCATCATTACATCAAGCCGCTGCATGAGAAGCTCTCGGAATGTCCGGGACTGGAGACGATTGCCGATCAGCGAATCACCTATGATTCGCGGCTGTGGGACGACGTGCGCGGCTGCGGCGGCTATACGACGGTGACGGGTATCGAGGATGTTGAGCGCTCGATTTACAACAAGTACAACACGGTGCTGCACGAGCTGACGCATCAGGTGCACGGCGTTTTTCCGCCGGTGGATCAGGAGCGGATTGACAGTCTCTATCGCGAGGCGAGCGCACAAGATGCTTCGGGAGCAGAAATCTTCGTGAGCCGTTATCAGGGGTCGAGCGTGTGGGAGTATTTCGCGGAGGGGATGAATTCGTACTTCTCGCCGCGACGAAATGACTATGATACGCGCGAGATTACGAAAGAGCGGCTGTTCAAGCTTGACCCGCAGCTCGTGAGCTTGCTTGAAGCCTACATGAGTGGGTCTAATGTTGAGTCCTGCTATGCCGTCGGGTTTGTGAACGCGGCGGAGAATGATGTGGAGCAGGGAAAACTCGCGACCGCGATGGGCTTTGCGCGGCAAGCGGAACAGCGCGAGCCGGACGCGGAAGTGGTGCTGCGGGAGATTTCGAAGATCGCGTCCTACAGTGATTCGGACGACGTGTCGCTGGACTATGCGCGGAAGCTTCTGGACAGATACCCCGAGAAGGCGGAGTCTCATGTGCGAATGGCGCAGACTCAGCTTTTTGCGGACGGGGATTTTGGTGCGGCGCGGAAGACGCTTAGCCACGGATTATCTAAGACTTCGGGAAGCGAGCGCACGCGATTGACGCGGGAATTGGCGGCGATGACGGCGGCGACTGGAAATTATGGTGAAGCTGTCGTAAATTATCGTGTTGTGCTGGCGGAGCGGGGCACGGATGACACAGCGCTGCGGGGCTATGCCGGTGCGCTGTTCGGGCTGGGCAAAGTTCAGCAGGCGGATTCGATGTATCAAGTGGCTTTGAAGCGGCGCAACGGCGTGGTGGGTCTGCGATTGGAATATGCGCGGATGCTGCTGCTGACGGGACGGCTGGAGGAAGCGCGGGCGCAGATTGACGAAGCGGAGCTTCTGACGCCGGGCAATGGCCGCGTGGAGATTCACCGGCAATGGCTGAACGGCTTGAGCGGCCTCGGCGTGCGGGACATGGTGATTCGCGACGCACTGGCCGCCTATCCGGATGATGCGATTGTGCAGGCGATTGCGGCGTATCTGACGGGAGAGTCGACGCGGGACAAACTGCTGGCCAGTCTCGACGACATGGTGCCGACGTGGGTGTTTAACCCGATTGAATCCTCGTACGAAGCGCGCAATTATTGGGATGCGGAAGCGCGCGCGATTTTGAAAGAAGACATATCCAAGTTCTACAAATAGTATTTGGGCTGATTGCTTTGACGGACAACCGAATAGGAGTTGAATCATGAAACGTACGCTGTTGATCCTGCCGGCATTGCTGTGCCTGTTAGGCGCACAGACTCTGCGAGCGGGCGAAATTGCCCCGGATCTCGCGGAGCGCTGGAGCAAGGCTGCTCCGGATGAATCGGTCAACGCGATTTTTCATCTTTGGGAACGTGTTGATTTGCGGGAAATGGACATCACGCTGCGGGAGATGCGCGTGACGCGTCAGGAGCGCCACCGGATCGTGGTGGAAGAGCTTCAGCGTGTGGCCAACGAGACTCAGCCGCCGCTGTTGGCGGAACTTGGTGCGCTGCTCACCGCCGGAGAAATTGACGGTTACACGCCGCATTGGATCACGAACTGCGTGGTCGTGAAGGGCCGGAAATCCGTCCTTGAGAATTTGGTGAAGCACGATTTGATTCAGTGGACGGAAGCGATTCCGGTATTAGAACTGATTGAGCCCGTGATCCGTGAGGATCGCGAGCCGCGTCAGCCGTTGGATGACCGCACGCCGGGTGTGAACGCAGTTCGCGCGCCGGACGTGTGGTATGAATTGGGCTACACGGGTCAGGGCGTATTGGTTGCGAATATGGACACTGGCGTGGACGGCAACCATGAGGCGCTGGGCACACGGTGGCGCGGCACGCATGCACCGCACGAAGAGTGCTGGCTGGATGTGCTGGGCGGCGGAACGAACTTTCCGACGGCAAGCGGCAGTCACGGCACGCACGTGATGGGCACAATTTGCGGCACGGGTGGTCCGGGATCACAGTTTGACACGATCGGTGTTGCGCCGGGCGCGGAGTGGATTGCGATGAACGCGATCGGCGGATTCGGCGGAGATTTTGACAGCGACGTTCTGCAGGGCTACGAATGGTTTGCGGATCCGGACGGAAATCCGAACACGATTGAAGACGTGCCGAGTGTGATTCAGAACTCGTGGGGCGTCTTCAGCGGGTTGGGCTATCCGGACTGCTATCAGTTCTGGAACGAATCCATCATTGCGTGTGAAACTGCGGGCACGGTGGTGACGTTTTCGGCGGGCAACGAAGGTCCTCAAGGCTCGTCTCATCGCAGTCCGGCGAATGTGGCGATTGACTCGGTGACGTTTTTCTCAATTGGTGCGGTGGATGCAGGCAGTTTTCCGAATGCCCCGTATCCGATTGCCGGATTTTCAAGCCGCGGTCCGAGCGATTGCGATGGCACATCAATCAAGCCCGAAGTGGTCGCGCCGGGCGTGAATGTTTATTCGTCCGTACCGGGCGGCTACGACGGGAACTTCTCCGGCACTTCGATGGCCGGGCCGCACGTGGCGGGAATTGTGGCTCTGATGCGTGAAGCGAATCCGAACGCGGATGTGCGCGAAATCAAGAGCGCGCTGATGGCCACGGCGATTGACTATACTCCGGCTGGAGACGACAACAACACGGGTCACGGCTTTGTGGACGCATATGAAGCTGTGCTGCTGATTTCCGCGAATCGCGGCTGGCTGGTTGGCCAGGTTACGAACGCAGAAAACAGTCAACCGATTTCCGGGGCACGTGTGCAGGCGGGTGACGGTTATGCCCGCACGACCAATGCGCAGGGTATGTACGCAGTTTCGATGCCCGCGGATTCGCAGATGACGATCACGGCAACAGCGTTCGGCTACGGTGAGTTCACGACGAACGTGACGATTGCCGAAGGTGACACGCTGACTCTGAATATTCCTCTCGCGCCTGTGGCCGCTGGGAACCTGAATGGCACAATCTACCTCGCGGGAGATATTCCGGTGGAAGGCGCAGTAGTGACTCCGCAGGATATTCCGGTGGGTCCGCTGGAAACCGGTTCGGACGGCACGTTCAGCTATACGCTGCCGGGGGACAACACCTATGACTTCGAGATCACATTCCAGGACATCACGCTGGATACGAGTTTTGCGTTGGTGACCGGACAGACGGTCGTCGCGGATATTCAACTTTCCTCGCCGCACTCGGAGCCGACGGGACCGGATGCGTACGGCTATCGAGGATACGAACGGTACGATTTTGGAGTCACCTCGGACTATGAGTGGATGGACATGTCGAACGCGACGGAAGTTACGATGCTGGACATCGAGAATGTTTCAGCTTTCATCGAGATGCCGTTTTCGTTCTGCTTCTACGGATCCAGCTATGACTCGGTGACGATCAATGAAAACGGCTGGGTAGCACCGGGCGGAGAAGAGCCGGATCGCCGGGCGAACAACACGCCGATTCCGAATCCAGCTGGGCCGTCGGGCATGCTGGCGATCTACTGGGACGATCTTACACGCGTGGCGGGGCAGACTCCGTCGAGGGTGTTGACGAAGTATGACGCCGCGAATGGAATTTTCGTCATCGAGTATCGCGACTTCGCGTTTGCGCTGTCTCCGAGTGATAAGTTCACCGGACAGATTCAGATTTTTGATCAGGAAGTGTGGCCGACGCCGAGCGGCGACTGCGAGATCAAGTTCGCGTATCAGAAGGTTGAGATGCTGGATTTCGCGACGGTGGGCATCGAGAGTCCGAACGAGCTGATGGGAGTGCAACTGCATTACAACTCCGTGCATGCTCCGAGTGCGTTCCAACTTCAGGAAGGCGTGGCGGTACTGTTTACGACCCGCACGTCGGTTCGCACGCGAGGCGGATTGGCCGGAACGATTACGGCTCATCCCGCGCTGACTCAGGCGGTTCCGAACGGCGTGCGTCTGGGCAATGTGACCGCTGATGTGGCGGCGAACGGCATGTATCAGTTCGTGGATGTGTTCGCGGGTCCGCGCACGCTGCGGATAGGAATTCCGGGATACGAGCAGCTTGCTCTTCCCGGCACGGTGGTTACGAATGAGCAGTCCACGCTGAACGCGGAAATCTATCGTCTCGACTCTCCGCAGAACTTGAACTACTCGCAGGCGGGAGACTCGCTGTTCATGAATTGGGATGCACCGACGAGCACCGGTGGATTGGACGACTTGCAGGGGTACGTGATCTACTACGACCTGCTTTCGATTGACACGACGGATGCGCTTGAATACCGCACGCGCATTTTCACGGATGGCTTCCATCTATACTGGGTGACGGCGTTGTATGACGGCGGCGAGAGCTTGCCGACGGACACCTTGATCGTTGAGAGATTGGACGCCGACGATGCGGCGGGCTTGCCGACGGAGTTCGTGCTTTCTCCGGCCTATCCGAATCCGTTCAATCCTTCGACCACGCTCGACTTTGCTTTGCCGCAGTCCGCAGATTTGACTTTGCGGATTTACGACATCACGGGCCGTCAGGTGGCGGTGCTGGTGAACGGGCGATTTGATGCGGGCCGTTATCATGCGACGTGGGACGCTTCGCGCGCCGCGACGGGTGTCTATTTCGCTCGTCTGGAATCCACGCTGGGCACGCAGATTCAGAAGTTGCTGCTGCTGAAGTAAGCTTTGTCAGTTGACTGAAAAAGGCCGGGGTTTCCCCGGCCTTTTCTTTTGCGCTTGACTCACATTGGAGAAGTTGCTATTCTCTGGTAGTTAAGAAAGAAGCGCGAAACATAAGTGTTGAATCATGAAGGTTTTTAGTCTATTCCTAACAGTCGTAATGCTGGCGATTGCGGGTGCACAGGCGCAAACGGCTCCTCCTTTGACTGTAATAGTGGTGATTGATCAATTGCCGATCAGCTTGATCACCGACAACATGGATCTGTTTGCTGAAGATGGCTTCAAGCGGCTGGATCGGGAGGGGATTTTCTTCACCGAGTGCAGATATCGCCACGGCGTGCTGGAAACCGGGCCGGGTCATGCGACGATTGCGACGGGCTGTGATCCGAAGGCACATGGAATAGTCGGAAACGGTTGGCGGACTCGCGAAGGCGACGAGCAGTACTGCGTGGCCTGCGAAAACACTTATGGCGTGAGTGATGAAGGTGTGACGGACAGCAGCCGCAGTTCAAGCTGTCCGAAGAATCTGATGGTGGACGGGCTGTCGGATGCCTGGCGAAAGCGATTCGGCAAGGAAGCCAAGATTTGGAGCTTGTCGCTGAAAGATCGCGCGGCCATTGCGATGGGCGGCAAGTCACCCGACGGCGCGCTTTGGGCAGGTCGTGAATTGAGGTTTGAGACCAGCACATATTACGGCAACGCGCTTCCGCCGTGGTGCGTGGAGTACAACACAACCTTGAGCAGATTTGGTGGGCAGACGTGGGACAGGCTCGCGACTGATGAAGCGTATGCGCGCGCGGATATAGACGACGTGCCGTGGGAGCGCGGCACCAATGCGGGGCTGAGCAACGTGCTGCCCAAGACTTTGCCGTCTTTTGACTCGACAGATTCCAAGAAGCTCAGCTCTGCGGTTTGGGGGACTCCCTTCGGCAATGAGTGGCTGTTCGGTCTGGCGAGGACTTGCATTGCCCACGAGGCGATAGGACGAGATACTATTCCTGACTTGTTGTGGATTAGCTTTTCCAGCAACGACGCATGCGGGCACACTTACGGGCCGCTGAGTCAAGAGATATTGGATATGACGTTGCGCACGGACAAATTGATTGCAGATTTGTTGACGCTGCTCGACCACACAGTTGGGAACGGAAACTACATTTTTGCGCTGACTTCGGATCACGGAGTTTGCCCGCCGTTTGAGTCACCGAAGATTCCCGAAGGGATCGGCGGGAGATTCTCTTTCAAGCAAATGAAGGCTGACGTGAATACTGCGCTTTCCGCCGGCGGGGATATGGAGGCGCATGCGTCGGGCGAGTTTGTGGTGGAGTTGGGAATTCCTGACGTGAGTTTTGACCGCGATGAGATCTCACACGCACATCTCGATTTGCGCGAAACCGCGACTCAGGCGGTGAACTGGCTGCGCGGGCAACCGGGAATCAAAGATGTTGTTCTGACCATGAGCCTGAATGATGTGACAGCGATTTCGGATTCGACCTTACGGTCGCACGTGTTGAACAACTACTATCCCGGGCGATCCGGCGACGCCTATATTCAGCCGCTTCCCTATTGGCAGAGTGATGTGACAACGGCCAATCACGGATCATGCAACGAGTATGATTTGCATGTTCCGCTGTTCTTGATGGGAACGCAATTCGGTCACGGACGCTCTGAAAATCTCTGTGCGCCGGAGGATTTGGTGCCGACATTGGCCGAGTCACTTGGACTGGTGTTTCTTGTTCCGCGCGACGGAAGGTCCTTGCTGGCGCGATAGCCACACTCCTCTCAAACCTATTTAGGCGGGTCTGACACAATGAGTCAGACCCGCTTTTTGTTTTTACTATCAAAAACACATAGCTTTACGTCAAGAAAGACATAGCCCCAAAATGTTAATCATTGATGAATTGTGTTGTGAAGCGCGCTAACGCATGTTAAATTGTATGATGCATATACTCGGTACTTACAAGATTCACTTCCATATTAAAAACAATAGAGAACGATTATGAAGACGATTTTGCTCGTTTTGCTGCTTATGGCGAGCGTAGTATTCGCCGTGCCGCAACTGGTGAACTATCAAGGTTCACTGACTTCAACGGATGGATCTGCTATTGACTCCACTTTGTCCGTCACATTTCGACTTTATGACGCGGCTTCAGGGGGAACTGCGGTGTGGACCGAAACGCACCCGGTGATTCAAGTGACGGACGGGCTCTTTCAGGTGATGCTCGGGTCTGTGACACCGCTCGGAGATGTGTTTAACGTACCGCGCTGGTTGGGAGTCTCGATTGGCGCAGACAGCGAAATGAGTCCGCGCAAGCAGGTCACCACAGTGGCTCACGCGTATCGAGTGGGAACCGTGGATGGAGCAAGCGGAGGAGCGATTATGAGTGCCGTCACAATTCAGGACAAAGTGAATGCCGGTAGCGGGAACACGAACACGGGCGCTTATTCCAGCATTTTCGGACAAAACAACAATGCCAATGAGGACTACACGTTTATCGGCGGCGGCAGCGGCAATAGCTGCGGTGGATCGTGGGGCGTGATCGGCGGCGGCGAGAGCAATCAAGTGAATGTCGAATACGGCACGGTGGGCGGCGGACAGAACAACCGTGTCAACAATCTTGGTGCGACCGTATCCGGCGGAGTGTCCAACACAACGTCTGCGGCATACTCGACGGTCGGAGGAGGAAGAAACAACGGCGCACGCGGGGAATATTCGGTGATTGCCGGAGGCGGTGGCGGAAGCAGCGCAGACTCGAATCATACGTCGAATACGGGATCGGCGATCGGCGGAGGACAGCGCAATGTTGCCAACGGATACTGCGCACAAGTGAGCGGCGGATTCGCGAATCGTTCCCATGGCGGTTACGGTTCTGTTGGCGGCGGTCGCGAGAATTCCGCAGATTCGAGTTATGCCACGGTGGGCGGCGGCTTTAGCAACGACGCATCGTCCTATGCTTCGACCGTTTCCGGCGGCTACAACTGTGCGTCAGATTCAAACTACGCATCTGTGGGCGGCGGCTATCTTAACGTGTCGCGCGGCTATGCTTCTACGATTGCGGGAGGGTACAGCAACGACGCGAACTCGGAATACACGACCGTTGGCGGTGGGCGCGACAATGCCGCATCGCTGTTTGCCTCAACAATTGCGGGCGGGTATGGCAACACGGCGGATTCATTGATCGCAACAGTTGGCGGTGGACTGGGCAACGATGCGAACGGCGAGGCGTCCACGGTGTGCGGAGGATCCTCGAATACGGCGCTGCGTCATGGAACGGTGGTCTGCGGCGGAGCGAACAATCACGCGACCAATGAATTCTGTGTCATAGGCGGCGGACGCCTGAACGAAGCAACCGGCAGATACAGTTTTGTCGGCGGAGGCGGCCCGCTTACGGCGGACAGCGGCAACTCGGCGGAAGGCGATCTCAGCATTGTCGTTGGCGGCGAAGAGAACTGGGCGGGCGGCGATAACTCTTTTCTCGGCGGCGGTCGGTGGAACAGAGCGGCGGGCACGTTTGCAGTGATTGGCGGCGGGCTGACGAATCACGCGGAGCGCGGCGCATTTGTGGGCGGCGGTATGCGCAACATGGCGCGCGGTTTATACAGCGTGATCGCGGGCGGCGGCGGGAGCATATGGAGCGACAGCAATTCGGTGACAGGTGACTACTCCTCGATTCTCGGCGGCAGCCGTCATGAGATTCAGGGAGACTATGCCATGGTTTTGGGAGGCTATCGCTGTACGGCA
This sequence comes from Calditrichota bacterium, assembly GCA_020637395.1. Lineage (GTDB taxonomy): Bacteria > Electryoneota > RPQS01 > RPQS01 > RPQS01 > JABWCQ01. The sequence continues at coordinate 366,260 of JACJWA010000001.1, read as the reverse complement.
AACGGCGACTACAGTCTTGCGGCTGGTCATCGCGCGCGTGCACTGCATCGCGGAAGTTTCGTGTGGGCCGATGCGACGACCGAGGCGCTGGTGTCTTGGCAGGACAATCAGATGATGTGCCGCGCGGACGGCGGAATCGTTTTCTATTCGGATTCAATGATGACGACGGGCGTACAGTTGCTGCACGGGGTCGGATCGTGGATCACCACGAGTGACTCGACGGTGAAGGAAGCCGTGCATGCCGTGGACACGGGCGAGATTCTAGAGAAGCTAACTGCGATGCCAGTGAAGGTGTGGCGATACAAGGCGGAAGCGCCGGGGTCGGAGCACATCGGTCCGATGGCGCAGGATTTCTATGCGACGTTCGGCTACGGAGGCACGGACAAGGGCATCTGCACCGTGGACGCCGACGGAGTGCTGTTTGCGGCGGTGCAGGAATTGGCGAAACAAAACGCGGAATTGCGCGCGGAGATAGCGAAACTGAAGGAGCATGTAAAGTAGCGAACGAAGTGCTGACTTCGCGATATCCAAGACTTAATTTATAACTAAAAGGGCAAGAGATCATGGGAAGACTATATGTTGCACTGTTGCTTTTTGCCGCTCAGGCAATGGCAATTCCACATTTGTTGAACTATCAGGGCGAATTGACCGGCACAGCGGGAGCGCCGCTGGATACGACGGTTGCGATGACCTTTTCGATATATGACTCGCCCAACTCGGGAACACTGCTCTGGTCCGAGACTCAACCCGCGGTGACTGCCGCGGACGGTTTGTTTCATGTGTTGTTGGGGTCAGTCACGCCGGTGCCTGAAAGCGTATTGGCGGCGGCGGCGGCATGGCTTGGTGTACGCGTGGGAACGGACAGCGAGATGGCACCGCGCGAGCAGATTGTATCCGTGGGCTATGCCTATCGTGTGGGAACGGTGGATGGCGCGAGCGGGGGGACGATTGGGGGAAATGTGAATATACAAGGCAAGGTGAACGCAGGAATTGGCAACTTCAACTCCGGCGCGTACTCAAACGTTTTCGGCCAGAACAATAGCGCGAATGAAGATTTCGTGTTTGTAGGCGGCGGAACCGACAACATGGGCGGCGGAAATTGGGGAGTGGTCGGCGGAGGTCAGAACAACGGAGTGGCTGTTGAATACGGCACCATCGGAGGCGGACGCAACAACGAGACCAATGAAATTTCTGCCACCGTGTCGGGTGGAGATAATAACAATGCGAGCGGCGCCAATTCTGCGATCGGAGGCGGCATCGCGAATCAGGCGGCAGGCTCCGGCTCTGCCATAGGCGGAGGAAGTGGCAATACGTGCCAGGCTCCCTTTGCAGCGATTGGCGGGGGATGGAGCAATCAGGCATCGGGCGAGGCCACAACGGTTTCCGGCGGCAGCTTGAACTTCGCATTGGACGGCTTCTCCACGATCAGCGGTGGACGGTATCACGTCGCAGATTCCGCTTATTCGACGATAGGTGGAGGATACAACCATGAAGCACGCGGATATGCTTCGACGATTTCAGGAGGATACAACAACGACGCACTGATGACTTACTCTTCAGTTGGCGGCGGCATCGGGCATCAATCCAACGGGTACGCATCAACGGTTGCGGGCGGCAGCGGTAACTCGGCGCTTTCGGGCTACGCAACGGTGAGTGGTGGTCAAAGCAACATAGCGACCAGCAGCAACACCACGGTCGGGGGCGGCGGCGGCAATAACGCCTACGGAATTGGCAGCACGGTCGGCGGTGGAACCAACAACACCGCATACAACCAATACTCAACCGTGAGCGGTGGAAGTGGAAGCTATGCCGACTCCGTGTACTCCACAATCGGCGGAGGATATAGCCACGAAGCGCTTGGCTATTCGTCCACGATTTCCGGCGGCTTCGACAACCGGGCATCACGGAGCCACGCGACGGTTGGCGGAGGGTATAGTCAGGATGCAAGCGGTTACGCGGCGACGATTGCCGGTGGATTCGACAATACGGCCTCAGATCAGTACGCGACGGTTGGCGGAGGGTATAGTCAGGATGCAAGCGGCTACGCGGCCACGATTGCCGGTGGATTCAACAACACGGCCTCAACTCTCTACGCAACGGTCGGCGGAGGCAACGACAATGTTGCGACAGGAGGGCAAGCCACGGTGGGAGGCGGCTACAACAATGTTGCGTCGGACTGCTGCGCGGTGGTGGCCGGGGGGCGACACAATACTGCGCAAGGACGCTTGAGCGTAGTTGCCGGAGGTGGAGGATTCGAGGCTACATGGGGCAATCAGGCGCTTACGGATTGGGCGACAATATGCGGCGGCAGGAGCAACGTGGTTGATGGTGGACAGTCGTTCATCGGTTCAGGTGAACGTAACTACATCAGTGGCGGGTGGGGGGTAATCGGCGGAGGTAAGGACAACACAATCGAAGGTTCTTTCACCAGGACTTGTGCGATCGCGGGCGGTGACAGCAACAGCATTGCAGGAGGCATTGAGGCCTCAAGCATTGGCGGCGGCAAGTACAATTCAATTACAGGCGAGTACAGCGTCATCGGCGGAGGTGGCGGTTACTGGCCGCAGGACAGCAACTATGTCAGCGGAAACTACTCGGTCGTACCCGGCGGAACGCGCAACCATGTCGAAGGCGATTACTCTTTTGCGGCGGGCCGCAGAGCGCATATCGCCTACGACGGCTGTTTCCTGTGGGCGGATGCGACGGACGCCGATCTTGAACCATGGCGCAACAACCAGTTCTTGGTCCGCAGCGCGGGCGGTGCAATGTTCTTCTCCACTGATGAAATGACCACGGGTGTCGAGCTGCTTCCCGGCGGAGGCTTCTGGGTGAATGGCAGTGACTCGACTTTGAAGACCAACATTCGCATGGCGGATACGCGCACGATTCTCGAAAAACTTACGGCGCTTCCTATCAAGGAGTGGCGCTTCAAGAAGGAAGATCCTGCCTCAAACCACATTGGTCCGATGGCGCAGGACTTTTACGCTGCTTTTGGATATGGTATCGACGACAAGAAGATTGCGAGCATAGATCCCAGCGGCGTCGCGCTGGCGGCAATACAGGAATTGGCAAAGCGCAATGCGGAACTCGAGGCAAAGGTCGCTGAACTTATGATGCGGCTCAAGTAGTTTCGTCGGGAATGGGCTTCATGCAAGACTATATTCATAACGATAAGGGAAGAAGAAATGACACGCATACTGCTGGCAATCATGTTGCTTGCACCGCAGGCATTTGCTATTCCGCAACTGGTGAACTACCAGGGCTCGCTGACCGGGCCAAGCGGGACGGCTATTGACTCAACATTGTCCATGACATTTCGTCTTTACGACTCGGCGGCGAACGGCACGGTGCTCTGGACGGAAACTCATCCGGCGGTCCAAGTCACCAGCGGGTTGTTTCACGTGACGCTTGGGTCGGTCACGGCGCTTGGGGATTTGTTTGACAGTCCGCGCTGGATTGGGATTTCGATTGGTACTGACAGCGAAATGACTCCACGTGAGCAGATTGCGACAGTGGTTCATGCATACAGAGTAGGCACCGTGGATGGCGCGAGCGGGGGGACGATTTCAGGTGACGTGTTGATTACGGGCAAGGGGGCGATTGGACCGTCTCACCAGATGAATGGGGCAAATTCGTTGCTTGTCGGAAGTGGAAATGGAGCCTTTCAACCCAACGCGTTTGTGTCAGGATCGGGTAATACCGTGTCCGGAATCAACGGATCTGTCACGGGAGGCACGCAGAACTCCGTGACCGGCGGAAGCAGCACGATTGGCGGCGGGACTGAGAACAACCTGGACGCCGCCAACGCTGTGATCGCCGGCGGGAATCTGAACGAGGTGTATGGCACAAGCGGAGTTGTCGGCGGCGGGAGCGGGAACTTCGTCAACGGTTCGTGGGCCTCGATTCTCGGTGGATACTCCAATGACGCTTCGGCCAACTATTCGGCAATTGGGGGCGGCTATATCAACAGAGCGAGCGGAGTCGGCGCGACGATTGGCGGAGGTTACTTCAATCGCGCGCGCGGGGACTATTGCACGATTGGCGGCGGAGGCGGCCCGGCGGTCACGGATTCCAATTACGCGACGAATACGGCTTCGACGATCGGCGGCGGACGCGCGAACATCGCCAAGGGTTTTATCTCCGTGGTGAGCGGTGGAACTTTGAACGAAGCGCGCGGCATTTACAGCACGATCGGAGGCGGCAGGCTGAACGAGGCTGACTCGACCTACACTACGGTCGGCGGCGGCTACACAAATCTGGCAAATCTCTACGGCGCCACTGTAGGCGGCGGAGCCGGCAACTTCGCCGACTCAATGTACTCTGTGGTCGGTGGTGGGGCGTCTAATAGCGCACGGGGCAAGCAATCGGCGATAACGGGAGGGTTCAACAACACAGCGGAGTCAATCTACTCCGGAGTGTGTGCCGGACTTTGGAATACTGCAGGTGGCAAGGGTTCGTTTGTTGGCGGCGGCAGCTACAATCGCGCGCGCGGAATTCACAACACCATTGCGGGCGGTGGTGGGGAAAGCGAAGCGGACTCGAATTACACGGCAGATTCCTATTCGACTATTGGCGGCGGTACAAAGAATGTCGCGGACGGTTATGCTTCTGTTGTGAGCGGCGGGAGATCCAATGCCGCACACGATGCGTACAGTACGATTGGTGGAGGACTAACAAACACGGCAAACGTTCAGTATTCGAGCGTCGGCGGCGGCGTGAGCAATCTGGCGAACCATCTCGCGGCAACGGTATCCGGAGGGTATGGCAACTCCGCGCTGCTGGCCTATTCAACAGTCGGCGGCGGCAGAGATAATACTGCCGAAGGGACCAGTTCAGCCGTAGTGGGCGGTTTCGGCAACACAGCGGGCGCATTGGGCGCAATGGTTGGAGGCGGTTATTATAACTCGGCCAGCGACACTTGCGCGGTGGTGGAAGGTGGAAAAAACAACACAGTCGCCGGGCAATACAGCGTGATCAGCGGCGGTGGCGGAGAGTTGACAACAGACGGCAACTTCGTCAGCGGAGACTACTCCGTTGTCCCCGGTGGAACACGCAATCAAATCGTAGCCGACTATGCATTTGCGGCAGGATTCACTGCCCACGTGTTTCACCATGGAGCGTTCGTGTGGAGCTCAGGCGCGGGGACGAATTCATTTGCAGACAATTCGTTCACCGCTCGCTCGCCCGGTGGAGTGCGATTCTATTCAACAATATCGGGGAGTAACGTAGGTGTCTCGCTTCCCGCAGGCGGCGGAGCATGGGCGAACTTGTGCGACGCGACTCAGAAGAATATCTGCGGGTCGGTGGATTCGCGTTCAATTTTGGAGAAGGTCTCCTCCCTCCCGCTCTATCGCTGGAGTTACAAATCACAGGATGCGAGCATTCAGCACATTGGTCCAACGGCGCAGGACTTCAGCGCGGCGTTTGGACTGGGTGACAACAATACGACGATTTCGACGGTTGATCCCGACGGCATTGCCCTCGCGGCGATTCAGGAATTGGCGCGACGCAACGCGGCTCTTGAGGCCGAGGTAGCAGAGTTGCGCGCCTTAATACAGAACAAGAAGAAGTAGATACGACTGGCAGCACACAACCCCCACGGAAAGCGAGTCTTCATGAAGGCCTTTGTCTTCACACTCCTGCTTGCAATGGCAAGCGCAGCCTTGGCAATTCCAAATCAGATTAACTACCAGGGCCATCTCGCAAATCCGGGAGGGTCAGCGCTTGACACGACTGTGGCGATGACGTTCACAGTTTACACTCAGGCATCTGGCGGCACCGCACTATGGATGGAAACACATCCGGCGGTGAGCGTCGTTGATGGGATTTTCAGCGTGAAGCTCGGCTCTTTTACGGTTTTGGAAGATTTCTTCAATGATCCGGTTTGGTTGGGAGTAACCGTCGGCAGCGATACCGAACTCAGTCCGCGCGAACAATTCTTGAGCGTTGCACATGCATATCGCGTGGGAACGGTGGATGGGGCGAGCGGCGGAGCTATTTTTGGCTCAGTCAGTGTCGGCGATGAGAACACTTACCCCGGCGAGTTTGCGTTTGTGGCCGGATCACAAAACACAGCGAGTGGGAGTGAATCCAGCGTGACAGGCGGCTCATTTAATAGCGCGACCGGCGAGTGGTCGCATGTCGGCGGCGGAGTGTTGAATCACGCGCGCGGCGATTTTGCGGTGATCGCAGGCGGCGGCGGAACAACGGAAGCGGACTCCAATGTTGCCATGGGTCAGGCAAGCGCGATCGGCGGAGGTAGAAGTAACGAGGCGATGGCCGACTTCGCAACAGTCGCGGGGGGGTTCTTCAATAATGCTACGGCTCAAGGCGCGTCCGTCGGTGGCGGAACTCTGAACGAAGCGAACGGCGGCAGTTCAACCGTTAGCGGTGGTTATGGCAACATTGCAAATGAGGTTGGAGCAACGATTTCAGGTGGAGCGACGAACGTTGCAAACGGAAACGGTGCCGTCATCAGCGGCGGCTACAATAACACTGCTCACGGCGAAGAAGGAGTTGTAGGAGGCGGGTCGTGGAATGAAGCAAGTGCACATCGTTCTGTCGCAGTTGGTGGCTATAGCAACGCAGCGAGCGGCGCATACTCATTCGTTGGGGGCGGCGACCGTAATGAAGCGTCGGCGCCATATTCGACGGTTGGCAGTGGCGTGTTCCTGCATGCGGATGGCGAAAGCTCAACGGTAGCAGGTGGATCGGAAAATCGCGCGTTAGGTGATCGTGCCACGGTCAGCGGCGGTAGTCGAAACCGGGCAAACAATTTTGCCTCGACGGTTGCTGGCGGATACGGCAACATCGCTCGCGGGGACTATTCAGTTATTGGCGGGGGTGGCGGGTTTCAATCGGCAGATTCGAACAGCACATTCGGAGAAGCCAGCGTGATTGGCGGCGGGCGCCGGAACTTCGCCAGCAGTTTCTGGTCAACGGTGTCTGGTGGGTACGAAAACTATGCCCTTGCAGACGCGAGCGATATTGGAGGTGGCGGGTTCAACAGGGCACGCGGTCAGTTTAGTGCGATCGGCGGCGGCGGTGGAACATCACAGGCTGATTCTAACTCGACGACCGGATATGCTTCGGCAATACCCGGCGGATCGCGCAACGATGCAAATGGGAATTACTCATTTGCGGCTGGATACGACGCAAATGCGACGCACCACGGGTCATTTGTTTGGAGTTCAGGTACAACCGCAACCAATTCGTTTGGCGATAATACAGTTGCAATGCGCGCACACGGCGGCATGCGCGTTTACACTGCTGCCGGAACAGCGACAGGAGTTTCGCTTCCTTCGGGCGGCGGTGCGTGGGCATCGTTGTGCGACGTGAATCAAAAAAATATTTACGGCAGCGTGGATTCGCGGTCAATTTTGGACAAGGTTGCTTCCCTCCCGCTCTATCGCTGGAGCTACAAATCACAGGACGCCACGATTCAGCACGTCGGTCCGACGGCGCAGGATTTCAGCGCGGCGTTTGGACTGGGTGACAACAATACGACGATTTCGACGGTTGATCCTGACGGCGTCGCCCTCGCGGCGATTCAGGAGTTGGCAAAAGAAAATGCGGACTTGAAAGCGCGCGTCGCCACACTGGAAGAGCTGATGCGGCAAATGGTACAAGTTGGAATGAGCACGAAGTAGACAAATTTCGAATATACGGAGATTGACGATGAAACGATTCCTGGCAGTTCTGTTCGCATGTGCGACCGCTTTCGCCATTCCGCAGCAGATTAACTATCAAGGCAAACTTACTTCTACCGCGGGCGCACCGCTCGACACGACGGTTAGCATGACGTTTCGAGTCTACGCGACGGCCGTCGGCGGTTCGGCGGCGTGGACAGAAACTCATCCGGGAGTTTTGGTCAGCGACGGATTATTTAATGTTCTTTTAGGCTCAGTCACAGTGTTGCCGGATTCGTTCGCGGTAAATCGCTGGCTGGGAATTTCTATCGGAACGGACACAGAAATGAGTCCGCGTCAGCCCATCGTCTCCGTTGCACACGCGTATCGAGTGGGAACGGTCGATGGCTCTACTGGCGGCACAATAACTGGCAACGTCGTGGGTACCGCGAAGGGAACATTTGGCTCCCAAAGCGATGCGTCAGGCGTTGCTGCGACGGTTTCCGGTGGATCCGGGAACACCGCGAGCGGAGAATTGAGCACGGTCGGCGGTGGTGATGCGAATACAGCCAGCGCGACATGGAGCACGGTTGCCGGTGGATTTGAAAACACCGCGTCGGGAGAAATGTCTTTCGTCGGCGGCGGCAATGTGAATTTTGCGTCGGGTTCGTTTTCGACTATCGGCGGAGGTGTCGCAAACTCTGCGACGGCGGATAATTCAACCGTAGGCGGCGGCGTCAACAATCACGCGCAAATGAACTCTGCCACAGTCGGAGGCGGTCAACAGAACACCGCTCAAAACAATTGGTCGAGTGTGCTCGGTGGACGACAGAATTTTGCAGGCAGCGACTATGCGACAGTGGTCGGTGGACAATTGAACTCCGCTGCGGAAAACCATGCGTATATCGGCGGCGGATTCAGAAACTCGACGGAAGGTCTTTACTCCGTGATCTCCGGCGGTGACAGCAATTTTGTGATGGGCACGGGAGCAGCCATCGGTGGTGGACATCAGAATTCGATTCCCTCGCTCACTACGTTCTATGGTACGGTTTCCGGCGGACAAAGAAACATCGCGACCTCTAATGGCGCAGTGATTGGCGGCGGCGGGAATAATCGAGTTCACGGAAACTACGCGGTGATTGCAGGCGGCGGCGGCGCAGCTATAAGTGACTCAAACTCGGTTATCGGTGCAGCAGGCGCAATTGGCGGCGGCACGAGGAATTTTGTCACGGGAACTAATGGAGTTGTCGGCGGCGGTTATGGGAATAGTGCGTCGGGTACATATTCCGTAGTTGGCGGCGGAAACAACAACATCGCAAGCGATAGCGCGTCAGCGGCGTTGTCTGGTATTTCAAATACTGCGACCGGCAAGCGCGCGGCCATTACTGGCGGCGACCAAAATACGGTTTCTGGAGCCAACTCCTTCATCGGAGGAGGTAGACTGAATTCTACGACACACTTATTTTCATCCATTGTTGGCGGCCAAAGCAATTTAGTGGCAGGAGACCATTCCTTCATTGGCGGAGGAAAGAGTAACAAAGTGCGAGAAGGTTGGTCCGTTGTGGTTGGAGGGGGTGGTCCCGCTGCGACAGACAGCAATAGCGCACTTGGGCGATACAATTTCATTGGCGGCGGATCCGGGAACACCTCAAACGGTCTTTGGTCAGCAGTAGCGAGTGGATACCATAACAGCGCGACCGGCGACTACTCTTCTGTTTTGGGCGGCGGATCCAACACTGCAACAGGGCTATATTCCACCGCCTGCGGCGGATCAGCCAACACAGCAAACGACATTTATTCAATCGTTGGCGGCGGATATCGCAATCAGGCGAGCGGTGAGTCCAGCACCATTGCCGGCGGTGCCGACAATATAGTGAACGGCATCAGTTCTTTTGTAGGTGGCGGCTACCGCAATCACATCGAAGGCGACTATTCCGTAATAGTGGGGGGAGGAGGCGGCTTCCCCGATGATACAAACAGAGTGGAAGGAGACCACAATTTCATCGGTGGCGGAAGACACAACTTCACGAGCGGATACGGGACTACTGTCTGCGGCGGCAGCGGTAATTCTGCGACTGGGTTTATCTCCTCAGTGCTTGGTGGCGATGGCAATGACGCGTCGGGATCTAAAGCAACAGTTTGCGGCGGAACAGGAAACAAAGCGCGTGGTGACCGTTCACTCGCCGCAGGCGGGTTAGCGCGTGCAAATCATACGGGTGCATTTGTCTGGGCAAGCGGGACTGCGGACTCCACTTTGAGTTTTGCGGACAATTCATTTACCGCACGCTCGCCCGGGGGAGTTCGATTCTACACAGCGGCGTCGGGCACAGCGACGGGAGTTTCGCTTCCGGCAGGCGGCGGTGCGTGGGCATCGTTGTGCGACGTGAATCAAAAAAATATCTACGGCGGCGTGGATTCACGTTCGATATTGGAAAAGGTCGCGTCCCTCCCGCTCTATCGCTGGAGCTACAAATCACAGGACGCCACGATTCAGCACGTCGGTCCGACGGCGCAGGATTTCAGCGTTGCTTTTGGATTGGGAGACAATAACACAACGATATCGACAGTCGACCCGGACGGAGTGGCCCTCGCGGCGATTCAGGAATTGGCGAAGGAGAATGCGAGTCTTAAGGCGGAACTCGCCGAATTGCGCACGATGATTTTGGAATTGAAAAAGTAGTTTGCACGTCAACAAGCCCCCATGGAAAGAGAGTCTCGCATGAAGGCAATTGTCTTCATCTTCGCGCTTGCACTAACAAGCGCGGCCTTTGCAGTTCCACAGATCATTAACTATCAAGGTGAACTAACCAACCCGTTAGGAATCCCGCTTGACACGACGGTTTCGATTACCTTCAATATCTACAGTGCTTCCAGCGGCGGCACACCGATTTGGTCGGAAACGCACTCGTCGGTCACGGTCACAAACGGGCTCTTCAAAGTTTCGCTGGGGTCAAGCACGTCTCTTGCTGACATGTTCTATGGCAACCGCTGGTTAGGCGTAACTGTTGGAAACAATAGCGAAATGTCTCCGCGCGAACAATTCACATCGGTTGCTCATGCCTACCGCGCAGGAACAGTGGACGGAGCCTCAGGCGGTGTAGTGGACGGCACTGTTGTGTTTCAAAATGGCAGCGTTGTTGTTGGAAGCGGCAACGACGGAGACTTTGATCACAGCCTCGTAGTTGGATCAACGAATGAGGTGTACGGATCACACTCATCAGTCGCAGGCGGAATTGAACAGCGCACAGACTCCGCATACTCTTTTATTGGCGGAGGTCAGAGTAATCGAACCTCGGGCTCGCTCTCGGTGGTTGGTGGAGGCGAGTTAAATGTGAGCGGAACTCGCTCGTTCGTCGGAGGTGGAACTTCCAATACGGTCACGGGAATCAACTCAGTCGCAGCAGGTGGCGTGGGAAACATTGTCGGGGGAGCGTCTGCGTTTGTCGGATCTGGCAGAAACAACCGGGCACGCGGGAACAACTCCGTCGTCGTTGGCGGTGGAGGGACGAACCCATCCGACAGTTGCAGTGCGCAGGGGGCAAATTCTTCCGTGCTTGGTGGAATACGAAACAACGCTGTCTCTGAGTATTCATCGGTGTGCGGTGGACGAGACAACGATGCCACTGGAGGCTCATCGTTCATCGGAGGTGGAGTCAACAATTCAGTTTCCGGAGCGGTCGCCGTGGTAGGTGGCGGGACTAGCAATAGCGTGGTTGGCGCTGCGGGCTTTGTTGGTGCGGGGACACTAAATGTGGCCGAAAGTGATTATGATGTTGTCTGCGGCGGACATAACAATCATTCATCCGGAACCATGTCCACTATCGGTGGTGGCGAAAACAATGTCGCCAGCGGCCACCAGTCAACGGTCGGAGGAGGCGGGAGCAATTCCTCACGCGGACATGGATCTACTTTAAGCGGTGGAATCAACAACGTGGCGGACAGCTCATACTCTGCAGTCGGAGGCGGATTCGCCAATCTGGTTTATGGCACGAGCTCATGTATTCCGGGCGGACAAGACATTACGATAACAGGCGACTCAACAATCGCGTGTGGATCAAGAATCAGCACGGCTGCCAATGGCGCGTTCGTCTTCTCTGACGGTACTGGAAGCGAATTCACACCCGGTGCGAACAGAACTTTCAACGCAAAAGCATCTGGCGGCGTGCGGTTTTACACGAACACTGCGGCGACTATCGGCGCGCAGCTTCAGACCGGACAGTCCGCGTGGGTGGCGATTTGCGATTCAACGAAAAAGAACCGATTCGGGCGCGTGAATACGCAGGAGATTCTCGAAAAAGTCGCAAAGTTGGGAATCGAGACATGGAGTTATAAGGACGATCCCACGCACACAACGCACATCGGCCCGATGGCGCAGGATTTCTATGCGCAGTTTGGAGTCGGCGAGAGTGATACGACGATTTCGACGCTTGATCCTGACGGCGTCGCACTTGCGGCGATTCAGGAATTGGCGAAGCAAAATGAAGAAATAAGGACCAGGAATACAATACTTGAAAAAGAACTTGCCGCATTACGGGAACAAGTTCAGACTCTTATGGATCGTTAATCGTACGCCCTGTCAAGGAGGGCAATAGTCATGAGCAAATTTTCTATTCGACTGAGAACCGTTCAACTCTTACTGGCAGTACTCTGCGTGGCCGGCAATGCCTGGTCCATCGCACCGGTTTCAATCAACTACCAGGGATTTCTGACTGACAACAGCGGCGCGCCGCTGGACACGACTGTGGATATCACCTACCGGCTCTATCACGACTACTTTGGCGGCACGGTGGTGTTCGACCAAATCGTGACGACGACTGTTCAAGCAGGATATTTTGAGGCCATACTCGGGACTCCGATCGAACCGCTTTCTCCGGCGGTGTTTGACGATGCCACGATGTACCTCGGCATCAGCATCGGCGGGGATTCGGAGATGTCACCGCTGATACCCTTTCATGCCGTTCCCTATGCGTATCGCGTGGCCACGGTGGATTCGGCTTCAGGCGGCACCATCGTCGGAAACATCAATGTTCTCGGTCAGGGCAACATCGGCATTGGCAACAACAATAGTGGCGACCAGTCGTTTGTGGCAGGCGAGAACAATACAACGATTGGCGACAACTCTTCGATCACCGGCGGAACGAACAACACCACGGGTTCGGATGCGGCCTTTGTCGGCGCGGGATCGAATAACCAGGCGAACGGCAACTACTCCGTCGTTGGCGGCGGACGATACAACAGCGCCCGCGGCGCTTACTCGGTGATCGCCGGCGGTGGCGGACAATCCAACGTAGACTCCAATAGCGCGACGGGGACCTATTCGGCGATCACGGGAGGTCACGCGAATCTGGCATCGGGCGAGCAGAGTTTCATCGGCGGCGGATACTATAACAGGGCGACCTTCCAAAACACGACAGTCGGTGGTGGCTTCAGCAATCAGGCAAACAATCTCGGAGCGACCATTGGTGGCGGCTTTTCGAATGTGGTCTCAGGAGTGGGAGCAGCCGTAACAGGTGGCGGGAATAACAGGGCTCGGGGACAGTATTCAGTCGTGAGCGGAGGTGGCGGCGCATTGTTGGCAGACTCCAATGCCGCGACGGGAAGCTACTCGACCGTAGCTGGCGGCCAGGGCAACCGCGCATCAAACGCACATGCATTTGTCGGCGGCGGCGGACGGAACAATGCCTCAGGAGATCATTCCGTCGTCAGCGGCGGCGAAGGGAATCAGGCCACAGGGTATTTCTCTACAATCGTCGGCGGTGACACGAACGTCGCGAGCTACCACTATGCATTCGTCGGCGCGGGCTATGACAACATTGCCAGCGGGTACACCTCCACGATTCCCGGCGGACTTCACAATCGCGCGCGCGGACAATACACCTTTGTCGGCGGCGGCGGCGGGTTCGATCTGGCTGACTCCAACTCGGCCATAGGGGACTATTCTGCGATAGCCGGTGGAACAAACAATCTTGCGAATGGCAGCAGCTCCGCAGTGGGCGGCGGATCCGGCAACACTGCGGGCGCCACATCGGCGACGGTCAGCGGCGGCTTAGAAAACTCCGCTTCCGGATCGTATGCCTCGGTGGCCGGCGGCTACTCGAACGATGCAACTGGGTATGCTTCGGCGATTGGCGGCGGCTATTCGAACGATGCAGTCGGCACCTACACGGCAGTCGGCGGAGGGCGCTACAACCACGCTCGCAGCGACTACTCTTTCATTGGCGGCGGAGGTGGTCCGTCAACAGCGGACTCGAATTCAACTTCTGGTACTTACTCTGCAATTTTGGGCGGCCGTCGCAATTGGGCTCTAAGCACTCAAGCAACGGTCGGCGGCGGTCTTTCCAATCAGGTGGCGCAAGCGTACGGCTTCATTGGCGGCGGCAACGGCAATGGGGTTGCTGATTCGGCAGGCAATGCAGCGGCCATTTGCGGCGGGACCGGAAACATCGCTGCATTTGGCGGCGACTTTATCGGCGGCGGCTATCAAAACTCGACGTACGGCTATGACGCCGCAATTTGCGGAGGGTATCAAAACGTAGTCACGGGAACGCGGGGCTATATCGGAGGCGGACAGATCAATGATTGCAGAGGATCGTACGGCACTATCGGCGGAGGGTATGGCAACTACGCATTTGGCACCTATTCAATGATTCCAGGCGGCAGAGAGTGTCGAGCGTCAGGAGCCTATTCACTTGCGGCGGGACGAAAGGCGCAAGCCTGGGGCGACGGATCGTTTGTTTGGGCGGACGCCTCGGACGACACGTTGGGCGCATACAATTCGAATATGTTTGTTGCCCGCGCCACCGGAGGATTCTATCTCTATACCAACGTAACGAGCACGGCGGGAGTTCGTCTGCTCACGGGATCCTCTGCCTGGAGCACGGTGTCCGACAGCACGATGAAGCGCCGCTATGGTCGTGTGAATACGAAGGAAGTATTGGATAAGATCGTGGAACTTCCGATTGAGCGTTGGAGCTACAAGGCGCAGGACGAAGGCGTGCAGCATGTCGGCCCAATGGCCCAGGACTTTTGGAACGCGTTCCATTTGGGTGAGGACAGCCTTGCGATTTCGACGCTCGATCCGGACGGCATCGCTCTGGCGGCGATTCAGGAATTGGCTAAGGAAAACGAAACGAAAGATCAGAAGATCACCGACCTTGAGACGCGCGTCAAGCAGCTCGAGGCGGCGATTCTGCAGTTTGGAATTTTGAACAATTCAGATAAGCAGTGAGGAACTGGACATGAAGAAAACACTTTTGTTGCTTCTCTTCCCCGCCGTGCTGTGGGCGCAATCGTCGAGTGAGAATTTCACTCTGACGAAGTCCGTGATGGACGCGGGCGGCGGAGCTTCGAGCTCGGCGAATTTTGGTTTGGTCTCGGCGTTCGGGCAACCGACGCCGATAGGAGTGCAGACGAGCGAGAACTTCACGCTTTACGCGGGCTTTTTGAGTCCATCGCTCGGCGTGTCCCCGCTTTCGCCGATACAGCAATTGGTGATTCACGAGGCGACGCCGGACGCATTGCTCTATTGGGAGGCGATCTCCGGTGCGGGTAGCTATTCCATTCACCGCGCCGCCACGTTTAATTTCGTCCCCGACGGAAGCAACCTGATCGGCACAACCAGCAACACGACCTTCACGGATACAAACGTGCTGGCCGGACCGGAGACGCAGCAGTACTACATCGTAAAAGTGAATCCATAACCCGCCACGAGACACGCAAACAAAAGGGCCATCCAAGCGGATGGCCCTTTTTCACATCAGAGTATTTTGCGGCTACAGCGCGCGAAAGGCAGGAGTCAAGGCAAGTTTTGCGAAATCTTCAAGCTTTGTGTCTGTCGTTGCCTCGGCATTCCGCTCGTACGTCATCAACCCCTTGTTGAATCCTTCGTACAGCTCGCAATAGAGGTCGGCGAAGTGCTCGGGCATGCCGTTGCTGATCATCCCTTGTCTCATGTCGGTCAGCGAAAACTCGACATAGGGCAAGGAACTCAGGTCGAATGATTTCGCGAGAATCTCTGCGACCTCGCCGCCCGACACATCGCGCGGTCCCAGAAGATATTGCACATTCTTTCCCGGAAAGTTCAACGACTTCAGACGCAGCGCGGCGTAGTGACCAATATCCCCGGCTGCAATCATCGGCCACGGCGCACCGGCAGATGTGGCGGCGCCATAGATGCCGAGCTTCTTGATCATGCCGATCGAGCCGAACAGATTCTGCATGAAAAATCCCGCGCGCAAGTGCAGCGTGTTCAAATCGGGAATGCCGTCGAGCTGCTTCTCAAGATAGTAAAGTCCGTTGATGGGGCCCACGCCCGCAGCATGGTCGGCACCCACGCTTGACAGTGAAACGACGTGGCGCGTACCCGCGTTGGAAATCGCGTCGGCGAAATTGTCCGTCGCTTCGTCCTGGTACTTTCGAAAATCCGCCGCCGCAAAATTGGGCGGGATCATGACATAGGCTGCTTCCACGCCATCAAAAGCCCGCTTCATATCGTCGGCGTTCGTGACATCTCCGACCAGGATCTCCGCACCAAGCTTCGCCAGTTTCTCAAGCTTGTCCGCGCTGCGTCCGACCGCGCGCACGGTCTGTCCGCTTTTCAAAAGTTCTTCCGCAACGATGTGGCCGGTGTTCCCCGTTGCGCCAATGACCACGTAGTTCATGAAATGTCCTGCTGGTTAGCTAAGCGTTAGTCCAAACGGATTGATTGGCTTGCCTGTCACGCCTGACAAGACGGTCTTGGTTTCCAGATAGCTTTCGAGCGTGTCCATGGCCATTTCGCGGCCAACGCCGGATTGCTTGACTCCTCCAAAGGGCAGACCGGGCAGAGCAGTTGCGGGGGTATTCAGCGTGACGATACCGGAGTGCAACCCGCGAATGAATTTGGTTGCGCGCGGCATGTTTTCGGTATAAAGCGTCGCGCACAATCCGTATTTCACACCGTTGGCCTTGGCCAGCGCGTCGTCATCGCTGATGAATTTTGAAATCACAACGATCGGGCCGAAGATTTCCTCTTGCACGCAGAGGTTGTCTTCGGGCAGGTCCACAATCACGGTCGGCGCAAAGAAGCAACCTTGGTCATAGATGCCGCCTTTGAGCTGCTCGCCGCCGCAAAGAATCTTGCCTCCGCCCTGCTTCGCGGCTTCGATAAACTTCTGCATGATGGGCAGACGCGAGGGATGCGCCAGCGCGCCGATGTGCGTGTTCTTATCGAGCGGATCACCGATCACAAGTTGTTTTGTCGCGGCCACAAATTTTTCAACAAAGGAGTCATACAGACTGTCATGCACGTAAATGCGCGAGCGCGCTTCGCAGGATTGCCCCGCGCTGTAGAAAATCGTAAACACGCTCGAGAGCACGGCGTCATTAAGGTTCGCGTCTTCACACACGATGGCGGGCGACTTTCCTCCGAGTTCGAGCATGACGCGCTTCATATCGTTCGCGCACTCTTTCATGATTGCGCGTCCGGTGTCCGTGCCGCCGGTAAACGAAATCTTGTTCACGCCGGGATGCTTGACGAGTGCCGCGCCCGCGCTCTCGCCCGTGCCGTGCACCAGATTGATCGTGCCTTCGGGGCACCCGGCTTCGTGCAGAATTTCGACGAGAATGTTTGCCGTGCAAGGAGCAATCTCGGAAGGCTTCAGAACGACCGTACAGCCTGCGGCGAGAGCGGGAGCAAGCTTCCAGGACTCGAGCATGATCGGATAGTTCCACGGCGTGATTGCGCCGACAACGCCGACAGGTTCTTTCAGCGTATAGCCGAAGAAAACCGGATGCACGGGCGGCACGCGGCCCTCCACTTTGCTTGCGGCACCTGCGAAGTACTCGAAGTCTTCAATGGCCTGCTTGACTTCGCCCATCACGTGCATCACGGGTTTGCCCATGTTGCGGCTCTCGAGCTCAGCGATTTCCTTCGCGCGTGCGTTCATCAGTTCCGCGGCTTTGAAAAGAATTTTGGTGCGCGCGCTGGCCGCTTGCCGGCCCCACTTGCCGTTCAGTGCGGATCGCGCGGCGGCCACGGCCTTGTCTATGTCGTCCGCGCCGGAGAGCGGAATCATGCCGAGGGCTTCGCCGGTGGCGGGATTTTGCAGGGCGAGCGTCTTGCCGCTCAGCGCGGGAACATGCTCACCATTGATGATGTTGGGGTAGAGTTTTTCGGACATCAGGGGGAAAGTATGAAATATGAAGTATGAAATCTGAAATCAGAATGACGGGACTCAGCGGCCTTTGAAATTTGGTTTTCGTTTCTCGTTGAATGCGGAAACGCCTTCGCGGTAGTCTTCGGTTTGGCCGAGGATGTCTTGCAGATAGGCTTCGTAGTCGAGCGCTTCTTCGAGGGAGACGGCGGACGCTTTGTTCAGCGCGCGCTTAATGGCGCCGATGGCTTTGGTAGGTGCACTCGCATACTTCGTTGCAAGTTCCAGTGTGAAACTCTCAAGCTGGTCGTGCGCTACGATTTCATCCACCAGATTGAGCTTCAGCGCTTCTTCGGCTTTGATCGGGCGGCCCGTCGAACAAATCTCGAAAGCCTTGTGATAGCCCAGCAGGCGCGGCAGCACCCACGTAGAGCCCGTGTCGGGAACCAATCCCACGTTCACGAACGCTTGCAGCATCGTCACCTGCTCCGACGCGATACGCAGGTCGCACGCCATCGCCAGCGACATCCCGGCACCGGCGGCCACGCCGTTGATCGCGCAGATCACAGGCTTCTCCAGCTCGCGGACGCGCATAATGTTCGGATTATAATTCTTGCGCAGGCGGTCGGCCAGACTCGTGTTCGGATCGTCCTTCACTTCTTTCAAGTCCTGCCCACTGCAAAAGGCTTTGCCCGCGCCGGTCAGAATCACGCTGCGGACTTCGTCGTCCTTCGCGGCATTCTTGAAGGCATCGGCCAGTTCCTTGTGCATCTGCGCGTTGAACGCATTGAAGCGGTCGGGCCGATTCAGCGTAATCTTCAGCACGGCATCCGTGCGTTCGTAGAGGATGGTTTCGTACATGGATTATTTCCCCGTGAACTTCGCGGGGCGTTTTTCGATGAAAGCTTGCATGCCTTCTTTTTGGTCTTCGGTAGAAAAGAGTAAATAGAAATTCTTGCGTTCGAATTCGAGGCCGTCGAGCAGGAAGGATTCGTAGTTTTTCAAGACGGCTTCCTTGGCGAGTCGCACGGCCACCGGAGACATCTGCGCGATCTCGTGCGCGAGCTTCTGCGCCTCGGTTAGATAGACCTCGACAGGAACCACGCGGTTGACGAGCCCCCACGCTTCGGCCTGTTTTGCGCCGATGAATTTTCCGGTCAAAACCATTTCCATCGCGCGCGCCTTGCCGACCGTGCGCGTGAGTCTCTGCGTGCCGCCCGCGCCGGGCATGACGCCGATCTTGATCTCCGGTTGACCGAATTGCGCGGTTTCGCTGGCGATCACCATGTCGCAGTGCATCATCAACTCGCAGCCGCCGCCGAGCGCGAAGCCCGACACCGCCGCGATGAGCGGCTTTTTCAGTTTGCGAATGCGGTCCCACTTAGCGAATTGATCGCGGCGCAGCATCTCGGTCGAATCGGCATCCGCCATTTCCATGATGTCCGCGCCAGCCGCAAACGCGCGCTGATCTCCGGTTAGAACAATCGCGCGAATGGCGTCATCGTTGTCCAGCTCTTCCAGCGTGGCAACAAGCTCGTCCATCAACGCCATGTTGAGCGCATTGAGCTGCTTGGGACGATGCAGAAAGACGGTCGCGATGGCTCCGTCGCGTTCGAGTTTAAGGTAATGAAGTGTGGTCATGAGCGAAGCATATCAAGCAATTGTTCAGCAGTGAGTCCTGCTTGGTCGAGAATGTAGCCCAGAGTCGTTTGAGACAGATCCTTGCGATGAAAAGGTACACAGACATAGCGTCCGGGTGCTTTAGGATGATGTGACTGCCCTTGGAGCGATGCCTGATGTAGCCATGCCGCTCGAACGCCTTAATTAGTTCTGAAGGCGTCACAACAGGAAGCTTAGGCGACATTGCGCGCTACCGTAACCGTAACCGTGCCAAGCAGCGTACGTCTTCCTCGTGAAGAATCTGGAATCGGCATGTGATCTTCTTCAAGGCATTCCAGATAGAGCGCAATCGCTTCTTCGATCATTTTCTGCGCTTCTTCGATGGTATCCCCTTCTGAAGCGAGATTCTTGAGTTCCGGAACACACGCGGTCCAGACACCGCGTTCATCCTGTGAATACATGACACTGTAAGAGTAGTCCATCTCACTTCTCCTTGGGATACAATCTTTCCCGCACCTTTTTGTAATCCGGCTTGCGCTTTTCGTTGAAGGCGGTGACGGCTTCGCGGACTTCAGGCGAGGCGGAGTGAATGCCCAACCAGTCACGCGCATGCTGAATGGTCTGCGCCCACGACGCATCACGCCAGTAGTTGAGCTGGGTCTTCAGATAGCGCACGCACTCGGGCAGCTTGGCTTCAAGCTTTGCGGCCATTTCATCCACGGCTTTGTCTAAGTCCGCACGCGGCACAACCTGATTGACGAGACCCCATTCGAGAGCTTTTTGTGCGGGAATCTCTTCACACAGGAATAATATCTCACGCGCGCGGCGATCTCCGACAATGATCGGGAGGTATTGCGACGCACCTGCGGCGGCCACGGAACCATGTGCCGCGCCGACCTGACGGATGTAGATGTCATCCGCCGCGATTGCGAGATCGCAGCTAATATTAAACTCATTGCCGCCGCCGACCACGATGCCGTTTAGGCGCGCGATCGTGGGCTTACCCAGCGCGCGGAGTTTTTCATGCGCATCAATAAACGCGCCCATCCACTTCCAATAGTCTTGCGGGCGCTCGAGAAACTGCATCTGCTCGGTCAAGTCCGCTCCGGTGCAGAACGCACGGCCCGAGCCCGTGAGCACGAGCACGGCAATCTGATCATCAAACGCCACATCGTCAAAGGCCTCGCAGAGCTCTTTCAGCATCGGATAGTGGACGCAGTTGAGCTTGTCGGGACGGTTGAAGGTGACGGTCGCGCGCGCGCCTTTTTTCTCATATGTGATGAACTCGAAGTTGAAACTCTCCGCGGGGCGAGCCTGAAAATCCATTCTCATGCGCGCGGATCCAGTTCGGTCGTCTGAAACTCGACCAGGCCCTTGGCAAAGCTCATCAGATTTGCTCCGGCCTCGGCCATCTCGGGAGACTTCATCCCGGCCTTGAACGATTCCTTGTCCGCGAAGGACAGCACGGCCATCATGTAGTACGGAGCGGGGCCGTCCTTGCCGGGCCAGAACTTGTGCGCTTGCAGACCCGCGAGACCCGGGACTTTATTGATGAGCGGAATATGTGTTTCCCAGTAGGCCTTGTCAAAAGCCTCGACGTTTTCGGGGTGCTTGTAAAAGGCAATGAAGTTGATCATGCGGTGTCTTGTTCCTATTTCCTATTTCAAATTTCCTATTTCTTGAGTTCCCACAAGTGGTCTTCGATTCCCCAGCCTGCGCCGCCGTGTCCCCAATCGGAGTAGGCGCGGCGATGCAGCTCTTTCAGCTTCTCGCTGGAGAGCACGACCTGATGAACCTCGCCCTCTCCGATCAAGCGGTCGCCGTGGAAAGCCTGAACTTCGCAGAAGAGATAGTTTCCATGCAGTTTTGTACACTCCGCGACGAAGAGCAGTTCCTGTCCGATTCCGGCGGGATTGTGATGCCGGACGAAGACTCCGGTGCCGATGCCATCCTCGCCATAATCCAGGTGCGGCTCAAGGACCAACCGGCTGACATATTCGGAGTGATAGGTCAGCCAATAGGTGGAATAGAAGGGGTGCAGGGGCCGTCCCTCGAAGAAGACGGTCATGCGCGACTCGACCACGAACCGGAATTCGGCGCGGCTTCCGACGGTAAGAGTTGGTTTCAACGGAGCTTAGGGGGAAGAGGGTGATGTGATTAAGTCTATAAGGATATTGATTTTCGGGCAGAGTTGCAACTCACTTCCCTGCCCTGTTCAAGTTGCCATCTGCCCGATAATGTACTATCTTGCGGAGTTCTGTAACAACTTTGGAGTCGGTAATGAACAAGGTCGTGCTAGCCGGAATTGTACTGTGGATGACCTGCGCAGGTGCGCGGGCCGAGTGTCTGGATTCGCTGTGGCGTGCCGCGCCGGGATTGGACACGCTGTCGGACCTCGCGGGTGCCGTGGTGGTCGCGCAAGACGGAAACGTCGTGATTGGCGGCTACCTGGGTTTTGACAATGTACCGCTCGCGGCAAAGGGAGCGCTGAAGAAGTTCGACCCGGCGACGGGTGCGGAGCTCTGGTCGCATCAGTACTCCGGCATGGGAGCTCAGGACATTTTTCTGGATGTGGCAAACACCTCGGACGGCGGATACATCTGCGCGGGCTGGTCACGCAACCCGGCGGTGAGCTGGCAGCACTATTGGCTGCTGAAAACGAACGCGAGTGGCGACAGCCTGTGGTCCAGGAACTATGGCACGGCGAGCAACGGCTTTCAAGGGCGTTGTGCGGTGCAGACTCAGGACGGCGGATATGCGATTGGTGGAAGAGTCAACGGACTTCCCGGCGGACACGGCGGGAATGACTGGGTGATCGTCAAGACAAACGCCAACGGCGATAGCTTATGGACCGTGCAGATCGGCGACTCGCTCGACGACACAATGGCTGACATGATTTTGTCCGCAAACGGAACGATTGTCGCCTTTGGATACTCGGACGCGGATACGACGCGTCGCGGTATGGTTGCGGGTATCAGCCAAAACGGCGTGGTGATGTGGCAGCGCACGTATGATTTCGCTCCCTACGTCGCGGTCGAGGATCTGGTTGAGTTGCCGGGCGGCGGCGGCTACATGGTTTGCGGCGGGTCGCATGAGGTCAACGGAGACTTCGAGCCGTACATCATGGAAATCGGCGACAACGGCGTGCGCCGCTGGCACCGCATCGTCGAGCTATTGCCGGACGAGGACGATATTCCGTTTGCGATCAAACCGGATGGGAACGGCGGATGGTATTTGATGGGTCACGGCCTGCTTGAAGATGCGGGAGACATGAATGTTTTCGCGGCGCACGTTTCGAACTGCGATGAATTGGCGGGCGTGCGCTGGCTGCATCATCCGCTGGACGACGACGAGCGAATCGCCGACGCCGCGCTCACACCGGGCAATCAGATTGTGATGTGCGGAAATATTTTGGACGGAACGGGCGAGCGCAGTTGGCTGATCCACGGATTGTCGCAGGATACGTGCGGATTGCCGCCGTGCAGCTTTTATCGCGTAACTCCGGAAGACAGTACGATGCCGGACATTCAGGTGGAATACCCTGTGATGTTGACGTGGACCGCGTCGCGTGACCCGGAAGGCACTCAGGTGCAGTACATCTTCGACCTGGAATCCACGCTTCCGGAAGTCTATTTTCTATCGCCTTTGCACCAGACGTCCGCGGATACGTTTTACGCGCTCGAGTTGCAGCTTCCGCTGACTCCGTTGGACGAGATTTTCGATTTTCATTGGCGAGTGCGCGCGACGGATGGTCAGGACACGGTTGAAGCGGCGAACGGCGAGGGCTTCTTTCAGCTTGACATCATTCTCGCAGGCGGCGATGTGATTGCGACACCGCGCGAGTTCGGCGTGTCCGCTTACCCGAATCCGTTCAATCCGGCGACAACGCTGACATACTCGCTGGACAAGTCCGTGCATGTTTCGCTCGCGCTGTTTGATATTCAGGGCCGCCAGGTGCAGAGCCTCGTGAATGAAACACAGACTGCGGGAGCGCACAGCGTCTCATTTGATGGCAGCAACCTCGCCAGCGGCATCTATTTCGCGTCGCTCCGTGCAGGGGATCATCACAGCATCGCCAAGCTCGTGCTGATGAAATAACATCCCCGAGCGGGGTCCCCAGACCCCGCCGGAATTTGAAACTGCAAAGGCGCACTCACACGAGTGCGCCTTTCTTATTCTGGTCTCCCCCCGGTCTTCCGGGGGGACAGAAGGGGGGTCAAACGCTCAGCAATGCACCACCGTCAAGAGTTCCACAATTCGCTCGAACTCTTTAGTGAATTCATGTTCGAATTCATCTCTCGAAGGCGTGAATCCTGCTGCACTGAGCGAGGTCACAAACTCCTTGTGCGAGCGGCCCTCGCGGTAATCCGGTTCGCGCGGCGGTTGCGTCAGATAGCGCGTAATGAGATCCACGTCGCCGGAAACATTGATCACGGCATGATAGAAGACCAGATCGCGGTTGCGATATAGAGCAGTGCCTGCGATTTTTTTGGGGCCGAGCGCGATATCCGAAATCCCCCGATGCGCAAGACCTTCCACGCCGATACGCGCAAAGGCGTCCGTCACAGCTTTGTTAAACAGCACAAAGTAGTCTTTCGATTGAATCTGCTTGCGGCCATAGAGCGCGCAGGAGACGCACCACATGTCGGGAGTCAACACAACGGCACAGCCGCCCGTGCGCCGCTTATAGACCGCGACCTGATCCGCGTCAATCGTTTTCGCGTTCAGCTCCAGTTCGCTCTTGGAACCGTTGCCGATCACGACGCAGGTCTCATCGGGCACCCAGAGCAGGAATCGCCCGGCGGAATCGTCGGGCGAAAGCAGATGCGAATCGGTCAGTGTGTAGTCGAGAATGTGCATTTAGGGAAAACGCCGCAGATCCTCGTAGCGAAACGTCCATTCGGGAGTTTCGAGCGCCCCGCTTTTATGGACGTCGTACCACGCGGACTCGCTGTTGGGATTCTTGAGGACGTGAATAGACTGCGCGGGCATATAGCTCTGTGCAAGCAGCATCTTGCGTACTCCGCTTTCGTTGACCGCAACGTCCATCACAATCACGGCATGTCCGGGGAAACCGCTCTGAATAAACACATCGCCGGGTTGAATATTCAGCGCACTCACCGGAGCGAGTTCCTTTTCAAGTGACGCACTTCCCGCAAACGAAAACACCGTGTTCAAGTAGTCCGTAAAGGCAGACTCCGACGAATCCGCTTGGTGCGTGTCACGCCACTGCACCTGACTGCCCTTCACAACAGGCCGCTGGCCGGATGTCCACGCGCTCCATGCGCATCGGTCACCGCTCGTGAAATTGAATGCGATCTCGTTTTCGCGCCCTACGGCTTTCAGATATTCCGCGCGCAGACGTATCACGGCATCGGCGCACTGCTGCAAGTCGCGGTCTCCGACGCTGATCTCCAGCACGGCGGCATGCACATCCTGCCTGATCTTTCGCGCGCCACTATGAAGCAGAACAGGGGAGCCTTCGGCTTTCAGCGGTACATTGCGCAGCCAGTGACCGAAACTTTCCGCATCAACCGGAACACGCGAAAATCCTTCGGGTGTTGTGAAGCGCTCCGACAGGGTTTCAGCTTGGAGGACGCCACAAGCCATGAGGAACAAGACAGCCCATCGCATCACTTTAACAGAACGAGCTTCTGTGTCGTGGTAATATTTCCCGCTTCCAATCGAGCGAAGTAAAGTCCGCTGGGTAAGTTCGCGCCGTTGAACGCATATTCATGATGCCCGGCATTTATGCGTTCGTTGAACAAGGTCTGAACCGCGCGACCCGTTAAGTCATACACAACGAGCTGCGCTTGTAAGGTAGTGGGCAAATCAAAGGCGATGTTCGTCACCGGGTTGAACGGATTCGGGTAAGCCGAAAGTGAAAGTTCATTAGGCAGTTCAGGACGAGAATCATCAGCATCGAGTATCGGATCACCGAAGCGGTAGATGCGCAGCTCGCTTCCGTAGCGCACGACAAGGCGGCGCGTTTCATTGTGGTAGCGGCCGATAATCTTCATCTCGGCGAAGTCGGAATCAAGTGGAGATGTTCGGCCCCAGATTCGGCCCGTCTCCGCGATGACCACATCGAATTGACGGGAGCCGTCTTGAAGGAGCAAGAACTGCTCGGCCAACTCGCTCTCGAGGACATTGGCAACGAGCTGTTTAGGGTATACGTCTGCAATTGCCCAGAGCAAGCCACCGTCAGGTGTCCATCCACGTAGGCTGTCAAACGGCGCACGGCTGACTAAGAGTACCGGGTAGTTCTCTTCGCTATGGATAGTGACCGCATACGGCTTGTAGTCGTATAGATGTTGCGCTACAACCGGCGTCCCTGCGGCTATATCATAAAGCGAAGTGCCGCAGTAGTAGTGTACAATATGAAACGGGTCAGTGACCTCAAGCTCTATCAGGGCGACCTCAATTTGCCAATCCGCTGATCTTGCACTGAACACCTGACTAATATTGCTCTCCTCGAACTCATTGGCTTCATCGTCTAACAAGTTTGAGAATCTATGACTATCTGAGCCAAGGTTTGATTCTGAGTGATCCACTCGCGTTCGCCAGATAGTCAACTGGCGCGAAGAGTCCTGCGAGGAACAATCTGGCCAACCGAGACAAAGTCGATATGGGTATAGTATTTGAACCAGTTCGAAGTACGGAGGACCGCCCGCCAGTGTTTCACCTTCTGAGCGAATATCTTTCAGCGCTGTGAAGAGGTTGTTTGACGAAAACACTTCAAGTCTTGTCGAAGGTGGATATCCGCCGTATGGCCAATTCCACCAATTGCTAGGTTTGAAAACTTCACGAAGAAGCAGGTTCTCACCGACTCTTGCAGCAATCCGAACAGCACCCGTAAAACCTGGTCTTGGTTCAAATGTGTGAATCGTGCCGCTATTCAACGAGCCATATGTTGCAACGGTGCTGTCATATCCCAAGGCGGATCCAATCATCCAATAGTAGCTGCCGTTCGAGTCAGAAGCGACATCCCAAGACCAAGGAACATTCGGCAACTGAATCGTCTCTTCCAAGATCAGCGGCACTTCGTTTCCAAAGAGCGGGGCGGCATAGGCCGCGAGCAAACATCCGAGAATCGCAAACATCCCTTTCATGCTGCACCTCCGGAGTATGAGTTACACGTACAATATGAAGCGGGCGTGACTATCGTGTCACGCCCGCGGTAGTCTAAAGCATCAGCATATTGGTTGGATCCGCAAGCATCGTGATCAAATCGTTCACGAATCTTGCGCTGTCGCCGCCGTCCACGATGCGATGATCGAAGGATAGGCTGAGAGGCTGAATCCAGCCTTTGGTAATCTGATCGTTCAGAATGACGGGCTTCTGCGTAATGCGGCCCGTGCCGAGAATCGCGACTTCGGGATAGTTGATGACCGGCACGCCGAAGTTTCCGTTCAGACTGCCGTAGTTCGTGATCGTAAACGTTCCGTCGCGGATTTCGTCCAGCGCGAGCTTGCGTTCCCGCGCGCGATTGGACAGGTCTTCGATTTCGCGCGCCAACTGAATGATGCCCTTCTGATCGGCGTTCTTGATGTTGGGCACGACCAGCCCGTCGGGCGTATCCACCGCGAGACCGATATTGTAGTAGGACTTATAGACGACGCGGTTGCGCTCCATGTCGAGCGTCGCGTTAAGCTTCTTGTGCTTGCGCAGCGCCACGCACACGGCCTTGATGATGAACGGCAGATAAGAGAGCTTGACGCCTTCACGCTCGAGTTCCTTGTTCTTCTGCGCGCGCAGGGCCACAAGCTTCGAGACTTCCACTTCATCGAGCGACGTCGCATGCGGAGCCGTGTACTTCGACTGTGCCATGCGATTGGCAATTGTGCGGCGCAATTGAGAAAGATCTTCAATCTCAACTGGACCGGGAAACTCGCCCGGGACGCTTGCCGGAACGACTTTGGGAGCAACGGTCGCGGCGACAGGAGCCGATGCCGCAGGACGCGCTGCGGGAGCAGGCGCGCTTCCGCTCTGCGCGGCGGCTTCAATGTCCTGCTTCATCACGCGTCCGCCGGGACCCGTGCCGCGAATCTTGCTGATGTCCACGCCCATTTCGGCGGCCATGCGGCGCGCGACCGGAGTGGCAACGGACTTTCCTCCGACCACGGCGCCATTTGCCGCCGCGGCTTCGGGATGACCTTCGGTCGCGGTCGGCAGCACTTCATCACCGACGGGAATCTGCCCGACGACGCCGTACATGCCGTCTTCGTCAGTCGAGGTAGTTTTCTCTTTCGCGAGAGTCGGAGACGTATGCTGCGTGGCGAAGTTTTCGTGATAGGCTTCGGTCGGCGGCGGAGTCGTGAAGTTTACGTCCTCGCCCTTGCCGACGATCACCGCGATCACCTGCCCCACGTGCACGATTTCATCCACCTTGCCACTCGTCGTGGCGAGCTTGCCGGTTTGCGGAACGGGAATATCGGTGACGACCTTGTCGGTCTCGACTTTCAGCAGCGGATCGCCTTCCTTAACATCGTCGCCGGGCTTGTGATACCACTCGAGGATTTTACCTTCGTGGATGCCTTCGCCGATGTCCGGGAATTGGAAATTAAACGGCATGAGAGAATTCCTGATCTATTTCTTGTTTCTTATTTCGAGTTGTCACGCAGCCATTGGGCGAAAGATTCCACAGTCTCGCGTCGCTCAATCAAACCGACCACTTGGTCCACCGCCTCCTGTGGATTCGCGGACACCCAAACTCCGTTGATGTCGAGAAAGACAAGTCCTGCCGTGAAAGCGGTTCTCTTGTTTCCGTCAATGAAGGGGTGATTCAGGGCGATTCCGCGTACATACGTTGCTGCCAGCATGAAAAAATCCGTTTCGCCGTAGGCAAATTGATTCTGCGGCGAGGCAAGCGCGGAATCAAGCAACCCTTCGTCTCTGACACCAGAGGCTCCGCCATACTTCCCAATCATCTTTTGATGAATTACAAGTATGTCCGTCTGTTCAAGCCAGAGCGGCTCGTTCATTTCGCCAGCTCGCGGAGCGTGTGATCGTATTCGGCCATGACCTTATCCGTGGCCTTAAGGACTTTGAGACTCTTGGGATCAAAGGACGATACCCAGGCACCAGCTTCACCATCGCCGATGATGCTAATGAAAAGATTGTCCCCCGCGCGAACGCCAAGCGACTTCACAAGCTCTTCAGGAAGCGTGATCTGCAGAGCACTTCCGGCGCTTTGGACCTGTACCTTGGTCATTGTCCACTCCTTAAATCTGATAGTCCGCGAGCTTGCGGCAGTAGTAGTGCACGCGCTCGGGGGTCGGGCAGTAGAGGTCTTCCGAGCGCGGGAGCGGCGGAATCGTGTCGTTGCCGCACAGACGCATCGGCGGAGCTTCGAGATACTCGAAACACTTTTCGTTTATTGTCGCAATCAACTCGGCGGCGACGCCGAAGCTCTTGGGGCCTTCCTGCACGACCAGCACGCGGCCCGTTTTCTTGACCGATTCGGCAATCGTGTCCCAGTCGAGCGGATAGATCGTGCGCAGGTCAATGAGCTCAACGCTGATGTGATCTTTCTCGAGGAACTCCAGAGCTTTGCGGCAGACGTGCATCATCGCTCCGTAGGAGATCACGGTCATGTCGGTGCCGTCTTTTTCGACTTTGGCCTTGCCGATGGGAATGCGGTAGAGTCCGTCGGGCACTTCCTGCTTGGTCGCGCGATAGAGGCGCTTCGGCTCCTGATAGATCACCGGATCATTGTCTTCGATGGCCGAGATCATCAAGCCCTTCGCATCGTAAGGCGTGGAAGGAATCACGACTTTCAGCCCGGGAATGTGGCCGTACATGGCTTCCATCGCCTCGGAATGCAACTCGAGCGCCTTCACGCCGCCGCCATACGGAAAGCGAATCACGGCGGGGATGTTGCGCTGACCGCGCGTGCGGTAGCGATAGCGCGCGATATGCGTGATGATCTGATTCATCGCGGGATAGACGAAGCCGTCGAACTGCATTTCGGCGACGGGACGAAGGCCCATCACGGACATGCCGACGCACGCGCCGATGATCGAGGACTCCGCGAGAGGAGTGTCGAACACGCGCTTGGTGCCGTGCTTCTTCTGGAGATGTTCGGTGACACGGAAAACGCCGCCTTCGACGCCCACGTCTTCACCGAAGCAAAGCACGGAGGGATCATCGGCAAGCTTCACGTCCAGCGCGTTGTTCAGCGCCTGCACCATCGTCATTACGGGCATGGAATGCTCCTATATTCAGTTTTCATTTCTTGCTTATCCCCTCTTCCCCTGCCAGGCGAGAAACTCCTCGATGTCGCGCTTTTGCTCAGCGAGTGAGTTGGTGAGAGTTTCGAACTGGTGTTCGAAGAGTTCGGGAATCGAATTGGGTCCGAGGCCCACGACGTGCGAGACGACTTCGTCAATCTTTGCGGCGCACTCTTCTTCATAGGCCGTCTCCTGCTTTTCGGTCCAGAGCTGCTTGTCGAGCAGGTATTTTTTGACGCGAATCAGCGGATCACGCGGCTCCCAGATTTTTTCTTCGTCGCTCGTGCGGTACTTGGTGGGATCGTCCGAGGTCGTGTGCGCACCCATGCGGTAGGTCACGGCTTCGATCAGCACGGGGCCGTTGCCGGAGCGCGCATAGTCCACGGCTTCCTTCGTGGCGCGATAGACCGCGAACAGGTCATTGCCGTCCACTTGAATGCCGGGCAGGCCGAAGCCCACAGCTTTTTGCGCGATGGTTTGCGCTTTCGTCTGCTGATCGCGCGGGACGCTGATCGCATACTGGTTGTTGTTGCAGAAGAACACGCACGGGCAGGTGAATACCGCGGCCCAGTTCAGGCCTTCGGAAAAATCACCTTCCGATGTGCCGCCGTCTCCGAAGTAGCAGAGCACGACTTGATCGAGTCCCTTGTAGTTGATCGCGTGGCCGATTCCGGCCGCATGAGGAATTTGCGAAGAGATCGGCACGCTGGTCGGCAGGCTGTTGACGCCTTCCGGCATGACGGAGCCGCTCTCAAGACCGAGGTACCACTTATAGACGGTTTCGACGGGCACGCCGTGCCACATGTACGCGCCGATTTCACGGAAGGCCGGAACGAGCCAATCGTCTTTGCGCAGGGCCATGGCCGAGCCGACGGCGGCGGCCTCTTGACCCCGATTGACGGGCAGCGTGTAGAGCTTGCCCTGACGCTGGAGGTTGACGGCCTTGAGATCCACGATGCGCGCGTACTTCATCATCTTGTAGCCCGCCAGCAGAAGCTCGTCGTCCAGGTCGGGCATCCATTCGGGATGCAGGACCTTTCCGTTCGGGTCGAGCACCTCAAGTTTCTTGCCCGAGACGGCATCGAAGGCATCAAAGAGCGAGGAGGCTCCCTTGCCGTTCACTTGTCCATTGGCTTTTTCGGTTTTCTTGGACTTGGTTTCGATGGCCATTCCAATTCCCTTTATTTGAATTATTTATCCATAATCGGTTAAAATGAGGAAGATTAGAATCCTCCAAACAGAGTCAATATAAGGTTTTTTCTCAGGATAGCAAGGCTTAAGCGCTATAGTTTGATGCTAAGTAGTTTAGTCTTAATGTACAAGTTGTCGTCATGCTGAGTGAAGCGCAGCGAAATGGGGAATCCCTCGAAAGGCGTGGGTTTCGCTTGGTTAGCCGGAGAGTCCCTTCACTACGTTCAGGATGACGACGCGCTTCGCGCGTTTCGGTTTGCTTCGACCACGACCAAGGACGCAACTGACGTATCGCGTTTGTTTTCTCTTCGATTCACCCCCTCCCGCGTCCACTTGATTCTTTGAACAAATGTACATATCTTCGTGGACTAACCATAGGGGAATCTGCATGACACATGAACAGATACGCGACGCGCTCTATGCGCAGTTCGGCGCGACTTTGGATATGCTTGAGAACGCGATCTCGGCTTGTCCGGAAGAGGTTTGGAGCAACGGCGAAATCATCAGCGAACAGACGTGGTGGGAGTTTTGGTACCTGACCTCGCACACGCTGTTCTGGACGGATTTCTATTTGTCCGATTCGATTGAGAATTTTGCGCCGCCTGCGCCGTTTGGAACAGAAGAGCGCGACCCAGCGGGTGTGCTTCCGCCGCGAGTGTACTCGAAGCAGGAGCTTCTGACCTACCTGGAGTATGACCGCGAGAAGATGCTAAAGGTGTTCAGGAGTCTTACCGGGGAAAAGATGGGCGAGCGATTCATTGTGGGCAAGAAGGATTTCTCCATTGTGGAGAAACTGATGTACACCATGCGGCACATTCAGCACCACACGGCGCAGTTGAATCTGCTCTTGCGGCAAGCCGGACATGAACCGCCTCGATGGGTGACACAGCCGAAGCAGCCATTGGCATGAAATCAAGAAGGACTCGCAAACGCGAGTCCTTCGATCTTTCAAGTAGCGACCTGATTGGGCCGCGCCATAACTCGCCGTTGTCGGTCTCCTGACCGGCAATGGCTGGAACCCAGCTCGCCATTGCGGGTGTGGACACCCACAACGGCGGAATGAGGTTTATAGTGAGCCGTTGATGATCGGGAAGACGGGGAACCAGCCGCCGTGTTTGATAATGTTGATTAGTCCAATCTGCAAGCCCTGTGTGGACTGCGCGAAGTTGACCAAACCGAATTGCAACCCGACGTACTGATTGGCCTCGTTGTAGATACCATATTGCAGTCCGGTGAAGGTACCGCCCTTGTCAATATTCACCCAACCCCACTGAATCCCCGCGCCGCCTTGGCCAGCGAGATTGACGACGCCATATTGAATCCCCTGCATCGTGCCGGTGGCGTGATTGCCCAATCCTATATCGAGGCCGGTGACATTGGTATTCTTGCCGTAGATCAGATTCAGGCGCAACCCGGTGATATTTTCATCGTTCTTGAAGAGCTGAACAGGATCCACGAGCGCGAGATTGACGGGCTTGTCGGCGGCGCGCACGGCGGCGGGCAACAAGAGAGCGACGCCGAGCAGCAGCGCGGCGAAACGTGCTTTGTTCATGAGAGTTCCTTACGTGATAATTTGCGTGTTCTGTGAAAATTCAAGATGAACCTTAGCCTGTTGAACCGACGCATGTGCGATTCGGTTCCCATCTATTCCGCAGTCACATGGAACACGCGCAGCGGATCGTTCGAAAGTAACAAAGTCGCGGAGGACTCTTGAGTGACGAGCTCAAGCGTGTACTCTCCGTGTGGAGTTTGCGGATCAGCACTCGACCAAAGCGAGTAGTGCGCAGCTCCGGGCACCGGGTTCCAGCGAAAATAGAGCGAGTCCCCCGCAGCGAACACCGTCAGCGATTGCGGCGCGGGCACGGTCGCGGCAAACACTGAGTTGATTTCATTCATCAGCGCGGCCTCGCGGTCACCGGTGATCTCCCAGAACATCGCGCCGCCAAGGCTCTCGGAAACGATGTACTGACACTTCTCACGAATGGACGCCGTGTCGTCATAGGTGATGAACACATTCGCCGCTGGGTTGTGCAAGTACGGCGCGTGCGTGACCGGATGCACGTAGCGCGTATAGCCGTTTTGATTCACATAGTTCGCGGTCAGATCGGAGTAGTCGTAGAATCCGTTCTGCCACGTGCCGTGCGGCGAGACGCCGCTGAACGGCTGATAGACGCCGTGATCATTGTCGCCCACATTCGCGTAGCCTTTTCCGTAGAACGGCATGCCCATCACGATCTTGGCGCGCGGAATACCCTCGGCAATACACGTTTGCATCGCGCTGCTCGAGTTAAAAGTCGAGCGCACGGGCTCGCCGATGGGATTGGCCGGATCGGGAAAGAGCGGCGCGTCAAACAACGTGGTGCCCGACCACGCGCCGGAGAAATCGTAGCACATCACATTGACAAGATCCAAGAGCGGCGCAAGGCTGATCCACTCGAGCGCGGTGATGTGCGCTTGCGACGCACCGAGCGCCATGGTCAGGAGACGCGCGTGGCCGTCCAGAGCTTCAAGCGAATCAAGCTTGTGTCGAATGCGCGCGCACAGCAGAATGAAATTCGCGGCGTCTTCCGGTCGCTCGATATTCCCTCCCTCTCCTCCACCGTCCGGATACTCCCAATCCAAATCCACTCCATCGAAGCCGTGCAGAACGATGAACTCCGCGCATGAAGCCGCAAAGAGCTCGCGGGACGCGTCATTCAAAGCGACGTCGCTGAAGTAATCGCTCCAGCTCCAGCCGCCAACGGAAATCAACGTCTTGAGAGTCGGGTGCTGCTCTTTCAGAATGCGCAGTTGATGAAAGTTTCCGCGCTCGCAGCCGGGGTCCCAGCAATCGCCGGGATAGAACAGATCCGTGTCCGCATAGGGATCGCCGAGCGCAATCTCGCCGTTCACGATGTTCGCGAAGGCGTAATTGAGATGCGTAATCTGTTCCACGGGAATATCCGTGATCAAATAGTTGCGACCATAGACGGCCCACGCCGGATAGTAGCCGACGACGTGATAGCCGCACGCCGTTTGTGCGAGCAGAAACAGAATGAGCAGATTAGTGCGCCGTGACCACATAAACTCTTTCCGGTTGTTCGGGCACGGGAAGCACAAACTGCGTATTGGGTGTCGTCGCGTCGAGCGTGTAAGCGCTGAACACGGCCTCGGGATCCTGACTCGACCAGATCTTGTATTCCGTCGCGCCGCTCACGGCCTGCCAGCGGAAGGAAAGCGAGTCGCCGACGAACGTCAAGGTCAGCGCCTCAGGCGCGGGAAGTCCGCCCGTGGTACCTTTTCTCATGCCGTTGCCGAAGCTTGCGATCCACACCTCATTTGAGTTGTAAGGATTGAAGAACACGCGCTGCGGATGCATGAACGGATACTGAAGCTGCGTCCAAGTTGGAGTTGCAGCGCTCAGGTTTTCCGTGTAGAACAGTCCTGCTGTTTCAGTAGTTGCGTAGGCGATGTCGGGATTCTCCGGATGAATTGTGATGGACTCGCTGTAGAGTTCGTCGCAAACACGCGTCCACGAGAGGCCGCGATTGGTGGTGCGAAACACGCCGCCGCGAGCATTTGGCGCACCGCCCCAGCCGCGATGCACGGCGACATACCACGTGTTCTGCGCGGGGTCGTGCGGATCAATCACCACGTCTTTCGTCCAATAGACCATCATCGAGTCTGAGCGGTCGGCCCAGGTGTCTCCGTGATTGGTTGAGACAAATGTGCCCGAGCTGTAGGTGAATTGCGTCGTGCGCCGACCGGAATAGGTACAGACGACCGTGCCGTCATAGAGCACCTCGACCGTGTACGGATGCCCTTCCGTGCGCGGCGGAATGCCGACGCGCGTCCACGTCGCACCGCTGCCCGCTGAGAGATTCTCCGTGCGGAAGATGCCGCCTTGAGTGGAGTGCACGACGCTTGCGTACATGCGTTCGCTGTTCGTGGGATCAAGCGCGAGCCAGATGACCGGATGATTGAAATCGTGCATCATGCTCCACACTTCGCCGCTGTCGCTCGACAGCCAGATCTGTCCGTCGCCGCCGTCAATCCGCGCGTCGGTGAGATAGGTGCTCTGATAAAGATCGTGAATGGAACTCGCCGCGCCGTAGAGCAGGCCGTTCGCGTGCTGCACAACCTGATACGTCGTGTTCACGTGGTGCGCGTTGTTGTCGTCGAGCGACGGGCGATTCCACGTTTCGCCGCCGTCATTGCTGAAACCAGCCGTGATGTCCGTCCAACTCGCGAACATTTTCTGCGGACTCGACCAATGCACATGCCAGACGCTCGTCGGTTCAAGTCCGTTCGAGTGATAGAAGAGATGCTGCGGCGTGTTTGCTCCGGCGGGATTCACGTCGTTTGGATCCACGTACAACGCGCGAAACGACTGTCCGCCGTCCGTGGTGATGTGCGTGAATCCATATTCGGTGATGATACACTGCCAGGGAGAGTTCGGCGCGACGGCAAACCCGAGCGCTTGTCCCGCCCAGCCCCAGTTCTCGTCGCCGTTTTGTCCGCACCATCCGGTTGCGACATTGACATTGTTCACCGTGAGCATCATGCTCTGCCAGGTTGCGCCGCCGTTCACCGACCGCAGGATGTGCGGATGATAGTACGGCGGATTTCCGCCTGCGGCCCAGAGCGTATCCACTTCATTGAATGACGTGCCGGCAAAAAACGGAATGGATCCTGAAGGCAGACTCGCGAAGCGATTCGTCCAACTCGGATCGCCGAGCGTG
The DNA here is from genome assembly GCA_020637395.1 of Calditrichota bacterium. GTDB lineage: Bacteria > Electryoneota > RPQS01 > RPQS01 > RPQS01 > JABWCQ01. Next base: position 330,735 of record JACJWA010000001.1, on the reverse strand, counting down.
TAGGTATAGAGTCCCTGTGTGACTTCGAAATCACCTCCGGTGATGCCGGGATAGACATCGGCGCTCGGCGCGGTCGTGCATAAGAAACGTATGGTGCTTCCGGCGACGCTTCCGGCAAATGAGATCATCGCCTGACCCGCGGCAATTCCCGGAGTCGCGATCAAACTGAAGGAGCTTCCTGCGTTGGTCGAGCGCAAGAGCCCGACATTCGTGCCGACGTAGATCGTGTCGGCATGGAACAGTGCTCCGGCCAGATGCAATCCGCTGCCGCTGGAATATTTTTGCGTGAACGACGCGCCGCCGTTGCTCGAAAAGTACAACTCGCCATAGGAACTCAATAGCACGCGGCTCGGGTTGTTGTAGTCCACGAACAGATTGTACGCTTCTTCGCCGGTCGGATCGCTGGTTGCGGTCCACGTCACGCCGCCGTCCGTGGATTTTTTGGGTCGCGCACCGTATTCGCTGTCGAGGGCATAGCGAATCTGCGGATCATTCGTGAAGCGCAGAACAGTATAGGGATTTGACGTGAGTTGCCGGAAGTCCACGATCTCGAACGATTGTCCGCCGTCGGTGGTGTGAAACCACTCACTCATGTCGCATCCGACGTAAAATTCATTCGGATCGTGCGGAGAGATCGCGGGGTTGAATTGACTGCCGCCGCCGCCGCGACCGCGCGCGAGCCATTCGGTGGGCTGTGCGAAGAGTGCGGAGGTGACGAGCAGAGAGATGAGTAGAGTCAGGGCATTCCGGCAGGGTCTGGAGACCCTGCTCGGGGAAGAGTGTTGCATGTTCATCCTTGGTGCATCCTATTTGAGAGTCCGGCAGGGTCTGGAGACCCTGCTCGGGGAAGAGTGGAGAAAGGTGAATTCGTTCGTTCTCATGGGCACACCGTGGTGACGCGCACGAAACCGAGTTCATCGAGCGCACTTTCTGCGACGGCATAGGACGCGCTGCCGCCGGAGTGCGGAATGCCGCTGGCGAGCACGGACCACTCGGCGGGAAACACCGCGTCGCTGGTTGGGGCGATGTAGAGCGTGTAGCTTGCCGCCGCGCCGCCGACATTGCTCCAGCGGAAGATCAGCGAATCTCCGCTCACACTCGCGGCCAAGTCCGTCGCGGCGATGGACAAGCAGTCATCGCATTCATCGGGAATCATGTCGTGATCCACATCCTGCGAAAATCCCGAGGCGATGTCGCACGCGTCGGCGATGGTGTTGCTGTTGCAGTCGTCGAGCACGTCGGGAATGACTTTGAACACTTCACCGCCGGAAAGATCGCAGATGTAGAGTTCGCCGAATGCGTCTTCGCCAAAGCTTGAGATGCTGCCCGGAGTACCAATGGGCGGATCGAACGCCGTGGTCCATTCGAGCGAGTCGGAGGTGCCGCTTGCGCCATCCCAGCGGAAGCTCCAGATTTGGTCGGAGCAGTAGTCGGCATAGAAATACGCGCCGTAGAGTTCGGGAATGGCGCAGCCGCGATAGACATAGCCGCCGCTGATCGAGCAGCCGAAGTTATGCGAATAGGATGTGACGGGCGGTGTGAATCCGGGATCATTGCAATTGCACGCGGGCTGTCCCCACGTCGTGCAGCTAAAGCCTTCGAGACATCTCCAGCCGTAGTTGCGTCCGCCGGCATCTCCGGCGGGTTCGACATTCACTTCTTCCCAGTCGTATTGACCGACATCGGCGATGTATAGATCACCCGTGAGGCGATCGAAGCTCCAGCGCCACGGGTTGCGCACGCCGACAGCCCAGATTTCCTCGCGATAGCCCGGCACACCGACAAACGGATTGTCTGCGGGAATCGAGTAGTTGTTGGGCGGCGTCATGGTGTCCACGTCAAGGCGGAGCATTTTGCCAAGCAGGGAGTTGATGTTTTGCGCGTAGTTCTGCGGATCTTCGCCGGAGCCGCCGTCGCCGAAGCCGATGTAGAGATAACCATCCGGACCGAAGGCGATACAGCCGCCGTTGTGATTGGAATAGGGCTGCGTTTGCGTGAGAATGTTCAGGCGCGACGACGCAATCGCGCTGTCGGGATCGCTCGACGCGGTGAAGCGCGCAATCACACTCGTGCCGCTGTTGTCATTGTAGCTCACATAGAAATAGCGATTGTTCTGGTAGTCGGGATGAAACGCGAGTCCGAGGAAACCGCGCTCATTGCCGGAACCGATGACGAGTGAATCAATGTCCAGAAACGGAACAGGATCGAGCGTGGCGCTGTCCAGATGGTAGAGTCGCACGCGGCCCGTCCACTGCTCGACGATGAAGATTCGGTCATAGTCGCCGGGGGCATGTGTGACCAACAGGGGCCGGGATAGCCCGGTGGCAATGCGCACGGTGGTTTGGGCAAGGGACAGGGCCGCGCACGCGGACAGGCCGAGCAACAAGATCAGAGCTTTCATCATCGTCATCCTTTTCATTCAAGAGTCGCAGTCTCTTTTAGTTTAGGCTCTGAATTGTTTTGATGCAAGTCATCCGGCACAGAAGCCACAGGCAGCGGCGTTGCTGATTCACCACATGCCTCCGCCCCCTTCGCCTCGTGAAACTCCAGAATCAAGTCCCGCAGCTTCTTGGGGCCATATTCCAGCGGCCTGCCTTCGTGCATGCGTTTGCGCTCTTTGAACTCAATGAACTCAACGCTTTCCAGCACGCCGGGAAATTCGGCGTACAGGGCTTTGTACTCCTTCATGCCGGGGCTGTCGGGAATCGCGCGCCGGGGCGGATTCTTAGAAGTCTTCGGTTCTTCTTTTTCTTGGGAAGAGTTCTCCGAAGAGTCTTCATACGAAGAAGAATTAACTAAGAGAGTCTTAGAAGGGTCCTCTACGGGGTCGGAAAGACTTACGCGGATTCCGCTCTGCATATCTTCAAGTTTTGCAATGCGAAGGTCGCGAAGATACTCGAGGAAGTCGCGGACCTCGCGGCCCTGCCATCCCCACAGCTCGGCCAGCTTGCGACAGGAAATGAAAAGCTGTCCGGCCCGGAGGTCAACATGGCCGGAGGCTAATGGGAGGGACGTGTTGTGGAAGGCTGCGCGCTGAAGCAGGTCCAGGTAGGCATCAATTTGATTGAAGCGGCGGGGTTCGGCCCAGAGCGGGCACATGAAGAACGAGCGGGGCAGCTTTACAAAGCCACGGGTCATGGTAGGACTCCAAGAGTGAGGGGATGTGAGGAGGGATTCGAGGCAGGAATGTTCTAAATATAGCACAATACTTTTGAAAAGTCAAATTTCGTTGATTAAATAGTATTTTTATTGAACATAAGAACAAGCACCTTGAGGCGGGAAACCATGAGCGGTTTATTGAGTTAAATATTCGGAGAGCTTGACAAACGCTCATTCCGTGTGTAACTTATACTATGCCTCGCAGACAAAAATCCATATTTTTTAGAGCTTTAGGCTCCGCAGTGCTGTTGGCCTTTGTGCTGACGGCCACGGTGCCGTACTATTGCTCGACGGGGTGGTGCTGCGGAAAGCATAAGGCCGAGGCGCAGGCCGCGTTGATTGGTCCGGTGGTTCCGAATGAGGCACCGGAGAGTGACTGCTGTGGCGGGGGGATGTCTGAACCGCAGGTGGTGGAAGAATCTGACTGCTGTGGCGGTGGTATCTCTGAGCCGCAAGTCGTGAATGAGACGGACTGTTGCGGCGGCGGAATGTCCGAGCCTCAGGTGACGGCTGACACCGATTGTTGCGGCGGAGGAGGATTTTCCTCGGCGACAGATCAACGCACTGCTGACAACTCCTGCGGCGGAAGCTGCGCGACGGGCTGCTGCAAGCTGGCCGCGACGGTGTTCATGTTCGAGCCGCCACTTTCGATTGCCCAGGTACATCCGGTGAGCATGCTCCGGCCTGCCACCGCAATAGATACAGGAACCGAACTGACCGATTCCATTCCTCAACCTCCGCGAGTTCTCACCGCATAGAATTGCAGGAGAACTCCGTCCGGTGCTCTCCTGCGTGATGCTGGAGAGAACGGTAACCCCAAGACTACTGGGCCGCTGTTTTACAGCGGTCCTTTCTGTTTGAGGAAAGGACATATGAGGAAAATTGTACTACTCGCGCTGTTGATTCCGCTGCAAGTTTGGGCGGGCACGCTGCGCGGAACGATCACGGACAGCAAGACGAAAGAACCGCTGGCCGGAGCGAATATCTTGGTGGAAGGCACGCAGCGCGGCGCGGCGACAAACCTGCGCGGCCGCTTCACCATTCCCGGGCTGGACGACGGAAGCTACCGGCTCAACATCCGCATGCTGGGCTACACGGAAGCTGCAAGAGACGTCCGGATTTCCGGAGCGGACACGACGGTTCTGACAATCGAGTTGGAAGAGTCGGCAATTGAAATCGGCAGCGTTGAGATTGAGGCCGAGCGGCAGGAGTCGTTTATAGATCAGATTTCGGCGACGCGCAAGGAAGTGATTTCCGCGCCGGAGTTGCAGAGCAAATCCAAAGACGGCGGACTGCTTTCGGCGCTGCAAAGCAAAACGGGCTTGCGCACGAAACCCTGCGCGCTGTGCGGATCGGCGGGAATCGGATTGCAGGGACTCGATCCGTCGTACACGGAAATCAATGTGGACGGTTTGCCCGTGCTGTCGGGACTGGGCACGTTGTACGGATTGGATGGATTGTCCGTCTCCGATGTGAAGGAAGTGCAGGTCACCAAAGGCTCGACCTCCTCCCTGTTCGGCAGTGGCGCGATTGCGGGTGCGGTGAATCTGGTGAGCGCACGTCCGTCGCTCACACCGAGAGTATTGACTAATCTTTCGATTGACAACAACGGCAAGAACACGGTCTCGGCCAGCGCGTCGGGATTGACGGGCCGCTTGCCGATGCGGCTTTCGGTCATGCACGGCATGGAGCCGAACTATGTGGATGAAAACCACGACGGACTGACGGACACGCCGAAGTACGAGCGCTTGAACCTTAACTACGGTGTGGACCCGAAACTCGGCAAGGGCGCGCTGAAAGTCGGCGGACGCTACTACACCGAAAATCGCTTTGCGGGTGAAACGAATTGGCGCCGCGCCGATCGCGGCAGCGCCGATGTTTATGGCCGCGATATTCACACGGACCGCAAGGAAGTTTCCGGCAAATACGAAGTTTCGCTGAGTGGGAACTTCCGGGGAACGGTCGAGAGCGCGTTTGTTCATCACGATCAGAAGTCATGGTACGGCACCACCAACTATGACGCGGCGCAGGAACTCTATTTAGGCAAAGCCTCGGTGCGCGGCGAGTGGAACAAGAACCATGCATCCGTGTTCGAGCTGTTCTTTAATCATCAGAACTACACGGACAATTTGGTTCTGCCCGTCGAGACGGACTTGCACTACAACACTCCCGGCGCGACGGTCGAGCATACGATCCATTTGGACGACGCGAACCGCCTGACCGTGCAAGGCGGCACGAAAGTGGAGTATTGGAACGACTACGGCACGCAGGTGATTCCGCGCGGTTCAATTCTCTATAAGCCGAACATCTCGACGGGCTTCAGGCTTTCCGGCGGCGCGGGCTTTCGTCCGGTTTCGATATTCAGCTTGGAAGAAGCCGCGCACGCGGGATTTGAGAATGTGATTGTGCCGAAGACCCTCGCGCCCGAGCGCAGCACGGCGGGATCGTTTGCCGTGAATCGTCAGTGGGTGACGTCAAGTTTCGCGGTGAACGCGGACGTCTCCACGTTCTATACGCACTTCGATGACAAGGTGGTTTTGCGCTACGGACATCATGCGGGTGAGACGGTTTATGCGAATTCCCCTGAGGCGTACAGTTTAGGCACGGAAGTTCAGGCGGGAGTATCGCTCACCTCGGGCTGGACCTTCGATGCAGGCGGACGTGTCTCCAAGGTGCGCTATGACGACGGCACGGGTGCATTTCGCAATGCGGAGTTTCAAAGTGTCTATACCGGAAATGCCGGACTGACGAAATTGATTCGCCACTACAATCTCACCGCTGAACTGAATGCGGCGCTCTATGGTCCGCAATATCTGCCGGAAGGCCGCGCCCGCGAAAAATCTCCGGCGTTTGCCATTTGGAATCTGGGATTGTCGAAGGCGTGGCAGCGCGTGACACTTTCCGGCACCGTGAACAATCTGTTGGATTGGACGCAGCCGGATGATCCGTACTTGCGTGATGAGAACGGGCGCTTGCTGCTCGACTCGTCGTTGATCTATGGTCCGCAGCTTGGCCGAACTTTTTCGCTGGCGCTGACATGGCGCTACGGTTCCTGAACAGAAGCTTAACTCGAATTAGGAGAGATAGAATGAAGGTGACGTTATCAGTACTCATGCTGCTTGCCTTTGCGCTGCTTGCAGAGGCGGGAGATCCGGAACACTTTGCGCTGCAGGAGGCCGGAAAGTATCCGCTGTCGGTGTGTCCGATCAGCGGCGAGACGCTCGGCGAAATGGGCGACCCGGTGGTAAGAAATTACGACGGGCGCGAAGTAAAATTCTGCTGCCCGAATTGTGTCGGCACTTTTGAGAAAGACCTCGCGGCTTCCATGAAGATTCTGGACCGGAAGATCATCGAAGCGGAGCAGGCCACCTATCCGCTGAACAAGTGCGTTGTGAGCGGCGAGACGCTTGGAGGAATGGGCGATCCGGTGATGCACATGTACAAGAATCAGTTGGTGAAGTTCTGCTGTGAGAACTGCATCGAATCGTTCGAGAAGGACCCTGCGAAGTACTTGGCGATGATTCGCATGGCGGAGCAGAATGATGAGGCTCCCGCCGAGGAAAAGGCCGAGTAGCGCGAGAAGCCTACCATCGGCAGCCGGGCGAGGGATCGTCACTTGCCTCTATTCTTGATTAAACCTCGAGCTTTCGCGTAGTGTCCAACTGTTGAAAGCCTGAGGAAATTGAAGAAAGTGACGACATAGAAAGGACCCCGCTATGAGTGCTAAAGTCAAACTACTCAGCAAGATCGCGATGAGCGCGGCGATTCTGCTGTTCCTCTTCGGATGCGACGAATCGAGCTTCTACGACGACGGAACGTACGCCTCGGATGAGGACGCCCTGACGGCCTTATTCCTGGATGATGCGGACGTGGAAGCGCCGGATGTGTGGCAGGACGGCTCGGAGGGGATTGGCTCAAGCGCGGATGAACTGCGGCAACTGGACGATCCGATTGAGCCGTTGGCTTGGTGGAGAATCGGTCATCGCGCGGGCACGACGGTGACGGTCGAGTTTGATGATGAGGATCACGCGACCCTGACGCGTGTCCGCAGATTCAACGGCGATTTTCGCCTGCTGACCGAGGTGTCTGAGGAGTCCATGGAGACTCTGGACAAGCCGATGTACAACGAGCTCGTGCGCAGGGCCTATGCCATTCGGATCGGTGACTCTCCTTATCCGCGCCGCAACTGGAGAATCGTCGAGATTACTCCCGAAGTGATGCGAAGCGTGGATCCGAATCCCAACACAGTTGAGCTTTTGAATGTAACGGTGGTGGATGCGCAAAATCGCGTGATTCTGGACATCACGGATCCGCTGGAAACCTATTTTGACCGTGAAGATCTGCCGCGTGTGGCCGTGGGTGAGCAGGTGACGGTGTATGTGGAAACCGAAGGCGCGTTTCCCGGACCGATCGGCATGCTGCGACCCAATGTATACGCGAACGGACGCATGCCGCGCCTGCAACTGCGGGATGACGGAGTTGAACCCGATATGATCGCCGAAGACGGAATCTATTCGGGCACGTATGTGATCGGTCCGCGCGTCGGTCTGCATCATGTCGGATTGGACTTCATTGACTACGGCACAATCTACGATGACGAAGCGCCGTACAACTCCACGGGTTGGGGAATTCCATACGCCGTGGTCAGATCGCTGTAAGCTCGCGCAGTAGGCCGGCGAAGTTTTGTCACAGAGTCGGACACCTGCATAGACGAGAAAAGCCCCGCAAACTTGCGGGGCTTCTTCTTTTGGCATGTTTGCCGAAGGCTCAGTGCTCGGTTTGTCTCTCGGCAATGATGGAATAGATGGCGTAGTTCTCGGCGGGCTGCGCGACGGTATAGACCGCGGAATCCGTGATAGCAAACAGGAACCCGTCGGCCCAGTCTCCGGTGACGGACTTCATGATTCTATATTGCGTCGCACAATCCACGGCTTGCCACCAAAGTTGATAGCCGGTTTCACCCAGCGGAACCAGGAGAACCGCACCCGGTGCGTCAAGCTCAGAGATGCCGAAGCACGGATCGAGCAGCGATTCAATTGTAGTGATGATCTCGTCGCGCTCCGTTTCGCCGAAGGCGTCGTAGTTCGCATAGTATTGCACGATGCCCTGCTGATCAATCACGAGATGCCCGCGACCTTCACAGTCGGCTGGTACGGTGCCGTTGTTCTCCATATCGTAGGCCACGCCGGTGGTGCGGCCATTGATCAGAATGGGATAGGAGATGCCCCAGGTCGTGCGCCACGGGCCGTTGATATAGGCGGCGGGGCCATTCCAGACGTCAATGCCGTAGGTGTTGACTGCGGGATTTCCGGCGAAGTAGTCATAGATCGCTTCGCTGAGCGGCGCATCGGCCATGCAGACCGAGCAGGTGTAGCCAAAGAAACTAAGATAGACCACTTCGCCGAGCATGTCCGAAAGCCGAATGCTGTCCGGCCCGGAGGTGCTCTGGTCGAGGATGAAATCCGGTGCAGTCATCCCGACAAACGGCCAGGCCCGAAGCGACGGGGCCGAAAGCAGCATACAGGTCAGGATGAGGGCAGCCAGTTTCATTCTTGCCAAGCAAAAAGGGGTTAAGTCTCTGGAAATCGGACAGTCTATGGAAAGATAAGCCGGGTCTCTTGGGAAAGCAATAGTGCGCGATGAGCAACTGTGACTGACCCCCCCGGGGTGCGCTGTTTCTATAGCATGTTAATCTAAGTCTTTAGCCATTTTCGGGGTCGCGGAATGGTTTCACAAGCGGGACAAGAGAGGCACTGGCCCGTGAAAAAGCTTACGCACCGGGGTCGTGGTGGGAAAAAAGAAACGGCGCCGAAAGTGATTCGGCGCCGTGCTCTGATCAGAGAAATCGAAAGGTCTAAAACAGGTAGATCGTGAAGAAGAGGAAGATCCAGATCACGTCCACGAAATGCCAGTACCACGAGGCGGCGGCGAAGCTGAAGTGCCGCTCGGGGGTATAGTGACCGAGTCTCAGACGGAAGCCGACAATCAACAGCATGATCAGACCCGTGGCGACGTGCGCGCCGTGGAAGCCCGTCATGGCAAAGAAGTGCGAGCCGAACATGCCGCTTTGCAGCGTGAAGTCGTCGTAAGCCTTCAGGAAGCCGTACTCATGTCCCTGGAACCCCATGAAGATAATGCCGAGCAGAATCGTCAGTCCGGTCCAGGTACGCGCGGCGGCCTTTTCACCCTTCTTAAGAAGGTGGTGCGCATATTCCATGGTCACAGACGAACTCATCAGAATCAACGTGGCAATCGCGGGCAGCGTGGTGTCCAGATGCGGCGCACCGATGGGAGGCCACTCGGGGAAATCGAAACGGCTGTAATAGTGATGCGCGAAGAACGAGCCGAAGATTGCGGCTTCCGAGACGAGGAAGAGCTTGAGGCCCATCTTCATCCAGCGGTCGTCTTCGATCACATCCGGCAGTTCGTCATTTTCCTTGATCAGCGCCTGCGACCAGCCCATAAGCCCGGTGATGGTCAGGAGACCGCCGCAGACCATCAGAGTGACGGCCATCGAGGCATCCCAGAGCCAGAGCAGGAATCCAAAGACGAGCAATCCGACGGCCAGGGCCGAGAAGATCGGCCAATAGCTGGGCGGCGGAATATGCACGTGATCGTGATGCGCGGCGTGCGCGCCCGGAACGGCTGTTTGCTGCATGTTATGCTATCTGCGAGTTAGTGAAAACCGTGACGTTGAAAGTTCGCGCCGTAGTGCGCAAGATACATCAGACTTAGGACCGTGAACACGATCACGACGGAGACCAGCCCGATGACGAGCTTTTTGTTGCGGCTTTTGACTTGAGGCGGAATCGGCTGCGAGTGCATCAGTTGCCTCCCGAATTCTGCGCCACGTTGGGCACTTGCCGGTTCTTCTCCATCTCTTCGGGATTCTTCTCGAAGAGCGTGTAGTTGAGCGTCACCTGCTCAACTTGCGAATCCATATCGGCGCTCAGAACTGAGATGACCTTGAAGGTCTTTTCCTCACCGGGTGCCATGGTCTGATCGTCGAAGCAAAAGCACTTGGTCATCGTGAACTTCGTGGCAGCGGCCTCGGGCAGAATCGAATGCACGGGGCGAAAATGCACGGTGTCTTTCGACATGTTCACGAAGCGGTATTCGTTTTCGAACGGCTTGCCGACTTCGACGGTCTGCACGGACTGCTTCGCCTTGAAGTGCACGGGCAGAGTTCCCGCGACAACTCCGGTATAGAGCACTTTGCACATGCGGCCCGTGTCTGCATATTCTACATCCGACAGCGGCGAAATGGCAAAGCCGATTTTCTGGCAGAACATTTTGAACAGCGGCACCTGCACGTAGGTGAAGCCGAACATAATGAGCATGACCGGAATCAGCAGATAGAGCGCGAGCTTTTTGTTCTTGCGCTTCTGTTCCGGAGTTTTGAGTTCTTGCGAATCCACAGTAACTGCTTTCGTACCTTGGCGCTTCGTCGTTCTGAGCGAAGTGGCTAACCCGCCTTGAGTGCTGCTGAAGGATTCTTTAGCCCACAACGGGCTTCAGAATGACGGCAATTCAAAGCGGTTGCGCAGCGCAATCGGGTCCAGCGTCTACGCTGGTTACTTCCCGATGGCCACGTCGGCCATGATGATGACAAACAGCGCGGTCAAATAGACAATCGAATATTTGAAGAGACCCCAGGCGGAGTTTTGCTCGTGTCTCTTCAAGAGTTGCCAGGCTTTGTAGAGGAATACCGCGCCCAATGCGACGGCGGCGGTCATATAGAGCCAACCGGCGTGAAGCAGGAGCGAGATCACCACAAGTGCTAAGGTGTAGGCCAGAATCTGGCGGCGGGTTTCATGATCGCCTTTGATGACGGGCATCATGGGAATTTTGACGCGCTCGTAATCTTTCTTGACGCAGAGCGCCAACGCCCAGAAGTGCGGCGGCGTCCAGAAGAACACGATCAGAAACAGAAGCCACGGAGTGAGCGACACCGAACCGGTTGCGGCGGCCCAGGCAATCACGGGGGCCATGGCTCCGGCGGCTCCGCCGATAACGATGTTCAGGTGCGTGCGCGGCTTGAGCCACAGCGTGTAGTAGAAGCTGTAGAACGCGATCGTGGCAAAGGCTGTGAAGGCCGAAAGCCAATTGAACAACAAACCGAAGATCAGGATCGCGCCAATGCCGCAGAGCACAATGAACAGCAGCGCGGGACGAGGCTCGAGCGCACCGGTCGCCAGCGGACGGCGGTTCTTGGTGCGGCCCATTTGCGCGTCCAGGTCACGCTCGAAATACTGATTGAGTCCGTTTGCGCAGCCGCCGGTGAGCATGAGCCCGAGCATGATGGCCCAGAACTCCCAACTGCTCGCCCGAAGTGATCCTTCCAGCATGAGCGCCGCCGCGCCGGTCAGAAGAACCAGCAGCATAATGGACGGCTTCATCAGGTTTATGAAATCACGAAAACGGGGCAAGGGCACTACTCCAACTGTTTACTATTCTGTCATCCTGAACGAGCTATGACGCGGGCACGGCACGGACATTCGGTTCCGCGGCTTCTTCGGTCTTGGCCACATAGGCGATCTCGTGCGTGACGATGATCAGCACCATGTAGAGCAGGAAGGCAATCGAAAGGTGCAGAATCGCCATATAGGGCGGCACTTTCATCAGCAGATTGCCGATACCGAGCAGGATCTGCAACACAAGGATCGTTGCGGTGGCGCGCAAGGCGACACGTCCGCGCGGCGAAATCGGTTCTTTCATCGCGCGCACGATCAGGTGAATCACCAATCCCGCGACGACGAAGGCCCACCAGCGATGGAAGAACTGAATCAGAATTTGGTTCTGCCAAAGGTTGGCGACGACCGGGGAATAGAAATCTCCCCAGAGCACGGACATGGGCGGAACCCAATGATCTCCGACTTTGGGCCAGGTGTTCATCACCAGTCCCGCACCGGTTCCGGCAACCAAACCGCCGGATACAATTTGAATGAGCGTCGCGCCGACAGCTTCCTTGCCGAAGCGCTGAACCTTTCGCGCGTTGGGTTTGAGCGTATCTCCCCAGCGCGAGAGTTTCAGAGCATGCCAGAAGAGAATCGCAAAGATGATGTAGGCTGTGCCGAGATGAATCGCGAGCACGGCGGCGGCCAGATCCAGCTTGACCACCATTCCGCCGAGAATCGCCTGCGTAACAATCAGCACGGCGGTGATCAGGAGCGGTTTCTTGAGTTCGCTCCAGAGCTCACGCTCTTTGCGCGCTCTCAGCAGGATCACCAGAAAGACAATACCCACCAGCGCGGCGAGGAAACGATGAAAGTACTCGATGGCGAATTGCGTCTCGAAGGTCGAGAGCGACATGCCGTCGGTCAGCGCGGGATAGGTTTGCTTGTAGGTGTCAAAGACGGTTTGCCAACCCGCATCGGAAAACGGGGGCAAGAGGCTGCCGTTGATCAGCGGCCAGTCGGGAATCGAGAGTCCCGAACCCGAGATGCGCACAAATCCTCCCCAGAGCATCAACACAGTGATGAGCATGGAGAGAAACAGGAGCCAGGAGGCCAACCTGCGCGCGGGAGAAATGCCAGTCATAGCGAAATATGAAGTATGAAATATGAAGTATGAAGTCGGAAACTTGAATTGCGAGAAGTTACTCAGCAGTTCATATTTCAGATTTCATCATTCATACTTTCAGGAGACCACCGGAAGGGTCTTGAAATTCTCCTTGGGAGGCGGAGACGAGGTCTTCCACTCCAGACCGTCCTGAATGTCGTTGGCATCCCAGGCATCGTCCGTGGCCGTGGCCGGTTGGCGCAGAGCGGAGATGATTCCCCAGACAAACAGCACGCCGCCGATCAGCATGAACAGATAGCCGAAGGACATGAACTTGTTGAGACCTTCGAATTCGGGACGGTAGATGTAGGTTCTGCGCGCCATGCCCATGATTCCCGCCCAGTGCATGAGGAAGAACGTCATGGTCATGCCGATATACATGAGCCAGAAGATGACGTTGCCGAGCTTCTCGGAGAGATAGCGGCCCGTCATTTTGGGGAACCAGAAATAGGCCGCGGCCAAGAGCGACATGACTGAACCGCCGAAGAGCACATAGTGCAAGTGTCCGACGACGAAATAGGAGTCATGCAATTGAATATCCACGGGCACGTTGCCGAGCCAGACACCGCCGATACCGCCGATGACAAACAGGGAGATCATGCCGAGCGCGAATTTCATGGCCACGGTGAAGCGAATCGTTCCACCCCAGATGGTAGCGAGCCACGAGAAGACTTTGACGCCTGTGGGCACGGCAATCAGCATGGTCATGAAGGCGAAGAACGCGCGCAGCCACGGCGCCAAGCCTGTGGTGAACATGTGATGCGCCCAGACCATGAAGCCGAGAATTCCGATGCTCGCGATGGCGTAGACCATTCCGGCATAGCCGAAGACCCGCTTTTTCGAGAAGGCCGCGACGATATGGCTGATCGCGCCGAAGCCCGGAACGATCATGATATAGACGGCGGGATGCGAATAGAACCAGAAGAGATGCTGATAGAGCACGGGGTCGCCGCCCTCGGAGGGACGGAAGAAGCCTGTGCCGAAGTGACGATCCAGAAGCACCATGGTCACGGCACCCGCAAGCACGGGCGTGCCGACGAGAATCATGAAGGCATTGGTGAGCCAGGCCCACGCATAGAGCGGCATCTTCATCAGATTCATGCCGGGCGCGCGCATGTTTAGAATCGTGACGATGAAGTTGATCGCACCGAGAATCGAAGACGCGCCGGTCAAATGCACGACGAGGATCCACATGTCCACGCCGGGCGTGCCGCTGTACTGTGCGCTGGTCAGCGGTTGATAGCTGGTCCATCCGCCGCCTGCCGCACCGCCTTCAACGAAGAAGCTGGCAATACCGATCAACGCGGCGGGAATCAGAAGCCAGAAGGAGAATGCGTTGAGTTTCGGGAAGGCCATATCGCGCGCGCCGATCATGATGGGCACGAGATAGTTTCCGAAGCCCGCCATGGCCGGAATCACGACGAAGAAGATCATGATCGTGGCATGCATGGTCACGATCTGATTATAGAGTTCGGGCGACACGACGCCGCCGGTGCTTTCCCAGAGCTGCATGCGGATCATACCGGCGAGAAATCCGCCGACGATGCCCATGATCAGCGCGAAGATGAGATACATGATGCCGATCTCTTTATGATCGGTCGAGGACAGGTATCTCAGCAGCGTGGATTTCTTGGCCGCTTCAGCCATTGGCCGCCTCACTTTCCGCCGCGGGCGCAATCATCGCGCTGTGCGTGCCGTCTTCATTGGGCGCCACGTTGGCGCCGTTCTGCTTGCTTTCCAGCCACGTTTCGAATTCGGAATCGCTTACCACTTGCACGTCAATCCACATTTCTCCATGCAGCGGGCCGCAGAGTTCGGCGCACTGTCCTTTGTACTTTCCGGCGGGGGCCTTGAACCAGGCGTGCGTGATGCGGCCCGGATTGGCGTCCTGCTTCACACCGAAGCTCGGGACCCACCACGAGTGAATCACGTCCACGCTGGTCAAATTGAGGGTGATGATTTTGTCCGCGGGGACGACGAGCGGCTCGTTGGCGAATCCGACGTCATACTTCGGCAGACGATACTCCCAGAAGAACTGGTGCCCGATGACTTCGACAACGAGGTCCGATTTGGGCGGCACTTCAATCTTCTTCAGCGTGCTGTAGGCCGGAATGGAGATGGCGATCAGCGTGAGCACCGGAATGACGGTCCAGATAATCTCGAGTTTGAGATTGTCGTGAAACGTCGCGGGCTTGTGTCCGCGCTTTTCGTTGAACTTCCAGATGGCATAAACGAGCAGAATCTGCGGCAAAAGCAGAAACGGCAGCGTCAGCCCCAGCATGATGTGGAAGGTGTCGCGCACTTCACCGGCCACCGGAGTTGCGGGGTCGAAGATCCACGAAGTCACGGGATCCGCAAAGACCGCAATCGGCAGCAGAAGAAGCGCCAACCAGAGAAGGTATTGCTTACGCATAGGGGAGTTGGTAGCCCTACTGTGAATGAAGCGTGATTAGTTAGCCGCGAGGCTCTGCACGAACGCGTAGAGCGCGTCGAGTTGCGCACGGGTCATCGAACCGTTGCCGGGATGTACACGGCCCGGAAGTCCGTTGATGACGAAGTCATCGAAGGCCGCGCGATCGGAAAGCCACGGGGCGTTCGCAGCATAAAGCGGAGCGGTGCTGCCATAGCGATAGGGATGCACGGATAGCAACGCGCTGTTCATGCCTTCGGCATGCTGACCGTGGCAGGACGCGCAGCGGTTCAGATAGACTTGCGCACCGGGATCATTCGGATTGATTGTGCGCAGACGCTTGTCGGCGGCATATCCGGCGGTTTCAAGCTGATGCATCGCAAGGGTGATCGGAATTCTGCCTTCGGTGTCCGGCGCGCCTGCGGCGACTTCGGTTCCGGCATCAGCGCCTTGCGGGGCTTCCGGCAGCTTGGCGAGAATCGCGTCGTCCGTCGGCGTCGGATTGGGAATCAGCGTGCGGACATAGTGCACCATGGCCCAGACGTCACGCGGCGGCAAAAGCGAGAAGCTCGGCATCGAGGTTCCCGGCGAGCCTTTTTCCAGCGTGTTGTAAATCGCGGCGACGTCGGTGCCGAACTTGAAGGTTTCGGTTTTGTAGTTACGCGGCGGCGGATTGAGTCCCGCGGCACGCGGACCATCGCCCTGACCGTCATTGCCGTGGCATGACGCGCAGTTGATGGTGTAAAGCATCTTGCCGTCGGCGGCCAGTCCGGTGTCCTGAGCCAGTGCGCGGTGATTCACGATTTTCGCGGCAGCCACTTCTTTCACCGGCGGCGGCAGGGACGCGCCGACTTCTTCACCCGTCTTGAATTGCCAGCTAAAGATCACGGCAATCAGCACGACGCCGAAGATGGCGACGGGGACATACAGAAAGAGACTGCTATTCTTGGGGCTGACGTCGCTCATTTATTCCCAGAACCTCCAGTTTGCGCTGGCCAAGACATTGGGATCACCGACCGGAATCAGCGAGTGTTTGCTCATCCAACGCGAGACAAAAAGTCCGAACAGTCCGGCAAACAACGCGAGCGTTCCGATCTCAATCCAGCCAAAGGGGACGAGCGTCGGATGCTGCGCGGGAATGGTAATCCAATAGATGTCCACGAATTGACCGATCAACACACCCCAGCAGACGATCTTGAGCCACAGTTCATGCTTCTTTTGTCCCTGACCCAGCAGGCCGAAGAACGGCAGAATGAACTTGAAAAACCATGTTGCATAGGCGAGCCAGATCCAGCCGCCGTCGGCGCGTTTCAGATAGAAGAAGGTTTCTTCGGGCAGATTCGCATACCAAATCAGCATGAACTGCGAGAAGCCGACGTAGCACATGAAGACCGTGAAGGCGAACAGCAGACCCGAAATATCCTTGACGTGCGATGGCGTGGCTACGTCCTTGAGCTGTCCGTTCTTGAGATTGATGAACAGGACGACCATCAGCGCCAGAGTGCTTTGGAAGATTCCGGCGAAGGTATAGACCGTGAACATCGTGGAATACCACTTCGGCTCCTGACTCATCAGGACGTCGTAGCAGAAGAACGCGAAGGTCGGAGCGAAGAGCAGAATCGAGAAGATCGCAAAGCTCTTGGCCTTGCTGGAGTGCTCGGCATTGCCGCCGCTGTCCTGACCGACCGAATACTTGATGAACTTATTGATGACAAACATCCAGATCAGGAAGAAGAGGATGTTGCGTCCGGCGACCATTTCGAAGCTCAGCCACTTCAGTTTGCCCGCGGTGCGGATGCCCGACTCGGCTCCCATCCAGCTATAGATGCTTGCGCCTTCCAAATACATGCCGACGAGCATGATCAGGAACAGCACGAAGGCGACGGGCATGAACGAGGCGAGCGCCTCGGCCAGTCTGCGCGGAATGATCGCCCACTTGGCGCTGACGGCGCGGTTGATGGCGATGAACATATAGCCGCCCAGAGAGAAGCCGGTGAAGATGAACACGGCGTTAAAATAGTTCTGCCACGCGCGCGCGGCATCCACCATGACGCCGCCGACAAACGCTAGCGCGCCGATCACGATCAATCCCATGAACAGCGAGTTCAGGGATTTCGGGAGCGCGAGCGGCCCGGGATTCTCGATATGAGTTACAGTTGCATGAAGAGACACTTTGTTTTGCTCTCCTTAGCGATTCGGCCAGAGCACGGCGCGAGCCGTGTCGGGCGCATCATCTTTGAAACTGAAGCCGCCATTGGCCATCGCAAGACTGTCTTGCGGCAGCGGATGTGCGGCGCGCTGCAGAGCGCGGATGTAATGAATGATCGCCCAACGCTTTTCGGTAGGCACCTGCTGCTTGTAGCTCGGCATCAAACCTTGACCCATCATGATCGTGTGATAGATGCGTCCGTCGGGCCAGCCGACCGCTTTTTCAGCCAGGAGCGAAGGCGGCATGGTGAACTTCGGAATGATGTAGCCTTTGCCGTCACCGGTCACGCCGTGACACACCACGCAATAGGTGTTGTAGTACTTGCGTCCGGTTTCGAGCACATCTTCCGTCGGAGTGAGCGGATTGACCAGCGCATTGGCTTCGGTGGTATCCAGAAGTCCGAGGGTATAGGGCTCAAAATTCACAGGCATGGTTCCGGCGGGCGGAACGCGCATGCCGATACCGTTGGGAGAATTCGGATCCTGTTCCTGAGCTTTGAGCGACGCCTGACGATACATGTCGGGCATGTATTCCAAAGTCGGGAAACTCTTCTTGCCGCAGGAGACCGCGAGCAGCGCAACGAGAATCAGAGCTGAAGTCTTAAACATGCTTCACCTCTTCCGCTCCATGCGCCGTAAGATATTTTTCCACATCGGCGGGATTCAATCCTTCGACGGGAATCACAAGACCGAACTTGTCGTCGGTGAAGCGCTCGTCGTGAACGACGGGCTTGCTGTTGGGCAGCTTGCAGGCGGCCCACATGGCAATGAAGGTCGCGATACCGCCAATCAGCACACCGCACTCAAACATGATCGGGAAGAACGCCGGCCAGGCATTCAGCGGCTTGCCGCCGATGTTCATGGGCCACTCGATGACGTGCACCCAGTATTGCAGCAGGAATCCGAGCGCGGCTCCGGTGAGTCCCATGGTCAGGGTCACCCAGGGCACCCAGGACTTGCCGATCCCCAGAGCTTTTTCGAGGCCGTGAATGGGATAGGGCGTGATGGCGTCGAGCTGCTTCCAGCCTTTTTGACGCGCACCGTCCGCGGCGTGCAGAAGCACATCGGGATCGGAATAGACTCCGATAATTGCGTGATTAGGCATGAGCACCCACCTTCGACGTATCCGCGGGCTTGGGCAGCGTGGACTTGATTTCGGCCATGGCTACTGTGGGGAAGATACGCACAAACAGCAAGAACAGGGTAAAGAACAACCCGAAGGCGCCGATGGTCCAACCGAAGTCGTAGATCGTCGGCACGAAGTTGTCCCAGTTGGTCGGCAGGAAGTCGCGATGCAGAGACGACACGATAATGTTGAAGCGCTCGAACCACATGCCCACGTTCACGAGCAGCGACACGACGAACATCACGGGGATCGAGCGGCGCATCGAACGGAACCAGAAGATTTGCGGCACGGCGACGTTGCAGAAGAACATAATATAGAATGCCCACGAGAACGGCCCGGTCAGGCGGTTCATGAAGACATACTGTTCAAACGGGTTTTCGCTGTACCAGGCAATGAAGAACTCGGTCAGATAGGCATAGCCCACGAGCATACCCGTCAGGAGGATGACCTTGTTCATCAGCTCCATGTGGGTGATGGTGATGAAGTGCTCGAGGCGGAAGGCGGTACGCAGGAAGACGAGCAAGGTCACCACCATAGCAAAGCCGGAGAAGATTGCACCGGCGACGAAGTAGGGCGGGAAGATCGTGGTGTGCCAGCCGGGGAGAATCGAAGTGGCAAAGTCGTAGGACACGACGGTGTGCACGGACAAGACCAGCGCGGTGCTCATACCGGCAAACAGAAGGTACGCTTTTTCGTAGTGATTCCAGTCGCGCATCGAACCGATCCAGCCCAACGACAGCGCGCCGTAGAATTTCTTACGGAAGACGTTCTTGGCTTTGTCACGAAGTGTGGCGAAGTCGGGCACGAGTCCGGTGTACCAGAAGAGCAGCGAGATGGTCAGATAGGTCGAGATGGCGAATACGTCCCACAGAAGCGGGGAGCGGAAGTTCACCCAGAGCAAGCGATCGTTCGGATAGGGAATCAGCCAGTAGGCCACCCACTGCCGTCCGGTGTGCAGAAGCGGGAAGATACCCGCGGTGCAGACGGCGAAGATGGTCATGGCTTCGGCGGAGCGGTTGATCGCGGTGCGCCACTTTTGCCGAAGCAGGAAGAGGATGGCCGAGATCAGGGTGCCCGCGTGTCCGATTCCGACCCAGAACACGAAGTTGGTGATATCGAAGGCCCAGCCGTAAGGATGGCTGATACCGAAGATACCCTGCCCGCGCATCAGGAGCATATAGATGACGAACACGCCGATGCCCAGCATGCCCGCCGCGCCGAGGAAAGCCAGCCACCAGGTGATGGACGGCATCCGTTCGGTCGGAGCGCAAACGTCTTTGGTGACGTCACGCAGGCGAATATCGGTCGAAAGAATATGTTCCGCCGGAACGCTCACGAGTGGTGCCCTCCGTCGTTTTGCTGCTCACCGCCGTGTCCGCCTTGGACGTCGCCGTGGCGCGCGGGGCGATTGCGCAGTTTGGAGAAGTAGGTCACCTGCGGCCTCGTGTTAACTTCCGCAATCACGGTGTAAGCACGCGGGTCTTTGTTCATATGGGAAACCTGACTGTCAGGATTGTTCGTATTGCCAAAGGTGATCGCGTTGGTCGGGCAAGACTGCTGGCAGGCGGTCTTGACGTCCTGATCGGCCACCGGGCGGTTGAATTCCTTAGCGCGCTCCTTGCCTTCGCGAATGCGCTGCTGACAGAACGTGCACTTTTCCATCACGCCCTTTTCACGGACGGTGACTTCGGGATTCAGTGCAAGGTTCAGCGGATGCGGTTCGTAGGCGGCGAAGGTGAACTCGTGCCAATTGAAGCGGCGGACCTTATAAGGACAGTTGTTGGAACAGTATCTGGTGCCCACACAGCGGTTATAAACCTGCATATTCAGGCCTTCTTCGCTGTGGAAGGTCGCCACGACCGGACACACGGTTTCGCACGATGCGTCGTCGCAGTGCTGACAGAGCATCGGCTGATAGGTGAATTCCGGATCGTGCTCGTCGCCGCTGTAATAACGGTCCACGCGAATCCAGTGCATTTCGCGTCCGATGCGGATTTGATCCACACCCACGACGGGGATGTTATTCTCGACCGAGCAGGCCGCGATGCAGGCATTACATCCGTTGCAGGCGGTCTGGTCAATGACCATTCCCCACTTGTTCCCCTTGTACTCATGCGGGGGATACATTGAAATCAGATCGTGCTCGTGCCAGTGTCCGGCGGTGGGGTCGTTCAGATACGAGTCGAACGTCGCTTCGGCGACAATCGGGCGGCCTTCGGTGTAGTTGTGACCCTGAACATCGGGCAACTCTTCCCAGCGGCCGGTGGCTTCCAGTGTCACGGCATCACCGGAGACGCGCAGCACTCCGTTTCCGAGAGCGCACAGAGCGAAGGCATTGCCGCCGAGATCGTTTCCGACACGACCGACAAATTCGCGGCCCCAGCCGGTTTCAATCGTCACGACATCTTCAATGTCACCGGGCTGAACATGCGCGGGAAGCTCAATCGTCGCGCCGTTAGCCGTCACGCGCACATAGTCGCCGTCCCGCAGACCCAGCTTGCTGGCGGTCTTGGGAGCGAGGTTCGCGTAGTTCGTCCAGCACACACGGCCCACAGGATGCGGCAGTTCGAGTAGCCAGGCATTGTTGCCGTTGCCGTCGTCCGTGACATACGGTGAAGGCCGCACCACAAGCTGCAACTCGCCGCCGCTGTTGAATTGGTCGAATTTTCCAAAGCCCGTGGCCAGATAGGCACGCGGCGTGGGTGCTTTGCGCAGATCCAGAACACCATCCCGCAGCACACTGTGCCAGAAGGAGGTGAAGTCCGCCGGGAACAGCGCGGACGAATAGACTTTTTCCTGCCACGTGGCCATCACATAGTCGTGCCACGTGCCTTCGAATTTGCCCAAGCCATTGGCTTCGGCGGCTTGCGCGAATTTCATCAATGACTCTTCCGCGCCTCGGCAATCATGCAAGGGCAGAATCGTCGGTTGAATCACGGAATAGAGCCCGACCTGCGGTTCAGCATCGCCCCAGCTTTCCAGCCAGTGCAGACCCGGAAGCAGATAGGTGGCCAAGCGTCCGGTCTCATCGGCGCGGTCACCGAGATGAACAACCGTTTTCGCTTTGGCAAAGGCGCTCTTCACTCCGGCGGATTCGGGGAGCGAGTAGGCGGGGTTGGTGCCGTACACAATCAGAACATCAACCAGTCCGGCATTCAGACGATTGATCAGGTCCTGCATTCCGGCCAGCGATCCCATCGCCTGCTGCGACGGCGCGCCGTTGCCATCCACCGTGACGCCTTCGTTGCCCAGCATCGAATTCAAAAGACAGGCCACAGCTTGCAGTTTCTGACTGTCGCCGCCCATCACGATGCTCTTGCCGCGCGCGGCCCAGAGTTCACCGGCAACGCGTGTGATCGTGCCCGACTCAAGACCAAGCTGCTGCTCGGCGGCTGAGGCGCTTGCACCATTCACAAACGAAGGCAACAGGTCGCGCGAAATTTCGCTGTGTCCCATGCCCGCCAATGCATTGGCAATAGCCAGACCAAACACGACGCTCATTTCCGGCTTCACGCGGAAGCGCTCGTCGGCGTTGGATGCGGTGAAAGACGTGGTGCAGTCCACGCTGACCAGCTTATTCAGTTTGCTGTCCTTGACGTGGCGCTTCTTGCCGAAATCGGTCTGCCACTGAAGACTTGAGTAGCCTGTTCCCAGCGGATCCGCTTCCAGACAGAGCACATAGTCCGCCAGGTCGAAGCGATAGGACGGCAGCACCGCCGCACCGTAGCTCAGCTCATTGGCTTTGCGCGCGGTTTCATTCGTCCAGGCATCATAGGTGTAGTGCGTCGCGCCGAGACTCTCGCAGAAATCCGCGATGACTTTTGTGCGCGCCGGTCCGTGAACCGTGCCGGTCAGGACGGCGATTCTGCTGGTCGCGGCCTTCAAAGCCGCGCCGACTTCGGTATCTGCAGCACCCCAGCTAATGACCTGCGGAACTCCGGCCACCATTTTGACCGGACCAGTCAGGCGGTCGGGATCATAGAGATTGAAGATCTCATACTGTCCGCGGGCATCGAGCGCGCCTTGGGAGAGCGGATGCTGCGGATTTCCTTCGAGCTTGATCGGACGGCCTTCGCGCGTCTTGATCAAGAGACCATAGCCCTGCGGCGAACCCGACGACGTAGCGTAGAAGTTCGGCACGCCCAACATCACTTCTTCGGGCTGATTGATGTAGGGAATGATCTTTTGGGCGGGACGCAAGCCGCAGCCGGCGGTGGCAAAGACCATCGCGGCGCCTGAAAGCTTGAGGAAGTCGCGGCGGGAGAGACTCTTGTCTTCGCCGCCGTTCTGCTTGACCTTGAGTTCGACGAAGCCCGCCGCTTCAGACAGCAGCGTGGGTTCGCCGGTCAGGGAGAACTTGGACGATTGCTCTTGCGAGAAGAAGCTCTCGGGCTTGGAATAGAATTCGGAGTGCTTGACGGCCAGAGCCTGTTCGTCTCCGCGAAGCTCCGGCAACGTAGTCCAGTGGCGCGGTTTGGAGTCAGGCATTTTGGAAGCCGGTGGATTCATGTGATTCTCTCGGCTCATTGGTGACAGGCGTTACAGTCAGTGGGACCACCGTTGTCTCGATGGCATTGTACACAGTCCCCCATATTCAGCTTGCGGAACTGGTAAACCTTGTCCATAGTCTCAACCGGGCCGTGGCATTCGGCGCAGTCGAACCCTTTGCGAATGTGCCACTGGTGCGAGAAGAAGGCGTGATCCGGAACCGAATGGATCCGCTCCCACTCGATGGGCTTGCCCGTATTATAAGCTTCGGTCAGCTTAATGATGTTGGGCTTGTCCACGGCGACCACACTGTGACAATTCATGCACACATTCATCGCGGGCACGGTGGCGTGCTTCGAATATTCCGCGGAGCTGTGGCAATACAGGCAGGGGATGTGGTTATCACCTGCGTGGATCTTGTGGCTAAAGGGAATCGGCTGGGTCGGCGCATATCCCTTGTTGCTCCAGGCCCACATAAAGACGCTGTAGCCCAAGATCAGAAAGGCTACAGTGTAGATCAGGCCAAGGACCTTACGGCTCACAGGCAGTCCCTAAGAGTTGGTGAAAAAATACGCAAACTCCCCCCGACCACACTTCGCGGAAAGCGTCGTGCGGAACAAGTCAAAGGTTTGCATGAATTTGATGGCCCGGGAAGATTTGAAGAGGGGCCTTATCGGGGGGTTCTTTTCGGTCTGTGTAAACGCCGATAATATAACAAGTCTGCCTGTACGACGCAACGCGAAGTTCATCAATTTGCTAACAAATTGCTCGGTTTCCGACAGGAAGATGTCTCTAACATTTCTATAGAGCTGCCATGGCAAAAGTTCAAGTAATGTGTTGAAAATTAGCGTTGTTGTTCGCTATTGTCACAATATACGATTGATTGAGGCGGATTTGCGGACGAAAAGGACCCGGGCCATGCGACCCGGGTCTGTAGTGAATCAATTATGACCAAAGAGGGAATATTACCTAAGCCTCGCCCGCGCGCCTCTCGCCTCTCCCGCCCTCTGCTCGTTCGGGTTACCAGATGGGAAACACTCCGTAGGTGACGACGATTCCGCCGGGCAGGGCATCGGTGTCCGTGAAGGTCGTGGACGTGGTGGTTCCGATCACCGTCCCGGCATGCGTGGGCAGGCCCTCGCCGATGCGCCGCGTGATGCGATAGCCTGTTGCGCCGGGCAGCGCGCTCCAGCGCAGACTGTTCTGAGTTCCGCTCACGGAAGAGATGGTTAGCCCGGTGACCGGGGACTCAAACGTCTGCCCGAGAAAACTGTCAAGCAGGTGATCCATGGCGGCGGCGAGATTTGTGAAGTTCGCACGATAGGGCCGAATAGACAGGAACAGAGATTCAAACGGAGTGCCTGCCGTGTCAGTAGCCAGAACTCCGTAGTAAATGTCCGCGCTTCCGGCCAACCTGTACACAGGATAGACTTCGGGAGCATCGCGCGGAGTGAATTGCGGCACAAGCGACATCGCCTGACCGGTCTGCTTGCCGATCGTGGCAAGTGACGGATGCTCGGCCCACAGTGAATCGGTCTCGGCCCAATCCACGGATGGACCGAAACTCTCAATCCCCAAACGCGACCGCATGGCAGGTGAGAGAAACAGATCCAACTCCTTGCCCATTAAGACGAGCTTGCCGCCAAGATTCAGATAGGATTCAAGGGAAGGCTGAATAGCTTGAAACACGGCGTCATCACCATTGAAGCCGTTGAAGACCCAAATCACCGTACCGGCTTGCCAGATTTGATCCACAAGTCCGTTTAGTCCGTTGCCGATGGGAGAATAGCCCGGAGGATAGTTCGCGGTGGAGAACAAATCCCAGAAGCGGAATGGCCGCGCACCCTGCAGGACATGCTGATCATAGAGATTGTAGGCTTGCGTGCCGTAGGTGGCCCAATCGAGTCCGTTGACAATCAGCATGGTTCCCGGGTCCACGGTCGGCGGCGAGAAGCCCAATGCCGAATCCGAAGGCAAAGACTCGCGGCCATCACTATGCTGACTGGTCAGCCAGTAGTTGTAGCTGGTGAGCGGACTTGCCACGGTGTCCACGTAACTCAGTTCGGTCGAAGGCAACACGGCCACGGTGCTTACGGCGCCGCCCGTGGCAGGCTGCCGAAAGAGCGTGTAGGTATCCACATTGGACGCATAGGCCGGAGACCACGAGACTTCAATCTGTCCGGGCATCACAGTGGCCGTGGCGACGTTTTCAACTTTGGGATAGTGATCCATCAGGCTGTCGAGCAGAAAAGACATGAAGCCTCGCAGCTCGGTCGGATCGGCGCGATAGGGCCGCGTGCTCAGATAACACAGATTGTACCAGTCCGACAGCGCGGGCCGCGAAAGCGCACCCATCCATTGATAGTCGGAGTTATTGAAGGTGTAGAGCAGGAGCGGACAGCCGGAGTCATCAATCGAAAACGGTTCAAGGTTCTGGATATTCGAGGCGCTCGCGCGCTTGCCGATATTATTCAGTCCGGGATAGAGCGGCGTCAGTTCGGCGGTGTTGGTGACGGCGACTTGAAATCCCCAATTCACCGCGTGATAGTAGCTTGCTTCCAACTGATCATCCACCCAATCCCCCATCTCCTTGCCCATCACCACCAGCCTGCCGCCCGATTGCAAATACTGAACAAGCGTCGGTCCGAACTCGCGGAATTTGTGTCCGTCGTGATTATTTGGGTTGCTTGGATCAAAGGCGTTCAGCATCCACAGCACAAGCGGATGATCGAAAACTTCTTCATCGAGACTGTCCAGATCGAATCCGATGGGTGTGACGTTTGAGGGATAGGTCGCGGTCGTGTAGAGATCCCAGAAGGCGAACGGCGCTCCCGCTCCCAGCAGCACTTCGTCCTGGTAGAGATCAATCAGCTCTTGACCATAGGTGGACCAGAGGCAACCGTTCACAATCAGAGGCAGACCGTTTTCATTGACGGTTCCGCCAACGAGCGCAACTTCGGGATAGGAAGGATTCGAACGGAATCCCGAGTCGTTGACCGCGACAATCCGATATTCATACTGCTGACCGGGAGTCACATTCAGATCAAGGTACCCGAGACTCGGCCACGGTGAGAACCCGATTGAGTCAAAAGTGCCGCCGGGATAATCACGGCGATAGATGATATGCCAATCCTGTCCACGCTCTTGATTATCGTGCCAGCTCAGCTCGACACGATCGGTTCCCGGATGTGCAGTCAGAAAGCGCGGCTGCCCCGGATGGCGGGTCATCCATTCGCCGCTGATGATATGAAAGTCACCGGCGTTGTTGCGCTCGTTGAGCGGACCGTCGCCGTGCATGACATTGGGAATAATGTCCCAATAGCCGTCGCCGTTGAAATCACCCGTCGTAGCCCAGTAGGCCAGAAGATCAGAGACCTCCGCACCCTGCACCACTTGAACATACATGGTGTCGGGCAGATCGGCGAAGTCAATCACCTGCGGCAGGAGTTCTTGCTTGCCCCAGACAATTCGGACAGTCCCAGCTTTGAATATGCCGTAGGGTCCAGCGTCGTGCACACAGCCCAGCATGATATCGAAATAGCCGTCGCCGTTCAGATCGCCTAACGGAGTGGAATCACCCAAGAGCCAATCCACTCCGCCGCCGTAAATCGCGGTACACGAATCGGGCAGGCCATTTCGAAAGTCCACTTGCGCGGGCCAGTCATATTGTCCGTACATCAGAAAATTCCCGCCGCCCCAGAAGATGTCGTTATTGCGCCCGTCCGTGCGAAACGCGCCGAGCATCACGTCCTGAATACCATCTCCATTGATGTCCGCGACGGTGATTTCTTCACCGAGACAATCTCCCGCGACTTCACCCGCGTTCTCGATACCGTGCGCGCCCCAGAAGATGGTGGAGTTTTCGGGCATGCCGGCAGCAAGATTGATCGTATCGGGCATGTTGGCTTCACCAAAGATGATGTACGCTTCACCGCACGCCGTACGCGTGTTGTCCGGGCCGTCACCTGCTCCTCCGGTTTCAAACGGATAGTCAATGTCCGTGTCCCCGAGACGAGCGACAACCTGCGCACCCGCTCCGAGAATCAGATCGCAATACTGATCGCCGTTCAAGTAGCCCATCTCACACGTGTTGCCGAGTTGGTCATTGGGATCAATTCCGAAGATCACGGTCATGCGCTGAGTGACGGGAGGATTGGCCAGATCAATCGTGTCCGAGCGCGCGAAGGGGCCGTAGAGCACGTAGCATTCGCCCGTTTGATCATGCGCGCCGTCATTGGCAAATCCGTTGGCGCGCGGAGCGCCGATCAGAATATCTTGATGCGTGTCTCCGTCCACATCGCCCGTCGAAACCCAGATACCCAGTTTGTCGTCCGCTTCGGCGCCTTTGATAAAAGTTGTTTGGAGCTCCTGCATGTCGGTTGCCGACGCCACATCGGCAAAGCGATTGCGCAAGTGCGGTCCGCCCCAGATCAGATAGACTTCTCCGCCGTCCAAACGCCCGGGCGTGTCTGCCCAGCAGGCACCGAGCACGAGATCTTTGATACCGTCTTCATCCAAGTCGGCGGCGGCATGCATCGAGCCGAGATAATCTTTGGACGAACGTCCCCAGATCGTGAAAAGGTTTTCGTAGATGCCGTCGTAGTATTGAAAGTCCACTTCGCCGCGCACGGAATCCGTGCCGAACAGCACGTGCAATTCGCCGCACGAGCTGCGGTCGTTGTTGCGTCCGTCGCCGGTGATGGCGGAGAGAATTGCGTCCATGCGGCCATCGCCGTCAATATCCTCGGCGGAGACGGGAATTCCGGTGTCGCCGTCCTGCGCGGTGGGATTGTACATGGTCATCTGACCATCCTGCGAGCGGTCGCCGGTCCACCAGAATTTGACGGGCGTGGCAAAGGCCGCAAGGGTCAGAACAAGTAACGAAACAGAGAGAGTTATCCGCATGTGTTCACCATCATGAGTTCATCGTAGATTGACTTTGCAATATCGCATAATTTGTCCAGAATCGGAAGTAACTGGACAATGTTCAGCAACAATTTTGGAGAAAACCGTCGAGAGGCAATTGCAACTCGCGGGGGATTTGGGTAGATTCTGGAATGAAAAGACGAAACATAAGTATAAACAGGAAGTTTGGCATGGCGAGACGGTACACTTTGACGTTTGCGTTGCTGCTCGTGGCATGCACAACGGCCGTTGCACTGGCGCGACGTGATATCACGCTGGACGACTATTTCACTCAGGCCTACATTTCCGAGACCGCGATTTCACCGGATGGCAAGCTCGTGGCCTATACGGAAATGCGCTGGGATGCTCCACACGAAACGCGCAACTATGATCTGTGGGTGGCGGATGTTGCAACCCGGCACGCCGAGCGGTTGACGTTTGATCGCGCGACGGAAGGAAGTCCGCAGTGGAGCGCGGATGGCAAGTGGATTTACTTCACGGCAAACTATGAGCGCGGCAAAGAGGCGGAGGTCCCCTATGATGGCAGCACGCAGATTTGGCGAATATCTCCATCCGGCGGCGAAGCCACTCCGGTCACGCGGATCAAGGACGGCATACGGAACTTCAAGCTGAATGCGGCGGGCAATTCGCTGATCTACTCCGTGTCCGCCGAACAATACGAAGACGACGACTGGAAAGCGCTGCGCGAAGAACACAGCGGCGTGACGTACGGCCACGGCAAGTTCAACAAGAAGGAGCTCTATCGTCTCGATTTGAATTCCTGGCGGACGGAGAAGATTTATGGCGAACCGCGCCACGTCGAAGAGTACGCGATGAGTCCCGACGGCAAGTCGCTCGCGCTGATCACGACGGAAACGGACTACCTGATTCACAACGAAGGCAAGTCCGTGTTTCAGTTGCTCGATTTGGAGAGCAAGCAGATTGTGACGCTGAACGACGATCTGTGGCGCAAGAGTGTCGCGTCGCCGTTTGGTTGGCTGGATGGACTGAGCTGGTCGCCGGACAACAAGAAGGTGGCAATTCGCTGCACGTGGGACGGCTATCCGCCGGAACTTTACGTCGCGCACTTGGGCAACGATACTCTGTTGACCAAACTCGCGCGCCCGAATGAATGGCATCCCCAGGCTGGCAAGCCGTTGGTGTGGCAGGGGAATGATCTTTGTATTCTGGTGGAGGATCATGCGCGCGTGCGGGTGATTCGCCTGCAAGGAATTTCGCGCAGCGGACAAAATGGTTACAAGGTATTGACTTCGGGGGATGTGGTGTGCGGCAGTTTCAGCTTCAGCAAGGATGGCCGCACACTGGCTGTGGAGTGGGATACTCCGAAATCTCCGGGCGATGTGTATGTCGGGTCGAGCACGGGCACGGGATTTAAGTCCGTGACGAACATCAATCCGCAGATGGCGGAGTGGAAGATTCCGCAGATGGAGATTTTTACTTGGATTGCGCCGGACGGGACGCCCGTGGAAGGGGTTCTCGAATTGCCGCCGGACTATGTGAAGGGCTCGGGTCCCTTGCCGACGTTTGTCTCGCTTCACGGCGGGCCGACCGACAGCGACAAATATCGTTTTGAGTATTGGATCTATGGCCGCATCCTCTGGCCCTCGCAAGGCTGGGCGTGTTTTTGTCCGAACTATCGCGGCTCGACGGGCTTTGGCGACAAATTCATGACCGATTTGATTGGCCACGAAAATGAGATTGAGGTGAACGACATTCTCTCCGGAGTGGACGCGTTGATCGCGGCGGGAATTGCGGATTCGAGCAAGCTCGCGGTCGGCGGCTGGAGCAACGGCGGCTTCCTGACCAATGCCGTGATTACGCACACGACGCGATTCAGAGCCGCGTCGTCGGGCGCGGGCGTGATGGACATGATGACGCAGTGGGGCATCGAAGATACGCCCGGTCACGTCGTCAACTATATGGAAGGTCTGCCGTGGGAAACGCAGGAAGAATGGATCAAGTCCTCGCCGTCGTGGAACATGAACAAGATCACGACGCCGACGCTGATTCACGTGGGCGAGGGTGACGAGCGCGTTCCCGCCGCACATGCGCGCATGCTGCACCGCGCGCTGAAAGAGTATCTGCACGTCCCGACCGAATTGGTCGTCTATCCCGCGCAAGGGCATGGCATCTCCAAGCGCACGTTCCGCCGCGCCAAGATGGAGTGGGACTTGAACTGGATTAAGAAATACACGCTCGGCCAGGACGTGACACTTCCGCCGCAGCCCGCGCAGTAGGAATCGCCGAGCGGGGATTAAGCGAAGCGTTACCCCGCCGGAATCTGCTCAGGTCTCCCCCATTCTTTGTGCAACGAGATTTGGGGAACGGAAGGGGGCTTCTGGGATCGCTCTTGTAGCGCCCGGCTTGACGGGCAAAATCCCCATAAGTGTGTTTCCCAGTTTCGGGTGGTCTTGGTCTGTTAGCTGGGATTGTATCTCGCAGACGGTGATGCGGAAGGTGGCGTTGGTCAAATAGGAAATAGGAATTGGGGATAGGAAGCAAATTGTCATCCTGAACGTTCGTGAAGGATCTCGTTGCGTGCGATAGGCTCGAGCGAAGAACCACTTTGAAGAAGATCCTTC
Source organism: Calditrichota bacterium (assembly GCA_020637395.1). GTDB lineage: Bacteria > Electryoneota > RPQS01 > RPQS01 > RPQS01 > JABWCQ01. Next base: position 300,275 of record JACJWA010000001.1, on the reverse strand, counting down.
AGCCGCAGCGGCTTCAGGATGACAGTTGTTTGGCGACGGTGGTTGGCCTGGGGCGGTTGCCCACTCTGAGTAGGTCCCTACGGGATGACAGAATGCGCTCATTTCATCATTCATCCCCCACCCCTCCCCCTCTCCCCTCCCCGCCTCATTTGCAGAATGGTCTGAGAATCATTATATTCCTGATTATCGAATTTGTGGTTGTAAGACAAGAAGGAATAACACGTTATGATTCGCGTTGAGTCCACTCCCGAGTTTGTCGCCGAAGCGTACCGCAAGATGGACGAGCGGATTTCGGTGGTCCGCAAGCGTCTGTGCCGTCCGCTGACTTTGGCCGAGAAGCACATTTTCGGGCACCTCGATGATCCGCAGACTGACGATTTGACTCCCGGGAAGTCCTATTTGCAATTGCGCCCGGACCGCGTGGCCATGCAGGACGCGACCGCACAGATGGCGCTTTTGCAATTCATGTCGGCTGGGCTGAAGAGCGTGGCGGTGCCCTCGACGGTGCACTGCGACCACCTGATTCAGGCACGAGTCGGCGCGGGCGAAGACCTCCAGAACGCGGTCGTGACGAACAAGGAAGTATATGACTTCCTGCGCAGCGTCTCGCAGAAATACAATATCGGCTTCTGGAAGCCCGGCGCGGGCATCATCCATCAGGTCGTGCTGGAACAATACGCCTTCCCCGGCGGAATGATGATCGGCACGGACTCGCATACCCCGAACGCGGGCGGTTTGGCGATGTTCGCCTCGGGCGTCGGCGGCGCGGATGCGGTGGATGTGATGGCGGGTTTGCCGTGGGAGGTGCTCTATCCCAAGCGGATCGGCGTGCACCTTAAAGGAAAAATGAACGGCTGGGCGTCTCCCAAGGATATCATCCTCGTGGTGTTGGGCATCCTGACCGTCAAGGGCGGCACGAATGCCGTGATTGAGTATTTCGGCGACGGCGCGGAAAGCATCAGCGCAACGGGCAAGGGCACGATCTGCAACATGGGCGCGGAACTCGGCGCAACGACCTCGGTGTTTGCCTACGATGCGCCGATGGAGCGCTACCTGCGTGCGACGGATCGCGGCACGCTGGCTGACTTGGCCAATCAGCACAAGCATCTGGTCACGATGGATGAGGAGATTTACAAGGCTCCCGAAAAGTATTTTGATCGCGTGATCGAGATTGATTTGAGCACGCTCGAGCCGTTTGTTGTTGGACCGCACTCTCCGGATGCGGCGCGTCCGATTTCCGAACTCAAGAAGGCCGCCAAAGAAAACGGCTGGCCGCTCACGCTGACGAGCGCGCTGATCGGGTCGTGCACGAATTCGTCGTATGAAGACATTTCGCGCGCGGCGGTGATTGCGGATCAGGCGGCGGCGCAGGGCAAGCAGGCGGTCAGTCCGCTCTACGTCACGCCGGGCAGCGAGCAGGTTTTCCGCACGATCAAGCGCGACGGACAGATGCAGCGACTCGAGAAAATCGGCGCAATGGTGCTGGCGAACGCGTGCGGACCGTGCATTGGTCAATGGAAGCGCGACGACATCGGCGCGGAAGAAGCCAATTCGATCATCTCGTCCTACAATCGCAATTTCCCGGGCCGCAATGACGGTTCGCCGAATACGCTTTCGTTCCTGACGAGTCCCGAGATTACGGTCGCCTACTCTATCGCCGGGACGCTGGACTTTGATCCGTTGAACGATGTCGTACCGGGATTGGGAGTGAAGTTTACGCCTCCGACTCCGCAGCCGGACTTGCCTGCCAAGGGCTACGTGCGCGACACGGAAGGATATGTGGCACCGGCGCAGGGCAACGTGGAAGTCATGGTGGACCCGAAGTCGGATCGCTTGCAAGTGTTGGAACCGTTTGCGGCGTGGGACGGCAAGGACTATGTGGATTTGCCGCTGCTGCTGAAGGCCAAAGGCAAGTGCACGACCGATCACATTTCTCCGGCGGGCAAGTGGCTGAAGTATCGCGGTCATTTGGACAATATTTCGAACAACATGTTCAGCGGCGCGATCAATGCCTATGACGGCGAGCGCGGCACGATCACTCATCCGCTGACGGGAGCGAAGAAAGTCGAGACCTCGAAGGCTGCGCGCGACATCAAAGCCGCGGGAGTGAAGTGGGTGGTTGTGGGGGATGAGAATTACGGTGAAGGCTCGTCGCGTGAGCACGCCGCCATGTCGCCGCGTCTGTTGGGCTGCGGCGCGGTGATCACGCGCAGCTTTGCCCGCATTCATCAATCGAACTTGAAGAAGCAGGGGATTCTGCCTCTGACCTTCCAGAACTCAGACGACTACGAGAAGATCAAAGAAGGCGACAAAATTTCTCTGCTCGATTTGGCGAGCCTTGCGCCCGGCAAGCCCGTGCAGATGATGACCAAGCACGCGGACGGATCAACCGACACGATGCTCTTGGATCACACGCTGAATACCGAGCAAATCGCGTGGTTCAAGGCGGGCAGCGCACTGAATTTGCTGCGCGACAAAGCCAAAGGCAATGGCTGAGCCGATTCATCCTCAGGTTCGGATCGGTCATGTTCATTTGAAAGTCGCGGACATTGACCGTTCGCTTGAATTCTATTGCGGCGTGCTGGGGTTTGAGTTGGTCCAACGTCTGGGAAACTCCGCGGCCTTTGTTTCAGCCGGCGGGTACCATCATCACATTGGACTGAACACCTGGCACAGCAAAGGCGGCACGCCGCCTCCGGAGCATTCCACGGGGCTCTATCACGTTGCGATTCTCTATCCGACGCGCGCGGCACTTGCAGATGCGCTTAGACGATTGATTCGCGCGAATGTTCGTCTCGATGGAGCCTCGGATCACGGAGTGAGCGAGGCGCTGTACTTGCATGACCCGGATGGCAACGGACTGGAGCTCTATCGCGATCTGCCTGAGGAAGATTGGCCGCGCAATGCGGCGGGCGAGCTGAAAATGGTCACCGATCCGTTGGATTTGCAAGCATTGTTGAACGAGGAATAAGAAAAAGCGCCCTGTCTGTCCGGACAGGGCGCCTCACTCGAAACAAGTGCGTCAGACTATTTGTGGAAGATCAGCGCCGCTCCCGCGATGATCAGCGTGAATCCGCCGAGAATTTTCGGTGTGACAGGTTCTTTGAGATAGAAGATGGAGAAAGCGACAAAGACGGTTAGCGTGATGACTTCCTGAATGGTTTTGAGTTCCGCGCCGCTGAAATGGCGATAGCCGTAACGGTTGGCCGGGACTTGCAGGCAGTACTCGAAAAACGCGATACCCCAGCTTGCTAAAACAACGGTCCAAAGCGGCGCACCGCGGAATTTCAGATGGCCGTACCAGGCGAAGGTCATGAAGATGTTGGACGCCAGAAGCAGTCCGACGGTGAGCAGCGTGGTTTGCAGCACGTTCATGCGGCGTCACCTTCCGGCAGGGTCTGGAGACCCTGCTCGGGAATCATGCACCATGCTATGGTCTGGAGACCCTGCTCGGGTATCTTGCACCATGCTATGGTCTGTAGACCCTGCTCGGGAATTCAGGGCGCGGCGGCGATCCAGCGCGCGTAGTCTTGCCAGAGTTTTGTTGCGGATTTTCATTTCGGACGAGCGCAAGACGTCCGAGTTGTCTCCGTGGCGCCGGTAGCGATAACAGACGTGGTGCACGCGTCCGACTTCGTATTTCTCACCGCACTTTAACACAAGATCGTAATCTTCGCCGTAGTGTCCGAGTTCGCCTTCGTCGAAGCCGCCGAACTCAAGAATCACGCTGCGGTGCCAGCAGCGCAAAGCACCCGCGCCGTCGCGGCGCAGAATGTTATTGCGATTATATTGTTCGTGCTTGATCACGCCGAACTCGGGCAGCGGATTGCCATCCACGTCCATCAGTTCGTAGTAGCTGATCGCCAGGCCCCACGTCGGATTCGCGTCCAGGTGCTCGCACATCATGCGCAGCGTGTGCGGCAGATGCTCGTCGTCGCTGTCGAGCTGCGCGATGTATTTTCCGCGAGCGGCGCGCACACCGATGTTCAGCGAAACGGAGATGACGTTGCGATCGTTCTCGATGAGTTGAATGCGCGGATCTTTGGCGGCATAGTCGCGCACGACGTCACGTGTGTTGTCCGTCGAGCCGTTGTCCACGATGATATATTCCCAATCGGAGATGTCGGCGGCCTGCACGGACTCGATAGCCTTGCCGATGAAACTCGCGCGATTGTAAACGGGAGTGACGACGGAAACTCTGACTTCCGGTTCCCCTCCATTCATGGGGGGGTTAGGGGGGGTCTGAGTCCGCGCCCCTTCAAGCCACGCATGCTCACGCTTCAGGAAGTTGTAAAAGACTTCTTCCGTATGGTGCTCGGTTTCCTTATCCATGAAGAGATAAGAGAATCCGCCGAGCGCGCCGCGACCGGGATAGAAGAGTTTGGATTTCGCGGCTTGCTCCGCCGCATCTGATTTGGGAGCGGGAACAATCGCCAAAGCGCCGCCGATGTGCGTGCGCGTTTGCTTGCCCCAACTCTTCAGAAGCAGATCGTAGAACGCGGCCTTGTGGTGCGTCTCATCCAGTCCGCCGATTTCTTTTAGCCACTCGATGCGCACGGCCCACGCGGGACCCCAGTCTTCGCGCTCGGTGAGGTCGCCGAGATCCTGACGCACCGTTTGAGGTTGATCTCCGGTTTCGTCCCTCCAGACGTAGTCGCCAAAGAAGAAGCGCGCGTCCTGCGCATTCGCCGCATCGAGCAGTCGCGCTTTCCAATCCGTCGCAAGTCCGGCTAGATCAGCAGGCAGAAAGAGCAGCAAACCGGAGTCGGCGCGGCGCGCCACTTCATTCATGCAAGCCGCGAAATTCGAGGAATCGGCTTCGAGCTGAAGTCCGTTCGCAAACCTTGCCGCAGAGCCGGAAACGAAAACAGAGCAGTCAGTTAGTTCAGCCAGCGGAAACTCCGGAGCCACTCCGGAGTCCGCAACTTGAGTCCATACGGAAAGTTTCATGCGTTGGTTGCGCCCGCTCCTTGCGGGAATCCTATTCGTGGTGTGTGTTACGGTCTCCCGTGCGGAAGACGCGGGCTTTGCGCTTGCCCTTTCGGGCGGCGGATCGCGCGGCTTTGCTCACATCGGAGTGCTGCAAGCGCTTGAGGAAGAAGGACTGGTTCCGGATCTGATTACGGGGTCATCCATCGGCGCGATTGTCGGCGGACTGTATGCCGCGGGCTACACGCCGGATGAATTGCGCTCAATTGCTCTGACTACGGACTGGAACAAGCTGTTTCTGGATCAGCCGAAGCGCCGCAATCTGGTGTTGGCTCAGAAAGAGAACACCGGCCGCGCGCTTTTGACTCTGCGGTTTCGCGGGTTTGTTCCGGAAGTGCCTTTGGCGGTGTCGAGCGGCCAGGATCTCTATGAGTTTCTGTTTGAGCTCGAGCAGCGCGCGCGATTCAGAGCCTGGAACAGTTTCGACGATCTTCCGGTCCGTTTTCGCTGTGCGGCGACGGACATTGTGCACGGCGAGCCGGTGGTCTTTGATCACGGCAGTTTGGCGGAAGCAATGCGTGCATCATCTTCGCTTCCGCTCGTTTATGTCCCCTATCCTCTCGGTGACAAGCTGTTGGTGGATGGCGGCGTGACGGAGAACATTCCGGTTGAGCTTGCGCGGAATAACGGCGCGCGACTGGTGATGGCCGTGGACTTGTCGTCCAATGTGGACGCGGACATCCCGATCAAACAGCCGTGGGAAATCGCGGACCGCGTCACGACGATTTTGCAGTACGATCAGAATGACGCATCGCGGGAGGATGCGGACCTGTTGATCGTGCCGGACGTGGGACAACGCTCGACGACAGATTTTACGGATATGCAAACGCTGATCGAAGAAGGCTATCGTTCGGCCAAACGCATCATTCCTCAGGTGCGCGAGCTGCTTGCGGCGCGGCAGATCACTCCGCTTCCGCGATTTGCTGCGAATCGTGCCGGACTTCCCGTCAGTCGGCAGGTGCTGAACGCGTTTGAAGCGACTCCGGAAACACAGGGCACGGCGGCGACGCATGTGATTCATGACGGAGTGACGGTGTTTCCCGACTCAGTTGTGTATGATTTGACTCCGGCGGAGGTGTCCAAACTCTACAGAGATCGAGGCTACACACTGGCGCGTCCGGTGAAACTCACGCGCTATGAGAATGGCGCGCTCTATTGCCGGTGGAATGAAGGCCGCGTGGATTCCATCACCATAGATGGCGTGAGCGGCTCGATACTCTACCAGGTGACGCGGAATTTTCCGATTCGCCAAGGCGAGCTCTTTCAAGCGCGACGCGCGCAGCGCGGCATCTCACAGCTACAAGGAACGCAGCGGTTTGATTTGGTGGCCCTGTCCCCCGAAGCAACGGACACTTCGACCGTGTTGACGATTCGCGTTGTGGAACGCGCCACTCCGCAGTTGCGCGTTGGCGCGGGATACTCTTCGGATCGGAAGGGCCGCAGTTTTATCGAATTCATTCATGATCATCTGGGTCCGGTGGGCGGCCGCGCCACGTTTTTCGGAAAGTATGGCGAGCAGGATGAAGCGCTGAGCGCGGAGCGCCATTGGAACACGATTCTTCAAACGAGCATGACGGCGGAACTTCGTGCCTATTGGGAGCGCGAAGAGCATCAGTTCTATGACAGAGATCACAAGCCGCTGGGCTTTTTCTTCTTTGAGCGGACGGGAGTGGAAGCTTGGGCGGGGAACGGATTTCGCCGCTGGGGAGAGTTGGCGGCGGGAATGGGCTACACGGATTACCGCACGGGCGGCGTATCGCGCGACGCAACGGCGAATCTCTTGTGGGCGGGGCTACGTTCGCACGTGGACACGCAGGATCGCTCGCCGTTTCCGACTCGCGGGCTCATGCTTCGCGCGTCGTATCTCTTGTCACTGCGCACATCGAATGAAGTTCCGGTGAATCGCATGTCCGCACGCGCCGCGGTGAATCATCCGTTGAAATCGCGTTTGAATCTTGGCGTGCGCGGGTCCTATGCATGGAATGATACGCAGCTTCCGCTTTGGGGACAGTACCCGTTGGGCGGAGAACACGACTTGCCGGGTTTGCGTGCCGGGGAGCGATTCGGAAATTCGAAATTTAGTGTGCAAACGGAATTGCGCTACGACTTGCTTTCGCGGCTGCTTGCCGACGCGTATGTTTCGCTCCTCTATACAGTCGGCGGAGTATCGCAGCTTTCAGATCCATTTCCCGCGGCTGAAGACTATCGGCACAGCGCAGGACTCAGGCTGTCGCTCTCGACGCTGTTCGGCCCGATGTGGATCACAGGCTCGCGACTATTCAAGAGTGACTATGAAATGGAGTGCTACCACTTCTACGTGAATCTTGGCCACGAGTTCTAATCGAGATCAGAATTCGTCGAGCTTAAGCCACTCGAGGCTTTGGACAACAGGCAGTTGAAAGGCGCGTTCGCGGTCGAGATCAAGATCGCTGACATGAATGCCTTGCGGCGCCTGCACCCATTTGTAGATGGAAACGACAAACAAGCGTGCGAACTTTCGCACCCATTCCCTGAGTTGACCCGGCTGATAGGCCGGGTCGAGTTTTTTCAGAGCATCATCATCGAATCGCGCGCAGAGCTTCTCGTAGGTTTCCGCAACGGAGAGTTTTTCACCCGCGAACAGATCGAAGCACGCATCGAGAATCGGATAGGGCATCAAGTCGCGCTCGTCTTCTTGATTCGCGGCAAGCTCGGCGGATGGTTTCAGAGCCAATAGCTTGGCCAGCGCGCGCGAACTTAGCTTCCGTTGATAGTGCGCGACTAACGCAGTAACAACTGTCTTCGGCACATTCGAAATCGGAGCATAGGCACCGGACAGATCACCGCCGATGGTGGTATAGCCGACCGACTTCTCTGACATATTTCCGGTTTGCAGCCACAGTCCTTGCGTCTGATTAGACCAATTCCACATCCGCATCGCGCGAATGCGCGCCTGAATGTTTTGCTCCGTGAGCGGAGTCAGTTTATCTGAACCACTCAAGCGCCGCGCGGCGTTACGTTCCAGTTCGACGGAGTCTTCGATGGAGAGTTCGGAAAACGAAACGCCGAGTTCCTGCGCGAGAGTACGTGCGACGTTTCGAGTCGAGTCGGAGTTGAAGCGCGTCGGCATCGAGAAGGCAAACACAAACTCCACGGGAGACTTCCCCAAGCGCTTCGCCACCTCACACGCCAAGAGCAGCGTCAGCGCGGAGTCTTTTCCGCCAGATAGAGCAACACCGATGCACTTGAACGCGCGCGTCTTTCGATAGTAGTCTTCGATTCCCAGCGTCAGCGCGGCGACCATGTCGTCGTAAACTGCGAGCGGCGCCGAGCGAACAGGAGCAAGCGTTTTCAATTCAACAACAGTTCGCTGCTCCTGCCAGCGCGGAGTTTCCAGAAGCAGCTCACCTGCGCGCGCAATCAAGCTCGAACCGTCAAAGACCAACCCGTCGTTGCCGCCGACCTGATTGACATAAATCAACGGAATGCCTGCCGCTCTCGATCTCGAAATCAGCAGCTCGCGCCGCGAGTCCACCACACCCAATCGCCACGGAGAAGCCGAAAGATTAATGGAAAGCGTCGCACCGCGCTGAACACGCGATAGTAACGGACCGTCGTCCACCCACAAGTCTTCGCACACTTCCAGCGCAAGGTTGCCGAACGGCGTCTCAAACAGCAAGTCGCCGAACGGAACGCCGCGATACTCCGTGACTTCACCGCGAACTCCGGGTGAAAGCGTGCGTGCTTCATAGAATACACTGTACGTGGGCAGCTCCTGCTTCGGAACAATGCCGAGAAGTTTCCCCGAGTGCAGAAGCGCGGCGCAGTTGTAAACTCGCTCGCCGCGCCGCACGGCCAAACCGACCGCAAGATACATCTTCGAGTCTTCAAACGCTTCTGCAATCTCATGCAGCGCGTCCCATTGCTGCTCCACGAAACTCGGCCAGAGCACGAGATCCTCGGCAGGATAGCCACCGAGAACCATCTCACTGAATACAGCAATGTCGCAACCGCTCGACTCGAATTCGCGCGCGGCGGAGAGCAGCTTCTCCGTGTTCGAACGAATCGCGCCTACGGTGGGATTGAGATTGGCAAGTCCGAGTTTCATTTTAGCACCGGCAATCCGGTTGGTCCGCCCAAGCCGCGCGCACGCAGGTCCCGGGACCACGATTCAATACGCGAGGTCACGGTTTCCAATGGCTCAAGGTATTCTTTGCAGAGCCAGGCAGGTACGTCGCCTTGTTCATTGAATCGCTCCTCCGGCACACGCTCCAGCGCGGCGAGCAGCGCACCGTGTGCAATCTGAAAGGATGCGAGTGCGCGCTTCCACGGCTCTTGTTTGGTCCGAACGGGCAAACCGTCAAACTCAAACTCCTCCTGCCTGACCAACAATTCGAGCGCCCGCACACACTTCTCGGCACGCTGCGCAAGCTCAGCAACGGTGTCGCGCACTGTCAAGGAATCGTGAAATGGTTCCTCAAAGCGTTCGCTGGGCAGCTCTTTCAGCGAGATTAGCAAACGTTCCGCGTAAAGTCCGGCGGTGCTGATAAAGTCTTCCCGGATCATGCCGCGCGCGCAATCACGTGTATCTCCCCGACCGTCAGATCGCGCTCGCTTCGATCTCTGAACGCAGCAGCCAGGCGCTCGCGCGGTAGTCGCGGGAGGTCGGTCTCTTCACACGGATTCAGAAACACAATCTCCAATCCGGCTTCGCGAAACAGTTTTTCCCAATCCGACACCAGCAAGCGGTTCGTGTGCGCGAGCGGATTCCCCGCCCAGAAGCTCCACTGCCTTTCGCTCATGCTCAAGAAATTATGGTACGTCAGCCCCGACTGAAAGTAGGCGAAGTGGTCCTTCAAATCAATAATGTGCGTGGTTAGTCCGCCGGGAGAAAGCAGCCTGCGAATCTGTTTCAATGTTTCGAGTGCGTCTTTCCGGTACATATGCTCAAAGACCGCCGTGGAATAGATCACGTCGAACGAGCCGTCTTGAAACTCCTCGTAGGAAGGTGAAACCGGAGCGACGTACTCAATCTTCATGCGCTCGCATAGCTCAGCGCCTCGGGCAGCCTGTGCGGTTGACAGAAGCTCTTCGACACGCTCGCGCGAAAGAGTGTTGTGCTCACATATCTCACTCAGCAGACGCGGGAAGAGAGTCAACGAACTTTCGACGTGCGCAATATTCAGATGCCTGAACGCGTCGGACGTTACCACTCTGCCAAAACCTGTTAAGCGCGCGAGCAGTGCTACGTCCACGTCCCATCCGGTGCCAATCTCGAGGAATGACTTTTCCTGCGACAGCGCAAAACCGGATTGCTTCAGCGCGGCCAGATGCCGAAAGAAGTTCGGCGCGTGTTTTCTGAAGAGCTCCTGTTCCGGATCATGCCCGGCGGAGAGCCGGGAAACGGCCGCATTCAGTCCGACACCTCCGGGAAGCGACCAGAGGAGTTTTTGCAGCGCGGCTTTGAATTTCCAATGCTTGTGCGGACTGAACATAAGGATAATCTACAAAAAACGGCAAGGCCCGTCAAGCGACGAGCCTTGCTCAGACCGCGGTGCGCTAAGAAGCGCACCTCATAGGCCTAGATAACACTGGACCACCTCCTCTCGGTTCATGAAACCGACGAACCGCCCCGACATCGGACGGTTGCCCAGAAGATAGCACCGGAGGCAGGAAAACGCAAGCGTCGGGAGCCATAAACTGAAAAAAGCCGGGGTCGAACTTCAAGTCGTGCTAGAACTCCACGGTCAACCCGGCGCGGTGTCCCTCTCCCAGCTCCTCTTTGTAGGGCAGGAAGGCATAGTCCACGGAGAAGCGCTTGTAGTTGAACCCGGCGCCAAAGGACACGCCTTGCGCGTCGAGTCCGGTCACGTAGCCGACACGTAAAGCGAGGAATTGCGGAGCCTTATACTCGACGCCGCCATTGAAGTGCGGGGTCGCGCTTCGCACTGCAGCACCCTCTGCAGTTACCAAGATAGCGCCAGCCTCGGCCAAACGGCGCTCCCACGCTGCACCCATGCGAAAAGTGGTGGGCAACTCGACCGCCTCGGTAGCATACTCATTGACGGCGCCGGCGTGATTCAGAGCGGCGCCAAACTTGAGGGACTCTATTGGAGCATCCCAGAGCACTCCGCCGTCGGCAGACCAGCCTTCGGCATTTTCGAAGAGGATTTTCGAATGCAGGTAGCGCAGCGTGACACCGAAATCGAGTGTTTTGAGCAGCTTCCATCCGGACGCGACGCCGACTGCGGAATAGGACGCGTCAAAAGTCTGAATCGGCTGCTGTGTCGGAGCGGTTCGATATTCAAGATCAGGCACCTTGGTTCCCCAGAAATGCGGCGCAATCGAAAACGACTTGACGCGGATATTCAGGCTGAAGAAGCTTGCGCGTGTGTCACCAAAATGCCGCGCGGTTAGTGCGCCGAAGCTCGAGTGCCGAAGCTCCGCAAGAGCGGCGGGATTGTGCGCGGCGGAGGTCGGTCCCGTGACCAGCGCCACCCCCGCACCGCCCAGCGCGCTTTCGCGCGCACCGACCGGAATCTCAAGAAACGTAAATCCCGTTTGCGCGTACACGCCGCATGACGTCAAGAGCACGGCGAATATGAATAGCTTCATTCTGAATTCATATCTCATGTTTCATACTTCATATTTAGAATTCCACTCCCCAACTCACAGCCACCGAATTATCCGGCGCGACGCTCTCGAGCGCATAGACCAGATCCACCTTAGACAGAACTTTCCAGAATTCGAATCCGAGTCCCACACCAAAATTCAGCGCGTCGTGATCGAGGCCGAGCCGTCCGGCAATCCACTGTTGATCCGTGATCTGCGTGCGGCCTTCCGCGCCGACGTGAATGCGCGTTTCGCCCATTTTACTGCTCTCGATGTCGAAAGCGCCGAGCAAACCGCTTTGCTCGTAGGCCGCACCGAAACGCATCTGCATCGGCCATTCATCGCTCGTGGCCTGCCCCTGACTCCAATAGTTCGAGGTGTTCCAAGTGGTCTTGGTGTTCAAGTCTTTGAGCTGTGCGCCAAGCGTCAGGTGATCAATCGGCTTTGCATAAACACCGAAGTCTGCTCCAAAACCGTCGCCATTGACCGAGCTATTGTCATCGGCGATCTTGCCGAACGTTTCGTACACCACTTTGGCGGCTAACCCCGCGCCGACTTTCTCCGAGAACTGCACACCGAATCCGAACTGGAAGACGTTGGACGACATCTTGATTTCTTCGAGCGGTCGCCCGTCGAAGTCGCGGGAATCAATGTCGCTCACTCCGGCATGTAGCCAGCCGACGGCCACACCCGCGTTCACAACTTTGCCTTCGGCGGCACGCGGATGCAGCGGAGTGGAAAAAGCCAGAAAATCCACGCGGCGATCGAGCGCCATGCTGCGACTGGACGCATTGAACTCGGACACAGTTTGAAAGGACAGCGCGCCGGGATTGAAATAGAGCGCCGACGGTCCCTGCGCCACGGCGGTGAAGGCATTTCCCATGCCTTGCGCACGCACTGCCGCGCCGACGCGCGTAAATGCGCCGCCATATCCGCCGTTGGTTCCGGCAAGCGACAAGGAACTGACGAAAAGCAGTGCGGCCGCAACATATCTGTTCATCACGAAGACTCCATTCCAAAGTGGTGTCGAACGTCTCGGCGAATGCCCGCACACTGACTCAGGGCACGCTTGGCATCATCCCGGGAAGTATCAAAACCCGGGTAGCGGTAGATCGTAGCATATCTCGTCAACTCACGGCATGCATCCCGCTGAGCTTCGATCATTGGAATAAGCTCCACGACGCCATCGAGGAGTTCAACCAAGTCATGAGTCTTCGGGACGTGCAAGCGATGCTCCTGCAGAACTGCTTTGAGGTATTTCTCGGCGCACTGCTGGCTATGATTGCAGATCGAATTGGAGAACTTGCCGGATTTCGTCTGAGCAAGAACACCGGCAACCTCAAAGTCCTCTTCGGCTTTGTCAATCCACTCAATGGTTGTGGGCATCATACAGAACTTTACCCTTGTGAACGATGTCCCAGAGAAACCAGTCATTCCACTCGAGGCGTTGTTTCAGTGTTTGCGGGCTTCGGACGACCAAATCCATTGGAAAGCGATGCTGCGTTTCCGTGCGGATTTTCGTCATTGCATCAAGTTCCCTGCCCTCATGATCCATGAGCACGAAAATGTCCACATCCGAGTCCTCCGTCGGATCCCCATAGGCATAAGATCCGAACAAAATCACCTTTTCGGGGTGAAACTTCTCGACGACTTCGTCGCAGAACTTCTGTATTTCAGATAGAGTGACGCGCATTAATCCAAAATGATCAGCTTGCCCCAGACTTCGCCGCCGGGCTTGTCCACTTTGTAGAAGTAGGTTCCGTTGGCCACTTCCACGCCGTTCTTCTTGCCGTCCCAGGTCAGATAGTCTTCTCCGGGATTGAGCGTCTGCGCGGGCAGCGACACGACTTCGCTCATTGCGAAGTCATACACTTTCAGAGTGGCCTGTCCGCCGGAAGATTCGACGCGAATACGAACGACGGCGAAACGCGTCGGCGAATAGGGATTCGGATACGCGTACGTGTCCGCGCCGCGCAGAGGGCTGTCGAGCGGTTCGGCGGTTTGCAGAATGTGCCACAAGGCGCCGTTCGAGGCACTCAAGGCCGCGCCGTCCAAGCCTCCGACCCACAGCCGCGATCCGGGATTCTCCGCATAAGCCGAATAGACTTCCGGTTCCTCCAGACGGTGCGCGGGCCGCGCGGAATCGGCAATCATCGGAAAGAGCTGCCAGCTCACTCCGCCATTCGCGCTCTTCCAGAGTCCAATGTCGTCACACGCGAAGGCATCCGTTCCGTCAAAGGCAAACGCATGCACGCGCGGAGTCTCGCTGCGGCCAATCGCCTGTTCGATTTGATCAGTGGTCAGCGTAACTTCCCACGTCGCGCCGCCGTTGGATGTTTTGGAGACGGCGTAGAATTCATTGGTGCTCTCTGCGCGCCACGATGCCGCCCAGACAGTGTTGGTCGCAGGCTGATAGTCGAGCGCCGTGACAAAGTTTCCGCTGATGCCGGCATTGATGTGCGTGTATTGCTGCCACGTTTCGCCTTCATCGGGCGTTTTGAAAATTCCCGCCGCGGTGCCGACCCAGAGATTGGCGCCGTCGTACGTGATGCTGAACGAGCGGTCGGCAAGCTCGGCGCCCGTGTTGAACGGCGTGCCGTCGGGCGACACGACTTTCCATCCCGCGGTATCTTGAAACGCGGTGTAGTCCGCACTGTAGGCATGCTTGCGCAATCCGCCGCCTTTGGAGACCGTCCAAACATAGTTCGGCGTTTGCGCAAACGCGTAGGTGATGTTGTCCACATTGGTCGCCGTCGGCCAATATCCGAGCACGGTGTCTTTGCCGCTTTCGCGATCCAAACCCAGAATCGGATCGCGCGGTTGCGGCAGCCACGTCCAGGTGTCGCCATCATTGCGCGTGTAGGCCAACCCTCCGCCCGCGCCGCTGATGCCGACAGATGTGTCAAACGCGAAGCTCGCCCAAACGATGGAGTCGGTCACGAGCAGCCCGGACACTCCGCCTTTGCCGAGACCTTGCTCGTCGCTGTAATTCAGGAATTGATAGCGGCGGCTCTCCTCGGTCTCATCGAAGTTGTACTCCAGCCTCGTCACGCCGTTGCCTGTGCCGAGCCAGATTAGCGGCGCCGAGAGATCAGGCAAAATGTCAATGATGACATTGGAACCCAGTCGCGGCTCAGGGTCGGCGTCGAGCGCTCGTGCCGCGCGATCCTCAGAAAGCAGCGGCGAATACGGCACGACTTGCGCGAACGCGGAACTCAGGGCAAGCAGTATGATCAGGAAGGGCATGACGCCTCCGGTGTGTGCTTTGCTCATTTCGGGGCAGCCACTCCCAGTTCATCACTTGGCGGCAATGTGACCGACAGCGGTCCGGATTGAATAATGCGGGTGCTGTCAATCAGGAAATTCGAGGTGTCGCCGGACGCGGGATCAGCCGCGAAAAATCGGAAGTAGTAGAGATCGTTCACACGACCGTTGTTCTCAGTCTTGAGAAATGAACTTGCGATGTTGTCGCCCGCGTGCAAGTCGGGCGGCACGCCATCGTTGCGCAGGAAAAAGAACTCACCGGGAGGCGGCCAGTCGGGAACATCTTCACGGCGAACCTGAAACCACACGGTCTCATATTGCGACCATCCCAGAAGCTCGCAGTCGTCATATTGCACGTACATCTGATAGATGTTGCTGTCGCCGGCCGCGACCGGGCGAAACATCGTGTCGGGCATGTCGGGATTCGAGAGCACGGCCGGAAGATTCTCAAAAGACAACGCGGCATATCCCAGGCCGCAGGTGTAGCCGAAGCTCGTGTAGGCATCCAAATGCAGCGAATAAGCAAAGCCACTCGGCGTCAGGCCAAACAGCGACGGTTCAAGCAGGAGTGTCCACTGAGTGGCGTCGCCGCGAGTCAGATCTTTTTCCCACCAGACATCGTCGCCAAGTTTCCACGTGGCGCGCACGGTGTCAATCGCAATGCCCTGCGGCTGAACCACGGTATAGATATGCGTCTGCGGTTCGAAGCAGGCGGGCAAACTCGTCACGAGCGGAATGTCCTCGAACACGCACTCTTCGAGCGAGCGAACCTCCACGGTCACGTTGTTCAGAATGAGCTGCGCGGCGGAGCCCTGTGCCGTGAACAGGAACGGATAGGTTCCTTCACCGAAGCCGCAAAACAGATCGGCGCGAATACCGCGCGTGAAGGTGCCGTTGTTGGGAACAACATCGAGCGACGTCAAGGATGCAAAATCGTGTGGTGACAGCTCGGTTGCTCCGCCGTCGTCATAGAGTTCAAAGGTGAGATCGCCCGCCGGGCGGTCAATCGTACAGAGAATCGAAGTCACGTCCGGCGCATCCTCGACGCGAATCTCGAAAACGTAGATCGAATCGGAATCGCACAGAAGAAACCCCGGAGTGCTGACCGCATGAATGGACGGATGCAGCTCTTCGATTTTGGGATCATCCTCATCGCACGCCGTGAACCCGAATGCCAATATGCTCAGCAGAATCAGCAAGTGCCATCGCATGTCAAACCTCCATTCTGCCAAAATGAGCCAGCCACAACCCGTGTCGGAGTCCGCGTTCGGACACTTTTCCGTTTGAAATTCTCAAGACATCAAACAACTCGCGCAGCAGCAGCGTTCCCGCGAGAATGTACTTTCCCCGTCCCGGCGGCATGGCGGGCAGCGCCTGCAATTCATCGGGATGCCGTCCGGCAAATCGCCCGATCATCGTGTCGAGATCTTCAATGGTGAGTTCCACGCCCGCAATCTTCTCCGGCTGATAGCGCGTGAGATTGTGTTTCAGCATCGCGAGCGTGACAGGAGTTCCGCCGACCAAAACCCACGGCACATTTTCGTGCACATCCGGTGAAAAGAGATTTCCCTGCACGCTGCGCACTTCATGCCGCAGGCGCGTGATCTGTTCGGGTTCAGCAGGTTCGGTCAGCGACAGAAATCGCTTAGTCAACGTTACCGCTCCCGCCTCAAGGCTGACGCTCTGCCCGGGATGATTTCCCTGACCGCTGATCACCTCAGTCGAGCCGCCGCCGATGTCAATCACATTGACGCGTTCATTCGGCAGCAGTTCAAGCGCGGACACGGCTCCGGCATAGGTCAAAGTCGCTTCCTGCGACCCGGAAAGAATTTGCAAGTCAATGCCGACGATCTCACGCACGGCACGTTGAAACTCTTCGCGATTCTTGGCCATGCGCATCACGGCGGTGGAGCAGACCACCACGTCGCGCGCACCCGCCGCGCGGAACTCGCGCACGAGCTCGTGCAGCAGATTCACGTTCAGCGCAATGGCCTCAATCGGAAGCACACCGTCCTCGGTCAGTGCCTCGCCCAGCCGGTTGGTAGTCAGCGAATCCTTGATCGTATGGAGCGAATCACTCGTGCCCTCGGCGAGCAGGGCGAGCGTGGTGTTGGTGCCGATGTCAATGGCGCCGGCCCGGATCATTGAAAGGTCTCCGAGGTGAGCACTTCGAGAACTGTTCGTCCGACCTCGCCCATGCTGTAGGGCGAGCATTTGTCCGGCGTGTCTTCCAAAGTGTGCCAGTATTTGTAATCGAAGTCAATCAGATCAATCACGGGAATGCCTTTTTCCAGAAAGGGAATGTGGTCATCCAGAACGGCCTGACCCGGTTCACGCACAAACGACATGGACTTCGTCTTTTCCGCTGAGGCCCAGACTTTCTCGACGATTGGCCGCGCATACATATAGGAATGCATTTCGTAAGGAATCCGCAGATCCTTCTCAGATATCAAATCGAGCAAAACTCCATAGCGCGGTCTGGGAATCGGCTGCGTGTTGGCAAAGTGCTTCGAGCCGATCAGATAATCTTCTGAAACGCCTTCACGTCCAAAGTCTTCGCCGTCAAAGAGGACGATGTCCACGCCGAAGCTCACGGGTTTCAGATGCAATTGGCGCGCGATTTCCAACAGAATGGCGATGGACCCCGCGCCGTCGTTTGCGGCGGGCAAGCCAAGGTGCCGTTTGGTGGAATCCGGATCGCGGTCGGCAAACGGGCGCGAATCCCAATGCCCGCACAGCATCACGCGGTCCGGCGCTTTGGGATTGAACTGCCCGACGATATTGTAGAGCTTGAGCGTGACGCCCTGATCCGCGCTCGTGTAGCTGAAGGGCTGAATCCAAGTTGTGTCGCACCAGAACGACAATTCGCGCACCAAAAACTCTCTGCACGAATCCGCTTCCGGCGAATTGGGAACGCGCGGACCAAACGCCACTTGTGCCTTTAGGAGCGTCATGGCACGATTCGCATCGAACGCCTGGGAGTGCGTTGCGCTGATCAAGACTGCGGCAGCAATGAGAAGAAGATGCTTCACAGGCTATCCGCGAATCGCGATGGATACATTGATACCGAACTCGAACAATCTCGAACCGCGGTCGGTGACTTTGTCTTTGGTCTGCTGGAATTGCAACTGCGCACCGCCATTCACGGTGTTCGAGAAGCTGTAGGTCAGGCGCGGCTGCACGGACCACTGCACCTGCTCCTGCTGCGTGGAGAACTTTGCGCCGGTGTTTGAGCGTTCCTGCTTGGTCGTTTGATAGTCCACGTTGAGCGCCAAGGTCGTCTGATTTTGCAAGCGCATCGAACCGAACCAGAGAATCGGCAAACGGAATCCCGTGCGCATGGTGTAACTCACGGTCGCGTTGGCGCCGCGCGTGGCGGAGCGCTGCGCCGAGCGCTGGTTTTCCGCTTTGGTCAGCGTGTTGGCGGCGTTCAGACGCACCTGCGTGTCAATCTCATTCAGCCAGGAGACGTTAACTCCGAGCAAGGGACTCCATTGCCTCGTGTAGGTGCGCGTGATCACATTGGACCGCTCGTTTTGCCAATCGTCTTTCGCGCGCGATGAAAGCGCGCTGGTCAGCGTGACGGAGCGCGTGGCCTTGGACAGGAAGGAGATGCGTTCGAAACCGGACCAGTCCACCGACACATCAGGGAACGGCACGACTGTGGCCGTGGAAGCCGAGTCTTTCGGCGAGAGCCAAAACGCGGATTGTTCGTAGCTGCCCGTTCGTTGAGTGGTTGCGCGATTTTCAGAATCCCGGACATTGTACGTGAACGACGTCCGAATGTCGCGCGAGATTCGAATGCCGGAGCGCGCGCCGAAATCATCTGTTTTCCCGGTGGTTGGAGCCGACTGTACGATTGCGGAAGTGCGAACATCCGGACTCGAATCGAAGCCCAACCGATAGGCCAGTGGAGCTTGCTCGAGTACGCCGCCCTGCGAGTGGCGATTCGTGCGGTCGAAATTGAGTTGGACGGGGTCCAGCGTCAGCAGCGCAGTTTTGAACGGCTTGAGACCTTTTCCGACGAGCGACAGCGGTGAAAAGGCGGGACCGCGCGGCATTTCCTGCACCGAGGAATCCGGAGTTACGCCGAGGGAATCGCCGAGAATCTCCGTGGACTTTGCGGGCTTGGGCTGGGGCTTCGGTTTGTCTCTCCGCCCGGAATCGCGTCCTCCGCCGAAAATCTGTTTGAAGTCCAGCGTCAGATCGCTGCCGATCACATTGTTGTTGCTGATCGTCTGATTTTGCGCGTTCTGACGGCTGCCGTTCGTCCAGTTATAGGTGCTGTTGTAACTAAATGTCGGCGCAAGCCAGCGGGACAGTTTTGGCGAGTAGGTGTTGGTCCAGTTCCAGCCTTCAGCAGTCAAGTCACTGCGCTTGAGTCCGGGCAAGTCCTTCCAACTCTTGGCCACGGCAATCACGGTGTCCAGATCGCCATTGCTCTTAAAGGTCGTATCAGTGGTGACCTGTGTCCAGCCGTAGGATTGCGAGAGTCCGGTGCTCAGCGCGTCCGTGATGTCAAAGCCGATACTTCCCGATCCGGTCACCACAAAGTTCGGCGAGTTGACGGCGCGGCCTTCACGCGTAAGACTCTCGGCGAGCGAACGCTGCGCGCTCATGGTTCCGGTCAGTTGCTTGGGCTTGTAATAGACTTTCGGATTTCCAATCAACGACAGCAGCGGCACATTGCGCAGGAAGAATAACGGCGCGAGTCCGCGACCGCTGGCGGTCGGGAAACCGTAGTCCGCGCGGACGCCGGTCTGCGACTGTTTTTGTTTGCTATATGTGTAGTCGCGGCTTTCGACTTTCGAATGATCCCAACTGAGCCTGAGACGCTCCAAACTCCAGCGCACAAGCGGATTCGGAGAATTGCCCGTCTTGGAGTAGCTCGCGGAGTACGTCGTGCGAGTCTCCTTGCGAATGACCTCGGGATCGGGATTATCCTGATTAACGCGGACGTCGGTATTGGGAATGTACTTCGGGACGCTCTCCGACTCGGAGCGCGTGACCACCATCGGCAGCGTG
Source organism: Calditrichota bacterium (assembly GCA_020637395.1). GTDB lineage: Bacteria > Electryoneota > RPQS01 > RPQS01 > RPQS01 > JABWCQ01. The sequence continues at coordinate 280,406 of JACJWA010000001.1, read as the reverse complement.
AATCCGTATTGATCCAGTCCGAATTTGGCGGCATTCAAATTCATTGAACCGAGCACGGTTTCCGAACTGTTCTGCCGTCCGGTTCGCTCGTTAACGTTGTGAAAGTCCGCATCCTGCTTCGTATAAGAACCCGCGAAAGTCACGAGGTCGGCGATGCGCAGCGAGGTCGAGATTTCACCCGCGGTGCCAGGATCCTTGTAGATGTCGGACACGCGCAGCTCATCCACCCAAATCTCATCACCTCTGTTGATCGGCTCCTTGCCAGCGCGCACACCGAGAGCGATGAATCCCACGTTCTGCAAACTCGGAGTGCCTGCGATAATCAGACTGTCGCCGGGGAAAAGCAGCGAATCCAGCACGACCGCGAACCGGCGCAGATTGTCCTGCAGCGTCGTGTCTCCGGTCAAGCGGCCATCATCTTCGCGCAGCTTGCGCAGAATCGAAAGGTCGTTCATCGCAACGTCTATATGGTTGCGATTGTCCCAACCCTTGTAGATCGTCTTGCTGATCTCGTAGTAATTTGTGTTCGTGTTCGTGTAAGACGTGCCAAGCCGCAGAATCAATTGATACTGTTCGTCACGGAACAATCCTTCGTCCACACCGCCGCCGTGGATGAACATCTTGAGTCTTTTGTACTCAATCATGTTGATCTGCTGGTAGAGGTTTTTCGAGACAAAGAACACGTCGGGCGCGCCGGAGCTGTCAATGTCACCGTCAAGCTCTTCGATCTTCAGCACAAGGCTCTGTTCGCGCTGGCGCAATCCGGTGATGGGATCTTCTTCGCCCTGCACGCCGGGCGGGCTGGTGTAGTCAGGATTCTCGTGGTTGTTGATGACGGCGGTGCTCACCCATTCAGTCGAATCCACATCCACATATTCCGGCAGCCATTCGTTGGACACGATGTCATTCTGCACAATCTCAATGCGAGTCATGCGGGTGACCCCCGTGACATACATACGCGCCCAACGCACGTTGGTCAGGCTGGCGTTGTTCACATCGCGGCGCACGGTTTCGTCGTCAATCGGAATCCGGAACAGACGCCAGTTGTTGTCATTGTTCTGACCGCCGACAATATAGGGACTGTCGAGCCTCAGCTCTATGTCATAGCTGTAGTAGTCGTTCGCCTGATCGAGATTCTGGTTGCCGTTCAAGTCTTCAGAATCGGGGAAGTTTCCGCCCTCGTCGTTGCGGTTATTCTCCGTGCCGTTGATCTGCTCGTACACATTCGATCCGACGGAGTAACTCCAATTGTCATTGGACGGAACGAGTGGCCTGCTCCAACCGTTCCACGGGGCAAGCTCATTGTCTCCAAAGACGCCGTCAATACCCGTGTCTTCTTCCCCCGGATTCAGCACGCCGTTGCCGTATTCGCGCTTGGCAGACGTGACAATTTCGTCGGGCAGCGGCTTATCTTCCGAGTTCATCGAGTCGTTGGGCAAAGCGTCTTCGGAGATGGCTCCGATGTCCACGACCAATCGGCCTTCTTGCGCGCTGGGGACATCAATCCAGAATTCCAAGAACTGCGCACGCGACTGGTCTTCATATCCCGCGCCGAGATAGCGCATCACGCCGCCCCAGCTTTCGGTGGGATCCCCTGTCGAGCTGTCGGGAGTGAACTCGAGCACAAGAGACTGCAAACGATCCGCGACTTGCGAATTGACTTCCCGCTCCGGATAGACATCTTTCACTTTGACCTGATAGTCTCCGATGGGATTCCACCACTTCAGTCGTCCGCGCAGAGAGTCAATTCTCGTGTCACCGCCGGATGCTCCCGCAATCACGGGTATCGAGGAGATGGTCCAGTTTCGCCGCAAGAGGCCGAGCGGAGTCGAGCGGCGCGACGCTTCAAAGTCATCGAGAAACGCGACGCCGTTGGGATCACCCGTGGCGTCATTGGAGAGCGAGTTGGGATTCGGGAAGACTTTGGCGATTTCACCGTCAATCGAGAATTCGGAGGCGACGTTGGTTTTCACAAGCGGCAGCCGGTCGGCGACGGCCGTCAGGAAGTTCGGCTTGAACTTCATCTGCGTGTTCACGTCGTAGAGCGTGTTGCTAATCGGCTCGTTGCCGATGCGCACGCGCTTGTCGAGCGACTTCTCGTCAAGCTTCAGAACCATACCGCCGATATACGAATTCTCCCACAGCTCATACTCAGCGCGCGCGCCGAGCAGCGTCTTGCGGTCGAGCTGAAAAACTTGTCCGGACTCATAGGTAATCACCAGATTCGCGTTGGGAGCTTTCGCCGCTTCCATCAGGATCTTGAGCTGACCGGACAGATAATCAATCGTGTAGTCGGTGCCTCGCACGAGCGGCACGCCGTTCAGCGTGACTTCTTCGGAGCCTTCCAACACCAGCGGTCCGAGATCATATTGCGAAGTGGACCCAATGGACTTGGTTTGGAATTTCCAGGCCGAGCCGTGTGTGGAGACCTGCGAATAGGGCAGCGTGTAGAGCGTGGAATCCAACACGTCCGTGGAATCGTGCGCGGCTTTCTTGGCGGAATCCAGTTGGACAAGCGGGAAGTAAACCGTTTCACCGGTGTTGACGTCAATGTATCCGGACGGACTGAACGGAGTCAGATCCAGGAAGTGCAACTCGCCGAACGTCCAGTTGACGATTGCGCCGTAGTTGTCCAAGTATTTGTCGGGACCCGGAGCGCCGTTGGGTCCTTCCGTGTCGAACTGGAAGAACTCGAGATAAGTTTGAACGTTGTCCGGGCCGTCTTCCGGAACGGACGAGCCGGTGCTGCGAATGATCTCGAGCTCAAACGCCTCGGAATTGATATTCTGCGCCTGCATCGAATAGACATGGCGGAACATCAAGTTCCACGTCGGATCCACAAGCGTGTCGGGACTGGGATTCTCCGTGCGCAGCATGATCAGGCGCAGTTCACCGGACGGCGCGCCGATGCGCCCGAACGTATCTCCGGCGGTGGTCACAAACGAACAGGCCAGCACGTCGTCGCCCTGCAGCGGGCGGCGCAAGCGAATGTAGCCGAAGTTCGGTTCCCACGTGTAGTCGGTTTCCTGCTGGAGCTTGCGGAAAGTCTGATCCACTTCATCGAGCTGCGCGAGGTCCCAGGAAGCGGGATCGTAGAGCTTCTCAATCTTCTGAAGCGAGGTCGCATAGCCGTTGTTGACGTTCACGTCTTGCTGCGAACCGGACGCAGACGTGCTGACCCAGACTTCAATCTCCGAGATCGGCGTGCTGGAAATCAGATGTTCGCGGAAGCTGATGCGGCGGTACTCGTCGCGGAAACCAGCGACATGCAGCGTGTCGCTTCCTTGCGCGGCGGGCTCCACGAAGAACGTTTCGTGCTCGGTTAGCCAGAAATACGTATTCAGCAGGAACTCATTCTCAGTCCAGGTCGCGCGGCGCGCGTCCTTGTTCGGCTCTTGCCGGTTTTTCTGACCGCGTTCAAGCGAGGCAATTCCGGTCAGTTTCAGCGCGCCGACTTTGGCTTCGGTTTTCAGACCGAACAGACCTTTGTTCTGCCCTGAGAACGTAGCGAGTCGCGTACCGAGACTCAGGTTGACATTTCCGGCCTCGATCTTTTGCACTATCTCGTCGCGGTTGCCCGTGTAGGTGAGCTTCAGCGAGTTTTCAAAATCGAACAGACGCTCAGAGTCCTGGTTGACATCCACTTCAACTTTTTCACCGATCTTCCCCTTGATGGTGAAACGCTGCGTCATGTCAATATTGAAGTTCGTGTTGGTGTTCTTCTGATTGGCGGTTTGCAGCTCGTCGAACTTCTGTTGACGGATTTTGCCGTCAATCGTGATGTTGCCCTGAACACGCAAGCCGATATTGTCGCCGCCGAAGATGCGGCGGAAGGTCTCGGACTTAATGCGGAACGGCACGTCAATCGCAATGCCTTCGCCAGCGCGATTGGCTGCCTGCTGTTTGAAACCCTGCTTTGCAGCATCGGCGAGAGCCTTCCGCACATCCCACATCATGCGCAGATCGCGATAGTCGTCATAGTCCATGACCAGCGGAGGAGCAACTTGGGTCTCGCCGACATGCCTCCGCAGAATCACGCGCGTGAAAAGGGAGTCGAACTCAGTCGTTTCCTGCAAGTTGGCCGCAGTGATTTGCAGAAGTGGCTGCTCACCATAGAACGCGATGCCCAGCTTCGGGCGCTCGTGGAGCCGGTGCTGTGCGGCACCGTTCTTGAGCGAAAACGAAAAGCCCACCTCAGCGCGTACGGATCCTCCGCATGCGATGAAGCAGGCCAGAAATAGAAATAGGACTCCCTTCGGGGTCTTCAAACTCCGTCCACTCTGTGAATTATTATGGAGATCCGGGGATTTTGTAGAGGGACCATGACGTCCCTGCCGGCTCAAGACCGGCCCCGGGGAATTCTGCCCATCGGCAGCCAAACCGTTCTCAACAAAAAGCGCCCAGCATCCTCCATAACTAATTGAAGACCCAAAGATTACTCAACTTATCAAAATCAGGTCAGAGTTGCAAGAGCCCACGCGCTTGCGGGACGGAAAGCACTTGCTGTCAGAGTATCGTCACGCCAACGGCCTGGCTAAATTCAAGGGAGGTCTTGACAAACTGAACGCCGTTTAGTATCATAGTCAAAACCACTACACTTTCAAACGCTTAGAACAACTCTCGATGTTCCAGACTCTCATCAATTATTCACTGGCCGCTGGCAGAACGGTGCTTGTGCAAACCGCTGTAGATGTGCCTGAGGTTTCCTGCGATGGGAGAGTCCGCGCGAATTAGTTTTCTCGTAAGCTCATGATAATCAAACCCATCGCTCATTATTGGCGATGGGTTTTTTGTTAGGATAACAGATGTTTTCAGTCATTGACTCAAAAATACGCAAACCAATCGAAAAGCTGACCCGGCACGAAGGGCCGTCGCGGGCGTTTGCCACGCCTCCTCATGGCCTCCAGAAGCAGCTTCTGGGCAAGGTTCTGGATATGGGGCTTCCCTCGATGGCCAGCTTCCTTCTGCTCAGTACCTACGATGCGGTCAATATCTACTGGCTGGCCCGGATTGGAGCCGCTCCGGTTGCAGCGGTGACTGTTTTTGGTGCATTTTCGTGGGTAATGACCTTTCCGAACCACATTATTGGGTCAGGCAGCGTCGCAGTGATCAGCCGCCGGTTTGGTCAAGGCGGGGGCGACCCGACGGCTCAGGCGATTCGTGCGACGTTCTTTCTAAAGTTCTTTGCCGGAACGCTGCTCGGACTGATTTCTTTGGCCATTCTGCCCTTTGCGCTGAGCCTCTATGGAACGGAAGCGGAGGTTTCCTCTCTGGCGGTTCGCTACGGAATTCTGAACAGCCTCTGCTTCGGGTTCTCGATGGTCAGTTTTTCGGTCTATACGGCGTTTCGCGGCATAGGACGTCCACGAGCGGGCATGTGGATTTCGGTCGTGGGCGTGGCGGTGAACATGATCCTGGATCCAATTCTGATCTTCGGGTTTGGCCCAATCCCCAGAATGGATGTGCTGGGTGCCTCGATTGCCAACTCAATCGGATTCATCACGGTGGCGGTGATGGGGGCTTGGATGCTCTCACGTCCCTCCTCTCCGGTTCAGGTTAAATGGCACCTGCGTCCTCTTCCAATGCCGGAGATGAAACGCATCGTGAAGATTGGTTTCCCGAGCGGATTCTCCGCGCTGAGTTTCTCGCTGATGAACTCTGCGGTGGTGAGTTTGTTTGCGCATTATGGAACTCTGGTCGTGGCCTTGTTTGGCATGGCACAGCGAATCCTGCGCTTCGGGCACATGGTGAATGTGGGTCTGGGACTGGGAACCGGAGCGCTGGTCGGGCAATACCTCGGCGCGCGCGAAAAGGAAAATGCCTGGCACACGTCGCAGGTGGCGATTCGATTGACTATGCTCTGCATGGCGGTTTTTGTCGTATTGATTTGGCTGTTCAGTGAGCCTCTGGTGAAGATCTTCTTCTCGGAGCCTGAAGCGCTTGAGTTGGGCAGTTGGTACTTGCGGCTCTTGGTTTTGGCTCTCCCCTTCCGTGCCGCGTTGGAAATGATGACCAGTTCCTACAATGGCGCCGGGCGCAATGTTCCGCCGATGATTTTCGGCATTCTGGAAGATTGGGGCCTTGTGGTGACGCTGATGTTTGTGTTTGGCCGATTTCTGGGCTGGGGACCCTACGGCATGCTGGCCGGTTACTCGCTGGGCCACGCGATTGGCAGCGGAGTCTTCTACATGATCTATCGCCGCGGTCATTGGCTGGTGGACGACGAGCTTTGATGAATGCGGACCAATGAGTTCTGTTCGCGCTTCCCGTTCTAACTTTGAGTTTTTCGCAATATGTTACCGATCGTACCTTCCAACAAACTTTCGAGCGTGCTGAAGCTGCCTCCCGAGGTAGCAAAGGCCGCGCACGTCACAAAATCAGAGAGCCGCTCCGTGATGCGTGAGGTAATTTCCTACGGAATCCCCTCGATGGGCGGCTTCATGGTGGCGTCGTTCAATGAGATGGTGGACCTGTTTTGGCTCGCGAAAATCGGCACGGAGCCGGTGGCGGCGGTCACGGTGTTCGGGACCATCTATTGGATGATCATGACCTACAATATCATCGCCGGAGTGGGATCGAGCGCGGTCATTGCGCGTCGCTTCGGCGAAGGAGCGATGGCCGAGTGTGAAACCGCGATTCGCGCGGTCTTCAACATGAAACTGGTCGGCGGCACGCTGATCGGACTGGCCACGTGGTTTTGCCTCCATTGGATTCTGCCGCTGATGGCCGTTGAACCTGCTGTCGAAGAACAGTGTTTCATCTACGGCGTCTGGATGCTTGCCGGAGCGGGAGTGGTCGCCTGCACCTATTCGGTGTATTCGGCCTTTCGGAGTATCGGGATGCCGCGTATGGCCTGGTGGATGCAGGTCTTGTGCGCGGGGACGAATATCATTCTGGATCCGATTCTGATTTTCGGCATGGGTCCGATTCCCGCCATGGGAATACAGGGAGCGGCCGTTGCGACTCTATTCTCTTTTGTGCTGGTGTTCATCGTCGGAGTGATCGGACTGAGCAGCAGCATCTCTCCGGTACGGGTCCGGTGGTTCTCCGCAGGTTGGCCCAAGTGGAAGGACTATGCGCAGATCTGGAACGTCGGCTGGCCGGTGGGCATCAATATGCTGAGCTTCTCGTTTGCGATGACGATTGGCGTGCGGTTGGTGGCGGAATACGGTACGGATGTCGTGGCGATTTTCGGCGCGGCGCACAAGGTGCTGCATTTCGGCGTGATGTCCATGGTCGGTTTCACATTGGGCACGTCTTCACTGGTTGCGCAATTCCTGGGAGCAAAAGAGCTCGTCAAGTCGTGGGTGGCCGGAGTGCACTCGATTCGCATTTCGGGCTATGTGATGCTGGGCTATGCGGCCTTTGTGTTCTTTTTTGCCGATTGGATCATTCACGCGTTTTTTGATGTGGCGGATGTGGGCGATATCGGACCGACTCTTTTGCGCATCATGGCGATCTCCATTCCCTTCGCGGGAATACACATCGGGGCCGAGACGGTGTTTGAAGGCGCGGGGCACAATCGCCCGATGATGCTCTTGAGCATTGCGCATTCCTGGCTTCTGATGGTCCCGTTCATGTATATCTTCGGCGTGTATTTGCAGATGGGTCCGGCGGGAATGATCACCGGCGCGACGGTGGCCCATTGTCTCGGTGGACTCATCGCCGTTTGGTTATTCTACAAGGGATCGTGGCTCAGAGTGTCCTTTTAGCGAGGGGTCACGCATCTTCTGGATTCCTCCTTGACAAATGCAATGCTAAGAAGTGTTTGAGGATGTTATGACACAAATGGCGAGCAATTTGTCGTGTGGTGATGAATCCGATATTGAATTGCTCAGGAGAAATCTATTGACGGGTACGTAAAAAGGGAGTAGATTCTTCCAATGGGTGACGGTTTGCGCCGTTGCCGGATCAGCACCTTTCGATGTTCCGCATGTTTATGGTCGGAAGATCATCGCATTCAGGAACTGGTCAAAACAGGTATTTTTTCACACACCAGTTCATTTCTCGGACGGCTTTCCCCGTCTGATCTACCTTCGTTATGACGCCACTGGACTTCCGGTGGCGTTTTCTTTTGAATAAACCTATCCATTAAGCTCTGCAAATTTTTTTACGAGAGACCGAGGTTTTCCTATGAATACTCTTAGTCGTTTGTGGTTATCGGTGATTTTGCTGCTGTTTGCGAGTGGATACGTACTGTCCTTCGCACAGACGAAGAATGCAAAGTCGGAGCCGCTTGTCTTGAACAACGAGGCGATTGAAAACAACAGTCAAACCGACGAGTTTGACGCCTGGCGGGAATGGTTTCGAGCACACGAGCAGGATGCGGAGTCAAATCCGCTTCCGGAGTGGACGCCCCCCGCTCTGGAGACTTTGGGCGAGCAGGAAGTTGCCATGCATGATCCGCTGACCGGTGAAACACAAGTGGGAACACTGCGGGAGCTGTTTCCGAATTCATTTGACGCGAACGGGCAATTCATCCCGTACATCGAATCGCGAGCGGATGAACCTAACGCGCTGGACGCCTTCTCGATTGGAGAGATCATTGAGGATCCGTCGGTATCTCCGTGGAAGGTGAACTGCAAGCTGCTCATTTCGGCCAATGGCGGCGTAGGACACGGCTCGGGCGTGCTGATTGACGGGCAGCATGTTCTGACCGCCGGACATTGTGTTTACAACATTGATTTGGACGAGTGGGTGGACATGATCGAGGTGATTCCGGCCTATGATGAGGGAGTGCGTCCATACGGCACGGCTTACTCCTCGGGATTTCTGGCCTGGACAGGATGGACCGTGGCGCACAGTTGGGATTGGGATTTGGCCGTAGTGAAACTGAATCGCCCGGTCGGCGCCATTACCGGGTGGTTTCCCACTACGTACACGACCAATGACACATTCTATCGGGAAAACACCTTTCACAGCACGGGCTATCCGGTCACCTCACCGTTTTACGGAACAAGGCTGAACTACCGCTACGGACCGTTTGATTCGACCAGTACGAACATTCTCTATGAGTTGGATACGACACATTATGGCGGAATGAGCGGCGGCGGCGTGTACTACAGACAAAGCTTGTTCACGCGAACCGTGCACGCCGTGGCCTCGCACGGGTACGGCGGCTATGGAGGATTCAATCGAATCACGTCAACAAAGAACAGCGGAATCATCAGCTATATCTATGGCAATCTCAATCCGGTACTCGACCTTGGCGTCTATGGCTGCACGGTCAATCCGGATCAATACGTGACCGGGGATTCACTGGGTACTCCATTTTTCTACCTCTACAACAAGTCTTACGATTCACTCATGAATGTTGACCTGACTGTTCGTCTCTATCTTTCGACGAACAACGTCATCTCGACTTCGGACTACCTGTTGTCCACGACTGTGTTCCAGGATGTTTATCTTGCTCCCCGTGAAACCCAAAGGATGGACTGGCCCTATCGGCCCGCTCTGCCCTGGACCTACAACAATCACTGGTATTGGGTGGGAGTGGTGTTGATGTACACGGACGCGGTTTCGTCGAACAATGCCTCCTCCTATGACGACGCGGACTCGATCTATATTGCGCTATCCGCGCCGATGCGAGCGCATAGTCCGACTCCGTACAACGGGCAGCAGTCTGTGGTCTCCGATACATTGAGATGGATTGCCGGGACCGGTGCGACCAGTCACAATGTGTACTATGGCGAAAACACACAGCCGAATTTCCGTTTGAATCAGACAGGAACATCGTATATTCCGCCGGTGTTCTGGCCGGGACATACGTATTACTGGCGGATAGACGAAGTGAACAGTGCCGGCACGACGACCGGAGATCTGTGGTTCTTCACGACACAGTATCCTGATCCGCCCGAACCTGCAACGAACCCGTATCCGGGGAATGGCGCGACCAACATTCCGGTTGATGTGGTTTGTACATGGGATGCCGGCGGCGGATACACGGAAGAGTTTGATGTCTATTTCGGCACCAGCAATCCTCCTCCGTTCGTGCAGACACAGGTTCTCCAGACTTATGATCCGCCGGGCAACTTGCTTAACAATCAGGTGTACTACTGGAAGATTGTGGCACGGAATCCGAGCGGGGAAATCGGAAGTTCGTTGTGGTCGTTTACGACTGTTCCGCTGCCACCGGGTCCGCCCACGACTCCGAGTCCTGCAGACGGCGCGACGGGAGTTCTGGTCGGTGCGAATCTCTTGTGGACGCAGGGCGCACGGACCGTGACTGAGGACCTCTTTTTCGGCCCAACCAACCCACCACCCTACATCGGTCGGGAGAACTATGGCGGCTTCTACAATCCGCCGGGTGATTTGCAAACGAGTACCACGTACTACTGGCGGGTGCAGGAAGTGAACTCCGGTGGTCTGACCTTGGGGCCAATGTGGAGCTTCACGACCAGCTCAGCCGCTGTTCCACCGGGCATGCCCTCGAATCCATATCCTGCGGACAACGCCACGGGAGTTTCGCCGTACACGTCCTTTGCCTTCACTCCGGGATCAAACTCGACCTATCACGAACTCTGGTTCTATGTCTGGGACGACTACTATCTGTTCTGGGGAGGGACCACGCCTTTTGTTCCGGACACGGTGTTTGGTCCGCTGGATCCGAATACCTATTACTCTTGGAGAATCAAGGAATTCAATGGACCTCTGAGCACGATGGGGCCGCCCTGGTACTTTACGACGGGAACGGCGATTCCCTCGGATCCACCGGAGGATCTTACGCTCCAAATCGAACAGAACGCTTTCGGAAGCTTCGCAGTCTTGCGCTGGCTACCCTCCCCGAACGGGCCTTTTTATCGGATTTATCGTTCTGAGGATCCAGGTTTCATTCCCGGTCCATCAAACTATGTGACCACAGTGACAGACACGATGTGGGCAGACCACACCGTGTTTGCCTCTCCCGCAGCCATGAAATTCTACATTGTCACGGCTCATCCGTAGCAATTGGCGGTGCTGAAAGGCGAATCAGCACAAAAATCGGCAATAGCTTCCCCTTAGAATAAACAAAGCGGCCGCTCTCACAAGAGAGCGGCCGCTTTCATACCCGGCGGGACCCAAAATCGCCGTTGAAATAAGATAGCACAGCGAAATCAGGAAGTAAAGGGGCGAAGCGCCCCTTTTACATTTTGTTGACTTCACGAAAAAGATCAGAATGCTATAACAAGCTCGACATCATGTGACACATTGTTAGGGACCCACACCAATTGTGGTCCAGTGTTTGAGTTTACACCTCCCCGAGCACATATGAACAGACTCAGGGATGTGAACTATCGTGGCACGGAACACACAGGGTAAACAACAACTTAAGCACATTTGGGCCGTGTGGCTGTGGGTTGGGATTCTTGCGATTGGCATGACCCCGTTCCGCAACGCGTTGCAAGCCGCCGACCAGCAGGTTGACATCTATTCGCAGTTTGCTTCGGAAGACTCGGCATTCAAAACTGTCTTTGACCCGTTTGTGAGCCCCGGCAAGGGCATGGGCTGGAAGCCTTACAATCGTTACCTGTGGTTCTATGGACAGCGATTGACCCCCGGCCTTGATGTGGATCCGGTGACCAAGCGCATGGAGGCTTGGCAAAACAAGCGTGACGGACGCGAAGAGCAATCCCCTCTGGACGAGAGCTGGTCCAACATCGGTCCGACGAACTACGCAGGCCGCATGTTGAGCATCGCTTGGAATCCCTCTAATACTCAGATTATTTATGCCGGCTCAGCCTCGGGTGGTTTGTGGAAGACCACGAACGGCGGCACGAGCTGGACTCCCCTTACAGATGACCTGCCGAGCCTTGCGATTGGCGCGGTCGTCCTTGATCCTACGAATCCAAACATTATCTATATCGGAACCGGCGAAGGCTCGTTTAATGCGGACGCAGTGTTCGGAGCGGGCGTATTTAAGAGTACGGATGGCGGGGCAACGTGGAACACGACGGGCTTGTCGTGGACGCAATCTCAGTCGCGCGCGATCAACAAGATGGTGATAGACCCGAACAATCCGCAGATCGTGTACGCGGCGTGCAACAGTGCGATCGGCGGAATTTACAAGACGACGGACGGTGGAACGTCGTGGACGCGCTATCACACGGGCGATGTGAAGGACATCGAGATGCATCCGGATTCCTCGAACGTGCTCTATTGCACAGTGGGTTATCCGTGGGGCGGCTCGACCAATGGAATATATAAATCCACGAACAGCGGAGTCACGTGGACTCAGTTAACGAGTGGATTGCCGTCAGGGACAAGCTTTGGCAGATTGGACGTGGCGATCAGCCCGAGCAATCCGGCGGTGTTGTATGCGGGAATCTCGCAGACGATCACTTCCGGCGCGGGCCTCTACGGCGTGTATCGTTCGACGGACTACGGCGCAAGCTGGTCGCTGCGCGCAAGCACTCCGAACATGTACAGCGGTCAAGGCTGGTACAACCTCGTGTGCGAAGTCAACCCGACGAACTCGAACGAAGTTTGGTCCAACGGGCTGGATGCATATAGGTCTCAGGACGGCGGAGCGACGTGGACGCGGATGACCATCTGGAGCTATCCCGAGAGCAATTCGCAGTACGCTCACGCCGATCATCATGCGATGGCCTTTATGCCGGGATCTTCGACGACGATGATTCTGGGTACGGACGGCGGACTCTTCAAGAGCACAAACGGCGGCACGTCGTGGGTGGGATTGAACAGCGGCTTGGTGACCTACCAATACTACGCGATCTGCGACGACGCGCTTCAGCCGAACGTGGCCTACGGCGGCACGCAGGACAACGGCACCAACAAGTACAACAATTCTTCCACGCACACGCGAGTGCTGGGCGGCGACGGCGGCTATTGCAACGTGGACTATACGAACTCGAACAACGTGTACGCGGCCACGCAGCGGGGCAACCACTACCGCTCGACAAACGGCGGATCGTCTTTCTCTTCGATTCAATCGGGCATATCCGGTTCCGGTTCGTGGGTGACTCCGCGCGTTATGGACCCGAGCAGCCCGACGACGTTGTACACGGGAACGAATGTCGTGTACAAGACGACGAATAGCGGAACATCGTGGACGGCAATCTCAGATGCGTTGGATGGTTCAACGATCAGCTGCATCGCCGTGGCGCCGTCCGATCCTCAAACGATCTACATTGGTTACGAGGGCTACGACGGCAAGGTCTTCAAGACCAACAACGGCGGAACGACGTGGACGAATATTGAGACCGGCATTCCGGAACGCTATCCGACCTATCTTGCGGTTCATCCGACGAACCGCGACATCGTGTACTGCACGGTGTCGGGTTACAGTTCCGGTCACGTATGGAAATCCACGAATGGCGGAAGCAGTTGGAGCAATGTTTCCACGGGCCTTCCTGACATTCCTGCCAATTGTATGGTGATGGATCAGACGGATCCGAACAAGCTTTACGTGGCGACGGATCTGGGAGTTTACTATTCGAGCAACGCGGGCACAAGCTGGTCCGACTTCTCGGCGGGCTTGCCGAACGTTGTGGTGGATTTTCTGGCCTTGCATCCTTCGACGGGCAAACTGCGCGCGGGCACGCATGGCCGCGGGATGTGGGAAACGGAAACCTCCACTCCGTCCATCACGGTGATTTCACCGAACGGAGGCGAGCAGTGGAGTACATTTACCTCGCAGAATATTTCTTGGGGCACGGGCGGAATCGGCGGCAACGTCTCGATCGAGATCAATCCGACGTATCCAACGGGGAGCTGGAGTACGATCATTGCGTCCACGGCGAACGACGGATCCTACACATGGACTCCGACCTTCACGGGCACGGCGGCGCGACTGCGCGTGATTTCCACATCGCAGCCCAGCATTGGCGATACATCTAATGCCAACTTCACGATTGTCTCGCCGTACGTTTCGTTGATCACGCCGAACGGCGGCGAAGATTGGGCGGTGGGATCTCAGCATACGATTCGCTGGACCAAGTCGTCGAATATCGGAAATGTTCAGGTGCGCATCAAGCGCGACTTCCCGAACGGCGTGTGGGAATACATTACGATGACGACCGACACGTTCTACAACTGGACGGTGACGGCGCCGACGGAAGTGGATTGCCGCATTCGAATTCTGCAGGATGGCAACGAAGCGATTTCGGACACAAGCGCGAGTGACTTCACGATCAGCGGTCCGTATCTCGTGGTGAATGAGCCGAACGGCGGCGAAGTGCTCTATCCCGGACAAAATTTCACGATTCAGTGGACGCGCTACAATTTCAGCGGCATGTGCAAGGCGGAAGTGAACTATTCCTATCCGTCTTCCTCATGGACCTTGCTGGCCGATTCGATTTGGACGGACTCTCTCGTGTGGCCGGTGGGCGCGCAAGGCAGCAACGCGGCGCGCATCCGTGTCAGTTCGCATGACTACGCGTCGGCGATTGACACGTCGAACAGCAATTTTATTGTGCAGTATCCTTTCCTGCAAGTGACGTCGCCGAACACCGGAGTGACGTGGCTGACCGGAACGACGCAGACGATTACGTGGTCGCACAGCAATATCTACGGAAACTTCAACGTCTATGTGAATCGCGCCTATCCCACGGGAAGTTGGGAGCTCGTGGCGTTGAATCAGTCCGGGACATCCTGTCAGTGGGTGGTGGACGGACCGACGACTTCGACGGCGCGCATTCGCGTGACCTCGGTGAATCTGCCGACCTACTACGACGAATCCAACACGAATTTCACGATCGGCGACGGCTCGCCGGGCATCACGGTGACGGCGCCGAACGGCGGCGAGAGCTGGATGATCGGTACGAATCAAACGATTACCTGGTCGAGAAATGTCGCGGATGGTCCGGCAACGGTTGCGATCAATCGCTCTTATCCAACGGGCTCGTGGGAAAACATCGCGACGAGTAACACGGGAAACAGTCAGGGCTGGACGGTGACGGGTCCTGTGACCAGCAGCGCGCGCATTCGCGTGACGCTGAATTCGAATCCTGCCATCACGGACGTATCGAACGCGAATTTCTCGGTGGTTCAGCCGTCACTAACGCTGACCGTTCCGAACGGCGGCGAGAGTTATCTGGTGAGCCAGACCATTCCGGTGACGTTCACTCGCACGAACGCGACGGGCAATGTGACTGTGCAATTGATGCGGAACTATCCCGGCGGCTCGTGGGAAACGCTCTCGACGGCCGTATCCACGTCATCTTACAATTGGGCGGCGACCGGACCGGCTACGACGACGGCGCGCATTCGAGTGACGCTGAACAGCGATCCCTCGGTCGGCGACACGAGTGCCGCGAATTTCACGATTATCGAGCCGTCGTTGACGTTGAATGCGCCGAATGGCGGCGAAACGTGGAACATCGGCACAACGCAGGTGATTCGCTGGACGCGGGACAATGCGTCAGGCGGCGTGCGGGTCATGCTGAACAGCGACTATCCTTCGGGCAGTTGGACGCAGCTTGCGTCCTCAGTGACGGTGGACACGTTCGCGTGGGCCGTGAGCGGCGCAGTGACGAATGCGGCGCGGATTCGAGTTTATCTTGTCAGTAATCCGACGCTCGCGGACACGAGCGCGGCGAACTTCACGATCAGCAATCCAGCGCTGACGATCACGTCGCCGAATGGCGGCGAAAGTCTGTTGCTGGGCGCTCCTCATACGGTGCGCTGGACGCGCGCGAACGCCTCGGGGAATATCACGATTCAGTTCATGCGGAACTATCCGACGGGATCGTGGGAGCAGATTACGAACAGCGTTGCGACTGATTCGTTTAGTTGGACTCCGAGCGGCGCCGCAAACAGCAATGTGCGCCTGCGCATTTTCCTGACGTCGCAGCCTTCGGTAGGCGATACGAGTAATGCGAATTTCGCGTTGGTGAATCCTTCGATCACGGTGACAGCTCCGAACGGCGGAGAGACCTGGCCGTTGGGATCCCAGCAGGTGATACGGTTTGCGCGCAGTTTTGCGCCGGGCAATGCCACGGTGCAGTTGAATCGAAGCGGCGGCAGCGGAGCTTGGGAAACTCTGACGAGTTCTTGCGCGGCGGACACGTTTGCATTAACGTTGAGCGGCGCGGCGAGTGCGAATTGTTTGGTGCGCGTGCGCTTGACTTCCGATACGACGATCACGGACAACTCGAATGCGGCGTTCTCTATCGTGCAGCCCGCATTGACGGTTGTGTCGCCGAACGGCGGTGAACAGTTGACGCTTGGCGGGACGGCAACGCTGCGCTTCTCGCGCTACTACGCGAGCGGAGCGGTGACGATCAAGCTCAATCGCGACTTCCCGAATGGCGTATGGGAAAATCTCACGACGAATTGTCTGGTGGATACGTTTGTGTGGAATGTGAATGGCGCGGCTACTTCCGCTGCCCGGATTCGAGTCGAGTTGAACGGCGGCGGCGCGAATTCAGATGAGTCCAATGCGAATTTCACGCTCTTGCAGCGCACGTTGGCTCTGACCTCGCACAACAGCGGCACCTACTATGTCGGCACGACCAGTCCGATTTCGATTTCGCGGACGAACGCCGACGGCGCGGTGACTGTGCAATTGAATCGCAGCTATCCCGGCGGAAGTTGGGAGACATTGGCGAGCGGCGTGACGGGCAGCAGCTACAACTGGAATGTCACGACGCCGATCAGTTCCGCGGCGCGGATTCGCGTGATTCACGAAACCTATTCGTGGGTCGGCGATACGAGCGACGCGAACTTGCAGATTGAGAATGCAAGCCTGACGCTGTTGGCTCCGGCGAGCGGTGCGGTGTGGGCAATTGGAAGTTCGCAGAACGTCGCGTGGACGAAATCGGGAACGACCTCGCCGGTGCGCGTGGAGTTCATGCGCAGCTATCCGTCCGGATCGTGGGAAGTACTTTCTGCCTCGGAAACCGACACGCTCTATACGTGGAACGTGTCCGGTGCGGTGAGCACGGCGGCGCGTTTCCGCGTCGTTGCGACGGCCAATAGTTCATTAGCCGATACGTCGGACGCGGTCGAAATCGCGCAGCCGACGTTGACGCTCACGGCGCCAGCAGACAACGGAACGTTTAACATCGGATTCCCGATGACGATTTCATGGTCACGCTATCTGGCCAGCGGCAGCGTGACCGTGCAAATCAATCGCAGCTATCCCAGCGCAAGCTGGGCGACGATTGGAACGACGACCGCGGATTCGCTCGTTTGGACCGTGACAAGTCCGGCGAGCTCTTCGGCGCGCTTCCGTGTGTATCTGACGGCGCAAAGCACGGTGGGTGACACGACGGGCAATGAAACGATCTACTTGCCGTCTTTGACGGTGAATTCTCCGAACGGCGGAGAGCAGATCAGATACGGACTTCCGGCGACAATTTCGTGGGCGCGCAACAATCTCAGCGGCCCGGTTCGCGTGGATGTAAACTCGAACTATCCGAGCGCAAGCTGGACGACTCTGGCGACTGGTCAGACTGGCAACAGTTTTAGTTGGACGGTCGCGGAAAACCCGACTGCTACAGCGCGCGTGCGTGTGATCTACGAGCAGGCACCTGCGTACGGCGACACATCAAACAGCAACTTTGCGATTTTCCGTCCGGAACTGACGCTTACATCGCCGAGCGGCGGCGAGCAGTGGGTGACGGGCAACAGTTACACGGTTTCGTTCACGCGCACCGATCACTCGGAACCTGTGACGATCAGATTGAATCGCAGCTACCCGAATGGAAGTTGGGAAACGATCGCCTCCAACGTCACGACGAACAGTGCAAGCTGGACGGCCTCGGGAACTCCGAGCACTTCGGCGCGCATTCGCATCGAAAGCTCGGTCTATAGCGGTGTCGGCGATACGATGTCCGCGAACTTCTCAATTCTGAATCCGGGCGTGACGCTTTTGACTCCGGACGGCGGAGAGAGTTATGCAATCGGCCACGCGGAAGTGATTCGCTTCCAACGCGTGCAGGTCAATGCGGTGGACGTCTATCTGAATCGCAGCTATCCGTCCGGAAGTTGGGAAGCATTGGCCACGAACATGCAGGCCGATAGTTTCACCTGGACAGCCACGGGACCTGCGACGACGAGCGCGCGGATTCGCGTACAGAATTCTTCGAACAGTCAGCAGACCGATGTGTCGGCGGGCAACTTCTCGATTTTGCAACCAGCGATTGCGCTTCTGACGCCCGTACCGGGTGACACGTTGGCCATTGGTGTTCCGAATCTGATAACCTTCTCGCGAAACTCCGCCGCCACGGGCAACGTGCGCGTGGACGCGAATCTCAATTATCCGTCGGGAAGCTGGCAGCAAATCGGTCTCACGGTTGCCAATGATTTATATTGGACTCCGAGCGGTTCGCCGTCGGCGAATGTCCGGCTGCGCATCGTGCATCTGGATATTCCGAATGTCAGCGATACGTTGGATTTCAATGTTCCTCTGGATTTTGCTTCGCTGACCTTGACCGCTCCTCTGGGTGCAAGTTCATACGAAGTCGGCGACACGCTCAGGCTCAGTTGGACGCGCTGGCATGTCGGCGTTGGAGTGAACGTCTATTTGAATCGCACGTATCCGACCGGTGCGTGGGAATTGCTTTCGAGCAATGTGCAAGCGGACAGCTACAATTGGATCGTGACCGGACCGCGCAGCTCGGCGGCGCGTTTGCGCATTCTCTCAACGCGCAATGCGTCGTTGGGAGATTCCACTCTGACACAGACGATTCTCGTTCCGGCGATTGCTTTGACGTCGCCGAACAGCGGTACGCTGGGACTCGGGAATGTGGAAACGATCAGTTTCACGCGCACGGATTTTTCGACCGGCGTGGCGATTGATCTCAATACAGCCTATCCCGGCGGTGCGTGGCAGACGATTGCCAGCGGGCTGACCGGAAATAGTTTTGACTGGACGGTGGCGGGAAGTGAATCGGGAACGGCGCGCCTGCGCGTGCGCTCGGAAGAATATGGCGTGCTGGATGTTTCGGACAACGATCTTAATATCATCACTCCGGCCATCAACATCACGACGTTGAATTCCGCGCAGCTGTTCCAGAACGGCGATCCGGTGCAAATTATCTGGTCGAAGACGGCGGCGCCGGGCGCGGTGAATATCGAATTGAATCGCGACTATCCGGGCGGAGTGTGGGAATCCATCGCAAACGGAGTGACTCAGAACAGCCATACGTGGACGGTCAGCGGCGCGGGCTTCGCGCATGGCCGCGTGCGAGTTTCGATGGCCAGTCGCAGCGAGATCTTCGATGTGAACGATGCGGACTTTGGAACCTTCCTGCCCGCGCTTCAAGTGCTCGATCCAAACGGCGGCGACACGCTGGTGATCGGTGACTCCAAGACGATTCACTTCGCGCGTAACGGCGCAACGGGCTCGGCGCGCATTCAACTCAATCGCAACTGGCCGACTGGAAGCTGGGAAACACTGCTGGCGCAAACCTCTTCAGACAACTATACCTGGACAATCTCAGGACCGGCCACACTGAACGCGCGCATTCGCGTTCAACTCGTGTTTGACTCAGAAGTGTACGACGTCAGCGATGAGAATTTCGCGATACTTCCCGAATCTCTCGTGCTGTTGGATCCGCAAGGCGGGGACTCGGTCGCGATTGGCGATACGGTGATCTTCCGTTGGCAGCGCGTGGGTATTGATCCGGGTGTGACGGTTTACTTGAAGCGCAACTATCCGTCCGGTCAGTGGACGCTGCTGGCCAACGCCGTGCAGTCGGACACCTTTGCGTGGGTGGCCACGGGGGATCCGGCACCGTTTGCGCACTTCAGAGTGATTTCATCCTGGAACTCGCAGCTTGGCGACACGGCGGGCGCATGTCCGCTGGGAACGCCGACGTTGTTGGTGACAGATCCTGCGGTTGCGGATACGTACTTGGTTGGCGGCACCGCGCACATCGCGTGGACGCGCAGCTTTGCTCCGGGTTCCATTCGAGTCGAGCTCTCGCGCAACGGAGTGAGCGGTCCGTGGAGTTCACTGGGAACCACCACTGAAAACAGCTTTGACTGGGTTGTGACGGAACCGGTCACCTCGAGCGCGCGCTTCCGGGTTTCCATGGTGGACAAGCCCTGGGTGCAGGGAGCGGTGACGTTCAACAGCACGATTGTGATACCCGATCTCGACTTGACGTCTCCCGAACCCGGCGACACGCTGGTGGTCGGACGCGAAGTCGTAGTCGCGTGGACACGCCAGTATGTGAACGATCCGGTGGATGTCTTGTTGGATCGCGGCACACCAGTCAGTGATATTGAAATGATTCGTGAAGGCGTGGCGGGAGATTCGATCCACTGGATCGTGACTCCGCCGCTCTCCGCTAACACGCGATTCATTTTGCGCACGGCGTCGGGCGTGTTTGTCGAAGAAGACGGCGACACGAGTTTTGTGATGGCCGAGCCGATGGTTTCGCTTCTGTCACCAAACGGCGGCGAAGCGTTCATCGTGGGACAAACTGCGACGATCACGTGGACACGCGCGGCGGTGAATGATCCGGTGAACATCGCTTTGGATCGCAACTATCCGAGTGGCACGTGGGAAAGCCTCGGCACCGGACTTAGCGGAAGCAGTTTGAACTGGTCCGTCGCAGGAGCCCCGTCTGAGAACGCGCGCATTCGCGTCACTTCGACGGTGGACGGCAACCTGACGGATGCGTCGGACGCGGCGTTTGCGATTATTCAACCTGAGATCGCGTTTGTTCCGGCTCTGCCCGCTCGCATTCCGTTGGGATTCGCGCAGGATATTTCATGGCAGACCGACAATCTGAGCGGTACGTTCAGTCTGTACCTGTCGCGCAACAACGGCATCAGCTACGACGAACTGTTGGCCACAGGACTTAGCGGAGCGAGCTACACATGGACGCCGTCGGGATCTCCGGCGAATCTTGCGCGGGTGAAAATCCAGAGCGATCAATTGCCGCAGGTCTATGTGGAATCACCGAGTTTTGTGTTGGCGCAGCCGCAGATTACGGTCGCGTCGCCGCAGAATGGCGAGTCGTTCACGTTGGGCTTCCCGTTGACTATGCGCTGGACGCGCGCCGATCATCCGGGAGCGGTAAAGGTCGAACTCAATCGCAACTATCCGAGCGGCGCATGGGAACTCGTCGCGGGAACGGTGAATGCCGATTCAGTGGTGTGGACCGCATCCGGTGCGTCAACTTCGTCGGCGCGCATTCGCGTGACGTCGCTGATTAACGGATCGTGGATGGACATCGGCGATGCAAACTTCACGTTGGTACAGGCGAATCTGACGATTCTCGCTCCGGCGGAAGAAAGTGAATTTGTGCTTGGCTCTCCGGTGTGGATTACGTGGCAGCGCACGGGTTGGAGCGGAAGTGTTTCGGTCAACCTGAATCGTGTCGGAGGAAACTCCACGACGATCAGCGCGGGAACAACAGCGGACACATTGAGCTGGACGATTGACGGCGATGAAGCCGGAAGTTCGTGGCTCGTGGTGCGTTCACTCGACAACCCGACGTGGGCGGATAGCATTCTGGTTAACGGACCGTATGCTCCGGCGCTTGCCATCACATCACCCGCACCCGGCGAGCGCTGCGTGCTGGGTGAAGCTCACACGATACGTTGGACCCGTGAGCACCTCGCGCAAAGTGTGGAAGTCTATTTGAATAGCGGCGGTCAGAGCTTCGTCTTGCTCGGAACCTCGTTGAACGACAGCCTGACTTTTATTCCGGAGTCAGGTGAAACCAACGGCGCGCGCGTCATGATTCGTTCGACGGATCGCCCCGACGTAGTGGATACGAGCGAGACCTTCCGTCTGGTCGCGCCGGAGTTAACGATGACTCCGGTCAGTTCGCCGGACTTCAGAGCCGGAGTTTCGGCAATGTTGAGTTGGCAGAGCCATGAGATCATCGGCGATGTGGTGTGCGAACTTTCGCGCAATGGGTTGGCGGGTCCGTGGGTCGAACTCTTTCGCGGAACTGACTCAAGCTTTGAATGGACTCCGGAAACTCCCGAAACAGAGAATGGTCGCCTGCGCGTGCGCAGCGCGGAAGAGCCGCAATTCTCGGACGTGCTGAATCAAGCGATTACGATTTTCCAGCCGACGCTCGCGATTGCGCGCGCGGTTCAGGAAGACACGATGTATTTCGGTCAGACGGTGACCTTGAACATCACCGGAAATCACATTGCGGAGCACATCAGCGAAACGGTGATTGTGGTTCTGGATCGCGATGGCGTGTACGAATCACTCGGTGATGTTGAAGTCCCGGGCCAAATGAACGTCACGCTGACCGAACCCGCCAGCAATCATGCGCGCTTCCGTGCGTATGTTGCGGGTGACGACGAATTGCAGGCCGCGTCCGGTACGTTTGTCTTGCGTTCGCCGGAATTGGAATGGAGTTCCGTCCCCGGTGAAGACGTTCAAGCTGGTGAAACAATTGAGTTGAGTTGGCTCGCTGAAGGACTGCCCGGGACGCTGGAGCTTGCGCGGTTGGATGAAAACGGCGAAACGGTTTTGGTGCCCGAGCTTTCCGGTGACTCCTATGATTGGATGGTTGCGGGACCGCGCGGCACAACCCGATTGATTCTGCGTGTGCCGCAAGCTCCGCAATGGGCTGACACGACTCCGGTGTTCACGGTGCACGTACCGGAATTGATCTGGGCCACTCCCGCCGAGAGCGGAGTGGATACATCGGGTCAAAATCTGCTTCTGAGTTGGAACGCGCTGGACGGCGCGCAGCCGGTGCATATTGAGGCCGCGTTTGACGGTGAGTGGGAAACACTCGCGGCTTCGCTGCTGGACACGAGCTACTTCTTCCTGTTGCCGATTCGTTCCGCGGAGACATTGCAGTTCCGCGTCACGTCGGTCGAACATCCTGATGTATCGGCGTTGTCGCCGGTGCGGCAGTTGGTCTCGCGGGCGCTTGAGATTGACGCAGGTGAAGACAATGTCTGGTACATTGGCGAGCAGCGCTGGATTCATTGGACGCGCGAAAACGCGAATGGGCCGATTGAGCTGGACGTGGCGTTTGGCGACCGCGCCGAAGGCAATTGGTTAAGTCTTGCGGAAAGCGAAGCGGACTCGTTCTTGTGGACGGTGGAAGGAGAGGAAACGGAGTTTGCGGCGCTGCGCGTCAGACTCGCGGACGACGGTGCGGTCTTTGACACGACGGATTCTCCGCTTGCGATCAGACTGCCAAGCATCACGGTACTCGAACCGAATAATGGCGGTGCCTACGATGTGGACCAAGTGCTGCGTATTCGTTGGGAGAGCGAAGGCCTTCCGGCCGGCGTCCACGTTGGACTGTGGCGGGGTGCTCCGGTCAATGCGTTCGACACGTTGTTTGTTGCGACCGAAAACGACGGCGAAGAAGAATGGACGATCACGGGTCCCGCAGCGGACAGTTGCTATGTGATCATTGCTTCGGAGGCGGACACGAGCATTCACGACATAAGTGATGTTCACTTCCGAATCACGGGCGGCACAAGCGCCGATCCGCGAAATCAAGCGATTCCGCAAGAGATTTCACTGGGTCTGCCATACCCGAATCCGTTCAATTCGACCTTGACGATTCCGTTTGACTTGCCGCAGCCCGCGCACGTCACGATCACCATATTCGATGTGCTGGGCCGTGAAGTCGCAACACTCGATGAAGGCTTACGTCCCGCGGGTTACCTGCGCACGCAGTGGCAGGCGGATCGTGTGACAAGCGGAATGTACTTCGTGCGCATGCAATCCGAGGAGTTTTCGGACGTGCGGCGCGTGCAGTTGATCAAATAGATTGCCCGGACCGTCCCTCTGCCCGGGGGCGGTCCACTTGCCCAGGTGCGCCGGATGCCCTCCCGGCGCACCGCCAATTTGAAGGACCCGCTTGCGCGGGTTCTTCTGCATTGCGAAAGTGCCCAACAAAAAAAGGGCGACTCAAGTGAGTCGCCCTTTTGCAATCGAAAGACAGACGGCTTAGTAGGTGGCCACCTGATTCAGGTAAAGCACTTCCACCGGAGTCTCGACGATCGTGTTGTGCGTGACGTGCAGCGAGTCGTTTTCGGACGACAGGCTCATCGGCCAGCTCATCGTGGCGGGATCATTGGGCTCGCCGTCAAGATCCACATTGGACAACGCGAGGCTCGTGCCTTCACTGACCATCCAGTCACCGGTGTAGGTGACGGAATCGTCATCCAGCGGACCGCTGGGGAAGACGAGCTTCAGGCTGAAGGTCATGTCGGAAGCCAGCAGGAATTCCACACGTCCGGCGGGATCACCCACGAGCAATTCGGGATTCAGAGTTTCCCAGCTTCCCGTCAGGCGCTCTTCAATCGTCGGTCCCTGCGGTTCATCGTCATCATCACTGCTGCAACCGACGCTGAAGGCCATGACCGCGGCCAGGCCGAGTGCCAGCAGAATATGCATCATCTTCTTGTTCATGTATTGTACTCCTCAGATTGAATGGTTTGGGGAATTAGAGCTTGGCCAGCTCTTCGACAGCCTTTTTGTGCGCGGCGGTCTTCTTGAAGTCGGGGTTGTCCACGAAGGTCTGCAGGGATTTCTTCTTCAGAGCCGGGACCTTGATGCCCATAATGCGGTTGAGTTCTTTTTCGGCGGCGGCTTCTGCCATCTGCGCGGCGTCATCCTTGACCTGTTCAACCTTCTTCTGGGTGTCCTTGACCTTCTTCTCGGACTCGGTAAGCTTCTGGTTGGCCGAATCAGCCACAGCAGCCATCGAATCCGTCAACATCTCCTGCATCTTGAGCTTGGCCTGCATGGCAGCCGGCGACTCGGGGTACTTGGCAATCACTTCATCCAGCTTGCCTTCGGCGAGCAGGGCTTCTGCGAGCTTGTTCTTGGCATCCTTGGCCATGCGATGGTCAGGATACATCTCGACAATCGCGTTGTACTTGCCTTCTCCAAACATCTTCTCGACGAGCTTGTCCTTAGCTTGCTGCACGACGGCGGCAAGTTCGGGGTTGTCCTTGAATTTGGCAATCAGCTGTTCATACTGGCCGGAATCCATCATCGTTTTCGCTTCCTTCATGGGGGACGAGCATCCAACCAGGAACATCGTCACAACACCGATCAGAAGCAGGGTAATCCATCCGCGCTTCATGTTCACCTCCGGGTGATTTTTGTATATGATAAACAAAGAGTTAGAGTGTCAAGTTCAGAACACAGGCTTCCAGCTATCACATAATTTATAGCTTTTTCTCTCGAAAGTCAAGCCGAATCAACGGGTTGGCTCATCGGTCACGGAACCCTCCTGAACGCGCAGAATCCGCTGCATGGAGTGGGCGAGCTCAAGGTTATGCGTCGCGACCAGCAAGGTCGTCCCGTGGTCACGCGTCAAAGCAAGGAGAAGCTCTTGCACGGCATGAGCTGCTTCGCCGTCCAAGTTTCCTGTAGGTTCATCCGCCAGTACGAGCGCGGGCTCGTTCATCAGCGCGCGAGCAACGGCCACACGTTGACACTCGCCTCCGGAGAGTTCACCGGGACGATGCTTCAAACGATGCGCAAGACCAACCTGAGTCAGCAACTGTTCTGCGCGATGGACATGAGACGCATCTGCGATCCGGGAAAGCTGCGCGGGCATCATCACATTTTCGAGCGCAGTGAACTCGGGCAACAAGTGATGCGACTGAAAGACGAAGCCAATTCTGCGGCTGCGCAGCGTGGCAAGGTCGTCGCTGGAGAGCCGGGAATACTCCTTTCCATCAAAGGTAATTTCCCCGGACGACGCGCGGTCAAGCGCGCCGAGCAGATGCAGCAGCGTGCTCTTCCCCACTCCGCTGGGTCCGACCAGAGCAATCTGTTCGCCGCGATGAATCGTGAGCGTGACATCCTGCAGGACGGGCACGGCGGCAGGGCCGAGCGAATAGGATTTGGAAAGGTGTAATGTGGAAATCACGGAAAGAAAAAAGATAGAAGAACAACCGCTAAAGATACGATTCCTGGCGGAGAGCTTCAACCGACAGAACCACGGTCAGCGAACGCTCCAGTACCTGACGCCTTCGGATTCAAGAAAAGTCTCGGCATCGGGGCCTTTTAGCATCGCAACGGTCGAAAGGACTCCGGCTTCAATGCAGGAGTCGGCGACCACAGTGACCGATCTGGGTGCTTTGACGACCGGCCATCCTGTCTTCGGATTGAGGATATGCGAATATCGCACGCCGTCTTTCAGCAGAAATCTGCGCGCATCCCCGCTCGTGGCCAGTCCGCCCCCGGCAAGTTGAATCATCCCCAAGCCGTCTTCAGTGGAGAGATTGGGGTCGTCGAGCCCGATTCGCCACGGTTTGCCGGACTCGCGCGTGCCGCTCACCAGGAGATCTCCTCCGAAGTTCACGACAAAGCTTTGCGGCATGGTCTGTTCAATCAGCGAAGCCGCTCGATCCACCGCGTACTCCTTGCCGATTCCGCCCAGGTCAATTTCCATTCCGGCAGGCAGTGTAAACGAATCGTCGGCAAGCGCGGTTTTTTCCCAGCCGATCAGCGGCAACAGGTCGTCAATCACGCATTGCTCGGGAATCCGGTCGCTGCCGTCAAACTTCCAGGCTCGCCTCAGGACGCCGGAGGTGATGTCAAACATCCCGTTGCTCAGAGCATGGCATTCGTGGGCATAGGAAAGCAAACGAGCGGTTTCCGAATCGAGGTGGACTGGAACACCGCTCGAGCGATTAATGCATTGGACAACACTGTCCGACAGATATCTGCTGAACTTCTCTTCAATTCGCCACGCTTCTGCCGCGGCGAGTTCGAGCGTGGCCGCGGCTTTGCGGTGAGCGCGAGTTTCAATCAGAATCTCGCACGGGCCGCCCATCGCCTGAAATCGCCCGGCCCAATAGTCCGCTTGCCGGACGAGCGTGGTTTCGCGTCGCACCAGTGACCTCGAACGCGGCTAAGGAAGTCCGATCGAATATCCGACTTGCATGATCAGAATGTCAATCGGAGGGAAAAGACTGAAGTCGCGCTGGACACCCACGGCCTCATCCGGATGCTCGTTGCCGCTCTGGCGCATGTATTCAATACGGGCCGTGAATTGCTGATACTCGCCTGTCTGAATCCCGATCTTGGCTCCGATGGTTTGCGTGGTCAGATCACCGAAGCGATAGTCCGCGGAGGCAAACTCCGGAAGCGGCGCACCGCGCGGCAAGCCATAGACATAGAAATCCGCAGCGGTCTGGTGATAGCTCCGCCAGTGCGGCTCAAGATAGACTTTGTCCGAGAGCTGTAAGTCGTATTTGAGATCAATCGTGTTCGACGCAATGCCCCAATCATCCCAATAGCGGCGATACGAGATATGGAGCACGTCATACTTGAGATGGTAGGCCGAGCTAAACATCACACTTTGCCGCGCGCGCTGATCGGGCCGCTTTTCGTACACGTAGTCTCCGCTCGCCGTCTCGCCCGTGATGGGATCCACGACGCTGATCACTTTGTAGGGTTCGGTCAGGTAGCCGTGTTCCGCGGCATAGGAGTAGTTGAGCTGCGCAAGCCAGCGGGGCGTGAGGATTTGAGTCACTCCGATCATGCCGTCCACAATATTCTTGGAGAGTGTGGTTTCCTCATGATCGAGAGAATTCACACGCGTCAATCCGACGGGCACGCCGCCGACGGGAGTGATCCGGTCGTCATTCGCTCCGCCTCCAATTGTGAGCGTGGTCAGTTTTTGATTGAAATCCCCAATCATCGTCGCGGTTGCACCGAGTGAGGCATAGTCCGTCTCAGCGGATGCGTGGCCCCCAAGTTCCGTGCGAAGCTTCCGGGAAAGAGGTTTCGTCCAGTTGATATCCGCCGAGGCCCGTTGATCCTGAAAGTGCCTAAGCGGAACCTCGCCGGTTTGCGCTTGATAGCGATTTCCCGAAGGAGTTGTGAAGGTCTGAACTTTATTGGTGGCTGCGGCTCCTGTGGGCGAAGCACCGGTCATCGCATCAAAAACGAATTTCCCTTGCAGAGTCTGGCCATCGCCGTAGTCTCGCTTGACAATCAAGAGCGGCTCAAACACGGAGGTGCGCTTGTTCTCGGAATATAGCAGCGAAGCTCCCTCGAAAGTCCACTTTGTGCCGAAGTCCGCGGCCATGGCCCCTCCAGCAGTCACGGCAAGCAGCGTGCAAGTGGCGGCACGCAGGCGGGAACGGAACACACTTCCTAGTTGCATCCGCACCCTCCGCCGCCGACACCCTGTCCCCCCATCGAGGCTTCCTTGCTGAAATAGATATGCTCATCCAGCCCGTTTTGCACCGGATCAGGTATCAGTTGCATGTTCTCTTCGGACAGCAGGTCCCTCTGCCAGGGCTGTACGGATTGCACGGCACAACCGCAGAACAAGCTTGCGAAGAGAGCGACCAAGAGGAATCTGTATTTCATGATTTAGGTATTCAATTACCTGGACATCAACGCTTGCTCGACGGATGTGCGCAGGTCATTCTTGTCCTTCTCGCGAAAACCGAGATGTGTCATCAGCAATTCTCCGTGCTTGCCAATGAGGTAGGTGCTCGGCATGCTTTGTACGCCGCAAGCCTTCGCAACAATTCCCTCCGGGTCATAGCCCACCGTGAACGTTGGGGGATTCTTCTCCAGAAACTGTGCGACCTTTTCTGAATCTCTATCCAGATTGACGGCCAGCACAACAAGCCCCGAGTCTGCGAACTCTGAGGCCAGCTCATTCATCCACGGAAACGAGTCTTTGCAGGGTTTGCACCAGGATGCCCAAAAGTCGAGATAGACGACTTTTCCGGCAAGGCTTTCAAGCGAAACCTCGCCCTGATCCGTGACCACTTTGAACTCGGGCGCATTTTCGGCCCGTGTCAGAATGACACTGGCCAACATCAGAAGCAGAAGAAGTGATTTCATTACTTGCTAACTCAAGAATAAGGATTTGGTTTCGGGGATTTTGCCGCGTGTAACAAACTCACAAACTTTTCTCCGTTGAAGCCTTGCGCGCGGCTCCCGCGTAGATATAGCCTTCGCTGCGCGGGACATTGGGAATGAAGAAGTTGTCAAGGCTAACGATGTCCAGCCCCGCGCCTTGAATGCGCTCGGCAATCTGTTTATCCACGGTGCAGCCGTCGAAGATATGTTTCGTTACGCGGCTCAGGCGCCGTTGCCATTTCTGTAAATCTGGATCCGGTGCAAGGCCGTGCTCGAAAAAGATGAACTCGCCTCCGGGTTTAAGAACGCGCCGCACCTCGGAGAGTGCTTGATCGAGGTTTTGGATACTGCACAGGGTCCACGTCGAAACCACGCAATCAAACTCGCCTTCGTGAAAGGAGAGCTTTTCGGCGTTCATGTCCAGCAGCGTAACCGGAAAGTGTTGCTCGTGCATGGTGCGCACGGCAACTTTGCGCAGACCGGGATTGGGTTCGATGCCGACGACGGAAGTAACGGACTGCGGATAGTAGGGCAGATTCAATCCAGAGCCAAATCCAATTTCTAAAATTGCGCCGCGCGCGCGTTCAAGCGATGCCGAGCGATAGCGTGCGTGCCGCTCGGCCTGCATGGCCTTGTGGCACAGCCTCGGCCAGAGCGTTTCGCGCCACAGACCCACGGCTACTCGAACTTGATGTCAATGGTTTTCGGCTCGGCACCGAGTTCGAACATCATGTCTTCCCACTTCGGCGGTCCGAAGGTTTGAGCTTTGGCTCCGTTGGATGCCGCACCTTTTTCTTTCGGCGGGCCGTACCAGTGGCGATCCATCTTTGCGTTGGAATTCTTATCGTGATAAACCGTCACGGCATACGGTCCGGCGGCCAAGCCATCGCGAGTCCAGGTCGCGCCGCCGTTCACAATGGGAACAGGAAAGCGGCCCAGTGGCTCTTTGTTTTTCCAGGAGTCTTCGCCGGGCCAAACCGAGACGATGAATTGACCTTTGTCCGAATCCAATCCGGAGATGCTCACAGTTAGTGTAGTGCCGTCTTGAGCGAACAGTCTTGCGGAGAGCAGAAGCAGAAGCAAGCCGATGCGCATGAGTTATCCTTTCAGAGTTTCACTTAGTTTTTTGTTGAAGCGAGCGCGAATATCCTCCACACGCTTGCGGTTGACGCCAAAGTCCCCTTTCCCCAGTCGCGATGCCGAGCGCACTTCAATCGTGTGGGTGGAATCAATCAGCCAGAATTCCGTGTCATCGCGAAAACCCCAGACGAGCGAGCGAAACTCCGCGTGCACATAGTCCACCCGGCTGACCAGCAGTTCCGCACGCGGCATTTCTTTCAGGACGTCACTCAAGATACTGTAGGCGACGCGGCGGTCCGCATTCGGGAAACGCAGCGGCTCGATCTTATGTTCCGGATCGGTAGCTTGAGAGTTGACACAGTTGGGGAACTGGGGACAGGGCCGCAGGCGACCGTAAGACACTCCCAGCTTGGACGGAACGGGACTCAGGGCATTGACGGAAAGACGCGCTCCGATTCCCAGAGCCAGAAACAGGACGGCCAGCAGTGCAAAGGTGGTCAACAGGCGGTGGGGGTTGGGCATGAGCGGTCGGGCGTCACTCTTTGATCATCGTCAGGAGCATCTTGAACGGGGTTTTGGCCCGCACGGCATGCGGAATGTTGGCAGGCATGATCACGAAGTCGCCACTTGCGGCGTGAACCGGTTCTCCGCCAATCGTAAGCTCGACGTCGCCTTCCAACACATGAACCATGGCGTCAAATGGAGCGGAATGCTCGGAGAGCTCCTGCCCCTGGTCGAAGGCGAAAAGAGTGATGGTGCCCTTGGGCGATTTGACGAGCGTACGCGAAACCACGGCGTCGGGTGCGATGTCGAGTAGCTCGGGCAACTTATGTTTGACAACTTCCATGGAGGTATGATCAGTTAGCGATTAAAGGATATTGAGCCAGCATCCGTGACCCATCCGGCATGCGTGGTACCGTATTTGCGCGGGAGAACTCCCAAAGAACAAGGAGCGAAATCATGGATCGCAAAGGCTGGACGCTGCTGTTGTTTTCGTTGATGGCGCTGGGCGCAACATTACTGACCACTGTGTTTCAGGAGAAAGCGCACAAGTCCCAGATGAACCGCCTGAACAGCGCGGTTGACGAAGCGGAAAAGGACATAGGGATCTATGACGAGGAGACCTCACGCCAGGAATCTGCTCTGAAGCGCGCGCTGAACGTCAGTCGTGAAGCCCAAGCGCGCGCCCATGAAACGCAGGACCTGCTCGACAGCCTGACGCGCGCCAATAACGAGGCGATGGGCTATGCGGATCCAGCGGACGCGGAGGAAACCGAGGGCGATGGCGAGTAGCCCAAATGAGCAAGGCAAAAAGAAGGGCAGCCGGAAGGCTGCCCTTTTCATTTCTCAGCCATTGGGGCCGGAAACCGGCGGCGGCGCACTCAATCCGAATACCGGAACAAGGCCACTGGGCACGTGCTCGGGTACAGTCAGCAAGAATCCGGACAGTTGGGTGCCGGGATCGGTCAACGACTTCATGAACTCCACAATGTCCTGAATCTCTGAATCCGTCAGTCCGAGCGGATCACGCAGCGCGGGATGAAGATCTTCGGTATTGCATTGCGGGTGACGCGGAAATGCGCCGTCATTGTAGAAATCCATGACTTGTTCGAGCGTTTCAAACACACCGTCATGCATATAGGGCGGAGTCAATTCGACGTTGCGCAGCGTGGGGGTTCTGAACGCATAGCGGTCGGCGGAACTCAGCGTGAATTCTTCACGTCCGGCGTCGTCGCCCGGCATCACATCTTTTCCCGGACCTTCCTGCGGAACACCGTTGACGATAAATTCAAAATCACTGAACATCGGTCCGCTGTGACACATCGCGCACTTAGCCTTGGTGAAGAACAACTCGAGGCCGCGCAGCTGCGCGGTGGTCAGGGCGTTGTCGTCGCCAGCCACATAGCGATCATAGGGAGAATTACGCGTCACGAGTTCACGTTCGTAGGAGGCCATGGCGCGGCCATAGGTGGATGAATCAATAACGTGCGCCCGCGTGCCGCCCTGCCATTCAGCGAATTCCTGCGGAAACGCGACAGCAAAACGCTCCACATATTCCGGTACGGCACGCAAACGATTCAGCACGCTGTCCAAAGAGGACGCCGCAGCATGATCGTTGTCGCCGGGATAGGCATCTCCGCGCATTTCCACGCGCGACGTGATCGGCTTGGTGGCCTGCACTTCGAGACTCTTGACGCGGCCGTCCCAGAAGAAGAAGCCGTTGTGCGTAGGCTCGCCGGTTTCATCTGCATTGAAGGCCGTGTTAAACACCGTCGGGGAATTGCGCGGCGTAAAGCCCACTGGCTCACCCGTAACGGAGGAGTTTCCTCGAATGCGATCCGGGCCAAGTCCGCCCCGTCCGGCTACACCCACGGGAAACTGACGCAAATCCGCAAACGCAAACGCGGGGTGGTGACATGTCGCGCAGGAGACATCCAGTTCTCCGCCCAATAGCGGATCATAGAACAGAAATCTGCCAAGCGAGATGCGCTCTTGCATCGGCGGGTTATTGGGCGGATACGGAATCGGCCCAAGCGGTTTCAAGTCGAATCGTTCACGTGCTGTGACTGGCGAGACCACGCCTGAATTGTCGTCG
The DNA here is from genome assembly GCA_020637395.1 of Calditrichota bacterium. Lineage (GTDB taxonomy): Bacteria > Electryoneota > RPQS01 > RPQS01 > RPQS01 > JABWCQ01. Next base: position 247,995 of record JACJWA010000001.1, on the reverse strand, counting down.
TCATTGCTGCAGCCAACTGCTCCGAAGAGCATCAGGCTCATCACCCAAATCAAGAGCACAATTGCTCCGGTGCTTCGTTTCATGATATCTCCGCTCAAATATGCGACCGGCACCAAACCCGTTCGCTAAGTTTATGTCTAACTTAGGTAATATACAATGAGTCTCCGCAAGAAATCAAGGCTTCACGTCGTGGAACCGGACAACTCAAAACATGATACATTGAGTCATGTTTCTGTGATCATCTAAGTGCCAAGGAGTTTGGCGAGCTCCAGAATAGCCCTTCCTTCCCAGACCGCCGCCTGTTCGACGACCTTTGCAGCCTGTTCTCGCCGGCCATTGTCCCTCCAATGGTGCACATGGGCATCCGGACCGCGCATGGAGCGGCCGGAGTCGGATTTTTCATAGACCCTGGCGAGATGTTTTTGAAAATCGCGCCACAGCGAGGCGGCTTGGCCGTAGCTTGAGCTGGCTTTTGCCAGGATTTGCCGAGGTTTTCCGCCGAATCGCGGTGCGATCCGGTCTAGGAACTGGTGCATATGCGTCCTGCCGGCGACTTGACCCAGCAACAGTGGCCCCATCCAGGAGGGGGACAGCGCCGTCGTAAAATCAACAGACGGATTCCTCAGATCCTCGGCGAATGCCCGATAGGCATCCAAGCCAAGCTCGACCCCGGCAACCGACTCGTGCCGCCAGTTTGCGATAGCCCGCCGGACTATTTGGGGCAGCAGTGCCATCCAATCCGGCTCGGGCTGCTCAACATAGTTGACCCGCAGCAAACTGTTGCTCTCATCGAGCTGAACTTTCCACTCGTGAAGATCGCAGGCCTCCCGGGTCAAAGTGGACTCAGGAAGTTGATACTCAAGCCGCTGAATAGAGAGCGCCGGTTCGAGCTTGGCTTTCGAGCTTCCAAAGACCAGCAAGGGCTGCCTGAACCGGGCCAGGCACAGGGCACCGTCGGAGATCCAGTCATCAGCAATTTCAAAGGCCTTGATCGCAGAGGACGGGGTCATTTCGCTCCAAGTCACGCCGAGAGCACGAGATAGCGCATGCGTAGGCTGTAGGACAGACGCCTCAGCGGCTCGCGCGCCATCGCGATGATAGGCGAATTGAATCGCTCTTCCACATAGGACTTCCGTGTCTCCCCAGGTCAATCGAACATCATGTTGCGAGAGCAAAGCCCACAACCCGAAGACGTAGTCCGGTTCCGCTTCTCCCGCGATTTTTCGCAGAACTAAGGCGTTTCCCGGATAGTTCTGGGCGTAACTTACAGTTTTCTTGTGGGTTGACATTACCCTACAATACGAATCTTCTGTTTGAGTCTCAATAGTACTTAGATCCATTGGCAGAGTTGGGTCAGGAATCCCGTGCGGCTGGAGTCTCAGCTGCTGTGCCGCATAGACGTGTAAGAAAGTTCGCCGCCAGCTTGCCCTCGCGCGGTTTCATTCGTAAATTATGGATCTTGCTTGGTATGAATAGACATCCTCACACGGAGACAAATAATATGCAGCGCTGGGTAGTCTGGGGACTTATGTGTTTAGTGATGGCTGGCGCCTCGTACGCCGCACCTGAGGCAGTGCCGGGTCAGGCACTGGTGCGGTTTGCAGATCCGACGACGTTGGAGCGAGCTCGTGCGCAGTTTGATGCGGCGGAGTTCCGCGTTGAAAAAGTGCTTGTAGACAAGCTGGACATTTATCTGGTGACGTTTGATGAGAAGCTGCCTGTTGAGCAAGCGGTTGAACAGCTTCGCGGTTATCCGCAGTTGAAGTGGGCGCAGGCGGATCACAAGCTCGAGCAGCGGTTGACGCCCAACGATCCACTATTCTCGACTCAATGGGATATGAGCCAGGCCACGGACCGCGACATTGACGCACCGGAGGCCTGGGATATTACGACCGGCGGCACGGACGCGCTGGGCAATGACATTGTTGTGGCCGTGGTGGATGGCGGTTGTCAGTTGACACACACGGATTTGGCGGCGAACATTTGGCAGAACCTGGCTGAAGTCAACGGCGTGAATGGCGTGGACGACGATGGCAACGGGTATGTTGATGACAAAAACGGCTGGGACGCCTACGCCAATGACGGCACGATCCCATCGGACGGTCACGGCACGCACGTGTCGGGTACGGTTGGAGCCGTTGGCAATAACGGGTCCATGGTCACCGGTGTGAACTGGAACGTGAAGATCATGGAAGTTGCGGCATCGAGCGGCACGACGTCTATCATCTCAATAGGCTACGGCTACGTGCTGAATCAGAAGACGCTGTGGCTTTCGAGCGGCGGCACGTCCGGGGCGAACGTCGTGTCCACAAATTCCAGTTTTGGTGTGGACCTCGCGGATTGCGAATCCGGAACCTACCCCGTATGGAATGATCTGTACACAGCGATGGGCGAAGTGGGCATTCTCTCGGCAGCGGCCACGGCGAATGCGAACTACAATGTGGACGTGCAAGGCGACGTGCCGACGAGCTGCTCAAGCCCCTATCTGATCACGGTGACCAACACCACCAGCACGGACGCTAAGAACAGCGGCGCGGGCTATGGCTTGACCACGATTGATCTCGGCGCGCCGGGCACGAGCATTCCGAGCACCTATCCGACGAACACGACCTCCTCGCTGACGGGAACTTCGATGGCGACTCCGCATGTGGCCGGAGCGGTGGCGCTGATGCATGCCGCGGCGAGTGTCGGGTTTGCAAACTACTACATGCAATTCCCCGATTCGGCGGCATTGGCCCTGAAGCAGATGCTGCTGGACGGCACGGATCCGATCACAGCACTGCAAGGCATCACGGTGTCGGGTGGCCGTTTGAATTTGTTCAATGCGTGCACGGCAATTAATCAGTTCGTCGGTTTGAGTCCGAATGATCCGTTTCTCAATCTGGTCAGCGCGGCGTCGAACGACACGGTTCTGGGCAACGCGAACGGAACATGGGAACGCGGAGAGTCGGTGGAGATCATTGTCGAGTTGACCAACATCGGCGAGGACGCCTTGAATGTGGCGGGCACACTCAGCTCGGTCAGCCCGTATGTGACGATCAACGATGCGTCCGGCACATTCGGCAATATTGCCAACGGTGCTTTTGGGAACAATGCGCTGAACACGTTTTCGGCGACGCTTTCCACGGAAACGCCGCTGGACAGCCAAATCGAGTTCACGCTGAGCTTGACTGCGGACAGCGGCTACACGCGAGAGATTGTTTTCTCGCTCGATGCTTCGCCGAAGGTGCGCTACTACTTTGAAGATTGCGAATCCGGCGCACCGGAGTGGACTCACAGCGAAGTGAGCGGCATCACGGATCAGTGGCACCTTTCGACGGAACGCGTGAACTCGCCGACGCATGCCTGGAAGTGCGGAGACACCGGAACGGGAACGTATGCCAGTTCGCAGGATGCGGGATTGATTTCTCCTCCGATTGAAATCAGCGCGGAGAGTGAATTGCGCTTCTGGCAGGATCTCGATGCCGAGCTGTCGGGATTCTATCCCGATTCGGCGTATGACGGAGCCCTTGTGGAGATTTCCGTGAACGGCGGGGCTTATACGCAAATCGCTCCGGTCGGCAACTATCCCAAAACTTATCGCACCGTATCCGGCAACGGCAATCCGTTTACCGGACCGCTCCCGGGTGTTCCTTGCTATTCAGGTACATTGCCCGGGGTTGAAGCGGTGTTTGATCTTGCGGCGTATGCGAATGACATCGTGCGTTTCCGCTTCCGGTTTTCGAGCGATGCAAGCTCGGGCCGCGAAGGCTGGTACATTGATGACATTTCATTGTACGGAGCACCAGCATCATCGGTGACTCCCGAGCCTGCGGACAGTCTGGTGATTTTGAGTGAAGGCAGCGACGTGATTTTGCATTGGACGGCGTCGGCAACGCCCGGCGTGCTGTACTCGGTGTACATGAGCACGGATCCGCTGATTGCTCCGTCTGACAACACGCTTGTGGGCCAGACCGCAGACACGACGTTCACGCACGTCGGTATTTTGGACCTTCAGGAGTTTGTCACGTACGAAGTGGTGGCGACACTTCCGTAGTCACCGCGCAGATAAAAAGAGAAAGCCCCGGTGCGTTGTGCATCGGGGCTTTCTCTTGGAGTGCCAGTGAAAGTAGAATGTATGGTCCTCACGATTCCCTAACAATTCACTAACAGAATCAAAATATGCAGAGAGGCGTTCAAAATCAGTCAGAATCGGGCGATTTACAAAGCGCGAACTCGTCATCGCCGCGGTTTGACGGAGCGTTACTAAAGTTCTCATCTTGAGATAGAAAGCCAAATGGGAAAAACCTGCCTGTGAAGTTTCTTCAGAGCTGTGGTTCAGCGAGGCGGAAACATTTCCTAACACAAATTGTTTGTTCTAAGTTAGAGTTGTATATTCTTGCATGAAAATCATACATCTGCACCTGCTCGCCGCGCTGTGCGTGGCCCTGCTCGCACCGAGCGCATTTTCTCAGTCCGCAACGGACATTTTGAGTCGCACCAAGCTCAGCGGAGACTTTCGTTTCCGCTATGAGTTTGTCGAAGGGAAGCTGGTCAGCACGCGCCGCGCGCGGCCCAGAATTCGTTATCGTCTGCGAACCAGTACAAAAGTGGACGAAAGACTGACGATTGGGTTTGGTTTGACGACATCAGACAACGGAAGTCCGCGCAGCCCGGAAGTGGATTTGTCGGGCGGTCTGTCTCCGAAGTCCATCTATGTCGAGCGTGCCTATGCTGAAGTGAAGCCGTGTCGAGATGCGAAGCTTCTGGTGGGCAGGCACGCAAACGTCTATGAGAAGACTTCACTCATTTGGGATTCGGATGTACACCTCGAGGGCTTGAGCGGCATCGGAACGATGAAACCCACAGAGAAATTTGAGGCCTCGCTGCGTGGCGGCTGGTATATGCTTGAAGAAAACTCGGGCGGAGAAGACGTGCAATTGTTGGCCTTGCAGGGGACGATCGAAGCCGACGAGGAAGACAAATTGAACCTCGCGTTTTCTCTCGCGTACTACGATTATCTGCATATCATGGGCAGCGAGTTCTTGTTTGACCCGCGTCGCTCCTATGGCAATTCAAGCCTGTATGCCACATATGATTGGCCGTCCACTCCCGATAGCGCGGCACTTTACCAATACGGGACGAAGTTTGAGTTGGTGGACGCGCTGGTCAGAGTCGGTTTTCCGCTGGGCAAATTGGGAGTCTCGCTTCAGGCGAATCAGGTCTGGAACGTCGCGAACTCTCCTGAAAAGGCTTGGCTGGTCGGCGCGGATGTGGAGTTTCCGTGGTTTGTAAAGCGCGCGAGCATCGGCTATGACTATCGGCAGATTGACGGGAATGCGGTGGTCGGTGCGTTTACGGATTCATCGCCGTTTGGAGGTCAGACGGCCGTTCAAGGGCATATCGTGGAAACGGTGCTTCCCCTTACAGAAAATATCCGCTTCCGCTATGTGTTTCATGCGTTTGATCGCTGGCCGAGCGAGGTGACCAACGACTACAAGGGCTACGTGCGGCACAACCTCGACTTTGATTTCGTGATCAAATGAGTTGGCACGCCTCTCATTTATAGCTAAACCAAGTCAAATCAGTTTATTGACTCTTGGTTGCTCACACAAGGCTCACACTATCTCAGTATTCTCTTGCTCCTAACAATTGGAGAGTTGTTTCATGAAGAAACTTGCGCTATGTACGTTGGTGTTCGCGGCCATTCTTGCACTGGGGTGCGGACGATCTGAAACTCCGAAGGAAAAGACAGCCATTGACATCAAGGGTTCCGACACGATGGTGAACCTGATGTCTTCGATGGCGGAGAATTTCATGAAGGGCCACGCCGGCAAGAACGTCGCGGTGACGGGCGGCGGATCGGGAACGGGTATTGCCGCGCTTCTGAACGGCACAACGGACATTTGCGCGGCATCTCGCACGATGCTCGGCAAAGAGTATGATTTGGCCAAGCAAAAGGGATTGTCGCCGCAGGAGTTTGTGATCGGGATGGATGGATTGGCTGTGTTTGTGAATCCACAGAACACGGTGGACAGTCTGACGCTCGATCAGATCAAGCAGATCTTCCAGGGCCAGATCACGGACTGGAGTCAGCTGGGCGGCCAGCCGGGCGAAGTCGTGGTGTTGTCCCGCGAGAGCAATTCGGGGACATATGTATATTTCAAAGAGCATGTTTTGGCGAAGGGTGATTTCGTCAACTCGGCGCGCCTGATGACTTCGACAGCGGCGCTGGTGCAGGAAGTTTCTTCGAATGCCAATGCGATCGGTTACGGCGGCGAAGCCTATGGCCATGACAGCAAGGTCAAGATGCTGAACGTACGCAAGACGGCGGACTCACCGGCGATTTTCCCGACCGAGACGACCGTTCGGGAAGGGACCTACCCCATCGCGCGTCCGCTGTTTCTCTATACGAACGGTGTTCCGGCGGGTCTCATCAAGGAGTTCATTGACTACTGCAATGCTCCCGAGGGTCAGAGAATCGTGCGTGAAGTCGGCTACGTTCCGTTGAAAGGGTAACACGTGACGGAACTGTCACGGCAGTATTGGAAGGCGCGGGTTATCCGCTACTTCTTTCAGAGTTGCGCCATCACTTCGATCCTGATCGTGGTGCTGGTGTTTCTCTTTCTGGGTCGTGAAAGCCTGCCGTTCATTCAGAAGTTTGGCTTAAGCGAGTTGTTCAATCCGGTGTGGCAGCCGGTGTCCTTCGAGGACGAGCAATTCGGAATGCTGGCTCTGATCTCCGGGTCGCTCTTGGTGACCTTTCTGGCGACGCTGATTGCCGTGCCGTTTGGAGTGATCTCCGCGATATACATTGCGGAGATGGCGTCGCCGGTTGAGCGAGAGATCTGGAAGCCTGTGATTGAGATGCTTGCGGGAATTCCGTCGGTGGTGTTGGGATTTTTCGGATTGGTGGTGGTTGCGCCGCTGGTAAAGGAAGTGTTTCACCTGTCATCAGGTCTGAACGCTCTGACGGGCGCGCTGCTCCTGGCTCTGATGGCGATTCCGACGATCATTACGATTTCGGAAGACGCAATCCGCAACGTTCCCAATTCCTATAAGGAAGCGTCGTACTCGCTTGGCGCTTCAAAGCTTCAGACGATTTGGAAAGTGACTGTTCCGGCGGCGCTTTCGGGGATTGTGGCCGCGGTGATGCTGGGCATCGGGCGCGTGGTGGGTGAAACGATGGCCGTGATGATGGTGACGGGCAATGCCGCGATCATCTCATTCAGCCCGACGGAATCCGTACGCACGATGACGGCGACGGTCGCCGCGGAAATGGGCGAGGTTCCGTTTGGCAGCGATCACTATCACGCGCTGTTTGTGATCGGCATTGTGCTTCTGCTCATGACGTTTGCGCTCAATATGGTCGCGCAGCGGGTGCTCAAGAAATACCGGATCGGGTAAGCCATGAGCATGAAGCCGCGCAACACCAGTGAACGCATCGTGTACTACGGGATGCTGTCCATCACGTATGCGATTCTGTTGGTCGTGGTGTATATCATCGCGGACGTGGTGGTCGGCGGCATCGGGACGCTCTCTTGGGAATTCCTGACCGAAGCTCCGCGCAAGAGCGGTGAAGAAGGCGGCATCTGGCCGGTGATCGTCGGCACGTTTTATCTGGTACTGGGCACGATTGCCTTCGCGCTGCCGTTGGGAATGGCCGGAGCGATTTACCTGAGTGAGTATGCCAAGCAAGGCCGGATGACACGACTGATCCGCTTGGCGATTGTCACTCTTGCAGGCATTCCGTCGGTGGTGCTGGGGTTGTTCGGGTTGGGGTTGTTTGTAATTTTTCTGGGCTTTGGCGCCTCGATCCTTGCGGGCAGCATGACGCTTGCGTGCATGATTCTGCCGACAATCATTGTCGCCAGTGAGGAAGCTCTGCGCGCGGTGCCGCAGTCGTTTCGCGAGGCCAGTTTGGCTCTGGGAGCCTCGAAGTGGGAGACGATTTGGCGCAATGTGCTTCCGTATGCGGTACCCGGAATGATGACGGGTTCAATCCTGGGAATTGGCCGAGCGGCAGGCGAAACGGCGCCGATTCTCTTGACTGCTGCGGCGTTCTTCCTGCCCACGTTGCCGCAATCGGTGTTTGATCAGTGCATGGCCTTGCCCTATCACCTGTACATTTTGGCGACTCAGCTTCCCGACATTGAGAAGGCACGCCCGATGCAGTACGGGACGGCACTGGTGCTGATAATCGTTGTGCTGGGATTTAATCTCACGGCCATTGTGATTCGTTCGTATTTTCGACGCAAGTATCGTTGGTGACCATGCCTCACTCCACGACCTCTCATATTGTTGCGCAAGACCTGAATTTTTACTATGGTAATACCCAGGCCTTGTTTGGCGTGTCCATAGAGCTGCAACGCAGCAAGGTCACGGCGTTCATCGGCCCGTCCGGCTGCGGCAAGTCCACGTTCTTGCGGACTCTGAATCGCATGAACGACATCATTGACGGGGCGCGGCTCGAGGGCAAGGTCCTGGTGGATGGCAAGGACATTTACGAAAGCTCGTCGAATGTCATGGACCTGCGGCGCAAGGTGGGCATGGTCTTTCAGAAGTCGAATCCGTTTCCGAAGTCCATTTTTGAGAATGTGGCGTACGGGTTGCGGATTCACGGTGAGAACAACCGCAAGAAGCTTGAAGAGCATGTGGAAGCGAGCTTGATCCGTTCCGGACTTTGGGAGGAAGTGAAGGATCGGTTGGAGCACAATGCGATGGGGCTTTCCGGTGGTCAGCAGCAGCGACTGTGCATTGCGCGAGCCCTGGCGGTCAATCCGGAAGTGCTGTTGATGGACGAACCGGCCTCGGCGCTGGATCCGCGTTCGACGGCGCGCATCGAGGACCTGATCAGCGAGTTGCGCGGGGAATACACGATTGTGATTGTGACGCACAACATGCAGCAGGCCGCTCGCGTGTCGGACGACACAGCCTTCTTCTACGAAGGCAAGCTGATCGAGTTCGGGCGAACGAAGACGATTTTCACCAAGCCCGGCGAGAAGCAGACCGAGGACTACATCACGGGCCGTTTCGGATAGAACCGGCAGTGAATTTGCAGGAGTTTTCCGAAGGGCGCGGATGCGCCCTCTTTCTCTCTGACTATGGAAGGAGTAGCAGCCATGCCGTTGCACCTTAGACGTGACCTGGACCGCCTGAAGCGCAAGATTTTGTCGTTTGGCGCCGCGGTTGAAGAGAGCGCACAGCTTGCCGTGGCGGCTCTGCGCAATTTTGACGCACAGCTTGCGAACCGGGTGGTGGCGCGCGACGAGCAGATCAATCAGGACGAAGTGGATATCGAGGATGATTGCCTGAAGATTCTGGCGCTTCATCAGCCTGTGGCGGTGGATTTGAGATATGTCATCACCGTGCTGAAGATCAATAATGATCTCGAGCGGATCGCGGACTTTTCCGTGAATGTCGCGAAGCGTGCGCGCACGTTGGCCGGTCAAGCTCCCGTTGCGCTTCCGCCTCAGTTGATGGACATGGCCGAGAAGTCTATTGCCATGGTTGGTGCGGCACTGGATTCGCTGGTGGAGCATGATGCGGCGCGCGCGCGCGCGGTGTGTGCGGCGGATGACGCAGTGGATGACCTGCAGAGACTGCTTTACGACGTTATTGTTGCTGAGATAGGCAAGGCCCCGGACAAAGCATCTCAGTGGATGCAGGTGTTTTCAACGGTGCGCTATTTTGAGCGGATGGGCGATCTGGCGACAAACATTGCAGAGGATGTGATCTACTTTGTGGAAGGCGATGTGATTCGCCACCAGGAGGGCGGCGCGTAGCCGAAGACCTGTTCACTGCCAAATAGAAAGCGGCCCGTGCGAGATGCACGGGCCGCTTTTTGATATTCAACAGCCGGAATCGGCTGAGGGATCATTGTGCTTACTGGACAACCGACAGGACGAAGTTACCCGTCTGCGAGTTGAAGCCAGAAACACGGATGTAGATGTTACCGGTGACCGTCGGGGTGTAAATCACCTGCGAGGCCAGACTCGGGGTCACGCAAGCGTCGTCGTCGCAGGCGAGCTGCGTGCCGCCGCAAGCATCCCACAGGGAGATACCGGTGTCATAGTCGGACCCTGCATCACACAGACCGACGGTGATGGCGGACAGGGTCGTCACATTGTACACGTACCAGACATCATACAGGTCGTCAAGGACACAGCTCGTAATGTCTGTGCCGAGTGCGGCGTCAATCGTCGTACCGCTCATGGGCACGCCGTTCAGAACTGCGATAGCGTTGCCGCAATCGTCGTTCGCCGGAGCCAAACCGCACGGATTGTCGGTGCAGTTCAGGAGTTCATCCCAAGCGCCGCCGAGCAGGATGCAGTCGGCTTCCAGCAAGTCGTTACAGCTCAAACCACCGTCGTAGCAGCAACGTCCCGTCGGCAGCGGATCCGGACACGGATCGGCGCAGGAGAGGAAGTTGTTCCACGTACCGGACAGTCCGTCGCACTCAGCCTGAGTGACGTCGGCGCAGGCAGTGTTGTTGTCGTAGCAGCAACGTCCCACCGGCTCAACGAACGGCTGGCAGCCGGCCGTGACGACAAAGTAGCGGTAGTTGTCGAAGCCAGCCGGGGCCGTGTAGGTGACCGGACCGGCAACCTGACCGAGCAGCACGGTTTCGATCACGAAGTCGGGATCGGTACCGCCGTCGGGATCACCGTCATTGTTCGGGATCGTCGAATACCAGACGGTGTAGTCTTCGTCCTGCGGAGCGGTGAAGTTCAGCTTGTAGTTGTTCGGCTGGTTGCCCACGAAGTCAAGCGCGATGGTGAGATCCGCAACCGGATCGCACGGAGCTTCAACACACGGACCGAAGTCATAGAACGTCAACTGATAGGCACCCTGCCATGACGTGCTCCAGTGACCGGCGCGCACGGTATAGGTGCCCGGATCGAGCAGACCGCCGATGCGCGAGCACAGACCGCAGCCCACCGGATCAATCGCCGGATCCCACCAAGCCAGACCGGAAACATCGAAGTTTGCCCAGTCGTCGTCACACCAGATCTGCGGATCCACGCAGCAGTTGGCGCTCAAGTTCAGCGAAATGTGCGAATCGGGGAAGTCGCCAAAAGCGTCCGTCGCGACGATCGCGATGCGACGGCAATCGGTCAGGGTGAACGTGTAGAACACGTCCGGACCGTTGGAGTCGAAGTCGCAGGTGTCGGCACAGGTCGTGTTGGCAGCGTTGTTGTCCACAGCCACGGAAACCGAACCGTTTTCCGGAATCACAACAACTTCGGCGGTGCCGCAGTCATCGTTCGGCGGAAGAACGGGGCACGCCGTGGCGCAGGTCAGCAATCCATCCCAGCTGCCGCCCAACAGGGCACACTCGGCTTCGGTATTGTCGGCGCAGCTCGCACCACCGTCATAGCAGCAACGGCCAACCGGCGGCGTGCAGGGCGAGCAATTCACCCAAACGCGGTAGCTGCCGGGGGAAGCATAGGACGGGCAGGTGAATTCACCGGCGTTGATCGAAGCGAAGAGCACGTAGGTGCCCGGATCCAAGCAGACCAAAGAGGTCGAGTAGTTCGTGCCGCAAGCGCCTTCGAAGACACCGGCGGAGGAAATCACGAACGAACCGGCGCAGTCGGCGTTCAGGTCAATCAACAGAGCCTGGAAGCCGTTGTAGTCGCCGATACCGCCGAACTCGACGTTCATCGGGTCCGGACCGGGAATCGTGAAGCGGAACCAGTCGGTGTCACGGAAGGAACCGGCACCATAATAGAACGTCACACCACAAACCGTGTCGCCGCAGGCGATATCCTGATAGGCGGGGACGGTGTTGTTGCAGCCACCGGTCGGGTCGGAATCAGGCGTGATGTCCGGATCCGGCTCGGTCACTTCGATCACGTCGTTGGCGCCGCAGGTGACGGTACAGACCGGGGTGCAGGGATTGCTCGTGCAGTTGCCGGCCGTCCAGGTGCCGCCCAGGGCGGTACACGCGGTTTCAGACGTTTCGACGCAGCAGAGGTTTTCACCATAGCAGCAGGCGCCGATGGTCGGAATGGAAATGGACAGGGTGTACGCACCGCTGCTGCTGCCGTAGCCGTCCACGACGAAGTAGTAGGTGTTACCGCCGGTCAGCGAGAGACCCAGAAGCTGCGAGATGAAGTTGCTGGTGTAGATCGGATCGTTGTTGCAAGCGTCATCATTGCAGGCAAACGGGGCGCCCGGGGTGTGCACGTTTTCATAGACGTACATCTTGGTGTCGTAGGCCGTGATACCGCCGCAAAGCGTGGCATCCACAGTCTGGTTCGCACCGGGGGTGTAGCTATACACAACGTCGGGCGAGGTCGAACCCGTGAACGGGCAGACTTCGTCATAGTTGTTGGTGAAGCCGACCGTGGTGCCGTCATTGGTGTAGGGCAGAGCAGGAATCACGATGGCATTGCAGATCAGGTCGCCAGCCGCCGCCGTCGGGCACGGGGTCGTGCAGTCGAGGCCCAAGCTGAACGTACCGCTGAGAGCATTACAATCTTCGACGAGCATGTCGTCGTCACAAGTCGGGGCGCAGGGATCGCCGTAGCAGCAGCGACCGACAGCGCAGGGCGCGCTGGCGCAGGTTTCGCCGAGGGCCCAGTTGCCACCCAGGGCAGCACAGTCTTCAGACGTCTGAGCGTCGAGGCACTGCGTGGCATTGCCGTCGAAATAGCAGCAACGGCCGGTAGCGGTCGCATCCTGATAGAACCACACGGCACGACCACCGGTCGTGATCGCATGCGTCGCGGGCACGTTGTTGTACAGATAGCTGACGCCGTCAGTCAAGGGACCATCAATGTGAATGGAGGCAGAGCCCGAGCCCGTCGTACCGTTCACCCAGTTGGTGTTGTACTGCAACTTGATCTTGCCGCTGGGATAGATGATAATCTGGAAGTTGTAGCGGTCCGTGGATTCACTCCAGTGCGGGGTGTTGGTCCAGGAGATGACGACACGGTCGCCGAAATCACGCCAATACACTTCATTGTCACCCGCGCCAGCACAACCGGTTCCAGCCGGTCCGCCGCCGTCGGCATCAAGGTCATCCCAGAAGCCGGAAATCCACGGGGTGGTATTCGTCGGGGAGATGTCGGCATTGGTCAGCGTGGTCGCGCCCGTCACGAAGCGGAGCTGACCGTTCGAGTTGATGAAACCGGTGCTGTAGCTCGCGCCGTAGAAGGGGAAGCTCCAGTTCCAGGTGATCTGGTGCTGCGTGTCGTCACCGGTCAGAACTTCGATGGCATTGGGGTCGCCGCAGAGTTCTACCCAGGCAAACGTGGCGGTGTCGGCATTCAGGTTGTCCACATAGTAGTAGCCGAAGCCGTCGCCGCCGCCGGTGTCGTCGAGCGAACCGGATTCGCGGGTCTCATGCGAGAAGATTGCATCGAGTTCATAGAACAAGTGCTTCTCGGTTTCGGTCAGGGTATAGCCCGCGTTCAGACGATCGAGCAGAGCGTGATACTGCACCTTTTCGGGAGCAGCACCCAGGGACTCTTCCTCGAAGGCGGCGCGGATTTCCTGCTGAAGGCTGCCGCCGGTCGCAGTGGATGTCGAAACGCCTTCCAGTTTCTGGACGGACTTCGACGATACACGGCTGGACTTGCGCACTTCGTCGCGCTTTGCGAGGAAGTCATCTGCGCGGCCCTGGTCCACGAGGACTTGCTTGGACGCGGCAAGATTCTTGTCTTGCGCCGGCGTGAGTACAGTCTTCACATCGTTGTTTTGGGTCGCAAATGCGTAGAAAGCAAGTGCGCCACAACACAACAGCATGGCACTTACATACCTAAGCCATCTCTTGTTCATCTTCACTCCTTAACATGTTTTTTGGGGTCAAATTTCCGGGACCCCGGCTAGCGGATGGACAAATTTCTGCACGTCTGGTGGAAATCCACCAGTTCCTTTGCAATACCCAATATAAATGTCAAGGGTTAAGGAAGTCAACAAGATACTTGCTCAAAAGACACAAAGTCCAAATCGCCTCGACATTGTTCAAAACCAAATAAAACAAGTTGTTACACTTTGACTCAAAAACATTGAACCGTAAAGAAAAAGACTTCTTTCATTAAAATACGAGGCTTATTGTTCATGACCCAAACTTGCAACATGTTGACTGGAAACAGCGCCTCCTCGGCGAAACATCATTGGATTGCAAAAAAGAAGCCGCTTTGACGGACGTCAAAGCGGCAGGTTGCAAGGCGGATATCTTGGGCTAATGCACTTTGGCGGCCTGTCTCAACGCCTTGAAATAGGCGCTTTGGAAGAGACCGAGGTCATTTCCTGCCGGTGAGAAATCTTTGTAGATGATTGCGCTTGCACCCAAGGAACGGAGCTCATCGTTCACCGACGGCTGGTCGTTGAACGGCAATCCGGTCACCACGACGACGCCGATCCGCGCGTTTTGCTCGAGCAGTTTCATCAGCACGCTGCGTCCGCTCACGCGGGGCATTTCAAGATCCAGCGACAAGACATCGGGTTTCAGCGACTTTACGGCTTCGACGCACTCATCACCGTCGGCCACCGTGCCTGTGACTTCGAACCCCTCTTGCCGCTCAACCATGGCGCGCAAGATACGCCGGATGAGCGGATTGTCATCCGCGATCAGAACTCGCACAATATGTCCCCCTTCCACTCTGTTCATGAGTGGTTACTCCGTCGTTGCCATACGAATGAACTCGCGCGCGCGGTCAATGTTTTCTTCGATCTCAGCAACAAAGGCGGAGATATCGAGGGACAGTATTGCGGGGTTCTCTTTTGCGAGCACCTCCCACGCGGGATCCTGTGATAGATGCGTGTTCACGCGTTCGCGCAGGTCTTTGGCCAGAATGGCACGAGCCAGGCTTGAGGCGAGATGCACAATCGCGGTCAACACACTGTGCTCGGGAGCCAGGTGCGGCTGATGGTGATAGCGAATGCTTTCGACAATGGAATCGGGGAGAGACCACTTTTCAGCGAGCCACGCACCGACTTCAGCGTGATCGGTGCCGAGCACCTTTTGTTCCGCGACAATCGAGGGCAAAGATTCCTGTTCGGAGATCTTGAAGGCCTGTGTCAGTTCATTCGGGAAGTACTGGAACAGGACAATCTTGCCAATGTTGTGCAGCAGACCGGATGTAAACTCGATTCCGTGCAAACGCATTTGCAGTTTGGAGGCCAGCACGCGGGCGATTTCCCCGGTACCGGCGCTGTGTTCCCAGAAGGTTTCCCGGGAGAAGCCTGCGGCGGCGCCGGAGACAGGAAAAGCTTTGAATACGGAAATGGACGTGACAAGATTCGAAACTTCGCGCATGCCCAAGACGACCAAAGCCATGTTCAGGGATTCGACGCGGCGCGGCATTCCGTAGAAGGCGCTGTTCGAAACGCGTAGGATCTTGCTGGTCATCGAAGGGTCGTTGCGAATGATCCGTACGATTTCGGACATGCCGGCGAGCGGATCATTGGCCAGGCGGGACACTTCCATGGCCAGAGTCGGCAGCGTCGGAAGATCCTGGGCTTCCTTGAGCTTCAGGGTAATGTGCTTGCTGCGGGAGGGATCTCCCGTAATCAGGGCGTCCTCAATCGGCACAGAAACGAAGCTTTGCGACGCGTGGTTCATTTTATCTCCAGAGTGATCATTCGGTCAGTGTTGCGGTCAGTTGTTTGAGATCGAGCCAGAAGACGTCGCCGTGGCGCGTGATGGATCGTGCCCGCGCGGGAAACGGGAAGGCATCCAACTCGTGATGAGCCCAGGCTCGCGGATTCACAGGAATGACTTCATCGGCGTGATCAAAGGCCAGACCGATCAGCCCATCCCAAGTTTCGACGAGCGCGACCGTCGCGAGCTCCTGCGACGTGTTTTTCTGCGGCATGAGTTCGCCACGCAGATCGCGGACGGGAACTCTGCCAGTAGCGATCTGCACTTCAAAGGAATAGCCCTGCTTCGAGGTCGGGATCAATGGCATGCCCACAAACATGCCGTGGACTTCATCCACGGTCATGCCGACTCTCCAGCTTCCCAGTCGGAAGCAGACGAGTTTAGTTGGTGGTGCGGCCGGGACGGCAGCGGGCCGTCGGCGCAGCGGAGGAGCGGCTACCATGTTACTGCTGCTTCAGCTTTTTTTCCAGTCCGATCAGGAGACGCGCCGCAATTCGGTTCGGGCTGGATTTGCCGTTTTCCCAACGGTTGACCGTGGAAAAGGTCACGCCGATCAGATGAGCAAAATCTTCCTGGGTAAGCTGCATGCGCTGCCGGATTTGGCGGATGCGCTCAGCGTCCATTCTCATTTGTTCCAATGGTTTCTCCGAGCTATGAGGTTCTTTAGGGAAGTCAGTCGCACTTTCTTGTGCAATAGGTGGGCCATTGCGAACCCTATAGCTCGTATTAGCGGCTCTCGAAATTTAGACTTTGCATAAACAATGAGTTGCTGTTTGTCGTGCTCCAGAAGGCAAACCGGGTCAGAGCCATTGACTGGAGCGGCAAAACGCTGAAGTTCTATGTTTCGCCCTGCAAAGCGGGCAAAAAGAAGACCCGCCAAAAGCGGGTCGAGAAAGACAGTTTAATGGTTTTCGGATCAGGATTCGGGGTAGTAGAGCCCGCCCGTTTGTTCGAGCCAATCGGCGATCTGGTTGGCTAACTCGGGAATATCGTCAGAAGTGACGTCGAGCTTGAGAACCGGGAGGGCAGAGCGTTCTGCGATGTGGTGCAGACAGTCTTGTTCGCGCAGAAACAGCGACAGATCGTCATACTGGGAGGGGTTGCCGGAAACTTTGAGGCGCTCGGCGCGTGCCGCTTCAAAGGTGTCGCGAGCTCGGGTGCACAGAACGACGCGGAAGCCCAGAGGCAGAAGCCGCTCTTCGAGCCAGCGGAAGTCGTAGGTGCGCTGGCCATAGAGATGCTGATGCATGATGGTGGAGAAGTGGAAGCGGTCCACAATCCATGAATAGTAGCGCTCAAGTTCAAACAACCTTGCCCACGTGGCGTAGGTTTCCAGAGCTTGAGCTTCTTCTTCCGGAGCAAAATTGACCAAGCCGCGTCCCCAGGGGAAATTGGAGAACGCGCACCACTCACCGGAAATCAGCGGCGACGGATAGCGATATTTGCGGGGACCGACGACGCGCGGATGCTCGTTCAGGGCGAAGGCTAAGTCTGTCTTATGTGTGAGTCGCGTGCCTTCGAGAATGATCTTGGGAACAAGTTTCCTGCTCATGCTTTCGCGGTCTTCTTTCTGCGGGCCTCAAGCAGCACTCCGATCCAGATCGCGGCTTCATAGAGAACCATCATCGGCGCAACCATGAGCATCATCGTGAGCGCGTCGGTGGTGGGCGTGGCGAGTGCCGCGAGGAAGAAGATCAAAACAATGGCGATGCGGCGATGCTTGCGGAAGAAAGCGGACTTGACGAGCCCGGTGGCAATCAACAGTCCCATCACGAGCGGAAGCTGAAAGATCACGCCGAAGGCAATCAGCAGAAACAACACCAGGCTGATGTAGCTGTTCAGTGACCAGAAATTTTGCAGTCCCACTTCAGCAAACGACCCGAGAAACTCGAGCGCGGTAGGCAGAATCATCCACGAAAACACGACTCCGCCCCAGAACAACACGGTCGAGATTCCCACGATGGGCCAGAGCCAGAGTTTTTCTTTGCGCCGCAGGCCGGGACCGACAAACCCGTAGAGTTGCCAGGCGACAAACGGTGTTGAAATCAGGAGTCCGATCAGAATGGCAATCTTGATTTCGATGACAAAGCCTTCCGACGGACCGAGCAGGGAAAGGGTGCCAGGCACGGCTTCGCGGAAGGGTTGCATGAGGAACTCCCTCCCGCGCCTTGCTAAGGCAAATCCGACGGACGCTCCGATGACCACGAACAAAAAGCTGCGCAGAATACGCTTGCGCAGCTCATCGAGATGATCCCAGAATGTGATGGGGCGGTCGGACATTTTGGAAGTAGGCGGACTCAGGGGCTCCGCCGGGAGATTTGCAATGGTTCGAAGAAGAGCTTACTTTGCGGGAGCGGCGTCTCGGAAGCCGAAAGGCGAGAAGCGCGTATTGGAATCAAACACATCCACCTGTTCGCGGCGCTTCAGGAAACCGACGACGGCGTAGGTGACGGGCGTGAGCACGATTTCGACACCGCACTTGAACACGTAGTTGAAGGCAATCATGAGCCAGAGTTCACGCGCCGGGACGATTCCGAGAAAAGCGATGACGACGAAGATTCCAGTGTCCACGGCCTGACCCGCAAGTGTGGAAGTAATCGTGCGAGCCCAGAGCACGCGGCCTTTCATGGCGACTTTCATCTTGGCGAGGATCACGGAATTGGTGAACTCACCGCAGAGATAGGCCACCAGCGAGGCCAGTACGATGCGCGGAACGAACCCGAGAATCGCGACAAAGGCGTCCTGATTGGGCCAGATCGAGGCCGGGGGCATGGCCGCAACTGTGGCGAAGGTCAACGCGGCGAGGATATTGGCCGCAAAGCCCATCCAGATGATTCTGCGGGCACGCGCGAAGCCATAGACTTCCGTCAGAACGTCCCCGAAGATGTAGCTCAAGGGAAAGAGGAACGTCCCTCCGTCAAACGGAAAGATGCCAAAGCCGACGAGCTTGGTAGCCGCGATATTGGAGATCAGCAGGACTGCGACGAACAGTCCGCCGATCAGGTCATAGTAGCGTAGACCCTTGGGCAGATGGGACGGCAGCGTAATCAGGTCGGATTTGGGCATGAAAAGGGGTTTCTGGTGGTCGGGTTCCGTAAGGGTTCAAAGACCCTGCTCGGGAGCGCACTTGGTTTGACGAACCTAAAATTTATTGACTCTTAGCGGGAAATGCAAACACCTTTGGAAATGACCCCTGAACAGCGGATTTCCGCCCGGGCGAAGGAGCTCGGATTCGACTTATGCGGGATTTCGCGGGCTTTTACGCCGAAGCGGGGGCCGGAGTTTCGTAAGTGGCTGGATCAGGGGATGGCCGGGACGATGACTTATCTGAACCGCACAGCGGAACGTCGGCTCGATCCGGAAAAGGTGCTGCCGGGAGTTCGCTCGGTGATATCGCTGGGGCAATCGTATTTCACGGGCTTCCTGCCGGATGAGATTCGGCACGATCACTCGCGCGGGATCATTGCGAGCTATGCATGGGGACAGGATTATCACGACTTGATGGGACACGCGATCGAGGAGCTTGCGGAGTTTGTGCAGACGCTCTCCAGCGATGTGAAGACCAGAGCATATGTGGATACGGGTCCCGTGCTTGAACGAGATGTTGCGGAGAGTTCGGGGTTGGGATTCATCGGCAAGAACACGCTGTTGATTCATCCGAAGATGGGATCACAGTTGTTACTGGGAGAAGTAATGACGACGCTTGCGCTCGAACCCTCTCCCCTGCCGAAGCAAATGCCGTCGTGCGGCACCTGCACACGCTGTCAGGACGATTGCCCGACGCATGCGTTTCCGAGTGCCTATGTGCTCGATTCGCGGCTATGCATTTCGTATCTGACGATTGAATTTCGCGGCTCGATTCCGCTTCCACTCCGACCAAAGATGGGCAATCATGTTTTTGGCTGTGATGATTGCCAAACATGTTGTCCGTGGGTCACTCGCTTCTCGACTCCGGGCAGACAAAAAGCTTATGAGAACACTTTCGAGCGCAAGGCGCCGAAGCTTTTTGATCTTGCGCGGCTATCAGAGAGCGACTTCAATGAGTTCTTTCGCGGCAGTCCGGTCCTGCGTCCGAAGTACGAAGGCTTTCTGCGCAACGTGGCGGTGGCGATTGGGAATTGGAAATCACGTGATGCGTGCGACGCGCTCGCTCCGCTGTTGAAGCATGATAGTGAATTGGTCAGAGAACATGCGGAATGGGCAAAGGAAGCGCTGAAATGAGGTTCCGGTGGGGTACCACTTCGCAAAAACCCCGCTCGGCGAAACGTACATGAAAAAGGCAGCCTTTCGGCTGCCTTTTGGGTAACGTTAGAAGAGTAGAGTTATGGCTGTCCGATCAGAGAGAAATCATAGGCCCAGGTGTGGCCGGTGGTGCGATTCACGATCAAATACGATTGCTCGGGAGAACAAGTTTCCAGGGATCCCCTCCACTGCATGCCAGAGGTGAGCCACGTCTTTTTACCTGTTGTCACTTCAACCACGAGGTCCGAGCTGGTGAATGTACCGCTCTGGAATCCGCTGCTGATAAGCCCAAGGGAAGCGACATCGCGAACATCCACAATCGGCAAGCTCATGGACGTGACTGCGAACGCGGACGGAAAAGACGGGGCGAGTACCGTGATTACTCCCTGCGGTGAATCCTCGGAGGTCGCCTTTCCGGTGAGAATCGGCGGGCGTTCGTCCGGATCGGCGGTCACAAAAACATACGCTCTGCCGGGGACCATGTTTTGAGTCTGCTCGAGTGAGCCCGTCCAATCTCCGTTGGTATTGCGGTAGGCAATTTGCCAGTTGTCCACTCTATTCACGCGCGATGAGAGTGCGAAGCCAAGCGCAGTCGTTTGCACGCCGATGATGTCTGACGGACTTGTGGATAAGACATCGGTGTGAGCGCATCCGGAGTCGCCCGCGAGTGAAAAGTACTGAAGCCCACCCACTCCGAACTGCGCAATTTTGATCGAACCTTGCGGAACGTCAGCTGTGTTGCTCAGGAAATAGCAGCCGATGGTATCGCTGACGCCGATGACTTCACCTGAAGCATTTATCGCGGCCGCAAAAACGAACTCGCGCGAATAGCCTCGGTGGAGATTCGGGCGGGACGTTTCGAGCGTGTTCACGATCTCAGCAAGAGAGTACGGTCCGCCGAAGCTCGCACTCACATGAAGTTCATAGTGCTCGACCCCGGGGACAGCCTCCCAGCAGAAAATCACCTGGTCTGACTCTGCCGGGACCCAAGAGGTCATGTCGAATGCCTGACTTTGGGTAACGATTCCGAGCATCGAAAGCAGGACAAATATGCGCATGGGTCACCTTGTGCGTGGGATAGGCTAAGGAATAATCTAAGCAGGAAACGTCCGCGAGTCAAGAGAAACAAAAAGGCAGCCGCAAGGCTGCCTTTTCAAGTTCTTGTGTACCGGCGAAGTCAGAGGACTTCGCTCAGGACTTACTCTTCCTCAGGATGCAGATCAATCCCCAGGTCTTTGGCTTTTTTCCAAAGCGTGGTGCGGTCAATCTGCAGCATGCGTGCGGCCTTCAGGACGTGCCCGTTGGCGGCCAGCATGGCATTTTCGATGAACTGCTTCTCGAATGTGCGCACGGCATTCTTCAGCGGTCCGAGCGTCATCATTGTTTCCACGGACACCGGAGACGACGTCATCGGCATCGAGGCCGGCAGAGTGACGTTGACCGGCGGCCTGACCTGCGGCGTGAAGCTGTTGTTTTCCGTGGTCGGAATCGGCTGCTTCAGAAACTGCAAGGTGTTGGCCGTGATCGTGGTGCCCGTCGAAGCAAGAATCGCCCGTTCGATGACATTTTCAAGTTCGCGAACATTTCCCGGCCAGGGATGCGAGAGCAAGAGCGCCATCGCGTCATCGGTGAAGGTGAAATGTCCCCTCTGCAGACGTCCGCCGATCTTGTCGAGGAAGTGCGCGCAGAGCATGGGAATGTCTTCGCGTCGTTCGCGCAGCGGCGGAATGGTGATGGGCACCACATTCAGCCGGTAGTAGAGATCCATGCGGAAGCGGCCTTCCTGAATCATGCGCTCGAGATCACGGTTGGTGGCCGTGACGACGCGGATGTTGACGGGAATCTTGCGATTTCCGCCCAACCGCTCGATCTCGCGGTCCTGCAGGACATTCAGCAGCTTGACCTGTGTCGAAAGCGACAGTTCGCCGATTTCGTCCAGGAAGATCGTACCGCCGTTGGCCTGTTCGAACTTACCGATGCGCAGTTGCTTGGCGTCAGTGAAAGCTCCGCGCTCGTGTCCGAAGAGTTCGGATTCGAGCAGGGTTTCCGGCAGCGCCGCGCAGTTGACCTTGACAAACGGTTTCTCGGAGCGCGGACCTTCGAAGTGAAGCGCTCGCGCGACGAGTTCCTTTCCGGCTCCGGTTTCGGCGCGAATCAAGACCGTGGTGTCCACGGCGGCGACTTCGCGAATTGCGTCAAAGACTTTGTGCATGGCAGCCGACCGTCCCACGAGGCCGCCGAGCTTGTGATCCCCGCCGAGCCGGCGCTTGAGTTTCTCCACTTCCCCCGCCAGGCGAAGATTGGAGAGCGCGGCATCCACCGTGCGTGCCAGCAAGCGCGGTTCGAGCGGCTGGGTCACAAAGTTGGTCGCACCGTTTTCCATCGCTTCGACGATCCGTTCGGAGCGATCATTCTCCGAATAGATCACGACGGGCAGGCGCAGATGGCGCGAACGGATGTCCCCGATCAGGGTGACGCCCGACGCGCCTTTCAGATCCAAGTCACATAAAACCACGTCCACCGTCTCCGTTTCCAACCGATTCAGCACATTGCTCGGATCGGTTTCGGTCAGGACGCGGTATCCTCCTTCAGCACGCAACGAGCTGGATACACGCTCGAGCGCAGTAGTTTCTTCGTCTACAATCAGTAGTGTAGGTTCCGGCATCTTCCGGGTCTCCCGTTTCCAATCGCCATTCGTTATCGCCCATAGAACATCCTTTCCCTCGGCAAAAGCCGTACCGAGCTGATACATCGCAACCTCCTTGTTCATACGTTAAAACATCGGGAAACTCCCGCGAACTCTACTTGCTATCCTCCGTGAAATATTAGGGAAGAGCTGATTTGTTAACATAATAGTTTGCAGAGCAAAAGCCAAAGAGTCAAGGAAATTGACCCAGATTTGTCGAATTGTTTCCACAGGTGGCGGGACAGGTGAATTTGACAATCCAGACACAGGGAGGTATATTTCTAATTCAGGAATTTTGAGGATGTTGCAAGGGGCAAACGTCCGACCTGGGAATTCAAACTCCATAGCAATATGAACTTCTATAGCGGTTTGTGGGTGGCATTGGTCACTCCGTTCAAGAACGGGCAGATTGACGAGCCTGCCCTGCAAAATTTGGTCACCGAGCTTGCGAATCGCGGCACCGATGGATTTGTCCCGTTGGGCACGACCGGGGAAGCCTCTGTCCTCTCCCGGGCGGAGCGAACAAGGGTCATTCAACTGGTATTGGAAGCGGCAAAAGGTCGTCCAGTCGTGCCGGGGTGCGGCACAAACTCCACAGAGCAGACGATTGAATTTGCGCGGGAAGCCAAGCAATTGGGTGTTCAAGGAGCTATGGTGATCACGCCTTACTACAATAAGCCGACGCAAGAGGGGCTTTTTGCCCATTTTTCGGCGGTCCATGATGCGACGGATTTGCCGCTCTTGCTCTATAATGTGCCGGGCCGGACGAGCGTGAACATGCTGCCGGAGACGGTGGACCGGCTGGCCGACTTGCCGCGCGTGGCCTCTCTGAAGGAAGCTTCCGGTAATTTGGACCAGATTTCCGATGTCTGCCGCCGGGTCGAGGGCAGAATGACGGTGCTTTCGGGCGATGACTCGCTGACCTTGCCGATCTTGTCCGTCGGCGGAACGGGCGTGGTCTCGGTGGCGGGGCATATCGGCGCGGACCTTCTGAAAGGGATGATCAGCGCCTTTTCGCGCGCGGATATGGAAACCGCCCTGATGATGCATCAGGCTCTGTATCCGTTGGCCAAGGCGATGTTCCTTGAAACGAGTCCGGCTCCGGTGAAATTTGCGCTGTCGGAGCTGGGGAAGATGAAGAATGAGTTGAGGCTTCCGCTGGTTCCGGTGAAGCCTGAAACGGAAACCCGGATTCGCGAAGCGATTGCCGCCTATATGGAGCCGCTGTATGTCGCATGACGGGAAGCAGATCCGCGCGGCGCTGTTTGGCGCGGCGGGCCGGATGGGCCGGGTGATCTTGCATGAAACGCGGCAGGGCGGACGGATTAGGATCACAAATGCCTACGATCCGGCAGGCGCGGGGCAGTACTTTGATGACCTGCTGATACAGCCAAGCTGTCACGGAGTTCAGGATCATGTGGCCGTGGCGATTGACTTTTCGTTGGCGAGTGCGGTTGCGGAGAATGTGTCCTGCTGCCGCTCGGCGAAGGTGAACTATGTGTGCGGAGTGACGGCGTTGTCCGAAGCCACGCACGCCGCGCTGCGTGATGCCGCGCAAGATATTGCGGTGCTCTGGGCGCCGAACATGTCGCCGGGAATGAATGTGTTGTTTGCGTTGGTCGCCGAGGCCACGGCGGCGCTGCCGGAATACTCGGCCTACTTGACGGAATCCCATCACATCCGGAAGCTCGACGCGCCCTCGGGAACGGCGGTGCGGATTGCCGAGATTGTGCAAGACACAGTTGGGCGGAAGCCTGAAGTCTATTCGCTTCGAATGGGCGACGTGGTGGGAGAGCACACGTTGGTCCTGGGCGGTCACGGCGAACGGTTGGAGATTACGCATCGCGCGGATTCGCGGGCGGTATTTGCGCACGGCGCCCTGCGCGCGGCGGAGTGGCTGGCCGGACAGCCCGCGGGGTTTTATAGTATGGCGGATGTGTTGGGGCTGTGACCAGCGCAGGCGCTGGACCCATTTGCGCTGACGCAAGCGCCAAGCGTCTTGATTAGCCGGAGTTTCTTGCTCAGCAAGCTGGGCGCAACAAGGGAACACTTATGCTTCGACTTTCCTCGATCCTATTCTTCCTGTCGTGTGCACTCGGGCAAACGCTTCCGCCGGATTCTGTGTGGACGTTTTCGTGGGATGACGGCGGGGATGAGTTCTTTTATGATGCGGTTGAAGTGAGCGACGGGTTCATTTTGTGTGGTGAGGCGCGGGAATGGAATGCGCAGACGGGGGATGCACTGCTGGTGAAGATTGATCGGGAGGGCGAGCTGGTGTGGCACCACAGGCTTCCGGCAGAGGTTGGGCGAAGACTGACGGACATTCCGCGTGCAGGTCTGGCCTACGGCGAGCGAACAAACGCGAGCGGACAGGGCGAACAATTCTTTGTCGTTGCCTATGATTCGACGGGAGTCCTGTTGGATGACTGGACCTGGGAATACTCACCCGAGCCACTTCGGCTGCTTGAATACGGAGAAGCCAATACGATCTACCGGGAGGGCGACGAGGGCTATGAAATGGTTTATGCTCGCCGCCTTGACGGGGAAGGCGATAACTCGATTCGCCGGTTTACGTGCTGCGGCTTTGTCACATCCACGACGATAACTTCGGGTCCGGGAGATTTGGCGAACGCGCAGGATACATACTTTGACTTTGCGATCTGCGGAGAAACTCTGAACGCGGGTGTTTCCGGGCGCGATGGACTGCTCACGTGGCGGCGCTATCCCGCGGACTCAGTTAACCAGTTCCACAGAGCGGAAATCGGAGGAGCCGGGGATGACTGGTTCAGCGACATCGTAGGCGGCGAGCTGCCGCGTGCGTACACGATGTGCGGCGGCACGTACAGCTCAACGCGCGGCGGTTCCGATTTGTGGATTGTGACCTGCAATGAGTCCGGCGACGTGATCATCGAAAACAGTTTCGGCGGCCTGTCCTATGAAGACGGCGTGGCGATTTTGCCTGCAAGTGATAACGGCTACCTCGTCGCGGGGAATTACTCGTCCGAAGACATCAACTTCGAGCAATCGGACTTTTGGCTCTTGAAAGTGGATCAGAACGGCGACAGTGTATGGTCGGTGGTTGCGGGGGGTGAGGAAGCGGATCGCTGCGATGGAATGCTCCGGACGGAGAATGGCTTTCTGCTGTATGGCTCGACGCAGTCCTTCACGGTGCCGGGCTGGGACGCGTGCGCGATGTTTCTGGGGTATGTTCCCGATTTGGCGGCGGCGCCGTCGAGTCTGAATTTTGGCCCGGTAGTGGTGGGCGACAGCGTGACGCGCAGTCTCAATTTGATCAATACGGGATCCAATACGCTGACCGTCGAAGAGATTCAGGGCAGCGAGTCCTATTCCGCGAGCTTCAGCGGTCCGGCGACGATTGCGTTGGGCGAAACCTTGAGTGTGACGGTAGTGTTTGCGCCGCAAAGCGCGGGCAATCACGTGGACACGCTGCGCGTGATCAGCGATGCGATCTCGGGGGAGAAACTCGTGCGCTGTTTGGGGGCGGGACTGGCTCAGGACGCAAACGACGAATCGCTCTTGCCGCGTGAGTTTGCTTTGCATCCTCCCTATCCGAATCCGTTTAATCCAAGCACGACGATCGCGGTTGACTTGCCGAAGAGTTCGGAGGTTGAGCTGACGATTTTTGACGTGCAGGGGCGGCTTGTGGAACGGTTGGTGGACGGAGAGCTGAGTGCGGGAACGCACACGCGAGTTTGGAATTGCAGCACCTGCTCGGGCGGAGTGTATTTTGTCCGGCTGCGCACATCTGACTATGAGGGGATTCAAAAGATGGTGCTGATCAAATGAGATGGCTTTTGCTCTTGCTGATGGCAGCAGTCGCCGCCGCACAGCCTGCAGTGGACAGTGTGTTTGTGTTTGAGGACTTGCAGGGTCCGATTGTGCATGCGCAGTCGCTTCCGGACGGCGGGTATTTGCTTGCGGGACTGTTTTCGGACGGGACGATTGGCCGCATGTCCGTGGTGAGGACCTCTGCCGAGCGGGAGGTGCTGTGGCAGCGCGGGTTTCGCTCGTCGTTCCTGCAATCCTTCTACTCTTTGAGCATCAGTGGAGAGCGCGTGCTGCTCGTGGGAACGGAAGAGATTCCGATTGACTCGGTTTCTTCCACGTCTCGCGAGATTGCGGCCTGCTACACTCTCGACGGAGACAGTTTGTGGGCGGAGACTTATGACACGGATACGACGTTCACGAGTATTGGGCTGAGCGTTCCTGACGGATATGGCGGTTTCTACCTCCTGGGCAACGAAGGACGGTTCAATGGCCAAGTCTTCAATCAGGATGTTCGCCTTCTGCGCGTGGATTCAACGGGAGCGGTGATTTGGCAGCGCTTTTTGGGGGACGAGAACACCGACACTCCTCTGGGGCTTGTGAAGCTTGATGGCGACACGATTGTGTTTGCGGCCATTCACTATCCGAGCACGCACTACGAATTCTCCTTGACGTGGGTGAATGCGGACGGAGACAGTCTAACCGAACGGCGTTACAATGAATTTGAAGAAGTGGGCGTGGGGTACAGCTCGCTGCTGCGGCGCGACGACGGGTTTGAGATTGTTTGGGGCGAGTTTGTGGTCACGCCCAACGATTCGGACGCGGTGCGCTGGATTCGCACGGACGAAGAGGGCGATTTGATTCATGCGCGGACGGTTGCCGGGCCGGAGAATTTTCTGAAGGGGTTCCGGCAGACGGATGACGGATTCCTCACGGCGGGCTATTCGCCGTTTGATACGCTGGTGGATCGCCGCAATGCTGTGTTAGGGAGATTGAGCTCAAACGGGTTCTGGTACTACATCGGGGAAGTGCCGCAAGACGGGATTCAGGAAGCCTACGGTTTTCTGCCAAATACAGAGGGTCCATTGACCATGTTTGGGCGAACCGCACCGCCCGAAGGAGATCAGCGCGCATGTCTGTTCTACTTTGCTGACGAAGCGAGTTTCAGCTATCTCTATGCGGAGCCGCCGCAGTTGGATTTTGGGGTTGTGCCGATCAACGAAGTTGCGACGCGAAGTGTGACGTTGCACAGCACGGGCGACAGCGTGGTGACGGTGACGGACATTCTGCTGCCGGATCAGATAACGAGCAATGTGCAGCTTCCGCATGCGATTTTGCCGGGCGATTCTTTTGTGATGATGTTCGGATTTCGTCCGGAGGTGCTCAGGCATTATGCGGACACGGTACGCGTGATGTCCGATGCGCAGAACTCGATCTTGGAGATAAGGTACGTCGGCTCTCCGCCGTTTCCGGAATGCACTCCGGGGCTGCGGCGCGTGGATTTGTTTTGGGTGAACGTCGGGCAGGAGCGCCGCCGTCCGCTGGCGATAAACAACACGGGCACGGCAACGCTGAACATTCTGCCCCTCGAGGAGCCTGCGCCGTTTTATCTCGACAGTCTCGGGCCGTTCACGATAGAACCGGATTCGACGGCTCTATTGTGGATTACGTTCCGGCCGGACACGGCGGGAGAGTATGAAGTGGACATGCTGATTTTCAGCGATGATCCGGGCAGTCCGGACACGGTGACGTTTGTGGGTCGCGGCTTGGGCGGACAGGCCGCGGATGATCGTGCGGAATTGCCGCGTGAGTTTAGGCTCTATCCGGCTTTTCCAAATCCATTTAATCCGAGTACGACGATTGCGTTTGACTTGCCTTCGACGGCGAGTGTGTCCTTGCGGCTTTTTGATGTGACGGGCAGACTGGTGCGCACGCTGGCGGATGGAACTCTTGCGGCGGGACAGCATCGCGTGCTGCTCGATGCGCACGATTTGGCCACGGGACTCTACTTCGCGGCACTGGAAACGGGCGAGTATCACAGTGTGCAGAAACTCCTGCTGGTGAAATGAGACGCGCGAAGACGTTCGTCAGTCTCTGGAGCAGCAATCGTTTTAAGCGAATCCCCGTTGTGGGCCTCCAGACCCGCAACTCTTTTAAGCGAATCCCCGTTGTGGGTCTCCAGGCCCGCAACTCTTTTAAGCGAATCCCCGTTGTGGGTCTCCAGACCCGCAACTCTTTTAAGCGAATCCCCGTTGTGGGTCTCCAGACCCGCAACGTTCTGCTTGCGCTGCTCGTGCTTTTCCTCGCGGCCGCCTGCGAGAAGGGCGACAAACCTTCAGGCCGCGATGGCTATGAGATATTGGTTGGCGACACGCTGATCACAATTCCCGCCGAGGCGGTGGAATTCGCGGGCACGGCGGCGGCGCCGAATCATTTTTCGTGGCATGCGTACATGCTGCGCGAGTTTCAGGTGGCGAGCAATCCAAACATCCCGCGTGAAGGGTCGCACTATACGGGGTCACTGCTCGAATGGAAAACGCAGCCGTGGGTCGTGCGTCAAACATTTCTGGTGACGCCGTATGTGCATGATGTGACGACCGCGACACCGGAGCTCTATTACTACATGATCGGCACCTACCGTGAGCAGTTCGGCTACGGTTGGGTGGATACGTTTGATGCGGAAGCTGATCTGTGGGATCCGTCGGCGCGTCCGTGGCTGCATCCGGCGGACTCAACCCTCGCGCCGGACAATCAGGGAACGCTGAGTTTTGACGGCGGGTTGGGAGATATGTTGGAGTACAGGGCGATGTGGGGAATGGATTAGGAATTTGAAATTAGTCATTCAAAAATACGGTGGGAAAACCCTCGCGACGCCTGAGGATATTTTGCAGGTGGCGAGGGCGGTGCATGCGCGGGTGAAGAGCGGCACGCAGGTGGTGGTGGTGGTGTCGGCTTTGGCGGATACGACGGATCAGTATGTGCGGATGGCGCGCTCGGTGAATCCAACTCCGCGAGGGCGGGAGCTTGATGTGCTGCTTTCGACGGGCGAGCGCGTGGCGATTGCGATGTTCGCGCTAGCGCTGAACTCGATTGAGAGTGACATTGCCGTTTCCCTGACGGGTGCGCAGGCCGGAATCATCACGGACACGCTGCACACGGCGGCGCGGATCGTGGATGTGCGGCCCATGCGCGTGCGAGAGGTGCTGGATCAGGGCAAGATTCCGGTGATTGCGGGATATCAGGGGATCACGACGGACAAAAATATTTCCACTCTGGGACGCGGGGGCACGGATGCCACAGCGGTGGCGCTGGGAGTGGCTCTGGGAGCGGAGTGCGTGGAGTTTATGAAGGACGTGGACGGCGTGGCGAGCGCAGATCCGAAG
Source organism: Calditrichota bacterium (assembly GCA_020637395.1). GTDB lineage: Bacteria > Electryoneota > RPQS01 > RPQS01 > RPQS01 > JABWCQ01. The sequence goes on along the minus strand of JACJWA010000001.1, from coordinate 218,303 downwards.
CTCGTCGAAGCGGCGCGGATTCTTCCGGAACTGGACTATCAGGACACGCTGGCGATGATGGGCTGCGGGGCAAAGATATTGCAGGTTCCGGCGGTAGAGATGGCCGCAGAATTCAAGATTCCGCTGGCGATTGGCAATTCGAAGACCGGGGTTGCGGGGACGATTATTACGGACAAACCCTTGGCTCGCCGGAGTTTAACTGCGCTGGTTCAGACGCCGGCTACGTTGCTTGAACTGGATCCGGCAGAGTTCGGCTTCGTGGAGCGCACCTTGCGGGAGCAGGGGATTCTGCCCTTGTACTTGCGGGGCGGAGCATCGCCGCTGGTGGTCCTGAAGGAGTCCGATGAGCCTCGCTTGCTGTTTCCGCAGTACTCGGGGCGGCTCCTTGGCGGTTACGATATGATCACGCTGTTTGGCCCGGGAGCGGGCGGCGTTGGGGCACTTTCGGATCACCTGGCGGGGGTTCTGGGGCCATTTCGTGCATCTTTGCGCGAAGAATTGTATCTTGAGGATCGGAGAATTCTGCTTGCGCGGAACGATGTTTCCCGGCAGATTTTGGACCTTCTCCATGAAGCGGCACGCCGCGTGGCCGCAGCCCACCCAAACGACTGATCAAGACTTGTCCATTTCGGCTGTTCCGGGGAGAGCGCCGGAAGCAGATAACTTGCTATACTTCCAAACTTCCCTCCAGTGACGACGCAACTTTATTCAGACGCACCCCCTGTTACGGTGCGCATCGGCCTGTTAGAGGGCTATGAACGAACAACGTTTCGGCATACCGGCCGCTACCGGATTGAAACGCGGTCGGGACAGCTCTTGCGCGAATTTCACGACTCTGATTTGAAATGGCGTGTGCTTCGTGAGAAGAGCACTCCGACCAAGTTTTTGTATAGTGTGTTGGCGGCGACGTTTGCCACGAATGCCGAAGCGATGTCGCTTGCCGAGTCGTTCGAAGAGCGTGGGGTTTCGGCGGCGGTCCGTCAAGTGGGTGGACCGGTTGAGATAGACGGTGTGATTGTCGGAGACAATACGCTTTACCGCGTGCAAGTGGGAAATTTTCAGTCGGAAGAAGACGCTCGCGAGCTGTTGTCGCGGCTCGAACTGGACTATGCGCCGCGGCTGGTGCGTGAAGTTTTGGTGTGGGGTTCGGGCAGGCTTGAGATGTTTGATCAGAGTTTGGACCAGCATTTCGAGAGTGACGACGGATTTCGACTGGTTCCTGAGAATCGCGACTGTCGGTTGACGCTGTTTGGTGTACGAATGAACTCGGGGTTTTCCTATGAGCCGACCGAGGATCGCGTTTATAGCGGTGCCATCGAGTTCTATGTGGATCACGAAGGGTTCATTGCCGCACTGAATGAGACTCCGATTGATCGCTATTTGCGTGGCGTAGTGGGCGCGGAAATGCCGCCGGAATTTCCGGAGGAAGCGCTGAAGGCGCAGGCGATCGCGTCGCGAAGTCTGGTGATCGCGCAGAAGACGATCAAGCATCTGAACGATCCGTTTGATTTATGCGCACACGTTCACTGCCAGATTTACAGCGGTGTGACGCACGAGAATGATCGCATCGTGGACGCGGTGACGGCCACGCGCGGCGTTGTGCTGACTCACAATAAGTCCATCGTGGACGCACATTTTTCGGCGGTTTGCGGCGGTCATACGGAAGATGTTCAGGCGACGTGGATGACGCCTCCGATGTACGACGGCAAGGGAGTAGCGTGCGATTGCACTGGCACGCTCGAAGTACCGGACTTGACCACGGAGACGGGAGTGCGCCGTTGGATTCAGTCTCGTCCGTCGTCGTGCTGCAATTTGGACGGCATCGAATTGCCGGTTTCACGCAGTTACGGACGGAAACATTTTCGATGGGAGACGACGCTTCTGCGGTCGGAGCTGGAGGAGATCCTGTTGGTCAAGACGGGTGTGGACATCGGAATGTTGTACGACATTGTTCCGATACGTCGGGGCGTGAGCGGGCGACTGATGGAAGTGGAAGTGTTGGGCTCGCTGGCGAACCTCCGTATCAAGCGGGAGCTTAAGATTCGACGGCTGCTGTCGCATTCGGCATTGGAGAGCACGACGTTTCTGGTGGAAGTGTTGCACGACGCGCAGGGCAATCCGATGGAACTGGTGCTGACGGGTGCGGGGTGGGGTCATGGAGTGGGGATGTGTCAGGCGGGCGCCGCGCGGATGGCCCACGATGGCAAGAGCGCGGAAGAGATCCTGGCGCACTATTTCCCGGGATGTGTAACGGACAAGAAATATTAGGTCAATATGAAGTCAGAAGAACTTTCACAGTTGGTGGCGGAGCATCGTCCGAAATTAGAGACCTTACGGAGGTCTCTTTGACTACGCTAAACGGCTCTCTGAAATAGAAAAACTCGAAACTCTGTCGGGCGGCGCGGGGTTCTGGGACGACCAGGAGCAGGCGCAAAAGGTCTTACGGCAGATATCCGAGCACAAGTCGTGGGTTGAGGCGTTCAAGAAGGTGGAGTCTGCGCTGGGCGATCTTGATGCGCTGCGCGAGTTGGCGATTGAAGCGCCGGAGGATTTCGGCGCGGATGACATAGCGAGCGAGGCGCAAAAGTTTACGCAGCTTTTTGACGAGCTTGAGACGCGCGCGATGCTGAAGGATCCGAACGACTCGAAGAGCGCGATCATACATATTCATCCGGGAGCAGGCGGAACGGAATCTTCGGATTGGGCTTCAATGCTCTACCGGATGTATCTGCGCTGGACCGAGGCGCGCGGGTGGAAGGTGGACGTGCTGGACTTTGAGCCTGCGGAGGAAGCGGGGATCAAGTCGGCGGTGATTGAGGTTCAGGGCGAGTTTGCCTACGGCTATTGCAAAGCGGAATCCGGTGTGCACCGGCTTGTGCGGATTTCTCCATTCGACGCCAACGCTCGTCGGCACACGTCTTTCGCGAGTGTGTTCGTGTATCCTGAAGTGGACGAAGTGCCGGAGATCGAGATTCGTCCGGAGGATTTGCGGATAGACACCTATCGCGCATCAGGGGCGGGCGGACAGCACGTGAATCGCACGGAGTCGGCGATTCGCATCACGCATCTTCCGACGAACATCGTGGTGACGTGTCAGACGGACCGTTCGCAGCACCGCAATCGCGAATCGGCGATGAAAGTCTTGACCGCGCGTCTCTATCAACGTTGGCTCGATGAAGAAAAAGCCAAGAACGCTTCAATTGAAAGTTCCAAGACGGATATTGCGTGGGGGCATCAGATCCGCTCCTATGTGTTTCAGCCGTATCAGATGGTCAAGGATCACCGGACAGGCGTAGAGACATCGAGTATACAGAAGGTAATGGATGGTGAGCTGGATGAGTTCGTGCGCGCGTTCCTGTTGCTTGGCGCGCAGGGGAAATACGCGCGCTCAAGGCAGCAAGCGGGCGGCGATGAAGATGATTTGTAATGAGACCAATACACTTCGAGGTGGAAGATGAAGCGAATTGCTCTGTTGATGCTGTTGATGCTTGCAGTTTTAGCAAGCGCAAAGCAGAAGCCGGTGTCCTCTGTGCCGGAACCGTATTATAACTATGTGCCCAATCAGGTGCTGGTTGCGTTTGCGGAAGGGACGTCGCAAGCCGCCGTGGACGGAGTGATTTCGCGTTCGGGCGGGCATGTCGGCACCTACTCCGATTTGCTGGATTTCTACCGCATCGAAGGCGTGAATGTGGAGAAGAGTATTGAGTATTTCCGCGCGCAGAAGGAAGTGTTGTGGGCAAACTACAACTACATTGCGCGCATGCAGTTTGTGCCGAATGACGACTACTATCAGTATCAATGGCACTATCCGTTGATCGGCATGGAGCAGGCCTGGGATATCACGCGCGGCAATCCGAATGTGGTGGTGGCTGTTCTGGATCAGGGATACCAATTCGATCACGAGGACTGGGTGGGAGTTCAGACGGTGAGTCCGTATGACTTCATCAGCGGCGACAACAATCCCGCGGAACCGAATCTGGAAGACTCGCACGGCATGCATACGGGCGGGACGATTTTCGCGCGCACGAACAACAACACGGGTGTTGCGGGAATTGCTCCGAACTGTACGATGATGCCGGTACGCGTGTTGGACAACGAGGGCTCGGGTTCCATTGAAGCGATTGCGAATGGTTTTGCGTGGGCGGCTCAGCAGGGCGCGGATGTGGTGAATGCGTCTTTGGGGTTTGGCAATCCGAACAATCAGCCGCCGCAAGATCCCGGTCCTCCGCTGACGGGCGCGGTGCAGCAATGCGCGAATGCGAATGTGATCATGGCGGTTTCTTCGGGCAACGACAATGCGGACTACGTCTCTTATCCTGCTGCGTACACGGCGTGCATCGCGGTGGGCGCCACGGCGCTGAACAATGCGATTGCTCCATACAGCAATCGTGGATCGCAGTTGGACGTAACGGCACCGGGCGGAAACGTGGATCAGGACTTGAATCAGGATGGCTACATTGATGGCGTGCTTTCGACGGTGCGCGCGGCTTCGCAGGGTGGAGACTATTACACATTTTGGCAGGGGACTTCGATGGCCGCGCCGCACGTGGCGGGATTGGCCGCGCTGATTTTGTCGAACGGCTGTCCGCCCACGCAGGTGCGGAACGCGATCCAGAACACGTGCGTGGATCTGGGAGCTGCGGGATGGGATGTTGTGTTCGGGTTTGGCCGGATCAATGCGGCAGCGGCACTGCAATATGACTGTTCTGGTGGCGGCGGCGAGACCGTTTTATTTGACGGCCCGATGGAAAGCGGGACGGAGGGCTGGTTGGTGGAAGAAGCCGCTAACAATGGAGTCGGCTGGCAGTTCTTGTCAGGGACATCGCCTGATTGCTCGAATCAACCGCATGGCGGCAGTGACGCGATCTGGCACGATGATGAACAGGGCATTGGACTGCAGGACGACTGGCTTTATACGCCCGAGATCACGATTCCAGCGAATGCGACGGACGTGACGCTGAGTTTTTGGCAGCGCAATTGTTATCTGCCGACCTACTACGATCTGCATGGATTGTACTACTCGACGAACAGTCAAGACTTCACGTTGATTGACGAGCTGGACAACGTACAGACGGATTGGGAACAGATTACGGTGGACGCGACCTCGCTTGCGGGCAACGACGTGTATTTCGCGTGGCGTTATCGCGGAGACTATGCGACCGAGTGGTTTTTGGATGACGTGCGCGTGACGGCTCAGCTTGGGACTGGAATTGGCCGCGAGACGGACCTGACGATTCCCGAGCAGTTCACGCTGGGCAATCCCTATCCGAATCCGTTCAACAGCACGGTGCAGATTCCGTTTGAACTCGCGACGCCGCAGGAGATTTCACTTTCGATTTTCAATGTGCTGGGGCAGAAGGTCGCAACGCTTGTGAAGAGCGAGCGGCTCGACGCGGGATCGCACCGCATGATGTGGAACGGCGATGCGGCGGCCAGCGGATTGTATTTGGTGCAGCTTCAGAGCGGGACCAAGCTCGCGACGCAGAAGATTCTCTTGGTGAAATAGAGGTCGCGTGACACCGCACACGGTCACACTTCCCACGGTATTGACATCGGACGATGCGCGAGCGCATCGTCCGACGTTTGCGCGCATCAGCAGCGCGGCGATTGCGGAGAATTTTTCGCGATTTCGGAGGCTTGCGCCGGAATCGCAGATCATGGCGGTGGTGAAGGCGGACGCCTACGGGCACGGACTCCTGCATTGTGCGCGGCTCTTCAGCGATCTGCGTGCGGAATATCTGGGAGTCGGGTTTGTCGAAGAAGGAATCAAGCTTCGGCAATCGGGCATTCGCGGGCGAATTCTGGTGTTGGGAGGCATCGTCGGATCGCAGATTGATCTGTTCCTGGAGCATGATCTTGATTTGACCGCGAGTTCTGTGTTCAAGCTCGAAGCGATTGAGCGGGAAGCGGAGAGCTCGGGCAAGATCGCGCGCGTGCACTTGAAATTCGACACGGGCATGAACCGGATCGGCCAGAATTTTCGCACGGCGGAGACGCTGCTGCGCGCGGCTTTCCGGTCCAAGCATGTGAAGGTCGCGGGGATTTACTCGCATCTGGCGACGGCGGAAGAAGCGGATGCGGCATTTGCGCTGCTGCAGATGGAGCGCTTTACACACATCCGTGAATTGGCCGCGGAGATTGGATTTCGGGACGTCAGCTATCATCTTGCGAATTCCGCCGGGGCAATTCGTTTTCCGCAGGCTCAACTTGATATGATCCGTCCCGGGCTTGGGCTTTATGGCCAGCATGCGTCGCCGGAACTTCAGACTCAGTTTCCGCTCGTCGGTGCGCACCAGTTGGTGAGTGAGATTGTGTATGTCAAAGGTGTGCGCAAAGGCGAAGGCGTGAGCTACAATTTGCGCTGGACGGCGCCGGAGAATGTGTGGATTGCGACGGTGCCGGTGGGCTACGGGGACGGCTATCCGCGTCTGCTCTCGAACAAGGCGCACGTGTTGATCGGCGGCAAGCGCTATCCGATCGTCGGCACGGTGTGCATGGATCAATTCATGGTGAATCTCGGGCAGGATCAACACGCAATCGGTTCGGAAGTTGTGTTGTGGGGCAGGCAGGGCGACGAAGAGATTTCCTTGTGGGAACTGTGTCAGGCGGGCGGATTCATTCCGTATGAGCTGCCGATCTACCTGACGGGCAGAGTGCCGAGGATTTTTGTGTGATTCGCCTCGCCACACCTGCTGATGCGGACGCGTGTTTGCGCATTTATGCTCCGATCATCGAGCGCACCGCGATCAGTTTTGAATTGGTGACGCCCACTGTCGCGGAATTCGCGGCGCGGATTGAAAAGATCTCCAGAACCTATCCGTATCTGGTGTGGCAAGATCGGAACGAGATTTTGGGGTTTGTGTACGCGACGCGCTATCGGGAGCGCGCGGCATACGACTGGATCTGCGAATCGGCGATCTATCTCGACGAACGCGCGCAGGGCAAGGGCATCGGCAAGCGGCTCTATCAGAAACTCTTTGAGTGTTTGCGCGCGATGCACATGATCTCCGTGGTTGGCGGGATTCGCTCGGGCTCGCCGAGCGCGGAGTTCCATCGGCACATGGGATTCAAGGCCGTGGGATGTATTCCCTATTCGGGGTTCAAGTTCGGCGAATGGCACGACGTGGAGTTCTGGCAATTTCTGTTGAGGGACCCTGTTCCGGTGTCACCGGAACCGGTTAAGCCGTTTCCTCAGGTCGCGGAGCTGATAGAGTTCAATGAGTGAGTTTGCGCTGATCACCGGTGCATCGAGCGGCATCGGATTGGAACTTGCGAAGCTTTTTGCTCGGGACAAGATTCCGCTTATTCTCGTGGCGCGCGGGGAAGCCCGGCTTAGCGAGGTCGCAGAAGATCTTCGCCGCGAGTATGGTGTGGACGTGCGCTGCTATGCGCGGGATTTGAGCGAGCGCGGTGCGGCGCAGGAGCTTTGCGAGCACATTTCACGCGACGGTCATCAGGTCGGATTTCTTGTGAACAATGCAGGCTTCGGGCTGCTTGGCAAGTTTGCGGAGCTGTCCCTTGATGAGCAGCTTGCAATGCTCGAACTGAATTGCGGTACGTTGACGGTGTTAAGTTGGCACTTTGCGCGCCAGATGCGAGAGCGTCGCTTCGGGCGCATCCTGAACGTCGCTTCGACGGCGGCGTTTCAACCGGGTCCGCTGATGGCGGTGTATTATGCGAGCAAGAGCTACGTCTTGAGCCTCTCGGAAGCACTGCGAAATGAGCATCGGGGGACGGGCGTGACGGTTACTTGTCTTTGTCCGGGTCCGACGCCGACGGAGTTTCAGGCTCGCGCGGGCAATCGCCTGACCGGACTGTTCCGTCTGGCCGCCACGTCCGCCGAGAGCGTGGCGCAGGAGGGGTATCGCGGGATGCTGGCGAATCGCTCGGTGGTCGTTCCCGGACTGGTCAACAAGCTCTTGGCCCTGGGGACGCGGTTTGCACCGCGCGATTGGGTCACGGCGATTTCGCGACGGACTGCGGAACAGGACTGAGTATTTTTCGAGAAAATCAGTATCCCGCTGTCACAAAATGCTGGATTGCCTGCTCTGAATCTCTTAGCAACCCGAGGTCAGAGGGTTGGGACAGACTTTCAGAAAAGGGGAACAGGATGATTTTTGCGGCAATTGTCGGAATACTTTCTTGGTGTCAGTTTGCTTGGGCGGATGCGGACGGATATGAGGTGACGGCGCAGAGAACGGCGACGACTCTGAGTCTGGATGGTCGAATTGAAAGCGCGTGGCTTGCCGGCGGAAAAGCGGAGGATTTCATTCAACGTGAACCGGGCTACCCGGCTCCGGCGACGCAGAAGTCTGAAGTGTTCGTGCTGTACGATGAGAAGGCGCTGTATTTGGCGTACATGCTTTACGACACGGCGCCGGACAGCATTCGCGGGCAGATTCAGCGGCGGGACAACGACTCCAATTCGGACTTTCTTGATCTGTATCTCGACACGTTTCATGATCGCCGTTCGGGATATTGGTTCACGGTGACGGCGGCGGGCGTGCAGGCGGAGGGGACGTTTTTCAGCGAGAACAATCTTTCGAATTCGTGGGATGCGGTTTGGGAGTCCGCGGTTGCCAGAACGGACAGCGGCTGGAGCTGCGAGATTCGCATTCCGTTTCAGATCTTGCGGCACGGCGGGACTCGCGAGGACGGCTGGGGCATTGCCTTTGCGCGCAAGATCTTTCGTAAGAACGAAGCGAATTTCTGGCCGCCTGTAGATCCTGAAGTCGGCTGGCGCGCGTCCCAAATTGGCACATTGAAGGGTCTGGACAACATTGCGCCTTCCGCGCATGTGGAGATACTTCCGCATGCGGTGGGCCGTTGGGATGCACCGCTGGATTCGTTGGGAAACCCGAAGGACTTCCGATCCGAGAATGAGTGGGAGAATCTCGGTCTGACGGTGAAGTATGTCCCTTCTGCCGCGCTGAGTATTGACGGCGCCTATCAGCCGGACTTCGCTCAGGTGGACGTGGACGAAGCGCAGATCAATTTGACGGATTACCCGGTGTTTCTTTCGGAGAAGCGTCCGTTCTTTCTCGAGAACAAGGAGTACTTTGAAGAGACGCCGTACACGTTTGTCTATACGCGGCGCGTGACGGACCCGGACTACGGGGCGCGCGTGAATGTTCAGCACGGGGACTTCAAGCTCAGCGCGTTCGGCGGAAAGAACCGATTTGCCTACCAAGACTCGGGCGACACGCTGCGCGTGAAGCTTCAGGATGCGACATTTGGCCGCGCGTCATTGGACTTTAGGAAGCGCCACCGCATCGGCGTGACGTGGACGTTTTTGAATCAGACCGGGTACTCTGCTGCGACGGCGGGTATTGATGCGCGCTTCAGATTTCGCGAACGGGATCGTTTGTGGTTCTGGCTCGCCGGTGTAGAACGGAGCGGCTATCCGGAACAGCACTGGTGGCGCGTGGACAAGGTGCGCGACGAGCAGCCGATCGAAGCGCGCGGATCCTATTTGCGTGATTTTGGTCCAGTGCGCAGTGATTTCGCGGTCGGATTTCGCGGGAAGGACTTTGACAACAACGATCTTGGTTGGGGCGATGCGACCAACGCGATCCGTCAGTCATGGTGGATGGGGGACAACTACTATCTGGACGGAACGATTCTGCGCAATGTTGGGTTTGACATCAATCAGTTCTATGCCACGTTGTCGGACGGCAAGGCCGCGGAAGGATATGGAAATTTCAACGTCTTCACGACGACGCGCAGCAACTGGGATTTCGGCGGCGGCATGGAATGGGGAACGGATTTCCGCCGCGTGTATCAGGGACCGACGGGCGGCGAGTTTCGCGACAACTACGGCACGTTCAATCACGAATTCTATCGCTATTACTGGCATTGGCTGTGGCTGTGGAACGACAGCACAAAGCCGCTGAGATATGGTTTTGACGGGCGCTATCGCACATTCCGTGACGGAAACGCGTTCAGTTTTGAGCCGGAGACATCCTGGCGACCGAGATCCAATATTGAAACCGCGCTTGAGATGGATTGGACGCAGGTGTGGAACGCTCGCGACTTCAATGATGAAACGGCGGACTTTCGCAACTGGATTTTCAAAGTAAGTTGGTCACCGTCTCTGCATCTGACGTTCCGCAGCACCTTTCAATGGATTGAAGAGAGCTATTTCGGGGACAAGGGATTGCTCTTCGCGAATTTGCTCATGTCCTACAACTGGAGTCCGGGAAGCTGGTTCTATCTGGTGTATGATGAAACGGGGCGCGATGCGGATCCTCTTGATGTGAGCGCACCCGGCGAGCGCACGCTGCGCGCCAAGTTGACTTACTTTTTCACGGTCCCGTAAATATGTTGACGGAGTCGTCTGCGATTCCCTGACCTATCTCGCACTTCATGAAGCAACTTCTGCAATTTTTCGAGCATCGCCGTGCATTGCAAGTTGTTGCTCTTGGCGCAATCGCTTTGCGACTCGCCTTCATTTTCGTCGCGCAGCCTCCGCTGGATGCGGTTTCTGACGCGCCGGGATATGACCGGCTTGCCCACAATCTGATTGAGCAGGGTGATTTCATCTATCAGCAGCGCCCGTCGGCGGAGCGCACGCCGGTCTATCCAGTGTTTGTGGCCGGAGTGTACTCGCTGGGCGGCGATTTTCGAACTGTTAGCTACGTGCAGGCGGTTTTGGACGGCGGTTCGCTGCTTTTGCTCGGTCCGATTGGCGCGTCCCTTGGACTTGCGTCCTCGACGATTGTTGCGGCTGCGACTCTTGCGGCAGTGTTTCCGCCTCTGGTGCAGCAGCCGGCGTATGTGATGACGGAATCGCTCTATCAGATTTTGCTGCTTGCCGCGATTGCGCTGACCTTGCGTTTGCGCGGAGCAGGGATTGCTGCGCTGTGCGGATTGCTCTGGGGACTGGTGGTGCTGACTCGCCCGACGTTCTCGTATTTTGTGGCAATCTTGGCGGTGTGGATCGCGATTCACAAGAGCGGCGAATGGAGAAGGCCGCTCATTCTGTTCGCGGTGTTTCTTCTGGCATTGACTCCGTGGCTTGTGCGCAATCAGCGGACGCTTGGATCTCCGGTGCTTTCGACCTTCGGGTTTCAGAATATCTACGCGTTCAATTCGCGACTCGGCGAAAACGACTGGAACACCACGCCGAATTTTCTTCCGGCAATCCGTTCGCTGTGCGCGTCCAAGGGATGGGGTGAGAACGCGCCGCTCGAGCGATCGGATGTGCAGATTGATTCTCTGTGCAAGTCGGAAGCGATGAAGATCATCAAAGCTCATACCGGTCGGTTTGCGGCTCTGAGTATGCTGCGCGTTGCGCGGTTGTGGGGAAATGTCGGCTATGGCAGGCGTGCGTCGTCGGCGAGTCGGGCGGTGGCCGCGTTCATGGGTGCTCTGCTGCTGCTGTTCTTCACGGCTTTTCTCAAGTTTCGCGGCTGGAAGTCGTGGCCGCTGCTGACCCTTGTTCTTTTGTTTTTCTATCAGACGGCGATTCACGCGATTTCGGTAGCCTATTTTCGATTCAATCAGCCGCTGCTTCCGATCTTTTTCCTGCTTGCGGCATGGGCCGCCCATCAGCTTTTCTTTTCCCGAACTTCAACGGTGTCACAGGGAGCCTCGCAAGGCTGAGTCACAGAAACTCTCCCTTGCTAAACCTCTCCGGTTGACGAGCAAGCCCCGCACACATGTCCGAACACAACGAAACACAAGAACTTTCCGACCTCTTAAGATTGCGCCGCGAGAAGCTGGACACGCTGCGCGCGCATGGCGTCAATCCTTATCCTTATTCATTCGAGAAGACAATTCATATTCCTGAACTCCTCGCCAAGTTCGACGAAGTGCAGGAAAATGAGGAGCACGCGGGGCCCGAGTTTGCCATCGCGGGACGCATTGCGTCCGTGCGCATCATGGGCAAGGCGGCATTTTGTCACGTGCGCGACGAATTCGGTTTGATTCAAGTTTATGTGCAGCGCGACAAGATTGGCGAAGAGGCTTTCGCGCTGTTCAAGCACTATGACATCTCGGATTGGATTGGCGTGCGCGGTACTGCGTTTGTGACGAAGACGGGCGAGAAATCGCTGCGCGCCAATGAAGTCGTTATGCTCTCGAAGAGCGTGCGCCCGCTGCCTGTGGTGAAACAGCAGGGCGATGAAGTCTTCGATGCGTTTACGGACAAGGAATCGCGCTATCGCCAGCGCTACATTGATCTGGCCGTGAATCCTGACAACCGGGAGATTTTTCGCACGCGGGCAAGAATCATTACTGCCGTGCGCGAGTTTCTCGATCAGCGTGGCTATCTTGAAGTGGAGACTCCCGCGCTGCAGCCGCTCTACGGCGGCGCGCTGGCGCGACCCTTCATGACGCACTACAACGCGCTCGACCGCACGTTCTATCTGCGCATCGCGGATGAGCTCTATCTGAAACGGCTGCTCGTCGGCGGTTTCGAGAAAGTCTATGAGATCTGCAAAGATTTTCGCAACGAGGGCATGGACCGCTTTCACAATCCCGAATTCACGATGCTCGAATTCTACGAAGCCTTCGCGGATTTCGAGAAGATCATGGACCTCTCTGAGGAGATGTTCAGACATGTTGCCGAGCGCGCGCTGGGAACCACGAAAGTCTCGTATCAAGGCAAGACAGTGGATTTCATCCACCCGTTTCGCCGCGTGCGCTTCTTCGATTTGTTGAAAGAAGCGACGGGCAAGGACCTGCTGGGACTTCCGCTTGACGAACTTGGAGGGATTGCGAAGGCGCATGACGTGGAGATCACGCGCGAGATGGGCGAAGGGAAGATTCTCGACGAGATGATGAAAACGCTCGTGCGGCCCAAGCTCGTCGAACCGACGTTTATCTATGACTACCCGCTCTCGCTGTCGCCGCTGGCCAAGAAGCACCGCAGCGATCCGCGCCTGGTCGAACGCTTTCAGCCGTTCGCGTTGGGCTTCGAGTTGGGCAATGCGTTCTCCGAGTTGAATGACCCTATTGATCAGCGCGAGCGTTTCGAAGCGCAGCGCCGCCTGAAGGAAGCCGGGGACGAAGAGACGCAGCCGATTGACGACGATTTCCTGAACGCGTTGGAATACGGCATGCCCCCCACCGGCGGCATGGGCATCGGCATTGATCGCCTGACGATGCTGCTCACGGATCAAGACTCGATTAGGGAAGTGATTCTGTTTCCGCATTTGAAAAGTGTTCCCTGGTTTCAGCTGCGAAAAGAACTTACTCGTCTATTGAAGTCATACAAAAATAATGGGGTAAGAAGTGGAGCGCTTGAGCATGTCAGTGCGAACGTTCCCAATTCATCTAGCACTTACAGCTTTGAGTCTAGTTGGGTTAGTCTTCCCGAGCTAGAAGATAGACAAAGGAGCCTTGTTATTGTGATTTTTCATGGAATCACTCCAGATGAATCCATTCTTCGAGACATGGTAACGCGTACGCTCGCACAGAAAGACGTAGTAGAGCGAACAGACGTTGCTGTACTCTATAACGCGGGATCAGAAAATGACAGAGATTTATTGAAGGATGCCTTTCATGCCGGAGTTTCGGTACTCACTATTGACGAGTTTGCCAAGTTCTTGTCATACAATGCTCGTGGAATAGAGTGGCTTCAGAATCCTACGAACGAGAAGATTCACCGTGCTTGGTGTCAATACGGATTGAAGATTCGAAATCCGATAGAGGTAAGCGCTCGCCCCAGTGAGGTTAGTTGTTGTCCACGTTGACGATCCACTATATGAAATCGTGTGGAACAATAGGCCCCGCTGTTCTGTGAAGAGAAAATGTCCGTTGCCTACGGACTTGTCCCAAGAAGATGACTGACATTCCAAAGCTGAAAGCAGAATTGAATTGTATTTTTCTTTGTGGAGGTCACATGAGACCGTTTTTACTGCCAAGATCGCAGTTTATCTGGATAGTGGTTCTTTTTTCATTTGTTATCGGTTGCGCAGAGCGACCAACAATAGAGATTGATGCTGCCCAAGCCATTTTCTTGGCTGATCTTCGGATGGCACACACCAAAGAATATGCTCCGCTGGCCTACAGCGCCGCAATCGACACATTTAACGCTGCGATGTCCGCAGTTGAAGAGCAAGATGACAAATTTTCGCTGTTTCGCAATTATGGCATTGCAAAGGCTCGCCTGATCAAAGCGATTGAGTTGTCAAACAGTGCTGCCACTCTCGCCATCGAAGAGAAGGAGCGCCTAAAACATGAACAAACCAACATGATGGTCGAGATTGCAGGTTCACTTGCGGCTATCGATTCTGCTTTGACCAGGGTGCCTGCGAAGAAATCTAACCGAGCTGCATTTTGCCTCATCAAATATGATTTATCTAAACTGCATATCAAGTATTACGAAGCAAAGGATTGGCACAATCGCGAAGCGTACGTAATGGCGGAACCAGAACTGCAAGCTATTAGCCGCGGAGCCGAATCACTTATGAAGGAAGTTCTTGCAATAATTGACTGATTGAAGAATGGTAGCACGCGATTGACTACAACTAAAGCCTTGCGTTTGCATCTGCAACTCAAGCCGAGCGGGCAGGGAAAAGCAGTTTTGCAGACTGCAGACACGCAAAACTTGCTTAGAACCAATCGACCGTCAGAAGCTATACACCTCTCTTGCACACCCCTCTCTTCATAGCCACGAGATATTTGAAGGCTCGCTCACACGGCGGGTTTATCTCGTTGATCACGTACCTGTCCGTCGGCGGGGTGACGATTGGAACGGCGGCACTGATTATCGTGCTCTCGGTGATGAACGGTTTCGAGACGGAAGTGCGCGCGCGCATTCTCGGAGCGGACGCGCATCTGAGACTTGAGACTTTCAGTCCAGATGGATTGCCCGCGTGGCACGAAGCGCGCGACATCGTGCGCGAGGTGCCCGACGTCACGGGCGTTGCGCCGTACATTTTTGAGAAAGGCATGGTGCGCGCGGGGAAGCGTTCCGAAGCGGCGGCGTTTCGCGGTGTAGACGAGGCGACGCTCGGTGAAGTTTCCGATCTGCCACAGCACATGCAGCGGGGCGAACTCAAGCTCACGCGGGATGGGCTGCCGGGGATCGTGCTGGGAAGGTTCTTGGCGGAGAGGTTGGGCGTCGCGCCGGGCGACACGATTGTGGTCTTCTCCCCCGCCGGAATCAGCGGCCCACTCTCGACTCCGCAGGTGAAGCAATTTGTGCTGTCCGGAACGTTTCAAACCGGACTCTTTGAATTCGACGACGTGCTGGCCTATATGGACCTTGGCACCGCGCAGAAGGTTTTTCTGAAGAAGGACCGCGTGGACGGGCTCGAGATCAGAATTCAGGACATTTTCGCGGCGGATCGCGTGCGCGAAGAGATTGAAGACAAGTTCAGCGCGGAGTACTACGTCCGCACGTGGCAGGAATTGCGCTCGACGCTCTACTCCTGGATGAAGATAGAAAAGTGGATGTGGACGACGATACTTTCGATCATTATTATCGTCGCTGCGTTTAACATTCTCTCAACCCTGATCATGGTCTCAATGGAGAAGCGCCGCGACATCGGCATCCTGAAGGCGATGGGCGCGCGCGACCGCGATATTGCCGCAGTATTCTCTCTGCAAGGTCTTATTGTTGGCGTTAGCGGCGCGCTGCTGGGCACCTTGTTGGGAATCGCGGTTTGCTTCGGGCAGTTGAAGTACAAATGGATTTCTTTGCCGTCGGACATATATTTTCTCGATGCGCTTCCGGTGCAAATGCAGGTCACGGATTTTGTGCTGGTGATCACGATTGCCATTGCGCTGGCGTATTTGGGTTCACTCTATCCCGCGCGCAAAGCATCGCGGCTTTCTCCTGTGGAGGCGATTCGTGAAGGGTAGCGCGCAGGTGCCGTTGTGGGTGGTATGGGTGATTACTGCGGTGGCGCTTTGTCTGCGCGTACCGCTTCTGGACTACAGTTTCTACGGGGATGAGGGATTTTCGGTGTTGCGTGACAGCTTCAAGCTGATCACGGACACAGAGGATCGTTTTCGCCCGCTGTTCTTTTCTTTCCTATACATATGGCGACAGATGGGCTTCGAGGGAGAGCTTGGACTTCGGCTACTGCCGCTCATGTTTGGCGTGATTCAAGTTCCGCTTGCGTTCTTGGTCGGGCGCAAGCTTCGTGACGACCGGTTGGGGATCATCCTGTCGGTATTGATCTGTATGTCGCCGATGCTGATTGAGTTCTCACAGGAGCTACGGATGTACTCCATGGTCGCGGCGATTGCACTTGCGCAGACATACGTGCTGCTGCTCATGGTCGAGCGCTTCACGTGGCCGCGCTGGCTGCTGTTCGTGCTGATCGCGGCGGCTGGTGTTTTCACGCACTTGCTCTACTGGTTTTTCCTGATGGGAACCGCGCTGACCTTTCTTCGGGAGCGCCGCGCTCTTCCGATTTGGAAAGGCTGGAGCGCGCTCGCCGCGACGGTGCTGCTCTATGTGCCGAACGTGCCGAATCTGATTCGGTTTCAGGAGGTGAGGAGCGGCGAATACGGAATGCATTTCGCGAGCGCGCTGCCGAAACTCTTGGCGGCCTTCACAGTTGGATTCAACTATTTCTCTCTTGGCGAACAGGGCTCGGGCCGCGCGGTTGGACTTTCTGACTTGTTGTCCAACCTTCCGCTTGTGTTGTTGTCTGTTGCCGCCGGAGTGGTGATCTTGTGGAAGCTTGTCTGGCTGCATGCTCCCCGTCGGGAGCGGTCGTCGGTTTGGCTCGCGCACGAATTGTTCACGATTCCGATACTCATTGCAACGGTTGCGAGTCTTGCTACGGGGAAGTACTTTTTGCAGCCGAAGTATCTGATCTTTTCGACTCCCTTCCTCCTTCTGTTTGTCGCGTTGGCTTATTCGGATATTCGGAACATGCGCGGTCAGCAACTGATCGCCGGTGCCGGCGCCGTGATCGCCGTGATCGCATTGGTTCATTACTGGCAGCCGGAGAGTTATGGAAGGAAGCAAAATTGGCGCGCGGCAGCCGAGGTGCTTTCTACGTCTGTGAATGAAACCAATGCGCTGGTGCTTTTGCCGGGCAACTACGGGCTCTTAAACTACTATGCGCCGGGGTTGAATGCTCAATGGGAATTCATCAAGATGCGCGATCCTAACTTTGATGCCGCGAGGACGCTGTCGGAACTTGCCGCGTCTAAAAACAATGTTTACTATCTGCGCGATGACGTCGCACAGAACCTCGAAGACCCGCAGGACAAGCTAATCCAGTATCTCGACCGGACGGGCAAAACCAAGACCGTAACGCAACTCAATCCACGATTCAAACTCTATCGGTGGGGCTAAATGCTGTTATCACGTCCAACAACCTATGCGATTCGCGCCGTGCTATGTTTGGCAAGACAGAATTCTGACGAGCCTCTCTTGGCACCGTCCATAGCAAAAGCGGAACAGCTTCCGGCATCGTTTCTTTCGAAACTCTTGCGCACGCTTTCGGAGGCGGGCATTCTGCATTCGTCTCGCGGACCGGGTGGCGGATTCAGATTGGCCAAGGCGGCAAATGAAATCAATCTGCAAAGTATTTCAGTCTTATTCGACGGACTGGCTCTGGCGAATGAATGCTTGCTGGGATATGGCAAGTGCGAAGATTCAACACCGTGCCCGATTCACAAACTGTGGGGACCACGCAAGAGCGAAGTGGAGGAGTTTCTGACGGGAACGACGATTGCGGATCTACTGGCTCTGGACACACGGCGGCTCGCTCCGATTCTGGAGGAGCCCAGGCGAGGGCGGCGGAAGATTAACAGGTCAGCCGAATAGGGGAAAAAAAGCGGGCCGTGCACATGCACGGCCCGCTTCACATAGGAATATCTCGAGAGCTATCGTTGCGCGATAAAGAACAGGTAATAGACGTTCGCCACGATGGCAAACTGACCGATCACCTGCGCAACATCGGCCACAAGCTGCCAGCCAGAACCATGCACAACAACCGTGTCTTCAGGTTTCAAGTCGGGGATCAAGCGTTTCTCGCCGGTCTTGATATACTTTCTGACATTGACGGTCAAGACATCCTGCTCGCCGGTGTCTTCTTCACGGACGACGCGAACATTTGACAAGCGGGAGCGCGAGGTCGGACCACCGGCCAGAGACATCAATGAAATGAGGTCGGTTTCCGCAGGCACATAGTATTGTCCAGGTCGTTCCACGCGTCCCCAGATATTGACGCGAATCAGGAGCTCATTGGAATCGTTCAGATAGTATTTGCTGCCCTCGCCGACTCGCCGAACCTGAGGAATCTTGTAGGGAACGGCGCCGACGCTAATATCCGACTGTGCCAGCAGCGGCAGGGCCATCGTGGCCAGCAGCAGCATGACTATGGCAAATCGAAAATGGAATTGGTTTAACAGCCTCATCGAGTCTCCTGTTCTCTCACTCCTGATAGACGAAAGTTGTGTAGATGGAAGCGCCGGCGAGCGCCACATCGTGTGTGTCCGACGCCGCAAGACTAACGGCGTTCAGCTGCCAGACATAGGTGCAGTCATTGACCATGGTGCCCGTGGCTCCTCCGGACCCAAGGGTGACGGAGTTCTGCGCGCCGTAGAGAATCACCTGATGATCCCAGACGAGCGAATCGCGGCCATACCACTCCGAATAGACGCGAAGTTTGTAATAGGAAAGGTACGTTCCGGCTCCGCCAATCGGATAGTTCCAGTTCAGGCGATAGTCGTCCGCGGCAAATTGGCTGACCGAAAGATTGTAAGGATTCCACATCAGGCGATAGTAGACGGAATCGCTCCATTCGCCGCGGTTGCCTGCGGTGTCATAGGCCAGCACATGCCACCAGTAGCCGCGCATGGAACCTTGATCATTGGGCGCCAGCGCGTTGGTTGGATTTCCGAATCCGTCAAAGCCGCGATCCACCCACGAAAGAATCTCGGTGTCGGGGATTTCCACACCAACGGCCACGTCACCGACGACTGTGGCATTCAGCGAAGTGGACTGTTCGGACCAGCGGGAAATGCGATAGCCGACGACATCCGGTTCGGGATTGCGATACCACTCAACACGCACCCAATAGTTGCTTTCGTCCGGCGTAGGTTCGGCGCGCACTCCGGCTTGCGGATAGATGGAGTCGTCGGAGCGCTCCACCATGATCGGCGCCTGCGGCGGAACATTGTCCGTGCTCTGCGTGTCTTCTCCGCAGCCCGCGAGGAAGAGCAGAGCCAGAGAAATCAATATTGATGTCTTCATAGTCGGCTCACTTCAGCTTGATGGAGACGCTGACGCGATGTGTTGTGCCGAGGTCGCGCGCATAGTAGGCATAGTCCGCGCTGACGCGCCAAAGGGCAACTCCGGCGCCAGCGGACCACTCGTCATGCCACAGACCTCCGCGCAGAAACAGGACATTCTCGAACGCATACTCGATTCCGGCATGTCTGCGCCGTTCGTAGCGGCGTTCGGTTTCATAGGCCAGAGTCAGGCGGCTGTTGCGACCGGGCATTTTCTGTTCGAGCGCGAGCGAGCTGTAGATATTCAGCGGAACCGCATCCTTGACGCCTTCTCCCCAATCCACTTCAGTGCGCGTCGCGTCTTTGATCACGAAGCCGTAGCTGAACCGCGCTTTCCACGGCTCATAGACGATTTCATCGAGCGGAAAGCGCGCCTGCGCCCCTGCGTCCACGCCGATACCCGTGCCGGATGCGTCGCCAAGTTTCTGATTGATCAACTTCAGATTCACGCCCACGGGCAACTCGACGGGCATGGTGAAATACGACCAGCCCCAGTCAATCGTAAACTGGTTGTATTTGGCGAATGTGAAATACAGCGAAGACTCCGAGTCGCTGAAGAATCCATCAGGCGCCGCGCCGGTTGCCAGCAGATATTCCTGCACGGAGTTGATATACGTCGTGTCGCCGTTGACGACCACATAGCGCAGCGCGGGTGCGCGTCTCAGTATATCCGCGACGACCGCGTTGTAATCGGGATGCTGCTCAATATCGGGAACGCCCAGACGAACGTAATTGATGGCAAACACGGATCCGGTCACAGGCAAGGTGATGCCGGTGGACGAGAAGTTCGCGAGTCCGTCCCACAGATCGGCATACATTCCGGTCGCCTGAATTCCCGAGACGAAGCCCATTCCTGCGGGATTCCAGTAGAAGCTCGCGCCATCATAGGTGTGCGCGGCCATGGCACCGCCCATGGCAATGCCGCGCGCGCCGACTCCAAGCTCGAGAAACTCTCCGGCGTACTTGGCCGCGGAGGCAGGCACAGCCATGCAGAGAATGAGCAGGTGCAGCAGTATCTTTTTCATCGGCGCACCTTTGCCAGCTTGACGGTGGTTTCGATTTCATCGTCACCGTTCTTGGCGACAATGCGGGCGAAGTACACACCGTTGGCGACTTCTTCGCCGTCTTCATCGCGACCATCCCATTGCAGCGTTCGGTAGTTCACCGTGGCGCGCTCGCGTTCCCGCAGGGTTTTGATCAACCTGCCGGACACCGTGTAGATTTTTGCTTCGGTGAAGTCGTTTGTGACTCCGGTGAGCACGAAGGCGATGGTGGTATTCTTTTCGAAGGGATTCGGATAGTTGATCGCCCACTCGAATCCAAAGTCCTTGCGCACGTCGAATTCGGCGTCATACTCCGACACGTTGCCGTGGTTGTCTTTCGCCGCGACGTGCAGCACATGATTCCCGGGTTCAAGATCAGGTTCAGTCATGGCCGTGAAACTTCCGGCGGTAAGCACGGAATCATTCCAGGCAATCAGACTTGGAGACACGGTATCCCCGTCGAGACTCAAGTAAAAAGACGTGTCATTGCGCATGACCCCCGCGACATCGCGGTAGGTCACGAAGATCTGCGGATTGGCGGGGACAATCGCGCCCTGCGTATAGCTTAGCCCACCGATGCTCACTTCAATCTGCGGTCCGGTGACATCCTCCACGCGGAAGATCGCAAGCTCTCCCAAGGTGGGGACTTCTCCGGTCACGCGCAATTGCCAGGTGACGATGGAATCCAACGTCGGATTGCTCGGGTTGGAAAAGACCGTGGTGTCCACGGGGACTCTGCTGACGAGCGTGTTGCGCGAGCGCACCCATTGATTCAAAACAGGATCGCGGGCATAGATCGCATAGGTGTTGGTCGGCACGCGGCTGCGCAGCGTGTCGCGGCCCTGGATATCCAGTGTGACGGTCGCGTGAAACTCCGGTCCAAGTGTTCCAAGCGAGTCATCGAACAGCGCGGAAAAAACGCCGTGCGAACTCTGCGTGAACGGGCGATATAGTCCGATTTGCGCAAGCTCGTTGAGCTGAGCTTGGGAGAGGCCGGTGGGCTGTTTGTAACCGATCGCGGCGCTGTCCCGCGGCAGGACGCCGGGCGGCACCCGCACTTGCAGGGTATCCCGCGCGGCGATGGACCAGTACTTATGCGGCGTGACGGTCATGGGCCTCGGCAGGTAGGTTCCCACAGGTCGCGCCACAGGATAGTAGGACGGAATCGTCAGGGAAAACGATCGTTTGTTGTTCGTTTCGCGTGTTTCGCGGATGAGGTTGTCCGGATCCATCGTGACGACCACGTTCCACTTGCCGGGCCGGAACTCGGTGGGAATCCACGCTTCGCGCTCGAATTCTCCGAAGGCAAGGTCCGGCAGCGCATGATCCACCGTGAACGAATCGAGCATAACCACCGTGGTGTCGCCGCCTTCGATGATCGTGGTATCCTGTGTTGCAGTCAGTCGAATGACGACGTTGTCAAGCGGGATTGTGCTGCCGGTGCGCTGCACGGTGAAAGGCTGATAGTAGTAGGGACGATTTCCGCCGCGTTCGCGCGGGCCGGTCGAGAGATTGAACGTGATGCTCAAGTCGGGCGTGCGTTCAAGCGGCAGATCGAAGTATCCGGACTCGTATTCCTCCTGTCCAACCGGCGTTACAAAGAACTTCACGCGATAGGTGGCGCCATTGAATTCGTACGGTCCAATATCACGCACCGTGGTATAGATATTAGGCGCGGTTTCATTCATGGACATCGTATCGAGGCGGACAGGGCCCTGCGGCGGAGTATAAAGGCCGCGGAAACGCACACTCTGAATGTCGTCTTCGTGGAGAATCTGAGCCTGCACGCGGAACGCTTCGCCGCTGAACGCAACGGAATCCGGCACGGCTTCAATGTCGGTGATCTGCACAGCTTCAAGGCTGTCCACAAGATAGATCGGAAAATGCCCGACCGCGTTGCGCTTCAACACCGGATTGGTGATATACACGACCACGTCGCCTTCGCGGCTGATCAGGCGATTGAGCGGCACAGCGTCTGTTGTGCACGTCTGCGTATTGAAGAACTGCACGTCGAACTGATCCACCGTGGACGCTGGCGCGTGTTTGGTGAAGCGCTGCGTTCTGCCTTGCGGTGTCGGAGGAAAGAGTTCGCCGTTGTAGGGCAGGACGTAGGTGTAGGTTTCCGTGGAGCCGTCCTGTGGCCAGGGAATGGTCATCACGACGCGCAGAGATTCCGCTCCGGCGGTGTCATGCGGACTGACGACGTTGGATTCACCGAAGATGCGCGGTTGGAATTCCTGTTGCGGAATCTTGAGCTCCACGCCGGGATCTCCGAGCAGGTTCATCATCATCATCATGCTCATGCTCGAGTTCCAGCCCATGGAGATGTTCAGGCTGCTCCACCAGCGCCCCTTATTGAGCATCGCAACTTCGCCGAGCGTTTTCGCTGGCTGCGTCAGCATGAAGTCGTAGAGCCGCCGCTGCATGGAAGCCCCGGCAATAGCCCACCCAACGCCGGAAGAGCTGTACACGCCGATGGCGCCGACGATGTCGTTATTGTTGTTGCGCGCGAAGATGAACGCTTCACCGAGCACAGCGGCCTGACTTCGGTCGTCGAAGGCGCCCACGTAGCAAGTGAAATTCGTGATGAAGGGGAAGGACTCGCGATTGTTGAGCAGCCGGACGCCGCCGACATTAATCAGCGAGCTTCCCGACCACACACCGCCGCCGCCGTGTCCATTGTAGTTGACCGCGACGCATCCATCGCGGATGGCATCGCGCAGGGCGATGGGTCCCTGGCCGGAGGGAATGCTGTCCAAATAAACGCGTGACAGATTGACCGTCGAGTTGTCCACCATTTGGCGGACAGATTGCTCGGAAAATCCCGACACAAAATCCAATTTCAAATCGGAATCGTAGTAATCCGCGACCATCAGCACATTGCTGGCGGTGAGATTTTCGTAGTCTGGCTGCGACTCGTAGAGCAGAATCTTTTGGACGTAGGTGCCAAGCTCCTGCGGTGTTCTGCACGAGATTCGTCCTACGGCGATGTCGGGAATGATATCCCAATGCGGTCCGGACACGCAACCGAACAGATAGTCGGTGGTTGAGGTTCCGTACTGATAGGTTGGAACTCCAAAAGTAGGGATCTGATTTCCGGGAACGCTGTTCTCTCTTTGCACAACTACGGCGTCACCCACCAGACAAAGATGCGTGGGTCGCACTGCCCAGTGATCGTAGGCATAAACCATGAAGTCACGGACGGCATACGGTGTGATCAGCCCGCCGGAGAACTGTTCGTACACCTCGGAGAGCGGCACGGTCAGGACCGAGTTATTGAAGTTCAGTCTGCGCAGGCTGTCCAGAATGTGGATCGAACTGTCCGCATAGTACGGGTCATACACCACCAGCACGTATTCAGCGCCGGGTTGATTGCGCAAGTCAATTTGAATGGAGTCGGGGACCATCAGGAATGGCTGACGGATGCTGGATTCGCCGAACACCAGCACGTCCTGCGGGCCGTCATAGACATAGGGAAAGCGCACGGCCCAGCTTGCGGATTCGTCCGCAGGGGTCACGCGTCGAGTTTCCAGATTCACCAGTCGGCTGTGCCCGAGTTTCCAGACCTGGATGTCAGGTGACGAGAACCCGCGAATGTCATAGCCGATGGAGTCGCCGGGGAAAACGGTGTCATTGACCGAAAGAGTGTAGTCGAAGCGGAACTCATCGGCCCGTGCGCGCAAGTCGCGCTCATATTCGACTTCGAACCAGTTGGCGAGTACTTTGTCGCCATTGCCTGAGATCTCATTTCCGGGCACGGTCACGGTAATCAAGTTGTTGCCGTTGATCAGATCGGAGGTGAGAATGTTCTCGACGTTGTCGGTTTGGTTCGTTTCGAAAATCACCGGAGACTGACCTGTCCACGCCGGCACCGGATCGCCCGCGTATTGCCTTCCCGCGGAGAGTCCGTTGTCGGTCAAACCGTTGAGAGACACTGTGACATAGTGATTGCCCTGAATACTGGAGCTGAAGCCGGTCAGGCACGCGCGCACCACGACCGGTTCGAAGCTGAACGGCGCATTCTGGTTGGGGAAAGGCAGATAGGCTTCAAAATCACGGGATGTCAAGGCATCAATGCGCTCACCCCAGAACCAGTTGTCGTAGATCAGATCCACGGGGGCAACGTCATAGATGTCGGCACCGAGTACGTCTGAGACATCACTCAGCCGGTCGAAGTAGCGATCTCGTTCAAAGTGCAGTTTGGACCGAACACTGCGCGTGAGGACCACTCCGTCGGCAGATCGCCAAGTCCCGGAAATTTCTCCCATGCGCATTCCTGCTCTGCCGTCTCCCCAGAAAAGCTGATAGCAGTTCTGCAGGGAGTAGGGATCCTGCCAGAGGGACGGAATGCGGTCCACAAACGTTCGATCGTTGCGTTCGCCAAAGAAGAGGATGTAGTCGAAGTCATCGAAGTGTCCATCTTCCTGGCCTTCGACCACGATGGGAATTTCGTGACCCTTGTTCCAGATGTGCAAGTCCCACGGCGTGATGTCTCCGACAGGAACACCCATCGTCCGAAGGTACTCTCCGGTGAGTTTGACGATGGCGCTTTCCTGAACATAGATTCGCCAGCGATTGACGTTAAACACCGGGAAGTCGTCGTCCAGTTCACGGCCTTCCCTCGGCTCGCGGTCTTCACGGGCTCGCGTCGGGAGAGCCGTATCTGCGAGTTTTCCGAGCATGCCGCGCAGGGTTTCGTGCTCTTTGTAGCTGTCAGGGAGTCTTGTTTCGTTGTTTTGCGAATTAGGCAGCAAGACCTGTACGGTGGCGCGAGTGAGAACTCTTCCAAGTCCAGTTTCTGTATTGACTTGCACTGGGCTTAGTAGCAAAGACATCAACCGATGCCCGCGGAAAATACCTGCTTCGTGGACATCAGCAACTTGCCGGGGCCGGGTTTCTGCCACCTTTTCGGTCAGGCGGCGACGCTCGGGCACGGACAGTCGAGCCGTGGGGGAAAAGGCACTCAACTCCTCCTCCGATGACCCCGAGCGGGCATCCAGGATGAAGTCCTCGGGCGAAGGGAGGCAGCTCCCGAGATCGAGCGATTGAAACTCGGATTCTATCAGAGAGACAGTAACATTTCCGGGCAGGGCCTCAAAGACCTCGGCAGCCTGCGGCAGACCGATGACCCCTGGAGTGTAGTTCATTTCCAGAGAGCCCATACGGACTTCAGTTACGGCATCTGACTCAGGATCCCGGACGATTTCGAGAGGAGAAGCCGTCCACTGGAGAATAATCCGGTCCGCGCGAGATTCCAGCACTTTCAGCCCGGGCGCGGACTTCTGAGTCGCAGCAGCACAAGCCGTAAGGTCTTGCTTTTGCGCCCACGAGAAGCCTTGCCAGGCCAGGACGGCAAGACAAGCTAAGATTATGGTTTTAATTTTCTTAGTGGACATGGATGCCATAGCACTCGCGCTATACAAGAAAAATTCGCTAACCACCCCTCCGAACCATGCACGCCTCAAAGGGACACCCCCGAGAAAAGGAAAGAGTCCGCAGATTCAAGAGGCTACATCGAACGGAGAAAAGATTAGCGAATTTTCGCTGGGAAGCTCTCAATTTCGATTGACCTTCGAGTATAGGTATCTTTTTCCAGCTTGTCAAGCAGAAATCAGCTCCTAAACACAATGTTTATTGGACAATGGGCTCGTAGTCGAGTATTCTTGGCGATAGTGCAAAAGCCGCACCGCGTTTGACCCAATGCTTGGG
The DNA here is from genome assembly GCA_020637395.1 of Calditrichota bacterium. Taxonomy (GTDB): domain Bacteria; phylum Electryoneota; class RPQS01; order RPQS01; family RPQS01; genus JABWCQ01. Next base: position 192,342 of record JACJWA010000001.1, on the reverse strand, counting down.
CCGGACAGAAGGAGCAGACTTTCGGAGTGCCTTGAAGTCCAGCATAAAATTCGCTATAATTATGGTCCTGTAGAACTGATTTTTCTCGATTTGGCCGTCGGAGGGCCATCGCGGTATGTCTCTGTCCCTGAACTTCAGTAATGCGTATTCCAAGAAGCTGGCCGGTCACGGTATCTCGAATGAGATGTTGAAGCCGACTCTTGAGCGGACGTCTCGCGCCTTGGAACAGGTGAAACATGAGCGCGAAGCGGGCAAGCTTCCCTATCTGGACCTGCCGGGCGATCAAAAGATGCGCGATGCTTGCCGGGAAATGGCGGGGAAGTTTGAAGGCTACGAGAATCTTTTTCTGTCCGGAATCGGCGGGAGTGCTCTGGGACCCAACGCGATTTTTGGCGCGCTGGCTCATCCGCTGCACAACATGCTCTCCTCGGCCAAGCGCAAAGGACGCCCGCGCTTCTTTGTGCTGGACAATGTGGATCCCGTGCAAGCCGACGCGCTGTTCTCCGCGTGCAAGCCGGAAAAGACGGTTTACAATATCATTTCGAAGAGCGGTTCGACGGCGGAAACCGCCGCAGCCACTTTGTTGATCTTCGATCAATTGCAAAAGCGCGTGGGTGCGGAGTGGAAGAAGAACGTCGTATGCACGACGGATCCCACGAGCGGCGATTTGCGAAAGCTGTGCAATAACGAAGGCTTGCAGACACTTCCACTGCATCCCGGTGTCGGCGGCAGATTTTCGGTGTTGACTCCAGTGGGCTTGTTTCCATCGTACATGCTGGGCTTTGATGTGGATGCGATGCTGGCCGGAGCGGCGGAGATGCGTGACCGCTGTCTGGACGGCGACGTGCAGAAGAACCCCGCCGCGCAAATGGCGGCGCTGCTCTATCTCTTCGACAGCACACAGCACAAGAAGATGCACGTGATGATGGCCTATGCGAACGGACTCTATGGCATGGCGGATTGGTTCCGTCAGATCTGGGCCGAATCGCTGGGCAAGGAGATGGACAACGAAGGCCGCGTGGTGAACGTCGGTCCGACGCCGCTCAAGGCTCTCGGTGCGACCGATCAGCACTCGCAGGTGCAGCTCTACATCGAAGGTCCGTACGACAAAGTTTTCCTGTTTTTGGAATGCAAGAAGTTCGGCAAGCGCATGAAACTGCCCGAACTCTACACGCAGGTTTCTTCACTCGGCTATCTGGGCGGTCAGACGATGAACAAACTCATCGCCGCCGAGTTTGCCGCGACGCGCGAAGCTCTGGCACAGCGCGGTCGTCCTTCAATGACCATCACGTTCCCGGAGATTGATGCGCACGCTGTCGGCGAGTTTTTTATGCTTTGGGAAATCGTCACGTCGCTCGCTGGATCGCTCTACCGCATCAATCCCTACGACCAGCCCGGCGTCGAACTCGGCAAAGTGTTGACCTACGGCCTCATGGGCCGCGGCGGCTACGAAGATAAAGCCAAGGGGTTGAAGGTGTAAGGGAGATGGGAATACTTGCCTCGCTGATTTTATTCTTGATGCCGCTTAGTATGTTTGCTTCCGACATGACCTCTATTCCTTTTCAGACGAATTCCGGCGACACGACCTCGCTTGAGGCGTTCAAAGGCAATGTGGTGATGGTCGTCAACACAGCCAGCAAGTGCGGATTCACTCCGCAGTATGAAGGTCTGGAGAAGCTTTACGCGAGATACAAAGACCGCGGCTTCACCGTGGTGGCCTTTCCTGCCAACAATTTCAAGGAGCAGGAACCGGGCTCGAACGAAGAGATTCGCGAGTTTTGCACGACGACCTACGGCGTGACGTTTCCGTTGATGAGCAAGATTTCCGTCAAGGGCAACGACATGCATCCGCTCTACAAGTATCTGACCGAACACAGCGATCCCGCAGGTGAGATTACATGGAACTTCAACAAGTTCCTGCTGGATCGCGACGGCAACATCGCCGCGCGGTTTGATACCAAAGTTGAGCCAACAGATTCTGCTGTGACGTCGAAGATAGAAGACTTGCTGGGAGCTGCTGCCACGGAATGACGTCTCATCCGGTGTTTCGCCCCGCGGCGGATCGCTACCTTCCACTGGGTCTGGCCCTGATGTCAGGGCTTGCGATACTTTTCGCGACGCAGACCTGGGGACTTGGTGTGTTGCGCGAGCAGTTTCCATTTCTGGAGTTGGCTCGGAACTTCACCGCAGACCGGGCGCTTGATCTTCTGAGTGCTCCCTTTCCCGGCGGACCGCTTTGGCCGCTCTTGCTTTCGCTCTTTCCCCGAACCGGATTCGAAATTGAGTTTGCCGCGCGCATCTGGCAAGCGTTGATGATTGCGCTGGTGGTCTATGCGGCCACGCGCTTTCTGCTGCGTCATGTGCGCTCGCGCGCGGTGGTCTTCGGCGCAGGAGTGGCCTATGCCACGGGGCTCGTGCTCCTGAGCGATCCGTTCACACTCTCGCCCGTTCCGACGGCGCTGCTGCTGTTGCATTTGGGCATGCTTGCGCTGGCGCGATTTCTTTACAGCGAAGGCGTCGCACCCTATCTTGGAACTGCAGTCTGTTTTGCAATTGCCGCTCTTCTCTGGACGCCGGCGGTTTCACTGGCCATCGGGGCAATTCTGGCAATACTCTTCAATGGCCGGGGAAATCTTGCGCGCCGGACTTCCGGAGTCATTTTCTTCAGCGCGGCAGCGATCTTGCCGCAGCTCTTCGTTCTGCTTCAGAATCCGACCCGTCCTGCTCTGTTTGATCTGACTGCGTCTTCGGAAGCGCTTTCGCAACTGACGTCGTGGACAATGTTCGCCGCATGGCCGTGGTGGCTCAGGTTTGGCTTGACGCTGGTCGTTCTTGCAAGTTTGCTTCTGGTCTATCTCTCTACACGTGGTCCCGCGGGAATCGGTCCGGCATTGAAGCGTCGCGAGTTGCAGGTGCTTGTGCTGATGAGTTTCGTGTGGCTTGCGCATCTGCTGTGTATTCCGGCCTCCGCGACGTTTGCGCCGATGCTCTTGGGGCTGATCATCTGGCCCGCTCTGGGACTGGACAGCTTAAAAGATCAGAACTCAATCAGCGCACTGTGGAACGGGCACGGAGCGAGAGTGCTTGCTTCGGCCAGCGCATTGCTTTTGGTCGCGCCGCTCTGGCAAACGGTCACCGCGACGATGCACCACAACGATGCTGGTTCCGGTCTGCGCGGATTTGACTGGCAATCATCTGCGCTTGTGCAGACGCTTCGCCATTCCGATGCACAGCTTCTTTACGCGGACAATGCGTCGCTTGCCCGTTATCTGTTGGGACGGGACGTAGCGCCGCTTCCTGATGATCTTCGCACGCTTGATCTTTCTGAAGGCAGCATTGTGATTCTTGGCGATCACTGTCCGGAATCGCTTTGCGGAACGGACGGCGCCGAACACGCCACGCTGACCATAGAGCCCGTATTGACCACTTCCGAAGGCATGCTCTACAACATCGGGTTCCGTCCTCCGGAACCTGCCCTGACTGCATCCGATTCCCTCACGATTCCGTAACTCTATTTCCTTACCATTCGCTAACTATGAAGCTACTGCACATCTCTGTTGCATTGCTGTGGTGCGCCTCCGTTTTTGCGCAGGTGACCGAGCCGAATTCGTCCGTTGGATCGCGCCCGGGCGCATTTTCCGCAAGATCATTGGGACTGGGACACACGTTTGTGACGTCCCAGGAAGGCTCCGCCGCGTTGATGGGCAATCCGGCGACGCTTGCGTTTCAGGACTCGCGCTGGACGCTCGGCGCTTCGGTGGACCTGACGCGCGTGAAAGAGACGCGCTCCTATCCGTTCTACGACGCGTTTGACGGCGTCCTCGGATACAACAACTACGCGTTGAATGATCATGTGTATTCGCAGATAGAAGGCGGAGTTTCGTATCGTGTGGATCAGGACAAACTTGATGCGCTCGTATTTTCCGCGGGAAGTTATTCGGCGTATCAGTTCGACTACACGTATCACGAAGAAGTGCGCAATCGTTTTTCATCGGGCGGTGTTCAGGACAAGATTCTGGGCAAGAACATTTTGGAATCGGGCGGCGATTTGCGCACGCTTTCTTTGGGTGCGGCCGGAGCGCACGACCAATTTGCACTGGGCTTCGGTCTGTCTTTCCTGACGGGAGATTGGGACTACAGGAACGGCGTGTACTTTGCCAGCGAGGATTCGACGGATCAAGTTTTCACTTCGGAGTTTTCGCCGCGCGGAACGCCTGCCGAGTTTAATCTTGGCGCGACTTGTGACCTTTCGGAACGCGTGAGAGTGGGCTTGCGCGCGCTGTTGCCCACGGGCGAAATGAAGTATGACTATCAGACGACGCAGTTCATTGGGGACTCGGCGTCGCGCTATTCGGGAACGTCCACGGTGCAGTATCCGTCACACATTGCCGCGGGTGTGCAGTATCGTCCGCGGAATGAGTTCCGTCCGATGATCTATGGTGAAGCTGAAGTGCACACCTATAGCGAAGTGGCGGATGGATTGGACGACGTGATCGAGCTGCGCGCCGGTGCGGAGCAGCAGATTGTGCCCGGCACTCCGGCGCGCTTTGGAATTGTGTACGCAACCTCTCCTTCCGACAAGGATCGCGCCACGACGTTGTTCACCGCGGGAGTTGGTTTCATTCTACGCAACATGCGCGCGGATTTCGGATTGGAGTTTGGCGAACTGAACTACGCATCTGATGATCTCTTTCCGCAGTCGTTGTACGGCGAAACGGACCGCAGCGATCGCGACCGCGTCGAGACGGCTTTGTTTCGCGGCATGATCGAGCTGAGCTGGAGTCTTTAGTCACTTGGCCCCGTTGGTGACCGTCGGGCTTCCGATTTACAACGCGGAAGCGTACTTGGCGGAGTGTTTGAAATCCATCTTGAGTCAATCGTACACTGACTTCAAGCTGCTCGCAATTGTGGATGGCCCGAACGCTGCGTGTGAGGCGATTCTTGGAGCAGTGCGGGATTCTCGACTGGAGTACTCAGTCAATCCGGTCAACTTGGGCATCACTCGAACCGCAAACTTGTTGCTGGAGCGGACCGACACGCCGTATTTCGCGCGGATGGATGCTGACGACCGCATGAAGATCAATCGTATCGAGGTGCAGCTTTCCTACCTGGAATCACATCCCGACTGCGATATTCTGGGCTCCTTCTTTGAGTACATTGATCCGTCCGGAAAACACGTTGGTTTCGAGAAAAGCTGGCCGCAAACTCACAGCGAGATTCGAGATCGGTTCAGGATTCACAATCCAATCATCAATCCTACTGTGATGTTCAGAACCGAGAAGATCAGGCAGATCGGCGGTTACGACGAGAGCTATGTAAACGCCGAGGATCTCGCGCTGTGGTTGAAGGCTCTTGTCAAAGGACTCGGATTCACGAATCTGCCGGACAATCTGCTTGAGTATCGTTTGCACGATGAACAAGCAACCCGCGCAAGATCGAGATTTGATCTTGACTACGGAGATCGCGCCTACGCCGAGTTTGGCGCGGCAATATGGGGCGACCATGCTCCGGACTTTGTTGGTGGCCGCACAAAGTTGCACCGGCTCGTGCGAAGGCTAAAAAGGAACTTCAAATCACTTTTCGGCAATGCTTAGACTTACACTTCTCCTCCTTCTCATTCTCTCCGCGAATGTTTTCGCCACAGAGACTTTTTCGGTTGTGATTTGCAACACGAATGACGTGCACGGCGGCGTGGATTCGTCGGACGCGACCTTCATGAATCCCGAGTTTCCGCCGGCGCTGGGCGGAGGAGCGTCGCTCGCGACATTGGTGACGCGCATGCGCGCCTATGCGGCACAGCAGGGCAAGGGCTTTCTGCTGATTGACACGGGCGATATTTTTCAGGGCACTCTGGTTGGCACAAAGAGTGAAGGCACGGCGGTCGTTCGTTACATGAACGAAGTGAAGTACGACGCGTGGGTACCGGGGAATCACGAGTTTGATCTGGGCCGCGGGATCACGGAGAATTTGATTCAGCAGGCGACCTTCCCGGTGATTTCGTCCAACATCTACGACACTGCGAATAGCGACACCACGCATTTCGTTCAGCCGTACATCATCAGGGAGTTCGGCGGCGTAAAAGTCGGAGTGATCGGCATCACGACCAGCGGCACGGAGCGTGCGAGTTTCGAAGACAATGTCAAGAATCTCTATTTTGCTCCGGAAGTCACGACGCTTGCGGCATATCGCGACACGCTGCAAAGCATGGGCTGCAATATCATCGTCGCCGCGTGTCATCTTGGGTTGCCGTATGACCGCTGGGACGCATGGGATGATCTCGAGAAGAAAGCCGCGGAAGGCTGGAAAACGGATTACACACGCAACGCCTTCGAGCTGGCGCGCCGCGTTCCGGGAATTGATGTGCTGTTTGCCGGAGATATTCACGTGGGCTACACGGAACCATGGGTGGATCCGGTGACGCACACGCCGTGTTTTCAGGGCTATGGTCGCGGCACGAACTTGATGTGCGTGGAGTTTGAGTTTGACGCGGAGAGCGGGCAGTTGATTCGCTGGAAGAATTTCGCCGATGAGAGCACGTTGATCACGCTCTTCTCGGATCAGTTTCCGCGCGATCGCGAAATCGCCGAGTGCATTGACACGGTGGTCGCGCGTGTTGAAGTCGGCTTCAATGACAAAATCGGCGAAGCAGAACAGCCGATCACGCGTATCGGAGAAGGCGAGTCGGCCATGGGAAATCTGGTGTGCGATGCGATGCTCTGGCGGCTCAAGGGCGACATTGCGTTGACCAACAAGGGCGGCGTGCGCACGGACTTGCCCGGCGGCAACATCACGCCGCAAGATGTGTTTAACGTGCTTCCGTTCGACAACACGCTTGGCGCGGTGAACGTCACCGGCGCATTCATTAGGGATTTGCTTGAAGAGAAAGTCGCCTACGGCGGCAGCGGACTCTATGTCGCGGGAATGCGCGTGAAGATTGATCGGTCACGCGAACGCGGTGACCGCGTGGTGTCGCTTGAGATCGGCGGCAAGCCGTACGATCCGGAAGCGAACTACAAGCTTGTGACGACGGACTATCTGCTGGAAGGCAATTCCGGCATGGAGAAGCTTGCCGCTCTGCGCAGTCAGGCCGCGGTGGAAACCGGCATCTACATGCGCGAAGCCATCATTGAATTCATTAAGTCCCACTCGCCGCTGAGCCCCAAATTGGACGGGCGCTGGCAGTTTGTGGATCGCAGTTAAATCATCTTTCAACAATAATAAATGCCGGGAGTCTGGACAATGCGTTTGCGACTGTTTGTTCTTCTATGCCTGATGGCCACGACGGCGTTCGGGCAGGTCATGCTGAATGAGTTCCTGTATGACACGCAGGGAACCGACGACACTTCGATCATGTACACCGAAATTTACGGTCCGGCGGGCACCGATCTGACGGGTTGGACTCTCGTCGGCATCAATGGCAACGGCGGCACGGCCTATGCGACCTACACGCTGTCCGGCAGCATTCCGTCGGATGGCTACTTTGTCGTAGGCGGCGCTGCGGTGCAGAATGTGGATCAGATTCTTCCGCACGATCTGCAGAACGCGGGGTCTTCGACCGGCGAAGACTGCGACGGACTGGAGTTGCGCAACAGCGGCGGCACGCTGATTGATCATGTGTGCTACGGCAATTGCGCATCGGGTCACATTTGCAACGGTGAAGGCGGCTCGAATGCTCCGGATCCGTTCCCATCACAAGGAATCAATTATGCCTTGTCGCGAATTCCTGATCACACGGACACGGACAACAACGGCGCCGATTGGTCGCAGTCGGATATTTTGACTCCGGGTGAGGCAAACGATGGTGTGCCGTGCGAGCCTGTGGATGCGACTTTGGAAGAGATTCGCGAGAACGACAGCGACGGCGTGCCCGCTCTGATCGGCACGTTTGTGGTTGTGCGCGGAATTGTGAACGTGGACAACTACACGCTGGACAGCCTGACCGAGTCGAGCTTCTATTTCCAAGATGACAACGCGGGCTGCAACGTGTTCCGCGGTACGGTTCCGACTGGGATCATGGAAGGCGATTGCGTGGAAGTTTCGGGTTGGGTTGGCCAATTCAACGGTTTGACGGAGATTGTCTCTTCCGGCGCGGGCAACTGCTCGTTTCACGTGGAGATTTTGGAAGAAGGCGGAGAAGTTACGCCGCTCGTGCTGACGACGACCTCGGCGTTCGAAGCGTTTGAAGGCATGCTCGCGGAAGTGCGGAACCTGACGATTGTCGGCGGCGATCCGTGGCCCACAGGTGCGGGACAGAACGCGAACATCACCGTAACCGACGGCAACGGCACCATGACGGTTCGCATTGACGGCGACAGCCAGGCAGGAACGGCTCCGCAGCCGTCCACCACGTTCACGGCGCGCGGCATCATCACACAGTTTGACAATTCGTCTCCCTACTCGGACGGCTATCAGCTCACGTTGCGCTATCCCGCGGATGTCATCGCAGGATCGGCAGCCGGGGACTCGCCTGATCTGCTTGCCGAGAACTTTAAGCTCCTGTCGAGCTATCCGAATCCGTTCAACGGCGTGACGAACATCGAGCTTGCGGTGGGCAGCGCGAGAGAGATCCAAGTGACGATTACGGACGTCCTGGGCCGCGAAGTGTATGGCCGTACGCTGACGAACCTTACGCCGGGCAATGTCCGCTTCCAGTGGCAGCCCGAAGGCGCCGCAGGTCTCTATTTCCTGCGCGCTCAGTCCGGCGCGAACATGCAGAGCACGAAGCTGCTGTATCTGAAGTAAGGAATTTGTTTGCAAGTGAAACGGGCGGCCCGAATGGGCCGCCCGTTTTGTTTTCTACGAACTCTGATGCCGATTAGAACAATTCCACGATCGTACTTCCAAAATCGTCTTGATTTGCTCCGCCATCGTACATCTCTTTGACCAGCGGGTGTGTTCCGAGAAACTCGCGGACCCGCACGCGGAGCGCGCCGGTGCCTTTGCCGTGCACGATCTTCACCGAGGGATAGCCCTGCTCGGCGGCGGTGGCAAGATAGCGGTCCACCACGGGAATGGCTTCGTCCCCGAGCATGCCGCGCAGATCAAGCTGTCCGGTGATGCGGTCATTGGACATTTTGACTTTGACATGAACCTCGGCGGCTTTCGGCTTCTTCGACACTGGAGTCGGCTCGAGCAGGCGGTTGGCATCGAACCACAGCCGCATGCCGTTCATCTCCACTTCGATGCGCTTGCCGCCTTTTTGGAGCGCGGTAATCACTCCCTCGCCTTCGACTCCTTCCACGGCGACTCTGGCACCCAGCTCAATTTTTCGAGCAGGTTTCTTCTCGGCGCGAGGTTCTTTGAGCTCTTTCGCGGTTTTGGTTTTTTCTGTGTTCACACGGTCACGCAATTCGCGCAGCTTTTCGCGAGCTGAAGTCACGGCCGCTTTTTCGGCCTGCTTCTCTTTGATTTCGCGAACGAGGTTCTCAATCTCGCGGCGGGACTGTTCAACCAGCTCTTCAGCTTCTTCAATCGCCTGTTTGCGGGCGAGCGCCTTGGTCTTCTTGAGCTCTTCGGTGCGCTGTTCGTAGAGTTTGGCCAATCCTTCGTACTGCGTCATCTTGAGATCGCTTTCGCGGCGCAGTCGTTCATACTCTTCGATTTTTCGCGAGAGCTCGCCGACGAGTTCTTCGAGTCCCAGCGCCCCGCGATCGAGATAGCCGCGCGCGTGTTTCAGAACTCGATCCGGAAAGCCGACGCGCTGTGCGATTTCAAGTGCATAACTTGAGCCGGGCAGCCCGGCGCGAAAATGATAAGTCGGAGTGAGACTTTCCTCATCGAACGCCATCGAACCGTTCACCATGCCTTCCGCGTCGTGCGCGAACGCCTTGAGCGCGCCGTGGTGAGTGGTGACGAGGCTCACAGCATTTTGCATGGTCCACTCGAGCAGCGTGGCCTGCGCAAGCGCGGCTCCGATTGCGGGATCCGTGGAAGATCCGATTTCATCCACGAGCAAGAGTTTGGGAGTCGCATCGTCTTCAGTCATGTTGCGAAGTCGCGCAACGTGTCCCGTAAAGGTGGAGAGATCGCCTTCAATGGATTGCGCGTCGCCGATGTCCGCCCACACCGTCGCGAAGTGCGGGAGCATACTGCCTGAGGCGGCGGGAATGAAGAATCCTGCTCCTGCCATAAGACTTAAGAGTCCGACGGTTTTCAAGGCAACGGTTTTGCCGCCGGCGTTTGGACCGGAGATGACGACCGTTCGGACCGGCGGGACAATTTCGACGGTGAGCGGAACGACTTCTTTGAGTTTGCCTTCACGCACGCGTTCAATCAGCAGCGGATGCCGCGCGCGCCACAGGCGAACGACGCGTGAGTCATTTAACTCAGGCGAAACGGCTTCCCAACGCAGAGCGAGCCGCGTCCGTGCGTAAAGTTCATCGAGCTCCGCCATGATTTCCAGAGAGAGCACGATTTCCTCAAGATGCTCATGGACCAGCGCCGTAAGTTTCAAGAGAATCTTGTGAATCTCACGCTTTTCTTCGAGTTCGAGCTGACGAAGCCTGTTGGAAAGCGGCAGAGTTTCGACCGGTTCCAGAAAAACGGTAGCCCCGGACGCGCTCGTATCAATCATCACGCCCTGCACGCGGTGTTTCGCTTCATCCTTGACGGGAAGCACGAGCTTTCCGTCGCGAAAACTGACAACGCTGTCTTGAAGATATCCTTGCTCCGCCCACTTCTGCATGATCGAGTTGACGCGGTTTTCGAGCTGCTTGCTTTCACGTTTTCGCTCGGCGCGGATTCTCTTCAGATCGGAAGATGCGTCATCAAAGAGCTCGCCATCCGTGTCAATGGCAGATTCGATCTGTCGTGCGATGCGCGCGTGATCCCACAGCCTTGCGGCAAGGGACGAGAGTTCGGGAAGCTCTTGCGGTCGCGGTTCCAGTTGTCCTCTGACTCGAGCAATACAGGAGAGCGTTTCCGCGATTTTCCGCAATTCGAGCGGATCGAGACTCGCGCCTTCAACACCCGCGCGCGAAAGACTCTCACGAACGTCGGTGAGTCCCTCCATTTGCAGACCGCCGCTGGTCTCGGTCAGGACGCGTATCATTTCATGGGTGCGTCTCAGAGTGAGTTCGGCTCGACTGCGCGGCAGGGGAATTTCGAGTGACAAAAGCCGCTCCGTCCCGAGAGATGAAGCGGCCAGCCCTGCGGCAATGCCCAGTACACGCTCCCACTCAAGAGCGCGCAGCGTATCGTCGCCGATCACACCCACTTTCGCTTCTCCGAAGGTTCCCAATGCGTGATGTCAAAGGCAACTTGCTTTCCAAGACGAATCAATTTGGATTTGTTCAGGAAGCTGCGCATATGTCCGGTTTGATCAGCCCACATGATCACCATGACCAGCACGGCAACGAGCAGCGCGCCTTTGGCAACTCCGCCGAACAAGCCCAGAATTCGATCCGGCCATTTTAGCTTGGTTTTGTCAATCCAAAGATGCGTGCGATGCCCGAAATAGGCAAAGACGAGATAGATCAGCAGAAAGAAGAGCAGGAAAAGCAACCCGGACGCCCAGCGCAGTTCCCAGCCCGGCTCGGCGAAGCGTCCTGCCAGTTCTTGCAGTTCATCGCGAAAGATCAGAGTCAGGGCAAGGCTGACCGCCAGGCCGATAGAGATCAGGAGTTCAAACACGAATCCTCGGCGGAGTCCGCCAATCGCGAAGCCCAGCAGCAGGAAAAGGATAAGGTAATCGAGAAGATGCATGATATTGTCCTGCCACAAGATAGGCAAGGGAATGCACTGGTGCAAGCCTGAAAACAAAACCGCCCGTCAGCAGAACTGGCGGGCGGTGAATTCGGTCGGGAGCCTTATCGGTTGCGCAGCATGCGGCTGATTTTACGAATCTTCCGCTGGCGCTGACTTTCGTCGCGTTTTTCGATTTCGGAAGGCTTCTCATAGAACTGCCGACGCCGGACTTCAGACAGAACTCCGGACTTTTCGCAAGCTTTCTGGAAACGGCGGACGAGCCGTTCCATGGGCTCACCTTCGCGTGCTTTCACGAAGGGCATCTTCTAATTCACCTCCTTCCGACATGCAGGTTGAGTTTCAGAGTTTTGCTCAGAATTTCAAATATACGAGGTTCGGAGCGGAGAGTCAAGCGAAGAATCGCATAGTGCAATAGTGTGCAATAGTAAACAATTGAATGCCTCTGAATTTTAGACTGATTAATCCTAAATTAAGTTTTTATACAATTTAAGAGAGCGACGGTCGTATTTAAGCGTGGTTGAATACAGAAAAGGTAATCAGTACCTTATGTCATCCCATAACAGGAGAAGAACATGGATCACAGACGGTTTTCACGCGGTGGAGCAGCAACGTGGCTGCTCTTCCTGATCAGCCTGATCGGCGTTCTGCTGGTTGTTTGGCTTTTGACCGATATTTTTGAGAAGAAGCAGGAGGCCCGTTACTCCTATATCAAAACGCAAGAGCTTGCGTGGGGCGAGCCGGATCCGGACAAGTGGAAAGCGAATTTTCCACGCGAGTATGCGGCGTACATGAAGACGATGAAGACGTCTGAGCTTGCGGAGACAAGCCCGTACGCGCGGTACGGTGGATCGGAAGCGGTATCCAAGCTTGACAAGGATCCGCGTATGAAACGGTTGTTCGCGGGTTACGGATTTGGAGTGGACTACAACGAAGACCGCGGACATATGAACGCCGTGCCGGACATGCTGGCCATCAAGCGACTCGGGGACAAGAAACCGGGTTCGTGCATGACGTGCAAGAGTCCGCAGGTGCCGCTGTTTATGGAGAAGAACGGCGCGGCCACGTTCTACAAGACTCCGGTCAAGGAGCTTGTGGAGACGCACGGTTTCAAGTATTCAATTTCGTGCGGCGACTGTCACAACGCGGAGACTATGGAGCTGTTGGTTCGCCGTCCGGCATATATTGAGGCGCAGAATCGGCGCGGCATAGATATCGCCGCACACGATCAAAACTCGAAGCGCACGGACGCTTGCGCACAGTGCCATGTCGAGTATTATTGGCCCAAAGAAACGAACTACTTGACCTTCCCCTGGGACAAGGGACTTTCAATTGACTCAATCGAAGCCTACTATGATTCAATTGACTTCTACGATTGGGTGCATGCGGAGTCGGGTGCGAAGCTTGTGAAAATGCAGCATCCCGAGTACGAATTGTGGAGCAGCGGAGTGCATTCACGTTCAGGAGTGGGCTGCGCGGATTGCCACATGCCGTACACGCGTGACGGATCCATCAAGATTACGGATCACTGGATTCGCTCGCCCTACATGAACATGACGAACGCCTGTCTGACGTGTCATCGCGAGAGCGAAGACGAGATGGCGCAACGCATTCGGGAGATACAGGATCGCACGTGGCACCTGATGGATCGCAGTGAGGCCGCAATCATTGCGGCGATAGACGCGATTGTGGCGGCGAAGAACGCCGGAGCGACGGACGAAGAGCTTGAAGAGGCGAGGAAATTCCATCGCAAGGCGCACATTCGCTGGGACTTCGTGTCGGCGGAGAACTCGATGGGCTTCCACAGTCCGCAGGAGTCCACGCGTATGCTTGGCGACGCGATAGACTACGCGCGTCAGGGAGAACTTTCGGCAACGAAGCTGCTTGCCAAACACGGCAAGCTCGAAGTCGCCGCTCTCACCCAGTAACCCAAGGAGGGGAAGATGAAGAAGCCCTCCCTGCTGGTCAATCTAACGGTGATTCTGGCCGGTGCGTTTGTCGCATTGGGGGTTTACACGGCCTACTACAGTAAGGCCTACTCCTATCTGCAGGACGATCCCAAGGCTTGCATGAACTGTCACGTGATGAAGGATGCCTATGACGGCTGGCGTGTTTCCAGCCATCGAAACGTCACGTGCAACGAGTGCCACACTCCGCACGACATGGTGGGAAAGTATGCAACGAAGATCGAGCACGGTGCGCGCCACTCCTATGTGTTCACGTTTGAAGATCCGCAGATTTTCCGCTTGACGGAGTCGGGAGAAACGATTGTGACCAATAACTGCGTGCAGTGCCACCAGACCATGGTGAACTCGACGCTTCCGACACATCCGGAGGACCGGCGGTGTCTGCTGTGTCATCAAGGCACGGCGCATGGCCGCATGGCAAACCGGCGACGGTAGTCACAAAAGGGAAACAAGCAGACAGCCCGCTCATTTGAGCGGGCTGTTTCATATTCATCAGGAAGGACTCTCAAGCTTAGTAGTCGTCGTCTCCGCCGGAATCGTCGGAACCGCCGTAACCGGAGTAATCCTCGTCGCGTTTGCGCGCGGCGACCCGGCGCTTCAAACAATTGAAGCAAACACGCTCGATGGAGAGCCAGTTGTGCTGCTGGCCGCAATCCACACAGGTCTGTTGGCGCGGAGGAAGCCTTTTGGGCCGCGCAGGGAGCGCGGCCGGAGCAGGTGGTCCGATCATGTCCGGGTCCAGAATCAGAGTGCCGGAGACCGGATCGAGATCCTCGAGGTCATCCGCCTCGTCCAGGACTTCTTCCTCTTCCATGTCCTCGTCCAGGAATTCCTCCGTGGCGCTGCGACGCTTTCCGCGTGGAGATTTCTTGGCGGAATCTTTCTTTCGCTTCTTGGGCCGCTGCGAGTCATCGTCGGCATCGTCGTCATCGCCGTCTGAGTCTGCATATTCATCTTCAAGCGAGTCCGGATCAAACATCACTTCATCGCTGTCAAAAGACTCTTCTTCGAGGTCGTCTTCTTCGGCAATCACCGGCGCAGCAATAGCCGGCTTGGCCGTTTCCTCGACCACCTTTGCAGCGCGCTTCGCGGTTTTCTTCTTCTTTGGCGCCTCGGTTATGTCTTCTGTGCTTTTCGCCGCAGTCGCACGACCGGAAGTCTTCTTGGGCTCAGAATCCACGCTCTTGTCCGCTTGCTTGCGGGGACGCTTCGGTGCAGCTTCTTCGATGTTCTTTTTAGTCAATTTAGTCTTGGTTGTCTTGCCGGGTTTAGTCGGGGTCCCGGCAGGTTTGGGGCGCACAGCTCCCTTGGCGGCTTTTCCAGCGGACGAGCCGGTCTTGTTGGACTTGGGCGAGGGTTTTGCGGGGGATTTGGAACGCGGGGGCATGCCGACATACCTCACAGTCAAGGAGTTAGTGCTGGTTGCCGATTTCAGCTCAGTAACGAAGAACCCGGGGTGCCAGTTCCCCTGTCGGGAGCAGGAAATGTACCTCGGGTTTTCGAGGCGAACCAATATAGCCGACCATGCCCCAAGCAGTCAAGGGGTTGGCAAAATCCACCGACATGCGGCGCATCCCGCAATATCATGTATAGCGATATAAAACAATATGTTATGAAATTATCACTTGAGATAGAATGAATAACCGGGAGGCATTCCGTGCTCAAAGTGTCCATCAGGACCGTTGGCACTTTCCTTGCGGGAATCTCCGCAATGATGTATAAGGGCACTACCACTCCAGAAACAGCGGCCCCATTGGAAGCCGACTCACAGCCTGGCACGGCTGAAACGGCAGCGCGCAAGAAGGCGGTCGGCAAGGTCCTGCTGCTTGCCAGGGACGAAGTACCTCTGCGTCCGGCAATTCAGAAGCTGAAATGGTCGGGACTTGAAGTCCAGGTCACCACGAGTTCGCTCGCGGCCCTTGGAATGATTGCCGACTACGATCCCGAGGTGCTTTGGGTCGAAGCCTTGGACGAGGAACTTTCCCTTGAAGAGATATTTGATGCGCTGAAAACGCCGCGGCAGGTGAATCCGATCACGGTGGTGGTATCGCGTGCATTGAGTGCCGCGTGCCCAACCCTTGAGATGCAGCCGCAGGATGATGTTCTGGATCTCGAAGAGTGTGCGGCGGCTCCAACGAGCTTCCTGCAAATCGTGAAGCTCTCTAAACTTGAGCGGCAGGTTCTCCGCCGAGAGCACGAAGTGTTTGATTCGCTTCCCAATGCACTGCTGGTCGTTGACCAGACTCTCACGCTCTGGAAGATGAATCGGCGAGTGAGTCAGCTATTGGAGATCCCTGATCCGGAGTTTCGCAAGAAGGCTCTCGGTCGTCCGCTGGCGACTGCATTCGCCGCAGTAGGAATTGCGGCGGACTCTGCGACTCCTCTTCCGGAATTGATAAAGGAGCTCGAGCGCAGCCTGAAGTCAGGACGCAGCCGCTTTCGAGTGAAAGAAACGATCGGCGCCACCGAGCGGTTGTTGTCCGGAGAAATCACGCCGCTGGTGAATAGTCCTTCGCACGCGCTGGTGGATCTGCGGGACATCACCGAAGATGAGCGCGCGGTGCTCTTTGAAGCGCGTCGCGAACGACTGGCAACCATCGGTAATCTTTCAGTCGGCGTCGCGCACGAGATCCAGAATCCGAACACGTTCAGCAGAGTGAACGCCTCAAATCTTAAGTTCATGTTCGATTCCGTGCGCCCGTTGTTGTCGCAAGCAGCCTTGGCCACGGGAGGCAAGATTGGCAGCATGTCGGTGGACACTTTCTTGCAGAAATTCTCGGAGTGCATCGCCGCCGTGGACATGGCCAGCCGCCGGATTGAAGCGGTTCTCGGAACGCTAAAGGCCTTTGGCCGGCAGGACGACGGGCACTCTGAAGCGGTGGATTTGAGAGAGGTGATTTCCGAGGCGGTTTTGCTGGTTCGCCATGAAGCGCGCGGGATAGCCGAAGTCCATGTTGAGCTGCCGGATGAATTGCCCACAGTGCACGCACACTCCACGGGACTTTCGCAGGTTTTTGTCAACATGCTTCAGAATGCGGTGCACGCGCTGGCCGGGCACAAGGCGCATCTCAAGAATGCGGAACCTTTGATTCGAGTCACGGCGGAGGCGGTCAATGACGAGGAAGTCATCATCGCCGTGTGCGACAATGGGCCGGGGATTCCCGAAGCGATTCGGGAGAAGATCTTTCGACCCTATTTCACGACCAAGCCGCAGGGGCAGGGCACGGGATTGGGACTCTCGATCTCTTCGGACATGCTGCATCGCTTTGGCGGGGATCTGACTCTGCGCAGCCGCGACGGGGAAGGTACAACATTTTACATTAAGCTGCGACGGTTCGACGAGCCGTCCGAGAATTCATAAGGAGTGAATATGGCCTACAAAATCATGATCGTGGATGATGAGGAGTTGATCCTTTCTTCATTGGAGACTTTTCTGACGCTGCGCGGATATGAAGTCGTCACAAGCAGCAATCCGGTCGAGGCGCTGGAACGCATCGAGTTCGAGAAGTTTCACGTCGTGCTGATGGACATTAATATGCCGCAGATGACGGGCCTTGAGCTTCTGAAGCGTGTGAAGACCGCGCGCCCCACCGTTCAGGTGATCATGATGACGGCATACACGACAATTCAGAAGTGTATTGAGTGCGTCGAACGCGGCGCAAGCGACTATCTGCTCAAGCCGTTTGAGAACATGGAAGAGCTCGCGACTCTGATTGATGAGACCTGTCGCCGCGTGGCCAGATGGGAAGTCATCGCAAAGGAGAGTTTGCGCAATCCTCGCGACATCGCGGCACATCAAATTTAGAAGCAGGCCGCCGAGTGGGGATTAGTTGCATCTGCATCGTTCCCCTCCGGAATCAGGATGTCCACGCGGCCATGAAGGGCCGCGACAAAATGAAACCGCAAACACGGGGTAGTGTTTGCGGTTTTTTGGTGCTTGTCAAGCACGTCTTGTGCTGGCGCGGAGGCCTACTCTTCGTCCGCAGACTCAGCGAACTTCTTGAAGTAGTAACTCAATCCGATTTTTACGCCATTCTCGCGGATTTCGTACATGTCAGCGGTCGGCGACAATGTGAACGATCCAATCTTTTCCTGCCCTGAGAATGTCGCATTATAGGCGTGCACCTCGAACAACAAGAATGCCTGAAGCGGCAGAGTACTCGGTCGAATTGCAAATCCCAGTTCAAGTATTCCGCCATACTTGTCTTCCGACTCAAGCTCCTCCTTGTAGGACTCATTGAAGCCGGTATCTTCGGTCAACGTCCACTCCGTCTTCTTTGTGGCGTGTCCCCACGTCAGTCCGAGTCCCACAACAGGTCTGAGCCATTCGGGCAACTTTGAGAGATACGGTTGCACGCGACCACCGACAACGAAATGCTGGCTGTTGATTTCACTCAGGCCGTATTTGACATGAAGCTGCCCGTCAAGCACATCAAACATGTCATCACCCGTCAGACTCGAGCTGCCGTTGCGGTAGCCGAGATACGCGGAATAGGTGCTGTTGGTGATTCCACCTTCTAACTGCAAAGCCAGACCGCTGTGATCGGGCAAGCTGCGGCAAACTGAATTTTCACGATTCCCGACACACTTCACGTACTGATCATTCGTCTGGTTCAAGTTGACACCAAGACCAAGATAGGGGCGAATCGGATCGGCATAGCTTGTCGCAACAAGCAGACAAGAAAGCAGCAGCGTAGCAATAAGACGCATCAGTAATACCTCCGGGGCCTATTTATTATGTACGGGCCGTTTGGCCGTATTGTTTCTCCATCCAGGCTTTGTAGTCGGCCTGCTTCTGTTTGATGGCGCGCCACCACGCTTCGTTCTCGACATACCATTTGACGGTCTTTTCGAGACCTTGCATGAAGTTGTGATTCTTCTTCCAACCGAGTTTTTGGATTTTGTCGGTATCCACGGCGTAGCGGCGGTCGTGGCCGGGGCGGTCCTGCACGTAAGTGATCAAGTCGTCGCCTTTGCCCAGAAGTTTCAGAATCGCGTGCGTGACGTCAATGTTGTATTCTTCGTTGTGCGAACCGCAGTTGTAGATTTCGCCTACTTCGCCTTTGTGCAGCACGAGATCGAGTCCGTCGCACTGATCTTCGACGAACAGCCAATCGCGCACCTGCTTGCCGTCGCCATAAACGGGCACGGGTTTGTTCTCGATCAGGTTCGTCGTGAACAGCGGGACGAGTTTTTCGGGATATTGATAGGGGCCGAAGTTGTTCGACGAGCGCGTAATCAGCACGGGCAAGCCGTAGGTGACAAAATACGAACGCGCCAAAAGTTCACCGCCGGCTTTTGCGGATGAATAGGGCGACGACGGCGAAAGATTGTCGGTTTCTTTGAAGTAGCCTTCGAGCCGCGAGCCATAGACTTCGTCGGTGGAAATGTGCAGGAAGCGCTCGACTTTGCGGCGGCGCGCTTCTTCGCACAACACATACACGCCCTTGACGTTCGTCATCACGAACAGATCGCCCGCGTGAATCGAACGGTCCACGTGCGTCTCGGCAGCGAAATTCACGACGGCATCGCAGCCGTCCATCGCTTCGGCAACTTTTTTCTCGTCGCAGATATCGCCCTGCACGAAACGGTAGCGCGGATCATTGGCGACGTCCTTGAGGTTGTCCAGATTGCCCGCGTAGGTCAGTGCGTCAAGGTTTGTGATTTTCAGGTGCGGATATTTTTTCATCATATGCCGCACAAAGTTGGAGCCGATAAACCCGGCCCCTCCGGATACAAGAAGGTGGTTCATATTCAATATCGAGAGTCACTTGATCAATTGCGACTGTGCTTCAACATTTTTTGATTGTGGAAGAGAAGGGTAAACGATTAGGAGGATAAATTGAGTCGTCGCTGACCACTTTTCAAATATTCTTCTCGAAACGACTCAATATCACTTGTCAATTTTGTCTTGTGAATCATTCTATGACAGTTCGAACAAAGTACTGCAAAATCTTTACGTGGATCAAGCGCGACTCTTTGACCCTTTAGTTGGGAAAGCGGTATTAAGTGATGCGCCTCGATAAACTCATCTCCAATCTCTACATAAGCCCTGCTGAAACTGAAGCCACAAATTTGACAAGTATAGCCATGAATCTTCTTCACCTTACTCGCCAATCGTTTGTTTCGTTCATAACGCTTATGTAACCGGAGTAACGTTAGGTCTTCTACATCCTCGTAGGAAGCTTCATCTAATTCATCAGAGACACCAAAAGGTGAGATTAATTCCCTTTCAGCAAGACCATTGTACAGGTCAAGAAACACTCTAATATCTTCTGCAAGAATATCATCAGTTGGAATCGCATCTCTTGCATAGAATTTGGCACAAATTGATCCCGCCTCATAAAAGGCGCCAAGTGACGTACCCGTAGTGACCGCAAGGTCGATAGGTCCAACAACTAGTTGCGTTCCAAGTGTTCCAAGTTGTGATTGAAAATCGCTGGCACGGATCTTTAGCGCGTCTTTGGCTTCGGATTTGTACTTCTGACGAACGCTCGTGACACCCTGATTTAATGAGAGATAAACTCCACTGCAGTCTTCACGAAAGAGATACACGATGTAGTAGCCATCCTGCGCACTTTCAGTCACAAATCTATCAAAAATTGCGATCCACGGAACCTTTGCCCAGTTACCTTGACCAACACTTCCCTTAACTTCGTACCGATCGTTATTGTCAATTACTTCAACAAATGCACGCGGTGCTTCTTCTCTAATGAGGTCAGCAAGCACATTCCCTGCAAACGGTTGCTCAGACTCTTTCAGGTACTCTTCAAGTAAGAGCGTCAAAGTTGCGCTTAGGCTCATAGTAACTTGTCCAACCTCACCTCTTCTCCCCCACGACCGCGATCGTTTTGCACAAATACTTCGGCGAGATTTTCGCGAACCATTCGGGTGATGCGTCCACACCGCCGGGATGAATGACTTTCATCCCCGCTTGATCGAAAAGTTTCGCGACAAATTTGTGCGTGAAGACTTTCATGTGGCGCATGTCGGCTGCGGGGCCGGGCACTTTGCCGCGCACGAGCTGCCCGAGATACTCGACGTGCTGAATGTTCGGCACGGTCAACGCAAGTTTTCCGCCCGGCTCGAGCACTCGCGAAATTTCTCCGAGCGCGTGCTCCGGAAAAACCAAATGCTCCAGCACTTCCAAACAGGTCACAAAATCAAAACTCTCGTTCGCGAACGGCAGCCCGTCTTTGTCAATGTCATTGTGAACTTTTTCGTCCAGACCTTGCGCATGTTCGAGAGCGTTTTCGGCGAAATCCGTACCTGTGACATAAACACCGTTCAATTTCCCGCGCGTCGCCTGCGGAAGAAAACCGTTGCCTGTGCCGATATCCAGCCACTTTTTCGGTTGGTGCTTCACGATGTGGTTGTGCGCGAACTCAAATCTTCCGCGCAACTGATAGGTGTGCGCGCGTGCCAGAAGCCGGTCGTCCCACGATTGGGAGTTGAGTGTCTTCAAATCAGGCAATCTATACTCCCTTCCGAAGAAACGGGAATGAGGTGGGCGAACCGATATCGAACCAAGAATGTTGAACTATTGCGCCAGCGCCACGTTGCCTACATCTCAAGTAGGCAAGTAGGCTATTTATAGACGATATCCCAGTTGTACGGAATCTTCGGATCGTTGTATTCTGCGCGGTGTTCGTCGGGGTTTTTGTAGTCGTAAAGTTTCGTGGGGCAGTTGACGACTACGCTCTCATGATCACTGACGCACTTCCAACCGTGGTAAACGCCTGCCGGAATCACGATCAGCATCGGGTTGTATTCGCCGACGAAGAACTCGTTGACTTCGCCTTTGGTCGGCGAATCTTCGCGCGCGTCGTAGAGCGCCACCTTGACCATACCCTTGACGCAGGTCATTTGGTCAGTCTGATGTTTATGAAAATGCCACGCCTTAACGACGCCGGGATAGTTGGTCGTCATATAGATTTGTGCGACGGGCAAATAGTCGGGATCATCCGTGCGTAAAATTTCCATCAGCCGTCCCCGCTCGTCGGGAATCAACCGCAGTTTCTTAGTGATAACGTCCTTGATCATTTCAGTCGGAATCTCTCTATGGTTTAGCTTTTCAAATAATCTTTCAAACCCTTTTCCCACGTCGGCATGTCGTTGCCGATCGCTTGCGCGTAGAGCATCGGCGATAGGCGCGAGTTGCGCGGACGCGGAGCGGGGCGCGGAAATTCTTCGGTCGAGCACGGCAGCACGTTGGTGGAAATGCCTTTCAGCTCAATGGCTTTCTTGGCGAATTCATACCACGTCGTGTAGCCCTGATTGGTGATATGATAGGTGCCGAACGCGCCGCTCTCGGACACCCGAATCAATTCGGGCACGAGATCGGAGACAAACGTCGGTGAACCGTGCTGATCGCTGACAACTTTGAGTTCATCGCGTTCGCGCGCGAGTTTCAAAATCGTTTCGATGAAATTCGGGCCGTTCTTCCCGATCAACCACGATATGCGCACGATATAGTGCCACTGGCAAAGCTGACGCACGAAACACTCGCCCGCATATTTCGATTTGCCGTAAATGCTCTGCGGGTTCGCAGTATCCCATTCATCGTAGGGGCCGTTCTTTGTGCCGTCAAAAATGTAGTCGGTCGAAATATAGAGCAGCGGCACGCCGAGCGATTCGGCAGCCAACGCGACGTTTTGCGTACCGATGGCGTTGACGCGCATCGCGGTTTCGATTTCCGTTTCGCACCGATCCACATTCGTGAACGCGGCGCAATGAAAAATGAATTCGGGATCCGCTTCACCGATGGCGTGCAGCACGCGGTCGCGCTTGGTGATGTCCATGTCCGGCAAATCGAAGCCGAACACTTCGTCGCCCTGATCTTCGCAAGCCAGCGAGAGTTCGCTGCCCAACATGCCGTGATGACCGGTGATAAGAACTTTGCGCATTTACCTTGCTTCCGCGAAACGCGGGGTGATACGGTCAATAATCAGAAATACCGCAATAGGAATTAGCGGACCGAAATAGTTTGCGCCCTCCCACGCCGAAAGCAAAAACTCGCGTGCTTTCAAATCTCCCAACGCAGACCAGAACATCGTGACCAAGAGCGACAGCAGCGCGCCTTGAATCCACGCATGCTCATCGAGTTTGGTTTTCAGCGCGAGATAGATCAGCGAGATTGCCGTGGTGACGGTCGCCGCGATTTCCAAAGTCGGACCGAGCAATCCTTTGGCCCAGAAAAATCGGGTCAAGGGGAAATAGCGCTCGGGATTCCACAGATAGAACGGCAACTGAATCAGAATGAACAAGCCGATGGCCGCGAAGCCATAGGCGAATCCGGTTTTGATATTCTTTCTCAATAGAAATCCCGCGACGAGCGCAAGCAAGTAACCGAAGACGATGCGCGAGGTGGTGGCGCCGGCTGAAAAGAGCGCACTGAAGAATTTTGCGACTGCGCCGCCGCTGGTCCACGCTCGGTAGCTCCATAAGACGAGCAAAAGAAATGCGCAGCCCATCGCAAGCATGTCCGAACCAGTGACGGAAAGTTCCCAGACAAGCGGAGAACTGAAACACAAGATCAGAAAGAGTGTGGCGAGTTCAAGTGAACGGATACGCGAGATGACGAAGGCCGTGAGCGCAATCCAGAAGGGAGTAAACAGTGCGAAAAGTTTCGTCAAGGTGAAGGGCAGCGCAATCGCGACCCACGCAGGGCCTGCGCTGACCCATTCATTCAAAAACGTTTCGCCTTCGTAAGGATTGACTCCTGCGACCAAGCGTTCACCGCCGAGGATCAGCGCGTCATCTTGCGGACTACCTCTCCCTTCCAGTTTTAGAGCGTCGGCGCGGGGATAGATTGTGGCATTCAGCGCAACGTGCAGGACAATCAGCCCGATGAACAGCGCGCGCGAACGAAACAGGCGCGCGTATTTTTCAGAATTCAGAATCTGAATGTAGGCAAAAAACGCGACGATGAAATAGAGCGGAATGAAAATGTGCAGCGACTCGGGCAGATACTTGACCAGCGCGCGCAGCGAAGGAATTTGCAGCGCGTATACTAGCAGCCAAGGACGCCAGTCGAGAAGTGCTTGTTTCATTACAGATTCCGGCGGGGAACCGCGCTGACGCGCTTTATCCCCGCTCGGCGAATTACTCTAAAGCGTAGCTCGCCTTCACCACTGCGGTGATGTCTTTTTCTTTGGACGACGTGTCGTAGTAGCCGTAGTCGGAAACGTCGGTGGAGTTGCGCGGAGTGACTTGGAAGACACCCATGCGCGCATCGCGGAGTTCGCCGAGTTTTGCGCTGGAGGATTCGGCCATGACTTTGGCGCGTTCGGTCGCATCTTTCATCGCTTCGCCGAGCATCTCGATGCGCATGTCGGCGAGTTTGGTGTACAGATATTGCGCGCCCCAGCCGGAAAACGGCACGCCTTCGCTGATGAGTTCGTCGGATTTCTTGATCAGGTTTTCAATTGCATCGACACGCGGCGAACGGATTTCGAAATTTTGCGTGACGCGATAGCCGAGCACGCGGCCTGTTTGATAGCCATTTTGATTGTACTCGATGATCTGATCGCTCGACACGGGCTTCATCGTGATTTCCGAGTCGGGCACACCGTTATCTTTGAAGAAACGCGCAAGCCGCTCCGTATGTTTCTGCACAGCGCGGTAGGCGTCCTGCTGCGTGCTCTCTTGCGCATTCAGATTGCCGGACCAGATAATCAAGTCCGACACGATGGGCCGCTTGGCCGATCCGGTGACGGCAATCGTGTCGCCGACCTTGCGCATCTCGATCAGTTGATGCCCAAGAATCCACGCCGCCGCAACAATCGCGATAGCGACGAAGAACAGACCGCCGTTGTTATCTTTTGATGGTGTGGACATGGTTAGGCTTGAGAATTCTTTGTTGTAATTCGATACTCTTTCGGGGCACCTGTCAATGGACTCGTACTCTTGATCGCACTATGATTTTCTTAACGTGTTCTTGAGTTCCTCAATCAACTTTCCCAGCATCTTTTTTACGTCAACCCCTATTCCATAGAAACTGGGCTTTAGCTCAAGCCAATCTAGTCTCTTTGCTATCGTACTCGCAAGTTGTTTCTTGCCTTCTTCGTCAACTATCCAAGGACTTGAAGTTCGAGCAATTACGTCTTCAACTTCATAACAATCAAAGGCTCTATCATCCGATTTGGATCTGAGTGCCGCATCACCCCAAACAATAAAAGAGAATGATCCTCTGCCTGATCGCATGTCCATTTCTACCAAATGTGCGAGGTACTTCTTGTCCCAATAACATCTGTATTGAAACTGTCTTTTTCGTTGAATATCATCAGTCGAAGTATCATATGGATCAACAATTCCAAAATTCGACAATCGCCAGCCAATAGGGAGAACTAGGTTGTAGATACCTCCATGTGCTTCGCGGCTAGGTCCAATCGGCACGTGCATATGCTCAAAATGAAAACCCAGTTTGTTATCTACAAGCTTAATTGATTTTAAGTTCGTTCGGATTTCGGTGATTGTACAATTACTCGAAGAATAGATTCGGTTTCCGCCAATATCCACTTCATCGTGATAGCGATCTGGATGAATATCGCGGTAACGGTCAATTTGAACTCGAGAATCTGAGTTGCGAGGCCTCACTTGAATACTCGATAAAGTACCATCGATGTTCACAATGTCTATTAATACAATATCAAGGTTCATTCTGAATGCTCCATTTGGTCCCCCCTAAAACCAATTCTCCTTCAACTCAGGCTTAACCTGCTCCGCTACGAGTCTCGAAGCACGATAGAGCGACGGGAAGGTTCCGGCGTCGGTCCACCAGCCTTCGATCGTGGAAGAGGTCAGCGAGCCTTCGCGGAGGTAGGCGTTGTTAACGTCGGTGATTTCCAGTTCGCCGCGGGCGGAGGGTTTCAGCGTGCGGATGATTTCGTAGACGTGCGCGTCGTACATGTAGACGCCGATGACCGCGAGGTTGGATTTGGGCGCGCGCGGTTTTTCTTCGATGGACAAGACCTTGCCGCTTCCGTCGACTTCTGCGACGCCGAATCTGTGCGGGTCGTGAACTTCTTTCAAGAGAATCTTCGCGCCCTTCTTTTGGGCTTTGAAGGCGTCGACGTGCGGCTTGATGGTGTTTTCCAAAATGTTGTCGCCGAGAATCACGCAGATCGAATCGTCGCCGGTGAATTCGCGGGCCAAACGGAGCGCGTCGGCGATACCGCCTTCACCCTCTTGGTAGGCATAGTTGATGAAGTTCAGCCCGAACGCCTTGCCGTTGCCGAGTAGATTCAAAAAATCGCCCGCGTAGTGACCGCCGGTGACGACGACGATTTCGTCGATGCCCGCATCCACGAGCGTCTGAATCGGAAAATAGATCATCGGCCGGTCATAGACGGGCAGCAGATGTTTGTTCGTGATCTTGGTCAGGGGCAGCATGCGCGTGCCGAGACCGCCTGCGAGAATGACGCCTTTCATGAGGGGATCAAAGGGGGGTTATGTGGAGAAAAATATGAAAATCGAAAATGGAAAATAGAAAACGGAAAAACTTGTCGTCATTCTGAACGTAGCGCAGCGAAGTAAAGAATCCCTCTGGGAGCGTGCTCAGAGTGATCCTTCAGCCGCAGCGGCTTCAGGATGACGACTACTCCGTTCGCTTGGGCTCCGGGTTCATACCTCTTACCTCATATTTTCTGCCTCATCTCCTGCCCGCGAACAATCACGAAGGCGATGAGCGAGACGAGGAAGAATACCAGCAGCGCCCACGCGATGCCTTGGATCGTGCCGACGATGGAACGATATATCTCGAGCGTCCACGTTTCGTCGTTCAGAACCGGGGGCTGCCACTCTTGGTCGTCGTGCGTCTTTTCGACACCGGGTTTCTCGACCCAACGACCTTGCGAGCCTTCGGTGTACTGCTCGAGTTTGTAGAGATTGACACCCGAGCTGACGCCGACCACGATTACCGCAAACATGATGTACCGCTGCCAGGCCACCGAAATTTCATCGCGGAGCACACGGACGAGGATACCCCCGATAGATTTGCGGAAGATGAGCGCCACGACGGTGCTGGTCACGAGGGACGTTAGCAGGGTGGCAAAAAGCAGGGAGAAGAACATGGCGGCGAAAAATGTGAAGTATGAAGTATGAAACATGAAAGCGGAAAGAGCTTCCACAATTTCAGACTATCGCGTCAGCGCACTGGGTCCAGCGTCCACGCTGGCTGGTTAGAAATGTAGGTCGCCGCCGACCAGGGCACCGGGTTCGACGTGGGGGCCGCTTAGGACCTGGCGGCGCATGGTATCATCAATATCGTCGAGATAGAAATTCCACTCGCGGTGGTCTTCGGGTTTCAAGCCCTGTTCGACAATGCGGACCTTTTTAACCAGATCGAGATCTTCTTTTGGAACGCGATATCTGGGCAACAGGATTCCGAGCACATGCACGGTCTTGCTGCCGGATTCTTGAATAATCAGGCACTTGCGATCCGAGACTTGCCCGTAGCCCCAGCCATCGGCGGTGTAGGCGCGAATGGACGCCTCGGGCCGGGAAAGATAGATATTCAGTCGGCAAGTGCTGTCGGAGATTTTTCCGAGCATGTGCCCTCCATGCGTGTGCGGGGTTTCGACCGGGACTTCGAGATCGGACCTCAGCAAGTCAAAAAGTTACGGATTCCGTGCCCGAGAGTCAAGCTAACTTACTCTCTTTTCTTAGCTTGGGTGGCGAATCGCTTGCATTTCCGGGGCGGGAAAGCTACCTTTCGGAATGGCAAAAACTCGATTTGTTTTGATTGGTCCGGGCGCTGTCGGAAAGGTGTTGGCGCGGAGACTGGTGCGCTCAGGCTGGGCGTGCGCGGGAGTGTGTGGTCGTGGTTCGGCGGCCGGGCGCAGATTGGCCAAAGAGCTCGGAGCTCCGTACTGGAATTCGGTCGAGAAGATTGAGTTGCCGCGCGGGTTCATTTTGCTCGCCGTGGGCACGCACATGATCGCGCCGATCGCCAAGGAGCTATCCAAACTCCCGCTCAACTGGCCGGCGATTTCGGTATTGCATCACAGCGGAGTGCTCGACACGAAGCCGCTCGCTCCTTTGAAAAAAGTCGGCGCAACCGTCGGAGCCTGCCATCCGTTTATGACTTTTCCAAGGTTTGGCGGGAAGATCAAAGCAGGGTCGAAAGAGGACCGCAACGATCCGAAGTATCCGCTGTTCTTCGGAATTGACGGAGATGACAAGGGCTTGAGAGTTTGTAGGAAGGTTGTCAAAGCCTGTAAAAGCAGTAGCTTTGTCGTCAAAGGCGACGACCGCGTGGCCTACCATGCTGCGGCGGTGATGGCTTGCACTCTGTTGGGGGCAAACATCGCCATGGCGACGGAGATTCTTACGAAAGTCGGAATTTCAGAAAAATCAGCACGTGATGCGGTCATGTCCATTGCGCAGGAAACGCTGGCGAATTTTTCGGAGTTTGGAATTGAGAAATCGTGGACCGGCCCTCCTGTGCGGGGGGATCGGAAGACGGTCGGGGCGCACACGAAAGCGATTCGCAAGGTTAGTCCGGAGACCGCCAAGGTTTACAAGATTCTGTCGGAGTGGGTGATGCGGCACGCGGACGGCCAGTCCAAGTGAAAGCCCAGAAATGGCTAATTCGTATTTTTACGAATCCTGTGTCGCGAATTGTTTTCGGAATGGTGTTCGTGGCCCTGCCGATTCAGGGGGTTCAGGAACTTGCCAAGGGCTTGCGCGAGTCCAACGGGTGGGCGGACTCGGATGATTGAAGCTTGCGACCAACATCCTCGCGATTTTCTGCGGTTTTCTTTCCTACATTATATATGCGCGGCTGTTCGAGCGACGCTGGCCGAAGGAGATTTCGCTCCGGGGTTTCTTCCCTGTGTTTGGGAAAGGGCTTGGAGTCGGAGCGCTGTTGTTCTCGGCGACGATGCTGATCTTGTGGGTTGGTGGGTTTTGGACGCTCGAGGGGACGAACTCGCTTTGGGTCACCGCGACGGCTTTGGGAATTTCGCTGGCCGGGTTCTTTGAGGAATTGTTGGTGCGCGGGGTGCTCTACCGGATTTTGGAAGAATCCCTCGGGACGTGGATCGCGGTCGCGGTGTGCATGATTGCAGCGGCGCTCATGCTTAGGCTTGTGGTGCAGAGGGGGTTAGTGAAGCAGCCGTTTTGGAGGTCCGCCAGTTAGACGGCTTGTCATCCCGTAGGAATATTGCCAAGTGCCACGTCGTGCTCCGAGCTCGTCGTTAACCACAAGAACCGAAACACCAGTTGAACAAAGCCTCTGTCACATTCCTTCGTTTTGCTCTTGTGCTGATCGGCATCGCTGCGGCGGCGTTTCTGATTTGGGAGCCGCGCGTCGAAGGCGTGAATGCGCACGCGACAAATTTCGAGATGTACTCCGATCCGTTTATCCTGCTTGTATACACAGGTTCGATTCCATTTTTCATCGGACTCTATCAGGCATTCAAGCTGCTCGGAGCGGTCGGGCAGAACAGAGTCTTCTCGGCGGGTTCCGCGCGCGCGCTGCGGATCATCAAGTACTGCGCGTTTGCCGTCATCGGTTTTGTCGTAATGGAAGAACTCTTCATCATGTTGACACATGGCAATGATGACGCCACAGGTGCGTTCATGCTGGGCCTACTCATCACCTTCGGCTCCATCATCGTCGCCGCCGCCGCAGGCATGTTTGAACGGCTTTTGCAAACGGCAGTAACCATGAAGCCTGCTCCGCCGAGCGGCGAGTAAGCGATGCGGTTCCCTGCTGGAATCTGAAAAGTAGCGCGCTACGGCGGAATTCCTGATTCCGGTCGGCGAACGGAATTCTGGATTCATATTTCATATTTCTGATTTCATATTTCATTCTTAGGACCTAATGGCCGAAATCATTAAGAAAATTCTCTGGGCTGACGACGAGATTGACTTGCTCGAAGCGCACGTGCTGTTCCTCGGATCGCACGGCTATCAGGTGACGCCCGTGACCAACGGCGACGACGCATTGGCCAGAGTGGACAGCGAAGCGTTTGACTGCGTGCTATTGGACGAGCACATGCCCGGACTCGACGGACTGGAAACCGCAGACCGCATCAAAACCAAGCGGCCCGACCTGCCCGTGATCATGATCACGAAGTCGGAAGAAGAGTCCCTGATGGATGACGCGCTCGGCGCGAAGATCGCCGACTACCTGACCAAACCCGTGAATCCGACGCAGATTCTCGTGGCGCTGAAGAAGGTGATTGACAAGTCTTCGATCGAGCAGCGGATCGCCACGCGCGACTATTTAGCGGAATTTCGCGAGATATCCGTTAAGCTAATGGAGGGCCCCGGCTGGCGCGAGTGGGCGGACATTCACGCGCGGCTGTCGTGGTGGGATATTGAGTTGGATCGCTTGCCCGACGAGGGTCTGAAACAGTCGCTCGAAGGTCAGCGCAGCGAGTGCAACGTCGAGTTCGGCAAGTTCATCGAGAAAAATTACGAAGACTGGGTCTGGGAGCAGAAAGAGCGTCCGCCGCTTTCGGTGGATGTAGTGAAGAACTTCGTCGCGCCGCGCTTGAAGGCGGGCGAAAAGGTGCTCTATCTGGTCATGGACTGCATGCGCTATGATCAGTGGATGGCAATAGAGCCTTTGCTCTACGACAGTTTCCGCGTGACGCGCGATTTTCATTTCGCGATTCTGCCCACGGCCACGCCGTATTCGCGCAACGCGCTCTTTGCGGGACTCTTTCCGTCCGAGATTGAAAAAGAGATTCCCGGACTCTGGCAATCGGCGGATGAGGATGAAGGCAGTTCGAACAGGTTCGAGCGGCAATTGCTCGACATGCAGCTCACTCGATTGGGGATCACCGTTGAACCGGAGGCGCGCTATGTAAAGGTACTCGATCCCGAAGAAGCCGCGCTGACCGCCAAGAAGGTCTCGCAGTTTTTCGACCGTAAACTGGTTTCGATGGTGTTCAACTTCGTGGACATGCTGGGGCACGGCAGAAGCCACTCGGATGTGTTGCGCGAGATTCTTCCGCACGAAGCGGGATATCGGTCGGTGATCAAGGCGTGGTTCGAGCACTCGGCGCTGCGTCAGATTTTGCAATCGTTCGCCAGACAAGGCTGGACGGTGATTGTGACGAGCGACCACGGTTCGATTCGCGGACAGAAGGGCGCGAAGGTGCTTTCTGACCGCGAAGCTTCGACGTCGCTGCGTTACAAATACGGCCGCAATCTGCGCGTGGACAAACGGCAGGCTTTGGTTGTTCCGCAGCCAGAGAATTTCAAGCTTCCCAAGCGCGGCATGAACACGGGCTATATTGTCGCCAAAGAAAATTACTATTTCGTCTATCCGACGAACTACAACAAATACCTTTCGCTCTACAAGGACAGCTTCCAGCACGGCGGCGTCTCGCTTGAGGAGATGATTTTGCCCGTGGCGATACTTGAAGGAAAGGGAGTTTAACCTGAACACACGCGCTTGCTGATCTTCGTTTCGATTGTCCTGACGATTCTCGGGCTCTTGCATTGGTTCCTGTATGCCCGGCTCGTCTCGGCACTGGACATCACATCGCCCACACTGCTTTGGCCGCTGAGAGTTTTGGCGGCCTTTCTTGCAGTCTCCTATATTCTCGGAAGAATTCTCGAACAGAGAATGCCCGGTGCGCTCGCGCATGCCATAGACTGGATCGCTTCGATCTGGGTGGGCATGATGTGGCAATTCCTGTGGATAACATTCCTGTTCTTTTTGGTCAAGGTTGTGCTCGTACTCTCGGGACAATGGAGCGGCATGACCTTCGAGACGCAGGCAGCACTGGGACGATACAGTTTCTATTTTGTCTCGAGTGTCGTGGTCCTGATGTGCGGCTATGGAATTTACAAGGCCACGGGTCCGGCGCGATTGGTGGAAGTGGATGTGCCGGTAGAGAACTGGCGCCCCGAGTGGGAGAATTTCAAAATTGCGATGGTCGCGGACTTTCACGCAAGTACCACCAATGGTCCGAGCAATATAGAACCGTGGTGCGAGCAGATCAGTGCACTCGGGCCGGATGTGATTCTCGCGCCGGGTGACATTGTGGATACGCCCGCGCGGCAGATCATGCCCGTTGCGAAGTCTTTCTCGATCTTGTCCGCTCCGCAGGGAGTCTTTTCCACGACCGGCAATCATGAATACTATGTGGGCGTGAACGGCTCGGTGCAACTGATGCGCGAAGGCGGATTCAATGTTTTGATGAATCAAACGCTCGAGCTTTCGAACGGCATTCGCATTTCGGGAATTGAAGACCGCACCGCGCGGCAGATGGGCGGCACGCTGCCGCCGTTTGAGGCATTGATTCCGCCGGATGATTCGTCAGAGTTTCGCATTCTGTTGATGCACACTCCGGCCACGGGCGATGTGCAGCGCGCGATAGACGCCGGATTCAATCTGGTCGTCAGCGGTCACACGCACGGCGGACAGATGTTTCCGTTCACGCTGTTCACGAAGATGGCTTTTCCGTATCATCACGGGCTTTACAAGGTTCACGAAGGCTATCAGCTGACGACGTGCGGCATCGGCTACTGGGGCCCGCCGATGCGGATCGGGAAGCCGCCCGAGATCATGCTGATCAGGTTGGTGCCGGGAGATCGGCCCGCGCGCTGCGAGTGGAAGTAGTCTGATTCAAGTCGAGTCCAAAACTCCGCTCGAGGAGATAAAGAAGCCCGTCTCAAGTGAGACGGGCTTTTCTTTTTCAAAACGTCAGTTGCCAAGCAGGCAACAAGTCCGTACCGGTATCCCTTATCCCTTATCCCTTATCCTTTGAACTACTTCACCGCCGTGACCTGGAAGTAGAAGCGTTCATAGGGAATCTGATCAAAGGGCACAAAAAGCGCGGTATCGGAAACAACCTTGAACAAATTCTCGGAGCCATAGACGTGTGCCTGGTTTCCGGACATATAGACATTGTAGGCGGAAGCACCTTCCGAGCTGCCCCACGTCAACTGCACACCAGTTTCCGTGGGTGTCAACGCGAGATTCTTGGGAGGTTCCGGCGCTTCCTTTTTTCCGTCAATATGAACATCGTCCACAGCAGCTTCAACCAGCGACGGAGGAGCAAAGTCTTCCGCGACAAACTGCAAAATCATTTGGTCGGTCGGTTCAATGAAATCTTCAAGCTTCAGCTCGACTTTCTGCCAGCCGTTCGTGCTCACTGATGTCTGCACGAGATTGGTCCAAGTCGCTCCGCCGTCATTGGAAATCTGCGCGCGGAAGAAGTCTCCACCCTTCTGCGGTCCGCGATCATTGGAGTAGGCGTAGGAGAACGTCAGCTTGCTGTCCGAGAGATTTCCGAGTCTGAACATCGGCGAGCGCAGCGTTGTTCTGCCTCCATCCACGTCGTGACTGGCCGCAGGTTCATCCGGGGAGGCACCGTTGCCGGTGACAAAACACAGGCTTCCATAGGACGTGGCATCTTCTCCGACCTGAACGGGCTGACCACTCTCGGACGACGGCACAGGAACAGCTCTGGTCCACACGCCCGCGATGGCGTCGTCGCCGGGAACTCCCAGCACGAATCCGCGATCCACTTCAGCATCGTCGGCAATGCCGCCTTCGAGTTGAATCGTGACAGACTTTTCCTGTCTCATGCCCACGGACACGGAGTCGGGTGCGATGTAATCCTGGTATCCGAAACGTGCCGCGTACAATGCGAAAGAGCGGTTTTCCGGAATCTGAAAGAAGCGGAACTTTCCTTCGGCGTTGGTCGTGGCCACATAACTTCCCTCAGCCGAAACCAGGAACACCCTCGCACCGGGAAGATACTCGCCGCCATAGCGAATCGCGCCGCTGATTGTGCCGGTCTTGCTTGAAGCCGCCGCATGCTCGACAGCGGCTGCGACATCCAACAGACCGAATCCGAACTCATGATCTTCGCCGGTTACGCCGAGATCTCTCGCCGAAAGCTCAAGTGCGATTTTCGCGGCTTGCGCACTAAGCTCAGGATTCACCTGACGCATCAGCGCCAGCGTCCCGGCCACATACCCTGCGGCAACCACGGAGCCGCGCGCATTTACATATCCATTGTTCGAGACACTGCGTGACAGGCCACCAATCGCCGTCAGCTCGGGCTTGATGGACTTGCGGTCGCATGGTGACGGTCCGCGACTGCTTTGCGGATCACTCGTCGCGCCGTTCTGCGTGACCGCTCCTACTGAGAAGAAGGTTTGGTTTTGCTCTGCACGCGCGGCAGGAAGCGCAATCGAACCTCTGCCCAACTCACCGTGATCCCCCGCGGCCCAGACGAGAATTGAACCGAGCTGTTCAACATTTGCAAAAGCTCTCCACGCGCCTTCGGGGAGAGCGGACGAACAAGAGTCCCCGGTCTCCCAAGCTTGCAGAATGACATCGGGAGTATCTTCGCCGGTGCTTCCCAATGACCTTTCAATGGCTCGCAAAACATCCGAGACCTTTGGTTCGGCACCGCACGTGAGCGACATAAGCCGATAGTGCGCATTAGGAGCAACTCCGATCGTGTCGCCTTTTTGTTTGTCGCAGCCGACCGCGCATCCGAGCATGAGCTGCGCGGCCTGGTCGCAATAAGTGCTTGCGATCAACAGCTCAGCACCAACGGAACGTTCAGCCAGCGCGGGCTGAATAGGTCCGAACGGTTGTCCGACCACGCCAACAATCGAACCGTCGCCCAGCGCACCCGTGGCCCATGCCGCAGGTGCGTTCATGTCATTGAGGGCAGACTCGGTCGCGAGCATTTCACCTGCCGCAGAGTGAGTTTCGACAGGTTCCAGCAAAGAGATCATCTCGTCCAACCCCACATCCAGGACGGTTTCGAAATTGGCAATCAACTCCGCTCCGGCGCGCGTGGCATTCACCGTAAACAGATTGCCAATCCACAAGGGTTGGACATTCGCGATCATTCCATTGCGTTCCAGAATGTCCAGGGAGGATTGAATGGATTGAAACGCCTGATGGGATGCCGCCGCGAGCGTGTCTCGATAGACACCGTAGGTTTCGGCAAGCGGAACTTCCCGACCTCTGAAGAAACGATCGTGCACTCCGTCCAGGTCCACCTGCGGCGCAAGAACCACCATCAGGGGGAGCTTTTCTTGTTCGCCAACCCGTGAAAAGGCATCAGCAAGTCCGGGGGTCATTCCGGCCGCCTGAAGTGCAGCAGCAGAAACGAGCCAGGCGAGGACAGCGGCTCGGCGGAAAATAGTGGTGGACATATATTAAGTTATTGTTCTGACAATTGTTAGGGTAGAGAGCATTGCTTCAAATATACAAAAACCTGCGGCCTCAAGCAACCGCAGGTTTGGTAGCGCCATAAACTCAGGCATCTCACCTGATGCTGCTCATGAACTCTTCATATAAGGGAAAGCTCAGGGTGATTCTGGTTCCGACATTGACCTCGGACTCGAGCGCAAGCTCCGCGCTGTGCACATCAGCGATGTTCCGTACAATGCTCATGCCCAAACCGGTGCCTCGATCGCCTTTGGTCGAGTAGTAGGGCTCAAATATCTTGGGCTGTTTTTCTGCGGGAATTCCGACTCCAGTATCCGCAACGCATACGCACACGCGATCACCGGCGAGATGAGCCGAAATCGTCAGTTTGCCCGTCTCCACGTTTTCCATAGCATGTACGGAGTTGATAATCATGTTGATAATTGCGGACTCCAGGCCGTGAGGATCGCCGTACACCCACAGCCCCTCTTCCAGATCCAGCACAAGCGATGAGCCGCTTCCCTGCTCGCTGCGGCTGTAGCCGCGCAAACTGCCGGTGGTGGACTCCAGCATGTCCACGACGGACGTGAGCAGTTGCTTCATATCAATGACGCGGAAGTCCGGCACGGACGGTTTCGTCAAGTGTCTGAGATTTCGCGCAATCTTCTCGATACGGTCGGTGAGCGCTGTGATGGTCTCGATGTCGCGGCGAATCGGTTCACTGAGTTCCGTTCCCTCGCGTTCAAGTTTCATGGAAAGCAGTTCGATTCTGCCTTTTACGGGCTGCAAACTGTTATTGATTTCGTGGGCGATGCCGCCGGCAAGCTGATTGACGGTGGAGCGCTTTTCGGACTCAACCAACTGCAGTTCGAGACTCTTTTGCGATGTGATGTCTTCAATATTGAGACCCGCGCGTTCGCGTCCATCCTGCGACCGTTGCAGCCGGAAGAAGGAGTAGGCCAGAGTGCGTTCGCGGAGAGTAAGAGTTTGACGCTCGGACTCTCCGGTATGTCTGAACTGCTCGTGTGCTTTGCGCAATTTGGCAATCGCACTCGGGTCGCATCCCGCGCGCTCAAGCGGGGCTCCGATGCGCACGCCGCCGCCCAGCAAGTCAACAGCCTGCGGATTTGCGAAATCCACCATGCCCTCGCGATCCAGAATCAGCACGCCGTGAGGCTGACTGTGAAGAATCGTTGCCAGATACTCCTGCAAGTCTCTGAAGCGCGCTTTGGAATCCTTTTCAACTTCATAGAGTCGCGCATTTTCCAGTGCCACGGCGGCAAGATGCACGAAAGTTTCAAACAGCACGAGGCTGGTTTGATCAAACACTCCGGCGAGTTTGGTGGTGTCCACATAGGCCACGCCCAGCAGTTTGCCTTTGGAGATCAGCGGCGCGCCCATCAGCGAACGAACCTGCATCTTGGCAATGGACTGTTGCCTGCCAAGATCAGAGGCTCCGATAACATCATTGATCAGAATCGGCTGTCGGCCCTCGATCACACGGCGGATGATGGTTTGCGAGGCGGCGGACTCCGCGTCGTCAATGTCATCTTCCATGTTTCGCGCGACGGTGAATCTCCATTCATCGTTCGACTCAACGAGCACAAGAAAGCCGCGTTCCGCTCCGGTGAGCTCAATGGCAGCCGACATCGCGCGGTCCAAGATGGTTTCCGGAGTCATGTCGCGATTGATATCTTCAATCAAGGACCCCAGCTTGGACAGGCTTTCCGCCATGCTGTCCGAATGTAAGGACGACCCTTCCGCTCCTCCGGAGTCGTGTGCCAGATCATTCAGATCATCGAAGAAGTCGAGAGACATAGCTACTCATTCCCTTTCATGGCGCTTCTCAAGGCAACAACCTCTTCTTTGAAGCGCGCGATTAGCGGAGCCTTCAGATATATGTTTTGCCGATCTTCCGGCAGGCGCGCGGCGATGGATTTCAGAATCGTGATGCCGCGGCCATATTCGTCAAGCGCACGTTTGAGCTGACCGTTTTCGGCGAGTTGCCGCGCGGTCGCCCAATGGAAGCGCCACTCCAGATAGGGGTAAACTGAAACTTTGCGCAGAGCGGTCTGCCAGTCGCTGCCTTCAAGGTGTTCTCCGGCATAGAGCG
The DNA here is from genome assembly GCA_020637395.1 of Calditrichota bacterium. Taxonomy (GTDB): domain Bacteria; phylum Electryoneota; class RPQS01; order RPQS01; family RPQS01; genus JABWCQ01. The sequence continues at coordinate 155,414 of JACJWA010000001.1, read as the reverse complement.
TTGCCGCCAAGAGCGTGCGCGCTGCCGAGTACGGGTCCCACTTGGTGTCTGCGACTTTGCGCGCGGCATCCAGGTGCCACTTTGCCTTGTCGGGTTGTCCTCCGTCCGCGGCAATCTGGCAATAGGTCAGATGCAGATTCAGCAAGGCCAGCGGATCGGCTTCATCGCTTAAAAGTCGGGAGGCGCGTTCAGCGGCTTCGAGTGCGTGTTCATGTTCTTCACGCCGCGAATACAAACAAGCCAAACCTTCCCAAGCCTGCCCCTCGCTTTTGCGAGTTCCCAGAGCCGCCGAAAGTTTTTGTGCGTCGTTCAAGACTTCTTCGGAATGATCGAGAGACTCCAGAGCGAGCAGGAGATTGCCCAGATAGATCATCGGTTCAAGTTGTGACTCTTGATCACCAATGGTCTCCGAAAGTTTGACAGCCTCGTTCAGATAGGCCAAGGCGCGCGGATAGTCCGCACGATGATAGGCGAGTTCGCCGAGATTGCTGAGAATTTCGACTTGCTCCCGGGGATTTTCCATCTTGCGAAAAAGCGAGAGCGACTTCAGGTAGAACTCTTCCGCCTGACGAAGTGAGCCGGTTTCCAGCGAATCAATGCCAAGATTGTTATAGATTCCAGCGAGGCGATGCACATCGTCAATCTCTTTGGAGATGTCCGCGCAGCGTTCCCACAACGTGCGCGCGCGCAGCCGGTCGCCCGCTTGCGCGGCCAGCACACCGAGATTGTTGTACATATTGGCGACGCCTTTTCTGTCGCCGCTCGCTTCGAAGACTTCAAGGCAGCGCTGCCAGTAAGTTCGCGCGACATCGGTGTCGCCGCGATAGAACGCGAGCGTGGCCACCGTGTTCAGCAACAACGCGAATCCCGCGTCGTCGGAATTCGGCGGCACTTTGACGAGTCCTTGCTCGGCAAGTTTGCGCGCCTCTTCGCCGTCGCCGCGCTTGAAGGCGATCCACGACAGCGTTCCGTAGATGGATCCGGCGGCTTCACGGCAACTGTCGCTCAGAATGGCAAGGCAGCGTTTGAGAATGAACTCGGCACGTTCGGATTGACCCAAGCGCTCGATCAGGGCGGCATAGCGCGCAAGATAGATCAAGTTGTTCGGCGAGACAGTGATTTCGCCCTGCTTCACGACTTCGCCCAGACTCTGCGCGGCGGCGGCAATGTCGCCTTCGATATACTCTACGCGCGACAGCGTGACCAGAATGATGTTCCGATGTGTCGCGGGGAGATCGGCTTTGCTCTCTTCGATCAGTTTGTGCACCCATGCGGTGCGTCCGCGAAGCAAGGCCGCTTCCAACAATTCTCCGGCTTCACTGGGCGACGTTCTGAACTCACCCGCGATGAAATCGTGATAGAGAAGCGCTTCGGCGCGGGTTTCCTCGGGAACATCTTCGACCTTTAGCCACAGATCATAGAGCATGCGGTGCGCCGCGCGGCGCTCTTCTCTGGACAGGCGCCCCAGCAGCAAGGTCTTCACTGCTTCGCGATTCAGTTCGACGCCTTCCGGACCGTGCTTGATCCAGCCAAGACCGAAGATCTGGGTCATGCAGCTATCGGACGAATCAGATTTGCGTTTTCGGGCGATGGCTTCGCGCGCGGCATCTTCGGGAACTGCGCCGGGCGAACAGGCCAGCAGGTTCAGGAACGTCCGGATGCAATCGGGCAGCGCATTTTGGAAGTCGCGCACGACGTCCACGACGTGCCGATGCACGGGCATATTCCATCGTCCGGGCAGAAGCTCCCAGCCAAAGAGTCCGATGCGCAGTTTCTCGGTGCGCACCAGTTCTTCAAGGGCCGCTTCGAGCGAAGAGGGATAGCCCAGGGTATGGCCGAGCATTCTGCTGACAAAGTCATCTGGGAAGATATTGTCCGGGAACGTCGAGCGAAGGAAGCTCGCGACGCCCTGTTCATCGAGCGGATGCAGTTCAAGCTGCAGCCAGCTCGAGTATTTCTCTGGAACGCCGTCCGCGTACGGTCCGGCGGCGATCCACCAGCATTGCTGACAGGTCGGTGCGTCGCGGAGTCCGTCAATTCGCTCGATGGGCAGCCCTTCGGCGTCCGGAACCAAGATCACGTCGGGGCACTGGCTCTTGGGCGGAATGTCGCGCATATGCGAGACGATGCGTGATTTGAGTCCGGCAAGCGTCAGTTCGACGGCAAACTCTTTGAGCATGCGAGTGCGTCCCAATCCGGCGCGCGCGCGAATCAAGACGTTGCGAGGCATCTTTCCGGCCTTTAGGTCGTCGCGCAGCTCAGAAAGAATGTGACGAGCTTCAGTGTTTGTGACCGAACCTGAAGACGAGATATAGGAGCTGCGGGTTTCGGCGGATTCATATTCGAAGTTCGTGCCGTCGCGTTCATTCAGCAGGGCAATCGTGTGCCGTGCGGACTGCGGGCGCTCTTCAGGATCGGATTGAACCAATGCGGCGATGACGTCGGCAAGTCCGACGGGCAGATCGGGTCTGAAGCGCAGAGGATGCGGCGCTTCGCGTTTGCCGCGCTGTTTGGCCGCGGCTATCGCATCGTCATCCGCAAAGGGCAAACGACCGACGGCGAGCTTGTACATCAGCACACCAAGCGCGTAGAGATCCGTGGAGATCGTTGCAGGCTGATCGCTGAAGAGCTCGGGTGCCATATAGTCCAGCGTGCCAGCGGCTTCATCGTCGTCGAGCATGCTTCCCGCGCTGGCCGCCAAGCCGAAGTCCACGAGTTTGATCACCGCAAACTCGCCGTTGGGATTCAATCTGGCCAGCACGTTGTCCGGTTTGATGTCGCGGTGCAAGAGACTTCTGCTGTGCAAAAAGGCGAGCGCGCGGCAGAGTGAGACAAGCGCCGAACGCAATTGATCCGGGGACCAGACGGGAAGCAATTGATCGAGCGGCTTGCCGTCCACGAATTCGGTGGTGAAGTAGTAGCCTTGTTCCGTCTCGGGCAGAGTGCCGAAGTCATAAACTTCCGGAATGTGCGGATGCACGACGCCGCGGATGGTCTTGAACTCGGAGCGAAAACTCTCGATAGCGTGTTCGTTCTCGACGGTGCTCATCATTTTGAGCGCCATGATCTGGTTGCTGCGCCGCGTGTCCACGACGAGATATACCACACCCATTCCGCCTGACCCAATGGTCCGCAGCACTTGATATCTTGAATCAATGAATGAGGGGTCGTGCATCGTCAACCGTTGATTTCCAAAACTCTACTCTTTCGCAACTCTGTCGAAACCTTACGACACTTTTCGCGCATCCAGTTCACACAACAGCTACGAAAAACAAAAACCCGGCCAGTTATGGCCGGGTCATTGTGATAGGGTGCTTCGGGTTTAGAACAGCAGTCTGCTGGTGATGATGTAGCGGCTGAAGTGGTTGGTCTGAACGACCAGCTCATTGTGTCCGCCGCGCCATTGGTGCATGACTTCTTCAACCGTGCCGTCATCATGGATGTACAGCGGAACCAGATTGTCAAAGTCGAAGTCGTCGGGCAGGTCCAGCGCGCCGATGTCCCAGACGATGTTCAGGTAGCCGTTGAACTGCGTGGGATGCGGATAGAAGTCCGCGACACCCAGGCAATGCGCCGGCGACACGATTTCGATGGTCATGTCATTGGGGATGATGCCCGGCAGCCATTCGAGGCGCACCAGTCCCTGCAGGTTCAGGCTGCCGCCCTGATTGACGCGTGCGTAACGATCCACGATGACCGTGTCGCATTCGTCGTCGTTGTCATCCAGCGCGGTTTGCGCCGTCATAACGACCCGGTAGCCTTGCGATTCGAGGTTCGCGATCACGCCTTCAATCGGAGGATACTGCGTGCTCTCCGAAGTGATGTCAGCGTCGCTGCTCATAGTCGGGGCACTAATTTCCGAGCAGCCAACCGCGAACACAAGCAGGGCAATGATGCCTGCGATGATCCATGTGTTCTTTCGGTTTCTCATTTTCTTACTCCTAAGGGGTACGTATTCGCTTTTACTCTTCGGGTTGATGTATCGCAACCCATATGCCAACTATAGTTAGGTATGTATCGGACGAGTTTTCAAGTGTTTACAATGATGACCTGACAGGCTGAACCACATTCTGGTTGTTGAAATCCCCCAACGTGGTGGTTCTCCCGCCTAACCTTGCTCACTTCACTACTCAGGGTATGTTTGTTGAGCCGATTTACACCAAAGAGCTTTTCAAGGCGAAGCTCCCTTTGGCTTGCTCAAGGCCAAAGGGAGACTTCAGGGAGTGCACATGCAGCGTGCGGTAACCAATGTTAAAGAAGACAGAACAAGAAGTACTTTCGAATCGTGATAAACATGACATCCCCTCGGTGTCAGGAGTGTTTAGGCCAGAATGTAGCGGCTGAAATGATCCACGTTCACGGAGATCGTCTTGCTGCCGGGATCAAAGTGGCGTCCCACGTCCTGCCGCTCGAGTGATCCGTCCGGCGCCATGTACCAGACATCCAGTTCGGACGCGTCGAGGGGCTCGATGCCGCGCGTGGCGCACCAGTCGGGATCATACTGAGTATTGGCATAGGACAGATGCAGGCGAACAGGCGCACCGTCGGCGAAGTCCAGGGGGCTTGGTCCGCAGTCCACGGCCACCGCATTGCGCGAAGCCAGAACCATGGTGAAGCTGATGATACCCTGCACCGCACCGGCGGGAACGTCGTAACTATGATAGAGGCAGGTCACCGTTCCGCCGACGAGACCATTAATGAGGACCGGCGTCGCCGCGAAGGGATTTCTCCAGGGGTTCACTTGATTTCCGGGAGTCTCCCAATATGAGTCATCTTGAATCATCGGAATCGGGCGACCGGGAACGACTTCATCACCCGGCTCGGGAGTCCAGAGAGTGGAAACAGGCTCGGAGCCATCGGAAGCGGTGGGCGATGTGATGGCACTACAGCCGACCAGCATCGCGGTAACCAACATCAGTCCTGCCAGAAGGCTCGACGGACGCAGCAGGGAAATCAGAAACCTCTTCATCAGATACCTCGACGTTTCGTTTGTTCGTGTTGAAGAAGGGCAACCTGTATGCCAAGTATAGTAGATGTGTTGAGGCTGTTAGGTGTGCTGTTTATTCGGGATTTACGGAAAGTGAAATCACCCATTACAACAGAAACCGAGCGATTCGCGCCAATTCACCCACTCCCTTCAGCCAGATCAACCGAATGTTGGTGGAGTTCGGCCATTGTATTTGGAAGCTTCCGATTTCCGTCAGAATTTGTATCTTATGTATGACTCGAACCTATCAAAGGAGAACTTGGTGAGAATCGTCCTATTGTTAGCCTTGCTTTGGACGGCAGCCTGGGCTGAGGCGGCGGAGGTTAAGCCGCAGCCGTTGGTCAAGACCGCAGGCGAATTGGCTTGGGAAGCCATTCCGGATACGATTCCGGATGATCAGCAGGTTCAGATTGCCCGCGAATATCTGGACAAGTATCCGAATGAGATTCCCCTGCTGCGCAGTGTCCAGAACATTCTGAATCGCAAGTCGGATCTGGATTTGGATTTCTGGAAGAACCGGATGGAAACGTCTCCGACGGCGGCCAATCACTATTTGTACGCACGCAAGAGCAGTGATCCGGCGGTGATGAAAGAGCAGTCCGAATGGATCATGCGCAATGATCCGAACAACTTCTGGGGCTACTATCTTGCGGCGGTTGCGGAATGGAGTAAGGACAGCCCGGACATGAATGTGGTGGCCGGATTTTTCGAGCAAGCAATTCCCAAGGACCCCTCACGTCCCGAAGGCTGGGGCTATGCGGCGCAGGCCTATGAGGAGTTGAAAAATTGGGACAAGGCTTTGGAGATGTACGGCGCGGAGCTTGTGACGGTACCCGCAAAAAAGTCCACTCTTCTGTCCATGCTGGGGATTTATGCTCAGAAACGGGATGCGGATAAGTACTTCGCGATGCTCCCCGAGCTCATGGCCAAAGAACCTCCTTTGAATGTGGATCTGGCGATGTATAACACAGATCACCGTGTGACGTCGGCGGAGCTTTCCGGGCGTTATACGGTACTGGATCTGTTCACATACTGGTGAAGCGGTTGTGTGCAGCGGTCGCTGCCGGAACTGAATGCCTTGAAGTCGGAACACAAGTTGAAGTTTGACGTCTATGCCGTGCATGCCGAGGGAGAATCGGATCGGGCGATTGCCTTGATGGACAGCCACGATGTCCACGGAAAGCCGTGGGGAATTGATTTTGTGTTTGGTTCGGACGCTTTGAATGAGCGGCTGTCGGTTGCGGGCTATCCGTCTTATTATGTCATTGACGATCACGCTCGTCCTGTTGCGGTGTTGATCGGTCACCCGGACAACACGATGGATATTCTGGACTGGCTGATCATTGAAGCGAAGAAACGCCGATAGCGGGATTTGCCACTTGTTGGAAGAGCAAAGCCCGCTTCAGAGAGCGGGCTTTGTTCACAAACCAATTGAAACGGACGCACCATGCGACTCCTACTTATGTTGATGATCGCCTCAGCGGGTTGGGCAGCAACTCCACCGCAGGTCACTCGGTCACAAGCCGAGCGTGACGTGACCGACGCGCACCTCATGTCGCTGGATTCGGCGGCGCGCGTAGAGCGCGGGCTGGCATTGCTGAACCGCTATCCGGACGACATTCCGGCGGGCAAGGAGATCCAGATTGCGGTCGCGAAGCTTCTGCCGGATGCGCGCGGTTATTTTCGCGAGCGCTACGAGCGGCTGAACAGCGCCACGAGTTTCTATCTCTATGCACGAGCGGAGAATTTTGAGATTCCGGAGGAACTCGCCTCGGAGTGGGTGACGAAAGAACCGAACAACTCGTTTCTCTGGCTGTGTTACATGGCTGTGGAATGGCACAAGACTGAGCCGGACCCGGCAATTGTGCGCGAGCGAATTGAGCAGTCTATTGTCGTGGATCCGTCGCGTCCGGAGGGCTACAACTTTCTGGGCATGTTCTATGACGAACAGGGCGACCGGGTGCAGGCGCGCGCGGCCTATGAGTCCGCCTTGGCTTGTGATCCGGCGGACGACGCGGTGCGCAGCAGGCTCTTGGATCTCTATTTAAGTTTGCGCGACGCGCAGGCGTACTTCGCGTTGATCAACGGAGTGATTCCGGAGCAGCCGTTGGATGTGGAGCTTGCAACGATTGGAAGTTCGGATCGTTCCATCGGACCGTTGGATTTTCGCGGTCAGGTCTCTTTGCTGGTGTATTGGTCCATGGGCTCCGAGATTTGCATCAACACGTCACTTGTTGAGATCAACAAGGCGATCGGCGAAGACCGGATCAAGTGGCCGGTGTATGCGGTGCATGTTGGAGGGGATTCGACGGATGCTGAGGGACTGATTTCGGAGACCGATCGCAACGGGACCAAGTGGCGAGTCAATTTTGTGGAGAGCGCCACGGCTCTGGATGTGAACCTGAACACTCCGCACCATCCCTGCGTGTATGTCGTAGGCGCAGACGGCTACGTGCATGCGCTCGTGCATGGGAAAGGCCACGAAGCGGACTTGATTGACACGGTGATTTGGCTGTCGGAGCAGGTACAGGCGGGAATGTAGGCAATACAACTCAATCGTTCTGAAAAGAGGGCCGTCACGCTGTGGCGGCCTTTGTTATGGTTGGGACTTGGATATTATCACTCAAAAGTCCTATATTAGCAGCGCTTCACCTCAACTCACAGGGAGTAACGTATGTTTAAGGAATTCAAAGAATTCGCAATGCGCGGCAATGTGCTCGACATGGCCGTCGGTATCATCATGGGTGCGGCCTTCGGACCGATTGTCTCAAAGCTGGTCAACGGCATCATCATGCCGCCGATCGGGTTGCTGTTGGGCAACGTGGACTTTTCCAATCTGTTCTCAGTGATCAAAGAAGGCGCGACGGCCGGTCCGTATGCCTCGCTTGCAGCGGCTCAGGAAGCTGGTGCGGTGGTCATGGCGTGGGGCGATTGGTTCAACGCAATCATCACGTTTGTGATCACGGCCTTTGCGATTTTCATGCTGGTCAAGGGCATGAACGCGGCACGCAAGAAAGAAGAAGCGGCTCCTGCTGCTCCGCCTGCACCGCCGAAGTCTGAAGTATTGTTGGAAGAGATTCGCGATTTGTTGAAGAAGAAGTAAGAGACCCTAAGATGAACAAGTTTTTGAGCGTATTGGTTGGCCTTGTGGTCCTGACCGGCGCCACGGCGCGCGCGGACCAACCGGAACCGACTCCCTGGAAAGTGGATGTGTCCACGGGAATCGTGACGACGCAGTCTTCGTATTCGGATAACTGGACCGGCGGCGAAGCCGGTTCGATCAATTGGGTGGCGTTTTACAACAGCACGACGAAGAGGCAGTTGAATCCGAACTGGTACACGCAGTTTGATTGGAAGCTTTCGTTTGGCCAGACGCACATTCAGCAGAAGGAAACGAAGGATTGGCAAAGCCCGACGAAGTCGGAAGACAAGATTCGCTATGACGCGATTCTGAAACTGACCAAGGGCTGGTTTGCCGATCCATACGCAGCGTTCACGTTTGAATCGCAATTCCTGGATGCCTCAAGCCCGTTCACGAGCCGCTATATCAATCCGATTGAGCTGACGGAGTCTTCGGGTCTTGCGCGCACGCTGGTGAATGTGCCGGACAAGACCATGCTGACGACGCGACTTGGTTTGGGTTTGCGTCAGCGCATCGTGAGGTTTGACGATCCGGCGGACACGCTGAGTGTCGAGCCCGGGACGCTGTCCGAGACGACGGTGGACGGTGGTATTGAGTGGGTCACGGACTTGCTTCTGGGATCCGCCGCGAGCAAGTACAGTTTCGATTCGAAGCTGACGCTGTTTCAGGCGCTGTTCAATTCCAAGAGCGACGAGCTACCCAATGACTATTGGAAGACCGCCGACGCGAACTGGGACAACATTCTGCGCATGAAGGTTTCGTCCTTGATCAATGTCGGATTGAATTGGCAGCTTCTGTATGACAAGGAGATTGACCTGGGCGGACGCTTTAAGCAATCTCTCTCTGTGGGTATTGTCTATACGTTTGCCAACTACGAAGAAGAGAAGAAGTAGTTCGGCAACTCTTGAGACTGAAAAAGCCCGCTCATTCGAGCGGGCTTTTTCTTTGAAGGGGAATCAGATTACTTCGTCACGGTGACAGTTTGCGGATAGACGGTGACCCAGCTCGTGATGATCGAGATGAGCACGTCGTCAATGGCCATCTGCGTCTGAATGTCGTAGTCCGACGCGCCGCCAGCCAGCGCCTTGGAGTCCACTTCGGTCAGCGGCACAAGGCCCCACAGAATGAACCACTGTTTCTTCTTCTTGGCCATGCCGGTTGAGGCGCCGTTGCCCACCTGATGATTGAAGGTGTAGCAGCCGGAGAGCGCCGCGCACAGCATCGCGATCATAACGATCCGAACAAGTTTCTTCATGTGCATGCCTTTCTGGGTTGACACGAGTTGCAAGGGACTTGCGAAGGGACTACGAAGGATAAATCTTCCGAATGGAACCGAGTGAGGATTCGACATACTCGACGTCATCTTTCCACGTCGTGCGGGGCACGGTGTAGTCGAGGCTGACGGGTTGGTCACCGTGCAGGATGAGTTTCAGGTGCACCAGTTTCTCACCGATGCCCATGATTTGCAGAGCCTCCACCCCACCCAGGCTGAGCCAGGCTTCGGAGAATTGAGCATCGGGGCGCTGCTTGCGATAGACGTCGGCAACCTGTCCGGCCCAGGGGATGAAACTTACTCCGAGATCCACCGGCTGGGCGAAGGTACTGACCAAGAGCAACGGACCACCGCCGGGCTTGCGGTAGGCCATCACGGGCGTCAGTCCGAGTTTGCTTGTATCCCGTGCCGCGACATTGGTCAGGGTTTCGAAGGTTTCGGAATCAAGCGGCGCCCATTCGGCGGGCGCGCGCAGTTTGACTCCTCCAATACTCAGCGAGTCGCCGAGCTTGGTGGAATCCACCGTGAACTCCAGCTCCTCAAAGGCATCGCTCTTTGGCTCGGTCTTCTTACTGTTGGAACAAGCAGAAACGAGCGCAATCAGAGCGATAAGCAACAGTCCAAGTCTCATAGGATGAAGATAGCACTTCCCACCCAGACCCGCAAGAGGAAGAGCGGGAACAAAAACATGCGATAGGACTATGCAACAGCATACATATAAAAAGCCCCCGCATATCTGCGGGGGCTTTGCCTTCTAAGCTACTCTCAGATTCCGGCGGGGGCTGGAGGTCCCGCTCGGGGAGACAGACGCGGCGGCCCTTGCGAGCCGCCGCGTTCTGACTTCTGACTTCTAACTTCTGACTTATTTCAGAAGCATCATCTTCTGCGTTTGCGTGAACTCACCGGCGGTCAGGCGATACAGATAGACGCCCGAGGTCAAGGTCGCGCCGTCGAAGCTTACGGTGTGCGCACCGGCCACCAGATTTCCACTCACCAGATTTGCCACTTCCTGTCCAGCCACGTTGAAGACCTTCAGCGTGACTTCCGATGCTTCGGCCAGGTCAAAGCGAATCGAAGTGGTCGGATTGAACGGGTTCGGGTAGTTCTGATGCAGCGCAAACTCGCTCACAATCGTCGTCGTCGCACTCGGCGTCGCCGACTGCGTCGCCAATACTTCGCGCTCGCCGTTCAGGGAAACGCAAACCAGCTCATACGTGTATTCAACACCCATCGTCACGTCGGCGTCAAAGTAGGAGTAAGTCGCGCCATTCACATTGTTCGAAGCGGAAACGATGTCCACCGCCGAGCCGTTGCGCGTCACTTCAAAGCGATCCAAATTGGTTTCGGAAGCCGTGCTCCAAGCGACGGAAATGCCGCCATTGACTGCGGTCGCGGAGAACGACGCCAGTTCCACCGGCAGGAAGTTATCGCCGGGGATGTCGAGTGTGACGCAAACTTCGCAGCCCTGAGCATTGACCAGAATCTGCGACTGCGAGTTATCACCCGGACACGGATCAAGCTTGGTCGGCCACAAACCTTCCGAGCAAACCTGCAGGCGAACATCCTGATAGGAATTCTCGACCGGCTGGCTGATGCAGACATAGACATTGCCGGTGGCGTCGGTGAACGCGCCCGTGGTGCTCAGAGTGCCGACATTGTTCAATTCCGCAAGGTCCACCCAGACACCCGAAACGGACGTGTTGTTCAGATCGTTGACCGCATGCGCACCGCGCACGAGTGTGATCGTCGCGCAAACGGTCGCCACGCCGCCGTCAATCACGACGGGTTCAGTAGCAATCAGAAATTCGTCGCCGCAGTTCACGACGTTCTTGGCAACTCCAGTCGGGTTCAAATCGGTGTCGTAGCCCAGAGCATCCAGCACCAGCAGATTCGCCGGGTCGTTGTTCAGCGGATCCGTATTGAGGACCGTATTCACATACGGAAAAACGGGGGCGTCCCCGACATTCGGGTAGCCGCGTCCGTCGTTGATGTGAACATAAGGAATGCCGTCGTTCGCGCCGCCGCTGTGATCCTCGGAAAGCTTCCAGACTGCAAGCTGCTTGATGCGGTCGGTCTGCGCGTCCACCACGTCGTAGGTGGACAGCAAATAGGCCATGGCCGGCGTTACCAGCGGGTAGCTGCCATCCACGACGCACTCATTGATATCTACACAGTAGGGGCCCTCAAACAACGGATGATTCAGGTCCGTACAGTAAGTGTAGAACGTGTCGGGCAGGGACGGGCAGTTATTGGTGAGAAAACAGAACGCGGCCAGGCGGAACTGCGTGTTGCCGCCGGGGTACTGCGTATTTCCCGAGTGCGTACCGTAGACATAGCCGTAGAAATCTACGACACACTGATCGTCCAGAGCGACGACAGGTCCGCGAGGTTCGGTAGGTGCGGTGGCAGGGGCAAAAACGTCATTTGACGCAAAGGCCGCCGTCGCGAGCATAAGGCACAAAGCCAATCGGAGCATATTCATACTTGTGGTTCCCCATTCTTCCAGTGGTTTTTCTCGTCTAATCACTGATAATATACAAAAGGGTGGGTCCGGAAATCAAGAGGGGACAACTATGCTAAATATAAGGATTACAGAGTCCTAAATCCACTTATGTTGACCCTTTTCGACTCGGATGTCTTGTTCTTAAAACGTGAAATTGATGAGCTTAAATATGCCCAACTGTGTCGAATTTTACGCACCCAGATAGCGTTTTATGTAGAGAAGGCGATGAAGATGAGCAAACGATAAGAGGCGTATGGGCTCCAAACGAAACAGCCCCGCACCTTGCGGTGCGGGGCTGTCCGTTCTTCAGACTGAAAGGCTTACTTCAGCAACAGCATCTTGTGCTGTGCGGAGAAGCCATTCGCTTCCATCTTGTACAGGTACAATCCGCTGGACAGACCCGTCGCGTCGAAGGCCACCGAGTGGTGACCGGCATTCAGGGTGCCGTTGACGAGCGTCGCGACTTCCTGACCCATCAGGTTGTACACCGTCACCTTGACCGCACCGGCCTCGACCAAGTCAAAGGCAATCGTCGTGGTCGGGTTGAACGGGTTCGGGTAGTTCTGGTACAGAGCGTACTCGCTGATCACGCCATCCACGGCACGCGGCGTGGCTTCGACGGTCTGCAGAAGCACGCGGTTCCCGCTGATGTCCACGGCGGACAGGCTGTAGGAATAAGTCGTTCCGTTGACCACGGCATTGTCGGTCCAGCTGTAGTTCGCGCCGGTCGCGTTGTTGGTTGCGGCCACCGAAGTCAGAAGCTGGCCGTCACGCTCGATCAGGAAGCTCTCGTTGTTGGATTCGGACGCGGTCGCCCAGTTCAGGGTGACGTTGCCGTCGCCAGCCACGGCGCTGAAGCTCGAAAGCTCAGCGGCCAGAATGACGTCGTAGCCGATATTCAGGCTAACGCAGTGCACGTAGCCCGAGTCACCGCCAGTGTCATCCACGATGTAGAGTTCCCAGATACCGAGCGCATTGAAACCATCCGCACCGGACAGTGCTTCCGCCGGAATGTAGCTGCCGTTGAACGGAGCAGTACCGGAGGCAATCGGAGTGGCGGCTTCGTCATCGAGGGTCGTGACATAGAAGTTGTCACCGCTGGTGCCGACGTCTTCAAAGAGGGTCAGGGTGTCGGCCCACGGAGTGATCAGATAGACGTCAAGATCCTCGTCCCAGGTGTGAGTAATCGCCAGGCACACATCGAGATCGGTGATCTGATACTGCTGAGCGACGTTGAAGAAGAACGACGACGGACCGGAGGACAAACCGGCACCGAACGGAATCTTGCCCAAGCAGGTTCCCTGGATCTGGGCCACCTGAGCACCAACCACATCCGGGCACGGGCAAGCGTACTCAGTGCAGAAGGTCGTCAGCTTGTAGGCGGACTGACCGGAGGCCGCAGCGCGGTCCACGGCAATCCAACCACCCGGCCACGGGGTGCAGCCGCCGAAGGCAAAGCCGCCCGCGAACGAGCCGCTGGGAGTGGTGCAGAGACCAGCCGAAGTCGTGGCAATGCGCATTCCCAGGATGGTCGGCGGATAGGTCGAGCAGCCGTCACCGTCCTGGAGAATGACGATCTTCTGCTGAGAACCCGACGTGGGTCCAACATACCAGTAGTCGCGCTCAGTGCCGGGGCACAGCACGCCGTAGTAGTGAGTTTCGCAGCTCAATTCAATGATGTTGCCGGCATCGGCGCAAGCACCGTTCGGCTCGATTTCGGTCGGGACGTCACAAGCATGCAGCGTATTGCAGTCCACCGGGTTGGTGGTGCAGGGGCCGAGGCTCGCGGTGGTCAGGACGTAGTCCAAAACGCTGTAGTTGAACACGCGGATGTAATACGTTCCGGGATTCAAGCAGTAGGCCTTCACGGCGTCAAAGGAGCAGCCTTCGTCGTCCACCGAGTCCAGGCGGGTCGTGCAGGCGCCATCCCACAACGTGAAACGTCCGTCGAGGGAGGTGCTGCCCGGATAGAGACCGGACACGCAGTGGCCGCGTTCGCGAGCACCGACGAAGATGCGCACGGAGTCCACGGTCGTAAGCGTGAAGGTAAACCAATCGGAGGTCGTCGTGGTCGCGCTGTCGGCCAGAAGAGAGTCGCCAATCGTGATGGCCTGAGCCGTTCCACAGGTGCTGTGGTCCACGGCGGACTCGTTCACCGGGCAGGGAATGAGTTCCATCGAGAATTCATAGGATTCCGTAATCCCGGCGGTGCTGGACGACGTTCCGACGTGGATCCAGTATTGGACGCCCGCGACCAGCGTGGCACGCGCATAAGTCACGCGGCTGGTCGGCTCAGCGCATTCGGAGCCGGCAACGGTTGAAGAGGAAAAAGCCACGTTTACCGCGCCCAAACAGCATCCACCGCTCACCACGCGAATAGCGGCCGCAGCGGCCGTCGCACCCGTACGGGCAGCACGCAGGAAGTAGTTGCCGGAAACGCTCGGGGTGAAGGTGTAGAACACTTCATTGTAAGGGGAGGCCGAAATCACGGAGCAGTCATTGTCGCCGTCGCAGTTGCCAACGTCAGAGTACGAACCGCCATAAGCCAGAGCGGGAATCACGACTGCGGAAGTGCAGTTCGACAGGGTGTCGGTGCTTCCCTGATCCAGATTGTCATTGGTGCCGTGCTCTTCGGGCACATAGTTCGGCCAGTTCATGCGAATGCAGATATCCGAAAGCTCGGACATTTCCGCATCGGTCGCGACTTGCATATCCACCAGCAGCATCAGGTCGTGGTAACGGTACTTCATGGATTCAATCCACGGAGCATCCTCGTCATCCATAAACCTGTTCATCTCGGGCTGCTCCCCGGCCATTCCGGAGATCACCGTGACACCGGCGGGAAGCGACGGCGTCGCGTCCTTCTTGGCGTCGGCGGCAAAGACCGAACAGGCCATTGCGGCGACCAAAATCATTACCAGAAACTTCCTCATACCTGTCTCCTCAGGGTACACATGGTTTTCAAACAAAGTTCTACAACTCAGCAAACATTGTAAGTATATTTACCATACGTGCAGAAGTCAATGGGTTGCTAAATAATACTTAAGGAACTGTTTGGGAAGAAACCTACGGGTCAATAGAAGTGTAATCTTAACAAACAAAGACATAAGAAACTTGGACATATTTGACTTTTTCTGAACACCTCGTCACTCCCGGTGTTGCAAAGAGGCAGCCTCTAAGTCCAGACAAGAAACGCCCCAGGGCCGGAAGCCCTGGGGCGTTTTCAATTGCTACTAATCGCGGCTATTTCAGGAACAGCATCTTCTGCTGGGTCGAGAAGCCGTTTGCTTCCATCTTGTAGATGTAGAGTCCGCTGGAAAGACCTGCGGCATCAAACGACACACTATGGCGGCCAGTATTCAGGGTACCGTTCACAAGGGTCGCGACTTCCTGACCAAGCATGTTGTACACGGAAATCTTCACCGCACCTGCTTCAAGCAGATCAAAGGCAATGGTCGTGGTCGGGTTGAACGGGTTCGGGTAGTTCTGATGAAGCGCATACTCGGTCACCACGCCTGAGGTGGCGGACGGCGAAACGGATTCGCTGGCGAGGACCTCGCGGGTGCCATCCGTGTTCACGGCGATCAGCTCATAGCGATAGGCGGTGCCGTTCACCAGATCACGATCCGTCCAGGAGTAGTTGGCTCCGGTCGCGGAATTCTGCGCGGAAAGCTGCGCGGCGATCAGGCCATCACGAGTGACTTCAAAGCGGTCGAGATCGCTCTCCGAAGCGGTGGTCCAATTGACCGTGACCTGCGCATCTCCAGCAACGGCGGCGAAGCTGTTCAGTTCGACCGGCAGAATGTCGTCCAAGCAGAAGCAATAGCAGCCGCCGGACTGGGAGTAGATGTCCATGCACCAGAGCTGACGATCCGGGAGGTAGATCCAATCCATATAGAGGACGGGGAAGGCCGGTTCGCACTCTTCCTCGCAACCGGACGGCGGCAGATTGTCCGCAGCTTCCAAACAGCCATCGCTCCAAGACACCACCGGGCGGTCATAGGGACCGGCGGGGCCGACGAAGATCTTCTGAATCTGATTTTCGCAGATGGACAGGCAGTGGCAGGAAGGAATCTGGTCCACCGTGAAGTAGTAGTCCTGCTGAACGCACGGGGGAGTGCACTGCGTTTCGAGGTCAATCACGGTCAGGCCGAAGCTGCCCACATGGCCGTTCCAGCCGGAGATTAACACATAGTAGGTGACGCCCGGTTCGGAACAGAAGACCACGTCGGAAGCAAAGGTATGAACAGCGCAGTCTTCCAAGCCTTCTTCGGAGGTGAACCAATCGTCGTTTGCCGCGACGCAGGTCAGCTCTCCGCAATTGCCTCTAAGGACATGAATCTTGGTATCGAAGTCCGTCGGCGCTTCGCAGGTGTGCAGGAACAGTTCGGTTCCGGTGCCAGTGAGGGTGTACCAGAGCACGCAGGACTCGACCGCGACTCCGCACTCAAAGGCAACTCCATATTCGCCGCCGCCAGCGGTGTTGCCTGAAACGAACGCGGTGCCGTTTGCCAATGTAATGGCTTCCGCCGAAGTGCAATAGGAATTCGCAACCGTTCCGGGGCAATCATCCAAATGTGTTTTGCGCTCTTCGCCGGTCAGCGCGGCCAGTTCTTCTGACAGGTTCTGATAGGTCTGCTTCAGTTCAGCAGCACGGGAGACATCGGTGACGGCGCCAAGCTCCGCACGAATGCTTTCCATATTCATCCGGACATCCTGGGCCGTGCGCGCGACGGCGGCTGCGGCCAGCAAACACAAACTCAACACGATTACAAGTCTCTTCATGCGGTGCTCCCTGTTTGGAAATGCTCACGAACCAACTATTTCAACAGAACCATCTTTTTCTGATCTACGAATCCTCCGGCATTCAACTGGTAGAAATACACACCCGACGGCAAGTCCTGACCGTTGAACAGGACGGAATAGCGTCCGCTGGCAAACGAACCCGAGAAGGGTTTAGCCACTTCTTGACCCAGGACATCAAAGATAGTCAGAGTCGCGGGGCCGCTCTGGGCAAGTTCAATCTCTATGGTCGTCTCGGGGTTGAAGGGGTTGGGGAAGTTCTGGTGCAACCTGTACTGACGCACAACTCCCGCATCATAGGCTGGGCGGGCAGAGACGGTCCCCATGGTTTGGCGCGAGCCATCCACATGAACCGCAACCAGAGTATAGCTGTAGAGTCGGTCGTTTTGGACTTCTTTGTCAGTCCATTCGTAGGCAAGGTCGGACTCTCCGGGCACTCGGGCCGCAGCGAGGCCATTTCGAATTACGTCAAAGCGTGCAATCGGAAGAGGACTCGACAGCTCCCAGCGCACGACCACCTGCCGGGACTGTCCGGTCGCTGAAAACGAGGACAGTGGTCCGGCCTGCACGGCCGCAGACATGACAAGGGAAAACAGGAAAACGAATAATATCCGTCTCATAAGCTACTCCGGCGGGCATAACCAGCGGTATTGGAAACAATTGTGAGCAAGATAGGTCTGATGCACGGAGTATTCAACTAATATGGCGACGGAAGTTCGAGTTTAAGTGAAGAGTTTGAAGGACTTTGGGTGTAGTAAGTATAGCGCGATACAGTTAGGAGGGTCAGGAAAAAGAAACGGCTCGTCCGAAAGGGAAGACGAGCCGTTCACGCGATTGCAGATCCCCGGGACCCACAATCAGCAAGAGTGTTGTATACTCACATAGTAAGAGAATCCTCACGAATTGCAAGGGGACGGGTTTGCTTATCGGGGTCCGGTTGGTTATTTTAGAGCCATAATGGATATTTTCGCACAATCACAGGACTCCGCCGTCTCGTCCCCTGGAAAGTTTGTCGCCTTCGCTCGCGTCGTCGCGGGCGGAGCCGGGTTGCTTTTGCTCTTGGTTCTAGCGGCGCTCATGCTGCAGGAACAATCGGCCTTCAAGACCTACCTGTCGGCAGGAGTGTATCAGTCGAACTTCAAGACCGTTCAAAGCGACAACGGCGACACGCTGCACCTCTTTCAGTCTGTCAGTGCAGTTGACTTTCCGGATGGAATACTACCTCAGGTCGGAGATACGATCCTGAGTGTCAACGGCCTGCCGGCGAATGAGGCTTGGCCAAGTTTGATGCAGGACGTTTTATCTCCGGGGACAGGTTACCCTCTCGAAATAGGCAGCGCCACGGGTGTCCGGACTGTGACTATCGTGACGGCACTGGAGAGCCGTGCGAACCTGTTCATGCTGGGCCTGATTGATTTGCTTCGCTTCATGATCGGCCTGGGATTCATTGGTGTCGGGCTATGGGCGTTCTTCGCGCAGCCCAATTCGACACCGGTACGGGTGTTTGCCTGGTTCTGCTATGCGATGACGGGTTCGATGATCGCGGGCGTGAATGTCATGCCGGATTACTACGCGACGTTTGAAATTCCTTTGTTGGAACAGTTTCGCCAGTTCCTTGGCGTCTTTGCAATCGGCTTGCCGGTCTTCTGGCTGCATTTGCAGTTGATCTTTCCGCGGACGCTTGAGTTTGTTCGCCGCAACCGTCGCTGGCTTTTCCCGGTCATCTACTCGCCGCTGTTGTTCGTGGCCGTTGCCGCGATTGTGGCGGCATACAGCGAGAATTTCATTGCTGTTGCCGAAACGACCGCCCAATTTTGTCTTGTGCCGCTGGGCCTTTGGCTGCTCATCGGCTTTGTGATTCTGGGCAGGCGATTTCGCAAGACACCGGACCGTGTCGAGAAGCGGCAGCTCAGGCTGATTCTTTGGGGTACGGCGATTGGTCTGGGCGGGTTCCTCGCTCTGGTCTTGATTCTCAACATCTTTTCGGACTGGTTCCGCCAGAACCAGATGCGTTCTTTAGGTGCGATCGTCGTGGGCTTTTTGATGCTTTTGTCCACTCCTATCGCCTATGCGTACGCGTTCAGCAAGTACAGGCTGCTTGAAGTTCAGGGGAAGATCAAGCGCGGCACGCGCTACTTGGTTACAAGCGCGGTCGCCTTCACGCTACTTGCGGGGATCGTATATGTCTTCGTACGGTTTGTTCTGAAAGACGTGGGAACAACGGTAGGTCCGATTCTGCTGGTGCTGTTGGCATTTGGCGTGGGCCGTGTTTCCAGCAGACTGACCAAGACGCTTGAAAAGAGATTCTACCCGGAGCGGCAGGTGCTGCGCTCGCGATTGGAAACGGCCATTGAGAAGTCGTCCTCGTTTGGAAGTTTTCAGGCGTTTCTGGATCGCTTTGCCGAACAAGTTCAGGACAGTCTGCATGTGGAGTCTGTTCAGCCAGTATTGGCCGGAGAAGACGGGAACGGTTTCCGATTACGGGACAGGGACCTGACTCCGTTTATGCTGCAAGGGAATCTGCTGACGCTGATCACAAGAGAACGCCGCCCGGTGTTTGTGGACGAGCTAATGGCGAGCGGACGTACCGCAGTATCCGACGAAGAGCATGAATGGCTTTCCGGCAACCGGGTCGCACTGGTGCTTCCGCTGATGAGTCAGCAACGGTTGACGGGCTTCCTGGCTCTGGGATACAAGACGGATCGCGAAGACTATGCGCCTGAAGAGCTCAGCATCTTGAGCACGCTGGCTCCGCAGGTGGCCATGGCTGGAGAAAATCTGCGGCTGTTGGAAGAGAATGTGGAAAAGCGGCGGCTCGAGGAGCAGATGCAGATGGCGCGGCGGATTCAGGAGGGATTTCTTCCGCGCGAATTGCCGCAGACGATGGGACTCGATATTGCCACGCACAATCGTTTCTCTTTGGAAGTTGCCGGGGATTACTTCGATGTGATGCCGCTTCCGGATGGACAGACGATTGTGGCGATTGCCGATGTATCCGGCAAGGGCGCGGGTGCGGCGCTGCTGATGGCGAATTTGCAGGCCTCGCTGCGCACGGCGGTAGAGTTGGGTATTCCGCTGACTCAGACCATAGCTCAGGTCAACAATCTGATCTTCCGCAACACTCCTCCGGAGCAGTACATCACATTTGTGGCGGTACGCTTCGATCCGAAGAACCAAGAACTCTGTTTTGTCAACGCGGGTCACAATCCGCCGCTCTTGATCAGAACGAACGGTACGGTTGAAGAGCTTCCGCCGACGGGACTGATTTTGGGAGCGATTCCCAATGTGCCGTATGAGAACAAGCATGTGCAGTTCATGTCGGGAGACATGTTGGTGTTTTTCACGGACGGCGTGAGCGAGGCGATGAACGCGGCGGAAGAAGAGTACGGGGAAGGGCGCATTCAAGAGCTTTGTGTGCGTCTGCGCCATGAAACACCGCAGGCGATTGTGACGGAGATTGAGCGCGACGTGGAGCGCTTCTGCGGCCGCGTGCCGATGGAGGATGACTCCACCATGGTGATCGTGAAGCGGCTCTGAGAAGTTTCGGTCATGCAAGAGCAAGAACGGGCAGCCTGTGTGGCTGCCCGTTTCGTTTTCAAGCTGCTTTGAGAACCAAGGGATTCTACTCGAGGTCGTGGCCTGCACCGCGAACGAGATGGATCAATACGCCGACGTTGGCGGTAAGATCTTCGGCTCGCTGTCGCAATTCCGTAGCCGCCGACGCGGATTCCTGCGCCGCCGCCGCATTCTGCTGCGTGACTTGATCCAACTGGGTCACCGCTGAATTGACCTGTTGAATTCCCTGCGCCTGTTCAGCGGAGGCGCTTGAGATTTCCGAAACAATACTCGTCGCCTTATGCGAAGACTCCGTCACCTCACTCAACGTCGCCTTGAGTCCATCCACCGCCACCACTCCGCGTTTCACACGTTCGACGGTGCCTTCAATCAGGGCCGCCGTGTTTTTTGCGGCGGAAGCGGAGCGCATGGCAAGATTGCGAACTTCCTCAGCCACGACGGCAAAGCCTTTTCCGGATTCTCCGGCGCGCGCGGCTTCCACCGCCGCATTCAGCGCGAGCAGATTAGTCTGGAAGGCGATTTCGTCAATGGTCTTGATGATCTTCGACGTTTCGTCGGATGAGCTCTTGATGTCTTTCATCGCGTCATCCATTTCGTTCGCGGAGACACCTGCCTTGCTGACCGCGCTTCCGGTCTGTTCCATCAGACCGGTCGCGGAATGCGCGTTGTCCGCGTTGCGGCGCGTCATGGAAGACATTTCTTCCAGGCTTGAGCTGATTTCCTCGATGGCGGCCGCCTGCTGATTTGCGCCGTCGGCAAGACTCTTGGCAGTGCCGTTCAGTTGCGACGAGGCAGACAGAACCTGTTCGGAGGTGATCGTCATTTCGTCGGAAGATTTTGCGATGGGCGCGCTGAAGGCCTTGCCCGCTACCCATGCCAGTACACCGATCAGCAATCCGACCAGCGCGATAGACCAGAAGATGCGGGAGCGTGCGGCCTGCATTTCCGCAAACAACTCTTCCTTTTCGATACGTATTAGCACGCACCAGTTCATTCCCGGATAACCCATTGCGCCTTTGAGATGCGTGTACCCGCTGACCACCTCGGTTCTCTTCTGAGAATCCTCCGCAACCATGTTGCCTGTTTCGCCCATGACGGCGAGTTTGGCTGGCTCATTTCCCTGTGTGGCCAGATTGAGTTTGAAGAGAACAGAAGCAAGATCACGCTTGATGACATTTTCTCCGCCGTGAAGACTCGGGTCGTGGTCCACGAGCATGTTGCCTGCCTGATCCAGCACGGAAATTTCCACTTTGCTGAGACCCTTCGTGCTCATCACGGCATAGGACTCGCGAACAATGTCTTCCACGAGGGAGAACATGGCACGGTTGGTCCATACACCAATCATTTGACCCTGTTCATCATACACAGGTGAGCTAAATCCGATGGTCAGTCCTTCATCGCCGGGAATTGCCCTCTTCACCAGATCGTCCACGTGCACGTCCTCGATATATGTCCCGGTGGCTTTCAGGTTTTCGGGAGCCGAGAAGGGCATGGCCGTTGTGAAATTCTGGTTGACACAGGATTTGAACCAGTTTGCCTGTGCGAAGTTCATGTCGTAGATGAAATCGGAGTTCACCTTTTTTCTGGCGGCATCTTTTGAGTTCACTGCGACAACGCGCCCGTCCAGATCACAAAGGATCGAGAGCGAGTAGATGCCGTAGGTGGCGACATACTCGTTCATGGCGTCCGCGATGGCATTGTTCGTCCGCTTGTGCCAGTCGCCTGTGTTGGCCGTGATGATGCGGTTTTGACCGAACGCCTGTACGTCGCCATAGCGTTCGAACAGATTTCGATCAATCTTGTCAGCGAGGTGAATGGCTTCCGTCTCCACGATTCGGCTGGACTCGCTTTCCGCTTTGCGCAGCGCATCGAGACCGAAATAACCGAGCAGCAGCATCGGCAGCACGCCGAAGCCCATGCAGATAACAATCAAGCGCTGTGTCAGGGGCAATCTGCCGAAGAAGCCCATTCCATGTCCTTTCAGTGAAGGCGTGAACCCTTCACAATCAGTGTGTAGGGCGGTGCGGCGTGACCGTCGTGCCGCAGCGGGGTTTGGCGAAAGAAAAGGGGAGAAAAAACTTCTCCCCTTTTCGGACTCGCGCTTGAATCTTAGAAACTGCCCATATCGTCATCGAACGGAATCGCGTGGGATGACGGTGAGCTGTGGCTGTGAGTGTGCGACTGCGCAGCGACCTTTGGTTTGGTCGAACCAAATCCAGCAGGTGTACGACGCGGCTTGGGACCGCCGTATTCTGATCCCGAGTCTCCATTGACGAGCTTCAACAGCTCATTGATGGTGGACGAGAGGGACTCGGCCTGTCCGGAGAGCTCTTCCGCAGCGGCGGCGCCTTCTTCTGCGGCAGCAGCGTTGCCCTGCGTAACCTTGTCCATCTGAGTAATCGCCTGATTGACCTGGCCGATACCCTGTGCCTGCTCTGAGGACGCGGCGGCGATCTCATCCACGAGGCTTGAGACTTTGCCTGCTGCCGTATTTGCTTGACCGAGAGCGCTTTTCAGAGTACCAACGACCTGTACACCACCGTCCACTCTGGCCAGCGTGTCTTCAATCAGGGAGCTGGTGTTCTTGGCGGCCTCGGCTGAACGCATTGCCAGATTGCGCACTTCTTCGGCGACGACGGCGAAGCCCTTTCCGGCTTCTCCGGCACGCGCGGCCTCAACTGCGGCATTCAGAGCCAACAGGTTGGTCTGGAAGGCGATTTCGTCAATGGACTTGATGATTTTGGACGTTTGATCGGACGCCGACTTAATCGAACTCATTGCAGTATCCATGTCCCCAGCGCTTTGATCGGCGGCTTGAACCGTGCGGTTGGTTTCCGCCATTAGTCCTGTCGCCGTGCGCGAGTTATCGGCATTCTGCTGAGTCATGGAAGACATTTCTTCCAGACTTGAGCTGATCTCTTCAATGGAGGAAGCCTGTTCGCTGGCCCCTTGGGCAAGGCTTTGGCTGGTGCTGGAAACCTGTCCGGCTGCACCGGCGACCTGATCGGAACCGTTCAGCAGGGTGTCCACAATTCGCGAGATCGGCTTATTCACGCCGTACTGAATGGCGAACCACAAGAGTACGCCGCTAATACCCAGGCCCAGGATCACGAGGATCGCGCCATACTTCATGGAGCTTGCCAATTTTGCATCTGCCGCTTCAAGCGACTGCACCACTTCAAAAGCTCCATGAACTTCGCCGACCTGCCAGTTTTCCATGCGCACGCCGGTTGGGTCAAGGCCCTTGTCATTGCCCCAGTACTCCGCGGACTTTGCAGGGTCACCGTGGCAATACATACAGGTCGCAGTCAGTTTGATCGGGCGGAAGTAGCGAACGGCGTTCTTGTCCTTATCCACGACGACGTGTTCGGCGACGGTTCCTGATTCCAGGATCCGCAGAACTTCTGCTTCGACGGCATCAGGCTGATTGTTTGGATTGCGCGGCTGGTTTTTCGGAACGCGGAATTCATAACCCGCTTCCTGTGCTTTGCGCATGGCGCTCTTCCAGGCGGTCACAACCGGCACGGCGGACACGACTTTGTCGAGCTGGCCATGGTCAGCCCAGTCCTTGAGCTGCTCAATGGTGAAAACGCCCGCTCCCCAGTATTCCTCCATACCCTGGCGGGTGGACTCCGTGGCCAGACAGATTGAACGCGCTTTTTCGACGATCGCATCCACGGCGACTTCCTTCTGGTGCGACGCATAAGCGGCAAAGAGTCCGATCAACAGCAACGTGGGAAGAGAGATTCCCATGAAGATGATCTTTGAACGCAGTGACCAACGATTGAGTGACATGTTGGTAGTTCCTGATTTCTATTTATTGCTTTGTTATTGATTCAGAGAAGCGATCGCGCTAGCCGAGATCAATGTCTTCGCTGACCGCCACGGCCTGTTCCGTGGACAGCACTTGTTCGATCTTCAGCAGAATATTTACTCTTCCTTTGGCTTTGCCCATGCCGAGAATCATCGAGTTGTCCACGGTCGCGTTGAGCGTCGGCGCATCTTCGATTTCATTGCCCGCGATGTCGAGGACCTCGCAGACCTTGTCCACCTGCAAACCCATCTGCTGTCCCGAGACGTCCGCGACAATGATACAGGTTTCGGGCGTTTCCTCGATGGAGTTCATCTCAAATTTCAGCCTCAGATCAATCACGGGAATGACTTTGCCCCGGAGATTGATGACACCGCGCACATGCGACGGCATGCGCGGAACTTTGGTGATATCCATCATTCCAATGATCTCGCGTACTTTGAGGATTTCGATTCCGTACGCTTCATCGTCCAGCTCGAAGGTCAGGTATTTACCTGCACGAGAGTCCGTAGTATTGGCGGGTGCGTTGCTCACGTTCCGCTTCCTTTGCTTGAAATTAGAGTACTTCGGGGTCAGGTTGAGCAAACGAAATGCCCAAAGCAAGAAGTTGAAGCAGTGCTTGAGAGATTCGGTTGCGAGGCGCTCAAATGACAATCAAGTGAGCAGAAATTGGTTGCAGTAGCGCATAATTCGACACATGGGCAAGAAAATATGCGGCATCTCTTTCCGAGTCGAAAACACAGGAAAGGCAAGCGGGCTGATCAGAATCGAACAAAAAAACGGGCCGCATTGGTGCGGCCCGGAACAAATGGTTGCGTTTTTTCAACCGATCAGATTTCGTAGAATTCGGCGCGCCGGGTCCCGAATGTATCGTTGTAGGGGTTAATTGTCTTGATGTCTGCGCGGGTCGGATCAATGTCCACCAAGAGAACGTCTGTCGCATCCACCGCGGCGGAAGCGAGCAGTTCTCCCTGCGTTCCCACGATGACGCTTCGTCCGGTGAACGAAACGGAACGGTCGTCACGTTCTTCGGTGCCGATGCGGTTGGCTGTGGCGGCGAAAACGTTGTTTTCGAAACAGCGTGTGACCATGGCTGCCTGGCAATAGGGCAGCACGAGATTGGAAGGATGTGCGACAATCTGCCCGCCGCGCAAGGCGAGCGTGCGCATGACTTCGGGAAAACGCCAGTCGAAACAGATCATGATTCCAACGCGGGCGACTCCGATGTCATAGACATTGAAGGGTATGTCGCCGGGGTCGAAGCGGGTGACTTCCTTATCAAAAAGGTGCACCTTGCGGTAGCGTCCGACCATGCCGTCCGGTCCTATGAAGACCGAACCGTTATAGACTTTGTCTCCTTCGCGTTCAATCAGCCCCATGATCATGTGGCAATTGCGGTCGCGGCAAAGTTGGTGGAGCCATTTTGCGCTGGGACCGTGAGGCAGTTCTTCGGAGAGTTCAAGACTCTCTGCGCGTCCGCGCGTTTCGTATCCGGTCAGAGCAAGTTCAGGCAGGACCCAGAGGTCCGCCTTGTGATTTCCGAGCAGTCTTTCGACTTGAATTTGATTTCCGATAATGTCCCCGAAGACGGGGTCGGTTTGCACGATGCCAAGAATCATGTGTGTCGTTCGATGTGCGAGCTTAACCGCGGATGGCTTTAGCGGTTTCGGCAATGAAGGGTGGAAGTTGCTGCGGCGCCGCGACGGTCCAGGTCTTGCGGCCGACGACGTCCAGTTTGTAATGGTCGGGAGTAATGTCTTCGTTCGGAAGCGGCGGCGCGCGCAGAATAAGCAGTTCGCCCGGCGTCAAGTTCACCGAGTCACTGATGCCGCCGGTGTAGGGAGGCGACTTGCGCAGCCACGCACTGGCGGAAATCTGGTACATTCCCGGAGGAATGTTCAGCAGGGTCATCGTGTTGGAAGACGCGAGGGGAATCCGGGGAAGGCGGTCGGTGTCGCTCGCGCCTTTCAGGCGAATCAGCGAGAGCCACTCTTCCTTTTGCTGAGCCTCGGGAAAAATCACGACGCACGCAGACATGCCTTCATGCAGAAGTGAGCCTTCCGAGAAGACGGGTTTGTCGTCAGAGGTTGTGGACTTGGGTTGCGTGGTTTCGCTGGTGGCGGACGACGCGGGCTTGTCTTGCTTGGCTTCCTTGGAGCAGCCGAGGAGAGCAAACAGGCAAAGCAGGCAGACAATTCTGGTCATGGCAGCAGGGTGTTTTGCTGAATCAATAGTAGTAATCGTAATAGTAGTCACTGTAGTAGTCGCTGTAGCCGCGCGGATAGCCGACGTTGCGAACAA
The DNA here is from genome assembly GCA_020637395.1 of Calditrichota bacterium. Classification (GTDB taxonomy): domain Bacteria; phylum Electryoneota; class RPQS01; order RPQS01; family RPQS01; genus JABWCQ01. The sequence continues at coordinate 129,018 of JACJWA010000001.1, read as the reverse complement.
ACAGACTTGAGCGGGGGAAGTAGTCCGACGTGCTGTAGGTTCCGCTGGCACCTTTGAAGAAGTAGTTCAGCGTGATACCTGCGTAGACGTCATTCACGAAGCGCTTGTAGCGTCCGCGCTCGGGTTCATTGGGGAAGCTTTCGCTCGCGGTGTTTTGCAACAGCGAGAGATAGCCCGACACGGACACGCGGCTTTCGACATAGTACGCCAAAGAGAACCAGTTTTCAAACTCCGCCCACTGCCCACGCGGACGAGTGCGATCGAGCGGATGATTGTCCCAGCGCGAGAACAAGAAGGTGTGTGAGCAGGCCCAGCGATCGTGGAGCGCATAGCGCGTCATGAGCACGGTGTGCCAGGCATAGCCCGCGTTGGCGTGGTGCAGCTTGCGTTCGAGTTTCGTGTCACCGGTGATCTGCACGCGCCAGTTGACCGGAAAGCTCACTTGTAGGCGAGTTCCGATCAGAATCTCTTCGATGTGCGATTCGCTCCTGGATGAGCTCGAAGAGTCTGACGCGGTGCGTTCTCCGGTGTCGGGATAGAACGCGCTGCTCTCTTCCTCACCATAGAGCGACACCGAGCTGGAGTGCCGTCCCACTGCGTAGAACGAAAAGCGAATGCCGCTGTGCCTCACGGGCGAAGACGGGGCGACGCTTTCGGCGATGCGGAAGAGCGCAAAGGCGTCCAGTTCGCCGGTCATCGCGGGATCTTGCTTCAGGATTGCTTCAACTTCATTCCAAAAGAAACGTTCCACGCGCTCATCGCGCCGGAAGAAATCCGAGCGCGTGTAGTAGAGATCGGCAATCTTGCGCAGCGTTTCGTCGGAAAGCTTTCCAGTCAAGCGGCCAAGTTTCTCGAGGCGATCTTCAAGAATGTGAGCTTTGTAGAGCCCGGACGCATCGCGTATTCTTCCCCATCCAAGCCCGGCGTCGGCGCGAGTCGTGTAACTTATGCGATAGCTGTCGCTTTTGTACGACCAGTCTTCAATGCCCAAGGTGTCCTGCGACGACCCCTGTCCGTGCGAAAGGTACTGATCTCCGTTGGCCTGCCCAAGTGCGGTCCACTCCACTCCGAGCGGAAGTTCCGTCGGGAAGAAGATGCCCCTTGTGGCCAGAGAGTAGCGCTGATGGTAGTAGTTTGAAGATCCTTCGGAGCGAATCGGCGTTCGGCCCGAGCGATAGTCGTAGCCCGTACCCCGTCGCTCCGAAGACCAGCCGTTGACCTCGGCGGTGACAAATGGTTCAATTTCGATTCCGAGGTTCTCGCTATCGTAGAGCCAGTAGCCGGAGAAATTCAGATTCCCGTAGTGATTTGCGCTCCGGTCTGCGGACTCCGCGTCCACGGTACCACCTCGCCCCGCCGAAAAGTTGAAGCGGGAAACCAGCGACGACACCTGATGCCGGGGAATGCGGTAGTCGCTCAGTTCATATGCAGGTGCTTCAAGAGTCAAAGATCCAAGAATAAGCAAGGCCAGGAATACACGCATCAATAGTCTCCGCTTGTGAAGTGATGAGCAAGCTCGATCCAATTCCAAAGTCAAAGCGGTAGCGATGTTTCAGTTTCTCACTCCTGATAGTAAAACGAATTGTGATAGGGATAGTGATCTGTCGGCGCGGTGTAGGGGTCGCGCGGCTGATAATAGGCTCCGTCATAGGGGCCGACATGGCCCGAGAAATGGTAGGTCAGGGACAGCGAGATGCTCGCCTCGCGCTGATAATAGGAATCCCAGTAGGTGGAGTAGTCCTGCTCAATGTAGATCAGTTCATTGTTAGGAATGTAGGATCTGAGCTTGGATTGCGCAAGGGAGAGATTGCAAGACGCGGAAATCCGGTCCGTGACATAGTAGCCAAGCCGTGCGGAGTTTTCCACATACCACGCATTTCGGTGTTCGAGATCGCGGCTCAGCGGATCGAGGATGTAGCGGACGTGATCTAACTCATATCTGAGCAGCCAGCGATCCGCCATGGCGTACTCGATCTGAAAATTGTTCGTCCAGGCAAATCCCGCATCCGTGGGATCAAAGCGATGTTCAAATCGGCTGTCGGCGCTGAGCTGCCAGTTCCAATTGAGCGGACAGGCGAGCTGCATGCGGGGTCCGGCCAGAAGACTTGTGGACGTGACGCTTCCGGAATAGGTGTAGTCGTTCAACGAGTTGACGTTCCACGTCGAATCCGTGCCTTCAAACTGAAAGTGCTTGTCCGTTTCGTGTCTGACATTCTGCACGGACAGCGCGCGCAGATTCAGCGACCAGCGGATGCCTTTCCATCGGCTCAAGTAGCCGGGAGCGATTTCCTCAGTTATCCGGTAGGTCGCATAGGCGTCGAGTTCGCCGGAGAAGGCGGGGTCCGCCTTCAGAAGCTGTTCCACTTCACTCATGAAGAATTTGCCGGAGCGTTCGTGCGCAACCCAGAAGTCACTCTGACGATAATAGAGCTGGGCGAGCTTCAGTTTTGTGTCGTCAGACAGGTTACCGCGCAGTCTCCCGAGTTCCTGAAGGCGCTGCTCGAGCACTCTGGCCTGGAACACGCCGCTGGCATTGCGGAGTCTTCCCCAGCCGATTCCGAGGTCGGCTTCCGAGTGATAGACTATCGTGTGCCGCTCCCGATCGTGGACATTGCCGCGCATGAAGTCCGGATCACCGTAGCGGTAGTCATAGTGATACCAATATTGCTCCACGGACACATTCTCAATCAGAGTGGCTTCAAATCCAAGCGGAGAGTCGGTCGGAAAGAAAATCGCACGGATCGGCACGTCCAGAATCTGTTGACCTTGGCTCGACTTGCTCCCTTCTCTGAAGGTGGGATCCCAGTACGCGCCATTCGACTTTCTTTCCTGCAAGGAGCCATAGTACTCAAGTCTGGGCGAGAACTCCAGCGCGCAGTCTTCATGATCGCGAAGCCAATAGCCGCGAAACGAAGCGCGCGCGTTGCCGTAGCTGTTCTTGTTCACCCCGAGACCATAGCGATTCTGGAAGTTGTGATTTAGGTCTGCGGTTGCCCAGAGCGCGTGAACCTGATGATCGGGAATCCGGAAATTCTTATAGCTGTTTTCCGCAACGGACAATTGGACAAAGAGCAGAAGCAAAGCAGCGCAAAGTGCGGACTTCATAGACTCTCCAATACGAGTATGAATATGTGGACCGACTATCCGGCGCAGCGCCGCCAGTCGTCCAGCGTATCAATGTCGGTAAGTTCTTCGAGCATTCCATAGGGAATGCCGGCGCGATCCAGTCGTTCCTGCGTTTCCGCGAAAAGTCTGTCCGTGCTCCACGGCAGATTGCCAAAGAGTTCTGGGATCACGCGGCTCATGCCAAGCAGGTAGTAGCCGCCGTCGGTGGCCGGACCAAACACGACGGGGACATCCTGCAAGATACGAAAGGCCTGCGAAACATGCTCGATCGTCAATTCGGGGCAGTCGGAGCCGATCAGCACGACGCGCGACGCGCCGCTTTGGAAGGCCCGGATGGCCGCGACGCACATTCTCTGGCCTAAATCACCCTCGGCTTGCTGCGACAGGAAGGGCCGCGAGCCGAAGTAGGACTGACCCTTCACGAAGTCAAATGGATCGGCAAACGTGACTTCAATCTCGATATGCTCCGGCAAGGCTTCGATCAAGGCGCGGCTTTTCAGAACGAGCTGCTCGTAAATCTCAAGTGCCTTCTGCGGACTCGACTCTGCGGCGATCCGTGTCTTCACCTTCCCAAGCTCCGGCATTCTGGCCAAACAGACTAATGTATTCATTCGATTCTTATGTCAATCAGCCAATTTCTCACTACCATGCAATACAACTTTCCATCCCTCAGCCCCCATCCCCCAGCCAATTCTGTCACGCCACCGCTCCTCCACAAGAACTTCCCGCTCCCGCGGTGCAGCCGTAGCAATGGTTGCGCGTGACAATCTCGCGCGTGTGCAGATCGGCGTGCCACCGCGAGATATGCTGCGGCATGCCATGATTCACTTTCAGATCGAGCATCTGATTGAAATCACAGTCGAAGAGATTGCCCTGCCAATCCACGGAGATCAAATTGCGGCACATCACGTTCCGCGCGGCGGCTGGATTGAAGGCATTGACCAGAGTGGTCATATAGTGCTCGAACTTGTCTGTGGTCAGCAGAAAATCCAGGAATCTCCCGACGGGCATATTCGTGATGCAGAAAAGCTCATTGAACACCACGCCGTACTCGCTCCCAAGGATGCGCTTGTACTCGGTTTCGAGCGCGTGCTGCGACCCGGGGATCGAGGCTCCGCCGGGATTATAGACCAAATTCAGTTTGAGCTTTTCTCTCTTGCCATACCCAAGCGAATTCAGAAGCCGCAAAGCTTCGATGGATTTTTCGAAGACGCCCGCGCCGCGCTGTTTGTTGGCATTCTCTGCCGTGTAGCAGGGCAGCGAGGCAATAATCTCAACCTCGTGCGCAGCTAAGAATTCCGCCAGTGTTTCGTGCGGGCGTGTGAGCAGAATCGTCAGATTGCAGCGGTCCATGACGTGACAGCCGCGCGTCTTGCACTCTTCGACAAACCAACGGAAATTCGGATTCAATTCCGGTGCGCCGCCGGTGATGTCCACGGTGCGGATGCCCGCTTCATCTATCACGCGCAAACACTGCTCAAACACGTCGCGCGGCATGATTTCTTTCCGGTCCGGTCCCGCATCCACGTGGCAATGTTCGCACGTCTGATTGCACAGCCTGCCCACATTGACCTGCAGCGTCTCAATCCCCGTCGCACGCAGCGGAAACTGCGTCGCGCCTTCGAGTGTATCATCAAACCGCACCCACGACACATTCTCTTCGAGTATGCGAACCTGCTCATCCCCGCCCGGTCCTCCAGTGGGGGTAGGAGGGGTCAAAATCTTAAGCGTCACTTTTCGTTCAATCCCCAGTCGTAATCCGTGTAGCGAAGTCTCGTCTGTTTCGTCACGTCCGGGTAGTACATCTGAAACAAGGTGCGGATGCCGTCGTCGCCGCCGAAGTCGTCGCGGAACCATTTGAAGATCGGCGAGATGAACAGCTCGCCGTTTTCGAAGCGGTTTTCTTTGGGCCTTGCGGTCAGGAAATTTCGCTCCTGCTCCGTGAGCTGCTGCTGAAGCCGGGTGTCCACGTAAGCATCGCTGCGCAGTTTCGGACAGCCGAGTGAAGCGCAGACGAGAGCAAAGTGCATGCGCGGCTCTTTGAACTCCGCGCGCAACACATCATGTTCGAGCATTCCGAGCGAGGCGTCGTGACCGAACAGCTTGAAGAATTTCTTATTCCACGGACTGCCGAACCAGCCGCCGATTTCTTGTATGGATTCGAGCGGATAGTGGTTGAGGATCAATTGCATCGCCGCCGCGTTGTAGAGATTGATCAAAAACGCGAGCTTCTCGCTCTGCGTGAACGCGCGATACTGTTCAAAAGAAATGTCGGCATAGGACGCGACAAATGCGTCCAGCTCCGCGCGATCCGATTTCAGCGCGGCATAGTTGACCCTGCCGTCGTGCACGTATTTGTCCAGCACCTGCTGATAAGATGCGTACGTAAGATCGAAGGCGAAGGCGCGGAGAGTGAACAGAAGAACGATCAACATCCCCATTGCGGGTCTGGAGACCCACAACGGGGAGCGGCTCTCCTTCCCTCCGTTCGCAAAAGCAAGGCTGAAGATGGGGGCTTTATTCATCGCTCCCTCCGCCCTGCTCGTTCAGGGGCCGGAATTTCGCTTGGAGCTGTTCCGGGGATTTTCCGCGAAAGTGCCACCAAAGCGTATTCAGGTTCATGGCCATGGCCTTCATTGCGCCGAGTTTTTCGTAGCGGCGCGCGGAGGTCGTGAGGGTGTCTTTCAGCAAAAAGGTTTTGCCGCGTTTGGAAAGTTTGTGTTGAAAAGCGAAGTCCTCCATGATCGGCCAATCGGGAAATCCGCCGAGTTCAAGGAAGACGGACTTGCGAACAAAAAGACCCTGGTCACCCCAGGGCATCTTGAAGAGTCTCGACCGCAGGTTGGCTCCGAAGGCGATGGCGCGCAAGGCGGGCGTCGCGCGATCGAATTTGAGACGAAACGCGCCGCCCACAAGTTCCGGGCGATTGTGCAGAAGCTCGAGAATTTGAGCAGCGCCGTTGGCGGGCGGCTCGGAGTCCGCGTGGAGAAACCAGAGAATTTCGCCGGTGGCGAGTCGCGCTCCTGCATTCAGTTGTTTACCGCGACCGGGCTCCGTGGCGATGACATGATCCGCCCAGGGACGGGCAAAGTCCACCGTGCCGTCGCCGCTGCCGCCGTCCACCACGATGAGCTCGGGGCGCGGCTCGACAAGGTTCAGAATTTCCAGAAGTCGCGGGAGCCGGACGGCTTCGTTTAGCGTAGGAATAATGACGCTGAGGGAATCCTGAAAAGGTCGGGCTAAGCTGGTGTTTCTTGCGGGGGGCATGCTGGTTCGCTATCTTGCTTATCCGAGGAATATAGCAAAAGTATGCGGAAAAGTTAACTGTTAGGCGGAAATGCGGAACTTCGTGCGGCAAAACTGGGCAAAACTGCTGGTAGTCGCTATCGCAATAATTGTGTTAGCTTATGTTTTTGCTGAATTTCCATTTCGCGACTGGCTAACAGGGCAATTGGAACGTATTGAATCTCTTGGCGCGTTGGGCTATCTATGGTTCGTGGTACTTTACATCATCTTGACGATAATCTGGTTTCCCGCCTCCGTATTGACGCTGGGTGCCGGTGCGGTTTTTGGGCTTTGGAAGGGGTCGCTGTTGGTGTCCATCGGAGCGACCCTCGGAGCAACTGCGGCGTTTCTGGTTGGAAGGTACCTGGCAAGGGGAGCCATCGCGAGCCGGATGGCAGGGAATAAGCGTTTTTTGGCAATAGATGAGGCGGTGGGCAAGGCGGGATTTCGCATCGTGTTTTTGACACGGCTTTCGCCCGTGTTTCCCTTTGTGCTGCTGAACTATGCTTTTGGGCTGACTAAGGTGCGATTGAGGGACTATGTTATGGCATCGCTCGTCGGCATGATTCCGGGTACCGTGTTGTATGTGTATCTCGGCTCGCTGGCGGGGATGGCCGCCACGGGCACGCTTCCCGCGACATCCGGGAGCCGCATTTTCACGGGAGTGGGACTGCTCGCGACCCTCGCCGTAACCTGGTACGTAACACGCATTGCGCGGCGCGCATTGCAAGAGGTGGAAGGACTCGACGCATGAGTTTTCCTGCAAACAAGCTAATCTGGCCGGAAGACGCGCACAATCTGACGCTGCTCTCGCAGGTGCATCCGCAGAACTATGTCAATCCGGTTCCTTCGGGGCGCTACAATCTGGTGGTGATCGGCGGCGGCACGGCAGGGCTTGTGACGGCGGCGGGAGCCGCGGGGCTGGGAGCGAAGGTCGCGCTGATCGAGAAGCATTTGCTGGGCGGAGATTGCCTGAACACGGGCTGTGTGCCGTCGAAGGCCTTGATCCGAGCGGCGCGAGCTGCCGCAGAGATTCGCGACGCTGCCCAATTGGGAATTGACGTTCCGACTTACAAGGTGAATTTCTTTGAGGTGATGTCGCGCGTGCGAAAACTGCGCGCGCGCATTTCGCCTACGGATGGAGTGGACGCGCTGATCCGGAAGGGTGTGGATGTGTATCTCGGAGAAGGACGGTTTGTGGATTCGCAGACCATTGAAGTCGGCGACCGCAAGCTGAACTTTTCGCGCGCGGTGATTGCCAGCGGCGCGCGCGCTGCGATACCAAACATTCCGGGACTTGCCGAAATCGAGCCGCTCACCAGCGAGACTGTGTTTTGGCTGACCGAATTGCCGCGCAGACTGGCTGTGATTGGTGCGGGGCCGATTGGCGTCGAGCTGGCGCAGGCGTTTGCCTGTCTTGGAAGCGTCGTGACACTCTATGATGTTCAAGAGCGAATATTGTCCCGCGAAGATCCGGACGCATCGGACATCGTGCGAAGGTCTTTGGAGCGGGACGGTGTGCGTCTGCGGCCGGGAGTTTCGGGAATGTCTTGCGCGCTGGAAGAGACAAACAAGGTGATCCGTTGCGATGTTGGCGGGCAGCAGGCGGAGGATTTCTTTGATCATGTATTGATCGGCGCGGGCCGCACTCCGAATACGGAAGGGATGAATCTCGACGCGGTTCATGTCGAGCATGATCGCACGGGCGTGCGGGTCAACGACTATCTGCGCACGACGAATTCACGCATCTATGCATGTGGAGATGTGGCCAGCAGCTACAAGTTTACGCACGCGGCGGACGCGCTGGCGCGCGTGGTGATTGGCAATGCACTGTTCTTCGGTACCCACAAAGCTTCCGAGTTGAATATACCTTGGGCAATCTATTCGTCTCCTGAAGTGGCACAGGTGGGAGCTCAAGCACAGGACGACGCTGCGCAGTCCTATCGGACGATTCGGATAGATCTTGACGATCTGGATCGCGCGATTCTGGATGAGACCGACGAAGGATTTATCAAAGTGCTGCACGACCGCCGTGGGCAGATCAAGGGTGCGACGATTGTCTCGGAGCATGCGGGGGAACTGATCGGCGAGATTGTGGTCGCGATGAACCATCGAGTTTCGCTCAATTCATTGGCTTCGGCCATTCATCCGTATCCGACGCAGTCCGAGATGATCAAGAAATGCGGAGACATGTATCGGAGAACGATGCTCACTCCGACTGTGGCGAAGATGCTGAATACAATCTTGAAATGGCGCAGGTAGCATTGCTGTGGATTGCTTGGAGCTCGTAAAGCCGCGCTGGTCGCGGCTTTTTCTTTGCCTCTCGGAAATCGCCGCAATGTTAGTGTTTGATTATCGAAGCCGTTAAACTTCCTGAAAATAGGAATGTAGAAGCATGGGGTCAGCAGAGTTCGCGCCCCCTCTTGACTTGTCACTTCAGGTAGCTATAGGTATATTAAGTAGATTTTCTGCGACATACTATTTGTAAGGAGACATGATGTCACGATTCTGGATGATTTTGGCTGTGTTGATCATGGCGGCTTCGGTCGGCTTTGCGCAAGTTCCGGGCTCGGTTGTGATCACGGAAGTGATGTATGATGATGCGGGCTCACCTGAGATTGACTGGGTGGAGCTGCACAATACGACCGGCGCTGCGATTGACCTTTCAGATTGGGTGCTGTACGACGACGACACCTATCCCGCGTTTTCGGGCGAGGGTGGGATTCAGATTCCGACGGGCACGACGATTGGCGCGGATGCGTATCTGGTGATTTCGCGCGACGTGACCGGTATTCCGGGCGTCGTGCAGTGCACAGCGATTGCGGGCGGCAGTTTTATTCTGGGCAACAGCGGCGACAATCTGGCTCTGTATTCCGCACCGACGGACGGCATTTTGATTGACGGTTCAACGTCTGTGTTCTTCCCGGATGAAGGCGTCAATGGCACATCCGTTGAGAAGTGTGATCCGAATGCGGCGTGGACCGGTGACGCTGCGGCGTGGCATCCTTCCGAGACGTTTTACAGCGCCGGGGATCGCTATCGCTTCTGTTCGCCCGGCGAAGCCAACAGCCCGTGCGAAGACCTGACTCCTCCGGCGCTGGCGAGCTGCGTGGCGCTGTCGCCGACGGAAGTGGATGTTCTGTTCACGGAGAGTGTTGAGCAGCTGTCGGCGGAAGACGTGAACAACTACGTGATCATGCCGGGCGGCATTGTGCCGAACACGGCGACGCGTGATGCTACGAATTTCGCGCTGGTACATCTGACCGTTGATCCGCTGTCGAGCAACACCTACACGGTGATTGCGAATGACATTCAGGACCTGTTTGGCAATTTTGCCGCGGACGCAACGTGCGAGTTCACGATCAATCTGTCCATCAGTCCGTGCGACGTGGTGATCACAGAGATCATGTATGACGACACGACGGGTCCGGATGCGGAATGGGTTGAGATTTACAATCGCACGGCCAACGAGATTGACATTTCCGGCTGGGTGCTGGTGGATGACAATGTGTATCCCGGCGACGGCGGCGAAGGTATGATGGAAGTACCTTCGGGCACGTTGCTACCCGCAGGCGGCTACGCGATTCTGTGCAAGGCGGACCTGCCGGGCATTACGGGCGAGACGATTTGCACGCCGCTGACGGGTTCGGTTGCGCTGTCCAACACGGGCGACAATTTGGCGCTCTATACGGCGGCGGTGGGCGGACAGTTGGTGGATGGCACGCTGACGGAGAATTACCCGGATCTTGCCGGGAGCAACGTGGGCAATTCGATCGAAAAGTGCGACTACAATTCCTGCTGGACCAATGATCCCGCCGCTTGGACGGAGTGCAAGGTTTCCTTTGCTACGGTTGGTCAGTATCGCCACTGCACGCCGTTCGGCCAGGGCTTCTGCTGCCCGGATCCGGTCGCAGGTACGATTTCGGTTTCGACCTTTGGCCCGCCATGGTGGGAATACACGCTGACGCACGTTTCCGGTTGCCTGGATCGCGTGGTGTTCACCAATTTCTGCACGGGCACGGTGGGCAGCGTGACGAACGAAGCGACAACGTTCTGGTCTGTGCTTCCGGGCGGCGACGGCAACGACGGAGACTCAATTATCTTTGTCGCGGTTCAGCCGTTGACCTCGGGGTCAGTGACAGGATTTGTGCTGCAGCATCCATCCTGTGCGGATTTTGTGAACTGGAATGCCGGTGACAATAGCGGCGTGGTGGACGGCCCGCTGCCTGTTGAACTGAACGGTTTTGCCGCGGTGGCCGGAAACGGCGAAGTGACCGTGCAGTGGAGCACGGCGTCGGAAAGCGAGCTTGAAAAGTTCGAGATTCGCCGCGACGGCCAATTGGTCGCCCAGCGTGCCGCGTCCAACAGCGCGTCGGGCTCAAGCTACAGCTACACGGACGGCGGTTTGACGAATGACGTGAGCTATAGCTACGAATTGGCGGTGATCTCCCTGAACGGCGAGCGCGAAGTATTGGCGACGCAGTCGGCGACGCCGAGCGCGACGACGATGATTGTGAGCGAGTTTGCTCTGCATCAGAACTACCCGAACCCGTTCAACCCGACGACCTCGATTCGCTTTGACCTGGCCGAAGCCGCTGACGTGACCTTAAAAGTCTTCAACGTAGCCGGTCAGGAAGTGGCAAGTCTGGTGAGTGGAAATCTGGTGGCCGGTGCGCACACCGTCAATTTCGACGGCGCGAACTTGACCTCGGGCGTCTATCTGTATCGCCTGACCACCGGTGAGTTCACGCAAACGCAGAAGATGATGCTTCTCAAATAGCCGTTTGAAAACGGCGAACGGTGTGCTAACGCGCACGCCGGGCGTGATTTCCCCGAGCGGGGTCTCCAGCCCCCGCCGGAATCTGAGAATAGTTCAGAACAGCAAAGCCCCCGCAGAACTGCGGGGGCTTTTACATGGTTAGAGGCACCCTCTGTATGTGGCAAAAAAGCACGAGTGCCGGGGATTGTTCTTGTTAAACATCTGCAACCTGCGTGGCGTAAACTCTACACAGGAAGAAGTTAGAGCCACCTTGCTAGGCAAAGAGATACTCCTTATCATAAGTTGACTGATTTGGGAATATTTACAAGGCACTCTTGAAGCGAGGAGAAACTATGAGTCGCAAGCTGATGTTGATGTTTGTTTTGATTTGGGGGCTGGCGGCAACGGCGCTTGCAGGTCCCTACACGCACTTTGCCTACTTAAGCGGCAGTCAGGAAACGCCTCCTGTGTTGGTAACAAACGGCTCTGGTTTGGCCCGTCTCGAACTGGTGGGCGACGATCTCTACTACACGGTTTGGTTCGGCAACCTGACCAGCAATGTAACCAACGCGCACATTCACCTTGGCGCGGTGGGAGTGCCGGGCGGTGTAGTTCACCCGCTGCAAAATCTCTCCAACACGGGCGCAAACGGCGTATGGATGGATCTCACTCCGGCGCAATTGGCATCATTGCAAGCGCACGACTACTACATCAATGTGCACACCGTGAACCACGGACCGGGCGAGATTCGCGGACAGGTTTTGACGCGAGATACGAAAATCGCCAACCTGACGCCGCAGCAGGAAGTTCAGAATCCTGCGGTAGTTTCCAACGGACGCGGTTTTGGCTGGTTCAGGTTGAATGCTGCGCAGAACAATGTCGAGTACAAGATTGCCTGGGCCGGACTGAATGCCCCGGGCACGGTCTCGGGGGCACACTTCCACCGCGCACCGGCAGGCACAAACGGTCCCGTGATCGTTGGGCTGGCGAATCTCACGAACGTGAGCGCGAGCGGCAATTGGGCCATTACGGCGGCGGATGTCCCTCTGTATGAAACAGAGGGAGTGTATGTCAACGTGCACTCGCCGCTGCCAAACTATCCTGGCGGTGAAATCCGCGGGCAGATCATTTGCGTATGCGTTCCTGAAGACGCCAACTTTGACGCCACTGCCGATCTTGGCACTTCGATGTGTATTGCGTTGTGTCCGGACCGCAGCTCGCGCATTCGTGTGAGCAATCTTCCTGAAGGATTGTATCCCGTGGTGACCAAGCGCCTGGGCTGCACAAATCCCTGCGATGTGGAATGCGATCCGGCGACGTACATCCAAGAGTTCTTTGGCGGTCAGTGGCAGAACACCAACGGCGTGTTCTGGCTGGAGATTCGCGGTGACGGCTGTATCTGTGTCACGCTTGACGCCGTGTTGCCGGTCGAGTTGAACGGCTTCGATGCAATGGCCGGTGACGGTGTGGTGAGGCTTGAGTGGAGTACGGCTTCCGAATCAAATCTTGATCGCTTCGAGGTACAGCGGGATGGCTCCGCAATCACCGCGGTGAGCGCGAGCAACTCTGCTTCAGGAGAGACGTACTCATGGACTGATGAAACGGTGGTCAATGGCACGACGTACACATACACTCTGGTCGCCGTGAACTTGGACGGAACGCGTGAGGAACTCGCCGTGCAGTCGGCGACGCCGAGCGCGACGACGACGATTGTGAGCGAGTTTGCTTTGCATCAGAACTACCCGAACCCGTTCAACCCAACGACCTCGATTCGCCTTGACCTGGCAGAAGCCGCTGACGTAACCTTGAAGGTCTTTAACGTGGCCGGTCAGGAAGTCGCAAGTCTGGTGAGTGGAAATCTGGTGGCCGGTGCGCACACCGTCAATTTCGACGGCGCGAACTTGACCTCGGGCGTCTATCTGTATCGCCTGACCGCAGGTGAGTTCACGCAAACGCAGAAGATGATGCTTCTCAAATAGCCGTTTGAAAAACGGCGAACGGTGTGCTAACGCGCACGCCGGACATGAGTAGATGATATTCTCCCGAGCGGGGTCTCCAGCCCCCGCCGGAATCTGAGAGTAGTACGTAACAGCAAAGCCCCCGCAGAACTGCGGGGGCTTTTACATTCGCGCAAAAAGATGATACCGGGAATTACTTCTTGGTCTTTTTCCAGGCGTTGTAGTGCTCGACCAGATTGCGCGCGCCGGTCGTGTCGGAAGCGCCTTCGGTCTTGAACATGATTTCTTTGGAGTCCGCGGGCCACTCGATGACTTCTGAGCTGCCCAGCATGACGCCGCCGCCATTGTGCTCAAGCAGGGTTTCATCCATGGAACCGGGAAGCAGGAGAATCGGGGCGCACTCGCAGTTCGCCGTGCGGTAGAGTTTGGCGGAGCCCATGTCTCCGAAGCTGAACTCGATCTTTCCGCAGAGCACGCCGTCCTGCTCGAAGAGTTCCTTGTTCGTGATATTCCAGCCTTCGTTTTCGCCTTCGAGGGTCGTGCCTTCGAGGTAGTCGGTTACGAGCGTACCAAAATCCTTGAAGGAAACATCGCGCTCGTCCTCATCGGTCGAGTGGATGTTGTAATAGAACACGGAACCCGTGCCCGTGCCGTCGGGATTGAGTTTGTAGGTGTAGGTCTTCTGTTGCACTTGCAGACAGCCGACGAACAGCGACGCGATTAGGACAAGCGGGAGAAGTTTCTTCATGGGACCTCGGGGAGGAAAATGGGAAATTGGAAATAAGAGAGAGCAATGAACTGACTCATCGGTGTTGCTTCTCAGAAACTCAGGTGACAAATGAATAGTCATGCCGCGTTACGATTCTTCAGTATCCAATTGGAATCCGCGAGTACTGCGACTTGGCGCCATAGGTCACGGATGCGCTGCAACGACACAATGTACTTCTGAACTTGCTCGCGCAATTCAACTCGTGCTCGCCTGAAAGCGGGCGTTTCAAACGCAACTGGACCAAGGTCTCCAAAGAACCGCTCTAGGCTTTCAATGGTAGCGCTAGACGACTTAGCAGCACTATGAAAGTTGAAGTCGTTCCTCGTAACTCCAGATTCCTTGTCCACCATAATAACTATTGGTACAGCCAGTGACTTCATCATGTAGCCGACACCTTTTTCATATGCATCAACACATTCATCAAGTTCAGATTTCATCTGTTTCGTTGTTCTCGCCAGTGAAGATGCTAGGCGATTTACAATCGCACGCAATGGCCTCTCAAAGTTGTTTCCGAACTTCTTTTTGAGTTGACTCATCTCTTCGGTTGATGCCACAAGCGAGGCGGACTGCTCCAAAAAAAGGTCTGTAATTCTGTTCACATGAGCAGTTCCAAGTGTTACGTACTCGGCACCAAGAATCATGTTGTTTGCATATTCAGATGCCTCCTCTACCTTTTCCATGCTTGTGCTCTCGTCAGCATGGAACGAGAGTTCTCCGTTGTCATCCTTGCGACAAGTGACCGTAACAAGTACTTCATCGAGTGTCTTCTTTATGGACTCATCTCCAAACGTAGACCAGTAGCTCTGTGCCTGCTGACACAAGTGAATCCGAACGTACTTTTCAAAGTCATTGGTATTAAGATACTCACAGTAGAATAGACCTTCTTTACCAATCCTATTCTTGAAGTCTCTAACTCTGTTTAACTGAACAGTATCTACATCCCGCGGAAGCTCAGACTGCTTGAAATAGAACAGAATACTCAGTTCAGAGTTACTCGTCCGTCGCTTAACTGCATCAGAAAACTCTTCCTCGGTTCCGGACTCAGCTCTCGGTGTCGGCGTTCCGAATCTTGCATTAAGTATCCCGAGAAAAACGTCATAGTCTCTCGGAATACTCTTCGTTATCACTTTTTGAGTATCTTCATCAAGCCCAGGAGTGGCAAGCGGTTTCCAGTGCCACACGTTGAACCGTAGACCCAGGAATCTCGCCCACACGTCGTTGTATTCCTCTACAACTTCAAACACTCGCTTACGCTCGTCTTCCACATCTCCTGGGCAAGACAAGAGTATTGTGTAGACTCTTTCTGAATGGGTCATACTATTGCATTCTTGCCGCTCGTCTTAGCAGCGGCGTGGCGCGGTAGCGTTCTTCGTGGAACCAGTTGTAGAGCGCATCCATGACTGCTTCGACGCGGGCGGTGCCGATGCGATTGCCCCACTCGATGGGACCGTGCGGATAGTTGACGCCGAGCTGCATGGCCGTGTCAATGTCCGCGGCAGGAGCGACGCCTTCTTGCAGCGCGTTGTAGGCCTCGTTGATCAAGCAGCAAACCGTGCGCACGAGCACACCTGCCGGAGCATCTCCGACGCGTGCGATCTTCATGCCGTTGGATTCGAAAAGCGATTCGATGGTGGCGAGCACCGCAGGATCGGTCGAGGGCATGGACATCAGCTCGGCCAGCGCCGTGTCATTAAACGGCGGCAAGAGCGACACACCCACGACGCGCTCGGGCGCGATGGAGTCGCTGAGCAAATCGCAGAGCGCACTGGTTAGCGTCAGCGTGACAATCGGAGTTTCGCCGCTGAACACGTCTTCGAGATAGTGCATAGCCTCGAACTTCGAACTCAAGTCGGTCGTGTAGCACTCGAACGCGACGTCAAAGTCGTCGGCGCTGGCATGCTCTTCTTCCTGAAGAATGCGAATCTTGGTGTGCTGTTTGGCTTCTTCGATCTCTTCGGGAGCCAGAAGCAGCGTCGGCATTTGTCCGGCCTGTCGCGCGCGCTCCGCCAGAGGCAGCACGTCTTCGAGCGGGCCGACGAACAGAATACGTTCGATGGGATAGAGTTCGAGGTCGGGCATTTATGGGGAAATATGAAATATGAAGTTTGAAATATGAAAAAGGAGAGGTATGAGGTGAGAGGTGAGAGGTAAGAACTCCAGAAAAAGAGTTTATCCCTTATCCCTTATCCTTCATCCTTTGTCTCCCGAGTAGTCATAGAAGCCGCGGCCGGATTTTTGGCCGAGGAAACCTGCATCCACCATTTGCTTTTGAATGGGATGCGGGCGATAGCGCGGATCCTGGAAGTAGGCTTCCCAGACGCTGCTTGTTGCGGCAAAGTTGATGTCAATGCCGATCAAGTCCATGAGTTGGAAGGGCCCCATTTTGAAGCCGCCGCCATCGCGCAGAATGCGGTCCACGGTCACATGATCGGCAAGTCCTTCGCCTACGCAACGCAGCGCTTCGCCATAGAACGGCCGCGCAACACGATTCACAATAAAGCCCGGCGTGTCTTTGGTCACGACGGGCGTTTTTTTCAGTTCGATAGCGTAGCCCGCGACGCGCTCCACGACGGACTTATCGGTTTGATGCGCCGCCACGACTTCCACGAGCTTCATGCGCGCGGGAGGATTGAAGAAGTGCATGCCGCAAACGCGATGCGGAAGCTTGGTGCGCGCGGCAATCTGCGTGACCGAAAGCGAGCTGGTGTTTGTGGCCAGCACGCACTCGCCGCTGACATGATCGTCGAGCTGCGAGAAGAGATCCACTTTCAAATCGAGTGACTCCGACACCGCCTCGACAACGAGATCGAGGTCTTTGCAGTCTTCGAGCAGGTTGACCGTGTGAATGCGCGCCAGAGTGTTTTTGACGTCCTCTTTGGCGAGTTTGCCGAGCTCGACCGCGCGACTCAGATCTTTTTCGATGCGCTGCGGTGCGCGTTTCAGAGCGTCGGGGAAAGCGTCAAACAGATAGACCGTGCTTCCGGCCTGAGCACAAATCTGGGCGATACCGGTGCCCATGGTGCCCGCGCCGAGCACGGCCACGGAGTTGAAAATTGGCATGTGAGGGGAGGTGGTTCCGAATGGAAACAGATTCCGGCGGGGAACCGCTGCGTGCTTGACAAGCACTTCGCTAAATCCCCGCTCGGCAAAAGTTGTGATTCCGGCAGGGTATAGAGACCCTGCTCGGGGGCGGCAGAGAGTAGAGTTACTCTCTTGCGCCGTGGGCTTTCAGGAATTCGGCGAACTCGTAGTGCTTGCGATATTGCGCGACGCGGGTGGGAGTCCACTTGGTGTCGGTCATGTCGTTAACGTCAGCACCGGCGGCAATCAGTCCCTTTGCGGATTCGAAATTGTTCTTGAGTGCGGCGAGATGGAGCGGAGTCATCAGGTTGTTGTCGCGCGCATAGAGCGCCGCGCCGCGATTGGTGAGCAGGCGAACGGTCAGACTGTCCCCGCCCATGCCGGCATTGTGCAAAGGAGAAAATCCGTCGTCATTGACCGCGAGATAGTCCGCACCCTGATCAAGCAAGTAGGCGACCACATCATCATGTCCATGCCACGCGGCCAGATGCAGCGGAGTATACCCGAAGTCACCGATGTCATTGACGTGCGAGCCGTTGGCCAGATACCATTTGACGGCTTCGAGGTCTCCTTCTTCGGCGGCCTTAAAGATGTTCTGGTGCTGCGGCATGTCGGCCAGGGCCGTCAGCGCGAGGCAAAGCAAACAGAGTGATGTCAGTCGTTTCATGCGATGGCTTGGGTTATTTCAACGAATTCTTTTTCTTGGCAGTTTTGAGTCCAGTCGTGAGTTTACTGCGAACTTCACGCAGGACTACAGGTTTCAGAACAGATTCATGATCGTGCAAAAATTCCTCCACATGCCCACGATGCGTGGAAATTGCCGAGCGCAGCCCCCACGAGACCGCTTTGTGGATCATGGGATCGTGGTCGGCGGCAAGATGTGCCATGCGGGCAAACAACTCGTCCGCAAAGTGTCCGTCGCGAATGGGCCGGACCAGCACCACGATCGCGGCGCGACGTTTCCAGAGATTTTTGGAACGCTGCCACGAGTCTGTCTTTTCGGCAAGATCGGGCCAGCGCACCAGAAACACGGAAAGCAGGTCACAGCAAAGTCCATCCACGAGCGCCCAGCCTTCGCAATCGTCCAGCCACTTGCTGAAGTCGGACCAATGTCTCTTCTCGAAGCTCTTGCGCTTGCGAACGGCAAGCTCCACGGCCAGAGACTTTGCTTCAAAGATAGTCGCGGCGCGCAGAGTATTCAGCGCATCCACCCAGTCTTCCGGAAGCTCCACAGCAAGGCCGCGCGCAATATGATCGAGATCCTTCTTGTACACACCGAGCAGCTCATACTTCTCGGTGCCAAGATAGCCTTCAGGAGGCCGGTTGCGCAGTTCGACCGCGCGGAGTTGTTTGATAGCTTCGCGCGAAAAACCGGCGGACGTCACTTCAGCAGTTCAGCGGTTTGAGCCGTGAGCATCTGCACGATTTGTGGATTGTATCCGACATGGCGATGCGCAATCTTGCCGTCTTTGCCGATGACAAACATCGTGGGAATTCCACGCACGCCGTAGGCTTCGGCCAGCTCGCTCGTACCGAAAAGAATCGGAAACGTGTAGCCCGCGTTCTTGATAAACGGTTCGACTTTGTCGGTGCCGCCGCGTTCCCAGACATTGATGCCATAGACTTCGACGCCATTGCCGTTGTTATCCTGATGGAATTTGTCAAGCAGGGGCATGGTCATTTTGCACGGTCCGCACCACGTGGCCCAGAAATCAATGACGACGACTTTGCCGCGCAGTTCGGAGAGTTTGACGGTGCCGCCGCCCATTTTTTCGAGCGTGAAGTCAGGAGCGGCGATGTCGAGCCGTTCTTCGACGGCTTTCTGTTTTTGCTCCGTCGAAAGTTCACGCCTTTGAAGCGCGGCGGCCTCGCGGAGCTGCTCGGCGTGACCTGCTTCGACCGCAGCGAGAAGTTTCGGCCAGCGGGAATCCTCGCGCAGGGGAATCAGGTCCTCGTCCTGAGTGTATTGCTCAACATCGCTCATGCCCAGCTTGGCGGCTTCAAAGAGATGCGAGTAGGCGGAATCGGGACCGGCGGACAGCGAAAAGCCGCAGGCGAGATTGTAATGATTGACGGGATCGGGTGTGATGGCAACGGCCTTTTGCATTGACTTCACATATCCGTCCCAATCTCCGAGTTCGCGGCAGACGCGCGCGCGCACATCCCAGGCCACGGCCTCGTCGGAGTAGCTCGCCAGATAGTCATCGAGAATTTTCAGATGCGTTTTGAACTCACCCGGAAAGAGCATCATGCGGCGATGCACGACTTCGAAGTTGCCGGGGACCTGCCGTTCCATTTCCTTGAAGAGCTGTTCGGCTTGCTGTGACTTTCCGGATCGTGCCCAGAGCTCACCCAGCAGCGACGGCGCATAGGGCAGACTATTGTCCGCATTGATTGCCCGAAGCAGTGCGGCCTCCGCCTTGGAGAAATCCTGATCTTGGTCCGCGGGATACGCGGTGGCTTGCAGCAGATTTCCCCAGTAGCTGTTCGCGTTCACGGTCAGGATTTTGGCGACAAGGCTCTGTCTTGCGGACAAGTCGGGCGAGTAGCGGCCGGCGAGGTAGAGATCGAGTTCGGACTTGGGATTCTCTTCGGCGCGCTTAGTGTAGTAGTCCACAACCTCTTGCGGATCATCGAGCGACAAGAGGTCCGCGACACGGAGCTGCACACCGGCATCCACAGGATAGTTTTTCTGAAACTCGCGAGCCACATCCATCCGCTTCACGTAGGTGTCCGCTGACTCCAGTTGCTCGGTCAGTTGGGATTCGGCGCGGGATGCAGAATATTTCGCGAGCTTGACGTCGGCGGCTTGCGCGGAATTTAGCAGCGCGAACAAAAGCAGAAGAGGAAGCAGTCTCATTGGTTTTGCAGGTGGTTGATCTCGGTGTTCGAACTGTCGGCTGAGCCGAAGCCTTCATTTTCAATGGCCACCAGTTCGCGAGTTATTCGCGGTTGTCCCGGAGGGCCGAGTTGTTCTTTAACTAAACCAACGCCGAACGCGAACCAGCGCACGGTCTGCCAGCGGGCATACTCGCGTTCGAGCAAATAGGTTTCTTCGTTCATCTCATCACGGCGGAATCGTGCTTCGACGGAATCGGCAAGCTGGGGCAGCGGAGTGGTTGCCGTGACGAGACAGTCTTCATAGGTTCCGGCGGGCACGGTGACGGTTTCAAATCCCGCGACCAAAGTTTCCGTGCCGGTGCTCAGGTCCTGCCAACTGCTGTCCACGGCGGCGCTGTCATCAAGCCACACCTGACTGAACTCGCCGAGTTTCGAGCGGGAGTCGAGCGAGGTCATGGAGCGGCTGGTGACCGCTTCGACGTATCGTCCGTCGGATTGGAACTCGATACCGCCGTAAGGGATGTCTTCCCCTTTGACCACAAAGACTTTCCACTGTCTTCCGCCGATATAGTGCAGTGTGAGTGTGTAGTCGAGTGTTCCTTCTTCCCCGCTCTGACGATAGCGCAGCGCGCGATCTTCGAGCAGCGGAAAGAAGCCGGTGCCGCCGCGCAGAGCTTTGCGCTGGGGCATCTCGCCGCAGCCTGCACTGAGCAAGAGAACGGCGAGGACGAGCAAGGCAAGAGGTGCGGAACGCAAATTACTTCAGCAGAATCAGTTTCTGAGTTGAGACAGATGACGCGGCGGAAAGCCGCAAGAGATATAGCCCGGTCGCGAGCGAGTTGCCTTCGATGATCAACTCATGCCGCCCTGCTCCGAAGGAGCTTGAGGCCAGCACGAGCGCTTCACGGCCTTCAATGGTGTAGAGCCTCGCGTCCACGTTGGCTTGTCGAGGCAACTCAAACGCCACGCGCGCGGTGTTGTTAAACGGATTCGGATAGACCGGATCTACCGTGAATTCCGTGACTACCGCAGGCGGCTCGGGGCTGTCCAGAGCCAGCGTGTAGATGCCAACTTCGTCCAGCGAATCGGTGCAGTCATTGTGATGAATCACCACTTCACCGAAGAACTCCGACTCGGGGCGCGACCCATCAGCCAGCACCGTGACGACCACTTCGCCGGTGGTGCCGGGAGCTATGGTGCCTTGCGCGGGTTCGACTAACAGCCAGCCGTAGGCAGGTTCCTGTTCTTCGATGGTCACCCTGAAGTACAGGTCGCCCGTGCCGCTATTCACGAGTCTTAGCGTGTCGCGCTCGGGAATTCCAAACGTTGCAACAGAGTTGATGCTGGAGATTCCGTTAAAATAGTCCGGCTTGGTCAACGCGAAGTTTCGCGTATTTTCTTCGCCTTCATTCAGGACCACGTCCAGTTGCGTCGTGGACGCGCAGGGATGCGTGACGCGCAGCGTGCCGGTAGTCTGATTCACGCCAAGGAAGTAGATTCCCTGTTGGTCCGTCAATGCATAGGCGCCGGTTTCGAGGAATTCGACGCGCGCGTTGCGCAGCGGAGCGTTTGTAGCCTGGTCACGGACAAAGCCATTGACGGACGTTCCGGAGCCGAAGCGTATCAACAAACCGGAAAAGACATTGTCTTCCGAATAGAGTCCGCCAAAGGCCACGGCACCGAGTGTCCCGCTGTTATGCAACCCCTCGATGCTGCTATAGAGCGACGGGACAATGTAGGTATTGTTGATTTCACCGTCATTTTGCACTGAGATCATCACCCCGTTGATCTGGCCGAAGTCGGACTCGCTGGAGCCTACCAACACGGCCCCGCCGTCGAATGATTGGCGAATGCCTGCGACGGTGAAGCTCATGCCTTCGGTAGGGTTCAGAGTCCAACGCGGAGCTCCGTCGGCGGTGATTCCCACTCCCCACGGTGTTGCGAACCAGAACGGGCTGCCGTTGGATCCGCCTGCGACGATGTTGTCCTGACTATCCCGATCCAGACAGGAGATTGCCAGGCCGAAATCCTGCCCAGAGTAAGTGTTGGTCCAAATAGGAACGCCGAGCGGCGTGGCGCGGATGACGAAACCTTCGTAGTTGAAGGAAGGTGATTCGTAGTATCCGCCCAGCACAAGATCACCGCCAGCGAGTTCGCAGATTGCGGTCCCAAACGAGCCCGACGCTCCGTTCGGCAGCACGTTGCGTGTCCATAGCGTATCGCCCGCGCTGTCGAACTTGAGCAGCGTTGCGCGTCCGCTTCCTTGCGAATCAAAAAGCGTCGTGTAAACAGCCACGGTGTTGTCCGAGAGCTTGGCGACTCCAGACTCCCAAAAGAAGGCGCCGAAGGAATAGGTTTGTATCCAAAGTGCATCCCCCGCAGTGGTCAGTCCGACCAGCGCGAAAACATTTGCGGAGTCCTGATCGTCGTAATATACCAAGGACATAATGAGATGGCCCTCGTCCATCTGCACAAGTCCCGTGGTTACGACATAGGATGAAGGAACGAAAATCTGCCCGGACCATTCCACTTCGCCCACTGCTGAGACGCGGAACAGTTGAATGGCTCCGCCGGACGAAATCGGCGAGGCGGCCATGGTTTTGCCGTCTTGCAAGACGACCGCGGCACCGACGACCGAAGCCGCTGGATCCAAGGGGAGAGTTTGGGTCCACAACGTGTCGAGCTCCGCGAACGCAGTGGTAACAAAGAACAAACTCAGAATCAGAATACTCGATGACTTCATAGCAGCTCCTAAGGGGGTGATTGCAGTGCAAAGAAGAAGTCTTGAGACCCGGCGGGACCCAACCCGGTCCGGCAGATTCCAGCGAAAGCTAACGGAGATAGAGCAATTTTTGAGTGACAACTGCGCCGAGAGCCTCGGCCCGGAGGAGATAGACGCCTGTGGCAGAACCAGACAAGTCTATGTTAATTGTGTGGTTTCCGGCAGAATAGCGGGAAGCCGCCAGCGTTTCGACGAGACGTCCTTGAACATTGAACACCTCCAGCCGCAGAGTAGTTTCCTGCGGCAGCGCGAGGGTCAAAGTGGTCGAGCTGTTGAAGGGATTCGGAAATGCAGGGGACAGCGAAAACTCGTTCGGCAGCGTTGCGGGAGTTTCTGTATCGAGGATCGTCGCGAGAACGGGAACAGCGATAACCGTATCCGGGCAGCTATTGGTGTGCACCACGACGTGTCCGAAGAAATCATACACGCCGTCATCCGTGGTATCGGCCTCGACAATCACCTGAATCACAGCTTCCTCGCCGACGGGCACGACTCCTTCGGCTGGCGAAACGCTCATCCATGATCCGGTAGGGGCAACGCCAACGGCCTCGAGCGAGAACGAGAGTGCACCTGTACCGCTATTTTGGAGTATCAGCGTGGCCGAGCCGGATTCATGATTGGGCGCAATGACGTTGATTGAAGATTGCAGGTCCGTAAGTTCTGCTTGGCCGGGAGTAAAGTCGTGATCGCTCAGGCCATTCTCGGCAATGGTAACGCCGTAGGCGGTGTCGGATTCAATGCATGCACCTGTGACCACGACGTCATATTGCCCGGGAGCAAGCTCCAACCGATAGCGTCCCTCTATGTCGGTAATCGTATAGCGGTCTTGTCCGGCGGCAAAGACTCGCGCACCGGGAACAGGCTCACCGTCGGAAAGCCCGGTCACTCTTCCCTGCACCCCGGCGGGAGGCAGAACTCGCAGGAAGTAGCCGCGAATGGAAGTGGTGTCTTCAGGCGCGATCATGGTGCCGCAGGCAATGGCACCGCCGTCTGAGAGTTGGGCGATGTTGTTCAGGCCGCCGTCTGTTCCAAGAGTGCCGAAGCGCCAGGTCCAGATGGACTCATGCTGATCATTGATGGCGCGCATGTAGAAAGAGCTGCGCGTCACGCTGGTTCCAGATCTTCCAACGAACAGCATGCCGTCAAACCAGGCAATGCCGGAGCGAAACTGATCGGAGAATCCCGGGGAAGAAAAGATCAGCGTGGATGGTGCGTCATCGGGCGGCAGGACCGTCACGACTCCGATGCCGTTCACGTCGGTGCCGCTGCGGCCGATCAGCCAGTAATTGGACAAGGGATCGCGCGCGACGGAATAGCAGAAGTCATCGTCTCCGCCGTTGAAGGTCAATCCATTTCCGACTTGATTGCCGTTCAGATCCACTTCAAACGTCCATTGATCCCAATCGGAGAAATTGGAGGCGCGGGAGATTCCGCCGACGACAAGATTTCCACTTTCCAATTGCAGGATGCCGTTGGCGATGTCGGTGCCTTGTCCGCCGAAGTTGCGTGTCCAGACGGTATCGCCGTTGGCTTCGCACAGCAGAATCCACGCATCGGAACTGGTGCCAAGCAGGCGATAGCCTGCCACGGCGAAACGTCCGTCGGCGAGCTTCACGATGTCGCGGGCTTTGGTGCGCCCGCCTCCGCTCGGAGCATAGGACCGATTCCACAGCAGTTCGCCGGTGGACGCTCTCAAAGCGAGCATAGACACGGCATAGCCGCCCTGGCCATATCCAACCGCGACGACGGTATCCTCGGCAAGCGTTATGATGCCTTCGAGCGATTCTTCCGTTTCAGTTTCGAGATAGGTTCTGGCCCAGAGCGAATCGCCGTCGAGAGAATACGCGGCCATCAGGTAGTCCCAGTTCGTGCTGGAACCTGTGGGCGCGCGATAGCCGCACGCCACGACAATGTCCTCGGAAGCCTGAGTGACATCGTAGAGATAGCAACGGCCTTCAAGCTGAAAGTTTCGGGACCAGAGCGTGTCAGGTTGTGCCCAAGCGAGGCAGGGCAGGAGCAACAGGAGTAGTGCAAGCATGATGAGACCTCGTTGCTGAAATTGGGGTGGAGTTAGCGAAGGTAAAGCAGGCGCTGTGTCTGCGAGCGGCGCGAATCGGAAAGTCGGGCAAAATAGAGACCGGAGGCGAGTCCGTCGGCATTCCAGGTGAGCTCGTGTTCTCCTGCGGTCATCCGCTTGGAAGCCAACAGCGTGGCGACTTCGCGGCCTTGCAGATCAAAGACGACCAAAGAAACATCGGTCGCGTGATCGAAGCTGAAGCGCAAGCGCGCGCTGCTGTTAAACGGATTGGGATAAGCGGGAAAGAGTCTGAACTCGGCAGGCAGCGGCGCGGCGTCTTCGGCATCGAGGATAGAAGCGAGAACTTGCAAGGTACGGAGCGTTTCCGGGCAGGCATTGGAATGCATATGCAGCAGCCCTTCGTAGTCGTAGGTTCCGTTGTCCAGCGTATCGGCAAGGACTTGGACTTCAACGTAGAGCGTTTCGCCCGGCGCGACGTGCGCACTGGTGGGAATTGTGGTCAGCCAGTCACCTTGGGGGTGCGTGGTCTCAGGCTCAAAAGAAATCACAAGGTCGCCGGAACCGTCGTTGAAGACCGGCAGCGTGGCAAAACCCGGCTCGTGATTTTGCGCGAGCACATTGATGGTTGTGAAGTCCACGAGCATTGTGGGCGACCCAGCGGTAAGGTCTGCCGTGGAAGTTTCGTTGGAAAAGACTTCCACGTTGTGAATCGTGTCTCCGGCAAAGCAAGCGCCGCCTGAATGCAGAGTGTAAACTCCGGGGGGCAGCGACAGAGAGAAGCGTCCGAGACTGTCCGAAACAGCGTATTGCGGCAGTTCGAGTGCGGCGACTTGCACGCCGACCATGGTTTCCTGCGTAATGCGATCGCGCACGACGCCGGACACTCCTGACGGCGGACTCAGGCGCCAGACAAGGCCTTTGTTTGAGCCGTTGATGTATGCGGTTCCGCAGATCAGGTATCCGCCATCAGAGAGCAGTTCGAGATCTTCAAAGGCGCGGCCCGGTTCGTCGCCCAACCAGCTCCAGAGCGAGTCGCCGCCTGCGCTGACTGCTCTGAGCCAGAGGGCGGTGGAGCCGCTGCTCGGTCCGGACCATCCGGCAAAGAGAATTCCGCCGTCAAGATAGGGCGCGACTCCGCCGACTTTTTCCGAGCCAAAGCCCGCGGAGAACCGCTGTTCCCAGACGATGGTGCCTTGGGGCGCGAGTCTCACGGCGTATCCGTTGCGGTCGGCGGAGGTCACCCAGCGATCCCCGGCCAGAACATACTCGCCGGACACGGAGTCGCGCATGGATGCGCCCATGCTTTCCCAGAGCGAGGTATCACCGTAGGTGGCCGAATCCAGGAATTGACCGGAGGTGCTGACACCGATACGCAGGAACTGATAGAGATTGTTGGAGGCGAAGCGCGACGCGCCGAAGAGTTCGAGCCGTCCCGGTGTTGCGCCCGGCAGGATGTTGTCGGGAATCTCCATGGTGGGAGTTCCGTACGTAAAACTCCACAGCGAGTCACCGGTGGCCGTACAGCGGAAGAGCCAGAAGTCGAGATTGTTGTTGGGGACATAGCGCTGCGCCAGGACATAGAAGCCGCCGTCATCGGCAGGCATCATGGCCACAGCTTCGCTGGATCCGCTGGGCGGAGTGTAGGTTTTTTCGCCGAGCAATTGCCCGGACCCGGAAAACAGAGCAATGCGAACCGAAAGCACGCCGTTGGCCCGTCCGCAGGCGACGATCGTGCCGTTGTCCAATTCCATGACACCGAACAGGCGCTCTCCGACATTGGCCTGGCCGTAGATGCGGGTCCAGAGGGTATCTCCGAGGGGGCTTAGCTTGAGGAGCACACCGTCGTCGTCCCCGCTGGTGCTTTGGTATCCAACGGCCGCGAAGCCGCCTTGAGCCAGTTCGGTGCAGGCGATGAGCCGGGTGGCGGAGCCGTAGTTATAGACGCGCGTCCAGAGGGTATCCAGATCGGCGTAGAGAGGTGCGGCAGAACAAAGCAGGCAGACCACCAGCAGGCGGACGGTCCATTGAGGAAGCAAGTGCATAGGATGTAATGTCTTGTACATGGTCCGGGTAATCTCAAGTCTCTCCAACACAAACAGTTAATATACAGAACTGCCACTCGGACTTCAAGTTTTGGGGGACAGCAGCCGAAACTCCTTCTGGCCGGACTGCGGGGAAAGGACCTGGAGAAGAGATTCTGCAAACTGGCTGTTGAGAGTTGTTTTCTTTTAGGTTATATTTTGATCATCAACACATATCCGAGCAAGGACAAGCCATGCGCCGAATACTTTGGGTGCTGCTGGTGGCAGCCATCCCCTTTTCAGCCTCGCAGGGGTATAACGTGTCAGGGAATGTCAGCGGCGGACAGGGAATTGCCCTGATTTTCGTCTATGCGGTCCCCGTATCGTTTGACACGTTCTATGTGTCCGTGGCCAACATTTTCAATGGCAACTACACGGTGAGCAACATGGACTCGGGCGGCTACGTGTTGTTCGCGTTTCAGGACGTGGACATCAGTCTAACGCCGGGGCTGGATGAACCTCGCGGATTCTACGGCGGGGAGGTACCCGAGGTGCTGACCGTGACCGAAAATCTGAGCGGAATTGACATTGAGCTATTACCTCCGAACACGGGGGGATTTTCGGGAGAAATCACGTATGACGGTGGAGAGACGGGTCTGACAACCGTCGTTGCCTACCGGACGTCTGATTTTACGGGCTTGCCGTCAGGAGTGGGGGCTTTGCTGAACGACACGGGTAACGGCTCCTATGTGGCGGTGGTGGATAGTTTCGGAGTGTACTATGCCTATGCCTACATGGATCTGAACACGAATCTGCAGTACGATCCGGGTGAGCCGTGGGACATCTACGGGGATGAGACTCCGGTGCCGATCCAGATTGAGCAAGGTGAAGGCTATCCTGACAACGTGAATTTCGTGCTGGAAGCCCAGTCTGCCGCGCCGCCGGTTGTGCCGGTTATTCGGGAGTTCAGCCTGGGTGCTCCCTACCCGAATCCGTTCAATGCGGAAACGACGATTCCTTTCAGTCTGGAGCGGCCGATGTATGTGGAGCTTGTGGCTCGCGATGTTCTGGGGCGGGAGGTGCTGCCCATTGTCCAAGGAGAGCTGAGCGCGGGCGAGCATGCGGTAAAGTTCGGAAACAGCACGCTGGCCAGCGGAGTGTATATGCTTGAGCTTCGCGCGGGGCAGGCCTCGCAGACGGTGCCCGTGATACTCTTGAAGTAGATGGAGTTTGAGAAGTTGATTCAAGGGGCGGTCCGTCGGGCCGCCCCTTTTTGATTGCTTGTGCGATAACCTGCCTCACAGAGGGGCCTGAAATTAGATGTAACAATATGTGTTTGCTAAATTAAGATGGGTTTCTGTGGGTTGACTCTCCGGGCAAATTTTCGTAGTTTTTGGAGCTATAGGTAGCAAACAGTGATTTCGGACAGCGTTCGCGCCGTCCATAGAGTTTTAAGTCAGGAGAAAGATTGTGGCGACAACGACAGCGAAGAAACCGGCCAATGTGAATGGCGCCAAGGGCAAGACGAAGGCATATCAGAATTTCATCGCGGGCAAGTGGTGCGACAGCTCGAACGGAGCGATTGTCGAGAACCGCAATCCCGCGATGTGGTCGGATTTGATCGGAACGTTTCCGCACAGCACGAAGGAAGACGTGGACCGCGCGGTGAAGTCCGCTCAGAAGGCGTTCAAGAATTGGCGTTTGATTCCGCCGCCGCAGAAGGCGAAACTGTTTTTCCGGTTGGTGGAGATCTTGACCGAGCGCAAAGAGCAGCTCGCGTTTGACATGACGCGCGAAATGGGTAAGCCGATTTTTGAAACGCGCGGCGACGTGCAGGAAGCGATTGACACGGCGTGGTATGCCAGCGGCGAAGGCTACCGCATGTTCGGCAAGACCGTGCCGTCGGAACAGAACAATAAGTTTGCCATGACCGTGCGGATGCCGATCGGCGTGGCGGGTCTGATTGCGCCGTGGAATTTCCCGATGGCGATTCCCTCGTGGAAGATCATTCCCGCGCTGATGTGCGGCAACACGGTGGTGTTCAAGCCGGCAGAACTTGTTCCGCTGTCGTCGCACAATTTCATCGAAGCGATTCTGGATGCGGGTTTCCCGCCGGAGATTATCAATCTCGTGCACGGCTCGGGCAAGGAAGTCGGCGCACACATGGTGACGCATCCCGATATTCCGCTGATTTCGTTTACGGGGTCGTCGGCAGTGGGTCGCACGATTGGCCGCGATGCGAGCGGCATGCTGAAGCGTGTCTCGATGGAACTCGGCGGCAAGAATGCGCAGATCATCATGAACGACGCCGATCTCGATCACGCCGTAGATTGCGCGATCTGGGGCGGCTTCGGCACGACGGGACAGCGCTGCACGGCGACGTCGCGCGTGATTTGCGAAGAAGGTATCCACGATGCATTCGTCGAGAAATACAAGAAGGCCGCGAAGAAATTGAAAATTGGCTACGGCAACAACGCCGACATCACGATGGGACCGTGCGTGAGCGAAGGCCAGCGCCAGACCGTGCTCAACTATGTCGAGATCGGCAAGAAGGACGGCGCGGAGTTGGTTCTGGGCGGCAAGGCTCTGACGAAGGGCGAACACGCCGACGGTTGGTTCATGGAGCCGACGATCTTCACGGGCGTGAAGCCGAACATGCGCATTGCTCAGGAAGAAATTTTCGGACCGGTGGTGTCGGTTTTGAAGGCCAAGAATTTCGACGACGCGATCAAGATCAGCAACGGGATTGATTACGGTCTGTCGAGCGCGGTGTTCACCAAGAACGTGGATCAGGCGTTCCGCGCGTTCCGTGATATCGAAGCGGGAATCACCTACGTCAACGCGGCAACCATCGGCGCCGAAGCGCACATGCCGTTCGGCGGCTTGAAAGCCACGGGTAACGGCCACCGCGAAGGCGGCTGGGAGGTCTATGAATTCTATTCAGAGACGAAGAGCTGCTACGTGGACTACTCGGGCAAGCTGCAAAGAGCGCAGATAGACGAGTAGGCAGCGTGAAATCGCACTCTCGTACGGATTGAAAGGGCACAATCTTATTCCACTGTCACAGTTTGTATTCAGCAACAAAGGAGTAGAGACTTGGCAACCAACGATCAAGAATCCAAAGAGCGCGCACGACTAAAGGCGGCCATTCAGGAGATTACCAGCATCTCGCCTGAAAGCCTAAAGCGACCGGAGCTCGGTGTTGACTTAAATTTCGAATCTGGCTTCGAGTACTTCAAGCGAACTCTCGATCTGTTTTCGAGGCTCAAGAATTTCAATCTCGATGCAGTTCCAAGTTCTATACTTCGCGATATTGCTTCACACACTGAAGACGCCCTAAAGGATTTCAAACAAATACATGACTTTTCTCTTCAAAAATACCCGAGCAACTCAATTCAACAGAGAGATCAGTTCGTAAGTCGAGTCCGTGACGCGTACGATGAACATTTTCGATTCTTAATTCCTTACCTCTCCTTCTTTGAGCGGCAGGACTTTAGCTTGGACGAGATCGCTTCGCAAGCGCGCGGGGTTGCGGCCGATCTAACCGAATTATCGAACACGACCAAAGACGAGCTTGACAAAAAACTGGGAGAAGCAGTAAGTACTCTTGAAGCAATAAGACGAGCTGCAGCTGAGTCGGGCGTATCGCGACATGCGATATATTTCAAGGATGAAGCCGCCCTACACGAGTTAAGTGCAGCTCGCTGGCTAAAAGCCATCATCGCCTTAAGTTCGTTGACACTTTCATTGGCCGCAATTCTTGTCCTATGGCCCGGCCTTTTACCTTCCGATCTTTCAAGCGCGAAGTCAATTCAGCTTGTGGTTGCAAAGATAATCCTGTTTTCAACCCTGTTTTTCAGCATTGCATTCGCAAGCAAGACCTACCGAGCCGCGAGACACAATGCGGTATTGAATAAGCATAGACAGAACGCGCTTAGCACGTTTCAAGCCTTTGTAAAGGGCACGGACGATGAGACAACAAAGAACGCAGTTCTTCTGCGATCAACCGAGACGATCTTTAGTCCAAGCATAACAGGATTCACCTCTGGAGAAGCTGACTCACCAGGCTATCCTCAGATTTTGGAGATTTTTAAGACCGTCGCTGACAAGAGCAAGTAGTTGAATGTTCTCTATGTCAATTCAAGGAGTGAAACATGATTCGAATTTCGCTTAAGGGATTTGCAAAGTATTTTTGCACATCTAGTGCTGCGACAAGGAGAAAGATTCTTGCTGATTACAAATTCCCCCAACCCGAAGGCCTAGCGCAAGCACAATACTATGAACACGCCAGACGAGCAATCGTCACATTTCATGAACGCGATAACGATGAAAGATGGATGGCCGACCGCATCACAAGTTTACGAGGGAGCGCAGTCGAAACTGAAAACTCAAGAATTAGGCAAAAGTGGAACAACAATGCCCTCGCTCTTCAGCGGTATTTAGCAGGTTTCGGCGGAAAGCAATTTGATGTCTTGCCTAATACCAGAAGAGGAATGGTGATCGGAGATGTTCGCATTGGAGTTTTTCCTGATCTTCATGTTATCGAGAGAAGTCGTGAAAAGTACATTAAAATTGAGTATTCGCGAAATCCCGTTGAAATGAACTATGTAAACGTAATTTCGCAAGTCATGTATGAGTGTCTGATACAAGATGGACAAGACATTGATCCAAAGGACGTTCGATTTTTTATGCTCGCCGACAATAGCAACCACAAGGGTGCGAGACTACGACCACGCCTGCGAAATGATATTGTTGCAACGTGCGAGACAATTGAGGCCTTATGGCCAAGGATAACTCCGCCAAATAGGTAAGCAGTCCCTTGCATACCTTTCTCCAAAATCTCGTCAGCTACAACACCTGGGCGAACAACGAAGTCGTTGAATCGCTGATAGGTTGCCGCACGGAGTGGCAGGTTGCAAGAGAGGAACTCAGAACGATCCTACTTAGGAGAACATAGATATCGCAATGATGAAAGAATGGCTTGACGCGCGGTATCAGCGTCAGGCCGACGGCACCTACTACGCGCACTCGCCGATCTACGGACCGGGTCAGAAGAAGGGCAAGAGCGAGCGCGGGATCGCGGCGCGGTACATTCGCATCGAGAATGTCATTCGTGCGTTGCGCGGTCTGGGCATCGGGTCCAAGCAGTCCATCGTGGATGTGGGCGCGTCGGAAGGTCACTTTCTCAGCGTAGCCCGCGAGAAGCTGGGCTGCGCGGTGACGGGAACGGACATTTCCGCCGAGGCCTGCAAGCGCGCCGAAGAGCTGTTTGGAATCACAGCGGTTCCCAGCGAAGCGACGTCTCTTCCCTTCTCGGACAAGCAGTTCGACGCGGCGGTCTGCATGGAGACGCTCGAGCATGTGCCGAGAATCCACGAAGCGATCGGAGAACTTCTGCGCGTGGCGCATTGCGTGGTGATCACGGTGCCCAACGAATCCTTGCGAAAAACGACCCGCACGCATCTGGGTATTCATCCGCACGGGCACATTTGGAATTTCAACGCGCAGAGTTTTGATTTTTTGAAGACGATGGGCTATGGCGTGAAAGCGGTTCGCCACACCTCGACCGCGGGGCTGGTGTTCTACATGGCTCTGGAAAAGCTCGGGCTTCTGAATGAAATGACGCTGAAGCTGTGTCTGGCGATAGACCGGCAGATTCAGAGCATACCTCCTTCTTGGGGCTGGATGTTCATTGTGACGGAACCGAATCACCCGCACTCGAAGTGACATTGCCGTGAAGTCCTTTCTTCTCACCTTGGTTCAGTTCAACACCTGGAGCTGCGAAAAAGTTCTTGACTCTTTCAAGACTTGTCCCGAGACTCCCGAGTTGGGAGTCATGCTCCTGGGGCACATTCTGCAGAACAATCTTTATGTGTTTGACCTGATCGAGGAGCGGGACGGCGAGCATTGGTACGGTCGTCCGGATTTCACGCTGGAAGAGTGCATCGAGAGCGTTCCGAAGATTGACAAATTGTACAAGACTTTGATTCTTTCGAAGACGGATGAAGAACTCGCGCGTGAAGTGAGCTATATTGATCCGCGGGGGAACAAGATTGTGCGCAGAATAGACGATTTGATTTTTCACACGTTCGACCATTGCACGTATCATCGCGGACAGATTGCAACGATCGTGCGGCAGTCCGGCGGCGAACCGGCCAAGACGTGGTTCAACCGCTGGGCGAATGAAACCGATCGCGGCACGCGATTCTAACAGGGAGACAGACGATGGATCTGATGGATTTGATGAAAGGCGCCGGCGATCTTTTGGGAGATCAGGGCAAGGACGTGAATTTGGGCGGCATGGCGGGATCGGTGCTGGGCATGCTCAAGAATGAGCAGGGCGGTATCGGCGGACTGGTCGAGCAGTTTGCCAAGAATGGTTTGGGCGATGTGGCGAAGTCGTGGGTGGGCTCGGGCAACAACATGCCCGTGAACGGCGACCAGTTGATGCAGGTGTTCGGCGAACAGAAGCTCGGCGCGATGGCGGAGCAATCCGGCATGAACTTGCAGAAGTTTCTGCCGATCCTCGTGGCCGCACTGCCGATGATTATTGACAAACTGACTCCGGACGGAGAAGTCAACGACAAGAGCAATAATCTGCTTGAGCAGGGCGCGGGACTCTTGGGCATGTTCATGAAACGCTGACCGGAGTATCTGCCTCGATTATTGATGTTGCCCGGTTGAGAGCGTTCTTGACAGGGTGCTATGCAAACGGATAAGGTAGGCGCATATGCGGACACTTCTGTGGTGCGGGTTGCTGTGGATTTGCGGCTTACAGATTGTTCTTGCGCAGGAGATAGCGGTGCCGATGGACAGCACGGGGCGGCTGTTTGTGGTGGACGCAGAACTGGACCGCAAGCTTGGCCTGTTTGCGGAGTATGCGGGGTTCATCGAAGCGAGGCTCTATCAATCCGGAGAGAATGAATTCTATCTGGAGATACAGGAGCGGCAGGGCGATCAGGTCGTTCGGCATCGCGTGCCACGAACCTCTGAAGAGATTGTCGAGCTTCGCGCTCGTGTCAGTACGGCCGTTGTGGCGCGCGCACCGGACGCGGTTCTGAATCAAGAGGGACGCGGCGGGCTGCTGATCAACAGCATTCTGCTCTCGATGGGCTATTATGGCTGGGCAGTGCCGGTGGCTACGAATGCGGAGGGCAGCGGAGCGGTTGCCTCCTATTTCTTCATCGGTGCTGCCGGAGTTCTCGCGCCGTATCTGATGACGGAGCAGCGGGACGTGCCGCGTTCCGTGGCGATGATGGATTTCTACGGCGGCTCCCGCGGCATCGCGCACGGCATCGCGCTCTATTATGCGACGGATCCGAAGCGCGACAGCGAACGGGCGCCGTATGGCTGGGGAGTGGTGGGCAGCGTGGTCGAACGGCTGGCATTCGGACACTTTGCCGCGCGCACAAAGATGAGTGAAGGGCGCGCCGCTGTGATTGGAGTGGGCGGAGATTTCGGGACGGGAATGACGGCGATTTTGGCTTCGGGCCATGATCTTTGGAACTCGGAGCATCAGAGCGAAACGGGTATGCTCGTGTTGGGTGGTTCCGTGATCGGAATGGTCGCCGGGAATGTGCTGGCGACGCACGGAGATTATTCGCGCGGCGACGGATATGTCTTGCGCGGCATTGGCTATCTTGGCGCGGGAATTCCTGCGGCATTGGCCGATGTGACCAAGCAAAGCGGACGTACGGCGGCGGATCTTGCAACTGCGGGATCGGTGCTTGGATTAGGACTGGGGCACTATCTTCTGCGGGACAAGGAGTTCAGCCGGTCGCAGGGTTTGACGGTTTTGGCTGTTGAGATTGCGGTGGCGACGCTGGCCACGTCGGTGATGGTCGCGGGTGAAGCAAATGACTCGGAGTCGTATTCTCTTGCGGCGGTGATCGGGGGAACGGCGGGATTTGCGCTGGGCTATTCCAACGCGAGCCGCTCGGGCCGTGTGCTGACGAAGGCGGACAATCTGGACTTCGAGTTCAACCCGCTGCCGCTCTTGACGGAGTTTCCGCGCGGCAACTCTCCGGAATGGACACATCGAATGACTCAAGCGGTCACCATAGCGTATAGGTTTTGAACATGAATGAACTTTCTTCACACCTCAAGCAGATTCAGAAAGCTTTTTCCGGGGAAGCGTGGCACGGGCCGTCGCTGATGGAAGCCCTGGACGGCGTGGACGCATACATGGCGAAGCGACGATGGGTGGACGGAGGACACACGATTTGGGAGCTTACTCTGCACACGGTGGCGTGGAAGCGCGCCGTCACGCACTGGCTTGAGGGGAAGGAGTTCAGTGTTGCGGAAGACGAGAATTTTCCGAGACCCGAGCAGGGCGACGACGCGGAGTGGCAGCACGTCCTGAACGAAGTCAAGATTGCCCAGGCGGAATTGACGGCTGTGGTTTCACGTCTGCCGAATGAGAAAATTTACGAAAGTCCTCCGGGCCGCCAAACAGTTTATTCCGATTACCTGTTCGGAATTGTGCATCATGATTTGTATCACGCGGGACAGATCATGCTCTTGAAGCGCGCTGCGGAGAAAGAAGTTTTGCGCGGCAAGGTGAAGTAGCATGAGCGAGGTTCAGCGACTGGTTGAGCTGATGGGGTTCGCGTTTGACGGGGATGAAACCGGAGACGGAAGATTTGGTCCGGCTCTGATGCCGCAGTTGAAGGCTGTCACCGCCAAGCTCGCGCTTCATCGTCCGCTGCCGAATGCGCACAACATCTGGGAGCTGGTGCTGCACATCACGGCGTGGAAGAACTACGTGGCGATCAGATTGCAGGACTTGCCCGCGGACATCACGGACGAGATGAACTGGGAAAAGATCGTCCGCACGGATGACGGGGCCTGGCATGACGCGCTGGACGGTTTGCGTGCGGCACATGCTAAAGTAGTTGACGCCTCAAGCAAGCTGAGCGACGATCAGCTTGCGACTCCCTGCGCGGGCGGCACGATTCCACGCCGTCGCGTGCTGCAAGATACGATTCAGCATGACGTGTATCACGGCGGCCAGATCGCGATTCTCAAGAAAGCGGACTTGGTGTAGCAATGCCAAACGAAGAATATCTCACAACCGCCGAAGCGGCGAAGCTCCTGAAAGTGAGCACGAGCACGGTGCGGCTTCTGGCTCGCGACGGGCGCTTGCCGGCGATCCGCGTGGGCGTACAGTGGCGGATTCCGCATGAAGCGCCGGAGCTTTGGCTCTACAAGCAAAAGCAGGCGCAGCTTCGCGGGAAGTCCGGGCCGTCCCACAAGCCCGCGTCAAAGAAGCAGCGGTCGGGGTTCGAAGAGATTCTGAAGATCGCAGCGGCGGTGAGAGTGAAATAACCATGCTGAAGTGCATTGACACAACCCTGCTCTTTGCGGCGACGGACACGACCAATCCTCTGCACGCGCGCGCCGCGAAGTACCTAAAAACCTGCGCAAACGAACCGTGGGTAACGTGCGTATGTTTTGAAAGTCTCTTGCGCTGGAGCAATTGGATTACGTCCAGCGAACGCAGCGCGTCGCCGCTTCCCGCCGCAACGGTGCAGAGTGCGTTGGACGCCATGTTGAAGCGCCGCGAGCCGCTGGTGCTCTATGGCGACGACCAGATTTTGAAGCGCGCTTTGAAATTGGTCGAGAAGCATCCGGCGCTGAAGGATAAACTGCACGAAGCGCATATCGCGGCGACCGCGTTGGCGCACGGAGTGAACACAATCGTCACGGCGAACAGCGCGCCGTACATTGCGGTGCGCGAGCTGACGGTTGAGAATCCGTTTGAAACCTTGTTTGCCTGAGCCGCGTGGCCAGTTGGTTTGAGGTTTCAGGATTCGGGTTTCAGGAGTTCTCCGCCGGGGGCGTGCGGACGTTTGCCGTCGTTGAGGGACAGCAGAGCGCGTTTCCGTTCGTGCTTTTGCATGGCTTACCGGGCGCGAGCTTTGTTTGGTCCACAACGATAGCCGCCATTGGCAGATCCCGGCGGATCATTTCGCCGGACCTTCCGGGTTGGGGACGGTCGTTCGACAGAATGACTCCGCAGCGGATGAGCCTCACTCGCGAGAAGTTGTTTGCGTGGCTCGCCGATGTGATCCGCGCTCAACAAATCGAACACTTCGATTTGTGTGGTTTTCAGGATGGCGGTTGGTTGGCTCTTGAGTTTTTAAGGCAGCAACCTGACCGGGTTCGCAGGATTGGTCTGATCAACTTGCCGCTAAAGACCCAACCCGAGCGAAGTATTTTCGGGATTCGGCGCAAGGCGGACTGGACTCGAACCAGACTTGCGGACTGGCTGACCCGGGACTCTGGACTCGGCCAAGAGACGTTGGAACAGGTTCGCCCGATGTTTGAGGAGCTGCTTTCCGGCGGCTGGCACCCGGACGGGTCGCCGGAGTTTCCGCGGGGCGAGTTTCTGGCCGAAGTGGCCGGATACAAACAGGCGCTGCGCGAGTACAAAGGAGAGACCCTCTTGGCGTGGGGCGACGCCTCGGCGGAATATGACGCGGAAAGCGTCGCGGCGTTTGCGCATGGCAGGTCGGTACACGTTTTCCCGGGTGCTGGAAATTTTCCGATGTGGGATGATCCCGGTCAGTTTCACGAAGTTTTAGTTGATTTCTTTCGATCATGATTTTTATTCGCATACATTTCAACACGCTGACGCAGCGCAGCACCGGCTCTACGGATCCTCCGCACGGAATGGATCAGGATTGACATTGTCTCAAATTTCTAACCCAATCCCATTCAGGAGGACACCATGAGCCACATTACCCCCCAAAATGTTCACGAAACGCTGTCGAAGTATATGCTTGCCGACGGATTCGATCTCGTGTTTGATCTTGAGAAGTCAAAAGGCAGCTATTTCTTTGATTCGCGTCACAACCGGAAGTTTCTCGACTTCTTCAGCTTCTTTGCGTCAAGCCCCGTGGGGTTCAATCATCCGCGCTTGACTTCGCCGGAGATGATCGAGAGACTGGGCAAGCTTGCCGTGAACAACATCACGAACTCCGATCTCTACACGGTGGAGATGGCGGAGTTTGTCGAGACGTTCTTCAAGGTGGCGATCCCGCCGCAGTTCAAGCATTCGTTCTACGTTGCGGGCGGCGCATTGGGTATCGAGAACGCGCTGAAGGCCGCGATGGACTGGAAGGTCCGCAAGAATTTCGCGAAGGGCTACCGCCGCGAAATCGGCACGCAGGTCATGCACTTTGAAGAGGCATTTCATGGCCGCACGGGCTATACGCTTTCTCTGACCAACACGGCGGATCCGAACAAGTACAAGTACTTCGGGCGCTATGATTGGCCGCGTGTGTTGAATCCGAAGCTGCGCTTCCCGCTGACCGAAGGACATCTTGAGGAAGTTGAGCAGAAGGAAAAGATCGCGATCGCTCAGATCAAGCAGCATTTCATGGAGCGCAAAGATGAGATTTGCGCGATCATTCTGGAGCCGATTCAGGGCGAAGGCGGAGACAATCATTTCCGTCCGGAGTTCATGAAGAAGCTCAGGATGCTGGCGAACGAGAACGACGCGATGCTGATTTTTGACGAAGTTCAGACGGGCGTCGGTTTGACGGGCAAGATGTGGGCCTGGCAGCACTTTGACGTCGAGCCGGATATGTTCTGCTTCGGCAAGAAGGCTCAGGTGTGCGGATTCATTGCCGGTCCGCGCATTGACGAGGTGGAAGACAATGTGTTCTCGGTGTCGTCGCGCATCAACTCGACGTGGGGCGGCAACTTGATAGACATGTACCGCTTCAAGACTTATCTGGAAATCATTCACGACGAGAATCTGGTGATGCATGCCGCCAAGACCGGCGAGACGGCGTTGTTCATGCTGCAGAAGCTCGCGGATGACTATCCGACGATGGTTTCGAATGTTCGCGGACGCGGCCTGATGTGCGCGTTTGATCTGCCGAATCCGTCGCTGCGCAACCGGATGGTGGATGCGTTGTATGAGAACGGCGTGTGCATGCTGCCGTCGGGCACGCATTCGATTCGCTTCCGTCCGGCGTTGAACATCACGGAAGCCGAAGTGGAAGAAGGCATGGACGTGATTCGCAAATGCGCGGGAGAGATTCTCGAGCAGGTGCAGCTTCAGCCGGCCTAAAATCAGGCTTGACGAGCCACATGACGTGTAAGAAACGAACAGGCCGGGGGCTCTCGCAGGAGGGCCCCGGCCTTGTCTTTTTCCGATGATGAGTGAAGAAATCATTTCTCAGTTTCCGCCGGGAACTTTGGCTGTGGTGGCCACTCCCATCGGAAATTTGGGAGATGTTTCATATCGCGCGGTGGAGACGCTAAAGAGCGCGGATGTTTTGCTCTGCGAAGACACGCGGCATTCCAAGCGACTCTTGGACCGTTATCAGATTCAGGTGGCGACGACGAGTTACGGCGCGCACAATCTGAAGAGCAAACTTTCATATGTTCTGGAGCAGCTTGGTCAGGGCAAGCGGGTGGCGCTGATCAGCGACGCCGGGACGCCGGGAGTTTCCGATCCGGGAACGATGCTGGTCTGTGCGGCGATTGCGGCGGGCTACGTGGTCTTCACGATTCCCGGACCTGCGGCATTGCTTCCCGCGCTGGTGTTGTCAGGTCTGCGCACGGACCGCTTTGTGTTTGAGGGGTTCTTGCCGCACAAGAAGGGTCGGCAGACGAAACTCAAGCAGCTGGCGAACGAACCGCGCACGATTGTGCTGTACGAAAGCGTGCATCGCATTCAGAAAACGCTCTCCGAACTGCACGAGTATCTGGGCAACCGGCGCGTGGCGGTGTGCCGCGAATTGACCAAGCTTCACGAAGAGATCGTGCGCGGAAGTTTGAGCGACGCGATTTCACATTTCACAAAACACGAGCCGCGCGGCGAGTTTGTCGTGGTGGTGGCGGGGACGGATGACAGCGCACCCCAAGAAGAGCAAGAGTCCTCGCTCTGAGTACTCTGACTTCCTAATTCTGATTTCATATTTCATACTTTCCCCTTGCATCCTGAACTTTTCAAAATAGGACCGTTTGCGCTGCACAGCTATGGGCTGATGATGGCGCTGGCGTTTGGCTTCGGGCTGTGGATCGCTTCGAAGCGCGCACCGGGCCGCGATGTGTCGGCAAGCGCGGTGATGGATGTTTCCGTCGCGTCGCTGCTGTTCGGCTTGGCGGGAGGACGCATTGCATATGTGTTTACGCATTGGCATGAATTCGAGGGGCGCTATCTCGACATCATTTCGCCGGTCCAGAGCGACGGCACAATAGGCATCGCGGGGCTTGTGCTGTTGGGCGGCGTCGTGGCAGGGTTTGGCGGCGCCTACTGGATGGCCAGAAAGCGCGACGTGCGGTTTCTGACTCTGACGGACATCATGATTCCCTCGCTTGCGTTGGGTATCGCGTTTGGACGTATCGGCTGTTTTCTGAACGGCTGCTGTTTCGGCCTGGAATGCACGGTGCCGTGGGGTGTGGTGTTCCCCGAGTCGAGTTTAGCGGGTTCGGTTTTTCCGCACACGCATGTGCATCCGACGCAACTCTATGAAGTGTTGGCGATGGTCGTGTTGTTCTTCTTTTTGTTGTGGCGCGACCGGAAGCCCTTGGGCGAAGGAGTGCTGACGGGATGGTTTCTGATCCTGTACGGCATTTGGCGCTACTATGTTGAAGGCATTCGCTGGTATGAGTCGGGCATGGTGTTCGGACAGATTGGGGATCATCGGATCACATTTTCGCGGATTATCTCGGCGGCGATGGTTGCGGTGGGCCTGTTCTTGATTCGCCGCAAAGCAAGGGAGGTCCGGCAGGCGGATGCTGATTAGTTTTGAGGGTATTGACGGATCGGGGAAATCCACGCAGCTTGAGCTTGCGCGGGAGTGGCTTGCCGGGCTGGGGTATGACGTGTTATTGACCCGGGAGCCGGGTGGAACATCGGCGGGTGAGGCGATTCGCGAGCTGCTGTTGAATCCAAAGAGTCATTTGACGGGTCGGGCAGAGTTCTTGCTGTATTCGGCGTCGCGCGCGCAATTGGTGGAAGACGTGCTGGCACCCCACTTGAAGAAGCCGCGTTCGATCGCCTTGGTGGACAGATTTGCCGACTCTTCGACAGTTTATCAGGGCGTGGGCCGGATGCTGGGCATCGAGGCTGTTCAGGAAGTGAACGACTTTGCGACCGGGAACTTGCAGCCGGAATTGACACTCTATTTGGATGTGGACTATGAGACGTCCCTGGCGCGGCGCAAGACATCGGGCGGCGCGCCGGATCGTTTGGAGCAGAATCCGCGGGAGTTTTTCGAGGCGGTGCGCGCGGCATACATAGAGCTGTGCACGGCGTATCCCGAGCGGATGGTGAGAATAGATGCGCGTGAGAGCGCGGAGAATGTTTTTCAGCAGGTGCGCGCGGCGATCAGCTCGCGTTTACCGAACTAAAGCCTTTTGAAGGTAACCCCATGAAGAGACGACTGATCTTGCTTCTGATTTTGATGGCGCCACTTGCGGCGCTGGGTGAAACGCGTGCGATGTCTTCGGACGAACTGTACGCGAAGATTCATCACAACATGGGGCTGTTCGGAGACATTTACCGCGAGATCAGCATGCGCTATGTGGATCAAGTGGATCCGGATGAATTTATGGAAGCCGGTATCGAGGGGATGCTGGCGACGCTCGATCCCTACACAGTATATATTCCCGAAGAGGACACGGACGATTTGGATGTGATCACCTACGGGAAGTACGGCGGCGTGGGGATTGAGATTGGTGTGCGCGGCGAGGACAAAGTCTTGACGGTGATCAGCGCGATGGACGATTCCCCGGCACAGCGAGTGGGCATGCGCAGCGGCGACCGGGTGATTGCCGTGGAGGGACAATCCACGGTGGGAATGACGACGCGTGACGCCTCGCGGCTATTGCGCGGCGAGCCGGACTCCAAAGTAAGGATCACGGTCGAGCGTCCGGGCGCACCGGAGCCGATCGAGTTTGTGTTAACCCGACAGGTCATTGACATCAAGGACGTTCCGTACCGCGGATTTGTTGAACCCGGAATTGGCTACATCAAGCTCGCGCATTTTTCGACACGCGCTCAGA
Organism: Calditrichota bacterium; assembly: GCA_020637395.1. Taxonomy (GTDB): domain Bacteria; phylum Electryoneota; class RPQS01; order RPQS01; family RPQS01; genus JABWCQ01. The sequence goes on along the minus strand of JACJWA010000001.1, from coordinate 87,331 downwards.
GTGAAATGGACGAGGCGTTGATCGAATTGCAGAGCAAGGGTCTTGAAGCGCTTGTTTTGGATCTGCGCGGCAATCCGGGCGGACTGATGAATTCGGCGGTGGGCGTGCTGCAGAAGTTTTTGGATAAGGGTGAGATGGTGGTTTCGACCAAAGGCCGGACATCGGACGCGAATCGGATGTTCAAGCTTGGCAGCGACCCGATTGCGAAAGATATTCCGATTGCGGTGCTGATAGACGGAGGTTCGGCGTCGGCGTCGGAGATTGTGGCCGGAGCAATTCAGGACTTGGATCGCGGCGTGCTGATTGGTGAACCGACCTTTGGCAAGGGGCTTGTGCAGTCTGTGATTTCGTTTGAGACGGGCGAAGCTCTGAAGCTGACCACGGCAAAGTACTTCACACCGTCGGGACGACTGATTCAGAAGGTGGACTACTTCAATCATGCGGATTCGGGTCTGGTGGTGCAGCCTCTTGAAGAAGCGCCGGATTCGGGTTTTGTGACGCGCAATGGCCGCAAGGTAGAAGGCGGCGGCGGAATCGAGCCGGATATTCTGGTGGAAACTCCACAGCCGGGACAATTGGGCGTGGAGCTTTGGCGTCAAGGATCATTTTTTGATTTCGTCACGCAATACATGGCGGAAAATCAGGAGATCACGGATGCCACGGTGTCCGATGCGATGATCGAGCAGTTTCGGGACTGGCTGACGGAGAAGGATTTTTCATACTCCGTGGATGGCGAGAAGGAACTCAACACGTTGCGAGAGATTCTGGCTTCTGTTGATGCGGAGGGAAGCGCGGAAGGGGACTTCGCGCATCTTGAGCACTATCTGGAGTTGGTACAGGATCGGGATTTTGATTCGGAGCGTGAGTTCGTCCGGTCGAGTCTTGAGACCGAGCTCGCGAATTCGCTGTACGGAAGTACGGGGCGAATCGAAGCGAGTTTTGATCATGATCCGCAGATTTTGCGCGCGGTGGACGTGCTGCGGGACAAGGTTGAGTACGGCAGGCTTTTGGCCGTCAGCGACAGCACGGACAAACCGAACCGCGAGTAAGCGTCTCGCGTGGAGTCGTATCTTGTTCTGTTTGCGGTCGGGGTCGGCGTAGGGATTCTCGGCGGCTACTTGGGAATTGGCGGCGCGGTGGTGATCACTCCGGTGCTGCTGGCCATCAGCGCGGCGGACCAGATTCCGGAGTCGGTGCGCTATCCGCTGGTGTTCAGCTCGACGCTTCTGGCCATCACCGGAACGTCCATTTCCGCGGGACTGACCTACGCAAAAGCAGGTCGAGTCAGTTGGCCGGCGTTTCGCGTGCTGGCCGTTTCCGCCGTGGCATTTTCGTTCTTGGGCTCCACGCTCGCAGCGCACTCTTCGCAGGAGTTATTGAGAAGAGTGTTCGCGTTATTCGCATTGGGAAATGCGGCGATTTTGATTTCTCCGCTCAAGGGGCATGACGGCGGGGAGTATCACTTTCACGTGCTTCCTTATGTAATGCTGGGTGCGGCGGCGGGATTCCTGTCGGCGTTTCTGGGCGTGGCGGGCGGTGTGCTGTTGGTTCCCTTTATGTTGTTCTTGATCAAGCTGCCGCAGAAGTTTGCGGTGGGCACAAGCAGCATGGTCGGCGTCGTGACGTCGTTCGTCGGTGCGCTGGGCTATGTGATCAATGGTTGGAATGTGCCGGACCTTCCACCGGGCGCAATCGGCTATGTCTATCCCGCATATGCTCTGCCGATTTTGGCGGGCACGCTGATCGGAGGACCGCTGGGCAGCAAGCTCAATCAGGGCAGTAGCGCGCGGCTATTCCGGCTGCTGTTCGCAGGCTACCTCATCTTCATTGCGGTGCGGATGCTAATGCGATAGCGGCGATTCCGTTACTCCTCACTTTTGGGAACCCTTCTTTCATCCTCTCTTGTTCCACTATGCAGACTCTTGACTTGAAACTGATCGGTCGCGGCAAAGTGCGCGACATCTATGAGTATGATGCGCGGCACCTGGTGTTTGTCACTTCGAATCGCGTGTCCGCATTTGACGTGGTCCTCCCCACTCCGATTCCGAACAAGGGCGCGACGCTGAATTCGCTCACGCGCTTTTGGATGAACAAGTTTACGCCGCTGTGCGGGAATCACATCGCGGACGGGGACCACTCTGGTTTTGCGCGCGAGTTTGCGGCGTCACTTTCGGCCACCGAGCCGGGACAGGTTGAAGTCGTGAAGCGCGCGGAAATGCTGCAGGTGGAGTGCGTGGTGCGCGGATTCATCACGGGTTCGGGTTGGAAAGACTACAAGAAGTCAGGGTCGGTGTGCGGGCACAGATTGCCGGAAGGATTGGAGCATTGCGCGCAGTTTCCAGAGCCGCTGTTCACTCCGGCGACCAAAGCCGAGACGGGTCACGACGAGAACATTGATTTCGCGCGGATGTGCGACATTGTGGGATTGGAGATGGGCACAAAGCTGCGCGACCTGTCGCTTGAGATTTACTCGAAGGGCCGCGATTTCGCGCGGGAGCGGGGAATTCTGATTGCGGACACGAAATTTGAGTTCGGCGTGATTGACGGCGAATTGTGTCTGTGTGACGAGGTGTTGACGCCGGACAGTTCTCGATTCTGGCCTGCGGACGAATATCAGCCTGGCCGCGATCAGCGCAGCTTCGACAAGCAGATCGTGCGCAACTATCTCGAGACGCTGGCTTGGGACAAAACTCCTCCGGGTCCCGAACTTCCGCAAGAGATTGTGCAGAAAACGGCGGCAGCTTACAAGGAGATTTCCGATAAGCTGACGGTATGAGTGAGAGTGAGTGCAAATGAAAAAAGCCCGCCAAGACGCGGGCTTTTTGTTACCTTGGACGAACCTCAGGCTGCGGCCCGGCAATGCGAATGGATTACTCGCAGCAGGCGATCTCCGTAAGCTTGCAGCTTTTGCTCGCCGATACCCGGGATTCGGAGTAGCTCTTCGCGAGCGCGGGGTTTGTGGCGCGCGAGGTCCCGCAGGACCGAGTCATGCAGCACGACATATGCGGGGACGTTTTGCTCGATCGCGATGTTTGTGCGCTCGGCGCGCAGGAGATAGAACAGGTCTTTCTCCACTCCCTCCCAGTCCACTTCGGAGCGGGCGCTGGCCCCCATGGTCGGGAGTTTCGCTCCGGCGTATCGCTCCGCGACCAAGGTCGGCGTCAGTTCACCCTGAATGACCTTGCGACCCGACTCGGTGACGGACAACGTGTTGAACTCGGAATCGGGACTGAGAAATTTCTGTTCGACCAATTGCCGCACGAAGCTGTTGATGACGGGAATCGTGTAGGCAGACAAAAGCCCGTAGGTTGAGAGCGAGTCATGCTGATACATGAGCACGGTCTTGTCAGCAGAGCCCTTCAACACCAGCGACACATGCGATTGGCCGAAGCGTTCCTTGAGCCGCAATACGCAGCACAGGATCATCTGCGAGATTTTCAGAGCATCCGGCGCTTCGGGAGCTGCGGCAAGTACAGCGGCTTTCCCTTCGCAAACGTCGCACGCACCGCACTTCTCCTGCTCATAGGCCTGATCGAAGTAGCGCACAATCTGTCTGTGCCTGCACGCGTTCGCGCGCGCGTAGTTGAGCACTTTCTCAAGTTTGTTTTCGGCAATCGTGCGCTCGTCATCGGGAAGCTCGGTGAAAAATCTCTTTTGCTGGACCAGATCTCCGGCGGAATAGAACAAAACGCAGTCGGCGGCCAGTCCGTCGCGTCCGGCGCGACCGGATTCCTGCTGATAGTTTTCGAGCGACTTGGGCAGCGCGGCATGGATGACGAAGCGGACATTGGACTTGTCAATTCCCATTCCGAAAGCAATGGTGGCGACGATGATTTCACACTCGTCACGCAGAAACGCCTCTTGAGTCTTCTTTCTCAGGTCGTGATCCATCCCCGCGTGATAGGCTCGCGCCTTGAATCCCGCGTGCGCGAGCTTGTCCGCAAGTTTTTCGGTGGCCGAACGCGACATGCAATAGATGATGCCGGATTCTTTCTTGTGCGCGCCAAGCACACTCAGCACCTGCGAAAAGAGGTCTCCGCGCTGCACGGCGGTGTAGATCAGATTGGGGCGATCGAATCTTCCGATGCGCACTTCGGGCTGCTTGAGCCGAAGCTGCTCGGCGATGTCTTCGCGGACGCGGCGAGTGGCGGTTGCGGTCAGGGCGATCACCGGAACAGCGGGGAATCTCTGCTTAAGAAGGGATAGCTGGCGGTACTCGGGGCGGAAGTCATGTCCCCACTGGCTGATACAGTGAGCTTCGTCCACGGCGAAGAGCGAGATTTTCAGGGAGCCGAGGAACTCCTGCGTCGCTTCGGTGGCGATCCGTTCGGGCGACATATAGAGGATCTTGACGTTGCCTTGGCGGACCTGGCGCATGGCCTCGCGGTTTTCGTCTGTTGTTGCCATGCTGGACAGACAGGCTGCGGGAATACCTGAAGTCTTGCAGGCATCCACCTGGTCTTTCATCAGGGCAAGCAAGGGGGAAATCACGACGGCAGTACCGGGGAGGGCAAGCGCAGGAAGCTGATAGCACAGGGATTTTCCGCCGCCAGTGGGCAGGATGAGCAGAACGTCCTGACGGGAGGTGAGTGCGGAAATGGCTTCGAGCTGGTGGGGCCGGAATTGCTCGAACCCCCAGTACTTCTTGAGGAGCGCTTCATGAAGTTCCACGGAGGACCTCATTGTTCGATGAACAGATGTGCATTTGAACAAATGTAGCAATGACAAACCGAAGAGTCAAGGGGCTGGCTTGAGCTCCACTCGGGCGGCGAGATTTCTCGTAAGATGCTGATAAATAAGAAATGGCCACCGACTTCCAGTGGCCATTAGAGAAAATTCGCGTCTGAGTGCTAATTCGGACTTGCCGCCGCGAGGCCCGGATCAATGGTAAGACTTGAGTGCACGGAAGGTTTGGAGCTGATTGGCAGGAAGTCTTCCACGAAAACCGGTTTGGAGAAGCCCAGGGGCTGCGCGATGTCGAACCTGGTCTTGTCCCAGTTGATCAGGACGCCTTCGCGGGAACGGTCCATGAATGAACCGGTGTTGATATAGGTTCGATCGTCTTCGGTATAGACTTCCTGATGGTGGACATGGCCGCACACCACGAAGCGGAAGTCACGTTTCGCGGCATAGTCGAGCGCGCGCTGGCGGACCTTCTTGATCACATTCAACCAGGACTTGCTGGTGTATTTCACGTACTCGCTGAAGCGATTGCTTTTGACGCACCGTTGTATGTAGTAGTAGGCGCGGGATGCGATTTCGGTCGTGATGGGATATTTGCGAATGAAGTTGTCGAACTGGTGTCCGTGCTGGACTCCGATTCTGCCGTGCGGAGTTTCAAAGACGAACTCGGAGATCGTTTCATTGAAGAGGGGCAGGATTTCCGCATCATGATTGCCGCTGATCCAGATCACTTGCTTGCGGCGATTGTGCAGATCCCAGATGCACGAGAGCACCTCGCGGTGCGGTCGCCTCAGGCGGTGCAGATTTGGGTTGTCATAGGTGTCGCCGTTGATGATGAGTGTTTCGAATTCCGCATGAGTAAGTGTTTCAAGAATACCATCCGTGTTGCAGTTGGGAGATCCCAAGTGCAAATCGGAAAGGATCAAGACTGATCCTTCAGATCTAAGAGTATGAGTTTGAGTCATCGGCCTCCGAGGAGTTTGATCTCAGAATTTGGGAAGATTCCACAACCGCAAATATCGGGCATTCAAATTAGTAAATCATTAGCTTCCAAGAATTTAGGGAATTGTTAGGGAAGCATGTAACTCATTCTGAATCATTTGATAAGGGAATGCAAACGACGCAGGTCAGATGGTCGGGAAGCGACTTGAAGGGGCATACCCGGAATCTTTAGGGGAATCAAGAAGACGAGCGCCGCTCCCCCTCGGAGCGGCGCTCTGTTGTTGTGAGGATTCATTCCTCGAGTGCTTATCAACCGTTTTTTCGTTGGCACAACAGACCGAGAGAATCATCGAGATCCTAAGTGCCTTCGCGCAGCGCCCTGGGTGCAGCGTCCACGCTGCTACTTGCTGACTTTGATCGTGCGGCTCTTGGCTTCTTCGGCCTTGGGGAGCGCGATCTTCAGGACGCCGTCCGCATAGTTGGCCGCGACGCGGTCACCGACGACGTTGTTGGGCAAGCTGAAGCTGCGTTCGAACTTGCCGTAGCTGCGCTCAACACGTACGAAGTTGTCTTTCTCTTCCTTGACTTCGCGCTTCTTCTCGCCGGAAATCGTGAGGATGTTGTTGTTGAGCGTGATATTGATATCCTCTTCGCGCATGCCGGGAAGTTCGGCGTGAATTTCATAGCCGTCGGAATTTTCGGCGATGTCCACATCGGGTGCCCAACTGCGCATGGTGCCGCCGCGATTCCAGCCCATCATGTCATTCAGGACTTCGTCCAGATTGGCAAACGGGAAATTCTGTTCGGCGTTGCGGGGAATGTACTTCGTGATCTTCATGGTTCTCTCCTGAGATATTGGATTGTTGTTGTGTTTGGGGTGTGCGTGCACTTTCACGGGATACTAAGGCAACCGCGGTGCCAATCTCGTAAAAGAATAAAAATCAAATACAAGCAAACGAAGCGAGAAGTTTGCGTCTGCAAGGTTGGCGGGGACGACTGCCACATTGTCACGCAGTGCGACGATATGACAGAGCACTGACAGAATTGCTCTCGGTTGCATCTTCACGGGGGAGTGGCTATCTTGAAAGATTAATCTGCACTTAGAGTTTCCTCCATCCATTAGCCCCTGCTGCCATGACCTCCAAGAAGCTCTGCCCCCACTGCCTCAAGATTATTCCCCTCAAACACCGGTTCAAGCGAAGGTGTCCGCATTGTTTCAGGCCGCTGCGTCAGCACAGTGAGAATGAGCGGACTCTGCTCGGCACGTGGTTCGAAGACCGCGGCAAGTGGTGGTGGTTTTTCATATTGCTGGTGATCTTCGTGGTGGGCGCCATGGTTGCACAGATGGCCGGGCGGCACTCGTCGCTTCTGAATTTCATCAGCGGCCACCCGATTCTGTTTGCGATCACCTTGTATTACTTGGCATCGTTTTTTTCAATCATATCGCGGATCTATTTCCCGTTGATGATCGGCGCGCCACGGATTCTGCGCCGGGAACGCGCGCAGGTGCGGTCGTACAAGACGTTCACGGCAGCGGGAGTCGTGCTGGGGCTGATCCTGTCCATTTCGGTGGTCGGTCCGAGAAACTATTTCGTTATGCTTCCGGCCAGCGCCGTCTTGTTCACGATCCCGATTGCGTTGTTGTGGGCTTATCTCGCATTGGTTTTGCAGGAACCGGACTACGAAGATGAGCGGGTGTGGTCTTATCTGACGGAGCTTGGAGCTGCGGATCGTCTGGACCATCGTCAGGCGGGGTATTATGTGTTGATCATGGTGCCGATTGCGGCGCTGATCTTCTACTGGATGATGCAGAATCTGTGGCTGTATCACTGGTTCGCGGACTCGCTGTTTGTGGACATGTTCCGTGAGCTGTACATGCGCGCGACAGGCAGGTGGGAATAGTCGGAGATGGCTCAGTCTCGATCTCGCAAGCGAAAGAAGCGCAAGTCGTCGTTCAAAGCAGGCCATTTGCCCGGGAGTGTGACCTATTCCGGTGAACCGACGGGCCGGGATGTTGTGCTTCGGGGGCTGCGGTATGCTCCTGATGTTTTTGAGGAGCGCGAGTTAGCCGGTGCAGACGAGATTGCCGAGTTTTTGCAGCAAGACGGAACGAAGTGGATCAGCCTGGACGGACTATCGAATACGACGCTGCTGGAAGAGATTGGCCGCCGGCTGCTGTTTCATCCGTTGCTGCTTGAGGACATTGCGAACACGACTCAGCGCACGAAGCTTGAGGAAGATGAAGACCGGCTGTTTGTGTTCATGCGGGACTTCGAGCGAAATCCGGACACGCAGTCTTTGGATGACTCGCAGCTGACGATTGCCTTGGGTGAGGGATTTGTCTTCACGTTTTGCGAGCAGGAGCCTTCGGAGTTTCAGACGGTTCGCGAGCGTCTCAGGTCGGGGCAGGGCTTGGCGCGTGCCAACGGCGCGGATTACTTGCTCTATCGTCTGCTGGATATTCTGGTGGATCAGTATTTCGTCGCGCTGGATGAATTGGGAAGCAGATTGGACGCGCTTCAATCCCAGGTGATGGAATCGCCGAACAGCCGGGAGATTTTGCAGGATTTGTTTGACACTCGGCACGAGTTGCTGGGCTTGCGGTCGAGCATCATGCCGCTAAGGGATGTTTTGAGTGCGCTCGAGCGCCGGGAGTCGGGATTGATTCATCCGGCGACGCGTGCGTATTTGCGCGATGTGTATGATCACGCGCTGCATGTGGCGGAGTCCATAGACACGCTCCGCGAATTGGACTCGGCCACGCTTGAAGTTTATCTGTCGCGGTTGTCCTTGCGGCAGAATGACGTGATGCGCGTTCTGACGGTGATTTCCACAATCTTTCTGCCGCTGACATTTCTGGCCGGGATTTGGGGAATGAACTTCCTGCATATGCCGGAGCTCAGGTGGACCTATGGTTATCTTGCGGCGCTGGGAGTCATGGCCATCGCAGTTGCGGTCATGATCACGTATTTCAAGAAACGGAATTGGCTGTAAGCAAACAGCACATTTGGATCGGCGGGGGGTCTGGGCCCCGCTCTATATTGGGGAGTTGAGTTTCAATTCATTGGGGTTTTCCAACCATGTCACGTAGTTCTCGCGCACCGAAGAAGGTCCCGGTTTCCATTCACGATTTCAAGAAGTTTGAAATGCCCAAATCGCTGGCGGTGTCACCGGACGGCAAGTTTGCGGCGTACACGCGCTCGTGGGTGGACGAGAAGAAGAATAAGACCTTTGCAAATCTGCATATTCTGGATTTGAGCACGGGTCAAAGCACGCGCTGGACGTCGGGCGACCACACGGATCGCTCGCCGGTCTGGTCGCGCGACGGAAAGAAGCTGACCTTTTTTCGCAATGAAAAAGGTGAGGACAGGATTTATTGCTTGAATGTGGACGGCGGCTCGCCTGTGCAATTGTGGAAAGGCCGCGGGTCGCTTGCGAGTTTGGCGTGGGCATGTGACGACACGTGTTTGGTGGTGAAGTTCCGCAAGGCTGATCCGGACGCGGACGCAGAGAAGGCAATTGCCGAGGGCCGGGAACCTGAGAGCAAAGCCCCGGTGGTGCGGCGCATCACGCGACTGTTCTATCGTTTGGACGGCGTGGGGTTCTTTCCGCAGGACAGATACCATTTCTACAAGCTGGAATTGGCTTCGGGAAAGTGGACGCAGTTGACCAAGGGTCAGGCCGACGACGGCGCGTTTGCGGTATCGGCAGACAGTAATATCCTGGCTTACGTGGCAAATTCGCACCGCGACCCGGATCAGAATCAATACGACAATGACATTGTCTTTCTGAATCTGAAGAGCGGACGAAGCAAGACACTGGACGGACCGCAGGGCGAGAAGGGCAGTCTGAGTTTTTCGCCGGACGGCAAGTGGCTGGTTTATCTCGGGCATCACAACAAGAAAGATGCGTGGGGAGTGGAGCCGGTTCATCCGTGGCGGGTGGATTTGCGGAACGGCAAGATCAAGAATCTGACTCCGGGCTATGATCGTCAGGCGATGGATCTTAGTTTGTCGGACATTGGATTTGATTTTGAGGAAGCGAGAGTCGCGTGGAGCAAGGATTCCAGAAGCATCTTCTATCCTATCTCGGATCGCGGCGACGTGGCGATTATGCGGACTCCGATTGCGGGCGGCGAGCCGGTGAAGTTCTGGAAGGCCGCGGGTCAGGCTCCGATTTTTGATTTGCGCAGCAACGCGATGGTTGTGGTTCACGCGGGTTTCAGCGCGCTGGGCGATTTTCATTTGTGCGAGGACATTTCCAAGAAGGGCGCATCGTTCCGCAAGGTGTTGGCGCACAACGCGGAGTATTTGAAATCGGTGCAGTTATCGAAGGTGTTGGACGTCAAGATTCCTTCGACGGACGGGGCGAAGGTGCATACGTTTGTGTTCCTGCCGCCGGATTTTTCGCCGCGCAAGAAGTATCCGGGAGTTGTGTTCATTCACGGCGGACCGCGCACGCAGTATGCGCGCGTGTTCTTCCACGAGATGCATGTCTTGGCCGCGCAGGGCTATGTTGTGGCTTGCCCGAATCCGCGCGGCAGTCAGGGCTACGGCAAGGACTGGGCGGAATCTATTGTAGCGGCATGGGGCACGAAGGATTGGGAAGACGTGGAAGCGGTGACCGATTGGCTGGAAGCTCAGAAGTATGTGAAGTCCAATCGCATCGGCATCTGCGGAGGCAGCTACGGCGGCTACATGACCAACTGGGCGCTGGGCCACACGCGGCGCTATCGCTGCGGCGTGACGGATCGCTCGGTGGTTGAACTGAAGACGTTCCACGGCTCATCGGATATCGGATACTACGATCACACGGAATTCGGCGGTCACTATTGGGACAATCCGGAAGGCTACGAGTGGATGTCTCCGTTGACCTATGCGGACAAGATTCGCGATCCGCTGCTGATTGTGCATAGCGAGAATGACTTGCGCTGTGCGATGGAACAGGCGGAGCAGTTGTTTGTGGCGCTGAAGGTGCGCGGACGCACTGTGGAATTCCTAAGATTCCCCGAAGAATCGCACGGGCTATCGCGGGGCGGCAGACCAGATCGCCGAGTGGTGCGCATGGAAGCGTATCATGAGTGGTTTGCGAAGTATTTGAAGAAGTAGACGCGCGGCCGAGATTCCGGCAGGGTCTGGAGACCCTGCTCGGGGAATGTCGAGGGTCTGGAGACCCTGCTCGGGAGAAGCTGACCTGATGACTCTGCTTGGGGAGATGATATGCCTAAGACCGTGAAGCGCTGCGGATGGCCGGGCGCGGATGAACTGATGATCGAGTATCACGACACCGATTGGGGTGTGCCGGTGCATGACGACCGGAAGCACTTCGAGTATCTGGTGCTGGACGCGTTTCAGGCGGGGCTGTCGTGGCGGACGATTTTGCACAAGCGCGAGAACTTCCGCAAGGCGTTCGCGAACTTCGACTACAAGAAGGTGGCGAAGTTTGGGGACAAGGAGTTCGAGCGGCTGATGAATGACGCCGGGATCGTGCGCAACCGGCAGAAGATTCAGGCCACGATTCTGAATGCAAAGGCTCTGATGGACGTGCAGAAGGAGTTCGGCAGTTTTGATGCCTATATCTGGCAGTTCACGAAAGGCAAGCAACTGGTAAGCAAGATCAAGAGCATGTCCGAGATCCCGGCGAAAACGGAGGTTTCGGACGCGATGAGCAAGGATTTACAGAAGCGCGGATTCAAGTTTGTGGGATCCACGATTTGCTACGCCTATATGCAGGCGGCGGGGATGGTGAATGATCATGCGGTGGACTGTTTCCGGCACAAGGAGTGCGCGAAACTTGCCAAAGCATAGCACGGGGGAAGAAGAGTGAAGATTGCAGTAATTCCCGGCTCCTTGCGAGCCGGTTCTTACAACAGAAGACTTGCGGGGATCGCAGAGGATTTGCTGACTCAAAAGGGGATTGAGACTGATATATTGGATCTGAAGCTCTTCTCCGCTCCGCCTTATGACGGCGATCTCGAATCGGCGAGCGGAATTCCTGCTGCGATGACCGACCTGAAACAGCGGATTGCCGCTACGCACGCGGTCGTGATTTCGAGCCCGGAATACAACGGCGGCGTGCCGGGCATGCTGAAGAACGTGCTGGATTGGACGACGCGGGGCGGCGGGAGTCCGTGGCCGGGCAAAGTGGTGATGCTGATGGGCGCAAGTGAAGGGCCCTGGGGCACGAATCGCATGCAATCCTCTTTGCGCTACTCGTTTTCGACCATGGGCGCGATCGTTCTACCGCAAACTGTGACGATTCCCAGAGCAAGCACGGTTTGGGACGAACGGGGCACTCTGCTTGACACAGACTTGGTTTCTCGGATGGATAAAGTACTCGGGCAGCTGCTCGAGCTGACAAAGAAAGTGACCGGAGCAACAATTCCTTAATGGCCAGAAAGACCAGAGACAACATACGTAACGTGGCGATCATCGCGCACGTGGACCACGGTAAGACGACGCTGGTGGATGCGATGCTGCATCAGGCGGGCGTGTTTCGCGAGAATCAGCAGGTGGCGGAGCGCGTGATGGACAAGCTCGATCTCGAGCGCGAGAAGGGCATTACGATCCTCTCGAAGAACACGACGATTCGTTGGCAGGACAATATCATCAATATTTTGGATACGCCGGGCCACGCGGATTTCGGCGGTCAGGTGCAGCGCGTCTTGCGGATGGTAGACGGCTGTCTGCTGCTGGTGGATGCCAGCGAAGGGCCGCTTCCGCAGACGCGATACGTTTTGTCGAACGCATTGGAACTTGGGTTGTCTCCGATTGTCGTGATCAACAAGATTGATCGCCCGGACGCGCGGATCGGGCAGGTGCTGGACGAAGTGCTGGAGCTGTTTCTCGATTTGGATGCGACCGAAGAGCAGTGTCATTTTCCGGTGGTCTACACCAACGCGAAGCTGGGCACCGCGACGCATGATCTGAGCGTGGAAGGTGAGAACCTGATGCCGCTCTTCAGGCTGTTGTTTGACAAAGTTCCGGCTCCGGTCTATGACGACGAAGCGCCGCTGCAATTGCAGATTACGACTCTGGACTACAGCGACTACGTGGGAAGAATCGGCATCGGCAGAATTGCCAACGGCACGATCAATCAGGCCGAGCAGGTGATGCTGATCAAGAACGACGGCAGTCGCGCGCAGGCAAAGGTCACGCAGCTCTACACGTATGAAGGCTTGGCACGTGTGGATGCGAAGAGCGCGTGGGCGGGCGAGATCGTCGCGCTGGCGGGAGTCGAGAACATGGATATCGGCGACACGGTGACCTCCGTGCTCGATCCGCGTCCGCTGCCGCCTCTGAAGATTGACGAACCGACGCTCGAGATGGTGTTTAGCGTGAACACGTCGCCGTTTGCGGGCCGCGAGGGCAAGTACGTGACGACGCGGCAGATTCGCGATCGGCTATTCAAAGAGATTCAGGGCAACCCCGCGCTGCGCGTGGAAGATGCCGAGAACATGGACGGCTATCGTGTCTATGGCCGCGGCGAATTGCAGATGGCGATTCTTATTGAAACGATGCGGCGCGAAGGCTATGAAATGAATGTGGGGCGTCCGCGCGTGCTGTTCAAGACGGTCAACGGCAAGCGCATGGAGCCGTATGAATCCGTGCTGATTGATTGCCCTGAAGAGTTTGTGGGTGTGATCACGAGCACATTGGGCATGCGGCGTGGCAGGATGACGCACATGACGGATCATGCGACGGGCTGGGTGCGCACGACGTTTGAGATTCCGATGCGCGGATTGATCGGCATTCGACCGATCATGTTGACGATGACGCGCGGCACGGCAATCATGAACTCGCAGTTCCTCGACTATCGTCCGGTGGAAGGCGAAGTGACGCAGCGCGCGAATGGCGTGTTGATTGCGGATCGCGAAGGCCGGGTGACGGCGTATGCGCTGAACAGTTTGCAGGATCGCGGCGAAGTGTTTGTGGCGCCGGGAACGCAGGTCTATGAGGGCATGGTGTGCGGTGAAAACTCGCGTGACAATGACCTGGTCGTGAATATCGTGCGCGAAAAGAAGCTGACCAACATGCGCGCGTCGGGCAGCGATGAGAACTACAAGATTGCACCGCCGCGTCCGATGTCGCTGGAAGAGGCGATTGCCTTTATCAATGATGATGAGTTGGTGGAGGTGACGCCGGAGTCCATACGTCTGCGCAAAATGCACTTGTCCGAGGAGGCGCGCAAGCAGGCCGCTAAGCGCGCGGCAGCAGCCACGGCATAGAAGCTTGTTAATTATCCCAAAGCGTGAAGCGCCCCGGCAAATGCTGGGGCGCTTTCATCTTTTTGCGTATTCCCGGAACTCTATCCGAGTTCGTTCGCGAGTCTTCTGCGGAAAATCATCACGGCGAGCGTGGTCATCAGCGCCGCCATGCCGAGACAGATGCCGCACTCGAGCAGGATGCCTGATAGACTTTGATTGCGCCAGAAGATGTCGTTGAAGCCCTGCATTGCCCAATAGACGGGCGTGACTTTGCTGATGGTTTTGATGAAGCCGGGCAGCATGAAGCTTGGGAACATCGCGCCGCCGATGGCGGACATACTGAGGATGATGACGACTTGAAATCCCGCGGCCTGCTCTTCGGTGCGTGACAATGCGGAGATGATCAGGCCGACGCTGCTCATCACGACGGCGGTGACGACGATCATGACAAGCATCGGTGTCAGATGTTCCCAGATTTGCAGACTGAAAATCAGCCAACCATAGACCATCATGGCAAAGAGTTGGAGGCTGCCCAGCACGACGGCATAAAGCAGTTTTGAGAGCAGAATTTCGCCGGACGTTGCACCCATGAGGAGTAAGCGCGTGGCTGTGCCCGTGTGCATTTCGCGCAAGAGTGACGCCGCAATGGCTCCGACACCGAAGAGCATGAACATGACGGCAGTACCCGCGGTGGTGTGCGCGACGGCGGGATTGACGACATTTTGTCCGACGACTTGCGTTCGCGTGATCTGGTTCACCTTGTTGAACACTGCGCCCAGGTTTGGACCCGATGAACCTGAATCGGAAGCTTCGCCGGCGTCGCCCAACAACATGTCGCGGGGAACCATGTCTTTGAAGCTCATGCCGCTGTCCGGCAACTCCACTCCAAAATTCTTTTCGATGGCTTTGGCGAGGTCGCTGTTGAATCCAACCGTTCCCATCGAGTCGAGCATTCCCGACATCATCGCCGAAGGCATGAGCATCGGAAACGTTTCGAAGGCGGTCTTCTGCATCAGTCCCAAGAGCACACCGGCCGTGACGGGATCGCGCGTGTCTTCGAGAATATGCGCGCGCAGTTCGCCGTCCGCAACGCCGTCGGAGAAGTCGCGCGGAATCACGAGCGCGGCGGAATAGCTTCCTTTGGCCACAAGCGCTGAGGCGCTTGCGCTGTCAAACGGAGTGTTTTCTTTGACGGATCTTTGGATCAGTTTCAGCTCTTCGAGGCCGTCCAGCGCCTGAACGAGACGCGCGCCGCCCGGTCCCGTGTCTTCGTTCACAGCAAGCACATTCAGTTCGGCGAGTCCGTCTTTTCCCTGTCCGCCAAAGACGAAGCCGAAGACAAGAATCATCACCATCGGCACAATGAACGCAAGACCTATGGCGACGGGATCGGTCAGAAAGATCGCAACATCTTTGCGCGCGAGATACCAGACTCTTTTCATGCGTCGCGCAGCTCCCGTCCGGTGAGTTCAAGAAAGAGCATTTCAAGATTCGGGGAGACAACCTCGACACGCTGCGCTCCGTGAAAGTCGGCGAGCTGCGTGAGAATTTCTGCAAGCCCATCCTGCGACGTCGGAACATAGTCCACGCGCAACCCGGATTGCTTGCTCGCAACCCCGGCCAGTGCGGGAAACTTCTCGGAATCGCTGCGGAGAATCAGGCGCACAAAGCGCGGCGTCTTGACCATTGTGATCAACTCTTCCAGCGAGCCCACACCCAGAATTTTGCCGTGATCGAGAATAGCGATCGTGCGGCAGAGCCGCTCGGCCTCTTCCATGTAATGCGTGGTATAGAGTATCGTCACACCTTGCCCGTGCAGACTTTCCAGCAGCTCGAAGATGCTGGCGCGCGATTGCGGATCCACGCCGACGGTGGGTTCATCGAGCAAAAGAACACGCGGTTCGGCAAGCAGGGCAACGCCGAGATTCAAGCGCCGTTTCATCCCGCCGGAGAAGCCTTTCACCCGCGATTTTGCGCGGTCGGAAAGCCCGATCAAGTCAAGCACGAAGTCAATTCTGGTTTCAAGTTTCTTGCCGGTGAGTCCGCGCAGTTTGCCGAACAGCTCGAGATTTTTCCGTGCGGAAAGCATGTCATAGAGCGCGATGTCCTGTGGGACGACGCCGACGGCGAAGGGAATTTGCCAGCGTTCGAGGCTGCTGTCCAGAATGCGCACGTCCCCTTGATCCGGCGCAAGCAATCCGCAGAGCACGCGCATGAGCGTGGTCTTGCCTGCCCCGTTGGGTCCCAGCAAGCCAAAGAAATCTCCCTGCTTGATGGTCAGTGAGACTTCATTCAGCGCATGGACTTCTCCAAAACGCTTGGAAACATTGCGCACTTCAACGGCGTTTGCGCTCACTACTTCTTGCCTCCGAGTAATCCACCCAAAATGCCGCGAATGAGCGAGCGCCCGGCTTGCGACGCGGCGGCGCGCGCGGCACTCTTCACGACCGAAGTGAGCACATCGTCTGACTTGCGTGCCGCGGGTTTTGCCTTGCGAATTTCTTCCGCAGGTTCTGAGGCGGCGGCGGTTTCGGCTTTGGCTTTCAATTTCTCGTAGGCGGACTCACGGTCAATAGTTTTTTCATAGACTCCGGCCACGATCGAGGTTTGCATCGTGACCAAACGCTCTTGCTGTTCCAGCGGACCGATACGGGAAAAGGGCGGAAGGATGTACGCGCGTTCCGCGGGAGCCGGCACGCCTTGCTCGTCGAGAAAGCTGACGATGGCTTCGCCGATGCCGAGTTCCGGAATGATCTTTTCCAAATCAAGATCGGGATTTGCGCGAAAGGTTTCGGCGGCGGATTTCAGTTTCTTCTGTTCGGCGGGAGTGAAGGCGCGCAGAGCATGCTGTACTCTGTTGCCCAACTGCGTCAGAACTTTCTCGGGGATGTCGAGCGGATGCTGCGTGACAAAGAAAACGCCGACTCCTTTTGAGCGGATGAGGCGCACAACTTGTTCAATCTTGTCGAGCAATGCGCTTGGTGCGTCGTCGAAGAGCAAGTGCGCTTCGTCAAAGAAGAAGACGAGCTTGGGTCTGTCGGGATCTCCGACTTCGGGAAGCTGCTCAAAGAGCTCCGAAAGCATCCAGAGCAGGAATGTAGCATAGACTTTGGGTGAACGGACAAGCTGTTCGGCATGCAAGACGTTGATGATGCCGTTGCCGTTTTGATCGGTTTGCATGAGATCCGACAGCTCGAAAGCGGGTTCACCGAAAAACTGGTCTCCGCCCTGCTCTTCGAGCGTCAGCAGCGCGCGCTGAATTGCGCCGACGCTGGCGGGCGAGACGTTGCCGTACTCCGTAGTGAGCTCTTTGCGAATCTCGGCGACATGCGCAAGCATCGCACGCAAGTCTTTCAAATCGAGAATCAGAAGTCCCTCATCGTCCGCATAGCTGAAGATGATTTGCAGCACTCCGGCCTGAGTTTCGTTCAGGTTGAGCAGACGCGAAATCAGGAGCGGTCCCATTTCGGAGATCGTCGTGCGAACGGGGTGTCCCTGTTTGCCGAAGACATCCCAGAAGATGCACGAGTTTGCGGAGAAGGCATGCTCTGTGACGCCGAGCAGGTTGAGCCGTTTCTGAAACTTCTCGGACATCTTTCCCGCTGTGGCGACGCCCGCGAGATCGCCTTTGATATCGGCGGCAAAGACGGGAATTCCGGCGCGCGACATCCGTTCGGCAAGCACTTGCAGGGTCACGGTTTTGCCGGTACCGGTGGCGCCGGTGACCAGGCCGTGACGATTCAGCCGCTTGGGGACAATCGAGATTTCTTGTGACTTACAAATTGCGATCGGCAGCATGAAGAATCAGACTGTTGAATGAAAGGAGATCGGGACTTCTGAGTTTGGCGAGATGGTTGAGCGGGGATCAGCCTTCGGCATCTTCAGACTGCTGCGGACTTCCGGGAAGTTTGGAGCGCCAAATCGTACCGCCGGTCAGATCCACATAGCCCCAGGTGCCGCCGGGCCAGGTGACACGTGCGATGCCGTCGTGGAATTCTTCGGCGAGATTGTATTCCAAGTTGAGCGCGAGCTTCCCGCTGCGATCCACATAGCCCCAGCCGTTGCCGATGCGCACGGCGGCAAGTCCTTCGCTGAAACTGAAGGCGGCATCATAGGTAGCGGGCAGGACGAACACGCCGCTATAATCCACGAATCCCCACTTCTGATCTTTCTGCACGAGAACCAGGCCATCGCTTGGAGTCTTTGCATGCAGCGTCTTGAGTGTGAACAGGAGTTTCCCGTCGCGCGTGATCAAGCCGTAATCCACATCGGGCTGCGTGCCGACACGAATCAGGCTGTGACCATTCACAAATTTGTCCGTCCAAACGTATTGCGGCTCGATGACCCATTTGCCGGTCTTGTCAATGAATCCCCATTTCTCATTAATCTCGGCTGCGGCAAGTCCTTCTTGAAAGACGTGGGCGTTGTCAAACTGATGCGGGATGACCGTTTCGCCGCGCTCATTGATGAATCCAAACTTCTTTTCGGCGTTGGGCACGGCGGCGAGACCTTCACTGAATTCCTGAGCGAGTTTCGAGTACTGAAATTCAACGACCACATTTCCCGAGCGATCGAGGTAGCCATACTTTCCATTTTCCCTCACGGCACCATGACCTTCCGTATAGCGGCGCGCGCGTTCGTACTTTGGTTCGACCACGAGCTGCCCGGCGAGATTGACGTAGCCCCACTTGTCGTTTTGCTTTACGCGGGCCATTCCCTCAGTCATGGCGTCGGCCCACTCGTACTGCGGCTCAACGGCCATATCGCCGTTTTCATCCACGAAACCCCACTTGCCATTCTCGAACACCGGGTAGAGGTTGTGGGCTAAGTTTTGTTTTTTTGTAACTTCTGTTTTCGGAGGAGTGGCGACCGGCTTTTCTTTGGTCTTGCATCCGGCGAGAAAAAGGCAGGCGACCAAGAGGAATGCGAAGTGCTGAGATTTCATGTTCATGCGTGTTTGTGGTATGATTTGGTTTTGTTCAATTTACGGAGACTTCGTACGACAAACAACTCAGAAGCGTGAAGCCTGAGAAATTAGACAAAGAGAGGCATGTTTTGCTTTCTCGACATTCTTGACCCATTCTGAAATGGGTCAGCAGGGTAACTACAGGTGGGAGGTATGGTAAGTGTATTCAGATTGAATAGTCCAGATTTATTGAAGTTTAATTAAGGATGAGACAACCGTAGCGCGGTCATGTTGACAATGCTATATTTCACTCTACGCTGGAGAAATGCTGGAAAACATGAGAAACGTGCCAAAGGGGTCAAGATGAAGAAATTGTTGTTATGTCTGTGCATGCTGGCCGTAGCGGGAGTATCGGCCTACGCCACGGATGGAACCGTGGAGACTCTCGAGAAAATGAAGGCCAATCCGACGCGCGACGGGCGCTGGGGAGAAGGCGGAGCTAGCCTGGATGACACGCTGCGCGTGATCACGGTACCCGTGACATCGAGCATTGGTGTGAGCATTTCGGCGGACTGCCGCGGTGATTTGTACTATACGAACTACGGCATTCCCGTGCTGCACCAGATGAATGAGTTCGGCACACTGCTGGGTTCGTTCAACATCGTGGACGCGGCTGGCAATGCGCGGAACATTGACGAACTGGGCTGGGATGAAGGCCGTCAGGTGTTCTGGGGCGGCGAAGCCGGAACGAATGCCATTTGGACGGTGGATCGCACCGGTTTGGCGACCTATCAGTTCCCGGGTATGGGCGGCTTCACGCTGACCGACGGTTGCGACTACGACGGAACGGACGGTACGGTCTGGCACTCGACCGATGTGAGCGGTGTCATCACACACTACAGTGCGACGGGATTGTTGCTGGGAACGCTGACTCTGTTGGACGAGGTCGGCAATCCGGAAGGCTTTATCTCGGGTGTTGAGATGGGCGCGAACAACACGGTTTGGGCCGGAGACAGCCCGATTGACGACGTCCGCCGCTGTGACAAGACAACGGGTGCGTTTGTCAGCCGTTTCGATGCCGGTCAGGTTCGCTGCGAAGGTATGGAGTGCGACGCGATCAACTTTGCTCCGCAGACTGCGTTGTGGGTGAAGGATGCATACAACAACACGGTGACGGCATTTGAAATCGAAGCCGGAACGTGTGTCTGTTCGGAGCTTCCGGATACGTGCGAGTTCCCGTATGAAGCGGTGGATCACGGCGATCTGTCGGCCTGCAACTATCCGACGATGATCAACAATCCGGCTCATGGCTTGAGCGGGATTGCCTGGTTGGGTCAGATGGTGGACGGTGAAGCGGCTCCTGAGATTTTGAATCAGGATCAATTGCCGGAAGACGACGGTGTGTTCTTCTCGAACCTGCCGTGGATGCCGTGCACGTATGAAGATCTGCGCGTGACGGTGACGGCCGGTCCGGAATACGATCGCTTTGCGAACTGCGGTGGCCGTCTCTACTTGAACGCATGGAAGGACGGCAATCTGGACGGCGACTTCTGCGACGAAATCGAATGTTCGGATGTTCCGCCGATCGTGACGGCGAGCGAGTGGATTATCCAGGACGTGTTGGTGACACCGGGTGCCTGGCCGTTCCAGGTTCTGGATCCGGGCGTGTTGGATATGGGCCGCTATGACGGCGTGTTCCGTTTTCGTTTGACGTCGCAGCCCGTGGGCCGCTACGGCTTCGGTCTGGCGGTTGCCGGTGCTTGCACCGACCAGTGCGGAACCTATGCCTTTGACTTCCTGGGCGAAGTTGAAGACTACATTATTGCCGACGGTCAGTTGGATGTCGAATTGGCGAACTTCGAGTTGGTGCCGGGCAATGGTTCGATCACGATCAACTGGAACACGGCGAGCGAAACCGACAATCACCACTTTGTGGTGCTGCGTGACGGCGCGATGATGACGCAAGTTGCTTCGCAGGGCAACACGGCCTCCGGCCACAACTACACGTGGACGGATGCGAACCTGACGAACGGCACGTCCTACAGCTACAGTCTGGCCGCGGTGGACGTGAACGGCGCGCAGGAACTTCTCGTGACGCAGTCGGCGACGCCGCGTGCGGAAGCAGGCGTGGTCACGGAGTATGCGCTGCATCAGAACTACCCGAACCCGTTCAACCCGACGACTTCGATTCGCTTTGATCTCATCGAAGCCGGATTTACGACGCTGAAGGTGTACAACGTTCAGGGTCAGGAAGTGGCGACGTTGATCAACGGTATGCAGTCTGCCGGTGCGCATTCGGTAAGCTTTGAGGCGACCGGATTGACGTCGGGTATGTATATCGCACGCCTCGACGTGAACGGCTTCACGGCTCAGCAGAAGATGCTACTCCTGAAGTAACCGCGTGTGACGCGGGTCTTGTGCTGACGCGCAGGCTTGCGTGAGAGCATAGGACAAGAGATAGAAACGGGGTGGTCCGCAAGGGCCGCCCCGTTTTGTTGTTTGCCAGAGAGCCGTTGATCTATAAAAGACAAGGCGGTCGCAATATGACAGAGAGAGGCATGTTTTGATTTCGCAACGCTGCCGACCCCCAATGAGATGGGTCACTTATGTAACTTCAGGCAGGAAGTATGGTAAGTGTATTCGGGTTGAATGGTCCAGCTTTAATGATATTTGGTGAAAATTGGGGATGTTATGGTGCTCCTAACTTGACGGGGTTATATTGTACGACATGTAGGAGTACGTGATTAACCATGCAAAAGGGGTCAAGATGAAGAGATTGTTGTTGTGTCTGTGTATGCTGGTTGTAGTGGGAGTATCGGCCTTTGCCACGGAAGGAACCGTTGAGACTCTCGAGAAGCTGCAGCCGGGGGCGGTGCTGAAGTCGAATTCGCTTCAGTACCGCAATTTGCCGCAGCGTGAGCTGGAAGATGCGATTATCGCCTTGAAGGCGGAAGGGGTTGATTTATCGAACCATCCGGCGATGAACGAGTGGACGAGCCGAGTTGCCCGTCGAGGCGGCGTCAGCCTGGATCAGGGCAATGACTATTGTCCGGCGTCTGTCATCGCCGGTTTGCCGTATACGGACATCGGCTCAACGGCCGGGTTAACGAACGACTTTTTCTGCGGCTCTAACACTGCACCGGATGTGGTGTACTCATTTACGCCTGCAGCAAATGTGACGGTCGCGATTTCGTTGTGCAGCTATGCGGACTTCGACACGCGTCTTGAGCTGCTCGAAGGCGACTGCTCGGGTACGTCGCTGGTTTGCAATGATGACTTCTGCGGCTTGTTGTCGTACATTTCCTATGCACTCACGGGTGGTCAGGAGTACACGATTGTCGTGGACGGTTACGCGGACAACAACGGCAGTTATGAGTTGACGGTCAGCGAGCAAGCGCTCGGTCGTTGCTGCTACGAGGGCGGCCTCTACTGCGTTGATGAGACCAGCGAAGCAGACTGCTACTACTATTATTTCAACGCGCTGTGGACGGAAGGCCTGACCTGCGCCGACCCGTGCCAGGTTGCTCCGCGCGGCCGCTGCTGCTATGACTATTCTCCGTACTGCACGGACGATATCACGGAGAATGAATGCTACAACTACTACGGCGGCGGCGGTGAAGGCATTGCCGGTCGCTATGGCGAAGCCCGTCTTGATGAGACGATTTGGGAAGAAGGCCTGCTGTGCACGGACGAGCCGAGCTGTGTTCCACCGCTGGGCCGCTGCTGCTACGATAATGGCCTCTTTTGCCAAGACCAAGTTTCAGACTACGATTGTTCGGTTTACTTCAATGGTCTTTGGGCAGAGGGTCTGACTTGTGACGATCCGTGTCCGGAGCCGGTTGGACGTTGCTGCTATGGCGACCCGCAGACTCCCTCTTGTACGGAAGTCACACTCAGCGAGTGCGACGCATTGCAAGGCAGCTTCGTTGCCGGGTTGGATTGTTCCACGCAGTGTCCAGTGATTCCGGGCGCGCTGCGTGTGATCACGGTTCCGGTGACGTCGAGCCTCGGTGTGAGCATTTCGGCGGACTGCCGCGGTGACCTCTACTACACGAACTACACGGTCCCGGTTCTGCATCAGATGAACGAGTTCGGTACGTTGCTGGGGTCTTTCGACATCGAGGATGCTTCAGGCAATCCGCGGAACATTGATGAGCTGGGTTGGGACGAGGGCCGTCAGGTGTTCTGGGGCGGCGAGTTGGGAACCAATGCCATTTGGACGGTGGATCGTACCGGTTTGGCGACCTATCAGTTCCCGGGTATGGGCGGTTATACGCTGACCGACGGTTGCGACTACGACGGAACGGACGGCACGGTCTGGCACTCGACCGACGTGAGCAATGCGATCACGCACTTCAGCTCCACGGGATTGTTGCTGGGCTCGCTGACGCTGTTGAATGAGTTTGGCAATCCGGAAGGCACGATTTCGGGTGTTGAGATGGGCGCCAACAACACGGTCTGGGCCGGCAACAGCCCGATTGACGACATTCGCCGCTGCGACAAGACGACGGGTGCGTTTGTCAGCCGTTTCGACGCCGGTCAGGTTCGCTGCGAAGGTATGGAGTGCGACGCGATCAACTTTGCTCCGCAGACGGTTCTGTGGGTGAAGGATGCCTACAATAACACGGTGACGGCGTTTGAGATCGAAGCCGGAACGTGCGTGTGCTCGGAGCTTCCGGATACGTGCGAGTTTCCGTATGAAGCCGTGGATCACGGCGATCTGTCGGCTTGTAACTATCCGACGATGATCAACAATCCGGCTCACGGCTTGAGCGGGATTGCCTGGTTGGGTCAGACGGTGGACGGCGAAGCGGCTCCTGAGATTTTGAATCAGGATCAGTTGCCGGAAGACGACGGTGTGGTCTTTGTGAACCTGCCGTGGATGCCGTGCACGTACGAAGATCTGCGCGTGACGGTGACGGCCGGTCCGGAATACGATCGCTTTGCGAACTGCGGTGGCCGTCTCTACTTGAACGCATGGAAGGACGGCAATCTGGACGGCGACTTCTGCGACGAAATCGAATGTTCGGATGTTCCGCCGATCGTGACGGCGAGCGAGTGGATTATCCAGGACGTGTTGGTGACACCGGGTGCCTGGCCGTTCCAGGTTCTGGATCCGGGCGTGTTGGATATGGGCCGCTATGACGGCGTGTTCCGTTTTCGTTTGACGTCGCAGCCCGTGGGCCGCTACGGCTTCGGTCTGGCGGTTGCCGGTGCTTGCACCGACCAGTGCGGAACCTATGCCTTTGACTTCCTGGGCGAAGTTGAAGACTACATTATTGCCGACGGTCAGTTGGATGTCGAATTGGCGAACTTCGAGTTGGTGCCGGGCAATGGTTCGATCACGATCAACTGGAACACGGCGAGCGAAACCGACAATCACCACTTTGTGGTGCTGCGTGACGGCGCGATGATGACGCAAGTTGCTTCGCAGGGCAACACGGCCTCCGGTCACAGCTACACGTGGACGGATGCGAACCTGACGAACGGCACGGCCTACAGCTACAGTCTGGCCGCGGTGGATGTGAACGGCGCGCAGGAACTGCTGGTGACGCAGTCGGCGACGCCGCGTGCAGACGCGGGTGTGGTGACGGCGTATGCGCTGCATCAGAACTACCCGAACCCGTTCAACCCGACGACGTCCATTCGCTTCGATCTCATCGAAGCCGGATTTACGACGCTGAAGGTGTACAACGTTCAGGGTCAGGAAGTGGCGACGTTGATCAATGGTATGCAGTCTGCCGGTGCGCATTCGGTGAGCTTTGAGGCAACCGGTTTGACGTCGGGTATGTATATCGCGCGTCTCGACGTGAACGGCTTCACGGCTCAGCAGAAGATGCTGCTCCTGAAGTAACCGCGTGTGACGCGGGTCTTGTGCTGACGCGCAGGCTTGCGTGAAGGCATAGATCAAGAGATAGAAACGGGGCGGTCCGCAAGGGCCGCCCCGTTTTGTGTTTATGGGGGTAAACAGTGTTCAGTGAACCTCTCGATGAGAATTGATGACGTAAGTTCCTAAAACGCAGGTTGCATCCGGGTGCTGAGATCGGTAAGCTATTAGGATACAGCATCATCGGAGCATAGATTGTCTGATCAACTAATTCAATGGAGCGTCATCGGCGCCTACGTCACGTTCATTTTTGTCAAGGGCGTCCTGAAGAGCCGCAACATCCATTCGACGGATGACTATTTGGTTGCGGGACGAAATGTGAGCTGGTGGCTTTTGTTTGCGACGATGGGCGCGACGGTGATTGGCGGGGGCTATTCAATTGGCGCGACGGCGAAGACCTATGAATACGGGCTGCTTTGGGTTTTGATTTCACTCGGCGGCTACCTGCACTTTGTGTTTTCGGGAATGGTAGTCGCACCGAAGTTTCGCGAGGCGGAACTCTACACGGTTGCGGGATACTTCGGGCATCGCTTCGGCGAGCGTCCGAGATTTGTGGCCATGCTGTTGTCGCTGCTCTTTTCGCTGTTTATCATTGCGGCACAGATGGCGGCGTTCGGATCCATCTTGGCGACGCTAATGCCCGGCGCTGCAGAGGGCGGATTCGATGTACGCTATGCGATTTTGATCGGCGGATTGATTGTGATTGTGTACAGCACCGCAGGCGGACTGCTGGCGGTGATCTACACAGATTTGTATCAGTTCATCATTTTGTTTCTGGGATTCGGAATCACACTTGCGGTGTGCGCGCCGGACTTGATTGCTTCGTGGGGAACGGTGCAGGAGAAACTGCCCGCGGCGTGGTTTGCAGTGGAAGGCGGCAAGGGCTGGAGCTTTCTGATCACGACGTTTCTGGCATTTCTTTTGGGCGAAACCTTTGCGCCGGGCTACGCGACACGCTACTGCATCGGGCGCGACGTCAAGCACACGCAGCGCGGGATTGCCGGTGTGGGGATTGTGTTGGCGCTGACGTTTCCGGTGGTGCTCTTTTTCATCGCGATGTACGGCCGATTGCATTTCCCGGATGTGGATCCGCAGTCCACGTTGTCGCTTGTGGTGAAGAGCCTGCACAATCCGTGGATCGCCGGGTTGATTATCGCGGCGCTGCTGTCGGCGGTGATGTCCTCCGCGGATTCCGCGCTGAATTCGTGCACGGCGATTTTTGTGAAAGATGTGTTCGAGCATCAGTTCAAGTCGAAGTTCGCAAGCGACGCGGAGTCCTTGAAGTGGGCCCGGCGTTTGACGGTGGCGGTGGGGATTTCGGCGACGCTTGTGGCCTTTTTTTGGCCGGACATCATCGGACTCTTGCTGTTCACATATCACTTGTGGGCACCGGGAGTGATCTTGCCCGTGGTGTATGGCACACTGTCGAAACATCGTTCGCCCGCGCTGAACGCTGCGATGTTCGTCACGATGCTGATCTCAGTTGGAGCGACGCTGCTTTATCGGATGACGGACTATGCAGAAACGTTTGACCCGGCGGTGTTTGGAGTGGTGGTGAGTATATTGGTGTTCGTCATAGCACGGAGACTTGTACGATGAACGATTTATTGACCACGGCGATCGCACAGCGTCACGCGCTGCATCGGTTGGCGGAGCTTTCGAACGAAGAGCACCGCACGTCCGAGATGATCTTTGGATTCATGCAGGGCTGCCATCCGCTGCGTGTGCATCGCAATGTGGGCGGCACGGGAGTGATCGCGGAATTTGGAAACAAGAACGAACATCCGGTGACGCTTTTGCGGGCGGAGTTGGATGCGCTGCCAATACCCGAGAAAAGTAAACTTCCGCACGCCTCGGATCATGACGGCGTATCGCACAAGTGCGGCCACGACGGTCACATGGCAATACTGTGTGGAGTTGCGCTGCATTTGCGGGACCATCGTCCGAAGAAGGGGCGCGTGGCGCTTCTGTTTCAGCCCGCCGAAGAGACGGGCGAAGGCGCGCGACGGATGCTGGAAGACGAGCGACTGCAAGAGCTCAAGCCAGACGCGGTGTATGCGCTGCACAATCTTCCGGGATACGCGAAGAATAGCGTCGTCGTGCGCAAGGGATTGTTTGCCGCGGCATCAAGCGGATTGATCGTACGCCTAAAGGGACGCACGTCGCATGCGGCAGAGCCGCACAAAGGCAATTCTCCTGCGCGGGCGCTTGCTCACTTGTTGAACTCAATGTCATCGGTGCCGCACTACACGACGGGTTTGTTTGACTCGGCGCAGGTGACGGTGATTCACGCGCGGCTGGGCGAGCGGGCTTTTGGGACATCTCCGGGAGACGCGGAGCTCATGCTGACCTTGCGCTCAGAGTCGGGCGACTGGCTTTCGGAGCTTGAAGAACGCTGCAAAGAGCTCGCAAAGAGGACCGCCACAGTTTACGGACTTAGGGTGTCGTTTGAGACGGTGGAGCCGTTTCCTGCGTCGCGCAATAGTGAAACAGCGGTAGATCAGGTTGTGGCCTCAGCGAAACGCGCAGAGCTGACTGTTCACACTGCTGAGCGTCCGTTTGCCTGGTCGGAGGATTTTGGACACATGCTCGCAAAGTTCGGAGGTGCCCTGTTTGGACTGGGAGCGGGTGAGTCTCACGCGGCGCTGCATCATCCCGACTACGATTTTCCAGATGCAGTTATCGAGTCGGGAGTAAGACTTTTCATTGAGTTGATTACTGAAACACATTCTATATGAACGAAGCACATCACATATTTGCGGATTCAAGAATTGAGGTGTCTGCGGCGGCGCTGCAGAGCAATCTCAAGCTGCTCAAGCAACTGATCGGGCCGAAAGTGGAATTCTGTTCGGTGGTAAAGGGAAACGCCTATGGACACGGGTTTGAGCAGTTCATTCCCCTGGCCGAGCGGTTTGGCGTGCGCTGGTTTGCGGTGTATTCCGCGGATGAGGCGCAGGCCGTCAGACAGCACAGCACGAAGAATTCCGAAGTCATGGTGATGGGCGGCCTGTCGGACGAGCAGCTTGAGTGGGCGATTGCGGAAGGAGTAACCTTCTATGTATTCAATCCTGAAATTTTGAATACGGCGGTGAAGCTCGCAAAGCGGCTTGGCAAACGCGCGCGGATTCATCTGGAATTGGAAACGGGCATGAACCGACTGGGCTTCGAGCAATCCGAGATGAACGGAGCCGTTACGATCATCAAGGAAGCCGCGGAGCATCTGGAATTGGTGGGCTTGTGTACGCACTTCGCGGGTGCGGAGAGCGTGGCGAACCACTTGCGGATACAAGAGCAGATTCAGACTTTTGAAACACAGGTGTCGTGGCTTGCAAGCGAGGGTCTGACGCCGAGGTTCCGTCACGCGGCGAGTTCGGCGGCGACGTTCACGTATCCCGAAACGCGGTATGATCTGGTGCGCGTGGGAATCGCGCAATACGGGTTCTGGCCGAGCCTTGAGACCAAGATGAACTACTTGCTCTCGTCGAACGGAGGTACCCAGAAATCGCACTCGCGGGATCCGCTCACGCGAGTGATGCGCTGGAGCAGCCGCGTGATGAATATCAAGGACGTTCTGCCGGGGAAATTTGTCGGGTATGGAACATCCCACATCACCACGCGCAAGTCACGGTTGGCCGCGGTGCCCGTCGGCTATTTTCACGGATACAATCGCAACCTGAGCAATTTGGGACATGTGCTGATTCGCGGCAAACGCGCGACGGTGGCGGGAGTCGTGAATATGAACTTGATGCTGGTGGATGTGACGGATATCAAGGACGCGGAAGCGGGAGACGAAGTAGTGTTGATCGGCAAGCAGAAGCGCGAAGAGATCACGGTGGGTGCGTTCAGTGATTTGACCAGACTTCTGAACTATGAAGCGCTGGTGCGGCTGTCGCCGAACATTTTGCGTGAAGTGGTTTGAGATAAAACTTTTTCCACAAAAAGAAACAGGGCTTGCCGATTGGCAAGCCCTGTTCACTTTTGAAACGGGACGGAGTCTAATAGCTTACGATCTCCGGCTGGACGGTCATTTCGACCGTTGCACCATTCTGCTTGGTGATGGCTTCAAGGTCGTGCTCAAAGCCCCGGATCATTTTCTTGCTGAAGGCATAGACACGCGTGAGCGGTATGTCGGCGGATGGCGATTGGACATAAACGATTCGGTGTGTCATGTAGAAGCAGAGGATGAGTCCGAGGCTTGAGACGACGAAACCGAGCCAGAGAAATTCGGTGCCGATGGTTCTGCGGATTTCAAAAATAGTGGCAATCCCGATAGTGGTGTTGGGATTTTGAATCTCGGTTGCTTCGAAGCGATGCGCGCCGATAGTGATTTGATGTCCCTGCATTTGCAGGAAGGACCAGATCAGGCGCTCATAGCCGTTGGGTCCGCGCGCGAGTAGCTCGACGGCGGGATTGGCCATGTTTCCACTGGCGGAATAGGCTTGCCTGCGCGAATCCAACTTGAAGTCCGGCAGGAAACGTCCGGCGAAAATCGTCAGGGAGTCATCGGGAACTTGCACGGAACCGCCCTGCTTGAGCGGCAGACGATTCAAAACATTTCCCAACGTATCGGAGACCACAAGCGTTACCTGATCGTAGCTCGTAATGACGCGCGGATTGTCGGGATCATACGAGCTCTGGTAAAGACGAAATCCGCGATAGCGCAGCGGCGTGTTGACGGAGATCTGTCGCTCAAGAACTTCCTGTCCGTCTTCCAGAACAGTCACGCTGCTGATATACTGTTTGATGTTGCCGCCGGTGGAGCGAATGTCCCAATCGTTCGAGATCCATTCATCTTCCATGGAAACAAGCTCGAGCTCGCCCATTTGATTTCGGCGTTCGATCTTCCACGAGTTGTCGCTGTCGCGTTCGACGAGCCGGCCGATCCATTCGCCGTCCACGAGGACCCATTGTCCCGGTTGAAACGGGTAGTATTCAACGCGAAAACTGTCAATGCGAACTTCGAACGGCATGTCTTCGGCGGCGACGATGTCCCCGGCGTAGCCGCCGGCGCGCGAATGCGTTCCGCCGAATGACCCGACTAATCCACCGATGGCGAGCAGGAGCAGCCCGATGTGCGTGAGCAACGGTCCCCACAGCGCGAGGCGATGCGATTCTCCAACCCACACTCCGTCGGAATCGGCCCGGGTGCCGAGCGACTTCGACAACCGGTCAATCAGCGGCTTTGACGGTTCACTCGTCGTGATGTAGATTGGAGCGGTGCGTTCGTTGACGGCGCGCGGATCAAGCTCTGGTTTGCGGCTCCACATTCTCCAGACGATGGGAGTGCGCTCGAGCACGCAGGCGAACAGCGAAAGCGAAAGAACTCCAAGCAATCCGCGATACCACCACGACGAGAAGGGCTGATCCATCTCGAGTGTCTTGTAGACGAGCTGTCCGAAAGCCGCACCGGCACCGGAAGGTTCCTGCTTCATCCAGAGCGGGTCCACGAGTTCGCCGCTGAAGAGTGAGGCCAAAGACAATACGCCGAGCACGATGAGAATCCAGATGGCGAACTTCATCGTGGAGAGCATCGCCCAGAGCTTGGGCTTGCGGCTCACGTTCCCGGCGAGAGTAGTGACAGGAGAGTTCATACGGAATTAGGCGTAGGCGTGCAGCCCGCCGAAGAAATAGTTTCCGAACAGGGACAGCATCATCATGGCGAAACCGATCAAGGAGAGCACGGCGGTACGCGGACCTGACCAGCCGCGCTGATAGCGGGCATGCAGGAAAGCGCTGTAGAAGAGCCAGATGATGAGCGCGCCGACTTCCTTGGGATCCCAGCTCCAGAAGGAGCCCCACGCACTTTCGGCCCAGATGGCTCCGGCGAAGAGTGCGCCCAATGTGTAGAGCGGATAGCCGAGCGCAACCGAGCGATAGTTGACTTCGTCAAGCAGACGGCCATCGAGATGCAGTTTGCCGGCCACGCGGCCAAAGCCGAGCGCGGTATGCAATAGGAACGCGCCCAGCGTGCCGAAGACCAGCGTCACGCCAAAGAACTCGAAGATGCGCAAGGGACTGTCCGAAGTGAGCGCGAGCGTTTGCGAGCTGAGCAAAATTCCGCTGGCCAGCGCACCCATAAAGAGACCGGAGAAAGCGATAGCGGTCCAATAGCGTGCTTCGACAGACGGTGTTTTCTTGAAGGAGTAGTTCCAGATGAATCCTGCGGGAACAAGGTAGATTCCCAAGAGGACCAGCACATTGCTGTTGCGCATCGGTGCGCCGAGCAATTGCATGGCGGATTGATTGGCGAGCGCGTCGCTCACTCCGCCGAGCGCGGCGATTGCCACGGGAATCAGCACCAGGACACGCATCGGAATCTTGAACGATGGCGTAAAGGCGCGCTTGGTTTCTTCTTCACTGCGCACAGCAAGCAGATAGACAAAGGACACCGCTGCGGCGACCGCAAAGGCTCCGGCACCAACGGAAGCAAGCGTTACATGAATCATCAGCCATGAGCTGCGCAGCGCGGGCATGAGCTGTTGACTGGGATCTTTGGGAAGCAGCGAGGCCGCGACCATCAGCATGATGACCACAGGCGAGATCAGCGCGCTGATTACCCAGTTCTTATAGCGCCACGTCAGGAATGCGAAACTCACGACCGCCATCCAGCTCATGACCGCCATGTATTCGTACATGTTGGACATGGGGAAATGGCCAGTGTGATTCCAGCGCCAAAAGAAGGCGATGGTCTGCGGAATGAAACCGGCGGCGAAGCTAATGGAGCCGAGTTTCGTCCAGAAGGGTTTTCGTGCGGCGAGCCAGATCGTGAAGGAGAGCCAGCCGATCAGATAGGCCCAGAACGAGAACCAGAAGAGTTGTACGTCCAGTGAGGGTGCCATCGCACACCTGCTCAGTTAGTTATTGTGAAAGATTGCACAAACAATTTCGGAAAACGATAGCGTATAGTCAACAGCAATTCAGACGTATTTGTCACATTAGGCTAATATCTGTCGCAGGCCTAAGTGCAGAACTTCAGACAGATCAGGGAATGAGACCAAAGCGCTCCGATTCGCGCGATTTAGCCACTCCTCTTACTTTATCGAACGCACCGGGCGCGCGGGATCAAGCTTCTCGCGGACCAAGGTTTCCTCGCGATGACATTCGATGCAGGCTTGCGTGAAGCCGTGAGTGCGGGTATCCTGCTCGTGGCACTTGACGCAAAGCGAGCGTTCGATCGTGCCGCTGGTGTAGGGATTGGGAATTGGATAAGAGCCCGAAGGCGAGCCATCTAAGCGCAGGTTGGCCACGCGGAAATCCCAGCGTCCCAAGTCCACGGCACTGGAGCCGTGCGCGCGATGGCAGGTGATGCAGGCGATCCGGCTCTGCATCTCGGGTCCGTTGGTGCTGTTGATCGTGACAGTTCTGCTCTCAAATGGGACTTCGGGCAAATAGGACTGCTGCGGAATTCCTCCTGTGGGATTTCCGGAGCCATCATAGAGTTCATAAGAAACGCGTGTGTGCCCGGTCAACGGACCATCCACGGGATGCTCGAAGCCCTGGCTGCCGTCGGCATGATACAGACCATGACAGTTGCGGCACCAGTTGGTCCATCCGGAGTGATAAGCTGTGTGCAACGTACGGGATTCTGCCGCGCTGTCGAGTGGAGTGCCATCGGCGTACGGCGCGGAATACATAAAAGTGAAGTCACCTGCGGGAATGTGTCCAACTCCCCAGAGCATGCGAAAATTCGTGTTGCCGTGGGGATCGTGGCAGCTCGTGCAGCCTAGATACTTCGAAGGATAAGACCCGCCCGGAGCGACATCATGCACAGGGTCAACGTCCGAATTTTGCGACGGTGCAACACAATTGTGAACCCCGTGTCCACCGGAAAGCGGGTGCTGTGCACCATCGGGAGCGTCATTGAGGTTTGCGGCTTGCTCGAAGATGAAGTTTCCGGCTCCGCGCTGAGGCGCGGGTACGAGCGGGTTATTCGACCACACTGCGCCGTTGGACGTGGCATGGCAGGACAAACAGAGATCAGACGGAGTGTTTTCCCGCAGCAGATAGTTATTGTCGGCGGTAGGCACGACGGGGTTCCCATCCGCGAGCGTATGGATGACGTGGCAGACCGAACAGGTTCCGACACCGCCCTTATGAAACTCGTCCGCGACGGCAACGGACACAAGGACGGCGCAGAGAATCAGGGTGAGACTAATATTCATAACTACTCATTTCGTGTCTGCCGGTGAACCGGTGAACTTATATCCTGCGGCATAGATTGTATGCAGATAGCGCGGAGTGCGAGGATCCTCTTCAAGCAGCTTACGCAACCTCACGATCAGATTGTCAATGGTTCTGGTCGAGGGATAGCGGTCATATCCCCAAACGCCTTCGATGATCTCTTCGCGTGTGACGACCTGGCCCTCACGTTCGGCAAGCAGTTTGAGAATCATGCACTCTTTCTGAGTCAGCGTGACGACTCCGCTCGGAGTATTCGCAGTGAAAGCCTCGAAGTCAACCGTACACTCTCCGACCTTAAGAAGTTTTTCGGGTTCGGGAGTTTCGCGATACCAGTTGTTGCGGCGAAAAATCGCGCGCACCCTTTGAATCAGTTCACGGATACTGAACGGTTTGGTGATGTAATCATCTCCGCCCAGTTCGAGCCCGCGAATGCGGGCGTCATCGCTGTCGCGCGCCGTCAGAAAAAGAATGGGAACATGATTGCCGCGGCCGCGCACGGTTTCGCAGACGTCAAAGCCGCTGGCACCGGGCAACATCACATCGAGCAGCACCAGATCGTGCTCGCCGCTCATGATCGCTTCGATCGCAGTCAGGCCGTCGGCGGCGTGCGTGGTGTCAAAGCCTTCCGCTTCAAGATTGAGTTTCAATCCGTCCGCGATGTGCTGTTCGTCTTCGACAATGAGAATGCGTTCAGGCACGGTGTTCGTTTCTTGCTTCGGGAACAGTGACGGTGAATGTGGAGCCTTTTCCCGGTCCGGGGCTTGCGGCGCTGACCGTTCCGCGCATGGCCGAGACAATTTCCTTGACCAGATATAGTCCCAATCCGACGCCTTGCGAAGCGCGCGTGTCTTCATCACCGATGCGATAGAATCTCTCAAACAGCCGCGCGGGCTCATCAGGCGCGAAGCCCTGGCCTTCATCCGAAACGGTCAGTTCGATTTTCCCATCGCGCTTGGCGAGATAGACGTCAATCATGCCGCCCGCGGGCGCGTATTTCACCGCGTTGTCCACAAGATTCTTGACGACAAGCTGCCAGCGGCGCGGATCGGCCATGGCTTCCAGACCGTATTCCGTATCCACATTCAGCCGGTGCTTGCCGGAAAACAGAATACGCTCTTTGAGATCATTCACCGCGCGCACGGTTTCTTCGCTCAGGTCAATTCGTTCGAGCGGCAGCGCGGTCTTGGGAGTCAGCACGCGCTGGGCTTGCAAGAGCTGTTCGATCAGATCGTTCAGGCGATTCAGATCGAGCGACATCACTCCAAGCAGTTCGGCGCGTTTTGCCTGCGGCAGCTCGCGCTCACGCAAGGTGTCCACGTACATGCGCAGCGACGTGATGGGGGTTTTCAGTTCGTGCGACATCGCGGAGAGAAACACGCTCTGTTTGTGCTCGATGTCAATCTCTTCGCGCAGTGTGCGAAACATGAAAAGCACACCGGCCAACACCAGAAGTCCGAAGAACGCGCCTTCGGAAATGAACATGCGCATTCTCTTGTGAATGAAGGCTTCGAGTTTCTGCCGCGCGGCGGGCTTCACTTCAACCACTCCGCCCGTCACAATCTCAAGGTCCGGAAAGGTATTTGCGAGCCAGATTTCGAAATCGGCGCCGAGCGTCGTGCGCAGTTGATACGCGACGACGATCTGCTGCTGCCAGTAGCCGTTTTGAGTTTCAATCAGTCTGCGGCCCTCGCTGAACTGAAACACCGACCACCACGTGAGCTGCGCAATCGCCACAAACGAGATGAGCGCGAACATGACGAAATGCCGCCGAAAGGGCAGCTTGGGTTTTCGCCATGCGGTGCTCAGCCAACGCAGCATAGAGTCAATTCAGTTTAGTGTAAAGTGTTGAGCGCCTCCCTGACAGCGGTAAGCGTGCGCGCGATCACGGACTCGTCATGCGCAAGAGAGACGAACCAACATTCGTAGCCTGACGGCGGCAGATGCACGCCGCGCAGCAGCATGCCGTGGAAAAACTTGCGGAACAGATCGTGATGCGCTCTTTGCGCATCGGCGTAATTTTGAATTTTGTGTTCCGCGAAGAACAGCGTCAGCATCGAACCGACGCGCTGCACGACCGCGGGAATTCCCGCGTCCGCGCACGCATCAAGCAAACCGGCTTCCAAGTGAGCGGAGCGCTCTTCGAGAAGTTGATACGCGTCGTGATCAAGCTCTGCAAGCGTCGCGAGTCCGGCAGTCATGGCCAGGGGGTTTCCGGAGAGCGTGCCGGCCTGATAAACCGATCCTTGCGGCGCGATGTTTGACATCAATTCGCGGCTGCCGCCATACGCACCGACGGGAAGTCCGCCGCCGATGACTTTGCCGAACGTCACCAGGTCGGGTGTTACGCCGTAGCGGGCAATCGCGCCGCCGCGCGCAACGCGGAATCCGGTCATGACTTCATCAAAGATCAGGAGCGCGCCATGCGCATCACAGAGTTCGCGCAATCCTTCCAGAAAACCCGGGTTCGGCGGAATGCAGCCGACATTTCCGGCAACGGGCTCGACGATAATCGCGGCGACGGCGTTTCGCTCGCGCTCGAGAATCTCGCGGACGGACTCAAGATCGTTGTAGATGGCGCAGCTTGTGTCTTTCGCCGCGCCGGGCGTGACGCCGGGGCTGTCGGGTAATCCAAACGTAGCGGCCCCGGACCCGGCTTGCACAAGGAACGAATCCGCGTGGCCATGATAGCCGCCAGAGAACTTGATGATCACGGAGCGTCCGGTGACGGCGCGCGCCAAGCGAATCGCGCTCATCGTGGCTTCGGTTCCGCTGTTCACGAAGCGGATCATGTCCACACTGGGTACTCGCGCTACGATATCTTCGGCAAGTTCAATCTCGGGCGTGGACGGCGCGCCGTAGCTAAAGCCGTACTCAATAGCCCTTTGGACCGCCTGAATCACGGGCGCAGCGTGATGACCCAGGATCATGGGTCCCCAGCTTCCAATGTAATCAATATACTCGTTACCGTCAACGTCCCAGAGCTTCGCGCCGTTGGCGCGGGCGATGACGGGCGGCTGTCCGCCGACGGATTTGAAGGCGCGCACCGGAGAATTCACGCCACCGGGAAGCACTTTGCGGGCGCGCTCAAACCACTGGCGCGACATATCAAGGCTGTGCACGTGTTCTTCGTGCAGGGATTCAACGAGCATGACGGGACTCCTCAAGCAGCCACTCGGCCGCTTCGGCGGCATAGTAGGTCAGGACAAAATCGGCTCCGGCTCTCTTAAAGGAGAGCAGAGTTTCGAGGATGATGCGTTTCCGGTCCACCCAGCCGTTCTGTGCGGCGGCTTCAATCATCGCATATTCGCCGGACACGTGATAGGCGGCTGTGGGACGGCGGTATTTTTCTTTGATGGTATGCAAGATGTCCAGATAGGCGATGCCGGGCTTGACCATCAGCATGTCGGCGCCTTCGGCCAGATCAAGCTCAACTTCGCGCAGAGCTTCGTTGGCATTGGCGGGGTCCATTTGATAGCCGCGGCGATCTCCGAATTGCGGAGCGGAATCCACCGCAACACGGAACGGCCCGTAGTAGGCGGATGCGTACTTGACCGCATACGAGAGAATGGGAAGATACGCATAGCCGTTTTGATCCAGCGCCGCGCGAATCGCCGCAATGCGTCCATCCATCATATCCGACGGAGCGATGATATCCGCTCCCGCGCGCGCATGACTGACCGCCGTTCTTGCGAGAAGTTCAAGCGTTGAGTCGTTGGCGACTTCGTTGTGTTCAATCACCCCGCAGTGGCCATGGCTCGTGTATTCGCATAGACACACATCGGTGATAACGAGCAGCTCAGGGACAGCCTTCTTGATGGCGCGCACGGCGCTTTGCACTTCTGCGGAGTCGTCATAGGCCGCGGAGCCCACTTCATCCTTGTGTGTTGGTACGCCAAACAAAATCACTCCCGGCACTCCGGCGCGAAAACAGCGCTCGGCCATTTCGGCGACGCGATCCACGGACCAGTGAAATTGTCCGGGCATGCTGCTGATTTCGGTCTTGACATTGGTTCCGGGAACGACGAAAAGCGGCTGAATGAAGTCCGCGGGTGTCAGATGCGTTTCGCGAACGAGTCTGCGCAGCGTTTCGGTGCGGCGCAGCCGTCGCGGGCGGTCAGTGGGAAAGCTCATGGTTTAGTTTTTCGAGAATTTCTTCAATGGCCTGCTGATCCTTGCCGGCAAAGGCCACGGCGATGGCGCGCGCCAAAGTCAAGTCGCTGCCGTCGGTGGACGCGCGGCGCATGTTGGCGACGATCAGGCTGGTCACCTTTTTCATAAGAGATTTGGAGAACTTGTCGAGCTCGGACAGATCTTCGGGCCTAAAGTGTTTCGCTTGATTCTCAAGCTCGGTCAGGCGAATGCTTTCGAGAGCCGATTGCAGCTGCTGCAAACTGGGAGCAATACGATTTTGGCGATACCATTCCGAGAATTCGGCAACTTCCTTCTCGACGATTTCCTCGGCGCGCACCGCTTCTTTTTCGCGCGACTTGATGTTCGCGGCGACGAGTTCTTGGAAATCATCCACGGTATAGAGATAGACTTCATCGTGGCGCGAAAGTTCGGGATCCACATCCCGCGGGACGGCCAGATCCAAAAAGAGCAGCGGACGCTTGCGCGAGCGCAGCGCGGCCTTTGCAGGTTCCGCCTGAATCACTGCACCGGGTGCGGCAGTGGCGCAGACCACGATGTCTGCCCAACTCAGATCCTCCGGCGCAGGCGGAAACGAGGCTACCTGCGCACCGATCGTTGATGCGAACTCCGACGCGCGTTCCTGTGTGCGATTCGAGACACGCCAGTTTGCGCCACCTGCATCGGCCAGATATTTTGCGGCGAGCCGGGTGGTCTCCCCCGCTCCGACGAGCAGAATGTTCTTCTCGTCCAGCTTGCGGAACAGCCGCTGCGCGAGTTCAATGGCCGCATAGGCTACGGAGACGGCGCCCTGCGAAATGGCGGTGCGGGTGCGCACCTTTTTTCCACAGAAGATCGCGTGCGTGAAGAGTTTGTTGAGAATCGCGTTTGTGCCGGCCAATTCCAAAGCGGTGCCGTAGGCAGTTTTGACCTGCGCGAGAATCTGAATCTCGCCCAACATTTGCGAATCGAGACCGGAGGTGACGCGGAAGAGCTGATTGACGGCAGCGGAATCGCGATACACGTACGCGGTCTGGGCTTCGTCGTCGGTAAGTCCGCAGGCGTCGGCATAGAGCCCACGGAGTTCCGCTTCGTCGAAGTGATAGGTCGGCGAAAGATAGAGTTCGGCGCGGTTGCACGTGGAGAGCACGACGGCGCCTTCAATGTTCGGATGCCCGACCAATCGTTGCAAAAGGTCGGGCAAAGCTTCGGGCGACACGGCGGCGCGTTCACGCAGACTGAGTCCGGCGGAGCGATGATTGAGACCAATCATCTCAATCTTCATGACTGGCCCCCGAAGAAGATCTGCGTCACGGAACCAGCGAGCAGCAGAAACATCAGAGCGGTCAGCGCGACGGTGAGTTTTGCCTGTCTCTGATCTCCGAGCCAGTTGCGGTTTTCGGACAAGGCGAGCAACGTAGCTGCGAGCCAGAGTGCGAACATCTCATGCAGATGACTGAAAAAGCTCGGCGTGCCCGCGCGTTGGATGAACATGAAGAGCGTGGACGACGCAAAGCTGATGGTGATCAGGAGCCAGCCGTGATAAACCGCGAGCGCACGCAGGCGGTGCATGTCATCCATCGAAGGCAGCGCAGAAAACAATCTGCCGAATTGTTTACGAATCAGCACGCGCCGCAGAAGAATCGCTCCCGCGCCATAAACTCCGCTGCCGAAGAGCATGGCCACGCCTGCGGTTGAAAGCACAATGTGCACGGCGGACCAGGGCGAGTGCAGTTCCACGGGAGCCGTGGTGTGCCGCAAGCCCGTCGCGATACCTGTGAGCAACAGCACCGTGACGATAATGATGGGCAGCACAGTCAGGAAGCGCTGCGAAATCCGGCGTTCTACGAGAAGCTGATCCATCCAGACCAGAAACGCGAGGAAGACGCTGATTTGCCCGGCGGTCAGAATGGGCAGCTGTCGTTGCGCGATACTCAGAATCAGCAGCCACGCGGCGAACACGCCCAAGGTAATCCAGCCGAATCGCACGGCCAGTTTTTCAAGATGCTCGTCGGGACGATGATAGAGCATCATCCAGAGGGAGAACAACCCGCCGAAGACCACGAGCATCAGACACGGGAAGAGCGTATAGAGCAAGAGCGTCACGCGAGCCTCCAGTGTGCGAGCAACGAATTTGCCACGCGAAACGCGTCTTTGGCGCAGCCGTTCACGGACACGCCGCGATAACCCGCTCCGGTGAGCAGAAGCCCCGGCAATTGTTTCTCAAGCAGCTCCAGCTCGGCCACGCGCGGCAGATGTCCCTGCGTGTATTGCGCGATGCCTTTGGGATGACGAATGACTTTACGGAAGCGCGGCGCGGCTTTGACTTGAAAGAGACGGCGATGTTCTGTTGCCGCGATGTCTTCGACTTCGGAGTCGCTCAAACTAACGATTCCCGGATCATGCGCGCCTCCGATCATCGTGCGCAGAAGGTGCGATCCTGTGGGAGCTTGATTCGGGAAGATCGCGTCACACCAGAGCGACCCGAGAGCCCGATAGTCTTGTCCGCGCGGAATCAGCACGCCGAAACCGTCCAACTCATGGCCAACATCTTCGACGGCATGTCCATGGGCGACGACATCAATGGGAGCATAGGGAATGGCGCGCAGCGCGGCGGCGGCATTGGAACAAACTGAATTGAGAATCTCCGCCGCGGCATAGGCCGGGCACGCCAGCACAACCGCATCGGCGAAATAGGATTTCTCCTGCGTGACGACTTCAAAAGCTTCGCCCTTGGGATGCACGGCACGGACGGATGAATGGGTGATAATACTTCCGGTCAGCTCATTCGCAAGCCTGGCCGTGAGTTCGCCCATACCATTCTTGAACGTCGTGAGCGTGGCCGCAGCGCCGCCGGGACCTCCGGTAGCCTGACCGGTGCGTTTTGCGTCGCGCTTCTTTGCGATCATCGCGCGAAACAATCCGCCGTATTGAGTCTCCATCTCCACCATCTTGGGAAACACGGCGCGCAGCGAGAGTTCGCGCGCGTTTCCCGCGAAGATTCCCGAGACCATCGGATCAATCATGTAGTCCGCGAAATCCGTTCCGAGGCGACGGCGCGCGAAGTCATACACAGTTTCGTCGTGGCCGTTGCGTTTGGCTGGAATGACGGGCTCAAGCGCCATGCGCAGTTTGGCTCCGACCGGAAGAATGTCCGACCCGAGAAACGCGCGCGGCGAGAGCGGCACTTCGCGCATCTTGCCGTGATGATAGATGTAGCGCTTGCTTGCAAAACCCGAGGCGCGGACGATCCGCTCGCTCAAACCGAGCATGTTCACAAGATCGAGCGTGGCGGGTTCGTTGTCGAGGAATCCATTGGGACCCCATTCGCAGAGAAATCCGTCCTGAAGTTCCGTGCGCGTGGCGCCTCCGGTCGAATCTTGCGCTTCGAGCAGCGTAATCTCGGGCGTCACGCCGCGCTCGCGGGAGAGCCTTTGAATCAGAAACGCGCTGGCCAATCCGGCGATGCCACCGCCGACCACCACGACCTTGGGTCTGAGTGTTTCAGCAGTGTTCTGCATGTTCGGAGTCCGGAATCAAACTCAAGAGCGCACTCGAAAATCGCAGGTCGTCATTGAAGACGCGCACGCGAATGTATTTCTTGACACCTTTGGATTCAACGATTTCTTTGGCGACGGTGTCAAGATCAT
Source organism: Calditrichota bacterium (assembly GCA_020637395.1). Classification (GTDB taxonomy): domain Bacteria; phylum Electryoneota; class RPQS01; order RPQS01; family RPQS01; genus JABWCQ01. The sequence goes on along the minus strand of JACJWA010000001.1, from coordinate 46,748 downwards.
AGAGAGTTTCAAGGCAGTCGGAGACGAAGCTCAGCGGCATCATCACAATGGGCGCGTCCGACTGTGCCCACTCTTCCAGCACGTCTTCCATATAGGGCTTGGTCCATTCCACAGGACCAACCTTGCTCTGGAATGCCACGATGGACTCAGTGCCGACAGGCAAATGAGCAGCGAGCTTTCCGGCGGTGGCGCGCACGCGATCCGGGTAGTTGTCGCCGCGATTGACATAGATTTTGGGAATGCCGTGCGCGACAAACATCACGCGCGCGCCGGGTCCTGCGTCCTGCAGTGCATCGAGCAGATAGTCTCTCCAGATCGAGAGCACAACTTCTTCCTGCCCCCAATCTTCCACATAGTCATACTCCATATGCAGCGACTGCGCGGCGCGCTCGACCTCTTTCATCACGGACCCGGTCATGGTGTGCGTATAGTGCGGAAAGAGCGGCAGCACGAAAACTTTCGCTACACCGTTTTCGGCGAGTTCGGCCATGGCTTCAGGAATCGTCGGAGAGATATAGCGGAACGCCCACTTGACGGTCGTGTGATCGGCGCGGCCATTGAGGTTTTGCAGAAGGTTCTGCCGCAGCGCTTCGGTCCAGTCAAACAAGGGACTATAGCCACCGATGTCTTCATAGCGTTCGGCAACTTCACCCGCTCGCCTGCGCGCGATCAAACTCGCGAGAGGTTTGCGAATGATGGCCGGAAGATCAATGATCGCAGGGTCGCTGAAGATCTCGCGCAAGTACGGTTCGACATCAATGCGGCGCGCCGGGCCGCCCATATTCACGAGGAGAATGGCTTGTTTCATTGGGCAAACCTACACGGTTTTGGAAAACACCACGGACTGCTGTTCGCTGAGGTAGCCGTCAAACGGCATGGCCAGATTGCGGACAAAGAGCTGACCCAATGGAGTCACATGAAATCCGCCGTTCACTCGCTCGACAAGTCCGGTCTCTTCATAGCGGGAAATGTGCTCCATCGCGGCGCGCACTCTTTCCGAGAAGTCGTCGCCCGTTTCGACGGAGGTTTCCGGCACGCTGACTTCCAGATTGCACATCAGATGATTGATGATCTGTTTGGTGGCGCGATCATCGGCGGAAAGTTCATGTCCTCGGTCCAAGGGCCACTTGCCCGCTTCAATCGCGTCAGCATAGGCTTCGGGCTGCACGATGTTTTGCACAAACAAGTCACGGAATTCGCTGATGCCCGAGCATCCAAACCCCAGAAGCTCCAGTCCGCGCGTCGTGGTGTAGCCCATGAAATTGCGCCAGAGATTTCCGCGCGTTTGCGCTTTGGTCAGATCATCGTCCGGCAGCGCGAAGTGATCCATCCCGATCCCGACATAGCCCGCATCCCCCAGCACGCGATGCGCTTCAAAGAGCATGTTCAGGCGTTCGCGCGAGGACGGCAGCTCGTCTTCATCAATGGCGCGCTGATGTTTCATGCGCGCGGGCAAATGCGCATACCCAAAACACGCGAGACGGTCCGGGCGAAGCGAGGCGACGGCTTTAAGAGTTTCGTGCCACGTGTCGCGAGTTTGACGAGGCAAGCCGTAAATCAGATCAATGTTCACGCCGGTGAAGCCGTGATCGCGGGCACGGGCGATGAAGTTGCGAATCTGCTCAAAGGAAAAAACTCGGCAGACGGCGGCCTGCACGTCGGAGTTCAAATCCTGAAGTCCTGCTGAGATTCTGCGAAAGCCGCGCTCGGCCAAGAGGCTCAGATGCTCGTCGGTCGTGACTCGCGGATCCACTTCGACAGAGCGATCAAAGTCCGGAGTTCCGGGAATACTATCAATCAAGAGATCCAGCATGCGCGCGAGGCGCTCGGCGGGAATGTAGGTCGGAGTGCCACCGCCGAGATGCAATTGAGAATGTCGGACCGGATGTTCGAACTCGCTGGCCACGCGGCGAATTTCGTCTTCCAGCGCATCCATATAGCGGTTCATGCGCGCGGCCTCGTGCGTGATGTGCGCATTGCAGCCGCAATAGAGACATCGTTGACGGCAAAACGGCAGGTGAACATACACCGCGATGCCGTGGTTATCCTGCCCGAGCCTGTGCAGTGTGTTTAGGAAAGCCTGTTCGCGCACCGGAGCTTTCCAAACCGGAACCGTGGGATAGGAAGTGTAGCGCGGTCCACGGCCATCCAGTTCATTCAAGAGTGCAAAGGCGCGCTCTTCTGAGATGTCATGCCAGTCGTGCTGGATCATGCGCGGCCTCCGCGAATTTCATCGAGCAGCGCTTCGACGTGCTCGATGGGCGTGTCAGGCAGAATGCCGTGGCCAAGATTGAAGATGTGTCCGTGCGTTCCGGCATCTTCAAGAATCTTTCTTGCGCGGCGGCGAATAGTTTGCTCATCGGTCAGCAGCAGCACAGGATCGAAATTGCCTTGCAGCGCGGCATGTTCTCCGAAACGCGCGCGCGCCTGCTCGAAAGTCATCCGCCAATCGAGCCCATAGACCGTGGCGCCGACTTGCGATGCTGAATAGAGATGCATGCCGTTCAGCACAAAGTACGTGAGCGGAACGCCCAGGTCTTTGAGTTCAGAAAAGATTCTTTGCAGGTACGGCAGATTGCAGCGGCGATACTCTTCGTCGGTGAGAATTCCGCCCCAGGTGTCAAACAACTGCAATGCGTCGGCACCGGCTTCCACCTGCGCACGCAAGTACGAAATCGTCAGCGACGTCAGGCGCTCCATCAGAGCCGCGAAGGAGGCCGGATCAGCGTACATCAGGCTCTTGGTGTTTTTGAACGGATCAGGCTTGCGGCCCTCGACCAGATAGGTTGCCACCGTGAATGGCGCGCCCGCGAAACCGATCAATGCCTTGTCGGCGGGCAGTTCGGCGCGAATCAGTTTCACGGCGGAGAGCACTTCCGCGAGTTTTTCGCGCGGCTCGAAGTCGTGCAGGTTGGCGACATCCTGTTGAGTGCGCACAGGTTTTTCAATCACGGGACCGTGCCCGCTGTCAAATCGCAACCCCGCGCCGAGCGGAATAGCCAGGAGCAGAATATCGCTGAAGAGAATCGCGGCGTCAAATCCGAAGCGGCGAATCGGCTGCAGCGTCACTTCGCACGCCAGTTCGGGAGTGTAGCACACATCAAGAAAGCCGTGCTGTTCGCGGACGGCGCGGTACTCAGGGAGATAACGTCCGGCTTGACGCATCAGCCAAACCGGCGGAGTCTCAAGCGATTCTCCGCGCGCGGCACGCAGGTACTTGGGAAGGATCGAAACCGGGGAAGGAGTCGAGAGTAATGCGGTTACGTTTTCAGTCATGATGAGGCTCGTGAGACAACAAACTTTCGCGAACGGCGTCGGCAACAGCTTTGGCCGTGGGACGCGCCGCGACAACAACGTCGGAGTGGCCCAAGTCGCGCAGCGCGGCGGCGGTGGTTTCGCCGATGGCAATCGCGGTGAAATTCCACGGCATGCTTTGAGCGGCGTGGAAGGCGCGCACCGCGCTGGGTGCAAAGAAGACCACGCCGTAACACTCGGGCAATTGAGCAAGATCAGAATTCAGGTCGTCCGGCGTGCGCGGCACAGTTTTGTACACCGGAAGCGAGCGGAGATCCAATCCGCCCTTGGTGCACAGCTCCGCAAATTCGGACTCGTGTCCCTCAGGACAAGGATAGAGAACGGCAGTGTCCGCAGGGAGCAAGGCAAGCATTTCGCGCGCAAGCCCTGCTCCGGTTCCGGCGCAAGAAATCAGCTCGGGTTCCACCGCGAAATAGAGCCGGACAGCGGCTGCGGTGGCTTCACCGACGACGGCAATCGCGACATCAATGGGAAAATCCAATTGCGCGGTGTTTAGTGCTTCAAAGAATCCGTGCACGCCGTTCGCGCTCGTGAACGCGATCCACTGCACAGAAAGGTCAATGGCTTCGGGAGTGACAAACTGCGTCGTGGTCGCGGGTACGGCATGACAAACGATGCCCTCCGCGCTTAAGAGCCGGATGGTTTCGGAACAGAGTTCCGGCGGTCGGACTAACAGCACCCGGTGGAGCATGAGGATGAGCTTTGCGTAAGTTCGCCGAAGAGTTCCTGCGGCAATGAATCCGGCAGATTGCCGCGGACCGTGGCGCGCACGGGGCTTTGCATGCCGTCAAACCAGAAGCCTTCCAAGATCCACTCGCTATTTTTCCGGCAAGCATAAGCACCAAGCGGCAATCCGCATCCACCGCCGAACAAGGCCTGTACTTGTCGCTCAATCTTCGTAGCCATGAACGTCTCTCCGTGATACACGGCGGCTCGCACTTGTTGAACCCGCTCGTCATCCGCGCGCATTTGCACAGCCAAAGCTCCTTGCCCCGGAGCGGGAACAAACAAAGACGGTGCAAGGCGCTCGACGCGAAACTCGGAAAGATCCAATCCGAGCCTGCGGACTCCGGCGCTCGCCAGCAGAATGGCATCGTACTCACCATCCGCGAGCTTGCGCAGGCGCGTGGGAACATTCCCGCGCAGGTCTTTGGTTTCGATGTCCGGCCTCAGTGCTTTGAGTTGCATCTCGCGCCGCACCGCGCTGGTTCCAACAATCGCTTCGGGTTTCAAGAACAGCTCGTCTTCATCATCACACGCCGCATCTTTCCGAATGATCAGGAGGTCCGCAACATCTTCGCGCTCGGATACGGCGGCCACGACGAGCCCTGCCGGAGTTTGCGACGGCATATCCTTGTAGGAATGAACGGCGATGTCAATACGGTGGTCGAGCAGAGCTTCTTCGAGCTCCTTGGTGAAGTAGCCGCTGCCTTCAAGCTCGCGCAGCGGACGGTCGGTCACGCGGTCACCTTGCGTGGAGATAATCTTGACCTCAATGGTCAGATTTAGCGCTTTCTCAATCTTTTCTTGAATCCAGCCGGTCTGTGTTTTGGCCAGATCGCTTCCGCGAGTACCAATGAGCATAAGTTTGATCCGTGAGAATGGTCTGTTTTCGGGCATCAAGATAGAAAACGGACTGAGCGAAAGTGTCACAAGATTGTCACAAAGCCTGAATGTAGCAAAGTCACGAAACATGACAGGAGGAAATGAGACAATTTTTGTCGCATTAGTTTCGACACGATTGACTACATATAACGTATGCACTTATGATGCTGAAATAGTCTTGTTTTCATTGGTTATTCTGCACCACTCGAGTGGTTGTAAAGAGGCATTTCACCCCCTACTCCTCCTATTAACTGTATAAATGCACTATTGCACTTGACCCATTTGCGTGGTGTGCGAAATCTTTCACAAGAGAATTCAAGCATTTAGGACTTTGTGAAATGCATAGTTAAGGGTGCGTTCTTTTGCACCATCTTCGTTGCTTTTCCTTGCGCCACATGGTATCTTTGCACCGAACTTGAGACGGCAAAATGACGGAATAAGTAGACTGATTTTGTAAGATTTGCCGCACCTAAGTTCAATCATTAAAGCAATGAAACGCGCGACTCAAAATTCTACTCTGACTCCCCGGAGTCTGACCGTCCAAGTAGCAGCTTTCTTGGTCGTACTGGGGTTGCACTTGTCGGGAAGCGCGGTGTTGGCGGACGAGTACGATATCAAGTTGAGCTTGCGCTACCCTGCAGGCGAGACTGGAGCCCCGCAGCCGACGTGTTTGTATGTGGACCGCTTCACGGGCGATGTCTATTTGACGGATGCTTCGACTTCCCGCGTAGCGATTTACGATGCGCAACGTCGCTTTGAGTTTGAGTTTTCAACGCAGGGTCAGATCGTATCGCCGCGCCAGGTTGCGGTGGATTCGCTGGGCAGAATTTTCGTGATCGGCGAGAGCCGCCAGCATACGATCGGGGTCTTTGATTACAACGGCGAGTTCCTTCGCTATATAGATGTGACTGAGAACGAGAAAGTGGTTGGAGCAGCGGGGGTCGCACTAAGTGGTGAAGGCAATCTGGTGGTTCTGCTGGGTGAACCTCTGAGAGTTGTTCTTTGTGATCCGGAAGGCGACGTGCTTGATCGGTTCGTAATCTTGGAAGAGGGTGACGAGACTACGCGGACCTCTCCGATATTGGGCAATCTTCTGATAGATCAGGACAGAATGATTCTTCCGGTACCGCTGGTGGGTCAGGTGGCCGTGATGGACATGCAGGGCAAACTGATTCGCTTTTTGGGTCATGGCGGCGGCGGACCGAGCGAGCTGAGTTTTCCGGCTGCATGCTGTCCAACCGATGACGGCGGATATGTTGTAGTGGACAAGCATCGTCATCTGCTTCAGTTCTTGGACAGCAACGGTCAGTACAGATATGAAGTTGGCGGCGCAGGTTGGGTGGAAGGCTGGTTTTTCCATCCTACGGCGTTGGCGAAGTGCCAGGACGGCACATTGTTAGTTGGTCAGATATACGCGAACCGAGTGCAAGCGGTGACCCCGCAGATTGCGCCGGTCGTGACGGGTTCGTGATCCGGGAGCAAATTCCCTTACCGATATATGTTCGTTAACACTAAAACCAAACTTGTGAAACAATCCCCATTAGGGATGGATATCTCACGACTAAGGAGGTCTCTGATGAGACGGTCTGTTCTGTTCTTGTTGGTAACGGCCGCGCTTGTATGTTTGCCGCTTTCCAACGCGCTTGCGTTCCATGATCAGGGTGTGGCCTATTGTGCCGGTTGCCACACGATGCACAACACCAACGGCAATGGTGCCTTGATTGACACGACGGGTGCTGGCTACGACTACTTGCTGAAGTTCTCGAATGCCACGGACCTTTGCTTGTCCTGCCATGCCACGAGCCGTGGCGCGGTTTGGGCTGCCAGCCCGACTGCTCCGGGTAATGAACGCGGCCCGGGTAACTTCGCGTTCTTGCTGGAAGACAACATCAATGACGGCCACAACGGTGCGACCTCCCCGATTCTGGGACATCGCGCAGGCCACACGGTGATTTCGCCGTCGCGCGGTACGGTTGCCGATCTTTTGAATCCGGTTTCCCCGGGCGGCAACTATCCGGCGGCCTCGCTGGGCTGCACGAGCTGCCATGACCCGCACGGTAACGCGAACTATCGTTTGCTGTACGGCGCTGGCGACCATGCTGAAGCCGGTAACTTCAACTACACGATGGCTGCTCCGGTTGCTGAAGGTCTTGGTTTTGGAACAACCTCGAATCCCGTTTTCGAAACGGTTGACAACCACGTGGCGTACAAGAGCGGCATGAGCGGCTGGTGTGCGAATTGCCACGGCAACTTCCACCAGAATAGCACGCAGCATCGTCACCCGAGCGGTGTCACGATGAGCACTGCAATCCGCAACATCTACAATACGTACAATGGTACGATTGATCAGAACGGCGGCAACGCAGCTACGGCGTACATTCCGCAAGTCGCGTTCGAAGATCCCGATATGACGATCGCTTGGACTGCCGGTCCGGACGTGGACAGCCGCGTCTCCTGTATTACTTGCCACCGCGCGCATGCCACCTCGGGTCAGAATTCCGGCCGTTGGGACTTCAACATCACCGTGTATGAAGAAGACGGTGTTGAGTCCAATTCGTGGGTGATGCCGCAGCCCGGCAACTACGGCAACGACAACCAGCGTTCGCTGTGCAACAAGTGCCACAACAAGGACAAGAACGACCACAACGCGTTCTAATCTGCCAGACTTGGCAGGTGCATGTTCTGTTAGAAACTGACGGAATCGGATAGCTCCCCGGCCCGGCATTCTCCCCAGCTTGGGCCGGGGTCTATCCTGAAAAACTCGATTGAGCTAAACAGCTCTTTGAAACACACGTTTGAAAAAGCCTCCCTTATGGGTGGCAGACCAAAGAACTCAAGAAGGACCGAAGCAGTGCCCTTGCAGCAGCGACGGTCCTTCTTTTTGCTTCTTTATGTGACGGATAAATGATTACAAATGACAACTATTGTTGATTCTATTTGAATACTCCCGTGAAAACGTCGTTTGGAAATAGCACGAAACGGGCACGAACAGGCAGTTGGTGGCTAAGAGTCTCCGCACTTTTGCTCGTCTTTTCCAGTGGAGCGAGAGCGGACTGGGGCGGCTCGGCAGCGGGTAGTGCGACCTCATCAGGTGTGGACACGAGCCGCGCGGTAAGCTATGACCAACAGTATTCAGTCTATACAACGGCGCAACCGATGGGGAACTTCCGGTATTCGCTACAGGGAGTCTTCCGGCACCTTCAGTCGCGGTCGGGCGACGGACCATATTCGTGGTCCACGGAGGCCAGCCCCTCCGGAATCGTAAGTTGGACGCTTGGGATGCTTGACCTTCGGGGGAACGGGTCGTACCGGGTGGATCGGAATGAGGCGGGAACGACCAAGCTGACGGGCAGAACGGCATCGGCCTATGCGGAGACGAGGTGGCAATCGCTGCCCCGTCTTTTTGGTTCTATAAACTGGTCCAAGAACGTCAATGACCTTGAATTGCTGGGGTATGACACTCGGAGCCGGACGCTTGCGGGCGGCGCATCCTACAGTCTGAAACGTCTTTCACTCGACTACGAATATGCCGAGTCCGAGACGCGCAATGCGGAAAGCTCAACCAGCTACTTGGCCTACATGCACACGGGCCGCGCAGATTACGGTTTGAGTTTTGCAAAGAATCTTGTTACTCTTCAGACGAGCTATCAGATTTCATCGCAGCGCGAAGAACGGGAGTCCCCGTCGCTGGGCAGCGTGTTGGTGCAGGTTTTGGGCCGCGGCGGACTCTATCTTGACGATGCGTCTCCGGAGTTTGACGCCATGGAGAACGCGCCGGCATTGGTGGACGGTATCACGGAGATCGCGGCGGGAGACTACAATCTGTTCAGCGGCGCGGCCCACAATTTCGGGGTGGACTTTGGATCTCCTGTAAAGGTGGATCACTTGTTTCTATTGGTGGACACTCTTGAAGTGGCGACCACGACGTGGTCGGTTTGGCAAAGCAACGATAATCTGACTTGGACTCCCGTCGCAACGAACATGCAGGGAGCGTTTGACCGGATTTTTTTGCGTTATGAGTTTTCGTTTCCAGAGGTTGAAAGCCGCTATCTGAAGCTGTCATTGACTCCTCAGCTTCAGGTGAATGCGATGAACGTGACGGAGCTGCGCGCATTTGTGACGCGGTTCGAGAGCGGCGACATGGGCAGTACGACGGATCATCGCGGTTCGGCGAGGCTGCAGTTTCAGCCGTCCAAGTGGCTGGTGTGGGGTGTATCGGGGGACGCGGTACGTCAGAGCGAGTCGAGACTAACGTTGGCACGCGAAGAGGACGGGCTTCAGGCGTTTGCGAGTTTCAGTAAGTTCCGGGTCATGGAAACGGCCCTGCGCTACTCCTGGGGACGTTCCAACTATGTGGATGTGGGAGACGAGGATCTTTTCTCGACCTCAGCGACGGCACAAGTGAGATCCCGCTGGAGTCGCTCGCTGATGACAACAGCCGCAGTGGAACGCGCGAGCGAATCGTCGGGCAACCTTCAGACCAGGCAGAATGATCGCGCAAAAGTTGAGATCAACGCGACGCTGCTTCCGGCACTTCGCGCGTCATCGCAATTGGCATATTCCGAAGACGAGCGGGAGTCCGGTGCGGACAAGCTGTTCTCGCGTTCCGTGACGACCACGTTTGAGGGGGAACCCACTCGCCGGTCACAGATCATCGTATCGCATCGTTACGAGACGCAGAGCGCGCGTGTATCCGCGGTGCGTAGGTATCGCGCATCGGTGAGCGGACGGGTGAACTACCAGATGTCTGAGATGATCACGATGACAGCCAGCGCATCGCGTTCCGAAGATCCGACGCGAACGGACAACAGCTATGATGGATTGATCAGCTGGACGCCATCGAAGAAATGGACGGTCGGCGGATCCTACAACCGAATAGACGGATCGCGCGGGGAGTCCTCAAATCAATATTCACTGCAGTCCACATATTATTGGACGGCCCGGACGGAGATATCAGGGTCCTATTCCGCGAATGAGCGAAGCGGAAGTGAGACTTCGTTCACGTCCAGAGTTTCATTAACGACGAGATTTTGACAGGGAAAATGGTGCGCATTATGCACTCCAAAAGTATATTGACCTTAGCCCTTGCATTGTTCTTGCTGGGAGGCTGTGCGGCGCGCCGGACAACGGTGTTCCTGCACCCGGAGTATGATTTTGCTCTGGTGGAGCGAGTGGCGGTCGCAAGTTTTGAGAATCTTTCTCGCGAGCAAGGTGTGTCGGCATATGCGACGCGTTTGTTCATCACGGAGCTTTTGTCGGCGCAGGCTTTCGACGTAGTGGAGCCGGGTGAGACGGCGCGCATACTTGCGCGAGTCGGGCAGGAACGCGCAGGCGAGTTGGATTTGGCGGGGCTTCGCAAGGTGCAGGACTCCCTTGGAGTGCAAGCTGTAATCTTCGGGTCCGTGGGCGAAGCGGCCGCATTAGGCGGACGCTCTGGCACATCGCATGTGGTGAGTATTGATGCCCGCATGGTGGATTGCCAGACTGGAACAACGGTATGGTCGGCCTCGGTTTCGATTGGCGGACCGTCTGCACTGGCCCGCACGTTTGGCGCAGGAGAAAACACACGCAGCGACGCCGTTCATAAGGCGGTTCGCAAACTGGTCAAGCTGCTCTTGCATTGAGAGTGGTCTCCCTATGTTTTGCCGCGCTGCTTCTGGCCTTTGTCGGTCATGCGACGTGCGCGGAAACTGTCGGTCGAGTGGCCGTTCTGCCGTTTGCCATGGGCGGGGCATCTCATCCGGATCGGGACGCGATCATGCGCGAGACGGAACGCATACTCGCGCATCGTGGTTTCCAACTTGTGTCAGCGGACTCGGTGAGCCAGGTGCTTCGCGATCTCAGAGTACGCAACACGGCTTCACCGACCTCGCGTGAGATCGCGACACTTGGCGAGAGACTCGCGGCGGATGCTCTTTTGCTCGGAACGATTCATCGCTTTGAAGCGGATTCGAATTTTTCAGAAGCTTCGATGTGCGCGCGACTGGTGCGCACGGCGGATGCCGCGGTTTTGTGGAATCGCTGTGCCACGAGTACCGGGGGAGGCAGCGGGGCGCTTTTTTCGACGCCTGCGCATGGAAAAGAACGTCTTGCCTTGGGAACGACGCGCAAGCTGTTGGCCGCACTAAAACCGCGCGTCACGGAGAAGCGGAAAGTCGCGCGGGAGATTGTGCTGCCGACCAATGGCGGCCGCAGAGTAGTTACTTGCACCCGTGTAGCCATTATTCCACCCCAAGATGAATCCGAAGCTCAGTACGCGAGCACACTTGTTTCAGACATATTGTCTGCGGAGCTTTTTGCGCGCGGCGTAACCGTGATTGACGCGGGCAGCGTCCGCAATCAGCAGCTTGCAGCGGAAGATTTGCGTTACGGTCAATCAGTCACGGCGTTGAGCAGTGCACTGGCTGACAGCCTGGGGGCAGACCTTGTGGTCACCGGAGCGATCAGCGTCTTTACGGAATCGCGCCTTGCGCAATTGGGCGGTGGCTCGGAAGTCGCGCTCGAACTTCGCCTGATTGATCCGCAGAACAATGTTCTCTTGTGGGCGGCCAGTCTGGAGCGCGGGGGCGCGGTACAGCACGGGCTGTTTGGGTTGGGAGAAGTGAGCAGCCCGGCAAGGATTGCGCACGATCTTTTGCATGATTTTGTCTCGACACTGCGCCTGCGGCGCGTTACCATTAACTAAACGGATATGACACGCTTACTTTTCGTTCTTTTTGCTTTTCAGATGTTCTCCTTTTTGCCCGCGTATGCGCAAAAGCCTGTAGTGCTTGCCACGGTGAACGGAGAAGAGATCACCACAGACATGCTGTCGAGTGAGTTGGGCCGCATCCACGCGGCACAGTCCGAAGAAGTGCATCGCTCGAATTTTGACTTTGAGCGGTTGGTCAACTCGATCATCAACGATCGCTTGCTTACTCAGGATGCCTACGCGTTGGGATTGGACAAGGAGAAGGAAGTTAGAGAATCCGTCAAGTGGTTTCGGGAAATGATGGCCTACCAGCAGCTCCTTGCGGATATTGAGCCCAAGAACCTGACCGTTAGTGAAGATGAACTTCGCGCGGGGTTTGAGCGCTATTACCGTCGTGCAATGATCCGCTTAATCTGTATTCCAGACTCCGCCGTATCTGCGAGCGTCGCGGACAGCATTCGCAGCGGTGTCTCGATGGCGTCGCTTGCATCGCGGCACGGAATTGACAAGTATGCCAAGTTGGGCGGCGACGCGGGCGTTTATCCGTATTACGACTTGCCGGAGAAGCTGTTTGACAGACTGGACGCGGCACGGCAGGGCGATCTGATCGGCCCGGTGTATCTTTGGAGCACCTGGACATTGATTCGCCCCGATGCCCTGCTTCCACCGGATCCGGCGATTTATGACAGTGTTAAGTCCGTTGTGCAGGAGCAGATCATTAATGACCGCGCGACGGAGCTTCGGAAGGAGTTCATAGCTCGCGAGGGCGCCTCAATTCCTGTGTGGGCGGATTCGGCGGCGGTGGATTCGATCCCGACGCGCATTGATTTGAACACTCCTGCATCGAAAAGACCCGTGCTTCGAGTGGGCAAAGACCGTGAACTGCTGGAAGATGATTTGCAGAGCAAGTATGTTCACCGTTACGTTTCGCGTAAGGATCGTGACGCGCGCGAAGTGCTGTGGGAGGTTTTCGACGAGCAGCGGCAGATCATGTTGATGAAAGAGATTGCGCATGAACGCAAGTATGTGGATGATCCCCGTTTGGATGCGGAAGCGCTTGCGTTTCAGGATTCGCTACTGATCCTCCACTATCTGGAGTCGGTCATTGCTCCGACCGTCAAGGTGAGCGACGCAGAAATCAAGGAGTACTACGACCAAAATCAGGGCCGTTTCCATGCACCGGGGCGTGTTCGTGTCGCGATTGTCACCCGTGAGAAACTGGAAGACGCGCAGCAGGATTATGAAAAGATTCTGGCGGGCGCGGACTTCGCGTGGATTGCAGGACAGTATTCGATTGACGAATATCGTGGGCAGGGCGGCCTGCGCGATTGGGAGAGTCTCGAGAATATTCCATCCATGTTGGCCACGCGGCTTGACACGATGACGATCGGCACCTGTGTGCCTCCGCTCATGGGGGACGAAGGGTTTGTGGTCATGAAGCTGATCGAGCGCGAACAGGGTCCGCTGCGTCCCATGTCGGAAGTGAAGGATCGGATTCGCTCAACGATCGAGAAGAAAAAGCAGTTTGAGGCCATTGACGCGACCATAAGCGACCTGAGAAAGAGCTCCGAGATCGTCATCAACGAGAGCGCGATCCAGAGCTTGCAAAATGGTCCCGGACAGAAGAACTGAACCAAACGACACTATTGAATCATGGAGAAATTTCTCCCGAACTTTAGAGCAACTTTCGCTGTGCGATTTTCTGCGGCAGTGATTCTGCTTTTCGCTCTTGGTCTGCTGATTGCCCAGCCGCTCGGCGCGCAAGTCAAACGCGGATCACGATTCAGCAAGCAGCAGAACTGCGGCGAGTGCCACAATCTCAAGGATTATCGCGGTAAATTCGCGCACGAGCCTGCGGAAAAAGGCGACTGCGCAGCCTGTCACTTGCCGCACGGGAAAGTCGGCGCGCTCAGATTGAAGGAAACTGGCATCGAACTCTGTGTCGGCTGCCACGCCGCGGATTCGCTGCACTTGAATGCAAGTACGGTGCACGAACCGGCGCGCGCAGGGCATTGCACGGAGTGTCATGATCCGCATATTGGAACTCAGAAGTACTTGTTGAAGAGCTCGGCACCGGGCCTCTGTTACACGTGCCATGACGCCAAAGAGTTTGAAGAATCACATCGTCACAAGCCGCTGCAGGACGGCTGCACAAGCTGCCACGACATGCACGGCAGCGACCACAAGGGATTGCTCGTTCAGGAGAAGGGGCAGTTGTGTGCGAGTTGTCACGGCAAGGATGACCCGACGTTCGCGAAGAGTCACGCGGGGTATCCGGTAGTCGGCAAAGACTGCTCGGCCTGTCACGTTCCGCATTCCTCCCAGTCAAAAGCTTTGTTGCCGAAGACGGTGCATCCGGTTATTGAAGGGCCGTCTTGTTCCGACTGCCACGCGGACCCGACGGCTGCCGCGCCCTTCGCGCTTGCGGATGACGAGCGTGCCGTATGCACGACCTGCCACGATCCTCTCGAGAAGCACGGCGAGGCAACTCACGCTCCCGTGGTGGACGGCAACTGCACAGACTGTCATAATCCGCACGTTTCTACCGAAACGGCTCTCCTTAAGGGTCCGGACACTCAAACGTGCGGCGAGTGCCACAACACCGAGCTTGACAAGACCGAACTTGCTCACGCTCATGCCCCGGCGAAAGAAGCGTGCACGAATTGCCATGAAGGTCATGGAAATGCCGAAACTAAGCTTCTGAAGGACAAGAGCAACGGGCAGTGCCTGAGCTGTCACGATGACATCTCCACGCAACTCGCGTCGCCGGTCACACATTCAGCGACGAAACTTGGCAAGTGCTGGAGCTGTCACGATCCGCATGGCACGAACAGCGCGGCGCTTCTGGCCGAGCCGGAAGACAAGATGTGTCTGAAGTGTCACGATGATTTGCGGGAGTCGTTCGCTCAGAAAGATGTCCACGCGCCGTTTAGAAAAGGTGAGTGCGCGGCGTGTCATACTGTGCACGGCGGAGCAAATGACAAACTTCTGAAGGCCACGGACAACACGTTGTGCGCGACCTGCCACGAAGCGGAAATGAAGATCGGCGAGCATAGAGTTGTTCACGCGCCTTTCCAGGACGGCGCATGCTCGGATTGTCATCAAGCGCACGCCTCGGCTCATGACGGACTGCTGAACCAATCCGTGGCAACGACTTGCGCTGAGTGCCACTCGGATGTTACGGACGAGATCAAGACTGCGGCGTCGGTGCATCAGCCTTTGCTTTCCGGTAACTGCACGGCATGTCACGATCCGCATCAGAGCTCGAATGACAACCTGCTGCTGGCCAGCGCCGCGACGTTGTGCGCCACCTGCCATGCGGACATCGAGAAATCGCGCACGGCGACGCACACGCATCCGCCGGCGGCGGCAGGCGAGTGTCTGAATTGTCACAACGCACACACCAGCAAACACAAATCGCTCTTGACCGCGGGTATGCCCGCACTGTGTCTGGATTGCCACGACACGGAGAATGCGGATTTCCGCGACCGGCATCTGAATCAAACGGGAGCCTCGATGAATTGTGCACTCTGTCACGACGCACACGGCTCGGACAGACAGGGAATTTTGATGAACGCGCAGCACGCGCCGTTTGAATCGGGCGATTGTGCGGTTTGCCACGTTGCAGATGGAGGGAACTGATGAAAAGAGCGATCATCTGCTTGTTGTTCTGCGTGATAGCGCTTTCAGCAGGTATTGTGTTTGGACAAGCTTCGGCAAAGGTTGATCAGAAGAAAGTCTGCCTCGAATGTCATGACGACATGGCGAAGGATCTGTCAAAGTCCCGCGTGCATGCTCCTTTGAAGGAAGGCGCGTGCAGCGCGTGCCATGCTCCTCATGCTGCACGTCACGAGAAGCTCTTGGTGGACAATGAATCCGGGCTGTGCGCAGACTGTCATGAAGCGACTCGCGAGTGGCCGGGCCGGGAGCATCAACATCAGCCGGTGGCAAATGGCGAATGCACGCGCTGTCACGATCCGCACGCTTCTGAAAATACGAATTTGCTGAAGGAGCCGGTCAAGGAGCTGTGTTCGACCTGTCATATCGAAGTGCGCGACTGGCAGGCGAAAGCCGTGACGCATGCGCCGATGCGCGTCGGACAGTGTTTCAAGTGTCACGACGTTCACGGCAGCTCGCACGACGGACTGTTGACGGACAATGTGACGCAACTCTGCAGGACTTGTCACGGCAACGATGCGAAACTCCGCGAGCGGCACAAGGGCTTCGATCCGACGATTTCGCGCTGCACGGCCTGCCATGATCCGCATGCCAGTGATTCGCCTTCGTTGGTGATGAGCAACAAGCATCAGCCTTTTGCGGACAATGAGTGCGCTGCCTGCCACGTGGCACGTCAGACAGCCGAAGGGTATCCATTGAAGGGAGCAGTCGAGAGTGTCTGCGGCGAGTGTCATGGTGAGGAAGCCAAACACTTCGCGAAGTTCAGGCCGCATGGCACAACTGAAGAGCGATCCTGTCAGGAGTGCCACAACGGACACGCGTCGGACGAGCGTCGCTTTCTGCAATCGAGTGAGAAAAATGTTTGCACGAAATGTCATGATCCGTCGCATGGAGTGGAATTGGTCGGTGAGAATCCACACGCGAAGTATAGTTGTGGCAAGTGTCACGAAGCGCATGGCAATGCCGCTTCGGGCTACCTGAAGAAACCGAATCTTGAGCTGTGCTCGGAATGTCATCAGCATCAGCACAGCGTAGCGCATCCGATGGGTGAAGGAGCAACGGATCCTGTACGGGATACGCCGATGGATTGTTTGAGCTGCCACGATCTCCACGCCTGGACAGCAGAACCGTTGATGATTGCTTCACCGGATCGCGACTTATGCGTGCGATGTCACCGCGATAAGTAAAGAGCAAAATTCTAATGAAGAACCCGGGCCAATGGCTCGGGTTCTTTTGTTGAGGTCAACTTCTGAACAGCAAGTTGCAGAATGGCAACTATGAAGTATTATTAGAATTCAAGAGCGCCTACTCCAAAATAACTGACCCTCAGTAGTCCCCGGCACAGAGGACTTCTGAGTATATCAACCCTGTTGGATGACGTTGAAAATGGCGACAGGATGGGGCAACGCCTTGCATTTCACCTTGCTTGTCGTTACACGAAGTGCTATAATCTACTTGACGCACATCTTATGAGTTGATGACAGTGCAGAACACGAACTGAACGAGGAGGACTCGGATGAAGAAATGGCGGATCATGGTCGCAATTGCAATGGTTGCGACCGCAGCATGGGCGAGTGAGCCCGCGGTACCGGATCAGACGCCCGATCCAGTTGCCGCGCTGCAGCAGCAGATCAAGGACTTGATGCTGCAGCGTGAACAGGCAACCGCGGAAATGAACGAGCAATACGCTACGCTTGCTCAGTCTGAACGTACGGAGTTTGACGCGGTGTATGCCGAGATGCTCGAATCGTACGAAATTCAGACACTTGAGTTGATGGTGCAGTACTTCGACTTGACGGGAAACACGGAGCAGCGCCTCCGCGCCGAAGAGAGTCTCGCCGTATTGCAGGCAGGTCCTGCGACCGGCACTCCGGTGACGACCTCGCCGGATCGTGAAGCCGCCAACACGCGGGAGGCCAGATAATGAAGAAGTTCATTCTTTTGGTCGTGGTGCTGGCCATACCGATGATGCTTTGGGCGGGCGAAGTGGTTACAAAGGGCGACCGTTCGGAGTACATGGAATCCAGAACAAGTGACCCGCTGCCCCGTTCCACACAAGCTTTGGTTGTGGATCTGCCGCAGGAAGCGGTCCAGACGGTGCTGCGTCCTGAGTTTCAGGAGTTGCAGGATCGCTATCAGGAACAGTTGGACGGAATTCGGGCGCAAATCGGACTGGCAACACCTGAGCAGGTAGAATTGCTCGAGCGGGAAGCAATGGATCTGAAGGAGCAATTGGAAGACGAGCGCCTTCAAGTCGTGCTGACGTTTGTGCGTTCGCAGGGCAACAGCGAAGCGGAAGCCCGGGTGCTGGCCGCAATCGAAGCTCGCAACACGCCGTCGCGCGTGCAGAGAGTGACGGTGGACCGCGATCCGCTGACGGGTGAAGCCCGTCAAGGAGGTGCGAAGTGAAACTGCGTACTCTACTTCTGTTGATCGCGTGCTTGCTTGTGGCAAGCTTCGCCTTTGCTGATACGTATCAGTCGGCCCTTGAGCAAGAGCAATCCGAAATCGTGATGCCGGAAGCACCGACGCGCGATTTTTCACAGCGCATCGTGTTTGAAAAGTACATTTGGGCGGAAGGCGATGACCCGAAGGCTCGCAACTTGAGCCGCCTGTTTGTGAAGTTCTTTGATGAAGACACGGTTCGTATTCGCCGCGGCGAGATGGTTTCTCTGACGGGCCGCGACATTACGGGAACGAGAGCGTTTCTCGCTCGTCATCCCGAGATTGAACCGCGCGTGATCATTTCGAATCGCTCGGAAGAAGCCTACATGGCCGATCTGGCGCGCATCGAAAAGAAGTCTGGCTGGGATCTGGTGGACTTGTTCAGCTTCGCCTGTTTCCAGATGGAGAAAGCCCCTGCCGATCCGAAGGCCTTGATCTATGAACTGCTTGAAAACCCGGAAATCGAAACGGCCTATTACGAACCGATTCCGGTGGACCTGACTTGCACGGATTTGGGCAACGCCACTCCGAATTTTATTCCGGATCAAACCTACCATGGCGCCGCGCCGACCGGTGTGGATCTGGATTGGGCGATTGCCAATTACGGCGCGGATATCGTGGACGGACCGGGCACGAGCCGCTATACGGGTATCTTTGAGCGCGGCATGCAGACCACGCACGAAGACGTGACGACCGCGGACGTCGGCACGACCGGCACGCCGGACACGGACAACGATCACGGTACGGCCGTGATGGGTGTTCTGGGTGCGTGTGACGACAACAACGTCGGCTGCTTGGGCTTTTTGGCCGATCAGCGCATGCGGCTCTATCAGCGCAATTCGTCCGGCTATGCGTCCGTCGCAGACATCTACGACCTCGCCACGGTACAGCTCATTACGGGCGAGCTGACGAACTCCTCTTGGGGCTATTTTGCCAGCCCGCTGCCTCCGGGCCAGAGCTGCCCCTGCAATCCGGGCCAGAACGGCGTCGTGACGATTGAATACGACGCGGGCGTCAAGTCTGCGGTGCAGGCGATGGTCGCGGACGGGATTCATGTGTTCCTCGCGGCGGGCAACGGCTGTGTGAACATGGACCATGCGACGTTCGGCACGGTTTTCCGCAATTCGACGGACACGGGTTCGAACTACGTTTCGGCAGTCGAAGCGGCTTTGCCGCACGACGCCTCGTGCTTTACGAACTGGGGCGAGCGCTGTGACTTGAATGCATGGGGCGATGCGAGCTTCACATTGGGTTACGGCGACGACGGTGACCCGTTTGTGCCGACGAGCCGTGACGAAGAGTACACGCAGTCGTTTGGTGGAACGTCCAATGCGTCGCCGACGGTCGGCGGCTGTGCGGGTGTGATTCACAACATTCAGCGCGATCTCGACAATGTCTCAATTTCGACGTCGCTGATGCGTGACTACCTGAATGACTACGGAACAGCTCCGGGCACGACGCCGGGCAATATCGGCTTGATGCCGAACCTGAAAGACATCTTGGCCGCGGAAATCAATCCGGATCTTCGTGCGGGCTGGACGTATTACATGGTTCCGCGCACAACCAACGACGCGACGGGCGCAAGCTGCGTGCTTCCGACGGACTTGAATCCTGCGCCTTCGACGACCTATTGGAATGCGGCGGCGGAGAACACAGCTCGTATAGGTTGGGCAACCCCGTTGCGCTATCGTGTCTATCGCGACGACGTCACGCAGGTGACGTGGACCGAGGGCGACGACACGCTGAAAGCTCTCGAAACGACGTATGGCATCAACTTTGGCACGCAGGTTCGCGGCGGACGCCACTTCGTGCGTTTGGCGACCGACTATGACGACCAGACGGACGAGAGAATTGAGACCAACAACAACGCGTGGAATCATTGGCGCTGGGACCCGATTCAGTTTGCAAACGGCGCTGTGCAAACCTATTCTGCTCCTCCGCTTTCCTACGTGACCGAACAGCAAGACCACGGCTACACGGATCCCAACGTGGACGGATTTGGCGGCGAAGCGTTTGCAAACACAGGCTACTGGGACATCATGATGGTGATGTGCTCGACGTCTACAGCGGACTTTGACGCACGTATCTACAGCGAAGATGTTACGTCAACGAACGGCTTTGACACCTACGAAGCTTCGTCCGCGTATGTGAGTGAGTCGGACTTCGTCGGCGTGAACAACAACGTGGTGGGCCAGGCTCAGGAATTGATTGCCGCAGTCCGCAACTACGACGGCGAGAATTCGTTCTACCGTGTGGAGTGTGGAACTTCCTCAATCTTGAGCCCCAGCCAACCCGGAATCGGCCGCACGAACTATGGGTCGCACAGTCTCGGCTCATCTGAGCTGTTCGATGTGTGGGAGTTCTATGTCAATGAACTGGTTCCTTACAACATCGAAGCGGATGTTTACAGCGGCAACGCGAACATCGTCATCTCTGTTTTCGGTCCGGATGATGACTACTTTGGCCGCCCTGATCGCAACGTTCAGGCCAATAGCGGCGGCGCAGGCGCGGACGAGATGATCAGTTGCTGGACTCCAGCGGAAGTCGGCTGGCACGCGATCGTGGTCCACAAGAACAACTATCAGGACTGGGATCAGACGGCCTCCTTCACGCTGTATGTCGGCAAAGCGGGTTTCGACCTGACCTCGAATTTGAATTCCGGCTGGTCGCATGAGCTGGTGATTCGTCAGGCGGTGGGTACGGTTCCCGCAGTGCTTCCCGGCACGTTGACGGGCAACATCGCAACGAACTACGTGAACGCGGGCTACATCAATCAGGGCTGCGGCAATACCGTGGCCGGAATGAACGACGCGTTCTACAAGGACGGCCCGCTGGTGTACACGACGGGCAGTTGGGGTGGACCCTATGCTCCGGGTACAACCACGCAGTGGCTGAATCAGAACATCGGCACCGTGGCCGGCGGACGTCACCAGATCGGTGACTACATTGACATCAACGAAGAAGGCGCGGAGTGGGATGAGGCAAACAATCGTCATGACGAGCAGTTTGTCTGGACGCCGTATGTGCTGACGAACAACGTCATGTACAGCTCACCTGCCGTGGCACCAAACTTCCGCGACACGGATGCAGACGACTTCTTCACGGATTACATTGTGGACGGTTTCCGCTTCACGGGTTCATCTTTTTGGAGCGGCGTGGGTATGATGCCCAACGACAACGTGAACGACGTGTACAACTGCTACATCTATAATCCTTCGACGTCTTCGACGAGCGGGTTCAGCACACGATTGGTGAACTCCTGGTCGAACGGCGCGAACACGGAGTGGGTGATCGAAAACGGAAACATCCATGGTGTTTCGACGTGGGACGTTGGTGTACACAACAACAACGCCTGGCCGAGCGATACGTCCATGGGAACCTATCGTGTTCAGCAGTCGAATCGTCTGAACGATCTCGTTCCGGGGAATTTCTACGGCATCTACGCCTTCCCGAGCTCGCAGATCATCAACGTGTTCGACTTGAACCTCACGGCAGGCGTGAATACGCGGATTATTCTGGACAATCAGGGACCGGGCAATCTCGGCTTCGCGATCTACAACCCGTCCATGTCTTACGGCAGCCGCACGACGTACACGCAAATGGTGAACGCGAACGGCGACGGAGCCGATGAATCCATCGTGTACACGCCGACGGAAACCGGTTGGCATGGATTGGTTGTGTTCAAGGATGCTCGACCCGACTTGCCGAACAACCCGTACAACCTGATCATTGGCGACCGCACGCCGCAGGCGCCGACGGAACTGGTGATCAAGTGGGTGCAAAGCACGCCGGACCTGATTCTTGAATTGACGTGGGAACCGGTGCTGTTTGACGTGAACGGCGACGACATCATTGTGGATCGTTACGACCTCTACTACTCGTACGATCTGAATGCTTCCTGGCCGGGGCTTCTGTATGGTGGATCACTGCCGGGCGGCAGCCCGACGGTTCAAGTGCCGATCTATCCGAGCGACACTGAAGCGGGCTTCCAGTGTTTGTTTGTAGCGGTGGATACGGACGGATTCATCGTGGCTTCGAATGGTCCGGACTCTCTGGTGGGTCAGTCCGCGGAAGCCGTGCGCACGGCGGCGGTTCAGGGCGACAAGCTCTTTGTGCCGAAGTCGGAACGCAAGGCCTCGCGTTAGAAGTTAGTTTGACGGAAGGAAAAGGGCCCCGCATGGGGCCCTTTTCGCATCTCTAAAGCGGACAAGTGGCGTCCTATTCAGAAAAGCGATTTGCATGAATGACGATTGAACCGTACATTGTAGGTCTATGCAAGCATTTTTTGTTACATTCTTCAAAGCAATCTCACATACGAAATGACTCTCTCTCCTTCCGAATTGTCTGAAGTTCAGCGGATGTTTCAGCCGTCCTCCATCGCCGTGGTTGGCGCCAGCCGTCAGCCGGGCACGATTGGGCGCGACATGCTGCGCAAGATTCTCGATTTTGGCTTTAATGGAATTGTTTATGCGGTGAATCCGTCTGCGAAATTTGTAAACTCGATGCGCGCCTATCGCAGCGTGCTGGAGATACCCGATGCCGTGGATATGGCGGTGATCTGCGTGCCGAAGAAGCTGGTGCTGCAGGCCGTCGAAGACTGCGGACGCAAGGGCGTGAAGTCGCTAGTGATGATCACGGCGGGATTTGCGGAGACGGGTGAAGACGGTGCGAAGCTCGAGCGGCAGATGTTTGAGAAGGTGCGCAGCTATGGCATGCGGATGCTTGGTCCGAACTGCATGGGAGTGATTAACACCGATCCTGAAGTGCGCATGGACGCTACGTTCGCCGGACCGATGCCGGTGCCGGGGAACATTGGCTTCTTGTCGCAGAGCGGCGCGCTGGGCGTGGCGATTCTGGAGCGCGCGGCGAGCATGCAGTTG
Source organism: Calditrichota bacterium (assembly GCA_020637395.1). Classification (GTDB taxonomy): domain Bacteria; phylum Electryoneota; class RPQS01; order RPQS01; family RPQS01; genus JABWCQ01. Next base: position 24,134 of record JACJWA010000001.1, on the reverse strand, counting down.
GGGCTTTCATCATTTGTGAGTTTGGGAAACCGCACGGACGTTTCGGTGGACGATGTGTTGGGCTACTGGAATGAAGATGCGCGCACGAATCTCGCGCTGCTCTATATTGAGAGCTTTGGCAATCCGGCGCGGTTCATTCAGGTGTGCCGCGAGATGACGCGCACGAAGCCGATCATTGCAGTGAAGTCCGGTCGCACCACGGCGGGCGCGCGCGCGGCGAGTTCGCATACGGCGAGTCTTGCGGCGGCGGATGTGGCGGTGGATGCGATCTTCGAGTCTGCGGGAATTTTGCGCGTGGATACGGTTGAAAAACTCTTTGACTACGCGCAGGCCTTTGCCACACAGCCGATTCCGCGCGGTTCGAAAGTGGCCGTGATGTCCAACGGCGGCGGCCCGGCGATTTTGGCCACGGATGCCGTGGAAGGCAACGGGCTGGAGATGGCTGAATTCAGTGCGGACTCGACGAAGAAATTGAAAGGGATTTTGGCTGATCTGGCTAGTGCAAAGAACCCGGTGGACATGGTGGCGAGCGCGGGAGCATTCCACTTCGAAGCGGTCGGCGATATTCTGCTGAACGATCCGGGCGTGGACGCGATGATCGTCAATTTCGTATTGCCGATCACCTCAGATTCGCGGGATGTTGCCGAAGCGATTGTGCGCGCGTATGAAAAGAACAAGCATCTCGAGAAACCGGTTTTGGTCTGCTTCATGACACGCGACGGAGATCTTTCGGGCACACCGACATTGCGTGCGGCGGGCCTTCCGGTGTATATCTTTCCGGAATCGGCGGTGCATTCGCTCGCGGCTCTAACGCGCTATGGCAAGGTGCGCAGCCGCTCGCTCGGCGAGACTCGCACGTATGCGGATGTGAAGCGCGATCAGGTGCAGAAGATTTTGGACGAAGCCCAGGCGGCTTCACGCGAGCAGCTTTTGCCTGAAGAAGTATTTTCGATTCTATCCGCGTACGGATTTCCAACTCTGCCTTCGGTCTTTGTGGCGACGCGCGACAAGCTTGCCAAGGCCGCGGAGAAGCTGGGCTATCCGGTGGTGATGAAGATTTCCGCGGAAGGCATCACGCACAAGTCCGATGTGCAGGGTGTGCGATTGAATTTGCGTTCGCAAGTGGAAGTGGAAACGGCATGGGACGAGATTTCCGCGGCGGTTTCAAGGCTTGCGACTCCACCGAAGAAGTGGGGCGTCACACTCGAACCGATGATCAGCGGCGGACGCGAGATTGTAATGGGAATTCACTCCGACCCGACGTTTGGTCCGCTCGTGATGTTTGGCATGGGAGGAATTTACGTCGAAGTCTTGAAGGATGTGAGCTTCCGGCTTGCGCCGCTGAATGAATCGGACATCGAAGGCATGCTGAAGTCGCTGCGCGGCTATCCGATTCTTGCGGGCGTGCGCGGCGAAAAGTCCATCTCATTTGAGCGCGTCACGGAGTATCTCTTCCGTCTCTCGCAATTGGCCGTGGACTTTCCGCAGATTCTGGAACTGGATGTGAATCCGCTGCTGGCGTTTCCGGAAGCGGAGCGCTGCGTGACCGTGGACGCGCGCATCAAGATTGCGAAGCAGTCGTAGTACAAGAATACCCTGATTCTCACTACGTAGAAAAAATCAGACCCCCGCAATCATGTTGCGGGGGTCTGTCTATTCAGTCAAGAAGAAGAGTTTCGATCAAGAGAAAGCGTGATCCACTTTCCACTCTTTCCAAACATTTCCGGCCAGCGCATATCCCGGTTTCAAGGTCGGCTTGCCGGGCTGCCAACCGGACGGGGTGACTTCACCGGTCTTCACGACATGCTGGAATGCTTTCACTTGACGGAAGAGCTCGGAAACATTGCGCCCCACTTCGGGAGTCAGAATCTCCGCGCCGCGAATCACGCCGTCGGGATCAATGATAAATCTTCCGCGGATGTCCACTCCGGCGGCGGCATCATACACGCCGTACACTTCGCCGATCGCTCCGCCCGCATCCGAAAGCATCGGAAACGGAACTCCGCCTTCGACGATTTTCGAGAGCTCTTGCTCTTGCCAGATCTTGTGCGTGAAACGGCTGTCCGTGCTGACGGCCAGAACTTCAACGCCAAGGGCTTTCAATTCGTTGTACTTGACTACGACCGCAGCCAATTCCGTCGGTCAGACAAAAGTGAAGTCGCCGGGATAGAAGCAGAGCACCACCCACTTCCCGAGGTATTCCGACAGTCTGACGTTCTTAAAGGTCCCGTCCATCAAAGCCGTGGCTTCAAAGTCGGGGGCTTTCAGACCCACTCTCGCGGTCATTCGCCGTTCCTTTCCTGATGGTTTTTCGTGTTCCGCCGCAGGCTCGACGTGAGTCTCGATCACGCCTTCAGCGGCAGAAACACAGCCTTCTTTGGCTTGCGCCATGATTTCATCCTCTCTGTGACAACAGATTTCGCGAGTTCGGCTTGCGTGTGCGAAGCCGCTCGCGTCATAGTGAACATACACAACCGGCAACCAGGATTCAAGTCTGCAATTTGGGCAGCAACTTCCGCAATCCGTTGGCAATACGTTCTTTTCAATCGGGTGGTCAATTCATTCGACAGCTCAGGAGGTCTGTGTTTGAGTTATTGAACATTTGTGTAGCTATGTAGGGTTGTACTCGCTCGATTCACGTGGCGAATCTCGTAACCGTTGAGTTTCTTGTCAGTTATCGGTATCTTATTTGCTTCTTGGCTTGTGGCAACTGTCTCAATTTGCTCGACTTCCCTCGAAAGCAACCCGACATACACAGAATAATCAATGTGCGGCATATCCGGAATTTATAACTACCGCTCTCACGAGCCGGCTGACGAAGCTCTTCTGCTCCGCATGACGCGAGTGATCACACATCGCGGACCGGACGATGAAGGAATTCAACTGCTCGGGCCCTGCGGCCTGGGAAGCCGCCGCTTGTCCATCCTTGACATTTCCGGCGGCCATATGCCGATGGCCTCGGCAGACAAGAAGACGTGGATCACGTTCAACGGCGAAGTGTACAACTTCATGGACCTGCGCAAACCTCTGGAAGCGCGCGGTCATGATTTCCATACGCACGGCGATACGGAAGTCATCCTTCACGATTTCATGGAGCGCGGACCGGAAGCCTGCCGCAGCTGGAACGGGATGTTCGCCGCCGCGATCTACGACACCGAGAAGAACCGTCTCTTTGTTGCGCGCGATCATTTCGGTATCAAACCGGTCTACTATTATGATTCGGGCCAGACGCTGCTCTTTGGCTCCGAGCTGAAATCCATTTTGGAAGACCCGCGAGTGTCGCGGGAGCTTGATCACGAAGCACTGCAAGCCTTCTTGACGCTGCGCTATCTTCCTTCGCCGCTGACACTACTCAAAAATATTCGCAAGCTTCCACCCGGTCACTACTTGCTTGCCGATGAGAGCGGCGTTCATGTTACGCGCTACTTCGATGAAGTTCCGACGCTCGACGAGAGAATCACGGAAGCCGAGATCATTGATCAGTATCTTGATCTCTTCGGCAAAGCGGTCAAACGTCAGATGGTTGCGGATGTTCCGGTCGGGCTCATGCTCTCGGGCGGTGTGGACAGCGCGGCGCTGGCGTATTACATGGCTCGCGCTTCGGACCGCAAGATTCAAACGTTCTCGATTGGATTTCCCGGCACGGGTGATTGGAATGAGCTGAATGACGCGGGCGAAACCGCGGAGTTAATCGGCACGGATCATCATCCACTATTGATCGAGAAGGACGACTACACGGAATTCTTTCCGAAGTCGTTCTGGTATCTCGAAGAGCCTACTTCGGAGCCGACGATCTCGGCCTACTATCACGTGTGCAAGTTGGCGGCCGGGCATCTCAAAGTCGTTTTGATGGGGCAGGGTGCGGATGAACCTCTGGCGGGATACGATCGCTATTTTGGAGAACGCTATCACGGTCTCGTTGCGCCATTTCTGCGCTGGACTCCGCTCGGAAAAGTGATTGAACTTCTGCCGCGATCCGAGAAAATGAAAATGTCGGTCCGGTCACTGGCGGAAAAGGACTCGCTGGAAAGATTTCTCAAGATTCAGACGGTGTTTCAGCCGCAGTGGCAGAAGGATCTGGTCAAACCGGGAGTGCTGGCACCTGATCGGGACATTTGGCGCGAAGTGCGCAGCATTTTGAAGCCCCTTCAGCAGCGCGTGTCTCATCTGCCGCCGTTGTCGCAACTGCTCTATCTGGACGCGCGCACGATGCTCTCGGACAATCTGCTGTTGTTCGGCGACAAGATTTCGATGGCGAATTCATTGGAAGTTCGTGTGCCGTATTTGGATGTCGAGCTGATTCGGTTTGTCGAGTCCATTCCGCCGCATTTCAAGATTCGCGGACTCGAGCGCAAGTATTTTCATCGCAAAGCGATGTCGCGCGTGCTTCCGGAGAAGATTATCAATCGCAAGAAGCGCGGCTTTGCGACGCCGATGGACAGTTGGTTCCGCACGGAACTCACGGGCGTGGTACGCAAGGTTTTGATGAACCCCGATGCTGCGGTGGCGGATGTGTTCAAGCAGGACGTCATTAAGCACATGATTGACTTGCACGTGTCCGGGCGGGAGAATTTCCGCAAGCAAATTTTTGTGCTCTTAAGCTATGAGTTCTGGGCGCAGCGCTTCCTGCATGGCAGAACGGTCAGTTTCGCGGACTACAAGTAGCCGGATTTCCTGTGCGCATCGTCATCACGACCACCTTAAACGACAATCTCTTTCGCGCAAAGCTTGAGCCGCTTTTGCGGTCGCGGGACGATCTCGAAGTAGTGGTGGTTACGGATCGTCAGGGGACTACAAGAGATCGTCTGCTTTGGGTGTGGCCGCGCGGAGTGTCGCGACTCTTCGGGCGGCTCGGCGGACGATTTCTGCTTCTATTGCGCGAAGTGTGGCATCCGAAGACACGTGTGGTCATGGCCTACAACGTGATTCCGCACGGCTTTTTCGCAGCGCTTGCGGCGAAACCACGCGGCGTTCCGGTGTTCTTGCATTTGATTGCGGGTGCCGCCGACATCAAGTTTGCCGACAATCCGCAATTGTCAGACAACCGCATGGTGACCGGCAGCAAGCATCCGGAACGGTACGAGAAGCTCGCGCGGTGGGCGGCCAAACACGCGGCCAAGCTGTTTGTGCCGGGAGGAAACACGGAAGCTTTTCTGCTCTCAGAGGGAATTGCGCCGGACAAGATCGTGCGGCTACACAGCGCGGTGGATCGGAGTATTTTCTTTGAAGGCGACGAGCGACGCAACATTGATGTGCTGGTGTCCGCGCAGCTTCGATCACGCAAACGCCCGTTGTTTACGCTCGAAGTGTTCAGGAGGATTCTGGACGCGCGGCCCGGAACGAGGTTCTGCTGGTTGGGTGATGGACCGATGCACGATGAGTTCGAAGCGGAACTCTCCCGCTTGAACCTGAGAGATGCCATGGAGTGGACAACGACCAACGACGTCGCACAGTTTTATCGCCGCGCGCGCGTATTTCTGCTCTGCTCGGTGAATGAGGGTCTCTCTCTGGCGAGCATGGAAGCGATGTCCTGCGGAATGGTTCCGGTCGCGGCGGAGTGCGGCGACATGGCAGAGGTCGTGCGCTCGGGCGAGACAGGTTGGCTGATGCTGCCGGAGTCGGAGCCGCAAGCCTATGCTGAGAAAGTGTTAAGCCTACTTGCGAACGAGCCTCAGTGGAACTCCTATTCTCAGAACTCCATTGAACTGATAGCACGCGAACACGATTTCGATTCGGCAATCCGCGCCTGGCAGGACTTTTTCAGGCGAACCGAGCTCGCTCAATAGATTGGAAGCGGAATAGCACTATGTCAAAGCCCCCGGAAAGTTATCCGGGGGCTCTGCTTTTTGCGGAGAGTGGGGGATTCGAACCCCCGATGCGGTTTCCCGCATGCACGCCTTCCGAGCAATCGAAGTTTAGCACGGAAAACACTTGATTCGCTCAGTTGGTCGAAACTCAATTGGAAGTAGACCACGGCTAAGCTTGGATATCCTACCACTCTTTCTTGCAAGGCCACCTGGGGTAGCAATCGCCTTTGTGGCGGTTATTTTCCCAATGCAAAGGTTGAAGATTTGAAAGCACGTCCGTACCGCCTTCCGCTACTGGCAGAATGTGGTCAATCTCCCAACCATACTCATTTGTCATTCCATAGCATTCTCTACGAATCTTCGCTCCGCAACTGTCCATTCGAAGGTTATCGTCCTGCTGCCCGACGATCTTCTCTGCACACTCCCAAATTGCATCCACCACAGCCTTGCTGAAGGGTTCACCACTAGAACTCCTTCCGAATTCTTTTGGCAGGCGTACTTCGCTCATCAAATGCCCGATTGTTCTTGCGATGTCTCGCATCTCTTGATCTGAAGCTGGAGCGTTCTGCGGGAGACACCAATTGCACGCGCAGTCTGGCTTATATTGCCACCGTGCTGCTTCAGCGCCTTCTTGAGATACGCCTGCTTAAACTGATGAACGGCCTCGCGCATTTGCAGCGAGTACTCGAAGTCGGACACTTTGATCAACGGTGCTGAGTTTCTGGTTCTGCCCATTATTCTCCCTTGCTCTTGCTAAATTGATGTATCACAACTAACGCACATTAGATGACAGTTGCTCGTTGTCAAAGGACAAAGGCTCCTTCTCAAGTTCTTGCAATATAATATCTTCCAGTTAGTGATTTGTTCTGGAGAGTAATCTTAAACACGAAACCCCGGAACAAGAATTCCGGGGTTTCGTGCATGCAGATTCTCTGACGCGTCACCGTATTCTAAGTGACTGTACAAAGAACTTGATTTCGAGTAGTACCCATCCCCACACGAGTGCGGTACCGGCAAGGTGAAAGCGATTCTCTCCCATCCAATCGCCAACCACAGGAATCCCTTCCAGAGGGACGACGATGATCATTGCCCAGAAGCCCAAGGGCAACAGAAATCTCTTCTTTGGGTTCACAATCATATCCGCCAGCCCACCAAGCGAGCTGGGCTGAAGCACGGAGCGAGTGATTACCACAAGCACAACACCAACTATCACGTACATCCAGGTTCGGATGATCAAGGTAGCCAGCAGAATGGACTGAGCCCAATTTTGAGTCGGCTCCATCACCGAAGGGTAGATTCCAACCAAGAAGGCGAGGCTAATTAGCACAAAGACGGTCGCGCCCTCAATCCAATTCCTAAACACATCGGATAACACGACAACCCATAGAGCCTGCAAGAATCCAGTGACAGCCACCACATGACGAATGTCCAAGTCCCGTACAACTCCGGTTCCCAGAAGCACTTCCAGGCCCAAATTCATGATCATTGGGACATAGAAAACGGCTCCAAGATTCCAGCACAGGAATATGGCAAGTCCACCACCGACATAGTAGGCAATCAGCCATAGGTCCATCGAATCTCCAATTCAGGTATTCTCAGGCTCCTTGCTTTGGGGGCCATCCGGTGTAATCGTAAACGTTACCAGACTGCGTCATCTCCATAACGGATGTTACTGGTGTGTCAGTTGCACCCAACGTCCATTCTGCTTCAACATAATCCCAGTCACCGCCATCCGCATCACCGAAGATAGTGCTCAGGCTAGAGGCAGATACAGTCGCCAAAGCCCTCCCAGTACTGAATGTCAGCGTGAAGTTGTGGTTCGTGACGGTTCCACTCTTCTTGGTTTTGAGATTGAGTGAGTTCCCTGTTGATGCGGCGACGACGTTCGAAATCGTGAATTGCACATCTGCGCTACCCGAATCCAGTTTCTTGAACGTTATGTCGCCAGTCTGAATGCTGTCATCATCCAATGGAATCGCGAATTGCCTAACCGCCATGATTTGCTCCACTTTGCTTTATGAATACTGACCTTCTGGCTCCTCACCGGAGCTGCGCCTCAATTTTCGAATTTGCGAAAGCTTGTCGGCCATAGTGGCCTCAAGCTGCATGACTACTGGAAGTACCTCTGTACGAAGCTTATTTAGCAACGCAACGACCTCTTTCTCATCGGAATGTCGTGCACTATCAACCAAATGTTCAGCGATGCTACCGATTCCGCTCATCAACCGATAGATTTGCGACTGCATATCGAGCGACCCTGGAATATCCCGCAGTTCACCTTCAAGACGCCGGGTGTACTCTCGGACGATCCCCACAAACTCGTTCCCATACCCCGCCTTGCGGATTGCTTCAAAAAGTGGAATCAAATCATCCGCCGCCAGTTTCGCGGTCTGAGTAGTTGGTCTGAGCTTGGCAATCAATGTGTTTTCAACAACACCCATGTGCCTTGCAACCGTTGAAATCAGGCGCTTTCTGTGTAACCAATCAAAAATGACTTCAGAAATCTGATATGACATTTTTGTCCTTTCTACTCAACCTCAAGTGTGCCATTGTGGTACATCCACCATTCATATGAAGTTACAGATGCTCTCCTTCACTTGCAACAAGTGAAGCCAAGGGTCGTCGGTCGCAAATGGCGACTCCCCACCTGACATAACGTTAAATTTTACAACATCTTTATGTTGAAAAAATAGTAGAAAATTGCACATCTCCAGTTCCGCATCGAATCTGGAGAAGACAAAGCCCCTGACATCCACATGTCAAGGGCTAAGTCATCTGCGGAGAGAGGGGGATTCGAACCCCCGATACGGTTTCCCGTATGCACGCCTTCCAACGGCCTCAAAACTCGTAATTTACAAGAGCATCAAAACGTTGACGAGACGACATTGGACGATTTGTCGGAGCGAGAGCGTGCGGAAAGAGGCTGACATTCGATTAGATTAGGGCGAATCGGAATGGAATTTCTAGATCGCGCGTAACGAAATTGTACCGCGGCATGTGTGATCGGCTTGGACAACCGATCGAACTCACGCGATCAATCTATACGAACATAGCTCGATCTTCCAATGCCATACCTATGGATTGAAGGCAGTAATAATGGTTAAGATTGTTGGTCGTCAGAAGAAATGGGACACTTTTTGGTTTAGATTAATGGAGGGATTTGGTTCGTAAGTTACGTTTCCTTCGTGGTTTTTGGTTAGGATTTAGATTGGCCTGTTTACGGGCCTTTTTTGTTTGTTCTTTGAGCAGTTGCCGCTGTTTGAGGATGGCTTCAGCCCGGCCGAAGTAGACATCGGCGGGATGCAGATTGCCGATGCCTTTGTGGTAGTGTTCATAGTTGTACCAGTGCCGGAACTCCTCCAGCGCGCGGTCGAACGCCTCCGGTGACGCATGCACGATTAGCTGCAGCTTTTCCTTAGCCGTGCGGTTCAGACGTTCCACTTTGCCGTTGGTCTGGGGATGATTGCGCATCGAGAAGATGTGATGGATCCCCAGACTCTTCAAGTAGGTGTTGAACGCGCCCCATTTGTAGCAGGCACCGTTGTCGCTCAGTAGTTGCACACGCTCGTGACGCGGGACTTCTTCCATACCAGTCTCGGCAATCGCCTGCGCAATCAGCTCCTGCACCGTGTCGCCTTTCGAGTTGCGCAGGCGGCGGAACACGATCGAGAACCGGCTGAAGTCATCCACCACGCTGCCCAACGGATGTGTGCCCCAGTCCGGCAACATCAGCTCCGTCAGATCGGTCTGCCACAGTTCGTTCACCCGGGACGTCTTGCGATGATACTCTTTGGCCGCCGGGATGATCTGCGGCAACTCCCGCGCTAACCCGTTGCGCTTCAGAATGCGATAGACCGTGCTCTCGCTGACACTGAACCCGCCGTCATCGGTAATCCTGAACGCCAGTTGGCGCGGTGACAGATCGCCGTCGAGCAAAGCGTTGGCGATGATGGTGCTCTCTTCCTCTTCGAGCAGCTTGTTCCAGACACGGCGCGGCGCGGATGACCGGTCCGCCAGTGTTCCCTGACTTTGCCAGCGGTAGTATGTGCTCTTGGGAAGCTTCAAACGCTTCAAACAACGGCGGATCGACAGCGCCGCAGTGTCCACCAACCGCAGAAGATCCTGCTTCTGCTCGGACGTGTGCCGGGCATAGCGCTTCGCCTTGCGCTTTAGAAGAGACTTTTTTTGAGCGTACGCACCTCCAGCATCAGATCGGCCACCGTCTGACGCAGCTCTTCGTTCTGACGACGATACGACTCCACTTCCCCTTTGGTCGCGCCGCGCACCGCTTCGCCCTTCAGACGCGCCTTGCCCGCTTCCATGAACTCCTTCAGCCAATTGTAGTACACGTTGGCGCTCACGCCTTCCCGCCGGCACAACACGGCCACCGGATGATCGCCCCGCAGCCCTTCCAGCACGATGCGGATCTTGTCTTCCGCGCTGTACTTCATCCGCGTCTGCCGCCGCACCGTCTTGATCAGCTGCGCCGCGCTTTCCTTCGGCGCTGCCGCCGCAACCTGCTTCTTTCGCCTGGGCATGGTCAGCCCTCCTTCTTCGATGATACATGATAACATCTCATCGAAGGGAACGCAACACAAAACCTGGTCACTTGCGTTAAGTACAGTCGCGCGGCGCGGCTGTACTTACATCACAAACCATCCACTAACACTACTGGACCAACTGTCCCAAATGTGCTGACGGTTTACAGCCATTCGATGGTAGTGATTGCTTGGCCGCGAGCAAGTTGGAGTGAAGCGATGAGAGCAACTAGCAAACAGAATGTTCTCAAAGCACGGAAGTAGTGCTTGCACATTACATTTCCTTTATCTTACGACTGTAATTGAAACAACGTTTGTCACATCTCTCTGTTCTAAGCGTGACATATGAAGTAGGAAATAGGTACCCGTTGTTAAACCAGTTATATCCACACTAAGGGGAATCCCTCGCTTCATGTCAACGCGTTTCACCTCTTGCCCAAGTAGGTTAAGTATCTTAACCTGTCCGGTGAAGCCACTAGACAAAAAAAGTGTTGAGGCTACTGGATTGGGAAATGCGAGTAGCTGAAGCAATTCTGCTTGCGACTCCTTATAGTCAGCGCTGCTTGATAAATCTCGACAGTGAAGGCCTCCAGAGAAACTCACTGCTTGAAGATAGTCCAAGCAAACTAGTGGTTCTCCGCTCCCATGATCATCGTCTATGCTTCGAAAGCTTTCGAGATTCTCATCGACTGCGTAAAGCCCACCCTCCGTACCGACGATTAATGAATCAGGCGGTAGGAATAAACACCTGTACGCGACTCCTGTTCCAGGAAGCGGCACCACTGACAGTTCCCCGGTTACCTCATCATAACGTCCAATGGTGTCTTCTGCGCAGAAGTAGATCCATGGTCGTGAGGGATGAGCCTCAATGGACACAACAAATTGACCAAAGAACTCATGAAGTACCTCAAGAGAATCGAGTTCCAAGTTGTATCTCGAGAAGTGACCTCCAGCCATGTAGATGATTTCGTTTGAGGTGGGAGAATATGTGATGTCTACGGAAGGAATTGTGAGTCGTAGCAGCTCCCAGTTCTCTCCGAGATCACTTGAAGCATACAGGCTTCCTATCCCGAGCTCGATCGAGCCAAGAATCCACTCGCTTGAGTCGAATGGCGAAACAGCTATTGAAACTTGATCTCTCAATCCTCCTGAGCCAGCTGTGGTAATCAAATTCCATGTTTCCGCTTCGTCGTCCGATCTATATAGTCCTTCTGACGTGGCGGCAAGCAGACCGTTGGACGAGAAATCTAATCGTGCTAAGTCGTTAACATCGTGATAGACAAGGCCGGAGTTATACCAGTTGGGATTATCCACTATTCGTTTGAAGATTCCACCTGAGTTTGGGTCCTGAAAGTCCCGGGATGTTCCACAGATGAAGGTCGTGAGTTCGGCACTGGAAAGAACGGCGTTCTGGATCAATGAAGTTGACGGCGGCGCACCCAGATTTGTCCATGTCTGGCCACACGCATAAGCACAGTTATTACAATTGCTTTCATCAAGGGTCCCAAACAAAAGAGCAAACCCGATCATCAGGTGTGCCATGTGGAGTCTACTTCGCTGTATCATCCGAGCCTCCGAATGTCGGTTGGGATTGCATGTTGAAGCTGGATTTGTTGGCTTCTTCGTCATTGTTGAGCTCCCAAACAATCCGTTAGTCTCCGCGTTTGTTGCCGTACATGGCGACTTTGTAACAGTAATGAATCATTCTCTACTGCTGTCCAGCATTGAAGCGAGCACTGTCCACACAGAGCCAGTTCCTTCTCTCGTCAGTTCCAAGTTCAGAGAAGCTGCCGCGACCGGTCAACTTCCCTGGCATTTTATTCTCTATCTGATCAGCACCATTTTCTTGGCATTCGTGAAGTTCGCGGTCTTCAGCTGGTAGACATAGACGCCTGATGCGACGGTCATTCCACCGGCGTTCTTGCCGTCCCAAAGGACGCGGTAGGCTCCGGGGTTGCGTACATCATCCACCAGCGTAACAACTTCCTGACCGAGGATGTTAAACACCTTCAGTTCAGCATGAATCGCTTCTGGCAGATCGAACCGGATCTCGGTGGTCGGGTTGAACGGATTCGGGTAGTTCTGATAGAGCTCGTAAGATGTAGGAATGCCCAGCTGCTTGTTATCAAGGCCAAGATCGGGATCGTCGAGACGCAGCACAATGTCCAAGGACAATTTCACGAGATCGTAAGGATCGGTCACAACAACTTGTGGAGTGCGTGGCTGCAGCTTTCCTGTTCCGTGAAAGTCGTAGTACAACAGCATGGCGTCCAGCAGAGCTTGCAACGAGTCGCGCGGTGAACCTGATCTTGAAATCATCTCTTCCAAACCGGCAAGCGCTTCGGCAGGTTTGCCTTCAAAGGCCAGGGCCTGACAGGCAAGTCTTCTGGAGAGATTTCGAAGCGACTTGTCCTTACTCTCATCTGCGAATGCGCGCAAGAACTTGCTGGACGTGTTCCCGACCGCTCCCTTGCGCGGTGCGCCTGCGATCAGCGTAAGTGCCGCCGGTGTGAATTCCGATCCGCGATGCTCGGTCACGAAGCGCATGGCCTCCTGCACAAGGCGCGAACCACTTCGCTCGCTGCGCAGGTTTCGCCAATCCGCCAGCTCACGATGATGCTGAACCGCCAAGTCGATCTTGGCCAGCTTGCGAGTTTGAGCGGCGGAGCGAAGCTCTTTCTTTGTTGTCTCCGCAAACTTCTGCTCGCTGTGGTTGGACTTCCGGTCGGACTTCTTTTGAACAGTTTCCTCAGCCGGATCCTTCGTCTTAAGATTGTCATCTTCATCAGAAGAATAGAGCCCTGACGTCGCGTCTCCGGGATTCAGGACCAGCCAACCACCTCCGCCCATGGACGACACGCCTGATTCACCACAGGCAACGAAGTCGGTCAACGATGAATCAACGGTCCACTTGGAAGGCGTCATAGGCCAAAGATAGTCAAAGAACGTGCTGTCATCCGGCATTGCGGGACTCCACGTGTTCCACGTAACATCCCACACATCATTCGTATCACCGGACTCCAGATAGCGGCCGTCGCCCCAGACTTCAAAGAAATTCTCGCCATTCTCAATGTCAACATACGATGGGTCGCTCGACTTGATCAACGGACCAGTGCTGTCAGAGAACGAATTGTGGCCCTCCACCAAATCATAGAGAACCCCGAGAGTCCAGAGTTCCGCAAGACTGTCGCCATTCTCTTCAAACGTGCAACACTCCACTCGCGCATTGCTTCCGGCGGAGGAGGCTCCTAATAGGCCGACCTTTGCGCCATTGCGGATCGTCGTGTTTGAAATCGTGACATCATACGAGAGAGCGTGGTAAATGCCGACGCCATCATTCCCTTCAAATACACAGTCTTCGATCCTGAACTGATCCGCCTTCAGCAGAATCAAGTCTGCTCCATAGCCGGAATAGGACGTGCTTCCACCCATGTAAGAGAGCGTGCAGGCATTCATATAGCTGGTCGTATCCGTGGCCTTTACCATGACGCCTTCGTCGAACCATGTGAATGAGCAGGAATCGGCCTGAAACGTCGCCCGCCGCATACCTGTATAGTAACCTTGCAAGTCCTCAGTTTGATTCACAAACCCGTTACCGCGAAAATCAGCATTCCGAAGCTTCACGAAACCGCGATCCGAGTGGACATTCTTGGTTCCCGTCGAATCTGCCCAGTGCAACACGACTCGATTGTCCGGTTTGCCGTATACATAAAGTTTGCCCTTTGCCTTGGTTGTGTCCGTTCCGAACACATTGATCGCCCCGTGATCCACGAATTCCACAACAGGGTTGCTGTACCCAGGATGCGGGAGAATGGTGAGCACGCCATCGCCGCGCACGTTGATCATGCTGTCCACACGCGTCGGAGCGTACATCACCACACTATCCGTAATCTCATATTGCGTCCACACGAAGCGTTGGCCGAGAATCTGATCCAGAGAGTCCAAGAAGTCACTCAGTTCCGCATAGGTCAGCCCATCTACAGTGTCCGACTCTTCTTCCCGCATTTCTGTCATCAACAAGCCCACTTGACCGTCAATCTTGCGGTAGATATCGCCGTCCGCACTGTCGATTACCTGCTGGTAGATCGTTAAAGCGCTGTCCCAATTGGCGAAACCCTCTGAAAGCGTCATTGCAACTCCGAGCTTCGCCGCGTGCCTTGTTGCAACGTCGCTTGCAGTATCAAGCACCGCATCAAGATATCCAAGTGTCGTAGACGCGCTTGTGCCGGCAAGGTAGTTGACGGCCAGAAGCCTATTCACCGTTGCGACAGTTGGACAGGAGGGAGATGCATTCGCTAGAGTGTTTTGGTACACTGTTTCTGCGGTTACGAAGTCCAAACCAAATTCCTCTTGTATTCCCTCTACGATGCAGGGTGCCGAGTCTGGCGTAATCTGTGGTAGGTAACAAAGATCAGGCTGCAGCTCCAATGAAGGCTCGCAGTCCGGTGTAAGTGCAGAGTCCATTGCAGTTGATCTGAAATGTACAGAGATATCTTCGTTCGACGTGAGGCCATTCCAGTGGTTGTTGGTCCAATCCAGCGAGGCGTTCAGGCTATCGTGGGAAACCCAGATGAGTTCCCGCAAGTCTACATTCACGGTATCAAAAACTGAATTGTATCCGTCTTTCAACCACACAAACATTGGTCCGTCGAGGACCAATTCCTCGCGTCCGTTATTGCAGAACCAATTGGCGCCAAGGCGACGGTACGACGTGTCAATTGATGCAAAAACCGCCGATCCACCTACGGATTCGTAACCAATTCCCTGGTTCTCGACAATCTTGCAGCACTTCGCCCATGTATCCGAGTTTACTGTGCGAATACCTCCGAAAGTCTTGCCTCCGGTTGATCCGTCCGAGACAATGACACTATCTATGTCTACGGTGCATCCCTTTACGGCAAGAATGCCATGCCGTCGGGAGCCGGTCACTGAGGTATTGATGCCTCGCAGGACAGTGCCTGACTGAAGCTGAATCCCTATGTCATTCGATTCAAAAGTGCAATCCGTAACATATAGTGTCCGTTGTCCATTTGCGTACACTCCGATTCTGTTGTTCAGAAACTTGCACGCCACCAAGCTGTCCGTGTTCTTTTTGCCCGAAGTGAATATTCCGAACTCTGCGTGGGCGACTATGGTATTTTGCAGGGACACAGAGCTCTTGTTGCTCCATCCCGACAGGTCTATCCCCTTCCACCTGAAGTCACCGCCCTTGGAACACTTCAGGATGATCTGCGTGCTGTCATTGCCCAGAATCGTCAGCTTGTTAGTTTCGCCGCTGTCCGGCTCTGCCAGAATGATTCCTTTGCCGGGTGCAAACAGAATCTCCAGCGAATCCTTCCATGCTTGAACGGCTTCGCTACCCTTGATGTAAGTGTAGTGCTGAATCGCCGTGTCCGGAATGATCGTCACGTTCGCGTTTCTTAAAACGATGTTGCGGTTGTAGTAGGCTGGAGCCTTGAGAGTCACCGTGTCGTCTTCGATGACGAGATCGGTGGTATCCATAATGAAGACATGCAACAATTCTGCTTCGCCCGGCTCAAGATCAACATAGAGTTTGCGTCCTGCACCTGGTCTCGCATGAATGCTGTAAGTGCTACACATTGCTGCGGAATCCTGCAACAAGTATTCAACCATGTAGTCTATCTCTTCGTAGAGCGTATCTACTTCGAACGATAAACGAACTCTTCGCTTTTCGTCTTCCAAGGCACGCCTATTCACAATTAGGAACCAGTAGTCATTCTCTGTCACTCCTGGAGTCCTAAATCGAGAAACCTGGATGTACTCGTTTTCATCACGAGCTGTGCTCCAACCATTGTCTGAAGGTGGGAAGGTGGCGAGGCCATCCACAACAAGGATACTATCATACTGTGTAACCACGCTTCCCATCGCAAGCGTGTCTATCCATGTCGCCTCAAGATTGCTGTTAGGATAGTTTGTCTCAAACGCTCGGCTCGCATACGTCTTTACAAACTCCAGTGCGTCCAACGTCGGAGCGATCTCGTGTATCTTGTGAGCCACCTCTTTGGCGGCATAATATTGTGGGGTCTTGACAATCGTCCGTGGGGAACAAAAGTCATCATGGCTTTCAAATTCAAGCAGTCCGCTATTTCCATCCTGCCGTGCAGAAGTTGTATCCATAAGCGATGAACCCCAGTACCACATAATGCCGTCTGTATTGCATGCAACAGCAAGCCAGGCAAGAAGTTCGACCTCATTAGGGGTTGCGATCCTACCCGACCCATACCAGTCGAAATCGCTCCTGTCATAGTTCCTGGCATACTCCCCTCGAGTTTGAATCAGCATCCAATGTTTCGTTCCTCTTTCCTTGACCAATTCAATTTGTCGAATTAGTCCCGGATACGCCCCGCTATCGGGTTGCGGGACAAGTCCATAAGGCACATCAAGCCCTCGTCTTCCCCACAAATCTACATCTAACGCGCACTGAAGTGACTTCTTTCCACTAAACGATTCAAATGTAAATGGACAGGGCGTGGAATCTTCACTACATGGTTCACCGTCACACGAGTCAGGGTAAACACATTTATTGGTATCAGGGCAGTCCGCTTCCTCAAACACAAGATAGGGTGCATCTGAAGAATACTCCGTCCAGAAACCGTTTGGTACCATCATTGCTCGATCCCCATATTCGGGAAGAACCGTTTGCGAAGGCTGGCAAGTACTATCACCGCTCAAAGGATAGAATTCATTCATTTCCACGTCAACATGAGTACCTTGATCGTCCAGTTCTTCGTGAAACGTGCCTCGCCAACCTCCTCCATCATACGTCACGCCCCCTCCGTTTACCAGAAGTCCTACCCCGAATCTCTGGTTCAAGATTCCCGTCGTCTTTGCCATGGGCCGATTAAAAGGCGGATCCCATTCATCATAATACCAATTAATCAATTTGCCCGAGCTGACGTTCTTAACCTCTTGAAACTTGTTGCCGACCTGATCGGCGAAGTACGTCAGAGAGTCGAACGTCGGAGTGGACTCGGCCTCGAACAGCTCGTGGTAAGCGAGATCCGAAACGCTCATGTCGTACAGACTGAAGGGAAGCGCTCCTGTCGTTTTGATCACGAAACGATACTCATATTCATGCCAGTTCCAGCGAGTCGTGCCGTGCTTGAACGGTTCGTTGACCGTGCTTCCGTAGGTCGTCGGTGGGACGACTTCATCCGGCCAAGCCGTTCCGCCTTCAGCAAAATAGTCAAACGTGTTAGGCGTTGTCCAATACTTCTCTTTGCCAAAGAACGGAGCCCCGTCGTCAAAGTCATGATTTCTGATCTCAACCGGCCCAAACCTTGCCCACGTCTTGTCTGGGTCATTTCCAACACCGTCACGCCACCAGCCGGGAATCCTGCAAAAAAAGTAAAGTCTGGCGATTACCACCGTATCCGTGACGCTGCTGTCAACTTTGCCTCGGATCGTTGTCACAAACGTCATCGGCGAATCATCCCAACTCCGCTGCCACCCTAACCACCAGTCGAAATTCTTCGCCGGACGGAAAAACGTGTCGGCAGCAAGAGTGTCGAAACGTAAAACATTCCCGCGATTATTAAGAACATCTAATTGAACATTTTCTTCAATGCTTGTGTATTTCCCCCAACTCCCAATCGCTGTGTCCGGCGCGACATAGTCGTCACCCTGATCCGCAAACACGACCTCGTGATTTTGCGCTTCAAAGTAGCGGTAGAGAGTATTATCCTGCAGGCCGTTCATGACATCGAAATCGTAGTTCTGAAGATCGGGCCAATAGTGCGTGCTGTCCTTGGGGTAGAAGACACAGAGAGTCGTAACTCCAAGGTCTTCCAACCACTGCAATGCTTCATCATTGTTCTGCAAGTTGCTCAGCCAGATATCCTGGTTTTCCTTTGAGCAAGCTGCGTCGTTTGGATCCGGAGTACAGTTTCCAAGCTGCCAGCAGCCATAGTTTTCACGCATATGTACCATCAAGAGCGACCGAGGATCGTAGTAGGCGCTGACGTCAAAGGCCAGCGCGTTCTGAAAACCTGCCAACAGTAGCGCGCAGAGCAACTGAATGGACAGGGGTGCTGTGATGCGTTGCATGAGTGCATCTTTCCTTTCTACCTTCTATTTCACGACCACGAGTTTTTGTGTTATCACGTTTGTTCCGAGATCAGCTTGAACAAGGTAGAGGCCGGTGGAGAGTCCGGTCACGTCATAGTTCAAGGATGGCGCGCCGGAGGGCAGCGTAAGACGATCCACCACTTGCCCCAATAAATTGTAGATCTGAATCTCGCTGTTCCGCCGCAGCCCCTGTTCCAGGTCAATCCGCACAAACCCATTGGCTGGGTTCGGATAGACCGACAAGGATAGAGTCTGCGCCAGAGGGGGAAGCTCTCTGGCATCCACATGCATTGTGGTATCGCCCGACAGAATCACCACCCGGCCCCGCCGCCCGTCCAGAATGTCGCCCTGACAGGCAATCGCCAGATCGTCAATCCCGTCCCCGTTCACGTCACCCAAGCCCACCGATCTCCAGATGGGGACATCGTCAAACGGTGGCGCGCTCAATCCCGTAATTTCCAATACCGGATCTGCATTCAACCAAAAACCGCCCAAGAACAAGCACAGTCTCCCGAAACCGTTGTCACAGGGGTCATTGACGATCACCAAATCCTCAAAGCCATCCCCGTTATAATCGCCGGCCGACATGATTCCGTGCGCCACGTTGTTACACCCTTCGTAGGACAGTGTAAAGAGCGGTATCGGTGAAACATCTTCGCCACCAAGGTGTACCTCGATCGTTCGAGGATCTCGACTGACCGCCAGATCCGCTGCGCCGTCGCTGTTCAGATCGGCAGACAGCGTCGCGGGAAAATCGAAGTTGCCAGCCCAATCCAGGTCAGGTACAGTATCGGGCTCGGATGCGCCAAAGAATACATACGTGTGTTCATTCGGAGGAGCAGTTCCTGTTAGATAATCATCAAATCCGTCGCCATTGAAGTCTCCAAAAGCTCCCTGAGTGGGTAAGCTATTGCGCGAGCCAATTGGCTCACCCCTATTGGCAAAGCTTGGGACGAGATTCCAGTTTGCACTTCCAAGATAGAATGTTGCCAAGTCCAGCCCCCTGCGAAAATAATAGAAGTCGTCAAAACCGTCACCGTTGTGGTCACCCACACGATCTCCATAGTCCTCTCCAGCATCATAGTCCAAGGTAATCACGAATTCCGGAATTGTGTCTGCAGTTGGTCCGCCACCAAAGATTTCGAGCGATACACTATCACTTCCCGACTGGTAGTAGAACACCCACCAGTCCTCATACCCGTCTCCGTTGACATCGCCTATCGTACGGTAATTGTGCATGCCTTGTGGTGGATTCTGGCGCGGACGAAATGACAAGTAGGGCGTTGCTCCCGGCGGTGATCCGCCATAAAAGAAATCAAGGCCATCGCTCGACGCAACCGCCCAATCGTCAAAGCCGTCATCATTCTGATCACCAAGCGGATAAATGCCCGCACCAAATTGCGAGCTTCCCGTCTCCCCGTCGCGCACCCAGATCACCTCCTGGGCAAAGCAGGCATTCGCGGCCAGCAGCAGTGATAAGATTGTGTAACGCATGAGTGAATTCTCCTGTTTGGGCATTCTAATGCTCGCTGACCTCGGCCCACTTGATGTGCTCCAAGAAGCTATCTGAGTTGGCAGAAAGCAAGATCATCTTAAGATTACCAATTTTCGCGCACTCGTGAATGAGCCGGCTTGAATCTGATAAATGTAGAGGCCCGTGGCGACGTCGGTTCCCGAATTGGACTTTCCATTCCACGTAACGATATGATGACCGGCAGGGTACGTGACATTCTTGATCGTGGCAACTTCCTGTCCCAGCGTATTGAAGATTCGCAGCAGCACGCGTGCTCCTTCGGGCAAGTCAAACTGAATCTGCGTGCTCGGATTGAATGGGTTGGGAAAGTTCTGATACAGTTTGTATACGGTCGGAATTGCCGGTGATTGGTTGTCCTCTCCACTCTCAGAGTCAAGTCCGGACAACACCTCCAACAAGTGAGCTTGCCGGTCAATGGCATCTGACAACGAAGAGCATCTAAGATCCAAGGGAAGCGGCGAAAGGTCCGACTCATCAAGACTTCCGCCTCCGTCTCCAAAGCCTGCTGCCATCTGAATACCCAACAAGTCAATGCTGACAAGGATCGAGTCCACCTCTGGCAGACCGCTGTTCAGCAGCGCGGTGCAAAGCGCCATCGCATCGGAGTACTCCTCGCGCGCAAGGCGATAGCTTGCCAAGAGCCGATTTCCGTACAACCAAGTTGAATATGCAGATTGGTCTGCTTCGATCAAGCTATCAATCAATGCGGGGATCCAGGCCTCGCCAGCTTCGGAATCAAGTCTTCGTTGAGTGGAGACGACGTGTGAAACCGCTTGCCAGGCAAGTTGGTTACTTTCAGCGGATGAGGCAATAGTACGAAAGATCTCCTGCGCCGTCTGGTAGTCTTCATTTAGCTCAGCTGCCATTCCCACCGAGAACAAGGAGTCCTGTTCGGGAAGAACGTCATCGAGAGCAATACCTGCGCGTGTCTCGGGCGAAAGACTTGCTTCCGCACCTCCGCAGAGATCCCACCTTTGTCCCGGCGGCGAGCCTAGCGAGAAGTATGCTGGATCGCTTGGACTAAAGTCTGAACTGTCTGCCGGAATGCGATCCCAGAACTGCTCTTTTGCGTAGTAGGGAGTCAGCGGATTCGGATATGGAAGCCCCCACGAAATGTACTTTCCACTTGCCTTGCGTTGATACCAATCGTTTCTTCCGCCCGGTCCGGAGCTCTCTGCCTGAATAATCGGCAGTACGGTCCACCCTGACATTCTCAGAATGTAGTCACTGCTGTCTTCGAAGACATTGCTGACACCGCCGCTTGTTCCGGTGTAGCCAAAGGTCGGGCCCGTTCCGAGGGCAGCATAGATCGTGCTTTTCCATGTTCCGGTTGCCGGTCTTAGATTCTTGAAGGCACAGCACTGAAAGTTGGGGGTTGTTCCCGCACTTGCGAACATCACACCATACTTGTCGGTCGGATCCGCAAATGTGCAACCTTCAATATTCCCCGTCACCGCCATGAACTGAGCGTTTATCTTTGAGCAGTCGTGAACGATTACATCCCCGATTTTCACAGAACAGTTGTAAGCATAGAGACCGACGCCTTCCGCCGCGCCTCCGGAGATGTCACAGCTCTGGACGAACTGAATAATGGAGGGCGAGCCTGTGAGTCTGACCGTGCCGCGATTGCCCAACATCCGATTGCCCACGAATGTGCTGTTGCTCAGGCTCACAGAATCGGGAGCGTATGTGAAAATACAGGCGGAGTCTCCATCCGACAGCGCCGTGTAGTTCATACTGATTGTGCCGCCGATGATAGTGATTCCGGCCCACGCCTCGCCAACGTCCATGCTGTGCATTTGCACCGAATCGTTCGAACTTCCGTTCACGGTCAGCACACCTCCGGAATCCACCCGAATGCATGTTCCCTCGTCGAACAGCACTTCCACTCCTGCGTCTATCGTCAGGAACTCGCCTGCTCCGACGACAATCTTGTCCGTCACATAGATCGGCGACATCGCCACGGTCCAGTGAGTGTCAGGATAGGAGATGGGATTGTCGAACGTTTCACTATTGACCTGGAAAGACTTCATCGTCCAACCGCTCGTGTCCGGCACATAGGCAAGTACTAAGCGCCCAAGCGATTGCCACATATGGATTGGCTGTGAGAGTGTATCCGGCCACATCCAGTTACATCTGTCTGCCCCTGCCAAATCGTTGATATCGTCCCACAAATAGAAACGTCTTTCCAGCCTATTGAATCCAAGTAGCTTGGAACTAGGAAGGAGTGCGACCTCATGAATATAGTATTCAACGCTGTCAATAGCCCGTGCCCAATCTTGCGACACTCTTCTGATAGCGGAGTCCGATGCGATAGCAATCAGATGGTCAACTCGTCTATACTCACCGTCGCAAAGGTACATATGCAACGTGCTTCCCGACTCTAAGTGGCAATCAATCGCGCTAATCCACTGATAGCCGTTTGACGACAATCCCCATTGTCCATATCGGCCAAGTTGGGTGCCATTTGCATCCAAACGATAGACAGCTTGCGAATCCTCGCTAACCACAAAAAACTGATTGAATGCGTAGTAGATCCCGATCGGACTACTTGCCGCAATTTCTATTGTATCTTCAAGAGTGAATCTATTAGTCCACTTATCAAAGGAAAAGAGACCAATCTTGTTGCCTTGCCAAAACGTAACAGCGATTCTATCCGTTTCCGGATTGAAGTATTCGCCTTGCTTCATCTGACACATTGCGGTAGCATCGTGAACGGCCGTATCACCGCTTGACCCGGAATACACGACTTCACCCGGCGACAGACCGTTTGCCTGATCCATTTTAAGAACATGGAAGAGCCCTTCGGTTTCATCTGTTGTATCCACCTGCATACTTTCAATGGCATCAAGAATCACGATCCTGTAATCCGCCGGGGAAAGCTTTAAAACGTCAATATCTACAGGGTGAACATAACCAAAGCTCGTTGAATTGGTGATGTCATCGAACCACACATCGTTCAAGCTATCCGCGCCAGGGATTCCAAAAAAACCTGACTCAGATGTAATGGACAATTGTGCTTTAGTGCTTACTGAAATGGCCAAAACAGCAATGCAGAAGTATCTTAACATGATATGTCTCGCGTCACCTTATTACTATTTCTGGTCAGCGATAGCTCTTAGAATTGCGGCACGTGTACGTTGATAGTCAGATTCGGCTTCATTTGGCCCAGAAGGAAGGAGTCCTGAAGTTCCAAAGGTCGCGTACTGCAGGTCAAGGTACTCAAGTCTCTTCTCATGCATACCAAGTACATTCGCTGCCGATTGTGCCAAAGATAATCCCTCTGAAGAGCGCCATCCAGTTGCCAATAACGAGTCAGTTATCACGATAACGCGATCGAAGCCACCTTCACTGTGCGTATATATGACCAAAGATGTGCCAACCAGGATTGTATCTTCGCTGGAGCACGGTGAAACAACCGGAACACAGGCCAATGTACTTGAGATCGACGCGACATCATCAAACGGACGATCAACCATAATTGCTCTAACACATACCTCCTGATTCGCTAACTCTTCCGGAATCCGAATTCGAAATCGATATGCCTGCCTACTTGCCAATCTCTTAAGGCTTTCACCCCGTATCGCAGCTTCATTAAACCCCTTTTGATCTTGCGACAGAAAAAAGTGCGGGTCCAATAACACAAGTATCTCAGGAGATGCCACAAAGCCCTCGTTGTCTGGAGAGCTATATCCTGCTTCAAGATGCAGCCACCCCGGTGCGGTAGACGGAAACTTCTCGAAATCATCTGCTACACTCGGATCGTCAGTTTGAACAATGACCGCAATATTCCCGATTGAACCGGCCAACAGAGTGTTTTGTGTAACGCCCTCGCAAGTTGTCCCTTGCACACCTCCTATCTGAATACCTATTTTCGTTTTGCAAACACTCTCGCTCGGCATTGTAACTAACGCCAGAAGCGCGCAAAGCGAAAACATGTAAACTGAAAGCGATGAGCTTCTTACTGAAATCTTATTCATTTGTTTTTCCAAAGCTTTATCTAGTGTTACCAATTTGTTGGCCAGTCGGCAGAATCGCGCGGACGAAGTGCCCTTGTATTCGCACAGTTGTATTCGTCATCCAGTATCTGTGTGAACACGTCATAGTGAACATAATCTGGCCAATCTTCCTCGTCAGTTGGAAGGTCAGAAGTTGTATTGTATTTCA